>NZ_SJOD01000001.1 GCF_004331175.1 Acinetobacter sp. ANC 4178
AACTCTTCAGTTTAATACTTGCTAGCACCTTAAAGGGTGCCAATCTTGGCTCATCAATTTTCTGACATCAATTTCTCAAATAAACTTCGAGCAATTTCTACCATCAATCAATGAAAATAATTTCGATCGATCAATCAGTAAAAATCCACACAAGTTGTTCTTCATAATCTCTTAATGATCTATCTAATACCTCGTCAGTATTAGATGCTGGACTCAATATACTCAACAACTCAGCGCTTCGCGCTTCGTTCGTTTCCGTCTATCTCGTCGGCATGGGGTGCATTCTATACGGTTTTGCTATGAGTGCAAGCGCATTTTATAAAAAAATGCGAAATACATCACCAAGAGATTATTAATTAATCAAATCGAATATTTATCACACTAAATTTAGCATCAGAGCATATTTTTTACAGGTTTCTACACTGAAAAAACTCAGTACACATTCATATACTGAGTTTTTTAATATTAAAAGAGAGCTTAGTTTGCTTGTTCAGCCACCCAACCCATAAATTTTTGTCTTTCTGCTTTATTTGCTTTTTTCCATAGTTCAATTAATTCTTGATCTACAGGGATAGCATTTGATTTGGCATTTGTCGCAACTTGTAATGTCGAAGACGGTGAGTTTGCCACAGGCTGTGTATATACAGCTGGCGGTTGATTAACGGGTGTAGATTTTTTTTGTGTTAAATCTAAAGCTCCACCAAACATACTGCGACTTAACCATGGTTTTTGTTCTGTATTTGCACCAGTTTGCTGAACCAAAACTTGCTGTTTTTGATCAAAAAGCGCAATTGTAGGTTGTTGTGCGTATTTTTTGGCATCTTCAAACGTTTTTGGTGGATTGATTAAAGCTAATTTATAGGTTTGATTGTCTTGAAGGCTTGGTGTTTTCAAAGTAACAACACCTGATTTAACAATATCATGCTCACCAGACATATGTTCAAAATACTGAATGTAGCGAACGCTAATGTCTGAACTACCCGCATCTAACTTATAGGTATTATTTTCTGAACGGAATAAACCTGTATTCACTTCTTGATCATTTACCGCAAGAATCTTGATTGTTTCTGGAGCTGTGATTGTAACCGCTGAAAATACCGAACTACTTACCATTAATGCCGCTGTAGCAAATGTTAAACGTAAAGCCATTTTGCCTTCTCTTGATTCATTGTTAAATTTTAGTTGCACTATGCAAGTTATAAATGACAATTTTATGACAAAGTCATTTTTGAAATGCAACCGATTTCTTTAACTTATTTTTATATACTTTACACAATAGATGATATTGGCATTTGGTCGAGGGGAAATCCGAATGCACATGGTGCATATACGATTTAATATAGAAATTTGATCATTTAAAGACACCGCAATCATCAATGTAAATGACTGCGGTAAAGACATTTAGTTAAATGTTTTAAAGCGGATGTTATCGTCTAAATATGTTTTCTCACCCGCTGGTGCTTCTATTGAACCTAACACTAATTGAGCGCGTAGCTTCCAATGGCTTGGAATGTCAAAAGTTGCCGCAACTTCAGCATCAATTACTGGATTATAGTGCTGTAAGGATGCACCAATATTATGTTCAGCCAATATTGTCCAAACTGCATATTGCGCAATTGCTGATGAATGCTCTGACCATACAGGGAAGTTATCTGCATAGAGTGCGAATTGCTCTTGCAATGATTTCACAACATCTTGATCTTCATAAAATAGAACCGTAGCGTAACCCGCAGCGAAACTATCTATTTTTTTACTTGTATTTTCAAATGCTTCCGCTGGAACCATTTTACGCAAAGTTTCGCGTACAATTTCCCAGAACTTATGGTGTGATTGACCAAATAGGCTAACGACGCGTGAGGTTTGAGAGTTGAAAGCTGATGGACTTTCACGTACAGCATCCTTAATAAGCTGTTCGACTTCTGTTTGTTCTAGATTTACATTCTTTCCAATTGCATAAATTGTACGGCGTTTTTTCATATGATCTAAGAATGCCATTATTTTGTCCTCATTCATTTGTTCGTTTAAATAGAGAGTTATATCTCAATTGTCATACATGTATCTTAAGTGGTTTGTAAATTATATAAAGACCTATGATTGTGACAGTCTGTTTTATATTTAGAACGTTCAAAGGATAACAAAATTTTCTTCATTACGGCTTAAACGAAATTGTCACTCTCTTACTTAAAAATCAAAAAATCTGCTTCTTTCTTGACAGCTTCCACATACTCGGCATCTTGTTCGATCGAACCAAATACTAGCTGGGTTTGCAACTTCCATTTTGTACTGAGTTTTAAGTATTGTGCAACTTTGTAATCAATTGAGGGACTGTAATAATTAAAATTCGCACCTATTCCTATTTCTGCTAAAGCCATCCAAACTGCATATTGCGCCATTCCTGAACTCTGTTCTGACCACAATGGTAATTCTGCTGAATTTAAGGGTGAATTCTTTTGCAAGTTTTCGATGGCTGTTTGATCTTCAAAAAATAAAACTGTTCCATAAGCCGCGTTGCATTTCTGAATCTTTATTGCAATTGCTGGAAATAAGTGTTCGGGTATTTGTGTTTTTTGAATTTCTTGAACCAAACGCCAAAATTCCGTATGTGCTTTGGAAAATAGAATAACAATACGTGTAGTTTTCATGTTCACTGCAGATGGGCAACTTAAAGCAGCTGTATGAATCAACTCAGTTAAATATTCTTGATCATATGCTAGGTTCTTACCTAATTTCTGTATGGATTGGCGTTGTTGTAATTGTTGAAGATAATCCGATTCCTTTGAATCAGTTTCATTTTTTCTATTAAAAATTAAGTCCGTTGTAATTTCAGTTGTTAGCACTTGGCTAAGTTTATCTAATAGTGCCATTGATTACCCCACAAAACCCAAATACACATATTTTTTTTAAGGGTTTTATTCTAACGCTAAATTTCTGGGAAATAATCATTTACTCAGGATAGAGTGTTCTCTTTTAAATCAAACAAATACCCTAAAAAAGATAAACTCCGCATTTTGCGGAGTTTATGTGAAATAGACTACTTTTTATTTTTCGGTTTCAAACAATGCTGCTACAAATGATTTAGCAGAGAATGGGCGTAAATCATCAATTTTTTCACCGACACCAATAAAGCGAATTGGAACATGAGTGCGACTTGCGATGTTAAACAGAACACCACCTTTTGCTGTTCCATCTAATTTAGTGATCGTAATACCTGTAAGACCAACAGCCTCATCAAATAATTCGACTTGGTTAATCGCATTTTGACCTGTGCCTGCATCGACAACCAACATAATTTCGTGTGGCGCAGTAGCATCAATTTTTTGCATAACACGCTTAACTTTCGTCAATTCTTGCATTAAATGACTTTTGTTATGTAAACGTCCTGCAGTATCGGCAATTAGAACATCAACACCTTTTGCACGTGCACTTTCAAAAGCATCGAAAATGACAGAAGCACTATCTGCACCATGACCTTGAGCAACCACGGCGATATTGTTGCGCTCACCCCAAATTTGCAATTGCTCGGTTGCTGCTGCACGGAAAGTATCCCCAGCAGCAAGCATGACTTTTTTACCTTCACCTTGCAAACGCTTAGCCAATTTACCAATTGTGGTGGTTTTACCTACCCCATTTACACCGACAACCAAAATCACAAAAGGGTTTTTATTCGGATCGATATGCAAAGGTTTAACACGTGGAGCAAGCAAGTTAACCAATTCTTCTTGCAATGCTTTATACAAAGAATGTGAATAAATCAAATCACCACGCGCTGTACGCTCAGTCAAATTTGCGATAATTGCTTTGGTCGCATCTACCCCAATATCTGCAACTAAAAGCTGCTCTTCAACTTCTTCTAATAGCTCATCATCAATTTCTTTACCACCGATCAAAATGTTGACCATACCATCGGCAAAGTTTTTACGGGTTTTGGTTAACCCTTCTTTCATTCGGCTAAAAAAGCCGCCTGTTGACTTTTCGGCAATTTGCTCATCGGAAGTTATTTGAACTGAAGTCGTAACTTCTTCAGCTTTTGGAGTCTCAACAATTGGTACATTTACCGCAGGTAAACTTGGTAAAGTTACATCATCATCCCCAATATCAGCATCAATCAAAAATTTATTTTGCCCAGTAGATTGTTGTTGCATGCCGAATCCTTTGAAAAGCAGCGTGTTAAAAGTTAATGATTTTAGCATAAAAGAGAAGGATTTTCCTTATCTTGCCGTATCGTATAAATCAGCTACAAAAAGCTACACCCTTATGTTGCATTTATAAATAATTTTCTAAAGAATGATTTTAAATACCAAGGTTTGTGAGTTCCTTAAGTGTTTGGCAAAAATAATAATAACCGCCTAGAACAATCATCTATACTCTTAGGTATATTGATCTTAGTTTGTCCGATTTATTGTTCTCCAGTTTATGCAAAACCTCAAAACAATCTGACACACTCAACCTCAGAATATACTTTAGACAATGGGCTGAAAGTGATCATCCGCGAAGACCATCGTTCACCTATGGTCATGACACAAATTTGGTATGCCGTTGGTAGTAGTGATGAATCAGGAAATCTGTTCGGTATTTCACACGCTTTAGAGCATATGATGTTTAAAGGCACCACCAAAGTACCTAATGATGAATTTACTCGTTTAAGTCGACTGTATGGTGGGAGTGTAAATGCTGCCACTTTTACCAACTACACCTATTATTATCAACTCTACCAAAAAAACTTTTTACCTTTGGCTTTAGAATTAGAAGCAGATCGGATGAGTAATTTACTGCTCAGACAACAGGACTTTGATACTGAAATTAAAGTCGTTATGGAAGAACGACGACAAAGAACCGATGATAATCCTCGTGCTCTCGCATCAGAACGGTTTAGATGGATTTCTTACCCAACCAGCCACTATCGGCAACCTGTAATTGGCTATATGAAAAATCTCAACACTTTACAATTAAATGATCTCCAAAAATGGTATCAAGACTGGTATGCCCCCAATAATGCTATTTTAGTCATTGTTGGTGATGTGGATACTCAACAAACGCTTCATCAAGTTCAACAATACTTCTCTGCTATTCCAGCAAAAACATTAACTCAAAGAAATGAAGTTCAAGAATATACAAATATTGGCTATCGCTATATGGAGGTTAAACTTCCCGTACAAGTTCCAAATCTCTTTTTAGCTTGGAATGTTCCTTCTTTATCCACCGCGCAAAATCCACAAGATGCCTATGCACTCGCTATTATCAAAAATATACTGGATAGCGGGATAACATCACGACTTCAAAACAATTTAGTCCGTAATCAAAAATTGGCGACTTCAGTCAGCGCATCTTATGATCCGTATAATCGAGGTGATAGCCTTTTTAGTCTTACTGCCATTCCTGTAGATGGCGTTTCACTGGAGGAGGTTGAGAAGGCCTTATTGACTGAAATAGAAAATTTAAAAAATAACCCTGCTGCTGATGATGAAGTAAATCGTGTAGTCACAAGATATATGGCCGATTTAATTTACAGCCAAGATGATATTGCAGGACAAGCCAGAATGATTGGAACATTGGAAGTGAATGGCTTGAGTTATCACTTAATTGATCAATTACAACAACATTATGAAGCTATTACCCCAGAAGATATCCGACGCGTGGCAAATACCTATTTCAACCGAAAAAATTTAAGCAATATGCATATTCTTCCTGAACAACAAAAATGACTAAGGGATAAGCAAATGTGGCAATTATATTTATGTTTCATGGCCTCTTTTTTATTTTCACCTGCTAGTTTTGCTGAGCTTATACAAAATACCAAAACAACAAACGAGTTCAGCTCAATTGCTCATTTACAAAGCCTCAAAAATATTCAGGAAAATCCACATCAAATTGCTCCCTACGTACATGAACTCAATAATCGTTTTCATGTTCGATCACTTTTTGTGGAATCGCCAACTTTACCCATAGTTGACATTCAACTGACCTTTAATGCTGGTTCGGCACGGGACTCTGAGATTGGTTCTAATCTTTATGGTTTATCCAACATGGCCGCACAACTTCTGGATGAAGGAACAACCAACTACACAGCGCAGGAAATTATTTCAACCTTTGAAAGTGTTGGAGCAAAATTCAGTGTGGCTACATACCGAGATATGTTTATTATCAAATTAAGGGCCTTATCCGATCCTGAAAAGTTACAACCTGCCTTAAGCATGATGCTTGAAGTATTGAATCACTCTACCTTTAAGGCACCCAGTATTGATTTGATGCTCAGTAATACTGCTGTTGGGCAAAAACAATTAAAAGAAAACCCAGATCGTATGAAAAACATTGTGTTTTATCGGACATTATATGGCAAACACCCTTATGCCGAACCCATTACTGGAACTCAAGCCAGTATTAAACGCATCACGCCTGAAAATTTGATCGAGTTCCGTAAGCAATTTTTGGTACGGAATAATTTAAATATTGCAATTACTGGACAACTAACTCCCAAAGAAGCTTTAAAACTATCTGAAAAAATAGCCAAACAATTACCTGAAGGCAGCCAAGCCAATCCTCTCCCTGCTCCAAGTATTCGTACAGATTTTAATATTCGGCATATCCCTTATTCATCAAGCCAAGCACATATTGTGATGGGTGAAATCGGAACCACTCGAGATGATCCAGATTATTTGGCACTGCAAGTTGCGAATCGCATATTTGGAACAGGAGGATTTAATTCCATCTTAAGTCAAGAACTCCGTGTTAAACGAGGACTGACCTATGGTGTATATAGTAATTTTAATTTCATGCAAGCTGCTGGCCCCTTTAGCTTAGGCTATTCAACCGAACAAGCTCATTTGCTAGAAAGTATTCAGATTGCACATCAAGCCTTGGTCAATTTCATTGACACACCGATTGACCAACAGCAATTTGAACAGACCAAACTAGGTATGATGCGGGCTTTCCCCAATAACTATAGTAGCAATGCAGCAATTAATGCTCAGTTAGGCGCTATGGGTTTTTATCATTTACCTGCTGACTATTTAAGTCGCTACAGCGAAGAATTAAATCAATTAACCGCTATTCAAGTACAAAATGCGATCCGAAAACATTTACACCCAGATCGACTAACCCTCGTAATTTTTAGTAAAAACCTAGATAAATCTGCCTTAGAACGTATTTTACAAGAAAACTTAAACACGAGTAAAAAATTAGCTCAACCTCAAACAACACTTCCTAAAATGAACGAACCGTATCATCCGCCAAAGGAGGAAGCTCCTTTGCACGATTCTTCTCCGTATGATATGCCCGCATCAATTTCAAGTAATGACCTATGGTCACCTGATGCTTATACAAAAGTTGATCTGCCATATCTTGAGTAGAAGGATAAGAAGCTTGCTGAGATAACTGTTTAATTTGATGATATTGCTCTGGTGTCACTGGTCTAAACAATGCAAAAGTAGCCAAAAAAAGAATCGCACCAATAATTAGCGCGACCAAGAAATAATATAAATTCTCTAATTTAAACTGATAAAAAAAATGAATAATTTTTTGCTTTGCGCTATGCATACACTACCTCGAATCAGCAGATAGTGTAGGTTGGGTACTAAAGAATCTCAAGTTTATTTGCCCAGTCTTAACCTGAAATGGCTAAAAATGGGCAAATTTGGTCTTAAGCACTGGTAATATTACGAA
The DNA here is from genome assembly GCF_004331175.1 of Acinetobacter sp. ANC 4178. Classification (GTDB taxonomy): domain Bacteria; phylum Pseudomonadota; class Gammaproteobacteria; order Pseudomonadales; family Moraxellaceae; genus Acinetobacter. The sequence continues at coordinate 7,660 of NZ_SJOD01000001.1, forward strand.
CCACGGCAAAATAAAGAATAAAAGCAATTAAAGCCAACGCCAATACAATGGCAAACATACCTACTCCATGCTCTGCATCCGCAGGATGTAAGTCCTCATCATCCGCAATTCTGCGCAGTTCCCCATCGTACATTTTATAAAATTCAACTCTTTGTTGTGGCTCCAGTGTTCGCGTAAAATCATACACGCGCTTACGCTGAGCCAAACAATATTCCCCTAAATGAATTTCATTGTGAAAAATGGCCTCATCTAATTGTTGACGATGATAGTGAGCCAATTCAATAATTTTTTCCGCGTTCAGTGGTAAATCAAAAGTAAAGCCGTCTATTGTATTTGTCATATTATTCTCCTTTTAATTACAGTATCCTGTCGTTACATCTTAATAAAAAAACATTTTGACTATTGTTTAATCATGTAACTTGAATTTATTCGTACAACCCTCATATGTTATTTGACTTTTCATCCAATCTGTAATATTAGTTTAATAATACTTAGTTAAATTAGTATAAAGACTATAAAAGTCGAGTTGTACAATCATAATTACAATAAGGAGTTATCTATGATTCAACAAATTTCTCATCATGAGTTAGAACATGCATATGCTACTGCGGTGAACACTATTCAATCGCAAATGAACTTTTCAGAAGCAGTTCTACAATTGGAAGACGTGGCACGTGCGGGTCATGGTAAAGCGGCAATGTTTTTAGCTGAACTGTACTATCAAGGATTCCGTGTAGAACGCGATTCACTTAAAGCACAATACTGGCAGAAAATGGCCACGATGCAAGCATAATGAAACGTCACTTAGGTGGCGTTTTTTTTGGCTCTATTTTTCCAAAACATATTTACTTACGATTTTTCGCAAAGCTTACACAGAAATTTAACCTGATGTTTTTACAATAACTCATGACTTCACAACGTTTGTCCAATATGAAACAAATTAGTCAATTACAACCAATCGCAAAAGACTTATTTTTTAAAATTACTATTCTTAAATCCATGATGTACTGCGGTGTGTTATGGGGTTTATACAATCAAGGTTGGGCAATCATGTCTGACCAAGATGATTTTATTTTTCCGTTCTGGATGAATAGCGTTCAAGCACATAAATATGCAGAAGTTCATTGGCCAAGTTATATCCCTCGTAGAATTACACCGGCTGATTTTCATACATCATTGTTGCCAACTTTGGCTCGACTCAAAGTCATTCCTGCGCTATGTAATTCTTCTAGCCAAAAATTTAAACTTACGACTCAACAAATGCGCCATTTTTTCTTTGCCGACCTACAATTTCAACCCGCATAAGACTATAAAGCGAAATAAGGTGTTTGATGAAAACACTTTATTTCGCTTACTTAAATGCAATTAATGACTCTTCAGGTATTTGCATTTTTATTGTTTCGCGTTAAGTTAAATATCAAACAATAAACAACATCAGAGATGAATAATATGACTAAAGTTGCACAAGTCCTTCAAGATAAATCCGAACAGTCAATTTTTACAATTCGTCCAGATTCTACCGTATTTGAAGCAATTACACTTATGGCTGACAAGGGCATTGGCGCTTTAGTCGTTACACAGGACGAAAAAGTCGTTGGGATTGTGTCTGAACGTGATTACACGCGTAAAGTTGCCTTGATGGAACGCACTTCATTCACAACCAATGTCAGTGAAATTATGACCGCAACGGTATTGACCGTAACAACCAACACAAGCATAGAAGATTGTCTAGAGTTAATGACTGATCGCCACCTACGCCACTTGCCTGTGGTTGAGAATGAACGACTGATTGGCTTAATTTCAATTGGTGACTTGGTTAAAGCAGCAATGGCTGATCAGAAAAAACTGATTGAACAATTACAGCAGTATATTTCTGGCTAATGAAATGCAGAGTAATAGATAAAAAAGGTCAGCATATGCTGACCTTTTTAAATTTAAGTTTTAATTTAGACCAAGCTTATCAGCAACATAGTCAGAATCTTTATCTCCTCGACCTGACAAATTCACCACGATTTTCACATCTTTTGCTAATTTTGGTGCTTCACGTAATGCCCATGCAACTGCATGAGAGCTTTCTAGTGCAGGCACAATCCCTTCCACACGGGACAAAATCATAAATGCATCTAAGCATTCTTGATCTGTTGCAGTTGTATATTCGACTCGCCCTAAATCTTTAAGGAAGCTATGTTGTGGTCCTACACCAGGATAGTCCAAACCAGAAGCAATTGAATGTACAGGTAATGGCTCACCTTGATCATCTTCCAAGACATAACATGCCATACCATGAATTTGACTTGGCTTACCCAATGTTAAGGTCGCTGAATGCATAGCTGTATCCAAACCATGACCAGCAGGCTCAACACCAACCAGTTTCACATCAGTATCATTTAAAAATGCTGTAAACGCACCTATGGCGTTAGAACCTCCACCGACACAAGCCACAACATAATCAGGATTTTGTCCAAATCGGTCTTGGGTTTGTACTTTAATTTCTTTACCAATAATACTTTGGAAATCACGCACCATTTTCGGAAATGGATGTGGACCCACGACAGAACCAATCGCATAAATATAATTTTTTGGATCGTTCAGGTATTCTTCAAAAGCACTATCAACTGCATCTTTTAAGGTCGCTGTCCCACGCGTAACCGAAATCAGTTTTGCTCCAAGGATCTTCATTTTCACAACATTTGGATGTTCTTTCTCAATATCCACTTGCCCCATATGAATTTCACATGGAATTCCAACTAGAGCACACGCTGTAGCCAAAGCCACACCATGTTGTCCTGCACCTGTTTCTGCAATGACTTTGGTTTTTCCCATGTACTTCGCAAGCAATGCCTCACCAAGACAATGGTTAATTTTATGTGCGCCAGTATGATTCAGATCTTCGCGCTTTAAATAAATTTGCGCACCACCCAATTGCTCCGATAAACGCTTAGCGTGAAATAAAGGACTAGGTCGACCAACATAATTTGCAAATAAGTCTGCAAGTTCATTTTGAAATTCTGAAGTATGACGAATTTCTTCATACGCCACGTTAATTTCATCCATGGCTTCTTTAAGATACGGAGGAATAAACTGACCACCATAAGGTCCAAAAAAACCTTCGGCATTGGGTAGGTCGACTCCATTAATTTGATGATTCATCACTTATTCCCCCTAGTCTACATTTATTATTTCTTACTTTATTGAATACTTAGGACGTATTTAAAAACAGGATAAAATTAACGTGCTAAGTATTTGGTTAAATCCTCTACCCCTTTTAAGGTCATCGGATACATATGCTGCTCAAAAATCTGTTTAATTGAGCCGATCGTTTGTGTGTAGTGCCAGTAATTTTCTTCTTCTGGATTTAGCCATGCTGTTTTATCGAAATGCTGACGTAACCGATATAGCCACACCTGACCCGACTCATCATTCATATATTCAACAGAACCACCAACCGAATTAAGTTCATAAGGTGCCATACTTGCATCACCGACAACAATTACACGATAGTCACGCCCATAGGTATTGAATAAATCCCATGTGTTCATGCGCGTGCTGGAGCGACGTACATTATCTTTCCATACATAGTCATACAAACAGTTATGGAAATAAAAATATTCGAGTGTTTTGAATTCTGTTTTGGCTGCACTAAATAACTTTTCACATTGCGCAATATGGGAATCCATTGAACCGCCCACATCAAACAACATCAAGACTTTAACGCGGTTACGGCGTTCAGGCACCAATTGAACATCCAAAATGCCCTGCTTGGCAGTTTCTTTAATGGTGCCATCAATATCCAGTTCTTCAGCAGCACCTTGACGAGCAAACTTACGTAAACGGCGTAAAGCCAATTGCATTTGACGTGTACCAAGAATCTGCTCGTCATCCAAATTACGGTATTTACGCTGCTCCCAAACTTTTACTGCGGAACGCTTGCGCCCTGGTCCACCAATGCGCACACCCTCAGGATGATCACCAAAAGCACCAAAGAGAGAAGTCCCCCCCGTACCAATCATCTTGTTTCCACCTTGATGTTTTTTATGTTGTTCGCGTAAACGCTCCTCCAACATTTTCATCAACTCTTCAAGGGAACCTGCCTTTTTCAACTCTTCCCGCTGTTCTGGCGTGAGATGCTTTTCTAATAATTCTAGATCAAACCAATCTTTCGGTAATTGCTGAACTTGATTGAGCAATTCATCCAAATTAAAAGTAGAAATACCATCAAAGTAGTCTTTCATGGCCCGATCAAATTTATCAAAGAAACGCTCATCCTTAACCATAATAGTTTTGGTGAGCTGATAAAATTCTTCTTGATCGGCAAATACCAAGCCTGATGCGACCGCCTCATTCAGATCAATGAGTTCTCGTGTAGATACAGGCACACCATATTTGCGTAATGTATAAAACAAGCGCACAAACATGCGTGTTTCTCCTTTAGCGACGCGACATAAAGGCTAAACGCTCAAGCAACTGCACATCTTGCTCGTTTTTAATCAATGCACCATAAAGTGGTGGAATCGCTTTAGATTTATCATGATTACGGAGTACATCTTCTGGCATATCATCTGCCATCAACAGACTTAACCAATCAATCAATTCTGAAGTTGAAGGTGGCTTTTTAAGACCAGGCACTTGACGTAACTTAAAGAAGACCTGAAGCGCCTCATTCACCAAAGCAGTTGAAACTTGCGGAAAGTGCACATCGATAATTTCACGCATGGTTGCTTCATCTGGGAACTCGATATAATGGAAGAAACAACGACGCAAGAAAGCATCTGGCAATTCCTTTTCATTATTCGACGTAATGATGACAATTGGACGTTGAGTCGCAGTAATTGTTTCGCCAGTTTCATACACAAAGAAAGACATTTTATCGAGTTCGTGTAATAAATCGTTTGGAAACTCGATATCTGCCTTATCAATTTCATCAATCAACAACACACAGCGTTCTTCACTGGTAAATGCTTCCCACAATTTACCTGGTTTAATGTAGTTTTTAATGTCGTAGACACGGTCATCACCCAACTGGCTATCACGCAAGCGTGAAACCGCATCATATTCATACAAACCTTGCTGTGCTTTGGTTGTAGACTTAATGTGCCATGTGATGAGTTTTAGACCTAAGCTTTGTGCAACTTGTTCTGCTAATAAAGTCTTACCCGTTCCCGGTTCCCCTTTAACTAATAGTGGCTTTTGCAATGCACGCGCAGCTTTTACTGCTAGCTTTAAACTATCAGTCGCGATGTACTGACTTGTACCCGTAAATTGTTGAGTATCAACAGACATAAGATAACCTTATTTTTTATTTAAAGTGGTGAACTTTTCTTGTTAACTACAGATATTTCGCGTTTATCGCTATATTTCGACCAGCAATAGCCCACGATCAAACCCAAACCAAGAACACATAAAATTGCAGCTAAATTAAACCAGATAAGCGGGTTTTCTTTAGTCAATATGCCAAACATTAAACCAAAAAATGCAGGTGCAATTGAAGCATTTGTCCCTTCAGAAACCGTTGGCGTTAGCATTACGGCAAAAACAATCACCCAACTAATTCCACCCAACGGTTTTGGTAAGCGCTTCGCAATTGCATACCAACACCATAAAATAATGATGCTGCCCAGCAAATACACACTGACTGCAATCGTATCTTCAGGAATTGTGTCTAAAATTGAAAGAAAATTATCCATAGTACAACTCCTGAAAAAAATTAAGCACCACGTAAGCCTTCTGGGGCTACTGCATTCGGGTTAATTAACCCTTCTGGTGGCATTTGAATAAAGAAACCATTGGTTTCTATCGAATCCATCACATGTAATACATTCACACGCGCCAACTTACGCGTTTCGGTCAACTCGATATGCATAACAAACGTCGCGCGACCAAAAGCAATACGTAAAGCTTCTGGAACAACGTCTAATGGATTAGATGCTTCTGCATCATTTTCAGAAGGACGAGCAACATAAAGGTACATCTCGTCTTTTTTGCTCGATTTATAGATTGAACAATGCATGCTTAGAACATTACTTAACTTAGAAAATACAACGCCAAGCATACAACAAAAAATAATCTGATTCAGTAATGATTATTAACGCAGCAGTCGTCAATTTGTCTAAGTGTCAATTCTTTAAACAAATCTAAGTAACTATTGTGCAACTTGCATTTGTGTAGATAAATATTGCTGATCTGCATGTAACACTTGAATGAGTGGCTTGGTCAAAAGCTCATAGCGCCACCCCAGTAAATAGTTGGGTAAATCTTGCTCATCTCGCCCTGACACGACATGCTGATACACGGCATTCAGCCACTTTTTACGCAGCAGGACTTCCTTGGGAACCAAGGTTTCATTCGCCACGTTTTGAATAAACGTATCGACCTTATTACCAATTTCTTTCGAGGAGTGGCGGATTGGTCGTGCCATACGTAATGGCCATTCTTCTTGAGCAGGTAAAAACTTCAACAAATCTAAAATGGTTTTTCCGTGTTCACGTAGAATATTTTGACGAATATCTTTGATATTACACAATTGGAAATGATTTTTTGGATTCTTCTCAACCAAATCAATCATGGTTGAATTCTTAAGAATAAAGCTACGCGGTTGGTTCAACGCTTTGACCATTTGCTCACGCCAAACTGCCAATTGCTGCAATTGCATGAGTTCACGGCGTGAATGTCGGTAATTTCCAATATCTTGATAGAGCAAAGTTGGTAAAGTTTCTTGACCAATTTCATAGGTCAGATTTCGGCAGTCTTCCTGTGCAAACTCTAACAAGTGTTTTTCTTGTAACTCAGATCTAACTTTCTGCGCCAGTGCCATAATATACAGCACATCATTCGCAGCATAATTGAGTTGTTCAGGTGACAATGGTCGGGCCAACCAATCTGAGCGCGTCTGATCTTTATCAATATCTACATTGAGCATTTGCTTTAGCGCATTTTGATAACTAACTTGTAAGCCATGACCCAAAAATGACATGCCAACTTGGGTATCAAAAACATTACTCAGTGACTTATCTTGTGCATAATGATAAATCAAATCAATATCTTCGCCACAAGCATGAAACACATTCAACTGCGCAGTAAATATTTTTTTCCAGAATCCACTTAAATCTAAAGTTGTTCCATCTAACAAATAGACTTGGTCAGCAACATTTATTTGGAACACCCCAAGTTTTGGCCACAAGGTATCCACTTTAATAAACTCTGTATCAAGCCCATAAATGGAATTTTGATCCATGATGGACAAAAAGTTATTTAAATCTGTTTGGTGCTGAATAAACTGAAACATACTGCCGAGTCTAGGAATAGATTCTCTAAAAAGGTATCTTACCTCATATATAACAATTAGCTATAAAAATTTTAATTTTCTGCTAAAGAATTATTTAAATTTTAGTACATAAGCTCTATTTGTCTGTTTATTGATACTTTTTTTATATCATTAATTCTTTAAAAATATACCAATCGTTAAAATAATTTCTAAAATTTAAAGTACTATTCTCCTAAAATAAACATGAAACAAGCATTCACTTATTTCATGCGCATACGATTGTGTACAGCCTGACTCAAAGTATGGCTATCCACATATTCCAACTCACCACCTTGTGGTACACCCTGTGCAATTCTTGTCATATGTACAGGTATATGCTTACAAGCTTCAACCAAATAATGTGCAGTTGCCTGACCTTCAACAGTTGCGTTGGTTGCAAGAATCACTTCAGTAATTTTGCCATCGGTTAAGCGTTGCACCAGATGTGGTATGCCAATTTCGTCTGGGCCAATACCGTCCAGCGGTGACAAATGTCCGCCCAAGACGTGATATTTCCCTCGGAAACTTCCACTTTGCTCAATGGCCATGACATCCGCTGGAGACTCAACCACACACAATATCTGATCATCTCGCTCCGTTGAGAGGCAAATATCACACACTTCATCTTCTGTGAGTGAATGACAAACACAACATTCATGAATATGATTGGTCGCTTCTGTTAAAGCATGAGCTAAACCCACTGCACCTTCCCGATTTTTCATAATCAGATGCAGTGCCATACGTTGCGCAGACTTTGGTCCCACACTCGGTAAAATTCTTAAAGCATGAACTAATTGTTCAAATCGATCACTAAACACCGTTATTCCTATATAAAAATACCTCCCTAAAAAGGGAGGTAAGTAACCACTTGGGATTAGAACATTCCCGCAAGGCCTGGTGGCAAGCCCATACCCGAACTCGCACCTTTCAGGCGCTCTTCAGAAATAACTTCTGCCTGACGTGCCGCATCATTCATTGCAGCCGCAATCAAGTCTTCAATCATATCTGGATCATCTTGCAACAATTCAGGATTAATCTCGATGCGCTTGACCACATTACGGCAAGTCATTGTTACCTTAACCAAACCACCGCCTGCTTCCGCATGAACCTCAGTCTTTGCAAGCTCTTCTTTGGCTTTTTTAAGATTAACTTCCATATCTTTTTGCATGCGTTGTGCTTGTTGCATCAGCATATTAATGTTCATAAAAATCTCCGAACATAAAATTAAAAATTAGATTAAGTCTAAACCACGTGCGATATCACGAATAATATCATCAATATCTTCTAAACCAACAGAAACGCGAATTAAACCTTCGCTAATACCTGCTGCTTGTTTAGCCTCAGCCGACATTCTGCCGTGCGATGTCGTCGCAGGATGGGTAATCGTTGATTTGACATCACCCAAGTTACTGGTAATTGATAAGAAGCGAGTATTATCGATGACCGTCCAAGCCCCTTCGCGCTCGCCTTTCACAACAAAAGAAACCACACCACCAAAACCAGATTGTTGTTTCTTGGCTAACTCGTGCCCATCGTGGTTTGGCAAACCTGCATAATACACTTTTTCAACTTTAGGATGTGCATCGAGCCATTCTGCTAATTTTTGCGCACTGGCACAATGTGCTTTCATGCGTAAGCTTAAAGTTTCTAAACCTTTTAAGAAGATCCACGCATTAAATGGGCTCATAGAATTACCCAGTGTACGAATTACACCGTTAATTTCTTCAACCAATTTATCTTTGCCGACGACTGCACCGCCTAAAGCACGACCTTGACCATCAATGTATTTGGTTGATGAATAGACAATCAGGTCTGCACCAAACTTAATGGGTTGCTGTAAGATTGGCGTACAAAAAGTATTATCCACTGCAAATAAAGCGTCATGTGCATGCGCAATATCAGCAATCGCCTGCATATCACCCACTTGAGCCAATGGATTCGACGGCGTTTCAATAAATAAAAGACGCGTATTTGGACGAATCGCTTGTTTCCAACCGTCTAAATCTTCCAAGTCTACAAATGTTACATCGACACCAAATTTAATGACATATTTTTCAAACAGCGAAATGATCGAACCAAATACAGCGCGCGAACACACCACATGATCGCCCGCTTTTAAATAAGCCAAAGTCACAGCATGCACTGCCGCCATACCTGAACTGGTCGCTACTGCACGTTCAGCACCATCTAATACAGCCAAACGCTTTTCAAATGCTTGTACCGTTGGGTTGGTATAACGTGAGTATGTATTGCCTTCAATTTGCCCTGAAAATTTAGCTGCTGCATCTGCCGCACTTTCGCAAACAAACGAAGATGTTAGGAAAATTGGCTCACTATGCTCGCCTTCAAAAGTACGTGTGTGACCGGTACGAATCGCTAAAGTGTCTAATTGATATTCGATGTCGTCGTATTGGCTCATTTCTACGATTCAGTTCTCAGAACTGCCTTTGTGAATAATTGCCAACATTTTGAGCGTCTACGGCATTTCAGGTCAAGGTAAAATATAAAATTATCGTTTAGACTTCGAGCAAATCTTCAAGTAGGTCAATGAATATGCCCTCGATGACAAAACTCAGACAACGGATCTCTAGTAAGAAAGTCCAACTCAAAAACTTATCGACTCGTGTCTTTAAACAACATTCACTTATTTTGTCTGAAAGCACACCTTATGAAATTGTCGCTCACAATGATTATTCTAAAGTGCGTTACTATCCAGCCGCGTCAAAGCATTATTTAGAACCACTGGTTTTTGTGGCACCTTTTGCCATTAATATGGCGATATACGATTTGTTTCCTTATCGGTCTTTAGTGAAGCATTTTCAAAATCAAGGTTTTGATGTGTATTTAATCGAATGGAAACACTTTCGTTTTCGTGACCGACATATTCATTTTCTTACCATCGTCGACTACGCACTCCCTGACTGCATTAATAAAATACGCAGTCATGCTCAATCTGAGCAAATTTCACTGCATGGTTGGAGTATGGCGGGCATTTTTGTTTTACTCTATAGTGCCTTACACAAGCCGAATTTTGTTAAAAACTTAATGGTTTTAGGCAGTCCTATTGATAGTTATGCCTCTGGATTCATTGGTAAAATCAATCAAAATATGTATCACCTTATCCAAAAGAAACCATCACTAAGTCAATACTTGTTTTCTAGTCATATTCCAAAAAAATTTACGCATACGTCAGGGCGCTTAAATTCTATTAGTTTTAAAATTTTAGATCCTAAAGGCTGGTATGCAAGCTATAAAACCCTTTTGAATAACTTGGATGATTTGGAAACCATCAGTGAAAATGCCACCATTAGCCAGTTTCTAAATAATATGATTGATTATCCTGGTGGCATTAACCAAGATATGATTTTTAAGATTTGGCTGAAAAACGAACTAAAAAATGGGGTTATTCAGCTAGAAGATAAACAAATCAAATTAAATTCAATCACTTCATCTTTGTTGATTGGCGCAGGTGAAACTGATCAACTTGTGACTGAAGCCGCAATAAAACCATTATGCGAATTGACAAACAGCCAAGATGTCACGTTTACTCTAATCCCCGGAGGGCATTTGGGCTTAATGTCGAACAAAGCAAGTGCTGAACAATTTTGGCCCAAACTCACTTCATGGCTAGAACAAAGATCGACAAAGATATAAAGGAAAAATTATGATTCATTCAGTTGCTTTTATTGGTTTAGGTGCTATGGGATATCGCATGGCTGCTCATCTTCCTAAACATTTTGAAACCGTGTTTGTTTGGAATCGTAATTTCTCCAAAGCCGAGCAACATGCAGCTGAATACGGAACCCTTGCTGTTTCTTTACAAGATGCAGTTCAAGCAGACATTATTTTTTCTTGCCTTCCAACTAGCCAAGATGTTGAAGCACTTATTTCTGGACTAGAATTAAAAGCAGGTAGTATTTGGATTGATTGCACGAGTGGTGTACCAGAGTCTGCTAAAAATCTGGCAGAAGCTTTAAACATACAACAGGGTTCTTTCTTAGATGCCCCTGTAAGTGGTCAAACGATTGGGGCTGAAAATGCCACACTGACCGTAATGGTCGGTGGTGATGCAGAAGCATTCGAAAAAGCACTCCCTGCCTTGCAAGCGATTGGAAAACTCATTAAGCATGTAGGTAACTCAGGTGCTGGTTTCGCTGTGAAAGCTGTGAATAATATGCTTCTTGCGGTCAATCTTTGCTCAGTAGCCGAAGGCTTTACCACTTTAAAAGCACATGGTGTAAATTTGGGTGAAGCATTAGATTGCATTAATGCCTCTAGTGGTAAAAGTGGTGTGACTGAAACTGTATTACCTCAACGTGTCTTAAACCGCAGCTTCCCGCTTACCTTTGCTTTACCATTATTGGCAAAGGATACTGGAATAGCATTAGATTTGGTCCGTGATGCTAAACTTTCAGCACCTGTAATTGCGTTGACACAAAGTCTGATACAAGCAGCAAGTGATCTTTCGCCTTCAGAAAGTGATTTTTCTAGTGCAGTCAAATTATATGAATCTTGGAGCAAAATTACGCTGGAGTGATTTAAGTTTCTATGATGCAATAAAAAAGCCTCTATCTAATAGCAGGCTTTTTTTATTTTAACTATTTCTGCAAAATCAGAATCTCTAAATTGGCTAATATACCGCTATCTTTTAATCAAATAATTTTGACCAGTCAGTAGCAAGATGTTGCTCATCTTTAACTACTACCGTTCCTGAGGTTGTAAGCCGCATATTCTCAGCCGTAATAATCAATTCTGGCTCAGCATCATTAAATTCAAAAACAAATTGATATTTACCATTTCCCACCTCTTTAACTTCGTAATCAATGATGTAAAATTGCCCACAACTTAAATCATTCGTAATACTGAATTTATTAATCGAAGCATTTTCAAAAGTCACTAATGCTTTCTCAAGAGAATATTGCTCCAATTCACAATCAAAATCAGAAAATATATGGACATATAAAATCACATCGAATTTCCATAATTCTGGATTCCAATCAAGTAAGAATCCATACAATCTAGAATCATGTAAAGCCCCAAGATATTTATAAAAATTTTCAATCATGTCATTCCCCCACAACAAATTCAAAAAAGTCCAGCATAACGTTCGACTAGACACAATAACAATTAAAGTAAAATAAGTTAAATCTTTATTATCAATTTAATTTTATAAAACCATTGATATATATAACTTTTACCTATCATGTTGGACAAAATTACGTTAGAGTAATTTATTGCCATTGAAGATGACAAATTAAACCCAATATTGTAATAAGGTATTAAACATATACTGTTACAAACCATGAGGAAACTCTTATGAGTAAGTTGCTTATTGCTTGTCTTGCAGGTCTATCAACCTTTATTGGCGCAAATACGATGGCTGCAACGCCAGAGCAAGAGTGTCAAAAACTCAAAAATGATCATGATGTGATTTATGCATCTAAAGGTTTCTGTTTCAAAGACCCTGAAGCAAAAGCAAAGTTTGGTAATGACAACTGCTATACCACCAAACCTAAATTTTCAGATAAAGAACAGCAACGCCTTGACGAAATCAAAGCACGTCAGAAAGAATTAAATTGTAAATAACCACCAAGCTTCTCCCTAAATGGAGACCGTTAAAGGAATAATTATGGCTTACGATGATCAAAATATTTTTGCAAGAATCCTTCGTGGAGAGCTTCCTGCAATCAAAGTGTATGAAGATGAACAGGTTCTTGCTTTTATGGATATCATGCCGCAAGCTGAAGGTCACACCCTAGTCATTCCTAAAACACCAGCAGTAAACTTGCTCGATCTTCCAGCTGAAGCTGCTGCTTATACCATTCAGGTTACACAAAAAATTGCTCGCGCAATCGAAAAAGCACTTGGCGTGGATGGCATTATCTTAATGCAATTAAGTGGGGCTGCGGCTGGACAAACTGTTCCACATATCCATTTTCACCTTATTCCGACCAATGTACATCAGTTAGGCAAGCATGCTGCACAAATGGGTGATCAAGAAAAGATTAAAGCTCAAGCTGAAAAAATTAAAGCAGCATTAAAATCATAATTTGATTATCTACACAGCAAATGGAGCCATTCGGCTCCATTTTTTATATTCGGTAAAAAATCAAAATAAAACTGAGAGTTATCCAATCACGCCTCGTCATCAAACTGTCATTTAGTTTTCACTTTGCTGTCACATAGTTTGCAGATACTGCATAGCAAGTTGGTGAGCTATGTAACGAATTGTACAGAAGCGCGCTGAAAATAAGAGTTTGTAGGCACTTGCCATAAAAATCGTGTTTTGGAGAAATCTCAATGAAAAAATTGCTACTTGCTGCAGCAGTGACCACTTTAAGCTTAAACGCAGCACAGGCAGCGCCAACATTGTACGGTAAACTAAATGTATCGATCGACAATGTTGATAACAAAAGTTTTGATGGCAAGAGTGATGTGACTGAAATCAACTCTAATGCTTCTCGCTTTGGTATTAAAGGGGAAGAAAAGCTAACAGAAAAATTATCTGCAATCTATTTAGCTGAATGGGCAATCGCAACTGATGGTTCTGGTTCTGATACCGACTTAAGTGCTCGTAACCGCTTCATCGGCTTAAAAAGTGATGGTATTGGTGCGTTAAAAGTAGGTAAATTTGACTCTTACTTCAAAACTGCTGCTGGCAATAATCAAGATATCTTCAATGACCACACAATTTTAGATATCACAAACACCATGTATGGTGAAGAACGTTCAAACAATGTCGTTGGCTTTGAATCTGACCCTAAATTACTTGCTGGCTTATCATTCAACGTAATGTTCCAACAAGGTGAAAGCTCTACTGATCCAGCCAAAGGTGCAACAGGTAACGATGATACTCGCAATAACTTTGGCGATGCTGTTTCAGCTTCTGTTAACTATGAAAATAAAGATTTAGGTCTAGCGTTAGCAGCTGCTGGTAACTCAGGCATTCAAGGTAAATACAACGCTTACAGCTTAAAAGATATTTACTCTGATGCTTACCGCGTAACTGGCTCTTATGATTTCAGCACCGTTGGTCTAAAAGGTCTTGTACTGGGTGGCTTGTGGCAACATGCTGAACCAAAAGATGACTTAACTGCTTATGACACTGGTAAAAAAGATACAAACAATCAAGCAATTCTAGCTAACTACAAAGGCTTACAAGAAGACTCTTGGGTTGCAGCAGTAACTTATAAAATCGGCAGCACACCTTTTGCTGTAAAAGGACAATATCAATCAGCTAAAACCGCGCGTGATGGTTATGATGATCGTACAATTGATCAGTACGGTATCGGTTTAGACTACAAAATTAACAAACAAGCACGTTTCTACGGCATCGTAGCGCAACAAAAACGTGATTGGCTTAAAGAAGATGACAAACGCACTGTGATTGGTACAGGCATGGAATACAACTTCTAATCCTCACCAATTTTATAAAAAACACGCTTCGGCGTGTTTTTTATTTAGGCTTAAACCAATTCACCCAAGAACTTGTACCACGCGATTCTATCGGCACTGTATCAATCAGGCGTTCTTTCAATATACCCACTTGATTCACTTGTTGTGCTAAACGCGCTTTTACCGAGTGAATACACTCTCGATCTCCAAATTCGCAAAGATCCAAAGTTGTGCCTCCACAAGGGCCATTGGCCAAACCTTTAGGACAGGTTTCAGGACAGATATATAAAGTATCTGCAAGGCGACACTGACCACAGCTTTCACAGCCTACCACACCATGTTTAGACAAATATTCTGATTTTATAAGCAGTTTATTTGCAAAATGACCTGACCAATGCTTAGGATTAAAAAATTTGCTTCCTAAGTTCCTCGCAATCTTGGAATCGAACATGGAGTCATGCATAAGTTGCATACTTTTATACTTGAGCACTTGTTCTGTAGACACTTTTTTTTGCAACACATCAGGTTTAAGTTTAAGCTCATCCCCCGACTGTAATTGATGCAGCTCACGCCATAGCTGTATGCACTGATCAAAACTAAAATCCTGAAAACGCGCGAGAGCCTGTTCTAACTTTTGTTGCTCTTCTGGCTTATGGCAGGCGGATAAGTGCACTCCAGCAAATCCCCAGTAACGGCAAATTAAAATCTGCAAAGCACAACGTGCATAGACATTCTGTTCTGCAATGACAGCATCTCTACCCTGTTCTTGTTTCAGCAACTGCAAAAGATGAGGCGTCAAAACAATTCCTGCAACTTTCTGTTTGACCATAAATTCTGCACGCGCTGCTGTTAATGGCATCACACACGCAAACAAATCAACCTGTAAATGCTGGTTTTCTAAATATTGCTTCGCTTCCTTTAACGCATCCAAGTCAAACCCTAATTGAGTTACGACATAGTCAGCTCCTGCCCGCACTTTTTTATCCAATTTATAATATTGCGCATCGTGCTCAGCTTTTGCATACTTAAACGGATTTAGTGCTACTCCAACTTTTATTTCAGGTGCAAGCTTTTTGCACTGCATTACAGCATTCACTGATTCTAAATAACGTGTCCGTGGAAAATTTATCTCCTGACCATTTTGATGATGCTTTAATTTATCACCCGTCAGCAACAACACATTCGAATAACCTTGTTCCTGTGCCGCTCGAATAAATGCATTAAAATCTGCTATATCTCGCCCTTTACCCGAAAAATGTAAGATTTTCGGAATCTCAGCTGCATAATTTTGAGCAATTGCCAATGGTTCTGGATCATCATCTGTACGCACACGATCAGCAATTGTCATGATAACTGGATAGCCACCTATACTCGATGGCACAGGTTGTGCGTGCTTAGTCGGCAGATATTCTAGGAAAATAGAAAATGGCTGATTTTGCAAAGAATCAGTAAATAAAGGCATCATATTGGGAAGATGTGTGACAAATGTCAAAAAAAGGAAAGCAGCTTATTATAAAAGATGAAAATGCTCATTGGCAAAATAAATAATGAGTTTGTTCAAACTTAAAAAAGCACAAACTCATTTTTACAATTGTTCCCCAAACGGAAAATTACCAGCGAAATTTATTCCAATTTTCAGGATTCGCCCAATATTTAGAGTTAAACCAATCTGGGACATGTTTGTAATTTAGAATGTTGAATTGCCAAATGGCCAAATCATTATCCTGTGCTGACTTTTCAATGAGTTGGGTAAAACCAAGCGAGCGCATTAATTTATGATCTTGCTCATTCGTGACCACAACCAATTTTTTCGCCATTAAATCGCGTAGCTTCACTAAAAATTGTGCTTTGGTTGTATCCGACAAACCACTCATCTCTAGATTATCTAATACAACAAATCCCAAATCATAACGCTGAGTAAAAGGCAGACTTAGCAACTCAGTTACGTTAAAATAAGTCCAACGAATTGATTGATTCTGGTCATATTGTTCTAAATTTTGACCAATACACAATGCAGTTTGAATAGGCTGTTCCTGAGATAAATCGTCTAGCATAGAAGTGATGACATTCTGTTCAGCCATAACTGCATCCTTATTATTTGAGTGAGCTTTTCATGGAACTACAAGGCATTTGTCATAAAATGCAGGCAGGTCTCAAAGACCTTAGTGTAACTGATCAACAGACTCGCAAGGCAAATGTTGAATATAAATTTATCTTAGATCGTGCAGAAATTGAGCTTCCATTCAGTTTAGGTCAAGAAATTGAGTTGGAATGGACTGGAAATATTTACTGTGTTTCTTGTGGCAGCAAAACACCGAAGTCTTATTCTCAAGGGCATTGTTTTAAATGTTTTAAAACCAAAGCATCTTGCGACATGTGTATTATGAAACCTGAGACATGCCATTATCATCTCGGGACTTGCCGTGAAGATAGTTTTGCTCACGAAGTCTGTTTTCAACCGCATATTGTTTATTTAGCCAATTCTAGCGCTTTAAAAGTCGGAATCACTCGACTGGGACAAATGCCGACACGCTGGTTGGACCAAGGTGCCACTCAAGCCCTTCCGATTATGAAAGTGGGTTCTCGTCGTTTATCAGGTCAACTCGAAATTATGTTTGGGACTCAAGTTGCCGATAAAACCGACTGGCGTAAACTTCTTAAAGGTGAAGCTGAACCTTTAAATTTACTTGAAGTGCGTGAGCAATTGATTGAAGAATTTTCCCCTAAAATTCAAACTATTCGTGATGAATTTAGTCAAAATCTTGAATTTAATGAAACTGTTGAATTACTTGAGAATGAACAACCCCGTGAGTTTATCTATCCTGTAGAGCACTATCCAGAAAAGATTAAATCGCACAATTTGGATAAAACCCCAATCATTCGCGGCAAGCTGCAAGGTATTAAAGGACAATACCTACTGCTCGATACAGGTGTAATTAATATCCGTAAATATACAGGCTATGAAATTATTGTTCGTACTGAATAATTTCATAATTTAATCGTCATAAAAAAACCAGCCTAGGCTGGTTTTTTTTATGACTATATTTTATTTAATTTTCGCTTGGCTTTTTAAGTATTGCGTGTAGTCATCAAGCTCTTGCTGACCACGAAGTTGTTGATAAAGCTTCGTCAATTCTGTTAACTGTTCTGGTGTCAAAGCACTTGCAGCAGTCTTATTGACATTAGAAATTGCAACCACAACAAACTCATTTGGTAAAGACGCTGTTGTTACAGACCACATACCAGCTTTAGGTGCAGGCACACTAAATGCTGCGCGCTCAATTTGACGTTTTAAACCTTGAGAGCGGGTAAACACACCTGCATCTTCAAAACTTAATTGATTTTTAGCCAGAACCGTTGCAGCAGGTTGAGTTTTAAACTCCTCCAATGCTTTTTGAATCTTCGCTTTTGCAGCAGCAGTTGCTTTTACTTCAATCAATGTTGCTTTCACACGTGCACTTGCTTCAGCCAAAGTTTGCTCACCAGCTGCATGATAATCACGTACTTTTACCCAAACAACATCACCACTGGCTAATTGGATATTACTTGAAGCATTACGATCACCATTTTTCACATCGTCATTAAATAGTTTAGCTTTTACATTTGCCTCACTTAAAACTGGATGCTGCATACCTAAGGTTAAACCTTTAATTGATTGAACTTGTACACCTTTAACTTCTTGAGCCACGGTATCAAGTGCATCACTGCCCACCACCATTTCATTCAAGTTATTCACGGTATCAGAGAATGCATTGGCAGTTTTCGCTTTTTGCACTTCCGCAATTAAACGCGGCTTTTCCGATTCAAAAGACGGTAATTTCATTGCAGGTGCTTCAGCAGAAATAATGTGATAACCATATTGCGTTTTCACTGGTGCAGAAACTTGACCTGACTTTAATGATGTAACGGCCGTATCAAATGCATCACCAAACACCCCTTTATCATAGGCAGCAATGACGCCACCTTTTGATTTTGAGTCAGTATCATCTGAATACTTTTGAGCAGCATCACTAAAACTCATACCCGCTTTAATTTGAGCAGCTACATTATCCGCTAATTTCTTCGCTTCAGCATCTGAGCGCGAATCAGCCGTAATAAGAATATGCTTCACTAAAGGCTTAACTGTAGACTTCTGCGCTTCAACAAACTTTGCATAAGCTTGTTGTAATTCTGCATCTGAAATTTGTACATTTGCCGCAGGTACATTCGCTGGACTTAAAACGACAAAATCAACATCTACACTTGCAACTTGTCTGAATGCATTTTTATGTTTGTTATAATAATCAGAAACTTCTTGCTGGCTAACTTGAATGCCTTTTTTATACTCATCAAGCTTGATGCTTGCCAAATGAATCGTACGTTGTTCAGTTTGCAAATTCGCAATTTGTTGAATATCAACCTTACTCACCAAGGCATAATCCAGCACCGTTGATGTCATCATTTTCAATGCATGATCTTGACGTAAATTTTCAATCAATGCCTGGCTCGTTAAACCCACTGATTTTAAATAATTCGCATAAAGCGCTTCAGAAAACTTGCCATTTTCTTGCAAGCTTGGCTGTTGTGCAATCATTTGCTCAATTTGAGCATCGCTCAATGAAATGCCCAATTTTTTTGCTTGTTGTAATAATAAATTACGGGCAATCAATGACTCCAAAGCTTTATCTTTAATAAAAGACTGATTCAACAATGTTTCATCGCCATTTACATAAGATAGATATTGCTGACTATACGACTTCGTCGCATTTTCCAACTCTTTATTACTGATTTCTTGCCCATTCACTGTTTTTGCAGTGTCTTTAGAACTACCACTACTAAAATATCCTTCAATACCTACAAGTGCTAAAGGGGTCAAAAACAAAATGAGCAAAACTTTGCCCAACCAGCCCTTAATAACTTTACGAAAAGATTCCATAAGTATTCCAATATTTTATTTGTGCCGCATTTTACCCGAAAACCTGATATGAATGAATGCGTTTAGCCATTAAATCAGCATTATTAATAAAAAACGCGCCAAGTAGGCGCGTTTGGTAATCTGTTAAAAGATTAAGCTACAGAATCTTTTAAACCTTTACCTGCTTTAAAGCTAGGAACTTTGCTGGCTTTAATTTCAAGAGTCGCACCCGTTTGTGGATTACGACCTGTACGTGCAGCACGTTCTTTTACATTAAAAGTACCGAAGCCCACAAGTGTCACTGTATCACCTGTTTTAAGCGCTTCTGTGATTGAAGCAATTGTCGCGTCTAAGGCTTTACCTGCATCAGTCTTAGACAATCCCCCTTTTTCTGCAATTGCATCAATTAATTCTGATTTATTCATGAAGATGAAGTCCTCTAATATCGTTTATTTAAGGTTCAAGGATATAGTTTAAATTACCATAACGCCTTTATAGCAATGCTTTAGGGGAGAACGCAATACTCCACTTAAGCTTTTCTACAAATTTAATCGTAAATTCGCTTGGAAAAAATAGGAATCTCTCTAAATCTGTCACTTTTTTTCAATTTTTGCTTTCAATTGTTCATTTTCTAAAATTAAAGCATCTATTTTGCCATGCAACTGTAAAATCAAATTTTCCAAATGCTGAATATCTTTCACGGTAACTAAACCAATTCGATTGAGCGAATGATGCACACTATGATCAATTAATTTTTCCACCTTATCTTTGGTATCCCCCACAGATTCTTTGGCTTTTTCAGAGACTTTCTCTACCGTCTGATCTGCAATTTCTGTGGTTTTTGACTCAAGTTCTTCTCCAACTTTAACCAAAGAGTCAAATAATTTGTTTCCCTCTTCTTCCGCACGTGAAAATGCACCTAATCCAGCCAACCAAATTTGCTTTGTATATTTCCGAAAATCCAAACTCGACTTAGAACGCGGTCTTAGGGCTGTTTTATTCTCTGTTTCCGTATGAATTCCGAGATCTTCTTCATCTATTTTTGTCGTTTTGTTCATTTGAGCCACTCCTGCCTATTTTATGTCCCATTCAACACTGTATTTATATAAATAGACTCATCATAGCAAACTTAGCACTTGATCGATTTGCAAAACTGTTCTACAAAGCAGGTTTAATATGCAATTTATTTCAGTCCTCAAACACATACAATGAGATAGGACACTTTTTACCCGCAAGGATTAGGTTTTATGAGCGATTCGCAACAAAGACAAAATCAACCACATTTGTTGCTAACAACATCCATGATTGTTTTAGAAACAATATTTACTTTTGTCATTAAGCGTGATGCTGTTGTTGCACTACAAGCCAAAAAATTCGTAGATCAAAAAATCGCAATTAAAATTAATAGCTACGTCCCTTACTTCGACTTTTATGTACAATTTAATGAACATGGTATTTTGTTTGACACTAAAGCTCCTGAAAAAGCTGTAGATCTAGATGTTAGAACGACGCTCATGGATTTGATTAAGATATTTATCTTTGCCAACAGACGCAGCATTAAAACTATGCGTATAGATGGTGACATTACACTGAAAGATGAATTTCGCGATTTAGTGCTACTGTTTAGCGCACCGAAAGTACTCGCTGATTGGAAACAATGGTTTTTAGAGCCCATAGATGGCGAAGAAAACATCACATCATCTAATAAGCGCGTTGCTCCACTCTTAGAAAAGATTGATCAACAACGCTCTAAAATTAACTCGCTTCAAGTTGAAGTAAAACAATATAAGAATCGAATTCGTCGAATAGAACAAAAGCAAAAACGCATTAACATTGCTTTTTTTGTAATCACGGTACTCCTTATTGGTTTATTTGTGTATAATATTTGGCTTTCATAAATCACTATTTTTATTATTAATTAAAAGAAAAGAATTGGTCTTAAAAAAACTTGACTATTTTAGTCAGGATTCATAGAATCTACACATCTAGTCTAAACATGTGTATCGAATCATGCGCTTAACAACTCGCGGTCGCTACGCGGTGACTGCTCTACTTGATCTAGCTTTGCAGCCTACTGAACAAACGATCACATTAGCCGAAATTGCAGCTCGCCAAACTATTTCCGTAGCATATCTTGAACAGCTTTTTGCCAAGTTAAAACGTCACGGATTAGTTTCTAGTGTTCGTGGTGCGAATGGTGGTTATCACCTTGCTCGCAGCGCTGAAGACATCACTGTGTTAGAAATTATTGAAGCTGTAAATGAAACTGTAGATGCAACACGTTGTGACCACAAAGGCAACTGTCAAAATGGTGCAATGTGTTTAACACATGATTTATGGCAAGAACTCTCTCACCACATTGCCGATTATCTCGCTAAAATCACACTTGCTGATCTTGTAGCTCGTGACAACGTACAAACCGTTGCTATTCGTCAAAACACAGCATCTTTTGATTCAGCCCTTTTATCGGTTACAGGTAGTATTTGAAATGAAACGTCCGATTTATCTTGATTATGCAGCAACCACCCCTGTAGACCCTCAAGTCGCAGAACGCATGATGGAATGTTTAACTTTCGATGGTACTTTTGGTAACCCAGCTTCTCGCTCACATGCATATGGCTGGCAAGCTGAAGAGAAAGTTGAATACGCGCGCGAACAAGTTGCGAATTTAATTAAAGCAGACCCACGTGAAATCGTGTGGACTTCTGGTGCAACTGAGTCTGACAACCTAGCATTAAAAGGTGTAGCTCAATTTTATGCTTCTAAAGGTAAGCATATCATCACCAGTAAAATCGAACATAAAGCAATTTTAGATACTTGCCGCGAATTAGAGTCGGAAGGTTTTGAGATTACTTATCTTGAACCATTACCACAAACAGGTTTAATTACCCCTGAAATGGTTCAAGCCGCTATTCGTCCAGACACGATTCTTGTTTCACTCATGATGGTGAACAATGAAATTGGTACAGTGACTGATGTTGCTGCTATTGGTGAAATCACCCGTGCCAACAAGATTTTCTTCCACGTTGATGCTGCTCAAGCTGCAGGTAAAGTTGAAATTGATCTTTCAACTTTAAAAGTAGATTTAATGAGTTTCTCTGCTCACAAAATTTATGGCCCTAAAGGCATCGGCGCGTTGTTTGTTCGTCGTAGCCCACGTGTACGCTTAAAAGCACAAATGCATGGTGGTGGTCATGAGCGCGGTATGCGTTCTGGTACTTTACCAACACACCAAATCGTAGGTATGGGTGAAGCATTTGAACTTGCAGGCAAAAACTTGACTGCCGAACAAACCCGCTTACGTGTATTGCGCGACAAACTTTGGAATGGTTTACAAGATCTTGAGCAAGTATTCCTCAATGGTCACCCAACTCAAAACGTTGCTAACTATTTAAACGTTAGCTTCAACTTTGTTGAAGGTGAATCGTTAATGATGTCCCTCAAAGATGCTGCGGTTTCTTCGGGTTCTGCATGTACATCTGCAACTTTAGAACCATCTTATGTACTTCGTGCATTAGGTCTTTCTGATGAGTTGGCTCACAGTTCAATTCGCTTCAGCTTTGGTAAATACACCACAGAAGAAGATATTGATCATGTGTTAAGCGTGACCCGAGCTGCTGTTGATAAGTTACGCGAACTTTCTCCGCTTTGGGATATGTATAAAGAAGGTATTGACCTTTCTACAGTCGAATGGGCTGAACACTAATTCCCTCCTTTCAATGAGGTCATCTTGTATGATCTCATTGATTAAACCGAATTTAACCCCATATTAATATTAACGCTGACCCCGAGGTTTGGAGAAGCATCATGGCATATAGTGAAAAAGTAATTGATCATTACGAAAACCCTCGTAATGTTGGTGTTTTGGATAAAAACGCTGAAAATGTTGGTACTGGTATGGTTGGCGCGCCAGCTTGTGGCGATGTTATGCGCCTTCAGATCCAAGTTAACGACGAAGGTGTAATTGAAGAAGCTCGCTTTAAAACTTATGGTTGCGGTTCTGCAATTGCATCAAGTTCTTTAGTGACTGAATGGTTAAAAGGTAAAACCTTAGACCAAGCCCAAGCAATCAAGAACATTGATATTGCAACTGAGCTTGCTCTTCCACCTGTAAAAGTTCACTGCTCTGTACTTGCAGAAGATGCAATTAAAGCTGCTGTTGAAGACTATCGCAACAAGCAAACTAAAGCTTAATTGTTTCAAAATCAGTGAAAGAATAACGGAGTTTTCATGATCAATTTAACTGAAAATGCTGCAACTCATATCAGCAATTACTTAAAAAATCGCGGTAAGGGTGAAGGTATTCGCGTTGGCGTGAAAACTTCTGGCTGTTCAGGCTTAGCATATGTACTCGAATTCGTTGATGAAGTTGATACACATGATGAAATGTTTGTACAGTTCGGTGTTAAAGTCTTTGTAGATCCAAAAAGCCTAGTCTATCTCGATGGTATGGAAATGGACTATGTTAAAAATGGTCTGAATGAAGGCTTCGAATTTAACAACCCGAATAAAAAAGGTGAATGTGGTTGCGGTGAATCTTTCACTGTTTAACCCCCCTATCACCTTCTTCGTTAAAACAGTGTCTTTACACTGTTTTAATTCTATTTATTTACATGAAATTATTGCGGATCCCATCTTCCATGAATCATTTTGAGTTGTTTAACCTCCCAGTAGCGCTCGATATTGATTTAGCAAGTTTAAAAAGTGAATTTTTAAAACTGCAGCAACAATATCACCCTGATAAAGCTGAAGATAAAGATCAAGCCTTGATTAAATCAAGTGAAATCAATCAAGCATTCAAGGTTTTATCTCATGTAGATAGCCGTGCTGGTTACTTGTTAGCGCTCAAAAAACAAGATCACCATTTAGATCAGTCGATTAGTGATTTTGAATTCCTTCAATCTGCATTAGAAATACGTGAGCAACTTGATGAAGCATCTTCAACTGAAGATCTCAGCTCACTTAAAAAAGAAGTTTCTCAATGGATTGATGGTTTAGTTCGTGAGTTCAAAATCGATTACATCGATGAAGATTGGTCTGAAGCACGTGACACAGTTAGAAAATTACGTTTCTTTCAAAAAGTCATGCTTGACATAGACAGAGCCGAAGATCGTTTCTTGGATGATGATAGTTTCGATCTCGATGATGATTTCTAATATTTTAAATTTTGCTGCTCAAAGGATGTAACGCATGGCACTCTTGCAAATTGCAGAACCGGGGCAATCAAGTGCGCCTCATGAACACCGTATCGCGATTGGAATTGACCTAGGTACAACTCACTCTTTAGTCGCAACTGTGCTTTCAGGAAAAGCCAAAGTTCTTAACGATGCACAAGGTCGAGTGTTACTTCCTTCAATCGTTCACTACACCCCGCATCAGGCCCATTATGGCGATGATGCAAAACCGTTTATTACAGCAGACCCTAAAAATACAATTGTTTCTGTTAAACGCTTTATGGGGCGCTCTAAAGCCGACATCAAATTTCAACACCCTTACATCCTTGTGGGTGAAGATCATCAAATGCCAGCATTTGAAACTGCACAAGGTCGTAAAACTCCTGTTGAAATTTCCGCAGAAATTTTAAAACAACTGAAAGACCGTGCTGAAGAAAGTCTAAAAAATCCAGTTAATGGTGCTGTTATCACTGTTCCTGCTTATTTTGATGAAGCTCAACGCCAAGCAACGCGTGATGCCGCTCAATTGGCTGGTTTAAGTGTTCTACGCCTATTGAATGAACCAACAGCAGCTGCCGTTGCTTATGGCCTAGACCAAGAAACCAATTTGGCAACTGATCGCAACTATGTGATTTACGATCTGGGTGGTGGTACATTTGACGTTTCTATTCTTCGTTTCTCACAAGGCGTATTCGAAGTTTTAGCAACCGGTGGACATACCGCATTAGGTGGTGATGATCTTGATCGTCTGATTGTAAAATGGGCAAAAAAGCAACTAAACATTGAACATCTCAATGATGCTGAATATGCACATTTTATTGTTGCCGCACGTAAAGCCAAAGAAGCCTTATCCGATGCAAATGAAGTCGAACTCAAACTTCTTGATAAATCATTACAACTTGATCGCCCTACCTTTGAATCGATTATTCAAGTTGCACTCGATAAAACCATCAGTGTTTGTAAGCGGGTAATGCGTGATGCCAAATTAGAACTCAATGACATTCAAAATGTGGTTTTAGTTGGTGGCTCGACGCGCTCTTATGCGGTGAAAAAGGCGGTTCAGACTGTATTTAATCAAGAACCACTATGCACCATCAACCCCGATGAAGTTGTCGCAATTGGCGCATCTATTACCGCCAACCAATTAATTGGCAACTCAACTGATGGCTCACTACTGTTAGACGTTACCCCGCTTTCACTTGGCTTAGAAACCATGGGTGGCTTAGTTGAGCGTCTGATTTCTCGAAATACTGCAATTCCTGTTGCACGCCGCCAAGAATTTACTACCTATCAAGATGGTCAAACCGCGATGTTGATTCACGTGGTACAAGGTGAACGTGATTTGGTTGAACATTGCCGCAGCTTAGGTCGTTTTGTACTGCACGGTATTCCACCAATGACAGCAGGACAAGCTCGTATTGAAGTAACTTTCCAAGTTGATGCAGATGGTTTACTCACTGTAGCTGCAAAAGAAACCACTTCTGGTGTACATGCGCAAATTGATATTAAGCCATCATATGGCTTATCTGAATCAGACACCGAACGACTATTACTTGATGGCTTTAAGTATGCCGAAGAAGACAAAAATCTTCGTCATCTTCAAGAAACCAAAGTAGAAGCACAACGTGAACTTGAAGCTTTGATTCAAGCCTTGAAAGTTGATACGCATCTTCTAAGCACCGAACAGCTTGACCTACTAAATACAGCAAAGACTCAGCTAGAGACTCAGCTACAAGGTGAAGATATCAAAGCAATTGAACAAGCAATTGAACAGCTTAAAATACACAGTGATAATTTTGCTGCATTACGTATGAATCAACATATTGATGCTGCATTAAAAGGCACTAAACTCGAAGACTGGTCAAACTCAAACTAATTAAGGTAAAGATTATGCCACGTATTAAAGTACTTCCACATGCGCAATTCTGTCCAGAAGGTGCTGAGTTTGAAGTTGAGCAAAATGCAAACTTATGTGAAAGCTTACTCAAGAACAATATCCGAATTGAACATGCCTGTGATATGTCATGTGCATGTACGACTTGCCACGTTATTGTTCGTAAAGGTTTTGATAGTCTTGAAGAAATGAATGATGTTGAAGCTGACTTGCTAGACCGTGCTTGGGGCTTAGAACCGGACTCACGCTTGTCATGCCAAGTTGAAATTGTTGATGAAGATTTAGAAATTGAGATTCCTAAATACACCATCAACCATGCTTCAGAAAATCACTGATCCTTTCTTATGTAAAAAACCACGCAAATGCGTGGTTTTTTATTATTCAATTGATTACTTTAAAAAAGACATCAATTTAGTATTATTTTAATTTAATGAGTATGCGTATTTTCGATAGGCTGAATCACTTCATCTTCAAGTTTTAACTTCACAATACCTTGTGAGTTGGTTAATCTTTGCTGAGTTTGAATACGCTTAATCATTTTATCTAACACAGTGATCAGCTCAGGATACTCAAAGTTTTGCACTTCATCCAAGTTTAACAATAAGTGAAAACCCTTGTATTCATAATCAAACCAACGCTGATAATCCGTTTTTTGAGAAGTATACTTCTCCATCACCTGCCAAGTTCTCACAGGACCCTGAATCCCTTTCAAATAAATTGGCGATTTAGGCGCACACAGATAATCATTTTTAATAAGGTTATAGGTGTCATCAGAAATTAAAATTTCATCAACTGCTGCTGCACTTTGTAAGCGGGCTGCCAAATTCGCATCACGACCTACAATTGTATAGGCCATACGATGTGCAGCACCATAATTCCCAACGTGGCAATATCCCGTACTGATTCCCATGCGAATATGCAACGGTGGATAACCCATTTTAATCCAACGTTCACGAAGCAACTTCATTTGCTGACGCATGACCATTGCCATTTCTACACAGGTTTTCGCATCTTGCTCTACACCTTGTGTATTTGGATCACCAAAGAAAATTAAAATAGCATCGCCCATGAATTTATCGACAGTGCCTTCATATTGCTTGGCAATTTCAGTCATGTGACTTAAATAATCATTGAGCAAGTAAGCAAGATCATCTGGAATTAATGTTTCAGATAGCTCAGTGAAACCTTGAATGTCGGAAAAAAAAACTGTCATTTTTTTACGCTTATATTCAATTTTGGCTTCCGACTCTCCTTTCATAATCGATTGCCAAAGCTGCAATGGCGCATAACGACTGAGTTGGTTTGCGAACTCCATATAGCGATTCATCTGATTATAATAATATTCACGCTTGGTATGGATATAACGAATACGACGGCTTTGATAGATAATTCCAACACCAAAATAGGTGATTAAACATAAAAATGAAAGAACCGTTAGCTCTGATGATGTATGTTCGAAATACTCACCAAATCCAAAAATAAAAATATTACCAAAATAAAAGACAGCAACACCAAACACACACGTGAGCATGGCTGAGAAAAAGGAAACTTTGGTATTAATAGAGGAAAATAAAATTGCAAAGATTGCAGTGAACGTCAGCACCAAACTTAGATGTACAGCCGACAACATAATCGCAATGATGACAACATCTATCGCAAATAGTGTATTGCGCTTGGTATGATAACCAAACTTAAAATCCAACCAATTCGAAAGTTTAGGAAGAATTAATGCCACAATTCCAAGCAGAATGGGTACATAAATTTGATATTTGGTTTCTGGGGATGTGTAGTGATAAACAACTAAAAGTAGAGATAGCATTGCATATCCCATCACACGATGAAGATATTCAAAATGCTTAGGGTCTCTATCTATCCAATTGCTTAATGATAGCACTACCTACTCCAGAACCCGAAACTAATCAATTCATCCATAAACAAATGGTTTTCTGGGATCAATCCATGCGCCAGTCAAATGGCATCTCACCTTGACCACGTAGAGCAAGCATTAATGTTTGACGCATATGCGCAAGAACTTCATTCGTATATGGAACTGCTGGTGTGCCCCAAACTGGTTTAGGCCAAGCCACGTCATTTTGATAACGAACCACATGATGGAAATGCAACTGAGGAACCATGTTACCCAATGCTGCAACATTCATTTTATCAGCACGGAATACACGTGCAAGCTGACTAGATAACCAACTTGATTCACGTAAGAATTGCTCTTGATCTGCCTGACTCAATTCATACAGCTCAGTTACGCCAGGTACACGCGGAATAAGAATAAGCCAAGGAAACTGCATATCATTCATTAAACGACATGTAGAAAGCGGAAAATCGCCTACAAAAAATGTATCTTGAGCAAGTTGTGGATGCAAACTAAACATATCTTTATAAATGATGCAAAATTAGAATGATGGTTAATACTATCACATCAAACTAGAGCTGAGTATTCTATAAAAGGTGTTTCATTGCAAATAAATCACTATTTTATATGATATTGATCACATTTAACACTTTAATAATTTTTCTAAATAAATCAATTGCTTCTTTGGCTATCATTCCAATCTTACTTTTAGAAAGTCAAGCCAAAGAAGTACGCTCTAGAGACTAATTTAACTCTTTAATCAAACTCTCAAGTAACTCATTAATAAATTGGATTCTTTTTTGAAAATCCTCCAACATCACCATGACTTTTAGGCGCTGACCTCCTTCCATGCGAAAGAAAGTCGGATGTTTTTGCATCATACTAATGATACTCATCGCCTGCACGGGTGTATCTTGTGAAAATTCGATATAGCCTCCATTGGTATTAATATCTATTTTAGTAATACCAAGATGTTCGGCTTTAAGGCGCAATTGATGTACAGCAAACAATTGCTTCACTGGTTGTGGTGGAATACCAAAACGATCAATCAATTCCATACGAATATTATCGAGTTTTTCTTGCTGATCTGTATTACTAATGCGCTTATAAAAAAGAAGTCGTTGATGTACATCTCCCAAATAATCATCTGGAATTAATGCAGGCATATGTAGATTGATTTCAGCCGTTAATGACAATGGTGCATCAAAGTTTGGCGTTTTGCCCTTCTGAATTGCTTTGGTCGCCTTTTCGAGCATTTCCATATACAAGCTATACCCAATCGCTTGCATAGAGCCACTTTGCTGCTCACCAAGTAATTCACCAGCCCCACGGATTTCAAGATCTTCTGTTGCCAACATGAAGCCAGCACCTAATGTTGCGGCACGCTGAATGGCATCGAGTCGTTTTTCCGCATCACCTTTCAGTCCTTTAATAGAAGGCACTAACAGATAAGCATAGGCTTGGTGATGCGAACGTCCAACACGTCCACGTAATTGATGTAACTGTGCCAAACCCAACTTATCGGCACGTTCAATTAAAATTGTATTGGCATTCGGGACATCAATCCCCGTTTCAATAATGGTTGAACAAACTAGAACATTATATTCTTTATGATAGAACTGTTGCATGACTTGTTCGAGTTCACGTTCTCGCATTTGCCCATGCGCAACTGCAACGCGTGCTTCAGGTACAAGCTCGCGGAGACTTTCTGCCGCCCTTTCTATGGTCTCAACTTCATTATGCAAGAAGTAAACTTGCCCGCCACGAAGCAGTTCACGCAAAATCGCTTCTTTTACCGACTCTGATGTATGTTCTTGTACAAATGTTTTTACAGCTAACCGACGCGCAGGTGGAGTCGCAATAATCGATAAATCACGCATCCCGCTAAATGCCATATTCAAAGTACGTGGAATTGGCGTTGCTGTCAGTGTCAGCATGTCCACATCAGCGCGCATCGCTTTGATTCGCTCTTTGTCACGTACACCAAAACGATGTTCTTCATCTACAATCATTAAACCCAGATTCTTAAACTGGACATTCTCTTGCAGAATCTTGTGAGTACCCACCACAATATCAACTTTACCCTCAGCCAAATCTTCGATGATCTTGAGATGAGTTTTGCTTGAACCAAAACGGGATAACACTTCAATACGAATTGGCCAATCTGCAAAACGGTCTTTAAATGACTCAAAGTGTTGCTGAGCCAACAAGGTGGTCGGAACCAACACAGCGACTTGTTTATTGTTTTGAACTGCTAAAAAGGCCGCACGCATAGCCACTTCAGTTTTACCAAAACCGACATCACCACAAACCAGACGGTCCATAGGCTTGGCCAATTGCATATCATGCAGCGTTGCTTCAATGGCATTGGCTTGATCTAGAGTTTCTTCATATGCAAATCCACTCGCAAATTGCATATACAAGCTATGATCTAACTCAAAACTGATGCCTGGTTTCGATTGACGTCTTGCCTGTATGTGGAGTAATTCTGCGGCAACATCATGAATTTGCTCTAAAGCTTTGCGTTTTGCTTTATTCCAAGCATCTGTACCCAGTTTATGCAATGGGGCTAAGTCAGGATCACCACCACTATATCTGCTGATTAAATGCAGATTCGTTACAGGGACATACACTTTAGCTGCATCGGCATAATCAAGTTGCAAAAATTCATGCTCCTGATCATCAATACTCAGCGTGATTAAACCTGCATAACGCCCAACCCCATAGTCTATATGTACGACTGGTGCGCCAATACTCAGTTCAGTCAAACTTTTAATCAGAAACTCTTCTGAAACTTCCTGCTGACGCTTACGGCGGCGCTGTACTACGCGATGTTCATAGAGCTGGTTTTCTGAAATTACACTCAATTGCCCTCGAACGACCAGACCACGGTCAAGCGGTGCGTTGGTAATTGCAATTGCTTGTAAGGATTGCTGGAAATCAGCAAAGCTTTCGACACTTGGAATATCACCTAAAAAAGGTCGCAAGGCATCTTTTAAAGTTTCACGTCGACCTGCACTTTCTGCAACGAGTAAAACTGGATGATTCACTGCATCTAAATATTGCTTTACAGCAGCAAATGGTTTTTCTTGCTTAGGGTCAACCGCTAAACGTGGTGGCGTTTCAGTATCTAAATTGATCGCTCCAGCGCGTTCTTCTACCGCTTCAGCAGATGCAATAACACGAGCAAATTTATTTAATTGTTCCAAAACAACGTTTGGCGAAAGAAATAATTCTTCGGGTGGCAAGATCGGATGATCAACATTATGCCGACGGTCTTCATAACGTCGAAGTACTTCTTTCCAAAAACTGGATATCCCCTCATCCAACCCATTATCTGTAATGACAATGCCATTCTGTGGTAAGTACGCCATAAGTGTACTTTGGCTTTGCATCAAGGACTTTTCAAAAAAAAGCGGTAAATAAAACTCAAGACCTGGCGAGGCAATACCCTCTAGTACATCTTGGTAAATTGGATTCTTTTTTGGATTTGCCGTTGGGAAACTTTCTGCATAACGATCTCTGAATAAAGAGCGTGCTTCTTTAAGTGGAAACTCCTTGGCTGGAAGTACACTAAATTTTTCTAAATTTTGCGTAGTACGCTGTGTTTCAGGATCAAAGAATTTAAGCGTGTCAATTTCATCATCAAAAAGGTCAATACGTATTGGTGAATTTTGCCCCGATGCGAAAATATCCATAATACTGCCACGCACAGCAAATTCACCATGATCATATACCGTATCAACCAGATGATAGCCTGCCTGAATCAAGCGCAGTTTTTGCTTTTCAATATCAAATTTTTGTCCAATCTGAATATCAAAATGCTCTCCCAACACCCAAGAAGTTGGTGCAACACGTTGTGCTAACGTTGAGGCAGAAACCAACAATACCCCTTGCTGTGGCATGTTGGACAAAATAGCTAGACGTTCCGAAACGATATCTTGATGAGGAGATAGGCGGTCATAAGGCAAAATTTCCCAATCGGGAAAAATTGTTGGCTTTAGCCCATAAAACTCAAGCTCACTTTCCAACTGTGCTAAGTGCTGACTATTCCGTGCAACAAGGATAAAAAGTTGCTGATGTTGTTTTGAGATTTCTTTAAATAATAGTGCAGCAGCTGAACCTTGTAGTTGTCCGATCCAGCGTTTGTCACCTGCTTTCAACTTAGACAGATTGAGTTGAGCAATTTCTTGTTGGAACATGTAGATCGCTTTTTAGAGATAAGTCACTGAGTTACAATCTTATCATGCAGCTAAAAGTACATAAAATTTTTATGCAGTTATATCGTGACTGAATCTAACACAGCGATTGCGCTGTATGATGCGACTACATTAATGAATGACATGTTTGATATATAGGTTTTACTTTTTAAGTTCTAAGTTTATTTCTCTCGAATAAAACTGCGATAGTAATCATTCAGTTTTTTTACGATATTCTTAAATTGGCGTAAATTCTCTTCAGTATTGCCTAAACGTGCGACAAATCTCTGTTGTGTAATTTCCAAATCAATCTTTTCATTAATTAACATGGCTGCGTAATAAAGTGCTTGCAGATCATCAAACTTATTTAAGCGACGATTTGAGAAGTATTCTAGCCGTTCAGCCAGCTCCTGATTTAGAACGATTCCATCTACTATATAGCCCTGCTGTTGATCAAACTGAATCGCATGTTCCAACAGGTAAGCTTCCTCCTCTTTCACTTTAGAACTTTTAAATACATCTTTAAGCTTGTTCAGCATCTCAGCACACCCCACCAACCTTTTGAATGACTATTATATAGTGCAAATACTTAAGTCTTTCGTTCGGCAAGATTTAATCGCTAGTTTTTATTCACTTAGACCATCAATGCGCTATATTCGCACCATGCAAATATTGTGTTCACTCTAATTTTTTACCTCTATAAATGGAAATAGGACGGGTACTTTTACCCTCCCAGTCTCTTCACTATTTTGAAGTAAAAAAATCATTGGAAAACTAGAGAATAACTATACAAATGTAGAATATAGAAGAGTAAAATCAAACTTGGCAAAATTTAATTGAAAAATATAGCAATATCAAAATTGCTCTAAAAAAGCTTAATTTTTAAGTTTCATGGCTTGATTGCTGCAAAAGAAGAAGTCAATTAAAGCTATCTAACTAATATTTCTTGCAAATAAAGATAAAACTTATTGTTGTTTTATGTAAACAGAATCATTTTTTTGAAGAAATTCCATCTATATAGGCTAAATTATCATCAAATATGGTGAATAATCATCTTTTCAAAGCATTCATTCTTTAAAAAAAGCCATTTTACATATTCTCAGTCTAATTTTTTGTCATTTTTAGTTTTGTAACTAAAATTACATTTCGCTACACAAAATGACTATAAACACCCTAGAAATGTAACAGTAAGTAATTTTGCTTTTATGATTGAATCACCTCCTCGCTATTGCAGCTCAAAAAATCATCTTGGATTGATGGTTTTAGTACAAAGGATGGGCATATGAGTCAAGTGAACCCTACATTAATCACCTTTATTTTTTACATTATCGCAATGGTCGGTATTGGCCTATATGCCTATAAGGCAACTTCAGATTTCTCTGACTACATTTTGGGTGGACGTAGTCTTGGAAGCGTTGTAACTGCACTTTCTGCAGGTGCATCAGACATGAGCGGCTGGTTGCTCATGGGTTTACCAGGAGCAATTTACCTCTCTGGTCTCTCTGAAGCGTGGATTGCTATTGGTCTAATTATCGGCGCATGGCTAAACTGGCTTTTAGTGGCAGGACGTTTACGTGTTCACACTGAATTTCAGAATAATGCACTGACCTTACCAGATTTTTTCACTGGTCGTTTTGGTGATAAAAAGCGTGTATTACGTATTATTTCAGCATTCGTTATTTTAATCTTCTTTGCTATTTACTGTGCTTCGGGCATGGTTGCTGGCGCACGTTTATTCGAAAGCTTGTTCGGATGGAACTACTCTACTGCCCTTTGGATTGGTGCACTCGCAACAATTTCATATGTATGTATTGGTGGTTTCCTTGCAGTAAGCTGGACGGATACATTCCAAGCAGGCTTAATGATTTTTGCCTTGTTGTTAATGCCAATGATTGCTTATCTTTCTATTGATAACCATAGTCAACAGTTTGGTGTATTGCTTGAAGCTGCTCGTCCACAAGCGTGGAATATGCTTGAAGGGCTGAGTACCGTTGCGATTCTATCATCAATGGCATGGGGCTTAGGCTATTTTGGTCAACCACATATCCTTGTACGCTTTATGGCAGCCGATTCTGTGAAGACGATTCCAGCTGCACGTCGTATTGGTATGGCTTGGATGATTTTATGTCTTGGTGGTGCAGTAGGTACAGGCTTTATTGGTATTGCTTACTTCCAACAGCACCCAGAACTCGCAGCCGTTGTTTCTCAGAACCCTGAAACAATTTTTATGGAATTGAATAAAATTTTATTTAATCCATGGGTGGCTGGTATTATCCTTGCTGCAATTCTTTCAGCTGTTATGAGTACTTTAAGCTGTCAGCTTCTAGTTTGCTCAAGTACCTTAACTGAAGATTTGTACAAAGCATTTATCCGTAAAAATGCAACGCAAAAAGAATTGGTTTGGGTTGGTCGTTTGATGGTTATCAGTATTTCTATCCTTGCGATTACTCTTGCTCAAAACCCAGACAGTAAAGTTTTAGGTTTGGTGGCTTATGCTTGGGCTGGTTTCGGTGCTGCATTTGGTCCATTGATTATCTTGTCTTTGTTCTGGAAGCGTATGACACTGAATGGTGCAATCGTGGGTATTCTTGTCGGTGCAATTACCGTGATCGTATGGAAAAATACGATGGGTTATACTGGCTTGTATGAAATTATTCCGGGCTTCATTCTATCGTTCATCAGCATTATTGTTGTGAGCCTTCTTGGTAAAGCGCCAGAGAAAGAAGTGATTGACCGTTTTGAACAAGCAGATGCTTTTTACAAACGTGAGATGGCTGAATTGAAGAATAAATAATTCTTCGTACAGTTAAAAAATAAAGGGGCTAAATGCCCCTTTATTTTTATCTGCTCTTTTTAATTTTCAGGTTCAACTTTGCACTTTCTTTAATGACTTCCATAACAGGATAGCTTCGGGTTTCTTTAATACCGGGTAACTGCCAAAGCACCTGCCCTGATATTTTACGAAACTCTTCCATACTGGCGCAGCGGATCTTTATAACAAAATCAAATCCACCACTGGTCATGTGACATTCAACAATTTCTGGATACTGCATCACTGCCTCGCAGAACTCATCTAATACATTTGGTGTGGTTTTATCGAGTAAAATCTCTACAAAGACCACAAAATTTGAATTCAACATCGCAGCGTTTAACTTGGCTTCATAACCAAGAATAAACCCATCTTTACTGAGCTTCTGTACCCTTGCCAATACTGCCGTTGGTGACAAGTTCACTTCTTCTGCCAATTTAATATTCGATATTCGACCATCGTTTTGCAGAATATCTAAAATTTTAATATCCGTTCGATCAAGCGATAAGATTTGGCTAGACATCTGAATTAATCTCTAAAAATAAAGGAAACTATAGTGAGTTATTCGGGTTTATTTCTGTGATCATTAATTATATACGGCAATTTGCTTAACTCAATCTTTTCAGTCACAGGAAGTTGGCATGAATACGATCATCTCCCCAATTGATGGAACAAAGCCTCATCAAGACTATATTACGCTTTTCAAAGAAAAGACTGCTTATGAAACAGAGATAAACACTGCTTGGCGCCGTGCCGAATCTGAATGTGTTGAAAATCTACTTGAGCATAGCAAAATTTCAGATGAATTGAATACGCGTATTCAAGACTTAGCGTTTAACCTTGCACACACTTTACGTGAACGTAAAAGTTCTGCGGGTAAAGCAGGTATTGTACAAGGTTTATTACAAGAGTTCTCTTTATCTTCTCAAGAAGGTATTGCGCTCATGTGTCTTGCTGAAGCGTTATTACGTATTCCTGATACTGCCACACGTGATTTACTCATCCGTGACAAAATTAACCAAGGCAACTGGAAAGACCATGTCGGTCAAAGTAACCTGATGTTCGTTAATGCCGCTGCGTGGGGCTTAATGTTAACAGGTATGCTGATGGAAACGCCTAAGCAAGCCAGCCTTTCTAGTATGCTTACGGGCTTAATTGCACGTAGTGGTCGTGGCGTAATTCGTAAAGCAGTAGACGTTGCTATGCGTATGATGGGCGAACAGTTCGTTACTGGCGAAACCATTAAAGAAGCATTAAGTAACGCTGAGCGTCTTGAAGATAAAGGTTTCCGTTATTCATACGACATGTTGGGTGAAGCTGCATTAACAGATCACGATGCAGAACGTTATTTCAATGACTACACCAATGCAATTCATGCCATTGGTCAAGCCTCTACAGATAAAGACGTTTATAGCGGCCCAGGTATCTCAATTAAGCTTTCTGCTTTACATCCACGTTACCAGCGTTCGCAAACTGAACGTGTACATAACGAACTTTATAGCAAAGTTTTGGAATTAGCACGTTTAGCTAAAGGCTACAACATTGGTTTAAACATTGATGCTGAAGAATCTGACCGTTTAGAGCTTTCTCTTGAGCTTTTAGAGCGTCTTTGCTTCGAACCAGAATTGGCGGATTGGAAAGGTATTGGCTTTGTCATTCAAGCATACCAAAAGCGTTGCTTCTACGTTGTAGACTATATTGTTGATCTTGCTAAGCGTAGCAACAAGCGCCTAATGATCCGCTTGGTGAAAGGTGCTTATTGGGACAGCGAAATCAAGAAAGCACAAATTGAAGGCATGACCGACTACCCTGTATTTACGCGTAAAGTACATACTGACTTGTCTTACATTGCTTGTGCAAAAAAATTATTGGCTGCACCTGAGCAAATTTATCCACAATTTGCGACACATAATGCGCAAACTGTTGCCACCATTTACGAATTGGCAAAACCTGAACAATATTTTGCAGGTCAGTACGAATTCCAATGCTTACACGGCATGGGTGAGCCTTTATACGAGCAAGTCGTTGGTCCAAAATCTGAAAAGAAATTAGACGTTCCTTGCCGTATTTACGCACCAGTCGGTACGCATGAAACTTTATTGGCTTACTTAGTACGTCGCTTACTAGAAAATGGTGCAAATACATCATTTGTAAACCGTATTGCCGATAAAACCTTGCAGATTCAAGACCTGATTGAAAATCCACGCGAAACAATCTTAACGTCTGCAAAACAAGAACAAGCGGTTGGCTTAAAACACCCTGCTATTCCATTACCACAGAATTTATACGGTGCATTGCGTCAAAACTCTTCAGGTGTTGACTTAGCCAATGACAGCGAATTATTGAGTTTAGACACCACAGTTCAAAACTTAATGTCTCAGCAATGGGCAGCTCAATCAATGGGTCCTGATTTAGCTGAAATTACTGCGGCTGCAGAAGTCGCTGTAATTAACCCTGCTGTTCATACAGATCAAGTGGGTAACGTAAAAGAAGCATCTGCTGAACACGTGAACCTTGCACTGGCTAATGCTGCAAATGCACAAGCTGCTTGGATCAATACGCCTAAAAATGAACGTGCTGCATGTTTAAACCGTGCTGCCGACATTATGGAAAGCCGCATTCAAGAGCTTATGGTTTTGTTATGCCGTGAAAGTGGTAAAACATATGCCAATGCCATTGCTGAAGTACGTGAAGCTGTAGATTTCCTCCGTTACTACGCTGCACAAAGCATTAACTTGGCTGCAAATGCACAAATTGAGTCATTAGGCACCGTATTGTGTATTAGCCCATGGAACTTCCCGCTTGCAATCTTCAGTGGTCAAATTTCTGCTGCACTTGTTGCGGGTAACACCGTAATTGCAAAACCTGCTGAACAAACGCCGCTTATTGCTGCTCTAGCAATCCAAATGCTTTGGGAAGCAGGTGTTCCAGAAGCTGTTGTACAATTAATTCCTGGTCGCGGTGAAACTGTTGGCGCACAACTCAGTGCAGACCCACGTATTCAAGGCATCATGTTCACAGGTTCTACTGAAGTTGCGAAAATTCTTCAGAAAACAGTTGCGAAACGCTTAGGTACAAATGGTCAACCTATTCCGTTAATTGCGGAAACTGGTGGTCAAAATGCCATGATCGTGGATTCATCTGCATTAACTGAACAAGTGATTTTAGATGTTGTGAACTCGGCTTATGACAGTGCTGGCCAACGTTGTTCTGCTTTACGTATTTTATGCGTACAAGAAGACAATGCTGAAAGCGTAATTCGTATGTTGAAAGGCGCCATGAAACAGTTAACTGTAGGTAATCCTGCATTGCTAAAAACTGACATTGGTCCAGTGATTGATGCTGAAGCACAAACCAACATCCAAAACCACATTCAAAAAATGCGTGGTAAAGGTTATGCGGTTCATCAGTTCATGCATAACAAAGATGCTGATGCAAGCTTGACGCAAGGTACATTCATTCCGCCAACGTTGATTGAATTACCGAACTTAAACGACCTTGAGCGTGAAGTCTTTGGTCCTGTATTACACATCATCCGTTACCCACAAGGTAATGTGAAAGCTGTAGTGGATCAAATCAATGCGAAAGGCTATGGCTTAACCATGGGTTTACATACACGTATTGATGAAACCATCAACACTGTAATTCATCACTCAGAAGTCGGTAACTTGTATATCAACCGCAACATCGTTGGTGCTGTTGTTGGCGTACAACCTTTTGGTGGTGAAGGCTTGTCTGGTACTGGTCCAAAAGCGGGTGGCCCTCTTTACATGTATCGCTTAATGCAAGAATGCAGCGCGAAACAGTTGAGTACACCATTTGCAGTAGGTAAAGTATTACAAGCTGCACCGAAAAATGAAGTACATGAACAGTTCTGTGCATGGGTTAAACAGCAATTCCCACAAGTGAAATTGCCTGAAGTCCCTGCGCTTGCTTCTGGTCAAGTGTATGAACTGAACGGCCCTACAGGTGAAAGCAACCAATATACGATTGTTGCACGTCACTGTGTATTGTCTCTTGCAGAGCAAGAACAAGACCAATTGGTTCAATTAAATGCAATTTTTGCAGTGGGTAGCCAAGCTGCTGTGCTTGCAGACAATGTATTTGCATTAAAACATATGTCTTCTATGCCTAAAGCTGTTGCTCAACAATTCAAAGTAATCCAAAGCATTGCAACGGGTGATTTTGATGCAGTTCTGCACCACGGTACAACCACTCAAGTACTAGAGTTACAAGCGACGATCGCTCAACGTGCAGGTGCTATTGTGGGTATCACCCATTTACAGCCTGCGGAACAAAACATTCCTGTTGAACGTCTTGTGATTGAACGTGCAATCAGTATTAACACTGCCGCTGCTGGTGGTAATGCAAGCTTAATGACTTTGAACTAAGGTTTAAAAGCATCCTGTTCAAGGGTTATCTTTCCCTTACCAAGCCATTACTAGTCTAATGGCTTGGTTTCTTTTTATTTAGGGGAGCATCAGCATCCTTATTTTCATCTTTGATTAACTCAGTTTTCTATATTTTCATATAGAGTTGCCGAATTCGCTTAGTCTTCTTCTGCAAACTTTGTTACCATCCCTGTTTTCTACGTTTTATTATTTTTGACTGCATATGACTTCATCTTATCAGCAACAACTTGATGCCAAAGTTGAACGTATTTCTGCACAATTTGCCGAATTCAATCCCCCTTCACTTTCTGTATTTGCATCTCCAGAACAACATTTTCGTATGCGCGCAGAATTTCGTATTTGGCATACAGATAACGATATGTTCTATGCGATGTTTGAGCGCGATGAACAACAACAAAAACAAGTGATTCGTATAGATGAATTCCCAATTGCCGATGCCAGCATTAATCAACTGATGCCTGTGCTTTTGGCTGAACTAAAAAGTCACGATGCTCTATCAAAACGTTTATTTGAAGTTCACTTCCTTGCTACCCTAAAAGGTGAAATGCTTGTTTCACTGATTTATCGCTGCCCACTTGACGAACAGTGGCAAGCATTAGCCAAACAGCTTGCAGAAAAACTAAATATTAAAATTATTGGCCGTAGTCGTGGTCAAAAGGTTGCGCTGTCTGATGAATTTGTGGTCGAAGAACTACAAGTTTCCGAGCGTAAATATCAGTACAAGCAAATTGAAAGCAGCTTTACCCAACCGAATGCTCAAGTCTGCCAAAAAATGTTGGAATGGGCGTGTGATGCTGCAAAAGAATCTTCAAAAGACTTATTAGAACTGTATTGTGGTAATGGCAACTTTACCTTACCACTGTCTACTCGCTTTAATCGTGTGCTCGCAACAGAATTAGCAAAATCGTCTGTCTACGCAGCGCAATGGAATATTGAACAAAATCAGATTGATAATATTCAAGTAGCGCGACTTTCTGCTGAAGAATTTACCCAAGCCTACAATGGCGAACGTGAATTTAGACGCTTACAAGAAGCACAAATTGATATCAGCAGTTATGATTTTGATACTGTGTTTGTTGATCCACCTCGTGCTGGTATTGATGATGAAACGCTCAAATTATTACAGCGCTTTGAACGAATTATCTATATTTCATGCAACCCAGACACTTTACATGACAATTTAAAGAAACTGGCTCAAACCCACAAAGTGACTCAATTTGCCTTGTTTGACCAATTCCCTTATACACATCATGTAGAATCAGGTGTGTTACTCGAAAAATTGTAAAAATTAATTTTACTGAGACATCATATCCTCAAGTCATTTAAAACAATAACTTGAGGATTTTTATTTGAAATAAAGTAGTTAATTTCACCATACATTTAGACCTGTCATAAAACCGTTAAATCTTGCCATTATGATTGAAATTTTGCGTGTTCAACTGCTGCTTTTATCACTTAGACCATCTTGCATTATTTATAAAATTGGCTATATTTCGTTCTATGTTATTCATGAATGAAGGCTCTATGAGTTTTTGGCAAAAATTGTTTACTGCACCTCAGCAGTTGAATGAGCACAAGAATCAAATCGCATGCGTCGAAAATGATTGCTCATGTAAAACAGATGAACAACTGTTAAAGGCTCTTGCTCAAGCCACAGATGATGATGTCATCATTGGTATTAAACGTGTCCTAGCCTCTCGTGGGTATAGCCGCAAAGAGCTCAATGAAATCACCCGCTCACCATTACAGTGATGTCGATTTCGTCATTAAGAAGCATTGGTTTAACCAATGCTTTTTTATTTTCAACTTCAAAATTTTCTAGCTACAAGACTGATCTTCAATATAGGCGAACATTGGTCCAAATGGACTACTCTGAGTATTGATATCCTTCTCCGCCAGATACATCGCTGAAATTGAGCCATCCAGATATAGAGCCTGTTCTAACTTTAACTTCTGTTGCATAAAACTTGCTAAAGCATAAAAACTTACAGCTTGCTCAGTCAGCACAAAATACAGCACTTGATCTTTGATCCCCACGGCGTTACGTATTCTCAAAGATGCACTTTCTGCCATGAAAATTGGATTGATCCGCCGATTAGACACCAGCATCGGCCCTGACTGCGTTGCATAATCCGCTTTGAATTTCTTCTTGGTATATTGCGGACTATTTAAAATGATCGCCTGTTTACTGTTCCATGCCAATACACCATTGGGCTGTAAATAAAAATTCCCCCATCCACGATGCAGATTCAGTGGAAATAACTTTTTGTTATTTGCAATATATAAACCTACAGGATGGAACGTGTGATGAAACATGCCCGCATTCATTGCAAACAGCATTTGCTCACATTGTCCGAGTTGCATGGGTATATTGGCGAAATAATTAATGGGTGTTTTACTCTCCTGTTGATTTAGAAACAAGCGTAGCTTGGATAAATCATGGACTTCAACTACTGTAAAATTGAGATCATTATATTCGTGCGTATAACTTTTGACGTGTGCTTCTGATTGTATCGACAACAAACTGAATAGAAGTATGGCGCTAAGCTGAATCTTTTGCCTGAATCTTGTATACATACCCTCAAACACTCTTTAGCCTCTTGTTTTTATTTTATTGCTTTTTGTAGCATTCACATTCAACTATTCACTTATCTTCATCATTCCAAGTAAACTACATGCTAATATACAGCTGTAGTTTATTCGTTTAGTGTAGCAATGCATCAACAGAAAAAACAGTTTCCTATTGGGGCACATCTGGTGGTAAAACACTTCGCCTACTCGCATCATGGAATTTATATTGGGCGTGGACGTGTTATCCATTATTCAGGTTTTGCCCACTTCTATAAAAAAAGACCGATTGAAATTACGACTCTGGCAGAATTCTGTCATGGTAAAAAAATTGATGTCGTGCAATATCAACATCCTAAATATTCAGGTCGCAACGTCGTACGTCGTATGCGCTCACGGATGAAAGAAAACCACTATCACCTGATTATGAACAATTGCGAGCATCTCTGCACTTGGGCAATTACTGGGGTAGAAAGCAGCCCTCAAGTTATTCGGATGATGAACCGATTAACCACGATTGGTTATGTCAGCTCAATCATGAGCTATATGAATAGTATGTTGCTTACGATTACCACAACGTGCTTTGCACTTGCGCTTTACATTAAAAAGAAGCTGCGTGATAAAGCCAAAATGCAGAGACAAACTTATTTATTTTTCAAAGATCAAGACCATAAAAATCGTTGATTTGATCCCTTTTACGATTCTATTTTGAATGAAAAGACATGAAAAAAGCCCCTTAACTTGAAGTACAGGGGCTTTTTTCAATTCAAATCAGGCTTTATTTACCTGGTTTAAAACTGTCTTTTAAATCTAAAATACGGTTAAACACTGGCTTTTCAGCAGTATGGTCATAACGATCTGCAACAAAGTAACCCTCACGTTCAAATTGGAAACGTTGTTCAGGTTCTGCTTGTGCCAACGCTGGCTCAATCACTGCTTGTACCACTTGTAACGATTCTGGGTTTAGATGGGCCAAGAAATCATCGGTTGCATCTGGCGCCGCTTCGGTAAACAAACGGTCATAAATGCGCACCTCAGCAGGAATACCTTTGCTTGCCGATACCCAATGAATGACACCTTTCACTTTACGACCTTCAGGGTTCTTACCTAAAGTTTCAGGATCAATTGAACATTTTAGTTCAACCACTTCACCGTTTTCATCCTTAACCACTTCATCACACTTGATCACATAAGCATGGCGTAAACGCACTTCACCCTCTGGAACTAAACGTTTGAAGCCTTTCGGTGGAATTTCTTCAAAATCTTTACGATCAATATAGATTTCAGACGTTAACGGAATAACGCGCTCACCCATATCTACGTTTGGATGACGTGCATGCACCAAGTCCAAAGCTTCAGGTAAATTCGTTAAAGTGACTTTTAGTGGATTCAAGACTGCCATACCACGACCAGCCGCATTTTCCAGCGATTGACGGATACAGAACTCAAGCATTGCAACATCTACAATACCATCGGTCTTAGTCACACCTACACGCTTACAGAAATCACGTAAGCCTTCAGGTGTAAACCCACGACGACGCATACCCACGACTGTTGGCATACGAGGATCATCCCAACCATTGACATAACCGCCTTCAACCAATTTACGCAATTTACGCTTTGAAGTAATGGTGTAATCAATGTTTAAAC
This sequence comes from Acinetobacter sp. ANC 4178, assembly GCF_004331175.1. Lineage (GTDB taxonomy): Bacteria > Pseudomonadota > Gammaproteobacteria > Pseudomonadales > Moraxellaceae > Acinetobacter. Next base: position 51,822 of record NZ_SJOD01000001.1, read on the forward strand.
GGCTAGATTCGTACTGACGTGGAACTGCGGCTGAATGCACTTTCTCAATCACCCAGTCATAGAATGGACGGTGATCTTGGAATTCCAATGTACATAAAGAGTGAGTAATGCCTTCAATTGCATCAGACAATGGATGAGCGTAGTCATACATTGGATACATTTTCCATTTGTCGCCCGTTTGATGGTGCTCAGAATGCAAAACACGGTAAAGAATTGGATCACGCATATGAACATTTGGAGATGTCATGTCGATTTTGGCACGTAAAACCGCTTCACCTTCTTTCGTTTCACCATTACGCATTTTTTCAAAACGCTCAAGGTTCTCTGCAACTGTAGCATCACGGTAAGGAGAGTTTTTACCCGGCTCAACAAAGCTGCCACGATTTAATTTAATTTCTTCAGGCGTTTGCAAATCCACATAAGCATCACCTTGTTCAATCAATTGCACAGCCCATGCATATAACTGATCAAAATAACCCGACGCATAACGTGGTTCATCTTTCCACTCAAAACCTAACCATTTTACATCGTTGGCAATACCATCAACATATTCTTGTTCTTCGGCATCAGGGTTCGTATCATCAAAACGAAGATTACAATAACCATCAAATTCTTGTGCAATACCAAAATTTAGGCAAATCGCTTTTACATGACCAATATGCAAATAACCATTCGGCTCTGGCGGGAAACGCGTTACAACGGTTTGTGTACGCCCAGATGATAAATCGTCAGTAATGACCTGACGTACAAAATCCAAGCCAGGCTGTTGTTCTTGCTGCGCAGCATCGACAGAGGCATGATTACTTGGTGTCGGGTTATTTGGCAGAGATGCAACAACATCATTTGGCTTCATAGTAGATAGATCACTTCTAAAAATAAAAAACAGGATATTTTAAACGCAATTTCAGTATTTTTAACAAAGAAATGTACGTTTTTACTTGCCTTGTAGTTTACAGTTTGCTTATGCTTCTCTCAACCAAAAACCCATGGCTTTTATGTCCATGTTAAGGAGATTACACAATGAGTTTTCCTCAAGTCGAATTAAACACCAATAAAGGTCGTATTGTTCTAGAGCTTAACGCTGAAAAAGCACCTAAAACAGTTGCTAACTTTTTAGAATATGTTCGTGACGGTTTCTATGACGGCGTAATTTTCCACCGCGTGATTGATGGTTTCATGATCCAAGGTGGCGGCATGGACGAAAACTTCAAAGAAAAAGCAACGCGTGACTCAATTGAGAACGAAGCGGACAACGGTTTGAGCAATGATGCTGGTACGATTGCAATGGCGCGTACTCAAGCACCTCACTCTGCATCTGCTCAGTTCTTCATTAACGTGAAAAATAACTCTTTCCTTAACCATACTGGTAAAACAGCACAAGGTTGGGGTTATGCAGTATTTGGTAAAGTTACTGAAGGTCTAGATATTGTAGACGCAATCAAAAACGTACGTACTGGTAACCGTGGTTACCATGCAGATGTTCCTTTAGAAAACGTTGTAATTGAATCTGCAAAAATCATTTCTGAGTAATTAATCTCCCTAAATCCCTCTTTAAAAAAGAGGGACTTCCTCCCTTAGTAAAGGGAGGTTAGGAGGGATTATTTAAAGGACAATAGCGTGACCTATCTGTTTATATCGGATTTACATTTGTCACCCGATCACCCTCGACTTGTTCGAGGGTTTTTCGCTTTGCTTAAAGAATATCAATTTAAGCAAACCCAGCTCTATATTTTAGGTGATTGGTTCAATGCTTGGATTGGTGATGACTATACTGCCCCGTGGTTAGATGAAATCGTTACGGCTTTACAAGATTTTCACACCGCAGGCAATCAAGTCTATTTCCAAGTGGGTAATCGTGATTTCGCCTTAGGTCAAAAATTTCTCGATCAGTTTCAGGGTATTTTGTTACCCGACTGCCATGTCTTAGAAATTAACCAACTTAAGTTTAGACTTGAACATGGCGATGCCTTATGTACCGATGACATTGGCTACCAACGCTTTAAAAAAGTGATTCGCAATCCTCTAGTCCTTGGCTTTTTGCGAAAAACCCCGCTCAGTTTCCGTACCAAACTGGCTAATGGCTTCCGAAAGAAAAGTCATGCTGCTCAGCAGTTTAAAAGCTATGAAGTGATGGATGTCAACCCTCAAGCGGTTACTCAGGCTTTGGCGAATGTAGATATATTAATTCATGGACATACCCATCGTGCGGCCATTCATGAACAAGAGGGTAAAAAGCGCATTGTCTTGGGTGATTGGAGAGAAGATTCAGCACAAATTTTGGTTGTTGATCCAAAACAACAGGACTTAATATTAAAGTTAAGTACGTTTAGCTACTAAGCATTCCGACTTTTACTTTTCTGTGCCTGACTTAAGCACCATTTTTACGATACATCCTCAGAATTAATAGCCACCTTCTACCCGCATTTTCTCACTGCTCTTTTTATACTTCGCCAACAATGCTCTTAATCCATTCATTAACACACTAGTATCCACACCAACAGCAACAAACTCAGTTCCTAATTCGATGTATTTCTGCGTGACTTCATCTGTAGTGGATAAAATCCCTGCCGCTTTTCCTGCTGCACGTATTTTCTGTATTGCTGAGATGACAGCTTTCTGAACCACAGGATGGTTTGGATCACCTTGATAACCCATCGTTGCAGATAAATCGACCGCCCCAATAAAGATGCCATCAATCCCTTCGACTTTAAGAATATCATCTAAATGACTTAAGCCTTGTACTGACTCAATTTGAATCAGCAAACAAATTTGTTCATGTGCATTTGCATAATAATCAGGAATACTGTTCCAACGCGTTGCTCGAGCCAATGCTGCCCCTACGCCACGAATTCCTTCTGGTGGATAGCGTACCGCTTTTACCATAAGCTCTGCCTGTTCAACGGTTTCCACCATGGGAATTAATAGGGTTTGTGCTCCAATATCCAATAATTGCTTAATTAATTGCACACTGCCAATGGGTGGACGTACCACTGCTTGTGAAGAATAGGCAGCCATACTTTGCAGTTGTAATAATGTGGTTCTTAAATCACTCGGGGCATGTTCACCATCTATCAGCAACCAGTCGCAACCTGAGTTTGCAACAATTTCGGTCGCATAGGCATCTGCTAAACCGACCCAAAGTCCGATTTGCTGTTGGCTTTTTAATCTTTGCTTAAAATGGTTAATGGTGTCAGGCATCATGATGAGCTAGGTTTAAATGGCATGATGTGAGAAGTAAATCGTTTTCCAGCGTAAAATACCAATATTGATTTTCTATTTAATCATCGTATTCACCACTTAATCCTGCATAATTCTGCATAATTCTGCATAATTCTGCATAATTCTGCGCTTATCTCATAATCGAACAAGCTTTGATAGAACAGATATGAACGATGCTTGAATCTGTCCAATGAAACGATTAATGTGAATATTCCGCTAATGACAGCATCCATTTGACCTCGGAGTGATTTTCATGGATCTTTTGAACATTTCAAAAACTCGTTATACCACTAAGGCTTACGATCCTTCCAAGAAAATTCCACAAGAGCAATTTGAACACCTCCTTGAAATTTTACGTTTAACGCCTTCTTCAATAAATATTCAACCTTGGCATTTCTTTATTGCCGATAACCAAGCAGCCAAAGAACGCATCGCCAAAGCTTTGGTGGGCAAATATGCCTACAATGCACCAAAGGTATTAGATTCATCACATACCATTTTGTTTTGCACCAAAGCAGATATTACTGAAGAACATTTAGAAAATTTATTGGCACAAGATGATGTAAGTGGTCGTTTCAAAGACGCTACTGCCAAACAAGGTCAAAAGGACAGTCGTACAGGCTATGTCGATTATTACCGTAATGAAAAAGGTGATATTCAACGTTGGGCTGAAAATCAAACCTTTATCGCACTCGGTCAAATTTTACTTGCAGCAGGGATTGAGCATATTGATGCTACCCCTATTGGTGGTTTTGATGAGGAATTATTAACTAAAGAGTTACAACTTACAGAAAAAGGCTTAATTCCCTCTGTGCTATTAACACTGGGTTATCGCAGTGAAACTGACTTTAATGCCAAACTACCAAAGTCTCGTCTAAAAAAAGAAGAAGTTTTCACCAAGCTGTAACGGTTTTATTGCAATGATTAGGGACAATTCATTTGTCCCTTTTTTCTCTAAAGGAACGAATCTTGCTTAATTAAGATATAGATTCTACCTAATCAGAGGTCAGCAATGTCTTTATTTGTAAAGCTTCCAATCAAATTTGAATGTAAACACTGTCAACATATCTATTTTTATGCTTATGCACAGTCTACTTTACATAAACCACGCTGCCCAGAATGTCATCACACTGGCTTACTTCTGGGTGTTGCGGAAAAAACTGACTTATTCCGTTTTCCAATAACGTGGGTTGCTACCTCTATGAAACAGTCATGGCATAGGCTAAACAAAGCACACTCATAATCCCTAAGCCCAGTCCTAAGCTGGTACTGGTTTTCAGTTTTTCTTTAAAGAAAATAACACCACTCAATACCCCCAACAACACCACTAAAATATTCATCCCTGCAAATACCAGTGCGGGGCTATCTTTAAGCAACATGTGTGCTTTAACGTATAGCGCGATATTGGCAAAATTAAGCACCCCCAAACATAAACCAAATAAAATATTTGTGGCTGACCCAATTTGTTTTGTCGTTAATACGACATATAACAGTGAAAATATAAAGGCACAGATAAACATTAAGTTTAAAGCAACAGAAAATTGCACACCCAGCCCTGTAGTGTATTTCAGTAAAATATCCACCAAGGCATACCCCACCCAGACACTTGCCAAATAGAACATACCAGAGGAACTAGAACTCGCTTGAGCATGATTGCTACGATGTGAATAAATAATACATAAGACTGCTGTAATACCTAAACCAATCCCAATAAGTTTGAGTGAGCTAAACTGCTCATTAAAGATAAAATAGGCTGCCGTAAGTGACAAAACCACTGAAAGACGTTGTGCAACTTCAGTTTTGACAATACCTGCCGTTTGTAATGACTTAGATAAGCATAAAAATACACTCGGTAATAATATGCCTAGACTGAGAATAAGCCACCATGGTGTATTGCTTGGAGAAACATGGCTCAAATCAGGTTTAAACCAATAGAAACATAAAAGACTGGCGATGGCATAATTCCAGCAAATCATATGCATGTGATTCAAACCTTTAGCCTTACAAACTTTAAGTAGTATAGATACCAATACGCTGCAAAGTGCTGCCGCAAGGATCAGTTCCATTAAACACCTTCCCCATTTTCCCGCCAATCATATAAAAAAGCCCACATAATTTATGTGGGCTTAAATTTATAAATAATTTGTGGAGCGATTATTTATAACGTTCAACCATTTTCTCTAAAGAAATTGGACGAATCTTGTCGGCATTGCCCGCAGTACCAAATGCTTCGTAACGATCAACACAGATCTGCTTCATTGCATCAACAGTTTTTGCGAAGAATTTACGAGGGTCAAATTCGCTTGGTTGTTCTGCCATCATACGGCGCATTGCACCCGTAGATGCTAAACGTAAATCTGTATCGATGTTGATTTTACGAACACCGTGTTTGATTGCTTCAACCAATTGCTCAACAGGAACACCATAAGTTTCTTTGATGTCGCCGCCATACTGGTTAATTACAGCCAACCATTCTTGTGGCACAGAGCTTGAACCATGCATTACAAGATGCGTATTTGGAAGTGCCGCATGAATTTCTTTAATGCGGTCAATTGCCAAAATATCGCCTGTAGGTGGACGCGTAAATTTGTACGCACCATGTGAAGTACCCACCGCAATTGCAAGTGCATCTACATTGGTATCTGCAACAAACTGACGTGCTTCTTCAACTGAAGTTAAAAGTTGAGAATGATCGAGAACACCTTCTGCGCCCACACCATCTTCTTCACCCGCCATACCTGTTTCAAGGCTACCCAAACAACCGATTTCACCTTCAACAGAAACACCGCACGCATGCGCCATTTGTACTGTGCGACGTGTTACATCAACGTTATATTCATAAGTCGTTGGTGTTTTACCGTCTGCACCCAATGAACCATCCATCATTACTGATGAGAAGCCCAATTGAATTGAACGTTGGCATACGTCTGGATCTGTACCATGGTCTTGGTGCATTACCACTGGAATATGTGGCCATTCTTCAATTGCAGCCAAAATAAGGTGACGTAAGAATGGAGCACCTGCATATTTACGCGCACCCGCTGATGCTTGTACGATAACAGGTGAGTTTGTCGCATCTGCTGCAAGCATGATTGCGCGCATTTGTTCTAAGTTGTTTACGTTGAATGCTGGTACGCCGTAAGCATGTTCGCCGGCGTGATCCAAGAGCTGGCGCAATGAAATAAGAGCCATAATGTCCTCCCAGGTAATGCGACATATTCTACATGCTCAAAGGTTTCAATTCAGCAACAAATAACACAATTTAAAAAAAATCCCTGCAATTGCAGGGACCTTCACAGAAAATACGATAATTTATTGAGCAGCAGCCTGTGAAGCTTCAGCTTCTGTTGCAGGAGTCGCAGCATCTGCATCTGCATTGGCAACTTCTGCAGGCACATCTGTATTCTTTTCGTCCATAACCGGCTTATCTAATGAATCGATTGCAGCTTGTTGCTCTGGAGTAACTTTTTCTTCTACTGCTGCATCTGTTTTCGGTGCTTCATCTTTTTTTGCACAAGCAGTTAAAGCCAATGGTGCGATTAATAAAGCAACAAGTGTTAATTTTAGGTTCATCACATTATTCCTACAACAGGTGATTTAATAGGCGTGATTTTATTTCAAAGATATTACAGTTTGATGACCTAAAGATGAATGCAATAAAAAAGGCTGACCAGAGTCAACCTTTTCATTTATTTCATCTCATTCGATGATTTTTTAAGCGCGCTCTAAAAGAACCGCTACTGCTGGAAGTGTTTTACCTTCAACAAATTCAAGGAATGCACCGCCACCCGTTGAGATATAACCAATTTTGTCAGCCACTTCGTATTTGTCGATCGCAGCTAAAGTATCACCACCACCTGCAATTGAGAAACCTTCAGATTCAGCAATCGCAAGAGAAAGTGTTTTCGTGCCTTCACCAAATTGATCAACTTCAAACACGCCTACTGGACCGTTCCAAAGAATGGTTTTTGAAGTTTTTAAAATGTCTGCAAACGCTTGTGCTGTTTCTGGACCCACGTCCAAAATCATGTCATTGTCAGTCACATCTTCAACTTTTTTCACAACAGCTTTTGCAGCAGCCAAGGAGCCTAGGAAATCATCAAAATTGATTTCGCTAGCATCAGCAACAACAACATCAGTTGGAAGTGGTACAGATACTTTTGCAGCAATCGCTTTCGCAGTGTCGATTAAATCATTTTCACACAATGATTTACCTACGTTATAACCTGCTGCCGCCAAGAATGTATTGGCAATACCACCACCGACAATCAATTGATCACAGATATCTGACAATGACGTTAAAACATCAAGTTTAGTCGATACCTTAGAACCTGCAACAATTGCAACCATTGGCTTTTCAGGGGTTTGTAGTGCACGACCTAATGCATCAAGTTCAGCTGCAAGAAGCGGTCCTGCTGCTGCAACAGGTGCTAAACGTGCAACACCTTCAGTTGATGCTTCTGCACGGTGCGCAGTACCAAATGCATCCATCACGAATACATCGCAAAGCGCAGCATATTTTTGTGCAAGTTCAGGGTTATTTTTCTTTTCACCGTGGTTAAAACGGCAGTTTTCCAACAGAACCACTTGACCTGCTTGAACTTCAACGCCATCAAGATAGTCAGTAATTAACTGAACGTCTTGACCCAATGCTTCTGTTAAATAAGCTGCAACAGGAGCTAATGATTGTTCAGCTTTTGGCTCACCTTCTACAGGGCGACCAAGATGTGAATACACCATGACTGCTGCACCTTTATCTAATGCAGCTTTGATTGTCGGTAATGCAGCACGTAAACGTGCATCACTGGTAATCACACCATTTTTAACAGGAACGTTTAAGTCTTCACGAATAAGAACTCGTTTACCTGCTAAATCAAGGTCAGTCATACGCTGAAAATTCATGTATAGCTCTCTGAATATATAAAATCGGCACGATTTTAAATGATTATGCAGAAAAAGGTTAGCTTCTTTTGTATAAAAGCTGCCGAAAGCGTTAGTTTTGATTATGATATTGAAAAGCCACAAATTGATTCACTGCTATGTCATTTCATCCAGATCCTAAAATTAACCGCTTAAATGTATTTGGCGAACCCTTAGCCAGTTGTTGTTTTGACCCGATTACGGGTTATTTCCGCAATGGATTTTGCCATACTGCAACGACCGATTTAGGGCAGCACACCATGTGTGTACAAATGACTTCAGAGTTTCTAAATTTTTCACAGAAAGTTGGCAATGACTTAATTACGCCTTTACCCGAAGTTGGTTTTCCTGGTTTACAACCTGGCGATTTCTGGTGTATTTGTGTGACACGTTGGGTTGAAGCTTATCAGGCGGGTCAAGCACCTCCTGTTAAAATCCATGCCTGCCATCAAGCCGTTCTTTCTTATGTTCCACTGAATGTATTAATGGATTATGCCATCTGATGAATACCCAAATCATTCTGGCTTCAAGCAGTCAGACACGCAAAGATTTAATGGATCGCTTAAAGATTCAATATGATTGTGTTGTACCAGATATTGATGAATCACCGCGTGGTGAATTACATGCAGATGATTTGGCTCGTCGTTTAGCCTTTGAAAAAGCCAATGCTATTGCACAAAAACATCCTGACTCCATTGTCATTGGTTCAGATCAGGTGGCTTGGCGTGAAGGTGCCCCAGATATTTTTATTGGCAAACCGCTCTCGGCAGATAAAGCCATTCGTCAGTTACAAGCCAATTCTGACAAAATCGTCTATTTCAGTACCGCACTGAGCGTACAACAACATTCAACTGGGTTTGAACAAACACTGGTAGAACACTACAAAGTTAAATTTAGAAAACTGAGTTTGGCTGAAATTGAACGTTATGTCGCGATAGAGCAACCGCTATATTGCGCGGGTAGCTTTAAATGTGAGAGTTTGGGTATTAGTTTATTCGAACAGATGATTGGACACGACCAAACGACTCTCATGGGTATGCCCATGATTCAATTGTGCCAAATTCTCCGTCAATTAAATATTTTAGTTCCTTAATTTAGGCTGTAATTTATGTCCCAACCTTTAGATATTCTAGGCGGCATCACCGCTGAACAGTTTCTTCGCGAATACTGGCAAAAGAAACCTTTACTTGTACGTAATGCTTTACCTGAGATCATTAACATCTTAGAACCGAATGATGTGATGGAACTGGCTTTAGAAGAGCATGTGACAGCACGTTTAATTAAGCAAAAAGATAAAGACCCAAATCAGTGGACAGTAAAATCTTCACCTTTAATTAAAGGTGATTTCCAAAAGATGCCGAAACTTTGGACCTTACTGGTTCAAGCCGTCGATCATTACTCTTTTGATTTGGCTGAATTATGGAAAAAGTTTCCATTTATTCCACAATGGCGCCGCGATGACATCATGGTGTCCTATGCACCTAAAGGCGGCTCAGTTGGAAAGCACTTTGACTTTTATGATGTATTCCTTGTGCAAGGTTATGGGCATCGTCGTTGGCAACTTGGACAAATGTGTGATGCCAATACCGAATTTGTTGCAGGTCAACCATTAAAGCTACTGCCTGAAATGCAGGTTGATTTTGATGAAGTGCTCGCACCTGGCGATTTACTCTATGTCCCACCTGGACTATCGCATTACGGTGTCGCGGAAGATGACTGCCTTACCTTCTCATTTGGTTTCCGTATGCCAAACATGGCAGATGTGATGGATCGTGTTAGTGATAAATTTGCTGATAATACTTTCCTAAAAAATCCATTGATTGATATTGAAAGACAACAACCTAATCCTATTGGGCAAATCACCAAATCAGAATTGGATTATTTAAAAACCCTGTTACTCGAACGCTTACAGAATTCATCTGAACTGGATAATGCCATTATCAGCTTAATGTCAGAACCCAAGTATCCAGACAATATTCCTGAGCCTGATGAAATTGAAGCAGATGACTTACGTGAAATTTTAGATACAGGTTATGAAATTTTGCTTGAACCTGCATCACGTTTATTGTACGCCGAACAGGACCAAACCTTATTATTCTGGGCGAATGGCGAGCAACTTTGTATTTCTGAAGACACTAGCTCTCTATTAAAGCAAATTGCAGACGGTCAAGTATTGGCATTTGATCAACACTTTAATCATGACGAAATTTTAGAAGATTTCGCTCAACTGATGAATGATTCAATTCTAATGCTACTTCCACCTGCTGAAGAATAAGTTAAAATTACAAAGGCATTCAATTTCGTTTTGAATGCCTTTGCTCATTATTTCTCTTCTCTAATTTCTAATAGTGCTTGAACCACAGTTCTACCTTTTTCAGAGCTGACCTGTAACTCTGCCCCGACACGTTCTAAACGCATTTTCATACTTCGAATTCCAATGCTCATCCCATTTTGAAAATTACTCTTCACATCAAAACCAACACCATCATCCTCAATGGTTAAAATCAGTTGGCGTTCATACGGAAATACCATAGAAACAAAGACATGTTTCGCCTGACTATGTTTCACAATATTGGTCAGACTTTCTTCCAAAACTCGAATAAGGGTTAAACACTGTAAAGCATTCGGCACATAACCCCAGTTTTGCGGAAAAGACCATTTCGACTCTATGTCCAATTCATCCATAAGCTGGCTAAAACGGTGACGAACTGGTGCCACCCATAAAATTGGATTTTCGGGAACGCGTGATTCAAGACTTGACCCACTATCAATGATTTGTCTTAAATCATCCCGCAACAACTTTAAAATAGATAAAAATTGCTGATTGGTCATATTGTGTTCTGCCTGATCCACAATAATCATAGAACGCACCAAAGATGAACCCAGCCCATCATGTAAATCATGTGAAAGATGAATTCGCTCTTGTAAACGAACATTCTCCAATTCAAGCTTATGTTTCTCATTCATACTGGCATATAAGTCTTGACTGACCTGATGTACTTTTTCTTCTAGTCTTACATTAAACTTCTCTACACGACGTGTATTTCTGGCCAATTTCACCCCTAAAATAAGCACAACAAAGACCGTAATGATTGGAGAGGTGTAAGGCGAAAGTGGTTTTATATTTTTATGCAAATCCGAACCTAAAAGTAAGCTATCAAATAATGCACAAATAAAAATACCTGTAAGACACAGCAACAAAAATATATACTCTCTTTTTTTAGTTCTAAATGTCACGTAACCTAAATAAAGATAAGTTGCTAAAAATAATAAAATATAGAGGATGAAAATATTAATAAAGACAGGAGTTATCCATTGTAGTGGTGTAAAAAAAATAATAATTAATACGATAAAAGTAAAAGCCCAAATACAGCGCTCTAAACGTGGCAACTCAACACGAATAAATCGAAGCAAATAGGTACAAAAGCACACCATATAAAGAATAAAAAAACTGAGATTGGCTTGTGCAGAAATCACATTATTAGGGAATGGTTTAGTTTCTGTCACCAAAATATTTGAAATAAACAAAACCCAAAGTATGCAACTGAGTGCGAACCATGCAAAGGTTGTTTCTGTACGCCTAAAAATCCATATTGAAAAACATAACAGACCTAGTACCAATGAAATGATGATATTGATTTCAAATAAAGTTCGCCTATTCCACATCTGCTGCTGATGTTGATCATACGCTGCTTGTACATTATTGAAAGAAATTCCACCAAGTCCTGCTTTTTGAAAGGCATAACCATTCACATAAATTAAAAATTCATTTTCTCCAGCTTTAAAACTAGAAGGCGTTAATATCCAATATCTCGGCATATTCCAGCTTTTCGATAAGGGTTCAACTAAATTTTTATCACGCCAAAGTACATTACGATTAAAATAAACCGCACCCGCGGAATTAATATATTCTATCGAAAACGTAAAAGATTCACTGATGGTGCCTGAAGAACAATCAGGTTTCCAAAGTATTTTATACCAAGCACCACCATTATAATTTGGCTCATGCATAGCCCAATTATCGGGCAACTCTACCTCTTTCCAACCCGATGTAGGAATATGATGAATCGAATCCGTTTTTACAAACTGAATAGATTGTACTTGAATGGTGCAATGTGCATCTATGGAATAATAAGATGATGCTGCGTAAGCCTGCATATGAATGCAAACCAATGCAAACATACAACAAATCCGCAGAATCAATGTGGTCATATAATCCCTAAAGTTCTCGCTGCACTTACAGCTTTCGTCCTCTTTGAAACAGAAAGTTTTCGATAAATATGCTTAATATGACTTTCTACTGTATAGCGTGACACAAATAATTGTTCCGAGATTTCTCGGTTACTTAAACCTTGTGCAACCAAATCCAAAATTTCCTTTTCACGATTGGTTAAAGCTTCCATATCCGCAGGTAAAGCTCCCTGCTGTCCACTTTTATCTTGCGTGTTTTCTTGAACTGCAATTTGGCTAAGAATCTCTCGAGCAATAAAAGGATCAATCGGTGCGCCACCGCGCAAAATACTACGAATCGCCAACAATACCTCAGAGTCATCCCGCTCTTTTAATACATAACCCGTCGCACCTGCCTTAATTGCAGAAAATAAGCTGGATTGTGTACTCCATGCTGAAATCACCAAAATGGAAGCGTTCGAATCTCTTTCACGTAACTTTTCAATAAACTCCACACCATTTCCATCTGGCAAACCCAAATCGACCAATGCCAATGAGACTGGAATTTCTTCTATTTTTTCAAATGCTTCTTTAAGGTTAGAGACAAAATGTAATGTCTCATTCTCATATCCTAGTTCAGTTAAAATTCTTCTTAGACGGTTCTGTATAATTGGTTCATCTTCCAGAATAATCACTGGTACTGGCAACATAGCTTCATCATTGCTCATGTAACACCCCATTTTTTGGTATGCACTATACTCAGATTTTTAAGATGCCTCATATCCCTATATTTGGGTAAATTAGAATTTTCTCTTTCGATTTAACCCTTATTCTCCTAAGATACACTCATCGTTTACTTTTTACACAAAAAAAACTGCACAGTCGTATAAATTAAATGAAAATAAACATTATTCTTATCTAAGCCACTCGACTTTTTAAATGATTTATTAATCAACTCCTAACACAAATAGTTACTTGTACTCATGCACAAATCTTGGCATTGTGAAATGAAATAAACATCAGGCACAAGGATGAATTATAACTATGCCGAATCCTGCACAAATTGTACGCCACAAATTACTGAACACCTTTTTCTCGCGTCATTCTGTTTGGTTCACTTGTATTTTTATCGCGCTTAGCATCACTTGGTTTAGACTCAATTATGCTCCTCATTATATTTATTATTTCCTCTCAGATACGACGATCAACATATTATGGTTGGTGAGCACTTTTCTGAGTCTTGTTGGCTTATATGATTTATTACAGAATCGACATTCAATTTTAAAAAACTACCCGATTATCGGACATTTTCGCTTCTTATTTGAAGAGTTCCGGCCAGAAATTCGGCAATATTTCATTGAATCGGATGAGGATGCTTTACCTTTTTCAAGAATGCAACGTAGCTTAGTCTATCAACGTTCCAAGAATGAAAACTCAGATAAACCTTTTGGCTCCATCATCGATGTGTATCAGCAAGACTATCGCTTCATGACACACTCCATTCAACCCTGCCCCCCTGCGGATCCCTCTACATTTCGCATCGAAATTGGTAATTCACAATGCGCTCAACCCTATAATGCATCCATCATGAATATTTCTGCCATGAGCTTTGGTAGCTTAAGTGCCAATGCCATTCGTGCATTAAATAAAGGAGCACAACTGGGTAATTTTTACCACGACACTGGTGAAGGCAGCCTTAGCCCTTATCATTTGCAATATGGTGGCGATATTGTCTGGGAACTTGGGAGTGGATATTTTGGTTGTCGTACCGAAGATGGTACTTTCGATCCAGTGAAGTTTGCGAAACAGGCAGTACTTCCACAAATTAAAATGATTGAAATTAAACTGTCGCAAGGTGCTAAACCTGGACACGGTGGTATTTTACCTAAAGATAAGATTTCAGCAGAAATTGCACAAATCCGAGGTATTCCACGTGATCGTGATTGTATTTCCCCCTCAAAGCATTCAGCCTTCAATACCCCTATTGAAATGCTACAGTTTATTCAAAAATTGCGTGAACTCTCTGGTGGGAAACCTGTCGGATTCAAACTGTGTATAGGTCAACCTTGGCAGTTTATGGGTATAGTCAAGGCTATGCTGCATACGCAAATATTACCTGACTTTATTGTAGTGGATGGTTCGGAAGGTGGTACAGGTGCGGCGCCGATTGAACTGATCAATAACATGGGTACGCCACTCCGCGAAGGTGTTTTATTTGTTCATAATACTTTGATTGGTGCAGGACTCAGAAAACACATCAAAATTGGCGCAAGTGGGAAAATTATCAGTGCTTTCGATGTTGCTAGCACTATAGCGATTGGGGCTGACTGGGTGAATTCTGCACGTGGCTTTATGTTTGCGATTGGTTGTATTCAAGCACAGAGTTGCCACACCAACCAATGTCCCGTCGGTGTTGCAACTCAAGATCAAGACCGACAAAAAGCCATACATGTCCCAACAAAGGCAGAACGTGTTTTCCATTTCCACAAAAATACCATGCGTGCATTATCTGAAATGATTGCTGCGGCGGGTTTACGCCACCCTTCAGATATAAAAGCTCATCATTTAGCACAACGGATTAACGATCGTGAAATTAAAAACTATGCGCAATTACATTTTTGGTTAAAAGACGGCGAACTTCTAAATTGCGAAAATAAAGATCAGGAAAACTTTTACTTCCGCATGTGGAATATGGCAAAAATGGAATATTTCTAATATCAGCCTGACTTGGCTAAAATTTTAGCCAAGTCAGTTCAAAACATCTATTTCAAAATAGAACTCAATAATACTCGCCAGTATTATGTGCATGTAAAAAGGCAGGAATTAATCCAGTTAAAGCAGCACGAATGTCAGCGCGTTCATTAATTAATTGATGCGAACCTTCTTCCAACATCAACAGTGTTTGCAATCTAAATTTCTGACGGATAAATTCAATGTTATAGCGCCAATCTACAGTTTGATCTAATGCACCTTGCGCCAACCAAACGGGTATGCGGCAAGATGGACGAGCTTCCATCTGTTGCATCCACTTCGACATGGCCAAAATCCAATCCATACCCATCATACGAGGTTGTAAAGGGTCTTTTAAACGGACAAATCTTAAAAACTCAGGGTTATGATTATTACGACGGAAATGCCTTGGAACTTGACGTTTAATCCGACGAATAATGCCCAAACCAACAGAGTTGTGCCACCACGCCGATTTAGCAGGTCGAATTAAAGGTGACAATAGTAAAACACGCTCTACATAAGGATTTTCACGGCGCTCGGCAAACTCCAGTAAATGATGCATCAGAATTGCACCACCCGTACTTTGTCCAATTCCCAACCAAGGTTTAGGCAGTTGTGAGGCATTTTTCACATATTGATAAACCGCATGAAGTACACGCTGATAATGATCAAAATCTTGAATACTGGCAGGCGAACCATCACTCAACCCATGACCTGGTAGGTCATACGTGAGCACACTAAAACCTTGTTCAAGCAGTTCACGGATAATTGGCTGATAAATTCCGCTGTGCTCTAAATAACCGTGTAAAAGGAACACTGTTCCTTTTATTACAACCTTTCCTTCCGCATTTGCTTTAGGTTGAAACACTTGCACATGCAATTTAAACAACGGCATTTGTACAAAACCTTGCCAATGCTCACATTCAAGCAAATGTAAACCGTACAACTTACGATACGCTTGTAATTCAACTGATGGTGAAAATGCATGATTCAAATTTAATGGACTTAAAACCTGTGGTGTTGTATCTCGATTAGGCACAGGTAAATCCAATTGTTTCAGGATATTTGGATTTAAAAATGGAATTTCAGGCATTAAGGTACCTCACGGCAATCACTTGAGCCGAATAACATGTCGCGAATGGTCGCCAACATTTCATAATTTGCACGGCGGCTATGATCATAGTTCTGTTGGCTAGGCTGCCAAGCTGTTAATTGTGTTGGCATTGGTGCCTCAATAGGCACCGTCTCGATTCCATTTAAAGCAAATAAACGGCGTGTTCTCGGCATATGATATTGATCGGTAATTAGAATCACGGTCGGTGCTCCCCCTTTCTTTTGTAATAATAGCGAGCTAAAGCGTGAATTTTCACAAGTATTCATACTTCTATTTTCTAACAGCTTGGCATCGACACCTCGCTCATTTAACCAACGTTGCATATAAGGAGCTTCTACTCCACTCAGCACAATAGGTAAGTTATACACTTTTTCAACGGCTAGTGTTTTCTCTAGTCTTAATTTTGTATAGTCATTCACGACAATATCTTTTCTATTTTTGTCCAAGGTTAAACCACCACCTAACACGACAATCGCATAGGGTTGTGATAAAGCTCCTTTAGGTGTTTCATTTTGTTCTTTAATTTGGGCAATATCTTTTTGAATTTGCTGTGCATCAACACTTTCAACTACAGGCTCGATTTTATGTTTCTGTAGAAAATCCAGATATTTTTCCATCAAGGCTTTATTTTCTTTGCTATCCAACTCTAATAAATCCTTTACATTTTGTGTCGGATCTTCAGGTAGTGATGCTGCTTGCTTTGGATCTGCCAAAAGCGGAACTTGAGGGCGTTCTTCTTCCTCGTTTTGCTCTTGCTGCTCTTTATTAATTAAATCTTGCAAGGCTTTGTAACGTGCTTGAATTTGCGGTAAATTTTCAGAATTGTTTTGCTGAATTTCCTGTTCCATCAATTTAAGATACGCTTGACGCGCAATCCATAAATTGGAACCCGGTTCAAGATTTTCAGCTTCGCTCAGCGCTGCCATTTTTTGACTTTTCGCCGCCACTTCATTCACTTCTACAGGAACAAAGGTATTCAATGCCTTCACCACCAATTTGGAATAAAATGGTGAATAGATAAAAATCACCAGACAGCCCAAAAGTACAAAAAGCAAAGCTGCAATTTGTACAATACGAACCATCCAATCTATTTTAATCATTCATTATTCCACGTGTGATTGAATTAAACCAACTGCATTAAAAAGAACAGGTTCTGGCTCTAGACGAATGTTGAACTTATTTGACACATCTTGCTGAACCGCTCGATAAGTCGCTTGTACATCCAACAAAGTCGCATTTTCATAGTTCACCAAAACCAAAGCCTGTTTTGCAAACATACCAACCATGCCTAAACGCTTCCCTTTCCAACCCGCCTGATCAATTAACCAGCCTGCAGCAATTTTAATCTGCCCATTTGCTTGAGGGTAATGGGGCAATTGAGGGAATTTCGTATTTATTTGGTCAAAACATTGTGCAGAGATCACAGGATTTTTAAAAAAACTACCCGCATTCGGATATTCTTTTGGATCTGGTAGCTTACTTTGGCGAATTTGAATGACTTGATTTTGCAGATTTTCTGCGCTTAAGTCCTCACCCACGGCTTGCTTTAAATCACCATAGCTTAGTTTCAAATCGGCATGTTTTAAAAGCTGAAAAATCACTTGAGTGATGACATAACGCTCAGGCTCATCTTTAAAAATACTGTGTCGATAAGCAAATTGACAATCTGGCGCTAAAATTTCAGTAAATTGCTGTGTTGTACGGTCATAGACGCGTACCGAATGAATAAACTCACCAACTTCTACCCCGTAAGCACCAATATTTTGTACAGGTGATGCCCCAACTAAGCCCGGGATTAGAGCTAAATTCTGCAGACCATATAAATGCTGTTCAGTCGTCCATAATACAAAATCATGCCAAACTTGACCCGCACCAACGGTGAGTGTCTTGGTCTGGCCATCTTCATTCAAGATTTCAATCCCTTGAATATCCATATGGACAACCAAAGCATGAATATGCTCAGGTAAAAGCATATTGCTCCCACCAGATAGAATTAACACATTGAGCTGTTGTTGTTCTGCATAAGACAAGGCTTCCAACAGCATGTACTCATTTTCAACTTTTACATAGTGTGATGCGACCGAACCCAAATTTAAGGTATTAAAATGCTGAAGTTGAACGTTATTTTGAATATGCATGCTAAAACCCGAACTAGCCTTTCAGCTGTTGTTGAAGTACCTGAACCCAAGCCAAACTACTTGATTCACATTGATCAAGTACACGCTCAAATCCATCATCGCCACCATAATAAGGGTCTGGCACCGCTTGTTGAAGGAATTTTTGATCATGCTGACTCATCAGGGCAATCTTTGCGCGAAGCATATGCTGCCCGAGAACTGATTGTGCCTGCTGCATTAAAGCTTGAATATCTTCTAAATTTTCATAATCCATTGCCAAGATCAGATCAAATTCAACAAAATCATGAATCTTGAGCTGACGCGCACGTAAAGCAGATAAATCATAACCCCGATGTTGGGCATGTTTTTGGCTTCTTAAATCAGGTGCCTTATTCGGATGATAATTGCTGGTTCCCGCGGAATCGACCTCAATATTCAGTTGATGTGCATCACAGTAATGTCTAAATACCACTTCTGCTGTGGGCGAACGGCAGATATTTCCAAGACAGACACATAACACCTTGTAGGGCGTTTGCGATGACATAAGCACCTCAATAGAACGTTTATTTTGCAATGTCTTATGTTAAGTTATTTGGAGGATGAATCCCACTAAAACTGTATAACAAAAACACGTAAATATTGATAAAGCATGAAGGAATTGCCAATGTATGACTTTCAGTTTCAAACTGTTTCCCGAATTATTTCAGGCCTCGGCTCAGTTCAAGAACTTACAACGGTCTTGACTGAACAAAGTGCTAAGAAAGTACTGTTGGTAACAGATAACGGTATGCTACAACAGCAGTTACATCACCCTATTTTAGAAATTTTGGAACATCTGTCATTAGCCCATGTGACTTATGCCGATGTCATTGCTGATCCGCCCGAACACGTTGTCAATGCAGCCGTAGAATTTGCGAAACAGGAAAAAATTGACACAGTGATTGGCTTTGGTGGAGGTAGCTCTTTGGATGTTGCAAAACTCATTGCAATTTTAGCCCATCCAAACCAGCCGCAAAATTTGGCTGAACTCTATGGGATCAACAATGCAAAATCCCCTCGATTACCCTTAATTCTAATTCCGACGACTGCGGGCACAGGCTCTGAGGTCACGCCAATTTCCATTGTAACTACAGGTGAAACCACTAAAATGGGCATTGTCTCACCTGTACTGTATGCGGATGTCGCCATTTTAGATGCGACTTTTACCCAAAATTTACCCGCGCATATTACGGCAGCAACAGGTATTGATGCCATGGTTCACGCCATCGAAGCATATACCTCGAAAATTAAAAAAAATCTGTATGCTGATATATTAGCCAAACAAGCATTGAGACTACTCAATCAAAATTTAAAACTGGTCCTTGAAGATGGTTCGAACCTACAAGCACGGCAGAATATGCTGAACGGTTCGATGTTTGCAGGTCAGGCATTTGCCAATGCCCCAGTAGGTGCAGTACATGCCTTGGCTTATCCTTTGGGTGGACATTTTCACATTTCGCATGGACACAGTAATGCCTTGGTTTTAACTGAAGTCTTGAAGTTCAATGCACCGAATGCCAAGCATTTATATGCTGAACTAATGACATGGATAGACCCTTATAGCAAAGGTTGCACCGATGGATTATGTGATTTATTTATCGATCATATGCAAAATCATTTAGACCGAAGTGGTTTGACTTTAAAGCTCAATGCACTGAATGTACCAAAGACTGCCCTTTCAACACTGGCACAGGATGCCATGTTACAAACCAGACTCTTACAAAATAACCCACGCGATTTAAGCCTAAATGATGCTGAACAAATTTATCACGCAATTTACGCTTAACTCATCGCTTAGCAAAGGACATGCAAAAATGAAACCCCAAGCTAAACTTAGAGAAAACTATCCTTTTATTTTTCCCATACAAACACGTTGGTCAGATAATGATATTTACGGACATGTAAACAATGTCAATTATTATAGTTTCTTTGATAGCGCAGCGAATGCGCTGCTGATTAAAAAAGCTCATTTTGATATTCACCGTTCAACGATTATTGGCTTAGTGGTGAGTTCATCTTGTCAATTTTTACAAGAGCTTTGTTACCCCGAAGTGATTGAAGTCGGTGTGGCAATCAAACGTATGGGCAATAGTTCTTTAGAATATGACTTGGCCATCTTTAAAGCCAATCAAAATACAGCTGCGGCACAGGGGCAATTTATTCATGTTTTTGTCGATCGAGAGCAACGCAAAAGTACACCGATTCCCATGAACATGCGTCAGGCTCTACAAGCTTTTATGCAAGTCGAGCCTGAACCTAAGCTCATCTAAGAGTTATTTCAATTGAATGTTATGTAATTCAGCATCAAAACTTTGGATTAAATCACGTACCACAGGTTCAGTTTGTAACAGTTCCTCTGCCCGCTGATAAGCTTGCTCTTTACGTTGATGCTGTAAAATATAAGGTGTGGTATCTGTAACCGCACCATATTCAATTTTAAACAGCGTATTTGGCCACTGTTTTTTCAGTGCTTGTTCCAAAGAATGCTGTGATTGACCCAATAATTGCTGATATTGCTCTGGAATATGAAAAATTGATTCCGCGTCAATTTTCCCTGTCATGACACCATGTTGTGCTAACTCTTGCACAGCAGGCGATAATTCACTATGTCTGAACCAGAACTCCCACTTACCGAGCGTCCACTCACCTTCCAAAACTTGTTCTTGTACACGCAAAATATCTTGCGGCATAAGCTTTGCAGTTTCTGTATTCGAAGCAGTTGGTGTTAGCAGAGATTCTATTTCAGGCTCAGGCTGTTCTATAAGCGGTTGAACAGCTGAATTCGTTTCAACTTCATCAGTGACTGAACTAAAGAGTGTGTCTTGAGCCGTATCACCACTTGTGAAACCTAAATCGGCTGGTAATGAATCATTTTCAACAGATGCTTCGACTTGACGTTCTACTTTTTCATCTACGGTAATTGGTGCAATTTCTTCAAATAAGAAGTCATCACTACTTGCTTCAGATGGAGCTTGGTATGATGTATCAGTATTTTCATCAAGATCGAATAAGACATCTTCACTCGCAGGGTCAAACACGATTTGATCTGATGCATTACTAGCTAAATTATGTGTTTCTTCAACCTGCTCTGGAATTTCAGGTGATACAGACTCATCTTGTAGATTTGTCTCAACAGCAAGGTTTTCGACAGGTGGTGTAACTTCCGCTATCGCTTGGGTTTGATCTTTCGGAGCTGCAACTACAGTATTGATATTTGTAACGACTTGTTCAGTAGCCAACACTGGTACCGACTGAATTTGTGTAGCAGGAGTTGAAACTAAGACTTCATTTGGTTGCAAAGGTCTAAAGGCCAGCAAACGCAATACGCACATTTCAAAACCTTGCTCTTGCGTCACCGCAAGTTGCAAATCTGCACGCCCTTTACACGCAATCTGATAATAAAGTTGTAAATCTTGATCTGCAATTAGCTGAGAAAGCTGGGAAATCTTTTGATTAATTTCCGCACTATATTTCAGACTTAGATCAGGCAAATATTGCAGCAATGCTAATTCATGTAAAGTTGAAATCAACTGATCTAAAACTAAAGAAACATCTAAAGCTTGCTGTCTAAATTGCAGCAACAATTGACTCACACGCGCTTTCTGATTTTGATGAATTGCCAACAATAAATCATAAATGATCGTACGATCAATCAAGCCTAACATCTCTTTTACATCTTGATGCTGAATTGCACCTTGACCATAGGCAATCGCTTGGTCAGTTAAAGAGAGTGCGTCACGCAGTGAGCCTTGTGCAGACTCAGCGATTTGCCAGATTGCATCTTGCTGAGCTGAAATCTGTTCTTTTTCCAAAATTTTTGTCAAATGCTCGGTAATTTCATCGACCGCCAGAGGACGCAAGGTAAATTGTAAGCAACGCGAAATCACCGTAATTGGGAGCTTTTGCGGATCTGTGGTTGCAAATAGAAATTTCACATGCTCAGGCGGTTCTTCTAAGGTTTTAAGCAAGGCATTAAATGAATGTGTAGAAAGCATGTGTACTTCATCAATCAAGTACACTTTATAGCGTCCTTGAGTTGGCGCATACGGTACGTTATCTAAAAGTTCTCGCGTATCTTCTACTTTGGTTCGTGACGCTGCATCAATTTCAATCAGGTCGATAAAACGACCTTCATTCACCGCTTTACAAGTAGCACAGACTTCACACGGCGTAGCAGTTACACCTGTCTCACAGTTTAAGCATTTCGCAAGAATACGTGCAATTGTGGTTTTACCCACGCCACGTGTACCTGTAAATAAATACGCATGGTGTAAACGCCCACGTTCTAATGCACTACTCAGTGCACGCGAGACATGGTTTTGCCCCACCAATTCATTAAAATTACGGGGACGATATTTACGCGCAAGTACTTGATACATGTATGCTCCTTTTCACAGGTCTAAGCATACTGTTTTTTTGCGCAAGAGTGAATGAACAATCTCAAAGCGAGTTAATGATTGTGGAAATTAAACACGCTGTTGATACCTTAATCTTAAATTCAGTCAATGCGCACTTTAAATCCATCAGCAATTTGATCTTTTCAAGTCAGATCCTACACACAATCTAGGCGATATTTCCTTTAAAGAGGATGATCAAATTTTCCATATTTGACCACCTTCAAATATGCTTATACCAAAGACAATATCTATTGCACCTATCATTTATTAAGTATGTGCAGTCTCTATTATCCAATCTAAAAATCTTAAAACCACCCCTTACGTCCCTTTAATATTGCATCAGCACATCTTAAAGTTTCTTGCGTTAAGCCCCATAAACGATAGTCGCCAGTGATGGACGCCGTGGCAAAATTATGTGTGTAAGCAAAACTCAATTGGCGCTCTGGATCACACCAAGCACCTGAACCATTAAAACCCATGTGCCCAAAACCTTGTGGAACTTGTTTGCCTAAAGTCAGGACACGGTGATACCCCAAACGCCAATGCATCGGGATAGGCATAATTCGATCACGATGCTGATATTGAATTTGCGACATGCGTTGAAATACTTCAGGTTTAATCAACTGTTGCTGTTGCCATATACCCCCTTGTGCCACCATGGCATAAATTTTTGCCAAACTTTCAGCAGAGAAAACGCCATTGGCAGCAGGAATTACAGCTTGTAAACCTTGTTCACTAAAAAAACTAAAGTTCTTCATGCCTTTAGGAATCATCGCATCTTGGAAATCTTGCGGATTTTGACCTGACCATGCTGTAACACGATCCATTAAAGTCGTTTTCTTGGCTGTATTTTTTCTTTTTGAAGAATCAGAACTTGAGCTTTTAGAGTTCGCTGTGAGGAATGGTCGTGCAACCCGATCAAGTTCTGATGTTGGCACACCAAAATAAGCATCTTGTATATGAAGAGGTTGTAACAAATATTGTTGCATTAAATGAGATAAACTTTGCCCTGTGGCTTTTTCCAGAACACCACCCACTAACCAGCCAAAAGTTAAAGGCTGATAAGCTGCATCTTCACCGACAGCAAAGCGCGGTTTGGCCTCAGCAATCCGATTTAACATAAGCTCCCAATCGGCCATTTGCGCTGCATCTTGAACCAAATTACGGATATCAAACAAGCCACTTTGGTGGCTTAAAATATCTGCCAAGCGAATGTTGGTTTTACCATTTTGTGCAAATTCAGGCCAATACTTTGCAATTGGTTGATCATAATCAAGTAAACCTTGACTCACTAAAATATGAGATAAGGTTGCCAAAACACCTTTGCCTGTTGAGTAACAGACCGACAAGGTATTCTTTTCCCATTGTTCTGTCGCTGATTTTTTTCCTATATAAATATCAACGACCTTTTGTCCTTGAAAATACACACAAAGTGCAGCCCCGCCTTGATGCATTCGCGGATGCTGTAAGCGACTGAACTGTTTCGCCAAATCTTCAAAATTTTCAGCAACATCACCATGATATTGATTGGGATTCGCCGATAAATATGCTTTTAGTTCTTTCATCTTACATCCTTATAATTTTTTAATTATTGATACATCCATAAGTAAAAAAGCCCAAATCCTTAAAATTTGGGCTTTTATTCAGCGCTATTAGCGTGCGGTAATATGACCTGTCACATGTGGTTTTTTATTTTTACTATTTTGAATCATAAAATCGATATTCTTACCTACCTGCGCAGTAAGGAACTCAAC
Source organism: Acinetobacter sp. ANC 4178 (assembly GCF_004331175.1). Lineage (GTDB taxonomy): Bacteria > Pseudomonadota > Gammaproteobacteria > Pseudomonadales > Moraxellaceae > Acinetobacter. The sequence continues at coordinate 76,282 of NZ_SJOD01000001.1, forward strand.
ATTGGAAGGCAAATACATAGGTAATTTAAACCAAACTTCAGCTTCATAGCTGTCGGGTAAAGTTAAATTGGCTAAGGCTTTTGCTTTGCTCCACATACCATGTGCAATCGCTTGTTTGAAACCAAATGCTTTTGCCGTAATTGCATGAATGTGAATTAAATTGAAATCGCCAGAAGTTAAGGCATAACGACGACCGGTATTTTCCGAAACTGTCCACTCTGCCTGAAGCGTATAATTTGGGCGAGTTTCTTCTTTTGCTTTAGTAGCCGCTTTTGTTTCAGTTTTTTGACGTGCAAGATAAGTCGTCACCCCTTGCATCACGACTTCATTTCCTACTTTTGCGGTGGTGATAAAATCAAACTGCACGCCTTTATCATGCGGCTTTAATTCACCAAACTGGCAAGATAGGCTTAGGCTTTCATTTACACCAATTTTACGGCTTTGAGAAACTTGGTTACGAATATGTACCAAACCTAAAATTGCAAAAGGAAATGCCTCTTGCGTCATCATATGCATTTGTAAACTTTGCGATAAAACAGCTAAATAAATCGCTGGAATATAACCATTATTTTTAAATCCGCACACGGCGTTATACGCTTTCAAATGCTTTGGATCAACCTTAAAAGAATCCACAACATATTCAACTTGGGGAAGAACTTTTTCGCCTTTGGACTTTTTAAAGATGAGGCCCTGCACGACTTTGGGATAAGCCAAATAAGGTTTCGGAAGCTGAGAAAAATGGCGCGTTTTCATGTTGAACCTATCTGAAGTTTTTATTTCAATATTTTTGGAAGCTTCTTCTCCTTCAGGGAGAAGGTTGGGATGAAGGAAAAATCCATTCCCTTTATTGGCTTTCCCTCTCCTTAAAAAAGAGGGAAAATTCTAAACTTTTATAATTAAGCACCCAATAAACTTTGTCCGCAAACACGAACAACGTTACCATTTAAGCCCGTCGAAGCCGTTGAAGAAAATAAGGCAATGGTTTCTGCAACATCAACAGGTAAACCGCCTTGACTCATCGAGTTCATACGACGGCCTGCTTCACGGATAGCAAATGGAATTGCCGCTGTCATCTGTGTTTCAATAAAGCCTGGTGCAACTGCATTAATGGTTATACCATTTTTTAAGATCGGTGCAGTAAATTTCACCACCCCAATAACACCTGCTTTCGATGCAGCATAGTTAGTTTGCCCTAAGTTCCCTGCAATCCCTGAAATTGAAGAAACGCAAACAATACGACCATTGGCATTCAAACCATCATGTTCAAGTAAATAATCATTGACACGTTCAATCGCAGACAAGTTGATATTAATCACCAAATCCCAAAGTTCTGGCTTCATGTTTGCTAAAGTCTTGTCACGGGTAATACCTGCATTGTGCACAATTATATCAACACCGCCCTGTGCTACAGCAGCTTCTTTAATTTTCTGACCTGCATCTGCTGCGGTAATATCAATGGCCAAAGTTGAACCACCAATTTCACTCGCAACACGGTCCAAGTCAGCTTGTTGTTGTGGCACATCTAAACAAATGACATGTGCGCCATCACGCGATAATACATGTGCAATTGCCTCACCAATACCACGGCTCGCACCTGTGACTACAGCAGTTTTGCCTGCAAGTGGTTTCACCCAATCTACATCAATCACATCTGCTTTAGACACACGAATGACTTGTCCTGAAACATAAGCAGAACGTGGAGATAAAGCAAAACGTAACGTAGACTCTAAATTAGCTTCTGCACCTTCATCTACATACACCAATTGTGCTGCAATACCTTTTTTGAATTCTTTACCTACAGATTTAACAAAACCTTCTAAAGCGCGTTGAGCAATGGCTTGTTTGACTGTTTTAGCCGTTTCAGGTGTTGTTCCCACCACAATGACACGACCCGAAGCTAAGATTTGGCGCGCGACTGGGTTAAAGAAATTATAAAGTTCTTTGAGCTGTTCAGAGTTTTGAATACCTGAAGCATCAAAAACAACAGCTTTGAACTTTGACTCGCGGTCACCATCGTTAAATGCATTTAGCTTTAAACCTTGGGTTGCAGCAACTTGTTGTAATTCTGCATTGTTGCCTGCATAACTGTTGGCATGAATATTCGCCAAAACCTGAGAAATTGCACCAGATAATGTACTTGCTGGTGCTGCACCAACCAAAACTGCACCTTTAATTACAGGCGTCGCAGAGTCAAAACGATCTAAAAAAGTGGGTGCTGGCAAACCTAAATTTTTAATGACAAATTTACCAATTGGAGATTTTGCGAATGCTTGGTATTGGTCAGTCATGTTTATTATCTCTCAAAACGAATTAAATTTATTTGATGGCTTTTAAACTACTGTTTAACTTCAATATCATGTCAAAGACGTAGATTTCAATAGACTCATCAGTTTCCGTTGAATCATACTTGAGTTAATCTAGTGATGACTTGACCTGAATGTATTCTGCAATGTCATTGTAGTCAATTCGAGCTATGCTGTATTGTGTTAATGTACACCTCAAGAATACTGTAACATGCTTGGAAAAGCCTTATGAGCAAAACAACTCAAGATAATCCAGCAGTCGATCATTCTGTGGCAGAAACTGTGTCAAATACATCAAAACCGCGTACTCGTACACGCAAAACAACTGACACAGCTTCTACGTCTGCAACCCCAACGACTAAAACAACTCGTACCCGTGCAACTTCTTCGCCTCGCAAGAAAGCTGTACCGAGTACAACTAAAACTGCATCTACAACTCAAACTTCTGTCCTACAGGAAAAAATTATGAGTCAAAATACTCCTCGCCGCGTTGCAATTATTGGTGGTAACCGTATTCCATTCGCTCGTTCGAATGGTGCTTATTTCACAGCATCAAACATGGATATGTTTACCGCAGCATTAAATGGTCTTGTTGAGCGTTACAATCTACAAGGTCAACGTTTGGGTGAAGTAGTTGCTGGCGCAGTGTTAAAACATAGCCGCGACTTTAACATGACTCGTGAATGTGTTTTAGAGACAGCTTTGGCACCTGAAACTCCTGCTTATGATCTGCAACAAGCATGTGGAACAGGCTTACAAGCAGCTTTCCAAGTTGCGAATAAAATTGCCTTGGGGCAAATTGAAGTGGGTATCGCTGGTGGTGTAGATACCACTTCGGATGCGCCAATTGCTTTTGGTGATGGCTTACGTAAGGCCTTGCTTGAGCTCAATATTGCAAAAACAGGGAAAGACCGTTTAAAAGCATTAACCAAAATTAACCTAAAAGATTTAATGGATGCCCCTAAAAATGGTGAGCCGCGTACTGGGCTTTCTATGGGCGATCATCAAGCGATTACTGCATTAGAATGGGGCATTGCCCGTGAAGCACAAGATGAACTTGCTGCATCTTCACACCAAAAAATGGCAAAGGCTTATGAAGAAGGTTTCTTTGATGACCTGATCACACCATTTTTAGGTTTAGAACGTGACAACAACTTACGTGCTGATTCTACAGTTGAGAAACTGGCTAAACTTAAGCCTGCTTTTGGTAAAGGTGATGCACGCACCATGACTGCGGGTAACTCTACCCCATTAACCGATGGCGCATCTTGTGTGTTACTTGCATCTGAAGAATGGGCAAAAGCAAATGGTCATGAAGTACTGGCTTATTTAACCTTTACTGAAACTGCTGCGGTAGACTTCATTGGCAAGAATGGACCAAAAGAAGGCTTATTAATGGCCCCTGCTTACGCAGTTCCTCGTATGCTTGAACGTGCTAGTATTACTCTGCAAGATTTTGACTATTACGAAATTCATGAAGCCTTTGCATCACAAGTTCTTTCAACTTTAAAAGCTTGGGAAGATCCACAATTCTGTAAAGATCGCTTAGGCTTAGCTGCACCGTTAGGTTCAATTGACCGTAGCAAACTCAATGTTAAAGGCTCTTCTTTAGCAGCGGGTCACCCATTTGCTGCAACAGGTGGACGCATTTTAGCAACGGCGGCAAAACTTCTTAACCAAAAAGGCTCTGGTCGCGTACTCATCTCGATTTGTGCTGCGGGTGGTCAAGGTGTAACGGCGATTGTTGAAAAATAATTGATGATTATATCTTTTAAAAAGCACCTTTAATCAGGTGCTTTTTTATTCTAAGCTCGATTAAAGCTTTAATAATAAAAAGGAATTTTCCATGAATTACTTGCGACTTTTAACATGTGAAATCAGCATAAAAATACCTCTTGCAATTAATATGCAAAAAATGACTGCCAAAATAATCCATGCTGAATACTCATCATCATGCAAGAAGCCCTGCCAAAATTGATGCAGCCAATGTGTAACCTGTAAACCCACACTCACCACAACAAATGCCCAAAGGAAACAAGCAACTATATTAATGATGATATAACGTATTTGTGGATAGCGCTTAATCCCGATAATCATGGGAAGAACTGTTCTTAAGCCCCAAGCAAAACGCATGAGTAAAATACACAGTGTAGGATAACGCTCAATCAACACACTCGCCTGTTGAAATTTCTGATTTAATTTAGGATGTTGAACAATAAAACGATAACCATAGTGGCGACCTATTTGGTAGTACAACTGATCACCAATAAATCCACCCAGCATTGCTGAAAATATAAGTAGCCAAAAATGTAAAACGTGTTGATGAACAGCATATGCACCAAGCATCAGTAGCGTTTCACCTTCAAAAAAGGATCCAATGATCACTGCAAAATAACCGTAATGTTGTAATAAGTAAGTCCAATCCATCTGCATACTCTTTTTATCGTTATTAGGATCTCTTTATTTAAAAATCAAAGCTGAGATACCACCCGACCTCTTAAAGATTATAGGATAGATCATTTAAAAGACTAAAACCGCATTTGAGATATGATTACAAAGTTATTTAATCTATCTGATATCCGACTCCAGATGTATCAATTATTATCCATCGTCAAACAATCGAAATAATGCAATATTTTTATTTTTGCAATGAGTTTACTGTTAAGCGATTCAACGTCTATACATAAAAAAGCCACATAATAATGTGGCTTTTTAAAAATCACGACTGTTGGACAGGAGAATATCCTAAGCGCATTTCAATATGGTCATAACACCATTGGAAAATGAAGGTATAAACCAAAATACACATGGTCAAACTAAAATCTAATAAAATGGCTTGCCAAATGGTCATGTCCATTGCATACGCGACCATTGGAATGGTGACTAACATCAAACCACCCTCAAATCCAATCGCATGCATAATACGAACAGCAACTGTACGCTGCAATTTTCGGCGTTGCTCAAATTTTTCAAAAAAATGATTAAAAATCATATTCCAAAATACAGAAGTGACCGCCATAACAATACCTAGGCTTCCTGTAACTTCCATTGGCATATTAAAAATTAAACTTAATGCGATGGCAATGATGACCAACAGGATAATCTCATAGCTCAACGCATGAACAATCCTTCTCTTGGAAATCAACATTTAAAACTACTCTTTGTTTTCGATGTTTGCTATTTTATTTTTATTATATTGATTAATCGAGTTAGATTCTTTCAGTTTTATTGAAAGGTCTATCTTGGAACTTTTTTTAGTAACTTAAGCAAAAAATACGCCAATGAATATTAACCATGATCAACTGATTATTTTCCAAACTGTAATAGAAACGGGTTCTTTTTCCGCAGCTGCAAGAAAACTCGGTAAAGTCCCTTCCGCCATTAGTATGTCTATTGCAAATCTTGAAATTGATCTGGATTTAACGCTTTTTACCCGTCAAGGGCGTGAACCCATTCCAACTGCGCAAGCCATGACGTTATATGAGAAAACTCAACAACTTCTCATTGAAATGAATCAATGGAAACAACATGCCTTTGCCTTAGCACAAGGTCTGGAATCAAATTTGAATATTGTGGTGGTTTCTGAATTACTCCATACGCATTGGACGGACTACATTGTGCTTCTAGAACAACGTTTCCCTGAACTTCAAATCAATATTTTTTCGGCACCACAAGAAGATGCACTGCAAATGTTGCTTGATCAATCTGCACAATTAGCACTGATGTTTGAGCGTGAACAATTACAAAGTGGCGAACAATTTGTAGAGTTAAAACGGGAAACATTGATTGCTGTGGCGGCAAAACAACACCCTCTCGCCCAACATGAAAAAATAAGTTATGAACAATTACTGCAAAGTCGACAAATTGTTGTCGCAAGCCGTGACCGCAGCTTAAAACCAGAACTACTTTTTTCTAAAAATTATTGGCGTACAGACAATCATCATTCCTCCTGTGCCATGATTTTACAAAACTTAGGTTGGGGCGTACTCCCTTATGAAATGCTCAATGAAAATCAATCATTGCAACAACAATTAAAAATCCTAAGTTTTCAAGATTTCTCACCCAAATTTGAATATTCTGTCGATTTAGTTTGGAGTCGAGAAAGTCAACTGGGTGCGGCTGCTCGTTTTTTGATTGATCATATTCGAAACAGCAAAAAAAATACGAATTAGCGAAGCTCGAACCCTGATTTTGCTTGGGCTAGGCAAAGTTTGTGGTATAACTAAATGACGGGTACAACTTTTAAGAAATAGATCTCAATGACACAGAATGCGTTAAACCAATTAAAAAAGATGACAACCATCGTTGCTGATAGTAGTGACTTAGCTGCAATTGAAAAATTTCGTCCACTCGATGCAACAACCAATCCTTCTCTAATCACGGCTGCAGCCAATCAACCAGAAAATAAAATTTTAATTGAAGCTGCGTATGATCAAGCAAAGCAAGAAGGCTACACTTCTGACGAATTGATTGAACGTACCATTGATATTCTTACCGTAAAATTTGGTGTAGAAATTCTTAAACTAATTGAAGGTCGAGTTTCAACAGAAGTTGATGCGTCATTGTCTTATGATACTGAAGCAACCATCGCTAAAGCCAAAGAGCTTTTAGCGCTTTATAAAGCTTATGGTATTGATCAAAACAGAATTCTGATTAAAATCGCATCTACTTGGGAAGGGATTCAAGCTGCTCAAGCACTTGAAGCTGAAGGTATTCACTGTAACCTCACACTTCTGTTTGGTTTACATCAAGCTCAAGCCTGTGCCAATGCCAAAGTAACCTTAATTTCACCATTTGTTGGTCGTATTTTGGATTGGTACAAAAAAGCTGAAAATGTACAAAGCTATCCTATTGAGAAAGATCCTGGTGTACTCTCTGTGAAGCAAATTTATCAATATTACAAACAGCACCAAATTCAAACTGAAATTATGGGTGCAAGTTTCCGTAGTATTGATCAAGTACTCGGTTTAGCAGGCTGTGACTTATTAACCGTAGCACCTGGTTTATTGGCTGAATTAGAACTCGATACACGTGAAGTACAACTTCAGCTCAATCCGAACCAAATTGCAAAGAGCTCTGAACAGGCAATCGTTCTTGATAAAGCAACTTTTAAAGACCAGTTAGAACACGATCTCATGGCTTTCCAATTGCTGCAAGGCGGTATTGATGGCTTTATTAAAGCACGTGAACAACTCAGCACCTTATTGCGTCAATCATTCGGTTTGGATGCTGAAATTCAAGCTTAAAATTATGCACCATAAGTGCGCAAATCTTGAGCTCATTTTGTTACAATAACAAAATGAGCTTTTTATAATGAGTATATTGTGTTTGGCATTACGGATCTTAGTACCTATATTATTGGAACAATTTTAATTGTTATTCTTCCAGGTCCAAATTCGTTATATGTCATGTCCATTGCCTCGCGCTTCGGAACACGTATTGGCTATCTTGCAGCTTTAGGCGTTTTTACTGGCGATCTGATTCTCATACTTTGCACCATCTTCGGTGCTGCTTCTTTATTACATAGTTTCCCATGGCTATTTATCATTTTAAAAGTGGTTGGTGCAGCGTATTTATCCTATTTGGGTAGCTGGCTCATCATTGCCAGTATTCGCACTTGGCAAGGGACCACAGCCCAATCCTTGGAAAGCTCAAACAAAAGCATCACTTATAAAGAGGCCCAACCCTATCGTACTGCATTAACAATCAGCATCCTCAATCCTAAAGCGATTTTATTTTATCTGTCTTTCTTCGTGCAATTTGTCGATCCGAACTATGCATACCCAGCAATTAGCTTTACCCTAATGTCAATTATTTTACAAATCATTAGCATGCTTTATTTAAGCATGCTGATTTTTTCTGGCGTACGTTTTGCTGCATTTTTCAATCAGCGTTATCGCCTAACTTCAGTTGCCGTGGCAATCGTTGGCTTTGCTTTTTTAGGCTTCGGTATGAAATTGGCATTTTCAACCGTATAGTTGAATAAATTTCAATAAATATCTTTAAAACGTGAAATATCGTTTAATTTTTGGATATTCACTTTTCCAAAATATGGCTTAAGCGTATGATGCAAGACTTACATTTAAACCTTTGGTCAAAATAGAATAAGTACGGATACATGCAAAAACTCATTCAAGATTTTTCTATTCCCGCAGTCTTCGCTGGTTTCATTACGTTTTTAATTGGGATCAGTGTATCTGCGGTGTTGGTCATTCAAGCAGCTCAAATTTTAGGTGCAAGTACCGAACAAATTACCTCATGGTTTTGGGCTTTAGGGCTTGGTATTGGTCTGGTGGGCATGTTTCTATCATGGAAACTAAAATATCCAGTGTCGACTGCGTGGTCTACCGCGGGCCTAGCTCTCATCATTGCCACAGGCAGTGGTTATAACTTAAACGAAGCCATCGGTGCTTTTCTGGTTTGTGGTTTAATTACTGCGGTTTTAGGTTATTTAGGCATTTTTGAAAAAATTCTAACGCTTATTCCTCAAAGCCTGACCAGCGCAATGTTGGCAGGTGTCTTATTAAAATTTGGCATCGAACTCTTTGCCAGTCTTAAAACGGATTGGGGATTTATTCTTTCCTTATTAGCAGTTTATATCGTTGCAAAAAAACTTACTCCGCGTTACAGCATTGTATTAACTGTGATTGCGGCGATTGCTTTATGCCCCGTGTTTTTAGACTTTCATACCCCTACTGTTACATGGAGTATGGCTAAACCAGTCTGGATGACACCTGACTTTACGTGGTCGGCAATTTTAGGTCTTGCACTTCCCCTGTTTGTGATTAACATGGCTTCGCAATATTTACCAGGCATTGCCATGATCAAAAGTTATGGTTATCAACCACATGTCAATCAATTGATTGGCGGGACAGGACTGATTCAAACTGTACTGGCACCTTTTGGTTGTTATAGTGTCAATATTGCAGCGATTAGTGCCGCAGTCAGCTTAGATGATCAAGTACACCCAGACCCAAGTAAGCGCTATATTGCAGGTATCAGTTGTGGTTTTTTCTATGTCTTAATGGGGTTATTTGCAGCAACACTGACTAGCCTTTTAATGTCTTTTCCCCATATTTTTATTGTGACTTTAGCTGGAATAGCCTTATTCGGCACCATCAGCCATAACATTGCACTGGCCTTTCATGATGTTTCTGACCGAGAAGCTGCGCTCATGACTTTTTTATTCAGTGCTTCAGGCGTGCAGTTTTTTGGCATTGGTTCTGCATTTTGGGGACTGCTATTTGGTTTTGCCGTTGCATTTATTATGAAATTGAACATCAAAAAATAAGCTCTGCCTAATAAAAAAAGCATACAGATTCTGTATGCTTTTTTCACCGCTTTATATCAATGCCCAATCGAGTTTGAAAAGACATTCATGACAATTACACCACCCACAATCATGCCGATTCCAATTAAAGCTGGTAAATCCAAAGTTTGTTTAAATACAAAAAAACCAACCAAAGCCGTTAATACAATACCCACACCGCCCCAAATTGCATATGCAATTCCCAAGGGAATAGTTTTAATCACTTGCGATAATAAATAAAAAGAAATGACATAAAACACAACCACCAACAGGCTTGGTCCTAATTTTGTAAAACCTTCCGATTTCACTAAAAATGCAGAGCCAGTCACTTCAGAAACAATTGCCAAAGCCAACATAGCATAAGCTAACAGTAGGACATTCATGCTTGTGTTACCTCTCCAAATTTTCTGGATGAAGCTTAACAGTTCATCGTTGCTTGTTATATGATTTTTCTATGATTCTGAATCTAAACCACTGAATTTCTGTACAAAAGAAATCGTTTCATCAAAAGTTTGCTGGCTGGCTTTTAACCCCATAAAAAATTGATACTCATGAATTAACGGCTCTTTACTCTCAGGATAGAACACGGCAGTTACAGGAATTTCATGCTGCTTTAATGCGGCAACGAAAGGAACAGATTGAGTCGCTGTTAAAAAGTCCTTATGACCACCACTAATAAATACGGGAGGATAGTTTGCAGTTAGATGCTTTATTGACGATATTTCATTTAAGAAGGCCGCATCGTCCTTACGCTCCCCTGTGTATGCCTTAACGAGGCTATAAATCCCCCATTCTACAATTTTATGCTCATTAGGTGCTGTGGCCACAAAAGAGGCTATATCGTAAATACCACAATGCAGAATTAATCCTTTCAACTGTTGCGGTTGGATCGCAGGTACAAAATTTGATTCTTGGGCAAATTGCGGATTTGTAAGCAACGCTGCGTAGTGACTTGCTAAATTAGCACCTGCCGAATCACCTGCCATATAAAGTTGATTGGCATCGATCTGATAATCTTTAGCATGCTTATTGATGAACTTTAGTGCTTGGTTAATTTGTAATAATTGATTGGGGTAGATCACCTTCGGTGCAAATTGATACTCTACTGATATGACATTAAAGCCTTGTGCTGCAAGCAATTTAAAGTACCCACGCGCATTTTCTTTAGAACCTGAAATCCATCCCCCACCATGAATCCAAACAATTGTTGGTCTTAAACCAAGCTCTTCTATATTTTCAGGTTGATATAAATCGAGTCCTAATTTTGGATTTTTTGAATATTCAATATTTGAATGAATCAATACATTGTTAGGTGCATGTTTATCCAACATTCTTTTCTGTATTTCTGTGGCCGTGTTAAAACTTCGCGCAATCACTTTGCTACTTTTTTGAGTATTTTGACATGCCGTTAATAGCACCAAAATACAGCTTAAAATGATAAAAATTGTCTTTTTATACATGAGCAATTCCACAGTTTTTAAATATTTTCATAATGATGTGTTTTAAAGAACCTTTTTCAACAGGCGTATTTTAGCGAAAAACAAAGCTCTCTCATAAAAAAAGGAAAAACTTTCTATTTTGATTACAAGCTTTCATGATAAATCCGATAAAAATACTCAACTTTTTAGCTTTTTAGAACATTAAAAATTTCTAATTAATTGAATGAATTTACGCTGTTTTTTCACTTTATAAATTGATCACAATACGACTATGTGCTATCTATAAATAAGTAGCAATAATGATAAACAACAGGAGTAAATCCGATGTCTTACCAACATATTTTAGTTCCAGTAGACGGCTCTGCAATTTCATTCTCCGCAGTTAAACAAGCCGCGATTATTGCGAAAGCATTTGGCAGCGAATTGACTTTGATTAGCCTTGTTGCAGAAGATCCTTTTACAGAAGTCGACTTTTACTATTCTTCTGCAATTATGAAAGAATACTTTGTGCAAGCGTATGCCAATGCTGAAAAAGCTCTAAAAGAAGCCACTGTTTTTGCTCAAGAAGAAGGTGTAGAGCCAACAACACAAATCATTAAAGGGCAAGTTTCTGCTGAAGGTGTAGTTCAAGCTGCCGAAGAGAAAAAATCTGATTTAATTGTGATGGGTTCACATGGCCGCAAGGGCTTCCAAAAGTTTCTACTGGGTAGCTTCGCGCAGGATGTGCTTCGTGGTACGCATCTGCCTGTTTTAATTGTGAAAGAATAAATCTACAAATTCAGCACCTACTTTCACGTGGGTGCTCATTGAAGTATCTTTGGTGGATGCTTTCTAAAACTTTCTAATACACAAAGCCAAGTTTTTATAATAATCGAAGGTGTGCTCTCATGACTTATCAACATATTCTAGTCCCTGTCGATGAATCTCCAATCTCATATACTGCTGTCGAGCAAGCACTTTCTTTAGCCAAACTATTCAATTGTCGTGTCACTGTCATGTGTGTAGTTGCTGTAGATCCTTTTGTCGGTGTCGACTTTTATAAAGTTGCTCCTGCCATTACAGATTATTTTATGCAAGCGGAAGAGAATGCCCAAACACGCCTAGCAGATATTAAACAATCCTTCACTCGGGATGGAATTGAGGTTGATACCAAAGTTATTCGTGGTGTTTCTGCAGCAGATGGCATTATTCAAATTGCCGATGAAGTCAGCGCTGACTTAATTATTATGGGCTCACATGGTCGTACTGGTTTCAAAAAGATGATGCTAGGTAGTGTTGCGCAAGCCGTACTTACTCAATCTCCTATTCCAGTTCTGATTGTAAAAGTTTAAAGAACATAAAAAATCCCTCGTTTTCGAGGGATTTTTTATGTTTTGCATATACAACCAAATGCCGAACTTAAGTCATTAAAAGCAACGTTATTACTTTTTAATTTGAATCGCACGTGCCATGACATCTTCAGGTACTTGATCTGTCAATAGCACTGCTAGGGCTTTGTCATTTTTAGGCATTTTCTCAGTATTATTAGCATCTAATACTGCATTAATATCCTCTGGTGTGAAGCTGTACATTGCACCTGTCGCTGGATCTACCGCCAGTAAACCAATTAGTCCACCAAAAATAATATTACCAAAATACCAGCCACTAACTGTGCCTTTTACTGTCACTGTTTTTGGCGTAAACCCATCTTTACTAAAAGTAATTTGGTATTCTTCTGGTTTGAAATAACCTGCACCCTTTTTCAAGCTAACTGTGGTAGGTGTTTGTCCTACATGTACACTTTGCCCTGCACGGTTTTTAATTTCAATTTTGGCTGAATCTGGAACGCTGGTAAACGTTAGTGTTTGAGTCGACCCCTTAATAATACTTGCACAACCTGTCATCAACATTGTTGCAGAAATCATAGAGGCAACTAATAATTTATTCATTTTTATTACTCTTTTAAAGAAATCTGGCGAAATGTAACAGAAAGTTAATGAATTATGAAGAAAATATGTAGAAGAAATATTTAATTGATCATTTTTTATGACAAAGTTATCTAAATGTCTTTTTCAATTATTTTCCAGAAGAAAAAGTTCAAGTAAATAAATATCTTATATCGCTACATTTATTCAGTGTTTGTATTTTTAATTTCAATAAAGCCAATAAAAAGGCTATTTCCCATGACTGGAAAATAGCCTGAACATGCTTAAACTCTAGAGTTTTTTTATCAGATGCTCAGCATACTGTTTAAAGTTTCCACCACGTTCTTAGATTTCACTTGCGGCTTTAAGGCTTCCAAAGATGCCAACACATCTGAACGTTGTGGTTCAGCCAAAGTATACCAACGAGATAAAACCTGTAATAAACGTGAACCCAAAATTGGATTTTTTTCATCTAAATACTTGGCCAAATTTACAAAGTGCTCTACGCCAAAGCTCCAAGTATTCACAGGATTACTGTTCAAACCACCACTCACAGCTCGAATTCGGTTTGGTACTCCCAAATCATAATCTGGATGATTAATCAAAGTTTGAATACTTTCCGCCGTTGCATTTGGATGTGATGCTTGCACCATAAACCACTGATCTAGAGAAAGTGCTTCATCTTTAAAGCGTGCATAAAAGTCTTCAAGTACTGGTTGAGCTTGTGGTGCATCATTCCAAACTAAAACACGTAAAGCCCCTAAGCGCTCTGACATATTACGTGTGTTGCTATATTGGCTATATGCCAAGTCAAATGCTTCGGCATCGCCTTGTCGTGCCAACATCATCAACATGATGTTTTTCAATGCACGCACACCCATTGCTTGTGAAAAATCTTTTTGCAAGTCAGGGTCTAAAGCCAAATATGTTTCTTTACAGAAAGAACCTAATTCACGTGCCAAGGTATTTAACAACGCATTACGCTTTTCTTGAATTACAGCGGGATTATAGTTCTCATCAATACGACTACCCAAATACCCTTCACTTGGCACATCAAACAAACGTGACGCCAGTAAAGGATCTTTTTCAACTAGAGCCGGCAAAGTATTTTTAATGGCTTGTACATAAATTGCTGCATCATGATCATTCAATAACACACGCTCTAACAAGGTTTGTGTTGCCTGCCATTGGTTAAAGCCATTGGTTTCATATTGAATCAAGAACGCCAATTCTTCATCTGAATAGTTGAATTCAAGATTTACAGGTGCAGAGAAGTTACGTAGTAAAGACACAACTGGTTTGGCTGTTACATTCGTAAAGACAATACTGGCTTGGTCTTGATCGAACAAATACACACCATCTTTCACACCATTTTCGAATAATGCATCAGATTGCAGGGTATATTGCTCGCCTGTTTCTGCGTTAAATAATGCCAGTGCCACAGGAATTGGAACTGCTTTTAAATTCGGGTATTTCGCATGAGACTTCAGGCTTTGTTTAAAACTCAAACGATAGGTTTGTGTAGCAACATCGTACTCACCTGTCGCTTCAAGTTTAGGCGTACCCGGTTGGTTATACCAAGTCAGGAAATTCGACAAATCAACACCTGAACCCGCAGTTAAGGCAGCAACCCAATCTTCAACCGTTACAGCTTGCCCGTCGTGACGGCGGAAATATTCATCCGTACCTTTACGGAATTTTTCTTTTCCTAATAAAGTTGCCATCATGCGGTTAATTTCCGCACCTTTCTCATATACAGTAGCTGTGTAAAAGTTATTAATTTCTACAAAATGGTCAGGACGTGGTGGATGTGATAATGGACCTGAATCTTCAGGGAATTGATGTGCTTTGAGTACCGCAACATCATCAATCCGTTGAACCGCAGCAGACTGTAAATCTTCTGAGAAAGATTGATCACGGAAAACCGTTAAGCCTTCTTTTAAACATAATTGGAACCAGTCTCGACAAGTAATTCGGTTACCTGTCCAGTTATGGAAGTATTCATGCGCAATCACCGATTGCACACGCATAATTGCAGCATCCGTGGTGTATTCTTCATCGGCCAGTACACATGAGGTATTAAAGATATTTAAACCTTTATTTTCCATTGCACCCATGTTGAACGCACTGGTGGCGACAATCATATAATTGTCTAGATCATATGGACGACCATAGTGTTCTTCGTCCCAACGCATCGAATGTTTTAAGGCTTCCATCGCAATATGACATTTCGGAATATCTTTTTCTTCAGCATAAATTTCCAAAGCCACATCACGTCCTTCAGAAGTCGTGTAACGATCTTTCAAAACAGCTAAATCACCAATCACACAAGCAAAAAGATAGCTTGGTTTTTTGGTTGGATCTTGCCAAATCGCAAAATGACGATCTTCACCCACTAAACCTGTTTCAAGCAAATTACCATTCGCCAAAAGCACTGGATATTTTTTATCGGCTTCTACACGTGTCGTAAATACAGCCAAAACATCAGGACGGTCTGGATAGAATGTGATTTTACGGAAACCTTCTGGTTCATTTTGCGTTACATACAAATCTGATGCTGCTTGGTATAAACCTTCAAGCTGCGTATTTGATTCGGGATGAATGACCACGGATGTTTCTAAAATGACTTCATTTGGTGCATGATGAATAACAAGCTGCTCACTGTCTAAAGTGTAATCGCCCGCATTTAAAACCTGACCATTTAAGCTTATAGACTTTAGCTCTAAATCACGCCCCAATAAGACCAAATCACCTTCAGTCTGGCGCTTCATGACCAAATTGGCATTCACTTGGGTATATTCTGCATACACCTGAATATCTAAATTGATCGAATCAACCAGAAATGCAGGTTTTTGATAGTCTTTTAAATATACAGTTTGGTCTGCTTCTACCACTGGATTTGCCGCAATGTTCATATCATTTCCTATTTGTCTTTTTAGCATCGACTTTTGTATTGCGTAAAATCATTCAACACAGCACAAGTATCTTTGCCCTTATTTATCATTCAATATGGGTGTTTATTTTCTGCATTTCAATCATGATTGTGCATAATTTTAAGGAGATGTATTTTATTTATACGCTTTATTCCTCCTCTATGAGTATGTCGGCTAAAAATGAAAATACAACACTTGTTTTACAGCATCATCATGTCAAGTTTCACATCCGTTGCAATTGCCGCGCCAACTCTTGAATACATGGAATGTCTAAAGTCAGTCAACAACATCATTTTGTTTTGGTTGCTCCAGCGTAAAACTTAGAAACAATAAAACTGATGTATTTTCGATTTTTTTAAACCTATTTCTTTGCATTATAAAAACTGAAAATATTGAAATGGTAGAAGATCATCCCTATGAACAGCAGTTTTTTTAACGAACGTAATTCCCAACGCAATACAGGACAATATAAAATTATTCTGCAAGGTGTACGGATTTACGCAGTGATGTATACCGCGAGGCAATCAGGTGTAGTGAGGTCTTATCAAAACTATCTGGCAGATGAAAAAAACAAAAAAATGAATCAGACACTCATCGCCCCATAAATTACAATGCATTTAATTCTGTTGCCCTCATGTTATTTACATATCGTTTCCTAACACGGCCGAGCGTGACATTTTTATGACTTATTTTTCAAACTGACTACAATTTGTGCACGTTTTTTGCTTGTAAATAGATGTGCAAAGCGCACTATAAAATGAGCAAAATAAAAACGAGGTGCAAGATGTATATCAAAGAACACTTAATCCGTACGGAAAATATTAAAGTCATGCAAACCTTACACGCAGCAGGAATCGATCATAAGGTGATTGCTACATTTATGTGTTGTGAAGGTATTCAAATGCAAGCGCAAGAAGTCAGCAGCATTTTAAATCAGTATGATGCTTTAGGAAGCAAAAAAATTCCTTCTAAAAAAGTCAAAGCCTTAATTTATGCCA
The DNA here is from genome assembly GCF_004331175.1 of Acinetobacter sp. ANC 4178. Classification (GTDB taxonomy): domain Bacteria; phylum Pseudomonadota; class Gammaproteobacteria; order Pseudomonadales; family Moraxellaceae; genus Acinetobacter. Next base: position 93,168 of record NZ_SJOD01000001.1, read on the forward strand.
AACAACTCGGAGAAGATGACGAAACACTGCCTTGCCCAGCAGCCTATTAAATTCTTTCTAGCCACTCACAAATAAAGAGCTACTCAAAGCTGTAGCTCTTTTTAATTTGCAAAACATCAGCACAGCTTTGCATAAATGCTTAACAGTTCAGCTCAGAACAACACCTAAACGGTGTATAATCTTAGCTACTGATTCAATTATTCGATGACTAACCATGCTGCTCCAAATTCTGCAAAAACAACTGGATGAAAGCACAACTTGTCCGCTTTGTCAGGCAGCAATGTATTGGGTAGAAGCTGAGCAGTATGATCAAGATGTACAATTTCATGAATGCAGCCACTGTACACATCGGGTGTACCAATCGGATAAATTTACGTGCCACTGTGACAGTTGTGCTTCAAAACGTAAAAAACTACTGCAAGAAACGCGCTTACAAGAGCAACGAAAACTCAAAAAGAAAGACGTCGTAGAGCTGGAACTCAGCCAACTGAGTTTTCTTCATAAATTATTTTTACTCAGTATTCTGGATAATCAGATTCAGGAATATTCCGTACATGATGAATTCATTCACTGGGAAAAAATTAAATATCAACCGATTACCCCCAATTATTATTTTCAAAGTACCTTGCTCAAGCAATTGCTCAAAGAGCAAATTTTAATTGCCAAAGATTTTGCCGAAGAAGCGCATGAATATTATGTCAATGTCAGGCTAGAAGGTTATACAGAACCAAGTTTATTCAGTATTACCCAACAACTCAGACATTGGTTTTATGAAAATTTAAAACTCGGTATTCCATTTAAAGATGCAGAAGAAGTTAAAAACACCTTGTACTTAATCTTGTATCAAGAAATCGTTCAGTTTATGCAATTTTACTGTAAATCTTGGGGCATCCAAATTGCAGGAAATCAGAGCTTTCAAACCTTTTGTTATCGTTTAATGGAGACCCTCGCGGTGGGTCAGATTTATTATCTCATCCAAACTGCATTGGAGTATCTGTATGAACAAAAAGCGCTTAAGCCGCGCAATGATAACTTTTTGAATACTAACTTACTCAAAAAAACTGTTCAGCAGTATCGAGAACGATCCCTCGCAGAAAAATGGGAAACTTCTACACTGCCTCGTTTACCAACTATGCCGCTCAGTAAAATGAGTGAGATCCTATTTTTTAAATTTCTCGGTTATGATGAGCGTATTTTCTTTCAACCTGTTTGGCGTTCGTGGAAGAAAATTGAACCGCGTTTAAACTTCTATTCAGTCAAACGCTGTATGTATTGTGGTTCCAACGACTTAGCCGTTGACTATGATGCCGAAGAATACGTGTCGTTATTTTGTCGACATTGTAAGCATCAGGACCACTATTTCACACGGTGAATGGTGAACATCATGTCTACACTTTCAAACCAGCCAATATTTGACCTTCAGGATAATTTAGTGGATCAAACTGCACCGTTACTACAGAAAATTATTGAAGCACACACGCAACTTCGTGCGACGCAACCTCTCGTGCAATGTATAACCAATAGTGTCGCAGCAAATTATGTGGCCAATGTTCTGCTCGCGTGTGGTGCTTCACCTGCCATGATTGACAATCCCTTTGAAGCAGAAAGTTTTACCCGAATTAGTAGTGCACTCAGTATTAATTTAGGTACACCAACAACTGAACAAATGCAGGCAATGCAAATTTCTGCCAATACCGCGCATCAAGCTTCTATTCCTTGGGTACTTGACCCTGTCGGTTATGGCAACATTTTATCTTGGCGCTCAGAAATGACCAATGAATTATTACAATATCAACCGACAGTGATTCGCGGAAATGCCTCTGAAATTAGTGGGCTAGCAGGTAATCAGGTTGTAGGTAAAGGAGTCGATAGCACACTCGATAGTGCTGAAGTATATGCACAAGCTTGGACTTTGTTAGACCATGCAGAGTGCATTGCCATTTCAGGAGAATCTGACTTTATTCTCTCCAAAGCGTTAAACAGCATTATTCAAGTGAATGGTGGGTGCTTTCTACAACCTCGTGTAACTGCAACAGGTTGTGCCCTAGGCGCCTTAATTGCGGCTTATTGTGCTGTAACCGATGTAACCACTGCAACGTTAGCAGCACATGTGCATTTTGCCGTAGCAGGACAATTGGCCTACCAAACAGCACAAACGGTGGGATCATTTAATGTGGCTTTTTTAGATGCGTTAGATTGTATAGATGCAGAGCTATTGAATGAATATGCGGACGTGAAAATCATAAATCGGTAAGAAAGTGGGCATTCTGTAACACTGATGTTCACTTAGCTTGCAGCACGTTCAATCGCACTCAATATTGCAGCTTCTGTCAGCATTTTGGTATTCAGTTTACTCACACACATCATGCCTATTCCATCAAAGAAATCTGGTGTGTGTTGCATAAAGAAATCGATATGTTGATTTGCCTGATCATGAATATGAATAGATTCATCTAAGGCTGTTTCAGGGATCACTCTAGGATGTACATAAATATCTTCCCCACGTTTTTGTACATCAGATTTTCTCAATGCAATTAACTTAAGTATTTCAAGATAGTCCTGAGGTGTATCCACATCAATACGTGGATAAAAGTTCTGTGCACAAGACGCAAGTAAAGCATAAGCCTTAGGCTGCATTAAGGTCACTACAATCCACAGAGGCAAAAGTGGATGTTTAATACTATGTTGTACCGCCACTTTAATGACTGAATTAATGGTTTTGTTGGCTCGCTGATAGTTTGGTAAAAATGAACCGCGAGAATTCGCTACAAAAATATTCTTTTCACGAATATTCAGTTTTAAGATAAGAATACTGTTATACCCAATTAAACGAACACCATCAAAATATTCTACAACTTGCACCGATATCGCATCAGAATCATGCATAAAATTATGCAGTTCTTGCTTACAGGTATCTGGAAAAATAATACGGTCAAATGCTAAAAGCTGTTCTAGATATTGGTTCTGATGTTCAGGTAATAGCTTCTTATAATCTGTTATTGTTTCAGAAATATTCATAACTCCGTCCGAGTTGAATAGACCCGATCATTTTAATACGAGATGATTCTGTCTGACATCCCTTAAATTAGGTACTTGAGGCTTATATACAAAGTTAAAGAATGATTATTCATCTTTTAAATCAATAGATTACAGAATTACGTATTCAGCAAAATCAATAAGATATAATTAAAATACAGATTATAAAAAACATTGAATGCTCAATAATTTAATCCATATTTTTTTAAGTATTTTTATCAATCATTTTTTAGTTTTAGATCATTTTCAATGATTACACAAATAAAGTGGGTTGCAAGATGAACCAATAGCACCTTTAAGTCACCCTTCCCTAAAGGTGTTATTGGTTCAATTATCACCTTTAACCCATTCAGTGATAATTTATATCTCTAGTCTAATCATTAACTTGCATAATTGTTTACTGTATTTGACTTAAATTTTTAAAATTTCAGCATAGGAATGAAGTATATTTACATTTTAAAGAAGATTCTTCCGTGGAATGAATTTTGAACAGTACAGAATATACACTAGATAAAATTGATCGGAATATTTTATCTGCTTTAAGACAAAATGGTAGATTGACCGTCGCACAACTCGCAGATGAAGTCGGACTTTCCTCCTCCCCATGTTGGACACGTCTAAAACGCTTGGAAACTTTAAAAATTATTGATGGCTATACCGCCAATATTAATCCTAAAGCCATTGGGATTAATGAATTATTCTTTATCGAAATCACGCTAGAACGCCATGATGATGAAATTTTAGAGCAATTTAGCCAAACGCTAGCAGACATTCCCGAAGTGATAGAAGCTCATTTAGTGACTGGGGATTATGATTATTTAGTCAAAGTTGCTGTGAAAAATGCTGAACACTATGAGCGTTTTTTAAGAAAAAAACTGTATTCGATTAAAGGGATTCGGCATACTCGCTCAACTTTTGCTTTACGACCTCTCAAATCGGCAACAACCTCCGATTTAATGCTAATTGAATAATCCAACACTCTTTTACTGCAATTTAAGTCGATGTATGTTTTAATATACTCAGTATGAGATGAGCCTTATATGAGTATAGCGCGAGCTATACGACTAGCCCCTGAAAAATGGGGCTTTTTATTGTCTGTTTGAAACGATAAATTCATCATAAATGTATAAACTGTTATTAAGAATAAATGAATTGAACAGCATTATGTTGTTATTAACGTCAAGAATTGGTTGGACAAAATTAAAATCTTTCTTTTATTGAGAATATGTTAACTACACTAGACTTCAACAAAATCACTGTTCATTATTAGACCGATAATAACTATACCTTTGGAGCAAACTTCAATGGGATTCAAACTCATACCAACCATAATTTCAGTATCACTTACCCTTATTATTTGGTTTCTCATTCCAATTCCGCAAGAAGTCTCTGCAAATGCTTGGCTTCTATTTGCCATGTTTATTGGTGTTATTTCAGCGATTATTGGTAAAGCAATGCCTATTGGTGCAATTTCGATTATCGCGATTGCGCTTGTCGCAATTACTCGAGTAACAGCAGATAACCCGAGTGATGCCATTAAAGATGCTTTAAGTGGTTTTGCGAACCCTCTTATTTGGTTGATTGGTATCTCTATCATGATTTCAAAGGGTTTACAAAAAACAGGGCTTGGTGCGCGGCTAGGTTATTACTTTATTGCCGTATGGGGGAAAAGAACCATTGGTATCGGCTATAGCCTTGCATTATCTGAACTGATTCTTGCGCCCGTTACCCCAAGTAATACGGCACGTGGAGGCGGAATTATTCATCCAATTGTTCGCTCCATTGCAACGAGTTTCGATTCCGATCCTGAAAAAGGCACGGAAGGCAAGATTGGTAAATATCTGGCTTTGGTCAATTACCATTCAAACCCTATTACTTCGGCTATGTTTATTACGGCCACAGCGCCCAATCCTTTGGTCGTTGAACTGATTGCGAAAGCAACCAATAGTCAGATTCATTTGAGTTGGACCACATGGGCATTGGCCATGGTTTTACCAGGTATTGTCGCATTGGCTCTCATGCCGATTGCGCTTTACTTTATGTATCCACCTGAAATCAAAAAAACACCAAATGCAGCACAATTTGCCAAAGACCGTTTAAAAGAAATGGGCCCCATTACCTTACATGAAATGATTATGTTGGCTGTATTTGGAATTTTACTGTTACTCTGGGCAGGCATTCCCGCAATGATCTTGGGTGATATGTGGACTTTAGACCCAACCACAACCGCATTTATTGGTTTATCACTTCTTCTGCTTACAGGTGTTTTAACTTGGGATGATGTTTTAACTCAAAAAAGTGCATGGGATACGGTGACATGGTTTGCTGCTTTGGTCATGATGGCAACCTTTTTAAATAAGCTTGGTTTGATTACATGGTTCTCTAATTTATTACAAACAGGTATTGGTCAGCTTGGTTTAACTTGGGTTCCCGCATCCATGCTTTTACTATTCGCTTATATGTATGCTCACTATATTTTTGCCAGTACTACTGCACATATTACTGCAATGTTTTCTGCATTTTATATTGCAGGAATAGCCGTAGGTGCACCTCCGATGTTCTTTGCACTAATTATGGCAGCGGCTTCAAGCATTATGATGACACTGACTCATTATGCAACAGGTACATCCCCTATTGTTTATGGTTCTGGCTATACAACGCTTGGTGAATGGTGGAAAGCTGGCTTTATCATGAGCATTATCAATATAGCTATTTTTATTGTATTGGGCGGACTTTGGTGGAAGATGCTGGGGTATTGGTAATTTAATATCTGTTATAAATCATAATCTTGTAAATATAAAAATATCTATACAACCAGCCACCTGAATAAGGGGGCTTTTTAATATCTGTCCATTAAAGAAACTTCGTTATAATTTTACTCACTGAATAGAAATATATTTGATTAATTAGACTCGATGTCATAGACCCAGTTTCGTGCTTGTTGGTCTGTCGTGGTTTCACAAACATAATAGTCATGATCCCATGAGTCTTGATGGAAAATTTCCATTTTTCGATAAGTCACCTGTTTGCCATTTTCCACACAGATAAAGCTATCGCCTTGGTCTTTGACTTGAGTTCCGTTGAGGAAACCACCAATACAGAGGAATCGAGATTGTTTTGCCATTTCTATATCAACTTTTTGAATCATTTTTCAATGTGCGGATTAAACGATTTATTAGATGGACTGTAAAGTGGAACAAACAATATCTATAAAAGAAATATCAATCTATCAAAGTGAATCTTCAACTGAAAGATTGAAGTCATAAGCAATACACAAATGACCTCATGTTGTAATATCAAGAGATGCCTATTTCATTTAATCAACAAACTGTGCAGGACTTAAAGAATTAGTTTCAATAAATTGAGTGTACCTCTTCAGTTTCTCAAGAGTACTTTCGATATCTATTAATTCTGAACTTTCATCTCTAATAAGATACTTAGTTGTTAAAATCGTCATTGTTTCACCTTTACCAAATCTGGTTGGTTTTTCAAAACTTAAACCATCCTCCTTAGCTTTAGCTAAATAATGCTTGTAACAAATATTTCTAAATTTTTTGTCATTTTCTTCTTTGTTACTATTAATTTTTAACACTAGATCTTCTTCTTGAATTTGCAAATACTGTGTACAAAATTCATTTTTTTGAAATGCCCACCAATACCCCATGAACCCACCATTTTGATTAGGAACATATCCCCAATTACCTCGATTCAACTCTTTTTGCAAATACTTGAAAAATCCGATCCAATTTTTATGATTCCATTTCTCTTTATGAACAAATGCGTTAACTTCATTTTCAATTGAATTTATATAGTCTTTAAAATCATTAAAAATATCACTGAGCACATTCTCATAAATATTTAAAACGGAAATTAATTTATCTCTAGAAAAAATCTTAAACCCATCGTCTATTTCTTTTTTATAATTAGATTGATCGTGTGTTTTAAAAAATATAGCTAAAACATTTTCCTCACCTACCTCTGAGGCAATAATATTTCGATATCTAGTTAGCTGATCTCCATGTGATTGGGTTCCAGTTTTATCTTCAATAATAATAGAAAAATTGTTTATTTTAAGTAAGATATCAATATTTTTGTATTGTTTGGAAAGACTGAACTGTTCAATTTTTTCAGGTATTTTTTTATTTTCCAATTTAAAAAATTCTGATATTAAACTCAAAGCACAATTTTTTAAAGCTTGATTTACGTTCTCATATTTAGGATTTGCATGATCTAATAGCCAAAAAATAAAAGCATCTTGCGATAATTCTTTTGTAGCATATTTAAAAATATTTGGTTTATCCATTTTATAATCCAAAAAATAAGGGCTGATTACTCAGCCCTTATTTTTAACTCATTTAACCTTAATTTTCAATTAATTAAGTCAATTGAGCAGCAGCAATTTTCTTCGTATCAACATTCGCAGCAGCGTCAGTATAGTCGCCCATTTTGTCAAAGCTTAAATATTGGTAGATGTCAGCAGACATGCTATCAATTTGAGCTGCGTACTGTTGGTATTCTTCTGGAGTTGGTAATTTACCCAATACCGCAGCAACAGAAGCAAGTTCAGCAGAAGCTAAGTAAACGTTCGCACCTTGACCTAAACGGTTCGGGAAGTTACGAGTAGAAGTCGATACACATGTTGTGTTCGGCGCTACACGTGCTTGGTTACCCATACATAATGAACAACCTGGCATTTCAGTACGCGCGCCAGCTTTACCATAAGTATTGTAGAAACCTTCTTCCATCAATTGACGTTCGTCCATACGCGTAGGTGGAGCAATCCACAAACGAGTTGAAAGTACGCCACCAGGAACTTTCTCTAACAACTTACCAGTTGCGCGGAAGTGACCGATGTTCGTCATACATGAACCAACGAATACTTCGTCAATTTTCACGCCTTGAACGTCAGAAAGCAATTTAGCGTCATCTGGGTCATTCGGGCAGCAAAGAACTGGTTCAGTAATTGTCGCAAGGTCAATTTCATACACTTTCGTGTATTCAGCGTCAGCATCAGCTTTAAGAAGTGATGGGTTCGCTAACCATTTTTCCATGTTTTCAACACGACGAGCCATCGTACGCGCATCGCCATAACCTTCAGAAATCATCCACTTCAACATTGTAATGTTTGATTTCAGGTATTCAGCAACTTTCTCTTCAGAAAGCGTGATAGAACAACCTGCAGCAGAACGTTCAGCAGATGCATCAGAAAGTTCAAATGCTTGCTCAACAGTTAAGTCTGTTTCCATTTCTGTTAAGTCGATCTCAAGGATACGACCAGAGAAGATGTTTTTCTTACCTTTCTTCTCTACAGTTAAGTCACCTTGCTGAATCGCAACGTAAGGAATTGCATGTACAAGGTCACGTAGTGTGATACCAGGTTGCATTTTACCTTTGAACTTAACAAGTACAGATTCAGGCATATCCAGCGGCATAACACCAGTCGCAGCAGCGAACGCTACAAGACCAGAACCCGCAGGGAATGAAATACCAATTGGGAAACGTGTATGTGAGTCACCACCAGTACCAACTGTATCTGGAAGAAGCATACGGTTTAACCAAGAGTGAATAATACCGTCACCTGGACGTAAAGATACACCGCCACGGTTCATGATGAAATCAGGAAGCGAGTGTTGCATTTGAACGTCAACTGGTTTTGGATACGCAGCTGTGTGACAGAAAGATTGCATAACAAGGTCAGCAGAGAAGCCTAGGCAAGCTAAGTCTTTCAATTCGTCACGAGTCATTGGACCAGTCGTATCTTGCGAACCAACAGTCGTCATCTTAGGTTCACAGTAAGTACCCGGAAGTACGCCTTGACCTTCAGGAAGACCACATGCACGACCAACCATTTTCTGTGCTTGAGTGAAACCTTTGCCAGTAGCAGCAGGTTGAACTGGAGTACGGAATAAAGTAGATGGAGCAAGACCTAAAGCTTCACGCGCTTTAGTCGTCAAACCACGACCAACGATTAAGTTGATACGACCACCCGCACGTACTTCGTCTAGAAGTACTGGAGTTTTAAGTTCAGCTTCAGCAATTACTGCGCCGTCTTTAGTTGCAGTTACTTTTGCAGCAGCATGATCAATGTTAAGAACGATTTCGTCGCCCATGTTCATGTTTGCAACATCAATTTCGATTGGCAATGCGCCAGCATCTTCCATTGTGTTGAAGAAAATCGGAGCGATTTTAGAACCTAAGCAGTAACCACCGTCTTTTTTGTTCGGGATGTGAGCGATGTCGTCACCGAAGAACCAAAGTACAGAGTTAGTTGCTGATTTACGGCTTGAACCAGTACCAACAACGTCACCTACGTAAGCAACTTGGTTGCCTTTCGCGATTAAGTCTTTGATTTGGTTTAATGGACCAACTTCACCAGGAACTTCTGGGTTGATACCGTCACGTACGTTTTTCAACATTGCATTTGCGTGCAATGGAATATCTGGACGGCTCCATGCGTCTTGTGCAGGTGACAAGTCGTCAGTATTAGTTTCGCCAGTTACTTTGAAAACAGTAAGTTTGATTTCAGTCGGAACATCTTTACGGCTTGTAAACCATTCAGCGTCAGCCCAAGACTGAAGAACAGCTTGTGCATTTGCATTGCCCGCTTTCGCTTTGTCTGCAACGTCATGGAATGCATCAAATACAAGAAGAGTTTTCTTCAATGCTTCAGCAGCTAATTCAGCAAGTGCCGCATCATCAAGAAGAGCAACTAGAGGTGCTACGTTATAACCACCAAGCATAGTACCTAGTAAGTAAACCGCACGTTCTTTAGAAACTAACGGCGAAGTCGCTTCACCTTTAGCCAAAGCAGCTAAGAATGCAGCTTTAACATATGCAGCTTGGTCAACACCCGCTGGAACACGGTTTTCTAGTAAATCAACTAAAAATGCTTCTTCGCCAGCTGGTGGGTTTTTTAATAATTCAACTAATGCAGCTGTTTGAGCATCATCAAGTGGCTTCGGTGGGACTCCGAGTGCGGCACGTTCTGCAACGTGTTGGCGGTAAGCTTCTAGCACGGTGTTATTCCTCTTTTTTAAAAAATTATTTACGTATTCCTGCTTTAAATAAAGCTACGCAAACAATATGGACTGCTTGATTTTACTAAAATTCCAGTTAAAAGTTAATGCGCTACAAGTGTTTCTTCGTGATGCCCATTATTTTCTAACTAAATGATGCTTACATCGATTGCATATAAAAACAGCAATATCGTCAGATTATTTGGACTTTATTCACATTAACTTTGAACTGTCATCTAAAAACTAAAAAGGCAACTCATGTTGCCTCTTTTTACTCAATATAAATATTCAACCTTAGTGGACAGTAGTTTCTCGTAAATACTCAGCCAAGGCAGATTTATCCCCTTCAAATTTAACCTGAACTTCATCCTCATGCAGCATAAGATGCTGCGCGCTGATAAATGAAATTTTAACCGCATAGAGCTTTAGATCTGTATCAATTAAGTGTTGTATAAAAACACTGTCGCCAAGACTGAGCACATAATGACTACCCGCGATGATCATACAATGTGTTTCATCTTGTAAAAGTAAATCTGCGTGATTTAAATATGCGACCACTTCCATAGCTCACCTCATTGGTTGTTATTATTCTGCTTTCATTATTGTTTAAAAGTTGAGAGTTTTCTATATGCTCAGCTTCAATTCATAATATATTTTAAACATACTTAGGCTATTTTACGCACGATAAATATACCTAGGTCGCTAGCTGAGAAACCGATGCAAGCAACAAAGCCTTGTATCTCTACAACACAAGGCTTTGTTCTGTATTTAGCTTTTCAAGCATGAGCGTAGCAGTTATAGCTAATTTAAAACTGCTTATATTCGGGCAATTGATCATGTGGCGTTGCCAAGCACTTCGCTGTAATTTGTGTCTTAATTTTCTCGCGCGCTGCATCTTTATCTTGTTTAATTTGCTCTTCTGGCAAGGCATAGACTTGTTCAATAATATTCAAAATGAACTTTTGGGTAAATTCATCGTCAATTTTATTGGCGTGTTCTATGGCTTTATCTTTTTCAATAGCACTTTGACGATCGAGCATAATTGAACGTGCAGCATTGCCCATACTGGTACAGTAACCATGCCATTGTTCTTCAGGAGTTAATGGCTTCTTTTCAGAACACCCTGCTAATGCTGCCACAATAGCCAAAAAATAAACTTTTTTCATGCATACTCTCCAATTTCGCGCCCTATGATAGTCAAACTTTTTAAAATGAAGAACTATTACTGTCTTCAAATATGAAAAAAGCCCTGATTTGGGCTTCTTTCACTGAGCAAATTAACCGCAACTCGCTTGAATCACTTTATGGTTGTTCGGATCAACCGTAACCGTGACCCGATCTTCACGATAATCCATCGTCACAGGTTGACCTGGTTGAACTAAACGCACGACATGTGCACTGGTTTTTTGTTTAATTTGTGCCTCGCTCAAGCCACTCTGCCCAACCAACGCTGCCGCTTGTTCAGGTACACATTTTGTCTGATTGGCGCGGAAAAACTCCCACTCTTCAACAATCTGCCCGTTAGGAAGATGGCAATAACCCACTTCACCATTCGTTTCTTTTCTAATTTCTAATTTACCTTTCTGTTCAACACAAAAAGTACTTGCAGGATTTGCCATACCAACGTTTGGTTTTCCCGTTTCGCTCTTTTGTGCAGTGCTACAACCTGACAAAGCCGCCATAATCAATCCAAGCATCACGATTTTTTTCATAAAGGATATTTCTTTAAATAAAAGATTAACATAGCAAAAATATTTAAAATAAACTGTGCGTTTTTTGCTAAATATCAATCAAAAAAGCCCATCAAATGATGAGCTTTTCATACTTAAAACTTCTTTTATACATCAACTTTAATTCACTGAATGAATATCAAGTTCTTCATTTTTCGCTAAAACTACAGAAGCTAAAATTGGTATACCTAAAATAAAAGGTATAGAGAAGATCCAAAAGATCACGGTGTAATCAGGATTGAATAAAAACTGAATAGCTATTGCCGCCAAGATTAAAACAGAAAATAAAATCGCTGCAAAACGCAGTACAAATTTGATTGGCATGGTGATCATCGCTCTATATTTAGCTCGTCTACTTACTATACACATACTTTCTATATGGCTTTATTGATTTTAGGTATCTAATAGCTGTTATTTATAGATTTTCTTAATCTACATGAAATATTTCATACTCTATAAAACCATTTTTCAAAACTCATTAAAATAGAAAGATCATAGTGGAGCCTTATTTAAATATGGAGGAATTAAATCATTGAGTACCTGTGAATTAAACTAACATTTTCTGTAGTGAACTGAATCCAATATAATTAAAAGCTACCCCAAATCTATATCAATCTGTAACTTCCGCCATGGGCGCTGATATTCAGACTGATACTTCTTACTTTTTCACTCTGCTTAAGTCAGGAATTTTACACCTGTACCATCAATGAGTAGATGAGCTTTTTTGCCTGCTAATTGTAATATCAATATGCTTTTAGGATTGGTAAATTATGATTGTGTACAAATATCACTAATATTCAGGGCTAATCTATAAATACGAATGAGACTTTAAACAAATTCCATGACTATTCGTAGAGCTAAATAAAATATGACTTTCATCATTAAACCGCACTGAATAGGTTTGATTTCATCTTTTTCTCCCTTTTGGCGCGATTAACTAAATATTGAGATCAAGCCAAAAGACATCTAGGATTTCTTAAACTTGTTATCACGTCACGCTAGCTTTGTGCTATATATAGCCGTTTTATAGTCTTTTTTGCCATTTGGTCTTTTTATGAAAAATACATCATCTTCTAATGACACTGAATCAACCGTTTTGGGTTGGAAATTTATTGCTATCGTTGGCGTTATAACGACGATCTTTTTCACTTTTTTATATTTAGCGATGTCGAGTGACCCAGAATATATGCCTAACCGAGAACCCAAAGCTGCTACGCAACCTACAGCAGAAGTTCATTCAGCTACTCATAATAGCGAAGGCGATAAACAGCATTAATTTGTTAACTAACTAAGCCCTCTCGTTAGGGCTTAAGTTCAAATGAACTTAACTATTTTGTACATTAATGGATAAAATATAAAGGAATATTCAATCCATTTTAGTAGCTCCAAATAATTTAATTAGTACATAAATAAAAGAAAATGCTGGGCCATTTATATATCTGAACTACTTTTTAAACCGCTTATTTTGTATGTATTACAGGCACATCGTTTTAAGGTGTGAAACTTTATCTTAAAATATAGGGTCACTCATACTACTGATCTTATCAGGTCTAAATTTTTATCGATGGATTCCCCGTCCACAATCAATCTAATAGCATCCACATTAGACCTATTGAGTTTAATTTCAGACTAAATCCACAAGTTCAACATTTGTATTTTAAGTCTGAAATCACTCAACATTCCAGACCTACCAACAATCCAATTAATCTTAAATTCCACCTAAAATACAATTACTTAAAACCTTAAAATACTTTAAATGATTAGAATCGCCAGTTATAGAAGAAATCTACAGCTCGATCAACTGACTGGCTCGCTTCCAAATACAATTTTTGATTGATTTGATAACGCAATGTTAATTTGTTGACTGGCGTAAACACACCGACCCCATAACGAATATAAAGATCTGGCGTAATATATCCCGTCACACTCACTTGCGTATCATCACCTGTACCTTGAGCATCTAGCGCCAAGCCGCTTAAGCCAAATGATTGCCCCAGTTGATTAGTAAAGGCTCTTGTTCCACCCAAGCCCATACTAATACCAGCTGCTGCAATGGTGTTATTTACATCTGACTTAAATGTTTCAGTCTGATTAATATTATTCGCACCTTCATTAATACGCCCTGTAACCAGTGCATTCATGGCTTCTTGTTCAGTCAAATTGCCATCATTGTAGACTTGAATATTTGGATTACTTGCAGTGCCTGTAACACGAACCCCGACGATTGTTCCCTGTATAATTTTATTGGTATCCACATCTAAGGTTGGATTTGCCAAAGGACCATTGAAACGTGCAATTGCACGATTTAAATCGAGACTTTGTCCATAGGCTTCAATTTTAACCTTCTGGCTTACCCCAATTGCACCATTCGCACGCATTGCTGTTTCAACACCACGTTGCGATAAATATAAGCGCCCAACCAATGGAATACGACTATTAAAACCTTGGAATACGACTTGTTTACCTAAATTAATCATCACATCCGCTTTAATATCCCACGGACGTGCTGATCTTAAGATTGCCAATTGATCTTGGCCCTCTTGTACGATTCGAACATCCGAAGAAACATCTACCACAGGTGCTGAAGATTCAGGCATTGAAATTAAAGCACGCGGAACGTCAACCTCACCTTTTAATACGAGTTTTTTCTGGAAAGGCATAACATCCAAACTAAAGTCTGGAGTAACCAATGCTGTAATTAACGGTGCTTGGCGAATTAATAAATTATCGCCTTTTAAATGCAGTTGAATACGTGGTTCATTTTTCCAGTCTACATTTCCTGTAAGCAAACCAACGCCTTGCCCACTGTTAAACGCGCCATTAATTGTTGCATGGTCATTCTGAATGGAAGAATAAACTTGAACATTCGTTAAATTGATAGGGAGTGAAATCATACTGATCACACCATCTTTTAAACGCATTTCGCCTGTTAAGCGTGGTTTCAGAAGCTCACCACCAATTTTCCCTGCAAAAGAAAGTGTTCCACTTAAAGTACGGATATCTTTTACAAATGGTTTGAAGACTTTTAGCTGCACTTCATTAAATGCAATCTCTCCTTGCATTGGTTTATTGGCTTTAAAAGGATCGATAATTACATTGGTATAACCCGTACCAATTTCAGGTGCTTTTACATCTAAACGAAGCTGCAATCCTTGCGCAACACTTTTCGCATTCACTGAAATTTCGTCATATCTTAATGAAGATGCCGTATCTTGAGGATCCTCAGCAGCAATCCCAATAATGCCTTGACGCGATACCATTCGTGCATCTATTTTTGGTTTGCTACCTTGCGCCCAAGCTGCTTTTGCATAACCATTGGCTTTTCCTGTAATTGCCAAACCTTCAGGCATAAACGCTGCAAAGTCATTTAAGTCGAGGTTTTTAGTCACAAAAGAGATATTACCTTTGGCTTTACTTATTCGAATGGGTTGATCGAAACACAACTCACTTTGCTGACTTGCCCAACAATGTGCGCCAACAAATAATTCTGTCGTATTTTGATTGAACACAACCGAAGCATTCTGACGTTGTACTAAACGTACGCGAACCGAGTCAAAGTCACCCTTTTGGATCTGACCTAACCATGAGTTATTACCATTAAATCCACCTGCAAGCTGTACATAAAAATTACTAAATCGGTTGTTACCTTGAACCTTTAATATATGTGCTTTTCTGGTACCCGCAAGTGAAACCACCCCATGTTGAATTTCTCTATTCCCGCTGCGTAAATTTGTCATTTCGGCTTTAAGCAATGTTGGTGTGGTTTCAGAAGTAGGTAACTGGCCTTGCACACGCAGTTTTTGCATACTCAGAATATTGCCCACTCTTAAATCATCTACTGCAAGATTTGCCGTTGCCTGTAAACGCGGTTGCGCCTGTATATTGAGATACCCATAAGCTCGACCTCTTAAGCCGCCATACAGCTCATATAATGCAGGGGCATTAATTTTGAGGCGTAAGTTTTGTGCATTGCCTGTCGCTTGAATTTGGTTATTTGCATAAGACATAAACAAATTATTGGCTTCAAATTGCTGTGGTAAAAAGCCTTTTTGATTGTTATTTAAGACCAAGGCCAAATTACCCGTACCGCGTACAGGCTTATTATTAATATAGCCTGCTACATTCAACTTCTGAATATTGATACGTTTTAGTGCATCAGACCAAAAGCCTTCTGTTTGCACGATACCCGATATTTCACCACGAACTGTTGAGACAAAATACTGCGGCTTAAAACGAACCAGTGATGCATTGATATTCCAACCAATGCCTTTACTTAAGTCGACTTTACCTTGTGCAAGAATTTTACCTGCTGCACCATCATGTTGGAATTGATCAATTTTTAGAAGTTGGGGTGTACCAGAAATTTTAACTTTTAACAGCCCGCTACTTTCTTTGATCTTGCTCGACTTTAAAGCACCATCATAATTTACAGCGAAACTTTTGAAGCCACCACCCGCTTTAGTATCATGGAAAAGAACCGCTACAGTACTTTTTCCTGTGAGTTGTACCGTCTCTTGTTGAGCCTGTTGTGGTAAATGCCCAAGCAGATTAATTCCTTTAAGCTCAATAATATGTTGATTCGGTTTTGCATACCCGCTTGCCTGTATTTGACCATTGACCAAATCAATTGGTGCAGCAGCCACGACAGTTTGAGGATTGAAATCTTGTGCTTTAACATTAGCATCCCATTTCAATTGGGTTTTATCTGTAGGCAAAATAACATTGGCTTGCCCACTCAAACTCCCTTTATTGGCAACATAACTAAAACTAGGCACTTTTAATATATTTTTCTTAATATCGAGCTGCGCCTTATATTGACCTGCTGGAAGTAAGGCAGATTCATGCTGGGCAACTGTCGAAGAAACCACAAGATTTTGCTGACCTTCGACTAAGCGAATTTGAACATCACCTGAATCACTTTTTAGCCACCCAATATAAGGCATGGCACGGTCAATATTTTTCCATGCAACATCAAGCAACATTGGTTGAGGCTGCTTCGGTTTCGCCTCATTTTGATTCAGTTTTAAATTCCATGTTTCATATTGGTCAAAATCAACCAATCCGGTCAAATGCAGCCCTTTTTCCAAACGACCAGTCGAAGCAATTTTTGCATCGAGACTTGGTGGTAAGAAATCTTTGACCACTTGAGGAATTAACTTATCTTTAGGGTTAATTTTATTTAAATGTCCCTGTACATCCCAATGTACATGCTTCTCCCAACTGACCAGACCTTTAGCTTCAACCGTTCCTTTCATCACTTGACCTTTAAACTGGTCAATATTGAGTTGATGCACCAAGTCGGTATGCATAACAGCGGTATATTTGCCTTTGGGAAGATTCTGCCCCGTTAAATCAGTCGATAATCCGAGATTGAGACGTTGTATATCCCCTTGATAACGAAGGACACCAGCTTGAGTAAATAATTTTTGATCGGTCAGTAATGGCCAGTGGTAATTTTCGAACTGTAACTGTCCAAACATAGGAACATGACTACGAACAGGATGTACAACTCCCCAACCTGAAAGTAAATCAGGGGTATTGGTCGCAAATCCAGCTGTAATCGTATCCAAACTTCCTTTCGCTACAACCTGAATATCATGAATATTAAGACTATGATTTAATGCATGAATATTCACTGTTGCTTTAGCATTTAAAGGGTATTTACCCTGAAAATCCATGTTTCCAGTCGCATTTTTAATGGCTAAATAGCCCATATCTGCCTTAGAGTCTTCAAACTCTAATTTGGTGTTGGACCATAATGCTTCATTTAACTCAATATCATTAAAATTCACAGAGGCCGCATGTGTTTTAATCAATAAATGATCGACATCAGCATGATCCAAACGTAGGGTAAATGGCAATCTAATTTCTTTAAACTTAAAAGGCTCACTACTCGGTGGAGTTTTAGTAATGACCTGTAAATTACGAACGTCAGCGCTATACAGATGGATTTCTTTATGTACTAAAGCACGCCATCCCAAAATCACTTCGGCACGATCAATCTTGACATCAACTGCAGACAAGGTCACCAAAATGTTTTTTAAAATAATGCCTTTTAAAAGATTACCGCCTTCATATTCATAATGAATAATCTGTTGACGTTCCAACACACGATTGAGAAGAAACTTACTTCCCTTATCGGTCGAAAACATGATAGCGAAAGCAGATACAAGTAAAATCACCAAAAGAAGCAGCGTTAAAAGGACACTCCTCATAACACGGCGCTTTTTAGGCAACGGTGATTCGGGTAATTCTTGTTTTTGCTGTTCTACTTCAGCCATAACCTTCTCAAGTACAAAATTAAGTTTAAATTTTAAAGTGGTGAACCAATAAAGAAATGCACACGAATTGGATGATTTTCATCCGAAATACCCGATGCAACATCTATGCGTAAAGCCCCAATCGGAGATGCCCAACGGATCCCCACACCAACGCTATATTCTGTATTGTTACTAAAATCTTTATCATAAGCATTACCAAAGTCACTGAATAATGCTGCACGCCATCCATCTTTAAATTGATAGTTATACTCGAGTGAACCCACTGCTAAAGCTTGTCCCCCAATTTTATAGCCATCCACTTCGGGCGTTAAACTCTTATAGTCAAAACCACGAATAGACTGATCTCCACCCGCAAAATACCGAAGATTATAAGGAATTTTATTAAAGTCTTCAGTTACGATATAGCCTAAATCGCTGCGACCTACAAACTGATGGTCATTATTTTCCCCTAAGGAATAAATGAATCGCCAACCAGCATTTAATATTGCCATATTTGCATCAGATAGAAGTGCATCACTTCCAACTTCTATTTTATAAATTTGTCGAAAGCCCTTTGTTGGGTTCACTCGCTTATCTGAATCTACCCGTGAAGCCTCATAACCCACCAACAATGATTGTTGCTCCGTATCAGCGCTCGCCAAAAATGCGTCAGGAATATCACTTTCATTCACTACACCATTTTGGCTTAAACGGTCTAATCGATAACGCAAACCAAATGTATGCTGCCAATTGCCCATAGAGCGTTTAATAATACGGTCTGCGCCAACAACCGCGGATTCAATAGTAAGACTATTACCCTGCGCAACACCGTCTCGTTCTTCACGCTCGTAACCACCCACCAGACTAATGTAATCATTTAATGGATGGTTATAAGGAATGTTATAGCGCGTATCCACTGCTTGCCGAATTTGTGATAACTCTAAGTTGGCATCTAATGAGTGACCTCTTGGGTTCACAATAGCTCGACGATAAGTTGTTCTTAATCGCGGACCTGTATCCGAACCCCAGCCCGCACCTACTTCAGCATTATTTAATCGGTCAGCATTTAAAGTCACAATAACAGGAACTTTTTTCTCATCCCGTGCTTGTACTTTCAGTCGTTCATCTTCTTCCTCACGTGTTTCTTGAGCTGCTCTTTGCTGTTTAATTTCAGGATCCAATTCCTTTTCATTTGCCCCAGCAAATTGATCTTCATCTACAACAGATTGTGTCACTTCCTTTGCAGAATTTAGCTCCTTTTGATCTTGAACTTGCAGTTCACTACTTGCTATTTTTTCTTGATCGACTAACGCCTGTAAATCTGGTGGAAGTTCTAAAGGCACTTCAACTGGGTCAGGTCGTACCGCATCGACCAAGGTGTAGTTAAAATAACGTGAGTTGGTCAAATTATTTGCCAAAGTATTCACACGCCATAAAGCATAATCTGCGCCATCTTCCCAAGGCACCATCATTTTCAAGATGTCCATATCCAGTGGGAATGGTTTAGCAGGATCGCTCATACGGAATTCTACACCAGCTAATTGATAACGCTCACCTGTTTCAAAACGCAAATTAATGTCTGCTAAATTTTGAGGCTGTGCAACTTTCACATCATGCAATCGCCAATAAGAATCAAAGAAACCATTGTTGGCAGCGGCATCTACAATCCGTTTTTTCGTACTTTCATACAGCCCGTGATTGAATACATCTCCAATGTCTAAATCAGGTAACACGCTAATAACTTGAAATTGAGGACTATTTGCACCCACACCACTAAATTCAATATTTTGGTTATCAACCAAGACAGGCATATTGGGTTTAATAATGACTTTGACACGGCTTTCACTGGTCTTCTCAAACTTAAACTCGGCTTGATAAAAACCTACAGCCTGAGCAGACAAATTAGATAAGCTTTTTAATTGTGGCAAGGCTGCATTAAAATCACCATAGGATTCTTGCGTAAAGCTAGACAGCTTTGCAGCCACGTTACTTTTTAAATTTAAAAGTGCTTGTTGATATTCTTTATCTGGTAAATCTGGATTAGTATTCTGCGCATCAACAATAACAACCTCAGCTTTAATCCGAGGTACTTTGGCCGTCTCTAAATCATTTTTTGAGGGTCTTAATTTATGGTACCAACGTTTAAAAAAGCCTTTTTCATCTTCTACGACTGGTTCAGTGACCAAGCCCAACTCTGGTAATGTTTTTCCAGACTCATTGGCTTCTACAACAATTTGACTATCTGCCTGAATACGATTCATTAATTGATCGACGTTTACAGGTGCCTGATTAATTTCGGTAAGCTCCTGTGGCGTCGGACTACGCACTACGACTTCTTGGGTTTGACCTGCACGATATCTTTCTGCCTGAGCTTTTGCTTCGTTGGCAACATTATAAATTTCATTTGCCATACCCTGATCGACAGGCGTTTCAGGCAGTTCTTGTAAATCGTCAAAAGTTATGGGCTTAAAGGTGTCAATTTGATCGGTATGCTGCACTTGATGTTGCAACATTGCATAACTATCAGGCGCTGAAACTTTATTTTGGTCATTTTCAGCTTTTTCAAGATGCTCAACTTGACTCAAGTTCTGTGTCTGTGCTTCAGCTTGAACCTGCGCATTTAGCTCATCTTTTACAGCTTGTTCAATATGAGATGTTGCTGCATTTTCAGGTTGCACTGCACTGATCTCTTGAGCGAAGCCATGTTGGGCAAAAAACATTAAAAAAGCGCTCAAACACAAACTTTTATTGGTATGATTCAACTCCAAGATAGAGTTCATACTTAGTGTCAAAGTCGACTTTTTAAAATTGGTTTTTACAAGCATAGAATACTCTAAACTCATGATGGGTCTAATCAACAGCCCTTCGTATTTGTAATGAAAAGTTTAAAATTTATACTGGCTAAAGAACTCAATTTTATTGATTTTTTCACCACAGCATAAGATTAAAATATCATACATGATTTTCATGGCTATTTTACCAGATGCTCACATTTCTTAATAAAACTTTATGAAGTTCACATTGTCATGGAAAAAAAAGAACATCTTTTAAGCACTCGGCGTTTTTTACCGATGTTTGTGACTCAGTTTTTAGGGGCATTAAACGACAATGTCTATAAACAAGCCTTATTGTTGGTCATTACCTATGGATGGATTAATCAACAAAGTGCCAGTGTGAGTACACTCAATAACCTTGCAGCGCTGTTGTTTATTCTCCCGTACTTCATTTTTTCAGCGACAGCAGGACAAATTGCTGACAAATATGAACGTGCTCGCTTGGTCCGTGGCATTAAAATTCTTGAAATTGTCATCATGCTGATTGGTAGTGCAGGTTTTTTACTTGGACATTTATGGCTATTGTTACTCGCTCTATTTCTTATGGGCACGCACTCTACTTTTTTTGGGCCCATTAAATATGCCATCCTGCCTGAAATTTTAAAACCCAACGAATTAATGTCAGGAAATGCCTTGTTCCAATCAGGCACCTCAATGGCGATCTTAATCGGTATGATCTTAGGTGGAGCGGTCATTTCTGCTTCGGAAGGTAATTTACTCTGGATTAGCCTGACCATCGTTACGATTGCTATTTTGGGTTACTTTTCCAGTCGATTTATTCTTAAACAAAATGTGGCTACACCTCATTTAGAGATTGATTGGAACTTTTTCAGAACCAGTTTTCAAACATTAAAGTATGCGAAAAGCATTCCACTCATTTATTTGGTGCTATTGGGTAACTCTTGGTATTGGTTTTATGGAGCAACCTATTTAACCCAAATCCCGCAACTTACGCAGCAAAATTTGCATGCATCTGAGAATGTGGTCAGTCTATTGCTCACTTTTTTCTCTGTAGGAATAGGCATTGGTTCATTGCTATGTCGCAGAATTGGTGGAACAGAAGTTAATTTAAAAATGGTTCCGATTGGCGCCATTGGTTTAACTGTATTTGCTTTATATTTGGCTGCCAGTCTTGCTTTTGTTCCAGTAGAAACCGGTGAGCTTTTACATCTCGCAGATGTATTTCAACGCGGCTGGAGCTATTATCATGTCATGTTGGCAGTTACCATGCTGGGTATCAGTGGAGGTTTTTACATTGTTCCGCTCTACGCCATGATGCAAGCACATTCACCTCGTTCACACCGCGCCCGTGTAGTTGCTGCGAATAACATCTTAAATGCTGTATTTATGGTCAGTTCGGCTATTTTTTCCATTATCATTTTAAGTATTTTAAAAATTGATATTAAAATACTGTTCTGCATTACCGCTGTACTGAGTGCAATTTTTAGCGTTTGGCTACTGGTTCGTCTAAAACCACTACTCCACACTGCTCAAGTCTCTTTAGAGGATTAACCCTATGCGTCACTATACGGGCATTGATAAGCTCATTAACTCTTTTGACCAAGCACTTCGTAGTCTCGTGCCAGGGACGACCGCAGCGCAGCGAGAAAATCCTGCTGCTCCAGAAGAAACGCAATTGGCTGTAAGTGAAGCACGTCATGTGGCAGGACTCATGCGTGTCAACCATAGTGGTGAAGTATGTGCTCAAGCCTTATATCATGGGCAAGCTCTCACTGCGAAGCTACCGAATGTCCGTCGTGAAATGGAAAAAGCGGCTCTTGAAGAGCAAGATCACTTAGCATGGTGTGAAGACCGCTTAAAAGAACTCGATAGCCATACCAGCTTATTAAATCCAATCTGGTATAGCTTGTCTTTTGGTATGGGGGCACTGGCTGGTATTGCAGGTGACAAATATAGTCTTGGTTTTGTAGCCGAAACTGAACGTCAAGTCAGTCTGCATTTGCAGCACCATATTAGCCAACTTCCTGCGCAAGATAACCGTTCTCGTAAGATTTTAGAACAAATGAACGAAGATGAACTGCATCATCGTGATACTGCACTCAATGCAGGTGGTGTCGATTTACCAATGCCTGTTCGTATGACCATGACCGCCATTTCAAAACTCATGACTAAAACCAGTTATTTTATTTAATCGACTCAATCTATTTTTGCAGTAAAAAGCAGTGCCAAATGGCACTGCTTTTTTATACGTCAAATTTCATTATTGAATCAGAACCCTATTTCCAGTCTGTTGTAAATTACCTGTATATTTGGGTTCAAGCGAAGGATTACCCGGATAACTTCGACCATTAAATTTTAGAATGACTTGTCCCACGCCTCGTGAATAAACCGACAAATCTGACCAACCTTGTGTTTTGCTATTTAAAGCAACTATCGGCACATCAGTTACGGTCATTTTACTGTGGGGTTGGAATTTCTCATGACTCATGCCCTGAAAAACCAATACCGTACATCCACCTGTACCACACCAGTTCAACCCTCTTAACATCACAACTGCATCTTGAATACCATCATGATTCAAATCATAGAATGCATATTGATATAAAGGCTGTTCCTGAATAGACAAATAGACAGCTTGTTTAAGTGCTCGCAGCATCGTTTCATCACCAGCCAAATCCGTCGTTGAGCTTGGCGGCTGCGCTGTTTCTGTATTCTCGATGGGAGCATTTGAGCTACATGCAACGACTAAACTACTGAGCAATGCACATAGAAAAAAACGAATTTTCATAACAGCGAATCTCTTTTAGCTGTTTCAAGGATCATTTTAAAACAGTAACCCGAAAAGACGCGTTTTTATATGTTAATAACCTCAAGGCATTTCACCGTGGGGAACTGATGTTTGGAATCTTCAAAACTTGGATCTGGCCAGACATCTGCCATTGGAATTTTTACATCGAGTGCTAAAGGCATTTTCTTAGGATTAAATTGCATCTGCTCTAACGACATTCCCCATGCAATAAGATCAACATCAAGTGATATTTGATGAGATGGACGAACACGACCTGAATCGGATTCCCATTGTTTTAATTGTACAATGATTTGCTCAGGGTTTAATTTTGAATGCAATAGACAAGCTGCATTCCAATAATCTGCCCCCACAGCATCACGACATGGAATCACATAAATTTTGGAAAACTCGACCGCACCAAGCGCGCAGACCTGTTGATAAGCGTAACGAAAATTTTGCTGAGGATTAAGATTACTCGCCAGTGCTAGGGCGTAAATCGTTTCGGTGGCGTTCAATACGAATTCCTACAGAATTTGCTTCTGCAATAATGGCAGGCTTACGAATCGTAATTTTAATCGATTCTATTGCAGGATAGGTAGAAAAAAGCGCATTAAGTACCAATTTTGCAGCATGTTCAATTAATTTAGGTTGGGCTTCTTGAATCACTTCTGCAGAAATGCTGCAAATTTCAGCATAATTTAAAGTATCTTCAAGCTCATCTGAACAAGCTGCTGCTTCTAAATTGGTATGAATCATCAAATCTAACATTAAAGGCTGAATGATCTGTCGCTCCCAATTGAAGCAACCCACCACAGTATTCACCTTTAAGCCTTCAATGACTATCGCATCCATAACATGATCCTTAAATTT
The DNA here is from genome assembly GCF_004331175.1 of Acinetobacter sp. ANC 4178. Classification (GTDB taxonomy): domain Bacteria; phylum Pseudomonadota; class Gammaproteobacteria; order Pseudomonadales; family Moraxellaceae; genus Acinetobacter. The sequence continues at coordinate 117,663 of NZ_SJOD01000001.1, forward strand.
CAAACTATCCATGGCTTAGGCACATTGCATTTTAACCATGAATAGCGCAGTAGAAATTTGAATATTAATTTTTCAACATCAAACTTGGATCAATAGTTTGCACCATTTGCAAACGCTGGTCTGCATAAATATCAGTATAAGGTGCAAGGACGCGCATAAATCGATCGAAATACAACATTTGTTTAAACAGTAAGGCAAAATCGCGCGGGAAGCGAATCCCATGACGCTCTCCGACAGCAACCATATCCATCATAATGTCATTTAAGTCCGCAGGGTTAGAACTCAAAATTTCTTGTGGGTCTGCCAGCAATACACCGCTAAATAAGCGCTCTAAATCCGCAGCCAAAACATGAGTATCTATAGCGACATCGGTCATCCCCATTCCAAGCATACTTTCAGCCATCAACGTGTAGTTTGTTCTTTGTAGCGCATCCATAAATGCCATACATGCAGTCCAAACTTCAGGTTTCAATTGCCCCACAATACCAAAGTCAATAAAACCAATGCGTCCATCTTCAAGCAGCATTAAATTGCCTGCATGCAAATCTGCATGGAAGCTATTACACATCATAAGACTGCCAAACCACGTGTTCATAGCAGTAATGAGCACTTGTGATGGATCTTTAGAGTATTTTTTTACCACTTCAAAATCAGTCAAAGGCACACCGAATAGACGTTGCATCGTCAATACACGGCGGGTTGAAAACTGATGATAAACCTTTGGTGCTGTTGCCGCTTTGTTGTTCGTCGCATTTAAATAATTGACGAAATCATCAATATTTTGCGCTTCTTCAATAAAGTCGACTTCACGCACCATACGGGTTTTAATTTCATCAACAATATCTGCCAATGAAGCAAATTTAACTTTGGGTACTGCCTTTTCCAAAATTTTGGTGGCCCAGTGCAAGACATTCAAATCGGTATAGAGAATTGTTTCTACACCCGGTTTTTGAATTTTCAGTACAACATCTTCACCTGTAACCAGTTTTGCAGCATGCACTTGCGCAATTGACGCTGAAGCCAACGGCTTTTCCTCAATTGAAGCAAAAATTTCATCTAAATTACGACCAGCAAATTCGGAAGCCAAAACCTGCTGCACATAACTAAACGGTAAAGATGGTGTCTGATCTAGACAGCCTTGAAATTCCTCGACAAATTCACGCGGAAATAACGACGGCGTACTTGCAATAAATTGACCTAACTTAATATAAGTCGAACCTAAATCTTCAAAGGTTTCACGCATCAACTTGGCGTTGGTTGGCTTTTCAGTTGCATATTTAAAGCCAGCCTTTGCCGCAACAACTGCGGTTTCCCCCATACGGGCAACTGAACGCAGTCCATCTAGCCAGATATTATTTTTCATCATATTTAAATGTAGTTAAAAATGCATAGTCGTGAGTTTAACAAAAAATTAAGACTTTAAGGATGATCTTGCCTGACAGTCTGGACAATTTTGATCTTTCTCAAATGCCAAAATTCGTTGTTTCATACTTAAACCATCCCAGAGCAGCAGTTTTTGCAATAATGGCATACGGTTTAAACCTAAATACAATAAAGTATGATGCGCTTGTAAACTGGCCATCACATTCGGCGTAGTCGAAAGCACACCAGAATCGGCACAGCGTAGGCTCTCATTGTTATGCTGTTCTTTAGGAAATAGACAGTTGTAACAAGCGGAATCCCCTTCCACCATAAATAATTGTCCTTGAAAACCAATTGCAGAGGCACTAATCAAGGCAACATTTTGCTGTTTACAAACTTGGTTAACCAAATAACGCGTGGTGAAATTATCACAACCATCAAGCACTAAATCTTGCGAGCTTATCAATAATGTGGCATTGGTTTCATCGAGCTTAGCAACATGATGTTCGACTCGAATATAGGGATTAATTTGAGCTAAACGTTTCGCCAAGATCTCAGCTTTATAAAAACCAATGTCCGATTGAGTAAATGCAATTTGCCGCTGCAAATTACTCGTTTCAATATGATCGGCATCAATCAGGGTAATTTTACCAACCCCTGCTCGTGCCAATAACTCTGCAACGGTACAACCAATTCCACCACATCCTACAATCAGAACATTGGCTAATTTTAGTTTTTCTTGCGCCTCTAAATCCCAACCGTCCAACAAGATCTGTCGGCTATATAAATGCATTTCTTCGTCTGTTAATTCCAGATCATTTTCAGATACCAAGTTCACTGTTCTTCCGTTGAGAGTTTTATATCACTACTGAGCGATTATAAGGGATAACTAAGCTTTGGCGACTAAGTATTATCACACTGAATATGTGACTTCTTCAGCCCACTAAGCACCATTGAGTTAGAATATGAACAGTTACATGATTTAACTTCAGACGAAGTTATATATTTCAGGTATGCTGAAATAAAACGTATAAATGTATAAAACGCGCACTTTATGAAACTGTATTATTCTGCCTTTTTCGCATGTACTTTAGCCGCAGCATCTGTCTATATTTATGCAGCGCAACAAGACTCGACTTCATTTAATGTCAGCATTACCATTAAAGAAATGTGTAATATCAAAACAGCGAATGGAACAAACTTGGATTTTGGTACAGTCAATCGTGCATCGAAGCCCAATATGCAAAGTACTCATCTTGCGGTAACGTGTACCCAAGGCACGCCTTACAACATTGCATTACAAAGTCAACGAAAAATGACCTCAACAGAGGTAAATAACTTCAGTATTCCTTACGACCTCTATCAGGATGCCAATCGTACGACTCTTTGGGGGAGTGAAACTCAAAATGCTTATCGCAATACGGGTACTGGACGTGCCCAGACTGTACCTGTATGGGGAACAGTGAATCAATCCGATACAGACGTTCCAACAGGGGTTTACAGTGACAAAGTCACTGCTGTGATTACCTATTAATAAGTTAAGGTGACTGTAATGGTATCTTGATACTCACCTGGCGGAACACTTGATGTACTTTGCGGGACTTTCCCATAAATTTGAATTGTTTGTGTCCCATTGGTTCCCGCCCCCTGTGAAGTATTCGTATTGCTCCAAGGCTGCTTATGAGCCGCATCTTGATAGAGTTCATACGTAATGTACTCTGTTCCATTTCGCATACGGCGATGTGTACCATCATAATTCAACCCTTGGTCCAAGCCTACTTTCCATGTTGTATTGAGTGGACAAGACAGATTCACGGTTGTACTACTCGTAACACCTTTAGATAAATCATCAATATGACCAAAATTTAAATCTGAGGCTGCCATAAGGTTACAACTATTTTCATAATTAGCAGTTACGCTTAGGCTATTTGAAGTCTTATTCGAGGATTGTTTTGCCATCACCTCTTCTGTGCTGAGCTGCCTCTCTTCGCTAAAGCCGTATAATAAGGTGACCGCAATATCATTATTATTCCTAAAACTACCTGCGGTGACATTTTGGCCCGAATACACCAATCCATATAAAGGCAAATTGAATACTTTGCTGTTTTCATTAACCGATATAGTTTTATATATACACTGTAACGTCGATAAATCAGCTTTCGTATCAATGCGTTTTGTTAAAGCGGCGTCATAAAACAAGTCATAGGATAAATAACTCTGCGGCCAAATAGAATAATTGACCATCTGGCGCCTATTATTCAATAGGCCCAATCCCCCTGCTGTGGCATACGGACATAATGCAACATTCACTGTTTGTTTATGTCCATATTGATTACACGTCACTTGCCAGTTGGTGTAATTACTTTTGCCTTTGCTAGAAACTGAGCCAAAATTTAAGGCAGGCCCTGACAACCAGCAACTTCCCGTAGCTGCATGAGCTGAAGGGCTCAGCCATGTTGCACCAAGAATGATAATGACTGCAAATAGACTATATAAACTCAAGGCTCGAATTATTGTTTTTTGAGAGAAAAGACTTAGCGACATTGTACGTTCCCCATATCCAGAAAGCCGTATTGTTGACTAAAATCTGGTAAAACCACCTTACAAACTGCATCGTCTTGTTCAACATAAAGCTGTTGAGATGACGGATTCTCAAGATAAATCATCCCGTCACGACCTACAATCGTGTGCTCTGCGGATGCCAAATCAGGCAAAGTATCTTGTACCCAAACACGACTGCCCATTTTTAATGGTGCACCTTGCTGATCTGTTGCACTCAATTGAATGGCGCGCATTTTATAAATTGGAAATTGAACCACCACACCACTAGCGTTATACGGTACTGCATCTATACGTGTAGTTTCAATTTTATATTCCAAAGGTAAATCTAAAGTATCAATTGAAATATCGTTATGCTGATACGGATTTAAGGTATCGATGAGCATTAAACCCTTTTGATTGGTTTTCCCTACCACGCGATTTTCTAATCGGACTGGAATATCGGAAACCCCTTCGGTTGAAACCACAGCAAAAGAGTTCAAGGATTGTCGCATTGGAAACACTGACTTTTCCATCATCACTAAACTGCCTCGAGCAGAGCCAACCACCGTGGTGTAGTCTTCAGTATTAATCTTGGCACTTTGTAAACCGATATCCCATTCGCCCGTCTGCGTTTCCCGCTGAAGCTGTCCTTGCACGCTATAGTTGTTGCTGTCACTAAACTCAAGATTTGTTTGCCAGCCCCAATCATCTTCGTTCTGTATTGCTGTTTTACGAATATTGGCAGAAAGCTTATTTCGGTCTGTGTCCTGTTGCGCATTTAAGGTCGCATTGGTCTGACGGTCTAGCGGTATATTCAAAGACAGAAAAAAAGTATTTTCTTGCTCATTTAAATTTCGGGTCATATTCACAGTTAAATATTTTTTGGAAGGAAAATAATATGACCAGTTAAAGATCAAATATTTATTTTCAGAATTTTGATTTTTTTGTGCCACATAACTACCACCAAATTGACCATAATCTGTATTTACCCCCAAGAAAGCATGGTCTGACTGTTGGATATAACCATAACCAAGCGCACTTGCTAAATCACCGAAATTGCCATCACTTTGCTGATGATGTAGAGAGAAATTAACATAAGGATTATTCCATTCATAACCGATAGCATAAGATTGCCCCAGTTTTTGGTTTAATTCACTGTAGCTATAGGCACCATTCAAAATACCCCAACTATTTGGCAAACGATGAATAATACCTAATCCCGCCAAAGCGACATCACTGGAATATTCAGCATGACTTTCAAGAGTCGTATTATTACTTAAACCATGTCGCAATGTTGCATTAACAACAGGTTCATCTCCATAACTAAATGATTTAACAGCATAATCAAGCTTGTTCACCCCCAGATTAACCTCCCAATCAGATAAGCCTTTTTGCAACAATTGTGAGGTTCCAAACAATGAAAAATTCACAACACGTTGCTGACCATTTAAATCGGTTATGAGAAGCTGTGCATTACCCGCCCCAGTAATTGACGGTGATGCCTGTATATCGAATTGTCCTGGAAGCACATCACTGGTACTTTGCTGTATGCCATTAATTAATAAATCGACAGTCGAAGGTACAAGCACCGAACCTTTAAAGGACTCTAGTGGTGATGTGACTTGATACGGTTGTAAATTGAAATTTTTAGCTATTTTTATTCCCGAAATACGCGTTGAACGTGTCCATTCTAAAGCACGGGATTGACTATCCCCTACCGTCAAAGTAATCGCCCGATCAGCAAAATCTTTTTGCCAATAGGTATCTAAAATCTGGCTTGTAAGCTCATCGGTCGTTTTGGTTTTGGTATAGGCATGATTGGCAGAAACACTGAATATATTGCCCGTTCCCACACCAAATAAGCGTAATTCATTCCACCCACTTAAAGACCAAACATCTTCAGTTGCTTGGGAATAAAGATCATAGTTCAATAACACGCCTGGCTTAATCTGCGCAGGATTGACTTTAGCGCGAGGAATTTGCTCATAACCCGAGGTTGTATTTGCCTGCAAAACTTCCATGGGTACGGTTAAGTCAATGTGTTGTTCTGCTGAATTATAGTGATAACTGAGTCCTTTAATTTGCGATAAAGCAATAAACCCCGTATGACCCAAGGCATCTGCAGCATGAATGTTTAACTGTAATTCTTGTAGTGTTTCGCGGGAGATTAACAAATCTTGCGATGTCTGAATAAAATGTCCGTAGACCGAACTAGATGCTTGATTCAATACCACACTTAAATAGAGTTCTTGCTGATCAATGATATCGGAACTGGGCTGAACCATCTCATGGGGCTGAGTGACTTGTGCATGTAATGACGATGTACAAAGCAGCATCTGAAAAAGCGCACTGCGGTAAACAAACTTGTTCATCACCAATTACGGAATAGGCAATGTCTGAGCTAAACCATCTGTATTTATTCGCGCTTCAAACTTACCATTAGGTTGCATTTGTACATGAACTGGGATATTCCACTGCATGGTTTGTCCATTCAGTACATATCCCACTAAACCCTGAATTAAAGGGATTTTGACACCATTAGGATTGATATAACTTAATTCACTTAATCGAATATGGCTTTTACCATTGTTGTGAATGGTTAATTGCTGATTGTGGTAGTTAAAGCTCACTTGATCAAGTGAGGTTAATCCACTTTTCGATGGCATCATTTCTGTTGATTGAACAAATACAGGAATGGAATATTGCAGTAAAAGTTGTAGTCCAGTTTGTTGACCACTCTGACTCGAATTCGGCAGCTCATCAATCAATAATCGATATGTCTGTTCCTGAACCGTATTTTGCACATGCATGTTCAATACGCGAATCAATTGACGATCGCCCGCTTTAATCTCTGTAATCGAAGGGCTTGCCACTAAATCTTTTGAAGCATTGAGTTGATCTTTTCCTTCAGCCTGAGTCCAGCCAAGTACACGCGTTTGTGCGCGAATCGGTTGATCACTGGTATTGGTTAGCCAAATTTCTTTGGCTTTTTCACCAGTCGAGAATGTCACGGAAATCGGTGAAACCTGCAAGCTCGCGGCTGAAAGATGAAACGAACAGAGTGAAACAATCGCAGCACAAATACTTGGAATAAATTTGTTCATATATTGCGTCACTCTATAAATTCAACTTCAAACTTAGTAAGTTACAGTCGCAACCACTGTATCTACGTAGTTCCCCGCTTCAACATTGGTATCGCCTGCCAATTTAGCATAAACAGGGATTGCTTGATCTTTACCGCTACCTGTTTTGCCTAATAAATTGATTGCATCCCATTCCGTTTTACGTGCTGCATCTTGATACAATTTATACGGAACTTTACTGGTTGATCCAGTATTTGTATTCTGCATTGCACCAGTACCCGCTAAGGCAATTTTATAAGGTGTGTTTAATGTGCAAGTTACATTCAATTGACCCGTGGCCGTACTATCCGTACTGGTTGAGCGATCAACAGCACCAAATACCACATCATCTTTAGAGGTAAATTTACAAGATTCATTCACAGTGATCTTTACTTGAAACTGTGTTGTATCAGTCCCTGCTGCATGAGTAGCAATAGAAGAAAATGCAAAAGTAGCAATAACTGAAGAAAGAATGATTTTTTTCATAAACAACCCCAAAAAAGTGACTTATGGCACACTTATGTAAGAATGTTGGCATTATATCGCTCATTTATTCTCTGTAAAGGCTTTTTACAAATTTAAATCACATGAAAAATATATTTAAAAATTACAAAAGTAATCCAAGTAATTGATATAAAAAAACGCCCCGAAGGGCGCAAAAGCAAGAAGGATTTAACCGAAAGAGATTAACAAGCATGCTGCATTTTTTGCAAAGCAATCTCTTGTTGTTTTAAAAGATTACGTTGAATTTTACCACTAGATGTTTTAGGCAGGCTTTCTACAAATTCAATTTCTTTAGGATAAGCATGTTTCGATAAACGAGAGCGGACATATTGCTGTAATTTTTGGTTCAAATCTTCACTCGCCGGATATTGTGGTTTCAAGACGACAAATGCTTTCACAATTTCAGTGCGCTCTGGATCTGGCTTTCCAATCACAGCAGATTCAAGAACTTCCTCACACTCTAATAATGTGCTTTCAACATCAAAAGGCCCAACACGATAGCCTGACGTTGTAATGACATCATCATCACGTCCAATAAAATCAATACCACCAAACTCATTCAATTGAACCATATCACCTGTCAAATAATAGTTCCCAACAAAGGATTTACGATTCTGCCCATCATAACCCTTAAACCAGAATAAAGCGGATTTAGAACAGTCGATTGCCAAAGTGCCTACTTCACCCTGTTCTACTTCCTGATGCTGTGCATTCAGGACTGCGAAGCGATGCCCAGGGATGGCAAAGCCCGCAGAACCAACTTTTTTCGGATGTGCTAATGCATGATGATTAGCAATAACCATCCCGAGTTCTGTTTGACCGTATTGATCATAAATATTGACGTCTAAATCATGATTAAACCAATGAATCACCTCTGGCGTCAGCGGTTCACCTGCACTACTCACCACACGTAAATGCTGTTTAATTGACGCATTAAATTTCTCTTTGAATCCAAAGAACATTCGAAAAGCAGTCGGTGAACCTGTCAAATTAGAAACTTTATGTTTTTGAATGACCTCTATAGCCTGATCTACATTAAATGGGCGCTCATCCATAATAATGCTATGGCCCAAACTGAGTGGTCCAGTAATGCCATAATATAAGCCGTAAGCCCAACCTGGGTCTGCAAGGTTCCAAAAAGAATCTTCTTCACGTAAATCTACTGCATGGGTCATATAACCTTTAAACGCCAAAATCGCACGTAATGGCACAGGTACCGATTTGGCTAAACCTGTTGTACCCGAGGTAAACATCATCAAAAAATCATCATCAAAATGCCGCATTACCGCAGGACAATCCGCATTTTTTTCGTCGAGTTCTTGCCAGAAATCTGGATCAGTTTTAAGACCGTTCTCATCAGAATGTACAGTAAGAATCTGAGCGACATGGATATGATTTAGCTTAGAGCGCTGTTCAGAATTGGTCACAATCAGTTTTGTTTTAGCAACCTCAATACGATGCTCAATCGCCTTAGATTCAAAGGCAGTAAATAAGGGCTGATAAATGGCTCCAATGCGCCAAGTTGCTAAAACAGTAATCAGCAGTTCTGGCGTACGTGGCAAAAGCCCTGCGATACAATCGCCCGCCTGAATTCCAGATTGCAGGAAATAGTTCGCCAGTTTACCTGAAGCTTCATCTAACTGCTCAAAGCTCCAACGCTGCGATTCACCCTGTTTACCTTCCCAGATTAAAGCCGTTTTATGTTGCCCCAAATAACGTGCACAACATTCAACATAAGCATTTAGGGCTTGTGGTGTTCCAACCAAATTGTCTTGAATTGCTTTTTCAAGACTAAACTCTTGATGGGCTTCTAGTAACGTCTTCATGACTCCAACCTCTTCCTTGCACAAAGCATCTCGCTTTGTTTTTTAGCTTTTATTGTTTTCCACAATCTATTCTAGAATTGGGTGATGTACTTAGCTAATCATGCCTTGATGGATGCATCAATTTCCAAATCCATCAATCTAATTGCTGTTTTATGCACATCAAGAACATACCATCTCAATGTGCAAATCTGTTTTTAAACTTGGGTAATCTCTCGGGCAATCAGCAAGCGCTGGATGTCGGATGCACCTTCATAAATTTGGCTAACACGCACATCACGATAAATACGTTCCACTGGGAAATCATTCACATAGCCATAGCCGCCATAAATTTGAATCGCGTCGGAACAGACTCTTTCCGCCATAGTAGATGCAAATAATTTTGCCATTGAAGCTTCTTTTAGACAGGGTTGTCCCGCATCTTTTAGACTTGCAGCATGCAAAATCAGCTGTCGTGCTGCTTCAATTTGTGTTGCCATGTCGGCTAAACGGAAAGCCACAGCTTGATGCTGCACCAATTCCACCCCAAAAGCCTTACGTTCATTGGCGTATTCAATTGCCGAATCTAAAGCCGCGCGAGCCATACCAACAGATTGTGCTGCAATACCAATACGCCCTGACTCTAAGTTGGATAATGCAATCTTGTAACCTTGACCTTCTTCACCCAATATATTTTCCGCAGGAATTCGGCAATTCTCAAACACAATAGTGGCTGTGTCTGAACAATGCTGCCCCATTTTTTCCTCAATTCGCGACACGATATACCCCGGAGTATCCGTTGGTACGAGGAAGCAAGAAATGCCTTTTTTCCCTGCGGACTTATCCGTCACAGCAAAAACAATGGCTAACTGTGCATGCTTGCCTGTTGTAATAAACTGCTTTGTGCCATTCAAAACCCATGTATCACCATCACGCTCTGCACGACATTGCAATGCTCCCGCATCCGAACCTGCCTGCGGCTCGGTTAAGCAAAAGCAACCTAACCACTCTCCTGTTGCCAGTTTTGCTAGATATTTCTGCTTTTGTTGTTCTGTACCATATTTGTAGGTAATGCCACATGGCAATGAATTTTGAACGCTGACAATTGTGGAAATTGCACCATCACCCGCTGCAATTTCTTCAATAGCCAAGACCAGTGATACATAATCCAGACCTGCACCACCCCATTCTGGCGGTATGGTCATACCCAACGCACCGAGTTCACCTAACTGCTTTAACTCTTCGGCAGGAAATTGCCCAGTTCTATCACGCTCAGCCGCAGTGGGTTTCAGTTGTGTTTGCGAAAAATCGCGCAACATCTCCTGAACCATTTTTTGTTCATCATTTAATATCATGTAAATACTCTTATTTATTCTCTATTCTGTCTTTTGCATATCCAAATTGTGCAAACTTATTATCTATACACGTATTTAGCTTTATTTCGGTGCCATACGAATCGCACCATCTAGACGAATCACTTCGCCATTCAAATACGTATTTTCCACAATGTGTCCAACTAAACTGGCAAATTCTTCTGGTTTAGCCAAACGCGGTGGAAACGGTACCATTTGTCCTAACGCATCTTGCACGTTTTGTGGCATACCTTTAAGCATCGGGGTTTCCATAATCCCTGGTGCAATTGTCATTACACGGATCGCATTTCGTGCCAGTTCACGGGCAAGCGGTAAAGTCATAGCCACAATTGCACCTTTTGACGCCGAATAAGCTGCTTGACCAATCTGTCCATCGTATGCGGCAACGGAGGCTGTATTAATAATCACACCTCGATCTTCTTCATCGTTTTGTAATTCATACTTCGCCATCAATTCCGCAGCAAAACGAATCATATTAAAGCTACCCGTGACATTCACCTCTAGGACTTTTTGAAACATCGCCAAGTCATGTAAACCATCGCGTCCCAAAATTTTTGCAGACGGCGCAATGCCAGCACAATTGACTAAGCCATTGAGTTGACCAAAATCTTGCTCTACATTTAAAAAGAAAGACTTCACGCTTTGTTCATTGGTCACATCTAAAGGATAGAACTTGGCATTTTCACCCAAATGTTGTTTTAAGGCATAGCCCAGTTCTTGGTTCATATCGACAAAAGCAACACGAGCTCCTGCATGTATCAGATATTTAACCGTGGCAGCACCTAAACCTGAAGCACCACCTGTAACCACAAAAACTTTATTTTGAATTTTCATTTCCCTATCCTATCTTTTTGAAAGTTCATACTCGACTTTAGCTTCAGAGTAAACACTGTCAAGCTTGAGTACAATTTCCAAATATTGCATTATTAATGATGGATTTGGACAGTGGAATGTCTGACGATTTGGATTCTTACATGCGTGAACAACCATTAAATTTCGATAAAGGCAGCATTTCGATGAGTCTGGTACAGGAAGCTGTACTTTCTGCGCATCATCAAGGACACAATATTCAGGAGATCTTACAAAGTGCGGGAATTCCCGCAGAATTAATGCAATCCAATAAAGCGCGGGTTTCTATTTCGCAATATGCCCAACTTTGGATTGAACTGGCTAATCGTATGGATGATGAGTTTTTTGGTATGGATCACCACGCTTTGCGACGTGGCAGCTATCAATTTATTTCTAAAGCCGTCATGCAGAATGAAACGCTTGAAAAAGCACTTAAGGATATTTTGAAATTCTTCAATTTAATTTTAGATGATTTCCAAAGTGAATTAATTCTTGAGCAGCATGTTGCACGCATTATTATTCATGATAAAAAGCAGCCAAAGCGCATGTTCAGTTATGCAACCTACCTGATGTTAATTCACACTTTAATGTGTTGGTTAGCCAGTCAACGCATCCCCCTTAACTTAATTCAACTCAAGTGCGAAAAACCTGTAACGGATGAAGATTACCGTATTCGGTTCTGTTCCAATATTGTCTATTCTACCCTGCAAAACATCATCGAGTTTGATCGAGACTATTTAAATATTAAAATTAAACAGGATAAAAAATCGTGGTATGAGTTCATTTCACAAACGCCACACAATCTCTTGGTTCGCTTTAAAAATCCACATGCGCTCAGCACTCAGGTTCGTAAATATTTACTACAAGTTCCACCTGCTGAGTGGATTGAGTTGAACGTACTGGCACAACAGCTCAACATGTCGGAAGCAACCGTACGCCGCCGACTGAATAGTGAAGGCTGTAATTATCAACAATTAAAAAATGATATCCGTCGTGATACAGCCATTGAACTTTTAACTAAAACTGATAAACCTCTACATGAAATTAGTGATGAACTGAATTTTCATGACCCAAGTGCCTTTCATCGTGCTTTTAAAAAATGGACAGGACTGAGCCCTGGTGCTTATCGTCAGTCCAAAGAATAAGCATGTTCACGAAAAGTAGATCAAACCAATACAGTTTTTTCTTACTGCTCAGTCATCTGGATTGGATTGCAAATTACGCCATATTAGTATATTTTTCATTCAATTCTAAAGCATAATTTTATGCTTATTTTCGGCTGTACTCCTCCTGTTTTATCACCTTAACTTAAAGGTAAACGTTATGTTTAAGATGATTGATGTACTTGATCAAAATCTCGTGCAAAATTTTACCCATTCTCTAAACTCCCCGACTGAATTAGATGAATTGTTCTGTCAAAGCCTACTCAATGTTTCAGAAGTTGAGCTGCAAAATGTGATTGCCCAATTTTTCTCGCAACATGATGCTATGGCAAAAGCAAAGGCACTCGAACTCAGTGATGAAGCTATCCTGCGCTTACAAACAGGTGAAAACCTCACTGTAGGCACAACGCTTACGCATACCTCTAAAATTGTCGCACTCTGCTTAGCAGAAGAAATTGATGCATTATCGAAAGTTGAGATTTCTGAAATTTCAGCAGACTATTTCGTTTAAATTAACATTTAAAAAAATTCAGCAAATTAGAAAAGACGACATTCATGTCGTCTTTTCTTTTAAATGACTTCGCTGTCTCTTGCACAGCACAGTTTGTCTGTGGAACACTGTTCTTGTTATAGAGATGGTGTAGATCAATGATTGTTCGAGATAAAAATAATAGTTTTAGATTACTTTTTGCATGGTCTGGCACCATCTTACCCAAAGTATTACCCGCACTTTTAATCGTCGTATTGATTTCGGCGATTTTAGTTTATCTTGGTTCGCATCACTACTTTACTATTCCCGCGGTTCCAGCCATTGGTTTTACCATTTTCGGTGTCATTCTCTCCATCTTTTTAAGCTTCCGTAACAATGCTTGTTATGACCGTTGGTGGGAAGGACGTAAACTCTGGGGTGCATTAATTGCCAATTCACGCCATATCTCTCGTGATTCGCATGTTCTCAGTATGGAACGTCGCAATATCTTGATGTATCGCGTCATGCTATTTACTCATTTATTACGCGATCGTCTTAGAGCTCAACCGCAATCGTTCGAGTTTTATCACGATAAAGTCGATTTCAATTCAGCGCAGCTACAACAACTCAGTACAAAGATTAATGCTGCACAATATGTACTTGAAGCCATTCAAAAAGATTTAGTCCTCGCATTACGTAACGCAGAAATATCCGACATTATTTACAATAGTTTAAATCAACATATTATTGAGTTAGGCAATATTCAAGCAGGTTGTGATCGAATTTTAAGTACCCCTTTACCTTTTTCATATTCTGTACTTTTACATCGCACCGTTTATTGTTTTTGCTTTATTTTACCTTTTAGTCTTGAAGCCAGTTTAGGCATTTGGACTCCAATCTTAGTGGGCTTAATTGCGTATTTATTTTTGGGTTTAGATGCATTAAGTTCACAAATTGAAGAACCTTTTGGGTTACAAGACAATGATCTGCCATTAAATTCAATTGTGCGTTTAATTGAACGCGAAATGTCCGAATCACTTGATATTGAACTGCCACCTGCAATTCAACCAAACCATCATAATTTAACTTAATTTTTGAACCTTTTAGGACTCTATAGCATTATCTAAAGCAGTACTAAATCACATAAAAAAGCACAACCCTTGGGTCGTGCTTTTTGTAATTTTACAAGGATAAAACTGGACAATTATTGCAATTTCCCCAAAGTCACGCGGTCATTCCCACCGTAATCCTTAACTGTTCTGACCTCTTTAAAACCCGCAGCTTTAAAGATATTACGTACGGCTTCACCTTGATCATAGCCATGCTCAAGTACAATCCAACCTTGCGCAGCTAACCATTTTTTACCCTGCTGGATAATATGTTCAATATCCGCCAAGCCATGTTTATCTGCGACCAAAGCCCGTTCAGGCTCAGAAGCTAAATTCAGCATATGCTCATTTTTTACATCAATATAAGGTGGATTAGACACAATCACATCAAAATATTGACGATTCAATGCAGCAAACCAACTACCCAAAAAGAACTTCACCTGTGTTAAATCATGCTTTTCAGCATTATGCAGAGCAACTTCTAAAGTCGGTTCATAAATATCTGTTGCAATGACAGACCAGTTGGGACGTTCACTCGCCAATGACAATGCGATTGCACCCGTACCAGTGCCTAAATCTACAACACGTGTATCTTCAGGCAAATCAAGACGTAATACCGTTTCAACCAAAACTTCAGTATCTGGGCGAGGCACCAGAGTATCTTTAGTCACAGTCAAGTCTAATGTCCAAAACGGTTGAGAACCCGTCACGTAAGCCAAAGGTTCACCCGCTGCTATACGTGCCAAACCATTTACATAGTCTTGCTCTTGCTCTGCGGTAAGTTCTTGGGCGGATTTGAGGGATAAATCAAAAGCATCAATTTTTAGAATATGCTCAAGTAACCAAGCATTTTCTTGACGCTCGTAACTCTCCACTTCTCCACGTAAGGCTAAAGCCTGTGCAATATTCATTAGCCACCGTTTTGCTGTGCAAGCATCGCCAATTGGTCTGCTTGATATTCACGATGTAAACTATCCAATAATTCGTTTAAATCACCTTCCATCACTGCATCCAACTTATATAAAGTTAAGTTGATACGATGGTCGGTCATACGACCTTGCGGATAGTTATACGTACGGATTCGTTCAGAACGATCGCCCGAACCCACTAAGTCACGACGCATTTCAGAAGTTGCAGCATCTACTGCAGCACGTTTTGCATTTTCTAAACGTGAAGCCAGTAAAGCCATCGCTTTGGCTTTGTTTTTATGCTGTGAACGTTCTTCCTGACATTCCACCACAGTTCCAGTAGGAATGTGGGTAATACGAACGGCTGAATCTGTTTTATTGACGTGCTGTCCACCTGCACCAGATGCGCGGTAAGTATCAATACGTAAATCAGAAGGATTAATGTCTACAGTCGTATCCACATCAATCTCAGGTAAAATCGCAACTGTACATGCAGAAGTATGTACACGACCTTGTGACTCTGTCGCAGGAACACGTTGTACACGGTGAGCGCCACTTTCAAACTTCAAGCGACCATACACCCCTTCACCATTGACTAAGCAGATGACTTCTTTATAACCACCATGTTCACCTTCATTTTCCGAAAGAACTTCAATACGCCAACCTTTCGATTCAGCATACTTGCTATACATACGGAATAAATCACCAGAGAAAATAGCGGCTTCATCACCGCCAGTTCCTGCACGGATTTCCAAATAGGCCGAATTCGCATCATTTGGATCTTTAGGAATCATCAAGATATTGAGATCAGCCTCAAGCTGTTCAATAATGGCTTTATTTCCCTTAATTTCTTCTTGAGCCATTTCTTTAAAATCTGGATCAGACAACATGGCATTTGCAGTTTCGATGTCTTCTTCTGCTTGTCTATACTTTGCCCAAACTTCTGTAATTTCGCTTAAATCACTATGTTCACGTGATAATTGACGAAAACGCTTGTTATCCGAAATAACCTCAGCATCAGCCAATAACGCTGTTAACTCTTCATGACGGTCAGAAAGCTGATCTAATCGTAAACGTAACGATTCTTTCATTGTTTAATCTATCTCAATAACTCAGGCAGTCTAAATAAGGCTGCATAATTTCAAATTTGTGCATAGTTTACCGATTCTGCCCTTTAATTGACATATCTATTATGCTGATAAATAAGCTTCTGGAGCTTTCGCTTTCTTCATCATTTATTCTTTTATTACGAGAAGAAAGTTGCTGCTTATTTACCCATGCAATGCTTAATCAGTCATAAAATGAACAATTTTAATCAAACTCATACAAAGCACTCACCTAACAGCACAACTTAGCGCCTTGCTCTCCACATTTATGACGATGCGTTTTGTTACATTTGCCGCATCAAAAAATTTCGTCCGCATTTTTGGACATGGAGAATACGATGAAACTGAATGCTGTTTTATTAAGTACTGCATTGGCTGCATCTTCAATGTTAGCAATGAATACTCACGCAGATAGTACAACACGTGTTGCAGCAGCAAGTGCACTCGGTAGTGTTGCAGGTACTGCTGTTGGTAAAAGCATGGGTGGCAATACAGGCGCTACAATTGGTGCAGCACTCGGTGGTGCTGGTGGTGCAGCTGTTGCAAGTGATCGCCGTAACCGTACTGAGTCTGCTATTGGTGGTGCTTTAGGTGGTGGTACAGGTTATACCGTCGGTAAAAGCATGGGTGGTACTAACGGTGGCTACATTGGTTCTGCATTAGGCGCTGCTGGTGGTGCTGCATTAGGAAACAAAATTTCTAAAGATAAAGCTGAAGAAAAAGCCAAATCATCACGCAAATGGAAAAAACGTCACCGTCACTACCGTTAATTCCTCTAGTCCAAGCATTCAAGCACCGTTAGGTGCTTGTTTTATGTTGGGTTAAAAAAGTTAGATCTAAAATTAAAATGGTCGTGTTTTTAAAACCGTAATTGTGAATTTGTTATGAAGAAGCAACACAAAGTAATGACAAAACCCTCATGCACGCATACAAAGCCCTTCATTTTAATCCGCTCAACTCTTTTAGATTGGACTTAAGCACATAGCACTTTGAAAAATGGAGTTTGCAATGAAACTGAATCATGTAATTTATGCCTCATTAATCGCGACCACAATGATGGGGACTGCTTATGCCGATAATGGCACTCGCGTTGCCGCAACATCAGCTTTAGGTAGTGTCGCAGGCACAGCAATTGGTAAACAACTCGGCGGTACAACAGGCGCAATGATTGGTGCTGCTGTCGGTGGTGCAGGTGGCGCTGCTGCTGCGAGTGATCGACGTAATCGTACTTCTGCTGCTATTGGTGGTGGTCTTGGTGGTGCGGGTGGTTACACTGTAGGTAAAAATGTTGCAGGAACTAATGGTGGCTATGTTGGCGCCGCTTTAGGGGCCGCAGGTGGTTCAGCGCTAGGGCGCAAAGTGTCAGAAGACCGTCGTGACGATGAACGCTATGATAATCGTGGCTATCGCTCAGACCGTAATTATCGCTACAACGACGATGAACGTTACAATGATCGCCATTACCGCCATGACAATGGACGCCATTTGGGCCACTACAAGAAAAAACGTTGGGATGATTAATCCGTCATAATACAAAGCATCTTCGGATGCTTTTATTTTGGGTTTAGGTAATATATCGAAATTAAGCGATATACAAACCCCTTCTTATATCGTATTATTTCGATATATAATTTTCGAGTTTGGATATGCATACTCTACAAAATACCAAATTTTCAATTCTGGAGCTTGCACCAGTCCGTGATGATAAAAGTATTGCCTTTTCTTTACACCACGCACTAGAACTTGCTCAACATGCTGAAAAATTGGGCTTTGAACGCTTCTGGTTAGCTGAACATCACAATATGGATGGTATTGCCAGTTCTGCTACAGCTGTCTTACTGGGTTATATTCTTGCCAACACGCAAACGCTGAAAGTCGGTTCAGGCGGAATCATGCTGCCAAATCATGCACCACTTGTGGTTGCAGAACAATTTGGAACTTTAGCCACGCTTTATCCGAACCGTATTGAATTGGGTCTAGGTCGCGCACCTGGTACAGATCAAGTGACCATGCGAGCATTACGTCGCGGGCGCCAAGAAACTGAAGATCAATTTCCGCAAGATGTCACAGAAATATTACAATACTTCAAAGCACCTGATGAACATCAAAAAATTGTTGCTACACCAGGACAATCCACCCATGTCCCTGTTTGGCTTTTAGGTTCTAGCTTGTTTAGCGCTCAATTGGCAGCACGCTTGGGACTTCCCTACTCTTTCGCATCTCACTTTGCACCGAGAATGCTCGGACAAGCGATTCAACTTTACCGTGATAATTTTCAACCATCCGAATATCTGGATCAACCTTATGTTTCGATGGGCGTGCCTACAGTCATTGCAGACACAGATGAAGAAGCCCAGTATCTTGCGACCAGTGCCTTCCAACGTGTACTTGCCTTAATGCGAGGACATAGCCTAAAACTTAAACCTCCTGTAGAAAGTATGCAGAACCTATGGTCACCCGTCGAAAAAATGTCAGTGAATAACTTCTTTGCCTTAGCACAAATTGGTTCGGTTCAAACCGTAAAAGATGGTCTTGAAGATTTACTTAAAACTTATCAAGTCGATGAGTTTATTTTCACCTGCGATATTTACGATACTGAAAAACGCTTAGCAAACTTTAGCCATCTGATGAACATAAAAAATAATTTATGATTCAAATATTTGAATCACATCAAGCCTAAGAAACATGTTTCTTAGGCTTTCCGAATTTCCCATACAATCCATCTATCAAAATGACTGCCGAGTAGCAGAATCCACTTTACGTGGTTGATGAATTAATATTCAATTAAAAACTAAAAATTCTGACAATAAAAAAATGATTAAGGAACAATCATGCAACAATTTAGTAAGCTGAATACTTCCAGCCATATTTTTCAACATCTACCACAAGATTATGAAATATTTAAAGGACAAATACGGACATCAGCGGAACTCAACCTAGACACATGCATCGAGCAAAGGGTTGCAATCATTGGGATCGATCAAAAAATCGCCGCATTACTTGAAAAAATTCGCAATAGATCAAGTTCAGTCTATGTCTTTCAGATACAACCAGCCTTAATTCTTCCACAGTCAGAACAAAAATATAGCCGTTATATGCAACATCCCTTACTCATAAAAAACAAGCGCCTCATCAATACCCGTATCAAAAGTATCTTAGCGCTTCGGTTTCTAGATTCTCAAATTCAGAACAACTGGCTAAAACGACAACTAACGCCTAATATTACCCGTGAAAAGAAAGAATTTCTAAAATCTGATGATTATTATCACGCATTGCAACAGGAAAAATGCCAACTTATTACTTGGCCCGTCAAAAAAATTACAGAAAGCTGCATTGAATGTGTAGATGGTTCTATCTATCCAGTCGATTTAATTATCCTTACAAATTCACTTAAATAATTGCAGACCATTTCAAATGAAGTTTCATCTTTATCATTAGAATGATTGCACATAAAAAAACCCAATCCAGTTATTCAGATTGGGAATTAAGCTATTCAATTTTTATATAAATACTGGATTAATCCAATATTATCCAATTCGGCGTTTTAGACCCGTCATTTGTAATACACGGGTAGAAATTTCTTCAATCGACATTTCAGACACATTCAGATATTTAATCCCTTCTGAGATATAAATGCCTTCAATTGCACGCAACTCCATTTGACATTGGCTAAAGCTTGCATAGCGACTATTGGCTTTACGCTCAGAACGAATCGCAACCAAACGTTCAGCATCAATCATGAGTCCAAACAGCTTATGCTTATGCGCTTTCAATACTGAAGGTAAACGGTTGTCATCTAAATCTTCTTCCGTAAGTGGATAATTTGCGACACGAATTCCAAATTGTAATGACAAATAAATGGATGTTGGTGTCTTCCCTGAACGAGAAACCCCAATCAAAATTAAGTCGGCTTTGTCATAATGACGAGTACGAGCGCCATCATCGTTATCTAGCGCAAAATGTACGGCATCAATACGCGCTTTATATGACTCAGAATCCGTCACCGCATGGGTTTGTCCGACTAAAGTTGTAGGTGGTGTGCCCAACTCTTCAGACAACTTACTAATAAGCCCTTCAAACACATCCAAATTCACAGCATTGGCCGTATTAATAATATCTCGTACATAAGGATCAACCAAAGTATCGAATACTAATGGTTGTTGTCCATCACGCTCAGCACGTTGATTAATCTCAGAAACTACATTCATAGCAGCTTCTTCAGACGTAATATAAGGAATAATATGAATGTCAAAATCTACATTTGGAAACTGGGCCAGTAAAGAGTGTCCAAGAGTTTCTGCGGTGATCGCAGTTCCATCTGAAATAAAAAACACACTTCGCTTTATTTGTTTACCTTCTGACATTAAAATTCTCCTCGAATATTTGTCTAAGTACTATATAATCATTATAGTAAACTGATCTTACATGACTGTCGCTTAGTAAACTTAAAAAGCTAAGCAGATTTGTTTTAAATTCATGACAAGATAGTGATTAATACTGCAAAAGTGGAGTAACAACTTTGGAAGCGCGCGTAATTGGTCTAGAAAAATTAGGGAAACACGACGTAGAGCTCGTGGGTGGGAAAAACTCATCTCTGGGTGAGATGATTAGCCACCTAGCAAATGCAGGTGTATCTGTACCTGGGGGCTTTGCTACTACTGCTGCTGCGTATCGTGAATTTCTCGAGCAAAGTGGCCTCAACGCTAAAATTAACGCGGAACTTGCAGCATTAAATGTTGATGATGTGATTGCACTTGCTGAAACTGGTGCAAAAATCCGTCAATGGATTGTCGATACCCCGCTTACCGCAGAACTAGAAAAAGAAGTTCGCGGCGCTTTCGCTACCCTTTCAAACGGCAACCCTGATATCGCGGTTGCCGTTCGTTCATCTGCGACAGCAGAAGATTTACCTGATGCGTCTTTTGCAGGTCAGCAGGAAACTTTCTTGAATATTCGCGGCATTGACAATGTTCTTATCGCGATCAAAGAAGTTTTCGCTTCACTTTATAATGACCGTGCTATTGCTTACCGTGTTCACCAAAACTTCGCGCATGACATCGTAGCATTATCAGCGGGCATCCAACGTATGGTTCGCTCAGAAACTGGTGCTGCAGGTGTAATGTTTACTCTAGATACAGAATCAGGCTTCCGTGATGCTGTATTTATTACTGCTTCTTATGGTTTAGGTGAAATGGTTGTACAGGGTGCTGTAAACCCTGATGAATTCTACATTTCTAAGCCACTTCTTAAAAATGGTAAACATGCTATCTTGCGTCGTAATCTTGGATCTAAACACCAAAAAATGGTGTATGGCGAAGAAGGCGCTGCTGGCAAGTCAGTTGTTGTTATCGATGTTGAAAAAGCAGAGCGTCAACAATTTGCGTTAAATGACCATGAACTTCAAGAACTTGCTAAACAAGCACTAATCATTGAAGAACACTATCAAGCGCCTATGGACATTGAATGGGCAAAAGATGGTGACGACGGTCTAATCTATATCGTTCAAGCACGTCCAGAAACAGTTAAAAGCCGTGAAAATGTTGGCACCATGGAACGTTACCTGCTTAAGCAAAAAGGTACTGTAATCTGTGAAGGGCGCTCAATCGGTCAACGTATCGGTTCTGGTAAAGTGCGCATTGTAACGTCTATTAAAGAAATGGATAAAGTCCAAGAAGGCGACGTACTTGTTTCTGACATGACTGACCCAGATTGGGAACCAGTAATGAAACGTGCTGCTGCAATTGTGACCAACCGTGGTGGTCGTACTTGTCATGCGGCAATTATCGCTCGTGAACTCGGTGTACCTGCAATCGTAGGTTGTGGCAATGCAACTGAAGTTTTAACCGATGGACAAGAAGTGACTGTTTCATGTGCTGAAGGTGATACAGGCTTTATTTACGAAGGTTCGTTAGATTTCGAAATTCAACGTAACTCAATTAACTCTATGCCAAAACTTCCGTTCAAAATTATGATGAACGTAGGTAACCCTGACCGTGCATTTGACTTTGCTCAAATTCCTAACGAAGGTATTGGTCTTGCGCGTTTAGAGTTCATTATTAACCGTATGATTGGTGTACACCCTAAAGCATTGTTAAACATTGACAGCTTACCACGTGAAACACGTGCAGCAGTCATGGCGCGTACTGCGGGTTATGCTTCTCCTATCGAATTCTACGTTGAAAAATTAGTAGAAGGTATTTCTACCCTTGCTGCGGCATTTGCTGATAAGCCTGTAATTGTTCGTATGTCTGACTTTAAGTCAAACGAATATGCGAACCTTATTGGCGGTAAGCTTTATGAGCCAGAAGAAGAAAACCCAATGCTTGGTTTCCGTGGTGCAAGCCGCTATGTTTCTGACAATTTCCGCGATTGTTTCGAATTAGAATGCCGTGCATTGAAAAAAGCACGTGATGAAATGGGTTTAACTAATATCCAAATCATGATTCCATTCGTTCGTACTGTACATGAAGCAAAACGTGTCATTGAATTGCTTGCTCAAAATGGGCTTAAGCGTGGTGAAAATGGGCTTAAGGTAATCATGATGTGTGAATTACCAACTAACGCCCTGTTAGCTGAACAATTCCTTGAACACTTTGATGGCTTCTCTATCGGTTCTAACGACTTGACTCAGCTTACATTGGGTCTAGACCGTGACTCAGGTATTGTGTCTCACCTATTTGACGAACGTGATGCAGCTGTTAAAGCATTACTTTCAATGGCGATCCATGCATGTCGTAAAGCTGGCAAATATGTCGGCATTTGCGGTCAAGGCCCATCTGACCATCCTGACCTTGCAAAATGGTTGATGGAGCAAGGAATTGAGTCTGTTTCACTTAATCCAGACTCAGTTTTAGACACTTGGTTCTTCCTTGCAGAAGAAAAAGCTCAACAAGCTTAAGAAAACATGTTAAAAAAAGACCCATTAGTTGGGTCTTTTTTTCTCTTTTCATTTTTGAGATTTTATTTTTATGCAAATTTACTTGGCACGTAATAATCAACAAGCTGGTCCATACACTTTAGAACAGTTGAATCAAATGCTTGCCAGCCAACAAGTACTTTTAACAGATTTGGCTTGGCATGAAGGTATGACCGAATGGAAAGCTTTAGGTGAATTAACCCAAGGGAAACTTGTATATACACCAACAGGTTATGTTCCACCAACACATACACCTTTACACAACCCCACAATCATCCAAACCAAAGTTGAAGGCAAAGTATCTCAACCAGAACTGGCTTCAGTGAATACTCGTGCGCTAGCAAAAATCATTGATTTATTACTTTGGTTGCCCGCAGCAGCAATTCCATCTTTCTTTCTTAACGCCAACCAAGTGAATGAACTTGCTAGCATCCAGCAAAAGATGCAAGCAGCAGATTCATCCACACAGGCTGTTCAATTACAACAGCAACTTTTCGCGCTTATTCCAATCGAAGCATGGCAAACCATGTTTGCCTATATCATTATAATGCTGGCTATTCAGGCATTCTTTCTAGCCAAGTCTGGACAAAGTATCGGCAAAAAGTTAACGCGAATTAAAATTGTAGATGCGGATAGCGGCGAGAAAGTAAATTTAACGCGCATCTTTCTGTTACGTAGTATTGTATTTATCATTTTAAACATGTTGTTTATGCCGTTTATCACGATTGCCGATTATTTATTCGCATTTGGAAAAAATCGACAAACATTGCACGATAAACTAGCAAAAACCATCGTGATAAAACAATAATCGTGATTAAAATTAAGGGATGATCAATTCATCCCTTTTTTTTACATAAGTTTGATATTTCAATAAAAAAAAAACTGAAACAACCAATTCCGACCACTAAAATCAGGTTTTATAACAGACATTTAAAGCGACTTTATATATAGCTTAGTTTAACGATATCAGGCATAATGCCCTACAACGTAGCGGTGCCACATGCTTGAGAAGTTTTTTTATCCAAAATCAAAATTCTCAAGCATGCGACACTTTAATCGCTATCCCATATTATTTAGGGAATGGGACTCTTCACCGAGGTTGTAAAATGAGACAAACGATTTTAGCTGTATTGTCTTTATCAACGATTGCTGCGCTCTTAACTGGGTGTGGTGGTGATATGGTACTTCTAAACTCTAAAGGTCCAGTTGCACAAGGTCAAAGTGACTTGATGATGACTGCGATCTATTTAATGCTATTGGTCGTTATTCCATCGATCTTAATGGCATTATGGTTTGGTTGGAAATATCGCTCGTCGAATAAAGATGCAGACTATAAACCTACTTGGGCACACTCAACTGCTATTGAAATTGTAGTTTGGGGTGTTCCAGTTATTATTATTGGTATTCTAGCTTGGTTGACTTGGTGGGGTTCACACAAGTATGACCCATACCGTCCAATCGATTCTGATAAAGCACCTTTAACAGTTCAAGTTATTGCTGAACAGTTTAAGTGGATCTTTATCTATCCAGAGCAAGAAATTGCGACTGTTAACGAAATTCGCTTCCCAGAGAAAACTCCTGTGAACCTGCGTTTGACGTCTAACTTCACAATGAACTCGTTCTTCATTCCTGCACTTTCTGGCCAAATCTACACCATGGCTGGCATGCAAACTCACCTGCATTTATTGGCAGATGAAACCAGCCCAGCTGAAGGCTACCGCGGTTTCTCTTCTAACTACTCAGGTTATGGCTTCTCTCAAATGCGTTTCCGTGCGCATTCAGTGACTGAAGCTCAATTTGCTGATTGGGTCGCAGCTGTGAAAGCAGGCAACGGTACTTCAATTAACCCTGCTGCAATTCAAAAAGGTATTTTAGACCAAGCTGAATTTGCAACCTTGCGTGATGGCAACCGTTCGCATCATCAGATCGAAGCTCTTATCGCTAAAGCGACTACTCCAGAAGAAAAGGCTGCTGCTGAAGCAATGAAGCCTTATCCAACTAAGCCACATCCAGTGACTTACTACTCTTCTGTTGAAAAAGGCTTATTTGAATCAGTAATCAACAAATACATGAGTAACTATCACGGTGCTGATCATTCAGCTACTGCGGGTACTCACGGGGCTGCTGCTGACGCACATGCCGCAGTTGAACCTGCTTCATCGGCTGTAGGGGAATAAGACATGAGCTTCTTAGGTAAGTTAGGTCCAGACTCGATTCCACACGATCCAATCGTGTTGGTAACGGTTGCTTTGATGGTTTTAGGTGGTATTGCCGCTTTTGCAGGCATTACTTACTTTAAAAAATGGAGCTACTTGTGGAACGAATGGTTCACATCTGTAGACCATAAAAAAATTGGTATCATGTACATCTTGGTATCTGTAGTCATGTTACTTCGTGGCTTCGCAGATGCAATCATGATGCGTTTACAACTTTTCCTCGCTCGTGGTGGCGGTGAAGGTTACTTACACCCAGAACACTATGACCAGATCTTCACCGCTCACGGTGTAATTATGATCTTCTTCGTAGCAATGGGTCTTGTCGTTGGCTTAATGAACATCTCTGTACCTTTGCAGATTGGTGCTCGTGACGTTGCCTTCCCATTATTAAACTCTGTAAGTTTCTGGTTATTCGCTGGTGCTGCTGGCTTAATGATGGTTTCACTTGCTTTAGGTGAATTCGCTGCTACAGGTTGGATGGCTTACCCTCCTCTTTCTGGTATTGAATACTCTCCTGGTGTAGGTGTTGACTACTATATCTGGGCGCTACAGATTTCTGGTTTAGGTACGCTTTTAACAGGTGTTAACTTCTTTGTTACCATCATTAAAATGCGTGCACCTGGCATGAAATTAATGGATATGCCAATTTTCACTTGGACAGCTCTTTGTACTGCTGTTTTGATTATTGCTGCATTCCCTGTGTTAACTGCAACAATTGCAATGTTAACTCTAGATCGTTACTTCGGTTTCCACTTCTTTACCAATGAGCTTGGTGGTAGCCCAATGCTTTACGTAAACTTGATTTGGACTTGGGGTCACCCAGAAGTATACATCTTGGTATTACCAGCATTTGGTATTTACTCTGAAATTGTGTCGACTTTCTCTCGTAAAGCATTGTTCGGCTACAAATCAATGGTGTATGCAACTGTTGCAATTACAGTATTGTCATTTGTTGTATGGCTTCACCACTTCTTTACCATGGGTGCAGGTGCCAACGTTAACGCGTTCTTCGGTATCATGACTATGGTTATTGCGATCCCGACTGGTGTGAAAATCTTCTCTTGGTTATTCACCATGTACAAAGGTCGCATTACATTCACAACTCCAATGCTTTGGACACTTGGCTTCCTTGTGACTTTCGGTATCGGTGGTTTGACTGGTGTATTAATGGCTGTTCCACCTGCGGACTTCCTTGTACACAACTCTTTATTCCTTATTGCTCACTTCCATAACGTAATTATTGGTGGTGTTGTATTCGGTTTATTTGCGGGTATCATTTTCTACTGGCCAAAAATGTTTGGTTGGAAGCTTAATGAAACTTGGGGTAAAGCAGCATTCTGGTTCTGGTTCTTAGGTTTCTACTTTGCATTCATGCCACTTTATATCCTTGGTTTCATGGGTATGACTCGTCGTTTGAATACATATGACAACCCTGAATGGGATCCGTACATCGCAATTGCATTGTTTGGTGCAGTATTAATCGCAATCGGTATTGCATGTTTCTTAATGCAAATCATTGTTGGTTTCTTACAACGCCATGACAACATGGACGTTACTGGCGATCCATGGGATGGTCGTGTACTTGAATGGTCTACATCTTCACCTGCCCCGTTCTATAACTTTGCTCATCTTCCAAAAATTAGCGGTATCGATACTTTCTGGAATGACAAAGAGAATGGTGTTGCTTATGCACGTCCGACGTCTTATGAAGATGTTCATATGCCGACAAACCGTGCTGCTGGCTTTGTAATCGCAATGTTCATCACTGCTATGGGCTTCGGTTTAATCTGGCACATTTGGTGGTTAGTTGTCGTAACCTTTGTTGCTGCAATCATCAGCTTCATCGTAAGCTCTTTCACTAAGAAAGTTGATTACTATGTTCCAGCTGCTGAAGTTGAGCGCATTGAAAACGAACGCTATGCGATTCTTGAAAAACACTTGAAGAAGGACTAAGACAATGGCTGAAGTACTTCATCACGATAACCACGGACACGATGAACATCATCATCATGATGATACTGACATCACAGTCTTTGGTTTCTGGTCATACTTGATGAGTGACTTGATCCTATTCGGTACACTCTTCATTGCTTTCGTTGTATTAAGTGGTCACGTTCCACCGGGTACACCAAGTGCAAAAGAACTTTTTGGTGAGTCTCTAGGTTTCGTATTAACTGAAACTTTTGCTCTCTTAATTTCTTCAGTAACATTTGGTTTTGCTGTACTTGCATCATACAAAAAGAATGTTAGCCAAGTTTTAATTTGGTTAGCAATTACTTGGGTATTTGGTGCATCATTCATTGGCATGGAACTGTACGAGTTTAATCACCTTGTACATGAAGGTTATGGTCCAAGCACAAGTGCGTTCTTATCTGCGTTCTTTACTTTAGTTGGTACGCACGGTATTCACGTAACTTCTGGTTTGGTATGGATGATCGTGTTAATGGTTCAAATCAAAAAATATGGTTTGACATTACCGAATACACGTCGCCTTGCTTGCTTGAGCTTGTTCTGGCACTTCCTTGACATCGTATGGATCTGTGTATTCAGCGTAGTTTATTTGAGGGGAGTTCTCTAATGAGTCACGATAATCATGCGTCTGATGCAGCTCACGGTACCGTGAAGCAATATACTATTGGTTTTATTGTCTCTGTGGTACTAACCATTGTTCCATTCTATATGGCAATGAACCCAGAAAACTTCGGTCGTGGCGCAACCCTTGCAGTCGTTGGTATTACTGCAGTTGCTCAGGTTCTTGTACAGTTGATTTTCTTCTTGCACATGAACTCATCTGCAGAACAGCGTTGGAACGTAATTGCATTTATCTATACGATTCTTACAATTGCCGTTCTTTTGATCGGTTCTGTATGGGTTATGAATTACCTTCACTTCAACATGATGCTCTAAACTGGTCGTCATGTTAAAAAAGTATTTATTCCTGACTAAGCCAGGAATTCTCTTTGGTAACTTCGTTACCACTTTGGGCGGCTTCTTCTTAGCCGCCCAAGGTTCTGTAGATTTCCTTTTACTTCTGATTACTCTACTGGCTACAACTTTGGTTGTTGCATCAGGATGTGTAGTTAACAATGTCATCGATCAAGACATTGACCAGAAGATGCAACGCACTCAAAGCCGCGCACTTGTCCAAAAAACCATTAGCCCTAGTGTTGCGCTTATTTTTTCTGCAGCCTTAGGTCTTTTAGGATTTGGCATGTTGTGGTTTTATGTCAATGCCTATGCTTTTGGTTTCGCTGTTCTTGGTTTTGTTGTTTATGTTGGGTTTTATAGTCTTTGGAGCAAACGTACCACCATTCACCAAACTGTGATTGGTAGCATTTCAGGTGCAAGTCCACCTGTAATTGGTTATACGGCTGTTTCTAACGAATTCGATGTTGCTGCATTGCTGATTTTTTTAGCTTATGCACTCTGGCAAATGCCTCATTCATGGGGAATTGCGATCTATCGTTTCGATGACTACAAAAATGCAGGTATTCCAATTTTACCTGTTGCACGTTCAATTTTACGTACCAAAGTCGAAAGTCTAATTTACGTACTTTTATTTGCAGCAGTATTAAACGGTCTATATTGCTTTGGTTATACAAACTTATTTTTCTTATTCACTTTCAATACTTTATGTGCCTATTGGGTTTATTTATCCATTATTGGTTTTAAAGCAGAAAATGATCAAGTTTGGGCTAAACGTTATTTCTTATATTCTGTAATTTTAATTACAGCTTTAAGTTTTAGCTTTAGTTTTAGTTATGTAAGCCCTGCCCCACATTTACCCCTTTTTTAAAAGATAGAGACCCCTCTCTATCTTTTAAAAATTTGATTTAGCCTTAAAGCTCAATAAAATAATAGTTACTATCCCCCATAAACTTACTTTTATTCAGTTACTTTCATTTGAATAATTGAATGCTTAAATCCCAGTCCAAATTCACAACATAACTTATTTTATGACTTGAATTTGGTTGCTAAACCATCTAAAATCTCACCTTCGCAAATTATGCGACACAACCTAGGTTGTGACTCCTTGCTTCCAACTTATTATTTTAACGTTGGGGGCTGTTCAAACCGTAAGGAGCTGACAATGCGTCATTACGAAATCGTACTTTTAGTACACCCTGATCAAAGCGATCAAGTCGTTGGTATGGTAGAACGCTACCTAACTCACATCAAAGAAGCTGAAGGTCAAATCCACCGTCTTGAAGACTGGGGCCGTCGCCAATTGGCTTACCCAATCAACAAGATCCACAAAGCTCACTACATTCTTATGAATGTTGAGTGTGGTCAAACTACTCTTGATGAGTTAGAAGAATTGTTCCGTTATAACGACGCAATCCTTCGTAGCTTAATCATCCGTCGTGAAAACGCAATCACTGAAGAGTCTTTATTGGCTAAGAGTGCTGAAGAAAAGCGTGCGCGTAAAGCTCAACGTGAAGAAGCACAACTAGCTGCTCAAGACTCTGCTGAAGCATAAGGAGAACATCAATGGCACGTTTTTACCGTCGTCGCAAGTTCTGCCGCTTTACAGCTGAGAACGTTACGTACATCGACTACAAAGATATCGACACTTTAAAACAGTACATCACTGAAAACGGCAAGATTGTTCCTAGCCGCATTACAGGTACTAAAGCTCGTTACCAACGTCAATTAGCGCTTGCTATTAAACAAGCTCGCTACTTGTCTTTGATCCCTTACACTGACAATCATAAGTGAGGTTGAGCTGTGGATATTATCTTATTACAACGCATTAAAAACCTTGGTAAATTAGGCGATAAAGTTTCAGTTAAAGCTGGTTACGGCCGCAACTACCTTATCCCTCAAGGTCAAGCAGTAGCAGCTACTGAAGCTAACACTGCTGCTTTTGAAGCTCGTCGTGCTGAACTTGAGAAAGCTGAAGCTGATGTTTTAGCTGCTGCTCAAGCACGTGCTAGCCAATTAGACGAAGTTAACATCGTGATCACTGCTAAAGCTGGTGACGAAGGTAAACTATTCGGTTCTATCGGTACTCGTGATATCGCTGACGCGTTAACAAATGCTGGTCTTGAAGTTGACCGTGCAGAAGTTCGTTTACCGAACGGTGCACTTCGTCACACTGGCGAATTCAACATCGCAATCCAATTGCACCATGATGTTGTTGCTGAAGTTCTCGTTACTATTGTATCTGAGTAATTTCTTGCAAAAAAAAGGGCATGCTCACGCATGCTCTTTTTTTATCTTCAAATTTTCTCATCAATAAATTCCAAGCCCACATTAGGCTGAAATTTTGATACTATCTTTACCCCAGAGTGCGTATTATTGATAAAATCATCATGATGCATCGCACATCTATCTGCATTATTTTTTTCTGCATTTATCTTTAGGTTGTTGATATGTCTCAGGCGAATGCCACTGCTACTCCAAACTCATCCAAGGCAGACAATAAAATAAATGAGTCGAATCAACTCAAAGAATTTCGCACACCTCCACATAATTTAGCCATCGAGCAAGCAGTACTTGCTGCCCTAATGACTGTTGCCGAGTCATTTGAGCAAGTCAGTGATGTGCTAAATGAACAAGATTTTTATGCAACACGCCATAAGTATATTTACCGTGCAATTGAAAAACTCGCACAAGAAAACTCCCCTTATGATGCAGTATTGGTAAATGACTGGTTAATTAAGCAGAATTTGCTGGAAGCAATTGGTGGTGAAGAATATTTAATGCAGCTTATGGCTGACTCTCCATCAAGTTTCTATAACCTCGAAACTTATGCCAATAAAATTAAAGAGTTCTCGACTTTACGTAATATGATTAAAGTCAGTTCTGAAATTTTGCAGAATGCCTATGACACCAAAGGTCGTAGTGTCGGTGAAATCTTAGATTTAGCAGAAACCAATATTTTCTCGATTGCTGAACAACACAACAACAATAAGAAAAATGCAGGTCCAAAAGCCATTAATACCGTAGTTGCAGACGTTTTTGACAAATTAAATGAACTGTCTCAAATGGAAGGTAACATTACGGGCCTAACCACGGGTTTTGTTGAATTAGACAATAAAACTTCAGGCATGCAAGCAGGCGATATGATTATTGTTGCCGCACGTCCATCGATGGGTAAAACCACTTTTGCCATGAACTTAGTCGAAAGTGTGCTATTTAATTGTGATTTGCCTGCGCTGGTGTTCTCAATGGAAATGCCCGCAGACTCAATCGCCATGCGTTTGATTTCTGCTTACGGCAAAGTACATCAAGGTCATTTACGTGCTGGTAAACTAGACGGCGATGAATGGTCTAAAGTCACAGGTACGATTTTACAGCTGCAAGAAAAGCATCTATATATTGACGACTCTTCTGCCCTACCTCCAACTGAATTACGTGCCCGTGCACGTCGTATTGCCAAACAACACGGTGGTAAACTGGGCTGTATCATGGTCGACTATTTGCAGTTGATGAAAGTTCCAGGTATGGGGGATAACCGTGTAGGTGAAATTGGTGAGATTTCTCGAAGCTTAAAAGCATTGGCAAAAGAAATGATGTGCCCTGTCATCGCACTTTCTCAGTTAAACCGTTCTCTGGAAAACCGCCCCAATAAACGCCCTGTAATGTCTGACTTACGTGAATCGGGTGCGATTGAGCAGGATGCCGACTTAATTATGTTTATTTACCGCGATGAGGTTTATAACAAAGAGTCAAAAGAAGCTGGTACTGCCGAAATTATTATTGGTAAGCAGCGTAATGGTCCAATTGGTACAGTCCGATTGGCTTTTGAAGGTCAATATACGCGTTTTAGTAACTTATCGCCTGAATACTATAGTCAGTACGATGACGAAGAATAAAAAATGGGCGTTCAGCCCATTTTTTAATGCTAAATGATTTAAAAATAACATCCCTATAAAACTGCCGTGATCGAACAAAACCAATAACCCATACATTTAAATAGAATAAAGTCATGAAATAAGATGGGTATTTGATTTTTATAGGTCTACAATAACTGTCATATTTTGTGGAGATTTACCTGAACGGTAATACCATCCCATATTTCTGATTCGATGACTTGAAATAAAACCCTTGTTTTAATCTTGCCATTCTCTGTTCCCAAAGGAGTCATTCGGGTGCGCCAAGCAACAGTTTGTATTGATCAATCAGCACTTCAATATAATTTAAACCGTGTTAAACAACTTGCCCCTAAGGCAAAAATCGTCAGTATGGTGAAAGCCAATGCTTATGGACATGGTATCAAAGACTGTCTTGCAGCCTTAAATAGTAGCGATGCTTTTGGTGTCGCCTGCTTGCAAGAAGCATTGGAAATCCGTGCTTTGGGCTATGAACAACCCATTACATTAATTGAAGGGATATTTTCCGCTGATGAAATGCAGACTGTCATTGCAGAAAAGCTGGAATGTGTCGTACATCAGCCACAACAAGTGAATTGGTTACTGGCCCATCAAGAACAATACACTGCCCTTGGACTCAAAGTCTGGATTAAGCTTAATAGTGGCATGAACCGATTAGGTTTTAAAGCCAGTGAAATTATTGCTGTCATTAATACCTTAAAAGCAGCAGGCTTTACCTGCGTATTGACCATGCATTTTGCCAATGCTGATGCCGACCACCCGTTAAATGAACAACAAATTGCTCAATTTATTGATATAAAACAAAGTTGTGCTCCAATTCTTGCTTCATGTTGTAATTCAGCTGCAATTTATCGCTGGCCTGAACTCCATTTTGATTATGTGCGCCCGGGCATTATGTTATATGGTGCAACACCTTTTGCTGAGCGGACTGTAAAAGATTTAGATTTACAGCCCGTCATGACCTTAAGTGCAGAAATTATTGCCTTGAATCATATTCAAAAAGGCGAAAAGGTTGGCTATGGTTCAACCTATACCGCATTACAAAACACGGATTTAGCCATCGTTTCAATTGGCTATGGAGATGGTTACCCTCGTGCCTATGTCAAACAGAATTATGTTGTGATTAACGGGAAAATGCTTCCTGTCATTGGGCGTGTGGCAATGGATATGGTTGCTGTTGATGTGACAGGTTTAAATGTTGCACTTGGTACACCTGTTGAACTTTGGGGTAAACAACGCTTAGTAGATGACGTTGCTGATGCAAATGGCACGATTGGTTATGAGCTTTTATGCCGTTTAAGCCAACGCCCTCATCGAACAGTTGAATAAAAAAACACTTTAGATACTGCTCCGCTTTGTGAGCGGTATCTATGGTTTCATTCTTTGGTCAACTGACCTGCGTCTATAACTGCTGATCTGGCATATGATATAGCAACTGTAAAAAATTCTGTAATGATGCTTGCTGAAATAATACGGGATTAAATTTGCTAGATCCCAATTGTGCAAAATAATGATGTACTTCTGAATGCCGACCTATATATTTCATACTCCAATCTGAAAAATGAAAATCAGTCTGTATTTGTTGTTGCGACAATATACTTAAATCAAAATGTCGCTGGTCTTTTTCTATTTTATTCAATAAGCTTAAAAACCGAATCTTGTTCTCCCTCCAAACATTGGAAGAAGCAACTATCTGCATAACACGATACCCCTTTGATCTTGAGTTTTACATTAAAATCTCGGGCTTCGGATAGAATGTCTCTTAAATCTTGTAGCCGTGTTTCAGAAGCAAGTTTTGCCTGACTGGCATAGCAAAGTTGGTACGTTATTAATTTCCTATCTTATTGTTTTATTCATTGTGCAAATAAAAGAATAGCGCGATTTCTCGCGCTATTCCTAGAAAAATAAGGATTAAATCCTAATTAAAATAATCTTCCGACGGCTTTGGTAAATCCTGTAATCCACTCCGTAGCGTATCTGACCATTGCTTACTAATATGTTGGAAATAAGGGTCTTCTTCAGTAATTCGTTTACCTTCAGGAATATGCAAACTGTTCTTTTTATAAATAAGCGCGTCTAGTGGCATACCCACCGATACGTTTGAGCGCAATGTCGAATCAAATGAAATTAGGCTACAACGTAAAGCTTCACTGAGTGGCATATCATAACTTAAGGCTCGATCCAGAATTGGCTTACCATATTTACTTTCTCCAATTTGAAAATACGGGGTATCACTGGTCGCACAAATAAAATTACCTTGTGGGTAAATATTATAAAGTTGCATTTCAGCTTGACCGATTTGCCCACCCACCAACAAACTACAGTAATAATTACTCTGTTCCTGCGTATTTTCAGTCACATCTGCAATAACCTTTTGCAACGTGTGTCCAACCAATTCCGCCACTTCGAACATCGTGTTTACACTATATAAATTGGGTATTTGTTGTAATTCTAAATGGTTTTTTAGATGCCCAATGACTGCCTGCGTTGTGGCCAGATTACCCGATGTTTGAATCGTAATAAAACGTTCATTTTCAACTCCAAAAGTATAAAGCTTTCGAAATACTGAAATATGATCCACGCCAGCATTCGTACGCGTGTCACTGATAAAGACGAGACCATCTTTTAATCTAAGCGCACAACAATAAGTCATCTCTTCCCCTTAACTTACATTAACATGCAAGTACTTGAACAATTGAGTGCATCGTTTCAATTCCCCCTTTTTCGCGCACTCCACGAATTGGGGCAACATCCCAGTAATCTCGACCAATTGCCACATAAATATGCTTATCTGGGCTAAAGATCTGGTTACTGATATCGAAACAATACCATGTGTTTTCCAGAAATACTTCTGCCCATGCGTGACTGGCAAGGTGTGATGTATTTGGCACAAATAAATAACCTGAAACATAGCGTGCTGGCAAGCCCAAAGCTTTGCACATTGCAATAAAAACATGACTATGGTCTTGGCATACCCCCTGACGATTATGGAATGCTTCAATAGCAGAAGTATGGACTGAAGTCTGATTCGGCATATAGGGAATATGCTGCAAAATGGCTTCAGAAAGTTTCATCAAATTTTCATGCGTGAATTCTGGCACGAAGCGATGAGCAAATTCTTTCATTTCCGCATTACACATGGTTGTTGGCGTTGGTTGCAGGAATTGATAAGGATTTAGATGATCCGTCAGGCTGAGCACAGAAGCCTGCGTACTCAGCTCTACAATCCCTTGTGCCATAATCGTCATTTGCTCATAAGCATAACGTTGTGAACTGGTGATCCAGATGTTGTTAAAAGTATCTTTTTTAATACAACGCTCACCTGGCACACTGACATCCCAGTAATGCACTATCTGATGCGTATTATTAAATGGCGTCATTTTAATATATTGAATGCTATTACACGCCTGTTCAGTATATTGATAATGCGTTTGGTGATTGATCATGAGTTTCATGCATTCACCTCAAAGAAATATTGAATTTGGTCACTAAAATTATAAAAATTCATTTGATCAGGTTGAACTTTAAGTTGTTGCCAAGCCGTATCTAAACTGTCCCATCCCATTTGCTCTAAAACTTCAATTAATGCTGCAATTTGCTCTAAGGTTTGTGCCTGATCTTGCTTTAAGCGTAGTTGTCGGTCTAATTGCTCTAACGTCTGCCCTAAAGAATAGAACAAGAAAGTTTCTTCAGGTTCAGCTTCTAGGACTTCACGGCAATCTGCAATCACATCACAAATACACATCGAACTCGCACAAGCATTCCGAATGTATTGATTTAATTCTGCATAAGTTTTTGCAGAAAAAACGCCCCTCAATTCCTGAACATTGTCTTTGGCAAACTGAAACTGTTGAATAAATGAATAAGGTTGTTCTGGGTCTAATACCAGTTCATTGAGTGAGCTTGCATCAAATGCTGGTAAACAAAAAGCGTGGGCATAAGACACAGCTTTCTGATCATCCGTAAATGGAAATTGCTGACATAAATATTCAATGCGCGTTAAATAACGACCTAACCAAAAAATTTGTTGTGCATTCGTGCTGAGTAAGATCATGAAATTGCTCCTTAATCGTCTTGGTTAATTATGAATGTAGATGATCGACAACCCATGTATCTTTAATACCACCGCCCTGCGAAGAATTAACAACGAGAGAACCTTCTTGCATAGCCATTCGTGTTAAGCCACCCGGTACAATTTCGGTACGATAAGGTGAACTCAGGACAAATGGTCGCAAATCAATGTGGCGCTCGGACAGACCCGTATCGGTTAACATCGGGCAAACCGACAAATCTAATGTAGGTTGGGCAATGTACAAATGTGGCGTTGCTAAAATTTTATCTTTGAAAGTCGCAATTTGCTGTGCAGAAGCATGTGGCCCGATGAGCATGCCATATCCTCCTGAACCTTGTGCTTCTTTCACAACCAGTTGGGCTAAATTGTCTAATACATATTCAAGGTCTTTGCTTTCACGACATTGATAAGTCGGCACATTTTTAAGGACAGGTTGTTCAGCTAAATAAAACTGAATCATTTTATCGACATAAGGATAAATGGATTTGTCATCTGCAACCCCTGTACCGGGTGCATTCGCAATCACGACATTCTTTTGCAAATAGGCGGACATCAAACCTGCAACGCCAAGTGTACTGCTAGGCATGAAACACAATGGATCGAGATAATCATCATCAATACGTCGATAAATTACATCAACCTGTTGTTTGCCTCGCACTGTTTTGACATAAACCTTATCGTTTTCGACGTAAAGGTCACGCGATGTTACTAAAGGCACACCCATTTCCCTTGCCAAAAAAGAATGCTCATAATATGCGCTGTTAAAACGACCTGGGGTTAAAATCACAATGAAAGGATTATCGTTAAAGGCATTTTCGGCCAATATTTCTTTCAGTAGTAATGGATAATGCTCAATACCTTGCAAGTTATTTTGCAAACATAATTCAGGCATCAGTTTTTGGCTGATTTTTCGGCTTTCCAACATATAAGAGACACCAGATGGCGTTCTTAAATTATCTTCAAGTACATAGAACTCGCCATGACGGTCACGAACAATATCAATGCCGCTAATTTGACTGTAAATTTTACCTTTCAAGCTCTGATTGCACATATGTGGCTGAAACGCCTCATGCTTGAGAATTTGTAGTTCAGGCACAATACCCGCTTTCAGAATATCTTGCTGATGATAAATATCATGTAAAAAAAGATTCAAAGCTTTGACACGTTGCGCACAACCGAGTGATATTTTATTCCATTGCTTTTTCGCAATCACTCGAGGGATCACATCATAAGGAATAGCACGCTCCGTTCCTTCTGCCTCTCCATATACGGTAAAAGTAATGCCTTCATATAAAAAATGTTCTTTGGCGTGTTGATTTAAAGCTTGTAATTCATCTAAGTTATATTGCGAAAGCCAATGTTCAATTTTTGCACAAGCAGTTTCGGAAACGGCATGATCATCCAACATTTCATTAAAAAAAACCGAATTCGTTCTTTCAACAAAAAGTAACTGTGTTTTCTCTTGCGGTTTTGCTACACCCTCCACTTGTACTGTCAATTGCTTACTATTCACTTCTAGTGATAAACCATTTATATCTAAAATTTCATTTTCTTTAAGCATATGACCCTCTTTATAGTTATAGCCAAACTCATTTTTATTAAGCAATAAGAATGCCACTCCTTACATCACTTATGCCGAGTCATTATTAATCCATTCTTTTGGCTAGCACTCAATGTCATTTCTGCTTGATCTTGTGTCTAAACTTATTGAACTTTCTTTGCCCAATTCGGCGATAAATACTTGCCAATTCAGTTAGGTTTTCTTATTGTGTTTAACACTGTCTTGTTAATTCCCAACTTATTTATTTTTATTTGAATTATGTCTGCACAAGAAAAAGAAACATCGAATAGCCTTTATCGACAATGGCAAATCCTGTCCCGTCTTTCTACTGGGAAATGGATGGGTACGCGGGAAATACAGGAAATCTTGCAAAGAGAAGGCATCGATATCAGCTTGCGCACCATTCAGCGTGATTTGAATCAGATTTCACAGCGATTTCCGATTGAGAGCAATAAAACCGTTCCTCAAGGATGGCGTTGGCGTTCAGATGCACCCATTCAAAGCTTACCGCATATGACCAGCTCTCAAGCTGTTACGTTTATGATGGTTGAGGAGCACTTAAAGCACCTTCTTCCTCCAAGCTTACTGGAAGAGATGAATCCGTGGTTTGATTTGGCACGTCGTAGTTTATCCACCCAAAATAATGTACGCCAATGGATTAATCGGGTTCGTATTGTGCCTGCCAATCAACCTTTAATTCCCCCTATGGTTGACCGTGCCGCACAACAAGCTATATACGAAGGGCTATTACAAGACAAGCAATTGGAATGTGTTTATCAAAAACGCCCTCAAGCCGAAGAAAGCATCTATACGCTGAATCCTTTGGCACTGGTGCAAAAAGGTGCAACTATTTATTTAATTTGCACCCGTTATGATAAAACCGACATTCAGACTTTTGCTTTGCACCGTTTTAAGTCAGCCAAAGTGCTAGAATCTCGTGCATTACATCCTGTCAATTTCGATATTGATGCTTATATTGATTCAGGTGCACTTGGGTTTAGGGTTGACTACAATAAACCGACGGATAATGTTGCTTTAAAACTCACCATTCCAGAATGTGAGTCACATTATTTTGAAGAAAGCCAATTAAGTCGAGATCAAGTCATTACCCCACTTGAGCATAATCTGGTTCAGATCTCTGCAACAGTTCCCTTTACTTCTCAACTGACTTGGTGGTTACGCAGTTTTGGTAATAAAATTCAGAAAATTGAGCCTGAAGAAGTAGAACGTGCCGTCCTTCAACAAGACTGAAATGATAGTGGTATAAATTTCTAGGCAAAAAAAAGTCCCAACTATTGGGACTTTATAATTTTATTGTATTTATCTGTTTTAATTTATAATCTGGCAAGGTGAAAGTCTTAGACATTATGTTTCTAAACCCCATCTCATATTGTCTACATGGATTGCATTTTTTGCTGCACATGGAATGCTTCAGCAAGCAAGTTCTCCTCGGTTGTATCGAATTGATTTAATGGTCATCACTGGTTTCTCCGCGTGGTTTAAGTTCATTGAATATACTGAATCTTTCACCTTAGCTGAAATAAGCAATTGTTCCGATCAAATCATATTTTCTGCTTAAATGAATTTATGCAAACGACTAACTATCCTGACGATAAATACACAGTCATCCGCGCATTTATTTCATTCTATTTTAGGAATCAGTATTCTGTTGTTTTTCAATCCAAAGTTCTAAACCTTGAAAAGTCTTAAAATCATCTATGGCTCGTATATTTAAGTGTGGATAACGTTCCAATAACATTTTACTCAAAGCATTACCTGTTCCTATTTCTAGAACAATATCGGGTTGATTTTCTTGTATAGCGGTCAAACACGAATCCCAGTCTATGGCGTGGTTCATTTGATCAATCAGAGCCTCAACTGCATCGCTGGTTTTATAATATTTATGCCCCCCCGAACCACCAATAATTGGTGTTCCCAAACGGTTAAATTGATGCTGTAGCATAACCTGCCGATAAGGCGCAACGGCACAATCCATTAAGGATGTATGTGAAGGAATACTGACATTTAGTCGCTTCGCCGAACGTGTCCCCACCTGTTCAAGTTGTTGTGTCAATTGCTGTAAATTCGCTTCTAGACCACCAATAATAAAATGACTGTCACTAATTTTTATTGATAATTCGGTCACAGTCTTTGCCAAAAGTAGTTCTAATCCGTTCCAATTTATTCCCTGAACAGCAAGTAAACCACTCGGTTCTTGCACAGCCTCCGACATTAACATGCCTCGCTGTTGGGCTAAATACAGTCCTTGCTCAAAACTAATATCGGTTGAACAAATCAGTGCACTCAGCTCACCCAGTGAATACCCTGAAAAACTGATGATTTCATCTAGCTTATGCTTTAACTTTTGCCATCGACACCACTGTAAGGCAAAAATGAAAGGTTGAGCAAAATCGTTAGAATATAAGTCTGCTTCGGATAAATTAGGATTAAACAATGTAGGTAAATATTGTGTGAGCTGCGAATTAACATTGAACTCAGTCGCAAGATCTTTTAATTGCTGAACATGCGATAAATTTTGTAAACCTTGTCCACTAAATAATATTGCGAAATTCATGTTCCACCTTCAGCATGAATAAAGTCACACCCAATAAGTCGGCACTGCCCCCCGGACTTAAGCGATGCTGAACGAAATAATCTTCCACTTTAGCAACTTCTTGCATCCAATGGGTTTGTAGCACACCACCTCGCGCTAAAAACTGCTTCGCCATATCTTGTACAATATATAAAGCCGATAAACCACCGCGCCAAACAATATTGGTATCTTGTAGATGAGACATTAATGCAAATAAAGCTTGAAGCGATGCGCGCTTTTTATCTCCAGTTTTTGCATAAATCTCTAAATAATGTGGAACTGCAACATCTAACACTGTTTTAAAACCTGAAGCGACTTCCTCAATTGCACCTGTAATGCCGTATTGACTGCGCATGCGTTGTCCATGACTGTTGGGATTGCGCTCTAAATGATGAAGTAATTCCTCTTGCCATGTTTGCTGAATCATACGACTGATCGAGATCACATTCAGTGAAATATCTTGAGCAAAGCATTTTCCTACCGCTGCGCTGGCAAAGCCTAAATTAAAAATCGCCCCTTTGTGGGTATTAATCTGTGCAGTTGCGGTCATCATCTTCTGCTCGGCTTGAATGCCACAGTGCCGAATATTTTCAAAAGCAACGTCCTGATAACCATTTAAACATTGGGATTGAAAATAACCGTGCAAAGCATCAATACTGCGCTGAAATAATGGAAAATCCATATCCGCATGGCTGCCCTGCGTACTTGGACAAACCAAACCGGGCTTTTGTTCTAAACTGACTTCTTCATAAAGCGCTGTTCGCGCTAAATGATCTAATTGCATTGCATACTGTGAAATGTCTAATACACTTTCATGCTTCTGTATAATCTGCATCTTCAAGCGTCCCTTCTAATAATTGTTCTAATCTCAGCATATCCACCCGCTGCAATCCTTTTACAATAATGCGCTGTGATTGGTCTGGATAAATCATCAGGAGTTCATTAAACGATACATGCCAAGCTGGGTGTATTTGAATCTCTCCATCCAAACGTACCTGACTCAGCGCTTGAGCCTGTTGAATCAAATTTAGAATCTCAGGAATTTGTGTTAGATCTTTTGGATATAACACCAAATCGAGGTCTGATGTCGGACGTACATAAGCTTCTTTGGTGAGGTATTCATATGCATAAGAGCCATATACATACACTTCGCAACCAAGCTGTTGTAAAGCCTCCGCAAAGTCCGGAATTGTAGTATCGGGAAACGTATGTGCATGCTCTTTTAAAAGCGTATGTAAAGATAGTGGTCGGGTGATCAGTTCAATTTCATCAATGTCAACTAAACAAGCAACCCGATATTTGCAACCCTCCACTAAGCAGTTGATCGCCAGCTTAACTTGTCCATTTTCTGAACTTCCCTGCCGACATACGGTCATTGGAATATTCTGACTCAGCAACTGAGACACTTTTTGTTTAGTAGGTTCAGGTAAGGTACTATCCAAAAAATGTAATGCTGCAAAATCATATAGATAAGCTAAGTCATGACGATCCATATTCTGCTCCTTAGCTCAGTGCCACTTTCTCGACAATTTGATTACAAAGCATACGACCTTGACGTTGCTGTCCAACGACACGGCGCTGATCTGTCATATAACTATCCAGATGTTGCTGTTGATTGAATAATGCTTGACTCACCCAATCGGTGTCCAAGTTTTCCCATACGGCGTTGATTGCGCCCATCTTGTAGAAATTTTCGACTCCTGGCGCAAAGATGGCTGAGCTTTGCGACAGTTCTTTCAGTTTTTCTACAGGAATTTTGGTGACACGTGCCATCGCGTTCAAATCCATGACTTTGACCTGAGAATCACTCAGTGCATAAACTTCGTTTGCCATTAAGCCATAAGAAAGGAAGCCACCACTGACGGCTTGACCGAAAATAATGGCAAGATTGGCATGTCCACTACGACGTAATAGATCTACACATGAAGCTAAATGTGCAAAAGTACGATTGAGACATAACAATTCATCGGCACGTGATAAATCTTGTCCTTGCGTATCTACAATAAAGACCACGGGAGTTTGATTGCCTTGTTGCACCAATTTCAAAATTTCTGAGGCTAATTGAATGGCAATCTCTTGATTGATGGGCGCTGCATTGACTGTCCCCAAAATCCGTACTGGGCCAACCGCTGTCTGTGCATCCCCTTTAATGACATAACCCTCAATCTGATAATTCAGTTGATTTGGAAAAAGTTGCTTCAAAACTGATTCTGTATTCATTGCATCATCCTTGCTTTAACATCACGACTTCATGCGCAGACAGCATTGGAATTTTTTCTGGATGTGAAATCCCCATCTCATGCCAAATCTGCAAGCCATCATTTTTGCCAAACCATCGCTGTTGTTGCTGTTCAAGTTGCTGTTGCTGTTGTAGCAATTGCTGCAAATCGAGCGTTGCTGCTGCATGATTCAACTGCGTCCAAATCGCATCGCGAATATCTGCGACATCATCTTCAACCAAAGCCTGTACATGATTGAGTAAATAACGATGTTTACCACCTGTAACACGCCAAACTAGAGCACGATCTTTCGAGTCAAATTCTTCCACGCCTTTCACTGTTTCAATCACTTCTGGTCCAGACAATGCCAAACGCCCTTCTTCCGTCATAATGATGGCACTGCTCAAACATGCACTGATGCCCATCCCCCCGAAAGCGCCACAAGTGCCTCCAATCACTGTAATAATCGGAATCCCTGCATTTCTTACCTGCAACATGGCACGCATAATTTCGGAAATGGCAATGAGACCCGCATTGGCTTCATGTAAACGGACGCCGCCTGAGTCGACAAAAAACAGTACCGCCTGCGCTTGATCTTGAATGGCTTTTTGTAAAAGACCGACAATTTTCGCCCCATGGATTTCACCCACAGCACCGCCCATGAATTGACCTTCTTGAGCCATGATATGTACAGGTGTTCCGTTTAAACGTGCTGTACCAATAATCACGCCATCATCAAAACTACCCGGAATATCCAAAGCAGACAGGTGTGGGCTAACTTCAATTTCAGCAGGCTTTAATATTTCATTAAAACTCTGAGCATCGACGACCGCTTGAATACGCGCACGTGCGGTTTTTTCATAAAAACTATTTTTGAGCATCACTTGATCCATGTTCTATACTCCCTTAAACATAGATATTGCTTGGCTTAAGCGTAGATTCACCACCGCTGGGGTCGCCCCCATATCATTTAACTGAAATTTAAGCCCTGCTACCGCATGACGTTGTGCAAATTCGTTCAGTACAGACTGCCAAACATGTTGAAAACCGACGGCTGATGTAGTGACTTCAATCTGACAAATATCCGCCTGATCATGCTGTGAAACCAAGACTTCTAAATTTCCAGAACCGACCACACCACAAATGACAGCCGCTTGTTCAGCGCTCAGCGGTGCGGATTGCAATTCAAATTTTAACTTTTCCATGTCGATCACCAGTTTCTAAAGCGACTTGGGGGACTATATAAACCACCCGACCATTTAACTAAATCTTTCACCGATTTTGCCGCCAACAAATCACGACTGACCTGTGTTGGATCGATACCCAAATCTTCTGGACGTTGAATAATGCCGCGCTGACGTAATTCATCCACTTTGGCCTCATCACGCTGCATCCCCACTGGGGTATAACCAGCCACGCCACGAATGGCTTGTTCCCGTTCTTCTGGGGTACGACATAACA
The DNA here is from genome assembly GCF_004331175.1 of Acinetobacter sp. ANC 4178. Classification (GTDB taxonomy): domain Bacteria; phylum Pseudomonadota; class Gammaproteobacteria; order Pseudomonadales; family Moraxellaceae; genus Acinetobacter. The sequence continues at coordinate 161,848 of NZ_SJOD01000001.1, forward strand.
GTAAGTTGGCAATACCTTCTTCCGTCACAATATGGGTTACGTCTTCGCCATAAATCATGATTGGCGGAAGTTCGCTCTCCATTTTGTCTTGTAACTGCCACGCATCTAACTCTTCAACAAAAACGGGATGCATATGTTCACGGTACGTTTCGACCAATTGCACCACCAACTTACGCCCCTTAATCAGTTTGCCGTCGACCGCTTCACGACCTGCTTTGGTATAGGCATAACTGGCATGACGGCGTCCATGTGGGTCAGAGCCCATATTTGGTGCACCACCAAAACCAGAAATACGGTCTACAGTGGCGGTTGAACTGTTGCCTTGTAAATCAATCTGTAAAGTCGAACCAATGAACAGGTCACAGGCGTATAACCCCGCGGTTTGACTAAAGGCACGATTGGAACGCATGCTGCCGTCACTGCCTGTAAAAAACACATCTGGACGTTCTTTAATATAGTCTTCCATCCCGACTTCGGAACCGAAGCTATGGATCGATTCGACAAATCCACTTTCAATTGCAGGAATTAAAGTCGGGTGCGGATTCAAAGCCCAATTGGTACAAATCTGCCCCTTTAGTCCTAAGGATGCTCCATACGTAGGCAGTAACAATTCAATCGCCGCAGTATCAAAACCAATACCATGATTTAAACGTTGAATTTGATATGGTGCATAGATGCCTTTAATGACCATCATTGCCATTAAAATTTGCACTTCGGTAATTTGTGCAGGATCACGAGTAAACAATGGTTCTATATAGTTGTGCTTGGGACTTTCGATATAAAAATCGACCCAATCCGCGGGCACATCGACACGCGGTAACTTATCGACAATTTCATTGACCTGCACAATCACAATGCCGCTTTTAAATGCAGTGGCTTCAACAATTGCAGGTGTATCTTCGGTATTCGCACCCGTATATAAATTCCCTTGGCGGTCGGCCGAATGTGCCGTGATTAAACACACATTTGGAGTAAGGTCGATAAAGTATCGTCCGTACAGCTCTAGGTAAGTATGAATTGAACCAATACTAATTTTTTGCTGCTGAACCAATTGAGCCAGACGTAAACTTTGTGGGCCTGCAAAGGAGAAATCGACCTTAGAGGCAATACCCTTTTCAAAGACATCAATATGACTCGGTAAAGCCAATACTGACTGCACGATATGTAAGTCATGAATCACATCTGGATTACATTGACTTAAACTTTTCGAGAGGAAATCTGCCTGTTTCTGGTTATTGCCTTCTAAGCAAACCCGATCTCCACAAGCAATGACCGTTTCTAATAGTTCAATGACACGTGCATGTTCAACTTTCTTTTCAAAGCCTTTTTCTTTGGCTTGATTCAGTTTCTCTTGTCTACGGGTTCTCTGCTTATCCCATAAATGCTTCTTAACCATCTGGTTCATGACATCACCTTTATGTTTGAGTTAGCCAAAGATGGCATTGATCGTGAGGAAAAATAGTGATGGTCCGAGTAAACAACCTAAACCTGTATAGAATGTTGCAACCAAAGCACCATATGGCACTAAACGCACATCTGTACCTGCTAAGCCCGCAGCTGTACCACTGGTTGTGCCAGCCAGACCACCAAAAACCATCGCTGAGCGTGGACTTTTTAAATACATGAATTTTGCGAGTAATGGTGTACCGACCATAAAGAACACTGCTTTAATCAAACCAATCGCAATAGATAGTGCAATGACTTCTGAGCTTGCACCGATGGCTGAACCTGTCACTGGGCCAACGATATAAGTCATTGCGCCCGCACCAATGGTTGTCATGGACACAGGATCTTTATAGCCCATGACCCACGCCACCATTGCACCAATAATGAAAGGAATCACACAACCCAGTGTTAAGGCAATTAGGCCAACTTTGCCTGCTTTCTTAACTTCTTTTACATCCACTTCAAATGCTGTCGATGCAATTGCCAAATCACGTAACATGGCTCCACCGAGTAAGGCAAAACCACCAAAAATCTCGATATCTGAAATACCCTTTTCACCTTGGGTATAAATCCCTGCAAAATACGCCAAGACTAAGCCCATGGTGATGGCGAATGCTGAACTTTGTAATTTACCTTTGGTGAGATATTTTGAGAGAAGATGCGAGACATACATCATCAAACCTGTAACCGCCAATGCTGTAACCAATGCATTTTTAGTTAATACCGTAATTATTTCTTCCATTGCATTTCTTCCTTGTCGCTGTACAAACCGTTTTTATTCTGTGTGAATAGCACGCTTTCCTTAAGCTGCTTTTTCCGCTTCAATTGACCATTCATAAGACTCATAGTCACCACTTGATTTGTTCAACCAACGAATGACCAATACAGTGCCGATAAGTGATGAAACTGAAACAATCAGACCCAGCATTCCACCTGAAAGCGCTGCGACTACGTTTTGTCCTGCTGACATAGCAACGACGATTGGAATGTACATCCCTGACCAATACAACACACCAAATTGTGTGGTTTGCGGCAAGTGCCCGCGTTTAGCTAATACCTCCTTCGATATAATTAAAAGAATCATGGCAATTGCCACACCACCTACATTGGCTTTCACACCAAGCGCCATACCAAGAATGTTTCCTAAATAAACACCGAGTAGATGGCAGATTGCCAATATGGCTGTTCCGTAAATAATCATCGCTGAATCCTCCCTGGATCATGCAGTGCTTCTAATAATCTGACTTATAATTTGCTATAGTTATAGCCTATCTGTATTCAGTGTACAATGTTTTGTACTCAAATAAACATAGATTGTATACAATTTTTTGGTGATGTATGACTTCTATTGCGGAACTCCCTCTTTCTATTCAAATTAGTAAAAAGTTAGAGGACGATATTATTTATGGTTTCTTCTTGCCGGGAACCAAACTTGATGAACAAGAACTGTGTGATCGTTATGGTGCTTCGCGTACCCCGATTCGTGAGGCATTAAAGCTGCTTGCAGCCGAAGGTCTGGTCGAAATTCGCCCGCGTCGTGGCGCAATTATTCCAACCATTAACCCACTGACTTTATGTGAAATGTTTGAAGTGATGGCTGAGTTAGAAGCCATGTGCGGACGTTTAGCCGCACGTCGTATTCAGCCCGAAGAGAAACAAGAACTACAGCGTTTGCATCTATTGTGTCAGGATTATTTAAAGCAAAATGATTCGGAAAATTACTATGAAGCCAACCGCTTATTTCACTTTGCCATTTATCAAGCCAGTCATAATGCTTTTTTAATTGAACAGGCATCTACTTTACACAAGCGTTTACACCCCTATCGACGCTTACAGCTCCGTGTAAATAATCGTATGAATAACTCATTCTCGGAACATAATGAAATTTTAGATGCCATTTTTGCAGGTAATGAACAACAAGCAGAAGATCTATTGAAAGCGCATGTGGTTATTCAAGGGCAGAAATTTACGGATTTTATCTCGACAATCGAGAGCATTCAGCCCAAAAGTTAATCCTTCTGACCAATTCGAGCACCAATCTGGGTGCTCGTCAGTTCAGCCCCTTGGAACGGCTCACGTTTATGAAACCGTCGTGATTTTTGGATGGTTCAATTCTGCAAAACTTTGAATTTTATCAATGTCTTTTTGAATCGAACTTGATACTACATTCGGCAGTACCTGATTCACTTTGACAAAGATTTTTTCAGGATATCCCACTTGATAGTACAATTTATCGTTCTGTAAAAATTGATACAGCTCTTCAGCCACGAAAGTAGGACTATCCATTTTTACGCCCAATTTGGCATTCATTTCCACTACGACAGGACTGTTCATAGTGGTAGCGGTTGCACGTGGTGAGAAATATTTAAACTGAATTGGCGAATTGGAATATTCACGTGCCAAGGCTTCGGTTGCACCGCGCAAGGCAAATTTACTGGCACAATAGCTCACATAACCCGGGTAGCCAATACTGCCAAAAGTCGATCCCATGTTAATAATTTGGCTTGGTGCAGTTTTCGACATTAATGGAATAATGTGCTGAATCAATTGTAGTGGATAAACCACGTTAATCAGCATCATCTGTTCAATCGCGTCGCTAGATTGATGACTAAACAAAGAAAAATCATTCACCCCTGCATTGTTAATATAATAATTGATCTGAATCTTTTGCTGAGTCAATGCTTGAATAAATTGCGCACGGCTATCTGCATTACTCAAATCACAGCACAAACTTTGTAACTTTAACTGAGGATGTTGCGCTTTAAGTTCTGCCTGCATGGTTTGTAATGCCTCAGCATTACGAGCCACAAGAACCACATTTACATTGTTTTTACATAAATTTTCAACGATGGCTTTGCCTATGCCACCTGTTGCCCCAACAATCACGGCTGTTAAATTTGACATAACTTTACTCCCTCTCATTTTATAAAAGCTTGCTGCTTAAAATATTTCATTCAACCCTAAACCCATACTGATATAGAGTTTACGCTGCTCAAGTGGAACTAAAATTTCATGTCGTCCATGCATAAAGCGTTTATTGTCAATAATTGCAACATCACCATTTTGCCACTCAATTTCCTGCGTATGTTGTTCACAAAGTGCTGCCAATTCTGCAATCAGTTCCTCATGAATAATGCTGCCATCCGCAAAGGTGAATTTTGGTTTTTGATAATTATAAGATGGCCCTAAAATGGTATTGGCAAATGCAGGTACACCTTTCAAATTATCATGGCGGATCATGTTCATTTGTAGATGGTATTCCACACCTTCATCGTGAGATGGAGTAATCGCTTGTCCAGGAATCATCTGAATAAATTTATTCAAATCCATCCATGTCACCGTATCTGCTTGGGCAATATTCAAAGCTGTTGCCACATATTTCTGCCAAATCTGTTTTGGTAAATAACGGCTAATGGTCATCGGTGCGGCAAACTTTTGTTTTAACGGCTCAGACAAGTTCTTCCATACTGCATGTCCATCACACACTGTCGTTTGTGAACCTTGGGAAGCACTAACTTCACTAAAAAAAGCAATAATATCCGGAGGTAATGGCGTTGAACCATTTTCAATATGCAATCCAACTGCCTGAGTGCCTGCATCTACTTTTTGTGATTGTTGCGTAATGTTTTCACGGGCAGGATCATAAGTCAGCTTTTGACATAAAGCGGTCATCAGGTCGCTAAAGCGATGTACATCATAATGTTCATGTCTAAGTAAAATCCAACCTTGCTCACGTAAGGTATTTTTAATTTCTGCATGACTCGAAGGTACATAACTACGCTTAAGGTCAAGTACGGATTGTTCAATATTCATATCTTTACTCACTATTTAGTGAAATTTTTATGCGTGGAAATTAAGTTTTCAGGTCTTAAAACTACTGTCACTTCAGTACCTTAACTACAGCTCATTGAAGCGACAAATACTGCCCAAATTGCTTTTTAATTTCGTTGCGTCTCAATTTTCCGTTGTCGGTTAACATCTGATTGGTCAGTGAAAAGGGTTCAGTCGATCGATACCATTGCTTAATCTGGGCATAGTCAGGCATGCGATGATTGGCTTTCTGTACCGCCTGCTCCAGCATGCCATCCGATACATTTTCTTTGGCATAAATCACAGCGGAAAGATAAGGCTGTGCTTCCCCGAAAATAGCAATCTGGTTAATTTCGGGTTCACTCGAACCATTCGATTCCACCCATTCAGGTGAAATATTGCGCCCAAAACTACTGACAATAATTTGCTTAATACGGCCCGTAATAAACAGATAACCGTCTTTATCAAAGAAGCCTGCATCACCTGTGTGAATCAGAGGATCAACTGCCACTTCATTGAGATAACCCTGCATGGCATTACCGCGTACTACCACTTCACCATTGTCCGCAATTTGCACATCTACATGAGGTAATGGTTTGCCGACACTGCCAATTTTTCTGGCATTGGGTAGGTTTAGACTAACCACTGAAGCGCATTCTGATAGTCCATAACCCTCATAAACAGGCAAATTCAACTGTTGCGACTGTAACAACAAATCGGTTGAAACCTTACCACCGCCCACTGCAATAAATTTCAAACTCGCAAAAGCCTGAGAGTCAAATTGCTGAATATATTCCACCATTGCCTTGAGCATTTGCGGCAGTAAAATTACGCTCTGAATCTGGTATTGATGTACCGCAGCTGCAAAGTTTTCCACCTTAAACTCATGATTCGATACCAGTCCAAAATGACTGACATTCCCTACAACGATTGAACGCCCCATATTCAAGGCAACATAAATCCCTGCAATGTTTTCCAATAAAGTCGCGAAGGGAATCAAACATAGATGTCGTCCCAATTGGCTCGACTGTAATGCTGTACTAAGCGATTCGGTAATCGACTGAATCGTTTCTTCCGCCAGACATACCCCTTTAGGTGTGCCCGTGCTGCCTGAGGTATAAGTAATCTTTGCGGGAACGGCTGAATCCATCGTTGCTGATGTAATCACCTTTAAACGAATAAAAGTTCCTAACACCTGTTCGGAAGTAATAAATTGCTGAATGCAATTCTGCTCTCTTAACTCATGCAACCATGTATGATTTTGTGCAACACAATCAAAGTGATAACTAGAAGTTGTTAAATTTACATCTGCCAAAAAAATTGTATCAACAGCACTGTCTTGTAATAAATGTAAAATCTGCTGAGCGCTAAAAAATAGAGGGATCGGGATCACCGTGATTCCCGCCTTTTTAGCGGCTAGATCAATCAACACCCACTCAATACTGTTCATGCCCCAAATCGCGAGTTTCTGTATCTGTAACTGACAGAGTTCTTGAGTCAGAATCTCAACCGCATGGTCGAGTTCTGCATAGTTCACTGTACGCACTTCTGTCACGATTGCTTCACGTTTAGGTGTCTGTTTCGCGTACTCTGCAATTACATCAAAAAATTGATTCATAGACTTCACCCACTGATTGCAGCATGATTCACTTTGAAATCATAATGTTGTTGGGTCACAGTCAAAGCATCAGCAACATTAATTGCCAACACCAACGGTTTTTGCTGGTAGTAATTGCCCCACTGTTTTTGGGCGTTGCCCAATACTTCAGGATTTGCCTTCTCTAAAACATGAAAATGCAATCCCATTTGTTGTAATACATAACGTACTGCTATGGTGCCTGTACACACTGCCCACTCCACTTCTGCTAAGGTGAGATAAAACACCAAAAAGGCCACCATCATTTTGGCGTATTCCATGTTTTGAGAAGCTAGATTGCCAATTTCAATAATCTTTTCTCGCGCCACATCGCGCTGAACCAGTTTCTTTAAGGTTTGTTCAATTGGCTGTACCAAATATTGTTCCAGAAATACCTGATGAGATTTCAGCGGTTCAATGCCAATCGCCACTTGTGTTTCATGCTTAAATTCCCCAACAAATAAGGTCGAAGAAAAATGTGACAAAGTGGCTTTGTGCATTTCTTGATATTTGGTACTGATATAAGTTTCCACCTGTTTACGCTCAGGCTGATCGATTTGTGCCGCATGTATACGAAGCAGCATGTTTTTTTGATGCGACACAACTTGATAGGTTTGCTGATGGTCTAATACATTTAAATGTTCTAGTTTTACTGTAGCATTTTTATAAATTAGATGATTCTTATAATAATTCAGACCATTAAATTTGGTTGAAAAATTTTTCTCAAAGATGAATGTCGTCATAGTCATCTCGCCATAAATTGATTCATTAAAAAATAAGTTTTGAAACTTAAAATTTACTTAAATATTTATGACAGTTCCGTGACAACCCTAACCATTAAGTTTAAATTTAATTATTTTATTCAATAAGTTATGTTTATTCAACCTTAGTATATGAAACTTAAGATACAAAACAATATATTATAAATCATGACCCAGAATCTAACTGAAAATTATTATCTTTTACACTATTCATTATACATATCTATTGCCGAGTAAATCCTTGATAAAATCAAAATTTACAAACCAAAATAAATACTAGATAAACACTTAAAATAACTATATTTTATTAAAATATATAAGGTTTAAAATTAACATCTTCACTTCTTTAATTGACACAAATAAAATTTATTGCGCTGCACGTTTAGTTTAATTTTTACACAAGATACTCAGAGATTCTGAGATAAAACAATATATTGTTTCATTTGACCCATAGCGACTTATTCCATTATGGGTCAATTATTAAGAGCGATTAAGCTTGAACTAAAGCAATCGCCAAGTCACCTGTACCTTTTAATTCTGAGACTTGCCCATCCAACGGCTGACTAAACTGAATCCGCTTGATCTTCGAGGCTTTTTCTTCAGAAAAAACTGGAATTTGGCTCATGGCAAATTCAGACAATGCTGTGATGGTTAAAGATGGATTTACCCCTAAATTACCCGGAACAATTGAGCCATCAATCACGCGTAGGTTTTTATAACCGAAGACTTGCCCTGTAAAATCAACCACTCCATTCGACTGGTCACGCCCCATCGGCACGCCACTCATAATATGTGCTGTGGTTGGCGTACCCAATATAATTTCTGTCAATGCAGAACCAGCTTCTCCACCTAGTTTTTCAGCAATCAGTTGGGTGGCTTTTTCAGCCGCAGGGAATGAAACCGTCAATGGTGTGTCTTCGGGCTTTTGCACCGCAGTAATCCTATTTTTAAACAATCGATACCACTTACGGCGCCATTCCAGATGAATAAAGGCTTCTGACTTTTGCATGACCAATAAAATAATAGAATTTTTAGCTTTCCCCTTATAACGCAAGACTTTATAAGTTTTCCAAGGGTGTAATAGCGTATTGAACACGAATTTCATAAACCGTATAAAACCTTGCCCTGTGACCATGGGTACATATGGAATATAAATCCATGAAGCATCTGCCCCTTCAGGGAATCGAGTCACTTCAATATTGGTATCTGCATCGACTGAAATAAAGGAACTGATTGCTACACCATCATCTAATCGTTCACGTGTGTTGTTCGCTGTGGTTAGGGTTTCCGAATTGGTTCGAATCTCTTGCCCTAACAATTTTGAAATATTCGGCAAAGTCTTGTATTGATCCCGCATTTTTAACAGCATCGGTACAGTGCCCATTACCCCTGCGGATAACACCACCCCACGACTGCGTAGACTATATTGACGAACGTGTTTCCCTAGGGTTTCCTTAACAATAATTTCATAACCTGCACTGCCATCTTCATTCAGCGGGGTAATTTTGAGGACTTCGGAACTTGGGCGAATCTCCACACCATTACGCTCAGCAAAATACAGATAATTCTTCATCAGGGTATTTTTCGAATTATTGCGGCAACCCAACATACATGCACCACAGTAATTGCAGGTTTTGCGTTCTGGTCCATCACCATTGAAATACGGGTCTTTCACTGCTTTATTTTGCTGACCATCCGCTTGCGGGAAAAATACGCCTGTAGTCACCGTTTTAAATGAATTGGCGTACCCTATCTCTGCGGCAACTGCTTTTAAGGTATGGTCTGCCACATTGGTATAGGTATTATGGGCTGTTCCTAACATGCGCTGCGCCAAACCGTAAAATGGTTTGAGCGTTTCTTTCCAGTCTTTCCGAATTTTAGTCCACGCCTCTGACTCAAAAACTGCATCGGGTGGAATCAAATGTACATTGGCATAAATTTGTGAACCACCACCCACGCCTACACCATGTAAGATGGTTGTCTTACTGGTAAAGGTAAATTGCATGGTGCCTTTGAATCCTAATTCAGGCATCCATAAATAATTTTTGGTATCTAAATTGGTGGTTGGAAAATCCTGATCTTCACGGCGTAAACCCTTCTCCAAGATTAGGACGTTATAGCCTTTTTCACTTAAGCGTAGCGCACTGACCGAACCACCAAAACCAGATCCAATGACTATCTGATCAAAATCAAAATGTTGATCACTCATTCTATTAACTCCTTTAATAGCTTTTTTATTTTTTAAACATGACTTAGCCCTGAGCTTCAAAAATTATTCTGAAGCCCAACAGCCCTATTTAAAGATTTAAACAGTAAAACTAAGACTTCATACGAATTAAGAAATTCAGCACCCAAGTGGCAAACTTGCCATACGGTGGTGCCAAAAATTTCAAACTCGAAAACCCTGCCTGATAAAATACTGGACGCATTTTAGAGAACGTGAGAAAGCCTTCATAACCATGATAATGCCCCATCCCACTTGCCCCCACACCGCCAAAAGGCAAGTCGTGTTGTCCAACGTGAAATAATGCATCATTTACAGACACGCCACCCGACATGACACGACTGATATAGAACTCAACAAGGCGTTTATTGTGACTAAATGGATAAAATGCCAATGGTCGATCACGCTGCACAATATAGTCCACGACTTGTTCAGGGCTTTGATAGGTTTTCACCATCAAAATGGGACCAAAGGTTTCGCGCGTATCAATTTCCATTTCATCAGTGCTGCCGAGTACCAAAGTCAGCGGAACTTTTCGTGTAGTGGCATCGGCTTCTTGTTGATTTAAATTAATCAGCGTTGCCCCTTTGGCTTCTGCATCAGCAAGACTGTGAATTAAACGCTGATAAGCACGATGATCAATCACCGAAGTATAATCTTTACTATGAATATCAGGTACATGCTCTTGTACCCAAGCCTTTGCAGTTTCAATAAATTCCTGAAGTTTCGATTCATGCACAAATAAATAATCAACATTGGTACAAATTTGTCCCGCATTAAACTGCTTCACGAACATAATCCGCTCAACCGCTTTGTCGATTGGGTATTCTGGATCAATGACCGCGGGTGATTTACCCCCAAGTTCCAAAGTCACAGGAGTTAAGTTTTCAGCCGCTGCCGCCATCACTTTACGTCCTGTGGCACCTGAACCCGTAAACATTAGATGATCAAATGGCAGTTTTGAAAATGCGACACCAACTTCACCTGTTTCATCAAAAATTTGTAATTTTTCTTTGGCAAAATATTTAGGGCTAATCTCAATGAGCAACTCTGCCAAATGGCGTGAATTTTCCGACATTTTCACCATAGCGGTATTGCCCGCTGCAAACACGGCGGACAATTGCGAAAACATCAAATTGATTGGAAAATTCCACGGCACAATAACGCCAATCACACCCAGTGGTTGAGGAATTAGGCGGTTCTTGGCACCAAAGTACATGCTGTGATCGACTCTACGCTTTTGCACCTTCGTCCATTGTTTCAAATGTTTAATGCTGCTATTGATATCGTCAGTCGCCGTAATAATTTCTGCCAGTAAAGTTTCATGACGCGAACGATTGCCATAATCACGATTTAAAGCTTCTACAATCGCTTCCCGATGATTATTGATCATGGCCTTTAAATTCAATAAATGCTGTTTGCGTTGTGCATTGCTTTCAATGCCTTGCTGATGAAAGCTCGTGCGCTGTAATTGGAAACAGTCTTGTAATGTCTGTTCGATAACTGTTTGCTCTAAATGCGACTGAACTGTAAGTTGCATAGTCTTTCCTTTTAACGGCTAACGGTGGTAAACGCGTTCTTATGCCTAAATGGAGAAAATCTCTTACTCTACTTTAACAAAACACTTGAATTGAGCTTGACTTTTTAGGACAATAACTTGATCTTTTAGGACATTCAGGAACATTGTTATGGCAAGTTATATCCGTGCAGCTAGTCTTGGCGGGTTCGAAGAACTTGTCCGTAGTTATGGTGTAAATCCTATCGAAATATTAAAACAAGTCGGTATTTTGCCATCGTTACTGCGCGATCCCGATTCTTTCATTCATTATGATCATTATTTAAGTTTATTAGAAAATGCCGCTTTACGCTGCCAAGAAGAAGCTTTTGGTTTAAAACTTGGCGCACTACAAAATATTAGCACGATTGGTTTAATTGGCGTGTATATGTCCCGACAAGCGACAATTTTAGATGCGTTAAATGTTGCACAAAAATATGTGTATTTACATGCTGAAGGCATCGTGTTTCAAGTTTCACAAGTAAATGCACAACTGTCTAAACTGACCTTTGTTCGTTTAAACGAACACAATGTCGATGTGCCACAAAAGTCACAACTGGCTATCTGTCTCGTGACTAATATTTTAAAAGATTTAATTGGACCCGCATGGCATGCTGAAAAAATTCATCTTAAGCAGCAGGCTCCCAAAGACTCTAAAGTATTTACAGACCATTTCGCTTGCCGAGTTGAGTTCAAAACAGAAGAAGATGCGCTTTATTTCCCAGCCAGTTTTTTAACACATCAACCTTATGCATTTAATGAAGATCTGGTGGATCAACTGATCGTACAGCGACTGGAAACGCAGAGTAGTACCAAAGGTGATAACGACACCTCTCTAATTGAAAGCTCAGTCCGCATGCTCATGGCAACAGGTGATTGTAGTATTGAAAATATTGCTTTATGTATGGGCATGCATCCGAAAAAGTTACAGCGATTCTTAAAAATGCAAGGCACGACTTATCGTGATTTGCTCGAAAACGTCCGCAAGAAAGAAGCGCTTCGTATGATTAATGCAGGTAATGTCAGCCTCACAGATCTAGCCTTACAACTCGGTTATGCAGAACTTTCTATTTTCAGTCGTAATTTTAAACATTGGTTTGGTATGAGCCCTTCTGAATGGCGTGATCACAATAAACAAGCGCTTACACATTAAAACTGTATTGAGTCTTTGAGCATAATTCGATTGGCTTCAACGCATTCACAAATAGAACATTCTTCTTCATGATGAGCAATTGGTAGATGTCGTAATGTTGCTATAAAAAGTAAAGCTAAGGATGACAACCCATCCTTAGCTTTATTTTTTATCTTCAGTTGTAGATTTATCGTCTTATATCAATCTTGGGATGCCTTAAATCAGCGCTTTAACCAACATTGAAATAGCGACCACAATTACCGTGATTGCGAAAATCTTTTGAATGATGCTGGAAGGCACTAAATTCGTTGCTTTACGCCCCAATAACATACCAACTATACAGGCAATCACAAAGGTTGCTGAAATACTGATGGGATACTGAAAGCCATCCAAAACATGAATCGAAATACTCACACCACCGATCAAGAAGATAATCATCAGTGAAGTTGCAACAATACTATTCATGTCTAGATCAGTAGCCTTGCGCAATGCAGGCACAATCACGAAGCCTCCGCCTACACCGAGCAATCCTGTTAACAAGCCTGCAACCACACCAATAAAGCCCAATACCGAAGCTGTTCTGACATTCCAGATTAATCGTCCAGTCGATTTATTCACTTTACAAGGTGGATTTTCCATATCATTGACTTTATTAAAAAAGACTCGATAAGCCACCACCAACATCACTAGGCTAAAAGCAATGCTCAACCAGACTGGTGAAATGATATTGGAAAGTTGTACCCCATAACGTGCTGAAGGAATACTGATCACCGCAATCCAAATCGCAGCACGATAACGCACGATTTTTTTGAAGAAACCCTGAATTGTTCCCACAAAAGCAGACAAGGTAACAGCCAATAAGCCGACTGGGGCTGCCTGAGCTACACTCCATCCCTGACTCGCCATTAATGCGGGAACTGCGAGTATTCCTCCGCCAGCACCCGTCATGCCAAGCAAACATCCTATTGCCAAGCCTTCTAAAACTAACAACCACATGGTTCTAGACCTCTTTACCTCAAGGGGGACTCTTTTTTAAATAAAAGAGTCCCTAACCCATCTGTGAAATAACAAATAGGAACTTGTTTTTTTAGGCGTTAAAAATAATTAGCGTTTAGGTTTAACCATCCACTCATGCCCTTTGAGCATGCCATCCCAATACATCGGTGGAAGAATCTGCTCTTTTAACAGCCATGCCAGTCGTGTCGGTTGTTCACCATTAAGTAGCCATTTTGGAAAGCTTGGGAGCAACTTACCACCATAACCAAACTCGGCCAGTACAATTTTTCCACGCTCGACAGTCAGTGGGCATGAACCATAACCATCGTATTGGGAAAAATTGGTACCGCCTTGTAAATACTCCAGTACATTCACAGCCACAATCGGTGCCTGCTTACGTGCTGCGGCGGCTGTTTTGGCATTTGGTGCATTCATGACATCACCCAAAGCAAAAATATGCGGATATTGGGTATGCTGTAAGGTATGTTGATCGACACTGACCCAACCTGCATGATCGACTAAATTACTTGCCAGAATAAAGTCGGGAGCTTGCTGTGGCGGCACCACATGAATCATGTCAAAATCAGTTTCGATAACAGCGCTATTTTCACCATTCAGTTGCTTGAACCAAGCACGTTTTTGCGAACCATCCACCTTGATGAGTTGATGGTTAAAATGCAAATTAGCGTCATAACGTTTGACATATTCCATCAAGGCAGGCACATAGGCGGGCACACCAAATAACGCTGCACCTGTATTGTAAAAATCAATCTGGATATCTTTAAGTACGCCCTGCTTTTGCCAATGATCCGCAGATAGATACATGGCTTTCTGCGGTGCTCCTGCACACTTAATTGGCATTGGTGGTTGCGTGAAAATCGCCTTACCGCGTTTCATTTCTCGGACTAACTGCCAAGTGTAAGGTGCTAAGTCATAACGATAGTTGGAAGTCACACCATTCTTACCCAGCGTTTCGACCAAACCCTCAATACCATGCCAATTCAGTTTTAAGCCGGGACAGACCACCAAAACGTCATAATTCAGCGGCTTACACCCTTCCAACAACACTTGCTTATTGTCTGGATCAAAAGCTGCCACTGCCGATTTAATCCATTGCACTTGTTTTGGAATTAAGCTCGCCATGGTTCGCACAGTTTTTTCAGGCTTAAAAATGCCGCCGCCCACCATAGTCCAACCCGGTTGGTAGTAATGAACTTCTGCAGGATCAATAATGGCAATGTCTAAATTCGGCTGACGTGAAAGTAAGCTTGACGCCACAGAAATGCCAGCAGCACCACCCCCGACAATAACAACACTCAACTTTGGAATATGCTCTTGTGCATGTGTCGATTGCTTTAAAATACGGGGGATAACACCTTGCAAGTCGTATCCTAAAGTTCTTGCTGTCAATAACATTTGCTCTAAGGTCTGATCTGTTACTTGAGACAACGCCCAAAGGGTAATAGACCGTGTGCCAGATCGGCAATATGCCAATAATGGCTTTTGAGCCTGCATATACAGGTGTTTAAATTCTTCGGCTTGCTCATCAGTCACTTTACCGCTCACCACAGGCAAATACTGAATTTGAATGCTATAAGGTTGCAAAGCCTGTTCAATTTCAGCCACATTCGGTTGATCGGGACCTTCACCATCTGGACGATTACAAAAGATGGTTTTAATGCCACGTGCTGCGATCAATTCAATATCTTGCGTAGTAATTTGATCGGCAACCCAAAATTCAGTATTGACTTGTTTTAATTGCATCTTCGCTCTCCTTTACTGACCACAAACTTTATTGGCGGGTAATGCGATATCAATTTTCTTCGGATAAGGAAGATTTAAACTGTTCATAATTTCCACAAATTCAGCTTTGTTTCGCGCTGCACCTAAACGCGAATTATGTAAACGCTCATGCCCGACTGTCGAAGCTAAACGGCCTTTATAGTCATGTCCCGGGTAAACAATAGTCTCGTCTGGCAAAGTAAAAATTTGAGTATGAATGCTGTCATACAAGATTTCGGCATTGCCTTCTTGAAAGTCGGTACGCCCACAACCATCAATCAGCAAAGCATCTCCTGTAAACACCATACCCTCTGCAACATAACTGGTACATGCATTGGTGTGCCCTGGGGTATAACGTGCTTCAATATTTATTTCACCTATCCGAATCACACTTTGATCAGTGATAAATATATCGCCACAGTTCACACCTGAATTGCGATGCAATACAGTTTTACAGCCAAACTTTTCACGTAATAGATTGGCAGCGGTCACATGATCCGCATGGACATGGGTGTCCAAGCTATAGACCAGTGTTAAGTTATGCATTTGCAAATGCTGGCTATAGACGTCTATTTCAGAAGCAACTGGGTCAATCAATACTGCTTCACGTGTCTGCTCTGAAGCCAAGAGATAAGTATAAGTTGAACTTTCTACTTCAAAAAATTGATGAAAGATCATGTTGTAACACCTGAATAAATACGTTTCTTTATTCTTAAATTGCAAACTCAGTGCCAACTTTTAGCTTTTTTAATTATATTCATTAAAAACAATATATTAAAAATTAATTTATTTTTTTTAGCCTCTACTCTATTTCATCCTTGTTTCACTTTATGTTTCAATAAGAAACAAATGAAACAGACAGTGAAACACCATGCTCACTCTTAATTTTGCTTTACAAACACAGTTAGAATTATTTTTAGAACAATTACAAAGCTTTATTGATGAAAATTTGATCTTGATTCAAGAACAGCAGAGCCAAAACTTTATTTATGAGTATGGAACATCCGAGTTCAACAAAAAAACCATCACTGCCTTCAAACAGTTAATTCAAAACACAGAACTGCAAACTGGGTTGATTCATCTGCCTGAAACCTCTACACAATATTTATTGACCCGAAAAAAACTGAATGTGCTTGATCAACAGTTTGTCGGTGAGATTTTTTTATTTCAGCCTGTTTCTTTAAATACGGTAAAACCAAAGCCTGTAACAGCATTATCTCTCCAAGAGACCTTTCATAGCCGCTCAAGTTCAATGCAGCATATGTTCTCCATTATTGAGCGAGTTGCGATTACCGAATTTCCTGTACTGGTTCGGGGGGAATCCGGCAGTGGTAAAGAACTCGTGGCACAAGCCATTCATGAACATAGCCAAAGAAGAAAACATCCGTTTATTGCCATCAACTGTGCTGCGCTCAATGCCAGCTTGTTAGAAAGTGAATTATTTGGGCATGTTAAAGGGGCTTTTACAGGCGCAATTCGTGAACACAAAGGCGTATTTGAACGTGCCGCAGGTGGTACCTTATTTCTGGATGAAATTGCCGAAATTCCACTGGAACTACAAGCCAAATTATTACGGGTACTGGAAACAGGAGAGTTTACGCCTTTAGGCGGTGAAAAATCGTTGAAGTCCAATGTCAGAATTATTGCAGCGACTCATCGTGCACTACGTGAAGAAGTTAAGTCAGGTCGTTTCCGCCAAGACTTGCTCTACCGTTTAAGGGTCATCCCGATTTTCGTACCGCCACTGCGTGAACGCAAAGAAGATATCCCTTTGATTGCCGAATTTTTACTGAATGAACATCGGACTTCAGCGCAAGCCCCTCTTCTTTCAGAGGATGCTCTGCAAACTTTAATGGCGTATGACTGGCCGGGGAATGTCCGCGAACTCAAGAATACATTGTTATATGCACTGGCAATGGCGAATGGTCGCTCCGAAATTACGATTTCTGATTTACCTGATGAGATCATTCATGGAGCACAAGATTCTGATTCTACAACTGAAAAAAATGAGCAACCTATACGAATCAACGCCACAAAACTGGAGGCCTATACCTTGCAGCAAACTCTAAAAAAATATCAATATGACTTGGGATTAACAGCGCAGGCCTTAGGAATTAGCCGAACCAGTTTATGGCGTTACCGCAAGAAATTTGGAATATAATCCTTATTTCTTACGGGCTTTGTTCGTTTATAGAAAATAGAATCTGTTTTGCATTGAGTATGGATAGGATACTTTTGCCTTACCCTCTCAATGCTGTCAATGACTGAAATAAAGCCAAAGCCGTTGCACTAATCCTTGATCGGATTTTTTGAGCAAGTTGTCATAATCACGTTGCGCCAGTTTCTTCACCAATGCCAACCAGATTTGACGTTGCGCTAAACTAGAACCCCGTATAGACCCCAAATAATGTGTCTTTACCGATCCTACACCACAAAATTTTAATGTCGTATCTTTAAGCTGTCGCGTACTCGGTTCACCAAAATACCATTTATACGTCCAACCTGCTTGGTCTAAGGTAGTAATGATTCTGGCCGTTTTGCGTTTTAAGTGCCCACGAATACGGTTGCTATTTTCAAAATAACTAAAGGCTTGACTAGGAAGAAATAAACGATCAATAAACCCTTTCGCTACAGCAGGTAACCCGCCCCACCACACTGGGAAAATCCAGACCAAATGATCCGCACTCATTATTTTAGACCATGCTGCTTGTAAATCGGGTTCAAGCTCCATTCTTTGTTCATAGCCATATTTCAGATTTGGATCAAAATGTAATGTGCCAATTTCAATCACTTCAACCTGCACGTCAGATGGTACAGCTTCCATATAGGCCTGCATTAAAGCTTGATTAAAACTGGTTGATGATGGATGAGCATTGATGACCAC
This sequence comes from Acinetobacter sp. ANC 4178, assembly GCF_004331175.1. Taxonomy (GTDB): domain Bacteria; phylum Pseudomonadota; class Gammaproteobacteria; order Pseudomonadales; family Moraxellaceae; genus Acinetobacter. The sequence goes on from NZ_SJOD01000001.1 coordinate 180,074, forward strand.
TATTTTTCTTTTCAGCAGGTTACTCATATTTTTCTCTAGGTTTAGCCAAATTCATTTTCAGATATCACTTGATATTTGAAATACATCTAGCCAAAATAACGCTTTCCATTTAAGATATCAAGTGATATTTGAAAATTAAATTAATCTATGAAACCCACAAAAATTTCTCGTGATGAAAAACAAATTCAAACTAGAAATCAGTTAATTGAAGCAGGCTTTCACCTTATTTCTGAACAAGGCTATAGTGCGGTATCTATTCGGAATCTTTCAAAAAAGGCAGGTTATACTCAAGGCGCTTTTTACTCAAATTTTGAGCACAAAGAAGATTTTTTACTGACCTTAATGAAAATTCAATTTGAACAAGAAAATCTGCAATTACAGAAAATTATTACTCAGACACATTTGACGCAGTCTGATTTAATGGCCGCACTCGAACAGTGGTTAATCGATTTTTTCCAGCATGATGAATGGTTGAAAATTTCAATTGAATTGCAATTATATGCGGCACGTGACGAAATATTTTCCAATGAATATCAGCAAGTTTGGCAAAATCATCAGGCGCAAGTTTCTGAAGTTTTACAACAACTCATTCCAAATTTTTCTGCGGCAGAGTCAGCTCAGCATGAACACAAGCTTCTAGAAATTATCTCATTAAGTTACGGCTTAGCGCTTCAATATATGATTTTTCAAGATGATGTGCATAAATATGTAAATATTATGATGCAGCAACTGACCGAGATGATACCCGCACATTAAAGCTGTCTCTTTCAAGTTCTATTTCATATTAAATTTCGCACCTAAACCTTCTAAAATGAAAGTGGCACAGACTGGATAAACATCTGGAAAAAGTGGATAGAGACAAGTGCTTAATCACGTTTCAATCAAGCTAAAACTGATTGACTAAAGGATTGAGCACATGACCTCATCAAATTTACAACAATGGAATGACTTGGTGGATGGATGCATCGATTTCCGCCCAGAAGAAGGCGTAGTAACTCAAACCTGATTTAACAGTGACCAATATTTACTTAAGACTGTAAGATCAGGCTTGAGCTAAATTCTTTTCAACCTGAATACATTTTCCATCAATAAATGTATATCTGATAAACATATATTCAGGCTTAAACATCAATATCAAGATCAGATAAAACTGATAAATCCGAAGATTTATCAGTACATTTTTGCTTAAGCCACACCAGCAAAGTCACGCAACATGCTAATGAATGCTTCTTTTTCCTGTTGTGGATATTTTTCAAACACTCCATTTTGATGGCTATCGGCGATTTCAAACAGATATTGTGCTGTTTGTTTGCCCTTTTCTGTCAATTGATACAAGTTCTCGTGATCTGAAAGTAGCCCTTCACGTTTTAAAATTTCTGCTGCGCGTTCTACTTCTTGCATCGGCATAGCAATATCCCGTGGTAAATCTTCCTTACTTGAAGCAGTTCCGCTGGCAAGCACTAACAGCAATCGAGATTCACTGGTACGAAAACCCGATGCCAATTGTTTCGGAATATAATCCGTTTGATAGGCTTTAAAAGCACGGCTCATTAAATAACAAACATTGTTATATAAATGCCCTTGTTGTGGAATTTCAGAAAGTGTTGGTTCACTGTGTTTTAGCTTTAAACTTGGATGTGGCATCACGCATGAATATGCACCTTGGTGATAGACCAAAGGACTGCGACCTTGATCATGAAATTTCACAACTTTACCAATCATAATCCAGTGATCGCCCCCTTCAATCACTTGGTGACGTTCACATTCAAATATGGCAGAACAGTTTTCTAATAATAAACTCGCACCTTCACCTTCCTGATAATTGGTTCCTTCAAACTTATCAATATTGCGGCGTGAAAACTTGTTGGACAGTTCAATTTGCGAACCTGACAAAATATTGACAGCAAAATGTGTTGCTTGCTCAAACACAGAAAAACTAGATGATTTTTTATCAATGCTCCATAAAATCAGCGGTGGATCGAGTGACACTGAATTAAAACTATTGGCAGTTACTCCGACTTTTTCACCCTGTTCATTTTGCGCTGTGACAATGGTCACACCCGTTGCAAAATTGCCTAATGCGCGTCGGAATTGCAAAGGATCTATGCTTAACGGTTGTACTTTTTGTATTACATTCATCTTTTTCTCCTTAATTTCCATATCACAAGGAAAAGGCTTAAATATCTAAAACTAAACGGGATGATTTGGAACGAGAGCAGCAGACCAAAATTTGTTCATTACTGGCTTTTTCTTCATCGGTAAAATACACATCGCGATGGTCGGGTTCACCTTCAATTACATCGCACATACAGGTGCCACAAACCCCTTGCTCACAAGACATTTCAATGTTGATGCCTTGTTTGGCTAGAGCCTGTAAAATGGTTTCTCCTGCATCTACCAAAATAATTTTTCCACTCCGTTCAGCGATCACTTCAAATGCATCGCCCGAAGTATCAGTTTCAACTTGGAAATATTCTTTATGAATCTGTGCTTGCGGGAAATTGTGGGTCGTAGCGAGATTGATCACCCAGTCCATAAAACCCACAGGACCACAGGTATAAATATGACTTGTTACATCAATATCCTGAATCGAGGCTTCAAAAAACTGGCGATGGCTCGCTCCTTCAGATTTAAAGTGAAAGGTGGTGAATGGTGCTAGTTCGCCATTTTTAATTTCATTGACAAAGGCACAACGGTCTTCGCTCGCACCACAATAATGCAGCTCGAAAGATGCACCCTCATGCGCTAATTGATAGGCCATGGTGATGAGCGGGGTAATGCCAATACCTCCACCGATCAACACCGTATGTTTCGCTGGGTACAATGGAAATAAATTTTTGGGTGCACTCACCTGAATGTGCATTCCATCTTTTAAATCATCAAAAGCTGAAATCGAACCACCACGTGATTCTGCATCTCTTAAAATGCCTAATCTGAACTTGCCAGCCTGATTTGGATTTTGGCAAAGTGAGTATTGACGAACCATACCATTGGGTAAGTGCACATCAATATGGGCACCTGCTTCAATTTGAGGTAATACTTCGGCATTAGCAGATTCAAATTCCATGACTGCAATATTGCCACCTTCTACATGGCGGTTTTTTACGACAACATCATAAAGTGTAGTCATTTTTGTTTTCTCCTTTTCACTTGCTTGGCACAAGGCTTAGCGCATGAATAAACCACCATTAATATCCCAAGTTGCACCTGTGACAAACCCAGCATTTGGACTTGCCAATAACGCACAGGTTTCTGCAATAAACGACATATTGCCTAATGCTTTAACAGGAATATTCTGGATAAATTGTTCCATTTTTTCGTCTGACACTACGCTATGCACAATGGCTGATTCCATTGGACCAGGAGCAACGGTATTTACTGTCACACCTTTAGCTGCAAATTCTTTAGCAAAAATTTTGGTTAAAGTCACAATGGCACCTTTGCTCGCTGCATAATGTGCGCCTGTTGCCGTACCACCATTTTGCCCTGCCAAAGACGCCATATTAATAATGCGCCCATAGCCTTTTTGTGCCATGTATTGACCAATAATTTGGCAAGACTGAAATGTACCGCGCTGATTAACTTGGGTAATCCAGTCAAAATCAGCAGCCGTAATCTCCAAAACTGGGGTTGCCTTAGTGACCGTCGCGTTATTAATCAACACATCAAGTTTTGCAAATTTCTGCTCAATCCACTGCACTACTGCATGAAAGTCTGCTTCAACTGAAATATCCAGTTTCACTGGATACATTTGCTCGGGAAACTGACTTTCTGCTTTGGCTTTTTCCGCCTTTTCCAAGGTGCTGGCAGATAAAATCACCTGATGACCTTGGCTCGCAAAATATTCCGCAATGACATTACCCAAACCTGACGCAGCACCTGTCACTAATACAACCTGTTGCATGACGATGCTCCTATAGAATGTAGCTAATACCTGACAAGGTATCGGTAGAATTAATTAAATTAATGATTTTACGGTTAATTTTTAAACCTGCGTCGGTATCACGGTTTAAATGGTAAGTCACATCTGCGGTGTAGTGTTTGAGGTTCTCTTTACGGAATTCACGCAAGTTTTGCGCACAACGTAAAATGATTTCACCTTCCTCATGTTTTAAAATCCGAACACGTGAAATGCTCCGAACCGTATTTGCCTTGGGTGAAGTTGAAATTGCTTCGCCATTTTCTAAACGCTGAACACGCAATTTACGCATGTGATGATCGTCATAAGCATAGTTCAGATTGTTTTCATAATCGGTAAGTGTCGGATCAATTGGAATGATATACACTCCTTTTTCATTCCAAAGATTTAACCAAGCATCATGCTCAGAGTGATCCAGCATATCGGCTTCTGCCCAAATAAACGCTGTGACTTCATTGAGTAAATTTAAATCAATTTTCATGTTATTTCCCTTAAGCCGTCATCAACTTTTTCCACTGTTGATAGGCCGAGCGCATCCCTGTTTCAGCACTCACATCACTTTTTAAACCATCTTCAGTTTGTACTTCACCCGCTAAACCACGGTTCAACATAATCCAGAGGTTTTCGCCTGCGGCTGCCCCTTTTTGTACACGTTCCCATGCTTCAGCATCATCGGGTGTACCAAATCCAAATGGGCCTTGGAAATGCTCATGCAAACGCAGACGGTATTGATTCGCAATTTGTGGGCCGCCATCCATGGTAATCACGGAATGATGAATTTCTGTTTTATCGACTGAAATCGGCTGCATGACTCGGAAAAATGCCATTGAACAGGCAATGTTCGGAAACAGGTTTAAGTTAAAACCAGAACCACCCACAGCGCGCACAATACGACGCACTTCCAATTCCGCATGACCTTCATCACGTAAAGCTTGTGCTAAATCTTCAAAACGTTCCTGAATTGGACGTTCCATTAATTCTTCGTCTAAATCGACCAATTCAGGAATCATCACCATCACACTGTGACCATTGCCTAAATCTTCGACATAACCGGGTTGATTTTCAAAGTTAAATAATTCTTCTGTTTTTTCATCGACTGAACTTAAGAAAGACTTGTGTACCAATGGAAAATGATAAGCATCAGTGGTGTTTTCTAGCTGGATTTTCCAATTTCCCGGGAAGGTAAAACGATGTTCGCCTAAAACTTTAATTGGATAACCCGCACCTTGTTTCATGAACAAATCAATCCACTTTTTCGCAGGACCGAGGAATTGTTCTAAAGGTTCCACTTCATGATTAAATGACGCGAAAATCATGCCGTTATATTCTTCAACACGCAGGCTGACCAATGGCAATTCTGATTTATCCAAACATTCACCATAACTTTCTGGGGAAGGAACGCCGCGTAAACTGCCATCAAGTGCATAACTCCAACCGTGGTATGGACAAACAAAGCTATTGGTTTTGCCTTTTTTGTGTTCACAGACTGTCGCAGCACGATGGCGACAACGGTTAAGTAATACATGCACTTTTTTCTTGCGGTCACGAACTACGACGACAGGTTGTTTGCCAATATTGATGGTTTTATAGCTACCGCCTTCTGGAATTTCACTGGCATGTGCCACCCAAACCCATGTGCTGTAGAAAATCTTCTGCATTTCCTCATCAAAGATACGCTCATCTTTGTATAAAGACGTATGTGCACGATCGCTTTGCACCAGTGCTTCATAATCCACACCGACATTCAGTGTTGAGATAATTCCATTCATTTCAATAATCCTTTGATAAATTCCTAATTTAATTCTGGGTCGGGACAGGTAATTCAGCGTCACTCTGCCAGTTCGTCACTGGTCGACTAAAAATATTCTGAGTTTGAAAATGTTTGATCTTCCAACTACCATCCGTCTGTTGCGCAAATTTCACGTTCAACTTAGCGCTATTCAAATGACTGCGTCCATCACGAAAAGTAGAGGTTTGCAACATCAGCCAAGTTGCCGTGGCGTACTGCTGCTGTACTTCAATTTGCTCCGAACTGACAAAGTGAGCATTCATGACAAAGTGCGATTCTGTTTGGGTATAGCTTTTGAACATGTTGTAAATGGCTTGCCAAGAATCATATCGCCCAAAAGATTTGGCATACTTTTCCCCAATCCCTTCCCAAATGCACTCCGCATCAAAAAGCCCCATCAGCTCATCTAAATTGGTCTTTGGATTTAACTCATCACAAATTTCCATGTAACGGTTTAAACAGTTCCGGATGGCGTTATGCGCTTCCAACTGTTCTAAACGTGAGAGGATTTTTACCAAGTTCACTTTGTCATCCATGCCCTGCACCTTAACGTTGAATAATCAATTCACGTCCAACACGTGCTTCGACTTTGCAATATTTCCAAAGTTTATAAGGACCTTCACCTACAACCGTGGTTCTGAACAAATTACATGCCGCATGTACAGTTTCAATATCAGGCACATCTGCCAATAAATAGGTCGTCCATGGCCAGCCTGTACTTGGGCCAACCATGCTTTGGTCATCATCCATATTGCCAAACACATGTACCTCAGGCAGGTCGTGAATCGCATTCCACATCTCACCAAATGCAGCCCAGACCGCTTTTGCTTCGGCAGGTTCTGCATCAAAAAAATTCTGATTAATGCCCATGCAGAACAACACACGTAAACTTTTTTTAGCGTCCATTTTGATTTCCTTGATTCAGGTTTAAATTTATAAATATCCAGGGCTTGGCTTTAAGCCAAAACGAATTGAACCCGCATTTTGTAATGTGGCATCGCCCATAAAAGCGTGCTGTGTAACGACATTGGTGTCATTTACAAAACGGCTAAATGGGTTCTGGGTATAAATGGCGGTCATGCCTGCCAGCATTTGCATTTTTCGCGTGACCTTGGCGCATACGCGAGCAGCATGGGTACAGGCTAAACGCATATCACTAATCTGTTGCGTGGTTGCCACACGCCCTGCAACGACTTCGTGCCAAACGCTATCCATGGTTTGATAGAACCATGCTTTGGCTGCCTGAAATTCTGCATCTGCTTGTGCAAATTCATATTGCGTCACAGGACGATTCGCAATTTCAGCACCACCTGTAATTGATGCTTTGCCCGGTGCTAAAATTTGAAATTCTTCTAAAGCAGCGGCCGCTACACCTATACCAACAACAGTTAAAACTTGGGTTGCTAGGGAAAGTGATGGATATTTAAAGAAAGGTTCAGGTAGTTTGGATGGTTCACCCCGTACAAATGTCCAGTGCTTTTCAACCAGTACATCTTCCACAACCAAGTCATGACTGCCTGTACCTTTTAAACCCACTGTGTCCCATGTCATTTCAATTTTGGCTTTATGCGCAGGCATCACTGCCATACGTGGTAGACCCTGCATTTCATTATTTTTTAAAGGTGAAATCCCCACACCAATAATGTCTGCACCCATGCAACCACTAGAAAACTTCCAACGTCCACTAACTCGAACACCTTCATCGGTAATTTCCGCAGGTTGTGGTGGGAAAATTCCCCCAGCAAAAACCACATCTGGGCCATCTTTATACAGCTCTTCAAGTGTTGCTTCTGGCAGACTGCCTAAATAAGCGGGGCTCATCCCAAAACTTGCCACCCAACCGACCGAACCATCCGCCTTAGACAAAGTTTCAATCAGTTCACAAAACTCACGCGGTGAAACGGCATCACCACCAAAGCGTTTTGGCACAAGCGCGCGGTAAACTCCCAATTGCTTGAGTTTTTCAATCATGTCCTGACTAACAAAGGCTTGATTATCGAACTCACCTGTACAGGCTCTTGCTCGAATTTCTTGACATAAAGCGTCAAGATCGACGGCTTTTTCTGGTGCTACAAACTCCATTTTAGATAATTCATTCATTATCTAACTCCTTGTAATATATTTATTTTAGTGCGAAATATATTTCGCAATCGCGCATAATTTTTCGTCTTGCTGATGCCCAGCAACCAACTGTAGACCCACGGGGAAGCCATCTTCTGTCTGTAATGGAATTGAAATTGCAGGGTGTCCAGACAAATTAAAAGGACGAACCAAACGGGTTAAATTTAAGAATGCCGCTGTATTTTCGGCATCATTGACTTTTGGTGGAATCTGCGGCAATGTCGGCAAAACCAAAGCATCATATTGATTTAATAAAGTATTTATGGCTTGAGTAAATTGTGCTTTAACCTGTTCGGCCTGTTTCACCTGCTCTAGGCTAGTATTCGCTGCTTTTAATAAGCGTTGGTTTACATCAGCACCAATTAGACCCGTCTGTGTTAACTCACCATAAGCCTGCCAATTTTCATAATTGATCATCTGCATGCCTGCATCATAAGCGGCATCAAACGAGTCAATGGTTTCACGCGGTAAATCCAGCTGATGCTGTGCAAAGAATTGTTCAATACAACGCCATACCTCATCACTCGCAGCTACATTTATATAAGCCAACTTGGGTGGCTGTTGCAGCTTTTCAGCAGGCTGAAAACTTGGTTCAATAATCTGCATGGCAACTTCAAGCATTTCGACTGAATTTGCAAAAGGTCCGACACAATCTAAACTGCTTTGGGCTGGATGTACCCCTTGACGACTCACACGCCCAAAAGTCGGTTTTAAACCATAAATTCCACAGCATGCAGCAGGCATACGAATAGAACCACCCGTATCGGTTCCTAAAGAAAAATCTGCCAGTTTTGCCGCCACTGCCGCAGCCGATCCACTTGAAGATCCACCTGGAATCAATTCAGGGTATTTAGGGTTAATGGGTGTTCCAAAAGCATGATTAATCCCCGTAATACCAAATGCCAACTCATGTAAATTGGTTTTTGCTGTAATTTGACAATTGGCTTTCAAAATATTGTCGATCACTTCCGCATTGTGTTCTGCAGGCGAAGCATTTAAATAAGCTTTACTGCCCGAGACTGTTTTAAAGCCTTGAATATCAATCGTATCTTTAATCATGACTTTGAGTTCGCCATGTCCTCGCGAAAGTGATTGTGCAATAATATTCATTCACTTTTCCATGTATTTTTATAACTTAATTTAAATATGAGAAATTTACATGTAATTGTCAAGTAAATTTTACAAGAGTCATCAAGGCAAGCGACTCAATTTTGTTTATAATAGTTTTATCAATTTTACTAAGTCCCTGCTTAGCTATGCTGAACCATTTAGAACAATTTTTGCCTAACAATGAACCTGAAAGTCTTAAAAATTTTCCTTTTTTCTGGATTTCACAAGTCAATGGAAAATATTCCCAACTTATTGAAAAATCAATTAAAAAATTAGGAATAGACAATACGCGTCGTAAAATTATTCTGAGCACCAATGCTTTAGGTGAAGCCAGTATTACTGATATTTCCAATCTTTCTACACTCAAACTCACTACCGCAACCAAAGCGGTTTATCGTTTAGTGGAAGATGGCATTGTTGAAGTTTTTTCTTCTGCAACTGATGAACGTATTTCGATGGTAAAGCTGACAGACAAAGGCTTATCGCTGGTTCAACAGATTAACCAAATCAGTGCTGTTACTTTAGCAGGCATTCTGAATGCCTTTTCTGAAGATGAACTTCATCATCTGAACCAACAACTAAAAAAACTATTTGAATTAATGCCCTCTAGTTAAGTCTCGTTTTTTTAATGGTACTCAACAGCAGATGATTAAAGACTCATTTGCTGTTCACCTCTTTTTCACTGTAAACAAATTCCATCTACAATTCCAAGAATAAGACATTGATATAAAATTAGTTTTTCCATAAAAGTTCAAATAGGATACCCTTTGAGTATTTAAAAATACTCAAAAGGTAATGGAATTTTACATATAAAAAGAAAATAATCCTGCAATGATCAACATCTCAATCGCCAAACGGTTGACTGAATTCTAATTATTTTTCTAAAAATATTATTGATCAAATACAAAAGTTAAGCCTCTGAATTTAACCCGCACTAAATCAATTCCTTTAGCGCAAGCAACCATTATTCAGAAATTTCAAACCGAGCAAGCTAAAACAAAAGGACAAATCAATGGACAATGTAGATGTCTACGTAGAAAAAGCGGAGCATAAAAAAACTCATCTGTATTCATGGTATGTGGTCATACTCTGTATGTTGGCCTATATCTTTTCTTTTATTGACAGACAAATTTTGGCACTCATGATTGAGCCAATTAAAGCCGATTTACATTTAACCGATACTCAATTTAGTTTGTTACATGGCCTCGCCTTTTCCTTGTTTTATGCCTTTATGGGTTTGCCCTTAGCCTATATTGCTGACCGTTTTTCTCGTCCAAAACTTATCTCTATTGGCATTATTATCTGGAGTCTTGCAACAGCAGCTTGTGGCATGAGTAAAAATTTTCTTCAGTTATTTTTATGCCGTATGGGCGTGGGTATCGGTGAGGCGGCATTATCTCCAGCAGCTTACTCCATGTTCAGTGACATGTTCAGCAAAGACAAGTTAGGGCGGGCTGTCGGGATTTACTCTGTCGGCGCATTCTTAGGTGGTGGTATTGCCTTTTTGGTCGGTGGTTATGTGATCAAACTGCTTAAAGGTGCAACCTTAATTCAAGTACCGTTATTGGGCGCCATGAAAGCTTGGCAAGTTGCCTTCTTGGTGGTGGGTTTACCGGGTATTCTCATTGGTTTGCTGTTTATTTTGACCGTACGGGATCCCGAACGTAAAGGTCAGCGCTTAAATACTTATGGACATGTCGAAAAAGGTGAATTTAAACAATGTTTACAATTTATGCATAAACATGGCAAAACCATTACTTGTCATTATTTAGGTTTCACCTTTTATGCCATGGCTTTATATAGCCTGACCAGTTGGACCCCTGCTTTTTATATTCGTAGCTTTTCACTTTCTCCGACTGAAACTGGCTATATGCTTGGTTCCATTATGTTAGTTGCCAATACCTTAGGTGTTTTTTGTGCAGGCTGGCTCAATGACTGGTTTATTCAAAAAGGCAGACAAAATGCACCGATGCTCACAGGTGTGATTGGTATTATCGGATTAATTCTCCCGATCTCTCTTTTCACCCAAGTGCAGAACTTACATCTTTCGGTAGCGTTACTTGTTCCTGCCATGTTTTTTGCCTCCTTCCCTTTGGTGATTTCTGCAACTGCTTTACAAATGTTAGCTCCTAATCAATTTCGTGCGCGTCTGTCTGCCATTTTCTTATTGGTCAGTAACCTAATTGGTTTAGGCATTGGTACCACTTTGGTTGCAATTTTGACTGATAAATACTTTGGCAATCCACTTATGGTGGGCTCTTCATTGTCAATTATTGGTGGCACATCCTGTGTGTTTGCTTTCATTCTTTTGCTTAAAGGTTGCAAATTTTTCAACGACAGTATGCAACGCGAAAAATTACATTAATTGTCATTTTAATCTCTGCATTCTGATGTCTGTCCCAAAGCAATGTTTTGGGAAGGCACTTCAAAATATTTAAAAAGTTAATGCCCGAACCTTACAAGCATCTCATGGAAATAATATGCAACGCTCACCGCATTTCAAACAACAAAAACTCGCCCTAGCCACCCTGCTGATATTCAATGGATTTTCAATAACAACCATTCATGCAGCTGAATCTACAGCAGCACCAACAGATGAGTGGAAATTCACGCTCAGAAATGCCTATATCGATCGTGATTTTGATAACGCTAGTGTCAAAGATACAGGCAGTTGGTCGCAAGCCGCTTCTTTATTCTATAAATCTAAAATGCTGGATACGCCCTTAAATATTGCCGATCAACCCATCACAATTGGTGCCGATGCTTCTGTGCAATATGCTGTGCGTCTAAGTTCAGACAAACATGTTTCCGATTCTATTCTTCCTTTTGATAAAGCCAACCAATCACAAGCATCAGATTTTTTAAAATATGGTGCAACTTTAAAACTCGGTTATGGTAATTCCTTATTAAGAACAGGTGAACTCTGGTTGGATCTGCCTGTGACTTCGGTGGATACCAGTCGCCAGTTGTTAACCTCTTATTGGGGAACTAATCTTCGCTCGCAAATTACCGATCAATTTCAGACTGAAATTGGTCGCATCGAAAAAGTCTCGCCACGTAATGAAGAAGAGTTTCGTAAATTTTCCTACACCTCTAAAGGGGTCACACACTATTCAGATGGGTTGAACTATATTGACCTGCGTTATCAAATTACCCCAACGTTAAAGGGTGAATATTATTTTGGCAATCTGGAAGATTTATATAATACGCACTATGCAAGTTTAGATCACACATGGAAACAAGCGAATTTTTCGCTTAATTCAAAACTGAAATATTTTAATTCTAAAGACCATGAGGATACGTTCACTATTGATGCGCAAAACATTGGTCTGCTGGAAACCTTGAAAGTGAGTAATCATTCTTTTGGCTTGGGCTATCAGCAAATTATTGGCGATTCTGCCTATCCATTATTAGATGGTTATCTACCTGAAACCTATTTTATTAACTGGAATGTCACAGGCTTTGCCAAACAAGATGAAAAATCTTATCACTTAATTTATAGCTATGACTTTAAGGACTTTGTACTAGGGCTCAGCACTGCGGTGAAATGGGTTTATGGTCATGATTTCAAATCATCCACAGGGGAAAACAATCAAGAAACCGAGGCCAATTATGTACTGAATTACGCTTTTCAGCAGCCGTATCTTAAAGGACTCAGCTTTCAATATATTCACATAGATTATAATGTGAAATATGGTAATGACTTTACTGAAGACCGTATTTTTATGAATTATATGAAGAAGTTTTAAAACCACACCTTTAAATCTAGATGCCTCCTCCAAAATGAGGCATCTTTTTTGCTTGTAGAATGTGTCAACGACATCTAATCAATTTAAGTTTGTAGAAATATTCTCAGTCCGATAAATTTCTTCAATACATTCTAAAATTTTTGGAATATACGCACTTTGGTCCATGTTGCGCATCGACAACGAGATAGGACTATAAGCTTCTAAATCTAAAATATTCAGATATTCCACATTTTTCATGCCAATGTCACAAGCACTTTCTGGAATTAAACATACCCCCTCACCTGACGCTACCAAGCCCAAAGCCATGTGAATTTCACGCACTTCTGTCCACTTGGTCGGAATTAAACCCAACTGGGTAAACATCGCTTGTATGGTGGTCGAGAAATTAGGTTTTGGTGTATTGGGATAGGAAAAAATAGTTTCATTCACAATTTGTGATAAATACACCCCAGTCTCTTGATAAGCATTCAAAGGATGCTTTTTAAAAATCGCCAGTTTCAATTTTTCTTTGCGGAGCAACAGTCTTTTAATGGCAGGATCACTAATTGGCAAGCGACCAAAACCTATGTCGATTTTACCTAGTTTTAATGCCTCGACCTGATCTTTGGTACTGCATTCAATCAACTCGACTTGAATCTCTGGATTTTTTTGGCGAAACAAATAAATAATCTGTGGCAATAACCCATATAACAAAGAACTCACATAGCCAATTTTGACACTGGTATTGACTGCGTTGATTTTCTTGATCATGGTGGTGGCTTGCGCTGCATGCGTTAAAATCTGCACTGCATGCTGATAAAAATATAAACCTGCTTCCGTCGCCTTTAAGGGCCGAGAACCTTTTTCAAAAAGATCGATCCCCAATTCTTCTTCTAATTTTTTAATTTGGCGAGTCAATGGTGGTTGAGCAATAAATAGCTTTTCCGCAGCTTTAGTAATACTTTGCTCTTCAACTACCGTCACAAAATATCGTAAATGTCTTAATTCCATCAACATACCTTTTTAGTATTTTAAAATACCACTTCATATCTATTTTAGGTGATTACATTCTTCTATGGTATACAAACAAGTTCGAAACAGTTGAAACTTCATGTATAAAAGCATAGAAACCATACTCGTGGATATCCCTACAATCCGCCCGCATCAACTGTCTGTGACAACGATGCGTATTCAAACATTGGTACTGGTAAAAATAACAACTACGGATGGTTTTATCGGTTGGGGCGAAGCCACCACCATTGGTGGGCTGAATTATGGCGAAGAAAGTCCTGAAAGTGTTAAAGCCAATATTGATACTTACTTTGCACCATTACTGACTTCAGTGAAAGCATTAAATGTTGCACAAACCTTAAAACTAATCCGCAAAAATATTAATGGCAATAGATTTGCCAAGTGTGCCATTCAAACAGCACTACTTGATATTCAAGCTAAACGTTTAGGCTTACCTATTAGTGAATTACTTGGTGGACGTTTACGCGAAAGTTTACCTGTGCTGTGGACACTGGCTTCGGGTGATACTGAAAAAGATATTGCCGAAGCAAAACAAATGATTGAGCTGAAACGTCATAACACGTTCAAACTCAAAATTGGTGCACGCCCTTTACAGCAAGATGTTGACCATGTGATTGCAATTAAAAAAGCCTTGGGTGCAGACATCAGTGTTCGTGTAGACGTCAACCGTGCTTGGTCAGAACTGGAATGTATTCGTGGTATTCAGCAACTTCAAGATGGTGGTATCGACCTCATTGAACAACCGTGTGCTATTCAAAATACGGATGCTTTAGCGCGTCTGACTCAGCGTTTTGACGTTGCGATTATGGCAGACGAAGCCCTTACAGGCCCTGACAGTGCTTACCGCATTGCCAAAAGTCATGGCGCAGATGTATTTGCAGTCAAGATTGAACAATCAGGTGGACTACTCGAAGCCTGTGAAGTCGCCAAAATTGCATGTCTTGCAGGGATCGATTTGTACGGTGGCACCATGCTTGAAGGCCCTATTGGCAGCATTGCTTCTGCACATGCCTTCTCGACCTTTGAATCTTTAGCTTTTGGTACAGAATTATTTGGCCCACTACTTTTGACTGAAGAAATTTTAAAAACACCGCTTCATTATGAAAATTTTGAACTTCATCTACCTACAGGTGCAGGTTTAGGCATCGAAATTGACGAAGACAAAATTGAACAACTACGACGTAAAGACAAGGAAGCCGTAAATGTTATTTCACGTACGCATGGATGTGCATATTCCGCTTGATATGCCCATTGAAAAAGCCAATGAGATTAAAGCTGTTGAAAAAGCATATTCTCAGGAATTACAGCGCTCTGGAAAATGGCGACACATCTGGCGTGTTACGGGACAGTACTCCAATATTAGTATTTTTGATGTTGAGAGTAATGAAGAGTTGCATAACATTTTACAAGGTTTGCCGCTTTATCCATTTATGAAAATTGAAGTGATGCCTTTGAACAGGCATCCATCTTCCATCCGTGAGGATGATTCATAGAATCTGAATCACCATTAATCTGTATTTTAAACATAACAAGGAGTGTGGCATTAAAACCAAGTAGCTAAATCAATAGCCAATAATAATGCCATCCATAATCTACATACTTCAGGAGTTATAGTATGAACCGTCAACAAATTGATGCACTTGTAAAAAAAATGAATGTCGATACCGCACAAGGACCTGTCGATGAACGCATTCAACAAATTATTGTTCGCTTACTTGGCGATCTGTTCCAAGCCATTGAAGATTTAGATATCCAACCTTCTGAGGTATGGAAAGGCTTGGAATATTTTACCGATGCTGGTCAAGCCAATGAATTGGGCTTATTGGCTGCTGGCTTAGGTTTAGAGCATTATCTTGATTTACGTGCTGACGAAGCGGATGCCAAAGCAGGTGTTACAGGTGGTACGCCACGTACTATTGAAGGTCCTTTATATGTGGCTGGTGCACCTGAAACAGTTGGTTTTGCACGTATGGATGATGGCAGTGAATCGGACAAAATTGATACCTTAATTATTGAAGGGATTGTCCGTGATGCAGACGGTCAAATCATTGAAAATGCCAAAGTTGAAGTTTGGCATGCCAACAGCTTAGGCAACTACTCATTCTTTGATAAATCACAATCGGACTTTAATTTACGCCGCACCATTTTAACCGATGCACAAGGTCAATATGTGGCTTTAACCACTATGCCTGTGGGTTATGGCTGCCCTCCTGAAGGCACGACGCAAGCGGTACTGAATAAGTTAGGTCGTCATGGTAACCGTCCATCACATGTGCATTATTTTGTCTCTGCGTCAGGTTTCCGCAAATTAACCACTCAGTTCAATATTGAAGGTGATCAATATTTATGGGACGACTTTGCTTTTGCAACCCGTGATGGTTTAGTCGCAACTGCGGTAGATGTCACTGATCCTGCTGAAATTCAACGTCGTGGTTTAAACAAACCATTTAAGCACATCACATTCAATATTGAATTGGTCAAAGATGCGGCTTCTACTCCTTCAACTGAAGTTGATCGTCGTCGTGCAGTAGCATAACGCTTTAATCGATGAACCATGAATGAGCTAAGGAAATACTTGGCTCATTCTATTCAGTTTCCAAATAACGCTACGATTTTTTAATTCTTACTCCTCTTTTCGACATTTGATATTTGCACGAATGAAGCAGATCCGAAATCCATGTATGGGTGCTTTACATGATCAATAAATCCTCGACTTCAATTCATGAAGTTTTATCCCAGATACAAGACGGCTCAACCATCATGATCGGTGGTTTTGGTACAGCAGGACAGCCTGCTGAACTCATTGACGGGCTGATCAAGCTTGGACGTAAAGACCTCACCATCGTTAGCAACAACGCAGGCAATGGCGACTATGGTCTGGCGAAACTGTTGAAAGCCGGTGCCGTCAAAAAAGTCATCTGCTCATTCCCGCGTCAGTCCGACTCTTGGGTCTTCGATGAACTCTATCGTGCAGGCAAAATCGAACTGGAACTGGTGCCTCAAGGCAATTTGGCCTGTCGTATTCAAGCCGCAGGCATGGGACTCGGCGCAGTCTTCACCCCTACAGGCTTTGGTACCTTATTGGCCGAAGGCAAAGAAACCCGTCACATCGACGGTAAAGATTATGTACTGGAATACCCAATCAAAGCTGACTTCGCTTTGATTAAAGCTCAACAAGGCGACCGTTGGGGTAATCTGGTCTACCGTAAATCGGCACGTAACTTCGGTCCGATTATGGCCATGGCAGCAAACGTGACCATTGCTCAAGTTTCTGAAGTGGTGGAACTGGGTGCTTTAGACCCAGAACACATCATCACCGCAGACATCTTCGTTCAACATGTGGTACAGGTTCAGCCTGAACCTGTAGCTGTGTAATCGGGAGAACATCATGAGCTATCAAAAACTCAACCGCAACCAGATTGCTGAACGTGTCGCACAAGATATTCCTGATGGGGCTTATGTCAATTTAGGCATTGGCTTACCGACCAAGATTGCCAGCTATCTACCTTCAGACAAAGAGATCTTCCTGCATTCTGAAAATGGCTTATTGGCTTTTGGTCCACCACCCGCCGCAGGTGAAGAAGATCCTGAGCTGATCAATGCCGGTAAAGAATATGTGACCATGTTAAAAGGCGGTGCCTTTTTCCATCATGGGGATTCTTTTGCCATGATGCGAGGTGGGCATTTAGATATTGCAGTTCTGGGTGCCTTTCAAGTGGCAGCCAATGGTGACTTGGCCAACTGGCATACTGGTGCACCCGATGCAATTCCATCGGTAGGTGGCGCGATGGATTTGGCGGTAGGCGCTAAAAAAGTGTTTATCACCACCGATCATGTCACCAAAAACGGTGAACCGAAGATTGTGGCAGAGCTGACTTACCCCGCCACAGGACAAAAGTGTGTTGACCGTATTTATACCGATCTGTGTGTGATTGATGTGACTGCGGAAGGCTTAAAAGTGATTGAGAAAGTTGACGGTTTAAGCTTTGCAGAATTGCAGGCGATGACGGGTGCTCCGTTGGTGGATGCGACACAACAGAATTAATGATTTGAATCCCCCTAAATCCCCCTTTGCTAAAGGGGGACTTCTCTAGCATAAAGTGCGGTGGGTCTCCCTCCTTTTTAAAGGAGGGATTAAGGGAGGATTAAGAGAAGAATAGATATGAAAAACGCTTATATCATCGATGCCATCCGTACCCCATTTGGTCGTTATGCAGGTGGTTTAGCCCCAGTCCGTGCCGATGACTTGGGTGCCGTGCCAATTCAAGCCTTAATGCAACGCAATCCGAGTGTGGATTGGAAACAAGTCGATGACGTGATCTACGGCTGTGCCAACCAAGCGGGAGAAGATAACCGTAATGTCGGTCGTATGTCAGCATTGCTTGCAGGTTTACCGGTTGAAGTGCCTGCCACAACTGTGAACCGTTTATGTGGTTCATCACTCGATGCGATTGCGATGGCTGCCCGTGCAATTAAAGCGGGTGAAGCGAATCTGGTTATCGCAGGGGGCGTAGAAAGTATGTCTCGTGCTCCCTTTGTGATGGGTAAATCAGAAACGGCTTATGGCCGTAGCCAGAAGATTGAAGACACCACCATGGGATGGCGTTTTATCAATCCGAAGCTGAAAGCCATGTATGGTGTAGAGACCATGCCACAAACCGCAGAGAATGTGGCACAGCAATTTCATATTGATCGTGCAGATCAAGACCAGTTTGCCTTGACGAGTCAACAGCGCACAGCAACCGCGCAAGCTCAAGGCTTTTTTAAACATGAGATCGTCCCTGTGAGTATTGCGCAGCGTAAGGGGGATCCGATTGTGGTGGATACCGATGAACATCCTCGTGCATCGACCACATTAGCAGGTTTGGCTAAACTGAAGCCAGTCGTCACAGCAGAAGGCACCGTCACAGCGGGAAACGCGTCAGGCATCAATGACGGTGCGGCTGCTGTACTGATTGCTTCAGAACAGGCGATTCAGCAATACCAACTTAAACCACGCGCCAAGATTATTGCTTCTACCGCTGTGGGTGTAGAACCGCGCATCATGGGCTTTGCCCCAGCGCCAGCGATTAAGAAGCTTCTTAAACAAGCCAATCTCAGTATTGAACAGATGGATGTGATTGAGCTGAATGAAGCCTTTGCGGCACAGGCACTGGCAGTGACCCGTGACCTCGGTCTGGCAGACGATACAACACAAGTGAATCCAAATGGTGGGGCGATTGCGATTGGTCATCCATTGGGTGCATCGGGTGCACGTTTAGTCACCACAGCTTTAAACCAATTGGAACAAACAGGTGGTACCTATGCCTTATGTTCGATGTGTATTGGGGTCGGTCAAGGTATTGCAATGATTATTCAGCGCGTTTAACAAATCATAACTATTTAAGATATTTCCCCTCCCTTTTTTAAAGGGAGGTCGGGAGGGATTTTATGCCAACATTTATTTCAAATGATGCAACCATCAATTACGCAACTTTTGGTGATGCCTGTAATCCTGCTTTGGTATTTTCTAATTCTTTGGGGACCAATTATGGCATGTGGCAACAGCAGTTTAATGCTTTAAAGGAACAGTTTTTTGTGGTGTGTTATGACTCGCGTGGTCATGGTGCTTCGTCTACCCCGCAAGGTCCTTATCACTTGCAGCAGTTGGGTGAGGATGTGATTCATTTGCTGGATCATTTAAAGATTCAACGCGCTGCATTTTGTGGGATTTCGATGGGGGGCTTAACTGGTCAATGGTTGGCTATTCATTATCCTGAGCGGTTTAGCCATGTGGTGGTGTGTAATACGGCGGCCAAAATTGGTCAGGAGCAGGCTTGGCTGGATCGGGCAGCGTTGGTCAGATCTCAAGGTTTACAATCCGTTGCGGACAGCGCAGCTTCGCGATGGTTTACAGTTCCCTTTATCCAAAGCAACGCGGCAACGGTTGCAACGCTTTCAAACGACTTAGGTGCTGGCAGCCCAGAAGGTTATGCGAGTTGTTGTGAAGCTTTGGCTAAAGCGGATGTTCGGGAGCAGTTAAAGACAATTACGGTGCCTGTATTAATTATTGCAGGACGGCAAGATCCTGTGACAACCGTGGCGGATGCTGAGTTTATGCAGAGTCAGATTCCGAAGAGTCAGTTGGTAGCAATTGATGCTTCGCATATTTCTAATGTGGAACAGCCAATCCCGTTTAATGAAGCTTTAAAGCAATTTCTATCGAATCATTCAACTAAACCGCTAGAAAAAGCTGAGTTTGAAGCCTAACGGTACTTTGTATTTACAATAGCTAGACAGATCTTGCTTCAGTTAAATCTAGCTTGAGGCAAGATTCTTTTCGACTAAAATATACATCTCTCTCCCTTCTATCTTGAATTTCAAATAATCCCTCCAATATGCATATGCTTGTTTAAATTCATGTTCTATCCCTTCAAAGTCAAAAATATAACGCATCCGACGTTGAATAAAATCTTGCATTGATTTGTTCTATTTAAGTGTTGCCAATAAGGCAACGAAATGCTTATTAAGTTGCTATTGTTCCAGCCCTAAAACTTTTAGATGATAAGGGCTCAACACAAGGAATCCGCATAAGATGGTAGATAATAAAAAGTACTAGAGGAGTTATCCTCTAGCACTTTAATTCTTCAAATCAAGTTTTGTATTAATTAAACAACAACTTGTTGATTATTGAGTAGATCATTTAAATTGGTATTCACACTATTTAATGTCAGCAGTAAGGTACTATTATAACTCGTCCCACTTCCATCTCTATCTATGTAAAGCTGCGTATTAGAACCACTTACCAATGTTTTGATATATGGATCTAGGCTACTAGTATCATAATTACCAGTGAAATTAATGAGCAAATCACCAAAGTCAATTTTATCCGCATTCATGTTGGTCGAAACATTGCCAACCGTAAAATCTGACCAACTATCTGTACCATTACCCCCAGCAGCTTCTGATGCAACCAATAGCTGATATATCAACGTATCCGATCCAGTTCCACCTGTAAATTGATCATTACCGCCTTGACCATCTAAGATATCATTACCAGCCCCACCATTCAGAATATTTACCTCACTATTGCCAATAAGTGTATTATTGAGTGTATTTCCTATTGCATTTATCGCTGTTGTACCAGTCAGTGTAAGGTTCTCTAGGTTATTGCCTAGTGTATATGTCACCGAGCTACGAACCGTATCAATACCCTCATTAGTATTCTCTGTAATCGTATCAGTTGTACTATCAACAGCATAGACATCATTACCTAGACCACCCAGCAATTTATCATTTCCGGCACCACCATCTAGATAGTCATCACCTGCTCCACCCGTTAAGGTATTAACTGCACTGTTCCCTATAAGCGTATTATTAAGTGCATTTCCTGTAGCATTTATTGCTGTTGTACCAGTCAGTGTAAGGTTCTCTAGGTTATTGCCTAGTGTATATGTCACCGAGCTTCGAACTGTGTCGATACCTTCATTGGTATTCTCTGTAATCGTATCAGTTGTACTATCAACAACATAGACATCATTACCTAGACCCCCCAGCAATTTATCATTGCCTGCACCGCCATCAAAGTAATCATCACCAGCTCCACCAGTTAAGGTGTTGATTGCACTATTTCCCAGCAATGTGTTGTTAAGTGCATTACCAGTTCCGTTAATTGCGGTTGTTCCTGTTAAAGTGAGATTTTCGACATTATTGCCTAAGGTATAGGTGATGCTGCTTTGGACAGTGTCTATTCCTTCATTAGCATTTTCATTGACGATATCCGTGGTGCTATCAACAACAAAGATGTCATCGCCTTTACCACCATACATGGTATCGTTGCCCGTACCGCCATTGAGCGCGTCATTTCCAGATTGGCCATACAGTATGTCATTACCCGCTAGTCCAGTGATCGTATCATTCCCCGATGCACCATAAAGCGTATCAACACTACTCGTTCCGTTTACTGTCAAATTCTGAACCACAAATGTAAGTTTGAATACATCTGACACAGTCTGGTTTGCAGTATCTTTGGCGGTAATTTTAATATTTAAGGCCGCAGCATAATCTGGAGAAGTTCCGCTTAAGACCTTTGTACTCGCATTGAATGTTAACCATGCTGGTAGTGGGCTTCCGTCTTCTAAGGTTGCTGTATAGGTTAGGGTATCACCATCAAGATCCTTAAATGTAGTTGAAGGAACGGTATAACTAAATGCTTTCGCATCTGTAACACTCTGATCTGCAATTGGATTCAATACAGTTGGTGCTTGATTAGGTGGATTCACTTTCAAAGTAAAGGAGGTTCCTGTTCCAAGACCATACATATCAGTTCCCCAATAGAAGAAAGACAAATTACCAGTGACATTCGATGATGGGGTGCCAGATAGGGTTTGTGTGGCAGCATCGAAGTTTAGCCAAGATGGTATCGGTTGATATTGTCCATTGCTGTCTTTGGTTGTGAGCGTGATCTTATAACTTAAGTAGTCCCAAGTGTCCTGATCGATAATTACATTACTCGCGAACTTATAGCTAAATACTGTTCCTTGGTTACTAGTAATCGTCGGAATCACAGCATTTACTGTTGGAGCATGGTTATTCGCAGCACGATTGACCAACGTATCTATATCGCTACTGGTCCAGACAGTCCCTGAATCAAATTCAATTTGATCCATTTTATAGGTATTACTCACTGTATCCGCGACATAATAGTTAGATAACCAAATATGATCACTCGTTCCTTTAAAACTAAGATAAACACTATTGCCATACTTTTGAGCAAAGACATCGCTACTATAATAGCCCTGAATTTGTAATGTATTGGTTGCGCTTAGATCATCATAGAAACTGTAGGTATCTGTTCCACCACCTTTGGTATAGATATAGGTATCATCTCCACCTAAACCATCAATATAATTGTCTTGTGCATTACTGGTAATAATATTATCTAATTCGTTACCAAACGCAGTTTTAGCACTACCCTTTAAAACAAGGTTTTCAATATTATCTTCTAATAATCGGTAGTTATTTGTTAGTACTGGATTACCATTTTCATCCTGACCAATGAATCGTGCATCTTGCCAACGTTCAATGGTATCTGTACCAGCATCAAAATCTTCCTCGACCTGATCACCATCAATGATACGGGTATTTCCATCTTCGTCAGTAATAATGGTATCAGTTACATCAACGACATAATAATCATCACCTGCACCACCAGCCATATAGTCGCTACCTGTACGACCATCTAGGTAGTTATTTCCGTTGTTGCCTATCAAATTATTATTAGCTATGTTCCCTAATAAATAACTATCACTAAAACCAAATAATTCAATCGCTTCAAATTGGCTATTTTCTAGATCTACATTGCCTACATCATATTGGTACTTGATTGTGTCATAACCACCAGTTTCACTCGCTAACTGGAGTGTATCTAGTCCATCTACAATATAAGTATCATCTCCTGAGCCACCTTTTAATATATCTGCACCTTCACCTCCATTCATGTAAGCCCCATCATTGTTAGCAATTAAGGTATCATCACCTTTACCACCATAAAAATGTCCACTTCCCATTAGGATATCATTACCATCGCCACCATAAACCGTGGCATTATGCTGGATTTTGATAATATCATTTCCATCACCACCATATGCATTTCCTGCTTGGATTATGATTAAATCATCCCCATTTTCACCATAAGCAATTCCATTATTTATTGCTATTGCATCATCCCCTTCACCTCCATACACATCGCCTGATTTAAGTGTGATTGAATCATTACCATTTCCACCATAGACAGTACTTGTTACCTCCATAATTTCAATAGTATCATTTCCATCTTTTGCATAAATATAATGATTATTATAATATGAAACCAAATTACTTTTGCTCGTTAAATCAGATATAAAATCATTTGAATTTGTATAAATAAACTCTGTATATGTTCCATTCATCAAATCCATCAACTTTGCATTTGTTGCACTCGTTTCAAATGCAAATTCTCCTGTATACATATCATAATAACGAACACCAGGAATAAAAATATCCAAATTTCCAATTTTATCGAAATCATTTTTACTATTTAATTCAATTAATGAAAAATAGATTCGACCATCTTTAATAAAACTCATTACCCCTGTATTAATATCATAACTAGCCTGCAACAAAGTCCGCATTATACCGCCTGAGCTTCCAGAAATATATGACCACAGTACACGATCATTTAAAGATATCAGCCCTACTCCATCTGCATCACTAATTTTATAGTTTCCATGTAAATATTGTTTATCTCCAATATTATAATTATCATACCCATTACCCCCATAAAAATAACTTCCGTCTCCTCCACTCAACCTATCATCACCATCACCACCGAATAGTGATCCACTATTACCGTAACTCGTAATATTATCATTCCCACTATCGCCATATATTGTATTATTACCATAACCTCCTAAAATATTATCATCACCATCCCCCCCATATGTAACACTACCTTTATTACCAGTAGAGATATTATCATTTCCGCCTCTAGCATATATCGTATTTAATATATCCACAGAATTAATTTCATCATTATTCTCCGTACCAAAAATTTCTATCTTTGAAATATTATCTATAATTTTTTTGTAATTCCAGATAGTTCCATCTGAAAACTCAAGCTCAGCTATAGAATAATTTTCTGAGAAACCATATCTAGTAGACATAGTATCCTTAAAATTTTTAATGATAATTTTATCATTCACTCCATATGTAATTTCTAAATCATTACCCACTAAAATTAATAAAACTTCTTCTTTTAAAACATCCTGAAATTTAATTCTATTATATTTACCATCTTGTTTAGCAAAGTCTTCAAATACATTATCTGATAATTTTACTCCCCAATTTATTTCTGTTCTTTTTGCATTCATCTCATCAGAATTATCTAAATAAGTATAAAAATCATATATCTTATCTACACCACCTCCTCGATTAAAGATATATGTATCATTACCCCGACCACCAAAGAGACTATCGTTTCCTTTTCCACCAATAATAATATCATTCCCTTTTTCATAATACATTAATGAAACAGTCCCATTTTCATTAATAACAGCATAATTCCCTCCTAAATCACTGTCTGAGTCATCAACTATATCTGCATAGATCAGATCATCTTTATTACCACCAGTTATTACATCATCTCCTTGCAGAGCAATCATTTTATTATTGAGATAAACTTCCCCTGCTAATACGTCATTACCAGCAGTTCCAAATATTTCTGATTTTAGTTTTTCTAAAATTTGATCTTTTAACCAAACTTCATTGTTGGAAAAGACCAGTTCAAATTTTTCTGAGTGATTAAAATAGTCCATGATGAGAATATGAGAATTTTCACCATAGGAAATTGTTAAGTCACCATCAGAAAGAACGTGAAAAGAGATTTGGTTAGATAAACTACTTTTTAATTCAATTTTATTTAAACCATCTGAGTCGACAATAACATCATCACCATCATTATCTTTAAAAATATACTGGTCATTGCCTAATCCACCATAGAGCGCATCATTATCCAATCCCCCAATTAGCGTATCATCTCCCTTCTCCCCATTGATTTCATCATTGCCAAATCCACCTTGAAGAGTATCGCTACCATCACCAGCAGATATTGTATTATTCCCAGAGTTTCCTATAATTTTATTGTCTAGGTAATTCCCAACAATGTGAAAATCTCCAGTACCTAACATTACAACATTATTCTGATTTGAATCTAAAACATAATCATGATTAACAGAAATATATCCACCAAAGTTTGCTATAAAATCATCTTTTAAATATGTAATTCCATTAATAATAATGCTTTCAAATTGATTGATATCCAATTGAATAGAACTATAAAAATTTAATAATAAAATAGTGTCTCTGGCTAATACCAAATTTAAGTTATCCAATCCATTGTTTAATATTATAATTTTATTATTATGATCTACATCAATGATCTGGTCATGCCCTAAGTTTCCATTAAAAATATAGGTATCCTTCCCGGCTCTGCCTTGCAGGAGGTTATTTGCAGCATTTGAAATCAGAGTATCATCGCCTGTTCCTCCGATTGCATTTTCAATCACCGTACCATAACCAATGAAGTTCTGACCTGCTTCTAAAATACTCTGTGAGTTTTGTCCGATGTAACTCCATCCGCCCGCATTCAGGTCAATATAAACATTCTGTGTCAAGGTAGATGCATTAAAAGTATCTATCCCATTCCCATCCCAAATATACTTATCGGCAAAGGTATAGGTATCATTCCCCATACGAACATTTTGATTAACTCCATACAAATATTGCAGACTTGCCAAATCATAAAGTTTGAGATTCGTATCATTAACACCATTGCTGGTATAGGACATGAGGGTATTATTTTGATTATTCTCTAATTCTGGTAAAACTGGTGCTTCAAATGGATGTTTTAACCCTAGAGCATGGCCTATTTCATGGAGTAAGACTTCAAATCCGTCTGAACCTTCACCTAAATCAGTTAATACTTCAAAAATCAACGAATTGAGATGTATTTCTCCTGTCTGAGCACTTGCATAACCAGCAGCCGCACTCGCATCTGCACTAGACAAATCATCTAAATAGAATTTTAAATCTCCAGTACCAGTCTCTGATTGTACAAACTCAATATTTAAAATTTCAGCAAACTTATTTAAAGCTTTTCCAACTGCTATGACTTGTTCTGGCGTATAGTATTGATGATTTGATAAGTTGTTTGCTGGAAATGCATACATTATCGTCGTTTTACCTTGTAGGGTAATATCTCCACGAGTCACAAGTGCATCAATAAAATAGGCAACACCATCCAGTGGATCAGGAGGCAATTCATTCTCTTCAGGGGGCGGGGCCATTTCCATAATTTTTGCCGTATCCCACACGATACCATCTTCAAATCGAACCTCTGATATTTCAATTTGATCAAATATTCCTTTGCTATCTAAGTAGCTATGATTATTTGTATTTCTAACTTTGTAATAATCTTTCACTGTCACTTGATCATCTTGATCATCTTGATCATCTTGATCATCTTGATCATATTTAATGATCAGGTCATATCCATCGCGGATAACACCTCGAATCTGATCTGAATTAAAAGTGAAATAAATAAAATTTTGATAATTAAGCGAAGCTATGTCTGAGACTTCTTCAACAATCGTATCGTTCCCATCTCCTATTGAAAAGACATATAAGTCGGAACCTTGCCCTCCTTGTAAATTATCATTACCAGTCCCACCAAAAATAATGTCATCTCCACTGTCACCATGGATTTTGTCATTAGCGTCTTCACCATATAGGATATCGTTACCTTCCCCACCAAACAGAAATATATCATTACCATCTCCACCATAAATGATATCATTTCCATCTTCGCCTTTGATCAAATCATCATTGGCTCCACCATACAGTATGTCATTATCCTTGCCGCCATAAAGCTGATCATTGCCTGCCCCTCCGAATAGAAAATCATCTCCTTCACCGCCAAACACATCATCTTTTTCTTTACCATCGATATCAATTAGCTGGTCTTCATTATCCCCATATAGGTAATCATTACCCTCACCACCGTCGATGTAATCCTTATCTGTTCCTCCAAAAATAATGTCATCCCCACCATTACCCCAGATATGATCTTCACCTTTTCCACCAAAAATGAAGTCATTGCCATATCTAGTGCTATCCGCTGAAGTTGGAGGTGCTGTGGTACCGAACAAATTAGGGAGATCGCCTGTAATATTGTCATTCCCTTCACCACCATAAATGACGTCGGCTTCGTACCCACCAATTAGTTTATCATCATCATCTCCCCCGCTAATATAATCTCGACCTGCTCCGCCATAGAGCACATCATTTCCCGTCCCGCCATATAAGTAGTCATCTCCTCCTCGTCCATACAGATGATCACTTTTTTCATCGCCATATAAATTATCGACAGAGCCAGAACCTAATATAAAGTCATCACCAAGACCACCATATACCGTATCTGCTCCCAACACTCCTCCATCATCAGTTTCTGACAATAAATAAATACTGGTCAAATTTAATGTATTACTCGCAATGTCTGAGAATATGCTTATTCCTGGTAATAAAATTGGAGTTACAACACCATTTTTAGTAAGAAAATACGTATACGATTGAGTCTCTTCACTCCATTCTTTAGTAAAATTAAAATTGACATCCCAACGCGAAGATACACTATTCGCGATAAGGTTTGTTAATTCTGCTAAAGTCGCATTCGGATTGACTTGATTCTTATATTTTTCCAATAGATATTTAGAAAAATCAGAGGCTTGAATTATATATCCCTCTGAGCTAATCAGTAAATCCTCACCATCACCACCATAGATAGTATCTTTCCCCACTCCACCTAGAATAATATCCTGATTATCACCACCTTTTAATGTATCACCACCTGCTAGTCCATTAATAAAATTATTACCATTGGCACCATCAATAAGGTCATTTCCAGTCGTTCCGCTTAGATAATCATTTCCTCCCCCTCCATTAATACTAGTTTGATTGTATGCAATATTATTTCCATTATTCAATGTAGGTAAATTATCAAAAGAGGGCATGTTTACAGGGGTAATTTCGCTGAAAACTAGACCAAAATCACCATTTTTTTCCCAGCCTTCTATATAAATTGTATTTTTTTCATCACCAATTTTATGAATGCTTATAATTTCATTATCGGTATCTTCGCCTAGTTTTCTTATAATATAAAGATTATTGGAACTGTACCAAGCTCGTATATTTTCATCATAAGTACCAACAGCTAATGTAGCTAGATTAATCTGAATTCTTCCATCTTGGTCAATAATATACTGTGTACCAAGCCCTAATCCTTCATTTTCAGTGATGATATAATTATCAACACCTTCCTTTCCTTCTAATATATTAGTTCCTATCCCACCTTCAATAAAATCTGAGTTAACACTTCCATAAATTAAATCATTACCTATACCACCTGACAAATCACTTCTAATTGTACTTTCCGTGGTGGCTTCTCCAGAATAACCGTAAATAATATCATTACCACCCCCACCTTTAATAATATCTTGGCTATTTCCAGAATATATAATGTCATTACCTTCAGCTCCTTTTATATTTGCAAGCCCACTCCCTCCGTAGATAATATCATTTCCTGCCCCACCACTAAGCTCATCATGTAGATCTAAATTACTTACATTAGAAGCGTCCGCATAAATAATATCATTACCCTCGCCACCTTCTGCAGTTAACCAGTTAGCTCCTCCAACTAAAATATCATTTCCAGTACCACCATCCAATAAATCAACTCCTGAACCGCCATTCAGATAATCATTACCAGAACCGCCATAAAGTTCATCATTATCTGCTCTTCCTAGTAAAATATCATTTCCATCTTCACCCTTTAGATTATCATTACCATTTCCACCATACATATCATCAGCATATTTCGTACCTTCTACAATATCTACACCATTGCCAAGAATATATATTCTTCCTGAATTTTGTATTCTATTAATTTGTTTACTAACCCAGTCATTTAAATCACTTAAAGCCCCTAACTCAAACCAATTATCTAAACCTAATTGCTGTAAATTAAATATATAATTATTTATCTTTGAATCTAAAGATTCTGATGTATCAGAAGTGTTTAAACCATAAACAATCAACTTGTTATCATGAACATAGTCAATCAAACCACTATTTAATATTTCCAATAATCCATTATAAAGTTTAGTTAAATTTGGTACTGGCATACCTAAAATTTCATTATTTAAACGTTTTAATTCATCTTCTTGATTTATTAATTCAAGCAAATCCCCTTCATTCAAAGCAATAGTAGGGAAGTTATCACTTACATCGAATAGAATTTTGATTGTTTCTCCAATGCCATAAGGGTCAATCACACCTTGAGTCAAAGTGTTTGTAAGACTTGCTAAACCATCGCTTGATTCATAATTAAAATTATCATCCCACGGAATTACAGCAATATTTTTTATACTAAATGAACCATCCTCACCTACAATAAATTCTGCATCCTTATTAAGAGTAAACTCCATTGAACCGAATACATAAGACCTATCTAAATAATCTTCACTTTCTGTATCAAGACCATAATTTGAAATACCAACTCGGGTACCCTGACCTTGAGGATATCCTTCATCATCTTTAAAACCTAATTTTTCCCAAAATTCTCTTGTCTTATACGTATGCCCTATCTCAAATTTATCAGCATAATCTCCAGCCAAAAACTTGCGAACAGCTTTAAAATTTCCCACGTCTATGTAACGTCCTGCCCCTAAAGTCATAAACTCCAGAGCATTAACCGTAATAGGTGTATTCACACTATTTGTAATAGTATCATCCAATAAATTGGTTGGCTTTTCTATTTTTCCATAAAGATAATAGCTAATAATTTCTAGCATCGTTGGAATTGTACTCATAATTTATACCTTTTTCTTAATGATGAATCATTACCCGACTGGGTTTCACTAGAATTTAAAATTTGCTGTTCTTCTGAAATAGTTCCACATGCAGTGACCAATATCTTTATATTTTCATTTTTTGCATAGGCTGGTTTTCTTAGACCTCCTATACTTAATAGCAATCCATAACGCTGAACTTGTTCTGGTTTAGAAAATAGAAAGCTATGATATATATTCATAACGTAAATATCATCAATACTTTCACCATCTATTTGATCTAATTTTAGTTTAGGCTCTTCTTGCTTATTTTTTTCATCATCTGTTTTTGCTCTTTTTACAGACCAGACTCCTATCCCATTGAGTGCATTATCAATTATTTCTCTATCACAACAAAGAGGGTCAATACTATAACTATGAATACTATATGTTCCTTTATCTATTTTTTTTAAACTGGATAAAGGAAGGATTCCAATTGAACCTCCCACTATAGAATATGTCAAAGGTAAATTTTTCAAATAATCAATATCAACGCTATTATCTTCTTTCCATAAGCTACGTAGCCCATTACGAGAATTATCAATATCAGAACATCGTTTATGTTGTATTAAGCATTCTCTCCGATTACTATATTCCTCTACTGTAGCAACAGCGACTAAACCAAAATTTTCTTCAAATGATTTGTTAATATCTGCTTTTTTTATCAGTTCTATAATTTTATCTTTATCACTTAAATCATATTTAGAAACGAATAATTTTTTATTATCAACATTCCACCCTTGATTTTTTGCTCTTATTGTTCGTTCCAATTTAATTTGAATAATATCTGCCTTTAGATTTCTCAATTTTTCTTCTTCTGAAAGATATTTTTCTTCTGCTGTACAATAGCCACGTCTCTCGTTATATTCCTCATATTGCCAAATAATAATTCTTACAACTAAATAAACTAGCAATATCAATACACTACTAAGCACAATTTTATGAAATAGTTTCATCAATGATCCTTTTTGCCATTCAGCAATTTACTTGGTCTCACTTTTTCCACCTCACTAAACAATGAAAAGGTCTGATTCACATAGTTCACCACTCCAGATATTTGATCCATGTAATGCATGAGTTCTGGAGTTTTTTCAGCTTGCATGAGCTTGATGGTTCTTGAAGGGTCATAGCCATCAAATTGGCAATAAAAGAGTGGCTCTCCGCGTTTAAGAATTAAATCTTTAGATGTGTCATGCCATTCAAATGCCCACATCAAGGGGCGTGGCCAAATATGAATCGGGAAACGCCCTCCAAAGATAGTGCCGGGTAAAGAGTGTTTACGGTAATGCCCAAAAGCCTCTAATTGCGTCAGGTACACCACTTCATCTGCAATAAAACAGTACGGCAGTTTCAGTTGTAAAATGGGAACTTGTGGTGTACGCCATTCATTTTCATTCACCAGTGTAATCAGTTCTCGTAATTTATTGGTGCGTACAGGTGATTGTTCACCCAATACATTCACGATACTCGGTTTGCCCTGTGCATCTCGTGAAAAGCGTAAATGAAAGTCAAATGGACAATTCACCACAAAATAGCGACTCTCCAATTGCAAGACTGCTGGACAGCGACTGGCGGATTTTGCATGTTTGGTTTGAGATTGCGAACGCATTCGATAAGGTGGCTCATATAGAATGGAGGCTTTCTCTTCTGTTAAAAACCAACCCACCTGAATTGGACCCGTAGCTGTGCTAGGGTCACGATCTTCTACTATAAACTGAATGTGCATTGTTGTTATTCGTAAGTGTTAAACCGCAATATTATAACCGTAATTCTGATTGTTTTTTACCCTAAATTATATATTCATGCTTAAAATTACAGCTATCATTTGCTGTTATATCCATGATTTAATTATTTTTATTCTAACCTTCATCACTTTTAAAATTCGTAAAATCAAAAAATCCACAATTAAAAAAATTGTGGATCTGATCTCAAAATCAATTCTAACGTTCTCGTAATGCTTCCTTCGCTTTATTAAATGGCTTTAATAAATAGTCTAGAATGGTTTTTTCACCGGTACGAATATCGACCGTGGTTATCATGCCTGGGGTAATTGCAAATTTCTGCCCTGCCTTATTCTCTAATTGGTCACGGTCGGTTTGAATATAGACGCGGTAATAGAACTGATCCTGCTTGACTTCATCCCGTATCGTGTCTGGGGAAATAATGGTCACCTTACCTTCAAGGCCACCATAGATTGAGTAATCATAAGCAGTAAACTTAACCAAAGCCGATTGATTTGGGTGAATAAATGCAATATCACGTGGTGAAACACGCGCTTCCACCAGTAATTTCTCATCCATAGGTACAATGCTCATCAGTTTTCCATTTTGTGGAATGACACCACCCAATGTGACGGTATCGATTTGTTTTACAATTCCCCGTACTGGAGCCTTGAGTACCGTACGCTTTAAACTGTCCGAGCGACCTTTTATCACGGCTTGTTGACTTCCGATTTCGGTATTGGTTTTTGCTAATTCTTCTCGAGCATTGACTTCATATTGATGACGTATATCTTGAATTTGATTGTTTAAGTCTGTCGCTTGTCGTTTTAGACGCAACACCTCAACTTCGCTGGCGGCGCCTTTGGCAATCAAGGGCTCTGTCATCGACAATTCTACTTCTACCAATTTCAGTGCGTGTTGCAGCCCAGTAATCGATTCTTGTAAGTTACTGCGTCGGGCATGATACAGCGCTGTTTCTTCACGCAGTAAGTGAGGGTCTTTTTGTACACTCTCAGGAAAGACTAAAGCTGTTTGGTTAACCTCAGCCTGTAGTCGTGCCGCTCTGGCTTGAGCTGCTAGTAGTACCGAGGCCGACTCTCCAACATGGGATGCAAAACGGGTAGGATCAAGCTGAGCCAGAACCTGCCCTTGCTGGACGATTTGCCCTTCTTTCACATCTAAATGCGTTAATATTCCACCATCTAAAGATTGGATCACTTGTTCTTTTGAAGATGGAATGACCTTTCCAGTTCCTGTAGATACTTCTTCTAGCTTAAAGAACCACGCCCAAATCAAAAAGAGTGCTAGACATAAGGTAACGATCCAAATCACTAAACTCGACTTTGGTAAAGCGGGTTCTGGATGTGAAACAAATCCTGCTCGGGAATTTTGCGTTGCTTGTTGATTCATCGCTTTTCTCCAACGATTGCAGCATGCTGAATATGCGATTCTTGTTGTTTCATAATTTGCTGACGCGGTGCATCCATCACGACTTTGCCATCATTGAGCACGATAATACGATCTACGAGCTCTAACACCGCTCGACGATGTGTAGCGATCACCAAAGTCCGTGAACCCAACCATTGTTTCATCTGGTCAATAAATTCTTTTTCCGCAACATCATCAATGGCTGCGGTAGGTTCATCCAGTAATAATATATTTGGTTGTCGAACCAGTAATCTGGCCAATAACAGTGCTTGGCGTTGCCCACCTGAAAAACCCGTTCCACCTTCTAACACTAAATGATCTAAGCCTTCTTTTTTCTCTTGTACAAACTTCAGGGCTCCAGCCATGTTTAATGCCTGAAATAGATCTTCATCCGTAGCAAGGGGGGCACCTAATAATAAGTTTTCTCGAATCGTGCCATAAAACAGCATAGAATTTTGGTTGAGTAGTCCAACGTCTCGACGTACATCAGCGGGGTCAATTAATGCTAAATTTAATTGATCCAAATGTATCAGCCCTTGCTGTGGTGTTTGCATCCCTGCAAGTAGTTGTAACAGTGTAGATTTACCTGCCCCATTGCGACCCAATAAAGCGATCTTTTCCCCTTGCTTGATCTGTAATTCTGAAATATGCATGACTGGTCTAGAATCATCTTGCCCATATTTAAACATGACATTTTCTAGATCATAATCACCATTCAACATTGCTCGGTGAATAAAATGGTTGTGAGCTGCTTGATCGACAGGCTTTTTCATCAGCTCATCCAATCCTTTTTTTGCAACTTTTGCTTGTTGGAAACGCCCAAGCACGCCTGTGAGTTGAGAGATAGGTGCCAACATACGAGAAGATAAAATCGAACAAGCAACTAGAGCACCTGTAGTCATTTCACCCTTCATCACTGCAAAGCAGCCTACAAGCACGACAATGGCATAGGTTAACCCTTGAATTTTTTGTGTCCAAGCCGATAGTACACCTACAATTTTACGTTGTTGCATACTAATCTCTGCCGAGACTTCATTCATGTGATTCCACTGATTCTGAAACCGTGACTCACCTCGTAACAGCTTGATGTCTTCTACACCCTGAACTGTTTCAACCAGAATTGCATTGCGAATTGCTGACTCTCTCATCCCCTGCTGTGCAAGTTTGGCCAAAGGTTTTTGCGCCAATAGCCCAGGAATAATCATGAGAGGAACGACCAGCAGCATCACCCAAAACAAATTACCGCCAATGAACCAGAAAATCACCAAAAAGAAAAAGAAGAACGGTAGATCCGCGATCGCAGTCACCGTAGTCGATGTGACTAATTCTCGCACTCCTTCCAATTCTCGGATTTGAGAAATAAAAGTCCCTGTCGACTTTGGACGTTGGTCATTTTTGATGCGCAAAGCATGTCCAAAGACACGATCGGAAATTTTTAAATCCGCACGCTTCCCGATAATGTCGGATAAATAAATGCGAGAGATCCGCAAAACAAACTCAAAAATTGCAGCAATCAGCACACCTCCTGCCAATACCCACAACGTCGGAATGGATTGTGACGGAACAACACGGTCATAAACTTGCATAGAGAAAATAATGGTCGCCAAAGCCAAAACATTGGCAACCAAAGAGGCCAACATAATATCTAGGTAGCGTTTCCAGTCTTTCAGTGCAATCGACCAAAACCAGTTCTCTTGATACGGTTTGATATATTCATCAACACGCAGATCGGCAACTGATTTTTCTGGTCGAAGTAGATAAAAGTTTTGCGTTGATGCTAAAAGCAAATCTTGAGTCGTCTGTTGTGAAAGCCCCTGCTCTCCACTCAGTTGAATCCCAATATTGCCTTTGGCATCCATCTGATGAATGACACCCACTTGACCATTTTTGAATTCCGCCAACAGTGGGAAACTCCATGGATTCAGCAAAGACTGGTCAACTTTAGCCTTTTTAAGATGCAAACCAACTTGTCGGCTTATAAATGATAAAAGTTCTTCAGGATTATTATTATGATTCCATTCGAGTTGGATTTTAATGCGTTCTTCAGAAGGTTCTATTCGATAATGTTTTGCAATATTCAGTACAGCCTGCAACCATGGCTGGTAATCTGTTGTCATTGTCATGGTTTGATTTCGTTCCCCAAATAATTTTTTTGCTCTAGTCCATAGACTTCACAGCCCCGCCCAGTTGCCGCAATATACTGAACTAAACTGTTATAAATATCGTAACGTGCATTTTCGATATCCGAAGTTGCCATATGAATGGATTGTTCGGCATTCAGTAAATCTAATGCTGAACGTGTCCCTAATTTATATTGCTCTTGATAGAGCTCTTTGGTTTTGATGGTGGTTCTTTGTCTGGCCAGCAGAACTTTCATTTGTTCTTGTTTATGTGCTATTTGTTCACGACTAATTCGTATCTGATCCAAGATATCTAAATGCACAGAATTTAACTTCGCCCGAGCAGCTTGTTCGGCATAACTGGCAGAACGTGTTTGAGCTGCAATTGCTCCACCTTGAAAGAAATTACTGTTGGCCTCGAACATAATCGAACTATAAAAACCATTGTCTTCATTATTATTCGGATTTCGACCATTAACCGCTTGGCTCATCGAACCTTTAACATTAAGTGTCGGGTAACGACTAAGTTTAGCTTGAGATTTTTGTGCTTGGGCCACCAAAATTTCAGCATGTGCTTGCAGCATTTTAGGGATGTGATTCATTTCTGGATCGACATATAAATCTGAATGAGCCACAAAACTATCGGGGATAACCCAATTCTTTTGGCGAATATCAAAACCAATCAAGTTTTGGAGTTGCAGTTGATATTGGATCAATAAGGAGTTTTGTGCGATTAAATTTGCTTGTGCTGATTCTAAGTAAGATTGTGCTTGTACTGGATCTGCTTGACTACTTAATCCGGCTTGAGCTCTTAATTGCGTTATTTCGACAATACGCTGAATCCCTATGATTTGTTGTTCCGCAATACGCACCATTTCTTGTAAACGTTTAATATTCACAATCGTCGATGCCACTTGCTGTGAAAGATCTTCAACAGTGACCAACAATTGGCTTTCCGCTCCCCATGAGCGTGCCGTTTGTATATCTACACTGGATTTCACCTTACCAAAATCATAGAGCATTTGTGTTGCACTAAAACTGATCAGCTGTCGACCTCGCTCACCAGATGTCATATCCCCTGTATTAATCCCACCAGAAAACTGGGGAAAATATCCTGAGCGTGCCACTGCAATATTTTCATTTTGTGCCGCATAATTCGAAATTTGTTGTTGAATATCGGGATGTGTCAGCACTGCCTGCTGTACTGCATCCATGATATTGATTGAATTCATTGTTCCAAATACAGGTGCGGAGGCGTTTGGTACTGTAATCAATTTGGCGTCAAATGGATGATTTTCTTTGAATTCATATAAATTAGATTTTTCAAATTGCTGATCACGATCATTTGGACTTGAAGTAAACATGGGATGAATTTGGTTGTTTAGTTCATCAATATTGACTATAGGTGTCGCTAATGCATTCAATGGCAAAAAAAGTAAGCACAACATCCTTTTTTTGATGAGTTTTTTTCGTTTGGTACAATACATAATGTTGCAATTTTATTTTATATAAAGGTAGTAAATAATCAAATATTTTTCAATATTATCAATAAAGTATATTCCCATGTATCAAAACTTACAGTAATTATTATGCATAAAAGATTACTGTAAGGTTAATATTAAATTAGGAAACTATTTACAAACAAAGTTCTTGAGTCAATATGTAAGAGTGAGAGCTAATAAAAGGTATCGGTGTTCCAATTGAGATGTTCTCGCTACCTGAAATCATATTTACCATTGATGATGTTGCTAAATAGTTACCTGATTTTAAAATTGAAATTGAAAATTTTGCTACGTGGTATGGATATTTTTGCTGCGCGGCCTGATAACTTTGATAAAAATTATTCCAATTATTATTTGGAACATATTCGAAAAAAGACTGTAGTTGCGGAATTGTATAGTTTGAAAAATCCAAATTCAGCTCTAATGATGTTTGATATTTTCCAACAGGTGATAGATAACGATAAACACCTGCATTAGATGTTGGTGCGGCTAAGCGGACATCACAATTAGCTTTTGGTAAATTGCCGCTCGCCAAAGTACCGACGTTTTGCCAAGTAGCTGCATTCGCCAAACAAACCACTGCTGTAGAGCATAAAAAAACAATGCTTTTAAAAAAGTTTGCCATGATTTCCTCTTTATAACGTTATAATTTATGAAATTTTTAAAATGCATGAGCTAATTTTCTAATAAAACATGCAAGTGCGCTATCCTACAAGGTAAACCCAATTTTTACAAACAACTTAATTCAATTTAATTATATATAATACAAATAGATAGGCTTTTTTTTTGCACAAAGATTTAAAAATTAAGATTTCTCATATCTACTCAAATTTAAGTGACAACTCGGGTATGTGGTTGGCCTAATACTATAAATTTATTCAGAACTGCAATTCTCGCATTTATTTCATTTACCTGACTTGAAAAATGTCTAGCTGACAACTTATCACCTAATAATTTGATGCAATACATTTTGGTTTCGACCAAACTTCGCCAATAATAGCCTGACCATTTTTTCCATAATGTCCCGCCTAATTGTTTAACTATTCGAAGTAATTCATTTCGCTCTCGCGAGCTAGGCTTTTATCTTTCCATGGCTTCGCATTTTTTCTGGGAGGAATATCTCATTTTGAAAATTTCATCGAGATAATCAGCCCAATATTGCAGCCACTTTGCACACTCATTTTCATATCCATGCAAATTATAGGTTCCTTCAATTCCCTTTTTAGAATGCCCTAAAATTGCTTCCGCCACATCACCTGGACAACCCAATCGTGATAAACCTGTACGTACTGTCCTTCTCAGATCATGAGGATTCCAATCCTCCATTCCCTCTGGCCAAAGCTGCTCATCTTTAAATGAATGTCTTTTCGCCCTAGGGCGTGTCCTCATTTGAAAAATTGGTTTTAAAGGTTTAAAAGAGTGATTTAACCTCTTTTTATTTGTATATTTCTCAATGGCACGCACCCTACTCACCGATGATATTTGGCAACAGATTCAATCTACTATGCAGTTTCATGGTTGTTATTGTTTAAAGAACAGTAGAAATATCATGGAAGCCATCTTATGGAAATTACGTACAGGTACAACATGGCCTGATATTCCTGAAGAATTTTGTCCTTGGAAAACAGCATATAACCGCTTTAATCGTTGGGCATGTAAGGGCTTGTGGGATAAATTTTTTTTAAACTACGAGGCGTATTGGATCAAGAATGGGTATTCATTGACGGAAGCTACATACGCGCGCATTAGCATGCAAGTGGAGCTCGGTATGGTTCGAGCGAGCAATTGGACAGTCTAGAGGTGGAAGAACCACAAAAATCCATCTTGCAACCGACGCGAATGGATTACCGATTGATTTTAAAATCACTGGAGGTGAAGTCCATGACAGCCAAGTTGCAACGCAGTTGATTTGTGAGGTCGGTCAGTCAGATTACCTGATTGCAGATAAAGGCTATGATTCGGAAAAAATCAGAATACTGGCAAGAAAGCAAAATATTGTGCCGATCATCCCAATGAAATCAAATAGTAAGAGAGAAAACAAAGAATTTGATCATCATTTATATCGCTTAAGGCATTTGGTTGAAAATGCCTTTGCGAGATTAAAACATTTCCGAGCGATAGCGACCCGATTTGATAAGCTTGCACGAAATTATCAGTCTATGGTTGACATTGCTTGTATGTTGATTTGGTGCAAAGCCAAATGAGGACACGCCCTAGTCTTTTCTTTTAATAACCACTTAGCTTCGGTAATTGTTTTCTGTGCAATCGGCTTTCCAGTACGATATGAAGGAAACACATATTAAGCGAATTATCTATAGGGCTACGATATCTATATTTAAAACTTTTACCCTCCTGTCTTACCACAGCCTAACCTCAAACCTGAATATTCACCTACATCAGTTGTATCTTTATCCCCTACTTTCATTTTGTTTATTGTACGTGCTGATAACACTATTTTTATCTTCAACCTTTTCCAACCTTGCATTTCTCTTTTGTTCATTGACCTGAATTTGCTACCATACCCACTTGAGGCGATAGGGAACCAACTCACTCCTCCAAGATCTTTTACATGTTTATAAACGGTCTTTTTTTTCGACTTAGAATAGAATCTACAAAGCATTATTTATGTCGATTCTAAAATTTAACCCATATTTTATACTATTGAAACTTAAGGATTTCATATACATGAGCTTGCAAGACATCATAGCCACTATTGATTCCCATACTCCTATGATGCAACAGTACTTAAAAGTCAAAATGCAGCATCCTCATGCCTTAATGTTTTATCGTATGGGTGATTTCTACGAACTTTTTTTTGACGATGCACATAAAGCAGCCAAACTGCTCGGCATTACGCTCACCCACCGTGGTAAAACCAATGGCAATCCAATCCCAATGGCTGGCGTACCCTTTCATGCAGCAGAAGGTTATCTGGCGCGTTTAGTCAAAAAAGGCGAAACCGTTGTTATTTGCGAGCAAGTCGGCGAAGTCACAGGCAAAGGACCTGTAGATCGTCAGGTGGTTCGTATTCTCACCCCAGGTACACTCACTGATGATGCCTTACTCAATAGCCATCAATCTTCGAATTTAGTAGCATTATGCTTACAACAAAACCAAATTGGTATTGCTTTACTTGACTTGAGTGCAGGCATTTTTAAAGTTCAACAACAAGATTTTAAGCTGGAACAACTCAGCATCGAACTGGCACGCCTCATGCCAAGTGAAATTCTGGTCGATGAAGATATTGTTGACCCCAACATTTTAGAACAAGTCAAAAAACAACTCGACTGTCCTGTAACTAAGCGTCCGAATGTTGACTTTAATTTAAATAATGCACAAAAAACCCTGTGTGATCAGCTTGGCGTTTCAACACTTTCTGGCTTTGGGATTGATCATTTACCTTTGGCAAAAGCTGCGGCAGCAGCGCTGATTCATTATGCCAAAGACACACAAAAAACTGCGCTGCCGCATATCCGTAGTATTCAGCTAGAACAAAGCAGTGACTTTATTGCCCTTGATCCTGTTACACGTCGTAACTTAGAAATTGTAGATCCTTTATTCGAACATGGAACGTCATTATTTCAACTCATCAATGATTGCCAAACCGCGATGGGCAGTCGGTTATTAAGCCGCACCCTCATGCAACCGCTGCGGGATACCGCCTTACTCGATGCACGTCTTGATGCCATTCAGGCTTTCATTGATGGCTATCATGAAGCTCCTATTCGATTAGTCCTGAAAGAAATTGGGGACATTGAACGCGTGCTTAGCCGTGTTGCTCTCGGAAGCGCGCGTCCACGCGACTTGGTACAATTACGCCAAGCGAGTGCTCAACTGCCATTTTTACGCCATGCACTCAACCCAATTGTTGCAAACCAAGAATCTCAGTTGATTCAACAACTCAATGAGGAATTAGGTGACTTTAATGGTTTATACCAGCGCCTCCTTGCAGCAATTATCGAAAATCCACCTGTGCTATTACGTGATGGCAATGTCATAGCAGAAGGTTTTGACAGTGAACTGGATGAATTACGCAAAATTCGTGACCATGCTGGGCAGTTCCTGATCGATCTGGAAATTAAAGAACGCGAACAATCTGGTATTCCTACCCTGAAAATCGGCTACAACCGTGTCAGTGGCTATTACATTGAATTGACTCGTGCCCAAGCAGAACAAGCACCTGAGCACTATATTCGCCGTCAGACCCTCAAAAATGCCGAACGCTATATCACGCCAGAACTGAAAAGTTTTGAAGATAAAGTGTTATCCAGTGAATCTCGTGCATTAGCGCGCGAGAAAATGCTGTTTGAAATGCTTTTAGATGAGCTTCGTCAAGATATTGCAGCTTTGCAAATGATGAGTGCTGCCATCGCTCAAATTGATTTGCTCAGTAACTTTGCCCATCAAGCCCGTTTAAGAAACTGGTCTCGACCTGAATTTAGTCCAGAAACGGGCATTAAGATTATGGCAGGTCGTCATCCCGTGGTAGAGGCATTAAGTAAAACTGCATTTACCCCAAATGATACGCATCTGGATTATGCACACCGCATGGCGATTATTACTGGCCCTAACATGGGCGGTAAATCGACCTTTATGCGTCAAACCGCACTCATTAGTTTACTGGCTTATTGTGGTAGTTTTGTCCCTGCACAGTCCGCTACGCTAGGTCCGATTGACCGTATTTTTACCCGTATTGGTTCTGCCGATGATTTATCGACAGGCAAATCGACCTTTATGGTGGAAATGACCGAAACTTCGCAAATTCTGCATCATGCCACCAATCAGTCCTTGGTGCTCATGGATGAAGTGGGTCGTGGAACCAGTACCTATGATGGCTTGTCCTTGGCTTGGGCTTGTGTTTTAGACCTGAGCAAACGGGTGAAATGTTTATGCTTGTTTGCCACCCATTATTTTGAACTGACTGAGTTGAGTAAAGAATCAGGTATTTACAATTATCATGTCAGTGCCAAAGAACTGAATGGCAATTTGATTTTGCTGCATAAAGTACAACAAGGTCCTGCCAGTCAGAGTCATGGTCTACAAGTCGCAAAATTAGCGGGTATTCCTGCGAATGTGATTAAAGAAGC
Organism: Acinetobacter sp. ANC 4178; assembly: GCF_004331175.1. Taxonomy (GTDB): domain Bacteria; phylum Pseudomonadota; class Gammaproteobacteria; order Pseudomonadales; family Moraxellaceae; genus Acinetobacter. The sequence continues at coordinate 222,091 of NZ_SJOD01000001.1, forward strand.
GCAAAACCGTTTAAAAATTTTAGAGCGCCAACAGCAACAGCACGTCAATACGGCGGTGCAACGTGATTTATTTGCACCTGCCGTACAAGCAGAACCTAACATTATCGAACGTGTGGTTGAAGTGGAAAAAGTATCTCCTGCGCTTGAAATTTTAAAAGCGTTAGATGTCGATAACCTAACCCCACGTGAAGCTTTACAGCATTTGTATCAACTCAAAGAACAATTAGAAAGTTAAGCTTTAAAAAAAGGTCGGTTGAATATCACCGACCTTTTCATTTTGAGTATCACTTCACTCATCGAGATTGCTCAAGTTTCCACGCTAAATTTTGCTGCACAGCGGGCCATTCATTTTTCAAAATACTATATACATAGGTATCACGTAAAATATCATCCTGCACAATTTGATGATTTCTTAACACGCCATCTAATTTTGCTCCTAAGCGTTCAATTGCAGCACGACTTTTCAAATTAAAGGACGATGTTCTGAACTCAACAGCAATACAGTTTAATACTTCAAATGCATGCGTAAGCAACAAGTGCTTCGCCTCCGTATTCACATGACTCCGCTGCACAGATTGTCTATACCATGTTGAACCAATTTCCACGCGACGATGTTCAGCAACCACATTCATATAAGTGGTCATGCCAAGGATCCGACCACTGTGCTGTTCAATCACCACAAAGGGCAACATACTTCCCTTGTGCTGCAATTCAAGTCGTCTTTGTATCTCGTTAAGCATAAGTTCAGGTTTAGGAATAAAGGTATACCAAAGTTTCCAGAGTTCACCATCACACACAGCTTCTTTCAGTGCTAATTCATGCTCTAAACTTAAGGGTTCCAATTTAATGTTTTTACCCACTAGGGTGACTGGCTTTAACCACGGCATGTTTCATCTACCTCTAAAGCTGATTTCTTAGATGCTGCCACTTGGTGCATTGCTTCGCTTATCTCCTGCTTACCTGTATCAGATAATGCCTTGGCGACAGCAATAACGTCTCGATGCTCTTTGTTCTGACCTAATTTTGATTTACCCTGAATTTTGGTAATTTCAATCTCTATCCCCACGATGGCTTTTAACATTGGCTCGATATAATTTTTTGGCGCATCCGACATTTTCCATGGTTCAGCTTGCATGGCTTCATGGGTACGGGTTAAACGTGCCACCACTCCACGTACATAACGCTCATCATCACGTATTTTAACTTTTCCATAGGCATGAATTACTCGATAGTTCCAAGTGGGCACTTGTTGATGATGCTCTTGTTTGCTCGGATACCATTGTGGCGAAATATAGGCATCACCTGCTCGAAATACCACTAGCACTTCATCACCATCTTGAACATCTTGCCAAACTGGATTTTTTCTTGCTACATGTGCATGCAGTACGCCCAATTCAGTCACTTCAGCATCAAGTTCAAAAGGTAGATGATTTGCATCTAAACCACGCTGTCCATGCGTCAGCAAAATTCCTAAAGGATATTGTTGTATGAGTTCATGCATGACTTCTATATTGGTTTCTTCAAATTCTGCGGGGACGTACATGGTCTATGGCTCCTATTATTTTCCAAATCTTAATTTGTCTTACATGTTGTAAATTTTCAGTTTTAATTGGATTATAAAAAAGAACCAGTTTATCTAAATTTTAGTAGACCAGAATTATGGCAAGAATGACAAAAGTAATAGATCTCCCCTCTATGACCAAACTGAACAAGGCCAATGGCCAGATCAGTACTCAACTCATTCACATCTTCCGAGCAGCCGTTCAACGGGGTGATTTACAATCTGGTGATGCCTTACCTTCCTCCCGCGGGCTAGCACAAACATTAAATGTTGCCCGAGGTACCGTGATTGAAGCTTATGAGCAACTTATCGCAGAAGGTGTATTTGAATCTCATGCCCGAAAAGGAACTTTTGTTTCACAGACTTTAAACCATTCGACTACAGCGACTTTAAAAAGAGAAAAACAAGAAACCGACATCCCGCTTACAGTAGCCGCACAAGCATTTTCTGAAATACTCAAAGAATTTAGACCCTTACCGCATCGGCCTTTTGCCGTTTCTGTGCCCATAGGCCGTACTCAACCGAATGAGATGTGGCGGAAATATGGAAATCAGTACCGTGCTCGTGGCATTGCAGCCCCCTCAGGTTATGATGATCCTCAAGGCATCTTGTCTCTACGTATCGCCATTGCTGATTATGTTCGGCGCTCGCGTTCTGTGCATTGTGAGCCTGAACAAATTGTGATTACTAGCGGAATCCAACAAGCACTATATATTTGCAGTCAAATTTTATTCAATGCCAATGATATGGTTTGGGTCGAAGATCCCGCTTATCGGGGGACTACAGCCATACTTGAGCATTCATTACATCATTTAAAAATCGTACGCGTACCTGTTGATGAAGAAGGTATTCAAGTCAATATCGGTCGAGCGCTTGCTGAACATGCACGTGCCGCATTTGTCACCCCTTCGCATCAATATCCTATGGGTATGCCCATGAGCCTAGCAAGACGAACTGAATTACTCGCATGGGCAAAACAACAGGATGCTTGGATAATTGAAGATGATTACGACAGCGAACTTCGCTACAGTGGTCAACCTTTTCCAGCACTACAAGGAATGGGAACTGATCAGGTCATCTATTTAGGAACATTCAGTAAAGTCCTGTTTCCATCCTTACGTTTAGGTTATGCCATTTTGCCTAAAAAGCTGGTTGCCCCATTTTGTGGGCTAAGAGCATTGATTGACCGTCACCCACCTTCAGCAGATCAACATGTATTGGCAGCCTTTATTCAAGAAGGTCATTTAGAACGACATATTCGGCGTATCCGAAAAGTTTATGCAGAAAATCGTCTGCAATTAATCGATCTGGTAGAACGCTATATTCCAAAACACCTTGGTTTTTTACAATCTGGCGATCAGGGTATGCATATGTTGCTGTGGTTAGCCGATCATTTAAATGACCTCACAATTGCCCAAACAGCACTTGAGGCTGGGATATCCATTAAAGCTGTTTCACCCACGTATTCAAATCAAACGAAACGTTCTGGACTCATTCTTGGATTGGGAGACTTTGATGTTTCGCAAATGGAACAAGCAGTAGCTAAACTTGCAAAAATCATTCAACACCATGACACCGTAAAAACTAAAATTGCTTCCATTCAGTAAGGATACAGGTCGAGCATCAATAAAGATTCTTAATGTCATATATGAGGTTTTATTAAAATAGACGACTATTTTTCATGACATATCGATGAAATTTCAGACAATAAACCAAAAATTTACTCGTTCAAATACCAGCTTTATTCTTGGAATACGACATTTAATCCAGCCTCAAAAGCATATTATTATAATTAATGATCAATCATTGAATGAAAATCAAAAAATGAAATCATGGCTCTATTTTCACCACAAAGATGTCCTTAAATTTAGCGACTATTTTTTTATAGAGAACTAAGTTGATGATTGGGTGTGAAAGCTCATTAAGTAGTTTTGATTAGAATGTAAAGTTCAAACGCTACGAAATATCTAGAGGAATACAATCATTCATAGATACTCCGTAGCGCCATAATTAGAAGCTATAATTTTTATCATTGCCTAATTTGGAAAATTGAGCTTCCATATCATTAAATGCATCAGTAAAGCCATCCAATGAAATTTTATTCTCTATCAGTTGTTTTTTATTATTTTGGAATCGGGTAAAAGCATAATTTCCACGTTTAAATTGTTTAATCAATTCAGAACCGTTTCTAAATAAGCCTTCACGCTCTTGAAGAATTTCATTGTTATCTATATGAATAAAAGCTGGATTATCCTTTAAATTCTTTTCACCAACATTCACAATATATTGATGATTAACACGCAGAATAGAAATAGGCCCTTTACTCATAACACAGGCTCTCATGTCCTCAAATACTTTGTACTGACACTTTATTTTCCAGCTCGCACGCCCAAGTAACTTATTCTCCATGAAGTCAATTTCGGCATTATTGTTTGATTTGGCATTAACTTTTAAAATTAAAGAAGAAATTTGGTCTTCTGATGCATAAGTATTGTTTGTAATGACGCTAGTTAGGATAAAAAAGGATAAAAAAAAATTTTACGCATAATGAAATCCCCAGTATTTTAAAAAAGCTATAATAATCAACATTTTTTTGATATCTATTGCTTAATGTATCATTTTTTAAAAATAAGTGTGTTTTTTTACAAATTAATTTAAATATGTTGAATATTACTCATTTTTTCACACAAACCACTTTCAGGTTGCAGAGAAATACGTATTCCACTGATCCACCCATAGCGCCATTAAAATTTTTAAACCAATACAAAGATAATATTTTAAGTCCATTCAATATTTACTGACGCCAAAAAGTTGGGAGCGAGCTTTCAAAATAATAAGGAACACTGGACTCACATGGATCACCCGTATTTATCACACCAGTTTCTAGCTACTGCCAAAATATAGAATGTTTCCCTGAATTTGAAGGGACCATAAATTCCTACCTTTCATGAAGTTCAAGCCGTTTTTACCTTCATACTTAAGAAAGCAGACAACTCAGCACAACCACTTACAGGTCATGCGACTGCCAAAATGACTGAAGTTTATGCATCTGGACACGAAATTTCATAGAACAATGTTTATCTTGAACTTATACGGCTCTATACAGACCTGCACCCTACCACACTGATAGAATATCAATCTAAGTATTTGTTTTTTATAATTTATTAAGACTCTATTTTTCTATAAAATGGGCATACAAATAGGTCTGAATTTCGATAAATTTCATTGATATATCCTTATTTCACGCATTTGAATAACAAATATCAATAAAAGCAATTGTTAGTTATCCCCATTTTTGCCTAAAATACCGCATGAGTAATTAAAACCATATTTTTTAGGTAGCTGTCGCCATGACCTTTGTTGTCACTGAAAACTGTATTAAATGTAAATATCAAGACTGTGTAGAAGTTTGCCCTGTTGACTGTTTCTACGAAGGTCCTAACTTCTTGGTGATTAACCCAGATGAATGTATCGACTGTGCACTGTGCGAACCAGAATGCCCTGCAAATGCAATTTTCTCTGAAGATGAACTGCCAGAAGGTCAAGAAGTATTTATCGAGCTAAATGCAGAACTTGCTGAAAAATGGCCAAACATTACTCAAATTGGTGACCAACCTGCTGACCGTGAAGAATGGAATGGTAAAGCAGACAAGTTACAATATCTTGAAAAATAAGCCATTAAAAAAGATCAGCAGTTGCTGATCTTTTTTTATACCAAAAACACACATTTGATTGCAAAATTTCCAAATTTATACATCCCTTTTCGATTAAAATAAGCAGCTATATTTCTAAGCATTTGATTTTCATACATGAAGCATTTTTTCAAGGGTGTGCTCAGCTTGAGTATAATCCCTTTGGTTATGATCGGATGTAGTTCATCTCCTCATAAATCTGGGCAAGGCGCACCTCATGGAAAACGGATTTTCATACCTCAAGAACGCGTAATTGTTGAACGTCCAATTCCCCCTAAAATTATTCCATATACCTACAACAGTTGGGTTGCTGCTAGCGATAACTTACGACGCGTACGTGAATACGAAGTTTTTCTAGAAAAAAATAATGTCGGTAATATTATTCCCACGTTTGAGTTATTACGAACCGCCCGCGATTGGCAAAAATGTGGTCGTTCGCAATACATGATCCCTACACGTGAGTTATGGGCAAATCAGGTACCAACACTTAAAGTCTTTAAATACCTGGTAGCGTCCAAAGTATTAACCGACTTTGAAGTCACATCCGTTTACCGCGACTTAACGCTAAACCAATGTGCTGGTGGCGCAAGCTCCTCACGCCACTTGTTTAATTCTGCCATCGACTTCCGTATTGGGCCTGAATATCCGCAACCAGAAGATTATGCTTTTATTGAAAATACCAAATTTAAGCTGTGTCAGTTCTGGGAACAATATGGGCAAAGCCTCAATATGGGCTTAGGCTTGTATGCTTCAGGGCAAATTCATATTGATACTCAAGGCTTCCGCACTTGGGGGCCAGATTTAAGTCGCTCCTCATCCATGTGTAATTATTAACACGCATTCCATGACAGAGGTCTACCTACCTCTGTTTTTTATTTTCAGTGATTAATATTCTGAGAGAATTGAACTCTGTCTAGAAATGTTTAAAATGCACTGATTCGATATTTAGGCGCTAAGATTATGCAAGAAATGTGGTCAGAGATTGATAATTTTATCGATACACATTTAATTCCTGAAGACCCTATTCTGATACAAACACTTGAAAACACGGCTCAAAAAGGTTTTCCTGACCATCTTGCTGTCGCTCCAAATCAAGGCATGCTGTTGCAAATGCTGATTCAAATGAATCAGTGTAAACGTGTACTGGAACTCGGCACATTTGCAGCTTACAGTACCATGTGGTTAGCTCGTGCCCTGCCTGAAGATGGTTATATTCTTACCATTGAGGGACGTGATACGCATGCTGCACTGGGTCAAGAAAATATTGACCGCGCCAAACTACCACAAACCATTGAACTTAAAGTTGGGCGTGCAGCAGATGTACTCAAAGCACTCCCTGCTGATTTTGAACCTTTTGATTTTATTTTTATTGATGCCGATAAACAAAGCTATCCTGAATACTTGGAACTCAGTTTAGACTTATCTCACTCAGGTACAATTATTGTGCTCGATAACGTGATTCGTGCTGGTGATATCGTGAATCCCGATAATCACAAGCCGAGCATTGAAGGCATTCGGGAAACTTTTGCGCGCTTGCAAAACCACCCAAGATTATTGTCTTGTACAGCACTACAAACGGTTGGCAGTAAAGGTCATGATGGTTTTGCTATTGCGATTGTAAAATAGCCAACAAAGCACAAAAAACACTCTATTGCATTTTTATGTTAAAATACAAGTATTTATAAGTATTGTCCATATAGTTATCCACATATAATGCGGATAACTATACATTAGGCTAGTCCACTCGAAGTTCTTTATTTTGCGACCAAGAGTGGAACTGTTGAATTCCTAAATATCGTAGTGGTAATGCTTCCCAAAAAGAATTGGTGAATTTTACTGTGGCTAAAAGCCCCCATGACTACTAATTTAATATCATGTTCTCGCTGATATTCCAAGATGTTTTCAGAAACATCACCATAACGGTATTCAACCACGACATCTAAACCAGCATCTCTTAAGAACTGCGATGGTTCATTTAAGATTTCAGGATGATCGCCGATGTAAAGCAAATGACACTGTAATAGGCGTAATAGATCACTCTGAGCAATTCTGTGCATCATCTTGATACAGGTCGGTGAATATTCATAGGCAAAAATAAAACGCGTAGGTGGAACAAATTTCTCACCAACTGTCAGTACAGTGCTGTTAACGCCACGAATAAAGTTTTCAACATTACCACCAATGGGTTTGTTACGCTCGGCAGAGCGCTCACCTACCCGACCAATCACGGCAATATCATCTTCTTTAAGCACATGAAAACTTTGTTCTAGAAAGTCACCTTTTTCCTGAATATGCGTTGCATCTAAGCCATATTTTTCCTTCACCATTTCAGAAATATGGTTGAGTAGGTTATTGCTATAATCTAGGGCTAATTGACTTTGCTTTTGTTCAAGTTCTGCCAGCTCTTTTAAGAGCATTGCATTACTTTCAAAACCGATTACCCCACTAATTTCACCTAAATGATAACTGGCAGGATAGTAATCTAGCACTTGTAATAACACGAGTTCGCGTTGTGTTTGCTTTGCAATCCAAGCTGCTGCTTCTGCGACAGCATTGATGCAGGGAGAAGAATCTATACACGCTATTACCCGTTTCATTGTTCGCCTCTCAATTAGTCTCTGGGGACTATAGGTCTAGTTGTTGTCTCTAAACTTAGCACATCTAGTGATGAGTTGGCATCTTTTGTGTAACCGAGAGTGATGAAAAATATACAATTATTCTATTCACGGTAACGAATAAAGCGTGCTGGATTACCTGCCACAATCTCTTTTTCACCCACATCTTTGGTGACCATACTTTGCATTCCAACAATTGCATGATCTGCTATTTTCACCCCATCCTTGACACCGACATGTGCGCCCAACCAAACATCACGCCCAATTTCAATTCCTTGTGAGCGCACAGGTTGTTGATAAATTGGTTGGTCTAACTGCATACCGTGATCAAAAGCATATAAGTGGCTATAGGCTGCTATGCGTACTTGATCATGCAGTTTAATCCCGACCCGCCCACCATCTAAAATACAGTGATGATTAATGGCAACTTCATTGCCAATGTCCAGTGGTCCATGCAAGGTGCAATCTGCGGCAATAAAGCAATTGTCTCCAATTTTGATGGTACGCCCACGCTCTGCAAAAATATGGGCCAATGGTGAAATAAAACAGTTCTTGCCAATCTCTACCGTTTCCATTTCTCTTAAATATTGTTGATATTCATTTTGCCATTGTTCCGCCCATGCACGATGTTTCGGCTTTAAAGTCCAGTAGAGCCAAGGCATATAATTGAGTCGGTGTTTATGCTGTTCACGATATTTAAGTAAAGGATCTTGTTCAGTCATGCTGCTCTTCCACTAATTTCAGTTGTTCACGACCACGTGTAACATCACGAATCTTATCGGCTAATTCTGGAATTTGATGGACTTGCAACTGTAACTCAACATCAACACCCTCTGCGGTGTATTGTTCTTGAAAGTCGATTCCCTGATGTTGCATTTCATACTGAAAAATCGACCACTCCGAAAACTGACAACTAAAAGATGCCATTTTCTTTTCGATTAACTCAATTTTCTCTGCCAGAAGTAGACATTGCCCTGCACTACCGCCATATGCGCGTACCAAGCCACCTGTGCCCAACTTTACCCCGCCATACCAACGGTTTACGAGCACCAGTACATTCGTCAGCTCATTGCCTTCTATGGTGGCCAATATAGGGCGCCCCGCCGTACCTGAGGGTTCCCCATCATCATTAAAGCGAACCTGATGACCAATCTTCCAAGCCCAACATTGATGGGTCGTAGTGATATCTTTGTTTTCTTCAAGAAAAGTTTTTACAGCCTCTTCATTTTCGACAGGAATGGCAATGGCTTGGAAACGGCTTTTCTTTATTTCTTCTTCATAACTGACTTGGGCTGCAATGGTGAAAGGCATATTCAAAGATAACTGACAGGAATAGAATAATTGTAACGTGTTTCAATAAACAACTTAAACCAAGGGCAATAAAAAACCTCCATAACCAGAAAGAATATGGAGGTTAATTTTGAAATACATCAATCTCTGGTATTTTAGACGGTAAAATCTTCGCCCAAATACACCTGACGGACTGTTTCATTTTCTAGAATTTCTTGTGGTGTGCCTTCAGCAATAACCGCACCTTCACTGACAATATACGCACGCTCACAAATCGCCAATGTTTCACGCACGTTATGGTCTGTAATTAGCACACCAATGCCACGATCTTTAAGTGTACGGATAATGTCTTTAATGTCATTTACAGAAATTGGATCGACTCCTGCAAATGGCTCATCTAACAGCATAAATTTAGGATCTGCGGCTAAGGCACGCGCAATTTCTGCACGACGGCGCTCACCACCCGAAACACTCATGCCTAACGAGTCTTTAATATGGGTAATTTTAAAATCCGCCAATAACTCAGTCAAACGCTGTTGACGTTGCTGCTTATTGATATCTTTGCGGGTCTCTAAAATTGCCATAATATTTTCAGAAATCGTCAATTTTCTAAAAATAGAGGCTTCTTGCGGCAAATAACCAATTCCTTTACGCGCACGCTCATGCATGGCTAGGTCAGACATATCTAGATCATCCAGATGAATCTCACCTTTGTCCATGCGCACCAGTCCAACCACCATATAGAAGCTGGTGGTTTTACCCGCGCCATTTGGACCCAGCAAACCTACAATTTGTCCACTTTGCATGCTAAAGGAAACGTCTTTTACTACCCAGCGCTTACTATAGTTCTTCGCGAGGTGCTTAATACAAAGGGTTTGTGTCGCAGTCTCAACCTGATCCATTAATCACGCGCTCCTGGGAAGGATTTAGTACTTGAAGGCGGAATCACAATTTGTACACGACCAGACGATGAACCCGCACTATTTGGTGTTCCTGTCGCTTCAATATCACCTTTGTTCATGCTGTATTTTAAAGTATTACCACGGATACTTGCACCATTTTGCTCCAGCATTGCACTGCCAGACATGGTAATAATACCCGTGTCCGCGTTATAAACAATTTTCTGTGCCTGACCTTTTGCTAAGCCTTTATTGGCATCTAATTGCTGCTGAAAACGCGCAGGTCCTCCCGTTGCAGTAATTGAACTGATCTGTTTTTTCTGATTCAGATTGGCAACAATTGAGTTTGCTTGTAAACGCATGGTGCCTTGTTCAATAATCACATTGCCAGAGTAAGTGGTTACCCCAGTTTTTTCATTAAAAGTCGCACGGTCTGCCACCAAAGAAATGGGCTGATTGCGATCCGAAGGAATTGCAAAAGCAGAAGATGCCGCAATAATTCCTAAACCAAGTACAACTGCTTTTTTAAGGAAAGCTTTATAAGCTTGAAACTTAAGATTTTGGTTCATACTTTCCTCGAATATTAAAAAATTCGTATTGACCATCATTTAAATTGGCTTTTAACCCCTGACTGACAAACTCTGCTTGTGGAGATTGCACGGTCACTTGACGGTTTGTTTCTATTACACGGGTTTGTGGGAATGCCGTCAGCTCATCAGTTAAAAACTGCATTTTCCCCTGCCCTTGATCGAGCAACTTGGTAGCAACCACCTGCTGAGACAAAACAACTTTTTTATTGTCTTCATAACCGTTCGCTTGCTTAGCAAAAAAAGTCGCATTTACAGCGCCGTCTTTATACATTGAAGCGTTCAAGTTCTCGAGTTTAGTGGTTTGCTTTTGCATATCCTGTTCAAGTCGATCAACTTGAGCACGAATATATAAATTCCCTGCATCATCGGTTTGGGTTAGATTAATTTTTTCTGCGGAATAGGTCATACTTCGCGCAGATTCAGTTTCTAATTTATTCCCTTTACCACTGTAATAGTAATAACCACCACTTACAGCAGCAATTGCAATCGCCGTGATATATAAAACTTTGGTATCCATAAGTGTGGTTCTTCACTAAAAACAATTATGTACGTATATAAGCATTAATGCGGGATTGTAATAAATTTTTCAAGTAGCTCTTGGTAAGTCCCTTTTGCCATGAGCAGCATGTCGCAGACTTCACGAACTGCACCACGACCACCCATCGCTTGTGTGACCAAATCAGCGCGACGACGCACTTCAACATGACCATTCGGCACAGTGACTTTCATCCCCGCAATCGCAAAAGCTGAAAGGTCAGGCCAATCATCGCCCATATATAAACAATCATCTGGTGAAAGATTGAGTTGCGCACACGCTTCACGTAAAGCCACACCTTTATCTTCACGCCCTTGAAAAACCAAGTCTACACCTAAATCTGACATACGCTTTTCAACGATATTACTTTTACGACCTGTAATAATAATCACTTTCACGCCAGACTTTTGTACCAGTTTCATGCCTAAACCATCACGAATATCAAAGGATTTAATTTCATCCCCTGTATTGGTTAAAGTCACAAAACCATCACTTAAAATACCATCGACATCTAATACGAGCGCTTGAATATGACGTGCTTGTTCTAATAAAACATAAGATGCCATGGATTAATTTACCCCTGCTTGAATTAAGTCATGCATGCTAATTACACCAATGACTTTATTGGCATCATCCACAACTACAAATTGATTGATTTTTTTGTCGCGTAATTTTTCTAAAGCTTTTACAGCACGTGCTTCTTGAGAAATCGTTGCTGGGTTTTGAATCATCACTTCTGAAACTGGCAAGTTCACATCGAAACCTTGCTGTTTATCGATTAAACGGCGTAAATCACCATCAGTGAAAATCCCCAATAAACGATCTTCACTATCTACAACAGTGGTTAAACCCAAACGCTTATTTGAAATTTCATAGAGCACTTTATTCATTGGCGTTTCAGGTGCAACTTTTGGTAGTTCTGCACCCGTGTGCATTAAGTGTTTTACATGTAACAACAGACGTTTACCTAAAGCACCAGCTGGATGTGAACGCGCAAAATCATCCGCAGTGAAACCACGTGCTTCCAATAAAGCCACGGCCAAAGCATCACCCAAAGCCAAGGTTGCTGTGGTACTTGAAGTTGGCGCAAGACCTAATGGACAAGCTTCTTGAATATTGCCAAGAGTAAGTGCCACATCGGCATTTTGTGGCATTGGGCCAGTATCATCCGCACTGATGGTAATTAAAGGAACTTCCAAGTGCTTAATTAATGGCATCAACATCATAATTTCATCACTCTTACCAGAGTTTGAAATTGCAATCAGTACATCACCACGAACCAACATACCTAAATCGCCATGCCCAGCTTCGCCAGGATGCATGAAGAATGAAGGTGTGCCTGTAGAAGCAAATGTAGCCGCCATTTTACGGCCAATATGCCCTGATTTACCCATACCTGTTACCACTAAGCGCCCTTTGCACTGCAAGATAATTTCGCAGGCATAACTGAAACGCTCATCTATTTGCGTTGCTAATACACCTAAAGCTTGTTCTTCAATGCGCAAAGTTTCTAATGCGGCTTTCTGAAAATCGATTGGATTCGGCATGGCTTGTAAATTCAACGTTGGCAACCTTAAACTCGATAAGAGTTGATTTCAGGGCAATTCATCATTATTTAAATAATGATCAACCCCAGTCTCAAGTAAAAAATAATTTTCGCAATTTTATCATATCTATGCAAATGCAACGTTTCTAAATGTATAACTTTTCACTTGCTTATAAAAATAACGTATAAAACTTTGTGAATCATGGACCTTACGTTATCATGAGAAATCTTTTTGTTATCGCAATATGTAAGCCCTATGCAGCCTTTTGTTCTTTACAATTCAGAGCAACGTAAAAAAGTAGAATTTGTACCACGTAAAGAAGGTCATATCGATATGTATGTCTGCGGCATGACCGTGTATGACTACTGTCATATCGGACACGCACGTGTGATGGTTGCATTCGACTATATCATTCGTTTTTTGCGCAGTCAGGGCTGGAACGTCAAATACGTTCGTAACATTACCGATATTGACGACAAAATTATTAAACGCGCCAATGAAAATGGCGAAACGATTACTGCACTCACCGATCGCTTTATTCAAGCCATGAATGAAGATGCGGAAAATTTAGGCTGCTTACACCCTGATGAAGCACCGCGCGCGACAGAATATATTGACCAAATGCAAAGCATGATTGGCAATTTGGTCGACAAAGGTACTGCCTACCCTGCAAACAATGGCGATGTATATTTCCAAGTAGAAAAATTTGCCAAATATGGTCGCCTTTCAGGTCGTAAACTGGAAGATATGCAAGCAGGTGCATCGGACCGTGTTGATGTGGAAGTTGAGAAAAAACATCCGTTTGACTTTGTGCTTTGGAAACATGCTAAAGAAAATGAACCTGCATGGGCTTCACCATGGGGTAATGGCCGTCCGGGTTGGCATATTGAATGTTCTGCTATGTCGACGTGCTGCCTAGGCAACCATTTTGATATCCATGGTGGTGGTTCAGACTTAATGTTCCCTCACCATGAAAATGAAATTGCACAAAGCGAAGCATCTACAGGCGAACAATATGTCAATTATTGGATGCACGTGGGCTTTATTAACGTTGATGGCGAAAAAATGTCGAAGTCTTTAGGCAACTTCTTCACCATCCGTGATGTAATGGATAAATTCCATCCTGAAGTGATTCGTTACTTTATCGTGTCTTCACATTATCGTAGTCCAGTCAACTTCTCGGATGTTGCGTTAAAAGAAGCTAAAACTACATTAAGCCGTTTCTATCATTCATTCAAAGCCTACCAACAAGTTTATGGCACGAATGTTATAGAGCACTTAGATGGCAACCTAGTTGAACGTTTTAATGCTGCAATGCGTGATGATTTCAATACTGCCGAAGCAATTGCAGTGTTGTTTGAGATTAACAAAGAACTGAACCGTTCAGTGAAAGAAGACAATGCTGAACAAGCTGCTGTTTACTATTCTACTTTACGCCATTTGACCAATATTCTTGGCATCGTACAGCATGATGTTGAAGACTTTTTAAAATCTGATATTGGACAAGAAGTTCTGGGTTTATCTGAAGCGGACATTGAAGACCTTATTCAACAACGTCAAGATGCAAAGAAAGCTAAGGACTTTGCAAAAGCCGATGGCATTCGTCAGTCATTATTGGACCAAGGTGTGGTTTTAGAAGATACACGTCAAGGTACAGTTTGGAGACGTGCTGATTAATTCAGCAGTCACATGCGTAGAGAGTTGACAGTCAAATTAAACTCTCTATAATGCACATCCATATTGCGGGAATAGCTCAGTTGGTAGAGCACAACCTTGCCAAGGTTGGGGTCGCGAGTTCGAGTCTCGTTTCCCGCTCCAAAATTTGAAAGGCGCTTATCGAAAGGTAAGCGCTTTTTCTTTTTGATTTTTAATAAAATTATTATTCATCAGAATTCCCCCCATTCAAAAAAGCCATATTAGAAAACTCCCCCTTTTTAAATTTGCGACCATTTTGCGATCAAAACATGACTGCTCTTGTTCAGCCCTTGGAAATATCTTTTTGTACATAAACAACCAATAGACCGTACATACTGCTTGTCTCGAATAAATGCATACTTCATTCGGAATGACTTGCGAAGTACACTGCGGCTTTTTTAGAATGTCCCTTTCTTCAGTAACCCGTTGCAACTCTATTTTTAACTTTGCTAATTCTGCAATTGGATCATTCAATCTGTTGGCTGGATTGGTTGTAGATCTTAACGTTTGATCCAAGCATACAAATTATCTACGGATGTTTTAGAAAGTACCCATAAATCATTACGGGCACTTTTGCATTCAAATCAATATTTAAAAGTATAACTTAGCGCAAAGGTTCGTCCTTCCGCAGGAATTGCTAAAAGTGAATTGGCATTCGTCACCGCAGCTTGTTGAGCAAATACGGTTTTATATTGGTTATCCCATACGTTATAAACTCCGAAATCGACTCGACCTTTTGCCACTGGGAAATGTGCCAACACATCCATGGTGGTATAGCCTTTAATCTCTGCCGCACTGTTACTATCTGTGATTCCTGCTGCTTTTAACGCCAGATCATCTTTATAAGCTTTGTCTGTCCCTTTAATGGCTAATATCTGAGCACGTACACCATAACCTTCAGCATTGCTCCATTCTGCAAATAACGTACCTTTCATTGGTGAAACTGCAAAAGCATTTAACTCATGCCAATTATCCGCTGCATCTTTGTACTGACCACGTGTATAACCCAAAGTTCCCCCCATTTTATAGTTGTCCATAAATGGATAACTCACAGTGGCTTCTGCACCATAAATGCGTTGATCGGTATCGACTACATTGACAGATCGGTCAGAGTTAAATTGAACAACTTTATCTGAGGTATTGTAAAAGCCTGATAAACCTAAATTTAAGCCTGAATCTTGATTTAAACGCCAACCTAATTCATAGCTATTTACCGTAATTGGCTCAATACCAGAAGTTGTTAAGGTATATGCTGCGACATCACGTAATACGCGTTGCACATCTGGATAACTATAGCCTTGAGAGAAATTGGCATAAAGTTGTTGTGCATCTGTCAGTTTGTAAACAGTCCCTAAATTGAACAGAAATTTATCTGAATCTGTCGAATCTGCTGCCATTAAGGTATAAGGCTTACGTGCTGTTAAATAACTATCGGTATCCGCTTGGACATATTGATAACGCACACCAGCCTGAATGTTAAGGCGATCAGTTAAAGCATAATCTCCTTGTAAAAAAGTCCCGATATTCTGAATTTGAGTATCTGGTCCTGAACCTTGTGTTTCGCCTGTTGGGGTGTAAACCAAACCTGTGTTGCTAGGCAGATAAAAGTCTGCCCACTGATGATCTTTTTCCCAGTCATAGTCCAAACCATAAGTCAGTTTTAACTCACGATCTGCCACTTTCAAATCGGATTGTAAGGTCGAGCGAATCCCCGCATAGTCCACATTGGACTGACTTTGTTTAACACTTACGCCATCTTTCGAATAACCATAAGGGACAAATCTAGATTTTTCATTTCGATAGTAGGCTTCTACATTCAAAATCTGTCCTAAAAAATCCTGATTTTGATATTGTGTATTAAAAGCATAGCGTTCGGTGAATGGTTGCTTGTCTAGGCTCCAGCCCTTAATTGCTTTTAAAGAAGGTTCTGTTTTTGTCTGTAGATAAGAATAATCAGGACCATATTCAGTATCTTGTTCATCTTTATAATATTGCGCACCAAAACTTAAACTTTGGCTATCAGTCAGATTAAAATTCAATCGTCCATTGACATCAATGGTATCGGTATCCATCGTGCTGCCCTGCCACGGGCTTAATGAAATACGATCTCCTCGACCATCAAACTGTGAACCACGGCTGGTATAGTCTACACCTAGAAAGCCATCTACTTTGTCAGTGGCAAAAGAAGCGGTCTGTCCAACTTGATAAGCCAAACTATCACTACGGAAATTATCGGCAGCGGTTACACCCAACTTGGTCTGAAAACTGACAGGTTCAGATTTATCTGCTCGTTTAGTAATAATGTTAATAATACCGCCAGTTGCTCCAGAACCATAAATACTGGTCGCGCCCGAAACCACTTCAATATGATCAATCATATTCGGGCTAATACTATTAAGCTGACGCGCTACATCTCGAGATCCTGTTTGAGATACCCCATCAATCATCACCAGTACATTACGCCCACGCATGGTTTGACCATAGTTACTGCTTGTTCCGCTGCTTGGCGCGAGCGAAGGTACCAGTTGCGCTAAAACATCGGCAACTTTACGACCTGTTCCTGCCTGTTGTGCAATTTCATCTGCTGAAATGGTTTGAACAGTCCCCGCAATTTCCGCAATACTTTTTGGTGTTCGTGTTGCCGTCATCACCAGAGTGGGGAGCTTCGCTTCGGCATTTTGTGTTTCAGCCCCTATCGCAACGGAATCATTTGCATAAAGTTGAGTACAAATTGCTGTTGTAAGCAGGCAAAGGCTAAAGTGTGACAAGCGCATTTTTTATTTCCAAGTATTAAGTGTTAATATTAGTGCAAATAGTAATCATTATTATTACGATTGTAAAAACTTTTATTCCAATTTTTTATTTTTTGATGGATTTAATGGGCTGTTTCTAAATACAGTTGTGGGATTAAGTTTTGTTTAAAATAGAAGCTAAATAATGTCTCCCGAATGGAAGACATTTCTAAGGTACCTATTATTTTTTTCTATGAATGAGCTAATGCTCCGCACCTCTCATAAAATTTGTCTCTAAAACAATGATATAAAATGGCTGTTTTTTCTAACATATGAATTTTTTTCTGGGCTTCAAAAGCAATCTCATGGGCAACATATTCATAAGATTTCACACTCTCATCAGGCTCCCCTACAATTTTCTCTGCTGGAGAATGCTCAAAAATAAAATAACTCATCATGCGCATTACAGCTTTAAAATGTCCTTTTCCCACCACACTTTCTTCGCCCAATAAGATATGCCACCCTAAATCATGCTCTGATGCAGGATAATATAAGGACAACCGATCCCGTTTAGCCTCGTATATTTCTAAATAGCCCACATCCTGCCCTTCAATTTGAATAATATACAAACGTTGATGGTCATCAATCAGCATCTTCTCAAAATAAACAGCCAGCTCTAGTTCGGGTTTATTCAGTTGCCACTGCGGGATGACATGAGGTGTATGCATCCATTTATAAAGTAATGGAAAATCTTCAGGTAAAACCACTGCACGCAGTGCATAGGAAATCCCTTTTTCTGCATAAGAAAAATAATGAGGAAGACTTGAGGATAATGTTTGCATAGAAGTCCTTTCTTTTTGTCTTAGACCGATATTTAAATGCTGTGATAATACTGTTCAGTTGGATGCTGACTAAAAAACTGCTCTCTTTTTTGTTGTTCCAAAAGTTCCATATGTTGAAATTTTTCTGAATGGAGTGCAGCCACCTCAGGTTTTAAAATGAAAACGCCATCTGCATCAGCAACGATCAAATCGCCTGTTGAAATGATTGAATCAAAATATTGAATATCTTGGTCAAAGTCGACCAGACTTTTTCCTTCTGCTCGGGTGGTTAAACAACTCACCGCTTGAGCAAATACGGGAACTTTCATGGCACGTAAAGCACAAATATCAGTGACTGCACCAAGAACAATGATGGCAGCCAATTCATGGTAAATCGCTGCACGATGACGTTGTTCTCCCCAACAAGCACGGTAACCCAGTTTCCGCGCATCAATCACCAGTACGTCACCTGCTTTGCTTTCTAACAGTGCATTGCGTAGCAGCATGGCATTCATGGAATTTAAAGTGACCGTCCGCACCCTTCCTACAACATGTTGAACTGAATTAACTGCATGAATTTCAGGTAAATAACCCGTATCTAAAACATGCCCAATGGTCGAACTGGCAATATTGGCATACTGTGTAAATAAACGATTTAATTGATCTGACATGGACTTTGATCTCTTTCTTGATCCTTTTTAGCTAAAGGGCAACTGCTGCAATATTCACGTTTGGATTCAGGAAGTTGAAAATAAAAACAGCACTTTTTCCTTAGGTAAGTTCCACTGTTTGACTTTCGTTTTTGTTCTAACAAAAGAAATGGATTTTGTTTTAAGCCAAAATATTCGGCAGGTAAATTTGATAAGAATTGGCGTTGCTGCAAAATTTTTATCAAAGTCTGTTGAGATGCATTTTGTTTCTGCATCAGGTCATAGAACTGTAAAATTCTGAGCGCTGTGTTTTCCCAAAGCAAAAACTTCTGTACTTTTGCGACTTTACTGATGACCTCAAACACTTGACTTAAATCATCAAAAATCCTCAGCATGGTTGCTTTATAGGTTTGCTGTTGTGTCCACCACGTATCCTTTTTTAAAGAGGTGGGCTTAATATTTAAATGACGATCCCAATACCAAGTCGATGTTATTTGCACTGAAAGCGCAGACAATTCCCAAGGCAAACTCACCTGTTCCGTTAATAATGCGTATAAATAAGGGAATAACAGCGGAACTGCCCAATATTTCATAAACATTGAACCTGAACAGGTTAAGTTAACGGCCTGTATACGGGTTGAAAATTCAGTGAGCACCTTTAAACACTGCTCAGGATCTAATAGATCGGCGAAACTACATGCATCGTGCATATGCAAATTGATTTGAATATTGAGCCTTTCAGCCAAAATATGCTTGGCTTGAGAAAGACCCAATGATTCAAATTCAGGCTCTGAGACAACATTCACGACAGAGATATGGGAACGCACGCTATACTGACCTGTTCAATCATTCTTTTCAGCAGTCTGCAACTTCTTGACGAAATTACAGGTTTGACCCATACGGCTAGGCATACTTCCAGTTCGATTCTCTTGCTCAAGTAAAGGGCGAATAAGCTGTTTATATGGCCAGTGCTCTTTTTCAAATAAAATATGCTGTAAGGCTGAACGGGCTTCATCACTGAATGGCACGGCATTTAGAGCCTCCTGCAACGCTTGAGCCAAAATCTGCCATAACTCGAAGGTATTGAGCTGATAATATTCAGCAACTGACTCCAATATGCTGGCTAAATTCACTTGTATCCCTAAGGTCTGTAGGTACAAAATAAGATCTTCAATCGAATCATGATAAAGCGTGATTCTGAAATCATGTGGGCTTAAATACTGCGGATCTTCCAAACCCTGTTGTTGTAGCCAAGGTAAATAAATGCGTAATGAGTCATGATCACGCAACATCAACCCAGCAAACTGACCCTGTTTAATAACAATACAAATATTCTGACCATGAATTTCCCCCATTAACCCCAGACGGAAGAGCCTTAAATTCACGTCAAAAAAATCTCGACACAACATCTGGAACGTCACCATGATATTTTCTTTGGTCGACTGAAGTTTTTGCGCCTTTAAAATAAACTCAAATGGATATATTTCTCCCGCTAAACATTGTCCTAAACTGGCCATTGGAATAATTTGGTAAGGCTGTTGTAAGAGTTCAGCAGGAATACGGCGCCGTTGTACCGCTAAATGCATGGGCTGCTCATCAAATAAGGTCAAATTATCTGGAGTTAAATTTTCAGGCTGATGGGGTAAATATGCCCACCACTGATTTTCATCACATAACCATAAACGCGTGTTTAAAACCTCATCCAGTTTCTTCGCATCTTGCAACAGCTTTTGGTTTTTTTGCCCATTGATCATTTTCACAATCGGCAAAAAACGCAGTGAACCCAAAGACTTCACGGCCAAAGGCAGCTTTAGACTGTCCTGTGGTTTTGAGGCTGATAATAAGCTTCTTAAGGACGAACTCGCATACATTTCGGTAGATTGAAATTCCAATGGAATCATCACGCCATCTAGCAGTTCTTGAGCAAATTTCTCCGAAAAAATATGCTTAAATTGCCAAATATGCATCGGTAAAACCAGAAACTCATCACCGATTTCTTTTTGATTTAATTCCTGCTCCAAGGCAGCATATTGCTCATGATCTAAAAAAATTTTAGCGGGTTGCTGGGTTTCAATCTGCGTTACCGCCTGCCCATAGACCAGTTTTTCTGTTTTAACCGCGACCCAACGCAAAGGAATAGGCTGGGAAAACTCTGGGCTAAATTGCAGATACTCCTCTGCCGAAAAACCATCTTTTAATTTGGCCAGCGGATGATATGGACGATCCCTGAGTCCTGCATATTGTTCAAGTTGAATAAACAATTCGGCAGGACAATCTAAACCCCATGTTTCGGTACGAATCTGATGCTGTGCAGTGAGCTGACTTTGCATCATGGTCAGTTGCAGATCATCTCTAAATGTCTCTAACTTTGCAGTATCACAGTGAGAAAAGTAGCCAAAACGCTGCATCACATCAAAAAAATCTAATGCGCTTAATGCTCGTAATTGATAATTCTGATCTGCTTGAATCCATACTTGATAAGCAGGCATATGCGGTTGAATGACCCAATCCTGTTGAATTGCCTGCTGTAACGGGAGAACCATAAATTCCGAAAAATCAGAGTGAAATAAAAGTGCGAAAGAGTTTTGATCTAGATACATCTCGAACAAAGCATTGAAATTCTGCTCAAAACGATCTTTTAACAGTGCCAATGCTTGTGGCTTAGTAAAAATGACATGCTCTGGAATATAACCTTCCACCAAAAAACTATTCACCAAATCCACCAAAATCATTTGGGTCGTTACGGTCGGTGAAAACAACATCGTATTCATCTTTAACCCTCTTGAGCAGTTGGTTTGCGGAACTGATAAAGTGGATTGTTCATCAGACGAAGTTGTACCTCGCCATCTCCAAACAGACGTCTTTTGGTTAAAGATTCAATGCAGAACTGCGCAGCAAACACATCAAATTTTTCATATCTATTTTGATGTTCAGGATTTTGTTGTTGGAAATGATGAATAATGTTGGCCGCAATTTGCCAAAATTGTTGTTCAGGAAAATTAATTTTCTGCTGTAATGTCATCGCAATATCGCTTAAAGCCACGAAAAATAGGCAGGCACAACTAAAATCTCGTACGGCATTTAAATCATCAGTCAAAATGAATGACATGCGATTGGCTTTTGCATGTTCTGCGGGTAAGGCATGTAATTGAGGATATTCATGAGGATGAGTTAAATGTTCTGGACTAAAGCGAACACCATCGTGAAAATCTTTCAAAATAATCCGCGTAGGCCAGCCATTTTTATGCACTAAAATAATATTTTGACCATGCGATTCCGAGCCAATACCTTCTGCATGTAATAGAAATAAAATTGGTTGTATCACCACAGAAAGGAATTGTGTAAGCCACGCTTCCGTACCATATTTTTCTAGCCACGGTTGAATAAGCAACTGCCCATCACGTTGAACATGACTAACACCATTAAGCGGAATCGCATCTTCTTCTGGCTTTAAGTAAGCGTGAACACTTTCACGCCATAAACTCCCAATCGTGCCATAGGCTTGTTTGGCATGTGACGCAGGTAATTTGGTAAAATTGACCGCAGTCGCATGAACTTCTCTTAAAATTGCAAAATCTAAGGACTTTGCCAGTTCACTATTTTCGATTAAACGCTGTAGCCAGTCCGTAATTAACGGACCATTCATTGCGGCATGTGCAGCTAAAATTCGTGAACTGGAAGTATTGGTTAAACTCATTGCAAGTTTAATATAGGGCTTTTCTGGATGCTGTAAATTGGTCAAAGTTCTTAAGGACTGTTGCGCTATGTACGCATCACTTCCGTGACCTAAATAGACAATTTTTTGTTTCGCAATTTCTTCAAAGAAGGTATGAACCAGCGTATTTTCCCACTGCCAAGGATGTACGGGTAGCCATGTATATTCGCTGGTATTTAAATCCTGAGCACTCAAAGTTTGAGCAAACAGCGCTTGATCTTGCTCAGTTAGTTGTTGCTGTAAAAACTGTTCCGCATGAATAGACTTTGAAGCATTTTCTGAGAGCAAGGAATGATGGATGGCTAACCATACCAAGTGGATCGGTTGTGCGTATTCCACCCCATATTTCAGGTTGTCCTGTAAGCTAAAACCGACACGTGACTTGTAACAAGGGTGATAAGGATGCCCATCCATTAAATATGTTTCTAGAACATCATAATTGTGCTGTGTCGCAGGAAGTTGAAATTGGTTTTGACAGTGTTGTGATTGCACATCATGAATAAATGTCCGTTTTAATTCATAAATGAAATCTTCCAATTTAGCTGCATTTGGAATCGCACGGATAATTTCCTCAATCACTTGATTCAGTTGTGCCGCTGACTGTTGTCCTGCATGGTCTTGACGAATCACCTCTTGTTCATCCAAACGGACTAAACCAAAGCTCAGATAGTGCTTGCCTGCTGCACGGTACTGAATTTCTTTTTGATTTTGATCTAACGCTTGGATGATAAATACATCTTTTTCAAATTTTGCATCAATCACTTCTTCAAAAATTAAAGCCTGAAGCAATTGTTTGATGACACGTTGTTCCACTTTGTTGATTGCAGTTTGATCGGGTTGTTGCCAAGCTAAAGTCGCGACATAAGAGGCATTGTTTTTGTGCGTTAATGTGGGATGTAAATGACCCATAACCGATTCCTTCATATTAAATTTTAAATGTGTATATGTTGCTGTTTTTGATTTGGAAACTTCCATGCAAAAGGCAGGGCCAAGAGCGTTATGCAGGCGCAGAAGAAAAATAGCTCTTGAATGACTTGCCTTTGTACGATGACCAGTTCATGACTTCCTAAGAAATTTTGCGTCTGTATTTGCAAATAAAGTGCGGCAATCACAACTGCAATTGCAGCGCAAAGCCTACGCAATAAGTTATTTACAGCCGCACCATGTGTCACAAGTTCTGGATTGGGTAAGTGATTCAGTCCTGCTGTGGTCGCGGGCATATAAGACAAGCCGAACCCCAAACCGTGCATCACCATGCAGAGCATTAATAAGACGATAGAGTGATTAGCTGCCAACCCTAAGCCGACAAAGGATATTGCGGTCAGCACGATACCCACACTTAACAGCCGTTTTGCCCCATGCTGATCTAGATAGCGACCAGCACGTTTACTACACAAGCTGGTGGTTAAGGCACTACTCATGAGTAATAGCCCTGACCAAAGTGGACTTAACTGCAAACTATTTTGAATGAGTAAAGGAATCAAAAATAAGCTCAAAAATAAGCCGATGGTATGCACAACCGATAACATCAAACTGTAATTAAACTCACGACTCTGAAATAAAGACCAAGTAATAATGGCATCTGGCTTTTTTCGGCTAGCCCAAAAAAAGCCAAACCCTGCAAAACCACTCAGTCCCAATAACCACCAGAACGTAGGCTGATAGACATCCTGCAATTGTTGAATAAGACTTAAAGCCAACACGAAGCAAATAATGAAAATTGACAATAATCCAAAACCAAGCCAGTCAAATTTTAAATTTTGGATAGCAGGTTGCCGAGGCAAATAAAACCACCCCACAATTAAAGCAATAATTGCCAATGGTACATTCAACAAAAATAAGACATGCCAACTGGATACAGCGAGCATCAATGCACCTAACATTGGACCACAGGCTAAGGTCAGCATAATCATTGCTCCCCATAGCCCCGTTGCGGCACCCCTCTGTTCTTTCGGCGTAACTGAAAAAATAATTCCCAATGACAACGGAATCATCAGTCCACTGGCAAACCCTTGTAAGGCTCGGACCGTTAACACGGTCTCAAATTGCGAAGCGAAAGCCCCGAACATCGAGCTCAACATAAAAAGACTTAATGCAGCTAAATACACACGACGCTTGCCCCAACGTTGGCTGATAAAACCTGTCAGCAGCAAGCTTAGACTCATGGTCAAAAGGAAAATTACCATGACCCAACTGACCGTTGCTTCAGCAATTTGGAAATCTTGCATCAGTTGAGGAATAGCAGGATTAAAACTGCTGTTATTAATACTTACTGTACCTGTACCCAGCATCACTGAAAGCATGACGCAACGTTGCGACGCCAAAGCATCAGAAGTCGCGAGAGAATCTAACTTTGACATTTCAGCCATGCCTATTCCCAGCCCTACTTCATCAAATATTCAGGATAGTGATCCGCAGCTTTTCTTGAAATCTGCGATGACATCACATCAGTACGAGCATGAGTTTTGGATATCGCACTCTTCGCAAATGGACGATCAGATTCTGGGTAGTGAAAATCCTGAAAACTTTGTCGCCCTTCGATGTTGAAATAGGACTCGCCCAAAATCTGATTGGCAATTTTTGCAGAACGAAAAGCCCCTAATCCGAGGTCAGGTGTACCCACACCATGATGTCGCAAATCAGTATTCTGAATATAAATTTTGCCCTCACCTTGATAGTTCAGTTGATGATGTTCATTGATCTCCCAATGATTTTGTCCATCTAGGGGAATATCACGACTTAACTTAGTTAAAAAGTCTAACGAAGGATATTGATAACCCGTTGCTGCAATCACCATGCTGGCCTGAAGGTTTAAAACTTGCTGTTTCTGGGTTTGGAAAAATTTCAGTTGAATATTTTTTTCATTGATTATTTCTGCATTTTCGAGCTGATGATGTCCTGCAATCGTGACATGTATCTCTGTATCTCCAATGCTACGCTGATATAAGCGCTCATAAATATCACGAATGGTTTTAGCACTAATGCCTTTATATAAATTTGCCTGTGTCACAGGTAAAGTATCTTTGAGTTTTTTAGGCAAGTGATAAAAATAAGACATATAGTCTGGGCTAAAACTTTCCAAACCGAGTGGCGTATTTTCCATCGGGAAAAACCCAGCCGAACGCGTCAGCCAATATAAATGAAATTGTGATTGACCCGTTTCAGGATGTATTTGCTGATCAAATAAATCTATGAATATCTCAGCGGCAGACTGACCTGAACCAATCAGGACTACATTTCCTGATAAATGATCCTTGCACTGATCGATATAATTTGATGAATGTATACACTGCTGTGTCTGCTCAGCCACCTGCTGTAGCGGTTGCGGTAACTTAGGTATAGTGCCTGTACCTAAGACCAACTTTTGGGTTTGTTGAACCGACAGACGACCTTTATACTCAGTAATTACCTGAAAACCACCTGAAATAGGTGCAATGTCTGTTACGCGGCTTCCAAATTGTAAATTACGTAATTGTTTGACCACCCACTGGCAATAGTGATTGTATTCTTGCCGCGGAATGTACATGTTTTCCCGAAAATAAAACTTATATAAACGCTGATGTGCTTTTAAATAATTCAGAAAACTATAGGGGCTGGTTGGTTCGACCAAACTGACCAAGTCCGCCATAAAGGGAACTTGCATCATCGCATTCGGCAACTGTATGCCTGCATGCCAATCAAACTCATGCCGCTTATCCACAAATTGATATTTGAGTGAAGCATGTTGATTGAGCAATGCAGCCAAACTTAAATTAAATGGTCCTAAACCAATACCGATAAAATCAAGCATGTTCAGCCTCCACTACAGTTTGCGCAACATACAGTGGGTTTTTTAAATTGACATAAATCGACTGTTGAGAAATATCGGCTTGTAGTTCGTCCAATTCATACAAACGCGTCATTAAATTGCCCTTATAAGGGAATGTCGTTTGATGTAAAACGGTCTTTAACAATTGACTTTCAGGATATTTTTGATATGCTTGAATCAAATAAGATTGTAATTTTTCAATCAGTTGCTGTTCTTGAACCACACCTGTTATGCCAATTGCATTAATCAAACCAAATAAAGTATTTCCAATAAAGTAATATCGGAAACGTTCATCCACTAAAGCCTGCGGGCAAACTGCCTGACCATCTGTCGCCAAGGTCGGAAAACGTGCCAAAATTTCGTTGGCTAATTCTTGAATATAATAAAAACCTTGATTGTCTCTAAACCAAACATTTTTTGGCATTCCATCTTCAAGTTCAATCAGTGTATTTTGCTGATGAGCTTCAAATGCCATACCAAACTCATGGTACAACTCCATAAGAGGTAAAATTGTAATTTCTAAAAAGCGCTCGAACCACTGCAAAGCCACATCTGTCTGACTCAGTCCAGTCTGCTTTGAAACTTCAGCAAAAATTTGACTAAAACGATTTTTAGCTTCAAAAGGATGATCTTGGCACAATGACGCAATACAAGTGACATCATCACTTTGCTTAAACGGATTTTCCCGTAGAATACAGATGGTTTCATCCAGAACTTGACCATTCACTTTGAGTGCAATCCAAGCGGGATCACTGATGGTCTGTAATCGTGGATTACGTTGTCTAAAATCTGACAGACAGGCATCATTCCATAATTGGTAGCTCAATAAACCACGATGGCACTCTTTATAGAGATTCACACGAATCGAATTGGTCACCGCAACAGTCATTGAAGCCTTAAACATCCAAGGTGCTTGCTCACTATATAAAGTTCGCACTGATGTCGTCGCCTTAACATCCCAACCCAAAGCACCAAAATCAATCAATGCTCCCTCATGTAACAACTGCTGATACCAGTCTTTGTCTTTTAAATATCTTGCCTGCCACGGATGTAACGGCAGCAAAGCATAATCAGGATACTGCGCCATTTTTTCATGATGATAAGTATTAAAGTATGGCGCTAAATCTTGTTTTAATTGACTTGGAATCGATAAATTATGCGCATTATCATGAATGACATAATCTGGATGCACATATAAAAAATGCATTTTGAAAGCGGTCTGAGTTTCTGGTGAATAACGCTTCCAATCATCTTGTACAAAACCCTGACGACTCTTTGGTGAAGGATGCATACTATGCCCAAGAACAAGTGCCTGCTCACTTTGAACAAAGTTTTGCTTCGGCGCAATGACTTCATCCATTTGATCTTTTCGATGAGTTAAAAACTGTTGTAATGCTCGACGGCTTTGAATCCAGCACTCCAATAAAGATGAGATATCTAACGCCTTTTCATTTTCTTTTAGGGTTAGATTTTCTAATAAATTGGCAGCCAAATTTACAGCACTAATGCTTAAAATTTCACCATCTTGCTCAACCCATGGTAACTCAGCCAACCGATGCCGCCCTACTTTACTCATATACTCCAATGGTGCATAAACATATCCAGCAATGCTATCCAAAGGAATACATACCAAAACCTTGCCCCGACTCTGCTCACGTAAATGTTGTGATTGCTCGGCCACAGGAATCAAATGTCCATTTCCTGTTTCTTGTAGATATGAATTAATTAAATGTTGTAAAGCGATCTTATCCGTAATTGATTTCATCGTTATCACTTCTATCTATTAAGTAAAAATAGTGTGATGCGTAAGATATACCGATCAAACCAAAATGTAAATGATAATTACTATTAATTACATTACCATTATTGTGTATGCGCACTCTGTCTCATCTTGAGTCAACAAATGTGTTTCTCATGGCAAATTTGCTAATGAAAGTCGATGATGTTGTGCAATGCACCAAACCCTTTTTCATAAAGATTCCAGCGTAAGTGCTATTGAACGCAATCAATTATTTAATACTGCAAAGCATTTAGGTTGGGTATCTGGAAAAAATGGTCGGGCTATCACTACCGAAACTTAGTCAAAAAAAGATGTATTACATTAAATTATTGGGCGGCAGGCTCAACGTAAGACGTTTTCAAAGCCAGAGGAATGAAGTACATACACGTGTGGCAATCCAAATAAATTTACAGAATTAGGCCAACCACATACCCAAGTTTTACCTTGAATCTGTGTCACTTGGGGTAACTTTAATGTTTAAATCTTTGCGGAACAAAGCCCTTTTCCGTTAGATAAAATAGCTTTATCGATTAAGATTCGACACCGTTAGTCAAAATCTGTAACTTATTATTTTTTAAGTTCTTTGTTGGATTAAGGCTGAATGAATACATTTAAAGCTAGTAATACATAAAGCCCATATTAAAGGACTATTTCAAATCAAGCATTTTGAAGGACTACTCAATTCCATTGACTTCACATCCTTTTCTCAAAGGACAAGGTTCACCCCCCAGCAAATTTTCAAGCATGTTTTGCATATGTTGCAATTGCCCTATTTTCTCTTGAATCACTGCTAATTTTTCTCGCAAAATTAGCTGAAATTGCACAGCGGGAATCTCATGCTCACCCGCAATATCAATCATTTGTTTTATTTCAGTCAGTGTGAAGCCTAGATTTTTAGCCATCTGGATCAGTTTTAATTGTTGTAAAGTCTGTTCAGGGTAATCCTTATAGCCATTGTTGCGCACCAAAGGCTGAATCAATGCCATCTTTTCATAATAACGAATAGTATCGCGACTTAGATTAATCTGCTGTGATAACTCTCCGATTAGCATATCTCGGTTCCTTTTATATTTTTAAAAACTCTTGACCATAGAGTGTACTCCATAGTTTAGCGTAAGCAATAACAATTCATCGAGTCTAATTTTATGCTTACAACCTCTCAAACTGCGCTTGTGGTCGGTGCAACTGGATTCATTGGCAAGTTCCTTGTTGCCCAACTACTTCGAGATAATGCAACAGTGTTTGCTTTATGCCGCAATATTGATGAACAGGAACCTCAATTGCGTCGTTGGCTAACACAGCAAAACATCGACCATCAACAGCTGAGTTTTTTTCAGGGTGATATTACTCTACCCAATTTAGGGTTATCGCCTGAAAATTGGAAAACATTGAAAGAGGTGAATTACCTATACAATACAAGCGCATTATTCAAATGGCATTTGTCTATGCAGCAGGCTAAAGCCGTCAATGTCGATGGATTAACCAATCTGCTTCATAGCGTAAACAAGCATTGTCATTTGCAACGTGCCATACACTTGTCAGGCTTTATGTTGACGCTTGATCAGCATTTACAAGCAGCTGGCATATTCCGAGAACATATCGAAAAAACTGACTGGCCAAAAATTTATGACGCATTAGGCGCTTATGAAGCTTCAAAAATTGAAGGGCATTTTAACTGGATTAAACAAGCAAACTTATTCAATATACCATGGACAGTCATCCACCCAGCAACTGTAATTGGAGATGAAATAACAGGTGAAATTCCACCTAATCAACCCATTACTGCTCTCATTCAGCAACTTCAACAGAAGAAAATGACTGCCCTTCCAGGGACAGCACAGCATTCTCTACCTTTAGTATCAATCACAATGTTGGTGAATGCTATGGTACATGCAAGCGAAGACGCTCAAGCCCTGAAACAAGAAATTCTAGTTGCAAATCCTCAGCAAATATCTCTTCAAACTTTAGTACAGATCATTGCCCGGTCCTTACAAATTAATCCTCCACGCCATTTTATTTCTATTTCTTTTCTAAAATGGATTTTAAAGTGGCAATGGTTGGCAAAAAAACTAGATATGTCCCCAGAAATGCTAAATTTTATCAGAACTGAGCAGCTTGATCTGGGCGTATTCAATCGGCTAAATCAACAATGGAAAATTCCCCCAACCGAGCTGAAAGAGACCATGCAAAAGACTGTGCAATGGGTGACTCACTGACATTGTTCTTATCGCTTGACTGTAAGCACTTCCAAGTCTTTACAGCGATACAACCTTGATAAAAATCTAATCTACTGTGCATTCTTACAAGAGAATGCACAGCAATAAAATCTAAACATCAATTGAAACTATGATGACGCTTTACTCTGCTAATTCAGGGTGATAGCAGTAAGAAATGATTTTTCGCTCAGTACGCTATAAATGGCGACTGCTTACGAGATAAAAATGACCTCATTCTTTAAATTTATTTAAATTGTCAGGTGTATATGAATTTCAATCATTTAACTTTAAAAATGCCTTGAACTCATCTTGTGGCTCCCCATAATTTAATAGGCTCTACATAAACCCTGTGACCACACGTAAAATGCTATAAAAATTTGACTATCTAACAACATTAAAATAGCTTTGCTGGAATAGGTTTACTTTCTACTTTGCTGATGTTTTTATTGGGTACACCCCCGAATTGCTCAATAAATCTTTAGGAATTGGGTTGATGTAACAAAACCACCACCTGTACTTAAAAATTAACTTTAAATGCTATTGATGCAAAATCTCGATCATCAACAGTACTAAAGTCATTCGAACCAAAAAAGTTTACATAAGCAAGTTCGACATTATATTTTTGCTGATACGTTGCTGAAACAGCCACAGCCAAACTCATTTGTCCTTCTTGAAAATTTTGGCTAAAACCAGTCACATCATGACGAAAAATTAAACTTGGAATAATAACGGTAGCTGGGAAAATATCTTTGTATTGAAGTGCCCCACGTATCCTATACCCAGAAGACCACTCCGTAAAAAAACCTTCAGTATTACAAAACTTTGCGTTTAAAGAATCAATTTCTGCATTGGAAAGGTGTGCAGTACCATAAGGTGTGCATTTATGCTCCCCCGTTACAGGGTCATAAGCGCCAGATGACAACTTACTACGACCAAAAGCCCCTACGCGCCCAAAACGATGATTACCAATATCCGCGATATGGTTCAGCGCAAGTTCCGCGGCCCAATTAAATGAATTCGCGCCTAAAATATTTGCAGAACTATCGGCAATACCGACTGAAAATTGTGTTACAGGTGCACGTACATAACCTTGCAAATATTGTCCAAATTCAGCAGAAGTTCCTACATCTGTCAGTGGCGTATTTTTATCTAGGACTTGGGCATAAACAATATCTGTACCATTGAGTTGTAAAGGTTGATTAGGCTTGTGGGTGAGCTCACTAAAGACTGAGGTTGTCCCGAATTTCCCCGCAAAACTTAGCCCATACATTTTGATATTTTCAGGATAAATTGAGAAAAACTGAGCTGTGTCAAAATGAGCAGGCCCAGATGCTGTTACAGCCGTACCATCAAAGTTTGCATTTCGGCTGTGAAAGTTTGCAAAATAGAAGCCCAATTCCGCATTATTTAGACTGGTTAAAGTTTGCTTGAGTGAAAAACCATATTGCCCTTGATCTTTTGCATATTGACTGTCCGAACGAGGTATTACAGTTCGAGCCTCTAAAGCTGTTTCAGATAATTTATCCCCGGGCATCACTGTTATAATAATCGGGCCACAATGTTCTGGAACAAAATCTGAAATTGCAAAGAAAGTTCCACAGCCATCCACCACAGTAGGTCTAAATTTAAACTGATAAAATCCATCGAGTTTTAGATTCTTGTTCAAATCAGCTTGAAAAGAAAACATTTCGACTGGAATCATTCTTTCTTTGGGATCTCCCCCCGGTCGCGTCATGGCGGCATAATCAAATGCACTTACAGAATTTAAACCATTAAAAAAGAACTGTGATTTCCCCCAATTTAACGTATGTTTGCCTAAATTTAGCTTTAATTTTTGACCATCATCTGCCTCAAAAGTCGTCCAAATATAAGCATCCCAAAGGTCAATTCCTTTAAATTTTGCCAATCTTGGCCATTCTGAATCATCAAAAGCTTTTAAATCACCATGACCCGTTTCATACGCATGGTCATACCAGTATTTTGTACTGAGCACTGCACCAGATTGCTGACCTTGTAGCTTAAACTCTGTATACCCTTTGACTATTTCTGAGATAACATCATTTCTACTGAAATTTACTCGCCCATCATCACCATTCACATCAATACTAGAACCCGTTTTTCCAATAAGATTTGCATCGGGCTTATAAACTAACGCCGCTGATGCATTCTGTGTACTCCAATTTGCACCTAGGCTCAGCGTTGTATTTGTTTCAAATTTCCAATCCTCATTTAGATCAAAACTTGCTGCTGAAACTTCCGAGATGACCAAAGCAAGGCTTAAACAAAGAACCGTTTTTTTCATCAATGAAATATGATGCTTTTGTCCGTTTAAAGACACAAATTGACTGACCATATCATCTCCATATCGATATGATTTAATTTAGTTATTTCTACGCTTACCCTTCATTGGATGCGTAGAAGGATTTTTGTTTTAGAATTTTTATTGAAGTGACTTAAGCAAAATTTGGCTTAAAACACTGCGAAATGCGTCAGCGAAATATACCTACTGCGAAGTCTTCGTATGATTCGAACATCAAGAGGCTGGCTTCATTCGCTATTAAGATGCGACGTGCCCATGAATTAAATCTAGTCGTTTAATTAAGTCTTCCGCCTGCGCCCAGAAGCCAAAACCCGAGGCGGGATTGAGATGCCCAACTGCCCCTGCAACGATGAGTTCACTTCCCCATGCTGTTGCCATAGTTTTCACCGCGGCTAAACTTGCTAAATGATCATTGCTACTCGCAACAACAATACTTGGGAAAGGTAATTTCTGATGTGGTAAAGGTGTCCAACCTTCTTGTTTTAATGTCTCTGGGCTCGGATAGTTTTCTGGCCATTGCGCTGCCAAGTCTGGTGGCGTCACGAGTAATGCACCTTGAATCAAATGCGAATACTGAGCTGCCCAATGCAATGTCATCAACACGCCTGCACTATGCGCAACTACAATTACAGGTCCGCTCATTTTTTCAAATTCAGCCTGAATTCGTTGTACTCGATTTGCACAGTTCAATTTGTCACTTTCTGCTGGTGGCACCGAGCGAACCTTAACTAAACGTGTTTCAAGAAGGGTTTGCCAATGTTCAGCAACATGGTCACGTAACCCTGGAATAATTAGAACTGTCGCTTGTGTGAATATTTTTTCCATCGTTATACACCCCGAGCTCCTTGCTCTTTCAGGACAATGATTAATTTTTATTGCTTACTCACAATAAATTTTCACTGAACTGCCCGATATACATTTAACGACAACAGCTTTTCATTTGACGACAATATACTGTTAACGATTTTATAAATTGAACTCATGTGGTCTAAGCTAGGATGCAAGACCAGCGATATCCGATTGAGATCTCAGCCCTATTGAATACTTTGCTAAATCTTATATTTTCGTTATAACTAGAAACTAGCCAGGACGGCTAAATACAAAAGGAAAAAGATTGTGGTTCCTCTCGCGCATACTGCCATGCTCAAAAATTATTTAACTGTAAGTCAACAGTTAGACCTCAATCCTTACCCTTTATTGTCTAATGTCGGACTTTATCCGACTCAACTCTATGATCCCAAATTGCGTATTTCTGTGGACAAAGCGATCCAACTTTTAGAGCAATCTGCCTCTGAAAGTGGATGTGAAACGTTTGGGTTGCATATGGCGGAACAGCGTCAAATTGCTGATTTTGGTGAGTTAAGTTTGTTACTTAACTATCAATTGACTTTACGAGATGCCTTAAAAACAATTGTGCAATACCGAAATCTCATTAACAACGCGCTGGAAATGTTTATTGAAGAAGTCGGCAATACTGTCATTATTCGTGTCGAGGTTATCTCCCCCACGCAAGGTTATAGCCGTCAAGCCATTGAACTCGCTTTGGGCATTATCCATCGCTTTTGTGCTGCTTTATTGTCACAAAAATGGCGTCCTCTGAGTATCCATTTTACGCATGCTGCACCTCAGAGTTTGGCAATCCATCAACATATATTTGGCTGTTTATTAGAATTTGGCAGCGAATTTAATGGCATCGTTTGCACATCAGCCGAACTCGATAAAACCAATCCGCAAGCCAACATCGCCATGGCAGATCATGCACGGCGTTATCTTGATATTGATATCTTGCAACACGAAAACGAGTCTTCAACCGTTTTTGAAATCCGTAAAAGTATCTACCTACTTTTACCTATGGGACGCGCGACCATTGAACAAGTAGCGCAAACACATGATGTCAATGTACGTACACTACAACGCAAATTGGAAGCTGCTCAAACCAGCTTTAGTATTTTAATCAATGATGTACGTCGTACACTGGTGATTCGTTATTTGAATAATTTAAATTATTCCCTTGCTCAGGTTTCTGATATTTTAGGTTATTCAGTACCCAGCTCTTTTACACGTTGGTTCATTAGTCAATTTGGCATTTCCCCAACCGCATGGCGCAAGAACAATAAAGCAATCAATAATTCAATACTGAATTCTTAAAACCCGTTCATAATTTGATCCTAGAATGGCACAAAAGTTTTGCAGTACGTTGCTTCGACGTATGCTGCAAAACTTAAATGCATATTCGGACTAAAACAACCAATGCATCAGCGTTAATACCAATACTACAAGGAAGATACTTTCACCGACCATCAATAGAATGGGTTTGATACCAACCGTGGCTAATTCTTTGAACTGGGTTTTCATACCTAAAGCGCAAATAGAGATCACCAAACACCAGCGAGATAATTCATTCATACCACCTTGAACCATGGCAGGAATAACCCCCGTACTATTTATACAGGCAAGCATTAAAAAACCGACTGCAAACCATGGTAATAATGGGGGGCGTTTTCCTGTAGATTCAACACCCTGCATACGGGTAATCATTGCGGCACACACAATAACAGGGAGAAGCATTGCAACCCGCATCAGTTTGACTACCGTTGCTGTATTACCCGTTTCGGTTGACATGCTATAACCTGCACCAACCACTTGAGCAACATCATGAATGGTTGCCCCTAAAAATACGCCCGCTTGCTGTGGAGACAATTCTAACCACTGTGCAATCATGGGATAAACAATCATGGCAATGGTAGACAGTGCCGAAACGCCTATTACTGTGAATAACGTGGCTTTTTCTTTTTGCGGATGGTTTGGTAAAGCAACTGATAACGCTAATGCCGCAGAAGCACCACAGATCGCTGTTGCACCGCCCGTTAACATACCAAATAGTTTCTGAAAGCCGATTAACTTCGCCACGATTATCGAGACTGAAATCGTGATGATAATTAACGTGATGACAAGTACAATTGGCTGCCAGCCCAACGCAGTCATTTGCGCTAAAGTAATCCGCATCCCAAGCAGTGCAATACCAATACGCATGACTGTTCTTGCAGTAAATTCGATACCCGCTTTGCACTTACCATCGGTTGCCAAGAAATTTAAGCCCATGCCTAACAACAAGGCAAATAGCATCACAGGCGCACCATAGTGTTCCGATAAAAAACTGGCAGCGGTTGCCGCAACTAAACTAATTGCAAAACCGGGTGCAAGTTCCACAACACGCTGACGCAAGCCAATTTGTGAACTGAAGTTGATTTGACTCGAACTATTCATAGGTTTCTCCAGCATTGATGTGGATAAATATCTGCTCTCCAATTTGTTCTATCGGATAAGATATGACTCGAAGTTTCGTGGAATTGAGTAAATACCCAGTGGCTAAATCAAAACGCAAGCCATGTGCGCAGCACTGAATGACTTTTCCTTCTAGCCGACCACCGCATAAGGAAGCACCTTGGTGAGGACAACTGTCTTCAATGGCATAAAATTGATGGGCAACATTAAAGAGTGCGAGGGATTTATCTCCAATTTTAAGAAAGCTTCTCTCACCTTCAGCAGGGACTTTTTCCTGTGGGACTTGAAAATGAATGGTCATGCCACTTGCCCTCGATCCATAAGTACTTCAAGCATTGCCTGATAAAATGTTTCTGCTGTTTGAGCACCTGCCATCGCGTAGCTCGCGTTGAAGATAAAGTACGGTACACCTTTACCGCCTGTATCCTTAGAAAGGAACGGAATAGATGACTCATGTAATGCAGCTTTAATTGTCTTATCAGCATAGCCACAATAGCTTGCTATTTTGTCTAAAACAGCGGAGTCACCTATATTTTCTGCATTCCGAAAGTAGGCTGAGAATAGACCTTCCAATAATCTTTCGCTCTGCTCAGCACTTCCAAATTTTGCAACATTAATGAAAAATGAGTGCACCTTTTCAGTATTAGGCATTCGCTGTATTCGATCTAAATTAAAATCAAGCGATACTGCTTTAGCTGCCTGATGAACTTGAGTCTGTCGCATTTTAATTGCGGCGATACTCCCTAATCTTTTTAAATAAAAAGCCTCAAAAGGTACGCCATTTGTTGGAATATGTGGCAAAAGCTGCACACCCTTCCACTGAAGTTTCACAACGACGTCGGGATGGCTGTATCGTAATTTTTCTATTGCAACCTGTAACTGACGTTTCCCGATCATGCACCACGGGCAAATAAAATCAAAAAAAACTTCAATATTGATTTCACGAGTCATCACTTATCATCCGTATCTAATGCTGGGTTGTGTTGAATATTCATCGGTATTGCCTGCGCATTAAAACGGGCAACATCGCGGACATAGTGTTTTTTTGCGTAGAAAAATACCGCCGCAGCTGCAATGCTCATCAGCGGCATCAGTTGAAACGCACTATGTAGTCCAATCAGATCTGAAACTTTGCCGACCACTAAAGGCCCCAAAGCTAGACCTAGGAAATTGTTGGCTAAGGTTAATGTCGCAAAGGCGGTACTATGGACAGAGTTATGTGTAAGGTTTGCGACCATGGCACTCGATGGGCCATTGGTACCTAGTGCAATAAACATCCCAAGGCAGATCATCAATAGCTGTGAATTGCCCGCAGGCATTGCAAATGCAATGGATAACAACACACAGCCAATCAAGCAAAATGCGATGGCTAAAGTTACTTTGCGTACGGGACGATCTCGGCCTAAGCGGTCACACAACATGCCGCAAAGAATGGTGCCAACCGCGCTGCTCAATACAATAAGGGCTGCAATTAACCCCGCTTTATCGGTGCTCATACCGTAGTAACGGTTGAGATAACTCGGGAACCAAACGATCACCGTGCCACCGACAAACAACTGCAAACCACTGCCAATATAAGTTGCAATAACTGAGCGGCTAGAATAAATAGAACGTAATGGATGGGTCGATTTATCGTATTTTTGTTCTGCGCGAAGTTGACGGCAAGTCTTGCCAATTTTTGTTTCTTTCACAATGACTGGATATAAAAAGGCAAGAATCAGCCCAAATACAGCCATGCCTGCAAATGCCCAGCGCCAACCGAATTGCTCGGCCATCACACCACCCAGCGCCATGCCTAGAAATGAACCGAACACGCCACCCGCCATAAAAGCACTGGCTAAAGTGGCACGCATATCGCGTGGGAAAACCGCAACCACGACAGCAATACCGACACTGCCATACGCTGCTTCACCCACGCCGACCATAAAACGTGCCATGAACATGTGTTCATAGCTTTCCGCAACAGCACAACCTAAAGTGGCCAAACTCCAAAGCACAGCCATAAGCGTTAAGCTTTTCACTTTGCCAAATCGATCTGCCAAGATAGATAAAGGCAACGTCAATAAGCCCACCATTAAAGCCACAATGCCACTGAGTAAACCCAATTGGCTATCGCTCAGCGCCCACTCACTTTTGATTAAAGGAAAAACCGCATTGAGCACTTGACGTGACATATAGTCAGAGATGAGCAAGCCAAAAGTTAAAGCAAAAACCAACCACGCATACTTACGTGGTACGTCAATCGATGTATCTAAACCATCTGTAGAACTGGCATATTGATGCGCGCCCATACGACCTCCGTGTGTTTCTTATACGTTCTAATTCTCATTCTTCATAAAAATTGCGCTTAATCCGCAGCACAATCATCTTTGTGACTCAGTCCGAGTCAACATTCCATTTGACTCGGCTTATGTTTATTTACTTTTTTAATCGTGACTACTTAACCGACTTTACGATTCATTGCATATGACTCTGGGTCAGATATCACTTCATGAATACGTTGCGGAACACCTTTTTGCCCCACTTTACGGTTCGGTGCCATACCATTGGCCAGTAAAGTTTCTTCAATACTGTTGTACTGCACACCAATACGGTAAATCTCACGCGCTTCTTTGCCAGTCGCCACTTCACGACCCAATTCATGGGCAATACGCACAGTTTGTTCAATTTGCTGTACTGAACCAAAACGCTCACCGCGGTGATCAATAATCGTATCTTCATTACCGACACGAGCATGTAAACCCATGGCCATAGACATGGTGTTGAACGGCAAAACATTTTTCAGTAATGATTC
This sequence comes from Acinetobacter sp. ANC 4178, assembly GCF_004331175.1. Classification (GTDB taxonomy): domain Bacteria; phylum Pseudomonadota; class Gammaproteobacteria; order Pseudomonadales; family Moraxellaceae; genus Acinetobacter. The sequence goes on from NZ_SJOD01000001.1 coordinate 260,636, forward strand.
TGAAGTTAAGGTGCAGCCGTCTGGAACACGGTGAATAAAGTTGAAGAAGTTAAATGGATTCGGGCCATCAAAACCACCACCAATGCCAATCCACGTCAGGTTCAGCGGCCCCATGTATAAGCCTTTACGCACCATACGCTCTAAGGTTTCTAAGCCGTGCATACCAGTTAACTGAAAGTGTGGCTGGATGCCATTTTGAGTGAGACGCTTTAAGTGTTCATTCAACCATGCAGGTCCCGCAGGTACGGTCATTTCTGCATAGGCTTCTTGAATCGCAGGATGCTCAAGTGACGTACCTTTTAAATACTCTGGGTACAACAGTTCCATAATATTCATTTGTGTGGTGTTGACTGCAACCGTCACCTGATCAGGTTTTGGGGTCAGTTCTGCCAACATATGACGGGTATCATCACTGAGCCAAAGCGCAGCTTCACCTTCACTTTCAGGTGCAAAGGAAATTGAACCACCCACTTGAATAATCATGTCAGGCACCGCTTCACGCACCCCTGCAATCAGTTCATTGAACTTAGACAAACGCTTTGAGCCTTTGCCATCCAGTTCACGTACATGCAAATGCAGCACGGTTGCACCCGCCTCATAGCATTCCACTGCTTTTTGAATTTGCTCGTCCATCGTGACAGGAATATCTTCTGGAAAATCTTCTGGCATCCACTCTGGGCCATAAGGCGCAACCGTAATCACCACTTTATCCATGTTTTCTGGGTGCAAAGAATCGTCAAAGAATTGCATGTGCATCTCCCTTTATAGTGTTCAAATTGTGAATTTAGTTAAATGTTTTAGTTTTCAAACTTAGTAAGTCTGGTCGCCAATAATGCCCGCACGTTCCATTTTGCGATGGCAAGCTGGGTAATCCATCACGGCATAATGCTGTGTGCTGCGGTTATCCCAAATGGCAATACTGTTTGGCTTCCAACGCCAGCGAACTTGGTATTCTGGAATTGAGGCTTGTGAAATGAGGTAGCGGAGTAAATCTGCGGCGCCTGGATTGGCATCTTGCCCAAAACGAACGCGCTCTTTGGTGTGGTAGTTGGTAAAATGAGTGGTAAATGCATTCACATACAGGATTTTTTCGCCTGTTTCTGGGTGAGTACGTACCACGGGATGTTCGGCATCAGGGAACTGCACTTTCAATGCTAAACGCTTTTCAATTGGCATTGCTGCACCAAAACTGGCTTCGATACTATGCCGTGCACGTAAACCATCAATTTTAGCTTTAATCTCTTCAGGTAAGTTTTCATAAGCCAAAACCATATTGGTCCACATGGTGTCGCCACCGACTTGTGGCGCTTCGACACAACGCAATACGCAACCCATTGGCGGAATTTCACGCCAACTGGCATCGCTATGCCACGCATTTTCATAACGATCAATTGGACTATCTGGGCTTTTATAAATTTGCACCAAACCTGGATGATCGGGATGACTCCCTACCGCAGGATGGTCTTCCAACTGCCCAAAACGTTCTGCAAATGCCACGTGTTCCGCACGAGTTAAATTTTGATCTCGTAAAAACAAGACGCGATGCTTAAGAAGATGTGAGCGAATTTCAGTAAATAAATCTTGATCGTGTATCGCATCTGCCAAATTTATGCCGCTGAGCTCTGCGCCAATATTGCAGCTTAATTGTTCAATTTGCATAAGAAATCCTTTCTAATAACAAACTTAAATAACGAAAATAGATGAACCCGTTGTTTTACGTGCCTCTAAATCACGATGTGCTTGCACGGCATCTTTAAGTTCATAACGTTGATTAATTTCAATTTTGATTCGACCACTTGCGACATGGTCAAACAGCTCATTGGCCAAAGCTTGCTTTTCAGCAGGATCCGCAATGTAATCGGCCAACGCTGGGCGGGTGATATAAAGCGAGCCTTTCATGGCAAGCAGCACTGGATTGAAATCTGGAATCGGCCCTGATGCCGTACCCACGCATACCATTAAACCGCGACGCTTTAATGAATCTAATGACGACATAAAGGTGTCTTTGCCCACACTGTCAAAGACCACATTGACACCGACGCCATGCGTTAATTCGCGCACACGCTCCGCTACATTTTCATGGCTATAGTTAATGACATGGTCACAACCATAGGCTTTTGCAATTGCTGCTTTTTTGTCAGATGAAGTGGTACCAATCACGGTTAAACCCAGCAACTTCGCCCACTGTGAAACGATTAAGCCCACACCACCTGCCGCGGCATGTAATAAAATCGTGTCACCTTTTTTAAAATCATAAATACGACGCATGAGATAGGCAGACGTCAAACCACGCATGGTCATGGCGGCTGCAGTTTCACATGAGATGCCTTCAGGAAGTTTGATCAGGACATTTGCATCAATTAATCGTGATGTGCTGTAAGCACCCAAAGTATTTAAAAAGCCGGTATAAGTGACACGGTCGCCCACTTGAAAGTCGGTAACACCCTCACCTACGGCCTCAATCACACCAGAAGCCTCCACACCCATGCCATTTGGCAGTGGAATTTGGTAGGTACCGTCACGGAAATAAGTGTCAGCATAATTTAGCCCTACTGCCACATGACGTAGAAGAACTTGCCCTGCGGCTGGCTTTCCTACTTCTATATCTTCGTAGCGCATTACTTCAGGAACACCCGATCCATAGAATCGTATTGCTTTATTCGACGTCATTTTTCTATCCATGCTATATTTTTATTTAGTGACTAATCACACATCAAAACTACAACACTCAATAGAGCGACACTTTACATAAGACGACATTCACTTAGCATTTTACGACACGGTTTGAGTGAGGGCCTCACTAGATGGCTATTCAGTCGAGATCAACGTTTGAGATTATGATGTAAACCTTGAGGCAATAAAGCATTAAAATTATTTAACTCAACCACGACCAATATTTATTCATTGGGAGTAAATTTGTGTAATAAAATAGCTCAAATTTAACTTGATCATTAACTCAATAAACGAGTTAGGACCAAATCAAATTTGAGCTGGCTATTAATACAGATTGATATAAATAGGCTTAATTTTGCTATGAAATATCAATGCATTTTTAATTGTGGTCTAGAAGACTTCGATAACACATCCTTTAACATCAGAATGCTGGTTTTAAAAAAACCATGCAATGCGATTTGATGAAATCGATACAGTGACATATACATTAAACGAGCAACAAAGCCTTCAATATTGACATTACCCATGACATGCCCAACGCTGTTACGGTCACTTAAAGACACTAAAGAGCCTTTATCCTTAAAGACAAATTCTGGAAGCGGTTGACCTGCGATATACGCTGCTAAGGCTTTTTCTAAAAAAATTGCCTGTTGATTGGCCACTTGTGCACGTGGTGCTAAAGGGCGTTCCATGCCTTGTGGTGTATAACTCGCGCAATCTCCCATTGCAAAAATCGAATCATCTCGTGTGGTTTGCAAGGTCGATTTAACAATAAGCTGGTTAATCCGATTGGTTTCTAATTCAGCAATATTATTAAGAAAATCTGGGGCTTTTATGCCAGCGGACCAGACCTTTAAGTCAGCAGGTAATTGAGTTCCATCATCAAAATAAATGTGCGTTTCATCAATTTTTTGTACTCGACTCTTGGTTCTTACATGAATTCCCATGTCGATTAATTCGGCTTCAGCCAAACTTGATATTTTCGTGTTCAGTGCAGGTAATACGCGATCTGCCGCCTCAATTAAAGTAATACACACATTATCGGGTTGAATACTATCTAAACCATATTTACAAAATTGATGTGCTGCAAAATGCAATTCCGCCGCTAATTCAACCCCTGTCGCACCCGCACCAATGATGGCAATATTCAGCACATTGTGCTGCTCATTTTCGATGAGTGTATTGGCTTGTGCTTGGAGATATAAATTTAAAAACTCTTTCTGTAAATAATCCGCTTGTGCACGAGAATCCAAACATACACAATGCTCTTTAGCACCTTCAGTATTAAAATCATTTGAAGTAGATCCTACTGAAACAACCAAAATATCGTAGGGAATAGAGCGACATGGCGCAAGTTGCTCTCCTTGATGAGAACTTAATTCTGCAAGTTGAATCTTTTTTTCCGCACGATCAATATTCATCATTCTCCCCAAAAAGAACTCAAAATGATTTTTACTGGCATGTGCAAAGTAATTCAATTCATCATCATGTGAATTTAACGTTCCAGAGGCAACTTCGTGTAAAAGTGGTTTCCAAATATGCGTTAAGGTTGCATCTACCAAAATAATTTCAGCTTTATTTTTTTTGCCTAAACGATTCCCTAAGCGCGTCGCAAGTTCGAGTCCACCTGCTCCACCACCCACAATCACGATGCGTGTTTTAGGATTCTTGTTTTCCAGTTGCATTGCTGTTTCTCCAATTGTTTGATGGCTATGAAACGCCCGATTCATAATCATCAAATAATTTTCTGGCGCTCCATCGCGCTTTAGGTTGTATCAAAATGTATCGCAAAATCATAAAATAGAAACAATTGATAGTGAACATTTATTTAAAAAATAGTAGTGAAAATTTAGTCATTTTACCGTGCTCATTCAACTTGGAATAATTTTGAATAAAAATTTAGTTAAGTTATTTTTTTGATATTTTTCAAAATCTTAATCAAACAAAAACCACCAAATTTATATAAATAGAATTAAATTATACGATTTTGACTTCTATTTTTTTAATATACAATTCAACTTTCAATTGTTCTATTTTTAAACAAAAATAAGTTTTTACGAGAAGATAAGCAAAAAACACTCAAGTCAGGGTTTATCCCATCAGCTGGAATCACTGCACAAATAGTTTAGAAAGTAGTGGGTTTCAAACTGGAAGTAGACGAAAAAAAGACGTAACTTTAGACAAATATTTTTATTTTCTACATTTAAAATGTCAGTCATTAATACACAAATCTTGGTGCTTCAATAAGACAGTTTTTAGTCATGATCTCAAGAAAAAGTCATACCCCTTTTCCAAGAAGTATGACTAAAATTATGAGGTTCACTGCGATCAAATTAAATCAATTGAATCGACAATTACGCTTTAGCAATTTTTGAATATTTGGCACGTGCAGCATGTAGTTTTTGATAACTATCAAGTAAACGTTGATGACGATCTAACCCTTCAAGTTTCATACTAGTTGGCGTTAAGCCATAGAATCGAACACTACCATCCACTGAACCTACGGCTGCATCCATGTGTTCATCTCCAAACATGCGACGGAAATTGACTTCATAATCTTCAAGTTCCATTTCATCATCAAGTTCAACTTCCAACACGACATTTAAACATTGATAGAACAAACCACGCTCAACCGTATTGGTGTTGTATTGCAAGAAGGTTTCAACCAGATCTTTCGCTTCTTCAAATTGCTGTAAAGCCAAATAAATCATCAGTTTGAGTTCTAGAATCGTGAGCTGACCCCAAACCGTGTTGTCATCAAACTCGATTCCGATTAAGGTTTTAATGTCGGTATAGTCATCCAATTCACTTTCTTCTAGACGTTCAACCAAGGCTTCCAGTTGTTCATCATCTAGGCGATGTAAATTCAGTGTGTCTTCGCGGAACCATAGTGCCTTATTGGTATTGTCCCAAATTAAGTCTTCAACCAAATACACTTCTGAATAATCAGGCACTAAAATACGACACGCTGTAGCACCTAAATGCTCATAAACAGCCATGTAGACTTCTTTGCCCATATCTTTCAGAATATCAAACAAGATTTTGGCTTCATCGATATTTTTTGCATGTCCTTCAGCACTAAAGTCCCAGTCTACAAAGTCATACTCAGATTTTGCACTAAAGAAACGCCAAGACACCAAGCCACTCGAATCAATAAAGTGTTCTACAAAGTTGTTCGGTTCTGTGACTGCCTGTGAACTAAAGGTTGGACGTGGTAAATCATTTAAACCTTCAAAACTACGGCCTTGCATTAACTCGGTTAAGCTACGTTCAATCGCCACTTGCATATTTGGATGAGCACCAAACGATGCAAATACGCCACCAGTACGCGGATTCATTAAGGTGACACACATCACTGGGTACTTTCCACCCAATGATGCATCTTTCACCAGAATTGGGAAACCTTGCTCTTCTAAGCTTTTAATTCCTTCAATAATACTTGGATATTGCGCCAGTACATCGGCAGGTACATCTGGAAGTGCAATTTCCCCTTCAATGATTTCACGCTTCACCGCACGTTCAAAAATCTCGGATAAACATTGGACTTGTGCTTCGGCAAGGGTATTTCCCGCACTCATACCATTACTTAAATATAAGTTTTCAATTAAATTGGTTGGGAAATACACCACTTCGCCATCAGACTGACGCAAGTAAGGTAATGAACAAATACCACGCTCGATATTGCCTGAGTTGGTGTCATATAAATGCGTGCCCAAAAGTTCATTTTCAGGGTCATAAATCGCTTTGCAATACTCATCCAGAATCTCTGGCGGTAATTCACCATTTGGCCCAGGTTGGAACCATTTCTCATCTGGATAATGTACAAATTCTGCATTGGCAATGTCTTCACCCCAGAATTGATCGTTATAGAACAAATTACAGTTCAAACGTTCAATAAACTCGCCCAAAGCTGAAGCTAAAGCACTTTCTTTGGTCGCACCTTTACCATTAGAGAAACACATTGGCGAATGCGCATCGCGAATATGCAACGACCAAACATTTGGCACAATATTGCGCCAAGATGCTATTTCAATTTTCATGCCTAAGTTAGCCAATAACGCTGACATGTTGGCAATGGTTTCTTCTAAAGGTAAGTCCTTGCCAGTAATATGCGTCAAGTGTTCAGACGCCAGATTCGGCATTAAGAGTGCTTGTGCATCTGCATCAATACTTTCAACTTCTTCAATGACAAAATCAGGTCCCGTTTGAATGACTTTCTTTACGGTACAGCGGTCAATCGAACGTAAAATTCCTTGGCGGTCTTTTTCTGAAATATCGGCTGGTAGCTCAACTTGGATTTTAAAAATTTGTTTATAGCGGTCTTCTGGATCAACAATATTATTTTGTGATAAGCGAATGTTGTCGGTTGGAATGTTACGTGCAAGGCAATAGACCTTAACAAAGTAAGCGGCACACATCGCTGAAGAAGCTAAGAAATAGTCGAATGGTCCTGGGGCTGAACCATCGCCTTTGTAGCGAATAGGTTGGTCAGCAATTACAGTAAAGTCATCAAATTTAGCTTCGAGTCGAAGGTTATCGAGATAATTGACTTTAATTTCCATGTTGGCACCTAATGATGCTTATATGCCTACACCAGACAGATAAGCGTCGAAAATATTGAATTAAAAGCAGAATGCAATGAAGAAATTGGTTTGCAAAAAGAATCAGCCAAAGGCTTGGCGCTGATTAAAAAACGGCTTAACGAATGCGCGTAGATTTTACAGATTTCTGGCTCAAAGTGGAAATGCTATCTTGAGATTTATGCAATTTTTCCCATAAGCCCGTACATTTTAAATATGCCCTATATTCAATTGCTCAGTTTTTCAAAACAAAACTCATCTAAACAATATGTATATCATTCACTGTGCAGATGAATCCTGTATTGATGAAACATTGTGATATTCCCCTGAATTCTCAGGGAAACATCAGAAGTCTATCCTTGGGTCAATTCAACCCGTGCAAGCTTGGCATCACAATTTTGATGACAATATGCTAAATGCTAACTCAGTTTCTCTAATTGAAAATCTTCAAATGCATCAAATGGCCGACCCGAATTTGGGTCAATAACTTCCACATAATTTTGCCCCCATACTATGAGGTTACGTTCTTTCACACCATGAAGTTCAATCTGGAGCTTTCCATTATCATTAAACGCAAACTTCCCATTAAAAGTTTCAGACTTCTTGTTGCCACTATTGGCTGTCCGCACCAATTCAAAGCTTTGATCCTGATTCAATTTTAAATCAATAGTTGATCCTTCACAGCCATCACAGAACGTGGGGCAAGTCACACATGGCGTAATCCCACGGTATTGCCCCACCCACAGTTGCACTTGAGGATCTACAGCTTTTATCGATTTTTCAGTTTCACGGGTTGAATGTTCAGCTTGTTTTGACTGGCTACAGCCCAAACATAAACTGGCAAAAACGAATGAACAGAGTAATGTTTTTTTCATTTAGAATGTCCAGTTCAGGGTAGCGGTTGCCTTAAGCGGTTCACCAGGTTGAACCCAATTATTGGTATAGCTTGCAACGTAATAATCTTGATCGAAGAGATTATCGATATTAAGTTGCACGCGTAAATCAGGACGAAGTTGTGCATACGCCCCTACATTTACAACAATAAAATCAGGTAAGCTCGTACCGTTATCAATATAGTTTGCACTGCGCTTACCATAATAATTCACATGACCAATCAAACCTGCCTCATATCCCGCCAGGTTGAATTGGTAATTCGCACTTAAGTTCGCAGTATGTTTAGGAATATTCTTTAATCTTGCCCCTTTTGCCTCAACTTCACTCTCAACGATAGATGCATCCGTAAACGTATAATTTGCGTTGAGACGTAGCTGATCGGTCAATTGGTGTTGTAATTCAAATTCAACCCCGTGGCTTTGCACGCGTCCACTATCAACATAACTATCACTAATCCCTTCAGTTAAAAGATGCTGTTTATCGAGATCAAAATAAGTCAGTCCCAACCAGCTTTTGGCTTGGAATTGATATTTTGCACCGACTTCCCAACTTTCAGTTTTCTCAGGATCATACAAGTCATTGTTTTTATTTAATCCTGTATTTAGTTCAAAAGCTTTGCCCCAATTCGTATAGAAAGATAGTTTCTCAGTGGGTTGATAATTGATTCCTGCACGTGGACTAAAAGGTGTAAATGCCTGTTCAGAAGATTTTCCACTACGATGGTCATCAATTTGCTGTTCTAAACGATTTGCACGTCCCCCAATCAAAACGTTCCACTGATCATTCAGGAAAATCTGATCTTGCAGATTAAAGCCCAACATCTCCTGCGTTTCTTTGGTGTTTTTGGTGGTTCGTGTTAAAGGCAAAATATTCTGACCATAGACAGGATGATCAAGATTAATCTGACTCGATGCTCCCGCGGCACTACGGCGTTGTAACTGATCAATCGTATAGTGACCCGCTTCTATATTAGTGACCAGCTCATGTCGAATTGACCCTGTATTAAAATTACCCCGCAAAATCGACTGAAAGTTTGTCGTCTCGGTTTCAAATTGACGTGAACGACGGAAACGGTTTGCGGTCTGTCCATCTGCGGTGATAGAAGAAATTTCAGTCGACGTCCCCGCTCGCTCACCATGACTATAGGTGATTGCCGTGGTGTTGTTCCAATCCTCATTAAATGCATGATTCACACGCAGTTGAACCATTTGATCTTGAATTTCAATATCACCGTCGCTGGGTTCGCCTAAAAATGTTTTTTTGTTCAGCTTCAATTGCCCATAAACCATGGGAATACCTCGGTCAAATACCCCTTTCGATTGAGCAAACTCGGTATCCAAATTCAACTGGGTTTGCGCTGAAAGCTTCCAAGCCAGTTGCGGCGCAATATAATAATGTTGATTATCTACTTGATCTCGAAAGCTCTGATTATTTTCATAAGCCAAACCCAGTCGATAAGCCACATCCTGATTCATTGCACCTGTGGTATCCAATGCAGCACGATATTCTTCAAGGGTACTGCCACTTAAACTTAGGCTATTTATAGATTCCCATTCGGGCTGTTTGGTGGTGATATTCATAATCCCGCCAATTGCTCCTTGCCCATACATCGCTGCCATAGGGCCTTTCAGGAAATCAATCGCGTGGATATTCACCATGTCACGTGGTGTATGAATACCACTCACTGAACTTAAACCATTTCGCATATAGATGGTGCCCATATTAGGGTCTGTGCTAAATCCTCGAAAAGAATAATTATCCCAAAAACCACCACCATAACTGTCTTGATAAACCACACCATTGACCAATGACAAGGCATCACTGATCCGCTGAACATGATGATTTTGAATGTCCTCATTGGAAACATGGGACTTCGTAAATGGAACTTCTAATAAGTCATGATTAAACTGGGTAATCGCCTGAGATGAGGTATGTCGTTCATCCTGCTTTTCAGCAGTCAAAGTAATGGTCGACAACTGGGTTGCTTTTGTATTTTCTTTAATCTCTGCTGCATGACTGCTTTGAGCATTTAAGCCTGATATTGCACCCAGTATTACACTACATAAAACTTTAAAAATTCGAGAGTTAATCAGTGTTTGAACATGTGGCGAAACCATACCGCCATTTCCCTTAAGGAACGGATTTAACTTGAATTGAGACATTTCAATTCCTTTAATGCGTAAAATTCTATGAGAACTTTTCTTGCTTTAAAAAGTTCTCTAACTAAAGTTGTTAGAAATTCAGGCAAATAAAGGTGGGGCTCGCCCTTGAGGAGTGAGAAATAGCCGCTGTAAAACAAAAAAGACATGCTTAAACGCTTTTTGGAATGCAAGCATACGAACTTGCATACGCGTAAAGACTTCTTGGATGCCAAGATTTAAATGAGCAACTAAATGTCCATACACCGTACAGAAAATACAGTGATGATCTAAATGATGTTGGTGCTGAGATGGCGAATGCTGCATGTTTTGCATATCATGCATAGATTCAGCATGTGCATGATGGCTAGTCTGTTGAGTTTCTTTCGTCTGAGCAACTAATTCAGCAATAGTGATACAGACCTGAGCAATTTGGAGTTTCTCAGGTAATAAGGGCTGCAAAAAAACTGCAACCTGTATCCACATCGCTATTAAAGCGAGCACTAAAGATGCTCTCAACCGAATCCAGTCTAAAATGATGAACGCGGAAAACTAACATAGATGTAACACTTGAATCAATTACCCTGCATAAAATTCTAAATACTGTTAAAAACTATTCATTGCTTAACAATGTCTAATGTTGAATCAAAGTTCTATCCAGTTCATTTTGGAATTCCTTGTTCTTTTATCACCCTATCAATCGTTTTTTATACTTAGAGGATGCACAATATTTAGACATTCATAATTCCGCATCAACATTTTGAAAATTATGTTTTAAGAAGAGTTGAGAAACATGCGAGTCAATTCTCTATCAGACGATTCAACTTTATTCATGTGGCTATAAGGCAGCTTTAAATATTCCACATTTGTTCTATGGAAGTAATTTGACTATACACATGCTGATGTTCTGCATGTTTGACAGCACACCAAAGCTCCATAAAACGCTTACCCAAATAGCTCTGTAAAATATGGTTTTCTTTAAACAGTGCTAAAGCATCCAACTGATTTGTCGCTAAAAAGACACGTTCAGTAGGATCACTCATTTGGTTCGTTGCTGTAGGAACCACTAAAGGATGGGTCAAGCCATGTAATGTTCCAATCAAAATCACGGCTGTGGTCAAATATGGATTACAGTCTGCACCTGCCACACGATATTCTAATCGGCTATTTTCAGCATCTGAACATGGAATCCGAATTGCGACATTGCGGTTATTCAGCCCCCAATTTGCTTCTAAAGGCACATGGTTGCCTTTCTGGAAGCGTCGAAAAGAATTGATATTGGGTGCAAGTATCGCCATGCTTGGCGGTAAAAGTAGAATCAGCCCGCTAATCACTTTTAATAATTCAGCCGATACCGATTCATTTGGCTGCATACGAAACACATTCCGTTTGGCTCGATCTAAAAGACTCATATGAAAGTGCATACCACTCCCTGCTTTATAAAGATCAGGTTTTGCTAAAAAGCTGGTACTTAATCCATGTTTTAAAGCTACTTGTTTGATCGTGCGCTTTAAAAGCATAATTTGGTCGCATAATTTAAGAATATCGTCCATATGCTGAATATTAATTTCATATTGCCCAGCGGATGATTCAGCCACAATGCCCGTAATGTTTATGCCCTGCAAAGCAGCAATATATTCAACTTCATCTAGAACTTGTTGATAGCTATTTGGCGCCTGAACATCAAAACATTGACTAGATACCATAGTCCCTGCATTTACATTCAGATCGGACAGGTAAAACTCTAATTCCGCAGCCATACATGGATATAAATGCTGCTTTTCGAGTTGTGCCAATATGTTCTTTAAAATATTTCGTGGTTCATATTCGCAATCAGCGTTCCCTTCTTTCATACTTAATAATAATTGAGCATTCAATTCAGGCTCTAACGGACAAGGCTGTAAACTTCCTAATACTGGTTTGCAAAAATAATCTGGCTCTCCAATATGTTTTCCCAATCCTGTTTCTTCTATCACCTCCCCATCTAGGCTCATCGCATAAATTGAGAGCGGAAAATAACATCCTTTACTCAGTTTTCTAAGACTACTTACATCAATTCGTTTACCGCGCACATGCCCGTTAATATCATATAAGCAAATATCAATATGTTTGGTATTGGGATATCGAGTGAAATAGTTCTCTACTTCATCTAAAAATAATAGTTCATCTAAATCCAAAGTAGAGGTATCAAGGGGGATGTTTATTCTCGAACTGTGTTGTTTATCTTGTATCGTGAGTAAGCTACTCATCATCTATAACCTTATTTAATTTGAATGGACTCAAGATAAATGAGGCATGCCATGAAGTAACGTAAATGTTGCGTAAATTTTTTAAATAACCATATAAAACAAAATATTAAAATTTATTTAACCTTTATTTTATTTGTTTAAAGATACTCATTTTAGGCTTATGACTGCATAAAATTAAATAAAAAGCTCGAAATGATTTCGGGCTTTTTTAAAATCAAACTAAATTTATTGACTGCTTTAGCCAATTACATCAGTCAAAAATTTACGAAATCAAAAAATCTATATCCCTTATGAGCAGGCTCATTTTTATGGGCTTAGAGGTTTTTCTTAACTTTAAAAACCTGTAGTTTCTACGGGTAAATGCCTACCTAACAAAGAAAAAGTAACATCAGCGACTTCCAACGGGTCTGAACTGGTCCAGATAATATGATTCCCCTCATTAGTACGTTAAGAACTTAAATGATATTGATTGAGCTGCCGAATTAGTTGTGCTGTAACAGCTTCTGAAGGCTCAATAATTTGAATATCACGACCGACAATATCCTGAATAGTATCTGAGACAAATGGATAGTGTGTGCAACCTAAAATAATCGTATCGACTTTTTGCTTGACTAGTGGCGCCAAAATATTTTTTAAATAATCTTTAACTTCCGCTGTATGTGCTTTCCCTGTTTCGATTTTTTCGGCCAAACCAATACACGGCACTAAAGACACTTTAATATCTTGCGCATACGTTTCAATTAAACTTTTTAAGTTTTTTCCCTTCACCGTCGTTGCAGTTGCCAAGACAGCAATATGCTTGCTTTGTGTCATTGCTACTGCGGGTTTTACCGCTGGTTCTATTGCAATAAGCGGCACATTCATTTGCGCTCTGATTGTTTCAATCGCTACAGCCGTCATGGTATTACAAGCGACAACAATCGCTTTGCACTTCCCGTCATTTATAAGATTTGAGATTAAATGAGTAGTTCTTGAAACAATCCAGTCGCTATCTTTGTCGCCATAAGGAACATATTTTGAGTCTGCAAAGTAAATAATATCTTCATTCGGAAGGGCCTGCCGAATGTGTTTAAATAGAGACAGCCCGCCTAAACCAGAATCAATCATTCCAATCGGGTTATTCTTCTGATTCATTATTTTTCCAATTTAAAATTCTAAAAGAAACTCTATTTTTCATTATTATATTATATTTTTTATAGCCTTTTAAATCAGGCCTTAACTGAAGACCTGACTTAAAAATATATCTTTAACTTATTGATTAAACAAATATTGATAAACAATATACGCAGCCAACTTCGCTGTTTTATGATCAATATCAAATTTGGGGTTACATTCAGCCACATCAAATACTCGAATTTTACCCGTGTTTTTAATCATTTGAATTAATGGATCAAATACAGCTAAATCAATTCCTTTGACTGCTGGTGCACTCACCCCTGGGGCAATACTTGAAGCAAAAACATCGATATCAATAGTGACATACAGATAATCGACTTGATCGATAAATCTTTGAACTTTTTGCACAAGACTGTCAAGCTGAGCGACCTGTACCTCACGATCATAAATATATTCACAATTTAATTGCTCGGCGGTTTCAAATAAAACCTGAGTATTTGAATGTTTGGCTACACCAATACATAAATAGTGAAATGGCTTGTTATGCTCAATTGAAGTTTTTGCAGCTTGTAAAAATGGCGTTCCAGAAGAGGCTCGTTCGGCTTCTCTTAAATCAAAATGCGCGTCAAAGTTAATAATGCCAATATTCTTCTCTGGCTCATGTGTTTGCAAATACTGAAACAACCCACTAAAGCTGCCATAAGCAACCTCATGCCCACCGCCCAAAACAATCGGTTTTTCACCTTGCGCGAGTGACTCAGCGACTTGGTCTGCAAGCATTTGTTGTGCCTGTTCTAATAACCCATTTTCGCAAATCACATCACCACGATCGGCAATGCTCATCGGCTGATGCACAGGTAAATTGGCGAGTTGCTTACGAATCGCATTCGGGGCTTCAGCAGCACCTATTCTACCTTTATTGCGCCGCACGCCTTCATCCGAACAAAAACCAATCAATACATACTCTGGACTCACTGACTGATTCATAATGTGGAAAATACGTTGATGATGAATTTCATCACCATCATGTCGACCCGTCCATTGGAATATATTGCTCATTTACTTATCTCAATAAAATTAATAAACCACGCCAGAAACTAACGCTCAATCGCGCTCTAAAGTTCGATTAAGCTCTGCTTAGAATTTCAATTCCTGCGCCTGATAAATGATTCGTTTCGTTAAATCGCCACCTAACCAATAGGTAATTTCAGATGGATGCTCAATTTCCCAAGCAATAAAGTCCGCAACTTTACCAATCGCTAAACTGCCATGTGTTTGCTGTAAACCTAATGCCTTCGCTGCATGAAGTGTGGCACCTGCCAGTGCTTCTTCAGGCGTTAAGCGGAAAATGGTACTGGCCATGTTCAACATTAAGCGTAAAGACAAACTTGGAGATGTCCCTGGATTCAAATCCGTCGAGATTGCAATCGGGACTTGATGTTGCTTTAGCGCATCAATGAGTGGATATTTCGTTTCTCTTAAAAAATAAAATGCACCTGGTAAAAGCACTGCAACGGTGCCCGATGCCGCCATGGCTTTCACATCATCTTCAGTAATATATTCCAAATGATCTGCAGACAAGGCTTGATATCGGGCTGCTAAACTCGAACCGGCTAAAGCTGATAATTGTTCCGCATGAATTTTGACTGGAATTCCTAAATTTTGAGCTGCCTTAAAGACCCGCTCCACTTGTTCGGGAGTAAATGCCAAATATTCACAAAAGGCATCAACTGCATCGACTAAACTCTCAGCATGCAGTTTAGGTAGCATTTCCGTACAAATATGCTCGATATAAGCATCGCTTCGATCTTTGTACTCTGGCGGTAAAGCATGTGCAGCTAAACAGGTACTTTTTACCGTCATAGGTAAATGTTGGGATATTTGACGAATAACGCGCAACATTTTTCGTTCATTTTCATAATCAAGCCCATAACCCGACTTAATTTCGATGGTAGTGACTCCATCTTGAAGTAAACTTGTGACTCGCTTTAAGGCACTGTTTAAGAGTTCTTCCTCACTTGCCGCACGCGTTGCTCGAACTGTGCTTGCGATTCCACCACCCTGAGCCGCAATTTCGGCATAGCTTACACCTTGCAGTCTTTTTTCAAATTCAATACTCCGATTGCCCCCAAAAACACTATGGGTGTGACAATCAATAAAACTCGGTGTGACCCAAGCTTTATTTAAATCATTGGTTTCATCATAGTCATCATGTGCTAAGTCTTGTTCTGGCCCAATCCAGCAAATATTATTCTCTAAAGTGACAATAGCGGCATTTTCGATGATGGAATATTTTCCATCCTGCATTGTTGCAACGTGACAGTTGTGCCAAAGTTTCTTCATGACTCATTCCTAAGATTGCTCAAATACCCATTTATATTTGAGCAATCAATATTTAACGCTCTAATTTAAGATTATCGGGAAGCTCTGATTCAACTTTTACTGTATTTTGCTTCGGCTTTACCCAAATATTAAAGGCAATCCAAAGCAGTGCTAACCAACCTGCACCGACATATATGGCTGGGCGTGAGTCTGGGAAATAACCAATCATTGCCAAAATAAACAGTAAGAAAACGATCGCGAATGCGGGTGCATACGGCCACCCAATGATTGGAAAATCAAGGGCTTTAATTTCAGCAGTAGATAACTTACGGCGCATAGCCACCTGAGAAAGTAAAATCATCAACCAGACCCAAACTGTAGCAAAAGTCGCAATTGAGGCAATGATCATGAAAATATTTTCAGGAATGAGATAGTTCAGAACAACACCGACTAGCAGTACGCCTGCCATGACCACAACCGTCATCCATGGCACACCATTACGTGATAATTTTTGGAATACTTTAGGTGCTTGACCATGATTGGCCATACCAAATAGCATACGTCCTGCACCAAATACATCACTGTTAATTGCTGAGACTGCCGCGGTAATGACCACGATATTCAAAATGGTTGCTGCTGAACCGATGCCTAGATTTTCAAAAATTTGTACAAATGGACTGCCCTGACTACCAATTTGGTTCCATGGGAAAATCGACATTAATACAAAGATGGTCAACACATAGAATAATAAAATACGAACAGGTACTGCATTAATTGCACGAGGAATGGTCTTTTTAGGATCTTGTGATTCCCCTGCGGTTAAACCAATAATTTCAATGCCACCAAAAGCAAAAACCACCACAGACAAACAAGCCACTAAGCCCGTGATTCCATTCGGCATGAAACCTTCATGAATCCATAAGTTCTGAATACCCGGTACAAAGCTACTATGGTCTGCATGAAAGCCATAGAACATTAATCCGAAGCCACCTAAAATCATAGCGACAATTGCAGTCACCTTGACAATGGACAGCCAGAACTCTAACTCTCCAAATACTTTGACATGGATCAGGTTTATACCGCCCAAGAACATAATCAGTGAAAGAATCCAGATCCAACGCGGTACATCGGGATACCAAAAGCCCATATAAATACCAAAAGCAGTAATATCGGCCAAAGCAACAATGATCATTTCAAATACATAGGTCCATCCCGTAGTAAAACCCGCCAATGGACCAATATATTGTGTTGCATATTCACTAAATGAGCCTGAAACTGGATTTTTAACCGCCATCTCACCCAATGCACGCATGACAATATAAATGGCAATGCCACATACAATATATGCCAATAAAACAGAGGGCCCTGCCAATTTTATGGCAGTTGCCGAGCCATAAAACAGTCCTGTTCCAATGGCTGAACCTAAAGCTAAAAATCGAATATGACGGGTATTTAGCCCCCGTTGAAGTGAAGCCTGTTGTGACATATTAATCTCCAATCCTTGAGGAAATTGAGTTAGGTACGACCACTCCATGTGGCCGTTTTTTTATCCATCACATATTTATAAACTTGGCAATAAACGAGAAAGCAGCAATTCATTTAAACAACCGCTTGCCAGCAATTCACTTGCCTGCTCAATATCAGGGGCAAAGAAACGGTCTTCACTGTAGTACGGAACTTGGTCGCGCAAGATTCTACGGGCTTGTTCCAATTTAGGCGAGCTTTTTAAGCCTTCTCGGAAGTCTAACCCCTGACAAGCGCCTAACCATTCGACAGCTAGAATGCCACGAACGTTATCAGCCATGTACCACAGTCGTTTTCCTGCATTCGGCGCCATTGATACGTGGTCTTCTTGATTCGCTGAAGTTGGCAAACTATCAACACTGGCTGGATGTGCAAGCGCTTTGTTATCACTGGCTAAAGCTGCTGCTGTCACTTGAGCAATCATGAACCCTGAGTTAACCCCACCATTGGCGACCAAGAACGGTGGCAGTTGTGACATGTGGCGGTCCATCATCATCGAAATTCGACGTTCTGAAAGTGAACCAATTTCTGCGATTGCCAATGCTAAATTATCGGCCGCCATGGCTACAGGTTCTGCGTGGAAGTTACCACCAGAAATCACATCACCTTGTTCTGCAAAAACAAGTGGGTTATCAGATACCGCATTTGCTTCAATTTCTAAAACTTCAGCAGCCTGACGGATTTGAGTTAGACATGCACCCATCACCTGTGGTTGGCAACGTAAAGAATACGGATCTTGAACTTTGCTACAGTCTTCGTGTGAATGTGCAATTTCACTTGATTCTGTTAAGAGGTCACGATAAGCCGCCGCTACATCAATTTGACCACGTTGGCCACGTACTTCATGAATACGAGCATCAAACGGTGAGCGTGAACCCAGCATTGCTTCAACACTTAAGCCACCACAAACTGTCGCAGCAGCAAATAAATCTTCAGCTTCAAACAAGCCGCGTAAAGCATAAGCCGTCGAAACTTGTGTGCCATTTAAAAGCGCCAAGCCTTCTTTAGCGGCCAAAGAAATTGGCTCTAAGCCTGCAATTTTTAAAGCTTCAACGGCAGGTAACCATTCACCTTTATAACGCGCCTTACTCTCACCAAGTAAAATCAAAGACATATGTGCCAATGGTGCCAAGTCACCTGAAGCCCCTACTGAACCTTTAAGAGGAATGTGTGGATAAACTTCAGCATTAATTAAAGCCAACAAAGCATCAATGACTTTACGGCGAATACCTGAAAAACCACGTGCTAAACTATTGGCTTTCAATAGCATAATTAAACGCACCATGGCATCATCCAGTGGCTCACCGACACCTGCGGCATGCGAAAGAACCAATGAACGCTGGAGTTGTTCTAAATCTTCAGGAGCAATCTTGGTTGAAGCAAGTAAACCAAAACCTGTGTTAATGCCGTAAGCGGTACGTCCTTCATTTACAATTTTCTCAACGCAAGCCACACTTGCATTAATGGCAGATGAAGCGCTTTCATCCAATTTAACTTGAATCGGGTTGAGGTACGCTTGACGTAAATCAGCTAAGGTTAATTTTCCTGGTTGGATCAGTAATTCCATGTTGGCTTCCTAATTTTTTGCACTATATTCTGCTGAGACAGTGCTTTTCACAATTGCAAAAAGCACCGCCAGTTCTTCCATGTATTTTTATTGAGTAATCATTGGCAGATTTAGGCCCTGCTCTTTGGCACAATCAATAGCAATGTCATAACCCGCATCGGCATGGCGCATTACACCGGTTGCAGGGTCATTGGTCAGTACGCGAGCAATACGTGCGGCTGCTTCATCTGTACCATCACACACAATCACAACGCCTGAGTGTTGAGAGAAGCCCATACCTACACCGCCACCGTGGTGTAAAGACACCCAAGTTGCACCGCCTGCTGTATTGAGCAACGCATTTAATAAAGGCCAGTCTGATACTGCATCTGATCCATCTTGCATTGCTTCAGTTTCACGGTTAGGACTTGATACCGAACCAGAGTCTAAATGGTCACGACCAATCACAATCGGTGCTGATAATTCACCTGTGCGAACCATTTCATTGAATGCTAGACCTAGTTTTGCACGTAAGCCTAAACCTACCCAACAAATACGCGCTGGCAAACCTTGGAAGCTAATGCGTTCACGCGCCATATCTAACCAACGGTGTAGGTGCTCATCGTCTGGAATGAGTTCTTTAACTTTGGCATCAGTTTTATAAATATCTTCTGGATCACCTGAAAGTGCTACCCAGCGGAATGGGCCAATACCACGACAGAACAATGGGCGGATATATGCAGGCACAAAACCAGGGAAATCAAACGCGTTTGCTACGCCTTCATCTTGCGCCATTTGACGAATGTTGTTGCCATAGTCAAACGTTGGAACACCTATTTTTTGGAAGTCAAGCATGGCTTGTACGTGCTTTGCCATTGACTGTTTAGCCGCTTTTACAACAGCTTCTGGTTCTGTTTTCGCACGTTGACGATATTCTTCCCAAGTCCAGCCAATTGGTAGATAGCCATTGAGTGGATCATGTGCGCTAGTCTGATCAGTTACCATATCAGGATGTACACCACGGCGAACAAGCTCTGGTAAAATTTCAGCGGCGTTACCATGAAGTGCAATTGAAATTGCTTTGCCTTCTTTGGTGTATTTCTCGATACGCGCTAAAGCATCATCCAAGTCTGTCGCTTGCTCATCCACATAACGGGTACGTAAACGGAAGTCGATACTGGCTTGTTGACATTCAATATTGAGTGAACATGCACCTGCAAGTGTTGCTGCAAGAGGTTGAGCGCCCCCCATTCCACCTAAACCAGCGGTTAATACCCAACGCCCTGTTAAATTACCGTTGTAGTGTTGACGACCCGCTTCTACAAAAGTTTCGTAAGTCCCTTGTACAATCCCTTGGCTACCAATGTAGATCCAAGAACCTGCGGTCATCTGACCATACATTGCCAAACCTTTGGCATCTAGCTCATTGAAGTGTTCCCAATTTGCCCAGTGTGGCACCAAGTTTGAATTGGCAATTAAAACACGCGGTGCATCTTTATGGGTTTTAAACACGCCAACTGGCTTGCCTGATTGCACCAAAAGTGTTTCATCTTCTTCAAGTTTTTTTAATGTTTCTACAATTTTATCAAAGCATTCCCAGTCACGCGCTGCACGGCCAATACCACCGTATACAACCAACTCTTTCGGGTTTTCGGCCACATCAGGGTCAAGGTTATTCATTAACATGCGCAACGGCGCTTCTGTTAACCAGCTTTTTGTATTTAAAGTTGTCCCTCTAGGCGCACGAATTTCAATGTCACGATAACGTGGATTATTTGCTTTCACAAACAGACTCCTTTCCTTTTTTAAAAATAATGTCCACAAGAAACTTCTTATGGGAACTACATGTTCATACTTGTATATACATATATATACTATATATTTTTTTATTAATACAATATTTTTTTAAAATTTCCATCAAACCCTTAATTTTCATACAAAAAAAAATGCATAAGACAACTTATGCATTTTGGTAATAGATTTGAATTCCTAAATTTCTAGCTTAAAACTTGTATAGCTTTATGCTGTGAAATCATCTTGCATGATGAACAAACCAGAGCAAAAAGTTACAGGTGACGCTATTCGAATCTTCAAAATTAAATGATTCATTTCTTCAAATTTGAATTTTTATTTGTCTAGACAACGCTGCGTACTGAGATATAAGCAACTTTATATATACCTATTTTCATCCATCGATTGTTTTACGGATTAAACTTACCTTCCAAATGATAGCGATTGCCCGGATAAATTAAACGTGCACTAGAAATCAGGTTTTTATTGGACCATGTTCTGCGCTGAATAAATAAACATGGTTCTGCCTTGTTGATTTTGAGCCATTTACATTCTTGAGCAGATGCCAAAACCGCTTTTACAATATGCTCCCCCTCAGTCATTGGAGAATTTTGCATTAAGTAAGCATTGGGGGTCATTGTAGAAAAATCTTGTTTTAAATAATTTGGCACTAAGTACGAGTTAACCAATCGATCTTCAATTTGCACAGGAATATCATTTTCATAATGAATAATAATGGAATGATAAAGTAGCTGACCTTCCTGCACTTGCATTTGCAGACTTTGCAAAGCATTCGCATGAACACTATCCAGAACAATGACTTCAGCACGATGCTCATGCTTTCTGGCTTGAATTTCATCTGCAATATTATTGATTTGAAACAATGACGTTTGCCCTTGCTCTTCTGCAACAAAAGAACCAACCCCTTGAACTCGAACCAATACACCTTCTGCCGTTAACTCGCGTAGTGCACGATTAATTGTCATACGACTACAACCCAACTGGTTGACCAATTCACTTTCAGACGGAATTTTTTGATTGGTCGACCATAACCCTTGATTAATTTTGGTGGTAATTAATTGCTTCACTCGCATATAAATCGGGATTGGACTATCTGCATCAATGGTTAAATTTAGGTCTTGTTTAGGCTCTTTTTTTATTGCCATGTGATTACTCAATGCAGATTAACTTAATTCTTCGCAGTTTACCTTGTACCCTTCAAAAGATATATACAGATATAGTCAAGTTATCTATAAGTCCACCCATAATTCTAGGTCGGCAGAATTTGGTGGGGAAAACGTAAAAGAACCTTCTTTTACAACTCCCATCCATACCAGTAAACCAGATTCGCTTTAAAGTTTCGCTATGGCTGTTCAAAATTTATAGAACTAAAACAAAGTAAATAGGCTTATAAACGTGTGCTTCAACCTTAAAATAAATAAGGGACATTCATCATCCGATCAATGTCCCTCAAGCAACTTCTTCAGCTTTTAAAATGTATGACTAGAAATTCACTGTCCATGAAAATTGAGCTGAACGTGGTGCACCTAAGAATAAATAATCATCCCCGAAGAAACTCCCTGCGTCACGCCAATATTTCTTGTTAAACACGTTATCAATGTTCAAACGTAGCGTATTGTCATAACCATAAGCACGGAAGTTATAAGCCGAACCAATATCAAACACAGTAAAACTTGGAACTTTAACCGTACCTGTTTTGTTGGCATATTTATCGCTACTGTATTGCATACCTGCCAATAATCTTAATCCATCTACTTGTGGCATAGCGTATGAAATATGACTGGCAAAGCGTAATTTCGGCACATTTTGCATTTGATGTCCGCTATATTCAGCCACATCAATGCCTTTAAGTTGTGAATGAATAAAAGCCATAGTCGATGAAATCTCAAGGTTTTGGCTTAAGCGACCTTGCACACCCAGTTCTAGACCCAGATTATGCTGTTCACCATCTGTGACATACACATTATCTAAATTGGTATATTGATTATCCTGCTTAAGATCAAACAAGGCTGCGGTGAATAAAAATGCCTGCCACTGTTGCTTGATTCCCAGTTCATATTGAGTTGAATGCACAGGCGCTAAAGTCGCATAAGCATTGCCTTCGATGCCTTTATCAGGGTTACCAAACGCCATCCACGGTGCCTGTCCACCGTCACTTAAGCCTTTGGCATAAGACGCATAAACATGAGTACGTTCCCACGGTTGATACATCACGGCTAACTGTGGCAAGAAACGATCTAAATTGGTTTCTCGCATATTACTGCCATCTGCGGCATAAGCATTTTCATCTAAATGCAACAGCTTACCGCCCAGTAGAACAGACCACGCTGTATTCAACTTAATCTGATCCAATACGTTTAAGGCTGTTTGCTGGCTATCAAGCGATTTATAGTGATTACCCAAAGCAACATTTGAAGGGCTATAGGTTTCACTATCAGTATAAATATTTCCTGAACCCACCTGCACATTGACCGCATCATACTGAGCATGACGCTTATAGGTCTGTGATAACTCTAAACTTAGGTTATGCTGCCATGTGCCCGTATTGAACTTCCCGTTTAGACCTGTTTTAAACTGATTGGTCAGGTAACTGTCATTTGGACTACGGAACTCATAAATATCGTAATTACCATTTTGGTCAAAGGTATTGCCTAAACCTGTATACTGACACACCGTACTGTAAGCGCAGCCATACGGAAATGCCGAGTAATCATCCACCACCACACGACTTTGTGAAGCTGCTAAATTCGCCGTCCAATTGTCATTAAATTGGTAGGTATATTTTAAGCCAGCATTCAAACTTTCATTGGTAACGGGTTTACCCCAGCTTTGATAACCCAGTAAACGATCCCATTCCACTCCTGTCGGTACGGTTGTACCATCCAGTAACTGATAGCCCGGTACTGAACGTTGGCGCTGACGTTGTGATTCAAGATCAAATTCCAATTTTGAACGATCTGATACTTTCCAGTCTAAAGCCAAAGAACCAAATACACGCTGACCATCGGCATGATCCACATAAGGGTGGATTTCTTCTTTTGCAAGATTAATTCGATAGCCAAACTGCTGCTTCTCGCCAAATAAGCCACCTAGATCTGTTGCGACACGATTGCCCCCATGACTATCCCCTTCAACCGTTAAAGAGTGAACATTTTCAGGTCGTTTAGTCACATAGTTGATCACACCACCAGGCGTAGACATACCACTTTGAATCGCGCTAATGCCCTTTAAAATCTCAACTTGTGCTTTATTTTCGAGGGCTACATTTTGTTGGCCACGCAGTAAATTACCATTCAGTAAATAGCTTGATCCTGCATTGAGCATAAAGCCGCGCATCATAAAATTCGAATAGTAACCAATTGGCGCGTAGCCATCCCCTACGGCTGCATCATTTTTAACGACATCCGTCAGTGTCTTGGCATGTTGATCCGCAATAAGTTGTGCTGTAACTGTCATCAGTGAGGCAGGTATTTCTGCCTGAGTTTGTTGTGTAAACCCCGTCAAATTCACCTGAGGCTGGTAATACGCAGCCCGAGCTTGCTCAGCGGTTACTGTAATTGTTGCAAGTTGTGCAGTCTCATTTTCATCTGCTGCATAAGCCATTCCTGAGCTTAGTCCTAGACATGAAAATGAACCAACAGCCAGTAATGCTTTTTGTAAATGAGAAAATGAAAATGGATACGTATTCACAGTCGTTGTCTAACCCCAAAAGATAATCTTACAGCATGAATTTTTCGGGCATGAGTATTCACAATTTTTACGCATAGAACAATGCTTTTCTCAGCGTTATTTCTGGTTTTTTCTGAATGGCATGAAAACAACTCGACACACACTGAATCGGCTTTGTTGCATAAACCTATTGCGATTGTATTTGCTGGCATTTGGGGATTTATTTTCTGGCATGAAATTCCCGATGTATTTAGCATTTGAGGAATCTCTATTATTTTAATGGCAATTTTGGCCTGTAACCCGACTGTTATCACTAAAATTAAACAGATGATTAAAGCTTAGTCTTCCTCCCTTTTAAATTAATAAAAAAACTAGAAGTCCAGTTTAGTAGCTACTTCTAGGTTTCAACCTCACCATAATTTTAAAACGCTATTTAGTAGCCGCGTATAACATCTACCTCATTGACTAAACTTAGACCCGCCATCACAGATTGATCATTTGCAACAATTTGCTGTACAACAACATTTAAGTTGGCATGCGATGCAATATGTGGCGTGACTACCACATTGGGATGATGCCATAAGGGATTCTCTGAGCTTAATGGTTCATGCTCAAATACATCTAAAATAGCCCCACTTAAGTGTCCTGAATCTAATGCAGCCAATAAATCGGTAGCGTTTAAATGTCCTCCACGGCCTGTATTAATAATGGCAGCACCTGATGGCAATCCTGCAAAAGTTGGTGCAGACAAAATATTCTTGGTTTCAGGCGTTAACGGGAGCAAATTAATTAAAACTTGAGGCTGTTGAAGAAAGTCAGAAAATTGAGCTTTACCTGCAAAAGTTTGTACACCGTCTATATTCTTTGCTGAATTAGACCAACCCACAACTGGATAACCCATATCACGAAGTTGCAACGCCACATGATGACCTATTTCACCCAACCCCATAATACCAATACAAAACTCAGATGATGGTCTTTGCGGTAATTGCTGCCAAATTGCCTTTTGATTATTTTTTAAGTAACTATCGAAATGACGCTGGAAATACAAAATTCCCCAGAGTAAATAATTAAACATTGCTGACTTATGGCTACTATCCACAATACGACACACTTTATATTTTCCATTTAAAGCTTGAATATTCAGATGCTCCACACCTGCCGCCATAGAATGAATCAATTCCAAATTAGGCAAATCCAAGAGTTTATCGACATTTGGAAACCAACATGCTGCCGTCGTTGCTTCTTTAGCGCGTACATCATTTAAACCACAATAGCTATTAGGCGGTGCGTATTTTTCAAAAGCATCAAAAACAATCTTTTCAATTGCGGGTACATCCGTCGCAATAACAATCATTCACTCTCTCCAAGTTGAGTTAATTTAAATAGATCAAATTGAGCTCATTTCAATTGAACTAAACATCCTGATTTTTTTATTTTAGATTATCTGTGAACAATCAAATATGCAGATAATTACATTCGTGTGTCCTACGGGTTCTCATGTTAATACTTGCTTTTTCTGCTTTTTTACAAATATGAAGCTTAATTTTTCCATGTCCCTTTCACAGATGCTTGATCACAAACTGAATCAATACCTACAGAAAATCTAACGAAAAAATCAACGAATATCGGACTGCTCCTGTCATAATAAAACCAACAGCATAATGAAATAAAAAATATGAGTGCAGCTATAGAAATTGTCGAAAACGCAATACAAAAAGGTATGAATCTTCGCCCTCAAATTGGTGGATTTCCTTATTTAGCCGAAGCTTTACGCGAAGCGGGTGTGACCCTAAATGAATGGATTCTTCCAAGTTGCCAAAGTCTTTACCAGACCAATAAAGGATCTGTCATCTTTCCCAACCCACCACTGATCACAACGGCCACAGACATTCCTACATTTAATCAAGACTTACTCATCCACGCATTACGCGCAGATCAAACGGGTCAAACTACATTTCCTGAATTTTTACAGGCAATCTGGGCTGCTGGAGTAATTCGCTATACCGTTAATTTAGAAGCGCGTCATGTCATTTATTATGGTAGTTTGGGTGAAAGTTACACCGAAGCATACCCTGCTGTCACACTTCCAATTTAATTCCCGTTTCTAGTATTTATTTTTTATTTTTGAAGAATTTTTAAGCGGATCCCCTTCAACGTATAGAACTCCCAAAGATAGGAAGATTTGGCTTTTACACCTGTTAAAAAATCATCACACCATAGGATGATGCATTTTTTTAGACTCAAGACAAAGCCAAAATTTTAAAAATAATCATTTGATTTGATTAAGGAAAAATTTAATGTTCATAATTTATTTCAATTTGCTTTGTGCTTAAACTTTACAAAACCTTTTTAAATCATTATTTTGACCCAGTTAAAGATGGGTATCCTAATTTCAGATATCTCCCTAAGGTTATAGTATTATTGTTTCATCCTGAATTGAATTTGATTGTTTGTTGTTTTTATCGACATTTCTTCTACAATAGTTTAATTCTGTTCAATAAAAAATTGCTATAGTCTTCTCACAAGTTCTTTTATAGTGATCTTATACGGAACATATGCATGAATTCAGAACGCCAACAAAATTTTCTTTTACGTAAAGAAAAAATCTTAGCAATGGCCGAGAAATTATTACTCGATAATAATCAAGATATTACTCTTGAAGAACTTGCTTCTGAGTTAGATATTGCCAAAGGTACGATTTACAAGCATTTCGACAGTAAAAATCAACTGTATCTAGAACTCATTATTCTAAACGAAAAGCGCTTACTCGATATTTCACATAAATTTAACATGGACATCAATTCTTACGTTTCAGAATACATGCTCTACAACATGTTAAATTCAAACCGTACAATTCTGCTGCATGTGATTGAGGAACGCCTGACCAATAACGAACGTAAGCTGAATAACTTATTTGATGAACTCTATAAAATCCGTGAAGCACGTATTTTAAGCATTAAAGAAATTACTGAAAAATATTTAAAAGAAAACAATAGTGCAATGTCGATTCGTGACTACCAGTCTTATGTCTGGACTGTCACTTATGGCGCCTGCTTATTGCTCAATTCAACACATTACCAAAAGTCTATTGGTTCACGTGACCGCTTGATCAAACTATATATTAATCAAGTACTAATGACACCAGATAGAACAGTATAAGTAGAATTTAAAGGAGATCTGATGTGGTCTCCTTTTTCATTTCTACTCGGCTTTGTTAAACCAAGCACGGCGTCAATTTTCTTAACATTAGACTTTTTCGGCAGAAATAACAAAAACATTCGCCTGACATGCAAACCTATTTATCAAGAGACAGGATTTATTTGGAAAATTTAAACAGAAAATAAAGGCCCTTAAAAAACTGACAGGTTCTATTTTTTAACTATAAATAAACTTCCACCAACCAATTCACCATGCATTCCGCACGTTAAAAAAAAGTTTCGCTGTCATCAATATTCGCAGCAAAAATTTTCAGGTGAATATTGATCTTTCAAGAATCGATCATGCACCACTTTAAAATAATAAGTCCTGAATGCCTCAGGACTTATTATTACTTAAATGCAAAGTTTCAAATAAGGTTGGCTGCACAGGTGCTTCGACTTGATTATGAAGATAAACTTGTGCGACTTTAAAGACAATCACAACCGCTAAACACGTCGCTATACAAAAAATCCAGAAACCAAATGGACTTCGAATATTATGTGAGCCGCAATTCGGACATTCTTTAACATCCGAGTCGACCACTAAATCACAGCAAGCACAATGGTATTGGTACAGCATAGGTATACTCCTATTTGACTGTAGTGATTGTTTTATTTTCACACTCCCAAGTACATGGCAATGTAAGCTTTCTTCATGTTATGTGAGTATTTGTAAATGCACAAGTCAAGGTCACAAAGAAAAGTCGACTGAACCGTTCAAAATTAATCAATGTACCACTAGCCTACTGTTTTGATTTTTCTTTTATAAAAATTATGATTTAGATGAATATGTAACGAGGTTTGCATTTCATAAAATTCAACTCCTTCCATAATTCAAGTACTATATCCATTCGAATTCAGTTTTTTATGTGGATTTTAGCAATGGTACAATTGATTAAAAAAGGTGGTCTACGTGAGCGTGCAAACCGTAGCCGAAAATTTCAAGGCTCAGAGAATACTGAGACCACACTCAAACCCAATAGTTATGCAGACACTAGCAAAAATGCTGAAAGCCTAAACTCAACTTCGGCACCCATTCAAGCGACCAATACTCAATCTAAAACATCTGAATAGCGTCATACCAAAGCCAAATGGCAAATACCAGAAATAAAGCCCCTGATAGAATATCAATAGAGTGCCCTGCGCGTTGATACAAGGCTTTAATTTTTGGCGTAGACATGATGAACATAAATAAACTAAACACCAAAAACGTTTGCAGTGGAATGATGAATGCCAATTGCGATTTTAAATTGGCATTTGCAGACGACCCGAGCGCTAAGGAAAAAACACTACTAAAATAAATCAAGGTCTTTGGGTTAGACAAATTCGTGAATAACCCCAACAGAAAATACTTTTGCTGACCATTTTGCAGAGTTAAAGTCCCTTCTAATTGAGGACTTTGTGCAGAAGTGAGTCCCTCCTTCAACATTCCCCAACCCATGCGAGCCAAGAAGAATCCCCCAATGAGCATCAAAATTTGCTGAATCCAAGGGAATTGTTCAACCAATACGGTAAAGCCCAATAAGGTTAATACCACCCAAACGACAATCCCTGCCGATATCCCTAGAATAATTTTTAAGGTATTTAAACGTGTTGTAGACGCTGAGCTTTTTGCAATCAATAAAACATCAGGTCCAGGGGTTAATTGTGCGACAAAATGTAAAGCGCAGATGGTCAACAATAGAGACATATTTTTATAAAGCGATCAATTTTTCAGTAGATGAATTATAACGCTTGTTTAAATTTTTACTGCATTAATCACGTATTAAGAATAAAAAAACCGAAGTACTTTTAGTCACTTCGGTTTAGATCTAACGATAATCGGCTTGATTATTTATTTACATCTTTCATTTCAATTTTCTTGGCTTCAGGTGTTACTTCACGTGCTTCACCATCAATAACACTTGAATCTCGGTATTGACTACCACCTTGCTGATTTTGCATGTCTTGCATCTGACGCATTAAATCTGCAAATGGGTTCTGCCCTTGAGCATCGCCAGCACCATTCATATCGCCCATCATGCCACCCATCATTTTATTCATCATGGCTTGTTGGCGCTTCATCATGGTTTTCATAAATGCAGCTTGCAACGCTTTTTGAACAGCAGGAATTAACAATAGAACGGCAAATACATCACTGATTAAACCTGGAATCAGCAATAAAAAACCAGCAAAGATTTTAGGCAAATTGCCTGTAAATGCTGGGTCTGAACTTACCTGACCTGATTGCATTTGTTGCATCTGCGGCATAATCCCCGCCGAATATTTACGGATAATATTTAATCCAATAAAGAAGGCAGCCACAAACCAGAAAAACACGTACCACATACTACCAACGAGGTCACCCACGCCAATCCAGACGAATACTTCTAGAATTAAGCCAGCAAGTACAATCAGAAATAATTTCATGAAAATTAATCAAATCTCTAAAATAATAAAAATGACCATATTCTATAGCTGTCACAGTGTTCAGCATTTTTCTATGGTTAAGAATATCTATAAGGGCAGTTTTTTATTTTTAAAGTCTTTGGTTAAAAATTTGTACAAACTATTCAAGTCTGATGCTTCTTTGGACGCTGTTCTTAACATCCAATTGTTTAAACGCATCTTAAAATTGCATGTATCTCAATCAGTTCAAATTAAATTGGAAAAATCATAAGAATTACTCATTTTTGTTATTTGTATTTCAAATAGAAATTACGCTAGCATTCTAAGCATAAAAATATAGAATGTTATAACATTACATTAAATTCATTAATTACTTATGAAACAACCATTTCATCTCTTTTATTCTAGCCTTAGCTTATCTCTCTTCGCACCATTCTGTTGGGCTGAAAGTACACCGGAAGTCCTTAAAACCATACAATTACAGGCCGAAACGTTAAAAGAAAGTTCTAGGCAAACCACGGCATTAACTAAATTTTCACACGATATCCTCGATATCCCTTTTAGTCGTAGCCTACTGTCCAAAGACTTTATCCAACAGCAAGATGTACAACGTATAGACGATGCACTGGCTCAGGTCAGTGGTGTATATCATCAAACCAACTACGGAGGTGGTTTTTGGGACAACTATTCATTTCGAGGTTTTAGTACCGACCCCAATATCGGTGCTCAAATGATTAGAAATGGTCTCAGCGTCAATCGTGGACTCAGTGCCCCCCGGGATATGGTCAATATCGAATCACTTGACTTTTTAAAGGGTCCTGCGGCCGCACTCTATGGTCGTGGTGAAACAGGTGGGCTTTTGAATATCAACACCAAGCAGCCCAAATGGGAATCTCAAAGTGAAATTAACCTACGCGCCAATAGCCTAGAAAAATATCGTGCGAGCTTTGAGCATACAGGCCCCATCAATAATGACATTGCCTATCGATTTGCGATTGCACATGAAGATAATCAAAGCTTCCGTGACTATGTATCCAGTGAACGTTGGTTTTTTTCACCTCAATTAAGCTGGAAAATTTCTGATCAAACTCAATTCAATTTTGATAGCGAGTTTACGCAACAGAGAGGAACTTTCGACCGTGGAATCAGCAGTTATCAAAAACAATTTGTCATGAAACCTGAAACCTTTTCAGGCGAACTCAAGGATGGTCAGCATCTTCAAAAGGACAATTTTTACCAGCTTCGTCTCTCACATCAATATAATGACGCATGGAAAATCAATAATGCCTTGAGCTTTAAAGATGCTCAATTAAGAGGTTTTTCTAGTGAGCCGCGTAAAATTCAAAGTGATGGTCAAACCCTAGAACGACAACGTCGTTATCGTGACAATAAAAGTGATGATGCACTTTTTCAAACGGAATTACTGGGCATCATTCAACAAGATTGGGCCAGACACGAAGTTCTAGTTAGCGGTGAAATTGGCCACTTGAATTATCGCCAACTTCAATTGCGGCGTAATCATAGTACGAGTGTCCCCAATACGATCGATATCTATAACCCCGTGTATGGACAATATCTTCCTGAACTTCCGTTGTTCATTAATACTGAAGAACAACAGAGCTATTTTGCTCTGAATCTTCAAGATCAAGTTTTTCTAAATGATCAATGGAGCGTCCTACTTGGCGCACGCTTTGACCATATCACGCAAGATTTTCAAAATAAACTGATTGATAGCTCGAGTAAAAGAGACCTACAACAAACTAGCCCACGATTAGGGGTAAATTATCGGCTGAATGATGATTGGTCATGGTATGCAAATTATGGGCATTCTTTTGCACTGAACAGTGGTATAGACCGTCATAACCAAGTTTTTAGTCCAGAAAAAGGCGTAAGTTACGAGCTTGGGAGCAAATATCAAATCAACCCTCAAAGTCTGCTTAGCCTCGCCTTATTTAAAATGAAAAAAGAAAATGTCTTAACCACCGATCCCACAGACGCAAATTATCAAGTTGCGGCAGGTGAAGTCTCTAGTCAAGGCATTGAACTTGATCTAGAAATACAGCCCAATGATCAACTCTCTGTACGTACCAATTATAGCTATACCGATGCAAAAGTTGAAAAAGACCAAACCCTTATAAAAGGTTCCAGATTAAGTAATGTGCCAAAGCACAGTGGCTCAATCAATGGAAATTACGAATGGTCGTTGGCAAACGCCAGTAAAATGGGCATCGGTGCGACCACAATATATGTCGGAGACCGTAGTGGGCATAGCAGTGATAATGGATTTACGCTACCTGCATACACTTTAGTCAATTTACATGCCTATTACGCGCCATCAGAGCAACTCCACTATCAATTCAATATCAATAATTTATTGGACGAAACCTATTATGTTGCAAGTTATAGTGAGCTTTGGATTCAACCCGGTGATCCATTAAATGCTTCGCTTGCATTGCAGTGGAAATTTTAAACTTCTCCAAAAACCCGTTAATTGTAAAATTTTCGGGTTTTCCCTTAGGATGATCACGCTCTTAACGATCACTCAAAATCATCATCAACAAATACGCCTGTGAAAATTTAGTCGAATTGCTAAACAACACCTTGATTAAAACGAAATAACTGTTCTTTCATGTCTATAAAATCATATACTTCACAAATCGATTGCAATCTCTGCATCATTTTTTCAGATCTTACCAAGTTTTTACTATGTCATTAATTATTGGGATTGACCCAGGTTCACGCCTTACAGGCTATGGAATTATAGAAAAAGACGGTCAAAAATTACGCTTTGTCGATGCGGGCACCATCCGTACTGAAAGCAAAGACATGCCAGAACGCCTAAAACGTATTTTTGCGGGTGTTGAACGGATTGTGAAATTTCATGGTCCAACTGAAGCAGCAGTTGAACAAGTATTTATGGCTCAAAACCCTGATTCCGCATTAAAATTAGGACAAGCTCGTGGTGCAGCCATTGCTGCGCTTGTCAATTTAGATTTACAAGTTGCTGAATATACCGCACGTCAAATTAAACAGTCGGTGGTTGGCTATGGTGCTGCGGATAAAGAACAAGTACAAATGATGGTGGTCAAACTCCTGAATTTAAGTGTGACCCCACAAGCCGATGCTGCCGATGCACTGGCAGCTGCCATCTGTCATGCACATGCTTCAGGCAGCATGAGTAAATTGGCTGTACTGAATGCTTTAGGAGGCATGGCTCGTGGGCGAAGTCGCTCAAGTAGCCGACGTCGTTAATTATTCAACAATTTGGTTTATTCACGAATAATCTGGAAGTCCGTCACGTCGAGAGCTTGTGAAACCTCACAACTTCTCACCTGCTGCACTTCTGCATGAGCTGGCCCTAAATAAGCCAGTTCGATCACGCGAGATAGATTTTCCGCCTCGGTAATCACCAAAGCCTCTACTTCACCTGTAGCTAGATTTTTGACATAGCCTTTTAATGTTAGCGTTAGGGCTTGTTGTTGAAACCATCGACGATAGCCTACTCCCTGAACCTGTCCTGAAATGATGAGCCGAAATGCTTTTTGCATCTTAATCTCCATTCACAACAGAATAAATTGCTCGTCCCATATCATATGCCTGTAAACCACGCATCCCTGATTCAGCCAATACATCACCAGCTTGAGCATGCAAACTCACAATTTGATGTAAGGCAATTTGATCATGAAATTGAGCTTTTAAACTCGCCACCATCCCCGCGAGCACATCCCCCATACCGCCAGTTCCCATGCCCGCATTACCCTGAGTACAAATATACAATTTATCTTCCAAGACCAAACTACCCGAACCTTTCAACACCCATTGTCCAGCAAAGGTCTCGCGTAATCGATGAATCGCGGCAATACGATCGTGTTCTATGTTCGCTGCTGTACAACCCAACAACGTTGCAGCTTCTCCTGAATGCGGCGTTGCATAGATATGATCATTCAACTTTTGCTTTTCTTTCGCTAAAAACCAAAGTCCATCTGCATCCAACACGACTTCTAAATGTGTACTTTGATTGAGTAGTTGGAACCATTGCTGAAAAATCTGTGCGGCCCATTCATCTCGACCAAGCCCCATGCCAAAACAAACCGCATCGACATGGCTTAATAACTGTTGAATTGCTTCAGAATCTAAAGCATTAATATCGCGTAGCATCATATTTGGAGCACGCGCCAAAATTGATGAATGATGCTTGACATGACAGACCACACTGACTTTACCCGCCCCTGCATGAAAAGCGGCTTCTGCCGCCATAATGACTGCTCCCCCCATATCAGCATGACCACCCACTACCAGTACGTGACCATAACTACCTTTATGTCCGAAGGCTTGTCGTTGCGGTAAAGTAATATTCTTAGGCGATAACTGAGCAATTGGATGTAATTTTTCATCTGAGGGAATAAGGCTAACTAAATGTAACTGACCGACAAATTGTTTGCCTTGCCCTGTAAATAAGCCTGCTTTATAGCCCAGTAAAGTAAAGGTTTGATCGGCTTGAATGGCACAAGGTAAAGCCTGACCCGTATTCGCCTGCAAGCCACTCGGAATATCAACCGCAATTTTTAATCCAGTTTGCGCATTAAATAAGTGAATAATCCTTTGCCAATCTCCACCCAACTCACGGTTTAAGCCAATGCCAAATAAAGCATCTACATGACATTCAAAATATTCTAATTGTTGTTGTGCCTTAGACTCTGCAAATCCTGTTTCGATCGCTATAAAAGACACATTCTGCGACTGAGCAAATAAATATGCCTGATGTAAATCGGGTGATGGTCCACGTTCTGTGGTTAAAACGGTAACCTGAAAACCTGCCTGTTTTAAATAGCCTGCAATAAAATAACCATCTCCCGCATTATTGCCTTGCCCACACCACACCGCTATTTTTTTAATCTGCTTTTGTTCAAATTGTGGTAATAACTGCTGCACAATTGTCCAAGCGGCTTGCTGCATTAAACCTAATGATGAATTTTTCTGAGCAAACCAACGTTGCTCCCATGCTTGAATTTCGCTGCTATGGTAAACTGAACGTTGCATGATTTCCCCTATTATTGGTTTATGGCTTCGACCTCTTCTCCCTCAAACATCTCACTGCAACAGCTTGATCTTCAAGAGCTAAAAACATGGATCAAAGCTCAGGCTTTAGACTTGGGTTTTGCTGATTGTGTCATTGCCAAACCAGATGCTCAAGCAGAATTAGAACGTTTTAAAGAATATTTAAAGCGTGGTTATCATGCAGATATGACTTATCTTGAGGAAAATTTAGATAAGCGTGCTGACCCCACCCTACTGGTTCCAGGCACACGTAGCATTATTTGTGTACGGATGAACTATTTGGTCGAAACCCCCAAACCACGTTATGTTCCCAATGAGCCGAATGCCGCCATTATTGCGCGTTATGCACGTGGACGGGACTATCATAAAATTATGCGCGGTCGTCTTAAAACATTAGCGACTCGCATTCGAGAACGTGCGGGTGATTTCGAATCTCGTCCTTTTGCAGATTCCGCACCGATCTTTGAAAAGTCTTTGGCGGAAAATGCAGGGATGGGTTGGACAGGCAAACATACTTTACTCATTCATAAAAAATCAGGTTCATTTTTTGTTTTAGGTGAATTGTTTACTTCCCTTGATTTACCTTTTGATGGGCCAACCACGAAACATTGTGGCTCCTGTACTGCTTGTATTGATATCTGCCCGACACAAGCCATTGTCGAACCCTATATGCTCGATGCACGAAAATGTATTGCTTATTTGACCATTGAATATAAAGGCGTTATTCCAGAAGAACTCAGACGTGGAATCGGCAATCGGGTTTTTGGCTGCGATGACTGTCAACTGATTTGCCCTTGGAACAGCTTTGCACAAAAAGCCAGTATCGAAGATTTTAATCCACGCCATGATCTAGATCGGGTCACTTTATTAGATTTATGGCACTGGGATGAAGCAACTTTTTTAAGCAGTACCGAAGGCAGCCCAATACGGCGCACAGGCTATCAAAGCTTTATGCGTAATATTGCGATTGGTCTAGGAAATGCACCATTTTCTAGCTTAATTCTGCAAACTTTGCACGAAACGCGTCACTTGCATGATGATATTGTGCAAGTCCATATTGATTGGGCCATTCAAGAACAATTGATTAAATCACAATCAGTTTAAAATCATGAATCTGTTGTAAATATTGGAACATTGTATTTACAGTTCTTTGCAAAGTTATTGTTTTATAAAAAGGATAGCTACGTGTTTGGCACAAAATTTATTGGATCAAACAAAAACTTTGCATGGAATATTCAGTAAAAATAGCCGACTTTGTGACTAAATCTTGTATCTAATCATTCATTACATCGACCCATTTTAATCGTCAGATACTATAAGTTTTGGTTTTTTTTGCCTTTGGTTTTGGCACGAAATCTGTATGATAAAAGCCAATAAAGAATACAGATGATGGACTTCCTAGAATGACTGTACGTAATGATTGGACGCGTGAAGAAATTCAAGCTTTATACGAACAACCTTTTTTAGACTTGGTCTTCCAAGCACAAAAAGTTCATCGTGAGCATTTCGATGCCAACACCATTCAAGTCAGCACTTTATTATCAATTAAAACAGGTAAATGCCCTGAAGATTGCAAATACTGCTCTCAATCTGCTCGTTATGATTCAAAACTAGAAGCAGAAAAGCGTATTGCAGTAGAAAAGGTGATTAGCGAAGCGAAAGAAGCATTAGAGTCAGGTTCTTCTCGCTTCTGTATGGGTGCAGCGTGGCGTAACCCGCATGAGCGTGATATGCCTTATGTGCTTGAAATGGTTCGTGAAGTAAAAGCTTTAGGTTTAGAAACTTGCATGACTTTAGGCATGTTAAACCAGTCTCAGGCTGAACGTTTAAAAGATGCTGGACTCGATTACTACAATCACAACCTTGATACTTCGCGTGAGTATTATTCAAATATCATCAGTACCCGCACTTTCGATGATCGTTTAAATACGCTTGAATATGTACGTGGCGCAGGCATGAAAGTGTGTAGCGGTGGTATTGTTGGTTTGGGTGAAGACACTGCTGATCGTATTGGTCTATTACTTGAACTTGCGACTTTGCCTATTCAGCCAGAATCTGTGCCTATTAACATGTTGGTTCCAATTGAAGGCACACCTTTAGCAGATGTTGAAAAACTTGATGTGACTGAATGGATTCGTACCATTGCTGTTGCACGTATCATTATGCCAGAAAGCTATATTCGTCTTTCTGCCGGTCGTGAATCTTTATCTGATTCAGACCAAGCCTTGGCATTTATGGCTGGTGCAAACTCACTGTTCTCGGGTGAAAAATTACTGACTACACCAAATGCAGGTGAAGGTCGCGACAAACAATTATTTAATAAATTAGGCTTAGTTGCTGAAAAAGCAAAACCGACTGTTTCTGAACTTTCAGTCGATGCAATGGCAGGCTAATAGAACTTCTAGTTCTTAAGCTCAATAAAAAAGCCAGTTCTATGAATTGGCTTTTTTATTTGAATTTGATTTAAGATTTTTATATTCACTGAATCAATGATCAGCAGCTTAACCTGCAAAATTATGCGCGGTAATCAGAATGCCATATTGTGCAGTTAGATAATCACCCTTTCGAATAATATCAGCACCATTCGCATGATAAACAGTTAACTGCTCACTCATAGCATTATATTCAAAGCGTTCATAACAATCTTGATGATGACATAGCCATGTGAGTGTATCTACCAACTGCTCATCGACAATATAACTTTCTTTGTGAAAATCTTTAGACATGTTTGGTCGAAAAATAAGGTTAATGCCGTGCATTGTATCGGGATTTAATAAAATTAGAGAAATAATACAAAAAAATTATCTAAAAATTCACTGCTCCAGAATGTACAAAATCCGAAATGATAGACTCACTTCGGATTTAGTTAGAATAATTCCACGACTAAGAAGTCTTATTCTCACCACATTTTCGACATTCCAGATGTTCACCTATTTCCTCCATTTGCTCATATTCATAAATGTGGAAACAAAGTAACTTTCTGAGTAATTGAAACATTTTAAACTCCTTGTTTAATTTTTTTGTCTCGTGCTTGTTTCGATCCTGAAACATCAATGTATCCAAACCATCTGATACATTGCATTATAATTATCACATTTTTATCGAATGGCAAATAATTAACACGAGCTTCAACTGCATTTCGTCGGAAAGTAAATTCACATCATAGACTTTAGTCGTTACGCGACATTCACATTAAACAATGAGCCGATGGCACTGGTAATCAGCATGGCAAAGCATCCCCAAAACAAGACTCTTAAAGCCCCTTTCCAGATGGATGATCCTGCGGTATAGCTGGCTAATGCACCCAAGCCCACTAAAGCTAAAATAGACACAATCACAATAACATTGGCTAAATAATGTTGTGGTGCCAGAAGCACAGCCAACAAAGGAATCGCTGCCCCAACCGAAAATGATGAAGCCGAAGATAAAGCAGCTTGCACTGGTTTTGCTGCCGTCATTTCAATAATGCCAATTTCATCGCGGGCATGTGCTGCCAAAGAATCGTGTGCGGTTAACTGAATCGCCACCTCATGGGCTAATTTTTCATCTAAACCACGATGGATATAAATTTGGGTTAGTTCTCTTAATTCTTGTTCTGGATTATTTTCTAATTCACGTTTCTCTAATGCTAAGTCAGCTTCTTCAATATCAGCTTGTGACTTGACCGAAATGTATTCCCCCGCAGCCATTGATATCGCCCCTGAAATCAAGC
The DNA here is from genome assembly GCF_004331175.1 of Acinetobacter sp. ANC 4178. Lineage (GTDB taxonomy): Bacteria > Pseudomonadota > Gammaproteobacteria > Pseudomonadales > Moraxellaceae > Acinetobacter. The sequence goes on from NZ_SJOD01000001.1 coordinate 299,517, forward strand.
CTGCTAAACAAGTAATCAGAATGGTCTGCTGCCCTGCTCCACTTGCTACCACCCCAATAACCAGACTGGTGACAGAAATAATGCCATCATTCGCTCCCAAAACTGCTGCACGTAACCAACCTGTTTTCTCTAAATTATGCTTTTCTAAATGTATAGATCTTCTCATCAACGCTCTCGTCTTGATTTTTTATTCATACTGCATAAATCCATATATTAGACCAATATCCTTAATCTTCACTTAACCCCAATATTCGGTTTACAAAACTTTTTTGAACCTACTTTTCTAGTGAGCACTATGTACTTAAAATTAAGCGCATAACCATCAACGGGACTATGCGCCCTCTATTCAAATTAGATTCTTGTCTTAATAACTCCCAGTACTCACGCCTTGCTCGTTCACTTGACGTGCTTTACCCGTTTCAGTATTCAGCACAGTAAATTCAATTCTACGATTTTTAAACTGTCCCTCTGGCGTACTATTGTCTGCAATCGGTTTTTCAGCCCCTATGCCCACAGCCTGTAACTTAGCAGGGTCAACACCTTGTTGAATTAAATACTTCATAACCGCTTGTGCGCGTTTCACTGAAAGTTCTTTATTGTCTTGTGCGGTACCTACATTATCGGTATGCCCCTCTATCACCAAATTGACTTGTGGTGCACGTCTAATTAACGCTGCTGCTTGATCCAAAATAGATTTATTAATTTCAGGAATTTCGCTGGAATAAGGTTCAAAATTGATGATTTGTAAATTCAGTGCCGTGGCAACATCTAAGGCACGAATATGCTCTGGTTTTAAGCTCGCCAACGCTTTTTCTGCATTGCTGACACTGCTGCCCACAGCCTGATTTACATCTAAAGGTTGCTGCGTCACAATTTGCATATTTTTAACTAGCGGTTGGATTTTCTGGGCAAGCTCGGTTGCAACTGTATTACTTTGAGCTTGAATCGACAATTGGTTGCCCATCCAAGTAATCGAAACATTCGGTATACCTTTTATAATTTTCAACACACTCGGAATTGCATCCTGATCAATCAAGTTTTTGTGAAATTGAGCATTATCATCAACTCCACATCCCACAGGATGAGTAAAAATCTGTTTCACTTCCGTTTGCAAAATATCAATATATGACTTGTCAGAGGTTAAGATTTGACAGGTGACCAGCATCCCATCCTGTCCAGTGGTTAACTGGAATTTAGCAGGTTTACTGGCAATACTCGTATTCTCTACCATCGAGTTCGGTTGTTCATTGCGGCTACACATTTTAAAAAGTAAGGCACAGATCAACCCTAATACGACAATAAATAAAACTGGTACCCACCAGCGATTTTGCTTTTTGGCTCCTATGTAAGAAGTACTGGTTGGACTTTGATGTATGGTTTGACCAACCAATGTATTCACACCCAATGCTGCAAGTAAGGGTTTAGCCCATAAAGGTAAAGCCACTGCAATATCTGTACTATGATTAAGTAAAAAATGCTCTATGGCGTGCTGGTTATTCGAACCCGCCTGTGTCTCTAAAACCCCCAAAGTCGGTGCAATTGCATTATTCAAAGTTTCTTCAATTTCTGAAGGTGGTGCTGTCGCACCAATTGCCTCGATAAACTTTTCTTTCAGTGATTGATGTGTCGCAAAAATGTCACTTAATCTGGGATTTAAATGATTCTGTAACGCTGTAATATAATCTGGTTTTTCTTTTAATAAACTGAGTAAAATTGGATAAAAATTATCTAATGCATGCTTCTTTTCCAGTAAATGCTCCACCTCGGATTGTAAAACAATGGGTGTGACCTGTTGCTGTAATAATTCAATAATATTTGTCAGCATTTCCTGCCCTCTTATTTTCTTTTGTTGTTTTATTAAGTTAGTTTATATGTTCAATTTTTATACAATGTAAATTATTGTATTTGCATCCGCACTTTCACTCCAGCTCAAATTTCATGCATAAAAAAGCCAGCGATTGCTGGCTTTTTATTACACTCAAAAATTAAGCATGAAAAGTTTGCAGAACTTTACCTGTTAAAGTTTGATTAATTAATGGCGTATTTTTACCTTGTGAAAGAATGCTTTCTTTGGTTAAGGTCCACTCCAACTCAGGATCAACCAACACCCATCCAGCTTCTTGTGCCCAACGCTCTTGCATACTTGCAACTTTGGCTGGTGCTAAAGTCACTTTCTCCACCCATTCTAAAGGTGTAAATAAACCTTCTTTCACCAATTGCACCCCTAAAGATACATAGGTGTCGAATGCGGTAAAACCGGGCTCAGTTTCTGCAAATGGCGCCATTTTAGCCGAGCTGCTTAATGGTTCATGATGAGTACAAATTGCATCAATCACACCATCTTTTACAGCTTGGCGTAAACGCTCTTGGTCTTTTTCAGAACGTAGTGGCGGACGCACGTGCGCTAACGCATTAAAACCATCAATCAAGCGATCCGTTAAGTGCAATTGATGCATAGCCACATCAGCCGTAACGGGTAACCCTTTTTCTTTGGCAATCTTGATTAATTCAACCGACGCACCACATGACAGCAAACTAAAGTGTGCATTTACACCTGTCGCTTCAATCATGAGTAAATATTTAGCAATCGCTACCGTTTCAGCCAAAGCTGGAATCATTGGCAAACCTTGACGCGACGCAATAAAACCTTCGTGTACACAACCATCTTTAGCAATTTGTGGTTCTTCTGCATAGAACACAACGGTCAAACCAAGACCTGCTGCGTATTCTAAGGTACGAATGACCACATCATCATTGGCAAAAGATGCATTGGCATTTGAAACAGCGGTACAACCACCTTTTTTCAAAGCTGCCATGTTCGCAGGTTGTTGCCCTTTTAAACCTTGGGTTTGTGCACCAATCACCTGAAGGTAAATACCTCCATCTAACATGGCTTTTTCAACTAAACCATGAATTAAAGCCCCATTGTCTTGCACAATTGGCTTTGAATCTGGTGGCGTAAACACATGCAGAATACCATTCTCACGTGCTGCACGACCTTCCGACTTTAAGGTACCATGTTGTTGCTGACCTGGCTCACGTAAACGTGCGCACAAATCTACCATGGTTGGCATAAGCCATTTGCCTTGCCCATCCAAAGTTGTTTCAACCTGTTCAGAAGCAGCCACCAATTTACCCTGCTCTAAATAAACAGTTTGCACCAAATCGGTTTGCTGAATTGGGTCTAAGACACGGACATTTTCAATTTTTACAATACTCATGACTTTCTCTTATCCCGCAATTGCTTCTAATAAACCTTGTTCTTGCAACTGACCTTGCATTGAAAGTGCCAAGACAGCCATACGCACCGCAATACCATTCGTGACCTGATTTAAAATCACTGATTGCGGACCATCTGCAATACTAGAATCGATTTCTACACCACGGTTCATCGGACCTGGATGCATCACGATACAATCAGGTTTGGCTAAAGCTAAACGCTCTTTATTCAAGCCAAACATTTTGTAAAACTCAGCCTGTGAAGACAATGCTGGCGAATCAATCCGTTCATTTTGAATGCGAAGAGTAATAATCACATCGCAGTCTGTAACTCCTTCATCCATTTTGTTAAATAGACGAACGCCTGCACCATATTCTTCAAAACCATATGGTAATAATGTATTCGGAGCAATCACGCGGATATCTTTACAACCCAAAGTTTGTAACGCGGCGACATCTGAACGTGCCACACGTGAATGTTTAATATCGCCAATAATCGCGACACTCATATCTTCAAATGGCTTTTTAGTTTCACGGCGAATGGTCAACATGTCCAACATGGCTTGTGTAGGATGCGCGTGACGCCCGTCACCTGCATTGATAATTGCAACATGCGGACAAACAGTATTGGCAATAAAATGTGCAGCGCCTGAAGATGAATGACGAACCACAAAAATGTCCGCCGCCATTGCCTCCAAATTCCAAAGCGTATCGCGCAAAGTTTCACCTTTAGACGTACTTGAACGGGCAATATCAATATTTAGGACATTGGCTGATAAACGCTTCGCTGCTGCTTCAAATGTGGTACGGGTACGCGTTGAATTTTCAAAAAACAGGTTCATTACCGTACGACCTTCAAGCAGGTTGTTGGTAATCAGCTGATTTTGGTCATTAAAAAAGGACTGCGCAGTGTCCAATATTTTAGTGAGCGTGGCTTTCGATAGCCCTTCGATGGTCAGGAAATGTTTTAAATTTCCATCTTTATTGAGTTGAATCTGACTCGGAGTATGCAATGCTGCCAAGTGCATGAGAGATTCCTTATACGTTAAGTTAACGTATTATACAGAGATTCCCCTCATTTGGCAGTTGAAGTTTTCATCACTCAAAGAGAATTACTCAAATTTTTAAAATGAATTCCCTATTTCCTATGCGTTATTTCAATAAGATAATTTAAACAAAATTTAGCGCTGTAAATGAGTACACCAATCATCACACATTGAGCATTGTAAGATGATTGGCTTGAATTACCTGACCAGCAATTTATTTTGCGACATGATTTAACGTAATGCACCAATATAGTGATGATGAACCTGAGCACGATAAATCTCTTCCTCGGTCACTTCTTCTTCATGATAATGCGTATTCTCAGGTACTTTCTCAACGACAACTTCTGGTTCAATTGCCTCAATTTCAGTATCCAAATCCATAAAACTGCGTAAACGCTCAGCTTGGCGTACCAATTCTGCATCGCCCGTCGCCAATGCCAAATCAACCACATGTCTTGCGTAGACCTTATTTTCTGCAAGATACATGGCATCAACGACGCGCCCAGAAACACGACGTAATCGTGTATAAATCAAAGTTGCAGCAGAAAAAGCCTCAGGATGAGCAACAAATCCATGATTAGACATCTCTTTCAATCCCCCAGTTTTATTTAATTTAATACGAATAATTCATTCATAGCAGATTTAAGGAATGAAGTTCTGCTTCATTCACATTGCTATTGATGCTCTTGGATTAGCAAAATACATACCACTTTTTGAGAACCAAGTCGTTAAAAGTGTATTTTTTTATGATCTGATTATGCAAACGAGCAATTTAAAAAGCTTTCAAAGCCAAAATCAGTTAAACTTTGCAAAGTATTTTTTAAAATCTTGGTCTATCTAATTTATGAATAGCTCTTCACGTTTAAGCAACTATTGGGTCACATGTGCAGATGGGCTAGAAACCTTACTCCAAGAAGAATTAGAAGGTTTAGGCATTGCACAAATTGAACGCTTTCCAGGGCGTTTAATTTTTAAAGGCACATTAGAACAAGCCTATCGTATTTGCATGTGGTCACGTTTGGCTTCACGTGTTCTACTCCCTATTCATACCCATGAACTCGAACGCAGCCATGATGCACGTGACGTTGCTGAAGAACTGTATGAAGGTGCAATCAGCTTTGACTGGTCACTCATTTTTGCACCACAAAGTACGTTTGCCATTCGTTTACACATTGAACGTGAAATTATGGTGAATTCACAATTCGCAACTTTACGTGTTAAAGATGGTGTTGTGGATTCATTTATGGAAGCTGTTGGGCGCCGACCAAGCATTGATACCAAGCAACCTGAAATTACCCTTTATGTCCTTGCGGGCAAAACTGAACATACCTATTGCTTAGACTTATCAGGTGATTCTTTACATAAACGTGGTTATCGTCGTTATATGACAGATGCCCCGATTAAAGAAAACTTGGCTGCTGCAATTTTGCAAAAAGCGAAATTACAACAACTTAATCCAGACAACATTTTAGACCCGATGTGTGGTTCAGGTACCTTCATTATTGAATCATTAATGTTGTTAACTGACCGTGCTCCTGGTTTAGTGCGCCGTTTTGGTTTTAATGGCTGGAATGGTCATAACCACGAGTTATGGATGTCGATTAAGACAGAAGCAGCAGAACGTCATCAGCAGGCAATGGCACAACCTCTACCTCAGTTTTATGCCTTTGATGCAGACTGGGAAGCGGTTAAAGCAACCAAGCAAAATATTATCGCGGCTGGCTTTGAAAGCTTGTTGGATAAAATTCAAATTGAAGAACGCACACTTTCTGACTGGCCAGATTTTGAAGTTGGCAACAAAACTGCCTTTATTGTCACCAACCCACCTTATGGTGAGCGTTTAGGGGATAAAGCTTCGAACCGTGCTTTATATTTAGGCTTGTCGGCATTATTCCAAAAACACTTCCCAAATCAAACCGCAGCAGTGATTGCAGCAGCAGTAGAACAAGCTGACGTGATGGCATTTAGCGACCCGCAAACCATGCGTTTGATGAATGGTAAATTACCAATTTATGTTCGCTTAGGCAAAATCAAACCTGCAACTGTAGTCAAACCATTCCTTGAAACTTGGCAACCGCTACAATTCGAACCAATTGAAGGTGCCGAAGATTTTGCCAACCGTTTGCAGAAAAATATGCAAGCCTTAAAGAAATGGGCTGTGAAAGACGGCGTATTCTGCTTGCGTTTGTATGATGCCGATTTACCCGACTTTAACCTTGCAGTCGATTTATATGGTGATCGTTTGCATGTACAAGAATATGCACCACCGAAAACCATCGATCCTGAAAAAGCTAAAAAACGTTTTAACTTAGGTTTAGCTGCAATTCGTGCAGTTACAGGTTTAAATCGAGATGCGATTTTTATTAAAACCCGTGCACGTCAAGAAGGTAAAAATCAGTACACCAAACAAAGTACCGCTTCAAAACGCTTTATTGTGCAAGAAGGTCAAGCAAAAATTCTAGTCAATATGACGGACTATTTAGATACAGGGTTATTCCTCGATCACCGTCAAATGCGTTTACGTATTGCGAAAGAAGCTCGTGGTAAGCATTTCCTTAACCTGTACAGCTATACATCAACTGCCAGCCTTCATGCGGCTTTAGGTGGCGCTGCAAGTACCACCAGTGTGGATTTGTCAAATACTTACCTAAACTGGTCAAAAGAAAACTTCGTATTAAATGGCTTAACTGTCGATCATGCCGATGAACAACATCAGTTCTTTGCTAGTGACTGTTTTGAATGGCTTAAAGAGGGTCATGAGCAATATGATCTTATTTTTATCGACCCACCAACCTTCTCGAATTCTAAAAAATTCCACGGTACTTTTGATGTGCAACGTGACCATTTATCACTACTTAAACGTGCGATGAACCGTCTAACTACTGAAGGGACTTTATACTTCTCAAACAACTACCGCGGTTTTGAAATGGATGAAGAAATTTTGGCATTCTTTGATGTCGAAGAAATTACCAGTGAAACCATTGGACCAGATTTCAAACGTAACCAAAAAATCCACCGTGCTTGGAAAATTAGCCATCCCAAAAATTAATCCCGACATTAAAAAAGACCGCTAATGCGGTCTTTTTTTGATTAGAAGTTCATACTAAAACTTTTCGTTCTGTGGCGCATCTACAGCAATCAGGCTTGGAACTTCTTCTTCATCCAACTGCGTTGTCTTCGCAATAACAGCTGTTGCTACACTATTACCAATAATATTGGTCGCTGTACGCCCCATATCAAGGAAGTGATCAACTGCAAGGATAAGTAATAGCCCTGCCTCTGGAAGTTTAAACATTGACAATGTCGCAGCAATAACAACCAGTGAAGCACGAGAAACGCCAGCAATGCCCTTACTGGTGATCATTAGCGTTAAAAGCATTAATAATTGTTGAGAAAGGCTAAGGTCGATGTTGTATGCATGTGCAATAAATAAGACCGCAAATGTCATGTAGATCATCGAACCATCAAGGTTGAACGAATAACCCAACGGTAAAACAAAGCTGGTAATACGCTTAGGAACACCAAACTTTTCTAAAGATTCCATCAGTTTTGGATATGCTGACTCACTACTCGCTGTAGCAAAGCCTAGAACAACAGGCTCACGGATTGTTTTTAACAATCTGAACACATCCTTTTTCAAAAAGATAAATCCAGCCGAGATAATAACTGCCCAAAGGATAAATAAGCTGGCATAAAACTCAGCCATGAACGAGCCATAATCAAGAATAATCTTTGGTCCTTTTACCGTAATTGCTCCTGCGACAGCAGCAAAAACAGCAATTGGGGCAAACGTCATTACGTAGTCCGTGATCTTGAACATCACTAGGCTTAATTCATCAATCATCTTGCCAATAATCGAGCCATTTTTTTGGAGATGACTGACGTAAGCTAAAGCTGAACCGAAAAATATAGAAAAGATAAGAATCTGAAGAATCTCATTATTCGCCATCGCTTCAGCAAAGCTTTTTGGGAATATATGAGTAATAAAAGTTTGCAAACTCAGGTTTGTAGCACTAACCCCTACATCGACTGGAGCCGTCGGAATCGGTAGATTCATTCCAACGCCTGTTTGGAAAAAGTTAGCGAGTCCTAAACCCAATAAAAGAGAGATGAAAGATGCACCAATAAACCAACTCATTGCCTTTAAGGTGATTTTACCTAAAGCGGAAGATTTACCCATTGAGATAATGCCTGAAACGATTGTTGCAAACACCAATGGGGCGATAATCATTTTAATTAATCTTAAAAATATATCAGTTAAAATTTTAAAATATGACGCAATATTTTCTGCTTGAACAGGTGTTAAATAATAATGGAAGATGCAACCAATAACTATGCCTAGAACCATGGCAATAAGGATAAACTTCAATAGTTTTTTTTGATTCATATCAAATTTCCTTTTTAAACCCAAAGTATCATTAACTCAAACTATTGAATAATAATGATTTTAAATAATTCCAAGTAAATCAAATCCAATTTGATATAGGAATATTGAATGGAATTTAAACAGAAAATAAATTAAATAATAATGAAAAAAAGTATAAATCCATGCAAATTATGCATAGCAAATCACAATGTATTAAATAAAATGCCAATGACTTAATTGATTAATAAAACTTAAATATTGCGTGCAAACTATTGATTCATTCATGTTATCTGTAGTGATTTTACTACTTGGTAAAATATCCCACTTCATTGAGTAGTTTTTTGATTTCTATTTATTTTACTTATATATATGAATTAAAAAATTAAATTTTCTCCCTTTTAAATCATTAGGACTTAAATCCACAAACACTTTAAAGCTCGTAATTAAATATAGATGAGTTTAAGAAATGATTCTCTCGCTTCTGCTCTAAATTTTAAAATAGTAAATATCTGAAACTTTATAATAAATAAGTTATGTAATAGGAACATCATGCGAATTAAGATCAATAAACATTGTGCTAATTCTTGGAAAGATGAGTTAAAAGCATTACCAAAATCCAATGAGTACCTTACATCTGCAATGATCGAACATAGTGCGAATTTGGCAAAAAAATATCTTAACTTAAGAGACATTCATTTAAATGAACTTCGTGCAGGTGGTGGTGTCATTGAATTTTCAAATCTGCCTATTGACGATCAATTATGCTCTCCACCAACTAGTGCTGCACGACCCTATACCAAAGAATATATTTCAGAACTGGTTCTTTTGGGTGTGACAAAGGCTTGTGGTTTGACCCCCTTTACCTTCAAAGAAGAAAAACAAGCTGCTTTAGTACATGAAATTATCCCACTTGATGGTGCCCACCATAAAAGCCTTTCAAGTCAAGGCATGGCAGAATTTGATTTTCATACTGATGGAGCCTATTTATCGAGAAATATTAGACCGCATTCTTTGTCGTTAATGTGCCGAATGGATGAGAAACAGACCACGACCAATTTGGTAAAAATTTCTGATGTAATCAATAAATTAAGCCTTAAATCAAAAAATGTGTTGGTTGAATCAAGGTTCGTTCATACAGCACCTAAAACCTTTAAAGTACAAAATAAGAGAATAAGGAATTCAATTTTTGACTTAGTGGATGGGCATTATGAAATTAAAGCAGCTTTACATAACGTCAATGCAACGGATGAAGAAAGCGAATGTGCTTTATTTGAATTAAAAGCTGCGGTCTCAGATTGCCAATTTCAAAAGTCTTTGAATGCTGGGGATCTGATCATTTTTAATAACCTGCGCTGCTTACATAGGCATTGTAAAATTACAGGGATGCGACGGTTACAGGGATGTTATGGCACATACACATCCCCATTAGCCACAGTTTCAGACATTGAATAGGTGGTTATCAGATGATTTTTGAAGTTGTACTAAGGGTTTTTTTGCTCATCGCAATTTCTATTGTTGGCTGGGGTGTGGGTAAAAAATTTAAACTAGACTCTAAAGATATTTCAACCTTGCTGGTTTATGTTATTTCCCCTTTTGTAATCTTTTATTCAATTGTGGAATCCCCTGCAAATTGGACCTATCTTAAATTTTCTTTGGGTGCATTTTTGTTGGCATCCTTCATGGCTGCTGTGGGTTTACTCTTTGCAAGGTGCTTTTGGAAAGACAGTCGAGTAAATCTATTTGGCTTTGCGGCAGGTACTGGGAACACTGGTTATTTTGCATTACCACTGGTACTTGCAATCTTTGATAAGACACAAATAGCCATCGCTATTTTTATCATCATAGGGATTAACCTATACGAGTTTACAGTGGGTTATTTCATTACAGCTAAAGGCTCATTGGACATTAAGGAAAGTATTTTAAAAGTCATTAAAATGCCTATTCTTTATGCAGCGTGTTTAGGCATGATGTTTAAATATCTCGATATTCAATTCGATGAAGTATCCCTTTCATTCTTGGCCAATTTTAAAGGTGCGTATAGCGTTTTAGGAATGATGACCATCGGTATTACAATCGCAAAATTTTCAAAAATTGAGGTAGATTGGCTTTTCTCAGCATTGGCTCTGACATGGAAACATTTTATTTATCCTGTCGTTGGTATTTTGATTTTCATGTTTATCATTCCTGTAGATAAACAAATACTGCAAATTGTGGCGCTCATGGTTGCTACACCTATGGCTGGTAATGTCGTCGTTATTTCTAATACATTGGGACTCCATCCCGAAAAAGCAGCTACATCAGTGATGTTGAGTACAATGTTGGCTTTAATCACAGTACCAATCGCCTTGTATTTTGTGATGAATTTCTAAACCAAATCCACGTCTTCATCTAGTGTAGCGGGAGGCTTAAACTTCTGATTGAGTCATCGTCAATGAACTGACTGGTATTTCTCATTCAGAAATTTACTCGTTCTCAAAAATTTACTGCTGATTAATGTCTCTATGTAAAAACAAACTCTATCTAACTTAATACAGACCAAAGTTAGATAGAGTGTTCGTTCCAAAATCTGGTATCAAATTATTCCGTTAAGAATTTCTTCTCGCCATATTTATATTCCATCACCATTTTCATCACATCACCATCTCGTTTCAATTGCCCCGATTGCTGCATGCTGCTGAGCATCGTTTCAATATCTTGATCCGACATTGACTGGCCTCCCTTACCTGGAATGCTATTCATGATTGAAGCGACCATGTTCTTATCAAATTGCACATCTGCCTTATATTCAACCAGACTCGGCACCATGGCAACCATGCCTTTTAAGGTCTTTTGATGACTTGGCATAAAACGACCTACTAGGTTGGCTTTGGCTTCACCAGTCCCAATCTTGATTTGATTATCACTAGAATCAAACTTAAAACCTTCATTAATGACTGCAAGTAAAGCTGGTTCCAAATCTTGTAATAATTTCTCTTGGGCTAAACAGCTATTCTCACTCTTTTCAATAATGTCGAACAACGCTTGAAGTTTGGCACGGTTTACATCCTGTACGTTAAAGTTAAACTTCACATTTTGCATGACAGGTGAAAATGTCATTTTCATTTCACCAACTTGAACTGCCATTTTTGTATTTAAAACTCGATCTGTAAGATCACTTTCCGCTTCAATTCGATAATTTTTTAATTCAGCACTTATTGGGTTATTCAAACCACGATCTGCCATTTTCAGCAAATCCATTTGAACCGTGGTTTTCCCTGCTTCCAAATAATTACCATTCAAACCCTGATTGGTTTCAATTTTCAAACCTGTCATTTGGAAGTGAGTTTCTGCATCCATCACTGTTAAATTAGGAATATCTAATTTCAAATCCTGCATTTGCAATTGATCATTCACAGGCCTCGCATGATATTCCAAAGTGACTGGATCTAAACGCGTTTGTATTTTAGCTTCGTTTCGCACAATCACGGGAGTCGTCAGGGTTGATTTCATTGTCCCTAACCAATTCACATGCGTTTTGAGCTTTAACGGTTGATTCACTAAAGATTTCAAAGCACTATCTGCTTGTACAACTTTAACATCTGACTGAATTTGGTAACCATTCCAACTACGTTGAATTTGATCTCGCCCTGTGAGTTTAATCACTTCTTTCGGCTTACATGGATCAATAATCAACTCAGCTGTCCAGTCGGCACTGCCTTGCAAAGCCCCCATCTGGAAGTTTTGATAGTTCAAGCTTAGATTTTTACTTGGTTGTTTCGCTTCTTGCTGATAGTAAGTTTGCAAGCTTTTATCTGCATATAAATTTCCACCCACCGCTAATGTAGCAACTGCAACGATGCCACCAACACCCCATTTTATTTTCGACATGAATATATCTCATATTGTGTGTTTCTTATGTTCACGCAGTATAATCAAAAACATCATATAAAGATAATTATTTTACATATAAGGGACTTACAAGTGATTACCATCACATTATTATGCATTGAATTGTCACTTTATGACTCAAAATATCAGACCAAAACCAATCTTGTGACATAAAAAAACCAGCCGAAGCTGGTTTTTTATACTTAAAATTAACTTAGTTTCAATTTATCAAATAGCAAATGCCCATGATCCGATTTAACTAAAATAGTATCTCCAGCTTGAAACTCTCCAGCCAGAATTTTCTGGGCCAGTGGATTTTCAATCTGTTGCTGAATAGCACGTTTCAATGGACGCGCACCGTATATTGGATCAAAACCTGCATCAATCAATAAGTCGAAAGCGGTATCTTCAACAGATAAACTCAAGTCACGTTCAGCTAAACGACTGCGTAAACGATCTAACTGAATATCCGCAATGCCTCGAATTTGTGATTTCTTCAATGAATGGAAAATCACAACTTCATCAATACGGTTAATGAACTCTGGACGGAAGTGTTGAGATACTGCACCCATCACCACTGCACGTACTTCATCTTCCGTAGCCTTCTCACCCAATTCACGGACATCTTGTGAACCAAGGTTAGAGGTCATCACAATCACCGTATTCTTAAAGTCGACCACGCGACCTTGTGAATCTGTCAGACGACCATCATCCAATACCTGTAGCAAGATATTGAATACGTCTGGATGCGCTTTCTCAACCTCATCAAACAGCACTACGCTATATGGTTTACGGCGTACGGCTTCAGTCAACACACCACCTTCTTCGTAGCCCACATAACCTGGAGGGGCACCAACCAAACGACTGACCGAATGTTTTTCCATGAACTCACTCATATCAATACGAATCATGGCGTCATCACTGTCAAACAAGAAGTTTGCCAATGCCTTGGTCAGTTCAGTTTTACCCACACCTGTTGGCCCTAGGAACAAGAACGAACCACTTGGACGGTTTGGATCAGACAACCCGGCTCTCGAACGGCGAACAGCATTCGACACTGCTACAACCGCTTCATTTTGCCCTACTACGCGGTTATGTAAGAACTCTTCCATCTGTAACAGTTTTTCACGTTCACCTTGTAACATTTTAGCAACTGGAATTCCCGTTGCAGCACTCACTACTTCGGCAATCTCATTGTCTGTAACTTTGTTACGTAGCAGTTTTGGTGCTTCGTTTTCTTCAGCGACCTCATTACGCTCTAATTGCTTTTGTAGCTCAGGAATCACCCCATATTGCAGACGTCCAGCCTCAGCCAAATCACCTTCACGCTGCGCTTTTTCTAAAGCAATACGCGCCTGATCCAACTTGATTTGAATATCTTTGTTGCCTTCCACCAAAGCTTTATCGGCACGCCAGATTTCTTCAAGATCGTTATATTCTTTCTCTACCGTTGCAATCTGCTCTTCAAGATGTTTGATCTCGCCTTTCGCACCTGCATCCTCATCTTTCTTCACGGCTTCAAGCTGCATCTTTAACTGAATGAGACGACGGTCAAGTTTATCCAATGCCTCTGGCTTAGAGTCCAGCTCCATTTTAATGCGAGATGCTGCCTCATCTATCAAGTCAATCGCTTTATCTGGCAATTGACGGTCTGTGATATAGCGATGCGACATTTTGGCAGCAGCAATAATAGCCGAGTCCAAAATTTGTACGCCGTGATGCGTTGCATATTTCTCTTTTAAACCACGTAAAATTGCAATGGTATCTTCCACACTTGGTTCATCCACCAAGACTTTCTGGAAACGACGTTCTAGCGCAGCATCTTTTTCAATGTACTGGCGATATTCATCCAGTGTTGTCGCACCAACACAGCGTAATTCACCACGTGCCAAAGCAGGTTTCAACATATTCCCTGCATCCATTGCCCCATCACCTTTCCCTGCCCCTACAAGAGTATGCAGTTCGTCAATAAACAGGATAATGTCACCTTCGTGTTTGGCTAAATCTTTCAGAACAGCTTTTAAACGCTCCTCAAACTCACCACGATATTTCGCACCCGCAAGTAAAGAGCCTAAATCTAAAGACAAGACACGCTTACCTTTCAAACTTTCAGGTACTTCACCATTGACGATACGCTGCGCCAAACCTTCCACAATCGCTGTTTTACCTACCCCCGGCTCACCAATCAATACAGGGTTATTTTTGGTACGACGAGACAACACCTGAATCGTACGACGAATTTCATCATCACGCCCAATAACAGGGTCAAGTTTGCCTGCTAAAGCACGCTCTGTCAGGTCTACGGTGTATTTATTCAATGAGTCTCGTTGATCTTCATGATTATTACTCATGACCTTTTCATCCCCTCGAATTTTATGAACCACTTTACGTAAGCTATCACTGGTTACACCTACGCTATTTAATAAAGACTTGGTTGCACCAACTTCAGCAAGACTAAGCAGCACCCAATCAGTCGATAGAAACTCATCACCCGCTTTTTGAGCATAACTATCTGCCAAATTCAGTGCTTTGACTGCTTCTGGACTGAGGTTTATCTCACCAGTTGGGTTTGTTAACGTAGGAGCATCTTTCAGTGCTTGCTGCAATTTCGTTTGCAATTCACGCAGATTTGCACCTGCCTGTTGCAACAGACTGGCATTCGAAGCTTCTTCCAATAAAGTCGACAGCACATGAATCCCTTCAATGGAGGTATGATCTTTCCCCATTGCTAAGGATTGAGCATCAGAAAGGGCTTGCTGTAGGCGGTTTGTAAATTTTTCAAAACGCATTCTTGTTATTCCTCACAACAATTTTTTAACTTGTAAGATATATGGGAACTTATTTTTAGATTTCAAATTAATTTTCACATATTTTTCAATATCTTAAATTAAAAAATACAATGGATCTTAGTTATAATATTGGTCTGACTATTTTTATTTTCAAGAGTGTTGATGTAATTTTTCTCTATCAGAGCGATTCACTCGTTAAAAACCACATTCAAAGATTGTTTTATTGCCATACTCATATGGAGGCTAGCAGCTTTTAAATGCAAATTGAGGAATAAAAAAAAGCTGGTGAATCACCAGCTTTTCCACATTTATACAGCTTCTATAATTTCAAAATCGTGGGTGATTTCCACACCACCATCAGACAGCATTTTACTTGCTGAACAGTACTTTTCTGCAGAGAGTTCTACAGCCTTCGCAACCTGTTTTTCCTTCACTGCAGTACCCGTTACCACGAAGTGCAAGTGGATTTTGGTAAATACTGCAGGGATGCTATCGGCACGTTCTGCCTTAAGCTGACATACAACATTTGTCACATCTTGACGAGATTTTTTCAAAATTGTCACAATATCGAAGGAAGCACACCCACCAAGTCCCATTAATATAAGCTCCATGGGACGTGGTCCACGGTTTTCACCACCATACTCTGGGGATCCATCCATCACCACACTATGGCCACTTTCTGATTTCGCTTCAAAAGCAACATTCTCTAGCCAATGTACACTTGTTTGCATTGCAACTACCTAAAAAAAGCTATAAATTTACCGTGTACCTGTACACTAACATAATTTGAGTTGATAAGGAATTTCACCTCTTCAGTGTGACAAGTTCATTTTAGGTCTTGTGCGATCTATTATTTATCCATTTTCGGAAACCAAAAGCATGACTTCAAACTTTTCACAGCTGAGCACTGATGCGCTATCGCCAGGTCAATTACCTGAATCAGTCAAAGCATTATTAAAACGAGCATATATAAACCGTTACCCTAAACGTACAACTATTGTTGATGCGGGAACGGAATCGAAATCACTTTATTTGATTTTAAAAGGGTCAGTATCTATTATTTTACGTGAAGACGATGAGCGTGAAATTGTAGTCGCATATTTAAATCCGGGCGACTTCTTTGGGGAAATGGGGCTATTCGAATCAAATCCACAACGTACTGCTGAAGTGCGTACACGTGATGTTTGTGAAATTGCTGAAATTACCTATGAAAACTTTCATGAATTAAGTAAACAATACCCAGATTTGAGCTATGCAGTATTTGCTCAATTGGTTCGTCGCTTAAAAAACACCACACGTAAAGTCACTGACCTTGCCTTCATTGATGTTTCTGGTCGTATTGCGCGCTGCTTGATTGATCTTTCAGGACAGCCAGAAGCCATGATTTTACCAAATGGTCGCCAAATCCGTATTACACGTCAAGAAATTGGTCGTATTGTAGGTTGTTCACGCGAAATGGTGGGTCGTGTACTTAAAACCCTCGAAGATCAAGGCATGATTCAAACTGACGGTAAAGCAATTCTTATTTTTGATGTGTCTTTAGAACAGCCAAACACTGATGATGACTATGAAGATGATGAAGAGTAATTCTTCTAATTATCTTAGAAAAGCAAATCGAATGATTTGCTTTTTTTATGCTAACTAATTCAATTTTTTCACAAAACAATATACAAGTATTCATTAACAAACTTGCCTGTTTACGTTAGCCTGAAGAAATTGTTCAGCTCTTATTCAGGATCGTTTTATGCAATTCAAACCTTTAGGCGATAGCGGTATTCTTGTTCCAGAAATTTGTTTAGGCACCATGACCTTTGGTGAACAAAACACACAGCAAGAAGCCTTTCTACAGCTGAATTATGCTCTAGAGCATGGACTCAACTTCTGGGATACCGCAGAAATGTATCCTGTGCCACCAAAACCTGAAACACAAGGTCGCACGGAAACCATTATTGGGAATTGGCTTGCACAACATGGCGGTCGTGATCAATTATTGATTGCCTCTAAAATTGCGGGTCCTTCACAAGGAGGAAGCCATATTCGTGATGGACAAACTCGTTTTACTGCAAATGAAATTGCTTCTGCGTTGGATGACTCACTCAAACGCTTACAAACAGACTACATTGATCTATATCAACTGCACTGGCCGCAGCGCAACACCAATTTCTTTGGAAAATTGGGTTATGGCAATGCAGAAGCCTTAGACGAAAAGCCTGTGACAGCCCTCGCTGAGACTTTAATAGCACTTGCCAAGGAAGTTGAGAAAGGACGTATTCGCCACATTGGACTGTCTAATGAAACCCCTTGGGGAACCATGAAGTTTTTGCATCTTGCAGAACAGCTAGGACTTGAAAAAATCGTCAGTGTGCAAAACCCCTATAATTTACTGAATCGTAGTTATGAAATTGGGATGGCTGAAATTGCAAAATACGAAGGTGTAGGATTACTCGCTTATTCCCCACTGGCGTTTGGTTATCTGACAGGGAAATTCCGTCATGGTGCCCGCCCTGCCAATGCTCGTATTAGCTTATTTTCACGCTTTAGCCGTTATAGCAATCCAGAAAGTGAATGGGCAACGGAACAATATGCACTGCTTGCAGAACAACATGGCTTAAGCCTAACACAAATGGCACTTGCTTATATTAAGCAACAGTTTTTTGTGACCAGTACCATTATTGGTGCTACCAATCTAGATCAACTCAAAGAAAATATCGCCGCCTTTGAACTCGATCTATCTCCTGAAGTGATTCAAGGCATTGAAGCAATTCATCGCCAACAGCCTAACCCAGCACCCTAAGCAGCACAAAACACGATCCAATTTGTTTTGGATGATAAGACTTTAATATACCTATGCACGGTATAGTTAAATTCCGACCTTACAATTCAGGTGTATCTACCACAAATGCCCCCCGATTTTAATGTTGTCACACCAAAATCAAAAAAGGATGCCGAAGCATCCTTTTTTTCACGCAAAAAAACGATTAACGTTTGTTGTATACCGCTTGCGCTGCTGGTAGATTTTTACGCATTGCCTCAATACGCTGGCTATTCGATGGGTGAGTTGATAAGAAAGCTGAACCACCCGCGCCATCAAGCTTGTTCATTTTTTCCCAAAGCGTAATTGCAGCTTGAGGGTTATAGCCTGCCTTTGCCATCAACATCAATCCGCCTTGGTCAGCACGGCTTTCTAGGCTCCGTGAGTATGGCAAGCCCACACCAACTTGTGTCCCCAACTGTGCAGCCGCAGCACCCAATTGACCCACATTGTCACCGGCGTAACCCAAACCAATATTCAGCGCCAAATCAGTTAAAGCTTGCGCACCGATTTTGTTTTTTGCATGTTCTTCCAAGGCATGAATCATTTCATGTCCCATCACCGCGGCAATTTCAGCATCGGTCAGGTTAAGTTTGTTTACAATACCCGTGTAGAACACGACCTTACCACCTGGAGCAACATAGGCATTGACTTGGTCAGATTTTAATACTGCCAATTGCCAATCAAATTTAGTGCCTGTTTGGTTCATTTGGTCAGCATAAGGTTTCAAACGCGTGAATACAGCATAAATTCGTTTATACGTTGAAGAAGATGTATCAAGCGTATTGTTACCACGAGCTTCCTGAACAGTTTTATTAAAGCCTTGGGTTGCAGCAACATTTAAAGATGCCGTATCTGCACCCGCCATGTCAGCGACTGTTGTGCAACCAGAAAGTGTAACAGCTCCTGCCACACACAAACTCAACATCAGCTTGTTCTTCATTCTTTTAATCTCCACCATTCTTGGATCACGTCAATATATGCGCATTATAAGCAATCAGTGTGGAGCTTTGAATGAATAACAACTTCATAAACATAGTATTTATGTAATTGACTTAATGCATAAACTGGTAACTTAACCAATAAATTAAACACACCACATTCAATACCAAATAAACCTGCCCTACAGGTTTAATTTTTTCTGCCAATTTCTCATCATTGCGTTTAAACCATAAATAGGCATTTTGAATCAGAACAATGGGCACCAAAACACAAGCAATAATCACAGACAATCCAATTAAGGCATTATAAATCACATTTGGATCGGCGGTTTGCCCTTCAATAATCATCATCGCGATAGTTGGCGCACCGCCCATAGCAAAAATTAAAGAATATAAAATAGTATTTGAAATATTTTTGTGCATCCTGCCTAAATCCAGATTTACTGTTAAGTTATTGTATCAAGGCTATTTTGAAAAAGCGCACAAGCAAATGCAACTTTAGTCTGGATTTCAAAACCGTAAAATTTTGCAGGGTAGATGCACAAGAAAAAGCCCCGCATAAGCGAGGCTTTTTAATATGAACTATCGATTAAGCATCAAATGGATGACGTAATACGATGGTTTCTGCACGATCCGGACCCGTTGAAATAATATCAATTGGACACTCGATTAACTGCTCAATGCGCTTAATGTAGTTAATCGCATTTTGTGGAAGCTGTTCTACAGTAGTCGCGCCAACTGTTGATTCAGTCCAACCCGGCATCGTTTCATAGATTGGTTTTAAGTTTTCGTATGCAAGCGCATCCGAAGAACCTACACAACCTGAATCTGTGTTTTCATAACCCACACAGATTTTCACTTCTTCTAAACCATCTAATACATCAAGTTTAGTTAAGCAAATGCCTGAAAGTGAGTTTACATCTACAGAACGACGAAGAATTTCTGCATCGAACCAACCACAACGGCGTTGACGGCCTGTAGAAGCACCAAATTCATGGCCTACAGTACCTAAGTGACGACCAATTGCATCACCAGTATCTGTCGCAGCATCGTAATGCAACTCAGTTGGGAATGGACCAGCACCTACACGTGTTGTGTACGCTTTAGTAATACCCAATACATAATCTAAATGTAATGGGCCCAAACCTGAACCAGAGCTTACGCCACCAGCTGTCGTGTTTGAAGAAGTTACAAATGGGTATGTACCATGATCAACGTCAAGTAATGAACCTTGAGCGCCTTCAAACATAATGTTGTCACCATTTTTACGGTAGTTGTGCAACTCTGTAGTTACATCAACCACTAACGGAGCAACAACTTCACGCCATTGATCGCAAAGCGCAATCACATCTTCCAACTTAACTGCTTCAACACCGTAGTATTGAGTTAATTGGAAGTTATGATAATCCAACACTTCAGCCAATTGAGCTTTTAATGCTTCACCGCCACGCACCAAGTCTGCGACACGTACTGCACGGCGCGCAACTTTGTCTTCATACGCTGGACCAATACCACGGCCCGTTGTACCAATTTTTGCATTGCCACGCTTTTTCTCACGTGCTTGGTCAAGTGCAATATGGTTTGGAAGAATTAATGGACAGTTTGGAGAAATACGCAAACGCTCTTTAACAGGTACGCCTTGCTCTTCAAGAATGGTCATCTCTTTGATTAAAGCTTCTGGTGAAAGCACAACACCGTTACCAATTAAGCACAATACGTTTTCACGTAAAATACCAGATGGAATGAGGTGTAATACAGTTTTCTTACCACCAACCACGAGAGTATGACCTGCGTTATGTCCGCCTTGATAACGAACTACCGCAGCCGCTTGATCTGTGAGCAGGTCGACGATCTTACCTTTACCTTCGTCGCCCCATTGGGTACCAAGTACCACAACATTTTTGCCCATAATAGCCTCATTACATCATGCTGTTAAAATTAAAACTCCAAGTAGTGACATGAACACTACTCGCAGTGGTTAAATTGGTTTAACTTGCCACTCACCAGCAACATCAACCAATTGATGTGTTGCATTTGGAATAGAGTTTAAATCATCATTACCCAATAACTGAATTACACTTAAGCCTTGTGCTCTTACAGATGCAATTGCTTGCTGTAAATCAGCGTTCGTGCCCTTAGGCGCAACAACCACAGAGATTGCATTAAACTGCCCTGCACTGAGTGCATATAAGTCACAACTAAAACCTGTTGCAGGACGCGCACGACCAAAATGTTCACCAATGCCATCATAACGGCCACCTTGTGCCAAAGAGGCAGCTCGGTTTGGTGCATACACGGCATACATTAAACCTGTGTGGTAGTGATATGAGCGTAACTCTACAACATCAACGCCAATCAGTAGATTTGGCCAACGTGCCTGAATTGCCGACTGCGTGGTTTTTAATTCATCCAAAGCATGTTTGAATGCTGTGTCTGCTAAAATTTCTGCACTAAGATGAGTTTGTAATGCATCAAGATCACTTGCATAGCGACCTAATGCATAAAAATCTGCACCGAAGTTTAAATCTTGAGTAAATTCCGCCAACTCAGGCAGTGCTTTACGTTGATAAAGGTCAGACAGTTCATGCTCAGTGTTTTTATTTAAACCCGCACGCTTCACTAAGCTACGGAATAAACCCACATGCCCTAAATCCAGATGGATGCCTTCCACCAAGCCTGCTTTTTCGATCAGACCCAGCATTACATCGACCATTTCAACATCAGCGTCAATGCTGTCTGAACCAAACAATTCAGCACCCAATTGTAATGGCGCACGTGTGGTGTTAAAGCCTTGCGGCTTAGTATGTAACACAGTGCCCGCATAACAATAACGAGCCACACCTTCTACAGGATGAACGTGTGCATCTATACGCGCCACCTGTGGCGTCATATCCGCACGCACCCCAAGTAAACGTCCTGATAATTGGTCGATTACTTTAAAAGTTGCAAGGTCTAAATCGTGATTTGATTCGGATAAAGAGGAAAGAGATTCTATGTATTCAATAAACGGCGTGTACACCAACTGATAACCTCGAGATGCGAGGAAATCCAAGGCGTCACGGCGCAAGTTTTCAATTACTTGCGCTTGCTCTGGTAATACATCAGCTACACCATCAGGTAATAACCATGTCTCTGAAATGGGCATGTTGTAAACCTAAATTCTTGTCAGCGCGGAAGTAATCCGCATAAAAAAATCGGGAGCACACCCGATTTCTCCTAGTTTAGCACGATAGTTCACACCATGCACTGAGATTTTTACATTTAATCCCATTACCCTGCACAATTTGATCCTGACCAAATAATGCACTAAGTTAACGATTGTTATCAAAAAATTAAGCTTTTGTCCGTGCCATTACATTTACAACGGTAGTTCAGTCGTCTGCTTAATGCTCTGGAGTGGAATTTCAGTTTTCACATTTTGAATCCCTGTAATTTTATTTAAATGCTGAATTTGAAATTTACGATACGCATCTAAATCAGACACCACGATTCTTAAGAAGAAATCACAATCACCCGCCATCAATTGGCATTCTACTATTTCAGGAATTTCTCGGACAGAATCAATAAAATGATTAACGGTTTTCGCATCTTGCCCCTTTAGCCAAATGCGCGCAAATACGGTCAAACCCAAATTGACTTTTTGAGGATTCACCAAAGCCACATACTTTTCAATAATCCCCGCATCTTCAAGTTGTTTTACCCTGCGCAGACACGGCGAAGCCGAAAGCCCTACTCGCTGTGCAAGCTCATTATTCGCCAATTTTCCATCTTGCTGCAATGTTTGTAAGATTCTTCTATCAATTTTATCCATATCGCCCCCTTAGCATTAAACACTCTTTATCTTAATTTCAGCGCAATTTTATGCTCAATTTTTAATAAATACTGCTTAATTTGGCGTCAAATATCACAACAATATTCTTAAAATAGTTGACCACTTTGTGAGGTTCCGTCCATGTCCACTTTAAAAAGCAGCTCATCTCCCTCCTTGATTTTGAACAATCAAGACCAAGCTGAATTTTTTCGTGGCATTAAAACAACGCTTCCCATGCTGCTTGGTTTTGTTCCTTTGGCATTAGTACTCGGAACCCAAGCCGCTCAAAAGGGTTTTTCCATTGTAGAAGTATCCTTCTTAACGGGTTTAAATTTTGCGGGTGGCTCGGAATTTGCCATTCTGGAAATGTGGACCAATCCACCACAATTCCTACTACTGATGTTCATTACCTTTTTAATCAATAGCCGACATTTGCTTATGGGAGCAAGCCTCGTCCCTTATTTAAAACATTTACCTGACCGTCAAGTTTACCCTGCACTTTTTTTCCTTTGTGATGAAAGCTGGGCCTTAGGATTATCTAATGCACAAAAAAGGATTCACCAAGTTGGGCTAAGGCATGCATTTAATATGCCTTACTATGCAGGGGTATGTTTAGCGCTATATGTGATGTGGGTATCAGTCACGACCCTAGGTGCTGTACTTGGCCCAGTTCTGGGCGATATTCATCCTTATGGTTTTGATATGGCATTCCCAGCCATCATTTTGGTACTACTGCGTGGAATGTGGACAGGATTTGCTGCCGCACGACCATGGTTAGTCAGTTTAATGGTTGCCGCAATTGCCTATTTGTATTTACCTGCGGGTTGGCATGTGCCTTTAGGTGCAATCAGTGGCATCGCATCTGCATTTTTCTTGATAGGAGAAGACGAATGATTCATAGCAGTACATTTATTGCGATTCTCTTGGTTGCTTTCACCACGTATTTAACCCGTTTATTGGGCTATGCCTTATTAAAAAATAAAACCTTGTCGGCTAAACACAAAAAGATTTTAGAAGTTGTACCGGGCTGTGTCCTGATTTCCGTTATTGCACCTTATTTTGTCAAAGATAACCCTGCCGACTTAATTGCAATCGCAATTACGTTACTAGCAGCATCTCGGCTACCACTACTTTCGACCGTGGTCATCAGTATGTTAAGCGCAGCATTATTACGCCAAATTTTAATTTAAAATTTGGCGTAATCCACTCAGAATGGTCGGTCTGTTTGCCCAACTGACTTGCTTAATAAACTGACCAATTCAGCATTTTGCAATTCCAATTGATGCGTTCTTTTTACTGTTTTATCAATGACTTCTTGTTGCACATGCATTTTTTTAGCAAGGTCTTGCATAATTTCGAGTGTTTTCTTTAAATTTTCTTCAAGGTGTACCACCTTCTGCTCCAGATGTTGCTGATACTCCGTATCACCTGTGCTCTCACCTTGCTGTTTAAATTGAAACCACACCAGAAAAATAACTGCAACTGCCAATAACAGGATAAATCCCCAGATTAACATCATCATATGTTTCTCATTGTCATTATGTCTTTCTTTTATAATATGCCAAGATGGCTCTAATTTTTATAAAAAATAAAAGATAAACTCGATATTTTTCAATCGCTCACTCATCATGCCTGTTATTTGCATCAACTGAAACGACCAAATCCAAGTTTATGATATTTTGATACATGTTTTCTGTTTCAGAAATACACATCAACCGATATATTCAATTCGCTAACAAT
Source organism: Acinetobacter sp. ANC 4178 (assembly GCF_004331175.1). Classification (GTDB taxonomy): domain Bacteria; phylum Pseudomonadota; class Gammaproteobacteria; order Pseudomonadales; family Moraxellaceae; genus Acinetobacter. The sequence goes on from NZ_SJOD01000001.1 coordinate 324,108, forward strand.
TATTCAACTTTAGAAAAAACTGTTTATTGAGATCATCACTATGGAATTACATAGCAATCTTTACTATCACCATCCTGATAGCGCCATCATGGATCAACTCGATCATTTGTTTCAACAACATCAAGGTAACCCTGTTACTTTTTTGCAATTGGCTAGCACAATCAATGCTGAATATGGCGCCGAACTTGCACAAGATCTTATCGATCAAGTGGATCAAGTCGAATATGACCTTGCGCCAGAAACAGTCTATCGACTTGCAGGATTTAGTATTCTGCACTTTGTCCATGGTTCAGAGGGCGATGACCTTATGGAAGCCATCCTGTTTTTCTTAAAAGCCCTAGTTCCTACGTTACATATACAAGCATGGGGTTGTGGCGATGATGACCCTTGGGAATTCTGGTTTAAATTTGAAGGTGATGAGCTCGTTCGTGAGGATGATGAACCATTTAATGATCCAGATGAAGATCTCAACATCAAAGCTGAAATCTACACTTGGTGGCATCAAGATATGCCTAAAGAAATTCAAGAAGGCTTTTTGAACGAGACTGAAGAAGAATAACAGTTCAAGCACCTTATTTGCAGAACGAAATAAGGTGCTTGATTACTTATACAAAAGATTCACATAAATCCAGTAAACGGTTGGCATAACCCCATTCATTATCATACCAAGCAAATACTTTCGCCTGATGCCCCACCACCATGGTCTGACTTAAGTCCACAATCAGTGAATAAGGTGAATGGTTAAAATCACTAGAGACTAACGCTTCATCGGTCACTTGCATGATTTCAGCATAGTCACTTTCTGCTGCACCAATCAACACTTCGTTTAGTCTGTGTACGGTAACTGGCGATTGCGACACAAAGCTCAAATCAATTGCAGCAACATTAATGGTTGGAACACGAATGGAATAACCATCAATGCGGTTTTCCATTTTCGGCATCACTTGCTTTAATGCTCCTAATGCCGAAGATGTCGTTGGAATAATATTTTGCCCAGATGCACGGGCACGACGTAAATCTCGATGTGCATGATCTAAAACCGATTGATCAGCGGTTACCGCATGAATTTCAGTCATAAGCGCTGTTTGAATACCAAAAGCATCATCAATAATTTTGACTAACGGAACCAATGCTTGCGTCGTACAAGACACACTTGAAATAATTTGATCTGAAGCTTTCACTTCATGATGGTTCACGCCATAAACAATTGCTGCATCGACTGTATCAAAAGGCGCAGCACCAATAATCACACGCTTTGTCCCTGCATGAATATGGCGTGTGGCTGCTTCACGTGAACGGAATAAACCCGTACATTCCAATACCACGTCGACATTTAACTGTTGCCACGGCAACTGAGCAGGTTCAGCCTCACACAAAACTCGAACTTTTAGGCTGGCAAGCCCCGCATGAATATGCAAATAGATTTGCTCATTTTCATGTTCAAGCTCGACTTTACCCTTAAAGCGACCATGCGTCGTGTCGTACTTAAACAAATGCATTAAGGTTTCAACATCGGCAATATCATTAATTGCCACAATCTCAAAATGGAAATCTTTAGGATTTTCGAACCAAGCCCGTAAAACGTTACGACCAATTCGACCAAATCCGTTAATCGCCACCTTTTGCATGACTTTTCCTTTGTATGAAACCTTAATTTAAGCTGCCTGTATGTTAATGGATTTTGCACTTTAGCCAAGATGTTTTCTTGCAAATCCAGCATAAAATTAAAAAAATGATGGTCCTGATGAAAAAACTTCAGCCAAATTCAACCTGAACAGTGCCTTCTACTGTATTGACTTGAATTTAGAAAATTTTATTTACGTAAAATAAATACAGACTAAAGGATGACTTACAATTCCATAGTTTTGTCATTAATTCATAGTAAAGTGATTGTGCATGGGGCTTTTTCCGTTATAATTTGGCGTTTTAAAAAATTAAGCCTGTATTTTATAGAATGTGCTAAAACCACCTATAAACAATACATTTAGCCAAATTCAAGATTTATGGAGTGACTTGGTTGTGAGTACTCGTTTTATGACATCCGCTGAAATTCGCGAAGCTTTTTTAAGCTATTTTGAATCGCAAGGGCATACACGTGTCGCGTCGAGTTCTCTAGTTCCCGCCAACGACCCAACTTTGTTGTTTACCAACGCGGGTATGAACCAATTTAAAGATTGCTTCTTAGGCTTAGAAAAACGTGATTATATCCGTGCCGTATCTTCACAAAAATGTGTCCGCGCAGGTGGTAAACATAACGACTTAGATAATGTCGGTTATACCGCACGTCACCATACTTTCTTTGAAATGTTAGGTAACTTCTCATTTGGCGACTACTTCAAACGTGATGCGATCAAATTTGCATGGGATTTTCTAACAGGTGAAGCTTGGTTAGCACTTCCTAAAGACAAACTCTATGCCACGGTTTACCACACTGACGACGAAGCATTTGACATCTGGAACAAAGAAATTGGTTTAGATGCTTCTCGCATTATTCGTATTGGCGACAACAAAGGTGGTCAATACGCATCAGACAACTTCTGGGCAATGGGCGATACAGGTCCTTGTGGTCCTTGTTCTGAAATCTTCTTTGACCATGGCGACCATATTTGGGGTGGCTTACCGGGCACACCTGAAGAAGATGGCGACCGTTTCATTGAAATTTGGAACAACGTATTCATGCAGTTTAACCGCACTGCGGATGGCGTGCTTCACCCTCTTCCAGCGCCTTCTGTTGATACAGGTATGGGCTTGGAACGCATTTCTGCTGTTTTACAACACGTAAATTCAAACTACGAAATCGACTTATTCCAACACTTACTCAAAGCTGCAGCAGAAATTATTGGTTTAGATACCTCTGCGCTTGAAGCTGAAGCCACTGAAAAAGGTACGCCTGTTCAGTACCCTGCTTCACTTAAAGTGGTTGCTGACCATGCACGTTCTTGCTGCTTCTTGATTGCAGACGGTGTAAACCCTTCTAACGAAGGTCGTGGTTATGTACTGCGTCGTATTATCCGTCGTGCAGTACGTCATGGTAATAAATTGGGTGCAACAGGTTCATTCTTCCACAAAATGTTGCAACCTTTAATTGAAGTAATGGGTGCTGCATATCCAGAACTTGAAGCGCAGAAAACGCGTATTGAAGCGCAATTACTGAAAGAAGAAGAACAATTTGCAAAAACTTTAGAGCAAGGTTTGAAATTGCTTGAAGGTGAATTAGCGCAACTGAAAGGTTCTGTAATTCCTGGTGAAGTGGTCTTCAAACTTTACGACACTTATGGCTTCCCTACTGACTTAACAGCTGACATTGCACGTGAACGTGATTTAACCATTGACGAAGCTGGCTTTGAAGTTGAAATGACAGCACAACGTCAACGTGCACGTGATGCAGGTAAATTCGCTATTGACTACAACAGCGTTGTAAAAGTTGAAGGTGAAACTCAGTTTGACGGTTACGACGCAACGGTTGGCGAAGGTCAAATTATCGCAATTTATAAAGATGGCGAGCAAGTTGATGAAGTGGTTGAAGGTGACGAAGCCCTCATCGTACTAAACCAAACCCCGTTCTATGCAGAAAGTGGCGGTCAAATTGGTGACACAGGTATTTTCAAAAATGACACAGGTATTTTTGAAGTCCAAGACACCAAGAAATCGGGTGGCGCTTTTGTACACCAAGGGATCGTGACTGTAGGTAGCATTAAGGTTACTCAAAATGTTGAGGCAACAGTCAAAGCAGACATCCGCGCTGCAACTGCACGCAACCACTCTGCAACTCACCTTTTGCATGCTGCGTTACGTCAAATTTTAGGTGAGCACGTACAACAAAAAGGCTCATTGGTTGCATCAGACATCTTACGTTTTGACTTTGCCAACGATCAACCTGTTTCATTTGAACAACTTCAAGAAATTGAGCGTTTGGTCAATGCTGAAGTGATTGCAAACAGCGCTGTCACTACTGAACTTCTCGACATTGAATCTGCAAAAGCCAAAGGCGCGATGATGTTGTTTGGTGAGAAATATGGCGATGAAGTTCGTGTTCTTTCAATGGGTTCAATTATTGAAGAGAAGAACTTCTCAATCGAGCTGTGCGGTGGTATTCATGTTAAACGTACAGGCGACATCGGCTTATTTAAAATCACTTCTGAAGGTGGTGTAGCTGCGGGTGTACGTCGTATTGAAGCAGTGACAGGTACTAAAGCTTTAGACGTTGTACAAAAAGCTGAAGCAGACATTGTGCATATCAATGGATTATTAAAAGCACAGAAAGATCAAACTGTAGAGAAAGTTGAAGCGATTGTTGAAACTTCATCCGCATTGCAAAAACAGATTGAACAACTCAATCAGAAATTAGCAAGCTTACAAGCCGCTGAACTTTTAAGCCAAGTTCAAACGCTTGCAGGTCGCACAACTTTAATCACAACTGTTCAAGGCATGGATGCAAAAGCACTTCGCAACCTACATGACGGTGTGAAATCAAAATTAGAAAATGCAGTAATCGTTCTTGCAGGTGTAGAGGGTGACAAGGTTAGCTTGATTGCATCTGTAGCAAAAGAATTTACTGCTTCTATAAAGGCGGGTGACATCATCAAACACTTGGCAAATGAGCTTGGTGGTAAAGGTGGTGGTAAACCTGACTTGGCACAAGGTGGCGCGCCACTAAACGAGAAGTTTGCACCAGTGATGGCAGATTTAACTGCTTGGCTTGAAGCAAAATAAAACTTCACCTTTTGTGTAACTGACCCTGATTGGCACTTCAGGGTCATGGCTTATATGGAACAACTATGGCATTAATCGTTCAAAAATATGGCGGTACTTCTATGGGTACCCCCGAGCGCATTTTAAATGTTGCTCGTCGTGTGAAGCGCTGGCATGACCACGGCCACAAGGTAGTGGTTGTAGTATCAGCAATGAGTGGTGAAACAAACCGCTTATTAGCTCTCGCGAAAGCCATTACGGACACCCCTGACCCACGCGAACTTGACCAAATGGTTTCAACGGGTGAACAGGTAACGATTTCCATGTTAGCGATGGCGCTCAATTCAATTGGCGTTGAAGCTAAGTCACTCACGGGTCGCCAAGTTGGTATTAAAACGGACAGCGCGTTTACCAAAGCACGTATTGAATCGATTGATACCGACGTAATGACTGAGCATTTAGATGCAGGTCGTGTCATTGTCGTTGCTGGTTTCCAAGGCTTTGATGCCAATGGTAATACCACAACTTTAGGCCGTGGTGGCTCAGATACTTCTGGGGTAGCACTGGCTGCTGCACTCAAAGCAGATGAATGCCAAATCTATACCGATGTAGATGGTGTTTATACTACTGACCCACGCGTTGCACCGAAAGCGAAAAAAGTTGACCGTATCTCTTTTGAAGAAATGCTAGAAATGGCATCTTTAGGCTCAAAAGTTTTACAAATTCGCTCTGTTGAATTCGCAGGTAAATATCAAGTTCCACTGCGCGTATTATCAAGCTTTGATAATGATGATGATGGTGCATTTGATGAAGATTTCAAACAAAACGTAGGCACACTAATTACGACTGAGGCAGAAGACGATATGGAACAACCAATCATTGCAGGTATTGCATTTAACCGCGACGAAGCAAAACTCACTATCTTGGGTGTTCCTGATGAACCAGGAATTGCATCTAAAATCTTATCGCCGATCAGCAATGCCAATATCGAAGTGGATATGATTATCCAAAACGTAGAAGAAGACGGTACTACAGATTTTACTTTTACTGTAAATCGTACTGACTTAGCAAAAGCAAAAGCAATTTTAGAGCAAACAGCGAGCAGCATTGAAGGATGCGAAGTTGTTACTCGTGATGATATCGTTAAAGTTTCAATCGTTGGTGTAGGCATGCGTTCGCATGCGGGTGTTGCGAGTAAAATGTTCACAGCATTGGCAGATGAAAGCATTAATATTTTAATGATTTCAACTTCAGAAATTAAAATTTCTGTACTGATTGAAGAAAATTATTTAGAGCTTGCTGTTCGTTGTTTACACACAGCATTTGGCTTAGACCGCGAACATGGTGAATCAAGCGCACGCGCTTAAAAGATAATTGTCTTTTGTAAGACAATTTCTTTAAAATCCCATAAAAAAACAGAGCCACTATAGTTTTTTCTATAGTGGCTCTGTTATATTAGCCCAGAGGCGTTTTAGTAAATTTCAACAGAATTCTATAAATATCTACCTATTTGTCTTTATAACTTCTGTTAAAATTTTCTTTATAACCAAGGTTGTGTTTTTTTAACTTTTTAATCAATGCAGGTTTAGCATTTTGCAAGGAGATAAACATGCTGATTCTGACCCGACGTGTCGGAGAAACATTAATGATTGGAGATCAAGTCAGTGTTACTGTACTTGGCGTTAAAGGCAATCAAGTTCGTATTGGCGTAAATGCTCCAAAAGAAGTATCAGTTCATCGCGAAGAAATTTATCAACGCATTCAACATGAACGTGCGATGCACGAACACCTTCAACATCTCGATCAAGATTATCAGCCTTCTTTTGAAGAAGATAATTACTCCCAGAATAACTTTAATCGTTAAAATTAAACGTTATCTCCTAAAGCGGCTTTTCTAAGCCGCTTTAAATTTTTCTGGCTTAGTCAAATTGTGCTAATGCGTTTTTTACTGGAGCATAACTACGACGATGTTCCGCAATAACCCCATGTGTCGCAATTGCTTCAAAATGTGCTTTGGTTGGATAGCCTTTATGCTTAGCAAAACCGTACTGCGGATATTGCGCATCTAAAGTCACCATATCGCGATCACGTGTAACTTTGGCTAAGATACTGGCCGCAGAAATTTCTGCATGTAATGCATCCCCTCCAACTACAGCTTCACAACTCATACTCAAGCCTTGCAGAATTTTATTTCCATCGACCAAAACATGCCCGGGTTGTATCTGTAATGCTTCTACCGCACGACGCATGGCCAAAAGTGAAGCCTGCAAAATATTGATTTGGTCAATTTCTTCATGGCTTGCTTCCGCAATTGCCCATGCCAATGCTTTTTCTTGAATCTCTACAAACAGTTTTTCGCGCTTTTTCTCGGTAAGTTTCTTGGAATCATTAAGACCCTCTATCGGATTATTCGGGTCAAGAATGACCGCCGCAGCCACAACCGAACCAACCAGAGGGCCACGCCCTGCTTCATCTACACCCGCTACTTGCATGTCTTACTCTCAAAAAAAATGACTGAATCACCAGCCATTTCTCAAATTTAACTTAATTTCAATTCTGCTTAGTGTAACATTTCAGGGATACACGTTGCTGTTGTTTTTGCGGTTGCTAATGCAGTATAAGTTGCCTTTGCCTTCGGATCTATAACAGCCAAAGCCAGTTGTTCTTTAGAGAGTACTTTAGGCGAATTGTCACTTACACAGTTACATACCTCATGTTTTTTCTTTTTCTTTTGGTCTTCAGATAAAAGCTTACTACTTAAAATCCACGTTGGGTTATTTTCGATTTCATTCATACATTTCTGGTTCGATGCCATTCGAATAATAGAAACACCGTCAGATTGTGAACCCGATAAGGGTGATGAGGTACATGCAGATAACATTAATGTTCCAGCTAAACACATCAAGAGCTTATTTTTTTTCATCATTATTCAACCTTAATTTGGAGTGAATCAGTGTCGGTTATTTATTGTTCTGACCAATATAAAATAAAATAAGAAAAAGCACAAAAAGTATTGAAAAAAAGCTAGGGAACTCCTAGCTTTTCAAATTATTTATTTACCGCTTCGTTCACACAACTTTGAATGGTTTTAGTCACCACATTGCTCACTATCGTCGCGCGTGCCGCAGGATCTAGAGCAGCAGTTGCTAAATCTACAGTTGTCACATTTTGTGGTGCTTTTTCGCTAACACAGCCACAAATATCTGTTTGAATATTTTGCTTTTGTTCAGCAGTCATAAGCTGTGTAGACTTTTTCCAAGCAGGGGTATTATTTAATTCTGTCACACATTTTGAATTAATTGCAATTTTGATTGCTGCCATACCCACCTGCTGGGTTGTGGTTGCAGTGGTTGTTGCTGTTTCCGTACTCACACAAGCTGTCAGCACTAAAATAATAGGTGCCAATGCGGCTAATCCTTTTTTCACAATATCACCTTGATGATCAATTTAAAGTAGCGCTATTGTGCCGTAACACCCGTAAATATAAAGCCCTGATTTGACAGTTCATCAATTGTTTGTGCAATTTACCAACAAGAAACTCAGCCAATAAAATCAGCGTTGCAACAAATATACGCATCGTTGCAGAATCTAGGTTTTTTTATATTTTAAATTTCATTAAGATCAACAGAATTATTCAACCTATTTATTCATACTTTATGAAAAATACAACACCCTATTACACGCGTACCGCGCAGGTTTTACACTGGATCATGGCAATTATTTTTATTGTCGCTTGGATCATTGGTTTTTATAGTGGAAACTTTTTAAGCTATGAAACTGATGGAAGCTTTAAAGGTGACATCATCACACTACATAAAAATATTGCCACAACCATTATCTTTTTGGTCATGATCCGTATTTTTTGGCGTTATACACATCCAGCTCCCTCACTACCTGATAGCATGTCGCCAACAATGAAAGTATTGGCGCATCTTGGGCATTTGGCTTTATATCTGATGTTACTTGCCTTACCAATCACAGGATGTTTATTCAGTTGGAGCGCAGGACACCCTGCCCCTGTCCTTTATCTCTTTAATCTACCAACACTGATTGAAGAGAATTATGATGTACTTGAGATTGTAAAACCACTACACATCTATCTATCTTGGGCTGCAGGTTTATTAGTTGTAGGTCATATTGCGGCTGCATTAAAGCACCACTTTATTGATAAAGATAGCGTGCTCACGAGCATGACCCGTCAACCGAAATAAAACCTATAAATTCTTTATCCAAAAAAACCGCATCATTTTGTGCGGTTTTTTATATTTTCACGAATTACAAACTTTGAATTTCTGCAATCCATTTTTGCTTTTCAGCATCGCTAATGAATGATGCTTCAAAGGAATTTTGAGCCAACTTTTTCAACTCATCATTTGATAAAGATAATGCTTCAGTAATCGCAATAAAATTGTCATTCATATAACCACCAAAATAAGATGGATCATCTGAATTTACCGTGACATGCACGCCCTGTTGTAATAAACGACGGATATTGTGCTGTGCCATATCATCAACCACGCATAACTTTAAATTACTGAGTGGACAAACAGTTAACGGCATTTTTTCAGTAATTAAGCGTTGCATTAAAGCTGGATCTTCTTCAGAACGTACACCATGATCAATGCGGTTCACTTTAAGTAAGTCTAAAGCTTCCCACACGTATTCTGCTGGACCTTCTTCACCCGCATGAGCAACCACCAAGAAACCTGCTTCACGCGCTTGCGCAAAAACACGTTCAAATTTTGAAGGCGGATGTCCAACTTCACTTGAATCAAGACCAACACCAATAATTTGATCTTTAAATGGTATCGCTTGAGCCAATGTTTCAAAAGCAGCTTCTTCACTTAAATGGCGTAAGAAACACATGATTAAACGTGAACTAATGCCGTATTTTGCTTGAGCATCATCACAAGCGCGCTGTAACCCATTGATGACCGTTTCAAAAGCTACACCACGATCTGTATGTGTTTGCGGATCAAAGAACATTTCTGTATGCATGACACGATCTTCATGACATTTTTCAAAATATGCCCAAGCCAAATCATAGAAATCCTGCTCATGCACCAAGACATTCGCACCCGCATAATAGATATCGAGGAAAGATTGCAGGTTATGAAAATTATACGCTTGTTTGACTTCTTCGACTGACTTGTAAGGAATTTCAATCTGATTACGTTGTGCAATTGCAAACATCAGTTCAGGCTCAAAAGTCCCTTCAATATGGACATGTAATTCCGCTTTTGGCAAAGCACGGATGAGCTCAAGTTGATTCATACCTTATCCTCAAAAAGAAAAAAGGGTGTAAACAAGTTTACACCCTTAAAATTGGTGTGGATATTAACCACCAAAAAATGCAAATTTAATTGCCCAAAGCACTGCAACAATCCAAACCATATAAGGAACAGTTGAAGCTTTGCCAGTACATAATTTAATTAACGCATAGCTAATAAAGCCCATCGCGATACCATCTGCAATAGAATAAGCAAATGGCATAAATACGATGGTTAAGAATGCTGGTACAGCCTCAGTAATATCATCCCATTCAATATGAGTAATACCCTGAATCATCAACACACCCACAAATAACAATGCAGGAGCTGTTGCAAAACTAGGCACAGATTGCGCCAAAGGTGCTAAGAATAAACACAAGATAAATAAAACACCAACTACAACTGCAGTAAGACCTGTACGACCACCCGCTGCAACACCTGCTGAAGATTCAATATATGGCGTTGTTGATGATGTACCTAATGCAGCACCCGCAACAATAGCGGTTGAGTCTGCAAAGAGTGCTTTTTTCAAACGAGGTAATTTACCATCTTGCAGCAAACCTGCGCGATGCGCGACGCCCACCAAAGTACCTGTCGAGTCAAATAAGTCCACCAAGAAGAAGACAAAAATGACGCCCACTAAACTCGCGGTAAATAAACCTTCAAAGTCCATCTGTAAGAATGTTGGTGCAATTGAAGGAATTTGCCCTACAACACCTTTGAATTCGCTTAGACCCATCATGGTAGAAATTGCAGTAAGTGTCAAAATACTGATGATAATCGCACCACGTACTTTAAAATGATGTAATACCACAATCATTAAGAAGCCAAACAACGTCAACAGTACTGTGGGTTGCTTAAGATCACCCAAGCCAACAAGTGTTGCTGGATTATCAACAATAATGCCTGAGTTCTTTAAAGCGATAAGTGCTAGGAATAAGCCAATACCACCGCCAATTGCAAGCTTAAGCGACATTGGGATTGCATTCACAATCGCTTCGCGGATTTTAAACATGCTAATAGCAATAAAGATTAAACCCGAAACAAATACTGCTGCCAAAGCGGTTTGCCAAGGTACCCCCATACCCATGCACACCGAATAAGTGAAATAAGCATTCAAGCCCATTCCTGGTGCTAAAGCAATTGGATAATTCGCAATAATCCCCATCACTAAACAGCCAATCGCTGCAGCGAGACATGTTGCGACAAAGACAGCTCCATGATCCATCCCTGTTTCGGATAAAATCATTGGGTTAACAATAATGATGTAGCACATCGTTAAAAATGTGGTTACACCTGCAAGAACTTCAGTACGAAAAGTCGTCTTGTTTTCACTCAGTTTAAATAAGCGTTCAAGTACATTTTCTGAAGATGGATTAGGAGTCGTCATGACCTAGCCCCTGTAAAAAAACATTATGCCAAAATTCCGAATTGGGCCAAAAATTAAACTTTTTGCCATTTGATTCTCGAAATTTAAAGCAATGGGTATGCCAAATATCTGATGCTTTTTTCTAAGCTAAACAAGGAAGCTATTGTTTCGAAACAAAAAACATCCTCAATCAAGTAAACGAAAAAAGCTGCATATATTATGCAGCCTTCAAACTCATACTATAAAAATCAATAGCTTAAATAAAAAACATAAACATTTCTTTAAATTCGGCGTGGATTATAACATATTGATTTTCACGTTGTTTCTAGAATTTATGCACGACATAGACTACGCCCAAAAAATTACTATGTAAGTAAATTTAAATCTTTAATTACAAAAATGAATTCATGCCGCTATTGATCTTTTTTTATCAAAATATTTTTTGACTGAGCATCCACTTCAATTTTCTGTAGTGAACTGTGCGCTTCATTTACCAAACGATCAATTTTCTGCTTTTGCCTGATCTCAGATTCGTGATACACACTCAAACCCAAGATACAGATCATCAATAGAAACATTGGTAGAAGTAACTTTTTCATTATAATAAAGTACAATTTTTAATTATTGGTAAAATATACACCATAATTTTTTCTAGTTCACTTTGTTTAAGGAAATAGGAATTATTTGATAAAAATCTAATTTTTGAATTACTTGATCGTCTATTTGTGGAGTTTCCTGCATCTGCCTACATAATTTATTGAGCAATCAATGTCTCTAATTCCTTAACCGTAACAGGTTGATTGCCTACAGCAAAAATGTTCACTTGAGCAAAATGAGCATTACTTATAAATTTATAGTTAGAGATACCTGACCAACTCAAACTCTTAAACGATACAGGACATTATTATAAATCCGACAAATATCTGTGGTTATTATGCCCACAGTATCTCTGGAAAATTTAAACCACAATTTAAATATTTTTAATAGCTTATTGTCTTTAGAGCAGTGAGTGAATCGTTTAAGATCGTGTTAGATTGACCAAAAGATGCGGGTAAATCACACCATAGATATCCAGTTCTAATTCTATAAAACTTCTTAGATTATGTTTGAGATAAAAACCGAAATTGTGGAAATAGATTTCAACTTTAACCAGTCAGCATTGGTTGATGCATAGCGAAAAGTAGATTTGGCTTGGTAGTTGAATTTTACGTTTATGCTATTTTTGGGACAGTAAATACCAACAGATCCTAATGACAAAAAACGGTAGATAATAGTAAATATTTCAGGATTATTTCAATCAATACAAATACTTAAAAATTTCAGTATACTCGTGTAGAACCTTGAAAATTTTTAGGTCTTAAATAGCTTCATATTTAAACATATCTAAATCATCAATAAATATTTTCTAACTTAATCTTGACTCTAGTCTTACTCCATAGTTTTTAATCCAATCACTGACTTCAGATTAAGAATATAAATTATGAAACAATATCTTAAAGAAACATCGTTACTAGATTATAACCATCAATTAATCAAAAATTTAATTCAAGAAAAAGAATGGTCTAAATTGGACAATGTTGAAAAAGTGAAACAAATTTATCACTTTGTTAGAGATGAGATTCAATTTGGCTATAATTCAAGTGACTCAATTCCAGCATCAGCTGTTTTAGAGGATGGCTATGGTCAATGCAACACCAAAGCAACTTTATTAATGGCTTTATTAAGAGCAGTCGGTGTTCCAACCCGATTACATGGTTTCACGATCAATAAAAGCTTACAAAAAGGGGCTATTGATGGCATTTGGTACAAGCTATCTCCACAAAATATTCTGCATAGTTGGGTGGAAGTTTATGTAAATGAGAACTGGTTTATTTTAGAAGGGGTAATTCTAGATAAACTATACTTAACAAATCTCCAAAAAATGTATAAAAGCACCTCAAACACTTTTTGTGGATTTGGGGTCTTTACAGAAAATTTTGATAATCCTCCAATAGACTGGAATTTAAATAATACCTATATTCAGGATAAAGGAATTAATCAAGATTTTGGACTATTTGATAGCCCAGATGTTTTTTATAGTCAGCATCAGCAACAACTTGGTTTTATTCAAGGAATAATGTTCAAAAATATAGTCAGACAATTAATGAATAAGAATGTTGATAAGATTAGAAATGCCAAGATTGCTGAGTAGCTGAATTGGATTTGTATATATAGATAGTTGACTCGATAAAATTATGGTTATTGGAAAGTTAGTATTACTCTTATAGGGGTGACTCATAGACCTGAGCTATAAGAAGTTGTGTTGCTGTGTATAGAGCATTCTATGAAGCTGCGCTGCCCTTACCTCATTGCAACTCGACCAGAGCACTTTAACGAGCAAATCCGTAATGCGAAACTGCATCCGTTTGCAGTAACGGAAGATCACATTACCAAGCAGTTTAAAAAGTATCGGGACTTGTCTGGTGCGTATGATCATTTGGAACCCAACCAACGACCATCGCTGCATGACTTACGTGCTTTGGGTATTTATAACATTACACAGAAGTATGGGAAGAAGTATGCTCAAGCACTGGCGGGACACGCAAATGTGAAGATGACCGACCACTATTTAGAAGGACATGAAGCGCTAAAACCTGAGCGGATTAGCTATCGTTAGTCATACCAAAGCTGATGCTTTCATTACATGGATCATCAGCTTTTGATTTCATATATTCGCCAGAATGCTAAATGGATGAATCAAAATTCCTTATGAGAATCAGTATAATGGCAATATTTATTGAATAAAAAGAGAATTAAGTTCATGAAATATTCAAAAGAAAGAATAGTAAAAGGCCTCTTACTTGCTCCTATACCATTACTTTTTTGGCACTTCTTTTTTAAATTTATGAAATATAAAATTGAATATAGCTTAGATTCAACTTTCTTTTTTCATCTTTTCCTCGGCTTAGTAGGTTACATTGTTCTTTATTCAACTTATTGCATTTTGATAGTACCTTTCAGCTTTATACTTTCTATTCTTTTAAATCATTATAATTTTCTCAATTTATTAAGTATCTGTATTAGCTCTTTAATTATTACTACGGCATTAAACCTTTTTCTGGGATGGGGTTTTACAGAAGAACATTCAGGAGAAATACCTCAAGAATGGTGGAAAATATATACCGATATATTTTTCCTTATTACTGTCATATTCATTGACCTATGTTATTGGTTGTTTTTGATTATTTTTAAAGAAAAAAATGTCCAGATGAAGTAAGAATAGATGTCCAAATAGTTATTTATTTAACTACTGTTAGTAATCGTTTTTAAATTTAAATGGGCAAGTTATTAACAGTAGGAAAATATTTCATACCTCGAAAACTTAAAGCCCACTTTTGAAGTGGGCTTTAAGTTGCTGAATTAACAGCTATATTTGGTAGGCATATCCAGACTCGAACTGGAGACCTCTACGATGTCAAATTCAGCGCATCTTATTCAAAAATAATGGCTTATATCAGGCTGGGGAAAATTTGGGGAATTTTCGCGATATATAGACAATGAAATAAAGTCCCATAAATGATGATTGATCATTTAAAATACAATTTTAGGCAAATCTTAGAATAATTCTTAACTTTTGGGTATGGTTCAAAAGCTGTAACTAGAGTAACGATTTTTAAAAGTAGTACTTAATATATTGAAATAAATATAAATATTACCTTTAGAGATACTGTAACGATTGCGTGACGATTCTGTAACGAGTTACGGTGTTTTACTGTAACCCTCGGTTTCAAAATATATTATTTATTATCAATAGTTTACTTAATTTTAAAGGTTGGGGGTTTCGCTAAGTTACTCACCTTGAGTAACCGCGTAAGTTATTGTTTATACATTAATAAAATCGTGAATTTAGCGTTTTTTGGACGGGGTTACAGAATTCGGGAAAGTCATTTTGACCCGTAAATTGCCCTACTTTTCCCTTGCTGTCTTATGGTCAATTTTTCTTGGGTGCAGGGTTTTGCAGATTTGTCGGGATTTTTGCAGAACTACCCTTTCCTCTGTTTTTTCTATGCCAAGCCCAGTCTATATAAGGCGTTGGGGAGAACTTTTTGTCCCGAAATTTTAAAGTGATTCCGAGACAAAAAGCCCATAGGTGACGTGGGGGGTCAACCGCCCGCGTGAATCCTGAATGTGCAGGTGGCTGCACATTCGTAGGATGGTTTTGTTTATGGTTTTACTGCGAGTTGCTGTTGGATCTCGTGGACTTGGAGGTGAAGGCTGCACATGATGGCATTGAACTCGTCACTTGGTATGCCATCGTCATAGTGCATGCGGGACATGGCAGAGATGAAAAGCTCTAGCTTTTCTATGGAGTCACCTACAGTTTCCAGTAGGTCTTCTAAGTCTGCTGGTGGGTTGCCTGCTTTAAGATGTGGAATCATGCTGCACCTCCCAACTGTACTGCGGCTTGCTTGAACACTATGCAGCGATGGGTTTTGTCATCTATCACGCTACGCACGGCATGACCGTGTTGTATGTAGTGCGGGTATGGATAGGTACTGGCTGCTAGTTCTTGTATGAGTGCTTTGCTGTCTGGCAATCCATGAATGGCTGCGCAGACTTGCGGCAGGTTCAGTGCAATGTGGTTTGGCTTGTGGCTATGGTTGAGTAAGTGCAAGCCGTACTGGTGGATGGCTTCCCAAAAATGTTGCAGGACTGCATTGTTCCGTGCGATCACTGGGACGACTGCATGTATAGACAGTGTGGTTTTGTGCAGTCGGTTGCTGAACCATGTGACTTCGACTTGGTCGAGTATGCCTTCTGCATTAGTCATGAGTTTGTTTACGGTAAGTTCTGGACTGCCTGAGTTTAGGCGTACTTTTGTGCCGACTTGTATGCCCTGCTGCTCGATGAGTTGTTGGTTTTGGAGTAGCGTTGCCATAGCATTAAAGGCATTGATGAATGCGATTTTGATTTGTGCGGCTTTCTCTCCAGTAAAGCCCATGACCAAGAACATCCAACCGTCTTTGCTCATTTCGTACATAGGACGAGATTCGCCTTTCGCATCAATATATTCAACCAGCCCAAAATTGGGCTCGTTAAATTCTTTTGGACAATCTAAGGATTCAATAGCTCGTAAAACATGAGTGTGCCTTTTACCAAATGCATCGGCAACTTTGAGGCTATCGGTTTTGATTTGTTGGTCTTGAATGAAGACAGCTTGGCTGAGGTCGAGTGCATTCATTTTGCACCGCCTTTCACCCAATGGATGATGCGTGATTTAAAACTTAGTTTTTGTGCAAAGTCTGGAGAAGTTAGACGCTTAATACAGATTTTGTCTAGACGAGTTTGTGCCTGAAAATTATTTCTCATGACGAAATTCCTAATTATTCTTTAGGTTTTCATCACACTACGACGCCAATCATAGGGTGATGGGTTGCACGGAGTTGGCGTACCGATGATCTAATCAATCCGGCGCAACCGAAGTTGCCACCGTACAACCCACCATAACAAATCTTACGCTAAAAATTAGGCATAAGAAGTACAGGCGTAAAAAAACCGCTTACGCGGGTTCACGCGATTAGATCAATAACGAGACGCCAATCTCGACCACCATGTGGGTGGTCTTTTTAGAGTAGCTTAGATACTATTGCTGGGTCAAGTGGGGACAAGCGTATAATGAAAACTTTCTTAGCGATATTAACAATTCTTAATTTTATATTTATCATTGATCTTATATTCTTTAATTCATATTGTATAAAAAAAGTACGTTATTTAAAAAAATTCATTCCGAATATAATCAAAAAATTAATAGATAGTTTCAAAGATTTAGTTTATAGAAAGCTTTTCAATGAAGAAGAGAAAAAAGAAAAATTTAATAATGACAGGTTTAAACTTGCTAAACCTGAGCCAAGCTTAATAGAGTCTGCAGAGAACTTAAAAATCGAGATATTAAGTTATATAAATAAGAAACCGAATTTTTTATTAGAAAATTACCCGCCACATCAAACTATTTATAGTCTTAAACATAGAATCGAGAATCTCACTACAAATGAAGTCTATCTACTTGAAACTATTAAAAATGGACTAATAAAAATTAATTACGATCAAGTAGAAGACAGAGAACTTGCCACACATTATATAGAGATTATTACACTGTTGGAAAGTTACGATTCTATACATTCTAGTTATAAAAATGGAATGAAAAATTTTTATGATTCTGTTTGGCAAGAACTTAATAGTGAAATCAATAAGTTTAGAAGATTAAATGAAGTGCTAAAAAATGCAAAAACAAGTCATGTATACCAAAAATCTGAAAGACAGTCCTCACTCGCTTTTTATATATATTTAGGTTTAGCTCTTATTACAATCGTACTTACAGTTTTATTCTCAATATTTATTTTAGAACAAAAAAAATATTTTAAAACTATTTTAGAAATAGATAACTATGATTATTGGGCTTTAAAATTAACAGGTATATTCATTTCAATTACTCTAATCACTTTTCTTATCAAGCAAGCTGT
Source organism: Acinetobacter sp. ANC 4178 (assembly GCF_004331175.1). Taxonomy (GTDB): domain Bacteria; phylum Pseudomonadota; class Gammaproteobacteria; order Pseudomonadales; family Moraxellaceae; genus Acinetobacter. Next base: position 341,939 of record NZ_SJOD01000001.1, read on the forward strand.
ACACTATCAGAAGAAAAAAGATCAAGCACAACGTATACGTTTAGAACTCGATGCGCTACCAACATATATATTTGATTTGGAGGAAAAAGATAAAAAGAATATTCGTAAGGAACTTATTCCAAAATATTTCGGAAACAATAGTGATCTAACAACATTAAATGAAATTGGTAATATTGTAACTGAACAGCTTAAAACATCATCTGATGTCGCCAAGTCATCCGCTGAAGTCATCAAGGCACTAACACCCAAATAAGTGGTAGAAATTATTTTGGAATTAAAAAAGGTGAGTCCTGACAGAAACTCACCTTTTTTTAAATGGAAACTAGCGAAATTTAAGAGTTAGCACATTTTTTTTGTTCTTCCTCATTAATTTGTTCATCTAATATTTCTTCCATTCCCAATATTAGACGGTTCTGCAACTCATTTAAATACTGTCTCATAAACTTAATTCTGAAAATATTCACTTTAGTCAACTTGTTACTATTAGAAAGTAAAGTTGCTAACTGAGGTTCATATTCTTTATTAATACTATCCAGAAAAGATTGGAGCTTTCCTAGTTTTTTCTCAAAATTATCATTGATAGGAAGATAACGTTCCACAGTAATAGAAAATTCAAAAATTGGATCTAAAACAGACTTGACCTGCAACCCAACCTCTTTAACATTTAATAGATATGAAACAAGAAAATGAGCTTCTGTAGAAGGATTATTTTCGGCTGTAGAATCAGCATCTTTTAGTGCTCTTTCCGCATGAATCATTGCCGTATCTAACAACTTCTTTCCATCAAAAATAGAATAGACTTTGTCTTTACCTTTCCCGTAGCTTCCTTCGAGTTTTTCTTTCCAATGTTGTTGTAATAAGTCATAGCAAAGATCACCTGAACTTTTCCGTTGGGTTTCAACAAATGGAGCTCGAGTATAGGTTAAATGACATAAATACCAATATTCAAATGAAGGATAAGATTTTATGGGTATAAGAATCATTTTATTTGACTTCTTATTATACTCATCTATCATTTGAAGTGCTGGATAGAAGTTAGGATGCTTATCTCTATCAACAATACAAAATGCTATATCAAAAAGCTTACTCTGATTTTTTTCTGCAACTGATTCTTCATATAGCTTTATTGCATGCTTTACTACTGATACAGGATCAGACCCACAATCACCTGTGATTTCAACATTTGTAGATGAAAGTTTTTCTTTAGACCGTAAATCTTTGAAATAAAGTGGTTCTGTTTTTTCACCTTCAGTAACAATAAGGATTAAATCAAATGGATCTCTTCTTACACCATTTCTTGCTAAATTAATATTTTTTCTTCGACTTTGTATCACTTCGATTATTCCTCAAATTCAATTACAAGATCTTCTGGGAATTTAAATTTATTGATAATTGGTTTACCACCATATCTACCAGATAAATAACTCTCTTCAATATCTTCTCTATTCTTATGAGGACTAAAATCGGTTAATGGGTAAAGTGTTGTTGATTTATCTTTATTCTTCTCACAAAACCAGATTTGATCTCTACGTAATAAATCTTTACGCAATGCTGATGTTTCATGTGTTGTTATAATTAACTGTGCATTTTTTTTATTTTCACTAGAATTAAAAATACTAATAAGGTATCGAACTAAGTCTGGATGTAAACTTTTATTCAATTCATCAATTACTAATATATATCCTTTTAATAAGGCAATAAATATTAATACAGAAAATTCAAATAATTTTTGAGTTCCATCAGATTCATCATCAAGTTCAATTCTAATACTTTTTCCATTTTCATCTGTATGAATAAAATATGCCATTAAATGATCTTCAAAATCTTCTTTGATTTTTTCTTTCAGCTCATCTGGAAATTCATCTGGAAAATTCTCGAAACTAATATTATGTTTTTTAATAACAATATCATCTACATCAATATCAGCATGTTTTAAAAAATCAATAACTAAGTTTTTCAGTATTTCATTTTCTTTACAAAAGCTAATAGCTGGTTGATTGTTTAATCTATCACTAGTAATAACTTTTAGACTCTCTGAAAACCATTCATAAATAGGTTTTAATTGTTCACTATTAAGCTGCACTGCAATTGATAAAAATAACTGATCTATTCTTGTACTTTTTTTCCAAGTATTCTTCTCACCTTTTAGAAAATTAGATTCTTTAAGCCAAACATACTCCTCTGTATCCTCATCAAAAACTCTATGAAACCATGCTTGTTCACGTTTCTTGGGATAAATACTTAACCACTCTTCTATAATTTGTTTTTTATTTGCAGAAAAACCATAATCTGCACGAACTGGTCTTAATTCTCCAGTTTCTTCATCAGGTAAATTCACTACAAAACTTACACTGAAAGTTGTAGGTTGCTCCGAAAAGACCGAATCTAATAAAAATGGTTCTACAGGAAGATTCTTATTGATTTTTTTATGAGCTGAATTTTCAACAATTGATGCCATGCACTTTAATGCTTTCAATACATTAGACTTACCTGATGCATTTGCTCCATAAATAACAGAACTTCTCAATAACATAGGTACTAATGGTGCTTCTGTTTCAAAATAATTTTCAGACATCTCATTTGAAGAGTCTTTAACTATTGAAAGCGTCTGTTCTCCCTTGATAGATCTAAAATTTTCAACAGAAAATTGTATTAACATTAATTTCAACCCTTTTATAAATCATTTTTTGGTAATTTTTACCAAAAATAGCAGTTTAATTATATTATTTCTATACTTTAAGTCTAGTTTTTTTAGCGTTTCTACACATAGAAGCTAATAACAGTCACGTTAAACTACTGATTGATCGGATTCACAATCCTAGCACGAGTAGGACCCTATCTTTTACCTGTAGACCTCAGATGCCTCCATACATTGCGATCTCACTTATCTTCCAAAACTATAAGCCAGCGCGCAAATAAATGGACTTACTGCAATCAAAAGAATTGCTGTCCCAATACAAAATCTTAAATATGGCGATAACTTTATTTCCATTTTTATTCTCCTTACGACTTCTTCATTTTTCATTTAAAAGCTTGCCTCTTACTTCAGCATAAGACTTAAACGTAATGAGCTTCTGCCCTGCCCATTCATTCACCTGATCTGCTATACGGTGCTGAAGCGGAATAATTTCCGAGTTCCAATGTACCTGCTCTGCTTCCGTAATCGACCCAAAACCACCCGTATTATTGGGAATAATGCCAAGTAACTGAGGCGGTGTACGCATAGCCGCCAAAATGTCATCCCGCGTAATGGACTTAATATGTGCAAACTCATCCTTGGCTGCCACTTCCGACACAGGTATCAACTTAATACCATCGGGCTTCCCACTCGGTGAATACAAAAACAGATTTCTAAAGTTCCCTGGTCCTTTACTGTCTTTGAGTGCCTGACGTAAATTGTTTACATCGTCTTCATTCTGCTGCGGATCGGTCAGGTACAAAATAAACCCAACATGAGAACCATTGTTATAGTATTTACGACGGAACAAAGTCGCGGATTCATTCAACCAAGCAGACTGCAAAGCCGCCAAATATTCAGGTGTGCCATACACTTCCTGATTAATATCGCACTCACGTACCTGAAAAACTGAATCTCGCTCAAAATGGTGATACTTCCAGTTTTCCGTAATCATTAAAAATTCTTTCGGGTCTTGTTTACGTCGCATGTATTTGGCTAAAGGCGTGGTTACCTGCACCACTTGGTTAGAGCGACTTTTTATGGCTTCTACATAGCCCATTCCAAACACCAAAAAGTCCATAACCAATTGTTCGAATGATTTAGAAGACATCAACTTGTTAGGCTTAAAAGCAGAAACCAACTGATTACGCTTATAAATAATGGCGGTCGACAAATAAGGCGTAGAACGGAAAGACTTTGCCAAACCCTCTAAACTCACTGGCGGTTCATAGTAAGTACCATTCCAGTACACCTGAAACATGCTCATGTAGTCATGCGTATTTAAAACAGGTTCAGGGTCACCGAAGGTAAAGGCTTGAATGCCATTGTTTTGTGCCACAACAGGCAAGTTTTGAGTCTCAGACATTAGAATATTTCCATTGCAGCAGTATTGTGGACGTTACGCCCTTCCAGTGGTTCATTGGCAAAGACATGCATACACGCCCAAGCAAGGTCGGCATGCCCGACTTCTTCCGAACGTGTGGCTTCAAAAGTGAATTGACGACCTGATCCAGTCATGGTCTTTTTAATTGCCATAAAGCTTTGTGCAACATCAGTCCAGCCTGCATCAAACTCAAAACGACCTTGATGCACCACATCCATCGCTTTCAGTACCAGCATGGTTTTAACTTCGACCGAATAGCTAAAGGTGGTCAGTGCCGGGAAGAACTGGCGTACCAGTTGGGCAACGCCTGTTCCCATGCCTGTAATGTCTAAACCAATGTAGGTCACACGGTAGTTTTCACAGATTTTTTTGATGTAAGCCGCTTGTGCCTGAAAGTCCATCCCTTTGAATTGATGACGTTCAAGTAGGCGGAATTTTGAATAATTGATAGATGGCGGTGCAATCACCACTAAACCCGCGGTGTCGCCCGATTCGGCAGGGTCATAACCGACCCATACTTCCTGATAGCCAAATGGACGAAGGGCTAATGGTTTAAAGTCTCTATCCCACAGTACCCATGAGTCCACCATGCACGGTTGCATGACTGATAGTGGAAAGACTGAATGCCCATCATCCATGAACATACACATGAGCAAGTTGGCAAAACTTTCTGCCGAATACTCAAAGCGTAATTCATCAATATCGAACAGGTCACAGCCACCGCGCTCGGCATCTAAAATAGTGACAATTTGTCGCCAAATTTTGTCTTCACAGAGTCGACCATCTTTTAAGGCTTCATGGCTGACATCAATATTCAGCCGTTTGTCTTTGGCTCTACCTTTGTTAAAGATTTCCCCTGTCCAGAAGTTATAGGCTTCGTGGCTTTTTGAAGATGGTGTGGAGAAATAGGTTTTGCGCCAACGTTTATGCATAGCCATACCAGAGGCAACTTTCTGTAAAGTCTGGAAGCCATGCACCCAAAAGTATTCATCGAAATAAAAATTGCCGTGGAAGCCCTGAGCAGTTTTGGCGTTGGTGCCTAAGAATATAAGTTCTGAAGGTGGACCTTCTTCAAAGTTCAGTACGATTGGATCGCCTTGTAAATCGAGATCAATCGACTCTGCGGCAAAAGACTTAATGTAGGATTTGAAAACGTGTGCCTGTGCTTTGGAAGCAGAAAGGAAAATCTGATTGCCCCCGCCTGTAATGGCATCGACAAAGGCTTCACGCCCGAAGTAATAGGTTGCCCCAATTTGGCGGCTTTTTAAGATATTACGTGAACGCTGATTTTTGGCTTTGAACCATGTGCGTTGGTAATCGAACAGCCCTTCTTCAAAATCTGCCTGAACCTTTTCAATCATTGCCTGAGTAATGAGATTACGCTTCGGCATTTTTTTCGGTTTGGCATTACGGTTTTGAATTTTTGGGTTAATGTCGGCTTCATTACCGCCATCGGTCAGGTATTTTTCGCGTCGTGCGTATTTGTCTTTTTGACGTTCTAACAGGTCGATTTCTTTAAAATCGCCTGGTGTTTTCTTATCTAATAAATACAAGGTACACAAACGGGCTTCGAGTGCCTGTGCTGCAATTCCTTCAGGTGCATCTTTGTCCCATTCGTCACGGGCTTTCCATGAGTGAACGGTCTTTTCATTTTCCTGTAGGTATTCCGCAATACTGCTAATACGCCAACCCATCCAGTAAAGGAACTTTGCCTTTACTCGGTTGTCGAAAGTTAGCTCGAAGCGTTCGGTGTCAAATGTATTCATGCGCCAATTAAAGCAACGCACTTTGCACAATGCTTGATTTCGCTTTTGTAGCATCCCCTCTTACAAAGAGGATTTATTTAAGAGTTTGGATAACGTTGGCAATAGCTGTAAGGATTGGAGCAAGTTGGGTAATTAAAATGCCAAGTAAAATGTAGGCAAACTGGATATACGTCCAAATACGTAATTCCTTATTTTTAGCTAGTTTTTCCATCATTGTGGAAGCCCTACATAAAATAAAACTATCGTTAAAAGTGTTTTCGTCACCATCAGGGCTATTGCGATAAAAGCGAGATTCCAGAATATTTTCACAAAACTTTCTGGTTTTAAGTTCATGGCTTCCATTGTCGCTCCTAGAAACTTAACTAAAAATTTAGTATTGTTATGACTCATATTTTTGATCCTTACTTGAACTAAGGGTTGGAAATAAAAAAGCCAAGAATTGCCGTTCTTGGCTTTTTGCTTTTGTGCTTATTATTCAGTTTTTATCGCACCGATCATTCTTTGTATTTTGTAGCATCCCCTCTTACAAAAGGATTTCTTAAAGAACATCTTGTGAAAATTCCAAAAAAAAATAATGCTCAGATAATTTTCATCATCTGAGCATTATGGACAGTTTTAATAAGTAATTTAATTCAGTTTTGAAACATAAATCTCGTAATGAGGAGGTTCATTCGTATTTGAAATTACTTCATCGACTAGGTACTTTTCAACAATTCCATCGGGCAATGAATGGTGAAGAAAATCCCCCTCTTCTACAAGTGTATTTATATCTTTACTGGTGATCAGTATTGACTCAACGATACAACTTTTTAAAACAAACTCTTCTTCCGTACCGTTTTTTATTAACTTTAAATCTATTCTATTCATCACTTTAGGTCTCCTTTAAGTGATTTATTTATTCTAAAGTAAATCATTATGATTATTAGCATTCTGATATTAGGCTGTAAAGTAGAACTGATCACAGTTTGTATATGAGATTGTTTCAATTTATTTTTAAATTTAACTATTTGGTCTATTTTTTCTTATAAAAAAACTGGGATCATTTTGTAATTCATACCTCTAGAGTGACGTGTTAATTTTTCTACATCATTTGTGTGAATTTTCCTTAATCCATTCCCTCAAATCATACTTCCTTTTTGTAGCATCCCCTCTTACAAATCCAATTTATTTACTAATGCCGTCGGACTTTTAATGATGCTCATTATTTGATGAGTAAATTCCAGAACGGTTAAACACATGACAAATAAATCTAAGTTCTTTCGTGTTGCAGTCGAAGGAGAAACTATTGATAAGCGCGTGATTGAACGCTCTTGGATTGAACAAGCTGCAAAAAATTACAACCAGTCTGTATATGGCGCTCGTATTTGGGTTGAACACTTACGTGGTGTCATGCCCGATTCTTCCTTCCGTGCTTATGGTGATGTACTTGCTGCAAAAGCCGAAGAAGTCGACATTAACGGTGAAAAGAAGCTGGCATTGTTTGCACAAATTGATGCAACTGCTGACTTAGTGGAAATGAATAAAAAGCGCCAGAAGATTTTCACCAGTATTGAAATTGATCCGAACTTCCAAGGCAAAGGCGAGGCCTATTTGGTGGGCTTGGCTGTGACCGATTCCCCTGCCTCTATCGGCACTGAAAAATTGAGCTTTTCTAGCATGGTTGCCAAGTTTGGTGAAAATGCAGAAAAAAATGCCTTCTCAATTGCTGAAGAAGCTCAAATTGAATTTGAAGATGACAGCAAAGGCTTATTTGCTGGAATGGTTCAGAAGTTCAGTGACCTGTTTTCTCCTCAAATTGAACAGCAAGGCGCAGAAGCCAAACTGAACTTTACCGAAGTCAAAAAAGTACTCGAGCAAATTGCAGAAACTTTTGGCAAACAAAGTACGGCTTTCTCAAAAATGCAGCAGGAACTCAACGAGCTGCAAACCAAGTACAGCGAACTTGAACAAAAGCACAACGCCCTTTCAGATTCATTCAATCATCAACCTGACCCAAATCATCACAAGCGACCTGAAAGCACTGGGCATTCGGGCAGTAATGCTGCTGTTGTTTATTAACACGGAATTCTTTAATCATGCGTAACGATACACGTAAAAAGTTTAATCACTACATGGGCGAAGTTGCCCGCATTAACGAAGTGGACAGTGCAGCGGTTCAGTTCACTGTTGCCCCGACACCTGCACAAAAGCTGGAAGAAAAGATTCAACTCTCTAGCGAATTTCTGGGTCGTATCAATGTCATTGAAGTGGTTGAAGCGACAGGTCAAGCCATTGGTCTTTCTGTAAATAGCACCATTGCAGGTCGTACCGATACCACAGGTGATGCCAAACGTAATCCATCCGATCCGACAGGTTTATCGGCAAATACCTATGCTTGTCAAAAAACAGACTTTGACATTGCCTTGCTCTATTCAAAAATTGATGCCTGGGCAAAGTTTGCCGACTTCCCTGAAAAATGGGCGGGTGCCTGTGCCAAAGCCATTGGTTTAGACCGCATCATGATTGGCTGGAATGGGACAAGCATTGCAGCAACCACCAACCGCAACACCAATCCATTGCTGCAAGATGTCAACGAAGGCTGGCTACATAAAATTCGTACCCGTAGCCCTGAACGCAACATGACTGAAGTTGTAGTGGGTTCAGGAAAAATCACCATTGGTTCTTCTGGTGACTATAAAAACTTGGATGCCTTGGTCAAACAGTCAGTTGATAGCTTGATAGATGAAGTTCATCAAGATGCAACTGACCTTGTGGTGATTTGTGGTCGTTCATTATTGAACGATAAAAACTTTGCCATTTTGAACCAAGACCAAGACAACCAGAACACGCTTGCAGGTCAGGTTTTGGTAGGTCAAAAACAGATTGGTGGCTTACCTGCTGTTCGCGTTCCCTTCTTCCCAGACAATGCTTTCTTGATCACTTCTCTCGATAACCTGTCTATTTACTACCAAGAAGGTGGTAAACGTCGCTTTATTCGTGAAGAACCTGAGAAAAACCGTGTTGCAGACTATCAGTCAAGCAACGAAGACTATGTGATTGAAGCCTATGAAAAAGTGGCTTTGGTTGAAAACATTGAAGTTCTGTAGGTGATCTATGAACCATGCACGTAATCACTACCTTCGCGTATTAGCAGAAAAATCTGCAAAGGCGGATGCCTTTGGAGCAACCCGCCAAGATGCTTCCGTTTACCTGCTTCAACTGGCCGAACTGAAAAACGATAAATCACTGCTTTCACACATTAAATCGGATGAAAGCCGTGCTGAAGCAAAAGCCAAATTGATTCCCAAATACCTGCCTTATGTCGAAGGTATTTTGGCTGCCAATCAAAAGGTGGAAGATGAAATTGTCACCACCATCATGCTGTGGTGTTTAGATGCTGGCATGTTTGACTTGGGCTTAAAAATTGCCGTGTTTGCTTTAGCACATGGTTTAGATATGCCTGATTCATTCAGTCGTGACACCCCAAGCATTGTGGCAGAAGAAATTGCCAATGCGGCTTTGAGCAAACTAAAAGCGGGCGATGTGTTTGATTTGAACATATTGCTTCAAGCGGAACAGCTCACTGAAAGCTATGACCTGCACGACCCAATTCGCGCCAAGTTGTATTGCGCGATTGGCAAGATTTTCTTGTCTGTAGAGAACTATGTACCTGCGATTGAGTACATGAAAAAAGCCATTGCCAAGAAAGACAATGTCGGCTGTAAGCAAGACCTTGATCGTGCTGAAAAGCTCTTGGCCAAACAATTAGAGGAACAGCAAGCTGCTGCGTCTTCTTAACCTGTGCCCCCCGCACCTGGTCGGCATGATGGGGATGACAGAACTTTTAAGTTGTTGTTCTGAACCATCATCCACCGACCACCTAGGATATGACGATGACTGGTTTTAGCTTTAATGCCCCAACCACCACACCAGATGAGCTGATTGTGAATGATAGCTTCTTTCCCAATCTGAAATTGAACCTGATCCGCGAATCCGTGCGCTTAGATGGCAGTGTTTCTAATGCTCGCCTGAAAGATGCAGCAATTGCAGCCATATTGGAAATTAATGACCAACTACGCTCACTAAAATTGAAAGCAGCAACTTTAAATGAACTTGCTACGTCCAATATCGATGGTAAACCCAACACAGAACTGTTGTATTTACGGGCAGTTCATTCAGCGATTGCCGCAGACATTAACGAAAAATATCGAAGCTATGACAGCACCAGTGATGGTCAGAAGCGGGCTGAACAATTAGCACCGACCATTGATGACCATCGACGAAACTTACGCTGGGCTATTCGGGACTTGTTGGGGACAAGTCGCTGTACTGTGGAATTGATATGAAAAAAGTGAAGTCTGTTCAGGGGGACACGATTGATCTGATCTGCTGGCGTTATTACGGTCGGACTGCTGGTGTCACAGAAACTGTATTGGAATATAACCCTACTCTGGCTGAACAAGGACCAATACTCACGCTGGGCACAGAAGTGATTTTGCCTGATATCCCTACGCAACAGCAGACAACAAAAACAATTAACTTATGGGATTAAGCATGCCTGAACCAACTGCTACAACCACCACCGCAACAGCCCTCAGTCTAAGTGCTGTTTCCATTCTACCCTTTATTAACGGTAATGCCTTGCTGGGCGCTGTATTGGGTGCTGCATTTATTGCGACTTATGAAAAAGACTTATCGGCATGGCAACGTTTACGCACCATGCTGCTTTCGACAGGTATTGGCTACTTACTTGCCCCTGAAATTACCAGTCGAACCTTTATCACCAGTGATGCCACTGCTGCCTTGATTGCATCGACCTTCTCTCTGTTCATTTTGGTGAAGGCCGTAGATTGGGTAAAGGCATCCAAACTTTCTGACATTTGGAAAACTTTTCGAGGTGGAGGTGCCTCATGATCGAACTCTTATTTCAAACCATTGCTGTTTTAGCTTATCTCTTTTCTGGTGTTCGGATTATCTGCTTTAGTCGTGAAGAAACACCTTTTCACCGTGGCTATTCTTGGCTCGCAGCATTGTTGATTGCCTCATTCCTTGGGCAGTCTGTTCACATTCTTTTCTTTAAAGATCCTGTCACCCTATGGGATGCCATCTTCGCCATATTACTTGCCATGATTGTGCTACGTAGTCGCGGTAATGTTGCCAAACTGATCTGGAGTACATCATGAAATTATTAAAGTTTGGAAGTAAAGGTTCAGCCGTTTCTGAGCTACAGAGACTCCTGATTAAACAAGGTATGAGGGGAAAAAATAACAAGTCGCTATCTGTAGATGGTGATTTTGGTGAAAGCACTGAATATGCCGTGATTCAATTTCAGAAAAAAATCGGCATAAAAGTGGATGGTATTGTTGGGAATGCAACATTGAATGCGCTCAAAGGGCTAGACCTTTCTAAACATCTAAAAGATGCAGACTTAACGGCTGGTGCAAAACGTCTAGATATCCCTGAAATTGTCATTCGCGCAATTGCCGAAGTTGAAACACTTGGTGATGGTTACTTGCCTGATGGTCGACCAAAGATTCTGTTTGAACGTCACCGTATGTATTTTTACCTCAACCAGAAATGTGGAAAAGACTTTGCTGACCAAATGATGAAGCAGTACCCCAATATCGTGAACACTCAGACTGGTGGCTATCATGGTAATGCGGCTGAATACACCCGTTTGGCTTTGGCCAAACAAATTGATGAAGACTGTGCCTTGATGTCTGCTTCTTGGGGACGTTTCCAATTGATGGGTGAAAACTGGAAAGACCTTGGCTATTCATCTGTACAAGAATTTATCAAACAGCACTATCAAAGTGAAAGCCTACAGTTTGAAGCTTTTCTACGTTTCTGCGAGTTCAAGTCAGGTACGGTCGCTGGCAAAAAGTGGACTTTACTGGAGGCATTACGCCAGGAGAACTGGGATGCTGTATTTAGTCTGTATAACGGTCGCAATTATAAAAAACTCGGCTATGACACCAAGTTTCTTCGCGTTATGAACCGCCTGGATCCTAGCTATCAGAGCAATGCAGCATGAAAAAGCCCAATAACCTTCGAGAGTATTTGGTGAGCCATCTGAAGTTTCTTCAGGATAATCCAGACAAACTCAGCATGCATATTGAAAGCGGTCGCTATCGTTCTATCCTTGCCAACGGCTACGGCATGGAAAGCATTTCACCAGTGAAGTTCATTATTCAGGACTTCACGGGGGATCCCGACTTGATTGCCTTTTTACTATTTCAATGGCTGCGGGTGAATCAGTCTGAATTGCTCGCCAATTTAGAGAAGAACAAGAATGCTGTGAAGTTTGAAGCTGAATTTCTGGACAATGACAAAGCCGATGTGATGTTTGAATTTGAGCTGACAGAACGTGTGATTATTAAAAAACAAGACAACGGCAGCTTCAATTTTTCTTATCCTGATGAACCTCAATATTCACCAGCATTGCCAGCGACCGAGTGTGAACTTGCCGATGAGCAAGGCAATATTTTAGCAACATGGACCAGTATTGACCCTTCTAATACTGTTGCACTTGAAATGCCTTTGGCAAAAAAACCTCAGTGAGTTAAACCATGCGTGAAAACTTAGATGATTTGGTTAAATACCTGACACCATTACTGAATAAACTCAGTGATGGTGAGATGTCTAAACTGAATAAAAAAGTCGGTGCAGATTTGAGACAGAGCCAACAACAACGGATTGCGGCTCAACTTAATCCCGATGGTTCTAGCTATACTCCAAGACGGTTACGAGACGGTAAACGGATCCGTCGCAAGATGTTTACTAAATTACGTGCCCAACGATATTTTAGAAACTTTTCTAATGCCGAAAAGGTCAGTGTTGGTTTTTTAAGTAATGTGGTTTTTGTGGCTCGTATTCACCAAGAAGGTTTACGTGCTCGCGTCAGCCAAAATGGTCCATCAATTACCTACCCCAAACGTGAACTGTTGGGATTCACAGCAAGCGATATTCAGTTAATTGAAGACGCTGTGATGCGACATTTAAAGACTTAACTTTGTCGCTAAAATGAAGAAGTTCTCTTTGTAGTATCCCCTCTTACAAAATGCCATTAATGCAAGACACGCAGCCTTAACGCAAAGTAGGCACATGAGTGCTGAAATCCATCGTCGCTTAGAAAATTTGATCCGTTTAGGTCGAATTAAAAGCGTTACCCCTGCTAAACCTTTTCATACAGTCACTGTCGATCTAGGCGACATCGTGACTGATGAATTACGTCTATTCAATCTGCGTGCAGGTGCAGACCTTAGCCATGACTTACCCAGTATCAATGAAGAATGTGTGGTCTTTAGCCCTACGGGTGAGCTGACGCTCGGCATTGTTTTGGTGGGTTTAAATAATGAAGCTTTTCCCACTCCGTCATTGAATCCCAACATCAAATTAAGAGTTTATGAAGATGGTGCCATGATCAGCTATGACACAGCCAACCATTCCTTACAGGCAATTCTTCCCAATGGCGGTACTGCCATTCTCACCGCAACTGGGGGCATCACCGTGAATGGTGACACCACCATCAATGGAAATCTGCAAGTGAATGGCAGCACCGCAATGACTGGCAATAACACCGTAGGCGGTAGCCAGCTCGTTCAAGGCAGCAGTCATTCTTCAGGTAACTTTAGTACCGAAGCCGATGTGAAAGCTGGAAGCATTAGCCTGAAAAATCATAAACATGGCGGGGTTCAAGCGGGTGGCTCTGATACAGGAGTATCCAAAGCATGATGTCGCGTGAAACTGGTCAAAGCCTTGATGTGATTCCCCACATCAAACAATCTATTCAGGACATTCTATTCACCCCAATTGGGAGTCGGGTTATGCGTCGTGAATATGGCTCCATGATTTTTAAACTGATTGACCAACCCTTTAATGATGCTGTCCGTCTGCAAGTCATGGCAGCCAGTGCTACAGCCATTATGACTTGGGAAGACCGAGTCAAACTGACCAGTGCCAAGTTTTCCAAAGCCGAAGATAGTCGCTTCCAGATTGACCTAGAAATGCAGCTCGTCGGTACAGATCAAACCAAGAAACTCTCTATTCCTTTAAATTACGGGTCTTCGCTATGAGTGTTGATTTTTCGCAATTGATTCAACCAGATATCATCGAAGAAATTGACTTTGAAGCTCTATATACCGAGCGTAAAGAAGCACTTATTCAGCTCTGGCCAAGCGAAGAGCAACCCTCTATTCGCCAAACACTGACACGTGAAAGTGAACCTCTGGTTAAACTGGTTCAAGAAAACTGTTATCGGGAAATGATTTTACGGAATCGGATTAATCAGGCCGCTCGTGCCCTGTTATTGGCTTATGCAACAAAAAATGATTTAGACCAACTCGGCGCTAACTTCAATGTTAAACGTCTAGTTGTTTCTCCAGCCGATAATTCCACTACACCACCAACTGAAGCTGTCATGGAATCAGACGATGCTTTCCGTGAACGGATTCAACTGGCTTTTGATACCTTATCCGTTGCAGGTCCTGAAGCTGCTTATAAAAAATTTGCGCGTGATGCCGATGGTCGTGTGGGTGATGTTTCAGTGGTTTCACCTCAACCTGCCTATGTCACTTTAACCATTTTACAAGCGGACTCTTTAACTGGAGCTGCTTCTCCAGAACTGATTCAAATTGTCACAAATGCGGTGACCGCAGAAGATGTCCGTCCTATTGGAGATCGGGTCACCGTTCAGTCGGCATCGATTGTTAACTATGCCATTAATGCCAAACTCTACATTGGTAAAGACCCAGAAGCGGCGACGCTGTTGCAACAAGCAATGGCTAATGTGACTGCCTATGCCACCAAACAAAAACGGCTCGGTCGTTCTATTCGTATATCTGCAATTTATGCAGCTTTACATATTAATGGAGTAAATCGAGTCGAGTTAATTAGTCCCCTTACCGATGTGGTATTAACGCCAGAACAAGCCTCTTATTGCACTAATATTTCAGTAACGATCGGAGGGGTTGAATGAGCCAATTACTTCCTCCGAATAGCACTCAATTTGAGCGAAATGTCACAGCAGTCACATCACAAAATAGTGCATTACCCGTAGCAATCAAAACGCTGACATCAATTGATGACGCACCAGATTCATTCCTGTCTTTCCTTGCTTGGCAATATTCAGTCGACTCATGGGATACCAGTTGGCAACCCTCTTTACAGCGTCAACTGATTAAAAAATCCTTTCGCCAACATCAAATCAAAGGTACTCGTCAGGCAGTTCGTGAAGTACTGGCACAGTTTGGCTATCAGTGCATTTTTAAAGAATGGTTTGAAGCCATACCGATGGGTACACCAGGAACTTTCACCTTAGAACTAGATCTCAATGGTCTGGAACTTACAGAAGATACCTATGCCGAAGTGAATCGACTTGTAAAAGATGCAAAGCCTGCTAGTCGGCACCTCACCAATTTAGTTATTAACGTTCAACCCATCTGTATTCCGCGAGTTGCTGTCGGCACTCATGGCGCGGAAACAGTCACAATTTATGTCGAGTAGAATATGGCAGCAACCTACAAAGGTATTTTAACCAACAACGGTAAAGCACTGATTGCAAGTGCAACCCTCAACAATAAAATCAACTATTCTCACATTGCGGTTGGCGATGGCAATGGCTCAGTGCCTACGCCTTCAGAAACGCGAACTGCATTAGTGAATGAAAAAGCTCGTATTGCTCTTAATGTCGTTGAGATCAATCCAAACAATACCAATCAAATTGTCTGTGAAGCTATCATTCCTACAACTACAGGGGGGTTTTACATACGTGAACTAGGGCTTTATGCAGGTTCAACCTTAGTGGTCAATGCAAGTTATCCGCCTACGTACAAACCATTAGCTGACGAAGGTGGTGCACGGGAAATTGCCCTTAAACTTGTTATTAATATTCAA
The DNA here is from genome assembly GCF_004331175.1 of Acinetobacter sp. ANC 4178. Classification (GTDB taxonomy): domain Bacteria; phylum Pseudomonadota; class Gammaproteobacteria; order Pseudomonadales; family Moraxellaceae; genus Acinetobacter. The sequence goes on from NZ_SJOD01000001.1 coordinate 357,639, forward strand.
AATGCTGAAGTTATAGCTCTTTATCTCGATGATTCATTGATATATGCAACTCGTGATTGGGTAAATAAAAACTATATTCGACGTAATGAGATAGTCGATAATCTAACGACAGATGATCCAGCAAGACCGTTATCGGCAAAACAGGGAAAAAGTTTACAAGATTATAAAGTACAGATTGGTAGTTCATTTAAAGATGCTCATTCCCGAGATGTAGACTATTATCAAGATATTTCTAGTCAACAATTCTTTACTTCATTCGATGAATTGCCATTAGGCTCTCGTTGTTTAATTCAATCATCCTTAAATCTTACGAAGGCTCCATTATTTGCAGGAGAAACTTTTATTTATGTTGAAACAAAAGCAACATATAAAAAAGATATGCCCGGTAAACTTCAGGTAGCCTATGGATATGGAAGTGGGAAGTTTGCTATAAGATCAGCACCCACTGATGGGGTTTATACAGCATGGTTTTACTATGCTGATATCAATAGTAATGTCGCTTCAGCATCAAAGCTTGTAACCGCGCGAACAGTAAGTTTTTCAGGTGGAGCAACTGGCTCATTTAATTATGATGGCTCTGGTAACTCATCATGTATTTTAACTTTGGCAAATTCAGGTGTGATTGCTGGATCTTATGCTTCAACAATTCAGATTCCGCAGATTTCAGTAAATGCTGCTGGTCAAATTACCGCAATTTCTCAACAGTCAATACGTTCAGCCTCGGTAAACCAAACCGGTATTGTGCAGCTTATAGATGATCTAGTAAGTGACGATCCAACAAAAGCTTTAACAGCAAAACAGGGTAGAAATTTACAACTTAATAAACTTGAAAAAGATGCAACTGCGGCTGCTGCAAAAAAACTTGAAGTTTCACAGTCTTCTTATAATAACGATAATGATTTTATCTCATTTTATGCAGATAAAACGGTGGGTTTTTTTGATAATGAACAAGGTAAATTCTTCCCCCAATTTTCAGTAGGATTTGTTTCCTCCATGAAAACAGGGGGAACTTTTATAATTGGTAATGATGTCACAACAGGAAAAACAAGAATTATTAGTTGTGTAGTTCGTGAAAATGGAACTATTGATTTTTTAAATAAAAAAGAGCTGGCGTATACAGATTCTGATATTTCTGGAAATGCTGCGACTTCCACTAAATTAAAAAATGCTCGTAAAATTAATACCATTGATTTTGATGGTACCCAAGACATCAGTATTGAAGCACCACTTCGATATCTGGGCAACATTTCTTCCGCAGCACAACTTGATTTGGCCTTAAGTGATGGGAAATATACAGTTTCTGAATACAGTGTAGCTGGATTATATAGCTATGGTGTTTTAGTTGTCTTAAGAAGTGGTGGCACATGTTGCCAAATTTATTACCCGCATCTAGCTTCAGGTGCTAACGGTGGAACACTAGCGATTCGTCAGAGCTGGAATGTTAATGGAAATAGCGCATCTTGGTCTGAATGGCGAGTGATTGGAACACGAGATGACTCAAAGTTGCCATTATCTGGCGGTTCGCTAACTGGAGATCTAACCGTTCCTGCTGTGATTACAGATAAAATTTGGGGCAATGAAGATGTTTCATTTGCGTCATTAAATGATGCAAAAGCACGTCGTATTCGAGTTGGCGGAATACTTGTTTCAAATGTTTGGGCTGACGCAACTAAAATCCCAGAAAATGGTATTTATGCTAAGGGTGCTATTCATACAAGTAATTCGATTTATGCAGATAATTTTTATGGATATGCTGCCCAAGCTCTATTTCATGGCATCTTTGATGGTCGATTACAGAATCCGCGTATGATCAATGGCGTGGCTTTTGATGCGAGTTTAGATATTGATATTCCTCCTGTAAGTTTTTACATCCCTGCTGAAGCAAATTTAAATAACTATCAAACAACAGGATTTTTTTATCAACCTGCTGATGCGGTTGCAAATCAAATATCCAATGTTCCTCAGCAAAATGCATTTTCGCTGAGAGTAGAAAAAAGTGCAGGGTGTTCACAATGGTTTACACCATACGATAGCAATGGAATCACTTATTATCGTCGTTTTTATGGAGGAGAATGGTCAGCATGGATCAAAATAGATCCAGCGAATGTGAGTGGAAATGCCGGTACTGCAACTAGACTTAAAACTTCACGAAACATCGCACTCTCAGGTGCAGTGTCAGGTAATGCCGATTTCGATGGCTCTGGAAATATCACAATTTCGACGACAGCAAATAATGCAATCGGTGTAAGTCAAAGTTGGCAAGATGTAAAATTAAATAGAGCGGTAAGAACAACATATACAAATACAATAGGTCGACCAATCCAGCTTTTTATTAATGCAAATTTTGATGATGGCTACATTACATTAAATGGAACTAAACATTTTATCGCTGATGCTGCTGCATGGGGTTGGATTAACTTGATTATTCCTAATGGTGATACATACATGATTGAAGGTAGTGGTGATCAAAGAATTTTAACCTGGTTGGAGTTACGTTAATGAAATACTTTAAAAACCCTACAGGTGAAGTCTATGCATTCGAAGCAGATGGTTCACAAGATGATTTAATTACTGATGAATTTGTAGCAATGACTTCAGATGAAATTGACCGCCATCTCAATCCGCAAAACTATCTCAGTGATGTAGAAAAAGAACAGCTTCGACTGGCTCAATTTCACTCCCTGACTCGTCGACAGTTTAAATTGGCATTATTGGAAAATAACCTACTCGAAACCGTCGAGCAGACTATCAATACAATTGAAGACCCAACGCTTAAGACCCGTATTCAAATTGAATACAACGAATCAGAACGGTTCGAACGTAGTAATCAATCTGTTCAATATATGCTTGGATTTCTGAATTTAACTGCTGAGCAAGTCGATGAAATGTGGTTTTATGCCTCTACTCTCTAAATTCGAATTTGTAGCATACCCTCTTACAAAACCCCACGCTTAAAACGTGGGGTTTTATATGCAAGCCTTTTGTTGAACTAGAACATCAACAAAAGGTTGCCCTATGGCATTAGATGAATATCACCACGGTGTCCGAGTTGCAGAAGTCAATAACGGTACACGTTCCATCCGAACGGTGGCTACCAGTATTATCGGCTTAATTGCAATTGCTTCAGATGCCGACGCTACGCTGTTTCCACTAAATACACCTGTGCTTGTCACCAATATCCAAAGTGTAATTGGTAAAGCTGGCGTACTTGGTACATTAAAATCTTCACTACAAGCAATTGTCGATCAGACTAACACCACCGTGGTGGTAGTCCGTGTAGATAGTGCACAAGCCGAAGCAGAACAAAGCTCGCTTGTCATTGGCACCACCACGGCATCAGGTCGATACACAGGCTTAAAAGCTTTGCTTACAGCCAAAGCAAAACTTGGTGTCACCCCTCGCCTCATTGGTGCACCAGGACTTGATACCCAAGCTGTGACCACTGCACTTGTGAGCACTGCACAAAAGCTACGCGCATTTGCTTATGCATACGCCTATGGCTGCGAAACAAAAGAAGAAGTGGTGGCTTATCGTGAATCCTTTGCTGCCCGCGAGCTTATGCTCATCTGGCCGCAGTTCATTCGCTTCAACACTGAAACATCCAAAAACGAAGCCATTTCCCCTGTGGCTTATGCGCTAGGTCTACGTGCCAAAATCGACAACCTGACAGGTTGGCACAAAGTCATTTCCAATGTTGCAGTTAATGGCGTGGTGGGTATCAGCAAAGACGTCTGGTGGGACTTACAACAAACAGGAACCGATGCCGACTACCTCAACTCAAATGGCATCACCACACTGATCCGTGAAGATGGCTTCCGCTTCTGGGGCTCACGTACCTGCGACACTGATGGTCTATTTCCATTCGAGAACTATACCCGTACCGCGCAGATTATTGCCGACACAATTGCCGAAGCACACATGTGGGCTGTCGATAAACCATTGCATCCTTCATTAGCAAGTGACCTGATAGAAGGCATTCGCGCCAAACTCAGTGACCTAACGACAAACGGCTATCTCATGGGTGGTGAGGCCTGGTATGACGAAACCAAGAACCCTGTTGAAAACCTCAAAGTAGGCAAATTCCGTCTGTCTTATGACTACGGTCCTGTTCCACCTCTCGAAGATCTAGGTTTTTACCAAATGATCACAGACGACTACCTCGCAGATTTTGGCGCACGGATCACGGCATAACGCTGTGATTTGTCCGCCCCTTATTTGAGTAAAACACATGGGACTACCAAACAAACTTAAAAACCTGAACCTGTTTAATGATGCTGAATCATTAGTGGGTGAAATCGCTGAATGTACCCTACCCACCCTAGGACGTAACTTTGAGAATTGGCGTGGTGGTGGCATGAATGCTCCAGTCGCGATCGATCAAGGTATGTCTGAAGACTCTATCGACTTTGAATGGAAAGTTGGTGGACTCAATCTGACCTCAATTCGTCAATACGGCATTACCTCTGTCTCTGGTGTCTTGCTACGCTTCGCTGGTGCTTACCAACAAGATGACACGGGTGCTGTCACTCCTGTCGAAGTGGTACTTCGCGGTCGACATGAAGAAATCAACATGGGCACACAAAAGCCTGGTGATGACACCGAACAAACCATCAAAACCAAATGGACCTATTACAAGCTCACAGTCGACGGCAAGAAAGAAATCGAAATTGATATTTTGGCGATGAAAGAATTCGTCAATGGTGTCGACCGTTTAGAAGCGCAGCGCAAAGCCTGCGGACTGTAATGCCTTACCTACTGCATCGCATCATGCAGTAGGACTCTTTTCATATTCAGGAAATTATCAACATGACCACGCAACAACAAGCTGAAAATCTCGCTGCTATTCAAAACCCAAATGAAGCCAAATACACCCTTGAAACTCCTATTCAAGTCGGTGGGCAAACCATTACCGAAGTCATCATTCGTAAACCAGGCACAGTGGCACTTGCGGGATTATCCCTACAAGACATTTACCGTTCTGATGTAAATGCCCTTTGCCAAGTCATTCCCAAATGTGTTTGGCCACAAATCCCTCGTGAAGCCATGCCACTGATTGACCCTGTCGATCTGGGACAAATTGCAGGACACATCATCTATTTTTTGATGCCGAAGTCGCAGCGTGCAGCGACCGATATCCAGTTATAGACAGCATTCCAGATGTCATCGCAAACATCGCTCTGATCTTTCATTGGTCGCCACGTGACTTCGCAGATATGAGTTTAAACGATTTATTTATGTGGCACCAAAAGGCTTTAGAGCGCAACCAAACCCACGAGTAAAGGTAACACCCACCAATGTCGACCTTAAATTTACAAGTTCTTTTTGATGCAAAAGACAGAATCACAGGACCTATGAAGGCGATTATTGGGGGTTCACATGACCTCAGCAGCGCCTTCAAACAAACCCGTACCGAACTTAAAGCCTTGCAAGATCAGCAAGGCAATATCAACCGTTATAAAGAAACCCAAACGGCATTAGAAGCTACAGCCAATAAAGCAAAAGAATACCGTAGCGAGTTAAAACAACTGCAAACTTTGCAGAAAAGTGGAAATACACTGACAGAAACTCAGCTCAACAAAATCAAGAATCTTGAACAAGGCATTCGTCGACTTAAATCCACCGAAGCCACTCAACGCAGTGAATTACAGTCACATATCCAAGCCCTACAAAAGTCAGGAATGAATGTCGATAAGCTGTCCAAAGGTGTAGATCGTTTAAGTGATGAAGAAAGTGCCCTGAAAGACAAAATTCACCAAACCACCATGGAGTTAAATAAACATCGCAATGAACTAGACAAAAATAGTGAGGCTCAAAAGCGTTTTGCCAAAACCCAAGCCATCCTGCAAAAAGGTTCAGACTTCGCCAAAAAAGGCTTAATGGTTGCAGGTGTTGCAACTGCAACCATGACCGTACCTGTCAAACTGGCGATCGACTATGAATCATCCTTGGCCGATGTCAAAAAGGTTTTTAACGGCACGGCAGCCGAGTTCAAAACCATTAACAATGAAATTGTCGAAATGTCGACACGCTTGCCCATGGCAGCCAAAGACATTGCGGCTATTGTCGCAGCAGGTGCACAGTCAGGCATTGCCAGTAAGGAATTGACCACCTTTGCTGAAACAGCCGTGAAAATGGGTGTCGCTTTCGATATTTCAGCACAAGAGTCAGGTCAATCCATGGCAGAGCTACGTACGGCCTTTCGTATGTCACAAGCTCAAGTCACCACCCTTGCCGACCAGATTAACTATCTTGGTAATAACACACCTGCCGCAGCCAAAGGCATTTTGGAAATTGTGCAACGTATTGGACCTTTAGGTGAAGTGGGTGGCTATGCTGCTTCCAGTATTGCTGCTCTTGGTGCAACTTTGCGAGGCATGGGCATTCAAGAAGAAATTGCAGCAACAGGGATTAAAAACACCATGCTGGCTTTAGTCGCGGGTGAGTCTGCAACGAAAGGACAAATCGCAGCCTATAAAGAACTTGGTCTAGATTACGGTAAAGTCGCAAAAGACATGCAGCAAGATGCTAATGGCACAACCCTCATGGTACTCAAGAAAATTGCGACCTTAGAAAAATACAAACAAGCTGCTGTACTTTCCGATCTCTTCGGCAAAGAGTCCTTAAGTGCCATCGCTCCGCTACTCACCAACATGAGTGCATTGGAAAAGAATCTTGGTTTAGTCGCTGACAAAACCCAATATGCAGGCTCTATGGAGAAAGAATATGCTGCTCGAGCAGCCACCTCTGCCAATAATATTCAGTTGCTCAAAAACAGTGTCGCTGCTTTAGGTATCGATATTGGCAATGTCTTACTTCCTCCACTGAACAGTGTCATCACCAAAGCCCGTTTATTCACCAATACCATTACAAATTGGGCAAAAGAAAACCCAATACTCGCAGCGAGCTTAACCAAGGTAGCCGTTGGAGGTGTCATCCTTCTAGGTGCAGTATCAGCATTAGCTTTAGGCGTACTCACACTGGTCGGTCCTCTGGCTATGTTAAAACTATCCATTGCCACTGTTGGCACTGGAGCTGGTATTGCAGCTACAGCACTCAAACTCATGTTGTTACCCATAAAAATGATTGGACTCGCCTTCCTAACAACGGGACGTATGCTACTTGCCAACCCAATGATTTTGGCGATCACGGCCCTTGTAGCTGTAGTAGCAGGTGCTGCCTACCTTATTTACAAAAACTGGACACCAATAACCCAAATGTTTAACCAAGTTTGGACAGGTGTAAAAAATGCTTTTAGCTCAGGCATTAATTACATCAAAGGTGTTATTCAAAGTGTAGATACCACTTTTGCAAATAACCCTTTGCTGAATCTTCTTGTTCCGATCATCGGTATTCCTCGTACCATAATTGCAAACTGGTCTGTTATCTCAGGATTTTTCAGTGATATTTGGCAACAAATTACGAGTACTGTTTCGACGGGTGTAAATACGTTATCAAACTATGTGAGTAGTGGGTTTTCAACTGTAAGTCAGATCATTTCTACAGCCTGGAATAACGTTAAAAATACAGCATCTGCCGTATGGAGTGGCATCAAAAACATTGTATCTACCGCGTGGAATGCACTTTGTACTATTTTCCTTACCGTCACCCCATTGGGTTATATCATTCGCAATTTCAATGCCATTGTGGCCTTTCTGACGAGTTTAGGTTCCCGTATGGTCGGTATTGGTAAAAATATTGTCGATGGTTTAATTAACGGGATCGTATCTGGCTTTAATCGGCTTAAAGGCGTATGGGAAAAAATTAATAACTACATGCCCGACTTTATGCGCAAGAAAATGGACATTCACTCCCCCAGCCGTGTCATGGCAGGTATGGGTGGTCATATTGTCGATGGCATTGGAGTTGGACTAAATAACCGTACTCCAGCACTGCAAACCCAGTTCAAACAAACCCTCGGCATTTTCGATACCTCCATGCCTACTGTCGGCTCAGCCATGAAACGCCCCTTTCTAGACACCGTTGGACTCACTGAAAAACCTGTGCCTGCAAAGCACCTAAATGGACAAAGTGACCGCAGCCAACAAGCCCCAAAATTCCAACGTGTTGCTGCCATTCAAAGCCCAAGAAGTATCAGCATTACCAACAGTGACAGCATTCAAATCCACATCAATACCAGTGGACAAGGACCACTGCACAATGCAGCCAATGAAGTACGTCAAGCCTTAGAGCAGCGTGATCGGCAGCGCAATGCTCAACTTCGTCGTATGTTGACCGATCGGGAGTAATACACATGATGATGGCTTTAGGTTTATTCGTATTTAAACTTTCTACCGCTGCTTATCAAGAGCTTCAACGTACAACTGCATGGCGGCACCCAAGCAATAACCGTGTCGGGAATACCCCTGCGTATCAGTTCACAGGGAAAGATGAAGAAACCATTAACTTATCTGGAGTCATCTATCCTGAAATTACGGGCTATCAAAACTCGTTGGATATGCTGCGTAATATGGGCGACACAGGCAAGCAATACATTCTGATTGAAGGCACAGGCAAAATTTACGGTCTGGTGGTCATTAAAGAAGTTCAGGAAACTCGTTCCAACTTTTTCCATAATGGCGGTACCCGAAAAATCACCTTCAGTGTTTCTCTAACCATCACAGAAGATACCACCAAAAAATTGATTGGTCCTACAGGTCAGGCATTGTTGAGTTTAGGAGGCTTATTCCTATGAGCTTCCTTCCATCAAATACACCGCCCTATTCAAACCTCAGCAACTACCCGCATGCCATTTACCGCATTACTGTAAATGACATTGATATTTCATCCACCCTTGCTTCACGGCTGATTGGACTAACCTTGCAAGACAACCGAGGCATGGTGGCCGACAGTGTTGATCTGACTTTAGATGACAGTGACCATGCGTTAGAGATTCCTTCTGTTGGTGCCGAAATGAAAGTCTGGCTCGGTTGGTCAGATACAGGTCTAGTCTATAAAGGTTCTTATCTGGTCACAGGTGGTTCACACTCTGGCGCACCCGATGTTCTTAGAATTTCGGCAGAAAGTACTGACCTTGCCGAAGCCTTTAGACAAAAGCGAGAACGTTCTTTCCATCAACAAACAGTCGGTGAAATATTCCAGGCATTGTCGTTTGAATATGGTCTAAAGGTATTGGTGCATGCCAGTTTAAGCAGCCGTTTGGTATCACACATCGACCAGAACGATTCCGATGCCAACATCATGACCCGCATAGCCGATGAACACGATGCCATTGCCACAGTCAAAAATAACACCCTGCTTCTACTGCCGATTGGTGAAGCTCAAACCAGTTCAGGATTAAGTCTGCCCGCAGTTGAATTGGTCAGAACTGATGGTGACCAGCACAGCTACGCTTACGGTCAAAGTCACGACAAAGTGGAATGTGTGAAAGCTTATTATCACAACCCTCAAAAGGGTGAAAAACTCTATGTCGTTGTTGGCAGCCATACCGACAACCCCAAAGAGATCCGCTTTATTCATCGGGATAAAAAAACCGCTGAACTAGCAGCTTTGGCAGAGTTAAAACGCTGTAAACGTGCAGAGCTTTCGCTGTCTTATACCTTGGCAAAAGGTCGACCAGATTTACTCCCGGAACAAGAGTTTTCTTTTGTGGGTTTAAAGGCACAAATTGATGAAATTGTTTGGCTCGGCAAAACCATTACCCATGATTTAAATGAGTCTTCTGGCTATACCACTCGCATAGAGCTTGAGGTGCAATTGCCCAATGCAGATGATGTGTCTGTGTTATTTGATGACACCACTAAAATTGAGCAAGAGAAAAAGGCCAAGACTAATTCAGGACAAAGAAAGGCGAAAAACTATAAGACCTATACAGGCGTGAAAACCTGGTATTCGGCAAAACCTAAACCACAGGTGTTAACCGAGGGAGATCAAAGCCAGCCCTTAATTTTGGTACGTACTTATAAATCTAAAAAAACCGCGCAAGTGGCAGTGAAACGTGAATGGGCACGTATTCAAAAAGCCAAAGGCACGGCATAAAAAAAGCTGCCAGTGGTTCACAGGCAGCTATAAAGAGGGTCTATTTAAAATAACGCTATTTAGTACATTTATCAATATAAAAGCACTATATTTAATACTTTTATTATACAATTAAAAATATAAACCTATAAAAGGTACTTCATGGCAAATACAAGAAATCAGAACACCTGTCCGCATTGCGGTTCTAAAGTCATCATCCGTCATTCTCACATTGAAAATGCTCTTTTAAAAACCCTGTACGGTCAGTGTCAAAACCTAGAGTGTGGTTGGACTGGTCGGGCGCATATGGAGTGGGCTGCCACTATTTCTCCTTCTGCTATGCCTAACCCTGAAGTCATGCTTCCCCTTGCCCCATGTGCTATTGCTAAATCAGTCGTTAGCCATGATCCACGTCAACTTCGGAGTCGTCATGGCTGACATTATTGATATCGCGCAACAACGCCAGTTAGAACAAGTTCAAATTCAACCTAAAGATTATTCAAAGCCTTCTCTTACCGAGTGTGAAGAATGTGGCAATGACATTCCACCAGAGCGTCAGAAGTATGGTGCTGTGACTTTGTGTGTGGCTTGCCAGAGTAATTTAGAACTGAAACGGAGTTTATACCGATGATTTCTTTTGCAGTGCTGTTCATTGTTTTGTTTGTGGTGGCTTTGCTGGTTTTATGGATGATGCTGGATTACCAATACATTCGTATGCAAAGCATGTTGAAACAGGAATATAGCGTAATTGAGCGTTTGACAGTAAAGGTTAAAGTCAAGGAGGTGTAAATGTGGCTTTATCCTTTTTTAATGGGGACGTTAATCGGCTGTATTTCTGTCAGTATTTTTTTCTTATATTTCATGAGTTAAATCTTGTTTTACTTAGCAAATCATATTCAAAAATAAAAAAGTTCAATTTGTAGCATCCCCTCTTACAAATTGAAGTCCGTGAAAAATGCTTCTTTCAAAAATAGACTCACCAGACAAAGCAAAACCCCAAAGATTCACAGTCTTTGAGGTTTCTGTATTCAATCCCTACAGCACTAAGGATCAAATCATGTCTGAAAGTATAGCATTAATCATCAAAAGTTTTGAGGTCATCATGGAAAAATATGGCTACTGGAAAATAAGTATTCTCATTGTAGTGTGTATGATCATCTGGCGGTGTTCGTATATTATTGCAGCACTAAGATGGTGGTGACTTTAGAATTATCTACCCCAGAATTATTCCTGCATATATAAAACTAAAAGCTCGTTTCCGAGCTTTTTCCATATAATCTTAACTTTCTAAAATTTTCACAAAATCGTCTTCAGTCAAAATTTTAATTCCAACTCCATCTTGTTGCCATTTCAGAGCCTGTTCAAATTTTCGACCATAGCTCATATGTGCCCAATGTGGATTACCTTTATTGCAAATCACCAAATAATCCACTGATTTTGTCATGTCATCTTTAAATATGCCATTTTTAGCTTCAATTGCATTTTTCCATTCAGCTTTTGTGTAACGAGTTGATGCCCCAGTCAAGCAAATCGTAAAACCTTGAATAGCAAATGCTCCATGATAGAAATCTGGGTTCTGATTTTCTTGGCTACTCGATACAGCCACTTTCGGTATGCCATAATTGTCGTAATTTACATAGCGGTTAATAGTTGAAAGCACCACATTTATTGTCTTTTCATCTACCGCTTTATTTACTCGAACTGGTTTGAGTTTTGAATAAACCTCTGTATAGATCGGGTCTTCTTCTAGATGATCATTGTCTTTGAGCCATTGATTTAACGCAAAAACCTCATCTTGATTCAAGGTTTGGTCGCAAACAATTCCTGCCATAAGTCCATGCAAGCGCTGAACATCACATGTATTTTTAATGAAATAATCCGAACGCTTAAATTTGACCATAATTTCGGAAATTTCTTTATGTTTTTGGAGCAGAAACTCTGGGTCCTCTGCTGCTTTTAATAACAAGTTGTATAGCGTTTCAAAGTGAGGTAGGTCTACACATTCAGGATAGTGCTCTACCCATTTAATCAATGCTTCAATTTCCTTTATATGAACACGACCATCAATAAAAAGACCTTCAAAAAAACCTAAAAATAGATTACCCAATTTATTCTGATTTGCTCTAGCATTGAACACATCTAAGCTCATACTTTCCCCCATTTTTCTTATAAAGTATTTCGTCATAGTATCTAAGCTACTAACTTTTATCTACCAAAACAAAGAATGTTTGGCTTTCTTTAGTCTTACCCAAATTCAAGTCACATTTTAATGACTCGACACCCTCTTCATATCCCCCAAATTTATCTTGTGACGTGCAAAATAAATGCAGAATACATTGGTCAAAAGAATACCTAAGTAAAACATGAGGTGGGCATTCGAACCTTCCGTTAGCTCTAGTTCAACACCCAAACCAACAATCATAAACAGCAGTAGAAAAGCCAAGAAATGATGCGTAAAAATCGAAATTCGGGACGGAATTTCACCGTTAAAAGTCAGGAAATAGCTATTCGGCTTAATTAAGTACCAGATCACTAGAACTGGAATCATTACTACTACACCTAAAACAAACACTAAAGCGTAAATCATGTTTTGTACCTTTGTTCTTATAAAGTATGAATAAATCGTGTTTTAAGCAGCTTCATCTAAAGCGTCAGTTTCGCTTTTATCTTTACAAATTTTTTCCATTTCTAAGAAGTTCTTAGCAGCGGTTGGTCGCATGGACTTCCAAAGAACTAGCAATGAAACAACAAAGAATGCAATAAAGAAAATTAGGATACTTATATACAGACTATCGGGAATTGTGAACGTTTCATGTCTGTATTTAAACTTGAAGTAATTCAGGTAAATGAATGGACTAGCACCAAAAAGATTGATTAAGCCATATAAAGTAGTACCCACCCAAAAATGAATCTTAACTCTCTTTTCAGTATATTTTGGCTGTAATCTATATATTCCTGCCGCCTCGTCCTTATCCAAATAGTCTTGACCTATTTTATATAGTCTTACAGCCCTTTCTTTGTTTCGACAAGACAAAATATAAGTCAGTAAATCTAAATCTTTATTTTTTACATTCAAATAGTTAGAAAGTTTTGATGCCTTTATATGGTATTCAAGTTCGTTAGAATATTCTTTTAAAAATTCGTCTGTTAACAGTTTTTCTTGTTCTGCTATTTGCTTATTACGCTGCCTTCTTCTGTGCTCAGAATATTTAATAAAATTGGTAATAATTCCTGATTTCAAAAGCAATGAGAGTACATAACCAGTAACTACAATAAAAATTAAAATACTTAAGAACACAGTTCCGTTAGTAATCTCAATAAGTTTCAAAGCAATAGCTGTAATATCAAAAGTGCCGTTCAAATTAGCTGCCATCTTAAGCTTTATCCTTCACTTTCAACACATCAGTCGCAGCTTTCACCATTTCCGTTGTGCTTTTCATTTGGTCAGAGATCAGGTTACTCATGTCTTTATGAGCAGTTCCATCTATTTCACGTCCAAAATATTTGAGAGCCAATTCCTTTCTAATTTCTGCTTCAGTTTCTTTAGAAGAACCAGAAATAAAGCTAGGAAATGCTTTAATTTCAAGGCTAGTTTGATTAGCTTGGTCTCCTAATCTTTGGTAATGAGTAGATTGTTTGAGAAAATATGTAATTAAAGTAATAGATACCAAAATATATGAAATTTTTAAGAACCAATAGTCAAATGCATCCATAAAAAATCTAGGTTCTGCTACAACTGATGTTATTGCAACACCCAAAGCAACAACTATTAATCCAATAAAAATATTTCTATTATTCTTTGCCTTATTAAAAAAAGCTATTGATTCTTTCTCATAATAATCTTGTGTACGAATATTCTGTAAAATATTTTTAGTAAGTCTAAACTCCTCTAAATCCTTTTTTGCATCATCCAAAATCTCAACTATTCTAGAGCTTAGAATTTTATTATAACGCTCACCATCTACTCTATAAGAATCAATAAAACCGTAAATAGCCTTTAATATCCCCATAGTGTTATATAAATCATCTTGAATTTCATTTATATTTTTAGAATTATATTCTTTTTTTATCACCTCCAAGGGAAAACTAACTGATTGCATATAAGAAATATTACATTGATTCGTATCAATATTCTGAATTAATAAAATAAGATTTTTCGCGCTTTTGATGGTTTCATCTAATACAAAACCAAGAAGCTCGTTATATTTTTTAAAAGTTTCTATTGCATCATCTGAAACTAATTCACCATTTTTTAGTTTATTTAGATAATCGTATACTCCATGTGCTTCATTGAATAATTTATTTAGTATTTCATCATTATTGTCTTTTACTGTTCTTACACCTATAGCAAGATCACTCACCCCAAAACCCTCTCAAAAACTTATAAAACTTAAAAACCAAATCTATTAAAATTGACCAATCAAGCCGCATCTTTCGGAGCTTTATCGTCCTTTACTGCTTCCGCCTTCGGCACTTCCACCTTTGGCGTCAAATCCTTCACAGCTTTTATAAAGTCGGTATTCGCCTTAATGTTTTCATGCATAAGGTTTTCACCACCTGTATAGCTTTCATGGTGAATGCCATTACCAAAATACTTATATGCAAGATCGAAATGAACTTTATCTTGCATATCCTGAGGAAGTTCTTTGATAAATCGCGGCAATGCTATCAATTCTTTAGAAGTACGGTAAGCATCATCAGCTAAACGACGGTACATAAAGGATCGTTTTAATAAAAATGCTAATAATGTTGTAGAAAGAATCAATAAAGATATCTTTTGAATATAAAATTCTGTTAATAAATCCCCATGAATTTTATTTGTAAAACTTACTTTTAAAGAGAATATATTTACTTCAGGAATATAAACTTTAGCTCCTAAAAAATACAAAATTAAAATTAAAATTAAAACATAGAATGCTTTCTCATATCTTTTTGATATTTTATCGAATTTAACAGCATCATTCTCATATATTTTTTGAGCTTCTCTATGTTTATAATCATCACTCATTAATTCCAATCTTTCATATTCTTCATTTATTTTACTTCGAGTATTTTCAATATCTTCAAAAACTTGCTTTTGCTCTTCACTTACATCTCTATCTCTATTTTTTTTGAGTTCACCATCCAGTTTCATATCAACATTTTGAAGAAGATCAAACACACTAAACAAAGGTATTGATTGTTTTCCTTCTGAATCCAAACGGATAACCAAACTATTTAATTCATTTATTTTATTATCTAAATATAAAAAAATAGACTCATGGCTATCTTTATCATCTTTAATTATCCCTATTTTATGAAGAATCTCATCGAAATAATTTATACAATAATCTTTTATTTTATTATTATCCTTGTTAAGACTATCTACATTTCTCCCTGGGAATAAATGCTCTAGACTAATAGGGTGGATATTATAATGATCAATAAATGATGTTTTTGTTTCTTCTAAAAGCTCTAACATTTGATCTACTTCACCCATCCCCAAAACCCCACCCAATTCACAATTTTTTATAAAGTATTGACGCGCATATAGTATCTAAGCTACTCTAAATTTACCACCCTACATCGGTGGGTTAGGCGTGAGAACCTAAAATACTAACAGGCGTAAAAAAGTCCGCCCATGCGGCTATTTTTTTGCGTAAAATTCGGCTATGCCTTTTTTGGTAGGCTGGATAGGGCAGCTTCGCGCTGGCCGTTACCTGTTAGGACGGTATTCTCACCCCTGTTCAGTCTGCCACCATTACCGTGAGAAGTGATGGCGTCAGGCTTAAAAACTTGACTAACAGGACAAGCCAATGAAAACATTCGCTTCTACGCATTCGTGCACGCAAAATAAAGTACAAGAACACACCCCCATCTACGATCTAAGCGCGTACCTCCTACGCCAAAGAAAACTCAAACACCAAAAGCTGCTCAAAAACTTTGTCGAAGCCACAGTATTTATAAGCATGGCTGCTATGACCTTCTCCATTCTATTTTGGGGAGCATAGTCATGAATGAAATCATCGACATCGAACATGCCGTCTATATACAGAATGACCTCATCAAAACCGACAGCTTAAAAGTTGCCGAATACTTTGATAAACGACATACACACGTTCTAGAAAAGATCGCAAATCTAGATTGTTCACTTGAATTTACGTCAGCCAACTTTTCGGCTCACGTGCAACCTATTCAGGCTGGAGCTGTCACCCGCGAATCCAAATACTATGAAATGACCAAAGACGGCTTTATCTTTTTGGTCATGGGTTTTACTGGTGCAAAAGCAGCCCAAATCAAAGAAGCTTACATCCAAGCCTTTAACCACATGGCAACCCAACTGCAAAACCAAAACATTTGTGGGGATGACCTTAAAACAGGTGCCATCGTCCAACTGGTGTCGGGCGGTCCACAACTCAGCGTCAGCCAACTCCTGACAAATGCTCAAGGTATTATCGAAACTGCCGAAGTCCTTTGGTTTCATCAACACAAACTACAAAAGGAAATTGTACCTATCGCCTGCCTATGTCCTTTGGGTGCATCGCCAGTACTGCAAAACATCTGGTCGCTCATTTACGACTACGGCATAGACCAACTCAACCACAGTGCAAAGCCCAACACCATTGCGCTAAACATCAGCCAACTGCTTGCCTGTATTCCAATTTTGCCACCCAAAAAGCAACTTATGCAGCAGTTAAAAACCAGTACTGCACCATTCCCCCAGTGTATAGACCACTCTGTCGCTGTGCGTAGCACCATTGACCGTTCACTGTACCGATGCTTCGTATTCCAAGACAGCGCAAAGCCACACAGCGCCTTGCATCTATCGTATACTTGAATTGGTTACAAATTCATGTTGTAGTGCGACATTACAGGTCGCACTACCCTATATTTCGGTACAGATTTTTTAGAAAATAAACCCATGATCAATAGACAGGGGGAGCAATGCATTCAACAATCGAAATTAACAGCCATAAAGATATGACTGCAGAACAAATACTGGAAGAAATTCAATATCCACTTGAAAACTTAGAACTTATGCTTTCAGCACTTACAAAAATGCATTTAGACCACCCTCTTACGGGTGAAGAGTTAACAGCTCTTTTTAACACGCTGCACTATCAAGTCGAGCGGATCTCCAAAGCGGTACAGAACAAATAAAGAGAAACCCCAGCTTAGGCTGGGGTTTCATTAAAAATATTCGCCCAATTTTCTGTCGAGAAAAAATCTTTATTATAAAATCTTAGAGCATACGGAATAGCACTATCATGAAAAAATTGACCAAAAATATAACTACTTTCTAATCCTTCATGAAGCAAAATATAAGTAGGAGCTAACCAAAACAAAGTAATTTGCTCATCTAAGTTCATTGAATTTTTTAATATATTTTCAAAAAAGTTTATATCTTCCACATTCTGCAATGTACTAATTAGAGCAATCAAATTAACGTAAATAGAAAAATAACTACGAAAATCATTAAATTCCTGATTATTATTACATTCCTTATGAAAAGATTCGGTTAGGTTACGAATATCATCATCCGAATATTTATCTAAATCTTTCCATTCGTTTTCAACCAAATGTTTAAACTTTTGCGAATAAAGTAAAAAAACATTGTAAGAACTATATTTTTTCCCTTGGTATTCTAGTTCAAATCTTTTAATTACTTCATTCTTATAATTCAGTAAACCATAAAATTTTGTCGTAAAAATTGCATTTCTAGATTCTTGAATTTGAGCATTATGCATTGATTCTGATAATGATAGCTGTTGTGCTGCTGTCTGTTCAGATTGTTTTAGTTGAATATCAGACAATTCTTTCGCATTAGCAATCTGTTGCTCAGTATCATCTCTCGCTTGCTTTAATTGTGCCTCAAGTGCTTTATTAGCCTGATCTAACTGCTGATTTAATGCCTGCCTTGCCTGTCTTAATTGTTTTGCAGTGGCATCTCTAGCTTGCTGTAATTGATTAGCCATAGCATCACGTGCATCTTTGTTTGCCTGTCGCTGTAGTAAAGTTGCATAAACTACGAAAGCTAAAGTAGCTGAAGTAAATAAGGTGTTTAAACTTCCGTAAATATCACCCAAAGTTCCAAAATCTTCTAATTTTGTTTTTTCAGAACCTATTTCTATCATTAACCATTTAAAAAATAAGGGAAACATCCCCCATCCAATGATTAATAAAATAAATGCAACTAAACCTAGTACAAATTTTTGGAGGGTTGTTAATCCCATTATTTTTACTCTTATAAATGTTTAAAAAATTTATTTAAATTGATTCGCATAAGTCTCAACAAGTGAAACCAATCCCCCACGCATTTCTTCACGCGTCTGTCTGTATAGCTCTAGCAGCTTTACTTCTTCATCAGAAAGCTCACCGCTTTTTACAGGTTGTTTGCCCCACAAAATAAACGGAATGTTAAAGCCGTGGTCTTCCAGCTTGTCCAAATAGTCCGTGTTCAAAGGCTCGTTATGCTTCTCAAAACGCCCAACCGAGTTCTTTTTTACCCCAAGTATTTCTGCAAGTTCGTCCTGAGTCTGTATCCCCAAACGCTTCCGTTCTGCTTTTAAACGACCACCACGAGTCAATAAATCATCATTTTTCATACTTTTTCCTAAAAAAGCACTTGTAAAACACCATATTTAGTACTAAATTTAGAAACTCTAAGTATCTAAGTACGATTAATGGTGATTTTCGCATGACTTCAACAAACATTCAAACAAAACCAAAGCACACAGAACTAACCCAAGTACGTTGGACTAAAAAACAGCTCAAAGCCCTCAAGAAAATCGCATTCGAGAAAGACACCAAAATTGCCATCTATATCCGTGATTTTATGGTCAAGCACCATCCCGAACTGCAAGACACCCCAAGCGACACGCAATTGTAATCAAAGCAGTTTTTATACACATCGCATTGCTACAAAAAAGCAAAAAAGTACACAAACTCATACAGTTAAGTCGTTAAATTTTAGTGGGTCTACATGTCAAATATTAACGTTCTCATCGACGAAAAAATAAATCAGCTCTTCAGCTTTAAGCGGGTTGGCGACTGGTATCGTCAGGGAATCTGCCCAAACTGTGGTAAGAAAGAACTCTACACACATGCAATCAATCCGCGTGTGGTCAAATGCGCCCGTCTTAACAAATGCGGCTATGAAGAGCACGTCAAAGAAATCTGTGAAGACCTATTCAAAGACTGGTCGAAAGACTTTCCACGCACCAAAGAAAACCCACATGCCGCAGCAGATGCTTACCTGCTTCATGCGCGTGGTTTGGACCCCAACCTGCTCAGAGGTTTATACACCCAAGAACTATTCAGAAACGACCTCAAATACCCAAACGAAGTCACCGCAACCGTCCGCTTTAAACTGGCAGATGGCATTTATTGGGAACGCTTTATTGACCGTCCAGAGCGTTTTGGTCGCCAAAAAGCAAACTTCATAGGCAAATACGAGGGTCATGCATGGACTCTAGACAAGCTCGATGCCCTCTGTAATGCACCTTCTATCTGGATTACTGAAGGTATTTTTAACGCTATTGCGCTTAGTTTTAGCAAACAGCCCAGCATTGCTACCCTTTCAACCTCTAACTATCCAAGCATCATCCTTAAGCAAATTGCCGACCGTTGTATCGAACTCAAAAAAGACCGTCCGCGTCTACGTTGGGCATTCGATAACGACAAAGCAGGCAAAAAAGCGATCAAGAAGTTTCACCTTCGTGCCTTACAGGAAAAATGGGATTCTACCGCAGCCCTGCCATCAGGTACTTTGGACTGGAATGACCTTTACCAACGCGACCAACTGCATTCCGAATACCGCGACCAGTACAAACACTATGGCGAACTGCTTATCGCAGAGTCTCCAGAGCAAGCAGGTTTACTCATTTACAACTACAAAGATGCGCGCAGAAAAACCTTCTGGTTTAACCACAACTTTCGCTTGTACTGGTTCAACCTCGATATGGACAAATACACCAAAGAACTGGAACGCATCGAAGCAGATCCAGAGCGTGATTTACTACTCGATAACCAAAAGCGAGAACTGGCTTTACAGCAATGTGCTGCCGTTTCCGAAATCTGTAATCGTCAGCTCAACCCACTGTATTTTCAGCGCAATGAAATTACCGATGAGTCCTGGTACTACTTCCAAATTTTAGACTCAGAAAAGGAAATGAAAGCCACCTTTACTGCGGACCAAATTTCGGCAAAAGGTAAGTTTGGTCCACGCCTGTTGTCGGTTCAGGTCGGTGCATGGTGGACGGGCAATGACCATCAACTCTTAACCTTCATGAAAAACCAAACCGAGCGTTTACGTGAAGTTAAAACCATCGACTTTATTGGCTATAGCAAAGAATTTAAGGCGTACATTTTCAACCAACATGCTGTCTACAAAGGACAAGTGATTGAGATTAACGACCATGACTTCTACAAAGTCGGTCGTATTGAATTAAAGACCTTGGCAAACAGCCCAAATGTTCAGCTCAATCCAAAATCTACCTTTCAACCGACATGGTGGAAAGACTTTTACCGTGTCCGTGGCGCAAAAGGACTCATCGCTCTGGCGTGGTGGACAGGCTCATACTTTGCAGAGCAAATTCGCGCTATGCACAGCTCTTTCCCTTTTATCGAAATTGTCGGAGAAGCAGGTGCAGGTAAATCCCGCCTCATCGAATTTATGTGGAAGCTCTCAGGTCGACCAGACTACGAAGGTTTCGATGCCAACAAATCCACCAATGTCGCGGTGTACCGTAATTTCGCCCAAATCTCAAACTTGCCAGTGGTGCTGATTGAGGGCGACCGCAATGACCAAAACGGTAATGCCGTCGGTAAGCCCAAGTTTTCATGGGATGAACTGAAAGATGCCTACAACGGTCGTGCCATTCGCTCTAAAGGTTTAAAAACCGCAGGCAATGAAACCTATGAGCCGCCTTTCCGTGGTGCCATCATGATTAGTCAAAATACCGCTATTCAGGCATCCGAGGCGATTTTGACCCGTACTTTACACCTCTACTTCGACCGTAAAGGACAGTCCCTCGAAACCAAACGCATCGTCGATGAACTCGACCGCATGAACATTGAAGATGCCTGCATCTACATGACCCATTGCCTTCGTCATGAAACAGCTTTTCTTCAAACCTATGCAGAGAAGCTCGATCAAATAGAAAAAGAGTTCCATAACAACGGTATTACCCATACCCGTATTGCGCTATGCCACGCCCAAGTTTCAGCCCTGATTGATGCCTTGGCAAAGCACGTTTTGCACGATGTTTTAGACCTTGAAGATGTCTGTGCCGCCAAAGACATGCTGTTCGACATGGCACACGAACGCGTCAAACAGCTCAATGGAGATCACCCATTGGTTGAACAGTTCTGGGACGTTTATGAATACCTCAATTCAAGCCGTTCTAGCGACTTCTCAATTAACCATTTCGAGCATGATGCGCACCAAATTGCCATCAATCTAAACGAAGTCTACAAAGTTGCTGCCAAAAACTATCAGCAGGTCCCAGACATCAAAGAAATGAAGAACCTTTTGACCTCCAGCCGACGCTATAAGTTTGTCGATAAAAGCCGAGTCGTTAAAAGCCACCGCTACCCTGCGGACGAAGTAAAAAACGCACTGGAAGACCGAACCCTACGTGAACACACCGTTCGCTGTTGGATATTCCAAAATCCTGCCATTTCAGGAACACCCAACTCATGAAAATACAAAACAACAGTAGAAACTTAACTCATGCACAATTCAAAACAGTGGTACACAAGGGAGGCGTAAATGGCTGAGTACGTGATTACGGTTGAAGCAGACCGAGCACCTGAAATTTTACTGGGTCAAAAACTCTTTGGTGGCAAAGTCACAGCCCTAAATTTAGGTAAACGTAAACTCGTATCTGCCTCAGAACTTGCCGAAAAATATGGTTTATCCAATACCACAGTCCGAACCAAACTGGCAACC
This sequence comes from Acinetobacter sp. ANC 4178, assembly GCF_004331175.1. Taxonomy (GTDB): domain Bacteria; phylum Pseudomonadota; class Gammaproteobacteria; order Pseudomonadales; family Moraxellaceae; genus Acinetobacter. Next base: position 379,546 of record NZ_SJOD01000001.1, read on the forward strand.
ATTAACCAGGGAACCTGTGGTAAACATTTATATGACCCTGAACTGGCAGATGCCATGCTGTCCAAAACCTCTCGCACCCATAGACGCAGAAAGGAATAAGAAAAACCAATTAATCACCCGCCTTGCGCGGGTTTAATTATGCCTGTTAAACGCTTCAACCAAATCATCTGCATTTGGGTTGTAGTAAGTATTTACCAACACATCAATTTTCTTGTGTCCGGTTATCTTGGCCAACACCTCTACAGGCAATTTTCTAACCCGAACCATCCGCGTAATGGCTTCGTGTCGGGTGTCGTGAAAATGCAGACCACTCAAACCCACAGCTTCCTTTCGTCTTTCCCACATCAACCGAAACGCATTTTCAGACTGTGGAATCACCTTTTTACCATCATGCTTAATCAAATCCAGCAAAGCCCGTGCTTCTTCGGTCAAAGGTACATTACGAGGCTCACCATTCTTGGTTTTCGGCAGGTGAATATGATGCTCATGCACATCTTTTTTCTGAAGCGTAATTAATTCACCCCGACGCACAGCCGTTTCCAAAGCAAATAAAAATCCCCATGCCACATAATGCTGCGGTAAAACTGGCGTATTCCCCACTTCATAATCCAAAGCTTTCAGCATTAACTCAATTTCAGACTTATGAATACGACGCGATCGTGCTTTTGGCTTCTTCGGCTTGGTAATCAGCATCCACGGGTTTTCATCTATCAAAAACAGCTCTTTTTGCGCATACGTAAAAACAGCACTATAAAAAGAGATCTCTTTTAAAACCGTATTCGCCCCAACCTCTCCAGATCTGCGGTTGCGCCAGTTGGTTAGTTGCTTTGGCGTAATGTCATGCACAGACGTACCCGACAGAAAACCAAATTTTTCATCAAATATACTAATCTGACCTTTAATCCAACTACGGGAACTTTTAGATTCTTTATATTGGCCAACATGCTCGTAGTAGTGATCAACCAACTCTCGAAAGGAAAATTTAGGTTTAATCCCTTGCTCTTCTTCTCTGACAGCTATTTTGGATTCTAATATTTTTTTTGCAGCCCACTGTTCACATTCTCGACTGGTGTCACGGGTGCAAGATACACGTTTTCCATCAATTTGAAGTTGAATACGGTAAACATCGCCTCTTTTAACGGGCTTTGGCATTTTCATTGGTGTAATTCTTGGTGCATTTCTGGGGAAGTTTATTAATTATTTCTACTATTTTTTAAAATATCTAGGCAAAACAACAAAACTCAAACCATAAAAAAAGGGCTTACAAGTCGTTGAAATTGCTTGTAAACCCTTTATTTGTCTTGGTAGGCATATCCAGACTCGAACTGGAGACCTCTACGATGTCAACGTAGCGCTCTAACCAACTGAGCTATACGCCTATATGCCACGCATAATATTCAGTTTTTTTCACTTAGACAAGATCTTTCTTTTATTTTTCAATACAAACGTGCAAGTTTTAAGCATTTCAGCAAATTGTTCCTTCTCTTGCTCACTATGCTTCGGTGCATACATAATCTTTCGGTGTAAATGCGCGATATTTTCCAAGATCTGGATATCATCCACTTCTTCTATTTGATCACTAAGACGGCGCATCCAAACAGTGATTGTTTCAAATTCCTGCTTACGTAAATTATGTTGTAATTTTTTAGAAAACCGCCAAAGTAAGCGGTCAATTTCAGAGGTATTTTTCCATTTTATATAAAAGATAAAAAGAAAATACCCTGCTAAAAGAGATAAAACACTCAAGACTAATAACATAACCATGGCATAAGTTGAACGAACACCCAACTTAGTTAACCAACTTTGCTGTGATTCAGTATTATAACCAACAACCTTACTTTGCCACTGATAACTTGCGTAATCACTCCAAATTCGCATTTTTTTTAGTAAAGCATACTGCTGATAACTCACATTAGATCGTTCAGTTCCCCATACATTTTGTTCAGCGTCCATATAGTTTTGCATTCCGGTATCTATGCGCTGTGGTGCAATAATCGCGGTCGGATCAATCCTCATCCATTTACCATGCAACTTCACCTCTGTCCACGCATGAGCATCGAGCTGCCTTAACTCCCAGCTTTTGCCATCGGGTGCTAATTCTCCCCCTTGGTAACCCACAACAATACGTGCTGGTAGCCTCACATATCGCATCAATAAAGCAAAACTCGATGCATAATGTTCACAGAAACCTTGCTTAGACTGAAACAGAAAATCATCAATCCGGTTCTGTCCTAGTAATCCAGGTTGTAGGGTATATGCAAAATGTTGGTGCTTATACCAGTCAATAACATGATGGATATATCGTTCTGGATCACGGCCTGCTTGTTCAAATAATTGCTGTGCTAATTTTTGTGCGCGAAGATCCAAATCCGCTGGGTATTTAGTGGTACTTTTTCTAAAGGTTGGATCCTCTTGAACAAAATCAGCAAGAGCACTTTTTCCCAACCACTGTAAATCTATAGGTTCATTCAACTGTACAGCGCGATTTGGCACGATACTGCCATCATTTTTTAAAAAATATTGAGGGTTATTCGGGATAGATTGATCCAGCCCCATTACCCAACTGCTCTGCGGATCCGCTGCTAAATATCGATATGTAAACTGCGTGTGCTGAACCAATCGTGTCTGATTTTCAGAGTTATAATTTTGCTGATTAAATGGGCTACTGGTCCACGTTTGACCATCATAGTGATCGAGCACCATCGCTCGCCAATACAACTCTGAACGTGGGGGTAGCTTCGAGATATCACCCAAAATACGAAAAGCTAAAGCACTGGACTGAGATAATTTCGCAATATCCCCTGGTGACATGCGATCACTCATGCCTGTAACCGCTTTATTTTCAGGAATTGGGATATGCCATAACGGTGGTAAGCGTGGAAAAAATAAGAACAACAACACAAAAAAAGGAAACGCAAGCCCTATGAACTTTGCAACATGTTTTAAATCCTGCTTAAACCCAGCTGCTATGCTATCTTGATGCTGAAAACCTGAGGTTTGAAGCCGATATAGCCCGATAAAACTACTCACTAAACAGGCAAGTACAATACTGGCCATCCAGATAGACTGGCTAAATAAAAATGAACTCGCAGCTACAAATAAAGCAAAATTAAAAATAATAATGACATCACGCGTATTTTTAATTTCTAAGGCTTTTGCAAAAAGAAACGTAGTTAATATCGCAACCCCAGCTTCGATACCAATAAAAGTGCGATAGCTAAAATAGATACTAGCAAGTGCTGTGAGTACCCCCAAACCTGTCCATAATTTTGAAAAAGCATGTAATTCGGTTTGCCTAAAATGAATATATAGCGTTGCTATCGTCATCAGTAGAAGTACCGAAAGCATTATTGGCAAATACACAGCTTGCGCTATCAAGATTAAACTTAAGCTTAATAAAATGGTTAATTTGACAGATGAGTTGACTGTATTTTTCATTATTTAAGCCTGTGCCAGCAACCGTTTAGCTTGCAACATTTGTTGCTCCCCAACACCCTTGACCAGTTCAGCATGTGGTAGAAGCAAGCGATAAGCGTATTGCTGCTGCTCACATTGCTCGACTAATCCCATCATCAGACTCAACTTTTCTTCATGATCTGTACTCGGCATATGTAGATAATCAATATCTATGCTCTGTAAATCATCATGTTGCTCAAAAACTTTCACATAAAGCCCTTGTCCTCGCGCCACCTGCTTCCAAGAAACAGCTTGGATAGAATCACCTTGTCGAAAATCACGTAACTCTCGAAATTCGTCCAAATCTAATTCCTGCGCTTGTCGCGAAAACTGCTGTTGCGTGACTGAATACTTCGCATATGGTGCAATCCAAGACTGTCCCTTCAAATACATATAAGTCCATGCACGAACCAATCCAAAAGGATAGACTGAAAAAAGCTGTATGGTCGGATATTCAAATACCCCTCGTATGTTGGGATTCAATTCGACCGCATGACGATGTTGAAGGTCTGTAAACATAATTTGATGCATCTGTGCATCGACTTTAATCCACAAGTATCGCGCTTGAGGTTGAGGCTGTTTGAAATAGAGTTCTAAAATTAAAGGCTGTCCCACTTGTCCAAGTTCAGTATAAGAAACGTCTATCTGCAAACCGTGTAACTGCTTAAAGGTGATGTAAAAACTAATACATAAAATGGCACTAATCAGAAAACAAAAACCAAGAATTAAGTTATTGGCATAATTCACACCCGCAATAAAGGTAATTAAAATCAACACTAGATATAAGTAACCCTGCTGATACATAAAAACCAACACATCTTTTTGCGTCAATGTTTTCTGTCGCGTAAAACTAAACCTTTTTTTCGTCCATTTTAACCATAATGACTGAATCAACTTAAATTTCCTTACCATTAACTGATTGGAATCTGTCGCATCAGTTGTGCAGTTTCAATTTCACTGAGACCTATTCGATGAGCCGTAACCGCAACAAAAACGGCTTGCACATCATCCGCTGTAACAAAACTACGTTGTTCAATTAAAGCATGTGCTTGTGCTGCTTTTTTTAATGCCAATAGCCCGCGTGTTGATAACCCGTGACGCCCTTTACGGCTTTCTTGTGCCAAATCTAGAAGATAATCCATAACAACATCACCCACATAAACCTGCTGCACCAAATGTTGTAATTGCAATATTTCATCTTGCTGAAACACTTGCGCCAAAGTAGAAATTAAAACTTGTCGTGAATCTTGCTGTAATAACAACTTCTCTGCTGAACGTGAAGGATAGCCCAGAGACAACCGCATTAAGAAGCGATCTAGCTGCGATTCAGGTAAGGCGTATGTTCCACTCTGAAATAGCGGGTTTTGTGTTGCAATCACCCAAAACGGTTGCGGTAAGGCATAACGAATCCCATCGACAGTAACCGCACCCTCCTCCATCGCCTCTAATAAAGCACTTTGCGTTTTCGGGCTACAGCGATTGATTTCATCAGCCAAGAGGATTTGAGTAAAAATTGGGCCTTGTTTAAACTCAAACAGATGCTCTTTTTGATTAAACATATTGATGCCAATTACATCGCTCGCCAACATATCATTGGTAAACTGAATACGTTGAAACTTGAGTCCTGCAATATGCGCCAAAGCACTAGAGAGTGTGGTTTTGCCTAAACCAGGTAAATCTTCAAAAAGTACATGCCCACCTGCCAACAAACAGCTCAGCGCTAATTTAGTTTGTTGCTCTTTATCTAAAATAATTCGATTGATCTGAGTCAAAAAAGTCTGAACTTTACTGGCATAGGCTTGAATTTTGGCATCTATTTTTCGTGTGTCTTCTGCTAAGTGCTGCTCTTCTTTCTGTTTTGCCCAAATCACCAATATTCCCCAATAAAAAAACGGCGCATGATTAACATACACCGTTTTTGACTTTTTCCAAAGGAATCAGTGGCTTTCTAGATGTCCATTAACACGGACATTTCTTTAAATTGCCACCTGCCGTTGGATAACGAGCATCTACACAATGACGGTAAAAGGTTTTCGCATCCATTGGAGCTAAATCTGGATGATGCTTTTTCATGTGTTCCACATAATTTTCATAATCTGGAACACCGACCATTAACCGAAAGCTTTGTTGTAAACCCTGCCACAATGTTGCAATTCTGGACCAATTTTTTGGCGAAAAAATTAAGTCTTTCTGCGACATGATGGTCATCTTGATGATTTTATAAATCACCGTTTTACCACCTTTAGCAAATCTAAGATTCATCTTACTCACCTCAGCTTATTTACTTGCAAAGTCATATCACAAAACATTAATGTGACTTAGAAATAGTCACTTCTTCAGGATCTGCATACACAGCTGGCGCTTCATGGACTGTTGGCACTGGGCTTGCCAATGCACGGCGAATCACGCCAATCGCAGCAAAGATCATCACCACCGCCACAATCATAAAGAATGCACAAAGTGCAGCATTAATTTGATTCGATAACACAATCGTTTGCATTTCTTCAAATGTTTTTGCTGGTTTTAAAATCTCACCTTTGGCAATAGCAGCTGAGAATCTATCCGCTTGTGCTAAGAAACCAATTTTTGGATTTTCATGGAAGATTTTTTGCCAGCCTGCCGTCATACAGGTAATGATTAAGAAAACTGTCGGGATAATGGTGACCCAAACATATTTCTCTTTCTTCATTTTAAACAGAATGACAGTACCCAATATCAACGCCATAGCCGCCAACATCTGGTTACCAATACCAAATAACGGCCATAAACTATTAATACCACCGAGCGGATCAACAACGCCTTGATAAACGAAGAAACCCCATCCTGCAACAGCAACTGCTGTACCGACCATGTTTCCAAAGAAATTGTGTGTGTTTTTAAGTGAAGGAACCACAATCCCTACTGTATCTTGCACCATAAAACGACATGCACGTGTACCCGCATCTACCGCAGTTAAAATAAACAGGGCTTCAAATAGAATCGCAAAGTGATACCAGAAAGCCATCATCGAACGGTTATTAAAGATTTCCGTAATGATGTGTGCCATACCAATCGCAAAAGTCGGCGCACCGCCCGTACGCGAAAGAATCGTCGTTTCGCCCACTTCTTTTGCAAGTAAACTTAAGGTTTCAGGTGTTACCACAAAGCCTAAATTTCGTACTGCCTCTGCTGCGGATTCTACCGTCGTACCCAGTACAGCAGCAGGTGCATTAATTGCAAAATACACTCCAGGTTCTAGCACAGTCGCACAAATCATTGCCATAATGGCAACAAATGATTCCATCAACATGCCGCCATAACCAATCACACGAATATTTACTTCGTTATCGATCAATTTAGGCGTAGTTCCTGATGAAACTAAAGCATGGAAACCTGAGATTGCACCACAAGCAATGGTAATGAAGAGAAATGGGAACATTGAACCCGCGAATACTGGACCAGTACCATCAACAAAATGCGTCACTGAAGGCATTTTTAACATCGGCATTGCAACCATAATACCGACTGCAAGTCCTGCAATTACCCCGATTTTCAAGAACGTAGATAAATAATCACGCGGCGCTAACAATAACCACACAGGTAAAACAGAAGCGACAAAACCGTAAATAATCAAACACCACGTTAACTGTATGCCTGTTAACGTAAAGAATGGTCCCCAGTATGGATCTGCAGCAACATTACCGCCATAAACAATTGCCGCCATCATCAATACAAAACCAATGATTGAAACCTCTGCAATCTTGCCTGGGCGCAAGTAACGCATGTAAATACCCATGAACAACGCAATCGGTATTGTTGCAGCAATAGTGAATACACCCCAAGGACTATGCGCAAGTGCTTTTACCACCACCAAAGCCAATACAGCCAAAATAATGATCATTACGCCAAGCGCACCAAGCATGACCACAATACCTGCAAATGAACCTAACTCCTGCTTGGCCATTTCACCCAGTGATCGTCCATCGCGACGGGTTGAAATAAACAAAACCAAGAAGTCTTGAACAGCTCCTGCAAGAACAACACCCACTAACAGCCAAATAGTACCAGGCAAGTACCCCATTTGTGCCGCTAAAATAGGTCCAACTAAAGGACCTGCACCTGCAATTGCAGCGAAATGATGACCAAAAAGAACATATTTATTGGTTGGGACGTAGTCCAAACCATCATTTAAACGATGGGCTGGGGTTAACCGTCTTGGGTTAAGTTCAAAAACTTTGGTTGCAATAAATAAGCTATAAAAACGATAAGCAATGCTGTATACACAGATAGCTGCTAAAACTAGCCAAACTGCATTAACATGCTCACCGCGACTAACCGCTAATATTCCAAAAGATACCGCGCCTATAATCGCGACTAAACTCCAGATAAGTTTGGAGGGGAGCGTAGATTTTCGTTGAATCGTATCCATTCATGACCTCATTTAAGATTATTATGCAGTTTGGTTTCTTATTCGCGTTATCTCTGCCGAATTCCTTGTCGACTTTACTCCTTATACTTTAGTCTGCCACTACGACTTTGGCATAAAAAAAGGGATGATTTTCATCATCCCTTCGATAATAGTCTATTTTTAAACCATTATGCACGTTCTAAATAATCACCCGTACGAGTATCTACACGAACGCTTTCTTCTTGCTGTACGAATAATGGAACACGTACTACAGCACCAGTTTCCAATTTCGCTGGTTTACCACCACCGCCAGAAGTATCACCACGTACACCTGGATCAGTTTCAACGATTTTCAAAACCACGAAATTCGGCGCATTTACATTTAATGGCACGCCATTGAACAACATAATTGTGCAAAGTTCATTTGAATCGTCTTTTAACCATTTTGCAGCATCGCCCATTGCTGTTTTATCAGCAGCGATTTGCTCAAAAGTTACAGGATCCATGAAGTTCCATAGTTCGCCATCGTTGTATAAGTAGTTCATTTCTACTTCAACAATGTCTGCACCTTCAAGAGAATCACCTGACTTAAAGGTTTTTTCTAAGACTTTACCTGTTTTAAGGTTACGTAATTTAACACGGTTAAACGCTTGGCCCTTACCAGGTTTTACGTATTCGTTCTCCATGATTGAACATGGGTTACCATCAAGCATAACCTTAAGGCCCTGCTTGAAATCATTTGTAGAATAATTGGCCATGACTGGCACACTCCAAACTTGCTAACTTAAAATCTGTTCATGCTAGAATAGTCTATTAATGCTAGACTAGCACTATTTTTAACACGTGGCATGATAAACTATTTGTATCAAGAGCAAAACTGGCAAACTCAACTGAGTGACTTAATAACAGATCCTTTAGAGTTGCTAGAGACGCTCCAGTTATCACCAGACCAATTATTATCAGGGGCAATCTTGGCTTCTGAACAGTTCAAATTACGTGTTCCGCGTGCGTTCGTCGGAAAAATGAACACTGGTGATGTCCTCGACCCACTTTTACTGCAAGTCCTCCCTCATCATTTAGAATTAAATGATCATCCCGAATTTGTAACCGATCCACTGGGTGAAGAACAAGCCAACCAGCAGCCAGGCGTATTACATAAATATAAATCGCGTTTTTTGCTTACCTTAACAGGTGCATGTGCAGTCCATTGCCGCTATTGTTTTCGCCGACATTTTCCATATCAAGAAAATCTGCCTAAAAATGATGATTGGATCAATATTCGTGATTATATCGAAAGCCAACCAGATGTGAATGAAGTCATTTTAAGTGGTGGTGACCCGCTGACTTTATCAAATCGTAAATTAAAACTATGGTTGGAACGTCTAGAATCTGTTCCGCAAATTAAATTTTTGAGAATTCATTCACGAGTTCCTATTGTAATCCCCAACCGTGTCGACGAAGAGCTTGTTTCTTTATTAAAAAACAGTAGGCTACGCATAATTCTGGTGATACACTCAAATCATGCAGCAGAATTAGATGATTTTACTTGTGCCAAACTTGCAACTTTGGTTCAGAATCAAATCACTGTTTTAAATCAGTCAGTGTTATTAAATGGGGTTAATAATTCTGCACAGATTCTAGTTGAATTAAGCTACAGGCTATTTAATGCTGGGGTCATGCCTTACTATTTACACGTTTTAGATAAAGTCAAAGGGGCACAGCATTTTGACTTAGAATCAAACGAAATTGATGAAATTTACAAAGAGGTTTTAGCAAGCTTACCAGGCTATTTGGTACCTAAACTTGTCAGGGAAATTGCGGGCGAAAAAAACAAAACACCGCTTTTTGGAGTTTCAACTTTCTGAGTTAAATAACAATTATGAATATGAGCACCGCAGAAATGTTTCAAACACCAACTGAATTAAAGTTGGATAAATTGAGTTTTTGCCAAAGCACGGTGACGGACATTCAGGATTGGGTGTCCAATTTATCTATTTTACAATTAGGTGACTCTTCTCGTGCGCTATTTAATGCCCTACTTGAAATTTCTGAACTTCAATGTAGCGAAACTCTGCGTTTTGATTTAATTCATGCTATTCATCCTACGATTGAAAATGTATTAACCAGTTTAGAAAAACATTTTTTTAATCAAGGTCTAATCACTACAGATCGGAATGACCATATTATTGAATTGGCCATGCTATTACGTAGTTGTTTCGCAAAGACATATATTGATATTGCGAAACGCTGTGACCAACAACTGAATCAGCAAAAGTTCTCCCTTTTTGCGTTTAGTCAAAAGAAAAATTTACAAACTGCACGTATTCTCTCAAGTTATTATGGTTTACAGCAGCTTGCTCAACTCCTGTATCAACAACAAATTCTGTATACCAATCCACTGTCTGGTCAATGGTTAGTGACCCACCAGTTAATGGAAAGTGCCATTCAACATAATTTTAATCAAACCAACATTAATCAATTGCAAGGTACACAGCACCAACTACAAACGATTGGTCAAATCTATGCACAAATTATTCTTTTAGATATCTTAAACCCGCATCAGATTCGACCATCTGAAATTCAGGGGTTATTCTTATGCAGTTACGATTGGGCAAAGTTAATACAGGTTTTACCTAAAGAAACCACCTTATCACGCTATATTGTAGATACTTCATTAGACCACCCACCTGTATTTAATGCGCATCAAAATAGTAGTTTTAATCCAACGATTTATATTTCTACTCAAAATTTATTAGACCACCTTACAGAAGCTCAAGGTAAGCATGGTGAATATCTATCTCGGAATGAGAAAATTTTCCTCACCCCTGCTTTACACTTCCATATTCATAGCTTACTTACAGGGAATGCTGAGCGCCGCCATGAGCGTTATGAATATTCTGCTCAATTGCATATCTGCTTCGGCTTAAATGTTGCCCATTTCTATTTATCGAAGGGCAAAAACTTTAATGAAACACTGGATCTAGATGCGCATTACGGCTTGCAATCTGAAAGTAATATTTTTAGCTCTATGAATGATAATAATCTATTAAGTACGAGCAATATTAAAACTTTAGATCGCGAAGCGAAGCAAATTTACCCTGCCGAAGTGCTTGATATTAGTGTCAATGGCTACCGTATTAAGTGGTCTGGAAATACTCCAAAAAATTTAAAAACAGGTGAATTTATTCTTGTGCAGGAAAATGCACAAAGTGAATGGCGCGGTGGCGTTGTGCGCTGGATTAAACAGTCTACCGAGAAAAGTCTTGAACTCGGACTTGAAATGCTCGCTCAAGATATTTTCCCTTGTGCAGTCTATGTGAAGAGTGATCGTAATACGGGCAATTACTATCCGGCCTTATTGGTTCAAACAGCCGAATTGAATGAAGTATCAACCACCCTTATTTTGCCTGGTTCACACTTATTCAGAGAAAAACAAACGATTCATTTACGCTTAGAACAAGATGAACTGAAAGTCTATTTGCTAAAAGCACATTTAATTACGCAAAGTTTTATGCGGTTCGATTTTGAATTACTGAATGATCAGCAAGAACATTTGATCGAAAATTTTATTCAAAAACAAACCAATGAAATAAAGAATCATGATTTATGGGAAGCATTGAAGTGAGAAATCCACTATTGTCTAAAAAGTTAAAACGTACGGAAACTCGTTTACTCATAATCGATGATAACCAGATTCGTTTTAATAAAATTTGTGATTTATTAACGACAAGTGAACATCAGGTACATGCTTTTTTATTGGATGACTTACAAACTTTTGAAAAACAACTTCATTTAAACTGGGATATTGTTATTTTTGGTCGTGCATACGATTTGAAATATGAACAAGCATTAAGCCTTATCCGCCTATCTAAGCAACCTGAATTACCGCTCATTTTGCTTAAACCTGATGATTATGAACCGAATCAATATGTCACTTATATTCGAAAAGGTGTCTACGATGTCGCCAATCTTGATTATCCTGATCGATTCTACTTGTCTTTATTGCGCGCACTCTCGTTTAGTCGCCTGAATCAAGGCCAGCAGCATCTCATGCAAGAACTTGAAAATGTGCAAACCCAGGCACAGGCATGGGTGAGCGAAAGCAATAAAGCTGTTGCAATTATTCAAGAAGGGATTCATATAGAGGCCAATCAGGAATACCTTCATCTCTTTGGTTTAAAAAGTGAAGACGAAATTATTGGCTTACCTTTATTAGATGTCTTGCAGCCTCAAGATCTGAATGATTTTAAACTCCGTTTTAAGAAAATCTCGCAAGGGCAATTAGATCAAGGTCGTTTCGAGCTCACTACGCTCAATAGTCATGCCCAAACAAATCCTTTAAAAATTGAGTTCTTAGCAGCAACTGAAGATGATGCACTACAAATCACGATTGAGTTAAATCAAAGTGAAAACATTACAACTGCTCAGCCTATTATCACTCAAGTTGAAGCTCCTGCCGCAAAACCTAATACATATCAACTCATTAATAGAACCATTGCCAAGCAACCTGCTGATTTCAATGCACTGGTGCTTTTTGCACTTGCATCTTATCCTGAATCTATATTCCAGCAAGACTGGGCAACCTCAAATGGCTATTTTTCAAATATTCATGCCTTCTTAAAAGAACAGACCAATGTTCCATTATTTAAAATTAACCCTGCCTTATATGCAGGATTGTTTCAAGGTTCTAGTGAAAATATTTTAGAATCTAAACTGATTGGATTAGGTGCTTTATCTAAGCCACAATTATTAGGCGTAAACCAACAAACCTTTCCATTAAATTTAAGAATGGGATACTCGCTCATTAAACAGAATATAAAAGATGAGCAACAATTCCAACAATTAGTAGAACAGGCGTACAACACTGCTCTACCTTCAGGACAACAACAAAATAATATTGAACTTAACCCAATAGCCAATAGCCATATTGAATTAATTGATTCTAGTCTTAATTTGAATCCGCAAGAGCACTCTAGCTTATTAAAAGCACTGCAAAAGAGTTTAGAGCGTGGTGAAATTCACCTTAAATATCAGCAACTCTATGACAAACAAGACAGTAATCTATACACCTATGAAGTCACTAGCGGCTTCATTTACAACAATGCTTGGCAAGATATCACATCAATTCGTGAACTCGCTGATGACCCAGAATTCTCGATTAAACTGGATCGCTGGATTTTGGTTGAAGCGTGTAAACAATTACATAACTTTATTACCCAATACCCTGATGCCAAAATCATCGTCAATTTAAACAAAGAAGTTCTATTCTCTGACCGCACATTCCCTGCATTTATTGCTAAATTGATTACGATTGTGGGCAGTAAACAAAGCCATCCTCTCATTTTACAATTCGCTGAAGAAGATATTGCCAAGAACTTGAATGATGCGCAGAAATATACAGCTCAGTTAATTCAGAGTGGTGCAGACATCTCATTACGTGAATTTGGTAACTCGATTTATAGTGAATCTATTTTGAATCAGATGAGTATTAATCATGTCACATTGCATCCTCAGCTAGCGAAAATGCTCGATTCAGACAAATCTACAGAAGATTTACAAGAACGCCTTAACCATTTCCATGAAATTAAAGCAACGCAAATGTTATTACGCGAGCTGAATAATATGACGATGTTCGCCAATGCATGGAATGTTGAAGCTCGCTATTTGCAAGGTGATTACTTCCAGAAAAAACTGGATCATTTAATTGATGTACAAGACCAATAGGTCTTGTACTTTTGTAGAATTTTTAAGATTTCTACAGACATAAAAAAACGAGCCAATGGCTCGTTTTTTTCAACTGGGATATTAGTCGCGTTTGATAGAACGAGACATACCAGAAAAACGTTGCTTGAATTTGTCGATACGACCACCAGTGTCAACGTTCTTTTGCTTACCAGTGTAGAATGGGTGGCATGCAGAACATACGTCTAGGTAAAGAGCTTCTTTACCAACAGCTGAACGAGTTTCAATTACGTTACCGCAAGAACAAGTTGCTACTAATTTTTCATATTTTGGGTGAATATCGGCGCGCATGGTCGATTACTCCTAAGTGTAAGAAAGGCTTATGCTGTCATCGCAATTGACCGCTCTTGCATATTGCAAGGAAAGCTTTAAATTAAAGCAGGTCAATACCACAACAGACCATTCTCTTGGCCCACCGAGACGGATACCGTCAGAGCTAAGCACAACAAGTGGACGGTATTATACGCCAAATAAATTTAGATAGCGAACTATTCTCCGCTTTCATCAGGATTTTGTTTAGACCAACGATTCGCGATAATGCCACACACCATCAACTGTATTTGGTGAAAGATCATAATGGGTAGAACAATCATCCCTAAAGGCTGACCAATAAATAGAATTTGCGCCATTGGAACACCGCTCGCTAAAGTCTTTTTTGAACTACAAAAGAAAATCGCAATTTGGTCTTTACGGTTAAAACCGAATAATTTCGGCAAATAATACGCCAATAACATAATTACCGTTAAAAACACCGAACATGCCAAAACTAAAATCAACATGGTTTGCCAGCTGACTTCGTTCCACAGCCCCGCAACGACTGCACTACTGAAAGCACCATAAACCACCATCAAAATAGTACCTTGATCAAAACTTTTAACCAAGCGCGGTACTTTCATCATATGAGGGTAAACGAGTGGCCGAAACAGTTGTCCCAATACAAACGGCAGCAACAACAATAAAGTAATTTGAATGATGGATGCTGTAGGATCAAATTCATGTTCCGATTTGCCCAAAATAAACACACTCACCAATACAGGGGTAATAAACATCCCAATGATATTGGAAAATGAAGCACTACACACCGCACTGGCAACGTTACCTTTGGCAACTGAAGTAAATGCGATAGAAGATTGTACCGTCGAAGGGAGGAAACACATGAACAAGAAACCCCAATACAGTTCTTGCCCCAGCATTGGCAACAGTACAGGTTTTGCAATTAAGCCTAGAATTGGAAATACCGCAAAGGTGAATACAAACACCAATACATGAAACTTCCAGTGCATAAGCCCTTGAACAATGGCTTCACGGGAAAGTTTCGCACCGTGAAAGAAGAATAAAATTGCAATTGCGATTGTAGTAATCACACTGAAAAAATGAGCGGCCGAACCAGAAACAGGAAGAAAAGATGCCAGTATAACCATGGCAACTAAGAGTAAAGTGAATCGATCCAAGGCAAGAAGCTTGAGCATGTTCATTGCTTAACGTCCTGTTATATATATTTTAAAAAGTAAAGATGAAATAAAACCCAGTAGACAAATTTTACCCGTAGGTCAACTTCATCTTACTGGGCTATTTAAATATTGCTAGCTTTTCAACTGCTATATTCAATATTTAGTTAATCAATAACACGATGCTTAGTTATTACGTGCATTTGAATCTTGCTGAATCAACTCAATTTTATAACCGTCTGGATCTTCAACAAAAGCGATCACGGTAACGCCACCTTTCATTGGGCCTGCTTCACGTACAACTTTACCGCCACGTGCTTTAATCTCTTCACATGCTTTATAGGCATCTTCAACCCCAATTGCAATGTGACCATAAGCATTACCTAAATCGTACTGATCGGTATCCCAATTATGTGTCAATTCAAGCACTGTGTTATTGGCTTCATCGCCATAACCAACAAATGCCAGTGTGAAACGACCTTCTTCATAATCACGTTTACGGAGCAAAGTCATACCTAGCACTTCGGTATAGAACTTTAATGACTGTTCTAAATTGCCTACACGTAGCATAGTATGGAGCATTCGCATATTATTCATCCTTCAGTTGAAGTTGTTTGTTTTGATGGTCCCGAAGTAACTTCGCAACCCAAACCACCAGAATTAAAATTGGAATTCCAATTAAAGTGGTCATCAGGAAAAATTTTGGATAACCAATGTTTGTTACTATAGTACCCGAATACCCTCCTAAAATTTTAGGCGTAAGAGTCATCAGTGAACTAAAAATAGCGTATTGAACGGCTGTAAAAGAAACACTCGTCAAACTAGAAAGAAAAGCAATAAATGCCGCTCCTGCCAATCCAGAAGCCAAATTGTCGACAATAATGGCAAAATAGAGCCATAACGTACTATACGACTTAATCACCTTACCTGTAATTTTCACATCTTGCTTTGAATCTGCTGAAGCAAGTATCGGGTCTATCGTCAACTCCAAAGCAGATTGTTGGCTAGATACTTGATAAGGATGATTGACCTTGACTGATGCAGAAGCATCTAGCGTATTTAATTGAGCTGTCACCTGTTTGTTTTTGGCATGTTCTAATAACTTGCCATCAATGGCCCCACTAAAAATACCTTGAGCATCTAGTTTTGCAGGATATTGCTGACCATCTAACCACAAGCTGACAGGTTGCTCTGGCTGTAACTGAGCAGCATCAACACCTTGAATTTGACCTTTCACCACAACGGATTGCTGAACCTCTTTCGGGCTTAAAGCATTATCCGCAGTTAACGGAAATAAGATAATGGCTTTAGCCGCTGAACCCATTAAATAAGGCATCTCTACAGATGATTTTTCATCAGATTTATCAGCAAATGCAACTGAAGCATGAATTTGATTAGATTGATTCAACACTTGAGCTGGAACATTCAGCTTCCAATAACCCACTTCATCTGCCTGCACTTGATAATGCTGTGCACCAATCGAAACGTCGACTTGCTGCAAAGGTTGACCTGATTTGACCAAGCCAATAAAAATGAGATTGGTTGAACTTGCAAGAATGGCACCAACGAACATCAGTTTCATGATATTCATCCGCTGCGCCAATAAACCGCCTAAGAAACCACCCAAAAGGCTAAAAATGACACCGTAAATTTTCACGGCTTCAGCAATTTGCTCTTTGGTGAAATTCAGATCTTGATAAAAGACATTGGAAATCACACCAGCAATAATATCGGAAATACGATAAAAACCAATCAATAACAATAGAACTAAAGCAAGCTTCACCCCATAACGTTTGAAGAAATCCGCAATCGGATTGACCCACGTTTCAAATGCCATTTGCTTATTGACTGCACCCATTTTGACTAACACTGCACCGACAATCAGCGCTATAGCCCCTGAAGCCAGAAAACGTAATGCCTCAAAACAAAACAGTAGAAATGAATCTTTGATCGCCAAAGATGCAACCAAAGTTTCAATTAAAGTCCCTGAATAAATATAGGACAAGACAAAACTAATCACAGCAATAAAGAACACCATGACCAAACGATAATAATCTGAACGTTGATATTCTTTATAAACACGATGGACCTGAGGTTCTCGAATAATCAAGGTAGTCAGAATACCCACCAACATCACCGCTGCCATGGCGAGATAAGTTGTTTTCCACGCAGTGTAAATATAATTGCCCTTCGCCGTACCTAAAGAGGCTGCTAGAAACAACGCTCCAGCACCCGCCACAATCATCCCGATGCGATAACCTGCATTATAGGTCGATGCCAAAACCGTCTGCATTTCGGTTTCTGCCAACTCAATACGGTAGGCATCAATGACAATATCTTGTGTTGCCGCAGAGAAACCTAACAAGACTGCGCCAGCTGCCATTTGATACAAATAGCTTTGCCCTAAAGCAGGATCTGAAAATGCCATAACACAAATGGCACAAATAATGAGACATTGCGCTATCAACAGCCATGCACGGCGACGCCCCAAACGTTTGGTTAAAAATGGAACAGGAAGTTCATCAATTAAGGGAGCCCAAACAAACTTAAAAGAATAGCCCAGAGCCGCCCAACTAAAAAAAGTCACGGCACTTTTTTCAATACCTGCTTCACCAAGCCATAAAGACAGACTAGAGAAGATCAGTAAGATTGGAATACCTGCTGAAAAACCAAGGAACAACATAATTGCTGCTCGCCGATCGAGAAATGCCTGAAATGCAGCTTTCCATCCATTTGCTTGAGTTGTCATTCGGTTATTATTTTCTACAAAAAATCATGTGTGCTATTCAACCGTTTAAGTGCTCGGGTTTCAACAGTATTTATGAAATGATTGCGGTATTTTGATGAGAAAAACAGCGGCTTTGCTTGAATTTTTCCACTAAACCTGTATACCTTAAACCTCTACCGCAATATTTTGTTTTGGATTTCACAGTGACCCAAAAACTTGAACAGATGAATTCTTCTTTATCCACCAACCTTTCAAATAATAAAGCACGAGATCCGCAAAACCACCTGATTACCGCCTTCGAGCAAACCGAAATTCAAAACACGCTCAATCAAACACGTTTAAAATCAGAACAACTCACGCATATTCCGAATTTAACCAATATCCCGACTTCAACAAAACGTATTAAACCGCTCAATAATTTTCTTGGACAAGACCGTGCACGTGCTTCTGTAGAGGCTGGTATTGCCTTACCCTATTCTGGCTATAACATTTTTGCTGTAGGTACTGCGGGTTTAGGTAAACGCACCATGGTTAAACGCCTGTTGCAACAACACGCTAAAACCATGCCGACACCTAATGATTGGATTTATGTCAATAATTTCAAGTCATCTCGCCAACCGATTGCACTTCAACTTCCTGCGGGGCAAGCACCGAAATTTCAGGCTCTACTGCACCAAACATGGCAAACCATTTTAAAGCAACTTGAACGTCGTTTTACAACTGAAACCTATCACAATCGTATTGAACTGATTCGCCAACAAACAGGTGATGAGCAACAACAAGCCTTGGTTGAATTGACCAAAGAAGGCGAAGAACTCAGCTTAAAATTAGTCACACGCCATGATGAGCACTGCTTTATCCCTGTGCAATTTAAAGACGATCAATTACAAGAGATGTCGCAAAAGGATCTGGATGCATTAAATAGCAAGCAACGCGCAGAAATTGTCTCAAACATGCGCTATATGGATAAAAAGCTCGAGCGTTTAGGTCTGCACTTAGGCGATTTGGAAGATGACGCGCGTGACAAAGTTCAAGAACTGAATCGTGAGATTGCCAATCAAGTGGTCATACCGCGTATTGATCTATTACTCAACAAATTTTCTAAAGTTGAGGGTTTAGCCGAATACTTAAAGCTTTATGCAGAAGACATTATTAACAATGTCGAAATTGTACTTGAGCAAGAAGAAGATGACTTTACACCAGGGCTATTTAGCAGAGTACCTGCGCGCTACCAAGCCAATATTATTGTCACCTATAAGCCCAATAGTGGTGCACCAGTCATTTTTGAAGACTTCCCAACCCATTACAACTTACTGGGTCATGTCGAACAGCTCACGCAACATGGTACCATCACCACTGATTTCACGTTAATTCGCCCAGGCGCATTGCATAAAGCCAATGGGGGATTCCTCATGCTTGAAGCAGAACAATTACTGGAACAACCTTATGCATGGCAAGGTTTAAAGCGTGCGCTCAAATCTGGGAAATTAAAGCTTTCCTCGCTAGAGCATATGTTAACGCTTACGGGCAGCATTTCAATTGAACCTGAAGCAATACCGCTGAATATCAAAGTTATTTTGTTGGCAGAACCCGAAGTCTATTACGAAATTTTGGAACTCGAACCTGAACTCGGTAGTGTATTTAAAATTCGTGCCGATTTTACCGACACACTGCAACGTAATGACGCCAATGAACAAGCTTATATGCAGTTGATTGCAGATTATGTGCAAGCTGATAAATTATTACCTTTTGATCGCTCAGCCTTGGCTGCTTTGCTCACAGATTCGAGCCGCCAAGCCGAAGACCAAAGCTCCCTCTCGCTCCATGCGTTGACTTTGGGTGACCTAATTCGTGAAGCTCACCATCATGCTGTACAAGCAGGCGATAAAATTGTAGCTGACAAACATATTAATACTGCCTTACAACATCGTCAGTATCGCTTAGGCTATTTGCGTGAACTGTATTGGCAAGATCTCTCCCGTGGGACACAACTGATCGAAACACGTGGGCATCGTCTTGGTCAAATTAATGCTTTATCCGTCATTCACTATGCAGATGTTGAATTTGGCTTGCCTTCTCGCCTAACAGCCTCCGTATATCAAGGCGGTGGCGATATTCTTGACATTGAACGCAGTGTCGAACTGGGTGGTTCATTACATGCCAAAGGCGTGCTCTTAATGTCGAGCTTCTTAAAAGCACATTTTGGGCGTGAACAAATACTCCATTTCTCTGCTGCCCTCGCCTTTGAACAAAGTTATGGTCAGGTTGATGGCGACAGCGCGACTGTTGCTGAACTGTCTGCACTCATTTCTGCAATTAGCCAATTACCAATTGATCAGTCATGGGCAATTACTGGCTCTATGAACCAATTAGGTCAAGTACAACCTATTGGCGGCGTCAATGCCAAAATTGAAGGCTTCTTCGATGCCTGTAAACTACAAGGGCTCACGGGTAAACAAGGGGTCATTATTCCGCGTCAAAACATGCAGCATTTAATGTTACGTCTTGATGTCCGTGAAGCCGTTGAACAAGGTCAGTTCCATATTCATGCAATTGAAACCATTGATCAAGCTCTTGAAATTTTAATGGCTCGACCAGTAGGCACACTCGACAAAAAAAGTCGTTATAGCAAAGGTTCAATCTACGCAGCGGTCATGGAACAATTGGAATATTGGCAAGCCATTGAAGATGGTGCAGAAATTGAAGAAGCGCCAAAGAAAAAAAAGAAAAAAGACAAGGACAAAAAAGATAAGAAAAAAGCCAAAGCTCCTGAGCAATTGACGGATGAATTGCTTAAAGAAGGGAGTGAAGCAGTCGAAGTGTCTGCAAGTCAGCCAAATCTTAAGAGTTAATTCAATATTAACTCATACAAACAGCCAGCCTTTCGAGGCTGGTTTTTTATACCATATCAGTAACGAAGGGATAAAAATCACCCAATATAACGAATAAAAAATACTATAAGCCATTTTATTTAAACATTTTTTTGATATTGTATAACACTATAAATCTCTAATAAGACTTGAGAATAAATCGGACATTTCATTTAAACAGATGTCCATCAAAATGACTTTTATCCATAAAAATGAGGCAAGGATGAGCGAAACAGATCACGAAATTATTCAATTATTCAAACAACATATTCATCCGCTATCCTCTAAACTTACCGAAATGCTCAACGAGCATTTTTCACATCAAACCGAACGTAGAGGTTGTGGTTATACACAAGCCACCCGTGTATTGGCTGAATACATTAATACCACTCGATTGCCTCAAGATTTTTCTGATTTAAAACTGTTTAACCAATTTGAAACCAAGGCGCTCAAAACGCTGCTTGAACAGTCACAGTTTTCAATCTCTGATTGGCATAATTTAGATCAAAATCATGCGGTACATTCGCTCCCAGACTCAACGCCTGAAGAGCTTAAGCTTGAAATACAGCAACAAATTAAACTGCAACAAAAACTCCGTGAGATTTCGTCCTACGCAAAACTTGAGGAAAGCAAACTTCTTTGCGAGCTAATTGCTGATATTATTTTACCCAGAAGTTCTATTCAGACAGGTCTGGTGGAATTAAAAGCTTTAGAAGAAAAACCTAAAGTCGGTTCATGCCCCATGGCGGAAAATTTCTTCCTTAAAATCGCGCATGGTCGCATGCTTAGACAAGGTGAAATCAATATTTTTATCGATGATCAACAACAACCCATTTTATTAGAAAAATTAAACATGGGAGATAATCATTCCTGTATTAGCTTGAAACCCGTCTTAATGAACGGCGTTTGCTTACCCGCGGGATCATTATTTTCTGTGAATTATGACCGCACGCTCATTCAAGAAAAATCACCTAATCAGAAATTCAAGGGTTACATTATGCCTTATTCTGCAATCAATGGTTTTTGGTTTTTACGTCTCACAACCCTAGCTGTTTCACCAGAAAATCGTGAACGAGCTTTTACAACACATTATAAACAGCAAGTTGATAATGGCTTATTTAGTCCAGGAACGACACAACTCCAACAGTTACGTGATATTGCTTTAATGCAGATTCAAGGTTAATCCCATGCTTCAGGTTTGTTACTCTCCGCAGTACTTCGCACAAACTCATACCAATAGTATGGAGAAATTAACTGCGGTGGCTGAGGCATTAAAACCCTTGGGCATAGCAAATTTTCATGAGCCTCATCCTCTATCAATAGAGAGTTTAAAGCAATTACATGCTCCTGAATATGTTGATGCCTTTCATACGGGTACACCTGAAAAAATGGCGACATTTCAAGGTTTTAAACCATGGAATACCCAACTTCGTGATGCTGTATATCAAATTAATGCAGGTCAAATTCTTGCGGCTGAATTGGCGTGGAAACATCAAATTTCTGCCAATATTGCCCAAGGATTCCACCATGCAATTTATGACTTCGGCAGCTCATTTTGTACGTTTAATGGCTTAGCACTCATCGCCCAAAAATTTCCCAATAAGCGGATTTTTGTACTTGATTGTGATCAACACGGGGGAAATGGAACAGCTGAATTTACCAAGCGATACGAAAATTTATTTAATTATAGTATTTATGGTCTTGCGTTTGGCTGCCCAACCTACGAACGCTCTGAAACCTGTCATATACATAAGCATAATGGTAACTTTAGCCAATATATTCTTGCCATTCACCAAGCCTTTAAAAGAGCAATTGAATGGAATGCCGATCTAATTATTTATCAGGCTGGTATGGACTGTCATCAAGATGACCCTTGTGGCTCTTCTTGGTTTACTACAGAGTTGATCGAAAAACGGGATGAGATGATTTTTCGACTGGCTAAAAAGCATCAAATTCCACTGATGTTTGTCTTGGCTGGAGGATATCAAGCTCTACCTGAATTAGTGCAACTTCATTTAAGTACCTTCAAAACGGCACATCAAATTTATTATTAAAATAAGAACCAAAAAATGCCAATGTGAGTTACATTGGCATTTGAATCGCTTTGATTTTATTAAGAAAAATCAAGACCTTTTTCAAAGCCTTTTAATTCATAACGCGCCATTGCCAAGTTTGATTTAGAACGGTCGAGTACCAAGTACAAAAATAATGTTTCGTTGGTATCTAATGGACGAATTAAGTGATACTGCTTACCCAAAGAAATAAGAATATCTTCAATATTATCATTTAGTTGCAATGCTTTTGCCACTTTACGTTTAGAGCGAATAACTTCTGTATTCCCCGCAGCCGCAAGCTCTAAATCTACACCACTTCCTTGAGTCGCTAATGCTAAACCACTGTCGCTATCAACTAATGCTGCTGCGACAAAACCATCTAAACTTGTTAAAGCATCTAGACTAATACGTGCCATTTATTGTTTCCTCTTGATATGGGAATTACCCCGTTAAAATAATGATTAGGTGCAGATTATTTATAAGCCAAGTTTTTTACGTAATTTACCAATAAAACTACGGAGTTTATGTCCTTGGCCAGATTCTACTTGTTTTGTATCTTCCTGAAATTTCACTTCATTTTGATTTACAAAACGCCCCAATTGCAGTAAAACAGCACAAGATACAAAATTCAATATCCGATCATGACTTAAACTCAAAAAATGACTCACATCGCTTATTTTTGCACCATGTGAGAAACATGCTGCCATTTTTAAAAACTCATTTCGCTTCAAATCACGTTCAAATTGTGGCCAAATTTCGAGTTTAAAATTCTGATTAAGATCAACCATCGGTAATTTCAAATCTGTTGATGCATTTACTACTTTCCACAACCATACGCGTAAATCATAAACCTCTTTATTCTTTGTCATTTCTTGCACAAATTGGGCGGTTGCATAGGTTTGATTTAAGGTTGAATTGAGCTGAATGGTTTTACCTGCTTCTACCCACACCCTTTCTGTACGTGTATCAATCAATGCTAAAAAACCACTGGCATCAAATAATTGAATAAAACCATTTCTAGGAGTAAATATTTCTGTAAAAACCTGCTCCGTTGATATTTCAACCTGAGGAATAATTGATGGCAATATAGAGATCGCTTTGGCTTCTCTTACTGGCAATGAAAAAGGCATAGTTGTGACTTGAACCAATTTTTCAGACAACCATTCATGTAAATGCTCTAAATCTGAAAATGGATAAAACAGTTGATCACCAATAATATGGCCAGCATGTTCAACTTTTTTAACTAAACGCAAATAGGCAATTTGAGAATTACTCAAAACTTTCTGAATACCTGGTGCATTAAAGAACGCATCATTAACAAGCAACAGATCAATTTTCTTCTCTGCCAAATTTACCCATTTCACCTGAGTGGAAGATGGCAGCGCAAGTAAAACCTGCGTTTTAATATGATCTAAGGTGTTTAAACTTAATCCAAATACTGCAATATTTAAAATGCTCTTCATTCAAAATTAACCATAATTTCAAGATTTAAAACACATCCTTACACTGACAATTCCATCAATCATTCAGTGATTCCCACAATAAACCCACGCTTAACTTTAATGAATCCAAACCCGTTGTTCATGTAATTCTTAAAAGTGATAGCGTATTTCATCCAGTCAAATATCTTTATCGGCGATAGCCTTTAAAACTATTGGTTCATTTAATATTGTTCATAAAATCATATAATTGCGTATGACTAAAGTCTTTAACTAGCAATCAGATTTTGACTTTCAAGCATTGCTATTAGTGTCTCAGTTAAAAGTAACACGTCATCTTTTTCACGTGCATCTACAGCAAATATAGGATAATTTTTTTGGTGGATTCGCATCCAATCTCTGTAATTTTTTAGCTTTAATTCATGTTCTACATCTATATGTGTTATACCCACCACAATATTAGAACCATAGTTTTCAAATGCATTTAAGTAGAATTCTAAATCAAGCAATCGTTCAGAGCTGCTATGATCGATCAGCAACACAATTCCTATCGCCCCTTTACAGACAATTGACCACATAAAATCAAACCGGTCTTGCCCTGGCGTTCCATATAAGCCTATTTGTGTACCGTCATCTAGCCTAATCTCACCGTAATCAATACCCACAGTGGTCAAAAGTTTAGAATGCGCTTGAGTATCTGTATTCACAGCTTCTGTGCTGATGACTGCTACATCTGAGAGTGTTTTAATTGCAGCAGATTTACCTGCCCCCATGGTCCCGCCAAAAACAATTTTGTATTGTTGTAAAATCATGACTTAATCCAAACAACAAAAGTGTGACTTATTTCACATTATAGGTTATTTAATTGACATTAAACATCATTTTTTAACATTTAATAAAAAAACAGATGATAAAATCCCTTAATATTTTTATGTATTTAATGCTCAAAATCTCATTAAATCATTGTTTTAAAAGATGATTAAATAATGAACTTAAATATGTATTCATATAAATTCGATTGGCATTTTTGTTCAAAACAATACCTTATAGTCAAACTAAGATTTTTAGACTCATTAAAGATAAAACAAGTCATGCAAAAAGTAGCTCTTCATAATCACTTTATACTATAAAGTATATCTTAATAATTTAACATTTTTATTGGTTCAAAAGGCATCATTGACGACTTACATGACACCAGCACTATGTTTCACATCCACTTCTGACTATTAATAATAATTACAAATGCTTAACATTTTTTGATCATACTTTCAGCAAATTTACTTTATATTTTGTCTATCCCTTATGCGGATAAAACCAATAAAAAGGAAACTTCTTATGAATAAAATGCTTATTGCTTTAGGTCTTGCTGCTGCTGTGACTTTGGTTGGATGTAGTAAAGAAAAAGCCCCTGAAACAGGTGCTACAACAGGCGAACATTTGGAAAATGCAGCTACACAAGCTGGCCATGATATGGAAAATGCAGCAAGTGAAGCTGCTGCCAAAACTGAAGCTGCTGCTGATCATGCAGCAAGCCAAATCGATGCTGCAACAGACAAGGCTGCTGCTAAAACTGAAGCTGCTGCAAATGATGTGAAAGATGCCGCTAAAGATGCTACAGCGCATGTTGCAGGTGCTGTGGAAAAAGGTGCTGGCGATGTAAAAGAAAAAACACAACAGTAATATTTTTTGAAAAAAAACACCCTGTTATAGGGTGTTTTTTATTGTCTGTAAAACGTGTTGATTCACTGCAATGCTTAAAAAACACCAACTCCAAGCATAAATTAGGGCTCACCTTCAGTATTTCTCAAAACATATTTCTAGATTAAATAGTGAATATTATTTGCTTATTTTATTGAGCTTGGGCACAGTTAAGTAAATACATGGAGCCTAATTATGTCTTTATTAGAACAACTAGAAATTAAACATCCTATTTTTCTAGCCCCTATGGCAGGTGTTTCAACCCCCACCTTGGCAGCAGAGGTTTCTAATCAAGGCGGATTGGGTTCACTAGGTTTAGGCGCAAGCTCCGTAAATTCAGCGCGTGACCAAATTCTTGCAACTCAAGCCTTAACAGATCGTTCATTTCAAGTGAATTTTTTCTGCCACCAAAGCCACGCTTTAGATCCAGCAATTGCAGCACAATGGATCGAATATCTAAGCCCTCAATTTTCGCGCTTAAATGTCGCTGCTCCGCAACAGCTCGAATGTATTTATCCAAGCTTTTTAGACAATGATGATTTTTTAAATCTTGTGCTTGAAACACGCCCTAAAGCCGTCAGCTTTCACTTTGGTATTCCGCACCCACATCAAATCACAGCATTAAAAGCTGCGGGTATTCTTACTATGGTTTCTGCGACGAACTTGCCAGAAGCATTTGCAATTGAAGCAGCAGGCATTGATATTGTTATTGCTCAAGGAATTGAAGCAGGTGGGCATCGTGGCATTTTTAATCAAAGTATTGATGGTGCGATCAAAACCTCCGATTTGGTGCAACTGTTAAGCCAACACTGCCATATTCCAGTGATTGCAGCAGGTGGAATTATGACGGGTCAACAAGCATATCTGATGCTACAGCTTGGTGCTCAAGCCGTGCAGCTCGGCACTGCATTTGTTCAGTGTAAAAGTTCAAATGCGAATGCTGCTTACCGTAAAGCATTATTAAATACACCTGTTACACAAATTACAGACAGTATTTCTGGTCGTCCTGCGCGTGGATTGGTGAATGCTTGGCATACTGAAATTGATCAGCCGAACCGTCCTGCTGTACCCGCTTATCCATACACTTATGATTTAGCCAAACAATTACATACCGCAGCAAGTCAGCAAGGTAACCATGGTTATGGAGCATTTTGGGCAGGCTCGAATGTAGCGCAAATTCGTGAATTGGAAGCTGCTGATCTGATTAATCAACTGCTATTAGAACTAAGTCAAGTACAATAAATACTAAGCCCAGCAATCGCTGGGCTTTTAATATCTGACTTTTAAACATCTAGCAAATTAATTTGCTCAACTTGAACATCAAGCATGGTTTGACCCTCGCTTAATAGTAGATTGAAATAGTTTTCAACTACTTGGGCCTGTTCTGCTGTACTTTCAACTTTGTACATATTCTGACGAAATTCATTACTTGCGCGTAGTCCTTTGGTATACCAAGCAATATGCTTACGTGCAATGCGGCAGCCCGAATATTCACCATAAAATTGATATAGTTCAATAAGATGTCCCAGTAATACTTCTTTAACCTCAGCAATGTCTGGTGCTGCCAAGTGCTGGCCAGTTGTTAAATAATGCGCAATTTCTCTAAAAATCCAAGGTCGACCCTGTGCCGCGCGTCCAATCATAATTGCATCTGCACCAGTATAATCCAATACGTATTTGGCTTTTTCAGGACTATCAATATCACCATTGGCAATCACTGGAATATTCAGCAACTGTTTGACTTCTTTGATTAAATCATAGCGTGCGGTATTTAAATACATGTCCTCACGAGTACGCCCATGCAATGCCAAAGCAGCAACACCTGCTTGCTCGGCTCTTTGCGCCACACGTAATATATTTTCATGACCATTTAAAAAGCCCAAACGCGTTTTGAGCGTGACTGGTACATCCACTGCAGCAACCACTTCATCTAAAATTCGTGCGACCAAATCTTCATCTTGTAATAAAGCAGAACCAGCCAACTTATTACAAACTTTCTTGGCAGGACACCCCATATTAATATCGACGATTTGTGCCCCATTTGCGACTTGGTAACGTGCCGCCTCTGCCAAATCTTTTGGATCTGAACCCGCGATTTGTGCTGAAATTGGGGCTAGTTCTCCATCAAAATTAGCTCGATATAAGCTTTTTTTGCTCATACGCAAGGTTTTATCCGCAGTCATCATTTCACTGACTGCATGCCCTGCACCAAAGTATTTACAAAGTGTACGAAATGGGCGATCGGTCACACCTGCCATAGGAGCGACCCAAAGTTTTTTATCTATTGATTTATCAAACAATTCCTGAATAGTGTTGTTTTGACTCAATTTCTTAAACCTCATTTAACTTTGTTTAATCGCTTCTAGTTGACGGTCAATAAACCTTTGTTTCACCCTATTGCACCTTATAAAAGTTATGGAGCAATAAGGGTAAGCACTAAACTTCAACTTATGAATGGTACAGGACGCTCTAGAACTCGGTTCAGCGCAAAACCTACCCACGCTTAGACATCAAGAACTTTCAGTAAAAAAATCACTAGCAGATGAGTGGATACAATGAACTGAAATAGAAATTGAATTAAATTCAGAAAAAAATGATTAACCTAGAGGCTAGGTTTACACACAAAAATTTCAGAATTAATTGATCAATACTTGGATGAGACAGATAGTTTGGCTAGAACAAAAACAGGCGCTTTAAAATTCAGTACTAGTTTAGAGATTTCAGAGAAAAATATCTATTCATTAACGTGACAAGATTTTTAAGCGCTTGTTATCGCATAGCATAAAAGTGATCCTGTGACATGTTATCAAACCCCTTGATGAATTTGAGACAATCACATGTATTTATGAGGAACCCAAAGCCCCAATCTGGTGAACCTGTTTCTAAAAAAGAGACTCACGCTCGCATGTTAGAACCTGCTTAGTTAAATTAACCGCTTGTTTCAGTGGAAAATTAAAACTATCTATGGATTTAACCAGACCTTGTCCACTATTGCTATTCATGATTTTGGACATGGAATATTCCAAATACAGCAAAAATCTACCAATCACAAAAGATGAAGATTAACTTCACTTTACATACAACTTTCAAATTATTTATTAGCGGTATAACCAATCAAAATTTTAACTTTTAAGTTTTCAATATCTTCTTTTGATAAACCTAAACCTTTGGTCGCGTACTGATCAATACTGCCATAAACCTTAATTACTTCATCATATTGAGCTTTGAAGAACTCTTCACGAACATCTAGTGCAGGTCGGAAGATATTTGCCGCGGCTTCACCCTGAGTGCTCACCATATATTGATACATCGCATTAACACGATCAGCCGTGTATTCATTGGTTAATAAATAATCTTTGATGGCATCATTATAACTCATCCCCAGAAGTAACTGAATCGTTGCAGTCAACCAACCCGTTCTGTCCTTACCAGCAGTACAATGAAAAACCTGTACCCCATCTGTATAAATCAAGCTATTGATTGCAGCACCATAACGTTGTTGAGCACCTTCATCATGGGCAGCCATGTTTGCTACTGAACTACCGAATATATTGATCATATCTTCTGGTGTATTAATCCCTGGAGGTAATGCGCTATCTGAAGTACCTGCAATGTTAATCATGACGATATTGGTCTCTGGACTTAAAATATCTGGACTTTTTTCTCGCTCTGAATTCGTCCTTAAGTCATACACAGTTTGAATTTTTAATGATTTTAAGGTCTCTAAATCTGTTTCATTGAGAGGCAAATAGTTAGAGCGATAGATAAGACCTCGTCTTAATTTTAAACCATCAGTATTGACATAGTTTGTTGAAATACTATTGCCAGAAATATCTCGAAAATTATCAGCCATCATAATTTTGGGCGTATCAGCCAAATATAAGCTCGGATCATTCGTCTTACTACCCAAATTATCAACAGCAGTATTATTCGAATTATTTGAACCATTCGATGTATTTGAACTCTCACCATCACACCCTGTAAGCAATACAGCGCCTACAATAATTGGAATGAATAAACTTCTTTTAATACATGTTAATAATAGATTTGATTTTAACGATTCATTCATGAGCTTTCGTATTCGAGTCAGTTGAATTTAGGAAAGCCGTATTGTTCTGAATGAACATTACATTTAAATGAATACGCCAATAAAATTATAAATTTTAGTTATTAATTTTTAACGATTTTTTTAAATTATGCGACATAATTAGCTATTATTTTAAAAGAAAGTAAAATGGTACAAAATTCGATCTACTTCTAATTCTGTAAAATATTCGGGCTATAAAAGATAATTTTATCAATAATTTCTAAAACCAAATAGAATGATAGAAGCACAAGAATTATTCCGTGAACTATCGGTTTCCATTTTTCTATTTTAAATATTAATTTTGTAATATTTCCCAACTATTATCCGCATCATACAAGATAAATACGGCTTTCAGATGTTTATTAAAGTATATGATATTGTTATAAATATTAATTTAATTCAATATATTGAAATTAAAAATTAAGCACCTCTAAGTGTTGTCATTCATTTCAATATAGGGAGTGTGAAAAGAATCAAGTTTAAAAATATTGATAGTTTGAATGAGTTTTTGGAACGGTTTGAGTTAAAAGACTAATTTATTATTCAAGTTATATACCGACATTGCTTTACTACCCAAAGTGGGCTTTTAAACATGCAGAGTTATATATAGTTTCTAAGTACTTGCTCCATTTAAATAAGACATAAAGCTGATAAACAGGTCAAGTCAATAAAAATGATGTTAAAGCATCTGAAATAACAATTCAATTTCTACAGATATTTATTTCAAATCAAACAATTAAATAAACTGTGTTATATCAACCGAATAGAAAGTATATAATACTCCTAATAAAAGTAATACATGAGAAATTCTATGATTACATCAAAACCCAAATTTCCTCAACCCGTCATATTTATGCATTGGATAACTTTATGTTTTGTATTAATTGCATACTTTACTAGTAAGAGCCCTATTCAGGATCAGCTACTTGGTCAAACACATGTTATCGCTGGTATTGCCGTTTTTATTTTTTTCTTTATCCGTATTTTTTTATATATCCGCTTTAAAACTCAATTTCCTGAAACTCCCTTTATATCTACAGTACAAGAAAAAGCCTTTAAATTAATGAAGCTATGTTTATATTTATGCTTATTTATTGTGCCTTTTTTAGGCTGGTTGACGTTGTCAGCAACTCAAACACATTTCAGTTTATTTGGCGTGGATTTACCTCTAATACAATTGCCAAAAAACTTTGGTCTTGGCGAAATTCATCAAGTTATTGCTAATATTTTTATTACTTTGATTGGACTACACGCCTTGGCAGCTCTATTTCATCATTTTATTTTAAAGGATGATGTTTTAAAAAGTATGCGATTAAAATAGAAGCTAAGCGTAAAAAAATTTAACGTACAAACCGCCTGAACAACATTCATTTCAATAACTTTACGAAAGTACCTTTAGCTCAGGAAAGAATTCAATAGCTTGAAGCAAAGATTGATATGCATCAGCGCGGCTATCGTAAATCTAGAAAACCACATGATGTCAAAAAATGGGGAAATGCATGATTCTAAATTTTAAAGATCCATGCTGAGTGAGATAGACGATTACTGATGCTATAACAGCTCTCATCGCGGAATGTGTGTGACCGATATACAATGTTGTTAACAATCTAATAGGTTCAAATTTAAACTCGGATTTACGCAAATCCGAGTTTAAACAATCTAAAAAACTAATTTTCTATACGTGATGTTTTCTATACGTGACGGTCAACGTTCCGTATTACTCTAGAATTTCACCAAGTCCCCTTTTAATGCTACACCTGCGAGCGCTGTACCTTTAGCGCATTGGTAAGTCGTCGTACTACGCGTTTCATTCGATTTATAGAAACTCACCAAATTGGTCACAGCATTTGCACCATTGGCTTTGGCTGTATTTTGGAATTGGATCAGTGCTGAACGCAGTACATGATCGCATGACGTTTCCGCAGACTTGGCAAAACCATTGGTCTTTTTATTGGTCACTAAACCTTTTTCAATCACTTTACCGCCCGACTTAGTTCCTGCCAAATAAAACTTCACAGAACCATCAAGTGCACCATCTGCAACAGCGCGATTCACTGCTTCTTGAAACTTAAAATCATACATTTTATCGGCAGCTTGAGCTGATGCAATCGCACTTAAAGACAATACAGCGACTGCACAGATTTTTTTAAATAACATTGTTCTACCCTTATCTTATTAGACACGTTTAAAAATCAAGGAGGTATTAATCCCCCCAAAAGCAAAATTGTTGCTCATCATAATTTGCGTTTCTGCTGAACGCATACCTGAAACAATATAATCTAAATCACCACAAGCACTGTCAATCTGATCTAAATTTAACGTAGGGACCAACTGATTGCGATGCATCATCTCAATACTCAGCCACGCCTCAATAGCACCACAAGCCCCAAGTGTATGCCCAAAATAACTTTTTAATGAGCTGATTGGTTTTTTACCCAAGATACGTGCAGTCGCTTGTGATTCAGCAATATCGCCCTGATCAGTCGAGGTACCGTGCGCATTGACATAATCAATATCCGCGGCAGTAAGCTGTGCGTCTTTCAGTGCAAACTGCATACAACGTCCCATCATTTCAGAATCAGGTCGCGTCACATGCTGACCATCGGTATTGCTCCCATAACCAACGATCTCGGCATAAATGGTCGCACCACGTGCTTGAGCATGTTCATATTCTTCTAAAATGAGGCAACCTGCACCTTCTCCCACGACCAAACCATCTCGGTTCGCATCAAACGGACGCGGAGTTGTCTCTGGACGTTCATTTTGCACACTGGTCGCTAACAGTACATCGAACACGGCTGAACCTGCGGCACTCAATTCTTCTGCACCACCTGCAATCATTACGGTTTGCTTACCATATTTAATGGCTTCATAGGCCTGCCCAATGGCCATAGAACCTGAGGTACAGGCACTTGAAGTTGGCAACGTTAAACCTTTCAAACCAAAATAGATGGTCATATTCACTGCACTGGTATGCGACATCATCCGAATATAAGTCGTCGCATTCATTTGGTTCATATTATTATCAATCAACATTGAACCAAATTCACGTACAGCATCTACACTTCCCGCAGATGAACCAAACGCGACACCAGTTTCACCATTTTTTAAAATGTCATTATTTAACAAACCTGCATCTTCTAATGCTTTTTCAGCACAGACCACAGACATTAAAGCAACGCGCCCCATACCTCGAGTCACTTTGCGGTTAAAATGCTTAGGTACGGTAAAAGACTCGACTGGGCCGCCCAATTTACTGCGTAAATCGGGATAAATTTCCCAATCAGGCATATAACGAATGCCACTTTTGCCGTTTGCAAATTGTTCAAAAATTTGGTCCGCGGTTTCGCCTAAAGAGGTAATTCCAGACATTCCTGTCACAACAACACGTTTCATTAGATCAGTCCCCCATTGACTGAAATCACTTGGCGGGTGATATAACTGGCATCATCACTACATAAAAACTTCACGGCTTTAGCCACTTCTTCCACTTGCCCCATGCGTTGCATTGGAATCATTTTTAAAGCATGTTCCTTCACTTCTTCAGTCACCATTTCAGTTTCAATCAAGCCGGGAGCTACACAGTTCACTGTGATTTTACGTTTTGCTAACTCTAGTGCCAGTGCTTTAGTCGCACCAATCAGCCCTGCTTTGGCAGCACTATAGTTCACCTGACCACGGTTACCCATGATTCCAGACACTGAAGACAAGGTCACAATACGTCCGCCCTTTTTCAAGCGGATCATCGGCATCATCAGGGGTTTCAGCACATTATAAAAACCGTTCAGAGAGGTCGAAACCACGTCATCCCAGTCTTCATCGGTCAATGCTGGGAAAGCACCATCACGGGTCAGCCCTGCATTCAGCACCACTCCATAAAAAGCACCATGCTCTGCCATATCTTGCTCCAAAATGACGGCAATATTTTCACGCTCATTCACATCAAACATCAATACATGGCTCGCTTGTCCAAGCGCTTGAATCTCCTGAGCCACTGCTTCGGCCTCAGACTGTCTTGAGCGGGCATGGATCGTGACATCAAAGCCTGCCTTTGCCAACTCTAGAGCAATCGCTTTGCCTATTCCACGACTCGAACCCGTGACTAAAATTCTTCTGTTCACACTAATTTTCCAATAATTTCATTCATATTTTCAGGCTCAAAGACACTCAACATGGCACTGAACCGATGTTCTTGATATTCAATTTCACAATGAAACTGCCCTAAACCTTCGTGTAGATAACTTTGTTCGACCCGAATCCGCACGGTTGTGCCCAAACTAAAATAGGCACAAGGCAACTGCATTTTACGCGTTCCCAATAAAAAACCAATTTTCGGTGGCAATCCTTGAGTTTGTCCTTTATAGCCTGCATAGACACTGATGGTCTGAGCCATCAGCTCAATGCTGCTCCATGTGGGCAAGCCTTCTGGCTCACAAAACATCAAATCCGGTGTGATGTGAAGTTCTGCAATAGCAAACTCATCATTCGCTTCAATGAGATGGCTCACGAAAACCATGGGTTTTTCGTGCGGAATAAACTGTACTGCATCCATCATGGCAAAGCTGTTCCCAAAATTAGACTAATATTGCTACCGCCAAACGCAAATGAATTACTCATGACATAACGTATTGGCGCTGTTAAATTAGGATCGAGCACATAATTTTGCTTAGCCAAAGTTTCATCCAATTCACCGGCATGATGTAGCGGTAACCATGATTGATCTAATAAAACCTGTTGGCAAATAAAGGCTTCGATTGCACCCGCCGCCCCTAGACAATGTCCTGTTTTATGTTTGGTACTACTGAGTGCCACTGTGTTGTCTGAAAACACTGTCTGTACCGCCTTAATCTCCATCGCATCATTTTGCGGCGTAGAAGTCCCATGTAAATTTAAATAGCCGATATCATGGGCTTTAAGCTGTGCCATATCTAATGCTTTTTGCATCGCGTCAGCAGCGCCTTGCCCTTCTGGATGGGGTGCTGAAATATGCCATGCATCCATTGACTCACCACTCGATAGTAACATCACAGGTGCAGGTGCTTTCGACAATAAGAAGAGTCCTGCGGCTTCACCAATATTGATGCCATCACGATTAGCACCACAAGGCTGACAAATCCCGCTCGATAAGCTTTCTAAACTATCAAAACCATTTAAGGTAAGTTTACATAGCGTATCCACGCCTCCAACCAACACAGCATCGGCCAAATCGGCATTCAGCAGACGTTGCCCCGCCGCCATCGCTTTGGCTACCGAGGAACAGGCGGTAGAAATGGTATAGGCAGGCCCTTCCCAGCCCAAATACTGTTGTAAGGCTTTCGCCAAACTGCCCATTTCCTGTTT
This sequence comes from Acinetobacter sp. ANC 4178, assembly GCF_004331175.1. GTDB lineage: Bacteria > Pseudomonadota > Gammaproteobacteria > Pseudomonadales > Moraxellaceae > Acinetobacter. The sequence goes on from NZ_SJOD01000001.1 coordinate 414,795, forward strand.
CTGATGCTGTACAGACTGCGGCACTGGCTGTTGAAACTGGTCTTTTAAGACAGACTCATTATCCGCAATTCCTGACGTTGACGTGCCTATGATTACTGCAAGACGATGTTTCGAAAACTGTGCAGTATAGGCACGAATCTCTGTTTCAATTTGTGCCAAAGCCGTCAAGGCAAAACGTAAATTACGCGAATCGGTAATGCTCAAAACTTCAGGAATGTCTTGAATCAAGGTTTGATCAGCAGCACCTACCCATACCGTACGCCTAGCAATCAGATCCTCTCGTTGCGACAAGGTATTTTCGGTGCTTGTTAATGCATGTTGAAGCTCAGCGGGATTTTGCCCCAAAGCCGACAGCGCCGCACTGAACTGAATACCAACGGCTGAAGCATTCTGTACATTTTTAGTCATGATGGTCGCCTTGATCATCTTCTAAAGTATTGCTCACCGCGCTGATCACCATTTGATACGGCACTTGCAAATTATCCAGCTCAATTGCCCCCTCTTTTTGTTGAATTTTCAACACGGGCTGTTGCTGTATATAAATGGTATCATCTTTCTGTACTACAGCATTTTGAGCAGCATGTAATCCAGCAAAATTGGGATAGGTCGCATACAGAATATCGCGTACCACATAATCAAAAGGCAACAACTTCATCGGCTCAATACGCTGTTCAACTTTAACCTTTTGACCATCAAAACTGAGCTTAAACAACTGCTGCCCCGTAAGGCTGAGCGCCAACATATCAAGCGACTGTCCCCGTTGCTGTTGGTACAGTAAAAAACTAAAACTCTGGGTTTTCCACTGTACTTCTATTTGATCTTGGCGCTGGTAATTTTGTGCCGCCCACTGTGGAGTCGCCAATCCTTGTGCTTTAGGGATCCAACTTTGGCAGGCACTACAGAGCAAAGCACTGGCTAAAACCCAACTGATGGTCTTTAAACACAGCTTAAGTTTCATCAGTCAGCAACTCTTTCTGTTGTTGTGCTTCGCGGCAATATTCTGCCAAGGTACTCAAGCGTTGCTTGGCATTACGATGAATCGGGTTAGTCGTATCCCATGCATAACCTGCCAGTAAAGATGCAATCATACGGCGGATTTTTTCATCCTGCTGAGTCGAAAACACCACATCCTGAAACTCTCCTGAATACCATGACTCAACATAGGCACGGAACACTTGAATACCTTTACGCAGTGGCTTCTCGTATTGCTCCATCCAGTCTACAGTCTGACCTTGCAACACCTGTTCGACCAACGGCACCGCTAAGCTAGAAGATTTCAAGGCAATGGTGACACCTGAAGAAAAGACAGGATCTAGGAACTCACCCGCATTGCCGAGCAAAGCGTAGTTTTCAGATGCCAAATGTTTCACATCGGCAGAGTAGCCGACCAAAGTACGTACAGGAGTATCGTGTTTAGCATGACGCAGCACATGCGACAAGCTGGCATCATCAGCCAAAATACGCTTCTGCAAAGCTTCTAAGTCGTAATCTGCACTGCCGTCATAACCGTATTTTTCAAAGAAATCTTGCTCCGCAACAATACCAAATGAAGAACGCCCATCGGCAAAGGGAATCAGCCAATACCATGCACGGTGGTCTTTTTCATGCACGGTAATTAAAATTTTCTCGCGGTCAAACTCAGGGTCATCCAATAAACCATCTTCAATATGGGTAAAAACCGCACGACGCACCGGAAAGTCCGACGGGCTTTCTAAGTCGAGAAACTTCGGCAAAATGCGGCCAAAACCGCTGGCATCCAAAAGGAACTTGCCTTGAATTTGGTAGCTGTTGCCTTGCGCATCTTTCACCGTCAAAATCGGCTGTGTAGATGCCACATCGACCGCCAACACTTCATGACCAAAACGGATATCTGCACCCATTTTTTCAGCTTGCTGCGCCAAAAGTTGGTCAAAGTTGGCACGTCGTACTTGCCATGTAGTGCCCGGGCCTTCGCTAAACTTTTGAGTAAAGTCATAAAAACTGCGCTGCGTGCCTCTTAAAAAAGCCGCACCATTTTTAAACTGAAAGGCATATTCATCGGCATGTGCGCGAACCGTCTCCAACAAACCTGCTTCTTCTAAAAACACCATACACTGTGGCAATAAAGACTCACCGATGGAAAAACGCGGAAAATATTGCTTTTCGATGACCGTGACTTGATGGCCTTTTTGACGCAGTAAAGCCGCGGCTGAACTGCCTGATGGCCCCGCCCCAATAATTAAAACATCTGTCTGTTGCATGGTGCTCATTGCACTGTACCCTTTAACTCAGCTCTTTGGCTGATATTGTTGAACCACAACATGTTTTACATCGGAAGAGGTAAAAAGTGTGGCATAAAGAAATGAAAAAATAACGCCTAATAAAACTGTTAAACCGAAACTGTGAATGGCGTAGGTATGGCTGAAAGACAGCAAGCCAAAACTAAAGAAAGTCGACATCATACACAGAAACAAAGCCATACCCACCACTTGTGGATGATCATGTCCGTGACGGTAGAAAATCGCATAATCCACCCCAATTCCAATGATCAGGAAGGTGCCCATAATGCTGAATAAATTAATCTCGACACCCAGCCAGGCTTGAATCGCAAAAGTGGTCATTAAAGCCATACTGACGGGCAGTACCAAAGGCAAAATGGATTTTTTGCCATAAAGTGCCCCTAAGCCAATCGCTAAAATCACCAAAGCACTCAGCAATAGCCACTGCGCCTGTTCACGATGCTGTTTAAATAACTCAGACAGTTGTTGAACAGGACGTAACAGTTGTACATCAGCATTTTCAAGCTGCTGCACAGCGCGTACATCATGCACATTTTGCAGCATCACCAAACGCTGTGTCGGACTCATCTGCAAAAAATGCAGGGGATGATCTTTAAAGACTACTTCAGTCAATAACGGTTGGTCTTTTAAATGGGCTTGCCAATTTAAAACATCGGCGGTATTGAGCTGTAACGCTTGTGCATATTCCACTAAAGCGTGCTGAGGAATCGCCTGTAACATCGCAATATTCTGTTTTTGCTGCTCAAGCGAGGGAATCCACTGCCCTAAAGCTTGCACTGCATCCAACTTTCCAGCCTGCTGTAAGGGAGCAAGTTTTGCCAGCAGTTGCTGTTCGTGCTGTTCTAATTCTGCAGGTGTTCGGCCCTGTACCACAAAATATTCGCTGCTTTGCTGTTGCATAAAGCGCGAGCGAATATATTGATCTTCCTGCTTTAAGGTGGCATCCATACTTTGTAAATTGCGGATGTCATCATTACTTTTCAGAAAGGCGAGGCTACTGCCTGTCACCAGTACAATCAGTGAAATCATGCCATAGCGCAGCGTGTTACGGCTCTGCACATAACTGCGTGCTTTGCCAATAAAACCCAGTGTACGTATCGCAGGTTCCGCATTCAGCGCAGGTAGACGTGGCAGTAGTAAAATACTGGTCACCCATGCGGCACTCAGTCCAACCATAGAAAAGACTGCAATCTGTTTAAAGCCCGGAAATGGGGTAAAACTCAGCACCACATAGGCCAATAGCGTGGTCATCAACCCCACAAATAGACTCGGCAATAATGGTTTTAAAACTGCAAATCCATCGATCTGTCGATGCTGAGACTGCATGGCCATAAAGTAAAATGAAAAATCGACACAGACCCCAATCAGACTGGCACCAAAGACCAGTGTCATCAGGTGAATTTCACCGAAAACCCAATAGGTCACAGCAAAGGCCACCAGACTGCCTGTACCGACTGCAACCATTTCCGTCAGCATGGGCCGTATCGAACGGAAGCCAAACCAGACCAGCAGTAGAATCCCAATAGTCGAACCCACGCCAATGGTGGAAATTTCCTCTTTGGCAGAATTGGTGCCAAATTGTGCAAACAGCAGCGTACCTGTCCAGTGCGGTTTAACTTGCAACTGACCGAAACGCTGATTGATATTGTGAATAAACGCAGCAGTCTGCTCTTGGTAAGCAATGTTATAAGGGCTATTGTTGAGCTGAAGCACTATCAGGCGCGAGATGCCTTGTTCATCACGAAGCGTCGCAAAGCCCTGCTCTAAATTGATATCGGCATTGCTTTGTAAGGTACTTAAACCTACTGCATAACGAGGGAACAACAGCAAAGGATCTTGCTTGAGCATTTCAGCCGTGATCGGCATGCCTGGACTCATCAGCTGTAATAAGCCCTGCTCCATCAACGCTGCAGCATCCTGCCCTTGCACCATCTGCTGATCTGACTTGGATAATAGCCCTGCTTTGTGCTGATACAGCGCTTGGGCAAATTGATCAGGGTCAAGCTGCGGACGAACAGGTAAAAACAGCTGACTTTGGTCGGCTTGGGTTTTGAGTGCTTGCGTCGCCTGTTCTAATTGCTGATCTGTTTTTACATCCAACACCACAAAAACTTTGTCATTTAACTGCTGACTCACATATTGCTGTGCTTGTTCCAGATGAGCATCTTGATGTGCCTCAGGCAGCAAAGCAAAAATATTGGTCTCAATCTTAATGCCTTTATTCAGCCAAGCCGCGCCCAGTGCCAAAGCAATGACACACAAAATCAGTAGCCAAAGGGCGCTAAACTTATTTTGCCAATTGGAAAAGCGCATTTTCCGCAGCCGTTAAAGTTTGAGGTTGAGCCGTTTGCTGGCTAAAACGAATGATGGTGCGATTATTGGCTTGTTCCAAAATCGTAATACGGTCCACATAGCGCTGACCTTGTGCATCGACTTGGACAAAAAGCTTTTTAAACAGGCTGCTTTTCGGCGTTAAGCTGACATTCCACTGCGTCGGACTGTAATTGGCAGACACCACATTAAAGTTTTTAGCGAGCGCCGCTTCATTGCCCGACATCAACTGTAAAAACATCGTTGCTACAGAGCCATACGGGGTTTTATCGACTTCAATTTGACTGGATGTACGCTGCGTCTTTTGTACCAACTTACGCGGTGTCACCACCAAATCGGCTTTTACTGGACTTTGAATCTGCCACAGCACGCCTTGGTTTTTACTGAACAGCACAGTGCCTTTGGACACATAGGTTTTATTCAATGCTGCCAGTTTTTTCTGCTGCTCAAATTGGGCACGCACCACAGGCGTTGCACCAAGCTGAGCAAACACCTGCTTCAATTCAGTATTTTGTGCATTCACCGCGGGAGCAAGCAAAGTCATTGCACTGGCTACACACGCAACGACAATCGGCTGAGGGAATTTGTATCGAATCATGCTTGTATTACTCCGCTTTAAACTCAGGCCATGCATTTAAACAGTCCAATAACACTTGTGGGGATTGAAAACACATTTCACGTTTTTCAATATGAACTGCCACTTGCGAAGTAAAGCCCTTGGTCAACTTTCTACCCGAGACCGCATCAAAAATCAGATATTCAATTTTCAAGCGATTTTCCCACTCTTTCAAAACGGCGCGCACACGAATTTTCTGCTCAAACTCGATGCCTTGTACATAGCGCACATAGCTTTCAATGACAGGCCATGCATAGCCCGAGTCACGCATTTGGTTATAGTTATAGTGAAATTGATCCAGCAGTTTGCAACGTGCAATTTCAAAATATTTTAAATAATGCCCGTGCCACACCACATGCATGGTATCGACATCATGAAAGGGCACTTCAATTATTACATCAGCATGCATGCGCATTTCCTATGAATATTGAACAGCAATGCTGTCTAACAGTTCTAAATGCTCAAAGCGATTAACCAGCGCCTGAAGCTCTTGTTGCAAAGGACGATCTTCCGCTACATAGGTGAAGTTCTGAAGCACCCAGTGTTGAAATGCTGTTAAAACAGGGCTGAGTTCTGTATCTACCCCTTTGAGTTTGACCGCCTGAACTGCTGCACAACTGAGTGCTGCAATCACTTGTTCGGTCAGAGTAATGACACGGCTAGCATCACGTGCGGCAATGGTGCCCATGCTGACTTTGTCTTGATTATGACATTCGGTTGAGCGTGAGAAAATTGATGCAGCGAGCGTCTGTTTTAAGGCTTCTGCCGTCCATGCCGAAACCCCAATTTGCACCGCTTTAAAGCCATGATTCAGCGGCAAACGCTCAGGACTAGAACCGGTTAAATTACGCGGTAAACCATTGTTCATTTTATAGTCCACCAACTGCGCCAACTGACGATCCATCAAATCAGCAATATTCGCGATCATAATTTTCAGGCTGTCCATGGCTTGGGCAATATGTCCGCCATAGAAATGTCCGCCATGCAGTACCCGCAGGTTCATTGGGTCAATCAATGGATTGTCATTACTTGAATTCAGCTCATTTTCAATAAACTGACGAAGCCATACTTTGGAGTCTTCAAACACCCCAATCACATGCGGTGCACAGCGCAGTGAATAACGGTCTTGCAAACGTGAACTTTGGTGTTCAGTTTGCACTTCGCTATTCAGCCAGTCACGTAATTGGGCTGCAATATGTTGCTGTCCCGGATGCGGTTTTTGCGCAAACAAGACTTCATCAAAATGGCTTGGATTGCCCTCTAAGGCCAAAACATTTAGTGCGGTAATCAAGGTACTGGCAAAAGAAATCTGTTCTGCTTTTTTATAGTTGAGGCAAGCAATCGCGGTCATGACCGCTGTACCATTCATCAGGGCTAAGCCTTCTTTAGGACGCATCACCAAAGGCTGCAAGCCTTTTTCGGCATACACTTGCGCAATCGGTACAATCTGGCCTTGATAGTACACATCGCGCTCACCGACCAATGCCCCAGCGATATAAGATAAAGGCGTCAAATCCCCACTGGCACCCACCGAACCTTCCGAGGGAATCACAGGAATCACATCTTCATTCAGCATCCAAACCAAACGCTGCAACAAGGCATGCGAAACACCCGAATAGCCGCGTGCCAAAGAACATAAACGCACGACCACAACAGCACGTGCGGTAATTACGTCTAAGTTTTGCCCCATGCCACAGCCATGAAAACGCGACAAATGTAGCGGCAGCTCATGCACTTGGTGGGCTGGAATTTCAACCAAGCACGAGTCTCCATAACCCGTGGTCACGCCATAAATGACGCCTTCGTCTTGCAACAGCTGATCGAGGAAATCTGCGCCGCGTTGAATCAATGCTGTCCATTCAGCAGAGGTCGGCAATGCCACCTGTTTTTCTTTACGTGCTACAGCCACAACATCTTCAATACTGAGCGGAGTTTCCCCAACAATTAACACAAGACTTATCCTTTATTCCAAAAATTATAAAAATTAAACCATTGATAGGGCGCGCGTATGCAATGCTGTTCCAACAGTTCCACATACTGTCGTGTGGTCTGTTGCATAGCCTGTAAACGCTCTTTACGTGGCCAATTTAACTGCTCCGCCACTGGGTGAATATGCACTTCAAAGTGTCTATCTACTCGATAGCAAAACACCGCCAACACAGGAGCTTTTAATAAACTGGCCAAAATCCAAGCACCTTGCGGCCACAGCGCTTGCTCGCCTAAAAAAGCAACCGATTGTACCCGATCCGACTGCACGGGTACGCGGTCTGCTGCCACAATCACCCATTCACCCTGATCCAATTTATCCTGCAAAATTAGTGCTGTTTCGATTCCCAACTCATCCACCGATACCAAATTGACATCGGCATGTTCATTCAGCTTTTTTAAAAACTCATTGAACTTGGTGGCATGTTTTTGATAAACCAACACATTAATTTTCTGCGAATGCTCTGCTTTGATGGCACGTAGCAATTCAATATTGCCAAAGTGTGACACCACAATCACTGCACCTTTTTGATAGTGCGAACGAAAGTGTACATGACCATGCAATTTTAAGTTCTGCTCAGGAATATGCCCAAGCCAGCCTTCAATTTTATCTAAAATACATTCGCCAAATTGCATTAAATGCGCATAGCTGTGCCAAAGCTGCGGTTCAACCTGAAACGGTGACTGTGCACTGGCAAAATGATGCAGTTTTTTTAAGTACAACAGAGAAGCCTGACGCGCGGTATTGGAAAAGAGCCAGTACCATAAAATCACAAAGTACAAGATGACTCTGCACAGCCAACGCCCACCTAAACGGTAGAAACCCAACATTAGCATCAGCGGTAACATCCCGCCCCGCTCTTTTACGGCGCTCCATTTCTGCATAAGCTTCTTTGACCGCCTTAGCCTTTGACTTTCTGATAAATCAGCTTGGGGAACCGCAGCAACATGCCACCCAATAAGCGACTATGCGCGCGTGCCATGCCTAGATTGTCACGCCAAACATCAAAATGTGAAATGCCGCCTTCGGGATAAATCACATGCGTGGGCAGATTGATAAACGGTACATTGTCCCATTTCAAACGCACCAAAATTTCCGAGTCAAAGCCCATCCGCGGTTGAAACTTGGCTATGTTTAGAATGTTCACTGTCTGCGCCAAAGGATAAACGCGGAAGCCACACATGCTGTCTTTAATGTCAAAAGACAGACTGTTAATCCACACCCAAATGTGCGTTGCATAACGGCCATAGAGACGTTTTTTTGGCACAGTCGCATCAAAGATCGGCTGACCAATAATCATGGTATCGGGGTGCAGGATAGATGTGTCTAAAAAGCGTTGCACATCCTGCCAGTCATGTTGTCCATCGGCATCCAGTTGCAAGGCATGGCTATAACCGCATTGAAAGGCATGCTTGAGACCTGTGATCACCGCCTGCCCCTTACCCTGATTATGGGTATGTTCAACCAAATCAACCATTGCGTAGTCATGCGCGAGTTGATGTAACACCGCCGTACAAGCAGCATCACTGCCATCGTTCACCATAATAATCGGTAACTCAAAAAAGCTTAAATGTGACAATAACTCGGCCAAATAATGCGGATGGTTATACACAGGAATCACAAAGCAGTGTTTCATTTTGTCTCTCGGCTTAAACGTCTGTAGGGACAGCAAACAGCAAACGTCCTGATGCCAATATTTTGTCATGATTTTTCAGCTCAAAACTGACCTTATGCGCTTTACGGCTGAGTAACAATTCCACGGTTTGATAGGGTTGGATCAACCCCTGAAATTTTAACTGCTCAAAACCATTACACCATAGTAAATCTGCCCAGTTCTGTTTAGCAAAATGCTGAATAAAACCAATTTGCCCTACGCCCGGATAAATCGGAAAGTTAGGGAAATGTCCTTTAAAGCATTCCAATTCAGGAATAAATTCCAAAGCATAACTGATCTGCGCATCCTGAGATTGCTGCGTCAATACCACAGGCAAGCTCATCGGTTGAAAGAGTGATTTTAAATACTGTTGATTCAGCTTCGATTGTGCATTTTGTGGCATTTGCGTTAAGAACCGCCACTGCCGCGGAATCGCAATGCTTTCCAGCTTCTGTTGTAATTGTTTTTTCAGTTGTGCGGTAAAGGCGGCTTTGCCCTTTTTGATGAGAACCGCCCGAGCATCCTCAGTCAACACTGCCACCACCGCCAAAATCTGACGCTGTTCTTTTTCATGAATTAGGACATGGCACTGGCGTATTTCATCCAACTCAGCGATTTTTATTTCAATCGCATCGAGACTTAAGCGTTTTTCTTCGAGTTTGACAATGCGGTCCAAACGTCCCAATAACTGAAACGGACTTTTGGGATTGTCTGCATCTACGACCTGCACTTTATCTCCGGTCAAAATCCAATCCGCGCTAAAGGCATGGTTGGTTTTGACGGCTAACTCTTGCTGATCGGCACATTTAATTTCGACATTGGCAAAGGGTGTCCATAGCGCATCATCCGCCTGACGGTGGGCGATCCCGCCTGTTTCAGAACTGCCAAACACTTCGGTAATCGGGCGGTTCAGCAAGGGACGCACGCCGGCATCCAACTTTCCGCCAGAGGAATAGACCCGATGGCAGTCATTTAACACCACATCTGTGGTCCAGCGCTTCAGCAATGCAGGACTAGAAATCACATAATTGGGCAGTTGCAGATGGGCAATTTTCTTTTGAAGATCAACCACATCTTCAGGGAAAGCCAGTTGTTTTTGGTAGAAACTGCGCCCACTGGCTAAGGGCCACAACAACTTAAACAATAAACCATAAATATGCTGATGGCTCACCGTAGCAATCGCAACGGCCTGCTCAGGCAAATCAAAACTGGCTTCTAAACCGTAGACTTCATTGAACAACTGCTGTAAGGTGCGCGGAATCTTTTTCGGCTGCCCAGTTGAACCCGAAGTATAAAAATACAGCTGAGCCCGATTAAGAAAAGCATCATCAAATTGAAGCTCGAAGTTTGGCGTTACTGTTGACGACGGCAAACGTTTTAAAAAATAAATCTGCTGTTCAGCCAATTCTTTTTCTAAGTCGCTAACCCGATGCGGCGGCAATAGCACTTGCTTGCCTGCTTGCAGGGCAGCAAACAACAATACTAAAAATTCATAACTGTCTTGTTCCCAAAGCGCCCATACAGTTTGATTCAAGTGTTGAATTTGTTCAGCTTGCTCAGCCACATCCGACCAAAAGGCTTGAAAAGAAATCAGGCTTAAGTCCGCCTGAACACACAAGGGACGAGATGAATGTATATGGTGTTGAAAATGACAAGACATAAAATTTATTTTTAAAACCGTATTTCTAATCGCTATAGTTCGACGTCACTGTTCAAGTTACCCTGACCGAAACGCTGTTATTTCTGTGCCTGATGCAGCCGTTGCTGGCGCTTGCGCAAGATGAACTCACCCAGTAACAAACCACCCATCAAGACATAGGAAATCAGACCGTTATACAACACCCAAATCTTCATCGGTGCAAAAAAAACGGTGATCAGCGCGATGAATGCATTAATGCAGAAAAATCCACACCAAACTTTGGTGACTTGACGAGTCCACTCTACCCCTTCTTTGGGCAAATCAGGCTCCACCAAACGTGCAAAACGTTCAATCATCGAAGGTGGTCGGATCAAGGTACTGGCAAAAATAAACAATGCCCCAAGACTCATAAAGACAGGGTAAAGCTTAAGCCATGCATGATCTTTTAAAATCAAACTGAGCCCACCACATAAAATGGCAAAACCCGTTAATGGCCACAGCAACGCATTACCCTTGCTCAATAGACGAAGAACACCCAGTGCAATCAATAAGGCGCTAACCCAAACATACTGTCCATGTGCTAAAGCATAAGCCACAAAAAAAGGATAGAGGATCAATCCGACCACTGCTACCCCTTTAAAAATATTGTTCATGCAGCAGACATGTTCTGAATAACAGTCACAACATCTTGCACTGTACGAACGTTCTTAAAATCTTCAGGATTGACTTGCTTACCTGTCAATTCTTTAATTTTTACCACCAAATCGATGGCATCAATACTATCTACATCTAAATCAGATGCAAGATTTGAATTTAACTGAACATCGTCTTGTTCAATCTCAAAAAGTTCATCCATCCATTCACGTAACTTTTCGAGTACTTGTTCTTGAGTTAGCATTACAACCTCTTATGCCGTTTGTTGCATTTCAACCAAAGCCACTAAGCTTTGAATTGATTTAAAATGTTCTTTAGTTTCAGTCGACTCTGCATTCAAATGTATGCCATAGCGCTTTTTCAAAGCTAAACCTAATTCTAAAGCATCAATTGAATCCAAACCCAAACCATCACCAAATAAAGGTGCGTCTGTATCAATGTCTTCAATACTGATGTCTTCAAGGGCGAGGACATCAATAATCATTTGCTTTAATTCATCAGCAAGATTACTCATTTACGGATAACTCTTGGTTAAAAAACCACTGTAATTGTTGATTTAATTGACGCACATTTTTGGGATTAACTGTTACATCATCCAATACGTCTTCCACTCGAATCGCATCCAGTACTTTCACTTGAATATGAAAGGGACGATCTGGAATATGATACCATTTTTCGTTTTTCGTGAGTGTTGATGGTGTACACGTAATCAGCACAGGACGAATTGGAACTCCAGCACGCAACGCAATATTGGCTGCCCCTCGTTGAAAATCATTCAACAGTTCGCCCTTTGCAGTCCGTGTTCCTTCAGGAAAAATCAGCAAAGATGCTGCGCGATCTTGTTGTAATTTTGACACGCAATCCTGAATAAATTGCTCAGAACCCGCATTTAAAATATAACCTGCATTTTGTACAGGGCCTTTAGTAAATGGGTTTGACCATAGAGCCTGTTTTACAACACAGTTCGCCTGCTCCATTAAACCAATTAAAACCACCACGTCAATCAGTGTCGGATGATTGGCAATGACCAACTCCTGCTGGCTGTGTTGCAGTTTGTCTAAGCCTTCAACCTCATAGGTCATGATGCCGAGTTTCACCATCATTTCGGTAAAACCTTTAAAACTATGCTTAATGACTTTCTGCGTTCGCTGTGTACGGAGTTCTAAGTTTTGCGAACTCACCTTCACCATTGGCGCAATCACAGCACCAATCGCTACACCACCAAGACCAAAACTGGCAAAACTAAATCCAGTTGCAGCAACACGCCATATATAATTGGCTTTTTGTTTGACTTGCCTCATTTTTAGCATTTGGTCCACGCTTCGTATTGACTCTGGTCAGTGTTTTGCCAGAAATCATAAAATCTCAAAGCCTGTTTAAAATGTGCTTGTGCTTCAATCATGATATTGGGATTGACCGTTAAATTGGCTGGCTGCAATGAAACTAAAGCTGCCATAGAAAAAGCAGAAAATGACTGATGCTCTACATAAATATCGGGTAATGATGCTTCATAATAAATCACTAATACTTGGCGTGCATTGGGGACTGTTTTTAGCCATGCATAAGCCTCAACCAAACCATCATTCCATGAACCAGCCAAACTGGTCGCTGGGGTCGCATCCTGACATAAAATGGAATATAAACCAGAAATTGCATTATGTACTGAAGTGGAAAATTGGGTCGGCGATGGCGTTTGATCCTTCAGCACATCTTCTAAGATATTCAGTGTTTTTGCTTCATCGCCATATTGCGACACCCAGACAATATAATCAGCTTTTCCAAGATCTAAAACATGTATGGCATTATTTAATGCAAGTTTTGCAAGTGATGATAACCGTCGACGTTGCATCGCAGGTACTTTCGCTATAGCGAATAGCTCCTGACCAGCCAAGCTCATCGTTAGGTTGGATACGTGTAGTTGCATCATGAAAAGCAGTTTTTAAAAAAATTATTATCAATGCTAAAATTATAGCATTTACACAAAAAGAACACAAAAACAACGAAAGCCTAAAATTAACAAACCGCTTCACATCATGTTCTGTTTAAAATTTACCAGCAATTCAATAGAGATTTTTAAAACATTCATCTCTCTCATCTAAGCTAAGAAGAACAATTAAATTATTTGACAGTTGATAGGGAGCAATATACATATATTCATAACTTTTAATCAGCAACATAGTATACTGCATTTGCTCATCCCTTACCTATTATTGCCCCAGAGACTATGAGAAAAACTGCTTTTTCTGTATCCCTAATTCAATCACTAAAGCCATTAAGTGTATTAGCACTCTCATTTAGTCTTGTTGCCTGTGGCGATCACTCATGGTGGAAGGATGACGAGCCTACTTTAAATAGTGATCAAATTAAACGTCTTATTCCTACACGTGCGAATGACCGTAGTACTTGGGCCAAAGATATTTTTGACATTACCGAACAGTTGGGTATTCCACAAACCAAAGAGAATATTTGCAGTATTGTGGCTGTAGTCGATCAAGAATCTAACTTTGTTGCCGATCCAAAAGTGCCAGGTTTGGGTGAAAAAGCAGTAAAAGAAGTACAAGATCGTCTCACTGAAAAATTTACCGATAAATTAGGCGAAACTATTGGTGGCACAGTTGCTGGTTATTTTGAAGAAGTCTTAAAAACGCAGCCTAGCCCTGAAGATAATTACTTAAGTCAAATGCGTCGCGTACAAACCGAGCGCCAATTAGACGAACTTTATCGTGAAATTTTCGACTATATGTCAAAACATTATCATGTTAGTGCGCTTACTGGTGCTGCCAAGTTGGTTGGGCAAGATGTTGGCGAAAAAATGAATCCAATTACCACATTGGGTTCTATGCAAGTCCATATTGGCTATGCCAAAGCGCATAAACGCCAAGGTGGCAATATTGCTGAGTTGCGTACCGATTTATACAGCCAATACGGCGGATTGTATTACGGTATTCACCGTTTGATGATGTATCCTGCTGATTATGACAAAGCGATTTACCGTTTTGCCGATTACAACTCAGGCATGTATTCAAGTCGTAATGCGGCCTTCCAAAGCATGTTAAATGACCTAACTGAAGCCGAACTCAGCCTTGACGGTGACCTATTACTCTATAATAAAGATGGCTCTGTACGTTCAGCAAACAGCGAGTCAGAACGCGAGTTAATCAATGTATTTGCCCAAAATAATGTTTTGGTTACACCACGCCAAATTCGCAGTGATTTGAAAAAAGAAAAAGAGAAAGATTTTGAAGAGACCGCGACGTATCGCGCCGTAACAAAACTCTATGAAGAAAAAACAGGGAAAAAGGCATTTTATGCCATGATGCCTCAAGTGGTCATTTCAGGACCAAAATTAAGTCGTGATTATAATACCAACTGGTTTGCCAGCCGTGTGAATGGACGTTATGAAACATGTATGCAACGGGCGAAACGCATAAAAATCTAGCATTATTCGATTTTGATGGAACTTTGTGCAAAAAAGACAGCTTTACGGGCTTTATTTTTTATGCACTCTCCAAACGACATATCGTCAAACAAGGCTTGAAACTCCTACCATGGATTCAAGCCTACTATTTAAATGTCTACCCTGCTCACGCCATGCGACCAAAACTGTTTTATAGCATGTTTAAGGATGCTGATTATGCTGAAATTCAACAAATTGCTGAAGAATATGCACATCAACTGATGCACGAATTAGACCCTAAATTTATTGAGCAATTGCGACAACATCAGGCACTTGGACATGATGTGGTTTTGGTTTCAGCATCAGTCGATTTATATTTAAAACCATTATGCCAATTATTGTCGATTGATCTTATCTGCACCGAAACTGAAATTATTGCGGGTCGTTTAACGGGACATTATCAATCTGCCGACTGTAGCCGAATACAAAAAAAGATTCGCATCACTGAACAATACCCTATCGCAGATTATACAAATATTTATGCTTATGGGAATAGCGAAGAAGATTTGGAAATGTTTAGCCTAGCGCAATATACCCATATGGTAGGACACGACCAAGACCTCCCCTTATTACGACCACATTTAAAAATGGCGTAGCTAAATCTTCAACTTCAATATTTCTACCCATAAAAAAAGCCAACGATCTGTTGGCTTTTTACTACATCAGCAAAATTACTTATGCTTCTGGTGCAGGGCTGTATTGCTCAACCAAAGACTTTAATTCGCCTTTTTGGAACATATCAAGCATGATATCGCTACCACCAATTAACTCACCGTTAATCCACAATTGTGGGAATGTTGGCCAGTTTGCAATACGTGGTAATGTTGCACGAATATCTGGATTTTCTAGAATATTAACGTAAGCAAACGGACGACCAATTTGACTGAGAGCTTCTACCGCACGTGCAGAAAAACCACACTGTGGAAATTGCGGAGTGCCTTTCATGTAAAGAAGAACTGCGTGTTTGGCAATCTGGTCACGAATTAACGCTTCGGTATCGCGTGTTTGTTCAGTCATTGATGAATCCTCAACTAATCTGCCTTGCATTATACCCAAAACACAACAAAACAATATGCTTAAAGCAATATTTCCAGTTTTATTTGCATTCAGGCTTTAATTCTAGATGAGATTTTGCTTATATAGGCATTGTTTTCTAGTTCTGATCGAATTGGAAAATCAACCCACTATCATCTCCATACTTTTCGTATGCCAATGCTAGTGAAGCTTTTAATTTCTTATCAAATACGAGTTAGTTATGAATACCTTTACTCAAGCCCCTATACAAACTGATCAACCATCTCATTTGATGCCAGTATTTGGCCGTCAACCGATCAGCTTTGTCCGAGGTCGAGGAACGTATTTATATACCGCAGATGGAACTGAGTATTTAGATGCCTTAACAGGGATTGCGGTCTGTGGTTTAGGGCACTCTCATCCCGAAGTGACCCAAGCGATTGCTGAACAAGCAGGTACGCTTATTCATACCAGCAACTTATTTGAAGTCCCTTGGCAAACTGCCGCTGCGCAAAAACTTGCACAAGTTGCTGGCATGGAAGAAGTATTCTTCTCAAATAGTGGTGCAGAATCGAATGAAGGCGCAATCAAAATTGCACGCAAATTCGGACACTTACAAGGTATTGCAATACCTAAAATTATTGTCGCAGATCATTCTTTTCATGGCCGTACCTTAGCAACATTATCAGCTACAGGAAATAAGAAGGTTCAAGAAGGTTTTGCCCCATTAGTTGAAGGTTTTATTCGTGTACCATTTGGTGACATCGAAGCTATTGAAGAAGCTGCAATTCAACATCCAGATATCGTGGCGATTTTAGTTGAACCGATTCAAGGTGAAGGTGGCGTAAATACTGCACCGCAAGGCTTTAGTTATTTAGAAGATATTCGTCGCATCTGTAATCAACATAATTGGTTAATGATGCTTGATGAAGTTCAAACTGGGAATGGTCGTACTGGTAAATATTTTGCTTATCAACACACCAATATTGTGCCAGATGTACTGACTACAGCCAAAGGTTTAGGCAATGGCTTCCCTATTGGCGCTGTCATGACCCAAGGTCGTGGTGTAGGCGTGCTCACTGCTGGAAACCATGGCTCAACCTACAGCGGTACTGCTTTAGGTTCACGTGTTGTTTACACCGTACTTGATGTGATTGAGAAAGAAAACTTACTTGAAAATGCCGCAAATATGGGGAGCTATATTGTTCAGCAATTGGCTCAACAGCTTTCTGATCAAAAAGTCTCTGTGCGCGGTTTTGGATTAATGATTGGTATTGATTTACCAAAACCATGTGCAGAATTGGTTCATATTGCACGGGATGAATACCAAATGATTATTAATGTCACTGCGGGCTCAGTGGTACGCTTATTGCCACCATTAAATATCACTCAAGAGCAAGCAGATCAATTAATTCAGCGCTTAGTGAATATGATTCAAGCTTACCTTGCTTAATCATACAGCGATGTAAAATACATTGCATCGCCCAACAAAAAAAGCCGCGTTTAGCGGCTTTTTTATTTCAGCTTTTATGAAGCTTCTTGATAAATTCTGCCACCGGGTAATTGGCTAAAATATTGTTTCAATGCATCTAAACAACGGTGAATTTTCATAGGCTGTTGTTCACGTTTAGATGTAATTGCATATAAGTAAAAATTAGGTAATTTCCACTCTGGTAATACCTCTACCAATGTACCATTGACTAAATCTTTTTGAACATCAAGATATAAAATTCGAGAAATTCCATGTCCTTGCAAACATAAAGACTTGGCAACCAACACATTATTGGTGGTTAAACGCGAATTCATTTCAATACTCGCAGTCTCACCAGAAATACCATGCTGGAATGCAAAACTTTCATAGTTTTTCATTAAGTTAACGGGAATCAGATCATGATTCTTTAAATCTTCTGGACGCGAAATAGGCGCCGTCTGATTTAAATAACTCGGTGAAGCAACTAACACTTGTTCAACGCGGGCCAGTGGAACCGCATTTAAACTCTGATCTTCAATTTTCGGACTCATACGTAACGCAATATCAATTCGACCTTCTATCAAATCAATATAATGATTGTCCGCTTCCAAATGAACAGCTAAACCTCGATGGGCCGACATCCAATGTGATAATGCAGGAATAACGTGATTTGCGCCTAACTCTGGAGTTGTTGCAATACGCAACTCCCCAACTAGGTCATCACGTAATTCGTTAATACGAATTTTCCCACGCTCTGCAGCAGCTAGCATCTCTTGGCAGCTATGAAAAAAAGCTTGTCCAGCTTCAGTCAAACTCAATTTCCGTGTCGAACGATGTAGAAGGATCACTTCCATCTCGTGTTCTAAAGAACGAATCTGTTGGCTTACAGCACTTGTAGTAATTCCTAACTCTCGTGCGGCTCCGCTAAACGAACATTTTTCCACAACACAAGCAAACACTCCCATTGCTCGAAGTTGATCTAACATAAATTTCCCTCTAAACTTATGAGATGCTCCTACCTTTCAATAAAAGCAACTCATTGGATTATACGGTGAAATTTAAAAGTTGTAATGATCTTAATTTAATTTATTGGTAAAACATTGGTCGGATTGATTGGTTTACCATTTAAGCGTACCTGAAACTCAAGCATAGTACGGCTTGCACCAGAAGAACCCATCTCTGCAATTTTTTGACCAGCCGTTATATTTTCTCCGCTTTTCACAATCATCTTGCTGTTATGCGCATACGCCGTGATATAACCATCAATATGCTTAATTAAGATTAAGTTGCCATATTCTTTAAGCCCATCAGCTGCATAGACCACTTGACCATTTGCAGAGGCATACACTGGATCACCCACATTGCCACTATAACGAATACCTTTCACATTATTGGTTAAATTGAAGTTTTCAATAACTGCACCATTTGATGGTTTAACCCAACGCAAAGAACTCGCTTGCGTAGGCGTCACAGGTACTGTGCTGGTCGAAGATGTTGCCGTGACCGGCGGAGTAGTTGGTAATGTAATTGCCTGACGTTGAATCGGAGTAGTTGGTGTAACAGCTTGCGTCGTAGTAGTACGACGATTATTGCCAGAACCTCTCAACTTGAGCGACTGGCCTACATAAATTCGATAAGGCGGCGCAACATCATTCATATCGGCAATGCTGATATAACTTAGTCCATAACGCGCCGCAATTCCACTTAAAGTATCGCCAGAGCGAACGGTATAATAGTCTGGAGCCGTCGCGTAACGGGTCGGGTTATTAATCTGAGGTTTGGATGCACACCCACTTAAAATAGCAGTGGTCACAATAGCAGTTGAGATTACTAGGGTTTTCAACAATGCTGTTGGCGTAGCAAAGATCCGATTTTGCGACATCGCAGGCATTTATCTTCCTCTCTATATGTCTTTATTGGTTTTCATGCGCGTAAGAGTAGCAAAAATATTTTGAAAAAATCCGCATTCACGGACTTTTTCACAAAGTTACAACATTTACAAGACTTTTGATGTTTTAGCGATACTGTTCATGCAAGTTCTGTAAAATTTCATAATTGGTCGCATCCATTTGAATAGGCGTAATACTGACAAAACCATTTGCAACAGCAAAAAAATCCGACTCAATCCCCGCAATCCCTTGTTTTGGTTCAGCCACTGCTTCACCAGACAAGCC
Organism: Acinetobacter sp. ANC 4178; assembly: GCF_004331175.1. GTDB lineage: Bacteria > Pseudomonadota > Gammaproteobacteria > Pseudomonadales > Moraxellaceae > Acinetobacter. The sequence goes on from NZ_SJOD01000001.1 coordinate 434,071, forward strand.
AATCCAGTACACTTGGCGACCACGTGGATCGACATGACTGGTAATCGGTTTAGATTGATAACGGCGACCTTGATAGGTAATTTTCTGACCTTGCAGCTCAGCAACATCAGGAATATTAATGTTCAAAATATGACGCGGTGGTAATTCTGGTAAACCAGCCTGAATAAAGTCATGTACCCATTGCGCCGCAACTGCATAATCTTCTGGATGCTCATAACCACGTACATTGCTTCCTGCCAAAGAGACTGCAATTGCAGGTTGTTTCATTAAGCGCCCTTCAAATGCCGCACCAACCGTACCTGAATACAGCACATCATCACCAAGATTGGCACCACTATTAATACCACTGACCACCAAATCGAACTCAAAATCGAAGAGCCCATTCATGGAGAGATACACACAATCTGCGGGTGTCCCATTCACCGCCCAAACATCTGGCGCAATTGAAATGGGACGCAATGGTCGATCTAAAGTTAAAGCACTGGAAAAACCACTTCGTTCACTTTCGGGTGCCACAATCACCACTCGTCCTAATGGTTTTAGCGCATGTGCTAAAGCTTGTATCCCTGGCGCAAAGACACCATCATCGTTAGCAATAAGAATATTCACAAAAAACTCGCTTAAAAAAGTGACTGACTAGAACATTTCATTGAATTATATGTGAAATTATATATATTAGCGCTCAATATCTATCACTAAATGAGAACCTTACAATGATTAGAACTTTATCATTTTGTCGTGTTTTAGGCTTAGGTTTTTCCATCCTATTTGCTCAAGCTGTCAGTGCCAATAACGAAGGCTTAAGCCCAGAAGAAGCCAATAGCATGGTAAAAGAAGATGTTGCATCGGCTCAAATTATGGCTGAAGTTTGCCCTGCAATTATTGGTAAAAATGCTAAATTAGATGCAAACATACAAATACTGACACAAGAGTATTTAAAAGATTACTCTAGCCCAATGTCTTTAGGTCAACTCCAGTCTGACCCTGAGTACAAATCTATTTTGCAAGAAACCCGCAAAGCTGCGCAAGAAACCAGCAAAGAAGAACAACAAGCTGTTTGTATGGATGTTGTTGAATATCAAGCTTAATTGCTTAAATTGCTTACGAATGACTTCAAGTCAAGTTGTTCGTAAGTTTAAAACTTCCTTAGCCCAAATCCACAACTTCTTCACCATTTCAACCATTTATATACATTTCCCCTCTTCCATTTCTACATAATCTGTTTAACCTTAGCTCAAATAGATTGACCTTTTGAGTTTATTGTTTATGAAATTTGCTGCTTTAAAAACAACATCATTAGCCCTGCTTACCGCTTTTACTTTTTCTCTTACTCATGCTGAAGAAAGCAAAGACGAAAATATTGAAGTCACACCAAATCAAGCTGTGACTCAACAAGAACTCGCTGCCATTTATGTACTTTCAGAAATTTGCCCAAAATTAGTCGATAACAAAGATAGTTTTGAACAAGGTTATGCCAAGCTCGCACATGAACATCTTCCAGAAGAAAAAGATGCTGTTTCTGCACTGGCTAAATTAAGTAAAAGTAAAAGTTTTAAGCCGATTTTAGCTGAAGCAAAATCCGATGCAAAAAGTGCAGGCGACGATAAAAACAAAGAAATCTGTCAAGAATTGACCACCTATAGCAATTGAAACAAATTGGTTACAATACTTTTGAAATAAGCCGATTTCACAGGTAGAAGTCGGCTATGCTTTGTCCTAGAATGCTAAGTTCTTTGTGCTTACATCAAGATATTGGAACCCGCTAGAAATGATCCGTAAAAGCGCCCTTGCTGCCACATTACTATTACCAAGTTTCTCTTTCGCAGCAACTGTCTTATCTACGCCGCCAGAACTCAATAATAAATCTTATGTTTTGATGGACTATGAGACGGGGCAAATCCTCGCAGCAAAAAATGAAAATGAAAAGTTAGCACCTGCTTCAATGACAAAAATGATGACCAGCTACATCATTGAACAAAAACTGTTGAAGGGCGAGCTGACTGAAGATGAAAAAGTTCGTATGAACGAATCTGCATGGTGTCGTGGTAGTAGCACAGAATCATGTATGTATGTTCCTTTAAATGGTACTGCAACTGCTTTAGAAATGTTGCGCGGTATTATTATCCAATCGGGTAATGATGCGTCTAAAGCAATGGCTGAACACATTGCTGGAAATGAAGGTACTTTTGCTTACATGATGAATGAAGAAGCAAAACGTATGGGCATGACCAATACTCACTTCATCAACTCGACAGGTATGCCTGCGGATGGTCATTATTCCACTGCAAAAGATATGGCAACCTTAGCGCAACATATCATTCATGACAGTTCAAAATACTACCCAATCTATTCTGAAAAAGAATTTGCATTTAATGGTATTAAACAAGGCAACCGTAATGCCTTACTTTATACCGACCCAAGTGTAGATGGTTTAAAAACGGGTCATACTGAAGAAGCAGGTTACTGCGTAACCACTTCATCAAAACGCGGTCCAATGCGTTTGATCTCTGTTGTATTTGGTACGCCAACCATCCAAGAGCGTGCGACTCAAACTCGTAGCTTATTGGCTTGGGGCTTTGCAAACTTTGAAACTGTAAAAGTGCAGCCTGCAAACCAAGTTTTAGCTAAAGCAAAAGTTTACTTTGGTAAAGAAAACGAAGTTCAAATTGGCTTAGCAGAAAACTTCAACGTAACCATGCCTAAAGGCAAAGCAGATGCGATTAAAACGCAACTCGTGGTTCAGCCTAAACTGACTGCTCCATTACAAAAAGGTCAAGTGGTTGGTAAGTACGTTGCTAGCTTAGATGGCAAAGTAATTTCAGAAAAACCTTTGGTTGCATTACAAGCGGTTGAAGAAGCTGGATTCTTCGCACGTTTAATCGATCATATCAAACAATTCTTCGCAAACTTATTTTAAGATTTAATAACTTAAACTAAAGTTGAGGCATTCGTATGTAAATACGGATGCCTTTTTATTTTATACTCTGATGTAAATTGCTGAATGACGTTGTATGAACATGAAAAAAAATATCCGTCCTTATCTAGATAGCAAACCGAAGATTGATGCAAGTTGCTATGTTGATGATGCCTCTATTGTGATTGGAGATGTCGTACTGGCTGACCATGTTTCTGTTTGGCCTTTCGCGGTGATTCGTGGTGATGTAAATAGTATTCGCATTGGTAAATACAGTAATGTACAAGACCACTGTATGCTGCATGTTAGCCATAAAAATGATGCTAAACCGAACGGTTCTCCCCTGATTATTGGTGAAGATGTCACGATTGGACATCATGTCACTTTACATGGCTGTACTATTGGTAATCGTGTCTTGGTCGGAATCAACAGTATTGTATTGGACGATGTGATTATCGAAGATGACGTGATGATTGGTGCGGGTAGCTTAGTTCCACCACGTAAGCGTTTAGAAAGTGGATTTCTTTATGTCGGTAGTCCCGTACAAAAATCACGTCCTTTAACCGATAAAGAAAAAGAGTTTTTAACTTACTCTGCACGACACTATGTGAAAGTGGCAAACAATTACCGAGAACAAGATTGATTTCGTAGCAGATATTTTAATAGCCTCATTGTTTGAGGCTATTTTTTAATGTCTCATTTATTAAGTAACCTGAATCCTGTTTAAGCTAATGACTCCATAATTTGAATTTTTGGCTTATTTCGTTGGGTTAATTGATATGCGCATAACGATGCGTAAATCCCACTTAGAAATCCATGAATACTACGTGCTTTACTCGTCACTAAATTGTATTGACCTTTCAATAAGCTGAATAACGTTTCTATTTTATTGCGCTGTTTTAAGTGATATTCATCTGATACACAGAGTTGAACAGACTGCATATTCTTTCGATGATAGGTAATCAAATCAATACCTTGACTTTTTAATCTGCTTTTTAAGTCTTGGCTGATATAGCCACGATCTGCATAAAGCTTTGCTTCTAAGCCTTCAACTAAATGCTCAACCATTTTTATGTCAGCCACATGTCCATTAGATAAAGCAGAACATGCTATTTCACCCAATTGATTCATCCCGATATGTAATTTACAGCCATAAAACCAGCCCATCGAGCTTTTACCACGTGATGCAATTCTGGCTAATGATTTATGGTGTTGAATCCGTTGATTTTTACAGACAGGTAAAGTGGTTGAATCAACCCATAAATATTGGCTGCGTTGGTCTTTCATTAAGGCGACATGTAATGCATGTAGTGCCAATTGATGCATATTGATGAGGTGAATCATCCGTTGGTAGCAGGGTAAGCTTTTAAATAAATGATTTTTATCCTGTTTCAACCATGAAAAGAATGCTTTGAAATTGTTGATATGAGAACACTTATATCAAATGGCGATAAAATTGATTTCTGAGAGACTCAATTGAGCTGGGCGAATTCTTACGGAGTGACGACTTTGTTTGAGAAACTTCCAATAAGTTGCTTCAAATTTAAGAAAGAAATCATCAATTACGCAGAATAATTCGGTGCTATTGAACATTAGGACTAGAGCTTTAGGTTTGGTGTGGTAACTCAACTGATGGCTCTAGTTTTTTTATTTTTCAAGTCAATTTCTTATCCGCGATTCGGGTTAAGTAATGTTACGTGACCATACGTGGTATAGATTCGCTTCCTAAGCTTAGAAATTAAACTCAGCACTTGTAGTAAGTTTAGCGAAAGCTCCATTTAACGTTGAGTTATGGTGCCTTATAATTTGCTGAGCTGAGAGTTGCTCAGAATCAAAAGTTGTATGTGCATCCGAGATAAGGCTTACATTAAAACCTAAATCAGCCGCAGCTCGTACAGTTGTATCAATACAATACTCTGTTTTCATTCCGACAATTACCAACTCTTCGACCTTAAGCTCAGTCAAAATTTTATGTAAGTTTGTTTCTCTAAAACAATTTGGGTACTGCTTTTCTAAAATATGGTAATAATTGCCCATTTTAAGTTCACTAATTAACTGAGTCATTGGGCTTTCTGGACTTAAAGGCGTGTGAGCTAAGCCAACATGACGCATATAAATTACAGGCACCTGAGATAGGTCTGCTTTTTCTATCAGAAGATTAATATTATTCAGTACATGATTATTATTGAATGGTGCAACAGCTTGTTTGAATAAACCGTTTTGCATATCAACTATAATTAGTGCTTTACGTGCAATTAAATTAGACATTTAGAGCTCCATTCTTACCAATAATGAACAGAGCATTACCCTAGCCATTATTGGCTGAGGGTTAGATTATAGAATTGTAAGGGACGTTCTAAAATTTACACACAGCCTTGCAAGAAGGTTGTGGTCATCGTGAATGAGATATTAGGAAAAGCTTTTTTCATTTTTGATGTGATTAAAATTAGAACTAAACCAACATATCATAAATTTCTCAGTAGAACAGCAGATCTAAACAAAAACGGTCAATTCAAAGCGTAATTAGGCTTGATATATCGTTAGATCTTTTGAAAATAACACAATACCCTAATACCATTTCACGAGTTAGTGGGAGCTTAAGAAATAAAACTTAATGACCAAAACAACAGCGGATTGATTCTCCCGAAGAAAACTGCCTGTCAACATAGCCACCGCCTTCTAAATTTTGTAGAATACTCCTTTTATTCCATGGTACTTTTTTATGACCGCTTGGGCAGCTCATGTCACTGTAGCTACTGTCGTTGAAAAAGACGGAAAGTTTCTGTTTGTCGAAGAACACAGCGAAGGCATTACACATACGGTGTTTAACCAACCCGCTGGGCATGTTGAATGCGGTGAAAGCATTATTCAAGCGGCTGTTCGTGAAACCATGGAAGAAACAGGTCATGCGGTTGAAATAGATGCTCTATTAGGCATTTATACTTACACTCCGCCTATGTTCCCTGACCGTACTTATTTTAGATTTTGTTTTTTAGCGCATGTTTTAGAGTATTTTCCTGAAGCTGAACTTGATCAAGGGATTGTCGGTCCAAAATGGATGACCTTGGACGAACTTCAAGAAACTGCTCGCGCCCGTAGTCCTTTAGTGATTAAAGCGGTCAAAGATGCCTTAGCTGGACAGCAATACCCTTTATCGCTCGTTTATGAGCACCAAAACTCTCCTCTTATTTCAAATCTGGATGCTTAATCCTATGCAACAACGTGTCATCGTCGGTATGTCTGGTGGTGTAGATTCTTCTGTATCTGCAGCGCTTCTTCTTCAACAAGGATATCAAGTTGAAGGACTTTTCATGAAGAACTGGGAAGAAGATGATGGCACGGAATACTGCACCGCAATGGAAGACCTTGCCGATGCACAAGCCGTTTGCGATAAAATTGGGATTAAATTACATACTGCCAATTTCGCAATGGAATATTGGGATCGTGTATTTGAACACTTCCTTGCTGAATATGCTGCAGGTCGAACGCCAAACCCAGATATCTTGTGTAATAAAGAAATTAAATTCCGCGCCTTCTTAGATCATGCGGTGAATTTAGGCGCCGACTTTATTGCCACAGGTCATTATTGCCGTCGTGGTGAAACCATGACCAACTCTCGTGGTGAAGAATACGCTCCTTTATTGCGTGGTTTAGATCAAAATAAAGATCAGACTTATTTCTTACATGCCGTACATGGTCGTGAAATTAATAAGACCTTGTTCCCTGTGGGTGAAATTGAAAAACCTGAAGTCCGTCGTATTGCCGAAGAACTTGGTTTAATCACTGCGAAGAAAAAAGATTCAACAGGTATTTGTTTTATTGGTGAACGTCGATTTAATGACTTCTTGAAACAATACTTACCCGCTCAACCCGGAAAAATTGTATTGGATAACGGGAAAGAGGTTGGTGATCATCACGGCTTAATGTACTATACGCTCGGTCAGCGTGGCGGTATTGGCATTGGTGGTATGAAAGGTGCTGATGAAGGTGCTTGGTTCGTCTTACATAAAGATATTGAACATAATCGCCTTGTCGTCGGTCAAGGTCATGATCATCCATTAATGCAAAGTACAATGCTTTGGAGTGAATCCATTGACTGGGTTGCAGGTGAACAAGATATCCCTGCTACAGGTTTCCGCTGTACAGCAAAAACCCGTTATCGCCAACCCGACCAAGCTTGCGTATTATATAAAGATGACACGATGCCAAATGGTGTTCGCGTTGAATTTGATGAATCGCAACGTGCTGTTACCCCAGGTCAAAGTGTTGTGTTTTATCTAGATGATATTTGTTTAGGCGGTGGTGTCATTCATCACACCAATGCACCTAAGCCAGATTTTATTGAATAAAAGGATTGTTCGGTATGGTTGAGTTACCGTTTCAACAGCCTCAAACTTTAAGCCAACGCCAAAATCGCGCATTGGCACTTGCAGCTGTGTTTCAGGCAACGCAACTCACCCATATGACTGCTATTTCTGGGCGACAGAGCATTGGAGATAGCGGGAATTTTTATTTAGAACAGCTGATTAAAGCCAGTCTAAATATTCGCCCGACCTCCAATCAATCCTGTCAAACCTTAGATTTTTTTAATCAACTCGCTGATATTTCTCTGGGATTAAAAACCCTAGAAAGCAGTATTACTCAACCATTTAATCCTGCACCAAAATCCCGCTTACCCAAACTTTCAAATGCTAAGCTTCCGATGTCCTATGCTATGGCATTATTACAATTAGAAAAGAAGGTCTATAGCAATCCAAAGTTTGTAGAAATTATTGAAAAATCACAGCAAAAAATTCTAAAGCAACTTTCTTTTTTCGACAATAACTATACGCATCCAAGCATTCTTGCTAACTTAGCCCAAACCTATGTCGATACCGCAGGACAAATTAATCCTCGCATTATGGTACGTGGCAATGCAGAAGCATTTAAGGATACAGCACATACCAACCGAATTCGTGCTGCCCTCTTTACTGGTCTACAAATGGCACATTTGTGGCGTCAGCTTGGAGGAAGCTCTTGGGGCATGATTTTTAGCAAACGTAAATTGCTCCAAGACATTCAAGATCTCGCTCGTTTACAGTATCAGGTGGTCTAACCCAATGCTGTACGAAACTTTCGTTTTACGTTTTATTCCAAAGTTTAAGGAATCACCATGAACGCTTTAACTGCACTTTCTCCATTAGATGGACGTTACGCTAGCAAATGTGATGCTTTGCGTCCTTTCCTCTCTGAGTTTGGTTTAATCCATGCTCGTGTGACTGTTGAAGTGCGCTGGTTGCAAGCGCTTGCGAACCACCCTGAAATTGTTGAAGTTCCAGCATTTACGGCTGAAACAAATGCAGCTTTAGATGCTATCGTTGCTCAATTTTCTGAAGATGATGCCAACCGTATTAAAGAAATTGAACGCACAACCAACCATGATGTAAAAGCGGTTGAATATTTCTTAAAAGAAAAAATTGCCAATATTGATGAACTTAAAAATGCGGGTGAATTTATTCACTTTGCATGTACCTCTGAAGACATCAATAACTTGTCTCACGCACTCATGCTGAAAAGTGGTCGTGATGTATTGGTTGCATCTATGCAGCAAATTATTGATGCCATTGCAGCATTGGCTGAAAAGCATGCTGAACAGCCAATGCTTTCTCGTACACACGGTCAAACTGCTAGCCCAACAACTTTGGGTAAAGAAATGGCAAACGTAGCTTACCGTTTAGCACGCCAAATTAAACAATTCCAAAATGTAGAATTACTGGGCAAAATCAATGGTGCTGTAGGTAACTACAATGCACATTTATCTGCATACCCAGACATCAACTGGCCTGCGCACTCGCAAGCGTTTGTTGAATCTTTAGGTTTAGACTTTAACCCGTACACGACACAAATTGAACCACATGACTACATGGCGGAACTTTTTGATGCATTGCGTCGTTTCAACACCATTTTGGTTGATTTTAACCGTGATGTATGGGGCTATATTTCTTTAGGTTTCTTCAAACAAAAACTTAAAGATGGCGAAGTGGGTTCTTCAACTATGCCACACAAAGTGAATCCAATTGACTTCGAAAACTCTGAAGGTAACTTAGGTCTTGCGAATGCTGTATTAGCGCACTTAGGTGAGAAATTACCTATCTCTCGCTGGCAGCGTGACTTAACTGACTCAACTGTTCTGCGTAACATGGGTGTTGGTTTTGCACAAAGCTTAATCGCTTTTGAAGCGTGCTTAAAAGGTATTGGTAAACTTGAACTGAATGCAGCCCGTATTCTTGAAGATTTAGACAACGCTCAAGAAGTACTTGCTGAACCAATTCAAACAGTGATGCGTCGTTATAACGTTGAAAAACCATATGAAAAGTTAAAAGCGCTTACTCGTGGTCAAGCTATGACTCGCGACATGATGCTAGACTTCGTCAATGGTACTGAACTTGAAGCTGTACCAGCAGCAGATCGCGCACGTTTAGCGGAAATGACGCCTGCAAGCTACACAGGTAATGCTGCTGAACAAGCAAAACAAATTAAAGATTTAATTGCTAAAATCTAATTTGCTGTTAATTTAAAAAGCGAAGCTTAGGCTTCGCTTTTTTTATGCTTAATTATTTATATGAATAAAATTCAATGATCGAATACCAACTTACTTTTAAACACTGGGCTTGTTTAGCAATTGTTGCTGCTACAATTTTAATTGCCAGTATTCATCCATTAGAATTCGAAGCGTATCTACTTCATCAAGCAGGAACCATTGTTATGCTGCTTGTGCTATATATTACCTTGAAAAAAATAGGCTTAAGCTTTGTCAATTTTATCCTGTATTTAACTTTTCTTGTAATCCATATTTTAGCAGCACATTATTTATATTCTTACGTGCCTTATAACGAATGGATCCTGCAACTTTTTCATTTTGATTTAAATCAAACTATGGGTTGGACACGCAACATGTATGATCGTTGGGTGCATTTGACTTATGGTCTCCTGCTTTACCCTTTTTTCTATCGTATATTTCAAGTATGGCTACCTAGCCTTAAACCTTATGTACTTTTCCTATTGGTGATTCAATTTGTAATGGCAACCAGCCTGATTTATGAATGGATTGAATGGTTAATTGCCATTCAGCTTTCCCCCGAAGATGCTGAAAATTACAATGGCCAACAAGGCGACATCTGGGACGCACATATGGATATGCTGCTTGCAACTGTAGGTGCCACAATCACAGGCGGTATTTATTTGCTAAAACAAACTAAAGCTAAGAACTAATTTATCTGACTAATGAAAATCAATGAGTATGAAACTTAAATAAAACATTTAAATACCATTCGCTACTCATCAATCCATCTTAGAATTTTAGACTCAGCCAAATCGGTATTTTTAAACTTATCCAGATATTCAAAACAAACGTATTCTCCTTTTGATTTTTTGAGCAGTTTTTCATCAAATCGTAGATGTCGATTATATTTCGAATGCACAAATTGAATGGCTATTCGTTCAAAATGGTCATGTTTAATTGCATATGTTTTATAGAACTTGACCACCCCACAGGCTTGTGATGTTTCAATCGGTTGATCAGCTTTCAAATAGGCAGCCAAAATCAAAACAAGGATGCCTGGAATAAACGCGATAAAAAATGTCATCTTTTTCTGATCTTCTTTCTTCTTGGTTGCTTCCATATACATAGCACAATATATCGGACAAATAATCAAAATTAGAAAACCGAGAAATCCTAAAAATGTACTCATAACAGTTTAAATTGTAATGTATTTTTATTGATTGAAAGTACTATAGCATTTCTCAGCCATAAAAAAGCCCACCGAAGTGAGCTTATAAATCATGATCTTAATAAAATCTTATAATTTAGGATCACGCATTTGCACCAAATTCGCATTTGCATTGCTTAAACTTTCCATCACTTTGTGCATTACGGTTGGAACCAATTGGTCTGCAATTTGTGCTGCCTGTAAGCCAATTTTTTCACCCAAAGTCGGTTTACGACGTGTTTGAATTACATACACATCATGTTGTGGCAATAAATTAAGCAAGTATTCGTCTGAAGTCTCAAGTTTATCAACCAAGTTCAAACCTAGAGCATCACGACCATACCAATGTTCCCCTGTCGCAACTTTTTCAACATTTAATTGCGGGCGGTATTTCTCTACAAAGTGCTTAAATAACTCATGGGTTTGTTGCAATTCTTCTTCAAATTTTGCTTTACCTTCAGGTGTATTTTCACCAAACATGGTGACTGTACGTTTAAATTGACCTGCTGTGTACAATTCAAAATCTACATGATGTTCTTTGAGTAAACGATTAAAGTTTGGCACTTGTGCCACAACACCAATAGAACCAACAACGGCAAAAGGCGCAGCAATAATTTCACTGGCAATACATGCCATCATGTAACCACCGCTCGCAGCCACCTTATCTACACAAATGGTCAAATGAAAGCCCGCATCACGCAAACGCACCAACTGCGCAGCAGCTAGACCATAGCCATGCACCATGCCACCTGGACTTTCAAGTCTTACAACAACACGATCACGCCCTGCTTTTGCCGTGGCTAAAATAAGGGTGATTTCTTCACGAATATTGTCTACAGCCGATGCTGCGGTATCTCCTTTAAAGTCTAATACATAGACTTTTTGATTGTTCTTTTTACGTGCACGGGCTTCTTTCGCCAATTGTTGTGTCAGTTGTAGAAACTCAAATTTTGAAGCAGTGGTTTGCGCAATTTTTTTTCTTTGTTCATTTACGCGTGCGTTTAAGTGACTCACTCGTATTTCCGCAGGCAACTTCGGCAATTGAAATAACATATGTAAGTAATTCTCAATTTTGTTTGGATTGACTATAAGATGGGGCTTTTATGGCAAAAATTCAATATCGTTTTTGCAAGAATATAAAGATAAAAAATTGCCTAGTAATCATTCACTTTCTTAATTTAAATCAAGAAAAATTTTACAGACAAAAAAAACCGCAAATAAAATTTGCGGTTGGATTACAGAACACTTTATTAACCGAAGCGACCTGTAATATAAGCTTCTGTTAATTGGTGATCAGGCTGCGTGAAGACTTTTTCAGTCGAGTTCACCTCAATCAAATCGCCTAAATGAAAATATGCTGTGCGATCTGATACACGCGCAGCTTGTTGCATCGAGTGTGTCACAATAGCAATCGTATACTGCGTTGAAAGTTCAGAAATGAGTTCTTCCACTTTTGCAGTTGCAATTGGGTCAAGTGCTGAACATGGTTCATCCATCAGAATCACTTCTGGACTCACAGCAATGGTACGTGCAATACATAAACGTTGTTGCTGACCACCGGACAATCCTGTCCCCGGTTGATTCAAACGATCTTTAACTTCATCCCAAAGACCTGCTTTATGCAAACTATTTTCAACAATTTCTTCTAGGTCGTATTTATCACGTGCTAAACCATGCAATTTTGGTCCGTAAGCAACGTTGTCAAAAATAGACTTCGGGAATGGGTTTGGCTTTTGGAACACCATACCCACTTGTGCACGAAGTAAAACGACATCTAAATTTGGATCATAGATATCTTGATTATCAAGTAGCACTTTACCTGTCACGCGACATGAATCAATGGTGTCATTCATACGGTTTAAGGTACGTAAAAAGGTCGATTTACCGCAACCCGAAGGACCAATGAAGGCGATGACCTCATTCTGATAAATCTGCAAATCAATGCCTTTAATGGCTTCAGCATCACCATAATAAACATGTACATCAGACGTACTGAGCTTTACTTTTGCAGTTTCATTTTCTTTTTTTGCAGATGCTTGCGTATCAAACTGTGAAATAAACGACGTTTGACGCTTTGAATCAGCTTCAGGAGATGTAAATTGAGTCTGTTGTGGATTCACTGACTTGTCCTGCTCTAAAGAGTTATTTACAACGGTATTCATATATTGCCCTCAATTACCAGCGGACTTCAAATTTCTTACGTAACCAAATTGCAAGACTGTTTAATCCAATCATTAATGCAAGGAGTACGATAATGGCTGCCGCAGTACGTCCTTCAAAGAAGTTACGCAACTCATTACCCTGCCATAAATAGACTTGTACAGGTAATGCTGTGGCTTGATCTAACGGTGTGCTTGGGATACTTGCAACAAAGGCACTCATCCCAATAAGTAATAATGGTGCAGTTTCACCTAATGCATGCGCGACCCCAATAATTGAACCAGTCATGATCCCCGGGAGTGCTAAAGGTAAAACATGATGGAATACGGTTTGGATACGCGATGCACCTAAACCTAATGCCGCTTGGCGAATAGATGGTGGTACTGCTTTTAAAGATGCACGTGTGGTAATAATCACGGTTGGTAAAGTCATTAAACTTAACACCAAACCACCGACCAATGGTGCAGATAGTGGTAACTGCATCCAACCAATAAAGATTGCAGCACCTAACAAACCAAATACAATCGAAGGAACAGCCGCAAGGTTATTAATATTCACTTCAATAATATCGGTGATGATATTTTTGGGTGCAAATTCTTCAAGATAGATTGCTGATGCCACACCAATTGGAATAGAAACAAAGATTACAATCAACATCATGAACAGCGATCCCATAAATGCGCCCGCTAAACCTGAAGTTGCTGGTGCACTACGTGAATCTGGATTGGTGAAAATATTGGTGTTAAAGGTATTCTCAATAACCCCTTTGGCTTTCATCGAATCTGCAAGCTGACGTACCTCTGGACTTAATTGTTGCTGGTCATCTGGAAGACTGCGGTCAATATTGCCCGCCAACCACACATCAACATTGGCGTCAGTTAACAGCTTAATGTCTTCGGTTTTACCAATCAAAGATGGATTAGCCAACACCATATCACGTAAACGGTATGATTCTGAATCGGTATAGATACTCGGCAGCTCATCACGCTGTGCTGCAAGTGATGGATCCTTTTTAATCAGACTATTCACCAGTAAAGCATCCCAATCCACCATACCGACTTCAGTTTGCCAAGCCACGTAACGCTCTTGGAACTGGGCTGGAGACTCACCAGTACGTTGTACAGGCTTAGCACCCACATTCACAATGGTTGGGTCAAAATAGACTGGAACTGAAATACTGGTTTGCCAGAATGCAGGTAAACCTTTGGCTAAAATACTACCAAACAGTAAAACCACAAAAAATAAGCCAGAGATGACTGCCGCCAAGCCAAATCTACGGAAGAGTTTTTCTTTGCGGTGACGTTTAGACAAAGAACTTTCAATCATTCTTTTACGTTTTTCGCGCAATTCGGCAGCCGATTGTGAATCAAATGATTGATCCAGAGGAGAAGAATTCGATGTGCTCATTCGTATTGCTCGCGATATTTACGCACGATGTAGAGTGCAATAATGTTCAGACCCAAAGTAATGACAAACAAAGTCAGACCCAATGCAAAGGCAACCAATGCTTGAGGACTGGCAAAATCTGTATCCCCTGTCAATTGCTTTACAATCGTCACTGTCACCGTAGAAACCGCTTCGAGTGGATTTGCATGAAGTAATGGACTATTTCCTGCTGCGAGAACAACAATCATGGTTTCTCCCACCGCACGGGAAACAGCCAGTAAGAAAGCCCCTGTAATCCCGGGTAAAGCTGCTGGCAAAACCACTTTTCGGATTGTTTCAGACTTGGTTGCACCTAAGCCTAAAGAACCATCACGCAATGCACGAGGCACCTGAGTAATAATATCATCTGAAAGTGAAGATACGAATGGAATAATCATGATGCCCATCACGAAACCCGCCGTCAGCGCACTGGTCGCATTGATGTTCACGCCAACTTGCTCACCGAGCATTCTAAAAAATGGACCAATGACCATCATCGCAAATACACCATAAACAATGGTCGGAATACCTGCGAGTACTTCAATGGCTGGTTTTGCCCAAGAACGAAAACCTGAAGAAGCATATTCTGCCAAGTAAATCGCAATCATAAGACCTAAAGGCACAGCAACCAGTAGTGCAATACCACTGACCATGAGTGTGCCCCAAATCAATGGAAGTAAACCGTAGCTGCCTTCTGCATTACCAGAAGTACTAAAACCTGGATTCCATTCGGTGCCGAAGAAGAAGTCCATTGGACTCACAAAACGGAAGAAATGCATCGCTTCAGTGAACATGGACATCACAATACCGACTGTAGTCAGAATCGCGACACCAGAACACAAAGCCAAGCCAATATTAATGATTTTTTCAACTTGGTTACGTGCGCGGTACTGCCCTTGTACGTGTTTTTTCGCCCAAACTAAACCAACTAAAGCTGCACAAATCACCACAGCCAATTTCGCAAAAGAGCCAATACTTTCCACTTTTGCCAATTGTTGTGCTGCTGCGATTTCGTATGGTGCTGCTTGGTCACTCACCCCAAAGCCTGTTGCAATTGCTTGCACACGATCTAGGAGTACTTCAACACCCGCAGCATCTAAACCATTCAGTACATTTGCAGGCACATTGTTCATCACAATATGACGCAAAATATTTGGCTCAACGATATTCCAAACAATCAAAATTAAAAAAGCAGGGATACCACACCACAACGCAACCAATGCCCCATAATATCCTGGGCGCGAATGCAACATTGCTGAGTTATTTCCCTTACCTGCTAAGTTACGACTTTTTGCGAGACCAATTTGGTAAGCGATCGCAATCAAAGCCAGTAACACGCCTATAAGTAGCAGATTCATGTATTCTCCACCGTTTTTTCAATTTTCATTCTTTGAAAAAACTCACTAAGTACAAAAAGCCAATGGTGGGAGATCCCACCATTAGCCTATTTCACCGAATTACTTAACCGCTTTGCCTGCTTTAAAGTCAGCAAGGATTTTTGCACGCTCTTTGTCTGACATAGAGATCAAGCCTGCTTTTTCTAACTTAGAACCTTTACCTGAAACTTTCTTGTTTAAGAAATATTCTGTGTATTGTTGTAAGCCTTTGATTGATTGAAGGTGCTCACCTTTCACGTAGAAGAACAATGGACGTGAAACAGGGTAAGAACCATTCAAAATCGTCTTCTCAGAAGGTGCAACGTTATTTACTGTCGCTACACGTAACTTGTCACGGTTTTGATCGTAGAAACCTAAACCAAACACACCTACTGCACTTGGAGAAGTTTTCAAGCGAGCCAATGTTTCAGTGTAGTCGCCTGCAATTTCAATGACTTTGCCGTCTTTACGGAAAGCTGAACATGCTTTCTTTTGAGCATCTTTGTCTAACTTTTTGAAGTAATCGTAAGATTCGCAACCCGCTTCAACCATTTTCTCTTGGAACACTTCACGTGTACCGTGGTTAGATGCAGGAATCACAAGAGTGATTGGTTCGTTTGGAAGTGTTTTGTCAATTTGGTTCCAACGTGTATATGGGTTTGGAACTAACTTGCCATTTGATGGTAATTTTTCAGCCAATGCAGCAAATACATGGTAAGGCTTTAACTTATATGCTGCTTTGTGTGAGTTTGACGCAAAAACAATACCGTCATAACCAATTTTGATTTCTTGAATTTTATTTACGCCTGCTTTTTTACAAGCATCTAATTCTGTATCTTTAATTTTACGAGATGCATTTGCTACATCAATCGTATTGTCACCTACACCTGCACAGAACTGTTTTAGACCGCCTGAAGTACCACCAGAACCCACAACAGGAGTTTTGAATTGCGGGAACGTATTACCAAACTCTTCAGCCACAATACTTGCATAAGGCAATACTGTTGAAGAACCAGCGATTTGAATTGTGTCACGTGCTGCATTTGCAGTTGTTGCTACAGCTGCCCCTGTTACTGCTAATGCAAGTGCGATGTGGTTTAAGCGCATGCTCATCTCTCTTAATTTGTATGCAATTTGGAGTACGCCACTTTTTTATTCAGTTTTGTACTTTTTTCGATATGTGCATTTTGATTTTAAAATATGACAAATAAGTTACAGCAATATGACGCTTTTATGATAATTACAGCTTGATGAATGATTTATTTAAAATTCTTTCATATTCAATATGTAACACAAGTTATATTCTTATTTTTATGATTTCATTCTGATCAGTGAAATGTAACAATTCATCTTAATGTCATTCAAGCATGCTGCTTTATGCACAATAAAACTCAAATATACGATCTAAAAATTTAAAAAAATGCATTTTAGTGTCCATAAAGCACTCAAAATCACGAAGCCATGAAATACCAACTCGGTTTAATCCATTCACTTAAATCATTAAAAAAAGCGGGCAAAAAAAATGGGTTCGCTAATTTTCATTAACCAACCCACATAATTTTAAAAATTTGAGTTATGGACTTGATTGCACTTCAGGTAATACCGCCGCTTTGCTTCTATATTTAACGACGTACAGAATTGCCAAAGCAAGCATCCAAATTGGACCTAAAATAACAGCCAGTCTCATGTCAGGTGTAAACGCCATAATCAACAAAATGAAACATACGAAACCAATGGTTAAATAATTAGTCCACGGGCTAAGAATGCTTTGGAACTTGGTTTGACGCCCCTGCAACTTCATGACTTTGCTGAATTTTAAATGTGTAACAGAAATCATCAGCCAGTTAATCACCAATGCAGCCACCACCAACATCATAAAGAGCTGAAAAGCTTGACCTGGAATCAGATAATTCACCAAAACACAGAGTGCTGTAATTGATGCTGATACCATTGCAGCGGCTACTGGAATACCGCGACTGTTAATTTTTTTCAATATTGCAGGCGCATTTCCTTGCTCTGCCAAACCATGCAGCATACGAGTATTACAGTAAATACAACTGTTATAGACAGAAATTGCGGCAATCAGCACAACAAAGTTCAGAACATTAGCGACCCCATTACTGTTGAGTGACTGAAAAATTAAGACAAATGGACTCCCCCCTTCTGCCACCATATTCCACGGGTAAAGACACAGTAAAATACCAATTGCACCGATATAAAAAATCAAAATGCGATAGACAATTTGATTGACTGCTTTAGGAATGGTTGTTTCTGGCTGCTTGGTTTCTGCTGCCGCAATTCCGATCAACTCCAACCCACCAAAAGCAAACATAATGACCGCCAAAGCCATAACAAAACCACTGATACCATGTGGGAAAAATCCACCATGCTGCCATAAATTGGCAATACCGGCTTGTGGCCCTGCCGAACCAGATAAAAGTAAATAAATACCAAATCCAATCATGCTCAAAATCGCAATGATCTTAATGAAAGAAAATATAAATTCTGATTCGCCAAAAAAGCGAACATTCACCAAGTTAATGCCATTCATTAAAATAAAGAAAAATAAAGCAGTTAACCATGTTGGAATCTCAGGCCACCAAAACTGAATAAAAGTCCCGATTGCACTTAATTCCGCCATGCTCACCAGTACATAGAGCACCCAATAATTCCAGCCAGACATAAAGCCAGCCATCTTGCCCCAATATTTATTGGCAAAGTGACTAAATGAACCACTCACAGGCTCTTCAACGACCATTTCCCCTAGCTGACGCATAATTAAAAAAGCAATGATGCCTGCGATGGCATAACCCAATAAAATAGAAGGGCCTGCCAGTTTAATGGTTTGTGAAAGTCCTAAAAATAGCCCTGTACCGATTGCTCCGCCTAAGGCAATTAATTGAATATGCCGATTCGACAAGCCTTGTTTCAAGGCATGCTGATTATTTTCATCCATACATTTTCTCCATTGTAGGTGTCACGTCCTGTACACCTTTATTCAGCAGTAGACCGAAGATCTATCATTGATCTTCGGACTTAATATGCTTTAATTTAATTCCATTTTTTAAAAAGACGCTGCGGTCTCCAGCTTAGAACGAGCTTACATTTTTACATTCCAGCGTATTTGAACGCTGAGTTAAAATTTCATAGCCACGATCACCATAGTCAAATCGTGCAATCACGTTGGCAAATTTTTTCAAACTTAAAGGAGCATCCATGGCAGGGAGTTTTAATTCCACAAAAGTCAGTCCATCCTGTTGCTGCACGTTATCCAAAACCTGTTGCAGTTGCCCAATTGTTTCAACCACATGTGATTGATAAGCCTTACTTCCATTAAACACTGCTGGAATTTGTGCATAGTTCCAGTTTTGAATATCGTTATAAGCCGCATTTTCACCCATAATTAAACGCTCGATGGTATAGCCACCATTGTTCAACAAGAAAATTATTGGCTTGAGACCATAACGAATAATGGTCGAGAGTTCTTGTACTGTTAATTGAAATGAACCGTCTCCAATAAACAGAATTTGTCGGCGTTCTGGGGCAGCCAACAAACTCCCCAGTAAAGCGGGCAAGGTATAGCCTATAGAACCCCAAAGTGGCTGAGAAATATATTTTGCTGTAGCAGGCAGCTTTAAACCCGATAGTGCAGAGTTTGAAGTTCCAACCTCTCCAATAATGACATCATCATCCTTAAAGAAACCTGAGATGGCGTTCCAAAGCAGTTCTTGACTCAGCTTTTGCTGTTTAGCAACATCATGGGTTTTTTGTGCTGGCTGCTGAGTCACAACAGGTTGCGGTGCTTTACGCGGTGCTACTTTTTTATTTAATTCAACCAGCAATTGCCCTATTTCTATACCCGGAACATCCTGTCCAAAAATGTTCAAGCCATAAGGTTTAATTTCAATATAATTTTTAGTGGCTATTTGATGGGTAAAAACTGCTGAACCTACATCAGTAAAGCGGACCCCAACACCGATTAAACAGTCCGACTGTTCAATGATGCTTTTGACATGCGGTTGGCTTGCCCCGCCCACATAAGTTCCAATATAGCGTGGTGAGCCTTCATCCATAATATTTTTTGCTGTATTCATACTGGCAAATGGAATCGCACATTTGTTAGATAAATCATGCAATAGAGAAGTTACGCCAAAAACTGCAGCCTCATTGTCAATCAAAAGCGCTGGACTCTTGGCTTTTGCCAGAATGCCACACAGTTGATCGACCACACTATGTAATAAATCAGGTTCAACCGATGGATAGCGTAAATCGAGTGGACGCTCATCGACCTCAATTTTTACATGGGTAATATCAGATGCTAACTGAATATGTACTGGACGACGGTCTAAAAAACACTGACGTAAGACACGATCAATTTCAAAAGCAGCATTAGCAGGCGTTAAACGTGTCTGTGCAACGGTAAACTCCTTCATACAGTTCATAATATTGTCATAGTTACCATCGACCAAGGTATGGTGAACCAAAATACCTTTTTGAACCACATGCAAAGGAGGAATACCTGAAATATGTACCATCGGCACATTTTCCGCATAGGCGCCTGCAATGCCATTAATCGCGCTTAAATCTCCTACACCATATGTGGTGGCCAATGCTGCGAAACCGTTAATTCGTGCGTAACCATCTGCCGCATAAGCCGCATTTAACTCATTACAATTGCCAATAAATTCTAGCTGAGCATCTGCTTCCACTTGCTCCAGATAAGAAAGATTGAAATCACCGGGTACACCAAAAAGATGCTGTATACCCATTTGTTTTAAACGAAGATTTAAAAATTCACCAATTTCTATGAACATTGCTCTATATCCTTTGAGACCAACTTTTTATTCCATAGAAAAATAATATTTCATCTAGCCCGTAAATTTCGTGCATAATGAAACCGAATTTTAATAAAAATACAAGATTTGTGTATCACAAAGGAATTTTATGCATGGATAAGTTCGACTGGCAAATCATTCAAGCACTACAAAAAAATGGACGGCTCACCAATCAGGAAATTGGCGATTTAATTGGTTTATCGGCATCGCAATGTTCGAGAAGACGACAACTTCTGGAGCAAAAAGGCATAATATTAGGCTATACCGCTCGCATACAGCAGCAAGCTCTAGGTATGGAAGTAACTGCTATGATTCATATTAACTTAAGAACACATGAAGCATCTTCCCAACAAGCCTTTCAAGAACTCATCGAAGCAGAAGACAATATTCAGGATGCTTTTTCAATCAGTGGTGATGCAGATTTTATTCTAAAGGTAGTCGCTGAAAACTTAGAACAACTTTCTCATTTTGTGACAGAACGCTTACTGACCTATTCTTTTATTGGTCATATTAAATCTTACATTGTTTTGAAAAAAATTAAGGAACAGAATCACTTTTTGCTGAAATCAAAAAGTCACAACTACCATCACGTACATTCAGCTTAACTATTTTCCCTTTTATTACATCTGAAAAAATAAAAAAGCCTGGAAAATTCCAGGCTTTTTTGAACAACATGACAATTAGTCAATCGCTGGTGTATATGTACCTGCTTGAATAGGACCCTTAATACGATCCGCTTCAGCAAGAACTAGTGACAGCAAGTTCTGTACGTTTTCTAATGTTGCAACAGGGCTCAGTGTCGTCATTTTCAATGATTGCACCTGACCTACTTTAGTTACCCCAATATTCGCTTCACCACGCGCAAACAGTTCGTCAGCAACGTTTTGGTTCAATGTATCCAACAACTCTACAGGATAGTTTGCTGGTACCACACGGAACAATACAGAAGCAAATTGTGGCTCAATCAAAAGCTCAAGACCATCTGTTGCTTTAATATAATCTGCAACATCACGTGTCAATTTAACACCGTGATCGATCATAGAACCATAAAGCTCTTCACCTAAAGCTTCTACAGTCATCCACAATTTCAACGCATCAAAACGACGCGTTGTTTGTAAAGATTTCGATACCAGGTTTGGAACACCATGTTCTTCATCGTATGCTGAGTTTAAATATTCAGCTTCGTAGTGCATGAAACGATAGTTCGCTTCATCTTTAAGCAAGAATGCGCCACAAGAAATGGTTTGGAAATAGTGCTTATGGAAATCAAGCGTAATCGAGTCGGACAACTCAATCCCATCCAACATCGAACGATAGTCATTCGATAAAATCAGTGCACCACCCCATGCCGCATCGATGTGCATCCACGCGCCAAATTTGTTGGTAATTTCACGAATTTTCTTCAGTGGGTCAATTGCACCCGCATCGGTTGTGCCCGCAGTTGCAACCACACACGCCACGATTTTGCCTTCTGACTGTAAATGCGCCATCGTTTTTTCTAGGGCATCAACATCCATTTGAGCATTTTCGTTTACAGGAACCGTAACCACTGACTGGAAGCCCATGCCCATCATTGCCATGTTCTTTTGCACAGAGAAATGTGCATTTTCAGAACAAATGACTTTAACGTTTTTCATAGCTTCTGCTGGAATACCATCGCGCTGTACAGACCACGGATTACCGTTTTCGTCTTTCCAGTTTTTCGAGATGCAAGCATCACGCGCAAGGAGCACACCCATCAAGTTAGACTGTGTACCACCAGAAGTGAATACACCTGCTTGACCTGCACCATAACCGACTTTTTGACGAAGCCAATCAATCAATTGAACTTCCATCAAAGAACCCGCTGGGCTTTGATCCCATGAGTCCATAGATTGGTTGGTTGCATTAATCAAAACTTCTGCAATTTGGCTTGCAACCATGGTTGGGCAATGCAAATGTGCTAAAGAATGAGGGTGATGTACTTTTAAACTTTTGTTCAAGAAAAGCTCAACCATACGATCTAATGACTTTTGTACACCCAAACCTTCTGGAGTTGGATTAAAAGCAATTGCTTTACGCAATTCTTTAATGCTTCCGCCTGTGTACATCTTGTCATTTTGCAACCATGCCGCTACCGCTTTGGTAGCTTGCTCCATTGCTGACTCATAGTCAGCAATGGATTGGGCATCATTGCAGAGTAACGCTTTACGGTGTTCTGCAAAATCAACCATTATTGAGCGCCTCGCACCGCAACAAGCGCTTCAGCAATTGCTTTTTTAAAGCGAGCAATCACTTCTACACATTCTTCTTGCGTAATGATTAATGGGCAAAGTAAACGAATCACGGTACCGTTACGACCACCTTTTTCTAACAATAGTTTGTTATCAAAACATGCCGCTTGAATTGCTGCTGCCAATTGACCATCTGCTGGTAAAGAACCCATATGGTCAGCTGGTTTACGCTCATCCACAATTTCGACACCGATCATTAAACCACGGCCGCGAACATTACCAATACATGGGAATTCTTGTGCTAATTTTTTAAATTCAGCTTGTAAGAAATCGCCACGCTCTTGTGCATTTTGCGCTAAGTTCTGTTCAGTTATGGTTTTTAATACCACTAAACCAGTACCCATTGCCAACTGGTTACCACGGAAAGTACCCGTGTGACCTGCTGGTTGCCATGCATCAAACTTACGTTTAATACCGAGCACTGCAAGTGGTAATCCACCACCAACAGCTTTTGACATTACAACTACATCTGGCTCAATGCCTGCATGTTCATAGGCAAACATTTTACCTGAACGTGCAAAGCCTGCTTGAACTTCGTCAAGAATTAATACGATGTTGTGCTTTTCAGTCACTTCACGGATTTTCTTCAACCATTTGGTTGGAGCCGTAACAACACCGCCTTCACCTTGAATCGCTTCAAGAATGACTGCTGCTGGCTTAGTGACACCGCTTTCTACATCTTCAATGAAGTTTTCGAAGAAATACGTTAACGCATCAACGCCTGCTTCACCACCTAAACCCAGTGGGCAGCGGTATTCATGCGGATATGGCATAAACTGTACGCCTGGCATTAAACCATTCACAGCATTTTTAGCAGACAAGTTACCTGTCATGGCTAAAGAACCGTGGGTCATACCATGATAACCACCAGAGAAGCTGATTACTGAGCTACGACCTGTATAAGTCTTCGCTAGTTTAATTGCTGCTTCCGTCGCATCTGCACCAGATGGACCACAGAACTGTAAACAGTACTCTTCTTTACCGCCTGGAAGATACGAAAGCAACGCTTCCGTGAAAGCATCTTTCAACGGTGTAGTTAAATCTAAAGTATGTAATGGAATACCACTTGTCAGTGTATCTTGAATACTTTGAACGACCGCAGGATGATTATGGCCTAATGCCAATGTTCCTGCCCCAGCTAAACAATCAAGGTACTCTGTACCTTCAACATCGGTAACCCAGCAACCTAATGCTTTTGCTATCGCTAACGGTAATTTACGTGGATAGCTACGAACATTGGATTCCATCTGACTTTGGCGAGTCAAATAGTATTCGTTAGTAGAATTAGTGGCAGGGTTTACAGAAGAAACGCTCATATCGAATTACCATCTCTGATATGGGTTGAAAGAAATAAGTCTGGTGACTTGCGGTCCTTTGACTCGGTGCTTTATAGAATCTAGTTAGACAGTATTTAAATAAATAACTAGGAGCGGCATGATACCGAATTTTTCAGGAAAATAAACAACTTTTAGCAAATATCCGCCCTAATTTTTCGAAATAAACTGTACACCTAACCAGTCCTTTCATTATCATCTTACATTGTGACAAGTGAAAGAAAATATGAGTTTTTTTACTTTTTATGAATTTCATTATTTTATCATTTTATTTATTGCTCTTTAGAAAATTAAGCCATTGATTTAATAATGTTTAATTTAAGTATTTCTAACTTGATTTTAATGCAAAAATTTACAAACTCACCACAATTCCTGCAAAAGTTCCCCATGAACTGCCTTTACCATTGAGCTAATCAAATAAGTTTGAAAAATTCAAATAAAGGTTACTTCTTATGCGCCATTTTGTACTTTCTTCCCTCCTATTAGGTGGCTTATTCAGCAGCACTGCTTTTGCGCAGCAAACAGAAGCTTTGAATTACAATTTAGTTAATGTGCAAGCCGAAGCATCACGTCAAGTTTCTAATGATGAAATGCATGCTGTACTTTATATTGAAAAGAGCAATAAACAGCCTGCTGAACTGGCAAGTCAAATCACGCAACTCATGAATCAGGCGATTGCGACTTCGCGCAAGTACCCAAATGTAAAAGTTGAAACTGGGTCTCAAACCACCTATCCAATTTATGACAATGATAGTCGTAAATTAAAAGAATGGCGTGGTCGTGCTGAAATTCAAATTGAAAGCACCGACTTTAAAGCTGCGAGTCAGTTAGTGAATGAGTTACAGCAAAACTTCCAAACTCAATCGATCAACTTTATTGTTTCAGATGCTCAACGTAAAAAAGTTGAAAATGAACTTATGGTTGAAGCCTCTAAAAACTTCCAACAACGCGCACAGTTATTGAGTCAGTCATGGAATAAGTCGGGCTACAATTTAGTCAATTTAAATTTAAACACCAGCAACAATTACCCTCAACCCATCATGATGCGCAGCAGTATGGCAAAATTTTCTGATGCAGAAGCAGCACCAATGCCTGAAGTTGCAGCAGGTGAATCTAAAATTACAGTGAATGCGAACGGTACAGTTCAATTTAAATAATATCGGGTTAAATAAAAAACCGTGTTCGATAAACAATATTTCACACGCTCAACCGACTCAACTGGTGGAAAATATGTAGGTCAGCCACGCACCTTCTACCTACAAACGTCATTTGATTTCTAAAATTGATTGTGCCTAACTCAGGCATCCCGCAACATTTAAAAAAGACTACAATTCTGTGGTCTTTTTTATTTTAACAATATGACAAAATTATGACTCTCTTCCGTACTTTATAAACACCGTCCACTTTCATGACTCTTTCTGAACTTAATTTATCGCTTTTTTCATGGATTAATGCATCTCCTGAAGCCAGTAATACCAGCATTAATTTTGCCATTTTCATCGCCAATGACTTGCTCTATTGCATGATTGCACTTTTTGCTTGGTTTTGGTTACGCGGCAACTATGACACTAAAAAGCAGATATTGAAGGCGTTTATTTTTACCAGTATTGCCATTTTCATCAGTCAGTGTATTTCGCACATCTACTATCACCCACGCCCTTTTGTGATGGATGTTGGACGGACTTTGATTTATCACTCACCGAATG
The DNA here is from genome assembly GCF_004331175.1 of Acinetobacter sp. ANC 4178. Lineage (GTDB taxonomy): Bacteria > Pseudomonadota > Gammaproteobacteria > Pseudomonadales > Moraxellaceae > Acinetobacter. The sequence continues at coordinate 459,842 of NZ_SJOD01000001.1, forward strand.
GCTCTTTCCCTAGCGATCATATGCTGATTTTTAGCAGTATTGCCTTTTCTTATTTCTTTTCAGCTTACCGCAAACTCGGCATTTTCTTAATTATGATGGCTTGGCTAGTTGCATGGTCACGGATTTATGTAGGAGTACATTTCCCTTTAGATATGCTCGGTGCCTTTGTACTGGCTTTTGCACTGAATTTATTGGGTCTAACGCTTTGGAATCGCTATAAAGAAAAGCTGATGGAATGGGTACTGACGCTTCATTTTTATGTATTTAAGCCTCTAATTCAAAAAGGCTATATTAAATAATTGGGTCTTAAAATAAAAAATCCCGCCATCATGATGGCGGGATTTTTGTAAATCATTTAGTAAATTGCCATATGATCACGATGGATCATCTCAAGTGAACGTGCTTCACCCAGAACTTGATAGACTTTATCTGAAGACAAGCCTTTGACTAATTCAGCCGAACGTGAACTAAAATTAACACGCCCAACCGCCACGCGGTAACCAGAAGGATCAACACACTCCACGACATCACCACGGTCAAAATGACCTTCTACCGCTTTCACGCCTACAGGTAGCAAACTACGGTGATTATCTTTAATGGCTTTAACAGCGCCATCATCTAAAATCAAACGTCCTGCCGTTTGCAAATGTGCAGCCAACCATTGCTGATGCGCTGCAATACGATCATTATCGGTAATAAACAAAGTACCCAACATCTCACCAGCCATTAAACGGGCAAGCACTTGATCACTTTCACCACTCGCAATCAGGGTTGGACAACCAGACTTCGCAGCCAGTCGTGCAGCACGAACTTTGGTCAGCATACCGCCACGCCCAAACTTGCCTCCACCACCTGCCATATCAAACAGACTTTCATCTAAAGCCCGTACGGTATGGAACAGTTTCGCATCTGGATTCGAACGTGGGTCAGAATCAAACATACCCTGTTGATCTGTCAAAATAATCAACAAATCTGCATGGACTTGACCTGCAACCATTGCTGCAAGCGTATCATTATCACCAAAACGAATTTCATCAGTTGAAACTGTGTCATTCTCATTGATGACCGGAATTACACGCCAATCAATTAAATTTTGCAAAGCATCACAAGAGTTTAGGTAACGACGACGATCGGCTAGATCATCATGCGTTAAAAGTACTTGTGCAGTTTGAATGCTGTGCTGTTCGAGTACACTCGACCACGTGTGGATTAAACCCATTTGACCAATGGCGGCACATGCCTGAAGACTGGGTAGATCGGTGGGTCGATGCTCTAGCTTCATTCGAACCATACCTTCAGCCACAGCACCTGAGGAGACAAGAATAATTTCGTGTCCTGCTTGATGTAGATCTGCAATTTGTTTCGCCCAATGCGAAATTGCATCTAAATCTAAGCCTTGCCCATTTGCTGTGAGTAAAGATGATCCGATTTTAACAACGATACGTTTTAAAGCCTTGAGCTGACGTTGCCCATCTACCACTTCTATCATCTTGTCCTCAGTTACATGTTGTTCGCTTGGAAATTAGCGAACGTAAAACACTTCCATATCGCTATCGTCGTCGCCATCCTCATCGTCTTCATCATCATCGCCCAATAGGCCAGCAAGACGCTGTTGACGACGCATTTCACGGTAAGCTTCTTTAGCGGCAATGGTTTGTTCACGTGTTTCAGCTTCTAGCTGATCACGGAATGCTTTCACTTCTGCTGCGTACTCAGGATCTTCAAGTTCGCGTTCGCGTTGTTGCTCAATCTGATCCATGAGATAGTACACAACTGGTTTTGTCCCTTCAGACATTAAACCTGAAGTTTTAAATACAGGGCCATCCCACTGCATTTCATCTAGGATATGCTGACACCATTCGTCACGCGTATCTTCTGCGAGTTGGTCGATTTTGTTTAAAACCAGCACAATAGGTAGCTTTGAAAGTGTCGGAGAGAATTTTGCCAACTCAGCCAAGATCGCTTTCGCATTATATACAGGATCTGAACCATCAATTGGTTGCACATCTACAATATGTAATAAGATACGCGTACGTGCCAAATGTTTTAAGAAACGAATACCAAGACCCGCACCTTCCGAAGCACCTTCGATTAACCCAGGAATATCCGCCATAACAAATGAACGGTGGCTGTCCGCATCGACGACGCCAAGGTTTGGTACCATTGTGGTAAACGGATAGTCAGCAACTTTTGGTTTTGCTGCTGAAACCGCGCGAATAAAGGTTGATTTACCCGCATTTGGCATACCTAAGAGACCAACGTCTGCCAATACTTTAAGTTCTAGACGAATTTCGCGGAATTCACCTTTAAAACCATGGGTACATTTACGTGGTGTACGGTTAGTTGATGATTTAAAGTGAGTATTACCTAAACCACCATCACCACCAGCAGCCACAAGCACGCGCTGACCACTTTCAATCAAGTCACCAATAATGTCGCCAGAGTCAGTATCAACAATGGTTGTGCCCACTGGAACCAATAATACGGTGTCTTCACCACCACGGCCTGCACAGTTTGCACCACGACCATTTTTTGCACGTTCCGCACGGAAACGGCGGGTATAACGGAAGTCTACAAGGGTACTGGTATTATCATCAGCTTGAATATAAACGCTGCCACCACGACCACCATCACCACCGTCTGGACCACCAAAAGGAACGAATTTTTCACGGCGAAAACTGGCTACGCCATTGCCACCGTCGCCAGCCTCTACGGTAATGACTGCTTCATCAACAAAGCGCATACTGCCAATCCTCTAAAATCTTTAAAACCGCTTATTCTGCCACATTTTAAAGCATTTCTCGAATAGTATTATTCAACTAAATATGAATTTCCCTGATTATTTTTATAGACCTGCTTTTTTTATGTTTGTTTTACATTGATTTATTGAAAATGCGCTTAAAATAGCCGAACTATTAAATTTTAGTTAAATCAATACCCTCAACGCCCAAACCACTTAGAACTCTACATGACTCTCAAGGATCCACCGCCGGGCAAACCCTAAATTTATATATTTATTTTAGGTTTTTGTTCTAAAATTTCAGGTAAATTTCGTTCTATCCAATGAATGAATTCATTCACCTTTTCGGCGACCTGCGAGCCTATAATCGTCAATTGATATTCCACTTTCGGCGGTACAATTGGATAAACCGTACGTAAAATAAAACCATCTTGCTCTAATGTTTTAAGGGTCTGTGACAGCATTTTTTCACTAATCCCCTCAATTTTTACTTTTAATTCACTGAAGCGATGCACCCCTTCACTTAAACAATGCAGTACCAACAGTGACCATTTACTGGAAAGATGCTCAAGTATTTCGCGGGAAGGACAAGCTGTCGACAAAACCTGACCCAATAAATGACTGGTTACATACGTACTCATAAATTCCCCTTAGTGCAGTAGCTGCTTACTTTTTTATCTATACTTTCATTCGGTAAGCTATCAGATTAATCTTTAACCAGCAAGGCAGCAATTGACTCTTTTCCAAGCTCAACCTGACTAAATCACATCTAAAATGTCCATTAAAATTATAGATATTGCACTTTATTTAAGGATGAATATTACGTACAGGCAGATGCATCTTGAGTTCTAAATTGACTAAGGTTTTTCGTACAGCATTGTACATCGTGGCATCAAAACTTGCGATTTGATCCATTTTCATTGGATCATTCAGATTCAGCTGTGGTGTAAAGTGGTGGACGACGTGTAAACCAACGCGTTCATCAAACTCGAAGTACACAGGCCCATCAAATTGAATCTTTACAGGGATGGTGTACGCACGTTTAAGCTGAAATGGCACATCCAACTGAACAGGAATATCCAGTTTTAAAGGGAACTTGGGTAATAATTGATTTTGATAAATTAAATCAGTCGTCGTTTCTACAGGCATCAACTGATCAATTCGTATCATGGTTTGATAGTCAATATTCACGGTAATCGGTGTTTCTATGTCAAATTTTAAATCTGCGAGATATTTCCCTTTTAAAGGTAGATTCAGTTGACGATCAATATCTATTTGCGTATTCAACTTACCTTGAGAGTGAATATCTAAATAGTGACCCACATGAATTTTGGTTGCTAAAGCCTCTGGCAACATGATTTCCGAACGATGTGTCGAAATTTGCATAGAGGCAATCACATTCAGATACAACCAGAATAAAATGGCTATTGCGACCACTAGACCAATAAAGTTCAAACACCAAAAACGATAGGACGAAAACATCGACTTCCCTCCTATTCAGCTCGAACCAACTGCGGCTGTTCAAACTGTGCTGATGAGAGCTTTAAAGTATTTAAAGGAACTTTAAGTTCCCCCTTTTGAATTTTCACAGGCAAAGTATTTTGAACATCTACTGTGGCATTTAAAGCCGTCTTGATCGGGACATTTAATTGTCCTTGTACGGGTATTTCGGTCTTTAATGTGGTATTTAAGGGAATATGTAGCTTCTCTTTCAGTACCGTTCGCACAGGCGCATCAAATTTTAAGTGTACATTTTGTTCTAATGGCACATTAATATGAATCGGTACATCTAAATTGATTGGAATTGAGCCTTTTAACGGCAGACTGATATTTTTCCCCATGACCACCACATTCACACGCGTATCGATGGGTAGATTTTGCTGTACCTTTAAGGTTTCCTGCACAGGAATCGTGGTTTTAATGGGGACTTGGCTGTCAAAATAAACTCGTGGAGTCAACGTTTGTGCTAAAGGAATGTCTAACTGTTCTTTAATTGGAATTTCAGCACGAATTTTCCCTAAGACATTCACATCCAAAGCATCGTGTATTTTAACTTTGGCTTGTAGTGGCTCTTGCAGATCAATATTCACATCTTGATTGTTCAGCGGAATATAAATATTGAAATGTTGAAAGACCCAAATTGCGAGTAAGACACCGCTGAGGGTTGCTAAGCCCAAAAATGCCATACCAGCAAGCACTCTTTTTATTTGCAATGACTTAATCCTTTAAGTTCGTTTTTTAATGGACCCAATTCATTTGAGTCACGCTGTAGATCATCACTTTACTTCGCTCAGATCAAGCGTTGATCACATCTATTTTGATATAGCAAATCAGCACCAGCATAGTGCAATAAATTTAATACTACTCATTTTGTCGGAATTATGACATTGACCCGATTTGAATGCATATGGTTATTTAGGTCAACTGAAAGCACTTTATTTGGAGACTTAATCATTTTAAAGACAAAAAAAGAGCTTCATTACTGAAGCTCTTTTTCTTAACCGAACAAATTATGCATTTGTTTCAGCAGGAACTTTTGGATAGCTTACGCCGCCCATTTGTTCAGCAATACGTAATACTTGGCAGCTATAACCAACTTCATTGTCATACCATACATATGCAGTTAAGCGGTTGCCTGAAGTGATTGTTGCTTGCGCGTCAAATACACCTGCAGTACGCGAACCAATGAAGTCAGAAGATACAACTTCAGTTGAGTTGGTATAACCAATCTGACCTTGAAGGCTAGAGCTGATTGAGATTTTACGAATGTATTCATTCACTTCATCACGATCAACTTCTTTATCTAAAGTTAAGTTCAAAATCGCAAGTGAAACGTTTGGTGTTGGAACACGTACAGAGTTACCTGTAAGTTTACCTTGAAGTGCTGGAAGTGCTTTAGCAACCGCTTTAGCCGCACCAGTTTCAGTAATTACCATGTTCAAAGTAGCAGCACGACCACGACGATCCGCTTTATGGTAGTTGTCGATTAAGTTCTGGTCGTTTGTGAACGAGTGAACTGTTTCAACATGACCATTTAACACTGTGTATTTGTCATGTAATACTTTCAATGTTGGTGTGATTGCATTGGTTGTACAGCTTGCAGCAGAAATGATTTGATCTTCATCAAGAATGTCTGCTTGGTTAACACCGAACACCACATTTTTCATGTCACCTTTACCAGGTGCAGTTAAAATTACGCGTGCAGCGCCTGGGCACTTAAGGTGTTGAGCAAGACCTTCTGAATCACGCCATTTACCCGTGTTGTCAATCACCAACGCATTGCTAATACCATAATCGGTATAATCAACTTCCGTTGGATTAGACGCATAGATCACTTTGATGAATTGTCCGTTTGCAATGATTGCTTCGTTTTCTTCATCTACAGAAATCGTACCAGAGAATGGACCATGAATTGAGTCACGGCGTAATAAAGACGCACGTTTCTCTAAATCACCATCAGATGACTTACGAACCACAATCGCTTTAAGGTTTAAACCACGACCAAGACCAGATTGACCAATCATTAAACGTGCAAGAATACGACCAATACGACCAAAACCGTAAAGGACAACGTCACGGCCTTCTACTGAAGTCGCACGACCTTCTACAGACTTAACAGCTGCTGCAACAAATGCATCAACATCGCCACCTTGCTCTTTGTATTCAACAGCAAGTTTACCTAGATCAATTTCAGCAGTACCGATATTCTGGATTTTTGCCAATGCTTGAAGAATTGGGAAAGTATTTACGACTGAAAGCTCTACATCCATCATACGAGTACGACGGTGCGCTTTCAAAATCTGAATAACAGAACGGTTAACTAAAGAACGACCATAAACTGAAGTTACGATATTTTGCTCACGGTAAAGTTTACCGATTAAAGCAATCATTTGTTCCGCGATTTCTTCACGGTTTTTCCAGCGACCTTGGTGCTCTGCATGTAGGGCGATAATAGTCTCTTTGCTCACAGATACGTCCTCTAATTAAATTGTATATCTAGGCATAAATTTCAAAACGCGACAATTGTAAAGGAATTGTCAGCAAGATTGAATCAAAAGCTGGTGTAGCCGCTGCTATTTTCCTACATATTCATTATAAATTTACAAAATAGTTGTAATTTTTGATGTGATTTTACTTAAGTCGCTAAATTTAAGAAAAATTGACACAAATAAAAAAAGAGAAGGAACAGAAAAAACTAGGCATTTCCCCGACGAAAGCACATCAGGCACAGCTAGTTTTTAGGATTAATCCTTTATACGTGCATCCGCATTTTCAATATTACGTCCGAGATTTTGCTTGAGACGCTGCTGCTTGTACAAATGTAAGCACCCTTCAATCACCAAGACCAATACAGCGCACCAAATTGGGATATAAGTCATCCATTCTTCTGGGGCAACTTGCTCACCCAAAGCAATGGATGCAGCGGCCAACAGCACAGGCTCTAAGTAACTAAGCAGACCAAATAAAACAAAAGGCAGAAAACGGCTTGCCAGAATATAACTTCCCAAGCCAAGCGCACTTAAAAAACCTAAACCCATAATTGCCCAGATTAAATGAGGATAGTGTTCAACAACGCTTAAAGCCCCCACATCGGACAATAGATAAAAAGCGATGGGGAGAATTAAAAATAAATCCCACCAAAAACCACCTAAGTGGTCTGATTTGAATAATCGGCGTAAATAAAAATATAAAGGATATGCCAAAGCAACATACAGAGTTTCCCAAGCAATACTACCTATGCGCCAAATCTCATGTATAACGCCTAATGCTGCCAAAATGACAGCAAATAACTGCCAACGGGAAAGTTTCTCTTTATGCAATACACAACCAATCAGCACCATAACCAAAGGCAATAAAAAATATCCTAAAGATACTTCTAAACCACGCCCATTGATTGGCCCCCAAAGGAATAACCATAACTGTGATGTACACAATAAAGAGCTAATGAATAACCAAAGCAGATAAATTGGATTTTGAAGTACTTTTTTGAATAATTCAGCAATCAGTTTCAGCTCGCCTGACCACCACATAAAGAGGGTTAAAAAAGGCAAAGTCGACAACATACGCCAAGCAAAAGTCTGTTCGCTATCTAAGGGTTTTAAAAATTCTGTATAGCCGTAAAGCACGCCAAAAGTCACGGATGCCAATACCGACAGCGCTACGCCTTTATACATTTTTTCACCCAAACTATTTGCTGGGCTTAGTATAGCGATAAGTTAAATAAAATACGTCATGATTAAAATAACTTTCACACAAGTCATAGCTTTAAGTTTTGTCGAATCGTTGATCCTTAAAACCTGCTTTAAGCCTTAAAATTATTCTGGTTTGACTTTACTGTGCGTAGTTCGGATTAAATCACTCAAATCATAGCCCAGTGTTTTGGCATATTCTAAATATTCATTAATGACTTCAGGTTTCACTTCTGGTGTCCGTGACAGTACCCACATGTATTTTCGGCGTGGCTCACCGACTAAAACAGTTTGATAGTCATCATCCAGTTTTAAAATCCAATAATCCCCTCGTGCAACAGGAATCCAACGTGCTACTTCTGGGAGGAAACTAACCTGTAGCTTAGAATTAAACGGTGGATTCTTAACAAAAGCCTCGCCTATCGCCTGCTGTAAGATGCCATCTTTGGAATAACACCGATTATCAACACTCACGTTCCCATTTTCATTTAGGGTATAGATTGCAGAAACATCTCTTGCACACTTATTTTGAAAAAACATAGGTTTACGTGCAACCTCATACCACACACCTAAATAACGATCCAATTCAACTTTTTCTACCACTGGCATGGGTTTAGTTTGCGCATAAGCCAAAGTCGCCGCGCCCAACCCGACCAAAATCGCTCCCCCAATAACAATTTTTGTAATCTGCCAACTTGCTTTAGGAATATTATTTTTACGCATAACTACATCCTTTAAAAAGATTGATTTAGTCAAAGCCCAAATTTAATTTCTTAAAAAATAACGGGCTTTGACTCAACACACTGTAGCGTTATGTAATGATTTCGAAGCGAAAAGTGTGTGAACTCATCGCAACAATTGGGCTTTAAGGCGCACAATTTCATCTCGCAAACGCGCTGCTTGTTCAAACTGTAACTCTTTCGATGCTTTTAACATCTCTTTTTCCAGCTTAGCCATGTGTTTACTAAACAACTTCGGATTCGACAAAATATGCTGTTCATCCGCAGACAAGGCTTGAGCCTGATCTGTAATCTTGGCATCAATCTGATCATCATTGAGTACTTCACCTGTGTCAATTTCCTTGACAACCTGACGTACAGCGCTGCGCGGAGTAATGCCATGTTCCAAATTAAATTCAATTTGTTTGGCACGGCGACGGTCGGTTTCATCAATCGCCTTTTGCATAGAGTCGGTTATACGATCGGCATACAGAATCGCTTTACCTTTTAAATTACGTGCAGCACGACCAATGGTTTGAATTAAAGAACGTTCTGAACGTAAAAAGCCTTCTTTATCAGCATCCAAAATCGCCACCAAAGACACTTCAGGCATATCTAAGCCTTCACGTAACAAGTTAATACCCACCAAGACATCATGGATACCAGAACGTAATTCGTGAATAATTTTCACTCGCTCAACCGTATCAATATCTGAATGTAAATATGCGACTTTCACACCATATTCTTTTAAATATGAGGTCAAATCTTCTGCCATACGCTTGGTTAAGGTTGTAATCAACACGCGTTCATTGAGTTCTTTACGAATATTAATTTCCGACAGTACATCATCGACTTGAGTTAATACTGGACGGATTTCGATTTCAGGATCAACCAATCCTGTCGGTCGTACCACCTGTTCAACCACTTGTTCCGATTTCTCCAATTCATACTTTGCTGGAGTTGCACTCACATAAATGGTACTCGGAACAATACGCTCCCATTCCTCAAATTTCATTGGACGGTTATCTAGCGCACTTGGCAAACGAAAACCATAATTCACCAGATTTTCTTTACGCGAGCGGTCACCTTTATACATGGCGCCAATCTGCGGCACCGTCACATGCGATTCATCAATAATTAATAAGGCATCATCAGGGATATAATCAAACAAGGTAGGCGGTGCTTCCCCTGATGGCCGTCCAGATAAATGACGTGAATAGTTTTCAATACCATTGGTATAACCCAACTGCTGCATCATTTCCAAATCATAACGGGTACGTTGTTCAATTCGCTGCGCTTCCAGCAATTTGTCGTGTTCACGGAAAAACACCAATCGCTCTTTCAGTTCTTCACGAATAGTGCCAATCGCACGTTCAAGATTATCTTTGGGTGTTACATAATGGCTTTTTGGATAAATGGTGACTCGCGGGACTTTTCTAATCATTTTCCCTGTTAATGGATCAAACCAACGGATCGAATCGACCTCATCATCAAACAGTTCAATTCGAATCGCATGTTGATCCGATTCAGCAGGAAAAATATCAATGATTTCACCACGGATACGATAGGTCGCACGTAAAAATTCTAATTCGTTACGGCTATATTGCATTTCAACCAGACGACGAATGATCTCATCTCGGTTCATTCGATCGCCCTGTACAATATGCAACAACATACTCATATAGGCATTCGGATCGCCCAAACCATAAATAGCAGAAACCGAAGCTACAATAATGGCATCCCGACGTTCCAACAAAGCCCGCGTTGCAGACAAACGCATCTGATCAATATGATCATTAATTGCTGAATCTTTTTCAATAAATGTATCAGAAGAAGGGACATAAGCTTCTGGTTGGTAGTAATCGTAATAACTGACGAAATACTCAACCGCATTGTTCGGGAAAAATGCTTTAAATTCACCATAAAGCTGGGCTGCAAGTGTCTTGTTATGCGCCATGATAATGGTGGGCCGTTGTGTCTGAGCGATCACATTCGCCATGGTGTAGGTCTTACCAGACCCCGTCACCCCAAGTAACAATTGATTGCGATAACCTTGCTCCACACCATGTACCAGTTTTTCAATCGCCTGCGGCTGATCCCCAGCAGGTTGAAACTGAGTCACCAAATCAAAAGGTTGTGGGTTATCTTGCACAGGTTTTTGACGCTCTTGCATGGTTTCCATCTTCGGCACACTTATGACTTAACATAGTATGGGGGCTGTTGAGCAACATGCAATAAGCATTGTTGGACTTTTACATGAAGCAGACTGAATATTTAACGTCTCGCTTAAATGAACCCTACAAATAATCTGTTTAAAAAAGCATAGCCTGCTACTTGACCCATGCCCTATTCAGTTGCAACATGAATGAATAATGATGATTAGATAAAATACTTATGCGCTACCATTACCACGATGAAACAATAGTCAAAAGTTTACCTGAAGATACCATTTTTGTTTTTGGCAGTAATATGGCGGGTACGCATGCGGGTGGTGCTGCCAAAATCGCTTTATTACATTTTGGTGCCATGAAAGGTGCAGGACGTGGCTGGGCAGGTCAAAGCTATGCCATTCCCACCATGAATGAGCATTTACAACAAATGCCACTTTCACAAATTCAACATTATATTGATGATTTTAAAATTTATACCCAGCATCATCCTAAAACCAAATACTTCATTACTTCAGTCGGTTGTGGTGTTGCTGGTTACAAAGTTGAAGAAATCGCACCGATGTTTAAAGGCATTTCTCATAATGTCATTTTCCCTGTCTCATTCCGTCCTTTTGTGGAACAAACCTTACCTAAATTACGTCAAGCATTCTTAAAAGCCGTCTTGCAAGACCAAGTCATTTTCCCAAGTGAACCCCTTGATCAAGTGATTGAACAGCTCCCTTTGGCAGACAATGAAAAAAGTCTGGCACAAATTATTTTGAATACTCCAATGTATCCAACTGATAGTAACGGACGAGATCGTATTTTTGAAATTGAAGATATTTTGCACAACCTAGATGAAAAAGAATTTCGTATCGACTCCCCTTTAGAAAGCCGTATGGTTATTGGCGGTGTCGTGCTTGCATTACTTGAGCTTTACAACATCAATGAACAAGATTTCCTCGATGTTTGGAATCATCAACGCGAAATAACCGCCCCCAAACCAGAAAACAAAGCCCGAAAATCCGCTCACTAATTCAGCACCATCAACATGGGGCTGCGCTGAAAATAAAGTTCAGACAACCCCATTTTATGGCAATTTTAATGCCAAAATCATCACAAAATACGATTTAAGGCTTTTATTAATCACATGATTTAAAAATGAAAAAATTATCCCTATACTAAGCTCAACTTAAATAATAAATATGAGCAATTCATGGAATTACTCGATTCCTCAATTTTTGAATTATCCCCCATCGCCATGTGGCTAGAAGACTTTAGCGAGGTCAGAAAACAATTTGATCTTTGGCGAACGCAAGGCATCCAAGACCTCCAACAATTTTTACTCGAAGATGAATCACGCGTTTTAGAGTGCGCACGTAAAATTAAGATTCTGAAAGTCAATGCAAAAACTTTGGCGCTATTTCAAGCCCATGACTTAACGCACTTACAACAAAATCTGGATCTTATATTTAAGCAAGATATGGCCAAAACCCATATTCAAGAACTCCTGAGTTTATGGGACGGACAGACTGAATTTATCAGTAGTACAGTCAATTACACCATTTCAGGACAACGCTTAGATATTCAACTACGCGGTACAGTGATTCCAGGCCATGAACATGATTTATCCCTGTTATTAATCACCACTGAAGATATCACCCCATATAAAACCGCCTGTCGATTAGAAGAAAAAAATCGATTACTGGCTGAATCAAGATTTAAGTATTCTCCCACGTCTTTGTGGGTCGAAGACTTTAGCCGAATCAAATATCGGCTTGATCAATTGAGAAACATGGGCATTCAAGACTTTCAAACCTTCTTGGATGTACATCATGATTTTATTCTGCAATGTATTCAGGACATTATTATCATTGATGTTAACCAAGCAACGCTTGATTTATTTGGCGCGGCCGACAAAGACATTTTGTTTAAAAGTACCCATAAAATTTTTGCGAAAGAAATGGTGCAAACCTTTCGAGAGCAATTGATTGAATTATGGAATGGTAATATTCATCATCAACGGGAAGCCGTGAATTATGCCCTTGATGGCAGTATCCGACATGTCTTACTACAATTTACCGTTTTTCCTGACTACAAAGATGATTGGAGCATGGTGCAGGTTGCACTGACCGATATTACAGCACGAAAAAAAGCTGAAAATTATCTGGAATATTTAGGCAAACATGATGTCTTGACCAAACTCTACAACCGCTCATTTTATACCGAAGAAATGAACCGTTTAGAACGCAGTCCCATACGCCCTGCCTCGTGTATTTTTCTGGACATGAATGGCTTAAAAGAAGTCAACGACAGCTTAGGACATGATGTTGGTGATGGACTGCTTCGGCGCATGGGCGGAATATTAAATCAACTCATTCAAAACACCTTATATTCCGCTTCCCGAATAGGTGGTGATGAATTAGTGGTGCTTTTACCAGGTGCAGATGAAGCCGCATTACAAAACTGCCTGCAAAGTTTGCAAGAGCTGTTACATGTCGACAATCAATTTTATGCCAGTCAGCCGATTAGCCTCGCAATAGGTCATGCAACAGTCAAAGCACATGAACGTATTGAAGACATGCTTAAACGCGCAGATCAAATGATGTATCAGCACAAACAACACTATTATGAGGACAATGAACGTCGAGCACGTTAATTTCCCCATAAAAAAAGAAGTGCATATGCACTTCTTTTTTTAACGCTTACCCATCGAACGTCGTGTACCACGTGGTGGCATCCAAGTTCGATCTGCATATTGCTCAGGTTTTGGGCGCACCTGATTATGTGCGACATCATCGTCAGTACCTTGCTCAGCATTTGGCATTGGGAATGGGAGATTCACCAAAGGTTTTTTAGAAGTAGGCTGTTGCTTACTCATGACCATCACTCTCATCAAATTGGGCTTATTTTAAAGTTTTTTTCATAAAGATGCGAGAAACTTCCTAATTCTGTACATTTTTGAAGATGATACTTCGAAATTGAATTTTTTTATGTGTTTGAGCTTATTTTAAACGACGTAGTCATTGTTTTTAGGCTAAGATAATGTGCTTTTTATTTTTTACCCCCTTAAGAAGGAATAACGCCGTGGACGTACGTCTATCTGATCGTGTAAATGCCATCAAACCGTCCCCTACACTAGCTGTGACTAACAAAGCTGCTGAACTTAAAGCTGCTGGTAAAAATGTCATTGGTTTGGGAGCTGGTGAACCAGATTTTGACACCCCGCAACACATCAAAGATGCTGCTATTGCAGCAATTAACAACGGTTTTACTAAATATACCGCTGTAGATGGTACGCCAGGCCTTAAAAAAGCAATTATTGCAAAACTTAAACGCGACAATAACCTTGACTATGCAGCAAACCAAATTTTGGTTTCTTGTGGTGGTAAACAATCTTTCTTTAACTTGGCATTGGCTTTGTTAAACAAAGGTGACGAAGTAATTATTCCTGCGCCATTTTGGGTAAGCTATCCAGACATGGTAATTATTGCTGAAGGCACACCTGTCATTGTGAAATGCGGTGAAGAACAGCGCTTCAAAATCACACCAGAACAATTAGAAGCGGCAATCACTGAAAAAACACGTTTAGTGGTACTGAATAGCCCATCTAACCCAACAGGCATGATTTATACTAAAGCTGAACTTGAAGCTTTGGCAGATGTATTACGTCGTCACCCACAAGTATTTGTTGCATCTGATGACATGTACGAACCAATCCGTTGGGATGATGAGTTCTACAACATTGCAACTGTTGCCCTAGACTTATATGACCGCACAATTGTATTAAACGGTGTCTCTAAAGCCTATGCAATGACTGGCTGGCGTATTGGCTATGCAGCGGGTCCTGCAAAAATCATTGGCGCAATGAAAAAAATCCAATCTCAATCAACTTCTAACCCAACTTCAATTTCGCAAGTTGCGGCTGAAGCTGCATTGAATGGTTCTCAAGATGTACTTAAGCCAATGATTGAAGCTTTCAAACGTCGTCATGACTTAGTCGTGAATGGCTTAAATGAAATCAATGGTATTTCTTGCTTACCTGCTGATGGCGCATTCTATGCATATGCCAACATTCGTCCGTTAATTCGCGCAAAAGGCTTAAAATCTTGCACAGAATTCTCTGAATGGTTATTGGAAGAAACTGGCGTAGCTGTAGTGCCTGGTGATGCATTCGGTCTTGGCGGTTTCATGCGCATTTCTTATGCAACTGCTGATGAAGTGCTTGTAGATGCGCTTGCACGTATCAAGAAAGCTGCTGATTCAATTGAAGGCGTAGACGCTGCAATTGCATCGATTGAAGCTGAAAAAGCAGCAAAATAATCTCACTCATTATTTTGTAAAAAAAGAGCTCTACAATAGTTGAGCTCTTTTTTATTTCTATATCTTGTCACTATCGACAGATATTTAGGGGTTAAACATTGCAACAACTTCCGCCTCTGTTAGTTTTTTAGTTGGCTGACTCAGTGAATAAAAATCAGGTTTATTATCAATATAAATTTCCATGTCTAAACTCAGCTCTTTAGGCAATTCATCCAGTGCAAACACATTAATATTACAATAACCATGATCTTGCATCCGCCAAAATAATGTTGTTCCACATTGCTTGCAAAAACCACGCTCACCCCATTCCGATGATTTAAAGATTCCCAATTGATCTTGATTTTGAAAAACCAAACTGCTTGGTTCAACATCAATGGTCATGAGCAAACCACTACTTTGTCGACGACAAAGTGAACAATGGCACACATGAACCTGAAAATTCATTAGATCCACAGTAAATTGCGTTGCACCACATAAACACTGCGCCTGCATTTTCTTCACGTTTATATCTTCCTTAGTATTGTTTTAGTTTTGATCAATTGATATTAAACAATAACTTTTATCATTTCACTGTTTAAACTTTATAAATGAATGTAAATCTTATTTATTTTTATGAATCAAACATTTCGCAACATATTAGGCATAGTAACTCATGATCCGATCTTCTAAGATACGCTCACACACAGCTAAACGCCTATGAGTTCATCATGCGCTATAAGATTATCGATGTATACCGACAACAGAATATTAAACGTTACATTGCTAAATGCTTAAAAGCCCGCTCTCCTCAATTTATTGTCATCGAAAGTGCGCTCACCCTTTGTCGTGACATCGACATCGTAGATGTTGACCTCAACTCTGATCAAGCTACATGGGCAACAGGTGAACGTATTTCATTGCATATTTTAACAGGTGCAGACAGCCTAGATAAAATTTATGAATTAGATGCTTAAAGCGGTTTTTCCAATTTTTTCTTGACTTGATTTTCCTTAGGGGATTATCTTTACCATTAAGTTCCTTTTTAGAACTAAATAAAATAAGTAAGGATTTCCAATGAATATTCAAGAAATGACAGGGTTACAGTTACTTGAAGCCATGTGTACTGGGAAGGTTCCCGCACCGAGTATCAGTGAAACCATTCCAATGGCACCCTACAAAGTCACACTAGGCAGCATTCACTTTAAAGCCAAAGCTGATCATCGTCATTTAAACCCTTTAGGTGGCGTGCATGGTGGTTTTGCAGCAACCGTACTCGATTCCGTTACAGGTTGTGCTATTCACTCCATGCTAGAAGCGGGTGTTGGCTACGGTACAATTGATCTGAATATTAAAATGTGTCGCCCAATTCCTCAAAATAAAGACCTAATTGCAATTGGTACGGTCATCAACATGAGTAAAAACTTAGGCATGTCTGAAGGAAAAATCGTGGATGAAGAAGGTAAACTTTATGCCCACGCCACAGCAACCTGCATGATTATTCGCGCTTAAAATGAAATGATTGCACAACACCACTCTGTGTTGTGCAAATGCACGTGTTTAAGCATGATGATAATTTTTTTGCACAGGTTTCAATTTAAACTGCGGTGCAGATAACGCTTTGTAGTAGCAATAATATTTCAAGGTATGCTCTAACTGAATAGTGCATGAAGCATGCTGTGGTTTCGACCAAGCTTGGGCCTGTAATGGTTTTGACCAAAGCTGCCCTTCTAAAGCATAAATATAGACACGCTCTTGCGCTTCAGTCTGAGTCGAAAAGTATGATTCAATCCAAGTTTGGCGTGTAGACTCGACCAACCACTTTTCAGAAAACCATAATTGAAGTAAATCACCCAAATACAATTGTACTGTAGCAAATGGACGAACAGATACAAATGCACCTTCCACAGCCGTGTAATACAGCTCTGGTTGCTGAATCAAAGATAGATAATTTTCTTGATAATATGAGAATTGAGAAAAAATTTCAGGGATGCTGAGCGTATTCATTCGCTTACTCCGATTTAGCCATTTTAGTGCTGGCAAGTTGGTTTAAATCCACACAGTTGAGGCTTATACCCCAACAACTTTCTTTAATTAATCTAACAATGCTTTTTTTAAAGTACAAGCCAAAAGTTAATTTTCTCTTTAAATTCTCGCTGTTTGCTCAAATATAAAACATACAACTATAAAATCCATATTTTTATATCACTAATGCTTGACCTACTTTAAAATCTGCTTATAATCGCATTCAGATTCTCCAATAGCTCAGTCGGTAGAGCGACGGACTGTTAATCCGCAGGTCCCTGGTTCGAGCCCAGGTTGGAGAGCCAAATACAAAGAAGCCCGCGGCATAAAAGCGGGCTTTTTTATGTCTAAATAATGAAAAACAAAACATCTCATATCTTTATAAAAAAAGCACGATATATGAATGCAAAAAATCAACAAGCCGTACTCAGGCTCAAAATTGTGATCGTTGTACTCCTCAGTTTTCTTATTCTGATCAGTCTTGTCTTAATCAGTTGTCATCCGCAAGGTAAAGTCGAAAAACTCAGCACCACCCCTCCTGTCTTGTATGATGCTCTTACCAATCAACCCATTCCCACCACACAACAATGGCTGATCCCCGCTCAAACACGATTGAAACCAATTTAAAACTGACTGAATTAGCCAAAAGTTTAGGGGAGCACGCTTGGCTTAGCCCCTCATTCACATTTAATAATCAAAGTAGCCAACTCCATTTTTATTTGGATTTTGGTGGACAACAAAGCTCTCGCAAAGATGCTGAATTCTATGTGCTGCCAATCTGTACCAATGGAACATTAACGCAAGCCTGTATATCCCTATCATCTCAATCCACTTCCACTCCAATTTTTAATTTCAACACGGCTAATAACACTGACTATCAAGCAATCCAAACCAATAAAGCTTGGTATTTTTATGGACATAGTGATGCCTATGTACTTCCAATTACATACTCGCAACAATTACAATTTTTAGTGAATGCCCAAATTCCAACAGGTTATCAAAACGGTTGGCTTAGATTAAGCTTTAATGAAAACGCAATTACACCCAAACTGGCGAATTTCTTCTTGAGACGTAACAAGCTAGCTTATTTTCCATTTTTATTACTTTTAATTCCCTTACTCGCTGCCTATCTCTATCGTATAGACAAAGGATTTCAAAGCTATCGGAATCTTTCTATTGGGTTATTGGTCTGTGGCTTGTTTGCCATTCATAGTGTCATTTGGGATTTGCACTACATGGTTTTCGGCTGTTTTATAATTAGTTTATCGGGTGTGCTTTATGCTTTCTCTAGAGCCTTATACACGCTTTTTTATGGGGTTGGAGCACTAATGATTGCAGTCTATGCACAACAATTTTATGCTGGATTTAATACAGCCTTTTTCATGCAAACTGGTCTCATTTTCTTGATTGGTCTTGGACTTTTTTTTCCGCTCACCGGATTAAATACAATCCAATAAAATCATGGTGCTTCATATTATTGAAACACCATGATTACACATTACGCTGCTGTTACGACTGGAATACCGCTATGAAAACGGAAAGTTTCATCTGGCGATAAAATCAGATTTTTTTCAACTTCACGGATATGTTCAATGCGTTGCTGAATATCCTCTTGCGGATTTTTTAGCTTTCCTGTTTCTGCAACCTCTAAAGCCAAAGCCAAGTAGTCTTCAAAATGCCGTGATTCGGATTTGAGTAAGTAACGGTAATAACGCCCTAACTCATCATCCACACATGGAGCAAGAGCATAGAAACGCTCACACGAACGTGCCTCAACAAAAGCCCCAATAATCAAAATATCAATTAAAGCTTCTGGCTCATAAGTACGCACTTCCTTACGCAAACCACCTGCATAGCGCCCCGCACTTAAGTTTGACCACTCTTGGCCACGCTTCTTCATAAACTCAAGCACTTGCTCATAATGCAGCATTTCTTCACGCACCAATTGAGCCAGTTTCACCTGTAAATCTGTAAAGAAGCTATAACGGAACATCAGGTTCATTGCTGTACCTGCTGCTTTTTTTTCACAATTGGCATGGTCTTGCATTAAAATATCAAGATGATCCAATGCTTCGTCCAACCAAGCTTGTGGCGTAGTACAACCCAAAAAGCCAATGACTGGCTTCATGAGTTCTTCATAATTTATATTCGACATATTTGAATCTTAAAATAGATAATCAACGCGCAGCTTTAATCACTGCTTTCATTTCTTGAACTGCTTGCGCCAACCCGACAAATACGGCATCTGCAATCAAAGAATGACCAATATTCAATTCATGAATCTCAGGAATTTGCGCAATCGGAGTAACATTTTCCAGATTCAAACCATGACCCGCATTTACCACCAAACCCTTTTCAGCAGCATAGCGTGAAGCTTTCACAATACGCTCCAACTCGTGTTGCTGTGCTTCAGGCGTTTCAGCATCCGCATAAGCCCCTGTGTGAATTTCAATGGTGGGTGCACCGCAAGCAACAGCAGCATCAATTTGAGCAAAGTCAGCATCAATAAAGAGTGAAACATCACACCCTATCGCAATAAGTTCTTGTGTCGCTGCTTTGACATCATCAAAATGACCAACCACATCCAACCCACCTTCTGTGGTTACTTCTTGGCGCTTTTCTGGTACAAAACATACATGCTGTGGCTGAATCTCTTTCGCAAATGCAATCATTTCAGGCGTTACAGCAAGCTCTAAATTCATGCGGGTTTTTAACACTGGACGCATACGACGTACATCATCATCTTGAATATGACGACGATCTTCACGCAAATGCAGTGTAATCCCTTCAGCACCCGCTTGCTCACAAATTAAAGCAGCATTAACTGGGTCTGGATACGTTGTTCCACGTGCTTGTCGCAAAGTTGCAACATGGTCAATATTTACACCAAGCAAAGCAGCCATCATTTTTTCCTAATCACGTTTTAGATTGAGTGTTTTGAATCCAGAGTTGGCGACTTTTCAACGGTCGATCTCCCAACAAGGATGTAATCATTTGCCTATAGAGCTTCGACAACAATTGTAACTGTTCTAGGCTAAATTCCCTACCACTTTCATAATCCCGCATACTCAGAATTTGCTGCCCCAATAGCGTAGAAGATGAAGCACGAACAGTTGGAATAAAGCCATCATTTAACTGAAAAGCATAATTTTGATGTGATTGAATTTCAGCCTGATTTGCATCTATTGTAAAATCAAGTGGATAACCCAACTCTTCCAATAATGCATGCTCAAATTGTCGAAGGATTTGTTTTAAAAACAATGCTGGATTAGCTTGATGACTGAGTGTTTGTAAATGCTGAATAGTCAAGGAATATTGACGAAAAGTCTCAGGCATTTCGACTTCAAGCGGGCATAAACGCAATAAAATTTCATTTAGATAAAAACCAGAAAAAAAGGCATCGCCAAAAAAGAAAATGGGATGGTGCATAATTTCAAGTTTACTGAAATTTTTGAGTTCAGACTTTCCCGACGCTTGCAAACGCAATGGCTGGTATTGTGGTGGCGGGGTTTGTCTTAAAATACCATCAACTCGCCCGTGCTCTTGAGTAAATAAATGCACAATATGACTACGTTCACGGTATTTTCTATGGTGAATTAAATAACCATGCAGTACTTCATTGCGCATGAGGAATTAACTAATCTTTTTTATCTTTATCATTCTGTTCGCTGTTCTCATCATCCCCATCTGGGATAACAGCACCTACCACTGCTGCGGTTCCTTTCACCACACCTTTTGTGGTTTTATACGCAATCTTTACAGGGACAGTGACGATCTTGTAGATACAACCTTGCAAAAATAACATACAAGCTATAACTGCAAATACTTTGACCATCACACGATCCCTATAAAATTTGTTTTATCAAAACTTAGATATCGCTATAACCCAAGCTTTTCAGTGCTCGCTCATCGTCTGACCAGCCACCTTTCACTTTCACCCAAAGGGTAAGCATGATCTTTTGTTCAAACATTTTTTCCATATCAATACGGGCATCCATACCGATTTTCTTGAGCTTAGCGCCTTTTTCACCAATCACAATCGCTTTTTGGCCGGGACGGTCTACAAAAATCGTTGCATCAATATATGTACACGCTGGCTTTGGACGACCTGTTTTTTCATTCACCGTTGCTTCTTCAGTCTTAAATGACTCAATTTGCACAGTTAAATCATAAGGTAGTTCCTCACCCAACTGACGCATAATCTTTTCACGGATAATTTCTGACGCCAAGAAACGCTCAGAACGATCTGTAAGTTGATCCAATGAATACATTGGCGGTTGGAAAGGTAAATATTTCTCAATCGTATCGCGTAAATGCTCCAAGTTTGCCCCACGTAGTGCAGAAACTGGAACAATCTCAGCAAAATTCATCAATTTTGCGCGTTCTTGAATTAAGGGTAGTGCATGGTTTTTATTTTCGAGTGTATCAATTTTATTGATCACCAAAATCACTGGCATCTCTGCATTTTTAAGTTTTTCCAAAACGAGCTCATCGTTTTGAGTCCACTTATCTGCATCCAGAACAAACATAACTAAATTTACATCACGCAATGCAGAAGACGCAGCACGGTTCATCATTTTATTGATGGCACGTACTTCTTTTTTATGCATCCCTGGCGTATCAACGAATACCGCCTGAGATTTTTCACGCGAGTCAATACCGACAATTTTATGACGCGTGGTTTGCGGCTTACGTGAAGTAATCGAAAGTTTTTGTCCCAGCAAGTGATTCATCAATGTTGATTTACCCACATTCGGGCGACCAACAATTGCAACAAAACCACTTCTGAAATCAGAAGGAATCGTGGTGCCTTGTTCACTAAAAAACTGGCCAATTAAATCATTAGTGTCGCTTTGCGACTCGTGATCAGCATCGATGTGATCGGAAGAATTTGACATGGCAGATTACTGCTCCAAAAGTTTTAAAATATCCGCCGCTGCAGCTTGTTCTGCAAAACGACGACTTGAACCTTCACCCTTAAATAGTGGTAAACCTTCGACCGTACAGTTCACCTTGAAATGTTGGTTAGGCGCATCCCCTTGTATATCAACCACTTCATAAATAGGAAGTGGTTTCTTACGTGCTTGCAAATACTCTTGCAAGCGTGATTTAGGGTCTTTCAGTTGGTCTGTCGGTTCGATATGGTCTAAATAAGGTTCGTACCATTTTAGCACGATACGCTCTAATACCGTTAAGTCGGCACAATCAACATAAATTGCTCCAATAATGGCTTCAACAGTATCTGCCAAGATCGATTCACGATGATGTCCACCCGACTTTAACTCACCTGTACTTAAAATTAGGCTGGTACTGAGTTTTAAATCATTTGCGATTTTACCCAATGCTTCCTGTCGAACCAAAGTCGCACGCATACGCGTTAAACGCCCTTCATTTTCATATGGATAAGCATGGTACAAATAATTGGCGATGATCATTCCTAACAACGAGTCACCTAGAAATTCTAAGCGCTCGTAATTATATTTATGGCTTACCGAACGGTGCGTCAAAGCAAGCTGAAGTAGCTCCGCTTGCTTAAACTGATAACCTATCCGACTTACCAAGCGAATATCACTTAGTTTGGGCTGACCTTTGATCAAAACTTTTCTCAAACTTTAACACTAAATCAATATTCAGTAAGAAAGGCTTTCTTACCTCATAACTCTTTTTCACTTGTAAACCATCAACATTTGTCACTTGAGCAATATCCTCGAATTTTATATCGCGAACATTGTTCATATCTAAACGCTGCCCCATTTGACTTGAAAATTTCGACGGACTGATATCAGCAGGACTACTTTGCAGTAATTCTGTAATCTGACTATCAATCACACGATCATCCCAATAGGGTCCCCAAACTGCAATTGCGACCTTTGCTAAAAAAGCAAAGCCAATAATTGCAATTAAAATACCAATATATGATGCACCCTTTTGATTTCGACGCATTTTTTATTTTCCATTTTGGTCAATTAATCAATTTTGCCATTACGGCTAAATGACGGCAGTTTAAAACCTGGCTCTTTATGCATCCAAACATAAAATGCTCGCCCAGTTAAGTTCTCTTCAGGCACAAATCCCCAAAAACGACTGTCAGCACTTTGATCACGATTGTCCCCCATCGCAAAGTAGTGCCCTTTAGGAACTTTCACTTCCCAATATAAACCATTTTCAGTTGAGTATTTACCATTTTCAATATAATTAATAAATGGTGCTTGACGAGCAACATTCACCCCTTCCAACTCACGCATGGTAAAGGTGTGTTCACCCAAAGTTTCTTTATGATAAATTGAAGTCGGTGTATCTAAAGCATCTTTTTCACGACTAAACTCAACAGGAACTTTCGCAACTTTTTTCCCATTAATCGTGAGTTGACCATGATCATAAACAATATGATCACCAGGTAAACCCACAACGCGCTTGATATAGCTAATCGTCGGTTGAGGTGGATAACGGAAAACAATGACATCACCACGTGATGGCTCACCCACATCGAGAATTTTCTTATTCACAATCGGCAAACGCACACCGTAGTCAAACTTATTCACCAGAATAAAGTCACCTGTTTCTAACGTCGGCACCATAGAGTCCGATGGAATATTAAATGGCTCATATAGGAATGAACGTAGAACCAAAACCACCGCCAATACAGGCCAGAAATCATAAGCCCATGTAATAATGAAATTTTCATTACCCCTACCCTTGGTTTGTCTTTGTTTAAATACAAACTTATCCAGCAACCACACCAAGAAAAAAATCAGTGTGGCAGGCACGAGTATTAAATTAAAATCAAAATCCATGAGCTAAACGACCTCTAATTCTTATCTTTCTACTTTCAACACAGCCAAGAACGCTTCTTGCGGGATTTCTACACTACCCACTTGCTTCATGCGTTTCTTACCTTCTTTCTGTTTAGAGAGAAGTTTCTTCTTACGCGAAACATCACCACCATAACATTTAGCCAATACGTTTTTACGCATCGCTTTTACAGTTGAACGGGCAATAATCTGCGCACCAATTGCAGCCTGAATGGCCACATCGTACATTTGACGTGGAATCAAATCTTTCATTTTTTCAACGAGTGCAATACCGCGATGGCGTGCATCTTGACGGTGACAAATCATGGCCAAAGCATCAACTTTTTCACCATTAATTAAGACATCAACCTTAACCAAAGCTGAACTCTCAAAGCGCACAAAGTTATAGTCTAGCGAAGCAAAACCACGTGAACATGATTTCAACTTATCAAAGAAGTCCATAACAACTTCCGCCATTGGGATTTCAAAGGTAATCGAAACTTGGTTCCCCAAGAATTTCATATCTTTTTGTATACCGCGACGCTCAATACATAAGGTCATCACGTTACCCAAGTATTCTTGCGGAACAAGGATATGACATTCAGCAATTGGCTCACGTAAATCTTCTACCGTAGATCCATCAGGCATTTTTGATGGGCTGTCGATATAAATCGTTTCGCCTTTTTTGGTTAACGCTTCATAAATTACGGTTGGCGCAGAACTAATCAGGTCAAGGTCATATTCACGTTCAAGACGCTCTTGAACGATTTCCATATGTAACATGCCCAAGAAACCACAACGGAAACCAAAACCTAAAGCATCTGAACTTTCTGGTTCAAAGAACAATGCCGAGTCATTGATTTGTAATTTTTGCAACGCTTCACGGAATGGTTCAAAATCACTTGAATCAATTGGGAAAAGACCCGCATACACCTGTGGTTTAACCTTTTTGAAACCCGGTAAGATAGCGACTTCTGGCGTTGCTGCAAGTGTGATGGTATCACCTACTGGTGCACCAAAAATATCTTTAATCCCGGCAATTACAAAGCCTACTTCACCCGCTTCAAGCATGTCGGTATCAGTATGTTTAGGATTAAACACACCTACTGAAGTCACAGGATGTGTTTGTCCTGTCGATTTCACCAACATTTTGTCGCCCTTACGGATACGACCTTGTTTAATACGAACGAGGGATACAACGCCTAAATAGTTATCAAACCAAGAGTCAATAATTAAGGCTTGCAATGGCGCTTCACGATCACCTACTGGTGGAGGAATCACATCGACTAAACGCTCAAGTACACCCTCGACACCCAAACCAGTTTTTGCAGAACAGGTAGGAGCATCTGTCGCTTCAATGCCGATAATTTCTTCAATTTCGTGAATAACGCGCTCTGGTTCTGCTTGCGGTAAATCAATTTTGTTCAAAATTGGCAAAACTTCTAGGCCTTGCTCAATTGCGGTATAGCAGTTTGCAACCGATTGTGCTTCAACACCTTGTGCAGCATCTACAACCAATAACGCGCCTTCACAAGCCGCTAAAGAACGAGACACTTCATAAGAAAAGTCGACGTGCCCAGGCGTATCAATGAAGTTCAATTGATATTCTTGCCCGTTTGGATGTGTGTAATACAAGGTTACAGACGCCGCTTTAATGGTAATCCCACGTTCGCGTTCTAACTCCATTGAGTCCAAAACTTGGGCTTGCATTTCACGATCTTGTAAACCACCACACATTTGAATAAAACGGTCAGCCAAAGTCGACTTACCATGGTCAATGTGAGCAATAATCGAAAAATTTCGGATGTTATTGATATCAACGGATTTTTTAGCTTGCGCCATGAGTTACCTTAAGAAAAAAATAGTGCCAAGTACAAAGCAGAGGTACTAAGCGTAAGCGGTTAAACAAATTGCTGCCGATTATAGCAGATTGCAAAAATGAAAAAGTGATAAATTCGTTTAAACGTTCAGGTTTTTAAGTCTGTACATTTTTCAAACATGCGCGCATAGGCTTTTAAACCGTAAAGCGCTGTGAAAAATCTAATGGATTTATCTGATCATTTAAGGGTTGATACGCTTGCGAAAATGTCGGCGAAATACGTTTAGGTCGTCCTGTTGCAATTTCCACACAAGCCCATTTGGTCTGACCCATAAATAGCACAGCTTGATCGGCTGGTCGGTAAAAAACATACTGACGAAATAAATACATACTATTGATGTCGCTTAGCCATGTCCGCAATACAATTTCGTCATTCAATAAAGCTGCTTTGCGATATTGCACATGATGCTCAACTGCGACCATGGCATGTTTGAGTTCTAAATACTGCTGAATACCCAAACCTAACTGGTCAATATGTGCCGTTGCGATATCCTGCATCCACTGCACATAAACCACATTATTGACATGTCCCAACGCATCAATATGCTCTGGTTTTACCGTCAAATTTAAATCAAAAATCGCGCTCATTAATTTGTTTGTCCTGTCCATGGTTACGTTAAAGTTTAAAAAACCATGTTGATGCTTTTCACACTTAAGTTGATTCGGCTGCGTGAACACCAGCCAAAAAAAAGTCAGTCTAAACTGAATAGACTGACTTTTTCCAGTTCATGTCATGATTTCACATCAAGATGCTTAAATACGCATCCCTAAAATAGCCCGCTGTCCTTCACGAATCAGTGAAACACGCACAATGCTCTCTTTCTTTAAACCTGAAACGGTTTTGATGAAATCTTTCGAATTATTGATGGTTGTATTGTTTAACTGTGTAATGACATCACCCGGTAAAATCCGTGCTTGAGATGCCACCCCACCGCGCATCACGTCTTGAATCAATATGCCACCTTTAATATTCAGTTGCGCTAATTCGGCTGGCGATAAATCACGAATTGCCACACCAATTTTTGGTCCAGCACTTTCTGCGCCCTGATCCACTTTAGCAGGCGTATCATCTGGGGCAGTGGTTAAGGTTGCAGAAATATTACGGGTTTTATCATCACGTAATACTCCAAGTTGAATGGTTTGATTTGGTACAGAACGGTTTAAATAATTAAGGAGTTCTGAAGTGCGTGAAATCGCTGCACCATTGTACTTCAACACAATATCACCTGTTTTTAGACCTGCTTTTGCTGCGGGTGAATTTGGTGTTACGTCGGTAATTAAAGCACCTTCTGGTTTCGGTAAATTGTAAGATTCTGCCAAGTTACGATCAATATCTTGCATCATAACGCCCAGATAAGAACGAGTCACTTTACCATTCTTCTTCAACTGGTCTGCAATATCCATAGCAACATCAATTGGAATGGAGAAAGACAAGCCCATGTAGCCGCCCGTTCCACTAAAAATACGCGAGTTCACCCCAACCACTTCGCCCCCTTGGTTAAACAGGGGGCCGCCTGAGTTACCCGGGTTTAATGCAACATCGGTTTGAATAAATGGAACTGATGTTTCACCCATCATATTCCGCATTTTGGCACTGACAATCCCTGCCGAAGCCGAATAATCAAAACCAAATGGAGAACCGATGGCCAATACAGGTTCACCCACTCTTAGTTGATCGACATTACCCGTTTTGAGAGCAGGAAATTGATCCCCTTTCACTTTAAGCAATGCCACATCGGTACGTTCATCACTACCAATGACTGTTGCATCTAACTCACGACGATCATTCATCATAATGGTGACTTTAGAGGCATTTTCGACTACATGATGATTCGTCAGTAAATAGCCATCTTTACTGATAAAAAATGCACTGCCATAAGCCGTTTTTTCTTGTGGGGCTTGCTGCTGCGGAATAATGACCTGATTACCAAAAAAACGACGCAAAATTTCTGGTACTTGTTGTTGCATAATTTCTTCTTGGGTCATTTTTTTGACCACATTCACGCTCACCACCGCAGGACTGACTTGCTCAACTAAATTAGAAAAATCCACTGCTGGCGCGGCTTGAGTTTGTACTGCCACCATTGTAAAAACCGCAGCATACATTCCTTTTTGTAAATAGCCACTTTTCATAAAACTCATTCACTCAATTATTGTTACGTATTAGACAAAAAATTTTTATCATAAAACTTGTGATTCTTGCGTAATAATATGTTCAATTATGTTTTAGCAAAACAAGTACTTATTTTTAGATGAAGTTATAGCAACTTGATTGCTTTTTCTGATAAGCACTCGACTATTTTACACTTGCCTTTTATCTCAAAAAGCGTTGTCATTACCAAACTTTTTTTAAAATTAGCTGATGGAAATGTCTAATTTAAGCTCAACGCATCAATTTGATGTGATTATTGTGGGCAGTGGTGGCGCAGGTTTAAGTTTAGCACTGTCATTACCTCATCATTTCAATATTGCAGTTTTAGCAAAATCGACCCTAACCGATGCCAGCACTTATTATGCACAAGGCGGGGTTGCCGCTGTTCTGGATGAAACGGATTCCATTCAACAGCATATTGATGACACCATGATTGCAGGCGCGCAGTTATGTGAACTTGATGCGGTCAAACAAACTGTTGAAGGGGGAAAACCCTCTGTTGATTTCCTGCTTAATAACGGCGTGCAGTTTACTTTAGATGAACAATCACAGTTACATTTAACCCGTGAAGGCGGTCATTCACAGCGCCGCATTATTCACGCAGCCGATGCAACTGGGCGTGCGATTTCGACCACGCTGGTACAACGTGCACAAGAAAAAAACAATATTACGATATTTGAAAACTTTATTGCGATTGATTTAATTACTTCGCAAAAACTTGGTTTAGATGAATATCACAATCGTGCGCTAGGTCTATATGCACTCGATGAAAAAACTGAATTAGTTCATACGTTCTTAGCACCTTTTACCGCATTGGCGTGTGGCGGTGCAATGAAAGCCTATCTGTATACCTCAAACCCTGACATCGCGACTGGTGATGGGATTGCCATGGCGTATCGAGCAGGTTGCCGCGTGGCAAACATGGAATTTAACCAGTTCCATCCTACTTGTTTATACCATCCGCAAGCTCGCTCATTCCTCATCACCGAAGCCATGCGTGGTGAAGGTGCTTATTTAAGATTGCCTGATGGTGAACGCTTCATGTTGCGTTTTGATGAACGTGCTGAACTGGCACCACGCGATATTGTTGCCCGTGCCATTGACTATGAAATTAAACGTTTAGGTATCCGTCATGTCTGGTTAGACATTACCCATAAACCAGAAGCCTTCGTCAAAGAACATTTCCCGACGTTGTATGCTCGATTACTCGAATTAGGCATTGATATCACTAAGGAAATGATTCCTGTTGTTCCTGCTGCACACTACACTTGTGGTGGCGTGGTGGTCGATGAACATAGCCAAACCGACATTCAAGGTTTATATGCGATTGGTGAAACCTCTTATACGGGTCTGCATGGTGCCAACCGTATGGCAAGTAACTCTCTACTGGAGTGTTTCGTCTATGGCATGAGTGCTGCTGAACATATTGAATCGCATTATGTTGAAAATTATAGTTCGCCTCAAATTCCAGAATGGGATGATTCCCAAGTCATGAATCCAGATGAAGATGTAGTCATTTTGCAGAACTGGGATGAATTGCGTCAAACCATGTGGAACTATGTGGGCATTGTCCGTACCACCAAACGCTTACAACGTGCTTTACACCGTATTGAAATGCTCAAGCGTGAAATCACTGAATATTATGAAGATTATCAGGTCAGTAAAAATCTGATTGAACTGCGTAACTTGGTGTTGGTTTCAGAAATGATTGTACGTTGTGCTATGGAACGTAAAGAATCTCGCGGGCTACATTTCACTTTAGACTATCCTGAACTGGCGTCTGAATTACGAAAAACAGTACTCACGCCTCCAAACTTCCAAATTGAAACACCTTTGGTGAATGCTGAATAAAATACGGCAGGTACAGTTATTTTGAACTGTACCTGCCCATTAAAATGTTCTAGTTATCACTCAATTTTAACAGTAATTATTCAATCTTATGATGGCATTCGCTGTGGCGGTACTGAATATGTTCCTGTCACATGTGCCACAGGTTCATCTTCATCAACCGAATAAATCCAAACTTCTCCCACAATAAGGGCTTTGCCAACTTTCATCAGTTTACATACTCCGCGCAAGTCTTGCGAAGCTGCGGGTTTACGCAAAAAGTTAATGTTTAAATTGGTGGTCACGGTTAGCCCAACAATGCCAATTTCCCCAAGGATTGCAATATACAAAGCATAATCTGCAACCGTCATCATGGTCGGTCCTGAAACCGTACCACCGGGACGCAAATCTCGATCATCAATATGATAAATGACCGTTGCACCCCGATCAGTAATCGATTCAATCTCGCATTTTTCTAAACTTTGCGGAAAATGTTGCATCAAAAACTGAATAATTTGAGCTTGTTTACTTTGCATATTCATTGCGTATTCTTGTCCTACTTCCCTATTCGATCATCACTATAAAAGATTATTCAGTGTTCGACACTAGGAAAATTGATCAACAATTACACCAAATATGACAAAGCTTGTGCAAAAACTTGTTCTGGTGTCTGTGTCGCATCTAAACGTTTCATACGTTCAGGTTGCTGCTCCCAAAGCGTTTGGTAACCCGCACGAACTTTATCAAAAAAGCTGACTTTCTCTTGCTCAAAACGATCTAAAGCACCACGTTCACGCGCACGCGCCATACCAGTTTCGATTGGAGCATCTAACCAGAAAGTAATATTTGGCATATGTGAAACAAAATGATCGTTTAATAAATTTAATTTGGTTTGATCCAAGCCACGTCCCGAACATTGATAAGCAAAACTTGCATCGGTAAAACGGTCGCATAAAACAGTTTTACCCACTTGCAAGGCAGGTACAATGACTTGCTGTAAATGCTGTGCGCGTGCGGCATAAATCAATAATAACTCGGTATCATTGGACATTGATTCATCATGATTCACTGCCAATAGTAGGCTGCGAATCTGCTCAGCCATTGGTGTTCCACCCGGCTCACGCGTTAAAACAACTTCTATGCCTTGCTGTTGAAAATGCTCATGAATTTTACGAATGAGAGTGGTTTTCCCGACACCTTCTGTGCCTTCAAAACTAATAAACATGTTTCACTCCTGCTTCGAT
Organism: Acinetobacter sp. ANC 4178; assembly: GCF_004331175.1. Classification (GTDB taxonomy): domain Bacteria; phylum Pseudomonadota; class Gammaproteobacteria; order Pseudomonadales; family Moraxellaceae; genus Acinetobacter. The sequence continues at coordinate 490,857 of NZ_SJOD01000001.1, forward strand.
TTTAAAACGGATAAATATTCTTTGACGGCACGATTATGCTCTTCCAAAGTTGCACTGAATTTATGTCCACCATTGCCTGTGGCAACAAAATAAATCGTGTTGGAATCATCTGGATGCATTGCTGCCTCAATCGCTTTTTTACTTGGTAAAGCAATAGGCGTTGGAGGCAAGCCACTCATGGTATAGGTATTATAAGCGGTCGGTGTTCTTAAATCTTGACGGGTGATATTGCCTTTATATCGATCTCCCATTCCGTAAATAACCGTTGGGTCGGTTTGCAAACGCATGCCTTTTTGCAAACGACGTACAAAGACACCTGAAACTTGCTGTAACTCACTGTCCAAACTGGTCTCTTTTTCAATAATCGACGCCATAATCAGCGCTTCATATTTATTGTTATAGGGTAGATTAGGAGCACGATTTTCCCAAGCCTGATCCAGATTTTTCATTTGACGACGGTACAAGTCTGTCAAAATTTTCTTATCAGATTCACCTTTGTTAAAGAAATAGGTATCTGGTGCAAATAAACCTTCAGGGTGCGAAAATGGAATATTTAAAGCTTGTAGCATCTCTGCTTGCGGTAGATTTGAAACCTCTTTTTTTACCAATGGATTCTGTTGTAATTGCTCTACCAATTGTTTAAAGGTGGTGCCTTCAATCACTAAAACACGATTCATCTGCGCATTTTCAGCATTAGAAATAAACTCTAAAACCTGACGTACACTCATACCCTGATCAATTTCATAAACACCCGCTTTTAAGCTCTCGTGAATCATGATTTTTTGATAAAGCTTTAAAATCAAAGGGAAATGAATCTTATTTTCTTTTGATAGTCGATCAATCAAACCCGAATAGCTATCCCCCTGACCAATCGCTAAAAGTTGTTTTTTACCTTCTACTGGATAAGTCTTAAATAAACTCGACCAAAGAATACCGATGACAACGACTAGAAATAGCCCAATAAAAATTCCCCATTTTTTAGCGGAGAATTTTGCTGTTGGCGTGCCTTTTTTCGCAGGCTTTTTTTTCGGTTTTGGTTTACTGCTCATAATAAAATTAGGCTATCTGATTCAATTCTAGGATATTAAAAAGTTCAATACAGGGTTCAACCATTAATGTTTGCTGATCTAACACTGTGGCAATTTTCATGGGCTGCAAGGCATTACAGAAAAATAGACTTTGTATATCTACTATCTCTTCCGAGTTAACCAAACGCTGTTCGCATGGAATATCTTGCTGCTGCATACGACGTAAAATTTCTGCGCGCATGACGCCATGCACGCCATTATAACGAAGTTCAGGCGTAATCCATGTGTCATTTATGCGAAAGAAACAATTACTGCTTATCCCTTCAACAACTGAGCCCTGTACATCCAATACCAACGCCTCTAGCCACCCGTGTTGATCGGCTTCTTGTTTAAGCATGACCTGTTCTAAACGGTTTAAACTTTTTATGCCAACCAAGTTTGGCATACTTAACCCCATAACACCCTGCAAGACGCCAGACTGAATTTTCTGGTAATGAAATATTTCGATAGTTTGGGGATAGAAAAACACCCAGACGTCGGCAACATGGTCGGGCAGACTATAGCCGCGTTGTCCATCTCCGCGGCTAATGACAACTTTTAAAGTCCCATTTAGACACCCAAAATCTTGCTGCATTTTCACTAAAGTTTCAGCAATCAAAGCTAAGTTTGCATTAAGCAATAAACGCTCACACGCCAACTGTAAACGCGCGTAATGTAAGCTTTCTAGCCCAATTTGATTATTCACAATTCGCGCAGTCGTAAAGCAGCCATCGCCATAATGAAAAGCACGATCAAGTAAGGTAACGTTCGTAACTTCCTGCGCATTCTTAAAACAAAGCATAACTACTCCCCCAAAGATCCTGCTGTAGTTTAGGGACTAGATTATCTAACTTATTTCTTTTTTATTCATATCAAATTCGTTTTTTATTATTTTTTTTGCAAAAAACACGGCGCTATTCTTTGCTCATGTTAACGAACATTTAGAATTATTGAGGTCTGAAAATGCGCTTTTCTACACTTAAACTCGGGGTGGTTGCTGCACTCATTTCAATTACAGCAGTACATGCTTCAGCAAAGGATTTCCTAAACGTGTCTTATGATCCGACACGTGAACTCTATGAAGACTTTAACAAACAGTTTGGACAATACTGGAAAAGTCGTACAGGTCAGGATGTTAATTTCAAACAATCACATGGCGGTTCAGGCAAACAAGCACGTGCTGTAATTGATGGTTTAGATGCCGACGTGGTTACTTTGGCTTTGGCAGCCGATATTGATGCGATTGCAGACAAAACCAACCTGCTCCCAAAAGACTGGCAAAAGAAATTCCCACAAAACTCGACTCCTTACACTTCAACTATCGTGTTTTTAGTCCGCAAGGGCAACCCGAAAGGAATCAAAGATTGGGGCGATTTGGTTAAACCGGGTGTAGATATTATTACACCGAACCCAAAAACTTCAGGCGGTGCACGTTGGAACTATTTGGGTGCTTGGGCTTGGGCTAAACACCAATATGGTTCTGATGCCAAAGCACAAGAGTTTGTTCGTCAAATTTATAAACAAACCAAAGTACTCGACTCTGGCGCACGTGGTGCAACCACAACTTTTGCTGAACGCGGTATTGGTGACGTATTACTGGCTTGGGAAAATGAAGCCTACCTCGCTGTACGTGAGCAACCAGGTAAATTCGAAATTATCACCCCATCTTTATCTATTTTAGCTGAACCACCTGTTGCGATTGTTGAAAAGAATGCACAAAAAGATGGCAATTTAAATCTTGCTAAAGGTTATCTGAACTTCCTGTATTCACCTCAGGGACAAGAGATTGCGGCGAAAAACTATTACCGTCCACGTAATGCAACTGTACTGAAAAAATATTCAACCACCTTTAAGCCATTGAAACTGGTCACAATTGATAAAGAGTTTGGGGGTTGGACCAAAGTTCAGAAACAGCATTTTGACAACGGTGGCATTTTCGATCAGATCGTGAAAACCAATAGCGCGAAATAAGCAGTTATTCAATTACACAGGAGCAACGTCATGATTCATACCGTAATCGTACCTGGGGTAGGTGGTAGTGAAGCTCAACACTGGCAATCATGGTTGCAGCGTAACCTCATGTCTAGCTCCCGTGTACATCAGACCGATTGGAACCAACCTATCCTTAAAAACTGGGTAGACCAATTTACAAAAACACTGCGCCCCCTTCAAAGTGATGTACAAATCGTCGCGCATAGCTTTGGCTGTTTAACGACAGTGGCTGCATTAGCATTGCATCCTGAGCTCAACAAACATGTGAAAAAGTTGATTTTAGTTGCACCTGCCAATCCTGCCCGATTTGGCGAAGCAGGTTTCGCACGTGACAGTAAAACTGATTATCAAGCTTTCTTTCAGCAATTGAAGCTTCATGTGCCAACCACCTTGTTGATTAGTGAAAATGATCCGTGGCTAAACTTTGAAGATGCACAGCAGTTGGCTCGTAACTGGAAACTACAACCCGTGAATTTAGGTCAAGTGGGACATATTAATGTGGCATCAGGTTTTGGTCCATTTCCTGAAATCTATGACTACATTATTCCTGAATACACCATGTCTCGAATGCGTCTGTCTGATGATTATCCGAATTTTCTAAACTATGCACTCTAGAGTCTGCATAATTTAATTTACTGATTATTTTACTGATTTTATTTGATCAGTATTCTCACATTTTGAGGAATTGTCATGTCGCAGCGATCCCGAGTGCTGCCAGGGTTTGGACTTTCGCTAGGTTTTACCCTCGCCTATTTATCTTTAATTGTACTGATTCCACTTTCAGCCGTTTTTATTCGATCTTTAGATATTGGTTGGTCCGGTTTATGGGAAATTTTAAGTTCTGAACGTATCTTAAAAGCCCTACAACTCAGTTTTAGTACCGCACTCTTAGCGGCGGTCATTAATGTCATTTTTGGCTTATTACTGGCGTGGTGCTTGGTTCGTTATCGTTTTCCAGGTAAACGTATTGTCGATGCCTTGGTCGATTTACCTTTTGCCTTACCCACTGCGGTGGCAGGTATCGCGTTAACTTCACTTTATGCACCTACAGGTTGGGTTGGACAATATCTCGATCCTTTAGGGATTCAAGTGGCATACACCCCGATCGGGATCACGCTTGCGCTGATTTTTATTGGTATTCCTTTTGTGGTGCGTACTGTTCAACCTGTATTAAGCGATTTAGAAACAGAACTCGAAGAGGCCGCTTCGGCTTTGGGTGCGAACCGTCTGCAAATTGTGACTAAAATTATTTTACCCATTTTATTTCCTGCACTGCTCACAGGTTTTGCTTTGGCATTTGCTCGTGGTGTCGGTGAATATGGCTCTGTCATTTTTATTGCAGGCAATCAACCATTCAAAACTGAAATTGCACCCCTCATGATTATCTCTCGTTTAGAGGAATATGATTATGCAGGTGCAACCACCATTGCCGTAGTCATGCTGTTAATTTCATTCGCATTGTTATTTTTAATTAACTTATTACAAGCATGGGCAAGTCGTCGTACGGGGAGAACTGCAATATGAGCTTAGTTACCAACAGCAATGCCTTTGCTGAACGCTTACAGTCCCGTGATGCCACCCGTGAACCCGCTTGGGTCCGCTACACTTTATTGAGCATTGCCTTACTTTTTTTCTTAAGCTGCTTAATTCTTCCACTTATTCTGGTTTTTGCAGAAGCCTTTAAGCAAGGGGTTGCGGTTTATATTCAAGCACTGATCGATCCAGATACATTGTCTGCGGTCAAACTCACCTTACTCACCGCTGTAATTGCAGTTCCATTGAATGTAGTGTTTGGCGTAGCAGCAGCATGGTCGGTGGCAAAGTTTAATTTCCGTGGTAAATCACTCCTCACCACCCTAATTGATCTGCCATTTTCTGTTTCACCTGTCATTGCAGGTTTAATGTTGGTACTGATTTTTGGTACCCAAGGCTGGATGGGGAATTGGTTACAGGATCATGACATTAAAATTCTGTATGCCGTACCTGCGATTGTGCTTGCTACTGTCTTTATTACCGTTCCTTTTGTGGCTCGTGAACTTATTCCACTTATGGAAGCTCAAGGTACTGAAGAAGAAGAAGCTGCAATGGTTCTTGGCGCTTCAGGCTGGCAAACCTTCTGGAAAGTTACACTCCCAAATATTAAATGGGGTCTGATTTACGGTGTAATCCTATGTAATGCACGGGCTATGGGTGAGTTTGGCGCGGTATCTGTAGTTTCAGGACATATTCGCGGCGAAACCAATACCTTACCGCTACATGTCGAAATTCTTTATAACGAGTACACCTTTAGCGCGGCTTTTGCAGTGTCCTCCTTACTGGCTTTACTGGCGATTGTCACCTTAATTTTGAAAACTTGGGTTGAATATCGTCAGGAAAAGCAAAACAAAAGTAACAGCAGTTCAGGTCTTTAAATAGGAATGTCCCCATGAGTATTCAAGTCAAAAACATTGAAAAAAACTTTGGTGCATTCCATGCACTTAAAAACATTTCTTTAGATTTCCCTGAAGGTCAATTGGTAGCTTTGCTTGGTCCTTCAGGTTGCGGTAAAACCACCCTGCTCCGTATTATTGCGGGTTTAGAATCCGCTGACGGTGGACAGGTGATTTTAGAAGGTCAAGATGCCACTGATGTACATGTACGGGAGCGCCAAGTTGGCTTTGTATTCCAACACTATGCCCTATTCCGTCACATGACCGTCTTTGACAATATTGCCTTTGGTTTACGTGTTCGTCCGCGTGCAACACGTCCTTCAGAAGCAGAAATTAAAAAACGCGTTACCCGTTTACTGGATTTGGTTCAGTTGGGTTTCTTATCAGACCGTTATCCTGCGCAACTTTCAGGTGGACAACGTCAACGTATTGCCTTGGCACGTGCTTTAGCGGTTGAGCCAAGAGTCTTGTTGCTTGATGAACCTTTTGGCGCACTCGATGCCAAAGTACGTAAAGAACTGCGTCGTTGGTTACGTACCTTACATGACGAATTGCACATTACTTCAATTTTCGTGACGCACGATCAGGAAGAAGCGCTAGAAGTTGCCGATCAAATTGTGGTGATGAACAAAGGCAATGTCGAACAGATTGGTTCGCCTCGTGAAGTCTATGAAAAACCAGCCACACCGTTTGTGTTTGACTTTTTAGGGCAAGCCAACCGCTTTGAAGGACACAATCATCAAGGCATTATTCAACTGGGCGAAGACCGTATTCAGTTAGAAGCAGCACAACATGCACCACATGGCAATGTGGTTGCCTTTGCGCGTCCAAATGAATTACGCATTCATACTCAGCCCCAAGACAATGCAATTCAAGCCACGTTCTTACGTGAAATTTGGATTGCAGGCAAAGTCTTGGCTGAGTTACAAGACCGCCAAGGCAACCTGATTGAAATCACACTCAGCCCAGAAGAGTCAAAATTACATCAATTTAGACCAAATCAAACTGTTTGGTTGAGTGCAACTGCATTACACTTATTCGAAAATCAAGTCGCATAGAGACATAGAGGTGAGGCATAACCACCTCACCCGCTTTAAGGTATAGAGAAATGAATTTCCAACAACTCAGAATTATTCGAGAAACAGTGCGACAGAACTTCAACTTGACCGAAGCATCTGCAGCTTTATATACCTCTCAATCTGGGGTAAGTAAACATATTAAAGACTTAGAAGATGAATTAGGGGTTCAACTATTTATTCGTAAAGGTAAACGTCTACTTGGCTTAACAGAACCAGGACAAGCTTTACTCGGCATTGTAGAGCGTATGTTGGTTGATGCCGACAATATTAAACGTTTAGCCGACGATTTTAATAAAGTGGATGAAGGGACTTTAACCATTGCGACCACGCATACCCAAGCACGATATGTCTTACCACCTATCGTAAACTTATTTAAAAAAGAATTTCCTAAAGTTCATCTGATCCTGCAACAAGCCAGCCCTGTTGAAATTACAGAAATGTTGTTACAGGGTGAAGCCGATATTGGCATAGCCACTGAATCTTTGACTACAGAAGATAATTTAGCCAGTGTGCCATTTTATAACTGGCAACACTGCATTATCACCCCGCAGCAACATGAGTTGGCAAAAAAAGAAACTATTGAATTGACCGATTTAGCGCATTACCCATTAATCACTTATCACGGTGGTTTCACGGGTCGTTCTAAAATTGATAAAGCATTTGAAGATGCACATATCGATGTTGATATTGTGATGTCTGCACTGGATGCCGATGTCATTAAAACCTATGTGGAACTTGGTATGGGCGTGGGTATTGTCAATAATGTGGCGTACGATGCTGAACGTGACTATCGCTTAAAGCAAATTCAAACGGATATTTTTGGCGTTAACACCACTTGGCTTGCAGTACGCAAAGGGCATTTACTTCGCGGTTATGGTTATGAGTTTATTTCACTTTGCTCACCAGAAACAGATATCAAAGCTTTGAAAAAAGTCGCATATCCTGATGAATAAGTATTAAGCTTTGAGGCAATTTTATGAATTGCCTCTTTGTCTTTTCATCGCACTTCGCAACACTAAAATTTACTCTTCAGTAAAATGTAAATCACATAAATCTCTTGCTTCACTCTCTAGAATTCCACACAATAACAATCGCTCGCACACCAAAATAAAGCATCTCATTATAATAATTCAGGATATTTAAATATGTGGGTGATCAGAACCTTTACCACTATGCTTATTTTTATTCCCCCCACATTGCAGGCGGGCGGCATGGAATTCTCTGGACAAGCCATTGGACCTTTCTTTGAGCAAGGTCATTATACTGAAATAACACTAGCTCACTTAAATGCAGATATTTCAGGTCAAGTACAAAACCAAGCTGAATTGGCTGAAATCGGGATCACTGACTTTTCTACAGGAAACTTTGTAGAAGACCGTAACTTTATTCAAGCCGCATTGAAATTCCAGCCTCATCCTAAAATTTCCACTGCGCTTATTTTCGATCAGCCTTTTGGTGTCGATATTCAATACCACTACCGTCCAAATACTGCTCTTGGTCCAATAGACATAGAATCTACAGACATTCATTTTGACAGTCAGAACATTACTACCTTATTTGGCTATCAACTCAACCCTAATTGGCAAATTTATGCAGGTCTGGGTGTGCAAAGCTTTCAAGGTGACTTACAGGTTTTTGGACAAAGTTTCTATTTTTTAAATGGATACCACGCAGAGTTTGAAAAGGATCATGCTCTAGGTTGGCTTGCGGGTTTAAGTTATCAAATTCCAGAATACGCCTTACGCAGTAGTCTCACCTATCGCTCTGCGATTAAACATCAAGTGCATGTAAATGAATCGATTCAGAACCAACCCATTCACTTAACGAGTACACATAAAACTAAGATTGCAACACCTGCTTCAGTCAATCTTGATTTTCAAACAGGGATTTCTCAGAAAAATTTGCTGTATGCTTCACTGCGTTGGGTCAATTGGAGCGACTATATCATTCAACCCATACAGTTTGCCGCCATCATTGACAGTGCTGCGCAATATGCCCCTGAAATTGCCTCATTTAAAATGATTCAATATCAAGATGATCAATGGTCTGGGAAAATTGGAATCGCACATCAATATAACCAGCGTTGGGTTTCAACCTTTGATTTTGGCTGGGATGTAGGTAGTGGCAATACCGCTTCCACCTTAAGCCCCGTAGATGGTTACTACAGCGTAGGACTTGGTGGGCTTTATTACTGGCAACCCCAGTCTTTTTTTGCTTTAGGCACACAATATTTGCGCTTCAATAAAGCCAAAACAGTACAAAGCTCAGCAGTAAATACTAAACTCGCCACCTTATATGCAGTCAATCAAAATGATGCATGGGTCTTTGGTGCCAAAATCGGACATCACTTTTGATTCATACAGGCTTTGGGCATAAAAAAACGGGCTTAATGCCCGTTTTTTGATGAGTAGATGTCACTTAGAAGTGATAGCTTACGCCCAGTTTCGCCACTGGCATCCACGCATATTTATCATCATTACGGATTTTGCTTTCTTCAGCACGTAAATCTTGCTCAGCATTGCCGCCTGCTGCGTTCACAAAGGTACCTTGTTTATCCAACTCTACGGTTGGGTTTCCTGTGTAATAAGCACCGACTTCACCAAATACGCCAATACGATCGGTCACTTTAGGAGAGAAGCCTACACCAACATAAGGAGCAATGGTATTTTTAAAGGACATCTGACCATTTACTGAACCATTATAAGAATAATTGGTTCCGTTAATTTTGATCGTACCGTCTTGAGAACGTTTAGTTAAATCATAGTCATTGTCAATGTATGCGGCACCTGCAGCAACATAGACAGCTTTAGCATACTTACTTTCACTTGTTCCCCAAGGACGAATCTCGGCATTCAAATAAGTCGTATTATTTTTCATGTCTAGATCATATTTGGTGCCATCAACCGAGATATCATCAGTTGTAGAAACATCACCGCCATTGTAACCCAAGCTTACGCCCACATAAGGGTTGGCTGTCCAAGTGACTGCACCACCATAGCCTGTTGTTCCCGCTTCAGCACGTACAGAAGTCGGCATTAGCTGATTAGAAACACGACCATCATTAATTACAGGTTCTTCTGCCATTGCAGTCCCTGCAAAAGCGGTCATTGTTGTTGCAATCGCAATTAAACTTAATTTTTTCATTACTGGTCTCCTCAGAAAATTAAACTTTTAATCGTGAAGCTGTTTTGATGAACTCATGCTAGACCAGAACATCGGTGCTTTTTATGAACGATTTGCTTGGTTTTTGTTAACTTTTGATACATATTTCATGAAATATAGTTTGCAAACACTTATTTGCTTAAAAACTTATACAATTTAACATAAGTTTTTACTGAACTGCCTTAATTATAAATTCCGATGCTAAGACGATTTTTCATCTATTTTTGGGCAAATATAGTGTAAAATCTTCAAAATTTTTTTGGAAGGAAGATCATGTCTCAGCTTTCGACAATTATCGAACAAGCCTTTGAAGACCGTGCCAATTTCACAGCAGCGGACTGTTCTGCTGAAATTCGTGACGCTGTAGAACAAGCTATTGCAGGTTTAGACAATGGCTCATTACGCGTTGCAGAAAAAATCGACGGTGAGTGGGTAGTTCACCAATGGCTTAAAAAAGCGGTATTGTTATCGTTCAAATTAAATGACAACAAACCAATTGAGTCATGCGATCTTCGTTTCTACGACAAAGTTGACACTAAATTCACAGGTTGGACTGAAGAACAGTTCAAAGCGGCAGGTGTTCGCGTAGTACCTCCAGCAGTTGCACGTAAAGGCAGCTTCCAAGCGAAAAATGTAGTATTGATGCCATCATACGTAAACATTGGTGCTTATGTAGATGAAGGCACAATGGTTGATACATGGGCAACTGTAGGTTCATGTGCACAAATCGGTAAAAACGTACACTTGTCTGGTGGCGTAGGTATCGGTGGTGTACTCGAGCCATTACAAGCAAACCCAACCATTATTGAAGACAACTGCTTCATCGGTGCGCGTTCTGAAATCGTTGAAGGCGTGATTGTTGAAGAAGGTTCTGTTATTTCAATGGGCGTATTCATTGGTCAATCAACTAAGATTTTTGACCGTGCAACTGGTGAAGTTCACTATGGTCGCGTACCAGCGGGTTCTGTAGTTGTTGCAGGTAGCCTTCCTTCTAAATGCGGTACTTACAGCTTATATGCTGCCATTATCGTGAAAAAAGTTGATGCGAAAACTCGAGCTAAAACAAGCTTGAACGAATTACTTCGCGAAGACTAATTTTTCAAAATGCTTTTCGGTCTCTACGGTCAGTCATGGTCGTAGAGATTTTTATTTTTCTATTTTGTGGTTATTTTGTACTATGAATACTCTCAGATCTTCGGCTATTCCTGTTTCTGATCCGGCTGCGGGCTTACGCATCACGGAGATTTTCTATTCATTACAAGGTGAAGCAAATGCAGCAGGTCTACCTACGGTGTTTATTCGCCTAACAGGCTGTCCGCTACGCTGTACCTATTGTGATACCACCTACTCCTTTGAAGGTGGCGAGCGCCAATCGCTTGAACACATTATTCAAACCACACTTGATTTTAAAACCCCCTATGTCTGCGTGACAGGTGGTGAACCCCTCGCACAGCCCAATGCTTTACCGTTAATGCAACGTCTTGCAGATCTTGGCTGTGAAGTGTCGTTAGAAACCAGTGGTGCCTTAGATGTTTCTAAAGTTGACCCTCGTATTTCTAAAGTTTTAGACCTTAAAACCCCAACTTCGGGTGAAGAGCATCGTAATTTACTCAGCAATCTTGATTATTTGACGCCACACGACCAAATTAAATTCGTGATTTGCAACCGTGAAGATTATGAGTGGTCAAAGCTACAGGTTGCACAATACCAACTACAGGATAAAGTCAGTACCGTTTGGTTCTCCCCTGCTTTTGCTGTAGAAAAAGGTGCTGTACGCTTACCACAGCTTGCGCGTGACTTAGCGCAATGGATTTTAGAAGACCATCTCCCTGTTCGCTTCCAATTACAGTTACATAAACTGTTATGGAATGATGAAACTGGTCGTTAATTTAGTTCTGTTCTTAAATACATCTATTTGGAGATTTTAATATGCGCCCTCGTGCCATAGTTTTGTTATCTGGCGGCTTAGACTCAACGACTTGTTTGGCTTGGGCGCAAGCACGTTATGAATGTATTGCTATCAGTTTTATGTATGGTCAACGTTCGACCACTGAACTTGATGCTGCTCGTGCATTAACTCAACGTGCTGGTGTAGAACATCGTGTCATTAATATTGATTTAGGTAACTTAGGTGGTTCTGCTTTAACAGATCATAGCATTGATGTACCTGAACAGTTGCAAGAAGGTATTCCTGTAACTTATGTTCCAGCACGTAACACTATTTTTCTTTCCTACGCGCTCGCTGCCGCGGAAGTTTTTGGTGCAGAAGCCATTGTGATTGGCATCAATGCCGTTGATTATTCAGGTTATCCAGACTGCCGTCCCGAATTTATTGATGCTTTTGCCAACATGGCTCGCTTGGCCACCAAAGTCGGTGTTGAAGGAAAACCTCTTAAATTTGAAACACCTCTGTTACATTTATCCAAAGCAAATATCATTCGCTTAGGTATAGAACATGGCGTAGACTATAGTCAAACGGTGTCTTGCTACCAAGCAGATGACCAAGGACGTGCTTGTGGTAAATGCGACAGCTGCCGCTTACGCAAACAAGGCTTTGAAGATGCAGGTGTAGCAGATCCAACACGTTACATACCGTAATTACAGGGTACAGTTTATGAAAAATTTAAAATCAAACATTATTCTTTCTACATTGGTTTCAGCAGCTGCATTGTTCGCAACAGCTTCACATGCTGCTGAATCAAACAAACTACAAGAAGCGTATAAAAGCACCAATGTAAAAGCTGCGTTAATTAATGTTTGTAAAGAAGAAACAGCTAAAGGTAATAAATTATCGAGTGCTGAAGTAAGCAAATACTGTACTTGTGCAGTTGAAGCAGATGGTAAATTAACCAATGCTCAAAAATGGGAAATTCAAAGCGCCATTAACCAAAAGAAAAGCCCTAGCACAATCGCTTTTGTTCAAAAGCAAAATAAAGACTTACAAGCCTGCTTTGGTCCTCAGTTAACGACAAAATTAAAGTCATTATCAGAAGCGGCAATGAAAAACGCACAAGCGAATAAATAATTCGCTCATTGTGAATGAAGCCTGCTTTATGCAGGCTTTTTCTATGTCAAAAAATGAATAGAACTTGAAATTATGTGCAATGAATGGAATACAAACGCTCAAGGTCAAAAATTTGTTGCGTCTTATAGCGGTGGTAAAGACAGCAGTCTTGCCCTCTACCAAGCTATGCAAATGGGTGAAGCCGTTGCACTCATTGTGATGCTTGAAGAACAAGGCTTAAAGTCACGCTCACATGGGATGTCACTCGACATTATTCACGCACAAGCCAATGCGATTGGATTACCTATTTTTACAGCTTCCGCCACTTGGCAAGATTATGAAAGCCATTTTATTCAATTGCTGCAAAAAGCCCAAGCTTTAGGTGCGGAAACGTTGGTCACAGGTGATATTGATTTAATGGTTCATGCTGAATGGAATCAATCTGTTTGCGATAAAAGCCAGCTCAGTTTATGTATGCCACTTTGGCAACGCCCCCGTTTAGACATTGTGCAGGAATTTATTTCACTAGGGTTTCAAAGCATTATTGTGACGGTTAATCTGAACTTAGGTATGAAAATTGAAGATTTAGGACAAATCCTCACGCTTGAATATATTCAGCAACTTGTAGAAAGAGGCATCGACCCGTGTGGTGAAGCGGGTGAATTCCACACTACAGTGATTGATGGACCTATTTTCAAACATGCACTTGGCATTGTGAAAGGTGATATTCTTTATCACGAAAATTACGCCTTTCTACCCCTTGAACTAGAACAACAGCAAATTGAAGGATAAACCATGACGGATACAATTCAACTTCCAAATCAGACTTTCCCTACCACTACAGGTGAAATCAACTTAACTGAAGTACCCACTGAATGGTTAATTGTTTATTTCTACCCGAAAGATTCAACACCAGGCTGTACCACACAAGCCGTTGGTTTTTCATGTTTAAAAGACCAGTTTGATGCCCTGCAAACTACGATCATTGGTGTTTCACGTGATTCAGTGAAAGCCCATCAAAACTTTACTGAAAAGCAGGCTTTAACCATTAATTTAATCAGTGATAAAGAAGAAGTCCTGTGCAAGCACTTCGATGTCATTAAGCAAAAAAATATGTATGGCAAACAAGTCATGGGCATTGAGCGCTCAACCTTTATTTTCCATCAAGGCAAACTGGTTAAAGAATATCGTAAAGTTAAAGCTGCGGGTCATGCAGAACAAGTCCTTGCAGATCTAAAAGCTTTACAAGCCTAAGACTCAAAGCCGCTGTAGTGATCATTCAACTCAGCGGCTTTTATCATTATTAAAATTAAACATTTAAAATTAAAGACAATGCGATACCCCACATAATCAAAGCAATTAACCCATCCAAAACTTTCCATGCTTTAGGATTTTCAAAAACTGGCGTTAATAGTCGTGCCCCATAACCTAAACTGAAAAAGAATAACCATGATGCAGTCATGGTGCCCAGTGCAAAATAGAGTTTGCTCTGCTCAAATTGAGTTGAGATAGAACCAATCAGTACCACTGTATCCAAGTAGACATGCGGGTTTAGCCAAGTTAATGCCAAACACACCATCAAGATTTGACCTAAATTGGTTTCATTTTGCTGTGCTGCATGCAACCCCTGATTCGATTTGAAAGCAGCACGCAAATGTTGCAAGCCATACCAAAATAAAAATAACGCCCCTGCCCATTTCGCCATGCCCAGAACTTCAGGGTAATGCTGAAGCACCACAGAAAAACCTGTGATTCCCAACAAAATTAAAATTGAATCGGACAGCGCACAAACAAAACAGACCCAAAATACAGATTGTTGTTTTAAGCCCTGTTTTAAAACAAAAGCATTTTGCGCCCCAATCGCCACAATCAGACTAAAACCAATCGCGATGCCCTGTAAATACGTTTGTAACATGACTTTTTCAACTCTATTTTTTGCTCCATCGCATTATCAAGGATTTTTTCTTAAACTAAATAAAACTAAAAAAATATCAATTTAACTCAATTTATCTTAGATTAGACCCATAACTTATAATGAGAGCTGAGCTTCGGCATGCTGAATAGTAAACAATGTGACGCATTTTTAGCGGTTGCAGAAACAGGCAGTTTTGATTTGGCCGCCGAACGCTTATGCATTACAGCTTCGGCAGTCACCATGCGTGTACAGAGTTTAGAAAAATCCTTGGGGCATTTGTTGATTGTGCGTGAGCGCCCTTGCCGCACCACTCAGGCAGGCTTATCGTTATTGCACTATTTACAGCACACTCGGCGATTAGAACAGAATCTGTTACAGGACTTAACGGGGCAAACACCTGAATCGCCCTTCTATCAACTCAATATTGCCACCAATGATGATTCCCTTGCCACTTGGTTACTGCGAGCAATACGGGAAACCTTGCTACGTGAAAAAATTGTGGTGCATTTAAAAGTCGATGATCAAAGCCAAACTCACCATTTACTCGAAGCAGGATTAGTCAGTGCCTGTATCACGACTGCACAGCACGCGATGAAAGGCTGCGTAGCTACTCGTTTAGGCAGTATGAATTATCGAATGGTGGCAACCCCTGAATTTACCCGACGTTGGTTTGCCCAAGGCTTAAACCGACAGAACTTAAGAATGGCGCCAGCGGTGATCTATAATGATAAAGACCATCTGCATACCGATATGATTCTGGAAAAATTTGGCTTAAATATTGAGAGCTATCCACACCACTTTATTCCTTCTTCGACGGCTTTTGTAGAGGCGATTGAATATGGGCTAGGATTTGGAATGGTACCAGACTATCAAATTGGGCAACGCTTATATACGGGAGAATGGGTTGAATTATTACCCGATGCTCATATCAATATTCAATTATACTGGCACCACTGGAAGCAACAATCTCCTCCGTTGGCACAACTCACGCGAGATATGATCGACAAAGCGCCAAGCTATATGAATCAGCAAATGAACACTTCTTTTTAATCAGACACCCTGCACGTGAACTAAACACATTCGGTTTAGTCACTCTTTTTTCCATTTTCCAATGACTTGAATATTTACTTTTTCACCAATTCCACCCATGGCTTTTTTCATACCAAAATCGCTACGGCGAATTATAGTATACGCCTCGACATCTAACACATCAGGATTATTCGAATTTGGAACTAATGTGGCATTAAACGAAATGGGATGAGTCACGCCTCTTAAAGTCAAATTGCCGAGAATTTGATAATGATGATCTCCAAGCGCTTTAAATTGAGTGCTGGTAAATATCACTGTTTTATATTTTTCTACATAAAATAAGTCTGGGCCCAAAACCATCTGTTTGAAAGACGGTCTATTCAAGCGGATACTGGTGATATCGAGTATCACCTCGGCTGTGGCTTGTTCAGGTTGTTGCAAATCAAACTGAAGACTGGATTGGACTTTTTCAAACTGACCTTTCACAAAAGTCACGCCAAAAGAGTCAATATGAAAACCAACTTCAGAATCAGCAGTTAAATACCACGGGCTAGCCAATGCAGTTTGAATAGACATAATCATAGCAAACGCATAAATATACCCAGAAACCCGAAGTGGAAATGAAGCCCCATAAGCTCCAACATGGCATGGCATATCCATTCCCTCAAACGAGGTGATGAATCCATAGTTTACTCAAGATTGGTTTTATCTTGGGTCTGGTATTTGTGTTGTAATTGTTGATAAAGCACGCTTTGCTTGAAGTTTTGTAAAAATGCAATTGTGCCTTGCGGAAAGGTATTTTCCCAAATCTCCCCACGATAATAAGCTTCACGCATGGGTGTCGCAGACATCGCACCTTCTAAACTATCAATTTCAACCATTTCCCATTCTGGAAAAAGTTCTAAATAATAAGAAGATTCATCTTTAAAATGTCCAATCAACCCTACTTTATGTTCAGGCTGTACTACATTTGCAACTAAAGTTTTGACCAAATTGACCCATTTTTTATCATTATAAACATCGATAACATGTACAAAATGAATACGTGCAGCATCTTCCACAGAAAAATTCGACAAAATCATCTGTTCGCGTTCTTGAGCGGTAAATGGGTTTTTAATATTACGTTCCATCTGTGCCGAACCTAATGCCAAAATAACATGGTCACTCAGTTCCAGCGCAATTTGGATGGTTCTCATATGCGCCAAATGAAAGGGCTGAAAACGACCAATAAATACCAGATAATCAAATGTATGTTTCATAGAGAATGAACTTTTTTATGAACTCATCAGTAGCAGCGTTATTGTTTAAGATACGACATAATGACTCATAAAATTTAACTAAATTTTAAAGCAAGGATAGTACGATGACGCTCAGTTGTATTCAACAACCACATGAACATTTAAATGCAAATTTAGACAACGGTATTTTGACGTTAGCCATTAACCGCCCAAAAGCAAAAAATGCCTTGTACGGTGAATTGTATTTATGGATTGCTCAAGCCCTAGATGAAGCGGATCAATCTAAAGATGTACGCGTAGTGATTTTACGGGGTGAAGATGCCGATTTCACTGCGGGAAATGATATGCAAGACTTTATGCAATTCATTCAATCCCCACTACAAGGCAAATCTGGCGATGCACCTCCGTTTGTCGTGTTAAAAGCAGCGGCACGTTTTTCTAAACCTTTAATTGCTGCGGTTCGCGGTGTGGCAATTGGCATTGGCGTGACTATTTTGCTGCATGCCGACCTTGTTTATAGTGACCAAACTGCCTTATTCCAAATTCCATTTGTGAGCCTTGGACTTTCACCAGAAGGTGCAGCAAGCCAATTACTGATTCAACAAGCGGGTTACCACAAAGCGGCTGAATTGTTGTTTACTGCACAGAAATTTAACAGTGAAAAAGCAGTTGCAGCAGGTCTAGTCAACAGCATTGAAGAAGATGTCTATGTAGCAGCACTCAAACAAGCACAAATTTTAGCGGCATTGCCATTGGCATCGTTACGTCAAACCAAAGCGCTCATGAAGCATAACCTAGACAGCATCGTGGACTGTATTGATCATGAGGCTGAAATTTTCATGCAGCGTGTTTCTTCACCAGAAATGGCTGAAGCCGTTGCAGCATTTATGCAAAAACGTAAACCCGATTTTGCTCAATTTAACTAATTGAACGTCAAAAGGGGCATTAAGCCCCTTTTGTTTTAGCTCACCCAAATACAACACCTGTTCAACAGCACCCGATATATTCTAAAACAACAACTTTTAAAATTTATAAATCCCATGACAGACACCAATCAATCGAATTTCATTGCAGATGACTCAGGCAAACCCCGTTACTACGAGCCTGCCCCGCAAGATATTGATGTTGCTAATTTCCGTAAAGTGATTGAAAGCCGTCGTTCAGTACGTAAATTTACTGATCGTACAATTCCTAGCGACGTTTTGGATGCCTGTTTAGATTTAGCACTGCTCGCGCCTAACTCATCTAATTTACAACCGTGGACTTTTTATGTCGTACAAAGTCCAAGCAAAAAAAAACAATTGGTAAAAGCCTGTCTAAACCAATTGGCAGCCAAAACCGCGGCTGAACTGATTGTCTGTATTGCACGTACGGACCGTTTAGATGATATGGCAAAACGCAACATCAGCGAATTTCCATTTCCTGAAACACCACCTGCGGTGCAAAAATATTATCGCGTCATTCCCTACAACTACAAAACAGGCTATTTCAATGCGTTAGGCAACGTCAAAAAAGTCGCGTTTAAGTTGGTACGAACCTTTGATAAGCAATTGCCTGTTACGGCTTTTAACTCTGCCGATGCCAAATTATGGGCAAGCAAAACTACAGCGCTGGCGTGTGAAAATCTAGTTTTGGCTTTGCGTGCCTATGGTTTTGATAGCTGCATGATGGAAGGTTTTGATGAACCAATGGTTCGAAAAATCTTAAAACTGAATGACCAGCAATATCCTGTCATGGTCATTGCAGCAGGCGAACGTGCAAAAGACGGTGTGTTTTTCCCACAATACCGTTTTGATCGTGAGTTATTTATTCAGAAGGTTTAATTTCAAACTCAATTTAATTCATCACCAAAGTTGGATACACGTTCGCGTCATCAGCAACTGTTCGAGGTAAGATCATTATGTTTCGTATAGTTTCTGCGATCCACTAAATCAAATGATCATTTCTGCCGAGTTTTGCTGATGACAATGGTTTTGCCTACTTTTCCCGAAAGAAAAGTAGGTCGAACCTGAACAAGATTGAAATATATTTCAATCGTAGTGCAAGACGAAGTGGGTTAAACCCGAAATTACAACATCAACCTTAAAGACACTGCTAAGCTTTCTTTAATATTAAATATCTAGTATTTGAATAAACTCAAAAGCAGGCTCTTCATAAGGATGGCTTGCTTTGAGTGCCTGAGCCACTGCTTTGGCATGGGTTTCTGGCACAATCGTTTCTACTCGCCATTCAGGCACTTGCTCTAAACTGTCTAACTCACCAATGAATGGATTTGCCCCTTGCACAGGTTTAAACTGTCCTGTCCCCAAAACCTGCCAAGCACAGTGTTCATAATTGCCAATCCCCCCAGCCCCTACTGAAAAAATTGCCTGTTTAGTCGACTCTAGGTGACTCTCTGGAACGTAATAAATTAATTTCAGCATAAGTTTCCTTTTTTCAAATCTATGCATGTGCTTATTGTTGAGTTATTTTTCCTTAAAATACAAGCAACCGCTATTACTTCAAAAATGTATATGAACTTCACTCCAGCAAAGTTGACCGAACATTCAACCATTCTGCTTTAATCCATCGTAAATAAAAAATAGGGATTTCTTCGTTTAACCAACATTTTCAACAAAGTACATTTATTTATTAAATAATAATTGTTATCATTCGTATTAATATTTAAATAACTTATATCTCCCGATAATCTCATGAATAATTCAAGTGTGCCAGACCAGCTGATAGCAGCCCCTATCATCAAAATCAAACCACAATCCGATTCCGCCTTGCTCAAATATCGTGGCATGGTGTTGTATCGTTTTGTTTTGGCAATTTTTGGTGGCTATCTACTTTCTGCCCTAACTGCAATTGTGGTTGCAAAAGCCTTTATAGACTATCGAGCTAGTGCTGCAATCGCCGCAACGCTATTGGCTTTTAGCATTCATTGCGCAGCTTTTATTTGGGTATTTATGGTGCATAAAACGTTAAAAGCCAGCCTTGGCATTTTTATTCCATGCTTTGTTCTTTGGCTAACTTCGCAATTTTTAGGGGCTTGATATGCGTCCAGATGACAAAGTTGAAGGTCCTCGTCAGTCCATGTCCTGGTTACACACGTGGGCAAGTCTGATTTTAGGTTGGTTACTATATGCAATTTTTGTAACAGGCACGCTCAGTTTTTTCCAGAACGAAATTACCATATGGATGAAACCAGAACTACATCAATCCGTCGCCAATAATACCCAAATCCAACAAACTCAAATTGCATTAAATTATCTGCAAAAGAACCATCCTCAGGCAGGCAGTTGGATGATTTCTCTGCCAAATTCTCGTCAAACTACTACTGAAATTATGGTGCGTAAACAAGGCGAAGATCCGCGTGCTCGACGTGGTGGCGAACGTATTAGCCTAGACAGCCAAACGGGAGAAGTTCTACAAGCACGTGATACGCGAGGCGGCAGTTTTCTCTATCGTTTTCATTTTGAACTGTATGGCTTACCACGACTTTGGACACGTTGGTTAGTGGGATTAGCCACCATGCTCATGCTGGTTGCAATTGTGAGTGGCATCATTACTCACAAAAAAATCTTCAAAGACTTTTTTACGTTCCGTTCGGGCAAGGGACAACGTTCTTGGTTAGATGCGCATAATGCAACCGCGGTCTTTGCACTGCCCTTTCATATCATGATCACCTTCAGTGGTTTATTACTGCTCATGTTTATGTTCATGCCTTGGGGAATTAATCAGGTTTATTCAGATCGTCAAGAATTTCTCAGAGATTTACGTCCGCAGACCAATGCTCAGCCATCCAAGCCGCCATCTGAAACACTTAACCCAGAGCATTCCGCACGAAAAGCTGAAATGCCGCAACATGCTCACACTCCATCAGGTTTATCTGAAAATCAGCAGAATATTCAAGTAGGTTCGGGTGAGCACTCTTCTAAACATGGCGAACAAGGTCGTGGAGAGCATGGGCAGCGCGAAAGAAATGAAAGACCAAGTCAAGCCGCCCCACTGACTGATCTCACCCCAATGTTGAACTATGCAGCATCTCAGTGGCAAAACAATCCCATTGGTTCAATTCAAATCATTGCCCCAAATACCACGGCGGCGAATGTCGCAATTAAAGCACTGTATGCAGAAAGTGTCATTGCACGAAATATTATGCCCACATTTACCTTTAATGGAACGGGTATCAACACCACAGCGCAAAATTCACCTTATCGGGCTTCAGCTCCAATGGGGATTTATAATGTCGTGACTGTTTTACATGAAGCACGTGGCTTAGATTTAACCCTGCGTTGGTTATTATTCAGTTCGGGGATTCTGGGCACTTTAATGGTCGCAACAGGATTGATTTTATGGTGTGTCAAACGTGCGCCACAACAACAAAAACAAGGTTACAAATCTTTTGGTTATCGCGTGGTTGAAGTCACCAATATTACGGCAATTATTGGTTTACCTTTGGCTTGTGCAGGTTATTTTTATGCAAACCGATTATTACCAGTACAACTCGAAACACGTTTAGATTGGGAGATTAATGTTTTCTTGATTACGTGGTTATGCTGCCTCATTTATGCCATTTTCCGCACCCATCGTCAGGCTTGGTTGGAATTACTCGGGTTCGCAACCATCATGTTTGCTTTGCTGCCTGTTTTAAATGCACTGACAGGTGGTCATCCGTTATGGCTCAGTATTGCAGAAGGACAATGGATGATTGCCAGCTTCGACCTCATGGCATGGGCTTTGGCATTCCTCTTTGGTATGGCTTATCTTAAAGTCAAAAATCATAAAGGTTTAACTGGCAAAAAAACCAAAGCAGCTCCTCGAACAAAGGAGCTAACACCATGATGTTCTTTTTATTAATTTACTCATTATGTAGTTTAGCCTTTATTGCCTTAGCCAGTTCAATGTCGAAACATCAAAAACAGATTTTTGGCAATCAACTCAATGCCAAACAAACGCGCTACGCCACAATCATAGGATGGCTACTACTCACCTTCAGTCTAGTGATATGTATTCTGTCAGGAAAACTCAGCAATATGCTCAGTTTCTGGGTGGGTGTCCTCAGTTTTGCTGCTTTATTTGTGGGTGTCTCTCTAAGTTATTTTGAGCAGAAAATCAAAACCTTTGCTCTTGCACTGTGTATTATTTGTCTGATGAGTGCAACAATGCTGTGGTTTTAATGCTGCACTCCGCCAAAGCTTTTAGGCTATAATCACTCGGCCAATCTTCAGATTGGCTTTTTTAATTGACTGCCTTTGGAATTTCTATGTCTCAACTTCCTTCTATTTCAGCAGAACTCATTAATCGTGCAATTGCTGGTAATGCAGCAGCACAGTTCGAGGTTGCCACTTTATACATGGAAAGTGAAGATGAACAGCACATTGAACTTGCCGAAGAATGGGCGTTAAAAGCTGCTGCAAATGGTAATGTCGAAGCCATGTACTGGCTCGGTGAAGGCTATACCGTTTATGCAAAAGAACTGCTAGAAGAAGATCCTAAAGAAGCAAAATATTATTTTGAACAAGCCTTCCATTGGCTCAAGCAAGCCAGTAGCGTCAAACATGCAGCTTCTATTTTAGAACTTGCAGGTTTCTACCGTCGTGGCGATGTGGTCGAAAAAGATGTTGTAAAATCTGTCGCCTTGGTACAACAAGCCGCAGAGCTGGGTGACGTACAAGCCATGCGCGACTTGGCTTGTATTTATGCACATGGTTTAGGCGTTGAAATTGACGAAGCCAAAGCAGATGAATGGAACGACAAAGCGCAACAAGCTAGTTAAGCTCGAGTAATAAAAAACAGAAACTCTTTTTGAAACGGGTTTCTGTTTTAATACCTTCTATTTACGAGCGGACATGAACAAAAATAAGGTCTAAATCGCGTTTTGGTAGAAAATTCTTTTTCCTCATTTCAAAACGTGTTGGGCTAATTTTTTTGACTTCTCCATCCCAACAAAATGACACCAACTCCCCCGCATCTCGTTCTACAGTCAGTTTAAAATCTGCTATCGGTTTTGCCCAGTTTGCTCCTGTTGTTAAAATATAACTTAATGCTTGATAGGGCGCGTGCTGAGCCTTGGCTTTGGCAAGTCCCGCTTTAAAGTGCTTATCCATACAGTAAGTTTTTTCATCTTCTTCTGGATACAGTGACACTGAACCGCCGACCAATGGTGCATATTGATGCTGAATACGCGTAGTACTGTTGGCTTTAAAATTTTGCTGCCAACTATAAATAATCTGCGCTTCCCAATAGATTTCATCACCTGCTTGATAAGGTTTTAACAATTGCTGCACTTGAGGCTCTTTACAGGCAAACATCCGAGCACTGTAATCAACGTCTTGCTGCATACTCCACGGATACATCAAATCGTGTTCAGTAAATCCACATTTCTTTAAAGCACTGGTGACATCAACAGGATCGGCTTCCCAATTCACTTCACCTTGCTTGGTCAAAGTTGGTAAAAAAGCGCGTACATGCTGCTGGGGTTGAATGCTCTTGCCATTCGCTTGTATTTTAAAACTTTGCAGCAAATGTTCGGTATGTGCAAAATCGCTTTCACGTGAACTGCCCACACGCGGTAAAGGAAATAACACCGTTTCTTGAATATCTTGATCAGTCAGATTCTTAAATTGATAGTCCACACGAATCTGCTTTTTACTCACAAATAAATCTTCACTGTGCATGGAAATTTTAGGATTTTTCAGATATTGCACACCACCTGTCGCCACAAAGCCCGTGCTGTCATTGGCATTGACCCAACCGCACAGACACAATAGCCCTAAACCATAGCCCCATTTCATCTTATTCGTCCTTCTTCTATTTCTTAATTATTCAATATCTTACAAGTCAACCGATGATTTAAAGTCAGATCAATATGACACTTCAGTCTTGATATTCAACTCTACTCGACAGCATGACTTTATCTATTCTACCTTTTAACAAAATAGATAAAGTCGACGTTCGAATCATTTAGTTCAGCATGGTCGAATGAATTTTTGCGTCATGGTCATCAATGATAATAATCTGTCGGCAAATGCCTTCTGCTTTACGTTGCTGTTCAAATACCAGTGCAGGCATTGGTTCAAAATTATCAAAGAAACAAATTTCCCGATCATCTATTGAATACACCAAAGACTGGTTGCCCACTTCATCTAATGTGTCATAGTACACAATCGCCATTTTGCCATTTTCAATTGCAGCTTGAATTTGGGCGTAGCTCAATGCGGACTCAATCGGGATACGTAAAGCTTTTGCCTCGGCATAGCTTTGTCGTTCGGTACGGTCGATATTCGGGTCAGGGTCGGTATGAAAAGAAACTTTAAATCCAATCTTCTTTAAAGCAACCGCTAGTGCAATGGTAAATGTGCCATCTTGATGATCATGTCGGCACAACTTGATCAACTCATTCATGTCGACATGGGCACCATGATGTTGCAGCAACATCCAAACGGCAAATACACCACAATTCGCTTCTAGATTCAGCAAAGAATCAGGAATCTCTAAAGCCATACGTTCACTCTCAAGATATATTGGGCGGATGATAATGCTTATAGATTTAAACTCAAGGATTATTCCAACAACCTGAGCTTTGACTATCAAAAAATTCCACCTCAACTTGTGGAGCTAGCTTCTTTATTTCAGTATAAATACGATGACACTCTTTTTGATCTTTTGAATACGTCGAAATTGCAACTTTAGCCTTTGATTGATACTTAAAAATTTGCTTAACCAAGTGTGATTCTTGTTGCTCCATTCCCCATCCATAAATCACCAAATTATGATCTTTATCCTTACCGATTAAACTCGGTAAAACTTCATAATAAATTGTACTCAGGTATGGACTTGTCTTGATGGATTCTTGTTTCTTTTCTCCTGTTCCTTCAGCGATAAATAAAGGAATTTTATCATCTGTCCAATATTGAGTGATCATTGGTAATAGTTTTAAATCTTCTGAAGTTTTTAATTTTTTCTCAGCATTAAAAATATCTCTAAAAATCGCTAAATTACCATGTTGGTAAAATGTCAAAGTGATAGATTTTTCTTGTCGATAAGACTGTCTAAATTTTTCCCAATCATGGTCAAATAGACCACCTTTCTTAAAGCAATCTTTAAACACATGTCCATCATCATTGATTGTGGTGTCGTTGCCATACATTCTGATCCAGTACATCAGCAAATCATAATTTAAAGACACAATGGTGCTAAAGCTTTTAGTAAATTTATATAATTGTGGTAATTGATCTTCAATATGCGTTCGAGGACAATGCACTGCTCGTACAACTTTGATCAATGCATTTTTAATATTTTGATACGCCTCATCTGTTTTTTGATCCTTAATTTTCAGTTTTTCATTGACTAATTTCGCATGCCAAACCAATCGAAGAATCAGCTCAAAATCCGAGGTGTTAAACTCTTTAAAAAGCGTCGCAACATCTTCATCAAAAAGTTGCAATTCTTCTGCTTTTTTCTTTAGCGACCTAAAATCAAATTCTTGATGTAAAGCTATACTTGCACCATTACCAATAATTAAACTTGCCCCTAAATAATCATCTTTTATATCGTTCCACTGCTTTACTTCATAAGAAAAGCTTTTGTTCATTTTGTTCACTATTAAAATTTTCTTGTTAGACAGATATTAACCAATTACAGATTGGAACAAAATCAATTTCCAAGTACAATAGCCCGCAGTCGAGGGATGCTGCGACTTTCTTACAGGTACATAAATGTAAGATCGCTAGGCTCGACGATTCGGTTAGACATTCGTGCTAATCAACAACGGCATCCGCGAACATAATGATCAATTTTTATTTTTAATTAAGGAGATCGTAATGAACGCGGTTAATGCTTCATTTACAGATTACAAAGTTGCTGACATCACTCTAGCTGACTACGGTCGTAAAGAAATCAAACTTGCTGAAGCAGAAATGCCGGCATTGATGGGCCTACGTAAACGCTATGCTGCTGCAAAACCACTTGCTGGCGCAAAAATCCTTGGTTGTATCCACATGACCATTCAAACTGCTGTTCTTATTGAAACATTGGTTGAATTGGGCGCGGAAGTTCGTTGGACTTCTTGTAACATCTTCTCTACTCAAGACCATGCTGCTGCAGCAATTGCGGCTTCTGGTGTACCTGTATTTGCTTGGAAAGGCGAAACAGAAGAAGAATACATGTGGTGTTTAGAACAACAAATCAATGTAAATGGCACACCTTGGGATGCCAACATGATTTTGGATGATGGTGGTGATTTAACCCTGCTTGTTCATGAAAAATACCCTGAAGTGATTGCAAAAATCCACGGCGTAACTGAAGAAACGACTACAGGTGTTCAACGTCTGTATGAAATGCTTCGTGACGGTACTTTGAAAGTTCCTGCAATCAACGTAAATGATTCAGTGACTAAGTCTAAAAACGACAACAAATATGGTTGCCGCCACTCACTCAATGATGCCATCAAGCGCGGTACAGATATGCTTTTATCTGGTCGTCGTGCGCTTGTGATTGGTTACGGTGACGTAGGTAAAGGTTCTGCTCAATCACTTCGTCAAGAAGGCATGATTGTACGTGTTACTGAAGTAGATCCAATCTGTGCTATGCAAGCATGCATGGATGGTTATGAAGTTGTATCTCCATACAAAAACGGCGTTCAAACTGGTAAAAAAGAAGATGTAAATGCGGATCTTCTTCAAAATACTGACCTCATCGTAACGACGACTGGTAACTACCACGTTTGTGACGCTGCGATGCTTGACTCATTAAAAGCAGGCGCTGTGGTGTGTAACATTGGTCACTTTGACACTGAAATCGACACCAACTACTTACGTGGTTATAAATGGGTTGAAGTTAAGCCACAAGTACACCAAGTCTATCGTTCAGAAAATGACAGCGATTATTTAATCCTTCTTTCTGAAGGTCGTCTTGTAAACTTGGGGAATGCAACAGGTCACCCATCACGTATTATGGATGGTTCTTTTGCCAACCAAGTCTTAGGTCAAATGCACTTATTCGCTGAAAAATTTGCGGATCTTGCTGAAGATCAAAAGCAAGCTGCTATTCGCGTAGAACTTCTACCTAAGAAATTAGATGAAGAAGTTGCAGCGGCAATGGTTGCTGGTTTTGGTGGTGTCTTGACTCAATTGACTCAAGAACAAGCAGACTACTTAGGTGTAGCGGTTGAAGGTCCATTCAAATCGGACGCTTATAAATACTAAGTTTCAAGCCTCTCCTAACCTCTCTTGCACTGAGCTTTAAAACAGTGCTTAAAGCACGTTCAGGAGAGGGACTTTGATTACAGAATGATGTTAGCAATGAAATCTTGTTATCTCTATTCAATGTAATGCATCTCCTTCTCCCTCTGGGAGAAGGATGGGATGAGGGTAAACACAAAAAATAGCATTTATAAAAAAGGATTTGAACATGTCGAAACACATTCCTATTTCTTTTGAGTTTTTCCCGACCAAAACGGATGCGGGCGCAGAAAAACTGAAAGTCGTACACCAAGAATTACAACTCCTAAACCCTGAGTTCTTCTCCATTACCTATGGTGCAGGCGGTTCAACCCGTGAGCGTACCTTAGCAGCGATTGCAGAGTTTAATGGTAAAGGCACACCTGTTGCCCCTCACCTGTCTTGTATTGGTGATGACAAAGCACGTATTGCTGAATTACTCGATATCTATAAAGATCAAGGCATTGACCGTATTGTGGCTTTGCGTGGGGATTTACCTTCTGGTCAGGTCGGTTTAGGTGAATTGCCTTATGCAACGGATTTGGTTCGCTTTATTCGTGAACATTCAGGTGATCACTTCCATATTGAAGTTGCTGCGTATCCAGAAATGCATCCTCAAGCCGATAGTTTTGACCTAGACATCCAACATTTTTGCGACAAAGCCAATGCAGGTGCTAACGCAGGTTTAACTCAGTTCTTCTTTAATCCAGATGCCTACTTCTATTTTGTCGAGCGCATTCAAAAAGAAGGTGTGAACATTCCTATCGCACCAGGCATTATGCCAATCACCAATGCTAGCAACTTAATTCGCTTTGCGGACGGAACAGGCGCTGAGATTCCGCGTTGGATTCGTAAGCAACTGGCAACCTATGGTGATGATACAGCAAGCATTAAAGCTTTCGGTCATGAAGTGATTGTGAAACTTTGCGAACGCCTGATTGCTGGTGGTGCACCGAGCTTGCATTTTTACACCATGAACACGACTGATCCAACACGTCAGCTTGTACTAGACCTCGGTTTAGCATAAGTATTTAAACACGATTCACCCTATTTGAGAGTAAAACCGAATGCCTCGTTTTTTTATGGAAGCAGAACTCAATGTTGATCACACTGTCGAACTGACTGAAACGGTGTTTCACCACTGGGTAAAAGTTTTACGTGCTCAAGTCGGTGAAACAGCGACTTTGTTTAATGGACAAGGCGGCGAATATGAAGTGACCTTAAGTGACGTTGCCAAAAAGTCAGCATCGGTTCAGGTCACTGCTTTTAACCCAACCAATCGTACTCCAGCTATTCGCACTTTACTTGGTCAAGTCATGAGTAAAGGGGACCGTATGGATTATGCCATTCAAAAAGCCGTTGAACTGGGTGTATCTGAAATTCAATTGTTGACCTCAGAACGTTGTGAAATGCGTTTAAAATACGACCGCGACCAAAAGAAGTTGGATCATTGGCAAAGCATTGCGATTGCTGCCTGCGAACAATGTGGCATGAACCTTGTGCCAAAAATCCTTGCACCCCTTAGTTTAGAGAAATGGCTTGCGTCTGAACTACCAGAGACTAAACTTGTGCTCGCACCTAATAAGGATGAAACAAATCCTTTAAACAATGCCAAATCAAATATTGTACTGCTGATTGGACCTGAAGGAGGTTTAAGCGAGATAGAAATTCAAGCTGCGAATGATGTAGGGTTTGTTAACTGGTGCATCGGCGAGCGCGTATTACGTACCGAAACTGCCCCTGTGGTGGCATTGTCCATCTTAAATTACAATGTTAGACCATAGTTTTTCCAAAAAGATAAAAATACGGATGGATAAGATTGATATTTATGAATAACCTGATTAATCTAAAAGTGACCCAATATTTTGTGATTTTATTAAACGACTCAGCAGATGAATGGAACGTATAACCTACACAGTATCTAGAACAAAACAAAAATAAGGTTATGAATGTTATGCCCGATTTTTTAGATGCGAATCTTAGACCGCAGTTACGCGCTGCGCAAATTCATAATTCCATAAGGCATATCCAATTATTTTTGGTCAGTATTCTCATTATTTTTTTATATGTTTACTGCGTTTATCAGTTTAATTTTTCACACTTTTCTGTCTATTTTAATGTTTGGTTTTTGCTCACAGAATTCCTTGTCGGCAGTTTTTGGTTACTCACCACAACTCGATTTAAGTTTGAACAATACTCTGTTACCCAAGCACATCACTGGGTACAATTTCTCTGCATAGGAATCGGTATTCTAATTGCAACTGGTATTAGTCTTATTTATTACTATTTACCGCAGGTCAATCCAAGTTTTGAACCCGTCCATGCCTTAACATTATCAGCCTTACTGTTAATTGTGACTCAAGCATTAGCACTTACTTTCCTGACCCAACGCCTTGATTACTTTTGTCTAATTTTCATTCCATCTATTATTCCTTACTTTATATCTCAGTTTATTCTTACTGACCAAATTAACCAATTATTTCATCTGACCGTGAACTTTGTTCTCATCGTCATTTTATTGTGTGCCAATTCTACTGTACGAATCCATAAACGCTTATCTGCTTTATATTTACGCAATGGTCAACTCATTAAAAGTGCTGAGCAACAAGTAACTCGGACGGAAGAATTATGTGAACAACTGCAAAATGAAATGAACAAATCTAAAGAAATTGAATTACAACTACAGCAAAATAACCAGCAATTAGAGCAAAAAATTAAAGAACGCACTTTTGATATTGAACAAATGAATCGCAATCTAGAAAACCAACAGCAAAATTTGGATCTTGCCCATGAAATTGCAGGCTTAAAACCTTGGGACTGGAATATTAAAGAACGTCACATATCAGTCAATAACTATCAACAACAGAAAAAACGTAAACATTCAAAAGAACACAGCATTCAACTACAAAACACCATTCATCCAGATGATTTATTCTGCTTTAAAACAGCGTTAAAACAACATCTTCGTGCCGAGACGGATCGCTATGAAGCGACCTATCGCGTACTGCAACCCAATGGTGAATGGACTTGGGTGCATGATATTGGACGTGTGATTGAACGAGATCCTACCAATAAAAAACCTTTGCGTATGGTGGGCATACAGCGCGATATTCATCAGGAACGCACCGATCAAGAGCGTTTAAAACTGGCTGCCAGTGTTTTAGAACAAACGGCTGAAGGTATTTTTATCCTCGACAAGCATTTACATTATGTCAATGTAAATCCTTTTTATGAAAAGATCACAGGCTTTAATAAAGACCAATGTTTAGGTCAGCATCTTTTTGCACTCACCTCAAACCATAAATCCGCGCAGCAACAAAACCATCAGGTAATTTTGGAGCAATTGGCACGTACAGGTGAATATGATGGCGAGCTGACTGAAAAATTTAGCACAGGCAAAGAACTGACATTTTGGCTACATATCAATGCCATACAGGATGAGCATAATCGCGTCATCAATTATATTGGGATTGTTTCTGACCTGACAGAACGTAAACTTCAAGAACAACGCTTATCTTATCTTGAAAATTATGACACTTTAACCGACTTACCAAACCGCTTTTATTATAATTATCAATTACATCAATACTTAGTGTCTCATCAAGACTCCATTCAACAATTGGCTGTGATTCGGCTCAATATTGACCGCTTCCGACCCCTCAATGAATATTTGAGTAATAATGGTGGTGACGAACTGTTAAGACAAGTCGCTCAGCGTCTGCGCTTAACCAACACTGATGCGCTGTTCTTGGCACATTTAAATGGCGATGATTTTGCCATTGTGTATGAGATTTCTCATATTCGCCCATCAATTCAACAGCATTGTGAACGTATTCAAGATGCCTTTGCTGAACCATTTGATATTTTTGGACAAGATCATATTATCACGGTGTCGATGGGTATTTCATTTTATCCTGAGCATGGTCGACAACTGGATTATTTAAATAATTGTGCCGAACAAGCCCTAACTGAAGCGAAACGTTTAGGTGGTCACACCATGAAATATTACTCGAGTGATAACACCGCCTTACTTGAACAAGGCATTTATTTAGAACGAGACTTACGTCAAGCTATTCGTAATGATGAACTGGTGGTTTACTACCAACCCAAAATCGACTTTAAAGATCAACATGTTTATGGTTTTGAGGCATTGGTCCGCTGGAATCATCCAACCAAAGGCATTATTCCGCCTGCACTCTTCATTCCAATGGCAGAAAAAACCAGCTTAATTTCAGATATTGGCCGAATTGTCATTCGTAAAACAGCTAAACAAATTAGCTATTGGAATTCGATTGGTTTCAACAATATTTGCGTGTCGGTTAATGTCGTTGCACAACAATTACAACGTGGGCAACTCCTCTCCGATTTAGATGAAGCGATTGCGACGTATCAAATTTCTGGTGAAAGTTTAGAACTTGAAATTACAGAATCTTCGCTGATTGAAAACTCAAAAACAGTCAAAATATTATTGGATCAAATTAAGCAACGCCATATTAATATTGCATTGGATGACTTTGGTACAGGTTATTCTTCTCTGGCTTATCTCGCCGACTTCCCCATTGATATTCTAAAAATAGATCGTGCCTTCATTGCCAACATTGGTGATGGCAAACAAGATGCCATTATTAGTGCTATGGTTGCCATGGGTAAAGCGATGGGATTGACCGTCGTCGCCGAAGGGATTGAAACTGAACAACAGCTTTGCTATCTCGAAAAACTACAATGTGACATTGCTCAAGGCTATCTTTTTTCTAAACCACTGTCTGAAAAAAATGCCACCGAATACTTACAACAACACAAACTTATCCCTTCTTAATCTAAGTCAATAGGCTCAAGGTCTAAGTTTGTGTAAAAAAGAATCGTGTACGACTGGGCTTAAAAGACAAGTAATGGTATATTCGAGCAAATTCAGCAAAACCACCAGCATAAGCTGGACCACTCAGTAACAAACGAGATTCAGATGGACGATCAATCATTAAAACAGCAAGCTTTGTATTATCACGAGTTTCCAACCCCAGGTAAAATCAGTGTTACACCTAGCAAGCAGCTGGTCAACCAACATGACTTAGCACTTGCTTACTCCCCAGGTGTTGCTGCGCCTTGTTTAGAGATTGAACGCGACCCTTCAACTGCCGCCCTATATACTGCCCGTGGTAACCTTGTTGCCGTGATCACTAATGGTACTGCAGTACTTGGACTAGGTAACATCGGTCCATTAGCGTCAAAACCAGTAATGGAAGGTAAAGGCGTCCTGTTCAAAAAATTTGCTGGTGTTGATGTCTTCGACATCGAAATCGCTGAAAATGATCCAGACAAAATCGTAGATATTGTTGCAGCGTTAGAACCCACTTTTGGCGGTATTAACCTCGAAGACATTAAAGCGCCTGAATGTTTCTACATTGAGCGTAAACTTCGTGAACGCATGAATATTCCTGTGTTCCATGATGACCAACATGGTACTTCAATCATTGTAGGTTCTGCTTTACTGAATGCACTTCAGTTAAATGGCAAAAAAATTGAAGAAATCAAAATTGTGGCTTCTGGTGCAGGTGCTGCTGCCCTTTCATGTTTAGACTTACTTTGCGCAATTGGTGCAAAGAAAGAAAACATTATCGTTGCTGACTCACGCGGTCTACTCACGACTCAGCGTGAAGGTCTAGATGACTCGAAAAAACGCTACGTACAAGACATTGAAGGCACACAACTTGCAGATGTGATTGCTGGTGCTGACATGTTCCTTGGTCTTTCTGCTGCGGGCATCTTAACCAAAGAAATGGTTAAGGTTATGGCAAAAGATCCAATTATTTTTGCTCTTGCTAACCCAGATCCAGAAATTTTACCTGAACATGCACATGAAGTTCGTGATGACGTGATCATGGCAACAGGTCGTTCGGACTATCCGAACCAAGTGAACAATGCACTTTGCTTCCCATATATCTTCCGTGGTGCACTTGATGTGGGTGCAACGACCATTAACGAAGAAATGAAAATTGCTTGTGTCTACGCAATTGCGCGTATGGCACACATTGAAGCAGATGCTGCAACTTATGGTGAAAAATCTGCATCATTTGGTCGTGACTATTTAATTCCACGCCCGCTTGATCAACGCTTGATCCTTGAAATTGCACCAGCCGTTGCACAAGCCGCAATGGATTCTGGTGTTGCGACACGTCCAATCGAAGATTTCTCTGCGTATCGTCAACGTTTGTCTGAGTTTGTTTATAACTCTGCATTCATTATGAAACCAATCTTCGCTCAGGCAAAAACTGATCCTAAACGTATTGCTTATGCCGAAGGTGAAGACCTCCGCGTATTACGTGCAGTGCAAATTGCAGTAGATGAAGGTATGGCGAAACCAATTTTGGTGGGTCGTACTGCGGTGATCGAAGCCAACATTAAGAAATTAGGTTTACGCTTAGAACATGGTGTGAACATTGAAATTGTTGACCAAGAGCAAAACCCGAACTACGAAAAATTTGCTGAAGACTATTACGACATTATGCAACGTAAAGGGGTAACACCTGAATACGCACATCGTGAAGCTCGTCGTCGTTCAACATTAATCGCGGGCATGTTGGTTAAGCATGGTCTTGCTGATGGCATGTTGTGTGGTACATATTCAAGCTATGACATTCACTTAGACTTCGTGAAAAATGTGATTGGTTTGAAAGAAGGTCGTACTAACTTCTTTACCTTAAATGCCTTAATGCTTGAAGATCGTAACCTGTTTATTGCAGATACGTATGTAAATACCAACCCGACTGCTGAACAGTTGGCTGAAATGACAATTTTAGCGGCTGAAGAAGTGCGTCGTTTTGGTATCACACCACGTGTAGCACTACTTTCGCATTCTAGCTTTGGTTCAGATCAAAATGATCCAAGTGCACAAAAAATGCGTAAAGTATTTGAAATCTTGAGTGAAATTGCACCTGAGCTTGAAGTTGAAGGTGAAATGCACGGTGATGCAGCAATGGACGAAACTATTCGTCACTTTGCCTTCCCGAACTCACGTTTCAAAGGTTCTGCTAACTTATTAATTATGCCGAACTTAGATGCTGCTAACATTTCATTCAACCTCTTAAAATCAACTTCTGGTAACAACGTTACTATTGGTCCTATTTTATTAGGTGCAGCGAAACCTGTTCATATTCTTACACCAACGACAACAACACGTCGTTTAGTAAACATGACAGCATTAACTGTAGCTGAAATTCAGCAAGCTGAAACTGAAGCGCTTTAATCTTTAGTGAAAAGCTCAAGTTATTGACTTGAGAAAACCTCTATTCTGTAGCATGATTGCTTGAAGAATAGAGGTTTTTTCATGCAAGTTTATTTAGTAGGCGGTGCAGTACGAGATCACTTACTCGGACACCCCTATCACGAAAAAGATTATGTCGTTGTTGGTGCTACTCCAGAGCAATTACTTGCACTTGGCTATCAGCCTGTTGGCAAAGATTTTCCCGTTTTTCTACACCCAGAATCAAAAGAAGAATATGCCTTGGCCCGGACTGAGCGTAAATCAGGACAGGGTTATCATGGTTTCGAGTTCTTTACCGATGTTAGCGTCACACTTGAAGATGATTTAATTCGTCGTGACTTAACCATTAATGCCATGGCAATGGATGAACATGGTCAAATCTACGACCCCTATCAAGGTCAATTAGATTTAGCCAATAAAATACTGCGTCATGTTTCCAATGCCTTTGTTGAAGATCCACTTCGCGTGTTGCGTGTGGCACGTTTTGCCGCGCGTTATAAACCGTTAGGGTTTAGTATTGCCACAGAAACCCTCGATTTAATGCGAAAATTGGCTGAATCAGGTGAATTAAATGCACTTACTCCCGAACGGGTCTGGAAAGAAACTTCACGTGCGCTGATGGAACCCCATGCCGATGTCTATTTTGAGGTTTTAGAAGCTTGTGGGGCTTTAAAAGTTCTATTCCCCGAAATTCAAGCCCTGTTTGGCATTCCACAACGCCCTGAATATCATCCTGAAATCGACTGTGGTGTTCACACCTTGATGTCCTTACATCAAGCCTGTAAAGCCAATTATTCACTGGATGTACGCTTTGCTGTTTTAGTGCATGATTTGGGTAAAGCCCTCACCCCTGAGCATGAATTACCACGGCATATCATGCATGAAGAGCGTGGAATTAAACCCGTAACTCAAGTCTGCGATCGCTTAAAAGTACCGACTCAAACCAAACAATTGGCATTGGCCGTTTGCAAAGAACACTTAAAGTGCCATCAAGCGTTTGCATTAAAACCTGGAACACTTTGGCGCCTATTGCAACGTCTTGATGTACTTCGCCGCCCAGAACGGGTCGAAGCCTTTATACAAGCCTGTGAATGTGATGCACGTGGACGTCTTGGACTTGAAGATCGAGAATATCCGCAAGCCGCCTATATGCGGAATGCGATGGAAATTGTGCGCAGCATTAAAGCACAAGATTTACCTGAAGATATTCAAGGCTCGGAAATCGGTGAAATGCTGATTCAACGTCGCATTCAAGCCTTGGAAGCCTATAAAGCACAGCATGTTACGGCCGATAAATCAGAATAATCAAAAGCCCTTGAAATCAATAAATCAAGGGCTTTGAATCTTCAAATTATTTATGATTATGCAATCTGCGCTGGGAAAGTAATCACCTGTTCCAAGCGCATTTTTTCAGTCGCCACCATCAACAGACGATCTAAGCCTAAAGCAATACCCGCACATTCCGTCATATTCGGCAAAGCAGCTAATAGATATTCATCAATAGGCATCACATGCAAGCCTAATTGCTTACGCTCTTGATTATCTGCCTCAAAACGTTGACGCAATACATCTGCATCAATCAATTCATCATAGGCATTCGCCAATTCCAAACCTTCAATATATAACTCAAAACGAGCGGCGACCAACTCGCCATCATCATCGATACGCGTTTTCGCAAGTGAAGCTAATTCAGGTGGAAAGTCTGTCAAAAATACTGCCGTGTCAAAACCTAAACTTGGCTCTACAAAATGTGAAAACAGTAAATCAATATAACCCAGTCGATCATCACCCAAATCTAGATTTAAGCCGAGACGGTGGCAACAATCTTTCAGCTCTTTTAAACTTGCCTGTAAAGGGTTTAACTCCAAACGATCCATAAACGCATGTTTATAACTTAAAATCGTCGGGCGAATTTCGCCAAAACGCTGTGCTAAAGTCACATTTAATAAATCTGCAACTTCAAACATCAAGTCTTTTAAACTAAAGTACGGGCGATACCACTCCAGCATACTAAATTCGCTGTTGTGCTTACGCCCATGTTCATCGTCACGGAAAACCTTACAGATTTGATAAATAGGTCCGCTGCCACTTGCCAATAAACGTTTCATGGCAAATTCAGGCGAAGTCTGTAGATAATGTGTTGCAAGTTTACCTTGCACATGGCGCTGTGCCTGTATCGAAGCCAAATGTACATCGGTAACACCTGCTTGCGATAAAATCGGGGTTTCAACTTCTAACACTTGACGTTCTGCAAAGAATTGACGGATCTGTGCATACATCTTAGCACGCGCTTGCATTGCCGCTAAATCACAAGTCGGTTGATAATGAACTTGACTCACGCCTGTGGACCTCCATGTGCTGCCCACTCACGTCGAAGCGGATAGTTCTTTCTCAAAGTATCAAATGCTTGCTGTTCAACTTTGCCGTGCTTTACACATGCTCTTAAATTGGCATCATCTTGAGCAATATCATAAATCTGGTTTAAATGTTGAGTCAGCACGGTTTTAAAATCAGCTTGGGCAAAATATTGCTCACAACTTGGAAGTTGAGTTTCAAACCGTTTTGTAGCAGCTTGAGCAAAGACTTGACAAAATGCCTCATAAATCATCTGAGTACCACGTGCCTTCCCTTCTAAGCTATAACCTGCGATATGGGGTGTCGCCAGCGCCAAAAGCTCTAATAGTTCAGATGAAATTTCTGGTTCATGCTCAAAAACATCCAATACCACAGTACGATTGGTGTTTCGAATATCTTGCATTAAATCAGCTTCTGCAACCACAGGCCCACGTGCTGAATTAATCAAGATGGCATTCGGCTTCATTTGAGCCAAAGTTGCTGTATTGAATAAATGATAAGTTGGATGTAGACCTGATTTAGTCAAAGGCACATGAATTGAAATTGCATCGGCTTGTTGTAATAACTGAGTAAAATCCACTTGGTTAACATGATCTTTAGTTACAAATGGATCACAAGCAATTACTCGCCATCCTAACAACTGCGCCATCGTGGCGAGTCGAGAACCGACATTACCTAATCCCACAATCCCTAAGCAAAAATTTTGCTCGGCAGAAATCAGTTCAGGTTTTAAATGTAAAAGTGCAGTAATTACATATTCCGCTACCGCTTGCGCATTACATCCCGCTGCATTCGACCATGGAATACCTGCCGCATTTAAAGCTTGAATATCCAAATGATCCGTACCAATTGTGGCACTGCCCACATAGCGAAGAGCTGTATTCTGTAACAAGGGAGCATTTACCTTGGTT
Organism: Acinetobacter sp. ANC 4178; assembly: GCF_004331175.1. Classification (GTDB taxonomy): domain Bacteria; phylum Pseudomonadota; class Gammaproteobacteria; order Pseudomonadales; family Moraxellaceae; genus Acinetobacter. The sequence goes on from NZ_SJOD01000001.1 coordinate 528,504, forward strand.
ACCGAACGCACCAAAAGTGCATCAGCATCCACAACATCGGAATGACTTAAATTCCGACCTGCAACATGTTGGATTGCACCGAATTCTGCAAAAAAATAGTCGGTAAAAGCAAGATTTTCATCAGCCACAATTTTCATGATTTGGACCAGCAATTGATTCAACACTATCTTACTGGTTTAGAATTCTACTGACCATTCAAATACGATTATTTGATTTTTTCTTTCTGGTTTTTCCGCACCACTGTTTACTTTACGTGCAAAGAATCAAAAGCATACATTAAAATGATTTTATATCATTTGATTGGCACGTAGAATGCTGAGCACTTTTATAAAGCACCATTCCTCATGTTACGCCTTTCCTTCATTGCTTGCGCGCTGCTGTTCACAGGTTGCGCTTTCGGCACCAGCAAAGAAATAAAACAAGCTGAAAAACTACTCGAACATTTTCAATGCCACAATATTGAATCTAGCCAGATGATGCACAGCCCCATCATTAATTATTATGAAAACGCATTAGGAAACTCCAGACAAAAAGTTGAAGGATATGTTCAAAGTTATAAAGATGGCGACATTCTGTTTCATGAACCGCTACCCGATGTCATCTCAGTAGAATATGAACATTATAAAGAAGCTTGTCAGTCACTTGGAGGATTAAGCCAATAAAGGTTTCAGATGTAAAAAAGCGAGGTCAGGATTTCACTGCCTCGCTTGAAAGATGATTTAAAATTAATCAAGCATCTTGTTGATTCAAATAACGGGTATCAATACTGAATTTTTCAGGAAATTTTGGTTGGATACTGGCATAGAATTGCATAATTTCTTGCATATCTTGCTCATAGTTCCCTGTCGGGTAGACAATCTTGCCTACACCTGCCTCTTTTTTTACATAATCCATATAAGCCAAAGCAATGGGCACACCCGCATTGACTGCCACATGATAAAAGCCCGTTTTCCATTGTTCTTGCTTCGAGCGCGTGCCTTCTGGTGTAACGAGCATCACTAATTTAGGATGCGTTTTAAATAGATCAGTCATCAACTCAACCATACTTGGTCGAGCATCACCTTCATTTTTAGGACGACGATTAATTCCAATTCCACCCATTGCACGCACAAAAGGACCAAAAGGTAATTTCATATAACTGTCTTTAATTGTCAGACGTACATTGACACCTAATGCTTTCAAAGCCAAACGCGCGTAAAGTGCATCCCAATTACTGGTATGCGGTGCAGCAATCATGACACATTGATCTAAATGCTCAGGCCATTGATTATCTGTCTTCCACCCCATCAATGCCAAAGATTGTTCAGCCAACTTCTCAAACACAGCAACACCAAAATCAACAAAAAAAAGACAGCGAATTCTACCAGTCTAATTGAATAAAAAAAGTACCAGCTGATTAAAAATCACCCCATTAATATATAAATGTATAAATTGTTTATGACCACTTTTTTAGCTCAACCTTGCAATTATGGACTAATTTTCATCATGTAATTTTTTAGACATCAAACGATGAAAAATACAGATAAATACGTCATTAATTCTTATCTATATCGTAAGGATAATGAGATATCACAGAGCCTTTCATTTGTAAGAAAATATCTCTTAAGCTGAACTGAATACACCGTATTACAAATGAATGAAACGAAAAACTTGAAGCGCATTAAATTACACAAAGCTACTCTGTTTTACATTTTTAATATTCTACTGATTTATATAATAATTTATTTTACCTTTTGATCATAAAATCCATTCAACACTTAAACCACGATAATTTAAGGGACGAATAATGAATAAAACTCTGATTGCTACGCTGTTGTGTTGTTGTGCTTTAACCGCCTGCTCCAAACCCACGCAAAACGCAGAATTAAATGCTGCAACAACTGAAGCTCAAGTTGCCTCTTCAGCCGAAATTGATTCTGCACATAATGCCCAAAATTCTTTAGATTGGGCGGGAGATTATCAGGGCACATTGCCTTGTGCAGACTGCGAAGGCATTAAGACGTTATTGGTTTTAAATGCCGATTCAACTTATCACTTAACCGAAACATACTTAGGTAAAGGTGATCATAATCCATTTAAATCTGCTGGAAAATTCAGTTTTGACCAGAACGGCAGTGTCATTACATTGGATAAAAATGGTGATCATCGCAAATACTTTGTTGCAGAAAACCAACTTTATGCACTTGATCAAGAGGGTAAAAAAATTGAAGGGAACTTAGCTGAACATTACATTTTAAATAAAGACATCCATTAAAAATCTTTAATTTTCTCTCAAAAAATTTCCATTAAAAAACCCTGCTTTCGCAGGGTTTTTTTAAATCAAATCGTAGCTTAGTGAGCAGCGAATTGGTTCATTGTGTTTTTAGCATCATCGTGCGCTTTAAGAGCGTTGTCACCAGAGAAGATTTCTTTGTGATCATCACCGATGTCAGAACCCGCCATTGCTTGATGTTTAACACAAGCGATACCACCGCGGATTTCTTTACGTTGTACGCCAGCAACATAAGCCAACATACCTTCAGAACCGAAGTAACCTTGTGCAAGCTCATGAGTAGAAAGAGCAGCAGTGTGGTAAGTCGGAAGTGTGATCAAGTGATGGAACACACCTGCTTCACGAGAAGCATCCGCTTGGAATGTACGTACTTTCTCATCAGCATCAGCAGCTAATTCAGTTGCATCGTACTCAGCGCTCATTAATTTAGCACGGTCGTAAGCAGAAACGTCTTTACCTTCAGCAACCCAACGGTCGTAAGCTTGTTGACGGAAGTTTAACGTCCAGTTGAAAGATGGCGAGTTGTTGTAAACAAGTTTCGCATTTGGAACTGTTTCACGTACACGGTTAACCATGTGAGCGATTTCGTCAACGTTTGGAGTCGCAGTTTCGATCCAAAGAAGGTCAGCACCATTTTGAAGGCTAGATACACAGTCAAGAACAACACGATCAATTTGTGTGTCAGGACGGAATTGGTATAAACCAGAAGCCAAACGTTTTGGACGGTGAAGTTTACCATCACGTTTGATTAAGATTTCGTCTTCTTGAGCATCAGCAATGTCAATTTCTACAGTGTCTAAGAAACCGATGTATTGAGAAGCGATGTCGCCTGGCTCTTTAACCACTGGGATTTTTTGAGTCAAGTCAGCGCCTTCAGAGTCAGTACGCGCAACGATGATACCGTCATCAAGACCCATTTCTAAGAATGCATAACGTAATGCATGGATTTTAGAGATGAAGTCTTCGTGTGGAACAGTTACTTTACCAGCTTGGTGACCACATTGTTTCGCGTCAGATACTTGGTTTTCGATTTGTAGTGCACAAGCACCCGCTTCGATCATTTTCTTAGCAAGTAAGTAAGTCGCTTCTTCGTTACCGAAACCAGCATCGATGTCCGCAATAATTGGCACAACGTGAGTTTGGAAACCGTCGATTTGAGCAGTAATTTCAGCAGCTTTAGCAGTGTCGCCAGCTTCTTGAGCTTTTTTAAGCGCACGGAATAAATCGTTTAATTCTTTTGCATCAGCTTGACGTAAGAAAGTGTAGATTTCTTCGATTAGTGCAGGTACTGAAGTTTTTTCGTGCATAGATTGGTCAGGAAGTGGACCAAACTCTGAACGAAGAGCAGCAACCATCCAACCAGAAAGGTAGATGTAACGACGTTCAGTTGTACCGAAGTATTTTTTGTTCGCAATCATTTTTTGTTGTGCGATAAAACCGTGCCAGCAACCCAAAGACTGAGTGTATTTGCTAGAATCAGCATCATAAGCAGCCATATCACGACGCATAATTGCAGCTGTGTATTTAGCAATGTCTAAACCAGTTTTGAAACGGTTTTGAATTTGCATACGCGCAGCATCTTCAGGACTGATGTCTGCCCAAGTGCTTCCGAATTTTGCTTTTAATTCGCGGATTGCATCAATCGCTGTTTGGTATGTAGTCATGATATTTTCCTGTAATAATATTAGGATTTCATCAATTGAAGCACTAGAATCTGAATAATGATTTTTGTTCAGATTTACTGCACTTCATTAGGATGAATACAGATTAGATTGAGTTGTAAAATTAATCCAATATTCTCAAGTAATTTTCGGTATTTTTTAAAAAAATATATAGATCAAAGTCGTATTATAAGTAAATTGGTATATTTTAAATTACTGTTATTTATATACTTATTTAATTTTTAAAATAATATGATTTCTTACAAATTGGGCAATTTGATTAAAAAATAAGCATTAGACTTAAGTCTTGCATCCCTCGCTTTTAACTATTTTTGCTTAATTTTAGCTATTTTATTTTGCAATTTTAAGCTTAAACATTTAAATACATTTGTATAAAATATAAACTTCATTACTCCCTATTTAGTAATTCTTTAAGTCGTAAAAACATAAACTCTACGCATTCACTCAGAATTACGATTTCTTGGTTTTTAAGGCTTTTAACTTTTATTTTTAGTCTTTTTCCTTTACTATTCATTCGCAATTCGTTTCACCTCCCGCTAGCTTTTTTCATCATATTTTCTACACAAGCCTTGTCGCTTATGGCATAATCAACATAATTTCATAAGTTTATTCTTGGTATTTATTTTATGAATCTGGAGCGGGTCGACCTTAATTTACTCATTTATCTTGATGTATTATTGCGTGAAAAAAACGTCACGCGCGCAGCAGAACAATTGGGCGTTACCCAACCTGCAATGAGTAACATCTTACGTCGTCTTCGTAATCTCTTTAATGACCCTCTATTGATTCGTTCTTCCGAAGGGATGACACCGACCGAACGTGCGCTTGAATTACAGCCACGAATTCGCGATGCGCTGTCAGATCTTTCCATGATTTTGGAACCACGTACAGAGTTCCGTCCGTATACATCTAATCGTGTTTTTCGCATCATGACTTCGGACTATGCCGAAGCGACGTTAGTTCCTCGTTTAGTGAAAGCATTACGTTCAGAAGCGCCGAATGTTGTTTTAGACTTTCTTACCCCGAGTGACGTGTCCTATCGTGATATGGAACAAGGTAAAGTTGATTTAGCGATTAACCGATTCAATGAAATTCCACAAAGTTTTCATCAAGTTTTAGTATGGCGTGACAGTTTTTCGTGCTTATTGAATGGCAAGCACCCTGCTGCATCAAATTTAAACTTAAAAAGCTATCTTGATGCGCAACATATTTGGGTGTCGAAAACAGGTATGGGCGTAGGTTTTGGGGTAAATCCAGAAAAACAAGCTGGCTTAGGTTGGATTGATCAAGCATTAGAACGTATCGGCCAAAAGCGTAAAATTTCTGTTTTTACACGCCATTATCAAATGCCGGCACTATTAGCATCAAATGTCGATTTGATTGCCACTTTGCCAACCCGTATTGCGCGTCTACAAGCCAAAAGCCAACAGTTACTGATCAAAGATCCGCCATTCTACATTCCTGAATTTGAGTTAAAAATGGCATGGTGTCCTTTGTTACATCATCATCCAGCACACCGTTGGTTACGCCAGTTAATTTTATATGTTGCTCGTCAAATGATCGAAGAAGAAAATCGTGAATTTTTATTAAATAACTCACAATTTTCACATTATTAATTAGATTTTTCTTAAATTCTTCTTTTTTAAGATTATACTGTTAGCACTTCGGGCATAATTCAATTATTCCCCTAGTGCTTTTTTGTGTTAAAAATATTTCATAATAATGATGATCCGCAGGTGGATTTCGTGAGTCTCTTCCAGAATATTATAATCATCGCACTTCTGATTACAGGGGCGGGATTTCTGTCTCTGACTGAAATTGCGCTTGCAGGTGCGCGCAAAGTCAAATTGAAAATTCTGGCTGAAGCTGGCGAAGAGCGAGCGCAGAAAGTCTTAGATTTACAGGAAAATTCTGCAGATTTTTTTGCAGCCTCCCAAATTGGTCTCAATGCAGTCGCAATTTTGGGCGGTATTTTAGGTGAAGGAGCATTTCGACCTTACTTCCTGAGTTTTGTGTCTCGTTTTTATTCAGGTGCTTGGGCGGAAAGCATAAGCTTCGCACTTTCGTTCACCTTAGTGACATCGCTATTCATTCTATTTGCCGATTTAATGCCGAAACGTTTGGCGATGATTGCACCCGAAAAAATCTCGATTGCCGTCATTAACCCCATTCAAGTCTTTATTAAAGTGTGCAAACCTTTGGCTTGGATCATTAATACCTTAGCCAACCTACTCTTCCGTTTGTTCAAAGTGAATACCATACGTGACGACAATATCACCTTTGATGATATTTCTGCGGTCATGGATGCAGGTGCCCAAGCTGGTGTGTTATTAAAGCAAGAACATCACTTTATTGAGAATGTGCTTGAACTTGAAGAACGTAATGTTCCCTCGAGTATGACCACACGTGAAAATGTTATTTATTTCACTTTAAGTGAAGCGGAAGACAGCATTCGACAAAAACTGGCTGAATATCCTTACTCCAAATTTTTGGTGTGTAATGGGAATATTGATCAAGTGATTGGCTATGTCGATGCCAAAGATATATTAGTCCGCATTTTAAATAACCAAAAAATCAATCAACTCAACGAGTCGACTATTCGTAATGTGCTCACCATTCCAGACACCTTAACGCTTTCGGAAGTACTTGATCGATTCCGTTCGAGTAAAGAAAAGTTTGCCGTCGTGATTAACGAGTATGCGCTGGTTGTGGGTGTCATTACCCTCTCTGATATTATGATTACAGTCATGGGAGACTGGGTTACCCCGATTGAAGCAGAGCAACAAATTATTAAACGTGACGATAACTCATGGCTCATTGATGGTGGCACCCCAATTGAGGATATGAAACACGCTCTCGAAATTGACGAAATGCCTGATGAGGAAAATTATGAGACGCTGGCTGGCTTTATGATGTTTCGCTTACGTAAAATTCCACGCCCTGCAGATGTGGTGATTTTTGGTGGTTATAAGTTTGAAGTGGTCGATGTCGATCATTTTAAAATTGACCAATTGTTAGTGACTCGTCTACTGCCAGAACCTAAAGATTCTAATGACACGGAACCTCAAGAATAAAGGTTCAGCTATTTCTTACTTTCTAAGCCTTGCACATCCTGCAAGGCTTTTTTTGCACCAAATTCATGCAAATCCATACCAATTTGGTACTCTGACATACTTTATCGATATATATTATTTATTAGAAAAATAGAATAAAAAATACCATTTGTTAAATAATATTTATAAATCATCATTATTTTAATACTATCAGTTTCACTCAAATATTAAATAAAACCATCACACTCAAAGGACTGATCCATGCTGACTATCTTAGGCTTGGGCATGATTATTTGCTTTATGTATTTAATCATGTCCAAACGTTTGAGCGCTCTTGTCGCTTTAACTTTAATTCCAATTCTTTTTGCACTCATTACGTATGCTTTAAGCTTTTTTGTTGACAGTCTAGCAGGATTTAATATTTCAGAATTAGGCAACATGATGATGGAGGGAATCAAGAAACTTGCCCCGACAGGTGTCATGCTGTTATTCGCTATTCTTTATTTTGCCATCATGATTGATACAGGCTTGTTTGATCCATCGGTGAAATGGATTTTAAAACAAGTCAAAGGCGATCCGCTAAAAGTGACTTTAGGGACAATTACACTTACCTTGATTGTGTCATTAGACGGTGATGGTTCAACGACTTATATGATCTGTGTCGCTGCAATGCTTCCCTTGTATAAACGTATTGGCATGAGCCCTTTGATTATGGCGTGCTTAATGATGCTTGCCAGCGGCATCATGAATTTAACACCATGGGGTGGACCAACGGCGCGTGCTGCAACGGCACTACATGTAGACCCGAATGATGTATTCGTGCCTATGTTATTTCCAATGTTTGTCGCAATTATCTGGCTATATTTCTTAGGTTTTATGTATGGACGCATGGAACGTAAACGTATTGGAATTGTTGAGTTAGATATTAGTCATGGTGATAATATTCAAATCTCTCAAGTCCCTGAAGCAAACCGTCATCATCTGCGTGTCTTTAATGCGGTGTTAACACTAGGGCTCATGATCGCCTTAGTTATGGGTATTTTACCTGCACCAATTTTGTTTATGGTGGCTTTGTGTATTGCGTTGATTGTGAATTATCCAGATTTAGATATGCAAAAGCGCTTGGTTGGTAATCACTCTGCAAGCGCATTGGCCGTGGTCGGTATTATTTTTGCCGCAGGTATATTCACAGGTATTCTTTCAGGCACTGGCATGGTGGATGCAATGTCTAAGCAATTGGTGGCCATTATTCCTGAAAGCATGGGACCTTATTTGGCACCGATTACCGCAATCATTAGTATGCCTTTGACCTTTTTTATGTCAAACGATGCATTCTATTTCGGTGTCTTACCTGTGCTGTCTGAAGCCGCTGGGCATTATGGTATTACTCCAGTAGAGATGGCACGCGCCTCAATCGTTGGACAACCTGTACATCTATTATCACCTTTGGTTCCATCGACTTATTTACTGTGTGGGCTGGCAGGAATCAATTTTGGTGAACACCAAGAGTTCACAATTAAGTGGGCTGTTATTACTTGCTTAGTGATGCTGGTCACCGCTGTAATTTTTGGAATATTCCCACTTTATTCAACACTTGGGTAAAACTACTCAAAAAAAAAGAGCATCTCATGGTGCTCTTTTTTGTTTTGATGGCTTATTAAAAGATTAATACTTTTCTAATAAAGCCTCTAATACAGCTTGATAGTGAATCAAAATATCATCTTCTAGAATTTTGTAGGCATTATCGAATTGCACCATTGGCCAACCCTGTTTCCAGAATGGGAAAATATTGTGCAAATCTTCTGTCACCATCGCTTCTTCACGGGTAATTGCTTGTGCAATTTGTGCCAAAACTTGTGCCGTTTCAGCACCATCAATGGCTAAATAATCAATCCCTTGCGCTTTTAAAATACGAATACGATCTTTTTTATAACGAATCTTTTTCGCTTGAGTTGAATTTAAATGTAAAGCCAACGTTACTGCTTCAACAAAATTTTCTTCAAAAGCTTGGTGTAATGCTACTAAAGCCTGTTTATGTGCTTCCTGACGTCCAGCCTTGCCTCCATCACGAATGATTTGATTGGCTTCAACATTGAGTTTATCGTTTTTCATAGACTTTAAGATGTCTAAAATCTCGATATCACTTAATTGCTCAGGAGATTGTTCAGTCATGCACTGCTCATTTACATTAAAAGGAATCCACTATTCTCGCATATTTCCAACATAAAAAGCAGTCTTTACTTCATGCTCAGATATGAACATGAAGATAAGCTTCAATATATGCTCATTTCGCTATATTCAAGCTTACTTCACGATCAATAACTCGATAGGTTAAATTACTTCAACCACAATTTTACCAATATGCTCACCTGTATCCATAGCACGATGTGCATCTTGAATTTGATCAAATTTAAATGTTTTGTAAATCATAGGAATGCACTGACCTTGCTCTAATAACGGCCAAACATGCTCTTGTAAACCTTGGCTAATTTCTGCTTTCTCAGCCGTATTACGCGCACGCATGGTCGAGCCTGTAATGGTCAAACGCTTCATCATAATTTGCCCGAGTTTGACTTCTTTGGCTTTTGCACCACCAAGGAAAGCGATATAAACCAAACGACCATCTTTACGTAATAAGTTCAGGTTTTGTTCGAGATAAGGTGCACCCACGATATCTAGAATGACATCAACCCCTGCCTGATCTGTCTTTTCCAGAATATAGCTTTCGAAATTTTGTGTTTTATAATTGATTGCATCTGTTAAATGAGCAATGGCTTGAACTTTTTCATCTGAGCCTACAGTTGCAAAGGTTTTAAGCCCCAATGCATTACAAAGCATTAATGCCGTGGTTCCAATACCACTGGTACCACCATGAATGAGCACCGTTTCCCCAGCTTTGGCTTTCCCCATTTGAAACACATTAGCCCATACAGTGAAAAATGTTTCAGGAATGGCCGCAGCCTGCACATAGCTCAAACCTGTTGGAATGTTTAAAGTTTGGCTTTCAGGTACAACACAATATTCGGCGTAACCACCACCATTGGTTAAACCACATACTTGATCACCGACTTTAAACTTCTGAACATCAGATCCAACAGCAACGACTTCACCCGCAACTTCCAAACCTGGCACAGGGGTCACGCCTTTCGGCATTGGGTATAAACCTTGACGCTGTAAAATATCTGGACGATTCAGTCCAAAAGCATGGACCTGAACCAGCACTTCATCGGCTTTGGGTTCTGGTACAACTGTTTGCTCAATGGCTAATTTTTCTGGTCCACCGACTTCAGTAATCACTACCTGATGCATCATTGGATTTGTCATGATGTTTCCCTATATTGCTTTATATTTTCATGCTGTATTTGACCACAAACATTTCAATCAATGAAGTCAAACGTCCTCATCAATTCGCCTAAGTGAGTTTGCTCTAGCTATAAAAAAGCCCCTTTTCAGGAGCTTGTTTTAAAAACTTTATCTTTGCGGCAATGGAATATATTGTGAATCCGAATTTTGAACTTTACGCTCTCCAACCAACACATCCAGACTTAATGCTTTATCACCACGTTGGACTTGAATTTTGACAGTACTATTCGGTGCTTGTAATGCCACATAATTAATCAAATGCGATGCTGAGGTAATTTTTTCCTCATTCACTTGCGTAATTTTATCGCCTTTTAATAATCCTGCTTGCGCAGCTGGTCCATTTTTCAGCACGTCCGCAACAACCACACCCGCTTGTTTCGGTGCCATAATGTTTTCTTGCTGTACAGGCATTAAACTAATACCCAACCAACCACGAACCACACGACCATCTTTCAATATTGAATTGAGCACTTGCTGACAGACTTTTGCGGGAATCGCAAAACCAATACCTAATGAGCCACCTGATTGCGAGAAAATAGCAGTATTGACCCCGATCAAGTTACCAGCCACATCAATCAAGGCTCCCCCTGAATTACCAGGATTAATCGCTGCATCGGTCTGAATAAAGTCTTCATAAGTGTTAATACCTAAATCTGAACGTCCTGTTGCGGAGATAATCCCTTGCGTCACCGTTTGCCCCACACCAAATGGGTTACCAATTGCAAGTACAACATCTCCCACTTCATTACCACTCAGCTTAAAGGGTAATACTGGCAATTTATCCAACTCAATTTTAATCACAGCTAAATCAGTATCAGGGTCAGTACCAATAATTTTAGCAGCCGCACGTCGCCCATCTTGTAATGCAACAATAATTTGATCCGCCTGAGAAACCACATGATTATTGGTTAATATATAACCATCAGGACGAACAATAACTCCAGATCCCAGACTATTTTCATTTTGTTCAGGATTTAATTGTTCTGGAATTTGGTTGCCAAAAAACTCTTTAAATGCTGGATCATTCATGAGCGGGTGATCAAGTTGTTTAACTTTCTGTGTGGTAAAAATATTGACCACCGCTGGTGCAGCAACTTTTACCGCAGCACTATAAGACACCACCCCACCCGCTCTGGACGTATCAATCAGCGGTTCAACTTTTTCAGCAGGCATTTTTACGCCATCAGGAGCAACAGTCGCTTTTGGTTTTTGGTATTGTTGCCATGCAATAAAACCAATAATGACAATAATGAGTAACACCCAAGGTAACCATGTAAAGGTCCGACGCACGTTTTTATCCTCTTAAAATATTTTAATTTCTTAATAACGAAGAATTTATGCTTATTGTAAAGGCAAATACAGTTCGATACACAAAATTCATGCAAGAGTTTTGTGATGCTTTAGTTACAATTCAAAATATGTTTTGATGATATTAATTCGTAACTTAAGAGATTTTTATGGCGACTCTGCAAGAAATTCTACAATGGTGTAATGACACTTTAAAAACCCAAGAATTTAAAGACTATGCACCCAACGGTTTACAAATTGAAGGAAATTCAGAAGTCAAAAAAATTCTCTGTGCTGTCACGGCCTCCCAAGAAGCCATTGATGCGGCGATTGCACAGCAAGCAGATCTTCTCTTAGTCCATCATGGTTATTTCTGGAAAGGTGAAGCCTACCCTATTACAGGCATGCGTGGAAAACGCATTAAAGCACTGATTAAAAATGATATTTCATTAATGGCTTATCACTTGCCTTTAGATTCACACCCAATACTAGGTAACAATGCTGCAATTGCTGAAATCTTAGAATTGGAAAATATTGAAGCTTTAGATGCTTCAGAACGCCACCCTATTGGCAATATAGGTTATTTAAAGCAAGCCATTTCCCCTGAAGCTTTTAAGGAAATCCTCACAGAACGCTTAGGCTTTAACACTATTCATTTAAAGGCAGATAAAGAATCCATCCAAAAAGTGGGTTTCTGTACAGGTGCAGCACAAGACTTTATCAGCAAAGCTGCTGAACAGGACTGTGATGCCTATATTTCAGGCGAAGTCAGCGAACGAACGTATTATGAAGCGAAGGAATTGGATGTGCATTACTACGCTTGTGGACATCATGCAACTGAACGCTATGGTGTGCAACGCTTAGGACAAGCTATTTCAGAACAGTTCAATCTTGAGTATAGTTATTTCGAATTAAACAATCCGATTTAATTTTGGCTTGGCAAATTTTCCTTACTTAAAATATGGATTTAAAGCCGTAAGATTGGATTTATCGTATTTTTTATATACGTATAAATTCGAGCGTTATTCTGTATTGTTATTTAAAAGTATTGCGCAAATTTAGCCTAGAATCCTTTACAATAGTGCCACTTAATGTCAAAACCCAGCAAAATGCAAGGAATTGAAATCATGACAACGATCACTTTACCAGCACTTCCATATGGCTATGAAGATCTTGCTCCTCATATCAGCAAAGAAACTTTAGAATACCATCACGACAAACACCACAATACTTATGTTGTTAACTTAAACAACTTAATCAAAGGCACTGACCTTGAAGGTAAAACTTTAGAAGAAATCATCAAAGCTTCTGCTGGTGATGCAGCTAAAGCAGGTGTTTTCAACAATGCAGCTCAAGTTTGGAACCACACGTTCTACTGGAACTGTATGGCTAAAAACGGTGGCGGTAAAGCGACTGGCGCATTAGCAGCAAAAATTGATGAAACTTTTGGTTCATACGAAAAATTTGCTGAAGAATTTGCTGCTGCAGCAACTACTCAGTTCGGTTCAGGCTGGGCTTGGTTAGTGGCTGACGAAGTAAATGGCGCACTTTCTATTATGAAAACTGCAAATGCAGATACTCCACTTGCTCACGGTAAAGTTGCAGTATTGACTATTGACGTTTGGGAACATGCTTACTACATCGATTTCCGTAATGCTCGTCCTAAATACATCACGACTTTCTTAGAAAGCTTAGTGAACTGGGACTATGCAAATGCGAAATATGCTGGTCAAACAGCTGGTGTTGAAAAATAATTTTTATTTTTCTGCATAAAAAATCACCCTTTACGGGTGATTTTTTCATTTTTAAGCTTTAACTGCATAATTATAAATCAAATAAAACAATTATCTTCAGGAACGGGTTGACGACTCCCATTTTCATCCCTAAAATGCGCATCAGATTCTCCAATAGCTCAGTCGGTAGAGCGACGGACTGTTAATCCGCAGGTCCCTGGTTCGAGCCCAGGTTGGAGAGCCACTATTCTTCCATAGCTCAGTCGGTAGAGCGACGGACTGTTAATCCGCAGGTCCCTGGTTCGAGCCCAGGTGGAAGAGCCAAGATTCTAAAAAACCCACACATTATGTTGTGGGTTTTTTATTGCTTAAATTTCAAGACCATCTTTATTGCAAATTGTAATTCAGCCATATTTTAATTATCTTCATAACATAACAGCAGCATAGAGAATAAGAATGAATCTACCTTGGCTAAAGTCCCTGATTTTTTGGATTATTGTGATTGTAGTTATTTTTGCTGCTTTCCAATGTACGCAAAAATCTGAAAATAATAAATCAGCTTCTGCCCTGATGTATGAGCGCTTATATCAATGTAGTCGTGACTTATCTGGAAAAAATGCTCTGGTGTTAAAATCCATTCAAAAGCAAATTCGTGCAGATATGAAGCAACAAGAACTCATGCAATTGATCACTACCTGCCGCCAAGCCAATCCTCTCAAGACACAAGTTGCTTATACTGAAGCCATACAGCGTATTAAATAATCTTTTTGTCTATTTTTAGTTCATTCAACTCAAAATATATGAATTTTTTAACTTTTTACTTGACCACTTACACTTAGCCCCCTAAAATGCGTTCCAGATTCTCCAATAGCTCAGTCGGTAGAGCGACGGACTGTTAATCCGCAGGTCCCTGGTTCGAGCCCAGGTTGGAGAGCCAAAATTTTAAAAGCCCACTCAGTTTTGTAGTGGGTTTTTTATTGAGTTCAATTTGTGTTTACATCAATTCAAACGCTATTTTTTATTATTGGCTGTCTAGCAAGTTCTGTTTTGCTTTTGATGCTATTCCAACATCTGTTTTGGAAACGTCAGCAATTTTATCGAAAACCCCTTATTACCGCCTTTGAACAGAAAATGTTTGTGCGACTGAATGAAGCCCTACCAGAACATCATATTTTGGCACAAGTCGCCTTTAGTGCCCTAATTACCAGCAACCATTTCAAAATACGCCAACAATTCAATCGAAAAGTCACAGATTTTGTGGTGTTAAATCGTGATATGAAAGTTATTGCAATTGTCGAATTAGATGACCCAAGTCATATTGGTAAGGAAGATGAGGATCGTTTACGTGACGCAATGCTCACAGAAGCTGGTTATACAGTCTTTCGTTATACCTCTATACCAAGTGCACGCGAACTACGTAAAGATCTACTTTAATTTCCTTTCAACAACAATATTCATGAACATTTATTCTAAGAAAAAAACAATCTCAACAAATCACCTAAAATTCACAACAAAATTAAAACCGTTTTCATTTAATTTTTATTCAACAAATACTTACACTAGCATCAGAGATAAAAAATCCCAATTTACAGGTATAGAACATTTTCAGCATTTGGAACACAGTCAAAAGATAATTGGATGCTCAAGTTTAGGACAACAAAATAGTGAATGAGCTTTTACTCCCGGCACCCGTATTAATTCTCTCGGAAGAAGTGAATTTAGACCTTCGCATTAAAATATTATTGATGGAGTTAGGCTACCCTGCGCCTTTAATTCACTCTACGCCTTATTTAGATGACGCACTTGAAATCTATCGTTTACATTTACCCAATATTGTCCTGATCGATCTCAACTTTACGCAAGTGCCTTTACACGATTTAATACGCTCATTAAAAACCTATCATCCTTATGTCATTATTATTTTGATGGCACCCCAAGGGCAAACAGAGCAAATCTTCCATGGGATTCAATCTGGCGCACATGGCTACTTTTTTATAGAGCAGACTGACCGCGAGATTCTACAGCAGATCAGAACAATTTTAAGAGGGGGTGCGACCTTACATGGTGAATTGGCACAATATATTCTTAATGCTCAGACCCAAAGCCAAGCACAACAATTCATTAACCCTTTTAAAGAAAGTCCCAGCCCATTGTTTTCTGATGTTGAGTTAGAAATTTTATCCTTACTCGCAAATCAGTTAAATACGCGTGAAATAGCCCATCAATTGGGGATTCCGCTTTACAGTGTAGAAGGGCGGATCAAATCGATATATCGACATTTAAGCCATAAATAAAAAGAGCCCACTTGAGGCTCTTTCTTTTTTCAGTTATTTAATAATTTCCAACATTGTCCGTTGGGCATTATGCGGCTCTTCCCCTTCTGCCACTTGGGCGCGCACCCATGAACCATCGCCCTGCAATAACCATGCTTGTTGATTGTCTTTTAGATAATTGAGTAAGCCCTGTTGATAAATCCGTTTTTTTAATGCGGGATCTTCAATTGGGAAGCAAGCCTCAACGCGATTGAATAAGTTACGATCCATCCAATCGGCACTTGAGCAATAGATTTGCGGGTTGCCATTATTACTAAAATAGTAAACACGTGTATGTTCCAAGAAACGTCCAACGATAGAACGTACACGAATATTTTCTGACAGGCCTGGTAGCCCAGGACGCAAACAACAAATTGAACGAATAATTAAGTCAACCTGTACACCAGCCTGCGAAGCTTCATACAGTTTATTAATCAATTGTAATTCCGTCAGTGCATTCACCTTCACAATAATCTGTGCAGGCTTGCCCGCTTTGGCATTGGCAATTTCTTCATCAATAAAATTGACTAATTGTGCATGTAGCGTAAATGGTGCATGCAAAAGCTTTTTCAGCTTTGCCATTTTGCCCATACCTGTCAACTCTTGGAAAATTCGATGTACATCTTCACACAATTCTTTGTCTGTGGTGAGCAAACCGTAGTCGGTATAAATGCGGGCATTGCCTGCATGGTAGTTTCCAGTCCCTAAATGGACATAACGCACCAATTTATTATTTTCACGACGAACGACCAGAATCATTTTGGCATGTGTTTTATAGCCGACAATGCCATATACCACCACAGCGCCCGCCTCTTGCAAGACGTTGGCAACCTCAATATTCGACTCTTCATCAAAACGCGCACGTAACTCAATCACAGCGGTGACTTCTTTGCCATTACGTGCTGCTTCTGCCAGTACTTGTACAATCTCAGAATCTGCTCCACTACGATACAATGTCTGCTTAATCGCAAGGACTTGTGGATCTCGCGCAGCCTCACGTAACAAGTTAATGACTGGAGCAAACGATTCAAACGGATGGTGCAGTAAAATATCTTGCTTTTGCATCGCTGAAAAAATGTTTTCAGATTTTTTCAACACTTTAGGAATCACTGGCGTATGTGAATCATAGCGTAAATGCGGACGTTTAAAATTTGACAGTAACCGTGCTAAATTGACTGGACCATCCACCTTATACAACTGCTCTTCTTCTAAATCGAATTCATCAAGCAAGTAGTCATAAATATGTTTAGGACAGTTTTCAGTGACTTCCAAACGCACTGCACGACCAAAACGACGTGAATTTAGCTCCCCTTTTAAGGCTTTCGCTAAATCTTCGACATCTTCATTTAAAGCCAAGTCTGCGTTGCGCGTTACACGGAACTGATAACAGCCCGTTGCAGTCATTCCTGGGAATAGGTCTGAAACATGCTCATGAATAATCGCAGAAAGCATGACATGGTGTTCTTTGCCGCCCGTCAGCTCATCGGGTAACCGTACAACTCGCGGCAACGAGCGTGGAGCGGGTACGACTGCCAAATCAATTTGACGACCAAAGGCATCTTTACCCTCTAAAGTCACAATGAAGTTTAAGCTCTTATTGACCAAACGCGGGAATGGGTGTGCTGGGTCTAAACTAATCGGCGTTAATACTGGAGCAACCTGTTCTTGGAAATACTTTTTCACCCAAGAGGATTGAGCTGGGGTTAGCTCACCACGACGCAAGAAACAAATGTCTTCTTCGCGCAGTTTCGCCAAGATTTCTTCATTTAAAATACGATATTGGCGTTCAATCGCCGCATGTGTCGTTTGTGAAATTTGCTCTAAAACTTGTTTTGGAGTCAAACCATCGGGGGTATGACTTTCATTGCCCAAATCTAACTGTTCCAACATGCCCGCAACACGAATTTCAAAGAACTCATCTAAATTTCTTGAAAAAATGAGCAGGAAATTCATGCGTTCTAGCAACGGATGCAACGGATCAACAGCTTGCTCAAGAACACGTAAATGGAAATCTAAAATAGAAAGTTCACGATTAATAAATCGATCATTATAAGTATATTCAACTGGCTCTAATGGTGTCTGTGCCGCCGTATTCATAATCAACCCATGATTTTAAGACGTTATCTGTATAGTCATAAGTATGCTTCAATTTTGTGACATTTTCATAAAAAAAGCCCAAAATAATTTGGGCTGATGTTGCTTTATGCTTATCGCTGAATTCGGCCATATTAAGGGATTTGGCTATAGCGCATATATTTACGAATCATTCTTTTACGAATTTGGACTTTTTGATCATTCTGATGATCTTGATAATATTTAGGATTTGGTAAAATTGCCGCTAAAAATGCCGCTTGATCACGCGTTAAACTTCGCGCGCTTTTACCAAAATAATGCTGTGTTGCAGCTTCAACCCCGTAAATATTTTCCCCAAACTCAACCGAGTTTAAATACACTTCCAAAATACGCTGTTTCGACCACATGCGCTCCATCATCCAAGTGGCTACAGCCTCTTGTCCTTTACGAATAAAAGAACGCTTATTGTATAAAAATAAATTTTTCGCCAATTGCTGAGAAATAGTCGATCCACCTGCAACCACTTTGCCTTTGTCTTGGTTGCGTTCCAAGGCATATTGCATACCTTCCCAGTCAAAACCGTGATGGTGCATGAATTTTCCATCTTCAGATGCCACCACAGCACTTTTTATATAATCGCTGATCTCATCATAATCCCGCCATTTGTGCTGAATCGGTTTTGATGGCTCAGACCAGTAATCTAGACGCATAAACATTGTGGTTTCGACTGGATGTGTACGCCACCACACTAAACTGCTAAAAATCCATAGCTGTACAAGTAGAATCAAACTGACAATGACTAACAAAGTTCGAACAAAAAAAGCTTTCATGTCAGTAAGTTGCTCCTAATATTTTCATTCTTTCGTGCTAAGCTTGATTAAAATGTAGATTCAAAGTCAAACAATAGCATGCCTCATTCAACACCACCTTGGGTTCCAAGCAAACTGAATATGCAGGATTGGTGGCTCACAACCCTTTTCATTGCCATCAATGTGGGTTTATTCCTCTGGCAAATTGTCTCAGGGGTCAATGTTAGTGATCCAAGCCTAGCAGATGCCATTCGCTGGGGAGCTGATTATGCACCTTTAACCTTTTTAGAGGAACCCACCCGCCTGTTCAGCAGCATGTTTTTTCATTTTGGTTTGATTCATTTAATGTTAAACATGTGGGCATTGTATATTTTCGGCAGTGTCGCTGAGCAACTGTTTGGTCGATTCTACTTTCTTATGCTCTATCTTGCAGCAGGATTAATGGGCAGTCTTTTTAGTGGTTATTTGGCGATACATGACACGGTGGGGATGCTTAATCAACAGGCGATTAATCCTGACTTACTTCCACATGTCAGTGCGGGTGCTTCTGGTGCCGTGATGGGCTTAGGTGGTGCTTTAACCTTACTGTCCCTGTTCCCCGTTCTGCCACAGCAACGCTTTATTCTAGATAAAAAGACCTTAATTATGGTCATGGGCATTAATCTGGTGATTGGACTCACGATCTCTGGGATTAATAATGCTGCGCATGTTGGTGGAATGCTGATGGGCGCAGTGCTCGCAGGGATTTGGTATCTGTGCCAAAAATGGCAAAAACCTTCTCTCAGCTTCATATTAGGTACAACTGTAGCCGTCGTGAGCTGTTGGTTGCTGTACCAATATTGCCTGCAACAAGTTCAATTGATTCAACCCATTTGGGCTGAACTCTTACAAGCCATGCGCCAACACTTCAATTTTTAAAACAAGAGAGATGAATCCTAAGATTGATTCATCTCTCTTAAACTTTGTAAAGGTGGGATATCACAGAGATAACTCAAACGATAACGCCCAATCAATGCGCACAACAACATCATACTCACAGGTAAAATTAACCAGATTTCCCAATGTGCCTGAATGCTTAGATTCATTCGATAACTGGCAATCGCACTGATCAATTCGGCAAAGAAACAAGCCACAATACCTGCTAACAACCCCATAAAGCCAATTTCTAATGTCAGCATATTTTTGAGCATACGTTTAGAACTACCAAATGAACGAAGTAAAGCCACTTCCCTTTTACGCTCATCCATCAATAAATTAAGGCAGGCAATTAAGACCAAAATGCCTGCAAGGCTCACCAGTGCAGCCAGAATGGTCACGACCTGAATTAACACATTCATCAAGCGCTTAATTTCATCCAGTATTAAACCCACATCAATAAACACGGTATTACTAAATTGCTGAATCAATTGTATCAGTTGCGGTTTATCTTGCTCTGGGACATAAAAACTCCCCAAATAACTACCTGCATTTTCATCCAATGTTTGCGGTGAAAAAATAAAGAAAAAGTTTGGGCTAAAACTTTCCCATTCAACTTGTCTTAAATTTATCACTTTGGCCTGTAACAAGCCTTCAGGCAAACTAAAGCTTAACCGATCACCCACCTGTATACCCAATTCTGCGGCAGTTTTCGCTTCAACAGAAACCTCCCCAACAGCAGTGAACTTTGCTTGCCCTTGTACAATTTTATTGTCTGTTGGCAAGCTGCTACTTTGCGTCAGGTTTAACTCACGACGTAAGGAGTTATTTTCCTTAACCAATTGCTCCGAAAAAGGTTGTTCATTTTTGGCCACCAATCGACCTCGAATATTCGGGTACAAGGGTGTGCTGTTCCAGCCATGTGCTTGTAATTGCTGCTTGAATTGGGGGACATCAAATGGCGGTAAACCATACACAAACTGATTGGGCGTACCTTGTGGCAACTGTTGTTGCCAACGTTCTAACAAATCTGTACGCAGGACTGCCAATACGGTAATCAAGCTTAGTCCTAATGCCAAAGCGGTAATCTGAAATGCAGTCTGATAAGGTACTTTGACATAAGCCGAAACTGCCATTTTTAAGCGTTTTAAAGCTTTTAAAACCAGCCAGACCAAAACATATAAGAGCGCACTTAGGGCAATAATGCCGCCAATGACTAAACTGGTTAGCAGTAAATTCTCTGTAAGGATAAGACTAAAAACAAATAAACTCAGCGTGCCAGACAGTAAGGTCCACAACAAAACTTGCGTAGATTGTGTTTTCTGACGAATCACTCGGATTGGTGGGGTGTACATCAACTGCCACAAATTCGGCAAAATAAAACCAGTTAACACTACCGCACTGGTCAATATGGCAACTGGCAACGGTCCTTTCAACATTGCCCATGCAGAAAATTGAAACTGCAAATTTGGAATCAGTTGTAGCATGAGTTGTAACAATCCATACCCCAAAGCCATTCCAAGCAACACCCCAAGCAAAATGGCAATGCCCAATATAACCAACAAAAGATAGGCGTAGACTTTTAAGATTTGGGTTTTGGAAGCGCCCATACAACGCAATAAAGCAATATAGTCTTGGTTTTGCTGTACATAGCGTTGACTGGTCAATGCAATTGCAATACCACACAGCAAAATGGTCAAGATATTGGCCAACTGTAAAAAGGTATCTAAATTCTCAATCGGACGCATCAGACGAGTATTGCCTTCAGTGGCATTTCGCAGTTTCAAACCATTGGTATCTTCAGCATTAACAACCTTGGATTGTTTTCTTGCTTGTTGCTGCTTAAATTGCGTTTGAAACTGTTGAATATTATTTACATCGCCTGCCATAAGTAGACGGTAATCAATTCGGCTACCGACTTGAATGGCATTGGTGCCTGCAATATCTTGTTGTGCAATCATCACCGTTGGTGAAAAACCCGAAAAACCAAGTTCCTGATTGGAGTCATGCTGAATCTTTGCGGTGACTTTAAACGTGCCATCGGCAATTTGAATTTGGTCTCCCAACTTTACCCGTAATAAGTCCATCACCCGTGGACTTAACCAAACTTCCCCACTTTGAATAGGGTGATGGAGCTCGGGTTGTAACTGAAGTTTACCCCGCAGCGGGAAATGTGCATCTACTGCTTTTACATTCACCATGACAAATTGCGACTCAGTATGTGCCATGGAGTTAAACATAGTGACTTGCGACTGTTTTAAATGTAAGGCCGTCGCCTGATCTTTCCAGCGTTGTTCAATTGCAGCCTGATCCGACAATACCAAATCTGCCGCCATCAGCTCTGCGGCTTGTAAAGTCACTGCATTCTGGATTTGCTCATTACTAAATTTCAGTGCTGTGGTTACACTAATGGCCAGTACCAAAGCAATAATCAGCAAATACATTCCACTACTTTTCAGACTTTGCTGCAATAAAGGTCGAAATAGAGCACTCATACGTGATCACCACCCTGCACGTGTTCATGCAACTGACCTTCAAATAAATGCACATGACGCTGACATTGTCTTGCCAATTTCAAATCATGCGTAACTAACACCAAGGTGGTGCCTAGTTCTTGATTTAAAGCAAATAACAATTGCTCAATGTCTTTGGCTGTTTGACTGTCTAGATTTCCTGTCGGTTCGTCTGCAAAAATAATTTTAGGCTGGCTAATTAAAGCACGTGCAATTGCCACACGTTGCTGCTCTCCACCTGAAAGCACTTTAGGTGTTTGTTCTGCCTGTCGCTCTAACCCGACCTTTTTCAGCAAAGCCAACGCTTGTTGTTCTGCCTCCGCATATTGAAAATTAGCGTGTAAACGCAAAGGCAACATCACATTTTCCAATGCGGTTAAATGTGGTAAAAGCTGAAAAGATTGAAAAACAAAACCAATATATTTTAAACGGACAAGCGCTCGCTGTTCTTCATTGAGCGCAGAAATATTTTCTCCACAAACAGTTAATTCACCACCACTGGCTTGGTCTAAAGTGGCCAAAATCCCCAATAAAGTCGACTTACCAGAACCTGAACGACCAGTAATAGCAATTTGTTCGCCTTCCATAATATCGAGATTTAAATTTTCAAAAATTGAGAGATTTTTATCTGCAAGTTGTATTTTTTGTGTCAAATTCTGGGCAGAAATTACGGCTTGTGGCATGATAAATCTCTCTTCTATTGTGCTCAGGTTTTCGTCAGTTACTATGCGTCAATATCGTTTTAAAGTATTCGTTTATTCTTGGGTAATGGGACTCACGCTCTGCCTAAGCCCAATGACGGCTTCAGCTAAAACTATTCTGATTCTCGGTGATAGTATTAGCGCAGGTTATGGCCTACAGCCACAACAAGGATGGGTCACACAGTTACAAAAACGATTAGACCAACAGTATCCGAAACAGCATCAAGTGGTCAATGCAAGTGTGAGTGGTGAAACTACCAGCGGTGCTTTAGCACGTTTACCCAAATTACTTGCAACTTATAAGCCAAGTGTTGTGGTCATCGAACTGGGAGGAAACGATGGTTTACGTGGTCAACCCCCGCAAATGATTCAACAAAATCTAGCGCGTTTAGTTGAACAAAGCCAAAAGGCGAAAGCGAAAGTCGTTTTATTTGGAATGAAAATTCCGCCAAATTATGGCACTGCCTATAGCAAGGCTTTTGAACAGAACTACACTGTTATCAGTCAACGTTATCAGGTGAAATTACTGCCTTTCTTTTTAGAAGGCATCGCAGGTTATAAAAATTTAATGCAAAACGATTTAATTCATCCGAATGCACAAGCACAAGTAAAGTTATTAAATCTCGCTTATCCATACATTAAAGGCGCTTTATAAAGCGCCTTTAATCACATCCATATTTTTATAGATCAGATGTCTTAGAAATCAAAAAAAATCACTTCACCTGTTTCGAGTGAATATTCGGCACCCACAACAATCATCTTGCCTTTCGCAATTAATTGTTCCAATACAGCCGAACCATGACGTAATTGATTAACAGAAGCAAATACATTTGAACGGACAGCGTGGTTCGAAAGTTTTTTCAAATCGTTTTTCAACTCAGTTTGCATCAAGGTTTCAACTGATGGACGCACACGGTTCACAATCGACATCAAATTATTTGATGGTGGGCAGTCTGGGTTCATTAAAGTGTCAATGGTCGCTTGAATAGCACCACAATGACTATGACCAAGAACAACGACCACGGCGCAGTCATAACGTTCGGCAGCAAATTCCACACTCCCCACTTGTGAAGGTGCAACCACATTACCCGCAACACGAATGACAAATAGATCACCTAAGCCTTGATCGAAAACCATCTCGGCAGGAACACGCGAGTCTGAACAACCAAGTATAATTGCAAAAGGATTTTGATCTTCTGCCATTTCAGCACGTTCTTGATGCGTCAATTGTTTAGGGAGGGTTGTTTCCCCAGAAACAAAACGTTGGTTTCCTTTTTTAAGACGGTCTAATGCTTCTTGAGCCGTTAGCATTCTTTTTTCCACCATGATTTGAAGTTTTAATATTCTAATACCAGCCAAAATGAATGTCACTTGCAAAAACGAATACCACTCGGCATTTTTAGATTGGCAAAAAAGTTCAAATGCTTTTTGCCATTATGTTGAAGCCAATCACATTATTTTATTTTTATATCAATCATTTCAATAAACTTGTTCGTGACATTCTATTGATTGTATTTACAATAGTTCAACATAAAGTCAAAGATCATTCTTTATACCCATTTCAGTATTTTGACAGTTTCAAAAATAGATTTCATACAACAAAATTTTAGTGACAAGGATTCAAGTCAATGACACAAACTAGTAAATATTTTTCTCATTTTGTTACTGCAATGGGAATCCTAATTACAATGTCATTGCCCAATGTTGCTTCTGCTAAACCCCTACAGCTTTCTTCTGAGCAAATTTCACTACAAAACTATCTACAACAAGAACGTGAAGATTGCGGATTAAAGACCAAAACGCTTAAAGTGGGTGATATTTTTTGGAGCTATAACGAAGGCGGTTCGAGCCAAAAACCCACTGTTTTACTGATCCATGGGATTGGAGGAAATCGTGACAACTGGAACCGTGTTGCTTCTTATCTCACCCCCAACTACCATGTGATTGTGCCCGACTTACCCATTTATGGGGACACTAAAGTTCCATCCAATTTTGATATTGCTGTTCCAAATGTCACCTCTAGCCTTCGGCAATTTGCAGAAGCCATAGATATAGAAAATAAATTGAATATCGCAGGTCACTCTTTAGGTGGTTCAATTGCTACACTCTATGCTGCGCAATATCCTTTTGATACACAAAGTTTATTTCTATTAAATAGTGCAGGCATCTATAAAAAAGCCAATACGCCCTACAGTAAAGACCCTAATTTTTTAAAGCATATTATTGTGTCAAAACCAGGTGATTATGATGAGGTTCGGCATCAGATTATGCAAAACCCACCTAAGCTTTCGCCAGAACTCAAACATGCCAAAGAGCAACTCCTGATTGCACAAGCAGGCAGAAATAATCTGGTCATTGAGCAAATTTCGACATTAAACCGAATCTATACCCCTGAAACATTTGCCCGAATTACTCGAAATGTAGAAGCGCCAACTTTAATTCTATGGGGCAAACAAGATAAAATTTTTAATGTTGAAGTTGCAGATGAATTAAAATCTCTGTTGAAACGTGCTGAGGCACCTGTCATTCTGAACAATGTAGGTCATATGCCTTTGTTGGAAGCAGATAAACAAGTCGCAAATTACTATCTTCCGTTTCTTGCAAAAACCCAAAGTCTGAAAAATCCATTGGCAGACCAACTGATTCCCTTACATTAAATTTGAACTTTTATGCAAAAACACCCAATGATTGAGCAACTGATTGAAGCTCATCTGCAATTTTTAAATGATGAATTTACTCATTCAGATACCATTAAGAATGAGTTTGTTGAATTCTATCATTGGCTTAGAAAGCAAAATTTAAAACAGATTTGGACTGTTGAGCAGATTCATCAATTGATTGACCAGCAGATATTGAATACACCTGCCAGTGATTTTTTAATTGAACAAATTGCAGAGCATATTCGCTTTGCACTGGTGCACCCTGCAAATGACCAGACCAAAATCGCAGATGCGATTCCTGTGCTTACGGTCGATAAAATTGCCCAATACGTCGCCAGTAAAAGTGGGCATCGTCAACGTTTAATTCATACTGTAGTGAACAATCCTGCTTTCGCTGCCATGATTACACAACTCATTCAGCACGCGATTCATGACTATTTAGACAACTCGGTGATGGTCAAGCATGTGCCGGGTGTTTCTCGTTTTATGAAAATGGGGAAATCTGTTTTAGAAAGTGTGACAGATTCAAACTTAGATCAAGCGATTCAGCATTATTTGCAGAAAAATATTCAGAAACTCAGTCAAATGAGCGAGCAAGTGTTAAATCAGCATTTTAATGACGATAAGCTTTATCACTTTCAAGCCAATTTATGGCATAAAATCAAAGATTTAAATCTAAATGTTTTAAAAAATTATATTGAGGTTGATGACTTGCCTCAAACAGTTGGTTTAGGTCATGAAATTTGGGATCACTTACGTCAAAGTGAATACTTAGAACAGCAAGTGAAAGATGGTATCTCTGCATGGTATGCACGCAATCAAGACCGAAGTTTTGATTTATTGTTTCGTGACTTAAATATTGATGAAGCATTAATCCAAAATCAGTTACAACATCTGTTAGAACCGATTATTCAGAATATGCTGCAATCAGATTACCTCACTCAACGTGCCCGTCATTATTTAGAAAAGTTCTATTATTCCGACAGTACCTTAGCAATCTTGAAAAAAGGCGCTGAATAGCGCCTTTTTGTTCTACATTTAAGTCAACTTAAAACTCATATTTC
This sequence comes from Acinetobacter sp. ANC 4178, assembly GCF_004331175.1. GTDB lineage: Bacteria > Pseudomonadota > Gammaproteobacteria > Pseudomonadales > Moraxellaceae > Acinetobacter. The sequence goes on from NZ_SJOD01000001.1 coordinate 554,941, forward strand.
AGGCTTGCATAATAAGCACGACCTGGTTCGTTATAAGTTTGATTCACTGTGTTATCACGTAATAACTTTTCATCAAACAAATTGCTAACACCCACACGACTGCTAATTTGATCCGTGAATTTATAGCCTACATTAATGCCTGCTATACCATAACTTTTCACAGCAGTAACATTCATAGCGCCATTTTCAGTATTCGATTCTGCATATTGACGTGGCTTTTGGCGACCATACTGGGTATATACAAAGTTCACATCCATGGCATCGGTCACGTTATAGTTAAAGATGGAGTTAATCGTGTAATTCGGCACAATTGACAGCGGATTACCTGTTTTTTTATTCTCCGAATCCATCATATACGTTACATTATTGGTCCAACTTGCATTATCAAAGCTTAAAGTTACACTTCCCTCAAGCCCTTGAATCAATGCTTCAGGCACATTTTCCCACTGTAAAATGTTATGACCCGCTGCTGAAGTGGCTAAAACCGTTTCACCTGCTGTGATTTTATTTTCATAATCATTTCTAAACCACGTTAAGCTGGCATTGACCATATCTTTTTCAAATTGAACGCCCAATTCTTTATTAATTGAGGTTTCAGGTTTTAGATCCGCATTACCAATTAAATAACATTGAGAAATTTGTGTGGCTTTAATTGGGCAACCATTACCACGGGTATATAACAAATAACCTTCTGAAGTTTGATACATATTTGGCGCTTTATACGCTTTGGCAATGCCACCTTTCAAGGTAAAGTAATCGCCCAGTTTTTGGGTAATGTTTAAACTTGGACTCCAATTTGAACCTGATTTATCATGATCATCGAAACGTACACCAAGAACTAAATCTGTACTATCTGTCACCTTAAAGTTATCTTCAATATAAGCAGAAGCAATTCGTGATTGCATGCTTTCACGGTCAGCAGATAAGTTAATGAGTCCTGAAGCATCGGTTTGTACTGTACTCGATGGATCGGTGAAATCATCTTCGATCCATTCAGCACCCACAGTTAAAACTTGAGGAACAACAATCTCTAAAGGGATGTTAGCTTCTGCATTAAAACGTAAGGTCTCTAATGTTGAAGTCTTTTTATTAAATGAGTTTGGACTCCCTTCTGGCCCACCAGCAAGGGATTCTGGAATACGTTTATTCTTGGTTTTATCGTATTGTGCGATGAGTTTAGTATCGCCCCAGTCCCATTTTCCTTCATGCGTTAAGGCATAACTGTCACGATACATGGTATTGGTTTCTAGACCCAATAGGCCTCGGACATAATCTGCATTGCTAAAGCTGCCCCCTATACCCGCAGCATCAAAGTTACTGTTTTGAATATCACCTGTATATTCATTGCCTTGTCGACCTGTCGCAATATCGAGTAAAAGGGTTTGCTGATCATTGACTTGCCATGCCAGTCGTCCTGCAATATCTTGATTCTCTACGCCTTCACGTCCCGCAGCACGCGTTCCTGATTCAGTGACAGGGTTAATGTCTGCTGCATCTGCATCCGTCTGGTTGTAATTACCATACAATCGGTAAGACAATACATCTTTTACAATCGGACCACTTAGATTAAAGCCAACACGATTGGTTGCTCCTTCTTTAGAATCTTCTGGCTGATTGGTATAAAGCTCAACTGAACCATGCACTTCATTGGTCACTTTCTTGGTCTTAATATTGACCACACCACCCATGGCACCTGAACCATAACGCGCAGCTGCTGGCCCACGTAACACTTCAATCGATTCAATTGCATCTGCGGGAACCCAGTTTGAATCTCCACGCGTATCACGTTCACCACGCCAACCATAACGAACTGAGTTTCTTGAATTAACAGGCTTACCATCAATCAAAATTAAGGTATTTTCCGGCCCCATACCACGAATATCAATTTGGCGGTTATTGCCACGTTGTCCAGTTGCACTGTTACCTGTCAAATTCACACCAGGCATACGACGTACATATTCAGAAATGTCATTCACTACAGGAAGCTTATCCAAATCTTCTGCTGTAATGATAGATACCCCTAAGGATTGCTTTACTTGCTCTTCGGCAGTCAACACAATTTTTTCAAGTTTGGTTGAATCTGGCTGTTGTGTCGTAATTTGCGTAGTTGAAGAAGTTTGCTGTTCTGTCTGTAAATCTTCAGCATGACTGATCACACTCATAGCCGACAAAATTGAAAAAGCTAATGCTGATTGGACAATACGTCTGTTCATACAAATACCCCAAAAGTGTGGAAGATAGAAAAAAACGTGAAATTTCGGTTTCAGAGTGTAACAAACATAAATATAAATGCAATTATTATTAATAACAATTCTCATTACCATTAATTATTCTTTAAAATCCACGTAATTTTGTATAAAACAGCCATAAAAAAACCTCCATGCTATGGAGGTTTCTGATGCATTACATTCAAGTATTTACTTGAAATATGCACCTTCTGCTTGGGTATGATCCGTCTGGTCAATCACACGTTGTAACTCTGGAACATGTTGTTTCAAAGTCGTTTCTACCCCTTGTTTCAAGGTCACATCAATTGCTGAACAACCTTGGCAACCGCCACCAAATTTAAGTACAGCCGTTAAACCATGTTCTTCATCTGCAACCACTTCAACCAATGCACAGTTACCACCGTGACCAGCCAAACCTGGATTGATTTCAGATTGTAAAACATAAGTAATACGCTCTTCGACAGAAGCATCAGGGCCAACGCGTGGAACTTTTGAGTTTGGTGCGCGGAAAGTCAACTGACCACCAAAACGGTCTTTGTTGTAGTCAATCACTGCATCTAATAAATATGGAATAGATGGCGCATCAACATAGGCAGGGAAATCTGGATAATCTTGCTTATAATCTGTTGGCACAACTTCTTCAGGTGCACTATATGCCATACAACATTCAGCACGAGGTGTTCCAGGATGTTCCACAAAAACACGTACACCAATACCTGGAGTATTTTGTTTCGCCAATAAATCACGTAAATACTCTTGTGCAGTTGGGGTAATCAATAAGTTTGGAATTTCTTCTGCAACTGCAGTGCTGGTGTTCTCAGTCGACATAACAATATTTCCTCTAGCTGAAGTCGCCATTTTAACTGAAGATGCGGCTAAATTAAAAAAAATCAACTAAAATTGTCGGATTTATTCTAAAAGTCCTGTGCAATTAAACAATTAATGGCATTATTAAGGTTGAGTCATTAAAAATTGAACCTTTTCTATATGCTAAATCTGCCTTTCAACCATACTGTAGCGCTGATTATCATTACTGTGGTGGTTTCACTTCTGGCGTTTTCCAATCAGAAATTGATGAGTCGCTTGATCTTTTGGCCGCCAGCAATGCAAAAAGGACAATATGACCGTTTTATCACACACGGTTTTGTTCATGTGGATGGTGCTCATCTGTTGTTCAATATGATTACCCTGTTTTTTTTCGGGAGTATTATTGAAAGCTTTTATCGCCAGTACTTTTATGACCTTGGCTTTGCTCTGTTTTATTTGGGTGGGTTAATTTTTGCCATTTTACCTAGTTACTTAAAACACAAAAATGACTTTCAATGGGCCAGTCTTGGCGCTTCAGGTGCCGTGTCTGCGGTTCTGTTTGCTTATATCCTGTTTGAACCATGGAAGCTGATTTTTGTATTCTTTATTCCTGTACCTGCCATTATTTTTGCGGTGCTTTATATCGCTTACAGCATTTGGTCAGGGAAACGAGGCAACTCACATATTAACCATAGTGCGCACTTGTGGGGGGCAGCATATGGCGTGGTTGTAACCATTTTACTTGAACCTCGTTTAATTCCACACTTCTTCAATAAACTGACTCAACTGCCATTTTAAATATGTTGAATGCAGGCTTTATGTCATTAATAAAGGGGCGAAGACCTTAACAGTCTCTGCCCCTTCTCTCTTCTTTTCTTAAATAAATTTTTATCTCATCTCAACTTTTACACAAAATAAATCGTAACAAGAAAGCGACTTCACTAAAATTAAGCTTAAAACAATAGAATACGGAGAATTAATACATGTATAAATTTCTCATGATTATTGCAACTTGTCTCAGCTTAAATACCCTAACGGCTTGTGCTGTACATACACGCGAAGGCAGTATTGTTGTTGATCCCAATGGAAACTTAGGCCACTACGAGCATGGTGGTGATTTCTGCCCACCTGGTCAAGCCAAGAAAGGCCGTTGCTAGTCATACATTAAATTGATTTTTTCCTTTGGCTGTCAGCCGATTGCCAGACTGACAGCACCAAACAATCTCGACTCACTTCCCTCAACCTATGCAAATTAGTGAACACTCTTCCAAGCATTTCCCTGATGAGTTTAAAACTTTAGACGCTTGAGGCATAAATTGGTAGTTAATGCCACCCCAAACTTTAATTTGGCATAGATAATGAATACATCTGTATATTAATACTGTTATCAGACGAGATTTTTTGCATGTCCAGCTCTTTAGAGGGTCTACAGTTCCCTGTTCAACCCGATACTCAAAAACCAAGTACAACACGCACAGGCAAGGAAATTATTGCTGAGGCATTATCGATTGTAGACAATCAATCTGCCCAGCAAGTGCTCAAAGAAAAGAAATGGCGTAAAAACTATCCAAAGTACTTTAAAGCCTTAGTCGAACATGGAATTCGCAATTGCAGCAATCCGATTAGCATTGCAAAACAAGGTCTGCATAAAGCTCAACATAGTTTTGAGTTTTACCGTAATGGTCAACGTTATTTATTAAAAGACATGATGGATGTGCCCTTAGCTCAGTTACATACTGTTCAACTCACAGGTGAAAGCCAAGCTGAGCCTGAATGGTATATTCCCTATCATGGTCAAAACCTCAAAGGCGAAGCTTTACTTGCGCAAGTTCAAAAATGGGAAGATGACGGCATTATTGAACCTTCTCATGCGGATGCCTTGCGTTTAGCCAATGCACACCCTGAATGGTTTGATCTTTCTGATCGTACTATGGTACTATTCGGTGCTGGTTCTGAAGCAGGTCCACTCACGTGGCTGTCCAAATGGAAAGCCAATATTGTGGCTGTGGATTTACCCAACAGCAAAGTTTGGCAAAAAATTCTGAATACCATTCAAAATGGTAATGCGACCTTGTATGCACCAAGTCAGACATCGCTTCCAGATCAAACACCAACTCGTGAACTCAGTGCCAAACTTGGGGCAAATTTACTGACTCAAACCCCTGAAATTGCACAATGGCTATTACAAAGCGAACATCAACTGGATTTGGCAGCAATTGCTTATCTTGATGGTGAAAAACATGTCCGTGTTGCAATGGCGATGGACAGTATTATGAAAGTCGTTAGTGAGCACAAAGCCGATACCAGCTTAATGTTTATGTGTACGCCGACTGATGTCTATGCTGTACCCAAAGAGGTGGTTGAGTCTTCAGCAGACAAATTCCGTTATCGCTCGCAAATTCAGAAGTTGCTGACCAAGGGCGTGGCAACAGCATCGTTAAAGCATTTTTTCCAGAAAAACTTACATGACTTGATTACTTCTGACAATGGTCAAGCTTATGGAATTGCAGACTGCCTAGTGATTGAACAAGGTCCAAACTATGCGTTGGCGAAACGAATTCAGCAATGGCGTGCCACTTTAGCCCGCCATGAAGGTCAACGTGTGAGTATTAACATTGCACCATCGACCACTACGCACTCAGTGACCAAAAATCCGCTACTCAAAGCCGCATTTAATGGTGCAAGTTTATTTGATGTTGAAGCTTTTAAGCCCGAAACAACCAATGCCATTATGGCGGCACTCTGGATTCATGATTTACGTAACCCTGAATCAGTCGCAAATCCAGAGACCGTTATGGATCATCCGTTAGAGTTGATGATGCAGGGTGCCAATCATGGTGGATTATGGCGTGTAGCTTACTTGGCACGAACTGCACTACCGTTTGCGGCAATTTATGGCTTTGCCACAGATAAACTGCCCCTTAAGAAAGCACTGGCGAAGTTAAAAAGCTAAGGATTTTCATATCTAGCTAAATCAAGCCGAATCACCTGAAATAGCAAGGGCGCCATACAATGGCGCCCTTGGCTTTCAGCTCAACTCAAAGTCAGCTTAAACGATTAAATTCTTTTTTAATTCATCTTCAACAATCGTCAATTCGATTTCACTGAACTTACGAATTTCACTCTCGGCGTGTTTTTCTAACAATCCACCGATTAAAGGGACTTTCACTTTAACCGTCCATTCCAATTGAAATTCAACATGCTGATCTGAGCCTTTGACTGAACGATTGCAACTGGCATGTAAAGGTAAATTCGCACCTAAATCTACGGTAGAAGTCATCGCTTCGAGATTGCTAATATCTGTACGGTGTAAGCGGAATGCATCTTTTAATAGTTTTTTGGCAATGTCTGGAATATTTACATCTAAATTATAGGCACGTTTAAGGGTGTAAATGTCCCCTACTTTTCTTGATTCCAAAATTTCTAAATGTTCACCCGGAATTCGACGGCAAACTTGTTCATGCAGACTAATATCTGCGGCTAAACGTTTAAATTCTTCTAGAGATACACCCTGTATGGTTGCATTGACAATAAACTGATGTGCCATGACGGCTCCTTCTTTTTTTGTTTTGTCCTGTTGGAAAGTGCAAGTATGTTATTACAAAACAACGTTCACTATACGTTGATATCATGGCCAATTAAAGTCAATTCTGTTTAAGCTGTCATTGACCTATTTTTTGTTTTACCCATTCGAAATGCCAAAAGTTGCACTGATTTCTGATAAACAATTAATCTTTAAAAAATGCTGTTGAAATTGAATGATGGCATAAAATTCAGTCGCACCATCATCTAAACCTGTTGCAGCCCAAGTTGTCCCTTGAGGAAAAAGGTCCAACCAAGTGGCTTGATAAAAGTCAGCAACTGAATCAAATTGTAAATATTGTTCTGGATTTTGAATAATCTTGTGGGCAAGTTCATCAAACTGCTGTAACTTGGCTTGATTAAAATGGATCAACATCCTCTTGCCCCCAACAGTGCTATGCAGATTTCGTGCCTGCCAATTGTTGTTTTTTCTGGACTTGAATCCATTGCCACCAACCAAAAGCGGCTAAGCCAACAAAGGCTGCATATAAACCTGCAGTCAAGAACAAATCTTTATAAATAAACATCCCGACATATACAATATCGACAAATACCCACAGCACCCATGTCGCAATATGCTTGCGACTGGTCCAATAGGTTGCCAATAAGCTAAATGCTGCCAATTGTGCATCTAACATCGGCACCGCTGCATCTGTCCAGAATTTTAGACTTAAGCCAAAAGCCAATCCAGCCAGTGCAGCCAACAATATTTGCCAAATTACAGTGCTGAGTTTAATGGGTTCAATACGAATATCATGGTCTTGTTGCTTACCTTTAAACCAATGATAAAAACCGTAGAAATTCACCACCATAAAGAAAAACTGTAAAATCGTTTCCCCATATAATTTAAAGGTATAAAACAAATAAGCGTATAAAACAAAGGCGAGAAAGTTAAACCACCAACACCACATGTTGCGTTTAATTGTTAACGCTACGCCAATCACGCTGATGATGACAGCAAAAATTTCCAGTCCAGACATCAATGATTCACTTTAAAAACCGATGGCACATTATGAGAAGTTTTTCGCAGAACGCAAGTTACAATAAAATGAGTGAAGTGGGTCAGCTTTAAAACTTTTTCTGGTCTTTAGGAGACTAATTCTTTCGCTTCAGGGGTCATTTTAAACTCAGACTTATGTTCTGCCCCATTCCGATCAACATGGCTACAAAACACGCCATACTTTCCAACATAATATTCGAGTGACTGGTCATAGAAATTCCAATAAATCGACCACTCATTCAGATCTAACTTGCGAATTTGGGTTAACGCTTTGGCAGGTAATTTTTTAAGTAGATTATGTTGAATTTCTTCCGCGGCTTGAATGTCACGAATATGGATATTTTGCTCAAAAAACAGTTGAACTGCATCATCAAAAAGAACCTGATCATAATATTCAATTTCGATGACCTTGCTTTTTGTGACTTTGGTTTCAATTCGCTCCGTTTGAGCATCTTCAGGGTGGGTTTTAGAAAAATAGCGAGCACGATACTTTTCAGTCACTTTGACTTTAATAAAAATCTGCCACGCTGCTGTCAGGACAAAGCCTAATAAACACAAAACAATAATTTTAAACATATTGTCCACCTATTCAGGCATATTTTCAGCATTACGGTCACTTATATCATACGCTGTTTTATATTTTGGGCTAATCCAATTATCTTTAAAATCAGTTAAATGAATATACAGTTCATTCAAATTTGTGATTTATATCAAACTCCATAACTACTTTTTATTAAAAGACTCCCCCTAAAACACACAAAAAAAGCAACAAATCTCTACTGTTCCAATGTCATGAATTCACATGAAATAAGCCTGTTTTCAGGAAATAAGAACAAACAATGATTAGGGCAGCAAAAATTCAGGATATTCCTGAGATTCTTCATGTATTGCAGGAAAGTATTCGCTCCTGTGTACAAGATCATCAGCGTGTGGAAAGTAAAATTCAGGCTTGGTTGGAAAATAAAACGCATAGTCATTTATTGTTATGGATGCATTATAACGACAGTTGGATTTATAGCATCAATCAACGGACTGTTGGCTTTATTATGGTCAGTGACACTGGAAAAATATTGCTGAATTATACGCTACCAGAAATGCAGCATCAGGGGATTGGTTCTGCCTTGCTCAACAGCGCCATTTCCCATTTAAAATTGAAAAACTTGCAACAAATTACCCTCGATAGTACCCAAACTGCGATATCGTTTTACCAAAAGCATGGTTTCCAAATCCGAGCTTATGCCACTCCAGAGCAACACACCATCCCCATGATTAAATATATTTAGTCCTTTACATTCTCAGTTGATCTCGCCCTGCATTCTTGGCGAGATAAAGCTGCTGATCTGCAACTTTCATGAGTTCATGAATATCATGATAAGGGCGATTTCGATCCATATAGGCAGCACCAATACTCACAGTGACGTATCGTTTATGATCCCCACGGCTCATATGCTCGAACTGATGCTGACGAATAATATAAAGCAAATGCTGTAATGATTTTTCCACCACCACCACAGGCATATTCCGTAATATGACTGCAAACTCCTCACCGCCGTAACGTGCTAAATAGGCGTGTTCGGGTAAATTATTTTGAATCACCTGCACCAATTTTTGCAGGATTTCATCGCCTTTGAGATGTCCGTAGTAATCATTATAAGTTTTAAAATAATCAACATCTAACATCGCAAATGCCAATACTGCATTATGCTGCTGAGCCGTTTCATTAAACTGACGCTGAATTTCTGAATTCAAGGCACGGCGGTTAAAAGCTCCTGTTAGGGCATCTGTTTTCGCCTGTAATTCCAACCTTTCATTTAATTCACTAAGTTGTACAGTGCGTTCTTTTACTTTTTGATCCAGTGAGGAATTCAGTTCCAATAAATTATTATTCAACTTCTCAATTCGATCGGAGTGATACGCATAATTCTTAGATTGTTGCACCATAATTAAAAAGGCATAAAAGCTGGTCGAAGCGAAGGATAAATTAACCGAATCAATCCAATTTAAACTCAGTAAAAAATCATGCAGAAAAGTGACACACAACAACACCACTGCCCATAAATTAATGGTGGAATATGGTTCATGCCTGTTGACGGTTTGATAGAACCCATACGCGAAGTTCAGCACCACAATAATTCCCAATAGAAAACTATAAAATGCTAATTTTTCAAAGACGTCAGGCATGGATAAACAGGTAATTACAATGTCAAAACTCAATACAAATACAGCTATGGTAAAAACAGTGGGATGCAAATAACGCTGATTGAGTAAAAACATATAATTGATAAAGAAAAATGCTGATAGATAGGTAAAAATATATTCGAGCCGTGTTCCCCATAACCAATCAATATTGGTGAACACCGTATAAACATAAGGTGCAGAAAATAAATTGTGTAAGGCTAAAAAAATAATAAAAATACCAAACACCAAAAAGCCTTGGCTTTGGCTATGTCTGACTCCGCGAAAAAAGGCAAATAATATGGTGAATACACCAACACCAATGACTGCACCGCATACGCCGGCAATGCTCATCATTAATTGTTGGAACTGGCGGTTCACTGTTTTACTCAACCCAATTCGCATTGGATTTTCTAAACCGCCATGTAAACTCTGAAAACTCGACACCTGCATGGTGACAGTAAAATATTCATTCTCGGCAATGAAATAAGCAAAGCGTGGTGCATTTTCAGTTTTATGGGTTTGGGTTGTAGTGCCAACCTCTCCGAGCCTTAAGAGAAAATCACCATTTAAATACACACGGTAGGCACCGTATTGATTTGGAATCCAAATAGAAATACGTCGTCCGATAAATTCTTTCGGTATCTTAAAATGACCGACAAAAGTTCCATAAGTATTTTGCGGATAACCCATTTCTTTAAAAGAAATCGGTAAAATCACGGTTCTAGATGGACGGGTTGGCGTTGCTGTTTGCAACAATTGTTTTGGATAATACTGCCATTGTCCTGACAAATACGTAGTCGTATTTTCTTCAAATGTGACCGAGTTAATATTCTTTTGATGCGCGTAATAAGACTTGGGAACTGGTTCATACAGTGCCCAACTGGATTGCTGTAAGAGCAACATGAAGCATGTCAGCGCATAAAGGATAAAATGTAATATCGCATATGGCTTAAATATTTTTATCTTCAAGTCGCGTTTATCCCTTATTCGCGAATTTGATTTTTAATATAAAATAGAATGCACTAAAAAACGTTTATTTTCAGTAGCAAGTTTAACCATAGCACGCTTTTTCCCAAACATGCTATGGTTTATTTTTCAAATATTATTAGTCACGTGTTTTCACGTCATAGAGTTCAATTTCAAAAATTAAATTCGAGTTGGCTGGAATAACATTGCCCATTTTACGCTCACCATAGGCTAAATGCGCAGGTACAATCAGTTTACGTTTCCCGCCCACTTTCATACCCATAATACCTTGATCCCAGCCTTTAATCACACGGCCCGTACCAATCACACATTCAAAGTAGTTGCCACGGTCAAGTGAAGAATCGAATTTTGTTCCGTCTTCTAACCAACCCGTATAATGCGTAGTAATTAATGCACCTTTCACTGCTTCTTTGCCTTCGCCTACCACTAAATCAATAATTTCTAATTCATTTGACATGTTCATTCCTCTTCAAACAGACTTATCTTTACTTTAACTGAATCCACTCAATTTGAGCTTGGGCAGTGTCACCAATCAATGTCCATTCGCCATCCATTACATTCAACTGCAAGTGCATGGTGCGTTCGCACAATTGCTGGATAGCTTCAGTGGTCGCTGGTGTTAACTGCCAAACTTCAACATTGCTGAGGGTTTTTAATTTGCTATTACGCTTATACCATTCTTCCACAGCTGTACCATAAGTCACCACGGCAACCGACTTACAACGTGCGCTGGCTTTTTTGACTTTATCTTCATCAGGAGAGCCAACTTCAATCCAATATACCAACTGCCCTGTTAGGTCTTTTTCCCAGAGTGCAGGTTCATCAGTTTCAAATAGATCTTTGGTAAATTCCAACTGTTCGCTCGCGTAACGTGCAAATGCCAAAATTCGAACCATCAAACGTTCAATCGTTTCGGATGGATGCAATGCCATGGTAAGTTGATAATCACCATATTGGTGAGTATCCATGTTGGCAATATTTAAATCTGCCTTATAAATTGTTGCTTTTAGCGCCATGAAATGTTCCTCAAATTTGGCGCCTAGCATATAAGATTTAACACAGTTTTGCTGAACAGTTTTAATCCGTTTCCATATCTATACGACAGGCAAGTAACTGAGTTTCGAATAACGCCCAATCTCGTTCAGTTTGTACAATCACTTCAATACGGTTATCGACATTTTCAGGTGCAGACTGATAATTAAATTGATTCGGATTGAAATTAAAACTTTTCCAGCCTTGATTGGTATTAAAAATACCTTTGATTCTAAGCCACTGCTGTTGTTCGCATAACAAGTCTAGTAAATCGTAGAAATCAAATTGCCAACGCTTGGAAAACTTCCACCCAGCAATACTATAACCCTGCGCAGTTTCTACATAATGATAAGGTAATTGCTTAATTTCAGGTAATGCCGACTCATGACTGTACTGTTTCTGAATTTGAATTAATGGCTGGATTTTGCGTTGCACACCTTGATATGGCAAATCAATTTCTGCCAGTTGGAGTTGCGCCAATGCAGGTTTTAACCATGTCTGAGCATAAGCCAGATATTCCTGCTGCAACTGTTGTAAAGCCTGTTCATCTGCCGCTTGCATCTGTTCAGTATGTGAAATCACCACAATTTGTGCGGCTTTCAACTGATCGGCATACAGGTTTTGTTTTACCCATTCTTTTTCATGCAAACGCGAACCATCCACCACCGTAACTAAAGCACGCATCTGAATTTGGCTTTGCCAATGCGGTTCGGTCAGTTGCTCTAACAGTTGAGCTGGATGCCCCAAACCTGTCGGTTCTATAAATAAACGATCAGGTTGAGTTTCAGACAATAACCGAGATAGCGCAATTTGCATGGGCAATTGACTGCTGCAACACAAACAACCACCTAAAAGCTCCTTTACCGCATAACCTTCGGCTTGTGGAAGCAGGTTTTGATCCACCCCTATTTGACCAAACTCATTCATCAGCACAGCCCAGATTTCACCTTCAGGCTTTTGCGCCAATAGGCTATTCAGTAATGTGGTTTTTCCTGCACCTAAAAATCCAGAAATAATGTGGGTAGGCACGGATTTTTGCGGGGTCAACAGTTTCAAAATGAGATGCTCACAAGCCAAACGTAAGGTGAAGATGAATGTAATAGTATAACAAAATCTTCACCTTCGCTGCATGTCCATCTTACCAACTTGTATGCGGTCGAATCTGTTTTTAAACTGATTTTGAATACGGCGTTAAATAAACTGGCTCGGATCCAACATGTGCAAAGTGATCTTTTTCACCTCATCTCGGCTTTGCTGAATATGGGTGGCAATTGCCGCGATTGCTTGTTCAGTTTTCTGCTCAAAAATCAGTTTTAAAATATGTTGATGTTCCTGATATGTGGCTTCAATACGATACTGTTTAGAAAAATCTAAACGGCGAATAATCCGTATTTTTTCACTCAAGTCGCGGTGAATCCGCACCATCTCATTATTGCCTGCTGCACGCACCAAAGCACAATGAAAATCTTCATCCAGTTGCGAGAGTTGCTTTATGTCATTCAAATAATCTTGCGGTTCCACCATCCAGATGGCTTTTAGTCTTGCCAATTCACTGGATTGCTCACAATCTTGCTGCGATAACTTATAAATGGCATCTTTTTCCAACACAATCCGCACATCATACAGCTCTTCATAATAGCGGAAGTTTAGTGGTCGGACTTGCCAACCACTACGGAAACTGACCTCGACATAGCCTTCTTGTTGTAAGCGATACAAGGCTTGCCGAATTGGCGTTCGGCTGACCTCATAAGCTTGTGCAACTTCGGACTCAGTAAAACGCTCACCGGGCATTAATTTGAAATCAAAGATATCGTTCTTAATGCGTTGATACACCAGCGCGGACAAATTGTCTGCGCTTTTACTTGTCGCGCTTTTCATTTCCTATACTCAACTCTATTCCATATACACCAAAGGTTCTCCGCTGTGTACGGTTTGTCCCGCACGGCAAATGACCGCTTTGACAATGCCATCTTCCGTCGCGTACACCGGTAACTCCATTTTCATGGCTTCAATAATAGCAACAGTTTCACCTTTTTTAATCTCCTGACCAGACTCAACAAAAATTTTCCAGATATTGCCTGTCATCGAAGCATTCACAGCCAAGAAATCACTAAAGTCGTCGAACTGTTGCTGAACAATTTCTTCGGGTTGCGTACTGTGTTCCTCTTTCCAACGCCCGACTTCGGCACCAAAAGCTTGCTGCTGCTGTTGCTTGAATGCTGCAATACTTTCTGCTTCGTCCTGTAAAAATTGGGTATAACTGGCAAAATCAAACTCAGTTTCTTCAATTTGAATCTGTGCCACACCATGTGCAAAGTCGGTCCGCCATTGATTCAATTCTGCTTCTGTCACAGGGAAGAATTTAATTTGATCGAAGAACTGTAAGAACCATTGTTTATCGCCAAATTGTTTGTTTTGTTTAAACTTATTCCAGATCGGCAAGGTACGCCCCACCAATTGATAACCGCCCGGTGAGTCCATGCCATAAATACACATGTACATACCGCCAATACCCACCGTACCTTCCGCAGTAAAAGTACGCGCGGGGTTATATTTTGAACTGAGTAAACGATGGCGCGGATCAATTGGCACCGCACAAGGTGCAGTCAGATAGACATCGCCTAAGCCTAGTACCAAGTAATTGGCATCGAAAATAATGTCGCGGACTTGTTCACGACTGTCTAAGCCATTAATCCGTTGAATAAAGTCGACATTGTTGGGCAACCACGGTGCTTTGGCACAAACACTTTCCTGATAGCGTTCCACAGCACCCAAAGTCGCACTGTCCTCAAATGCCATCGGTAAATGCACAATCCGTGATGGAATTTTTAACTGGCTTAAATCTCCCATTGCAGATTCCAACTCCAGTAAATGTGCAATCAATTGCGGCTGTGAAATCACCAGACCATCATATTTAATTTGCAGTGAACGCACCCCAGGTGACAGTTCTAAAATGCCTGCTTGGTTCGCGCTACGAATCATTTGCATCAATTGGTGCACGCGTAAACGCAGCGCCAAATCTAATACATTTTCACCATATTCCAGCAGAATATAGCTGTCGCCTGCCTGTCGGTAGATTGCTTTTGGTGTAGTTGCTGTTTCCTCTCGTAAAGCCAGAATGGTGCTGCCAATTTCGACTGCTTCTGGAATTTCTGCAACCTTTTGTTCCACAGCAAAGTTTTCAATCTGTTCTATTTGCTGACGTTCTAAAGCATTGGCTTGTTCGACTGTCATCGGGTAAAAACTAATTTTATCATCAGCTTTTAATTGCCCCACTTTCCACAGCTCAGCTTTGGCAATCGTCACGGGGCAAACAAAACCACCCAGACTCGGACCATCTTTTGCCAAGATCACAGGAAAATCCCCCGTGAAGTTAATTGCCCCAATTGCATATTCACAGTCATGTACATTGGAGGGATGTAAGCCTGCTTCACCACCATTTTCACGTGCCCAACTTGGTGTAGGACCCGATAGACGAACCCCTAAACGGTTCGAGTTAAAATGTACTGTCCATTCGGTTTGGAAAAACTCTTCAATATATTCTGCTTTAAAAAAATCAGGAGCGCCATGCGGACCGTAAAGCACACCAATTTTCCATTCACGTCCATAACTTGGAATTAAATCAAGTGCGAGATCTTGAGGCTCTGCTGCCGCCAAAGTTAACCCAGCATGTGGCATATCAGGATCAACCAGTTTAATCATATCTCCAGTACGTAATGTACGCCCTGCATGTCCGCCAAAGTTACCTAAAGCAAAAGTTGCACGACTGCCCAAATATAGTGGGACATCCAAACCATGACGTACAGCCAAATACGTTCGACATCCCGACTCAACTTGACCCAGTTTAAGCACCTGCCCCGCCTTCACCTGAATCGCTGACCAAAATGCAACAGGCTGATCATCCAAAGTTACGGCACATGGTGCACCTGTTAAAGCGACTGTAGTTGCCGCATGGAACTTGAGTGTAGGTCCCAATAGAGTGAACTCAAATCCTGCTGCATTTTGTGGATTGCCGACAATCTTATTTCCTAATTGGAAAGCATAATCATCCATTGGACCTGACGGGGGCACACCAATATCCCAATACCCTGTCCGTCCCGGATAATCTTGAATCGAGCTTAAAGTTCCCGGCTGCAAAACTTCAATTACTTTTGGCACATAAGTAAAATCATCTAACATCCGTGTCCAAATGTTCATCTCGGCAAAACGCTTATCGGCAATGACTGCACGGGTATAATCCAAGTTGGTACTGATACCGTTAAGGCGTGTTTCACTCAGCACTTGCTGTAATTTTGCAATCGCTTGTTCACGGTCTTCCGCATGCACAATGATTTTGGCAATCATCGGGTCAAAGTATTGTGAAATTTCTGTGCCCGTCGCCACCCATGTATCTACACGAGCGTGTTCAGGAAAATAAACTTCAGTTAATACTCCCGGACTTGGCTGGAAATTTTTAACTGGGTCTTCAGCATAAATACGCACTTCAATCGCAGCACCTTGCGGCTGAATATTCTGCAATTTTTCCCAATCTAAACCATCTCCCGCAGCCACTTTGAGCATACATTCAATTAAATCCAGCCCTGTTACCATCTCTGTCACAGGATGTTCGACTTGTAGACGAGTATTGACTTCCAAGAAATAAAATTCATCACGCGCAGCATCATAAATAAACTCGACGGTGCCCGCGCTACGATAATTCACCGAAGCACCCAGTTCTACTGCCGCTTGATGCAACTTCTGACGCGTCGCTTCAGGCAATAATGCAGCGGGTGTTTCCTCCACCACTTTCTGGTTACGGCGCTGCAATGAGCAATCACGCTCACCTAATGCCACTACTTGACCCAAGCCATCGCCAAAAATCTGGACTTCAACGTGACGGGCTTTATCGACAAAACGTTCTAAAAACACGCCTGCATCTTTAAAAAATTGTTCACCTAAACGTTTGACACTGGCATAAGCATCTTGCAGTGCTTCAGGCGTATCACAGCGGGTTAAACCAATGCCGCCGCCTCCTGCGGTGCTTTTCAGCATAATTGGATAACCAATTTCTGCCGCAGCAATCAATGCTTCTTCTAAACTATTGAGCAAACCTGTCCCCGGTGTCATTGGGACATGTGCAGCAGCCGCCAATTCACGCGCACGATGTTTCAGACCAAATTCCAAAATCTGTTCGGCAGTTGGCCCCATAAAAGCAATATGGTTGGCTTCACAGGCTTGTGCAAATTCAGCACTTTCAGACAAAAAACCATAGCCTGGGAAAATTGCTTCAGCACCTGTTTGTTTAGCAGCAGCAATTAATTTTTCAATCGATAAGTAGGTCTCAGCAGGTTTGGTTCCTTGTAAGTCCACTGCAAGATCGGCATCTTGAACGTGCTGCGCATAACGGTCACTGTCCGAATACACCGCCACACTGGTGATTCCTAATTTTTTTAAGGTACGTATTGCGCGTACAGCAATCTCACCACGGTTGGCAATTAATACAGTCTTAAACATGAGCGTTCCTATTTTTTTTAATGTGTTGTTTGTAGTTGTTGTGCATTACGATGCTGAATATAGGCGCGCCAGCCCCCAAAGTGACTGATGTTTTCAGCATCGGCTAAACCATAAGGCTCGCAAATAAAACCCTTGACCCAACGCCCATCACTGAGCTCAACATTACCCATCCCCAATGGCGTTGGAATTTCAGCGACAAACTCACCAAATCGAGCTGTTGGCACATCCCAGAGTTCCACGATAATTTCCTGTCCATTACTTTGACGTGCCAAACCTGGTTTTGGCGGAATCGTGCCATTCAGTGCATATAAGGCATAATGTGCTGTGGTTTTAGTGGTTTCTACATGTACTGCTTGACGTGTGGTGAGTTGAAAATTCAACGGCATGCCCGTTAAATGTGCACCCACCACTGCCACACGAATATGCTGTGCAGATGGTGCAGAGATTGACTTTGCATTTTCAGGATAAGAACGTCCTGTCGCACCTAAAGGTAGTTGCACATGCGCTTGCCATTGACGACCAAAATCTGCCAAAGCACGGTCATGCCATGCAGGTGCAATCAGGCTAATACCAAACGGTAACCCATCACTACGGAATCCCGCAGGTAGTGCCAAAGCACTCAAATCGGCAAGATTGGTAAAGTTGGTATAAGTGCCAAAATGTGAGTTGTATTGAATCGGTTCCTGCTGCATTTCTGCAAGGGTATGAATGGTTGGCGATGTGGGTACAACCAAAGCATCAAACTCCGACAGCAACTCTTGAATCTGTCGCGCCAAATCGTTTTTGAGATATTCGGCTTTATAAGCATCGAGTGCCGTATAGTTTTTGCCTTGTTGAACAATCTCCAAGACGGTTGGATCAAATGCTTCTGGAGCTTGTTCGAGTAATGTTTCAACCGCTACCGTACGTTCTGCAACCCACGCACCTTGATAAAGCTGTGTGGCTAATTGTTCAAAAATTGAAAAATCAATTTCAGTCAACGTGACATTCATTTGCTTTAGTTGTGCAATCGCTTGCTGAAAAGCTTGTTCTGCTTGTACATCACCAAAGAATTGCAAAGTTTTTGGAATCGCAAAATGCAGGGCCGAAGATAATTTTGCGGGTGCCGTTTTAGGGTTATGCCGTGAATAACTATCACGCACATCAAACTGTTCCAACACGTGTGCCACAACGTCTGCATCATCTACCGTCAAGGCAAATATGGAAATGCAGTCGATACTTTTACAAGCTGGCATCAAGCCATAATTAGAAAAACGCCCTTTGGTTGGCTTTAAACCAACAATATTGTTAAAAGCCGCAGGTACGCGCCCTGAGCCTGCGGTATCTGTGCCTAATGCAAATGTAACCAGACCACGTGCCACTACACTGGCAGAACCTGAACTTGAACCGCCACTGACATACTTAGGGTTAAAACTATTGGGAACAGCACCAAATGGAGAGCGCGTACCCACCAAGCCTGTAGCAAATTGATCAAGGTTGGTTTTGCCCACTACAATTGCCCCAGCTTGTTTAAGCAATCGCACTGTTTCGGCATCTTCCTGCGCCATATCATGCAAAACTTTACAACCCGCTGTTGTGACAAAGCCAACAACATCAATATTGTCTTTTACTGCAAATGGAATCCCATAAAGTGGGAACTGTTCGAATAATGCGGTGCTTTCTGCACTGAGTTGTTTTAATTCATCAATCTGTTGTTGCAGAATATTCGGCGTTGCTATTGAAATCCATGCTGTATCTTCTGTATCAAAAGCCTGAACCCAAGCGATTATATCCGTTAATTCAATTTGTTGTGTTTTGTAGGCATTTTGCCATTCTGCGATGGTCCAGCCGAGAGATTGAAGTATGCTCACTTTTGCATCCTATCTTGTATACAAGTTAAGATTCATATAGCGAATTTTATGCCAATATTTATTTATTATTAAAAATCAATATTTTAAATTAAAAATATACATTCATTTAAACTAAATTTAATTCCTAAGAATTTGAAGATGCATTTTTTTAGCACAGTAAAAGCACATATAGACTCAAGATGCTGCATTTTAAATCATGAAAAAACAGTATCAGGTTTGAATAAAAGAGGATTAGAAATGAATTTGAAAGACTATAAAAAAAATTCCCTTCCCCCATTTTCAGGGAGAAGGAAGGACCTAAACTGGTTAAAAATTAAATATTATTATTTAGAACGGTAAGAAAGTTTCATACCCACAACGTAACCATTGTTGTCTTGGAATTCACCAACAGCCTTACCACTCGCAAGTTCACCCGTAGCATCACCAAACCACATGTAACGACCACCCAAGCTAAATGCAACATTTTGGTTAAAGTTATACTTAGCCGCTAAACCCACACCCCAGTAACCTTCAACAGGACCTAAAGTTGGTGCAGGGTTACCCGCACCTGTGTCGTATAAGCCAGAAACTGAAAGCGCAAGCATTGGCGTAACTTTTTTACCGATACCAATTTCAACTGCAGTTGAGTCATCATGATAATTTAATAAAGGAATACTTTTACCTACTGCAGTTTTTGTTACTTGTGCAAGTGCTGGTGGTGCATAGACAAAATCACCCCACGGCACCCAACGCACTTTAGCAAATAACGCTGTGGTTGAATTTAAACCAGTTTGTAAGTTTAAATTCACAGACTCAGGTGTGGTAAGAGTTCCTTTATTGTTATGAGAGTAGTCTATACCGAACAAATCACCCAATGGTACATCTTCAGTCATTGTAGTTTTATGTTCAATTTCAGAACGATATGTTAATGATGCAAGAATACCCAATTCTGGCTTAGCATAGCTCGCACCTGCAACCCAACCAAACGCGATATCATCAAGACTGTCGTTATAACCGCTATTTACGCCATAAGTTTTGCCACGCAAATGCACATCGCCTTTTAGCTCTTGAATAGCTGGGCCACCGTACACCATGAAGTTTTTATTTAGGTTATAGCCCAATAAAGTGGTCACATTTTTTGATCGAACTTCAACACGCGTCTGAGCGTCATCAGCCGGTAAATTAGTCGCGATAAAGTCGTTATTGCCACTAAACTTAACTTTTGCACCATACGGCTCATCATAAATGACAGCTAAACGTAGACTTGGGGTTAAGTCTGTTTTCACTGCGTAGTTCATTGACTGGTAATCTGATGCTAAATCAGATACATGATTACCACTAAGATCAGTACCCTGTACATCTGGAGAAATGTAGGTATAACCGATGTCCGCATACGTACCACGCTCAAATAAAGCATCAATTTGTTGTGGTGAACGCTCTAAGCCCCCCGCAAATGTGTGACCTGTAACTACTGATAGTATTGCAACACTCAGGTACTTTTTCTTATTCAATTTCATCTCTATCCCTTTAGTTAAAATTTAAACAAGTAAATGTATTTCAATCCTATAAATACATTCACTTATTAAAGATTAAATAGCGAGCCATTCAATCTTGGCGGTTACCCGACATGGGCAATTCAGATATGTTTAGTTCAATACATTGAGTTGAATTTTTTAAACAGTTGAGGCTAATCTAGAAATAGTGCTCACCATTCAGTTGTCTGATTCAATCCACTTGATTTAAATCCATTCAACTGCACTCAATATGGAAATGAGTAGGATGACTTTAGCTTTATCGGATCCTAGGTTTAAATGTGTGCAAAGACGTTCGTGTTAAAATTGCGAAGCGGCGCAATTTTTTGCTCTAGAATGAGTTGATTATCATTAACCATCATGGTTCCAAATCCTTTTTAACAGCACGCTCTTACTTTCCTGCAAGAGTGAATATCTTTGTTATTTTCGAATTCAATCTGGACTTCTTTCATCCGATTTCACATCGATACTTCCAAATAAGTTAAATGCTTTTAAGGAGTCCATAGTCTTCCCTTCTTATGGTTACCTCAAAAACATTACTAACAGCTCCCTCTCATTACTGAGATTCTGTTTGCTCTCGCAGATTAACAGCCTTCTAGCATGGAAAAACCATTCAAAAGAATGGTTACTGAATGGTTTTGTTCGTGAGGAGTTTAAAAACAGACTTTATAGATCACAGCAGATACTTATTTTTTATTCATAACGCGAATTATTCAAATTAAAATCATTTAAAGACTTTTTGCTCTACCGTTTTATAAGCAACCTTAAATTTTCAATATCTAACTAAGCTCGTACCAATTCTTGATTTTTAGTCAATAATATTTTGCAGATTCATCGATTTTTCAGCATCAAAGACTTAATTATACTCTTGCCCAATTCAAAAAATTTGGTTGATTTATTCAATGAAAAACATTCTGATTGTCAACGGTGCAAAACAATTCGCGCATTCAAATGGTGAACTTAACGACACATTAACCGATTTTGCCAATACCCATTTAAGCCAACTAGGATGTCACGTTCGAATCACAAGAACAGACGCTGAATATGACATTCAGCAAGAAATTGAAAACTATGTTTGGGCAGATGTGATTATTTATCAAATGCCGGGCTGGTGGATGGGCGCGCCATGGACTATGAAAAAATATATCGATGATGTATTTACCATAGGCCATGGTACGTTGTATGCCAATGATGGCCGTTCACGTAGTGACGCAACCAAGAAATATGGATCAGGTGGGCTAATTCACGACAAAAAATATATGCTCTCTCTCACGTGGAATGCCCCAATGGATGCATTTGAAGATCAAGAACAGTTCTTTGAAGGAGTTGGGGTCGATGGTGTCTATCTACCCTTTCACAAAGCAAATCAATTTTTAGGTATGCAAGGTTTAGAAACTTTTATTGTCAATGACGTGATTAAAGCACCAGATATCCCGCAATATTTAGAAGCTTATCGCAGCCACTTAAATAGCATTTTTAATAGTTAAAGGAATCGGTATGCTAACTGTTATTGCAGAAATTCAAATGCACGAAGGTGTAACACATTTTGAAACTGTCTTAAATGCATTTAAAGAAGTGACCCCTTTGGTGCTACAGGAAACAGGGTGTTTCGGTTATGAGCTTTATATCGATCAAGCCACCCATGCCAGTTTCCAACACCCCTTATCCAATTCGATTATTATGTTTGAAAAATGGCAATCTTTAGCGGATTTGGAGCAGCATCTGAATACAGCACATATGCAGGATTTTCAAAATAAAGTGAAAGATGCGGTGAAAGAAACAAAAATTCGGATTATGCATTTGGGTTTGAACAGCAATTAAATCCCTCGTAGCATGATGATTGTGTATGAAATTATCACAAGACTGTTAAAAACTGATAAAGTAGCCTGCGCTTAGCAGGCTTTTTTATGCTCCCTCGCCATGGTACTCATTTTTAAATGGGTAACTAGATGGGCAAGGATAAAAGCACAAAGCGATAAAATTATGCAACTCAAGAGGTTACATCTGAAATGCTTCTCATGATCGACAATTATGACTCCTTTACTTACAACATCGTGCAATATTTTGGCGAGTTGAACCAAGAAGTGAACGTAGTCCGTAATGATGCCGTGACTTTGGAAGACATTGAACGATGGCAACCGAAGTATTTGGTCATTGGTCCGGGACCTTGCTCACCTACTGAAGCTGGTATTTCTATCCCAGCCATTCAACATTTTGCTGGAAAAATTCCATTGTTGGGTGTGTGCTTAGGTCATCAAAGTATCGGACAAGCTTTTGGCGGTAATATCGTTCGCGCCAAAACCATCATGCATGGTCGTTTATCGGACATGTATCACAGTGACAAGGGCATTTTTAGCAATCTACCTTCACCATTCTCTGCAACCCGCTATCACTCTTTGGTGATTGATCAAGCGAGCTTGCCAGATTGTTTAGAAGTTACTTGCTGGACCCAAGAAGCTGATGGCTCAATGGAAGAAATTATGGGCGTAAAACATAAGACACTGCCTGTCGAAGGTGTGCAGTTCCACCCAGAATCGATCCTCAGCCAACACGGTCACCAAATCTTCAAAAACTTTTTAGAGATTTATGCATAAATGAATATTCAACAAGCTTTAAATCATATTACCAAAAATATCCATCTTACCCAGACTCAAATGGAAGAGGTCATGCGCACCATCATGAGTGGTGAAGCCACTGATGCACAGATTGGTGCATTAATGATGGGGCTACGCTTAAAGGGCGAAAGCATTGATGAAATTACGGCTGCTGCACGCGTGATGCGTGAATTTGCCACAAAAATTGATGTGAGTGATGTACCAAATCTAATTGATATTGTCGGTACAGGTGGTGATGGACAAAACTTATTTAACGTTTCTACCGCTTCAGCCTTTGTGATTGCTGCGGCTGGTGCCACTATTGCCAAACATGGTAACCGCGGTGTTTCAACCAAGTCAGGTTCATCAGATTTATTAGAGCAAGCCGGCATTCAGCTTGATTTGAATATGCAACAAACTGAACGTTGTATTCGTGAAGTTGGCGTCGGTTTCCTGTTTGCACCCAACCATCATAAAGCCATGAAATATGCAGTGGGTCCACGTAAGGAACTCGGTATCCGTAGCATCTTCAACTTACTCGGCCCGCTTACGAATCCGGCTGGAGTAAAACGTCTGGTGATTGGTGTGTTCTCGAATGAATTGTGTCGCCCAATTGCAGAAGTGATGAAACAATTGGGCGCTGAACACGTGATGGTGGTGCATTCTAAAGACGGACTAGATGAAATTAGCCTCGCATCATCAACTTATGTTGCTGAACTGAAAGATGGTGAAGTCACTGAATGGATCATTAACCCAGAAGATGTCGGGATTGAATCGCAAACCCTCACAGGTTTAATCATTGATGATTCTGCTGAAAGTTTGGCACTGATTAAAGATGCACTCGGTCGAAAAAAATCTGATCGTGGCGCCAAAGCCGCAGACATGATTGCTTTAAATGCAGGTGCAGGTATTTATGTCTCTGGTTTAGCCAAAAGCTATAAACAAGGCGTAGCATTAGCGCATGACATTATCTACGGTGGGCAGGCTTTAGAAAAAATGAGTGTGCTATCTGAATTTACTAAAACACTCAAACAATACGAAGCTTAAGGAAGAATGCTCACATGGTTGATATCGCAAATACAATTTTAGGCAAAATTGTTGATCGTAAACATGAAGAACTGGCAGCGCGCCTCAAGCAACGTAGCCTGCATGATGTAGAACAATGGGCGCAAGAAGCAACACCCGTGCGTGGTTTTGCTCAAGCCTTAAGCCACAAACGCCCAGGCGTGATTGCTGAAATCAAAAAAGCATCACCTTCAAAAGGGATTATTCGTGAAAACTTTAATCCTGCGGAAATTGCAGCTCAATATGAACAAGCAGGTGCAGCGTGTTTGTCTGTATTGACCGATGTCGATTTTTTCCAAGGTGCGGATGAAAATATTCAAATCGCACGTACGCACTGTGCTTTGCCAGCACTACGTAAAGATTTTTTAGTCGACCCATACAATGTCATTGAAGCACGTGCCTTACACGCGGACTGTATTTTACTGATTGTAGCTTGCTTGTCAGACCAACAATTAGAAGAAATGTCGAAAACAGCGTTTGAGCATAATTTAGATGTTTTAGTTGAAGTACACGACGAGGAAGAACTTGAACGTGCATTACAACTTTCTGAGCGCTGCTTATTAGGGGTGAATAACCGCAACCTTAAAACTTTTGATGTGGATTTAAATACATCAATTCGTTTAAAGAAACTCCTTGATCCTTCTCGCTTACTTATTACTGAAAGTGGGATTGCAACCCCAGAAGATGTTCGTATGATGCAAGAGTATGATATTCATAGCTTCTTGGTGGGTGAAAGCTTCATGAAGCAACCACGTCCAGATCATGCCTTCACCGCATTATTTGGTCAGCCTGAAGAGGTTTGAGCTTACGAGATGCAGCCAATATCTTATTGGCTGCATCTTAAAATTAAATGCTGAAGTTTTTTAATTTCAGCTGTAATAATTTTTTCCTCTCACAAATAAAATTAATAAACTTATTAAAACTATAAGATTCTATTTCAGGAATAAAATGACGTTTTTTAAAGTTAGTATCTCTTGATTTTAACCATTTATCAAAATCTTCTGCATTCTTTTCCTTATTTTCAGACTCGGTTAAAAGCTCTAAATTTAAAATAGAATTAAAATTTTTCTGATACTCTATAATTAAATCACTTGAGTACCCTCTTTGCTTTAGTTTTGAATTTGTGAACTCTGATTTAGGGTAAATATGATCCTCATTGAAAATTTTATCCTTCCAATCCCTATCTGGATAGAGTAAAGATAAGATCAGATAACTATATTTTGTAGAATAATGTACAGACAATAAATTCTCAATTTCATTATCACTAAATGAATCTTCAATATTGAGTTTTTTATTTAAAAGCTGATATGGGAATCGACTAACATCCTCTATATTAGCAATTACTTCCTGTAAGTTTCTTAGTGTGGTATCAGAAGAACCGCCAAAACTATTTTTTAAAAGTACAAGTGTCAACCACTTTTGTATAAAAATCTGATTTTCAACATCACTCTTATCTGTAGAATCAACAAAATTTTTCCTATTCAACTTTTTCAAATATAAAGCTACAGGTAAAATAGACATTTTAGCAACTAAGTTTTTATCATTAAAACCAAACTTATTAACGAGTTTTACTGCATCTTCTATATTTATCTTAATATTTTCCCAATTTTCTTCAATTTTTTCTAGATTTTCTTTATTAAAATTTTTAACTTTATACTGAATAGGTAAGTTATCTGTTAAATATAAACACCCTTTAAGTACAAAATCTTTTTCGAAAGAATAACCATTTCCAATTGTATTAATATTATCCGTGAAATTATAAATTTCCTCTCTAGCATTCAAAGTATTCCATTTTGCAGTGGCTGTTGAAAGCAGGATATCACTATACTCTAATTTCTTTCCGCCTGTATTTGCACGAATAAAAGCTTCTACAACTTTGTCATAATCTTGAGACTTTTCCTCATAATAATTGAGTAATCGTAATGTATGGATACGGGAATGTAGTCGACCAATATGTGTATTAGCAATATCTCTTTCCTCATCGCTAAAGTCTTTGAGGTTTTGCTTCATATCTTTCTTAGCATCTTCAGCATCAATAAAGTTTAAAATATCGCCAACAAGATACCAACATTGTGAGTTCGGATCTTTATTGTTTGGTATACCGCTTTCTCTAAACTCGAATTGATAAACCAATTCTTCAGGATCATCACTCTTAATAGCAGGTTTAAGAATATTCAAATATAATCTTTTCTTCTTCCAATTATAGTAAAAGTAACGATATGACCCTCTTAAACCAATTAGTAATGACGTTAATCGTTGCTGACCGTCTAGTACTAAATAAATATCTTGATTGATCCCATTAAGATTTGCTTCTTGATTGTGGGGTTGTTCTTTATCAAAATCTCTTATAAAATCATAAGCGATCCATTGATTCTTATTTTCTTCTCTTATTTTCCAAAACAAAAAAGTGCTAATTGGATAATCTCCCATAATAGAATCAAATAGTTTCTCAATTCCATAAGTATCCCATACATATTCTCGCTGAATGGCGGGAAGATATGTTGTTCTATTTAAATATTCTGTTACAACCTCACTGATTGTTTTGGCTATATAACTCATTATCAACTTCTCAAAATCTTAAAAATAATCATTTATAAATAAAGTAACTTTTTAAAAAAACTTCATGCAACTTGAATGCGATACAATGCAGTTCAAATTGCAAACGAATAATACTATAATTATTAGATTAACCCTATCTTGCAGTTATTTCTGGACATTATGAGCAAACATGATTCATCGCTTTCTAAAGATCAGTACAACTTACTGAAAGCCTTTAAGAAGCAAATTAATCATCCCCATTCAGCAGCTGCTGAACAGCAAGTTGAAACGAAAAAGCAAGCCGTAGTTGCTGAACCCGATGAAGCCGAATTATTTCTAAAATCCATGCAAGGTGTACAAAAAATGGCTGCTGGCAATATTGCACAGCTTGCCAAAACTCCCAAAAAGAAATTAGATGCTCAAATGTTGGCAAAACGCGCATCAGCAGAAGGTTCCATCCAGTCCGAAATGGCTGAACTTTCCGATACACAAGCCATGCTCAACCCTGTGGCTAGCCAAGCGAATTTGAGTTATCGCATTGCAACGTTGCAACATAAAGTCTTCGAAGATTTAAAAGCAGGAAAAATACGTTGGTTTGAAGCTGTAGATTTACATGGCTGTACCGTAGAGCAAGCCCGTGCCGCCGTATTGCAAATTATTCAAATGGCAAAAGATGAAAATCAAAATGTCATTAAAATTGTCCATGGCAAAGGGCCTGAAGCAATTTTAAAAACCTATGTAAACGGCTGGTTACGCCAGCATCGTGACGTACTGGCTTTTGTCAGTGCACCTGATAATCAGGGCGGTACGGGTGCTGTTTTAGTTTTACTCAAACGTTCAGAAAAAAATCCAAAGCACAAACAGTAATCGGATTTTGATATTAAACACGGCATTGTTTCGGTTTTCTGGTACAATGCCGTCCTTGTTCAATATAAGAGTAAGTGAAAACGTCTTATGTCTATGCAGCAATCCTACGCAAATATTTTAACTGCCGTTGGTGAAGACCTGAATCGTCCAGGTTTACTTGATACACCTGTGCGTGCTGCTAAAGCGTTTTCGTATTTAACGTCTGGTTATAGTAAGACGCTAGAAGAAGTGACCAATAAAGCGGTGTTCCCATCGGACAACCGAGAAATGGTTTTGGTGAAAAATATTGAATTTTATTCGCTTTGCGAACACCATCTCCTCCCTTTCTATGGTCGTGTACATATTGCGTATTTACCAGAAGGTCATGTACTTGGCTTGTCTAAATTTGCACGTATTACTGAAATGTTTGCGCGTCGTTTACAAATTCAAGAAAACTTGACTCAACAAATTGCTGAAGCTGTTGCTGAAGTAACGCAAGCGCGTGGTGTTGCCGTGGTTATTGATTCTGCACATATGTGCATGATGATGCGTGGTGTGGGTAAACAAGAGTCGACAACACGTACCGTTTCATTTGTTGGTGAATTTAAAACAGATAAAGAATCACGTCGTGAATTCCTCAGTGCTGTGCCTGAAAGTTACTGATTCATCTCAAATGAATTAAAAAATAAACCCCGAATGTTTCGGGGTTTATTTTTATCTTATTGTGAACGCTGATTCACGCGTTTTGACAACTGCTCAGCCGTTTCGACACGTTCAGAATAACGATCCGTTAAATACGCCGATTGTCCACGAGTTAATAAAGTAAATTTGTACAACTCTTCCATCACATCCACAATACGATTGTAATATGACGATGGCTTCATCGACCCATCTTCTTCAAATTCCAAGAATGCCTTAGGAATAGAGGATTGATTTGGAATGGTGATCATCCGCATCCATCGTCCTAAAATACGCATTTGGTTGAGCGCATTAAACGATTGCGAACCACCACAAACTTGCATCAACGCCAGTGTTTTACCTTGTGTGGCACGAATTGCTCCCGCTGCTAGCGGAATCCAATCTATCTGTGCTTTTAAAATAGAACTCATAGCGCCATGCCGTTCTGGTGAACACCAAACCATGCCTTCTGACCACAGTAATAACTCATGCAGTTCTTTGACTTTTGCATGTTCTTGATCCGCATCTTCGGGTAAAGGTAGACCTTTAGGATGGAAAATTCTGACTTCAGCACCGAAATATTGCAAAATTCGTCCCGCTTCTTGTACTGCCAAACGACTATAAGATCGATCACGGTTTGAACCATATAACAGTAAAATGCGTGGCGGATGCTCAACAGTTTTCGCTTGTACCTGCGCTAGTGTCGGTTTTGGCAATAAATCTAAATCAATATTTGCAAAACTCATCCCAACACCTCAGTTTTAAAATATTTTTTGCCTAACCATAAAGACACACTAACCAGTGCAATTAACACAGGAACTTCTACCAATGGGCCAATGACGGTGGTAAATGCAACTGGAGAAGCCAAACCAAAGGTTGCTATCGCAACAGCCAATGCCAGTTCAAAGTTATTGCCCGCAGCCGTAAATGAAATCGCAGTGGTACGCGCGTAGTTATTGCCCATCCATTTACTCATAAAGAAGCTGATAAAAAACATCACAACAAAATAAATGGTCAATGGAATCGCAATACGCAATACATCCATCGGCAGGCTGACCACTTCTCCACCTTTAAGGCTAAACATCGCCACAATGGTGAACAGCAATGCCATTAAACTGAGTGGACCTATTTTTGGCAGGAAATGGCTTTGATACCACGCCAAGCCTTTTTGTTTAACTAAAATCAAACGAGTTAAAAAGCCCAATAAAAATGGAATGCCTAAATAGATCAGTACCGCTTGGGTAATCATCCAGAAACTAACTTGAATGACTTGTGCCTCAACCCCGAAATATGGCGGCAAGAAACTCAGGAATAGCCATGCATAACTGCTGAAGAATAAAATCTGGAAAATACTGTTAAATGCAACTAATGCTGCAACATATTGATTATCACCACATGCCAGATCATTCCAAACCAAAACCATGGCAATACAACGTGCCAGCCCAATTAAGATCAGTCCTGTCATGTATTCGGGATAAGATTGTAAAAATATGATTGCCAAAATAAACATCAGACACGGTGCAATCAACCAGTTTTGTACCAGTGAAAGCGTCAAAGTGCGTTTATCTTTAAAGACTTCTGGTAAAGCTGCATAGTCGACCTTTGCCAATGGTGGATACATCATCACAATAAGACCGATGGCAATTGGAATATTAATACTTCCGATATGCATTTGGTTTAAAGCCGCAGATGCTTGTGGAAAAAACACCCCGATTGCCACCCCAAGTGCCATCGCGATAAATATCCACAAAGTTAAATTGCGGTCTAAAAAAGAAAGTCTAGAAGTCGACATGTGTTTTCTCAAGCAGGGAGATTTCATTCATCGAATGAATGACATTCGATATGTTTTATAATCAGCTTACAACAAACGGACATCTAGCTTTCAAGATAGGAAATACATACGATTCTGACTACATTCTAGCAGTACTGAACTCAACCCCATCATTCAACGCCTTAAGTTAACCAACCCTTGGACAATAAGCTTGCTGAATGATGTGATTTAATCACAATAAATATTCACCGAAGTATTCAAATAAGAGGTTTGTCTGTCTGTTTGCGCTGACTGAGCAATGATCTTTAACACCGCATTCGCCCATTCAGGTAAATCAGGATTCACACGGTAATAGACCCACTGCCCTTGGCGCTGATCCAATAGAACTGATAAATTTCTTAACAATGCCAAATGCCGTGAAATTTTAGGCTGACTTAATTGCAGTAATTCCGTCAGTTCACACACACAGACATTTTCTCGTGCCATGACCCACTTAATAATGTCCAAGCGAGTGGGGTCAGAGAGACATTTAAAAAAATCAGTTTGATCCATTTTACAGCCCAAAAATTAATAATTGCAAATATACGCATATCCATATATAAATGCAATAAAGTTTATTTAACGAAAGAAGATGTCTAAAAATGATTAAGATTTATCATAACCCAGCTTGTGGTACGTCCAGAAATACCCTTGCCCTCATACAAAATACAGGACAAGAACCAGAAATTATCGAATATCTTAAAACCCCACCTAATAAACAGGAATTAACCGATTTAATCAAGCATTCAGGTTTATCGGTACGTGAAGTTCTGCGCAAAAATGTTCCCCCTTATGAAGAGTTGCAACTCGATCAGTCAGCACATAGTGATGAACAACTCATTGATTTTATGTTGCAATATCCAATTTTAATCAATCGACCTTTTGTGGTAACAGAACTCGGTGTGAGATTATGTCGTCCTTCTGAGGTCGTTCTGGAAATTCTTGCAGAGCCGCAACGCGGTAGTTTTAGCAAAGAAGATGGTGAACTCTTAATCGATGAACAGGGTAACTTGATTCAAAAGTAAAACGTGCACAAGAAAAAAGGCGCTTTCGATGCACCTTTTTTCTAAGCATTAGTTCAGAAGAATCGAACATAACCCAAGCTCAGCTTGTTCCAATCTTTTTCATCTTGATATTGATACTCCCACCCCACGCGTAATGCATTCTGCGCATTCAATGCATACTGCATTTGCGAATTCAATCTGATTTGCCATTGATTCGAATCTTCCCAATATGGCAACTCAACTTGCACGATAGAATTAATATGATCTGTCCAAATATTCTGGCAACCTACTGTTGGTCCCATCCCCAATCGCCAACCTTTCTCTAACGATTTTCCACCTTGAAGATAGGTTTGCATTTGCGCATAACATAGATTCTCTCGTTTTGAATCTGCATAGCTATAACCCATCTGCATTTTTAAACTAGCAACACCATGTTGATTCTGCTCGCTAAAATGCCCTGAAGAATCCGTTGCTTCTTGTTGCCAACCTAGATTGAACCCCCATGTTAACGGCGTTTTAAATGCTGTAATCGGGTTATAAGAATTTACCGTCAGAAAGTCAAAATGTTCTAACTTTAATTCATCCTCACGGAATTGAAGAGAACCATCCCAGAATAGCAATTGTGTTCCAACACGGTATCCACCTTGTGGATCAATCAAATCATGATAGGCTTGACGGTGTCCCAACTCAATAAATTCATCGCCTTGAACAGTTCCCGCTTTTACCGAAAAATTTCGAGCATCATGAGATTGTGTCGGATCAATACGTGGTCGTTCAGGTTCTTTACGTTGCCTCTCTAAATCGATTGTACTGCGTAAAATGAGTAATTCACGAAGATTAGGCTGTGCAAAGGCAACATCCACTTTACGTGCGACCAATTGCAAATACAGATCGTCATAGGCCATTTCTAAAATTTTGGCACGATCTTCCGCAGAATAAGCCGCCAAAATTTCCAGTCTTTGTTTTTGCTCGGCAAAGGCAACCTGATGTGCTGTTTTGGCCAAACTTTGCCCATGCTGTTTGGCTTGTGCCAATAATTGGGTTTCTAAAGCTGGACGATAAACTGTTTCACGAACAATCCCTTGTTGATCAATGGCCTTAATGGTCTGCATTGGAATGGCAGCCACTTTAAACTGTTGACTTAAATTGAGTTCGGGACGGACTAAATCAATTAATCCTAATAGGCGATAAGCACAGTTATCACTGACAAAATAATAGGGAAAAGTCACATGTTGCATTTCCCAGATATGCTGAACCAAAAAGCGAGTTTCTTCTGGGTTTAAATTGAGTTCATATTCCCACAAGTCTCGACTTTCTAAGTCACCATATTCTTTTACCTTACGATAATATGGCATTAAAGAGTATTCGCCAGGATATTGTCCTGTTAAACCTTTCCAAGCAAAAGACCAACCATCAGCGCTTGCGACCGTGGCTGCATAGTTCACCGCATAGGAAACCAAGTTTAATTGCTTCTGATCTTTGGGGTCTAAACGCAATAGAGTATGCCCAAACATCGAACTCGGATTCCCCATAAAGTCCGTTGCATAAATTAAAGTGGCTTTATAGGGTTTGATTTCACCAAGCCATTTGTCTAATTCAGGGCATTCAACGTGTGGTAAATCTGCCGTGGCAATATTCAGTTGCTGAATTAACCATTGGCTACGTGCTGGAAATCGGCAGCGAACGGATTGATTCGGAGCTGCGGATAAGAACAATGCTTCGATATTGGCATTTAATTCATTTTGTAAATGTGTACGTCCTTCTGGGCTAAGAAAATAGCCTGTATAGTGAACTGCACTCTGCCCTTTGGAGTCGGCATACATTAATCGTTGCCAGGTTGTCTCTTGCACAAGGTGTTTCTGAGTTGCCATTTGAACATAGTGCATGGACGTTGTTGGTTCAGCGGCATACGCCAAACTAGAACCGAATAAAGCTGTAAATAATGCAATCTTTTTCATTAAAGTTTAATTTTTTAGATATAAAAAACCCTGTCATTGACAGGGTTTTACAACAATCAATTAGACGTAAGCTTTGAGAACTGCGTCTTTTGCCATTACAGCTTGTAGAGAGCTTAGAACCTTGTAGGAATCTTTGTTCTCTGTAGAATAAATTTCAGCAAAGTTTTGCTTAGATACGGCAAAGAAACGTGCTTTATCTTGTGCTTTGATATTCAGCAATTCAGCCAAAACATTCAAACTTTCACCTTGACCCACCGCCATATCACGCGCCAATGCTTCTGCATTTTCATTGGTAAAAGTGACAGCTTGTGCAGTGACTGTACCCGAACCACTACAACCGAGAGTACCAAAGGTGATACCAAATAATTGGTTGGCAAATAAACCATTTGTTGTAGCGGCAAGTAACTTCGGCACTTTACCTGATTGACCCGCCCAAATCTCAGAACCAATACCACAACCTGCATCGCTATCTGCAAATGCTGCTGTAGAACCTATTGCCAATACTGCTGCTAACGCTACTTTTTTTAACATCGCACTTCTCCAGAATTATTCTCTGAGTGTTCTAATTATTCACATGTAATGATGGATTACACAAACTTAGATTATCCGCATATCCCTAATAACGCAAAACAATTTATACTAAAGTTAAAAAATGCAAACTAAACTGTTCATATTAATCATTATTTAGATGCCAATCGCCATTTGAGCTGCGTATTCCAAGAATTTTCAAGACTAAAACTAAACTTAATAATAACAACAGATACCACGAACCTAACTTCCCCCAACCCACCATATGCCAAGCTTCGACCTGACTTGGATAAAGCCAAATTTTGTAAAATGTACTCACGTTTTCTGCAAGCCAAATAATAAAAGCCAAGACCGATAAAATGGGCAACATCGGTAATTGAATGGTGTGATGTTGTAACTCAAAACGAATCTTGGTTTTCCAAAACATCACAATACTCCAGCCAAACAATACATAGCGAATATCTGGAATAAAGAATTTGCTCATAAAATTCAAATAAGACAACACCGCCAAGGTCAACATATGACTAAATTTGGGCAAAGCCTTAAAAGACACGGTATAAAGCCGTAAAGAGCGAGCAAAAAAACTTCCCACTGCTGAATACATAAACCCAGCAAATAAAGGAACAGTCCACAGTTTAAAAATTGCAGGTTGTGGATATTGCCATGAAGCAATTGCAGGATGCGTAAGAAAAATTTCCATCCCCATTGCCATAATGTGAAATAGGGCAATGACTCGCGCTTCTGCCCAAGATTCTAATTTTAAATATAATAAGCCGCATTGAATCATTAAGGCATAAAACAACAGGTAGTCATAACGATAAAAACCATAATGTTGTTCATAACCTAATGGAGCTGTAACCACAAAAGCCAATAATAAAAGTATTCCAAATAAGGCAGCCGAAGCTGCCTTATAAGAAAACTCAACACAAGATTGAGCAACACGCAACACAATAAATACTCAACCTAAATTTATAGATATTTGGCGCTATATTCATGTACGGTATCAATGAACACTTTTGGATGATCAGGATTCACCCATTGGGTAATACCATGACCCAAATTCGCAATATATCCCGTTTTTTCACCATTGGCATAAGCGTCATCCAACATGGCTTGAGTCGCTTTTTGAATCGTTTGTGAAGAACCATATAATGTTGCTGGATCTAAATTACCCTGTAATGCTACGCGACCATTCACGACTTTACGTGCTACAGACAGTGGCGTCGTCCAGTCTAATCCCAGTGCATCTGCACCAGTTGCGACCATTGGTTCTAACCATTGACCACCACCTTTGGTGAATAAAATCACTGGAATTTTTCGTCCATCTTTTTCACGCTTTAAACCACAAACAATTTTATGCATGTAATTTAATGAAAATTCGATGTATTCACGATGCGCTAATGCACCACCCCAACTGTCAAAAATTTGAACAGCTTGTGCACCCGCATCAATTTGCGCATTTAAATAGTCAATAACTGCAATAGCTAAACGGTCAAGTAAAGCATGTAAGACTTCTGGCTGCGCGTACATCATGTGCTTGGTATAACGGAAGTCTTTACTAGAACCACCCTCAACCATATATGTCGCTAACGTCCAAGGGCTTCCAGAAAAACCAATCAGTGGCACTTGACCACCTAAAGCAGAATGAATGGTCGATACCGCATTCATGACATAATCTAAATCAGACTTTGCATTGAATTTCGGCAAATTCATGACATCTTGCTCGGTACGCACAGTTTTATGAAACTTTGGACCTTCGCCTGCTTCAAAATACAGGCCTAAACCTAAGGCATCTGGAACGGTCAAAATGTCCGAAAATAAAATTGCAGCATCTAAGTCATAACGACGTAAAGGTTGTAAGGTCACTTCACATGCAAACTCAGTATTTTTACATAAAGAAAGGAAATCACCTGCCTTTGCACGTGTTTCACGATACTCAGGTAAATAGCGCCCTGCCTGACGCATCATCCATACAGGTGTAGTATCAACAGGCTCACGCAATAAAGCACGCAGAAAACGATCATTTTTTAAGGTCGCCATTGACTTTCCTAACTTAATTTAATCTTTGCAGCATCATAACAAAAAGGACTAAATTTTAATAACTTCTCACACGATTAAAATTTAATGTTCTTGTTCGACAAACGTCTATTTACACAAAACAAATACTGCATCTGCCATTTTTTTCTGCAATACTTGTGTAGTTTGTCACTTAGTAAATGAATAATTCTTAAGGTTGAATTACATGTTCGTTCGCACAATACTCGCAATGAGTTTAGGCTGCCTTTTTGCTGGCACAGCTTTTGCCACAGCTACTACTGCTGAACAACCATTAAAGCCCAAAGTCGTTACCAATACTGCCGTAGAAGACCCAATTAATCCTCTTGCTGTAGGCGCAGCATCTTCAGCACAAGATGCACAAATTACGCCTCAAGAACAGCAAGACTTAAATAAAGCGTCACAGACTTTACAAAATCTTCAACAATCTGAAGATAACACAGCAGATATTGGAACTGCTCCAGCTAGCGCGGCTGTAGCAACGAGTTCAGCAACAGCACCGACCTCTCCTGCTGCAAAAGCCTCTTGGACACTTGATGGTCTGAATAATGCATCTTGGTTTGACAATATTGGTAAAGGTCAATTCCCTGTATATGCACGAACTCAAGTCATGTTGAATAACGCACATGCTTCGCCTGGGGCTATTGATGGTGCTAGCGGTAAAAATACGTTAAAAGCACTGGCTACTTTTCAGCAAATGAATGGTTTGCAGCCTACAGGGACTTTAACCAAAGAAACTTGGGATGCATTGATCGCGAAGCAAAGCAACCGACCAGCATTTGTAGAATACACCATTACTGATGCCGATCTTCAAGGTCCATACGCAGCTTCAATTCCCCACGACTATGCATTACAAGCCAAAATGAAAGGTTTGTACTACACACGTGTGACTGAAATGTTGGGTGAAAAGTTCCATATGGACGAAGATTTCTTAAAGAAACTTAATCCAAAAGCAACATTCAAGAAAGCTGGCGAAAAGATTATTGTGACCAATATTCGCAATGAACTGCCAGAAGACATTCATTTAATTGTCGCGCATAAAGGTGCAAAACAACTGTATCTATTCAATAGCCGCAACCAAATGATTGCTTCTTTCCCTGCGACCATTGGTAGCGCGGATACCCCATCCCCTGAAGGGACTTATAAAGTAACTGGTGTAGCGCAAAATCCTTGGTATAGCTACTCACCAAGCAACTTTATTCAAGGTAAAAATTTAAAGCCACTTTCTTTGCCACCTGGTCCAAACGCTCCAGTCGGTAACATTTGGATTGGTTTAAGCAAAAAATCATTTGGTATTCACGGCACACCAAATCCATCTGCAATTTCAAAAACTGCATCACATGGCTGTATCCGTTTAACCAACTGGGATGCCAACGACCTCGGTAAAAAAGTTCGTTCTGGCGTGACTGTAAAATTCCTGAATTAATTCTTGCAATTAGCCCGAAATAGCCTGCACTTGCAGGCTATTTTTTTAAGTTGAAGTTCTAATGGTATTTTTGTTGCAAAAATAGAATGAACTGTCGCTTATATAAGATTTAAACCACATAATCGAAACGCTATGATGAGTCCATGAACAAATTAAAAATAGGATAACGATTATGCAAAGTTATTTACATCGTAGTGAAAATCGCGGTCACGTCAAAGCAGGATGGCTCGAATCAAAACATAGTTTTTCTTTTGGCAGTTGGTATGATCCTAAATATATGGGAGTAAGCGTATTACGTGTCATTAACGATGACATCATTGCTGCCCATAATGGTTTTGGCACACACCCACACGACAATATGGAAATTTTGACCTGTGTACTTGAAGGGACTATTTCTCATAAAGACAGCATGGGCAATGGGCGCCATATCTCTGCGGGTGAATGGCAGCTCATGAGTGCAGGTACAGGTGTGCAACATATCGAAATGAATCAGGGTGATGTTCCTGTACATCTACTGCAAATTTGGATCCATCCTAATGTACGTGATGCTGAACCTAATTATCAACAAATTCAATGTGATCCAAAATTACAGCCGAATCAATGGCATGTCATTGCAGGCCCAAATAGTGATGCTGCTATGCAGATCCGCCAGCAGGCCGAGGTCAAAACGGCCTTTATACAAGCAGCGCATAATTTAGTCGTCAAAACGACGCAGAAACTCAATTATGTTCATGTGATTTCTGGCGAGCTTGAAATTGCGGGTGAGAAATTGAAAGCTGGTGATGCATTAGCATTTGCTGAAGAAGCTGAAATTAAAGCTTTGACAGACAGTCAATTGATTTGGTTTGATTTACCAGTTTAATCAGTACATCCAATCTAAGCATTGAATTTACTTAGCCATGTATTTGCATGTTCTGACCTTGTCACATGCAACGTATATTGATAGTAAGAGCATAAAAAAACCTCACAATTGTGAGGTTTTTTTATGCTCTTCGGAAATTAATAGCCCCATGCTTTCGGATCTAATGGCAAATCCACAGCGACTGAA
The DNA here is from genome assembly GCF_004331175.1 of Acinetobacter sp. ANC 4178. Lineage (GTDB taxonomy): Bacteria > Pseudomonadota > Gammaproteobacteria > Pseudomonadales > Moraxellaceae > Acinetobacter. The sequence goes on from NZ_SJOD01000001.1 coordinate 593,159, forward strand.
AGCCCTGTATCATTACCATGCACATCTGAATCACTCACCCAACCATTTAATTTCAAAGGAACATCTGGGCGTAGATAATGTGACCATGTTAAATCGAATGCTTTCACTTCATCTTTTTCTGGGAATGCCTGATTAATATCCAGATTAGACTGATTCACTTTAGCCACTAAAACACGTCCAGAAACACGGTTCATCGGGTCAAGACGAATATTACCGCCGACTGAATACATTTCACCATCACCGCCCATTGCATGGCCTAATGGGAAACCATGTTGGTAATAACCATCTTTATATACATAGTGATTATATGAAATACCTTTCACATCACCATTGGTACGGGTGTCCGCCCACTCTGTATACAATTGGAATGGCATATTTTTAACGCTTGAAGAGTAATCTACACCAGCTAAATACATTTTTTTAGATGGAAGCAACCCAGCCTCATCTTCACCCACATACTGACCATAAACGCTCAGTGGTGTATTCAACCATTGGTTTAGATTTAAACGCGCATCAAAACCCGCAAGTTGGTTTGACTTATCATCATCCGAGTTATAGAAATTATCATTCCCTTTAATCGCATTCCATAATGAATCCCAACTTTCCGAACGCCCATCACCACCCCATTGAATCATGCGTGACGCACCCAATTCCAAATACGGTAAAGGCTGAGCAGTTAAACGTAAGCCAATCAGTTTGGTGTCTGGAATAGCATCATAATCTGCGAGTTGACCTGCAAAGGCTTGATATTGCCAAGGTCCAATCCATGATAACCATTTCGTTTCAAATGCACTTTGGTCAGCACGCTGCATAGTCAAACCATAAACTGGACGGCTTGCATCACCACGGATTAAGCTACCATCATGTCCTGGCCCCCAATACGTTGGCATTTGACCAGCAATCAACCACTGGTTCCACAGTTTACCCGCCAAATATGATCCTTCAACATTTACATATTCCCCGTTATCGATCATCGGGTCATGTTCAACATTTATTTTTAATTTGGCATCCCAATTTTCGCTGCCTGCATTTAATTCTAATGCGCCCACATATTGAGATTTGTTGCTTTCAGCGAAGGCCTGTGGAAATTGTTTTTCATCAGTTGCAGCGTAAAGACTCACTTTCGCCATCTGATTGTCCGCTTTAAGACTGGCTAGAACAGAGTCAACTACTTTTTGTTGTTCTGGTTGACTGATGCGTGCTTTGGATAACGCACGTTGAATTTCATCCCCACTCATTGGCCATGTTGATGTACTGATTTGAATGACGCCTTGTTGATTTAACCAATTCAAATCCGAACGTAAATCTTGATTATTCACGACAATCCCTTGCGCAAAACCCGATGACACTGACACCACCAACAACGCCGAAACTAAAGATCTTTTTAAAAACATTATCGTGACTTTCTCGTTACTTAATTCTGCCGACTACCATATTTTCTTTGATTAGAGATTGCAACCTGAGTATTGATTTTTGTTGTAAATCAGCAACAAAAAAACCCGCCGAAGCGGGTTTTTTTTATTGCATACAAACCTTAGTCTTTACGGCGCATGTGTGGGAATAAAATCACATCACGGATACTTGGCGCATCAGCAAAGAGCATAACTAAACGGTCAATACCAATACCTTCACCCGCAGTTGGAGGTAAACCATATTCAAGTGCTTCAACAAACTCAGCATCATAGTGCATTGCTTCGTCATCACCCGCATCTTTCTCTGCAACTTGTGCTTGGAAACGTTCAGCTTGATCAATTGGGTCATTTAACTCAGAGAAACCATTTGCCAATTCACGACCACCGATAAAGAATTCGAAACGGTCAGTAATATGCGGATTATCATCATTACGACGTGCTAATGGTGAAGTTTCAGCAGGATATTCAGTAATAAAGGTTGGTTGACGTAATTTAGTTTCAACCGTTTCTTCAAACACGATCGTTTGAAGCTTACCCAAACCAAAACCTGGCTTCACTTGTTCCTTTAACACTTCTTTGGTGAACTTTGCCAAAAACTCACGGTCATTGACATTTTCAGGGGTAAAGTCTGGGTTGTTTTCCAAGATCGCATCAAACATTGAAATTTTCTTGAACGGCCCTTTGAAGCTAAACACTTCGCCTTGGTAAGGCACATCTGTGCTGCCCAAAATATCCAAAGCTAATTTTTCCAGCATATTTTCAGTCAAAGCCATTAAATCTTTGTAATCTGCATAGGCTTGGTAGAATTCAATCATGGTAAATTCAGGGTTATGACGTGTTGATACCCCTTCATTACGGAAGTTACGGTTAATCTCAAACACTCGTTCAAAACCACCAACCACCAAACGTTTTAAATAAAGTTCAGGCGCAATACGCAAGAACAAAGGCATATCTAAAGCATTATGATGCGTTTCAAATGGACGCGCAGATGCACCACCTGGAATTACATGCATCATTGGTGTTTCAACTTCCATGAAACGTTCGTTGTTCAAGAATGCACGGATTCCTGCAACAACTTTGGCACGAATTTCAAACGTCTTACGTGTTTCTTCATTTACAATCAGGTCAAGATAACGCTTACGGTATTTCGCTTCCGTATCGGTTAAACCATGAAATTTATCTGGAAGTGGGCGAAGTGATTTAGTTAAAAGCTCAAAATGTTCGATGTGAACATATAAATCGCCTTTACCCGAACGACCGATATAACCTTCTACCGCAATAATATCGCCAAGATCTAAGCTCTTGATGGTTTCTAAAGTTTCAGGTGTTAATTCCTTACGCGCAACATAAAGCTGAATACGGCCTGTCATATCTTGAATCACAATGAATGATCCACGATTTAACATGACACGACCCGCAACTTTCACATAAACGTGTTCAGCCGCTTCAATCTGCTCTTTCGATTGATCTTGAAATTGTTCTTGTAAATCTTGTGCATAATGTTCGCGCTTGAATGAGTTCGGCCATGGGCTAACGCCCGTTTGTTTGGCTTGCTCTTCAATTTGCTTCAACTTGGCATGACGCTGTGCAATTAAATCGTTTTCGGAAATAGGTTGTTCAGAAGTCGATTGAGCGTTGTTTTGCGTCATCTCTGCCTCGTAAAAATACTAAAAAATGAAGTGCTATAGCATAGCAGATTCCTTCATGATTTCGTATGATTTCTCTTAAACAAAATAATGACTTTGAATTTAACTTTCTTTTCTACAACTTTATTATTCTACTGTTCTGCTAATTCTTGAACACGCTGCAATCCTTGTTCAAAAGCTTGCTCCATCATGTATTTATAATCCTCCATTGTTTCCAGTTCGACACTCAGTACAGTTTTTCCATCAACTTCCTCCAAAGAATATTGCTCGAGTAATCCTTGCCATTGCTGAACTTCGGGGCTGGTTAAATCCTCCACTCCACCTTGCAATAGACCTTGATATTGAAAAATAACTGAACAATTCGGTAGATAAACTAAAATCGTTGCAATCAAACCATCGCCATTGCTGTCTATAAATAAAGTTCTTCCACCCACTGTCCAGTCAGACTGTATTTTTGATCCTTCCGTAAAGAATTTGGTCCATTCAGTATAGGTATCTGGTGACCAAAGAATATTCCATATTTTTTCAGGGCTTGCATCTATATCGATACTAAAGCGAAGATGTTCCATCATTTTTTTTACTCAAGCGGCTGGCTTCTCTCCAAACTACTGAATAATTCAACTAAACAGTAAAATAAATCGTTAAAAAATATTTATCAACTTGGCCAATTCCACTGGAAACACGATATATCTCTCTGTTTTATTTATTATTAAAAACTACGTCACTATATGACGCATTATCTCCTTAGACCAAATGCTAAGATCAATGCCAACTGAAGATTCGTAAAATAAACTCAATTTTAAAAGTTGAAAAGTGAACGTTTATTATTCCGTTCTATCTTTGCAAAAAGAGAGCCTATGAATGCGATAACAATCAATATAGACCAATCGAAAATTCTTTTTTTTCATGGATTAGACTCATCTAAAGAATCGACCAAATTCCATGCAATTGACTCTGCCAAAAAATATTGTATAGATGTCGATTACAGAAATTTAAACTATTCCACTGTTGCCGAATTTTATCAAAATGCGTTAACAACTATTAAACCTGACTTATTAATAGGCCACTGTTTAGGTGGATATTGGGCACTCAAAATGTCCTTACAGCACCGAATTCCCTGCATTGTAGCCAATCCCACTTTAACTCCAGATTTCCGTGCTGATTATCCTGCAATTACTGAATTCGATTTAGAACATGATATTCCTCAAATTGCCTATGTTGAACTGGGTGATGAGGTTTTAGATATGTATGCAACGACGGCTTTTTTAGAACCTTATATGCAAGTCGATGCAGTTGAAGGTGGGCACCACCGACTGGCTGCTCCAGAACGCATCAACCAACTGATTGATTATATGGAACAAACCTTTATCTTTTAGCGCAATAAAAAAGCCAATCAAACGCATTTGATTGGCTTTTTCTACAGCTATTGCGTGCTTAAGCGACAGCAGCTTCTAATGGTTTTGAGTTTTCTTCCAATACAGTCCACACTTTAAAACCTAAATCTTGATGCAAAGTCGGCAAATCTAAGAAAATGCTCGCACCCAATACTTGATGCTGACATTTATCCATTAATTGTTTCACTGCTTTTAATGTGCCGCCTGTCGCAAGTACATCATCGACAATAATGACTTTTTGTGGCTGAATATTGGCTGCAATTTCTAAACGATCGACACCATATTCAAGGCTATATCCCACTCCAATCACTGGAGGTGGTAATTTCCCCGCTTTACGAACCAATAAAAGACCTTTGTTTAAGCGTTGTGCCAATAGGCTCGCAAGTACAAAACCACGTGCTTCAACCGCCACGAAGCTCTCAACTTCTGCCAACTGTTCTTCTGGAATACTTGCAATAAGAGCATCGGTTAATGGCGCAATATTACTCATAAACAATGGGGTCAAATCGTAGAAGCAAATCCCTGGTTTTGGGAAATCTTGGACAGTACGAATGTGCGACCACAATACAGCAGACAAATTTTTCATGGGAGAGAATTTAAAACGAAAGGAATAGGTGAATTTTAACGCTTATTCAACTTTCAGGATAGATAATAACCCGATTTTGAAGCTTAGGTATTTTGAGATCGTTTTTGCAAGAAATTGAATTATATAAATAATTTTTATAATAAATATTAACTATAGACTTGTATGATTATAATATAACTGTTTTATACTTTTAAATCTGCTCGACCTTAGTCTGATAATCCCCAATCAAGCTCGTTGCCATGAATCCATTCTCAATTGTCTAACAAAAATACACAGCAGTGTTTGAATTGATAAGTTTTGTCCTACTCAGCCATTCAGATTTAGGATTCTCCAATTAAAATCCGATATTTGCTTTACATTCGTCCTAGAACTGCGTAAAAATTTAGGCGAAAATAGCGCTAGCAATTAGATCATTAGAGCCATGCGGTATATGAGTTATTGCTGATCTAAATTGACCCGATCAGAATTGGAGAATCAGATGAAAAAGTATCAATGCATCGTTTGTGGATGGATTTACGACGAAGCAGAAGGCTGGCCGCAAGATGGTATTGTTGCAGGCACTAAATGGGACGATATTCCAGATGACTGGACTTGCCCAGATTGTGGTGTTTCTAAAGCCGACTTTGAAATGATTGAAATTTAATAATAACTAAAAGACCCTTCTAGTGGTCTTTTTTTACACCTTATTCTTGGAGAAAAAAATGCAGCCTATCGTTATCATTGGTTCAGGCATGGCTGGCTATACCGTGGCACGTGAGTTTCGTAAACTCAATGCGGAACAAGAACTTATTATGATTACCGCAGATGATGCCAGCAATTATGCGAAGCCAACCTTATCTAATGCATTAGCAGGCAAAAAATCTCCTGAACAAATCGCCTTGGGCGATGCTGAAAAAATGAGTTCACAACTCAATATGCGCATCGAAACCCATACCTGGGTTAAAGAAATCCGTAGCGAGCAACATCAACTCATCTTAGAAAAAGATGGACAATCGAGTACGTTGGACTATGCAAAACTGATTCTTGCGGTAGGTGCAAACCCAATCCGTCTCGCCATTGCTGGAAATGGTAGTGACGATATTCATGTGGTCAACTCCCTTAATGACTACAAAGCATTCCGTGCAAGCCTTGATCAATGCCAAGATCAACGTGTGGTGATTTTAGGTGCAGGATTAATTGGCTGCGAGTTCGCCAATGATCTACAAAATACAGGGCATCATGCCACAGTCATTGATTTAGCAGCACAACCTTTAGGTCGCCTACTGCCTGCGCACATTGCTTCGGCGTTCCAAGAAAATCTGGAAGAAACAGGCATCCATTTTGTTTTAGGCACAACGGTTGAGAAAGTATCTAAGGTCGAAAATGGTGATTATCTTGTCACTTTGGCCAATGGACAATCTGTAATCGCTGATATAGTGCTTTCAGCAATTGGTTTACAGCCGAATATTAGTTTAGCTAAAACAGGCAATATTCAGACCAGCCGCGGCATATTAACCAATAGCCATCTAGAAACAAATTTATCCAATATTTATGCCGTAGGTGACTGTGCAGAAGTAAATGGAACGTTATTGCCTTATGTCATGCCAATTATGCAGCAAGCACGCGCACTGGCAAAAACCTTAAATGGTGAGCATACCGCAGTACATTATCCTGCGATGCCTGTAGCCGTCAAAACGCCTGCGGCACCACTCACGGTTCTACCTGCACCAATTGATGCTGACGTGAATTGGGAAACTGAAGAGTTTGATGATGGCATGTTAGCCAAAGCACTTGATAGTTCAGGAACTTTACGCGGTTTTGTCCTGTTAGGTGCAACTGCAGCGAAACAACGTTTGGCACTCACAAAGTTAGTTCCAGACTTGATTCCTGTATCAGTTTAAGTTCAAAATATAGGGGACGTTCACATTTTGAATGTCCTCTTTAGGGGAGAAAGAAGAATGAATAGCGTATTACAATTCAAAAATTCACCTTATACCCCGTTTATGCATGAAACCAAGGTAAACTTGGGGAATGGAATTGAATTACACGTCGAAGTTGGCGGTCAACCTGACCATCCAACCATTTTACTGATTATGGGTTTGGGCGCTCAATTATTATTCTGGCCCGATTTCTTTTGTAAAACACTGATTGATCATGGCTATCGGGTCGTTCGTTACGATAACCGTGATATTGGCTTGTCTTCTAAAATACGCCATCAGGGACCACGTCTAAATACAATTAAATTAATGGGGCGTTTTGCACTGGGTTTAGAAAACCAAGGTGCGCCTTATAATTTACATGATATGGCTGATGATGCCGCCTTGCTCATTGAGCGGATGGGACTGGAAAACGTCTTTGTACTGGGTGCATCCATGGGTGGGATGATCGCGCAGATTTTGGCCGCAAAAAATCCAGATAAAGTCAGTAAATTAGGACTGGTGTTTACCAGCAACAATCAACCCTTACTCCCACCTCCTTTTCCAAAGCAATTGTTCAGTCTTATTGGCCGACCAGAATCGAATGATGAGGAAGGGATTATTAACCACAGCTTAAAAGTCTTTAATATTATTGGTTCACCTGGTTATATCAATCAGCTTGAAACCATGCAAACCGCTCGTAAATTATATCAACGAAGTTATTACCCAGCGGGTGTACTTCAACAGTTTTTAGCAATATTATGTACAGGCTCCTTGCTACAACTGGATAAGCAGATTCAACAACCGACCCTTGTGGTTCATGGTTCACGTGATCGCTTGCTCCCGCCTAGTCATGGTAAAGCTGTTGCAAAAGCAATTACAGGCGCTAAATTTGAATTAATTGATGGAATGGGGCATGATATCCCTCCGCATTTCATTCCTCATCTTAGCGGATTATTTGCTCATCATTTTAAATCTTAAAATTAGGACACTATGGCTGCATTACCATCCCTGAGACAGCTGTCATACCTTGTAACACTGTCTGAAACGCTGCACTTTACTGAAGCGGCGCGTCGTTCGTTCGTGACCCAATCTACTCTTTCAGGTGGGATCATGGAACTTGAACGCTTACTGGGTGGCGTCCTCGTTGAACGCGATCGCCAAAATGTACGTTTAACCCCGCTTGGCGAACAAGTTGTCGCCCGAGCCCGTGTTCTACTTGCTGATGCTCAAGACTTGATGCGTTTAAGTCGTGAAATGAGTGAGCCTTTGACTGGTGATCTACATTTAGGTGTTATTCCAACGATTGCGCCTTTTATTCTGTCGCAATTACTTGATGAAGTGCATAAGCAACTGCCTAAAATTCAGTTGCATTTGCATGAAGCACAAAGCGAAAAAATTGTTGAAAAACTTGAACATGGTAATTTAGACATGGTGTTGTTGGCGCTGCCATTTGACACGCGTGGACTTAAAGTTGCTGAAATTGCAAAAGAAGACTTGTTCTTGGTGTGCCACAAATCTGACCAACGCTCGACGCAAGCGGTAACGCTGGAAGATTTAGATTTATCACGTTTAATGTTGTTGGAAGAAGGACATTGCTTACGTGATCATGCTTTAAGTGCTTGCCCAATTGGCGAACGTAAAAATGATCATCGTTTAAAGGCAAGTTCATTACCCACTTTAATTGAAATGGTCTCTGCGAACTTGGGCTTTACTTTATTGCCTGAAATTGCATTGCATACCAATATGATTAAAGCCAACTCAGACTTGATTGTAAAACCTATTCAAGATGCACCAAGTCGTACATTGGCATTAATTACCCGTAAGAGCACACCCTTGCAAAGCGAATTTGATGTGCTCTTGCAAATCTTACAGAAAATTACCTAAGAACGCATATTCAAGTTCAATTAAAAACCCCGGTGTTAGCACTGGGTTTTTTATTTCCACACGAATAACCTTCTTACAATTACTCGACATAATCCCATCCCAATGCAATAAATCTGCAATGAATTGTTTTTATTCTGTATCAGCTCTTTTAAAAATGCATTTTTTAAGAAAATTTTCAGGTTCAGAATTTATAAATGCGCAATGAACAAAAGACCTTAGTCGACTCTCAAAAATAAGAACAATGTTGAGTTTTTGTGATCGCTAATCTCCCGTACTAAAAGTTTTTTAGAAGATATTGCTATGCCAGCTCGCTTTTTATCTCCTTGGTTTCCCCTTTCGCTAGGATTATTGTGTTCGCTCAGCGCATCATTCAGTATGGCCGCCGAGCCACTCAAGGTTGACCCCTCTACTCTGACCATTATTGGTTATCATGAAATTACCGATCAAAAAAATGCCCTTATTCCTGACTATGCAGTAACACCACAACAGTTTAGTCAGCACCTTGACTGGCTACAAAACAATGGTTTTCACTTTGTCAATGTCAACCAATTGATTCAAGCTCACCAAGGCAAATACCGTTTGCCAAGTAAACCCGTGTTATTGACGGTAGATGATGGTTATCAATCATTCTACACTCATGCCTACCCTATCCTAAAAGCTAAACATATTCCTGTAGTTCTTGCTGTTGTTGGTTCATGGCTCACTCCTAAGGCCAATCAACCTGTACATTTTGGCGATGACGTTATCTCACGCGACAAAATTCTGACTTGGGCTGAACTGAAAGAAATGCAAGACAGTGGTTTGGTCGAAATTGGGAATCACAGTTTTAATTTACATCGTGGCATTAATGCCAATCCGCAAGGTAACTCTGAACCTGCGGCTATTACACGTGAATATGATGCAAAACACCAACGCTATGAAAATGATCAGCAATATACCACCCGTATTACACAAGACTTAAAACACAACAATGAGCTACTCCAAGCTCACGGTTTAAAAGCACCACGTGTCATGGTTTGGCCCTATGGTCGCTATAACATGCAGGATGTGAATATTGCAAAACAGTTAGGTATGCCAATTACCATCACTCTGGATGATGGCCCCGATCATGTGCATGGTTCTTTGCAAACGCTGAACCGTATTTTGGTTGAAGGCAATATGAGCACAGCCGATCTGGCACAAGAAATCAAAAATCGTGAAATGAATTTGGGCGATAACAACCGCCCACAAAAAATCATGCATATCGATTTAGACTATGTTTATGACCCTAATCCTAAACAACAAGAACGCAATCTGGGCATTTTGCTCGATCGCATTCGTGCTATGGGGGTCAATACCGTCTATCTACAAGCATTTTCAGATTCTGATGGCGATGGTTCTGCCAATATGGTGTATTTCCCAAATCGTCATTTACCTATGCGTGCCGATCTATTTAATCATGTGGCTTGGCAAATTCAGACTCGAACCCAAGTCAGCCGTATTTATGCTTGGATGCCACTTTTGGCATGGGAACTCCCTCAAACCGATCCTGTCAGCAAAGATGTGGTTGAGACCCAACAAGTCAGCCAAGATCATTTAAACATGGGTTATTTACGTTTATCGCCTTATTCTCCACGCGCACGCCAAACCATCAGTGAGATCTATCAAGATTTAGCAAAATCTACACCGTTTAATGGCATTCTGTTCCATGACGATACCACCTTATCCGATTATGAAGATGCCAGCCCAAATGCTTTAACGGCCTATGCAGCACAAGGTTTACCGACTGATTTAGCGAAAATTCGTGCCGATGATGCATTACTGCAAAAGTGGACAGCATATAAAACCAAAACCATTGATGACTTTGCCATGCAACTTGCTGGCCAAGTCCGTCAGTACGAACCCTTCCTGCTTACTGCACGTAATTTATATGCGCAAGTGGCATTAAAACCTTATGCGGAAAACTGGTATTCACAGTCACTTGAAGAGTCCTTAAAACGTTACGACTTCACTGCGATTATGGCAATGCCTTATATGGAACAAGCACCTGATGCAGATCAGTTTTATCGTGACATCGTACAACGAGTTAAATCTTTCCCGAATGGCATGAAAAAAACAGTCTTTGAATTGCAAGCTACCAACTGGCGTAACAATCAGAAAATTCCTTCACAGGAACTGGCAAGCACAATTCAGTCCTTATATACCCAAGGGGTTATGCATGTTGCCTATTACCCTGACGACCCAATTCAAGGACATCCAGACCCAAAAGTCATGCATGATGTTTTTGCAACCAAATCTTCTCAATTAATTCCATAAAGGGAGTTGAGCATGTTCCCTCATTTCAATCTTTGGCTGCATCACGCACTCAACTTTGTATTTTATTACCCCTTGTTTATGTCTTACTTGTGGATGTTAGGTGCACTAATTTTCTATCGTAAAGAACGCAAACAACCTGCCTATCAACAACCTGAGGCTCTACCGCATTACCCATTGGTTGCGGTATTAATTCCTTGTTTTAATGAGGGGGACAATGCAGAAGAAACCATTAGCCATGCCTTAAAACTCGACTATCCGAATTTTGAAGTCATTGCGATTAATGATGGTAGTTCGGACAACACCGCTGAAGTATTGAACCGATTGGCACATCAACATGAACGTTTACGTGTGGTACATCTTGCGCAAAACCAAGGCAAAGCCATGGCTTTGCAAGCAGGTAGCCTTGTAACAGAAGCAGAATTTCTATTAGGGATAGATGGCGATGCCCTACTCGACCCGCATGCTGCAACATGGATGATGCAACACTTCATTGCAAATCCAAAAATTGCAGCGGTGACAGGCAATCCAAGGATTCGTACCCGCTCAACACTCTTGGGACGAATTCAGGTGGGTGAGTTTTCTTCAATTGTGGGGATGATCAAACGTGCACAGCGTACCTTCGGACGGCTATTTACGGTATCGGGAGTGATTACTGCATTTCGTAAAAGTGCCGTACATCAAGTGGGATATTGGTCGCCAAACATGCTCACCGAAGACATCGACATCACTTGGAAATTGCAGCGTGCGGGTTGGGACATCCAGTTTGAACCAAACGCTCTGGTGTGGATTTTAATGCCTGAAACGCTTTCTGGGCTTTGGAAACAACGTCTACGTTGGGCAATGGGTGGCGCTCAGGTCTTAATCAAAAATTTGGATGTATTCATTCAACCGAAGTTAAATTTCTTATGGCCACTCATGTTAGAACTTTGTCTAACGCTGGTTTGGTCCTATTTAATGTTATTATTGGCCATTTTGTGGCTTGTGCATTTTATTTTCCCAATAGCTGCATTGAGTAGTATTAGCTCTCCATTCTTACCTTATGGCAGTGGTGTATTACTGGGAGCGACCTGTCTTATTCAGTTTGCTTTAAGCAAATGGATGGATAGTAGATATGAACCGAATTTAGGCAAAAACTACTTCTGGATGATTTGGTATCCATTTGTATTCTGGCTCATTACCCTTGGGGCCACCATTATGGCTTTTCCAAAAGTGTTGTTACGTGGTGAAGATAAACGCGCGCGCTGGGTAAGCCCAGACCGTGGTGTTCGTTTATAACACTCAACACGATTAGAGTATCTCAAAATGAAATCTCAACATGATTTAGTGATTGATTTGCGTCATCTACTGCCTTGGCATAAACGCTATATGTCCAACACCACTACGGCATTAATGTGGGGTGCATGGTTTATGCTTTGGCGTCCCTTCTTGCTGGTCTGGATTCTTATACAATTACAGAAAAGTGTAGCGGTGCATCATCTCTTAAATGCACTGAGTATAAGCCTTGAATATGGTGGCATAGAACTGCTGCTCTGTAGTGCTGTTTTATTGCTCTGGAACCGATTTATACCTTCTGCAAGTGTTAAAATAGAGTCAGAACAGTCTTTAACTACACAGCAGTATGCCGATTATTTCGAGCTCAGCAACCAAAAAATTGAACAATCTCGACAGCATAAAATCACTGTGGTTCATCATAACGATCAAGGACAAATCGTTGATCTGGAATAATCAAATATAGACAACCACCATTCTTTTTAAAAAATTAACCTCAAGATTTCTTGAGGTTTTTTTATTTCTACTCGATTAATAGTTCAAACAAACTATTTCACATGCTTGGTCTGTACTCAGTTAAATCCAAAACATTAAATTTCATTCATCTTGCTATACCAATCTTATGCCTATTCAATTCATAAGCTTCAATCACGCTCAATTTCCGAGTAACTAACACAATCAATCTCCGCTTACTCCATTTCCAGATCTATAGCTATTGACCCAACACTAGTGCTTACAGATGCATAATTATTTTCAACCCAATGTACCCACTAAACAATCCAACAGGCACAAAAAAAGCGCTGACGATGCAGCGCTTTTATTTCGTATCTTAAAGACTTTAAGAGACGAACTGGAGGAAAATCCAGTATAAACCACCAGATAAACAAATGGTGGCAGGAAGTGTAAAAATCCATGCCGAAAGAATTGTTTTGACAGTAGCAAAATTCAAGCCTGACTTGTTCGCAACCATTGTCCCTGCAACCGCACTGTTTAATACGTGTGTTGTAGACACTGGCATACCAAAACCATCCGCTGCTGCAATAGTTGACATTGCCACAAGTTCAGCAGACATGCCCTGACCATAAGTCATGTGATGTTTACCAATACGCTCACCAACAGTCACCACAATACGCTTCCAGCCCACCATTGTCCCTAGACCTAAAGCCAAAGCTACTGCAACTTTTACCCAAGTTGGAATGTACTGTAAGAAGCTATCTAAATGACTACGGTACTCTTTTACCACCTTTTTCTCAGCTTCGGGCATAGCAGGTAACTGGTCTGCTTTATCCAAACGCTTGAACGCAGTTGTGCTCAAATACATATCATTGCGGATAGATGAAATTGCACCTTCAGGAATATTTTTCAAGTCTCCATATTGAGCAACACGGTCACCCAAATGGTCGGTCAAACTTGCCAAAGCAGGTACGACTTCTGGGGTCATTTCTTTGGTTTGAATATAAGTCGTAATGGTTTGACGCGCCTGCTCGTCTGAAATATCTGCATGTGCAGGATATATAGCAACCGCAGCTTGCGATGACAATTTCTCAAATGACTGGATATGTGCTGAGTCTAAATTCTTGTTCAGTGAATAAGCCAATGGTACCAAACCAATCAAAATTAACATGATTAAGCCCATGCCTTTTTGACCGTCATTTGAACCATGTGCAAAGCTTACACCTGTACAGGTAAAAATGAGAATGGCACGAATCAGTGGCGGTGGTGGTTTATTGCCTTCAGGTGGTTGAAATAATTCGAGCTGACGCTTGAAAACTTTTTTCACCAATAAGAAAACAACAGCCGCAAATGCAAAACCAATTAAAGGAGAAAACAGTAATGCTTTACCCACTTTCATCACTTGGTCCATATCGACGCCACTGGCACCACTACCCGAGTGTAATAGGTAGTTCATAATCCCTACACCCAAAATAGAACCAATTAAAGTGTGCGAGCTTGATGCAGGAATACCCAAGAACCAAGTGCCTAAATTCCACAGAATGGCAGCAATCAGCATGGCAAAGACCATAGCGAAGCCTGCCCCTGAACTCACATTCATAATCAGTTCAACTGGCAGTAAAGCGATAATGCCGTAAGCAACCGCACCACTCGCAACCATAACCCCAAGGAAATTACAAAAACCAGCCCACATTACTGCAACAGGTGCAGAAAGAGCATTGGTATAAATCACTGTTGCAACTGCATTGGCTGTGTCATGGAAACCATTCACAAACTCAAAGCCTAGTGCAATCAATAATGCCGTCGCTAAAAGAATAACAGAATACAAACTTAATGGTGGTACATGCGACAAGTCCGCAGATACCTGAAACCCAATATAAATGAGGGTCGCAATAATGACCGTAAAAAACACCGGCATAAAAAACTTCGGTGTTGGAACATGCACATTCGTCGACTTGTTCGATGCTGAATGCATACGATCTTGGACGGGAGGAGTTTTTGAATTCATGCAGACGGTTAAGAGGATAATAAAATCCCCTTATTGTTAAATTAAATTGTGACAATTATATGACAAACAGGTGTCATATAAAGCCAAATTTTTAACAATTGACCTGTTTTAAATCACTCCGCGCTACGATGGGGAGGATTTTTGGCTTTAAATCTGTTTTTTTCAAATACTTATAACAAAAAAATATTTCATGCAAAAAAGTAGTTGATTTTCAGAATTGTAAAAAAAATTATCATTCTCTGATGCGCTTTCACCTTGAAATTGAAACCGATTCATCATGCCTATGTAATATTGCATTTCAATGAAATCGCCAAATAACTCTGATTTCTTACATGAATATGGCTAACTTGACAGTCAAAAAGCTGAATTAAAATAAAATTAGGCCTGAGTTCTGCTAAAATATGCCCCATTTCAAGACTTGCCGTGTATTGGGGTTATTTATGTCCACGCTTACCACCCTTAAAAAACTTCTCGCTGAGCGTATATTAATCATTGATGGTGCGATGGGCACCATGATTCAGCGCCATAAGCTCGAAGAAGAAGATTATCGTGGTGAACGTTTTGCAGATTGGGCGCATGACCTCAAAGGTAACAATGACCTTTTAGTGCTGACACAGCCACAAATTATCCAAGGTATTCATGAAGCTTACCTCGATGCGGGTGCAGACATTATTGAAACCAACAGCTTTAACGGCACCCGTGTTTCAATGTCTGACTACCACATGGAAGATTTGGTTCCTGAAATTAACCGTGAAGCCGCACGTTTAGCCAAAGCAGCTTGTGAAAAATATTCAACTCCAGACAAGCCTCGTTTTGTTGCAGGCGTACTTGGCCCAACCTCACGTACCTGTTCGATTTCACCCAATGTCAACGACCCTGCATTTCGTAACATTACCTTTGATGAGCTCAAAGAAAACTATATTGAAGCAACTCATGCGCTGATCGAAGGTGGTGCAGACATTATCTTGATCGAAACTGTGTTCGATACTTTAAACTGTAAAGCCGCAATCTTTGCGGTGAAGGAAGTGTTTAAACAACTTGGTCGTGAACTTCCACTCATGATCTCGGGCACCATTACCGATGCTTCAGGTCGTACCTTAACAGGTCAAACGGCAGAAGCGTTCTGGAACTCGGTGCGTCACGGTGATTTACTTTCGATTGGTTTTAACTGTGCCTTGGGTGCAGATGCCATGCGCCCACACGTCAAAACCATTGCCGATGTTGCAGATACCTTTGTTTCAGCGCATCCAAATGCAGGTTTACCCAACGCTTTTGGTGAATATGATGAAACACCTGAACAAACTGCAGCGTTCATCAAGGAATTTGCTGAAAGTGGTTTGATCAATATTACAGGCGGTTGCTGTGGTACCACACCAGACCATATTCGTGCCATTTATAATGCAGTGAAAGACATTCAGCCACGCCAAGTTCCTGAAACAAAGCCTGCCTGTCGTTTGAGTGGTTTAGAGCCATTTAACATTTATGATGACTCATTATTCGTTAACGTGGGTGAGCGTACCAACGTTACAGGTTCAAAAAAATTCTTACGCTTAATTCGTGAAGAAAACTTTGCCGAAGCTTTAGAAGTTGCACAGCAACAAGTTGAAGCTGGTGCACAAATTATTGATATCAACATGGATGAAGGGATGCTCGATTCGCAAAATGCGATGGTACATTTCCTCAATCTAGTGGCATCTGAGCCTGATATTTCTCGTGTGCCAATCATGATTGACTCATCAAAATGGGAAATCATTGAAGCAGGCTTAAAATGTGTACAAGGTAAACCTGTTGTTAACTCGATTTCCTTGAAAGAAGGTTATGACGAGTTTGTTGAAAAAGCTCGCCTATGCCGTCAGTACGGTGCTGCGATTATTGTAATGGCTTTTGATGAAACAGGTCAGGCAGACACCGCTGCACGTAAGCGCGAAATCTGTAAACGTTCTTATGATGTTCTAGTCAATGAAGTGGGCTTCCCTGCTGAAGATATTATTTTTGACCCGAACGTGTTTGCCGTTGCAACAGGGATTGAAGAACACAATAACTATGGCGTCGATTTTATTGAAGCCACAGGTTGGATCAAACAAAACCTACCACATGCCATGATTTCAGGCGGTGTATCCAACGTATCGTTCTCATTCCGTGGTAATGAACCTGTGCGTGAAGCGATTCACTCTGTGTTCCTTTACCATGCCATCAAACAAGGCATGACCATGGGGATCGTGAATGCTGGTCAAATGGCGATTTACGACGATATTCCAAAAGAACTGAAAGATGCGGTTGAAGATGTTGTTCTGAATCAGAACCAAGGAGAATCAGGTCAAAACGCCACAGAGAAACTGCTTGAAGTCGCAGAAAAATTCCGTGGTCATACTGGCGCTCAGCGTGAAGCTGAAAACCTTGAATGGCGCAATGAATCTGTTGAAAAACGCCTTGAATATGCATTGGTCAAAGGCATCACCACTTATATTGATGAAGATACTGAAGAAGCCCGTTTAAAAGCCAAACGTCCACTGGATGTGATTGAAGGCGCATTGATGGATGGTATGAACGTGGTCGGCGACCTGTTCGGTTCAGGCAAAATGTTCCTACCTCAAGTGGTTAAATCTGCGCGTGTGATGAAACAAGCTGTGGCTTGGCTTAACCCGTACATCGAAGCCGAAAAAGGCAATGCACAATCTAAAGGCCGTGTGTTGATGGCAACGGTAAAAGGCGACGTTCATGATATTGGTAAGAATATTGTTGGCGTGGTTTTAGGCTGTAACGGTTATGACATTGTCGATTTGGGCGTGATGGTGCCTGCGGAAAAAATCTTGCAAACCGCGATTGATGAAAAGTGTGACATCATCGGTTTATCAGGTTTAATCACCCCATCTTTAGATGAAATGGTGTTTGTTGCGAAAGAAATGCAACGTAAAGGTTTTGACATTCCGTTATTGATTGGCGGTGCAACCACTTCGAAAGCACATACCGCAGTGAAGATTGATCCGCAATATTCAAATGATGCAGTGATCTATGTTGCCGATGCTTCTCGTGCTGTGGGTGTGGCAACGACCCTGTTATCAAAAGAAATGCGTGGCAACTTTATTGCCGAGCATCGCGCTGAATATGCCAAGATTCGTGAACGCTTAGCCAACAAACAACCGAAAGCAGCCAAACTGAGTTATGCCGAATCGATTGAAAATGGCTTTAAAGTGGATGCGAACTATGTGCCACCGATTCCAAATACTCTAGGCACACAAGTCATTACCAACTATCCGTTGACAACGTTGGTGGAGTATTTCGACTGGACACCATTCTTTATTTCTTGGAGTTTGGCGGGTAAATTCCCGAAAATCTTAGAAGATGAAGTAGTCGGTGAAGCTGCAACAGATTTGTACAACCAAGCGCAAGCAATGCTTAAGGACATCATCGAGAATAATCGTTTCGATGCCCGTGCCGTGTTTGGTTTATACCCTGCACAACGTACGGGTGCGGATACAGTCAGTGTATTTGATGAAGCGGGTCAAAACGTTACGCATACCTTTGAGCATATTCGTCAGCAATCTGACAAAGTCACAGGCAAACCAAACTTATCTTTAGCGGACTTTATTAGCACTTCTAAAGACAATACCGATTATCTTGGTGGTTTCACGGTATCAATCTTTGGTGCAGAGGAATTGGCGAATGAATATAAAGCCAAAGGTGATGATTACTCTGCAATCTTGGTTCAGTCTTTAGCGGATCGTTTTGCCGAAGCCTTTGCAGAACATTTGCATGAGCGTATCCGTAAAGAGTTCTGGGGCTATAAAGCCGATGAGACTTTGAGCAATGAAGAACTGATTAAAGAGAAGTATGTCGGTATTCGCCCTGCACCAGGTTACCCTGCTTGCCCAGAACATTCTGAAAAAGCGGTGTTGTTTGATTGGTTAGGTTCTGAAGAAAAGATTGGTACCAAGTTGACTGAACACTTTGCGATGATGCCACCTTCTTCTGTGAGTGGTTTCTATTATTCGCACCCACAAAGTGAATACTTTAACGTGGGCAAAATCTCTCAAGACCAACTTGAAGATTATGCAAAGCGTAAAGGTTGGTCACTGGATGTAGCGAAGCGCTGGTTAGCGCCGAATTTGGATGATTCAATTGCATAATTTAAAATAAAAAATCCCCTCTAGTGAGGGGATTTTTTAAAAATTAATCTCCCCTAACCCCTCTTTTAAAAAGAGGGGGACTTTCGCGTATCACTTGAATTACGTGACAGCTCCTCCCTTTTTTAAAGGGAGGTTGGGAGGGATTTATAAAGTCTCATATTTTTTAAAATCATAAAGACATAATAATTTTTTATAATTTGAATCTAAATCACCATCAATTTTTACTAGATAATTTTTTAAATCATCAGGCGAAAGTGAATTATTAAAAACTTTATAAAATATATAATCAATTTTATAGCTTTCAGGAATATTTTTAGTAGACAAAATATCATCAATATTATTTAAGCTGTGAACATCAAATCTACTTAAACTAGTTTTCAGATTATTTGTAAGCTTTAATTTTTGCTGAACTTTTAGAATCTCTGCTTTTTGCAAATCAGGAACTAGATGTACAAACCCAAAGATAGGAAACCAATGTGATTTAGCTATTGGGAACTCATCGATCAACTTTATCAAATTTTCACTTTCATTTGCAATAATATCAAAATAATCAATTATTAACTGCGATGAATCCGTATATGTATATTCAATAGTAGATTTAGACTTTGGAGAAATAGCCAATATTCTTTCTGAATTTTTTAATTGATCAATATCCTCTGCAATACTAACTTTTATGGTTCCACCTGAAGTTATATCCTTAACATTATCTAATACACGTCTAATTTCATAAGTTGATACTGGTAAGCTTAATGACTCTAATGCACGGTATAATTCAATATAGTTATCTGTTTTAAGTTTATTTATTCGTAAAGGATAACCATGTACATCAATATCATGATCTAATATTTCTAAAGAATCTGATCCCTCTTGGTATTCTACAAGTAAAAAATTATTTCTTATTAATTCTGCTTGTTCTGAATTAAATTGTACATATTTAAAAATAGTACTTAGAATTTTTTTTATATTTGTATCATTAACACTGTAACCTAAAAATACTATTGGATTATGAACAAATAGAGAAATTAATTGTGCTCGAATTAAATCATATCTCTGATCAAAATCTGCATAGTCTTCTGTCGTAAAAACTAATTCTTCTGGATTATCAACACTTCCATGAATTTTATATACCGAACCATAGGGATTACTTAATAATATATTATTTCCAACTAACGGTTCAAAATCTGTAACATCTTCTATTAATTTATCATAATTTGTTGTGATTATTGATGATATGTTTTTGGACAACAAATTAAATACTTCCAACTCATCGCTCTTTCCATTTCTTTTATCTAAATTTTTTAATAATGAAGCTATATAAATTTTAAATTTATCAGAAGTAATGCCTTCACCACTTTTACGATAATATTCATCATTTATATCTTTGAACTTTCCATTACGATCTTCAGAAACTTGACGATTAAATTCCTCCTGTAAAAAAGAAGCTAATTGCATGAAATCATAGTTTCCTGATTTTCTGTCGTAAACTCGTCCTTTTAGATCATAAAAAAACTCATTGTTTCCTTTTAATTCAAATGCAATTTGTTTTAGAAGCCCTTCCCATGAGTATGAATTTTCAAGATAACGTAAACTAAAACCTGTACCAATAAAGAGTACAGGATGGTTTTTATAATTATTAATAAAATCAAATATATCCATAATTTTCTACATAGCAATGCTTGTTGTATTGCTGATTTATAACATTAAAAAAAAAGAACTTCCATTATTTAAACTCAAATCCCTCCCAACCTCCCTTTAGAAAAGGGAGGAGCCTCACGAATCAAAAACCATCATCAAATTCACGTGAAGTCCCTCTTTTTTAAAGAGGGATTTAGGGAGATTCTTTCAAACAATATAAATAAATCTGTTCCACCACAGCATCAGTTTCAGTCAAAATCTGCCTGTTACTAAACCTCACCACCACAAGCCCCAACTCACTTAAAGCCTCATCTCTTGCCTGATCAGCCTCCAATCCATCTTCTGTGTAATGCTGCCCGCCATCACACTCAATGACCAAATTCACTGTTGGACAGTAAAAGTCCACGATAAAGTTAAGAATTGGCTTCTGCCGATAAAACTGCAATCCTAAAATCTGTTTACGCCTTAACCTCTGCCATAGCAGTTGTTCCGCATCGGTCATATTGTTGCGTAAATCACGCGATGGAAGTTTTAAGTTCTTGTTATAAGGTTGCATCACGACGCTCTTTTTTTAAATATTCTTTTAAGAATCTTGGCATAATATCCACCAGAGAATAACAATGCACGAAACATCATCATGAACACAACCCAACTTTTTCTCGGTGTTATCTTTAGCTCAATTGGTTTAGGCTATTTTTTGTATGGAAAAAAGCAAAAAATGACTGTGCCCTTTGTAGTCGGTCTGGTTCTCATGGTTTTTCCTTATTTTATTGAAAGCAATTTCCTACTGAGTGGCATTGGTATTGTATTATCAGTTATTCCTTATTTTTTACGTTTTTAATTCGATTTAACAGTTTCAAGCGATTCGCACTGGATGTTTAACACATTCCAGTGATGCATCATCTCGCGTAAAAATACAAAGTAAACCAAACTAAAAATACCCTGTTCTGCCACTTTACACACATAATATTCACGACGCGTAATGAACTCATTAAAGCCACTTTCAAGCTGTATACGGTCTATGCTGTGCTGATTTGGAAAAAATAAAGTCAGAACTTCCTGAAATAAAGCATCTGCACTGATTGCACTTTTAGGCTGCGCATAATGAATAGGAACCGATTCTAATAGTTCTTCAATCACATAAATCATTAATTCGATAGCAAGTTCATCCAGTACTTCATGACGCATACTATTCGATTGTATGAATCGTAAGCCTTTATCAATCTGAAAGTGCTGCCCATCAAGCTCAAAACTCAGTTGCTCCAAGCCTAAGGAAAATTTTATTACTGCATTGGAAGTAGTCATGGCATTGATCCTCCAAAATCAAAGCACACAAAGATTGAGTGCATCGAGAATTTAATGACAACCCCTACCCAAATACAAACGCGCCATCCTATTCTTCCTACAAGATAGCGCGTCTAAACCTAAAGTTCTGCGGTATTCGGTTTAGTTTGCTTTGGTCTTCGGTAAAAATGCAGTGGCAAAGCCCAATAATGGTAACAATGAACACACAGCAAACACCCACTCAATGCCTTTTACATCGGCTAAATATCCTAACCCTGCTGCTGCAATGCCACTCACGCCAAACATTAAGCCGAACATTAAGCCTGCAATCATGCCGACCCGTCCAGGCACAGCTTCTTGCGCATAGACCACCATGGCAGCAAAGGCAGAAGACAGTACTAAACCTGTTATGACTGACAATACTGTGGTCCAAAATAAATTGGCAAAAGGCATCATTAAAGCAAACGGTGCCATGCCAACAAAGGACACCCAAATCACTGCTTTACGACCAATCTTGTCGCCAATTGGCCCACCTGCAAATGTACCCAGTGCCACCGCAGCCAAGAAGGCAAATAAATGCAACTGAGCACTTTGCAAACTGATATGGAATTTATGCATCAAGTAAAAGGTAAAGTAATTACTGATACTGGCGATATAAGTGAATTTAGCAAACATCAACACACAAATGGTCGACAGCGCAATAACCAATTGACGTCCATGTAATTTGCTTTGAACTTGCTGAGCCTTGGCAGCCAACTGTTTTTTACTGTGGCTGATGCTCCAACAACTCACACCAAACAATACCCAAATGGCCAGCAGCGCAAATACAATCAATAAGGCCACGGCATGTTGTCCAAATGGCACAATAATCAACGCCGCCAATAAAGGTCCAATCGCTGTACCCGTATTACCACCTACCTGAAAAGTCGATTGTGCTGTACCAAAACGCCCACCCGATGCCATACGCGCCACGCGGGAAGCTTCAGGATGAAAGGTGGATGACCCCACCCCAATCAGAGCAGACCCGATAAGTAATACCGTAAAACTAGGTGAAAATGCCAACAATAAAATACCACTTAAGGTCACTAACATACCCAGTGGCAACAAATATGGTTTAGGTTTTTTGTCGGTATAAAGACCAATCCAAGGTTGCAGCAATGACCCAGTTATTTGATAAACCAATGAAATCAGTCCAACTTGCGCAAAGCTCAGCGAGAAATTGGTTTTCAGCATCGGATAAATTGCAGGGAGAACGGCTTGAATCAAGTCATTCAGTAGATGTGCGACTGCCACAGCACCCACAATTTTTACAATCATTCCTTGTGGCTGAAGATTTGCCACAGCTTCATCCATGCTTTCCTTCGCCTGTATTGAAGACGTCATAGCTGAAAAACTCCAATCATTGATATTTCAACAAATATTGTAAAATGTCATTCAGGAGCTTATCTTCCAATAATCCACGCCTAAGTGACAAATTGCAGATTGATATGTCGAATTTATTAATTGAAACGGAAATGTCCGAATTGGTGATAGGGCTATCCTCTGAACATACTTACCGAGAAATAACCCCTGCACATAGCCATTCACGAGCGCAGTTTTTGTACGCCTCGACCGGAATTATTCAAGTGTTTACCCCAAATCATGTTTGGTTGATTCCACCCATGTGTGCGTTATGGATTCCTGCACATATTGAACATAGTGTGATTTCTTTAAGTCGGGTTAAAATGAATACTGCACTGATAGAAGCGCAAGCCGCATCGGTATTGGGTCAACAGTGCTTTATTATTCGGGTCAGTAAGTTATTGCATGAATTATTGATTCGTTTAAATGCGATTGAACATATTGCTGTGTCTGAATTACTCAGTTCAAGAGAACTTTCCCGTGCATTACAAATCCTGATTTTTGATGAAATTCAGAAAGCCAATTCTTTATCGATTCAAATTCCATGGCCGCAAGACAAACGGCTATTAAGTATCTGTCAGGCGCTCTTACACGAACCTCAACACCATAAAGACTTAAGCACATGGGCAGATGAGATAGGCACCAGTGCCAGAACGCTCATGCGGATGTTCCAAAAGGAAACTGGACTGTCCTATCGGGCATGGTTGCAGCGAATGCATATTGCGCAAGCCTTAAGTAAAATTGCGAACGGAGAGTCCGTTGCACAAATTTCAAGAGCACTTGGATACAGCAATCCAAGCGCATTTAGTGCCATGTTTAAACGGCATTTAGGGCAAACACCGCAGCAATTTAAATATAAAGATGAATAGAACGGTGACCAATATTGCTTAGGCTGTCACTCGGTCTACAAATAAAATACCGTTGAGGTGATCTACTTCATGTTGCACGATACGTGCTGGAAAGCCTTCAAAAGTCGTTTCCATAACATCCCCTTCCAAGGTGTGATAAAGCACTCGAATGGCTTGTGCACGCTCAACCTGCGCACGTTGATTGGGCACACTTAAACAACCTTCTTCACCCAAACTAGTCACTTCAGAAAACTCTAAAATTTGTGGATTAATCATGACCACAGGCTGCATCTCAGACGCATCGGGATAACGAGGATTCGGACGCGAAGCAACAATAATCACTTGTTTAGAAATATACAATTGAGGTGCTGCAATACCGACACCATTACGCTCCAACATGGTTGCGTGCATAGCAGACGCCAATTGCATTAGCCATTCACTATTAAATTCTGCCTCAGCAACTGGTGCTGCTTTCAGTTTTAATATGTCTTCTCCGCGTTGGGCAACGGGTAAAATCACACTCATACACTGTTCCTAAGATCAAGACTCAACGATTGGTTTCCATCTATTCTGAACCAGTTATCCATAAATTGAAATTGGTAGTTTCATGATGAATTTCTAGCCTTTATGTATTCTTGTGCAACTCTTGGCAGTTCAAATGGGCTTTTACCAAACTGTTTTGCCAAGTACAGGCTAAAATAAATATAAGCTTAAAAATGTTTATCGCCCATCCTTTTGAGATGAGCGATAAATCGAGTTCCTTACGACACGTCATACATGCTGTCATGAAATTTTAATGTAGACTCTTTCACCCCATCTCGGTCGTGATCAGAGCAGCCTTTCACCTGATTCCCTGCTATTTATAAACTTGGCAATAAACGAGAAAGCAGCAATTCATTTAAACAACCGCTTGCCAGTAATTCACTTGCCTGCTCAATATCAGGGGCAAAGAAACGGTCTTCACTGTAGTAAGGAACTTGGTCGCGCAAGATTTTACGGGCTTGTTCCAATTTAGGCGAGCTTTTTAAGCCTTCTCGGAAGTCTAATCCCTGACAAGCGCCTAACCATTCGACAGCTAGAATGCCACGAACGTTATCAGCCATGTACCACAGTCGTTTTCCTGCATTCGGCGCCATTGATACATGGTCTTCTTGGTTCGCTGAAGTTGGCAAACTATCAACACTCGCAGGATGTGCAAGTGCTTTGTTATCACTGGCTAAAGCTGCTGCAGTCACTTGAGCAATCATAAAGCCTGAGTTAACCCCACCATTGGCCACCAAAAACGGTGGAAGCTGTGACATATGACGGTCCATCATCATCGAAATACGACGTTCTGACAGTGAACCAATTTCTGCAATTGCCAATGCTAGATTATCTGCCGCCATGGCTACAGGTTCTGCATGGAAGTTACCACCTGAAATCACGTCACCTTGTTCTGCAAAAACCAGTGGGTTATCCGATACGGCATTGGCTTCAATTTCTAAAACTTCTGCCGCCTGACGGATTTGGGTTAAACAGGCACCCATCACCTGTGGTTGGCAACGTAAAGAGTACGGATCTTGTACTTTGCTACAGCCTTCGTGTGAATGGGCAATTTCACTTGATTCTGTTAAGAGGTCGCGATACGCCGCCGCTACATCAATTTGACCACGTTGGCCACGCACTTCGTGAACTCGGGCATCGAACGGTGAGCGTGAACCCAGCATTGCTTCAACACTTAAGCCACCACAAACTGTTGCAGCCGCAAATAAGTCTTCCGCTTCAAATAAGCCGCGTAAAGCGTAAGCGGTCGAAACTTGTGTACCATTTAAAAGGGCTAAACCTTCTTTTGCTGCTAATGAAATGGGTTCTAAGCCTGCAATTTTGAGTGCTTCAACTGCCGGTAACCATTCACCTTTATAGCGTGCTTTGCTTTCACCCAATAAGATTAATGACATATGCGCCAGTGGTGCCAAGTCACCTGAAGCACCTACTGAACCTTTTAAAGGAATGTGTGGATAAACTTCAGCATTAATTAAAGCCAACAACGCATCAATGACTTTACGGCGAATCCCTGAAAAGCCACGTGCCAAGCTATTGGCTTTCAATAGCATAATTAAGCGAACCATGGCATCGTCCAGTGGCTCACCCACACCTGCGGCATGCGAAAGAACTAACGAACGCTGTAATTGTTCTAAATCTTCTCGTTCAATTTTAGTCGATGCCAATAGGCCAAAACCTGTGTTAATGCCGTAAGCGGTGCGCCCTTCATTTACAATCTGTTCTACACAAGCCACGCTTGCATTAATGGCTGGGGCAGCACTTTCATCTAATTTAACTTGAATCGGGTTGAGGTAGGCTTGGCGAAGGTCTGCAAGTGTAAGTTGACCAGGTTGAAGTAAGAGTTCCATCTTTGTCCTTTGCTTCACGATATTGTTCAATCTCAATGCATGTTTATCCATAAAACAGCATTGCATTTACTTCTATCTATTTGTTATTGCATCATCATTATCAGATTCAGGAAGATAGCATCAACCCAATCTGTATATCAATGTATTAGCTTGTATATACATTTCTTTATTACATAAAGCAGCTTCGTTGAAAAGCTGATTTTGGGGATTTTTTTAAAAGCGCAAGATTAACTATTTATCCTCAGATACTTGAATCAAAAAAGTCTGGTCTTTGGCTGAATGTCCATTTGATTCCATTAAATTTTACTTAATTCAATCACGCAGCACTGCCGTACAGCGGATGCAGAAAAAATAAGATGTTTCTCATTGGGATTGGAATGTAGATAGATGCTCTGGTGTTGCTCAAGCTTAAATGGTTGACCATCCACAGACAGCTCTAGTGCCAAAATGCTTTGATTAAAAATAAAGACGACATCTGCTGAAGAGAAAAACTCAAGAGCTGATGAATCTTCTATCCATTGGTAGCGAGCAGTATAATGCTGTGGTGAATAAATTAAATTAAAATCACGGATTGGCCCCGCCAATAGATTACAACTGACCAGACGATCCCCACTAAATTGGATCGACTGCAACGTCTGTAAAGTGTGGGTTGCTCCATCAATATTTAATGCAATACCCGTTCCCTCTAATACCGTCAAAAAACGTTGCATTCCCATAAACTGAGAAAAAGTCCCTGAAGTCGTGACATCTGCCATTGAAATGCGCCAATCAAACTCGGTCAAATCCTCTCCTGCACTACGTGCCAGTTCTAAGGTATAGCCTGCGCCATTTTTCCAAGGCATTTTTTTATAGTGCTTCGCTGTAAGTAACTCAATCATAGCGTAAATTTACCTTCTAAATAATCACGGCTGTCTGGGTCAATCAGTCGTACACTTGAAATAAGCTGTTGGTTTACCCTTGTACGATGGCAAATCCATAAACAGGCTGATTTTTTAATTTTTAACCCGTTACATGCTTGAGCTAACGCTTGAATAGTCGCGACAATATGCTCATCTTCAGTGATTTATACTCTCGACATTAAATACGTCTTCGAGGCAATTTGACTAAAAGCTTGGTTTAAATCATGCTCGAATCTGTGCATTTGCTAAGCTCGTAGCAAATCATCAAATTCATCTTAACGTATTGCCCATATATTTGTATATACAGGACTATACATTAAAATATATTCTGATTAGACCGCCGTTGTCTCACTCAATGCTCTAAGATCTTTGTTGTTGGTAAAAAAGAAAAGCCATGTAGATACATGGCTTTTCTCTGATTCATTTGGGGTTCAACATTAAGCTGGAATTTGTTGAGTAATACAGTGAATATTGCCACCACCCAACAGAATTTCACGTGCAGGCACACCTGTAATTAGGTAATCAGGATACATTTGCTGGAACAATGCTTTAGCTTGCTCATCTGTACTTTCATCAAATAATGGGAAAATAATATGCTGGTTACTAATTAAGTAATTCACATAAGAACCCGCCAAACGATTGCCTTCAACACGCTCAATTGCATTGCCTTTTTCGACATCGTTAATTTCATTTTCACGCGCAAAAAGTGGCCCTGGTGCTGGCAATTTCCACACTTTTAATTTACGCCCTTGAGCATCCAGACTATTTTCCAACACCTTGAGTGCTGCGACAGAGCGTGGATATTGCGGATCAGTTTCATCGTCGGTCCAGTGCAATGCCACTTCACCTGGGCGAACAAAACAGCACATGTTATCTACATGACCATCCGTTTCATCGTTAAATACCCCCTCAGGTAACCAGATAAAATTTGTGACCCCTAAACATTCTTGCAGAATTTCTTCAATTTCATCCTGTGTTAAATCTGGGTTACGGTTTGGATTCAGCAAGCATTCTGCTGTGGTTAATAATGTGCCTTCACCATCCACATGAATTGAACCCCCTTCAAGCACCAATGGCGTTGCGAAAGTTTCTAGCTCATGCATGGCAGTAATGTGTTTTGGAATGAGTTGATCTTGGTCCCATGGGAAATATAAGCCACCATTTTCTCCGCCCCAAGCATTAAATACCCAATCAATTCCCAAACGTTCACCTTGTGCATTTTTCACAATGGTTGGGCCTGTATCACGCGTCCAAGCATCGTCACTTTCCATTTCATACAAAGTCACTTCTGCTGGCATGGTTTGACGTGCCTTTTCCATTTCTGAAACTGGAACTGCCATAAATACAGGGGTCTTTTTCGAAATAGCAGCGGCAACCTGAGCAAAAGCTTGTTGTGCAGGTTGCGCATTGTTGCGCCAGTTGTCTGTACGGTATGGCCAAATCATCCACACGGCTTCTTGCGCTGTCCATTCGCCTGGCATACTAAAACCCTGTTGCTTTGGGGTTTTTACTGTTTTTTGCTTTTCTACCACAAGTTCCATTTTTACACTCTCTTGAATTTTTACATGTTCAATTTTTTGATTTAGTGAATTAAAGTGGTTCACTCACACTGACTTAACTGTTTGAAACTTCCTCTACAGGAGATCCCAATGAGATAGGCTGCCTTTTAATTTTCTTGTACAACACCAGTACAATTCCTACGCATAACCAAATTCCGCCAAATTCGAGTGCTGATTTTTCCAAGTTAATCCATAAACCCAGTAAAGAAAGCACCGATGCCAAAGGTAAAAATAGGTTCATAAACAGGTTTTTAAACCCAGTACGTTCTTTTCTAATCACAAAGAATTTCATGAAAACTGAGAAATTCACCATGGTAAAGGCAATTAAGGCACCAAAGCTGACATAATTCACCACCGTAGCGAGGTCTACATAAATTGCCAGTAATGAAATTAAGCCTACAAAAAAGATGGAATAAAGTGGTGTACCCAGTTTTGTACTGACCGATCCAAATACGCGCTTATTGAAGATGCCATCACGCCCCATAATATGAATTAAGCGTGAAGCACTCGCATGAGTTGCTAAACCAGAGGCAAAGGCATTCATAATTTGTACAGTTAACAATTGCGTCTGAAATGCTGCGCCACCGACAATCAAGGCAATTTCTGGTAAGGCTTCATCAGGATTTTTGAATTGCGCCAAAGTTGGAAACTGTAATGTCACGAACCAAGATACTGTGATAAAAATTGCACCGCCCAATAGAGTGGTCCAAATAATCGCTTTTGGAATGGTCTTGGTTGGATTTTTGGTTTCATTTGCCAAAGTCGATACAGCATCAAATCCTAGATAGGAAAAGCACACTAAAGACACACCAGCGACCAGCGTGGTCAGTTCTGGATCACCATTGAACATTGGCTTCAATGTCATCACCTGGCTATAACCTTGTGAGTCTCCTATACCTGTTACTACCAGATAGATAAAGACCAGCATCATAATTAAAGTAGCAACTACAAATACAAAGCTGAAATTCGCCAGAATATTAATGCGGAAGCTATTAATCAAGGTAACCAATCCCACCATGATGAGTACCCAAGTGGTATAAGAAACATCGGGGAAAATGGAATTTAAATAAAATCCAGCAAGTAAGGCATTGATCAGTGGTAGCAGCATATAGTCCAATAAGGAACACCAACCGACAAAGAAACCCATGGTTTTACCGCAGGTTTCAGTGGTATAGGTATAAGCTGAGCCCTCTTTGGGCGATAATCGACTAAAACGTGCATAACTCAATGCGGTTAACAACATGGCAACCAATGCCAACAAATAGGCTAAAGGCACTTGACCATTGGTGACTCTTGAAATAATCCCAAAAGTATCAAAGACCGTAGCTGGTGCCATATAGGCGACCCCTATGACAACCACTTGCCAAAGGGATAGACTCCTGTGTTTATTCTCACCTTCCATGCTTTTACTCCTGTAGCAATGCAAGTATCTGATTTAATGCAATATTTGTTCCAACTTACTGCATATATACTGAGAAGAGCATCCTTTTCCTTCTCAATAATCCTTAAAACCACATCTAAATCGTAATTACATTTTCTTCTAAATAACTTTGCATTCCAGACTCACCAAGCTCACGCCCAGTGCCGCTCTTTTTGAAGCCGCCCCATAACGAACTTGGGTGAATCATTTGGAAAGAGTTAATCCAGATGTGTCCAGCACGAAGTCGCTTGGCAAGGGTTTTACCGTGATCGACCGAGCCTGTCATGATGGTGGCTGCCAAACCAAATTCTGAGTCATTCGCGACTTGAACAGCTTCATCTTCACTACTAAAGGTACGACAGCACATGACTGGACCAAAGATTTCTTCTTTCCACAAACGGCTGTGGGTTGGTACATCAATAAAAATTTGCGGACGGATATAAAACCCCTGCGCTGGACATTGAATATTTTCCGCATCAACCAAGGCTTGCAGTTGTTCTTGTTCTGCAAGTGTTAAATATTCATTCACTTTATTGAATTGTTTTTGCGTGGTCATTGGACCCATGCTGAACTGACCTTCAGCTTCTTGTCCCAACAAAATGGCTTCTGTCGCTTGTTTAAGCTTTTGGTAAAACTGTGCAGCTATCGATTCATGCACCAATACACGCGACATGGCAGAGCACATTTGTCCTGAGTTATAGAACATACCGCCAACAGCTTTTTCCACAGCATCATCAATGTCGGCATCTTCTAACACTAAAAATGCAGACTTACCGCCCAATTCAAGGGTGACACGTTTGACTGAAGTTGCCGCAGCTTGCATCACTTGAATACCAATTTCGGTACTGCCGGTGAAAGAAACTTTTTGTACCTCTGGATGACGGACCAAATGTTCGGCTGCAATCGCATCACCAAGGACTAAATTAAAAACGCCTTGCGGAAAATTAATTTGATTCAGCAATTTAATAAATTCGAGTTCTGGTAATGGCACCAATTCCGAAGGTTTAAAGACCAAAGTACAACCCGCTGCCAAAGCAGGTGCAATTTTCCATGCACTGGTAATTAAAGGGAAATTCCACGGAGTAATGAGCGCCACCACACCCACTGGATTTTGCTGATGGGTGAGTTCAGTGCCATGATCGGTTTGGCTAGTTTTGCTAAAGGCAAATTTCTGTACTAAATCGGCATAGTAGCGATAGCATTTAATACTGTTCTCGACATCGGCTTTGGCTTGGCTCAGTGATTTGCCATTGTTGCTATGTGACAGTTCAACCAATTTTTCTTTTGCTTGTTCAAGTACATCGGCAATTTTATTTAACCATACCGCACGCTCCGCTGCGCTAGTATTACTCCAGCTTGCTAAAGCATGATTTGCTGCTTCAACCGCAGCATCCACATCATGGATTGAGGCTGTCACAAAGTGTGCAAGTGCTTGCTCACTGCGTGGATTGATCACCACAATCTCGGTGCTGCCTGTCGTTGCAGCCCATTGTCCATTGATATAATTTTTCATCTTTTTACTCGCCTTTGTCTGTGTCCATCATTTGAGGCTTAATCTGTCTCTTGTGTGTACACCACAGCAGGACCATTATTACAGTTCGTCTTTCTTGACTTTTTATCTTGTTGTTTGCCCAAAACCATTGTTTAAGCAAACAACTACTGAGCAACCGACCCAAATGGATCAGGTTGCCAGAAGGTTGGATGAGAATAAAACTTATAAATGACCTTCAGCTTTTAACTCTGCAATCGTGTTTTGAATTGCATGACGTAAGGTTCTAACGACAAAATCAACTTGGTCACGTGTTAAAATTAACGGTGGAGAAAGAACATTCATATGACCCACTGGGCGTACAATCAGACCTAATTTCTGGCAGTGATTGGCAATACGCTTACCCACACCCACTGAACCATCAAATAACTCTTTGCTTTCTTTGTTGCGCAAGTTTTCAATACACATCATGAATTTCTTGCCGCGCACCTGACCCACAATTTCCAAATCAGCTAAGGTTTTGAGCTGCTCTTCAAAATAAACACCGACATCTTGTACATGTTCGCAAATGTTTTCGCGCTCAATAATCTCGATATTTTTTAATGCAGCCACACAGCTCACAGGATGACCTGAATAGGTAAAGCCATGTGTCAATAAGCCACCCTTGTGATGCGGTTTACTAATGGCTTCATAAATTTCATCAGAAATAATGGTTGCACCCAAAGGTAAATAACCTGAAGACAAACCTTTAGCACAGGTAATGATGTCTGGCACGATCCCGAATACTGCTTCTGAAGCAAACATATGACCTAAACGACCAAATGCTGTTACCACTTCGTCCGACACATACAGCACGTTGTATTTCTTACAAACAGCCAACGTTTTCACATGGTAGCCTTCTGGCGGCACAATTACCCCACCTGCGCCCATAATTGGCTCTGCAAAGAATGCCGCAACATTGTCTGGGCCTAGTTCTAAAATGGTATCTTCTAATTCCTGCACTTTTTCATTACAGAAATCTTCCATCGACTGAGATTCAGGCTTGCGGTACGGGTTTGGACATGAAACGTGATGGACCAGTTGGTTGTGAATTTCAAAACCAATATGGTCTGCTTCAATGCCTGTTAAGCTCATACTGATGTAAGTACTGCCATGATAAGCATCTTTACGTGCAATCAGTTTTTTCTTTGAAGGCTGACCAATTTGATGGAAATAATGGTGAATTAAACGCACTGCGGTGTCGTTTGCAACTGAACCACCACAACCAAAAAACACATGATTTAAACTTTCTGGTGCATGTTCAGCCAACTTCGCTGCCAATTTTGCTGCTGGCGCAGTGGTTTGATGACCAAATGGTGAGAAGTACGGCAACTCCATAATTTGTGCAGATACTGCATCGGCAATTTCTTGACGACCATAGCCCACATTCACACACCACAAACCACCAATACCATCTAGGTATTTGTTGCCATGTGCATCATAAACAAAGACATTTTCACCTTTTGCCATAATTAAAGAACCTTCTTCTTTAAATGTGGTGAAATCTGTCCATGGATGAATCACATGGTCTTTGTCTTTTTGCCAAATATCTTGAATATCAACTTCTACAGGTAATTTAGAGTTCATACTTTGTCCTTCCTAACATTTCGCAGCAGATCAATCCTGAGGGCTGCGTTTTAACTGGGTATTTATTGAATCATGTATTTAGACAGCTTCTGCACAATGCGGTTGCACTGTATTTGCTTGCATAGCGTCATAATTTAAGATGGCATTGAGCAAGACATCTGCACCCTGCGCTGCATCCAGTGCATAAACATCTTCAGCTTCGTTATGGCTTAAACCATCAATACACGGAATAAAAATCATGGTGGTTGGGCAGTGTTTTGCAATATTAATCGCATCGTGTCCTGCGCCACTGACAATGGTCTGGTTCGAATAACCTAGCTTATCCACAGCTTTTTGTACCGTTTCGACACATTCCGTATCGAAATAAGTTGCTGGACTTAACCAATGCTGAGCAATGCTAATCTCTAAGTCATGATGTTCCGCAAGGGTCTGTAAAATTCTGCGTGTTTCTTCTTCCATTTCTTTCAATACGGCATCGTTTGGATTACGTAAATCGATGGTCCATTGAATTTGACCTGGAATAGTATTGCGTGAAGAATTCGCAACTTGCATTTCACCAAAGGTCACTAATCCTTCTGGAAAGCGTTTACGAATATTACGCTCTAACTCCGCGATCATTGCCGCTGTACCCACCATGGTATCTTTACGCATATACATTGGTGTGGTGCCTGCATGGGCTGCTTTACCTTTGGTTTCTATATCCAGCCACAAAATTGCTTGCCCACCCGTCACTACACCAATGGCGATTTGGTTCTGTTCTAAAACAGGTCCTTGTTCAATATGCGCTTCGTAATACGCTTTGAATGGACGAGCTAAAGGGGTTTGACCTAACTGAGCTGTACGCACCAATTCCGAGTAAACTGAAACACCTTGCTTATCCGTACTTTCATATACTTTTTGCTTCGGTAATAAACCAGTAAATACCGCAGAGCCCATCATCGCTGGGGTAAAACGCGCGCCTTCCTCATTGGTCCAAACCACAACCTCTAAAGGATGGTAAGTCGTAATTCCCTCTTCAGCCAAACGTTGCAAAACTTCCATACCAGACAGTACACCGTAGATACCATCAAAACGACCACCTTTTGGCTGTGTATCTAAATGGCTACCCATCACGATCGGTAAAGCTGTATCAGAATGACCTGCTCGTCTTAAAATTAAATTTCCAATTTCATCATAATCAATTGAAAGATTGATTTTTTTTGCCCAATCAATCAGTAAAGAGCGTCCAGCAACATCTTCATCTGATAATGCTAAACGTGTATTTCCGCCTTTATCCGTTGCGCCAATTTTTGCCATTTCCATCAGCATTTGCCACAAACGTTCCGCATTCGCTTTCATTACTAGAAACATCCATTTTATAAAATACTTTTTTGTGTCTTTTTCAGAACACCAAATTTCATAAATTCACTCTAGAAAAAAAACCGAGCAGCAACAAGTGATATATTTTTAAGCGAAATATTAGTAAAACTTATACCCTACTATTTCATTCAACTTTACTGGTCAGAACTATATTAAATAGATTGCCATATGAACCAAAATATAAAACTCAGACGCACCGTTCAAAAATGACTAGCACATTGATATTGATCAAGTTCATCAAAAATAAAATTGCAATCTATAGAGGTACACAACCAATTTTGCTTATTTTTTTAATCCAAAATTATTTTAATTGCACCGAATACAGCACCTTCACCACACTGAAGATGCTGAATTAACAATCAACAATCCGATGTAAAAATAAACAAATTGAATATTGTCTGAAAATACAAATAACGAGTAACAACCCAACAACTCAAATAAGCACGACTTTAGTGATGCCTTCAAAAACTCGGCAACCAACCAAAAAAAATATTGGTAAAATACAAAGAATTATTCTAATTTTCCAGAATAACCCTTATGTACCTTAATACGCTAAATTTAAGTATGACTAGATTTAGAATACTTTAGTGATACTAAAAATCACTGAATCATTGGCATACTTTAATTCTTTATTGATATTTGAATCGACATAATACAAATCAAAAATAAAGTCGTTATAGTTATAATTTCCGCCTACTTTATAATCATAATATGCGTCTTTCTGATCTGTTGCCCAAAGAACATCATAGGCTTCATGACTTGAAAACTTGTTATAACCGACTTGGGCGTAAGCATTCCAGCTTTTAGCAATTGGATAGGTATAACTGGTTTCATAACGAAGCATTTTACCAGTTTGGAAGAAATACTCTGGAGAATAATAGAAGGTGAAATTTAACGCATCATCATCAGTTAATAAGCCCATACCTGTTGCAGCAACAGAATATTCTTCATAGTCAGTATCAGGTAAAGATTTATCCGAACCAGGATAATTAATATCACCATATTGAATATTGAGTTTAAGATGATCATTAACCAAATAATCATATCCTAAATAATAATCCAGCTCTATGCTGCTACCAATATCAAGCTCACTGTTCGAAGCAAAAAGTTGCGCATATAAGCCTGAGTCATGATCTATTCGTAAAGTACCTTGTACCGCAGGATCACCTTCCGTTTGCGAATAACCGCGTGAATAATAATCTGTTAAAAATGAGACCGTACCACTGGTTGAAAAACTTTTTAAGATATTTGATTCTTCGACAGTTTCTGCATGCACACTCGAAATTGCCATTACTGCCAATAAACTACACATTAGCTTATTTTTCATTACTAACCTTCCATCAATTCCATGATTTTTATTTGGTTTTTTATTGTCATTCTTTTTTTACGAAAGCATAGAACCAATTCCTACAATTCAACAGGAACCATTTCAAAACACAAATTAATTATATTTTTCAATATCTTAGAATAATTCATTCAAATAAAATGCAGCGACTAAGATGATCGCTGAAGTATAAAACAAGATAAAAAGCATTTTTTTCGCTATAAAGAGAATAATAAGATAGTGTTACAGAGCACAACCATATGTATATACCTTCAAATGAAAAAAAATGAATTGCTTGATTCATTTTTTTGAATGATTCACATTAAAAACACCTCTTAAATCATTAATAAAATATTGCTCTACTAAAGATAACTCCCGATCTTTATGCCATGCTAGTGAAATTGGGATAATGGATACATAAGGAAAAGGCGGAAGCTGTTTAAATAAATGGTAGTTACTGCTTTTTTCAATAATATTTTTTGGCAATAGACCAATACCAATGCCATTTTTAATAAAACGAATGACTTCATCCATATTATTGGTAGTCACAAGCAAGCGATTATTCTTTAAAATTTTCTCACGAACTTCGCTTAAAGGTGATAATGGATCATTTAATTGTTCACTTTGAAAAGAAATAAATCCATGTCCTTTAATTTGATCTATTGTCTCAATATTTTCTGTATATAACGCATGTTTATCACTACAAAATAAGGCATATTTTTGATTAATCAAAGTTTGATAATTAAGTTTTGAGTGTTGGATTTGATTAATTCCAATTCCAAGTGCTGGAATCTTTTGTAATAATAATTGTTGAATTTCTTTGCTTTTCAATACATCAACTTGAAAATCAACTAACGGATATTTCTCATGAAAATCATGTAATAATTGATCATAACGTGTGGACTCAATACGACTCAGCACTAAAAGTTTAATTGTTCCAGACAAACTATTTTTTTCAGTATTTAATCTTTCTTCATAGTCCATTAATTGACTATAGATCATCATACTTGCTTCAAATACAATCTCACCTGTAGCGGTTAAATAAAACTTTCCTCCTGTTCGTACAATTAAGGGGTCTCCAATCTGCTCTTCTAATCTTTTTAAACTTTGACTGATCGCCGACTGAGTTAAAAATAATTTAATCGCCGCTTTATTCAAACTTCCTTCTTGAACAATCACACGGAAGATCCGAAGCAAAGACCAATTACATTTATCGAGCAATACATTTGATCTCATGCTGACTTACCTCATTTTATGTGATCTCATAGACTTCCTTCTAATCATATCAAAATTGAAAGCGACACTGTTCTTATTTTTGGTATTCATTCAATCCTAATGTATTAATTTTCTATTTATTTATAGTCCAATAAATAGCATTATTTTTAGATAAAAAACCTCATCAATAAAATGTTACTTAGCCCATTTAAAATGAGTATATAAAATTTTATAACAACAAACTTCAAAGCTATTTTTATTTAGTATTTTTTCATTAATTTAAACATCTTTAACTTTATTTAAATTCAAACATAAAGTTTTCATTTTCCATATCTATTACTTGTGAATTATCAAAAGTAAATAAAATGAAACAAGATCTGAAGAGATGGGTCCTCCCCTTCAGACCTTAAGAAGCATTTGGTGTTTGCTCTATACCCTTAATTTGAACTTTTTTAGGTAAAGATACGAGAGCCATTTAATTGTAGGCGAAGAGTGCCAATTGATTTTCATTCCACAAGTTGGTTAGCACTGGATCTACGTTTAACCATTAAGATTTGATTGACAAGTTCAATCCAAGCATCCGTATGTGTGAAGTTCATCATTATTGTTGGGAAAATAACAAAAATATCTACACTTTTGTTTCGTGTAAATTGATGAAAATAGTAGAATTTTGTGAATATACTGATATCAAATTGACAGATTTGCTTGTTTTTAAAATTTTTGGTGATCCTAAGTACATTGAAATCGAACCAGCATGAAATTAAATTCATTTTCTGCGGTTGTTTGTTTCATTAGCGGCTAAGGCCATATTCAATAACTTATAAAAATATTTATCATATTGAAAATTTCCAACTTAATTTAAACATTTTTCTGGCAACACTGATAACATCCACAATATTCATTAAATTGCTTTATTGAATAATCTAACCTCTAGATAGAAAAGAATATATTTTCATGGAAATCAAGCAAATAAAGTATTTCTTAACAGTCGTTGAAGCAGGAAGCATTGGTAAAGCGGCTCAAAAACTCGATGTTGGTGCTTCGGCTATTAGTCAACAAATTAGTAAGCTAGAACAAGAATTAAGCATTCGCCTGTTACAGCGTAATGCTTTTGGCGTCACACCTACACCCGCGGGTCTGGCCTTTTTAAAACACTCTCAACTTATTTTGCGTCAAGTGAACTTTGCAATAGATGCTGCGCATTCAGCACGGCTTTCTGGTCATGTCAGTCTGGGTTTTCCACCGACCATTACCGCTTTAATTGGCATCCCTTTAATGAAATTAATGTCTGAACGCTATCCAGACATTCGCCTCGAAATTGTCGAGACACTTTCGGGCAACCTGATTCAGTCAATCAACTCACGTCAACTTGATATCGCCATTATTTTTACCAATGAAATTGACAAGCAATGGTCCATACAACCGTTGGTACGTGAGCAAATGTATTTAATGGCACGAAAAGAAGTGCTTGAAAAATACGGTCTTGCCGACTGCATCAAAAGTGGAATTATTCAGTCTCAACAAATTGGTGACATTCCTTTAGTCCTACCACGGCAGCGTCATAGCTTAAGAAAATTGCTTGAACATAAGATTGGGCAGCTTAATGTTGTCTATGAAATTGATGGTCTGCACTTACTCATGGACAGCTTGATTCACCTTGACCTTGCAAGCATTCGCCCCGGAAGTGCCTGTCTGCAAGAATACAAACATAAGCTTCAACTACTTAAACTGATAGACCCTGAGGTTGAGCGAATCAATTACTTGGTCAGCCTTGCCGAAGAAGAATTATCACCTGCTGCACTCGCTGCAAAATCAGCAATTAAAGCCTGTGTGAAAGAACTGATTCAAAACCAAATCTGGCCGTGTTCTGAAATTATTTTATAAAGGGTCATTAATTTTATTAAAGACCTCATTAATTTTGCCCTCTCACTCCCTCCTACTGTTTACGATTACATTTTCATCTGAATGATAAGTAGATTTCTGTTTATCGGAATATAGATGTGTAGTTTGAACTGGAAACAAGGCATCACATTTTCTACGCAGGATACCTTTAAATCTCATCTCTAACCCATGTGCTATTTAGGTTTATTGAATGAGTCAATTTAAAGCCCTCTATTGAAGATCGTGAATGTTTCCATTTTGTCAGGCCAAGGAGGTCTCCAATGGATGTCGTGAATAACCGTAGGGCTACTTTTAAAAAAATATTAAATGTAACGAGTGGCAACTTTTTAGAACAGTACGATTTTTTTCTTTTTGGTTTCTATGCCACTTATATCGCAGCAAAATTTTTCCACTCTGAAAATGAATATGTCTCTTTAATGATGACATTTACCGTATTTGCTGCGGGCTTTCTTATGCGTCCTCTCGGCGCTATTTTCTTGGGCGCTTATGTCGACAGAGTTGGTCGACGTAAAGGTCTTATTGTGACTTTAAGCCTTATGGCAATCGGAACCATCTTAATTACCTTTGTACCGGGTTATGAGACGATAGGTATTCTTGCGCCAATTTTGGTGGTGATTGGACGTCTATTACAAGGCTTCTCGGCAGGTGTTGAATCTGGCGGTGTATCGATTTATCTCGCTGAAATTGCAACAGATAAAAACCGTGGATTTATCACAAGCTGGCAATCTGGCAGCCAACAAATTGCGGTTGTATTTGCAGCATTACTTGGCTACTGGCTCAACACCATTTTAACTACTGCTCAAGTGGGTGAATGGGGCTGGCGTATTCCATTCTTAATTGGTTGTTTGATTATTCCTTTAATCTTCTTGTTCCGTCGTACGTTAGAGGAAACTGAAGACTTTAAAGCGCAAAAAACTCATCCATCAACCAAAGAAATTTTCAGCACGCTTGCGAGCAACTGGCGCATCGTACTTGCGGGCATGATGATGAGTGCCATGACCACAACCACATTCTATTTCATTACGGTTTACACCACGGTGTATGCAAAACGTACTCTAGAAATGTCGGTAACAGATAGCCTTTTAGCGACTGTATTTGTGGGTTTATCGAATTTCTTCTGGTTACCAATGGGTGGCTTACTTTCAGACAAAATTGGTCGTCGTCCAGTTTTAGTCGGCATTACAACCCTTGCCATCTTTACAACGTATCCAGTTTTAAGCTGGTTGGTGAGTGACATTAGCTTTACCAATCTGATTATTACGCTTGCTTACTTCTCGTTCTTCTTTGGTTTGTACAACGGCACCATGGTCGCAACCCTTGCCGAAGTAATGCCAAAACGCGTACGTACAGTTGGCTTCTCTTTAGCATTCAGCCTTGCAGCAGCTATTTTTGGTGGCATGACTCCAATTGCATGTACATATCTAGTTGAACACACAGGCAATGCAAGCACACCAGCATTCTGGCTGATGTTAGCAGCGGTATGTAGTCTCATCTCAAGCTTGTATTTATGCCGTGGTTCTAAGCAGAAGAATGCTGACCCAATTGCTGAACCTGCGAAGGTTAGCGCTTAAAACAACAACGACTTAACCTGAAATTTTAATGAACAGTACGGCGCATGTTGCAGCCGTACTGTGCTCTCCTATCATTAAAGCGAGATACTATGAAAAAGTCCCCTATCTTCATGACCATTTGCCTAGCTGGTGCAGGCTTAGGATCAACGCTTGCTAACGCAGATACACTCGAAGTGATTAGCTCAGGCGGTTTCTATTCATCTATGGAAAAACTCATTCCGATATTTGAAAAACAAACTGGTCACACGGTTCACCTTTCATCTGGTTCATCAATGGGCGCGTCGCCAACTGCGATTCCAAATCGACTCGATCGTGGTGAACATTTTGATGTGGTGGTGTTGGCTGCTCCTGAACTGAACAAGCTTGCAGAAAAAGGTTATGTCGACTCAAATTCACAAAGTGCTTTAGTCAATTCAAGTATTGGCATGGCTGTGCCTAAAGGTGCGCCAAAACCAGATATTAGCTCTGCGGCAAAATTTGAAAAAGTTTTATTAAATGCTAAGCATATTGGCTATTCAGCAAGTGCAAGTGGTACGCATCTTGAAAAAGATGTTTTCCCAAGCTTCCCACCTGTCGAGTACAAAGTGATTTCTGGTAAAGCAGAAAAAGTAGTCGGTGACCGTGTTGCAAAGCGCATTGCTGAAGGTCAGTTTGACATTGGTTTCCAGCAAATTAGTGAAATCAAACCTTTTACTGGCCAATATGGTCAAGTTGATTTAGTCGGTCCAATTCCTGCGCCTTATCAAAAAGTCACTGTGTTTGCAGCGGGCATTGGTAAAAACTCTGAACATGAAAAAGTCGCAAAAGAACTCATCAAATTTGTGAAGTCACCACAAGCAACACAAATTATTGAAGAACAGGGTCTGGAGCAGGTTAAACAATAAAAGCTCTAAAAGGCAACGTCTTGAGGTGATGTTGCCTTTACTCTGTTGGTGGTTTACTCAGCGCAATAGAACAAAATGTATAGCGATAAACCAGTGTAGAATAACTAATAAAGGACAATGTAGTATTTGCCGTGGAACTCAAACAATTAAAGTATTTTATTGCGGTGATCGAGTCAGGAAGCTTGGGTAAAGCTGCAAAAAATCTCGATATTGGAACTTCTGCATTAAGTCAGCAAATCTCAAAATTAGAAAGTGAGCTTTCTATTCGCCTTTTACAACGTACTGCTTTGGGTACGGTTCCTACCCCTGCGGGTTTAGCTTTTTTTCAACAGGTTCAACTGGCGCTTAGGCACTTAGACCATGCCGTAGAT
The DNA here is from genome assembly GCF_004331175.1 of Acinetobacter sp. ANC 4178. Classification (GTDB taxonomy): domain Bacteria; phylum Pseudomonadota; class Gammaproteobacteria; order Pseudomonadales; family Moraxellaceae; genus Acinetobacter. The sequence goes on from NZ_SJOD01000001.1 coordinate 635,308, forward strand.
TCTGCACACTCTTCACGTTTAAGTGGTCATGTCACCGTCGGTTTTTCGCCGAGTGTCGCGTCGGTTATTGGTACGCACTTTTTAAAACTCATGAGAAACCGTTATCCCGACATTAAAGTCCGTTTAATTGAAGGTTTATCGGGTGACCTCAAGGCATTAGTTAATGCAAGGCAGCTTGATGTTGCCATCATCTTTAGTGACGATGTCGACCCACAGTGGTCCATACAGCCTTTAGTCAAAGAACAGATGTTTTTAATCTCGCCTAAAGAAGTGCTGAGTCAGTACCACCTTGAAAGCTGTATAGACACTCAAACGATTACCCATTCACAGCTTAAAGAACTTCCACTAATTTTACCGAGCCAACGACATGGGCTGCGCTTGTTGCTCGAACAGAAAATTCACCAACTTAAAGTGGCCTATGAAATTGATGGGCTGCATTTGTTAATGGAAAGCATTAGCCAACTGGAAATGGCAACCATTCAACCCGCGGGTGCATCGTTAAACTCACGGCAAGACCTATGTTTACTTCGCGTTGTAGAACCTGCAATTGAACGTATTAACTATTTAATCAGTCTTTCTGAAGAGGAAATTTCACCTGCTACTTTAGCCACGAAAGTGGTGATTCGTGCTTGTGTAACCAACTTGATTAATGAAAAACGCTGGCCCGGTGCGGAACTCATAAACACTTAAGCACTTAGTGTTTATTTTTACTAAATACCCATTCAAGCTTAGCCTCTCACTTCACCTTCCCTTTTAAAGCTACATTAACCCTAGCTGAGAAAGGGAGAAATCCATGCATGATGTGATTGTAATTGGTGGTGGGAATGCCGCACTGTGTGCCGCGCTCACAGCAAAAGAAAGTGGCGCGTCTGTGCTTGTCATAGAAGCAGCACCTAAAGAATGGCGTGGTGGTAACTCACAACACACTCGTAACCTCCGTTGCATGCATGATGCTCCTCAAGATGTATTGGTCGATGCCTACCCTGAAGAAGAATATTGGCAAGACTTACTGAAAGTCACTGCTGGCAAAACCAATGAACACTTAGCTCGTCTCGTTATTCGTAGCACGGCGACCTGCCGTGACTGGATGCGTAAACATGGTGTGAATTTTCAGCCACCACTATCGGGTGCTTTGCATGTTGCACGTACCAATGCGTTTTTTATGGGTGGCGGTAAAGCCCTCATTAATGCGTACTACCGAAGTGCCCAAGAACTTGGTATCGAAATTTTATACAACACAAAAATTAAAGATCTAAAGTTAAACCAAGGACATTTTGAAGCTGCAATTGCTGAAGATGGTCGTGTGTTTAAAGCGAAAAGCTGTGTATTGGCCGCTGGTGGTTTTGAGTCAAATCTGGAATGGTTAAGAGAAGCATGGGGACAAAATGAAAACGGCGAATGGCCTGCCGATAATTTCATTATTCGCGGAACCCGCTTCAATCAGGGCAACTTACTCAAATTTATGATAGATCAAGGCGCCGATATTATTGGCGACCCATCGCAATCGCATTGCGTCGCTGTAGATGCAAGAGCACCTTTATATGATGGCGGCATCTGCACCCGTATCGACTGCGTTTCATTGGGTATTGTGGTCAATAACAAAGCCGAACGTTTTTACGATGAAGGCGAAGACTTCTGGCCAAAACGCTATGCGATTTGGGGCCGTCTTGTTGCCAAACAACCACAGCAAATTGCCTATTCGATTATTGATTCAAAAGCCATCGGGCGCTTTATGCCACCTGTGTTTGCGGGTCTAAAAGCAAATAGCATTCAAGAACTGGCAGAAAAAATCGGGCTAGATGTAAAAACCTTATGCCACACCGTAGAAGAGTTTAACCAATCTTGCGTGCAAGGCACCTTTAACCATACGGTTTTAGATGACTGCACCACCAAAAATATTGTTCCCAACAAAACCCACTGGGCCGTTCCTCTCGATCGCCCACCCTTCTATGCCTATGCCCTTAAACCCGGTATTACCTTTACCTATTTAGGTTTAAAAGTCGAAGACGATGCTGCTGTGCGTTTTAACAATAAAGCCAGCCGCAACCTGTTTGTCGCAGGTGAAATGATGGCAGGTAACGTACTCGGTCAGGGTTATACCGCAGGAGTCGGCATGTCGATTGGAACGACCTTTGGACGCATTGCCGGAAAAAATGCAGCCCACTATGCACTTTCACAAGGAGTTGAACATGAATGCTAGTACTAAAGCCCTAATTCCAGTTGTTCAGCTCTCTGATCATGAGCAAGAAGTTCAAAGAGCCTTACAAATTTGTAATGCTTGTCGTTACTGTGAGTCTTTTTGTGCTGTATTTGCGGCGATGACTAAGCGCCTTGAGTTTAATCAAGCCGATATTCATTACCTCGCAAACCTGTGCCATAACTGTGGTGCATGTTTACATGCTTGCCAATATGCCCCACCACATGAGTTTGGTGTAAACATTCCAAAAGCGATGGCGCAAGTACGTTTAGAAACTTACCAAGAGTTTGCGACCCCTCAGCCTTTAGGCCGACTTTATAAGTCTGTCGGGATTCCTTTTGTCTCGGCATTAACACTTATTTTCTTTTTATGTATGTTAGCTGTGGTGTGGTACAAAGGCACCGACCTATTTGCAGGCTACCAAGGTAATTTCTATGCGATTTTCCCTCATAACTTTTTAGCTCTACTTTTTGGAACAACCTTTACAGTTGCCATTGTTTTACTCGGCATTGGAATTAGTAAATTTTGGAGACAGACGTCTAAAGTTATTCACGGCAAAGTTGAAAAACCCGACCTTATTCAAGCCTCTCAAAATGTTTTAACGCTTAAATATTTAGATGGGGGGCATGGCAAAGGTTGTAATGAGCAAGATGACCGTTATACCCAAATCCGCCGCGTGTTCCATCACATGACTTTTTATGGCTTTATGCTCTGCTTTGCAGCCACAGGTGTAGCGACTTTATACCACTATTTTCTTGACCTGCATGCGCCTTACCCTATCTTTAGCTTACCTGTTATTCTGGGCACTTTGGGTGGACTTGGCTTAGTTGTCGGGCCATCTGGCTTGCTCTATTTAAATCTTAAACGCCATCCGTTACATGGTGACCGTGAGCAAAAACCTGTAGATCGAGGCTTTATCTTCCTTCTACTTATCGTTAGCGCTTCAGGGTTAGCACTCATGGCATTTCGTAATACCCCTTACATGGCACTTTTACTGATTTTCCATTTAGCCACAGTCATGACGTTCTTTATTACCATGCCATTTGGAAAGTTCGCACATGGTTTTTACCGCAGTGCTTCTTTACTCAAATTTGCCATCGAAGAGCGTATTTCTAAAAAGTCATAATTTCATTTAAAAGTATTCACTATCTTGGCATAGTGAATACTTTTATTATTTTTCAGCTCAAAACACTTCATGCTTTCCCTACTTTTTACTATTTAAAATTCCCAAGCCATACATAGGCCACTTGGTGCTCGCTTTAATATTATTAATCAGCATCGCAACAAAAACTAAAGAAACTGCGCCGACCAAAACAGGAAAAATTAAGAAACTCCACTGGTAATGTATGCTGCTCGCGGTAAGCAAAATAACCAAAGGATTGGCACCCGCAGGTGGATGAACACACTTAAACACTTGCATGAGTGCAATGGCACAGCCCACTGAAAAAGCAATTGTAAATATAGAAACACCGACAAATTTTAGAAAAAACAAACCTACAAAAGCCGAGATAAGATGCCCAAATATAATATTTCTCGGCTGTGCTAATCTTCACCACCATAAAATTTAGTCATGATTAGCAAGAGCAATAAGCAAATTACCGATAACCATTCGTCAACTTAAATAAAATAAAACTTTCACCAGTAAACAACACTGGATAGCTGGATCTAAAGAAGTTTGATTTCGTCCCTATGTAGCTTTTGGCTTGGCATCGCATTGAATAGGAAAATCATAGCAAATCGGAAGATTGACTCTATTTATCAAAGTGTAGTTCTAAGAAACTCTATTCCCTGTGCGATAGTCGCTTCTAAGTTTTGGCTGATGCATCTGAGAATTATGTTGCTGAATAAACCTTTACAAACTGATTTATACAACAAAGCTATGGTTTATACTGTTGTGGAAGCGCGTTGCAATATACAAGAAATTCTAATTTACTATAGTCGAAAAAAATATAAATTCTGTACTTTTAAATCATTAATCATGGTTTTTATTTAATTATAATTAATTACTTTTTAATGATAACTGTAATATATGAAAATTTTAGATGGTGGCTTTGGTCGTGAACTAGCGCGCAGAGGTGCTCCTTTTAGACAACCTGAATGGTCAGCATTGGCTTTAACTGAAGCCCCTGAAATCGTTAAAGAGGTTCATTTAGATTTTATCCGTGCTGGCGCTGAAGTTATTACAACTAATAACTACGCAGTCGTTCCATTTCATATCGGTCAAGAACGCTTTGATACTGAAGTGAAAGATTTAGTTCACATTGCAGTTATGCAGGCAAAACAAGCCGTTGAGGAAAGTGGGAAAAAGGTTTTAATCGCAGGATGTTTACCCCCTTTATTTGGCTCATATCGTGCTGATTTATTTCAGGAGAATGAAGCTGAAAAACTCGCAAAGCCTATCATTGAGACACTTGCACCACATGTGGACTTTTGGTTAGCTGAAACACAATCTTGCTTAAAAGAAGTGGAAACTGTGCATGCGTTGTTACCGAAAGATCAACGTGATTTCTGGGTCTCATTTACATTGCAAGATGAAATAAAACTTGAGCAGCCATTATTAAGATCGGGTGAGAGTATTCATCAGGCTGCGGAGATGATTATACGTCTTGGTGCCAAAGCTGTACTATTTAACTGTTGCCAGCCAGAAGTGATTCACAAAGCAATCATTACGATCAAAAGTTTGTTACCAGAAGACATTGAAATTGGTGCTTATGCCAATGCGTTTCCTCCGCAAAACAGCGAAGCAACTGCAAATGATGGTTTAGATGAGGTTCGTGCCGATTTAAATCCAGCATTGTATTTAAAGTTTGCACAAGAATGGAAAGAAGCGGGTGCAACACTACTTGGGGGTTGTTGTGGTATTGGCCCAGAACATATTTCTGAACTTTCAAAATTCTTTAAGTAGTAAATATTTTTCATGTCTACATCTAAAATTGGCTTACTGTCCCTAACAGCCCTTGTTTTCAGTTCAATGGTGGGTTCGGGGGTATTTAGTTTGCCTCAAAATATGGCACTGGTTGCCAATGGTCAAGCATTACTCATGGCTTGGCTTATTACGGGTATTGGAATTCTTTTTCTCGCATTTGCATTGCTCTATCTAACGCGACAACGACCAGACTTAGATGGCGGAATCTATAATTATGCACGTGAAGGTTTCGGGGAACTTATCGGTTTTTGCTCGGCTTGGGGATATTGGCTGTGCACCACGATTGGTATTGTTGGTTATGTCGTTATTGCTTTCTCTGGCGTCGGCATGTTTACCGATAGGCCCGATCATGTCTATTTTGGCGAAGGTAACACGATTTATGCACTTATTGGCTCTTCAATATTTGTATGGATCATTCATTGGCTCGTTAGCCGAGGGATTAAAGAAGCATCCGTAGTCAATTTAATTGCGACCATCGCGAAAATTGTTCCGATTGTAATCTTCATCGTCTTTACTTTCATCGCATTTAAACTTGACCTTTTCAAATTCAATTACTTTGATTTTTCTTTACAAATGCCTGTGTGGGAACAAGTCAAAAATCTGATGTTAATTACACTTTGGGTTTTTACAGGTATTGAAGGAGCTGTTGTTTTATCTTCTCGTGCCAAAAATAGAAATGATATTGGGCGTGCTACTGTACTCGGTGTTTTGTTGGCACTGACTTTCTACGTTATGGTGACTGTACTGTCCTATGGTGTGGCAAATCGTGCTGATATAGCCAATATGCATAATCCTTCAATGGCCACTATTTTAGAGCAATTGATTGGGCTACCTGGAACCATCATTATTACCTTAGGATTGATTATTTCTGTCAGTTCGTCTTATCTAAGCTGGACACTTTTTGCCACAGAAATCCCCTTTCTTGCAGCAAAAAATAACGCGTTCCCACAGATTTTTTTGAAAACGAATCAGAATAATGTACCCATTGCATCATTATGGTTAACTTCTCTTGTCGTGCAAATTGCATTAATCGCAGTTTATTTTTTCAATAAAAACTATACGCAGTTATTGTTAATTTCTTCTGTCATGATTTTGCTTCCCTACTTTTTAGTATCCGCTTTTTATTTCAAAGAATCGTGGAAAAACAAACGAACTAAACATATCGTGATTGCAACCGTCGCTGTAATCTATGCCTCTTGGTTACTTTACGCAGCAGGCCTTTCACTCCTTTTACTTTCTGTCTGCTTATATTTTGTTGGATTATCAATATTCTTTTATAGCAGATTTTCAAATAAATCCAAGGTTTACAGTCCCTTGTAAATCTTTAATTAGGATGACTTATGGTCATCCTAATTTTTTTAAAACACCTAACTACTTTCAATTTTACATAAAAGCAAACTGATTCAATCCCAACATCTTGGAATTGCTCTCAATATTAATTTTAACTTCAATTTTGGCAAACATTGTGGCTTGCTGCACCAATCTTCAAAAACTGAACATTTCCTCAAGCGGTCTAAATTTAAATGACAACTGGAGATAAGGTCTGGCGAATGCAGTAAATTTAGTCAGGGCGACAATTCTCGCATGCACTTTGTTAAATTGAAAAAAGCTTTACTAACAATCAATATCCTGTTTGAACGAGTGATTTTAATCAGCACAGGACTACTTAAGCTCACCCACCTGACTAAACCATTAAATCATTCAGACCATTAATTCGTTCTTAATTTTTTTACAGACTTTTAAAGTTGAATCCACTTCGCTTTCATTCAGATTGAGTTTGCACTGAGTATCTTGGAAGATTTTCGCAACAGGATCTTTTAAATTCTGACCAGATTCAGTTAATGAAATATATTTTCGACGACGGTCGAGCATGTCCACTGATACAACAACAAAACCCGCTTTTTCAAGTCGTTTGATGATTGGGGTGAGTGAACCAAGATCAAACAAAGTTTGCTCACTCAATTCGCTAGATGACAAGTGATTTTGATTCCAAAGAGCCGCCAATACCAGAAGTTGAGGATAGGTTATTCCAAGTTCAGCTAATGGTTTAGTGTAGTTTCGCATCATAGCATTCGTCGTCGAATACAGTGTAAAACAGAGCATTTTGTCAAAATTAAATGTATCTAGCATCGAACTCATCTGTTATGTCCTGAAAAAATTAAAAACGATGAACAGCCTCAATTAACACGGACACCGAATCTGGGTTTGTTTCCTTCGAAATTCCATGCCCCAAGTTAAACACAAAACCTGTATCATCTTTTTGCTTTCCGTAAAAAGATGTCATGACTTTATTCACTTCGTTTTGAATTACAGAATCAGAGGCAAGTAATACTGCGGGGTCGAGATTACCCTGTAAGGTAACTTTAGAACCTACTCGCTGACGTGCTAAATCCAGATCAGTCATCCAGTCGAGTCCTAAAGCATTTGCCCCACATCGTGCCATTTCTTCAAGCCATTGACCACCTCCTTTTGTAAAGACAATTGAAGGAACAGAACGCTCACCTAACTGGTTTTTTAAACTATCTAAAATAAAGGTAATGTATCTGAGGGAAAATTCTTGATAAGCAGCTCGACTTAACATCCCACCCCATGTATCAAAAATCATGATGGCCTGTGCGCCAGCCTCCACCTGACATTTAAGATGCTGTACAACAGCTTTGGCATTTTTTTCTAATAATTGATGCAAGATTTTCGGGTTGCTATAAAGCATACTTTTTATCGTTATAAAATCTTTTGAACCCTGTCCCTCGACCATATAACAGGCCAATGTCCACGGACTTCCAGAAAAACCAATCAGTGGAACTTGACCATTGAGCTCATGACGACATTGGCTGACTGTCTGATAGACGTAAGATAAAGATTCTTGGGAAGGAATCTGTAAATTATTGATCTCTTGTTCAGAACGTATAGGGTTTTTAAATTTAGGTCCATGATTTTCTTCAAAATATAAACCTAAGCCCATTGCATCAGGAATAGTCAAAATATCAGAAAATACAATTGCTGCATCTAAATCATAACGTCGGATTGGCTGCAAAGTTACTTCAGTTGCATAGTCAGGTGTTTTCATTAGGTTAATGAAATTTCCTGCCATTTTACGCACGGCTCGATATTCAGGAAGATAGCGACCCGCTTGGCGCATCATCCAGATTGGCGTTCGATCTACGGGTTGTTTCTGTAATGCTCGAATAAAGTTAGTATTTTTAAGTGGTGCAAAGTTTGTCATTTGAGACTCAATTATATAGATGGGGATTTAGCTAATTCGATGATGATTTGCAGCATTTTTCATTTCTGAAATAGCTTCTTGATAATTAGAAGTATTGAAAATCGCCGTTCCAGCTACGAATGTATCTGCGCCCCATTTAGCAATTTCAGCGATATTGCCCGCATTCACGCCACCATCCACTTCAAGACGAATATTTCGACCACTTGAATCGATTAACTTTCGTGCCTCAGCAATTTTAGGAAGAACAGCAGGTATAAATTTTTGTCCGCCAAATCCTGGATTTACCGACATAATGAGCATTAAATCGATGTTATCCATAAGGTACTTGCATGAATCAAGCGAAGTGGCTGGATTGAACACCAAACCAGCTTTGCATCCTAGGTCTTTAATGAGCTGAATTGAACGATCTAAATGAATAGTGGCATCAGGGTGAATAGAAATATAGTTTGCACCCGCTTTTGCAAAATCAACGATCAAGGAATCCACGGGTGAAGCCATCAGATGTACATCTATCGGTGCTTGAATTCCTTCAGATCTAAGTGCCGAACAAACTTGGGCCCCCATGGTTAAGTTGGGAACATAGTGATTGTCCATAATATCAAGGTGAATCATATCTGCACCAGAATCTAATACAGACTTCACTTCTTCGCCTAAACGGGCGAAATTTGCGGCTAGAATTGAGGGAGCAATCCAAATGTCATTCATATAAAGAGCCTAAATATAAAAATTATTATCAATGATCTGCAAGAGAGGATTTGATATCCAAAATCATCTCGTGGCTTAAGTTTTCTAAATGTAAGTGATGACCACCTTCGTACCAGCTTACTTTTGCATTGTTTCCTAAATACTGTGATTTCGAATGAAATTTATCGCCAACGAATAATCCACCCGTTCCAAGCAGAATAGTCAAAGGACAATCAATTTGGTTTAGAAAGCGACCAGCTTGTTCATCCGTCAATTGAATTGGTTCAGATATAGTGAGCCGAGAATCATGTCGCCACCGATAGCCTAATTCGACTGCTCGAAGATCACGTTCTGCAAGACGTCTGGCACTGTCTAAAGAGATAAATCCACCAACTACTTTCTGTCGGGTTTTCACTGCAACCTCCACACTTGAAAACTGAGGTTGATTCTTTTCTGAAAAACCGTTGAGTTTGGTCAAATGTGCCATTTCAGACAGTCGAAGTGATGTTTTCAAATGCCGCACGACATCTTCAGCCGAGACGGTAAAAGGAGCTCCCATACCATCAATGAAAACTATGCGATTTATTCCTTTACTAATGGCATTTAAAATTGATGCAACGCCGGTACCCATCGAGTGGGCCAAAATAGAATAACTGTCCCACCCCATTTGTCTGACAAAGATAGATAAATCAATTGCATAATCCCATAAGTAATATGCGTGATTTAGTTTTCTATGATCTGATTTGCCGTGTCCAGCAAGGTCTGGAGCCACAACATAGTAGTGATCTAAGTAGGGAGCTATTCGTGAGAATGATGCACAATTGTCCAACCACCCATGTATTGCGAGAATTGGGGGATTTTTTTCATCCCCCCAAGTTCTTACTGCTAAGTCCAAGCCATTCACATTCATCGTGAATTCACGCTCTATAGCAGGTAAAACTTTAGAAGTTAAGCTCATCATATTCATATCGTTTTCTGTTTAAATTAGGTCTTGAAGAATTAAATAACTTTTAAACAGCGACATTTGAGCTTGAAGTTGTTTCGGCAGCCAATTCACTTTCAATAATTTGTTTCAAGTGAATTAAATCAAATTTACCGTTTGGAGTACGAGGAAACGAATTCAAGAATCTGATCGTATTGGGAACTTGATGGGGTTCCAAATCATTTCTGCATTTTCCCAATAGCTCAAGCTCATTAATATTTTCATTATCAGCTATTTGAATAAAAGCATGTAAGGTCCCACCTAAGTTCTCATCTTCAATGCCAACGACAGCAGCTGATTCAATGTTAGGTAAACTATAGAAATAATTTTCAATTTCAACAGGGCTAACTTTCATACCACGAGATTTGATAACGTGATCTGTGCGACCACGGAAGTACAAGTAACCATCTTCATCAATAAGGCCCAAATCGCCAGTATGTAAGACATATTCATTAGGCAAAGGTCCTGGTTTGAGTTTTTCCTGAGTCGCTTTAGTATCACGCCAGTACCCTGCCATAACAGTTGCTCCGCGTATCACTAGTTCGCCGATTTGGTTTGGCTTATTAATTTTGTTTCCAAGAGAGTCTACTAACCACATTTCCGTATTTGGAATTGCGATACCAACACTATCAGGTTTATTGTCAATTTGGTCTGGGGGGAGATAGGTGCATCGCTTACACTCCGTTAGCCCATACATAGAGAAGATTTCTGCGTTCGGAAAGAGTAATTTCATCTGCTGAATGTGATGAGATTTCAGTGCTGCACCAGTGTTTGTTACTATTCGGACATCAGGAAAGGTAACGCCCGATCTATGCGAATATTCATAGAGAAGTGATAGCATCGTAGGAACAAATGGAATGACCGTTATCTTATGCTGTTTTATTTTTTTAATTAAAAATAACGGCCATGTAAGTTCCTGTTCGAGAAATAACGTTGCACCTTTACTCATAGACATAATCATTTGGTAAAGACCATAGTCAAACGATAATGGCAGTGAACAAAGAATATGATCTGATTCTTGATAACCTAGATAAGTATTCAATGAATCTAATGCTGTACACATGTTTCTATGTGTCAGCATTACACCTTTGGGTGTTCCAGTTGAGCCAGATGTATAAACAATGGCTGCTAAATCAATCTCGAGAATATTATTATTCAGATATTCTACTTCATTGTAAGAAGTTGCTAGCTCCCATGAATCTACATCAGGATTCACTACTGAATTGGTAACAACAACACTTTTAAATAGAATACTTTTAGACGCTACAGATACATCTTGAAACTTTTGATCATTGGTGATCAAAATTGAAGCCTGAGAATTATCGATAATATAATTTAATTTATCGGCGGTTGTGTCTAAGCCCACATTACATACAACATAGCCCGCTTTTAGTACACCCCAAAAAGCAATAATAGTTTCTACTTTATTTCCTAAACAAAGTACTACTCTATCACCACGATGAAGACCCTGAGCTTGTAAATAGCCACTTAAGCGCGAAGACAACTCATCAATCTTGCCGTAAGAATGGGAGATTCCATTCTCTACAACTGCTACCTTTTCGGCATATTGTCGTGTGATATAAGGTAAGGTGTGATGCAGCAAAACATTACACATTTGCATGACACTGCCCCTTCATCTCAACTTGATTAAAGCGGTTTTTTTCAGCTTCGATATAAGATGCAAGTGTTTCAATTGTATTGAAATGCTTAGGTTCTATCGTTTCTGGATTAACAAAGAAATGTTCGATTTGATCTTCTAAAGCAACCAATACTTCTACAGAAGAAAGTGAATCAATTCCCAAATCATCACGAAGATGAGAGTTCGCAAGAATAGTTTTGTCTTGAGGTAATTTTAGAATTTTACTAACAATAGTGGCAACGATACGCTGTGTGTCATCTGTAATGACTTCATTATGCTTTTCTTCAGTAATGACTTTGTTTTGTCCTAGCAGTTGCTCTAATGAAATATCGGTGTGCATCGAAATAATATCTTCGACCGTATCTCTATAACGTACTAAATTTAGATTTCCATTTGAGTACAGAACTTCTGCTGGATAGCCATGACCGTGAAATAATGTTGGGGAAGCCGTAGCCCCATAAGCACCAGATGATAAGACTGCAAGAAGATCGCCAGATTTTAATTTTTCAAGTTTTATATCTTTTGCTAATAAGTCGTCAGGATTACATAATGGTCCAGAAACATGGTAGGTTTCAATTTCATCTGATTTTTGATCAGTAACTTTAATAATCTCAAAATTTCGTTTTAAAACCTGACCAGAACCTACAGCTGCTGAATGGCAGTTTGTTCCACCATCGGTTACGGCAAAATTTTTGCCATGGTTTTGCTTGATATTATCAACAGTTACTAACAGAGCAGCACTTTTACCAGCAATGAAACGTCCTGACTCCATAATGATGCGAGTTTTAGGATGTTTCTTGTGAAAGTTATTGAATAAAGGATGTAATAATCTTGTTAATTCTTTGATGTCTAGATCTTTTTCATTTTCATAATACTTAATACCCAGACCACCACCAACATCAACCATTGTCAGGTCTAATCCATAGAGACGTGAAATAGTTTCAAATAGCTCCAAAACATATTTTGAGTTGTCGTAGATAGACTGTGCATCTAAAATTTTTGTTCCATTATAAACATGGAGTCCTTTTAGATGAATGTTAGGCAGTTTTGCGTAACTCCCCATTTTTTTTATGGCCGTTTCTTCTTCAATACCAAAATGTGTTGGTCTGCCCCCCATTTTCCATGGAGAACCAGATGCTGAGAAATTCGGGTTAATACGTATTGCTACTGGTGCTAAAACCCCCATTTTTGTAGCTAAATCTGATAATTTTTCGAGTTCTTCTTCAGATTCAACAACAATAGCAAAAATATTTAATTCTAAAGCGCGTCTATGTTCTTCTTCTTTTTTCATTGGTCCCAAGAAAATTATATTTTGAGGGTTCACACCTGCTTTTATCGCAATTTCTAGTTCAGTTAAAGAACATACTTCGGTGTTCCCACCGTAAGACTTAATTAATTTAACAACTGATAAGTTAGGATTAACTTTGAGAGCATAAAAAATATCAACACATTCTGGTAATGCATTTCTTAGTTCTTGAAAGCTGCTTTTCAACTGGCTTTCATCATAAATATACGTTGGTGTCCCAAAATTTTTCTTTACTTTCAATAAAGTATCTAGAGATAGATTCATTTCTAAAAATTCCAATAATTTGTACTTATATAATTCGAGCATCATTCTACAAAATAAATACTTTGCGCACAAAGTATTTATTTTGTAGAATGATAACTATTAAGAATTAATGATAAATAATTTGAATACTATCTCAGCTAAATTTATTAAAAAATTTAATTATTTCAAATAATAAAAACATTTAACACTTTAGAATTATAGCTTTATCGGCTTTGTTGCATAAATATTTGTGATCAATTTTTATACAAGAAAAGAATCTCCAAACCAATAAAAGATATAGAATTTTGATTTTAACAACCCATCATTCAAGTGGGATATTTGGCACTAAATGGTAAGAAATTGATTTAAGAATAAAGTCAGGATTATTCCTAAAGAACAGATGAAAGTAGATAAAGAATTCCATGATCTAAAGAAGCTATTGAATTCCTGAAATCAGTTCATTTTAACCGTCAATCTCCCCCCATTTATAATGTAATGGCGTAATACTTTCTGATATGTGATTAATGTGTGCGGAATAAGCAGAGTTCATAAAATTTCAAATGATGGTCTAAATTATAGACAATAAAAAAAGCCCCTGTATTAGTACAGGGGCTTTTCGAATTTGGCGGAAGCGGTGAGATTCGAACTCACGGAGGACTCACACCCTCGTCGGTTTTCAAGACCGGTGCATTAAACCGCTCTGCCACGCTTCCATGTGCGCAAGAATACTAAGCTTTTTCATTTTAGACAAGTAAAAAATAGCGTTAAAGCATTCAAGTGCATATTGTTTCATCAATTTCTTAAAGTTTGGCTGCAATTTCAGCACCATCACGGATTGCACGCTTTGCATCAAGCTCTGCTGCAAGTTTTGCACCACCAATAATATGATAATTGGCTAAAGTAGCTTGCCCTTCACTTGGCATCAAATCTTTTACAGATTCTTGTCCTGCACACACCACTATGGTATCGACTCGAAGCAACTGATCCTGACCATTGGTTTCAACCCATAGGCCTTCATTAGTCACCGCTTTATATTGCACACCACGCAACATACGTACCGCATGCTTTTTTAATTGTGCTCGATGTACCCAACCCGAAGTCTTACCCAATCCAATGCCTAACGGCGTAGTTTTACGTTGTAATAAATAAATTTCACGGACAGGTGCTTCAACTTCAGCATGCAGTAAACCACCTTCTGTCATGTAGTTCGCTTCAGCATCAATGCCCCATTCTCGCTTCCACTCTGCCAAAGGTTGTGGCTGAGGCTGATGTGGCGGTTTCAACAAAAACTCAGACACATCAAAACCAATTCCCCCAGCGCCAATCACAGCAACACGGTGACCAACCGCTGCTCCACGCAATACTTCAGCATAAGAAAGTACATTCGGCGCATCACTACCTTGAATCTTTAAGGCACGTGGCACGACTCCCGTAGCCACAATCACCTCATCAAAACCTTCACGCTCTAATTGCTCACGGCTGACTTGAGTATTTAAGCGTAGCTCGACCCCAGTTTTTTCCAGCTGTACTTTAAAGTAACGAATGGTTTCGTGAAATTCTTCTTTACCTGGAATAACTTTGGCTAAATTAAATTGCCCGCCGACTTCATGACTGGCTTCAAACAAGGTCACTTGGTGTCCTCGCTCTGCCGCAACTGTCGCTGCCGACATACCTGCAACTCCACCACCTACAACCGCGACACGTTTTGGTTTTGCAGTTTTGACATAAACCAATTCAGTTTCAAATGCTGCACGTGGGTTGACCAAGCAAGTTGCGCGTTGGTTTTTAAAAGTATGGTCTAAACATGCCTGATTACAAGCAATACAGGTGTTAATCTCATCCACTCGATTAGTTGCAGTTTTATTGACCCAATAAGGATCTGCCAAGAATGGACGTGCCATTTGCACCATATCAGCTTTGCCTTGCGCCAATATTTCTTCGGCTGTGTCTGGCATGTTAATTCGGTTTGAAGCAATCACGGGCACTGTCACATGCTTTTTCACTTCTGCCGTATAGTCAGCAAAAGCTGCACGTGGCACAGAAGTCACAATAGTCGGAATACGGGCTTCATGCCAACCAATGCCTGTATTTAATAACGTAATACCCACTTTTTCTAAAGCCTGAGCAACAGCAATCACCTCTTGCATGGTGTTGCCATCATGCACTAAGTCCAACATAGATAAGCGGAAACAGATAATAAATTTCTCCCCCACTTTCTGGCGGATTGCTTTGACAATTTCAACCGCAAAACGCATACGGTTGTCAATCGAACCACCCCAACGATCTTGACGTTGGTTCACATGACGGCTCAAAAATTGATTCAGTAAATAACCTTCTGAACCCATAATTTCCACGCCATCATAACCCGCCAATTTTGCAAGATGTGATGTGTGCGCATAATCCTGAATCGTAGACAAAATCTGCTTTTCACTCATTTGGCGCGGTTTAAACGGTGAAATCGGTGATTTGATTGGACTGGCAGACACCACGAAAGGTTGATAGCCATAACGCCCCGAATGCAAAATCTGCATCAAAATTTTAGCGCCATGCTTATGCACCGCATGCGTGACCAAACGGTGTGGTGCAATATCTCCCATGGTATTCATGGTACCACCCGCTGGAAGTAGCCAACCTTGACGGTTCGGTGAGATTCCGCCCGTAATGATTAGCCCGACGCCACCTTTCGCACGCTCGCCAAAATAGGCAGCCAATTTTGGATAATTATAAAAACGATCTTCTAAACCCGTATGCATGGAACCCATCACCACACGGTTTTTAATGGTGGTAAAACCCAAATGAAGGGGTTTTAAAAGATTTACATAGGGTGTGGTCATGGTGAATCCTTATAATTTATTTACTTTGCAACTTGTTGCATAATACTTTAACGTGATTTTTTATTTTGTTTATGGCTTTAGCAGACTGATTCACAAAATAATCAGCCAATAAAAAAGTGTAGCCAACTTCTATTGCGAGTTGACTACACTTTTATCACAACTTATGAATCAGCTGTTGGATTTACTTCCAGTATTTTAACTTCGAGCTATGCCCAATCCCTACATTGAAGCTATTGGTTGGATCGAGTTTCTGATAATGTTGTTTTAATGCTGGTTTTGCCACATATAAATGTCCAACATTATGCTCCGCAGGATATTCAGCACCACGATCATCCAGTAAATGCCACATTTGATGTTCCATTGCCAAAGGATCAACGCCTTTTTTAACAATGTAATCTTGATGAAACACATGGCATAAGAAATGTCCGTAATACAGTTTATGCACGATCATCTCGTCCATTTCTTTCGGCAAGGTTTCCACCCATTCACGGTCATTACGACGCAAAGCAATATCCAGCGCTACAATATCTTCCACTTCACTCCGATGGGTATCACGATAACGAATCGCAGCACCCGCGACTGCAAAACGATGTAAAAAGGCTTTTCGCCCTTCTTCTTCATTACAATGGAAAAAACTGCCTGTAGAACGCTGGGAAAAATAACCACTCAGAAACTGTTTCACTTGCTCCACATCCTGATTTTCAATGCGTAAAATCAGATGATGTTCGTAAAGATCACGAAATTCATTCATGCGTTTTGGTAAATGATTCGGCATAAATTTGGTGATCAATTGCAGAACTTTATCGGACAACCCTTTCATGCCAACTTTTTCTAAATAACCATCAACTTTGTCTTTCATGGCAAAAGCAGCAGGCACTTTGGCGGTGCCAAATTTTTCAATAAAGACGAATGTGTCTTTACCGTATTCTGCGCCAATGTCATAGGCCACACGGTGAATGTATTCACCTGCAATCGGTAAGCGCGGTAAATCAGTTAATAGAAACCGACGAATTTCGGTCAAATCATCCTGTGCATTGGTGCCTATATAAAACACCTGACTTGGAATCTTCTCAAAGGTATCTAGTCGAACCGCAAACACACAAATTTTCCCTGCCGAACCTGATGCTTCAAATAAGCGCGATGGATCGGCATTGAATCGTGCAGGGGTTGCCTCATTCACTTGTTTCACGTCATGTGCATAACGCTGATCGGAGGCACAACAACTGGGATTATGCTGTACATCCGCAGTTTGATACTGCTGATTTTGCAGACGAGACAAGATTTCTTCAGGCGTAGTACCTAAATCCACACCTAAATGGTTGATGAGTTCCAGTTGACCCGATTCATTAACTCGCGCATACAGTGCCAACTCAGTATATGCAGGCCCACGACGCACCAACGCACCACCTGAGTTGTTGCAAACTCCACCTAGTACTGATGCACCAATACATGAAGAACCAATCACCGAATGCGGTTCACGATTAAAGGGTGCCAGTTCTTTTTCTAAACGGTCTAAGGTTGCTCCAGGCAGGCAAATCACCTGCTGCCCATCACGAATAATTTGAATGCCTGCCAACCGTCGTGTGCTCATCAGTACCACAGGACGGTCATAATCATCCCCAAAAGGGGTTGAGCCACCTGTCAAACCAGTATTGGCTGCTTGCATAATTACAATACAATCCGCATCTACAGCCGCTTGTAGCACTTGCCATTGTTCAAGTAATGAACCTGGTGCGACAACAGCCAACACTTTTCCTGCACCATAGCGACGACCTTGGCGGTATAAACGTGTGTCTTTATCTTCGGTTAATACATGTTGTTTACCGACAATAGCGATGAGCTTTTGAATGGTTTGCTGTGAATCTGAATTAGGTTGCATATTGGTTATCCTATGGATGAATGCTTATGCAGTTCAGGCTTTAAAGCATTCATTACGGCGGAGTAATTTCAGTTTTATTTATATTTAGAAATTAACCTTCGGTTCGACCTACTTTTCTTTTGGGAAAAGTAGGCAAAACCATTGTCATCCGCAAAACTCGTCAAATACTTTCTGATAAATATTATCCTCGCAGAAACATTACTTTAAATATGTAAGCCTGCCTCGAACAATTGCAGATGACATTTACGCGTATCAAACTTAAGAAACGACTCAAATTTGATATTTAAAAGTTAATGGCTAAGCCAATTCACGCTCTAAACGTACCAAGCAATCCTCAGTAATATCCGCAATGGTTTTCGCACCCGTTAAGGTCATGGCAACACGCATTTCTTTATCAATTAATTCTAAAAGATTAGAAACACCTTCACCGCCTGCTGCACCTAAAGCATAAACAAAAGCACGACCGAGCATACAAGTATCCGCACCCAATGCCAGCATACGTACCACGTCTAAACCATTACGAATACCTGAATCTGCAAGGATTTTAATATCACCTTTGACTGCATCGGCAATTGGAGGAAGCGCACGTGCAGAAGATAAAACACCATCAAGCTGACGACCACCGTGGTTTGAAACCACAATACCATCTGCACCAAAACGCACTGCATCTTTGGCATCTTCGGGATCAAGGATCCCTTTAATCACCATTGGGCCATCCCAGAACTCACGGATCCATTCTAGATCTTTCCATGAAATAGACGGATCGAAGTTTGAACCTAACCAGCCAATATAATCTTCCAGACCAGTCGGCTTACCCAAATATTTAGAGATATTACCCAAATCATGCGGACGTCCCATCATGCCCACATTCCACGCCCAATGCGGGTGGAAACACGATTGCATATAACGACGCATTGCGGCATTCGGACCACTCATACCTGAATGTGCATCACGGTAACGTGCACCCGGTACAGGCATATCTACGGTAAATACCAGCGTTGAACAACCTGCTGCTTTAGCACGTTCCAAAGCATTTTTCATGAAACCACGGTCACGCAACACATAAAGCTGGAACCACATTGGGCGCTGAATAGCAGGTGCCACTTCTTCAATTGGACACACTGAAACGGTCGATAATGTAAAAGGAATGCCTTTTTTATCCGCTGCCACTGCTGCCTGAACTTCACCGCGACGCGCATACATACCTGTTAAACCCACTGGCGACAATGCCACAGGCATCGACAAGGTTTCATCAAATAGTTTGGTTTCAAGACTTAACTCTGACATATCATTCAGAACACGTTGTCTTAAGGCAATTTTAGAAAGATCTTCTACATTTCGCTTCAGGGTATATTCTGCATAGGCTCCACCATCAATGTAGTGGAAAAGGAATGGTGGTAAACGACGTCTCGCAGCTTCGCGATAATCATTTGCAGAAGAAATAATCATGGTTATATCCTGTTTAAACGGCTCGAACGTTGTCGACGGGCTTCTTCCTCATCAATCGAACGTACTTGCTGAACTACAAACTCTATGTGCCCACATACAGCCTTACGTGCGGCTTCGGGGTCTCGGCGCTCAATCGCATCAATGACTTGTAAATGTTGCTCATGCAATTGATCAAAACGGTGTGCTTCGGAATAGACTTTACGTCGTCCCAAGGCAACGTTAAATTGCAATAAATCAAACACGCCACGCATGACTTGAATCAGCACCAAATTATGAGAAGCCTCTGCAATCGCCAGATGAAAATTGGCATCGGCGCGTGCAGCTTGCTCATCATCGCCCAAAGACTGAAAATGGGTAATCTGGTCATAACAATCACGGATGTGCTGAATATCCTCTGGGGTGGCGCGTAAAGCGGCATGCCATGCCGTGCCACCCTCCAAAATAATTCGTGCTTCCTGCACATCAAAACGATAGGCAGGATCTTCATCAATTAACTCACTCAGCGGCTGAACAATTTGATGTTGCGACCAAGAGCTAGGTAATTGTTGTAAATAAGTTCCCGCGCCGACTTTGCTGACCAGCATGCCCTGACTGGTCAGTTGCTGTATTGCCTCTCGCAAAGAGGAACGGGATACACCAAGTTGCTCACACAACTTTCTTTCAGCAGGCAAACGGTCTCCAACTTGCATATTGCTTTGTTCAATCAATACACGCAGGCTTTGTACAGCTTTATCGGAGACTTTCATCTGCTTTCCTTAACGTTGGTACACAATTTGTGTTATGGAATCATCCATGGGAACACATAGGCTTGTAAGGTAATAATAATACCCATCATAATTGTGAACGTTATACTGTGTTTTACGGTAAAACGGAATAAATCAGACTCTTTACCAACCAAGCCTACCGCCGCACATGCAATCGCAATCGATTGAGGCGAAATCATTTTACCGGTTACACCACCACTGGTATTGGCTGCCACCAAAAGCACTTCTGGCACACCAATTTGTTGTGCCGTTGTTGCCTGTAAAGCAGCAAATAAAGCATTGGCAGAGGTATCTGAACCTGTAAGGAATACACCAAGCCATCCTAAGAATGGTGAGAAGAAGGTAAATGCATGACCTGTATGTGCAAGCGCCAATGCCAATGTTGCAGACATGCCTGAATAGTTAGCAATAAAAGCAAAAGCCAACACCATACCAATAGAATAAATTGGAATTTTTAATTCATTAATGGTTTCACCAAAAGTAATTACTGCATCTTTAGGCTTCATTTTTAAGAAAATAATGGTGATGATTGAAGCAATTAAAATGGCAGTACCCGTTGCCGAGAACCAATCAAATTTATAAATTGCATCATAATCTTTAATTTCAGGAACAACAGGTGGCATCTTTTGAATCATTTGATGCAAATATGGCACTTTGATTGCAATCACGAGGTCATGTAATGCGCCATCTTTGGTAAATAAATCCTTAAACGGTTTTACGCTCCAAATCGTGACCATCACCGTTAAAATTGCAAAGGGTGACCATGCTTTCGCAATTTGAGCAATTGAATATTTCTTTTGCTTTTGTTCTGCTAAATTCTCATCAACATTACCTTCTTCATTGGCAAAACGGAAAATATGTTTCGGCTGCCAGTATTTCAATAAAATTGTTAATGAAACCAAAGAAGCAATCGATGCCGTAATATCCGGTAATTCAGGACCAACAAAGTTTGAAGTTAAATATTGTGCAATCGCAAATGAACCACCACCCACAATAACTGCTGGCCATGTTTCTTTCACACCGCGCCAACCATCCATAATGGCCATGATCCAGATCAATACAATCGGCACCATAAATGGTAACTGTCGGCCGACCATCTGACTGATCTCATGTGTGTCTACACCAGACACCTGACCTGCCACAATAATTGGGATCCCCATTGCGCCAAAAGCCACAGGCGCGGTGTTCACAATTAAGCAAAGACCTGCTGCATATAAAGGTTTAAAACCTAAACCCACCAATAATGCTGCGGTAATTGCCACAGGCGCACCAAAACCTGCTGCACCTTCTAAGAAAGTACCAAAAGCAAAACCAACAAATAGCATTTGTAAGCGCTGATCTTCAGTAATCGACAAAATGGAAGAACGAATAATGTCGAACTGGCCTGTCTTCACTGAAATTTTATACAGGAAAACAGCGCCAATAATAATCCACGCAATAGGCCATAAACCGTAGAAGAAACCATAAACCATGGATGCCAAAGCCATCAGCAAAGGCATTTTATAAGCAAATAAAGAAACAAGCAGAGCAAGTACAACTGTGATGGTACCTGCCACACTGCCCTTCATACGAAAGACTGCTAGCGCTAAAAAGAAAAAGATAATTGGAATAAGTGCAATTAAACTGGAAAGCCAGATATTGCCAATAGGATCGTAAACTTGTTGCCAATGTTGAAGCATTGTCATCTCCTTGAAATGCTTACTAGAGCCTTGAGTTGGTCAGATCATCCTGAGGTAAAAATACCTAATTGGTCAGACCAATAAACCAAAAGTGTAAAAAAATAATAGCTGTTTGCACCATTATAGTAATTTCAAACCTTGAATAGGTCAATAAAAAAGCATAATAAATATATTGGTCAGACCAATATATTAAATCTATTCCATCAAGACAATCTGTTTAGAAAAAATGAATAATTGTCGTAACACTACTGTTTTTATTTGTTTTTTTAGAAAGACCAACGCCAGACTGCATAATTATTCAACTTTAGTCGAATTCATGCGTTTGTTGAGGATTTATCCAGCCTTCAAGACAGTTCTCTGATTTTTATGTGAATTACCAAGCTTCAAACCATCGCAATATACTGCTTTTAGGGGCTTCAATTTCTGCATATCCATCAGAAAATTTACTGTTTTTTTTATTTTGACTTTGTTTTGCGAAAACAAGCGTCTGGAAAAGTGCTACAATCTCAAAAATATATATTCTTTCAGGCCACCCATTCTCGGTGCCTATATTTATATCGTTAGGATTAACAATGACTGATAATGCAACTATCTTGCAGAATGTCCCAGTTGGCAAAAAAGTTGGTATTGCCTTCTCTGGTGGTCTAGATACTTCAGCTGCTTTATTGTGGATGAAACAAAAAGGTGCAGAGCCTTATGCATATACCGCAAACTTAGGTCAGCCTGATGAAGATGACTACGATGCGATTCCGAAAAAAGCGGAAGCTTATGGTGCAGTAAAAGCTCGTTTAGTGGACTGCCGTTTGCAACTTGCGCTTGAAGGTATTGCAGCGATTCAGTGTGGTGCATTCCATATCAGCACTGGCGGTATGCCATATTTCAACACGACTCCACTTGGTCGTGCAGTAACAGGTACAATGCTTGTTACCGCAATGAAAGAAGATGACGTAAACATCTGGGGTGATGGCTCAACCTATAAAGGCAACGATATTGAACGTTTCTATCGTTATGGCTTGTTGACCAATCCTGCACTTAAAATTTACAAACCGTGGTTAGACCAAACTTTTATTGATGAATTAGGTGGCCGTGCAGAAATGTCACAGTTCCTCATCGACAATGGTTTTGACTACAAAATGTCGAAAGAGAAAGCTTACTCAACTGACTCAAACATGTTGGGCGCGACTCACGAAGCAAAAGATCTTGAATACCTCAATGCAGGTATCAAAATTGTTGACCCAATCATGGGTGTTGCATTCTGGAAAGATGACGTAAAAGTTGAAGCTGAACAAGTTTCAATTACCTTTGAAGAAGGCTTCCCTGTTGCAATCAACGGTCAACGTTTTGAGAATCCTGTCGACTTTATTCTTGAAGCGAACCGTATCGGTGGTCGTCATGGTTTAGGTATGTCTGACCAGATCGAAAACCGTATTATCGAAGCGAAATCTCGTGGCATCTATGAAGCTCCGGGTATGGCGTTATTGCATATTGCTTATGAGCGTTTAGTGACAGGTATTCATAACGAAGACACGATCGAGCAGTACCGCATTAACGGTTTACGTTTAGGTCGTTTGTTGTATCAAGGTCGTTGGTTCGATTCTCAAGCGCTTATGTTGCGTGAAACTGCACAACGCTGGGTTGCTAAAGCGATTACAGGTACAGTTACTTTAGAATTACGTCGTGGTAATGACTACACCATCATGAATACTGAATCTCCGAACCTCACTTATGAAGCTGAGCGTTTAACTATGGAGAAAGGTGATTCAATGTTTACGCCGATGGATCGTATTGGTCAGCTTACTATGCGTAACCTTGATATTACAGATACACGTGCAAAACTCGGTATTTATACAAACTCTGGTTTGTTGGCTGTAGGTACTGGCTCTGCTGTACCACAATTGAAAGACAAAAACTAAGTTTTCAATTGCTCAATAGCTAAAGAAAAAACCGCCTCAAGTAGGCGGTTTTTCTCTTTATGAAGCTCATCTGCATATCTTGATACTTCACAGATGAAATAGCTGCAATCAACGCACTGCTCATATTCAACAATCACACAAAAACAATAAAAAGCCTTTTGTATTTACCAGAATTAAGCCATTTATCTGTAATTCAGCTTAGCATTACTGAGTGATATAGATTATCATCTGATTTATTTTTTAGTCTGAAATTGCCTTGAATACGATTACTCTTTTGCAGCCAGACGATTGGCATGCCCACTTACGTGACGGTCTTGCCCTGAAACGCACTGTTCCAGATTTAGCAAAGCAATTTAAGCGTGCAATTTGTATGCCAAACCTTGTTCCACCAGTAAAAACTGTGGAAGAGGCACTTGCTTATCGTGAGCGAATTATGGCGCATGTGCCTGAAGGTAATGCCTTTGACCCGCGCATGGTACTGTATTTTACCGATAGCACGCCTGCAAGCGAAGTCAAAAAAATTAAAGACTCTGAATTTGTCAATGCGATCAAACTTTATCCAGCGGGTGCAACCACCAATTCGGACAATGGCGTAAGCGATATTCGTAAAGTCTATTCCGTGATTGAGCAACTTGAAGAACATCAAGTGCCATTACTGTTACATGGTGAAGTCACACATAATCACGTCGATATTTTTGACCGTGAAAAACGTTTCCTTGATGAAGTTTTAGCCCCACTCTTAAAACAGTTCCCGAAATTAAAATTGGTTCTTGAGCACATTACCACCAGCGAAGCTGCGCATTTTGTGTTAGAACAAGACCGCAATGTTGCCGCAACAATTACACCACAGCATTTATTGTTTAACCGCAATGATATGTTAGTAGGTGGAATTAAGCCTCACTTCTACTGCTTGCCAATTTTAAAGCGCCAAACACACCAACAAACTCTGTTGGAAGTGGCAACCAGTGGTAATCCTAAGTTCTTCTTAGGTACAGACAGTGCACCGCACTCAAAAAATGCCAAAGAAAATGCCTGTGGTTGTGCAGGTTGCTATAGCGCACCAACAGCAATTGAACTGTATGCTCAAGCCTTTGATCAAGTGAATAAACTCGAACGCCTTGAAGGCTTTGCTAGCCTGTTTGGTGCAGACTTCTATGGTCTTCCGCGTAATACCGAAACCATTACACTGGTTAAAGAAGAGCAAATCATTCCTGAAAGTTTTGATTATTTAGATGGTGACAAGATTATCCCGCTTTATGCAGGTAAAACCATCCAGTGGAGAAAAGTGTGACAAATGAAACTCTACCAGTAATTGGTCAGCGTTTCCGTGGATTCTTACCTGTGGTGGTCGATGTCGAGACTGCAGGTTTTAATTCGCAAACAGACGCGCTGCTAGAAATAGCTGCGATTCCAATTATTTATAATGCTGAAGGCCAATTCGTTCCAGGTGAAGCCCATCACGCACACATCAATCCATTTGCAGGTGCCAATCTGGATCGCCGCTCATTAGATTTTATTGGAATTGATCCATTTAATCCTATGCGTGTTGCGATGGCAGAAGATGAAAAATCGGCACTGAAACGTATTTTCAAAGCGGTAAATGAAGTTCGTCGCCAACAAAATTGCACCCACGCCATTTTAGTCGGTCACAACGCTCATTTTGATTTGGGTTTTGTTCAGGCTGCGATTGCACGTACAGGCACTAAAAATCAAAACCCATTTCACAGCTTCTCTGTGTTTGACACCGTGACTTTAAGTGCAATTACCTTTGGTCAAACGGTCCTTGCCAAGTCATGTATTCAAGCTGGAATTGAGTTCAATGGCAAAGAAGCACACTCGGCTTTGTATGACACACAAAAAACTGCTGAACTGTTTTGCTATATTTTGAACAAACTGTCGCCCCACCTACTTGACACTTTGGTGGCGGATCAATAAGATACCGCCATCTTCTAAACGTCCCTATCGTCTAGAGGCCTAGGACATCGCCCTTTCACGGCGGTAACCGGGGTTCGAATCCCCGTAGGGACGCCATCTATTTGCACTCGTAAAACTTTTATTGATTAAATTCACATCTCATTCTATTCTTCAGAATTGTTTATACTATCGTCTTTATTTTTCCCGATTGACCTATGTTAAAGAAAATATTACTGGTTTTACTGATTCTTTCCCCATCTGTTTTTTATCTCTATATTGTCAATAAAGATCAAAAATCTGCACCTTCTACACCAGATACTACACCGTTAGAAAAAGCGCACGATCCATACCAAACGCCAGAACATTAAATTTAATTAGAAAATTCCGTTTTTCTATGAATCTAACCTCTTTAAGTTTTAGTTTTCTCACTCACAAATAGATAAAATCTAGTTAAATGGTCTCTCAAAATGAGATTAAAAACTGCATTTTTGGGTAATAGAATATCCCTTAGGTCTCTTGCCGATAAAAGGTATAGCGACATCCCACCCCCTAAAATACGTAAAAAATTGCGTTACATCCTGCAAATAAGACATTTTTTACACAAACAAACCCATTTTTTAGAAATATTGTAATAACATGTTTGACAGTAAAGGAAAAACTCCATAATATACGCATCACCTCGCAACGTCCCTATCGTCTAGAGGCCTAGGACATCGCCCTTTCACGGCGGTAACCGGGGTTCGAATCCCCGTAGGGACGCCATCTTATCGTTTATACGATCATTGAAAACGCATAATTCATTATTATTCGATTGCAGATTTGTAGTTTTGCACTACAATAGCGCGCTTCATTATTCTATTTCTTCTCTCTCTTATGCAGTCATCTCAATCTCCGAATGATGCTATGCATCAGGGCAATTCTGCGCCTTTAAAACGCGCTATGAGTACTCGACATCTGGTCATGATTTCACTTGGTGGTGCAATCGGTACTGGTCTATTTTTAGGGTCGGGTGAAGTCATTGCACAAACGGGGCCTGTAGGTGCCATCATCGCTTATATTTTAGGTGGAATTATTGCCTATATGGTGATGCTCTGTCTGGGAGAACTTGCGGTACATATGCCTGTATCGGGTTCTTTCGGCGCTTATGCACAGAAGTATATTGGTCCAGGGACAGGCTACACAATTACATGGTTATATTGGCTAACTTGGACAGCAACACTCGGTACTGAATTCACCGCTGCTGCCTTGCTCATGCAAGAATGGTTTCCTCATATCTCGGTATGGATTTGGACGCTCATCTTTGCTGCCATTATTTTTAGCTTAAACATGAGTTCAACCCGACTGTTTGCCGAATCAGAGTTCTGGCTGTCTCTGGTCAAAGTCGTGACTGTGATTAGTTTCATTATTTTGGGTTTACTCGCCATTTTTGGCGTACTGTCTTTTCATGGTTATAGCTCAGCACCCTTATTTAGCAACTTGACCGCAGAAGGGTGGTTCCCTCAAGGTTTCTTCCCTATTTTTGCCACCATGCTGATTGTGAACTTTGCCTTTTCAGGTACTGAGTTAATTGGTGTTGCTGCGGGTGAAACTCAAGATCCAGCCAAAAATGTGCCTAAAGCCATTAATGCAGCCATTTGGCGTTTATTAATCTTCTTTGTAGGCACAATTGTCGTGATCAGTGCCCTCCTGCCACACCAAATGGCAGGCTTAGGCGGTAATGGCGTGAGTAGCAGTCCATTTGTGACGGTATTTAACTACATTGGTATTCCACATGCAGAAGACATTATTCGCTTTGTGATTATTACTGCGCTTCTTTCAGCGGCAAACTCAGGTTTATATGCTGCATCACGTATGATGTGGTCTTTATCTTACAAAAAGCAGTTGCCTGAAGTATTCTCTAAGTTAAATCACAAAGGTATTCCTTTTGTTGCCATTATTGTCACTATGTTTGGCGCAATTCCGGGTTTGCTGTCTGAACAATTTGCACCTGAAACCATTTTCAAAAACCTACTCGGTGTCGCTGCATTTACCATGGTCGTGGTGTGGATGAGCATCTGCTTAAGCCAGTTCAATTTCCGTCGCCAATGGTATAAGCAAGGCCATACAGCGAAAGAATTAGGCTTTGCAGCACCACTCTTCCCCATTGTGCCAATTTTAGGTTTTGTCTTCTGTTTTATTACTGGCATCAGTATGGCAGCAGACCCAGAAATGCTTGCAGGATTTATTGGCTGCTTAATCTTTATTGCCTTGTGTTATCTCAGTTATTATATTTTTTATCGAGAGCAAAACTAACACATAAAAAGAGTGGTCAAAGACCACTCTTTTTTTTAAGCTAAATACAGACAATGTCCTCTGTAAAAAGCCTGACCCTGTATGAAAATCATTTTTATTCACGGCATGAATCAACAAAATTATGATGAAGAGACTTTAAAACAGCATTGGTTAAATGTATTTAAAACTGGCTTGAGTCATGCAGAGCAAAATATTGAGCTTAATTCCCTAGACATCAAACTCCCGTTTTATGGTGATTTACTCACCAAACATCAGCTCAATAACAGTTTAGATTTAAATACACTGCTCCCTAAATCACTGTTGCATTTACATCTTCCTTTTCATCTTTGGCATAACACATCAATTGTTCAAGAGCATAGCCCATGCATCACCCCATTACCTTGTTTTAATCCAGAGCAATCAGAGTCGCTTACACAGCGTTTAGCTGTCATTTCAGCGCTTACCAAAGATCATGCATTTAAAGAATTGATCATGTTCCTTAATCATTACCCCAAACTCCATGAAACACTCATGCATAAATTTCTCATCGAGACCTATTTATATTTATCCAATTCTGATTTTATGCATGAAGTTCACCAAAGAATTATGTCGCATCTTCACCCAACCAAAGATCATATTATTGTGGCGCATTCTTTGGGTACCGTCATTGCCTACAACTTATTACATCAATTTACCCATTTTAGAGTGCACCGTTTTATTACACTAGGTTCACCTCTTGCCTTTAAAGTGATTCAAGAGAAACTCACCTTACCGATTTCTCGACCACCTCAGCTACATGACGATTGGTTTAATTTCTATTCGCCTGATGATTTCCTAACGGCATTCCCCTTATCTGAATCACCTTTCAATTTTGAACCCCCGATTATTAATCAAGCAATTACCACATTGGTAAATAATCCGCATCAAATTACTGGTTATTTACCCCATCCAGCAGTGATCAAAAGCATTGTGGATGCCTTAACGCTTAAAAAATAAACTCAACTAATGTGTATTTTTAGATTTTGTATTCTTTTTACCCGCTTAATTCTTTTTCCATCATTATCTTTAAAAAAATGTTTGACACCCTGCTTTATTCACCCTAATATACGCCCACCTCTGAAACGTCCCTATCGTCTAGAGGCCTAGGACATCGCCCTTTCACGGCGGTAACCGGGGTTCGAATCCCCGTAGGGACGCCATTTAATTTATGGTTTAGTTTTCAGAAGTACCAGCCTCATTAAGTCCCTATCGTCTAGAGGCCTAGGACATCGCCCTTTCACGGCGGTAACCGGGGTTCGAATCCCCGTAGGGACGCCATATTCAGAGATGTTTATCTCTTAAAAAAAACCTGAGCAAAACGACTCAGGTTTTTTTATGCCTATATTTTGAGTTATGCTCTCTTTGAGCAAAATAAAAAACATATTTAATAAAAGGCAATTGAAACAACAAAATGCAGATTCAACTTTACCATAAGCCCAATTCACGTTCGCAACGTATTGTCTGGCTTTTCGAAGAACTCGGTCTCGATTATGACATTTTGGTTTGCGACACACTAGACGATGCCAATACACATCAATTACAACAAGCACATCCTTTGGCAAAATTTCCAACAGTCAAAATAACAGAACTTGAACATACTTTTTTCTTATCTGAAACCAGCGCTATTGGCGAATGGTTCAGTGCTCGCCAACAAAGTTTAGGGACAATGAATTTAGACGGTTCTGCCTTAGTGGATTACTACTATTGGAAAAACTTCGCTGAAGCCACATTTATGCCAAATTTGGCGTTAAAACAGATCTTTTCCCAATTGGCGATCCGAACCCCTTGGCTTATACGTTTTATTCCACGAGCCATTCAATATGGATTTAATCAAGGCTATTTAAATCCCCTACTGCAACAACAAATGCAAATCATCAATCAACATCTCACCACACAGCCATGGGTGGCAGGCTCTCAATTCACCATTGCAGATATTTTGCTTTGGTTTCCATTACACGCTTGCACCCATCTAAATGCCCGTTATACGCACTACCATGCAATCAACGCCTATTTACAACAGATTCAAGACAGACCCACCTTTCAACGGGCTTTATCAAAAGGTCAATGGTCTGACGAAATCTTCAAACAGTATTGGGCCAAAGCTAACTAATATTATGCACTTTTGCGGGAATTGATTTGCCCTTGAATCACGGCTTTTAAATTGCCTTTCACATAATGGAAGAATACTTTAAGCGGAGAAAGTTTTGGATTTGGACGTTTACCTTGCGCAATGGTCTTAAATTGAGCGGCATACCAAATAATTTCCATAATGGCCATTTTATCGACCATTGGAATACCTGTTTTAATCTTATCCACCGCATAACGGACATCTTGCCCAACCAATAAACGTTCGGTCAAATCGGTTTCTACGGCAAATGGACGTGCAATCCCAATAAAATCACAGGCACCACTGTCAAGTGCAGCATTCATGCCTTGTGCTGTACGGAAGCCACCTGTCACCATCAAGTGACAACTCACTTGTTGACGAATTTTTTCAGCAAAGTCGAGGAAATAGGCTTCACGGGCAATGGTGCTGGCTTTACGTTTATCTTCCTTGGCACCAGCCATTGCAGGTGCTTCATAGGTGCCGCCCGAAATTTCAATCAAGTCAATTCCCGCTGCATCAATCGCTTTAAACACAGCAATCACATCTTCTTCAGTAATGCCGCCACGTTGGAAATCCGCAGAATTTAGTTTTACTGAAATAATAAAGTTATCTGATGTCGCTGCCTGAACGGCTTGGTAAATTTCTAATAAAAAGCGCATACGATTTTCAATGCTCCCGCCCCATTGATCTTGACGTTTATTGGTCAATGGCGAGAGAAACTGACTAATCAGATAACCATGTGCACCATGCAGTTGCACCCCTTCAAATCCCGCTTTTTCACAAATCTGTGCTGAACGAGCAAAGCGTTGAATAATGTCTAAAATTTCATCTTCAAGAAGTTCACGTGGTGTACCAAAGGTGGTGGCAAGCATTGGACTAAAAGGCACTGCCGAAGGAGCTACGGTTTCTTTATTTAGACCTTTCGGGCATTGTCGCCCTGGATGGGAGAGCTGAACCAACTGCACCATCCCATATTGCTTACCCAAAGCCGCCCATTGGCTCAGTTCAGCCATGTCACGTTCAGATTCTACAACAACAACACCTGGCTCATTCTTGGCACGAAAATCGACCATCACATTACCCGTAATGGCGCAGCCCAAGCCCCCTTTTGCCCAAGCTTCATATAAGCCCAAATGTAATCGATTCGGTTGTCCCGCATGATTGGCTAAAGCCTCACTCATTGCGCCTTTAATAATACGGTTTTTAAAGGTGGTATTTCGAATTTGCAAAGGTGCTGCAATATGACTCATGTGAACTTCCTCATTTTTTTATTTAGATATTTTACTCTAATCGGTTTGTTACTGAGGTCAAGTCATTTCTGACAATTTATTTTGTCAACTTTGTCAATTGATTGAATGGTATTGACTGGCTTGGATCAGTTGCTGAGTGTAAGCATATAATGGATGTGCAAATAAGGCTTCTGTGGTCTGCATTTCAACCACCTGCGATGCACGTAATACCAAAACTTTTTGACTGATCGCTCGTACTACATGTAAATCATGGCTAATCAACACATAACTCAGTTGATACTGCTGCTGTAAGCGTCGCAAGAGCTGCACAATAGCCCGTTGTGTCGTACGATCTAAAGAAGATGTCGGTTCATCCAAGATAATCAACTGTGGCTGTAACACCAGTGCGCGAGCCAAAGCGATCCGCTGACGCTGACCACCTGACAGTTCATGTGGATAGCGGTGCTTAAAACTGTCATCTAACTCGACATCCAATAAAGCCTGATGCACTTTCGTTTCAATATGATGATTTTCATGTCGATGGCTTAGCATCAATCCTTCAGCAATAATCTGTTGCACGGTTAAACGTGGGTTGAGGCTGCTAAAAGGATCTTGAAAAACAATCTGGAAATTTGCGCGTAGTGGACGTAATTGTTTTTGATTCAGGGTATTTAAATTCTGCTGCTGAAACAGGATCTGTCCTTGACTCTGAACCAAACGCACAATGGCCAAGGCCAACGAACTTTTGCCTGATCCACTTTCACCCACAATACCTAAACATTCACCCTGCATTAAGGTGAGATAAGGAATTTCAACCGCAATCTGCTGTCCCGTCATGCGATTCAGCCAACCCTGTTTAATTGGATACTGTACCAATAACTGTTCCAGTTGCAGGACTATTGGAGTCACGGAAGGTGCGAGTGCTTTGCCAAAATCGTGATTCATTAATTCACGAGTATAGTCCGTTGCAGGATGCTGAAAGACCTGCTCGGTAGCCCCCTGTTGCTCAACACGTCCCCGATTCATCACAATCACATCATCCGCATATTGACGAACCAAATTCAAATCATGACTAATCAAAATCAGGGACATCTTGCGTTGTTGTTGCAGCGTCTTGATCAAATCTAGAATCTGTATTTGCAGGGTTACATCCAAAGCGGTTGTCGGTTCATCTGCAATTAAAATTTCAGGGTCTAATGCTAAGGCAGCAGCGATCATCACACGCTGCCGCTGACCACCCGAAAGCTGATGCGGATAACGCTTTAGAAGGGCTTCTGTTTGAATTAATCCAACATCCTGTAATAACCGCATCACCTGCTGACGGACAGACTGCTTGGACAAACCTTGTAAAATTAAGGCTTCCCCAACAATTTTTTCAACCTGATGTAATGGATTCAATGCCGCCATCGGGTCTTGGAAAATCAAGGCAATTTTACGCCCCCGAATAGACTGTAATTGCGGTGCAGAAAGTGTTAATAAATCAACCTCAGCATAATTTACTGTGCCTGATCTAATCAAACTGTGTGGCAATAAATCTAACAGTGCCAAACAACTGATCGTTTTACCCGAACCGCTTTCCCCCACCAACGCCAATGTTTTACCCCGATGCAGTTGAAAGGATAAATTGTCCAGCAATATATTTTGTTCGTGTTGGATGCGCAGCTTCTGGACATCTAGAATCATACTTGCTGCATGATTATTGTCGTGGATCGAATGCATCTCGTGCAGCCTCCCCAATATAGATCAACAGCGATAAAACAATTGCCAGCGTGAAGAAACCCGATAAAGCTAACCACGGCGCATTTAAGTTATTTTTACCCTGTAGCAAAATTTCCCCCAAAGATGCGGTGTCCGCAGGCAAACCAAGCCCCAAAAAGTCCAAAGCAGCTAAAGCAGTAATATTGGCAGTTAACATAAAAGGGAGCTGTGACAAGCTCGAACTAATCACGTTGGGTAAAATATGTCGAACAATAATACGTGTATCGGCAATACCCAAAGCACAGGCAGCTCGCACATAATCTAGATTGCGCGCACGTAGAAATTCAGTTCGAACCAGATTTACCAACGTGGTCCAACCAAAGAACAACATGATCAAAAAAAGCCAATACACACTAGGTGTAAAAATACTGACTAAAATCATGACCATAAACAGCATAGGTAAGCCGCCCCACACCTCTAAGAGCCGCTGACCAATTAAGTCGACCCAACCGCCATAATAGCCTTGTATTGCACCAATAAAGATACCAATCACTGCTGAAAATAGGGTTACAGCAAAACCAAACAATAGTGAAACACGTAAGGCGTATAAAATTCTGGCGAGCACATCTCGGCCTTGATCATCCGTTCCTAACCAATTTTGCGCTGTCGGTTCAGAAGGAACAGGAACAGCTAAATCTAAATTTGGCGTTTGTGCTGCGTATCGAATCACGGGCCATACCGCCCAGCCCTGATCAGCAATCAATTGCTGTACCACAGGATCTTTATAATCGGCTTCTGTTTCAAATACCCCGCCAAATGTGGTTTCGGGATAGCGCTTAAATACAGGAAAATAGAACGACTGCTGATATTTGACCAATAAAGGTTTTTCATTGGCTATTAAATTTGCAGCTAAGGACACCACAAGAATCAGGCTAAATAAAATAAAGCAAAGAAACCCCAAACGGTTTTGTCGAAAACGTTGTAGACGTATTTGAATCATAGGAGACATTAGTGTTTTCCTCGTGATTCAAAATCAATTCGTGGGTCAACCCATTGATAGAGTACATCGCAAATTAAACGCAGAATTAAGCCCAATAAGGTAAAAATAAATAACGTCCCGAAGATGACGGGATAATCGCGCTGGATAATCGCCTCGAACCCCAACAACCCTAAGCCGTCTAGGTTAAATACAATCTCGATAAATAAGTTACCAACAAAGAAAATACTGACCAATGCTTCAGGTAAACCCGCCATAATCACCAATACAGCATTGCGAAATACATGCCCATACTGAACACGGGATTCACTCAAACCTTTGGCACGAGCTGCCCAAACATAAGGTTTGTTGAGTTCTTCCAAAAAAGAATATTTGGTCAAATAAGCCAAACTGGCAAAACCGCCCAAAACCATCGCCAATAAGGGCAAGCTTAAGTGCCAGAAATAATCCTGAATTTTACCCAACACGCTGAGTTGCTGAAAATTATCTGAGACTAAACCCTGTAGTGGAAACCACTGAAAATAGCTGCCGCCAGCAAAGAATACAATTAACAAAATAGCAAAAACAAAAGCAGGGACAGCATAACCAACGGCTAAAATGAGAGAAGTCGTTTTATCAAAGCATAAACCATGTTGCTTGGCTTTTTTAATTCCCAAAGGAATCGCAATAGAATAAATCAACAAACTGCTCCACAACCCGAGGGAAACAGAGACGGGCATTTTTTCCCAAATTAATTGCGTCACGGGTTTATCTTTAAAAAAGCTGACACCAAAATCCAAGGTGATATAATTCTTAAGCATCACGGCAAAACGTATATACGCAGGCTGATCAAAACCATACTGGGCTTCAATCTGACGAATCATCTCCTGACTCAGCCCTTTCGCACCTTGATAATTACTGTTTTCTGTAGAGATACCTGCTTTTACGGCTTGCAAACGCTGAAAAGACTCCGCTTGCTGAATGGCGCGCTCTACGGGGCCACCGGGAGCAATCTGAATCACAGCAAAATTAATGCATAAAATAAAAAATAAGGTCGGAATAATCAGGAATAACCTTTTTAGAATATATGTACCCAATTGCTTATCCTTATCTTCTGCATTATTTCCCCCTTAATCTAGCTGCATCACTCAAAACGGGCATATTTCTCGCCTTACTTACCGAGAAATTGACTGACTTTTTTGGCTTGTGCGGGGTCACTCCACCAATAGTCTAAGCCTAAAGATAATTTTGGCTTCACTTTAGGTTGATGATACATATTCCAATAGGCATACCAATTGTCATTTTTACCATAGGTTAGGATTTGATAGTAACCTGCCCGTAGTAATCGATCCAACACTCGGGTACGTAGAATTAATTGTTCCCGATTCGGTGCTTGAATCACCTGTTGCACAGCAGCATCGATGGCGGCATTTTGTATGCCTGCATAATTATAGTTACCAAACTCACGTGCTGCACTGCTACTCCACATTTGCGCTTGCTCGCTGCCAGGGGAAAGCGATTGTGGCATTTCCAAGGTGGTCATATCAAATTCGTAACGACGCATCCGCTCCATATATTGCGAGACATCAACCTGACGCAGTTTTACATTAATACCTAATTTTTTTAGGTTTCGAACCCACGGCATAATCGTACGCTGTGCGCCCTCTTGATAGAGCAACACTTCAAACTGGATCGGCCGTCCATTTTTATCATACAACTGCCCTTGTCGATATTGGTAACCCGCCTTCAGCAAAATAGTACGCGCTTGGAGTAAATTCGGGCGATTGAACCCACCTGCATCCGATTTAGGATACTGCCAATTGGAGAGTACACCTTGTCGTTGCACAGGATTCAGCTTCGGTAAATAAGCTTGTAATAATTTTAATTCAGCAGCACTCGGCTGCCCCGTTGCTGCCAATTCGCTGTTCTGAAAATGGCTTTGCAAACGCTGATACTGTCCATAGAACAAAGCTTTATTCAGCCATTCAAAATCATAGGCATAACTGAGTGCCTGACGAAAATAAATGTCATTCAATGGAGCTTTCCGCGTATTGAATACCAAACTTTGATTGACCACGGGTCGTGCCAAACGCTGGCTATATTGCTTGACCAATCCTGCTTTTACAGCAGGAAATTGATAGCCCGTGACCCATGTCTTGGTCTTCTTTTCTTCATGTAAGGTGTACTGTCCCGACTTAAAACCTTCAAAGGCAATATCATTATTACGGTAATAGACATATTTCAGCCGATCAAAATTATAACGCCCCCGATTGACCATTAAATTTTTTGCCCAATAATTCGGATTGCGCTTATAGGTAATACTGCGCCCTGCATCAATACGCTCAATTAAATAAGGACCCGAGCCTAAAATAGGTTGTAAGGTAATTCGAGTAAAATCTTTATTTTTCCAATCTAATTTGGAGTAAATGGGTAAACTCGCCACAATCAGTGGCATTTCCTTATTTTTGCTCGACTTAAAAATAAATTTAACTTGTGATTTGGACAGGACTTCTGTTTTCGCCAAATTCGACAAATACATCTGCAAGCCTAAGTTGGCTTTACTTTGATAGGCATCAAAACTGAATTTAACATCCTCTGCGGTCACAGGCGTTCCATTGCTAAAACGCGCCTGAGGATTCAAATGAAAAATAATAAATTGCGGATTTACGGGATCAAATGTGACTTGATCAGCCAATAACGGATACATCACCCCAGATTCATCTAAGGAATTGTCCATTAAGGTATCAAATAAATAATTGACACCCTCTGTTGCACTGCCTTTGCCATTCATACTGTTGAGATTATCAAAAGTACCCGTTGCCGCAGTGCTGATATATCCGCCTTTTGGCGCCTGAGGGTTAGCATAAGGCATTGCCTTGAGCTTGGTATATTTGGGCTGACCATGTACAGCAATATACGGCGTGGTCTGCAAAGACGACCACACCTGCTGTGTTACCATACCACTGCTTAAATATAGCAATAGCACGGCAACTTTTTGGCTGGTTAAACGAACTAGCGACATCTTAGATTGACGAATTAAAGATTCGGAACTTTAATCACATCACCAATTTTTAATTGCGCCGATGGCTTCAAGTCATTCATTTCTGCCAAAGCACTCGCCTCAACACCATAACGTGTAGCCAAGCGAATCAGATTATCACCTGATTTCACTTTATACTCTTTCACCGTTTTCGGAATTAGAATGGTTTGACCAACCTGTAAACCAGTACGTGAGCTCATATCATTTAAACTTGCCAATTCGGAAACTGAAATTCCCACACGACTGGCAATCAAATTCAGTGACTCACCCGATTTCACCGTATATTTCTCGGTGTCTTTGCTACTCACACTACTCTTTTTCGGGCTGCTATCCGCTTTAACGGCGGTTTTCGTCGGTAAATCACCGTCAACTTTCAAACGTTGTCCAACACGAACCGAAGCATTGGTTGACAAGTCATTTAACGTTGCCAAATAACTCAACTGCAAATGATATTTCTTGGCAATACTGCCTAAGGTCTCACCCGATTTCACTACATGCGTGTCTTTTGTAGTTTCGGAACTTTCATTGGACGGTTCAATCACAGGAACTTCACCTGTGAGTTTTAATCGCTGCCCAACACGAACATTGGCATTACGACTCATGCCGTTTAAGGTCGCTAAATTGGCTTGGCTTAAATTGTATTTACTGGCAATGGCAGACAAACTATCGCCAGATTGCACCACATAGCTTTCAGGCACTGTAGAACCTGCTGGCACTTTGATGGTTTGTCCAACATAAACACCGCTGTTGGTTGAAATTTTATTCAGCTCTGCCAAATCACTGAGCGAAATTTTCGACTGTGATGCAATGCTATATAGCGTATCGCCACGCTGAACTTTATAGGTTTCAGTTTTAATATTGATATCAACATTTGGACTGTCCACTTTTGCCGTGGCATGTTTTTCCGATGTCGATGCTTCCTGATTGACAGTATTGATTGGAACATTAATTTTTTGTCCAACCATCAAATTACTACCTGCATTTAAGCCCGATGTTAATTCTGCCAACTCTTGGTTAGATAATGCATAGCGGTCAGCAATCAACTTTAAATACTCACCGCGTTTCACCACGTAGGATTTGGTTTTAATGCTGCTCTTTGCCACGGCTTTTTCAGTCGATTTCTTTGCCGTGCTTGAACTGCTGTCTTTTAAAGATAACTTCTGACCCACAAATAAACCGCTGGTTACGGTTAAATCGTTATAGTCCGCCAACTGTTTCACTGAGAGACCAAACTGACTTGCAACACTGGTCAAATTGTCATTGGCTTGCACCACATAGCTGTCTGGTTTGCTACTGGTATTATTAGAAGAACGATCTTGTACAACGGGTTTAGCATCGTATAAATAGATACTATTGCCAACAAACAATGGTGCATTTGGATCAATCTGATTCCATTTGGCGATATCGCGCCAGTTCACCCCATTTTTCATGGCGATGGTTGCTAAAGTATCACCTTGTACAACAGTATACGTGCTACGTTTACCTTTCGGCGGCACTACGACCACTTCAGATGCCGTTTTCACATAATTCTTGTCTTTATTTAGTTGAGCTTCTTCTGAGTCTAACTTGGTATTGTCTGTGACTGATTTTGGATAAGCAAAGCCTTTGGTTAACTCTTTACCTTGTTGCTCTGCGACAGATTGACTGGTCTGAATTGCCGTCAATTTAATCTTGCCATCATAAGGATCGACAATTTCCGTTCCTTGTGGGGCAATCTGTTTGATCTCAGCAACCACTTGTTCTTGTTCAGCTTTGGTTGCTACAGGTTGCAAAACCTGATCAACAGTTTTGGTTGCATCTTCCGCTTGAACCGCTGCCATAATCTGCTCACGTTCCACCGCAGAAATTGGCGGTTCCACACTCACTGGCTTCACGTCTTTGGCAGGTGTAACTGCAACAGGAATACGTGGTGCGCTCGGAACAACTGTATTCGAAGCAAAAGCCGCTAAAGCATCTGCACCGCGTGGTGTAGTCGATAAAGGACGACCTGTATTCGTCATCACTGTAGTTGTTGCCTTCGAGCCTGTCGTTTTAGAGGTGTTGCTCGCAACCAACGCAGGTGGTGTCGCTTTACTTGGCGTAATCACCGTTGCAGTCGAACTATTCATCATCGGTGCAGCGCTGGCCCATAAACCGCCTGAGCTTGATTGTAATTTAGATAATTTTGCATCAATTGATGGACTAATATCCGCAGGAATCAAAATACGCATTGGGCTGCTGCTATCAATCTGATCACCACGATGACCTGGATTGAGCGCATACAATTCAGCACGACTTAAACCTGTAACCGCAGCAATATCATTTAAGTTCGCTGGCCCTACACTAATTTCTCTAAAGTGTGGTCGGTTTGCAATTGGAGGTAATGTCACACCATAAGCATTTGGATTCTTAATAATCTGTGCAACTGCCAAGAAACGTGGCACATAGTTCATGGTTTCTTGCGGTAAACGTAAAGACCAATAATCGGTCGGTAAACCCGCCTCACGGTTGCGGTTAATCGCCTGTTGAATTCGACCTGGGCCTGCGTTATACGCGGCCAAAGCCAACTCCCAAGAACCAAACTGGTTATATAGGCTACCTAAGAACTCATATGCGGCACGGGTCGATTCAACGACATCACGACGACCATCATACATACCCGACTGTTTTAGCCCGTAAATACGTCCCGTACTTGGAATAAACTGCCAAAGTCCTGCTGCCGCTGCACTACTGGTTGCGGCAGGGTCATAAGAACTTTCAATAATCGGCAATAACGCAAGTTCAGTTGGTAAACCACGACGCTCGGCTTCTTTGACTGTGTGGTAAAGATAACGTGAGGCACGTGCGCTTAAACGCTCAATATAAGGCTGTCGAGAGACGAACCAACTACGCTGGGCTTCAATACGTGAATCCCAATGGTTAAGATCCATTTTAAAACCGACAGTCATGCGCTTCCACACATCACCGTGTTTTAAAATAAGCAGACGATCCCCTTCTACGGCACGCATATCGGTGGCAGATAAAAGATCTTCCAAAGAATCTAAACTATTTGCATCTAAATAATTCGAGCCAACCTGTTTTGAAGCAGCAGCCTTGGTTGCACTCTGGCTCGATGCACAACCTGTGGTTAATCCTAATGCAGCGAGTGCAGAGCCCAATACAGTAATCTTAAATAATGTCGGAACCGAGGGCTGCCACAAGAACGTGGTTGGTTTATACATAAAAAAATCCAAACAACTCGTATAAAATTTATTTTTAGCACTGCCATTGTAGTGAAGCACGGCAGAGACTCAAGGCAATAATTTAGCGCGATTCGAGGATAAATGTTACAAGAAATTAAAATTTAACCATGTAATACACTTCCAAAGCACAAATGCGTTATACAATACGAAATTAGATTCGCTTCTGTTAACTTTCTTTGCTGGCTGGATGACCCTTTATGTCTGAAACAATTACGCTCTATGTCGATGGCGCTTGTCGTGGAAATGGTAAAGATAGCGCACTCGGAGGTTGGGGAGCCTATATCGTTACAGCAACCGAAGAACGTAAAATCTTTGGCGGGGAAACTCAAACCACCAATAACCGCATGGAATTGACTGCGGCAATTGAAGGTGTGCTCGCTTGTCCAAAAACAGCCAAGCTGATTATCTGGACAGACTCCAACTATGTCAAACAAGGTATTACTGAATGGATTCATGGTTGGAAAAAGAAAAATTGGAAAGATGTTAAGAATCCAGATTTATGGCAAAAACTAGATAGCGTCTGCCAAGGTCGAGACATTGAATGGAACTGGATTAAAGGCCATGCAGGTCACCCAGGAAATGAAATGGCAGATCAATTAGCAAATCTCGGCGCTGATCAAACTGCAAAAAATTTAACAGCAGCAACAGAAAACCGCACTGATGATAAAAAAAAAGCTGAATCCGACTGGCTTTTTGATGACCCTTTCGGACTAGATTTTGCAGGAGAAGAAGCTGAACCTGTGGAACCTGAAAACGTCGAAGATGAAATCGCAGAACCTATCATTGCTGTGGAAATTCAACAAGATTCGCTACCGCCGACTACATCCGTAACGACGCATCCGCACATTGTGATTACGCCTGCAACCGTAGAAGCAATTGGTCCGCGTCAATTAATTCTGGATACCGAAACCACAGGTTTTTATTTTCAGGACAGCGATCGTATTATTGAAGTCGGCGCGATTGAAATGATCAATCGCAAACTCACAGGCAGCTCCATTCATATTTATATCAATCCTGAAAAGGAGGTCGGTGACTCCGTCAATGTCCACGGCATTACCGATGATTTTTTAAAAGATAAGCCAAAGTACGCAGAAATTGCAGATGTCTTGTTTGACTACTTAAAAGGCGCTGAAATTATTGCGCATAACGCGACCTTCGATATGAACTTCTTAAATATGGAGTTTAAGCGTACAGGTCATGGGCCACTCTCTGAAGTGTGTGAAGTCACAGATACGCTCGCGATGGCGAAAAGCAAACATCCTGGACAAAAGAACTCCTTGGATGCTTTGGTACGGCGCTATGAAATCGCGCAACGTGATCGTACTTTCCATGGCGCATTGCTCGATGCCGAAATTTTAGCCGACGTCTATTTGGCAATGACGGGCGGACAGGTTTCGTTTGATATCGATGCGCTATCGCAAAGTGAACAACAGCAAGGTGCAAGTGGACGACGCCAAATTGATCAAACAGGCTTAGTCGTTATCCTACCTTCCGAAGAAGAATTGGCTGCACATGAGACGTGGGTCAAACAAATTGAGGAAAAACAGGGCAAATCTTGCTTTTTTTCAAAATAATTTCTAGAGATTCTGTTATTTTTTGTATTTAAACTTTGGGGACTTCAGTTATAGTTAAATACAAGAAATAACGCTCTAACTCAGCTAAACATAAACAGATAATATACTAGGAAAGGTGCAGATAAATGTCTTACCAAACCTCTATTCATTTTGATCCTACGGCCTTACTGATAATAAAAAATGAGGTTGATAACTCGATCAAGTTAGTTGAATCTGCGGTCAGTACCTTAGCAGAGGATCATACTCTACCGTTTGGTATTGATGATGCGCTGAATCAATTTGAACAATGCGCCCAAGTTTTGGTCTTAATTGATATGCCAAACTTAGGACAAATTGCTCAATACGCTGCGGAACTTATGCGTAAAATCATGGCAAATCCTGAAAATATCAACACACAGGATGTGATCGCGCTCAGTGAAGGCACGACCATGTTGAAACGCTATATTGAGTTTATCTGCCTGCGTGAAGTCAAAGTTCCTCAATTTCTACTTGATACATTAAACCGTTTAGAACTGGCTTTAGGTAAACCACTGACACATGAAGGTCAGCATCTTGAATCACTGTTGAACCATATTGAACCTACATTGCAGTTGGCTCATGTTCCAACACTCGAAAAGTCAGAATATGTACACCGCTTATATAAACTTGCCTTAAACAAATTGCTCCAGCAGCAAGAAACCGAACTCGATTTGCAAGCCATTCGCATAGTAGGTACCTATTTAGCAGGTTTAGCCAACCAGTTAGCCAGTCAACAATACTGGGGACTGGTTCATGTAGCATTTAATCAAATTGATAATCTACTGTTTACAGATGCACGTTTACGTAGTCTGATTGATATTGAACGCAATATGGCCGCTTTTTTCCAAGCACCAGAAAACTTCAATGCCAGTCTGAAAGATTTATCTAATATTCTTAGTTTATGTATTAGCCAAGAAGATGACTCTGCTCAAAGCATCCGTGATCAATTAAATATTAGTGAAGATGCCTTAACAGACACTCAACTGCAAGTGTTTAGCCGTCATTTGTATGGTCCAGATTTCAATACCATGCATACCATTAGTGAACTTGTGACCACAGAAATGGCACAAATCCGCAATGAAATTGAATATAACTACCAAACCCTTTCACCTGAGAAAACGCAAGAATTACAGGTAAAAATTAAGGAATTGGCGAATATATTCAAAGTCTTGAATTTGAATGAAGCATATCAAGACTTATCGCGTCAGGCCGAAGCATTGAATCAAAGCGATGTGTTAAAAGACGAAAATTTTGCTCAGCAATTAATGAAAGGCATCATCTCTGCCATAAATTCGATTGGAGTATTAGAACGTCATCACACATCAAATCGCTTACAACATCGTGTGAACAACATGAACGTTTCTCTAGATCGTCTAGACGAAGCCCATGATGCTTTACTAAATGAAACCAAAATTTTGGTAGATCATGCCGCTGCTGCATTAATTCAATATCTTCAAGATCAGTTCTTGGGTGCATTAGGCAATCTGTCTACACAACTGAATGAAATCAGCGGTGCGTTACTCTTCCTGAATGCCAATGAAGGTCAGCAAGCCTTGAAAAATGCTGCGCAATTTGTGCAACAAAAAATTGAAGCTTCTAGTAATATTTCTGAACAAGAAATCAACTACATTTTAGATACTCTCGCGAGTGCCGAAATGATGATTGATAATTTAAAGAACAAACAGCCTGTATTGCATTCAATGTTTGATGTAGCATTGAGCAGCAGTCAAAAACTTAATGCCGAAGTAGTCGCCTAATGTCAGAATTATCACTTGCCTATATTTTTCATCAACAACAACTCTTGGTTGATGAACATCTGCAACTACCTAAAGTTGAGCGCAT
This sequence comes from Acinetobacter sp. ANC 4178, assembly GCF_004331175.1. GTDB lineage: Bacteria > Pseudomonadota > Gammaproteobacteria > Pseudomonadales > Moraxellaceae > Acinetobacter. Next base: position 678,955 of record NZ_SJOD01000001.1, read on the forward strand.
GGCAAGTGATCTACATTTACACACGGGCAATACTGTCATTGCCCGTGATCTACAAGCCAATGAGAGCATTCCCACTGGACTACAATTGGTGCCCATTCGACAACTGTTGACTCAATGGAGCACCAAGCAGTTTGAACAGGCCAGCCGTGCCATGCAGCTCTTAGAATGGCGTCGTAACCATAAGTTCTGTAGTCATTGCGGGCATGAAACACAGGTTCATGCAACTGAATATGCCATGATCTGTCCAGCTTGCCATTATCATCAATATCCACGCGTACAACCTTGCGTCATAACCGTGATTACCCGTGGGGAAGATGAAATTCTTTTAGCGAAAAATGCCAAAAACACCAACAATATGTATGGTTTGATTGCAGGCTTTGTTGAAGTTGGTGAAACGCTAGAAGATGCGGTACGTCGTGAAACTGAAGAAGAAGTCGGCTTAAAACTCAAAAATATTCAATATTTAGCAAGCCAGCCTTGGCCCTTCCCAAGTAACTTAATGATTGCCTTCCGTGCTGAATATGCTGCGGGTGATATTCAATTACAAGAAGAAGAAATCAGTGATGCCCAATTTTTCAAATTTGACCAGCTCCCTCAAATTCCATTCAAAGGAAGTATCGCACATGCCATGATTATGCATGTGACGCAAGGACACCCAGTTGCCGATGACACACATCTATGGCTTTAAGGCTTCCTCTATAGAAATCAAAATTTGTTCTTTGGTTTCAAAATAACGACTGAATAAACTCGATACTGATCCCATCACTGTAATATGGCCTGTGCGTGGAATTACAATCATTTTGCTGTGATTGCCATTTTCTTTCAATACTCGGTCAAAATCTTCCGTATTATTGTGCCCCACAATCTGATCATTTTCTGCCATGAGCAAATAATGCTTAATACTATTCGATGCTACAAAGTAATATGGCATGACTTGCTGAAAAGGAACACTTTGATCAAATGCCTCGGCACACAGCGGATCACCTTTATAATCAAAATGATATGGACCTGCCACCCCAATGATGGCACGGATTTGCGCACGACATTGCAACTCATACTGCTGCGGATGATACACCGCCGACATGACATTAAATGCACCTGCCGAATGCCCCATAAGCACCACATTGTCGGTACGAATTAAGAGTTTTTGCTGATGCAGGCTTAAAAAATTAAGGGCAAGAGTTAAATCATCAACATAGCTTGGGAATACGTACTGCGGTGCAAGATGATAATTAATAACTGCTACGTCATAACCTTCACGGGCAAAAGCTTCACCTACAAAACGGTAAGAACTTTTATCACCATGCGTCCAAGCACCACCATGCACAAAGATAATTAAAGGTTGATTCAACTGAGGTTTATTCGTTTTGAATAAATCTAGACGATGACGTGCCTTTAAGCCATATGCAATATTTTCATGCAGTGTATATCCCTCACGCGGTGTGAGCTGATTTAATGCATAACTACCAACATCGTAGATGCGAAAGTCTCGAAGAAAGTCTTTCGCATTACCCACGGTGTCATTTAACTGTTTAATCCAATATTCGGATTTATTGAACATTCGTCGGTTCTACCTGATCTGGGTCAATAGCTACAGGCGTTTGAACTTCAGGCTGCGCATTGCTTGCGACTGGGCTTACAAAACTAGAATTTATCGATTTCTGTCCTTGATCGACATTATCAACCAATGTCACGATTTTAGTTACATTACCCACTTGCTGTAACACGTTATTCAAATCATTGATTTCAGCATTATTCAAACGCCCCATCACGTACAACACACCATCTTCTGTATGTACACGGACTTTACTGTCAGCAACTACCGGCGCTTTCATAATCAAGCCACGGGTATTTGCTGTTGCAGAAGCATCCTGCATGATGGTGTTATATCCAATTTTATCACCCACGGTAATAAAATTATGCACATTTTTTACATCACTCATCGCACGGACATTGTCTTCAGCCAGTTGTTTTAGATACTGATCTGGGACTTGCCCTGTCAATAAAACATTGCCATAAAAACTTTCAATATTGATACGCGACTGTTTAAAACGAGAATCTAGTTTATATAAATTAATATTCGCTGTACGTTCAATTGAGGAATCAATAAAGACCTGACCCAATGAGCGTACCCCACTTTCAGTTCCAACGGGTGCAGTCCCTGTACCACCTGAAATAAAACTCGCACAGCCTGATAAACTTAGACCTGCGACACAAAGCACTGTCATTGCAATACGATTCAACACTCAGCAAGACTCCTCACTTATTTCATTCATTTTTCTATAGCATTGATGCTTCCTGTTACTTCAAAGATTAATGAACTCTGAATCAAAAGTAAAAGCATTTTCTATCCATTGCAGATCATAAGTGAAACTTGAAAAGTCATACTGTACTGTTTTTGCAAATTGTTGATAAAAATCAAAACAAATTACATCAAATCGACAATAGAACTGCTCAAATTCAGGATATTCATTCAGAAAACATAACGCGGTTTTAATCAGTTTGCGCTGTTTTGAAAATGACACCACTTCATTGGCATGTGCATAACGGGTCAAAGTACGTGCCTTAACTTCAACCAAAAGCAATTCTTCACCTTGTTGCACCACCAAATCTAGCTCGCCATATCGGCTATGATAATTTCTTTGCACGAGCTGGAAACCTTGCTGCTGCAAAAGAATTAAGGCTTGCTGTTCTGCCCAATCTCCCAAGGCTTGAGATGTTGTTTTAAGCTTCAATTTTTCCTCCATTCAGTAAAACCCAGTCATTTCTTGTTGTAATGCAATGAATACAAAGCTTTTTATCATGTATCTTTATTCTAGTTGAAGCACAGACCTCATCTCAAATACCCATCGTAAATTGAGCAAATGAAAACTTGTCGATTTTAATCATTTTTTACATACATTCACCATCAAAGTCACACCACAGCCGAAGTACATACCTTATCTAATCACCTGATAGAATCTAATTCGCGTCTGAGCAGTGGATTCAGGTAGAATGCAGGTATTCTAACGCGTTTGCGGATTCAACTCCCATATCACCTACATCGCGTCATTCTTTTTAAATTCTATTTTGGCATGGAGACTTCACATGAGTGCTCAGTTATTTGTTGTAGCAACCCCTATCGGGCACTTAGATGACATGACTTTTCGCGCCATTGAAACCCTAAAATCAGTGAGCATTATTGCAGCCGAAGATACACGCACATCGGCGCAATTACTCAAGCATTTTAATATTTCTACACCGCTCACTGCATGTCATGACCACAATGAAAGCAATAAAATTGATGTGTTAGTACAACGTCTGTTAAAAGGCGAAAATATGGCGTTAATTAGTGATGCAGGTACGCCATTAATTAGCGATCCTGGGTTTAAACTGGTACGTGCAGCCCAAGAACATGGCATTCGTGTAATTCCTGTACCGGGAGCATGTGCCGCGATTGCTGCCTTAAGTAGCGTGGGTTTGCCAAGTGACCGTTTTAGTTTCGAGGGCTTTTTATCCTCTAAAGCTTCACAACGCCTATTACAACTTGAAAAGTTGAAAGACGAAACTCAAACCCTAATTTTTTACGAAGCACCACATCGAATTTTAGAATGCGTAAAAAACATGGCTGAAGTGTTTGGTGCAGACCGCCCAGTGGGCTTTGCTCGAGAAATTACCAAAACTTTTGAAACTATTCGCAAAATGACTTTGGGCGAATTGGTTCAGTTTATTGAGTCTGACCATAATCAACAAAAAGGTGAAATCGTGTTGGTAGTGGGTGGTGCAACCCAAGAAAAAGACATGGAACAAGAAAAATTAGACCAACTTCTCACCCGTCTTTTACAGGATTTATCGGTCAAAGCGGCATCACAACTGGCTGCGGACTTAACTGGAATTAAGAAAAAAGTGGCGTATCAACGTGCCTTAGAATTGACTGACAAGTAAAACAAAAACTTGAATGTCGCACAAATAAAAAACCACTCTCATGAGTGGTTTTTTATACTGCTAGATTAGTCGTGTGCAGACTCATCGGGTGGAACTTCAGTAATACGTCCACCACGGGCTAAGAATGCAGCGACTTCATCTTCCAAAGCTTCACGTTGCTTCTTCTTTGCAGTCACGGTTAATGTTTCTGCCTCAGCCACATCACCATCCGAAGCCCCTTCGACTTCATCTGATGCACCTTTTTCGGCAGCCTTCGCTTCATCCTCATCTACAACAGAGTCTTCTGCATCATCATAATCATTCATATCCGTCATCTTAATCTCCCCACAATGACTTCCAAATACTTCGTTTCGAATCGATTTCGAATTACGATGAAATTTATCAATCTAAATCGCTTTCGCATAGTACTTAATGCAAAAAAATCGTATCTTTTTTAATCAAATTCGTAATCAGATTTAACTAAATGCCTAAAAATTATCTGTTTAAACCTAATTTGCATAACGGGTATTTTTCAGTACCTGCAAACCGTTGGCTTGCATCATAAAAGCATCTTTTACTACGGGCTGTTGTTCAACTTGTTTTAAGCCAAAATTACGCGCCCAAATTACGGGAAAAAATTCTGTGGTTTCTAGCCAGCCAATTGCCGACATGCTATGCATCATGGCGTCATTTTGACCTTTACGGCGATGTTCATAACGCTGCAAGGTTTGCTCATGTGCCCATACCCCACGCGAAAAGTCATGCAATAAGGCATCACACAATACCGCAGCATCTAAACAGCCAATATTCACCCCTTGCCCTGCCAATGGATGAATCACATGTGCCGCATCTCCAATTAAGGCTAGCCCTGAAGTCACATATTGCTGTGCAGCCCGTGCTTTCAACGGAAACATCGCCCGTGGTGTCGCTTCTAACACCTCACCCAACATATGTTGACTTTCACGTGTCAGCAGTTGTAAAAAGGCAGCGTCATCCAGTGCGATATATTCCTCGGCATAGTCATCAGGTAAAGTCCAAACAATCGACTGCCAATAACCATTCTGCTCAGGCTTTAAACTTGCCATCGGTAAAAATGCCAAGGGACCCGTTTCTAAGAAAATTTGACGGGCGACATGTTGATGCGGCTGCGCGGTACGAATGGCACAGGTCACGCCTGCCTGACGATAATCCAATACATCCAGATCAATAAATGCCTGTTCGCGCACAAAAGAGTTGGCTCCATCGGCACCAATCACCAATTTAGTGGTGAGTTGTGTGCCATCCGCTAGATGAATATGCCAAACACCAACGCCACGTTCCACTCTCGTGACTTTGACTTGCGTTCGATAGTCTTTGACTTCGCTCAACATGCGTTTTTGAATGGCTAAATTCAAAATACTGGGCTCGACCATTGAACCCAATGCTTGCTCTATGGAAGGAGTTTTTTCTGCGACATCCCCAAAATGAATGTCACCATAGCCATTTTTATTCCAGACCTGCATACCGCTATAGGGCATTTGACGCGCCAATAACTCCCAAACTTTTACGGTCTTAAGTAAATGGATGGTCGCTTGGCTCAGTGCCAATACACGTGGATTAGCAACCGCTAATACTTTGCCCTCATCCAAAATAGGTGCAGCATCTAAAACCGTTGCTTGTACACCACCTTGAGCCAGCAACAAGGCGGTCAATCCACCGACTAAACCACCACCAACAATCACAACATCTAAAACTTGACTCATGCTTTTAGTCCCATTGCGTAAGTGGCCACCAATGGTTTAATACCCGGAATTAAATCAAATGCGATCAGTCCTGTATTACGTAATAATTTCAGCATCGGATTTTGATTGCTAAAACCTCGTACCACACTGTCACAGAACTTAATGACACGTTGCTGATCTTTTAAGCGAGCTTGTTCATATTCAAGTAATATGCTTGGCTCACCGAGGTCAGCACCCGCACTCTGTTGTGCTTCTAAATAGCGCAGCAATACATAGGCATCACGCATACATAGGTTAAACCCTTGTCCTGCAACAGGGTGAATGGTATGTGCCGCATTACCCATCAGCACTACACGCCCTACTGCCTGCTTTTCTGCTAAAACTTGTGACAATGGATAACTAAAACGCTTACCTGTTTTTTGGAATTTACCTGCACGGTCACCATAGGTTTGCTGCAAAGCATCCAAGAAATGCTGGTCATTTTCTTCTCCCAACCACTCTTGCTCTGTGCCCTTTTTCACTGGCCAAACTACTGAACGACGGTATTCACTCGGTAAAGGCAACAATGCCAATGGCCCAAGAGGACTAAAACGCTCAAAGCCAATATGTTGATGCGGTTTCGAAGTTTGTACGGTGGTGACAATTGCTACTTGATCATAATCATGCTCAGATACACCAATACCCAAAGCTTGACGACAGAACGAATCTCGACCATCTGCCGCAATCACCAACTTGGCTTGTAGTTGCAACTGTTCTTCACCACGTCGAGCTTCAATATAAGCATGCTCTGCATCTTGGGTAAGTGAGGTGACCTGCACACCATCAATCAATTCAATCAATGGCTGTTGGCGAACTTGGGTCAGTAACACACGCCCTAACCACGCATTTTCAATGACTTGTCCAAAGCTTTCGACTTTCTCTTGCTCTGCAATTAAACGCGCCTTACCAAAGCTGCCTTCTTCAGTAATATGTACTTGTAAGATGGGTGTTGCATGTTGTTGCAAGGCATCCCATAAACCCAGTTCTTGGTAAATTTGCACGCTACGGCGAGACAAAGCACTATTTCGTGCATCGAAACTGGAATGGTACGGTGCAAGATTTATATCATCATAATTTGGGTATTTGATGGCTTCGAGCAGTTTGACTGCAATATTTGCTTTCGCCAACATGAGTGCCAGACTCAGCCCAACCATTCCACCACCGACAATGACGACTTCTTGCTGCATGCTTGTATCCTTTTTATGGCGTATTCGAAGGAAAAAACCTCAAAATACCTATAAGTTTTAATGGATTTTATATTACATCAAAGCGTTTCATTTTTATAATGAAACGGACTTTTTTACGTACGATCACGGTAAAATGAGCTTCCATGATTTTGAAAAAGTATGTACTGTCGGTTATTGGGAAACTTGCTCAAGGTACTGTTTCAGCTAACTTATAAATAGCAAATAGCGTGAAACAATGTTGAATAATTGTTTGTGGAACATGAAAAATCAATAAAAAAGCCCAATATGGAGATATTGGGCTGAGTTCAGGGGACTATCGATTTGATTTATATCACAATAATAAGTTGATTACGTATAAAGTGCATTGTTTTGATTTTAGCAAGACTTAATGAATAGCCACCAATAATTTTAGTAAAAAAAGAAAAAATCTATTTTTTGATTATCTTTTAATAGTCACTGAACTGAAATATGAACTACTCATAAGGAAAATTTTTTGATTATAACTATCTGTATTATTACGTTTTTTGTTTTGTTTATTATATTTATTAGAACTACATTTGATAAAAAATATAGTAACACTCAAATTTATTCATTTATGAAACGCAGTTTTTGGATTTGTATATGTATTCTTCCGCTTGTTTGGCTCATCTTTTATAAAGACTTAAATCATCCTCAGATGCCTGATAATGCAAGTGGTTCATATGCATTAGGAGTTGCTTTATTCGGACTTGCTTCACCTATTTTTGTCATTGTTGGATTTTTACTAGGTCATATATTTTTTCTTGCAATATTTATGGTTATTGATTTAATAATTTCAAAAATCTATGGCAATAACATAAAGTTCATTGTCAGTATTCTATTAACTACTTTAGTCACGATTGTTATTTTAGAATTTATTTGGTGGGGAATATTTTACTCAGAAGGCTCCATTCCAATTCGAATTTATGTATGGAATATTGCAATCCTAACTTTACCATGGTTGCCAATTATTAGTATTTTAGTTACCCAAAGATGGAAAAAATAGAAACTTTAATCTGGGAATTATAATCCATTTAACATAATGGCGGTTATACGAAGTACACTTGCATATGAATATAAATATCAATTACTTAAAAAATTAAACCACCACTAAAAATTCACAAAACACCAGCTTTGAAACAAGTCGGTGGCTTATCCATAATTTTTATATTCTTTCGCAAAGCCAATACGAAAACATACCTATTTTTAATGTGGCTTAAACTATTTTCGATGAGGGAAAGAGCGATAAAGGTAGGTTAAGTAAGGCAACAGACACCCATCAATGTCTTAAGCTTTATTATATTTAAATCTATATTATTGATTTTAAAATAAAAATAAAGTCACCAACAGATCAAGGGTCTTCTTTAATATAGTTTTCAATGCACTCCCACGCGGAGTCCTTTTGATCGCTCGACATCATAGGATGGAAGTGTCAATCTGGCTGCAAGCTATGATGCATTTTGATTCTTATTTAATCGTAGCGATGAAATAACAACAAGTCAAGAAATGTGTCTCGATAAACAATACCCCAACTTAATGCCAGTTTACCTCTCTCTTTTTGCCGTCAGAATAGAGCGGTGATAAGCGCATCCTAATTCGGGAAAGACCGCTCAGCCATAAGCATACTGCCCTATTTTTCAGGACTGTTAATCTGTTCGGCTTTCTTAAAGATGGTGAGCGATTGCTCACAATTAAGATCCAGAAACCTCTTGCGAATTCGCCATGTGCAACCTGTTGTTCAATCAATTTCCTTCTGTTTATGCTGTTCAGCAGTGAACTATAGATTAACCCGCTCATAGACCGGAGCAGACTGCGTATTCTCTCCAAGCTGAATGGCGGTATGATAGATCAAGCAATTCTTACAATCTTTGGTCAATTCAAATTACGCTAACGCGGGCTTACCCACCTGTACAAAATCTGCGGATAAACTTTGGGGGTAAGTTTTGAGCAATGATGTACGCTCTGGCTGACACGAATTAGGGATCATTGCGTCTAGGTCGCTACTGATATTTTTCATATGATGGGGACATAGAGAACAGGATGTTCCAACACATAAAACAATAATGATAAGTGCACCACTAGGACGTGAGGTACGACAGGAGTTATACCTAAGCAACGCATACGAAAAAGCCCGACAGGATGTCGGGCTTTTTTATTGTCTAAATTGTTTTGCATAAGCAGCATTCGGTTAAATAAAGGCTTAATCAATCAATAAATCTATATGATCTAAAGCCGATTTAGAAAGCCTCTCTGTGTAATTATCATAAGACTGAGCTGCTAAGCAGATAACGACTACAACGATAAATAAAATAATTTTATTCTTAAGAACCATTTTAGCTTCGACTTGACTTAATTCTATTAAAAAAAAGATATAACAACCTATCAATCTAATCTAATATAAAAAAAACACCAATCTATCTATTTTTGAGATATGTTAACTTTTAAACAATGTAATTATCTAATCAGTATTGTGGAAGAAGGAAGCTTTATCGCAGCTTCAGAAAAGCTATTTATTGCACAATCAGCTTTAAGCCGACAAATAAAAAATTTAGAAGATGAGCTAGGTTTCTGCATTTTTGATCGATCTGAGAAAAAAATAAAATTAACCTCTGCTGGATTAACTCTTTATAAAAGCTTAAAAAATCATCTTGAGAATTTAAATAATTCCATCGAGTTAGCAAAGAGAGTTAGTCTGGGAGAAGATAGAGTCGTAAAAGTTAGCCATTCTAGTAGCATTATTTTCGATAAAGAAAAACTTAAAGCTTTAGATCAATTATGTGAAAAATATCAAATTAATATAGAGATCAATACTATTTCTTCAGAGGCTCAAATTGAGGCAATACTCAGTGGTGATATTGATATTGGATTTATTCGACCTCCAGTTCACCACAGTTTAGATGGAATAAATTCTGTAATTTTATATAAAGCCCCTTTACATGTCGCTGTCTCAGTCTCTAATCAAAATTTTGCTAAGAAGGACAGTATTTATATTAGAGAGTTAAAAGAGCTCAGGTTTGTTTCTACGCCACATTCTAAACGTGGAGGTCTAAGTTATTTGGTGTCTAATCTTTGCTTAAGTAATGGATTCGTCCAGAAAAAATCCAGAATTACCTCAAGGAAACTTTCACAGTTAGAATTGGTTGCCAATGACTATGGTATTTGTATCGTACCTGAGGAGTTCTCTACCGTTCTTCCAAAGAATGTTAAGTTACTTTCAATAAGTGATAAAAATAATGAATCTGAAGTTAGATTAATTTGGAAAAAAGGCAATGATTCACTCATAGAAAATTGTGCAAAAGCAATTCAGGTTTTTTATAAAATAGATGCTTAAATCCCCCCTAAAATCAACACAATCTAGCTTATAAGAAATATCCAAAACAAACTGATATTAAACAAATATTTAGAATAGAATTCCATCTTTAAAATCGATAAAAATAAGTTTTCATCATCCCCCAAACACCATAAAACTGACTTGGAAACAAGTCAGTCATTTATTCCTAATTTTTATATTCTTTCGCAAAGCCAATACGAAAACACGCCTATTTTAATGTGGCTTAAACCTTAAACATGAATTTTACTCACTTTACACTGAGACTAAATCATTTTTATTCATGTTTGGATTGCGGTATAAATTACACCATTCAAGCAATTTAGATTTAATCTCAAAAATTAGGATGACCATCACCATGAGTAAAGAGTTTGCATGTTCAATCAAACGCATTCGTTTTGATGAAAACTATCAACCAGCAGATAGCACACGCCTAACGACTAACTTTGCTAACTTAGCACGTGGTGAAAGCCGTGAGCAGAATCTACGTAATACGCTTCGAATGATTAACAATCGTTTTAATGCTTTAGCACAAACAGATAATCCAAATGGTGATCGTTATTCGCTTGAAATTGATATTATTTCTGCGGATTTAGATATTGAAGGTAACGGTCAAACTTTCCCAATTATTGAAATGCTGAAAAGCACCATTACCGATCATCATACCCATCAACGTATTGAAGGCATGATTGGCAATAGCTTCTCATCTTATGTACGTGACTACGATTTTAGCGTGGTACTCAAAGAACATAATAAAGCGAACTCAACCTCGTATGCACCTGAAGGTTTTGGTGATTTACATGGCAAGCTGTATCAATACTTAGTGAATTCGGACACGTTTAAAGCAGAATTTAATCAACAGCCTGTGATTTGCTTGAGTGTTTCAACGGCACGAACTTATCACCGTACCACCAATGAACATCCGATTTTGGGTGTTGAATACAAGCAAGATCAATACTCACGTACCGATGAATACTTCCATAAAATGGGCTTACAGGTTCGCTTCTTTATGCCCAAAGGCAGTGCTGCACCTTTAGCATTCTATTTTGCAGGTGATTTGCTACGTGATTACACTGATTTTGAACTGATCAGCGCGATTAGTACCATGGAAACGTTCCAAAAGATTTATCGTCCTGAAATTTACAATGCAAATTCATCAGCAGCGCAAGTTTATCAGGCAAGTCTAGAGTACCCAGATTACTCATTAACACGAATTGTGTATGACCGTGTTGAACGTGGTCAGCTCGCAGTCAAACAAGGTAAATGGACTGAAGAAAACTTTATCAAGCCTTATCAAAACATCCTTGAGCAATGGGCTGCCAATTACAACGCAGACCGTAACGCTGCTTAATTTACCTGAAATAGAATATTGAAATAGAGATTTATAATGGCAATTTTATTACCGACATCAACCGCTGGCAGTTTACCTAAACCTTCTTGGCTTGCTGAGCCTGAGAAACTTTGGTCACCGTGGAAACTCGAAGGTGAAGCATTACTCGAAGCGAAACAAGATGCCTTACGTTTGTCATTGCAAGAACAACTCCATGCAGGCATTGATATTGTCAGTGATGGTGAACAAACTCGCCAACATTTTGTCACCACGTTTATTGAACATCTAGATGGCGTGGATTTTGAGAAGCGCGAAACAGTACGTATCCGTAACCGTTATGATGCCAGTGTTCCATCTGTAGTGGGTGCAGTTTCTCGTCAAAAGCCAGTGTTTGTGGAAGATGCTAAATTTTTACGTAGCCAAACCACACAACCAATTAAATGGGCACTGCCTGGCCCAATGACCATGATTGATACGCTTTATGATGGTCACTACAAAAGCCGTGAAAAACTGGCTTGGGAATTTGCCAAAATCTTGAACCAAGAAGCCTTAGAACTCGAAGCTGCTGGCGTCGATATCATTCAATTCGATGAGCCTGCATTTAATGTGTTCTTTGATGAAGTAAATGATTGGGGTGTGGCAACTTTAGAGCGTGCTCTTGAAGGTTTAAAGTGTGAAACTGCGGTACACATTTGCTATGGTTACGGCATTAAAGCAAATACCGACTGGAAAAAGACTTTAGGTTCAGAATGGCGCCAATACGAAGAAGCATTCCCTAAACTTCAACAGTCTAAAATTGATATCATCTCACTTGAATGTCAAAACTCTCGTGTGCCAATGGATCTGATTGAACTGATTCGTGGTAAAAAAGTCATGGTGGGTGCGATTGATGTCGCAACCAATAGCATTGAAACACCTGAAGAAGTGGCGAACACATTACGTAAAGCACTTCAATTTGTTGATGCAGATAAACTTTATCCATCAACGAACTGTGGTATGGCGCCTTTGGCACGTCATGTTGCAAGAGGCAAACTCAATGCGTTAAGTGCAGGTGCTGAAATCATTCGTAAAGAACTTTCGACTTCTTACGCATCGATTGCATGATGTGAAAGAGCTACGCATTAGATAAAATGAGTAGCTCTTATCTCAATAAAAAGCACGCGTCAGTGCTCCGCCAGAATACATTCTAATCCAGTGGTTATATGACCGAATTGCGTGATATAGCCCAATTTAAACAAAATGTACGGTTCAATTTAGGAATAAAGTGATGATTGAAGCAACAGACTTTAGAAATGCTATGTCTTCGTTAACCAGCGCAGTAAGTGTTGTGACCACGGCAGGTATGTCTGATCGTCATGGTTTCACTGCATCTGCCGTATGTAGCGTGACTGATACTCCCCCAACGTTATTGGTCTGTATGAATAAAGCTTCTCGATCACATGAGCATTTTATCGAAAATAAGATTTTAACGGTAAATGTTTTAGGTGCGCAGCATGAGCATATCTCTAACGTTTTCTCATCTAAACTAAGTTCAGAAGAACGTTTTAAGCATGGTGTTTGGAAAGAGTTGGAAACAGGCGCACCAGTATTGGAAGATGCTTTGGTCAATTTTGATTGTGAAATTGATCAAATTCAGGAAGTCGGTACACATACCATTTTGATCTGCCGTATTGTTGCAATTCAGCAAAGCAAGCAAGATCAAAGTCTAGTTTATTTTAATCGTGCTTATCATCAAGTCGGGCAGACGGAAATCGCTTAAATAATAGTTGCTTCGATAGAGTATATTTCGAAAAAACCAATACCAAAAATAAAAAAAGCCAATCTTTTGATTGGCTTTCATTATTCTATATTCTTCTGATTAAGCCCATTTCATCAAGATAGCCTTTCTTGAAAATCTAGAATTTAGCGACACAGCCTTTGCCTTAACTTTCTCAACAGTACAAAATATAGAAATCTCTTGAAAATTCCCCATATGAATACATTAATTTAGAGAAATTTGATTTAAGAATTCTGAGTACATCATCATTTAATAAAATGGCGATTGCACCGATTTTTTTTGATTGATTCTAAAATCATAAAATGTAGACAAAAGACACAGTGTTATTAGTAAAATGATTGAAAAAAAATCCTTAGTAATAAAAAATACAATGCAAAACCCCAACATAATATTACATTTAATCAACTGTTCTTTGATCACTTTATGCAGAATAAATATACCTAATACTACAATAGTAATAAAAAAATATTCATGAGGTAGAAGCACAATAAGCCACATACAAATTTGTATTAGATCAAATTGATCTAATATTCGTTTAGGTTTACTAAAATTGAGAAAAATAAGGTATAAAAATAATGGAAAAACAAACAATAATGGATATATAAAAATAATAAACCCAATTCCAATTATGCTTAGAAAAATTGAACAAACACCTAATGTATAACGAAATATTGGTAAAAATTTTTCTATATTATTTTGCCTAAAAATTGATTGCATTTTCTTTAACTCTAATCAAGGTTCTGATGCCTCACTGTATGTAAATAATTTAGTTTCCATCAAACCAGCAAAATATAGTTTATACAAAACTTAAAAAAATAGCCCCATATCAAGGAGCTATTTTACGCGAATTATCTTCTATGAAATCTTGCTATTCAAAATGATAAAACCAGTCTCATAATTGGCTTTCATATTATTGATGCTTAAGCCATCAATGCTTCAATCTCTGCAATCGATTTCACCACATCTTTGGTTAAAACCAGTGGACCATTGGCGGTTGCAACAACATCATCTTCAATACGAATACCAATGCCACGCCATTTCGCATCTACCGTTTCATCATCTGGTGCAATATAAAGACCTGGTTCAATCGTTACGACCATGCCCTCTTCATAAGGACGCCATTCTCCTGCTTGCTTGTATGCGCCTACATCATGCACATCCATCCCCAACCAGTGTCCAGTACCATGCATATAAAACTGACGGTAAGCTTCGGTTTCAATAATTTTCTCAATATCTCCCTGCATAATGCCGAGTGACAATAAGCCTTCTACCAAAATACGCACCGCAACATTATGTGGTTCTTTATATGAGTTGCCAATTTTGACTGCATCAATCGCGGCAAGCTGCGCATTTAATACAATTTCATATAACGCTTTTTGCTCAGCACTAAACTTGCCATTGACTGGGAAAGTACGGGTAATGTCTGACGCATATAACTCATATTCACAAGCCGCATCAATCAGAACCAAATCACCATCTTTCAATTCTTGGTTATTTTCTACATAGTGCAAAATACAAGCATTGGCACCACCACCCACAATACTGTTATAGGCAGGAACACAACCCTGTTGACCAAACACGTAATTCAGTTCAGCTTCCAAGGCATATTCCATCATGCCCACACGCACAGTTTGCATAGCACGGGTATGGGCTTGTGCACTGATATTCGATGCAATCTGCATTAATTCAATTTCTTGTGGTGTTTTAAATAGACGAATTTCATCTAAAATACGATCCAGTTGAATCACTTGTGCTGGCGATTCATTGCCACGACGTTGCTGGGCATCTGCCTGCTGAATCCATTTACTCACACGGACATCAAACTCAGAACTGTGTCCAATACGATAAAATAATTTCTGTTTATTCAATAATTTTTCAATGATTTCTTCATCAAGTAGATCAATCGCATAAGCCTCATCGGCTTCATAATCATCCACTGCACCATCAACACCCGCACGATAACCATTCCAAATTTCCATCTCACGGTCACGTTCACGACAGAACAAGCTATAAGTATAACCTTCGTCCAAAGATTCATAGGTTTCAATAACAGCAACCGCTTCTGGTTCTGCAAAACCCGTCAAATAGAAAAAACTGCTGTCCGCTCGAAATTTGTAGTCTGCATCCCGATTACGAATTGCTACTGGGCTGGTGGCAATAATCGCAATGCTATGTGGTCCCATTTCCTCTGCGAGGCGGTCACGACGTTCCTTAAAATCTACTTGAGTCAGTTTTTTCATTAAATGTTCTTCGGTCTTGTTGAATATAGAATAGGGTTGCTGTGTTTGTGATCTTAAAGCAAAAAATCGACCAAAATTAACTTGGTCGATGTGGTGTAAACATTTCTACAACATTGTTTTCAGCACTCGTTTTTTTCTGCTGCATTTTGGCATGAAAGTTTTGCAATAATGAACTTTCATCTACGGCCACTTTCGTGCGCCCTAAAGCTAAGCTCACAGGAATCAAGCGTACAAACTCATACAGTTCTTGATAACTGTCTTCGCCTTCTTCGTCATTGTCAGATTCTTCAAACTCAACCGCAGCCACATCTTGTAAATGCTCAATCAACTCCATTTCATCTTGGCGAATATGACCTGATGCTAAACCAAAGCCTAATACGACACCTGCGCACCAATCTGCCAGTGCTTGCACACGATCTGGCAACACATGTTCATCATCTGGCAACAAAGGTAAGTAATCTAATTCATCGTCCGATAATGCATGCGATACATCTTCTGCCTCATCTGTAAGCACAGTTAAAGCCATATCACTTAATTCTGGTACATTAAGTGTCGCTAAAATTTGTTGCCACTCTTCACGCGTCGGCGATTGAGTCACACAAACTATACCAGTGAGTAACCCATGTAACTCACTTGGGCTTGAAATCTCGTCAATTTGGGAAAAATGTTGGTTCCATTCCGACCAACCTGAAATATCGTCTTGCATTCGTTTATCCAATCTCTATACTTCTTATATATTACCTTTGTTTGCAACACTGTGCGACTACGTTATGTTAGAAGAATTACAGCGTCTACAGGCGCATATTGGCGTTTTAAAAACCCGACTCGCGCATTATGAAACCGAAAATAATGCACTAACCGAAGCCAGCGCAACTGCCGCTGAGCAACACCATGCCCAAGTTGTGCATAAAAACGGCATCATTACCAAAAAACAAGAAGAAATTGAGAACCTTACAGAACAACTGACTGAGGTACAATCCCAATTTAAGCAACTCAATACCGATGCAACAGCGTTAGCCGACCGTTATAGCCGTTTGGAAAAAAGCTGCACCGATTTAAAAAATCGCTTTCAGGATATTTTAAGTGAACGTAATGAATTACGTGTCATTAAAGAAAAAATGCAGAATGAACAGCGGCATACTCAGCAAGAAATTCAAGGTTTGCAGCAGGAACGTGATAGATTGTTACAAAAAAATGAGTTGGCACGTACCAAAGTTGAAACCATTATTCAACGCCTATCTATTTTAGGCACTGAACAAGACCAACATGCGCAAGAAATTCAACAATTGGCTCATCCCACCGAAGTAAATGAGGAAATACAATCATGAGCGAACAAATTCCTGTTGAACTACGTGTATTGGGACATAGCTTTCGTTTAGCCACCACAGAAGAGAAAAAACCTGAGTTGGAACGTGCAGCACAATTGTTGAATGACAAATATGACGAATTCCGACGTCAAGCACCCCGTGTTGAACCGAGTAAGCTGATTATTATGGTTGCACTTGAGCTAATGCAAGAAGTGCTCGCAATGAATAAGTCTTTACAGGAATATGCACATTGTGAACGTTTGCTCAGTACCATTCTTGAAGATGTTAAAACACTTACCTAGTTTCACGTTTATTTGCATAATCTCTCGTCAAACAGCACTTAACTTTACAGTTCTTTGCCTACGATGAGTTGCCAGTATGACTTTATCCGTTATACTAGGCTTAACTCTGAGATGTTCGCCAGCGGGTCTATTCCCCTGCCGATACTTAAACTTATGGATTGCGTTCTGTATATTTAGAGTGTATGCCCACCTTCGAGTGGGAAACCCAGCAAGTATACGTCGCGTCCACCTTGAACTCATCGGGTTCAGGGTAACGACACATGCAGCGGCATCTTCGGAGTACTTTAATTTCATATAATAAATACCTTATATTCAATTATTTCCTCCTCTATCTTAAGCAATCTTCAAAGTACGTTCTTGCAATAACTGAACCGACAGTCGTGCCTGCCATGCAAGCTCCATCATGTCTACATTGGGAATTTGGTCATCCTGCATCACCCTTTTACCTGCGACAAACATGGCCTTAATATGGGCGCGGCCGCCACTTGCAATTGGACCAATGGCAAGGTCATGCAATCCAAAATAACGCGGGTCATCTAACTGATACAACACAAAATCGGCCTGCTGCCCAACTTCAATACTTCCCACTTGGTCTAGACCTAAAATTTTGGCACCGCCTGCGGTTCCCCAACGCACAATATCTTCAATGCTAGCAGCATCTGCCCCACCCTCAAACTTGCCGCCATCATACTGCGGTACCGCCAACATGCCTTTACGTGCGCGCTGCATTAACCAAGCTGCATGCGTTTCTGACAACATATCGGCAGCTTCATTGGATGCAGCCCCATCAACCCCAATAGAAATAGTCATACCTGCTTGTTCAAGCGCGACCAAATCCGCAATGCCACTGCCTAAACGCGCATTACTTTGTGGACAATGTGCAATGCCTGTACCTGTCTGTCCCAAAATTTGAATTTCTTCAGGCAGTAACTTGACCAAATGTGCAAACCAAACATCGGAACCCACCCAATCATGCTCGGCACAAAACTGGACTGGCGACATAGCAAATTTATTTTTTGCAGCATCCAGATAATCAACCGTTTCGGACAAATGGCTATGTAAACCAATCCCCAATTGGCGTGCGAATTTGGCAGTTTCACGTAATTGAGCGGGCGTGGTGGAATGTAAACATGTGGTCGGTGCCATGACAATTTTACGTAATGCATTGCCATCTTTTTGATGATAGCGCTGAACTAATCGTTCGACATCTTGCATAAAATCTTCAAAATTTTCGGCACGTAATGCTTGTGGTAACTCGCTTTCTAAACCCCGCGTCTGGGTTGCCCCACCACGACAAAGCACAAAGCGCATACCTAATTTATCGGCTTCTTCAAATAAAATTGCTGCGCCATCAAACGGCATGTTCGGCCAATACAAATAATGATGATCAGCCACGGTGCCACAGCCTGAACGTAGTAGCTCAATCAAGCCAATACGTGCTGCAATACGAAAGGTGTCTTCATCAAATGCTCCACGGAAACGATACGGCGTACTGGCTAACCACGGCGTTAAACTTTGATTTAACCCCTGTGGCTCACCTTTGAGTAAAGACTGAAACAAATGATGATGTGTATTGACCCACGCGGGATAGATCACACAGTCTTTTGCATCAATAAGGGTATCTTCAGGTAATAAACTCAGCTGCCCAATCTCGCTGATTTTACCTTCTTGAATGCGAATATCTGTGGCGGTGGAACGTGCCGCCTCACCTGATAAACCCGTGAGTATGCTATAGGCATTTTTAATTAAATATTGAGTCTGCATTACACTTGCTCACTTTCATGCCATTTGCTTAAAAAATAAGGTACTGACCCAAGACATCGTGACGAATAAGGCTAAACCTGTACAAGTAATCAGTAACAATGCAGCAAACATGAGCGGTAAATCCAGTTGAAAACCTGCCTGTAAAATTTGATATGCCAAGCCTGCACTGGTACCACCTGTTCCTGCCACAAACTCGGACACTACGGCACCAATCAAAGCCAAACCACATGAAATCCGTAGCCCACCAAAGAAATACGGTAGCGCGTTTGGCACACGCAAGCGCATGAGAATTTGCCAACGGTTGGCTTTATTAATTTGGAATAAATTCAGCAAGCCTTTGTTGACACTTCTTAAGCCCAAAGTGGTATTGGTCAGAATGGGGAAAATCGCAACCAGCATGGCACACACCACCAAAGCTAGGGTGGTATTTTGAATCCAGATAATCACCAAAGGTGCAATAGCCACAATCGGAGTGACCTGAAATAAAATAGCATAGGGCATAAAACAGGCTTCAATCACACGGCTTTGTACAAACAAGAATGCCACCAATGTGCCAATAATTACCGCACTTAAAAAAGCCAATAAGGTAATTTTCAAAGTGACCCATAAACTGCCAAACAGTAAGCCTGATTGATTGATCAGTGCCATGGCAATATCACTGGGCTTAGGCACGATATAAACAGGAACTTGCAGCTGCTGAAAACTAATTTGCCACGTTAATAACAAAACCAATCCTAAAATGATCGGTGCAACGAAACGCTGAATAGCTGGGTTTTTTATTAAAGGTTTATTCATGTTCTAAACCTCCACTGGCTTGCACCAGCAATTGCGATAAATGTGAACATTGTTTGATGAATGATTCCGAGGTACGGAAGGACTCGTCACGCTGAATCGGGCCATCGATTTCAATATCTGCCACAATTCGACCTGGGCGTGCGCCCATTACAATCACACGTGAAGACAAATACACCGCTTCGTAAATACTGTGCGTAACAAACACCACCGTTAAATCACGTTCTGACCAGAGTTTTCGGATATCACCGTCTAACTTGTGTCGCGTAAATTCATCTAATGCACCAAAGGGTTCATCCATAAGCAATAAGTCAGGCTCAGTCACTAAAGCTCGGGCTAAAGATGCTCGCATCTGCATACCGCCTGAAAGCTCTCTTGGATAAGCTTTGGTAAAGTTTTCTAAACCCACGGCTTTTAAGGCTGCATGTACTTGAGGACTGCTATTCGATTTTGCAACGCCTTGTAAATCTAAGGGTAAACGTGCGTTATCTTCGATATTTGCCCACGGCATCAAAGTGGCTTCTTGGAACACCATTGCCATTTTACATTGTGACTGGATATCGTTTTTTCCATTCCAGCGTACTTGTCCTGCGGAAGGCTGTTCTAAGTCAGCAAACATTTTTAATAAGGTACTTTTGCCACAGCCCGATGGCCCCAGCAAGGAAATAATTTCTCCACGGGCAATGTCTAAATCTAAACGTTCTAAGGCTTTAGTCCCATTTGGATAGGTTTTTTCTACTCCGCGTGCCATGAGCATAGGAGCAATAAAACTGGTGGATGCTTGTCGTAAATCATCAATGGGTAATGCGAAATTCATGAGGTTTCCCCTTCAGGCAACTGCCTTATTTTATTAACCTTTGCTTTACGTTATTTTTTCACAGGACTCACAAACTGAGTGGTATAGGCTGCTTTCCAATTCACCTTCGCATCCAACAATCCAGCACCGACCATAAAGTCGCGCGTGGCTTTCCAACGAGCATCGGTCATGACACCAAGACCTTTAGTTTTGGCATCGCCGCCATCAATTAAATGTAATTTTTTCATTTGTCCTACGGCAAAAGCCAATAAATCATCCTGCATGTTTGGATTTTCTTTTTTAATGACGGCATTGCCGAGTCTTGGATCTGCTAAATAGTTTTTCCAACCTTCCATAGAGGCTTTAACAAAACGTTGTAGCACTTCTGGCTTAGTCTGAATAACATCGTTACGGGTGACCAAAATACCGCCATAAGCAGGATAACCTGCATCTGCAAACAAGAAGAATTTACTGGATGGTTCTGCTTTTTTGGCTTGGAAAACTTCGGAAGTGGCATAGGCTTGTTGTGCAACATTCTTCCCTGCAAGGAAAGGTTGCATATTGAAGGTGTACGGACGAGCTTGCGAAGCATCTAATTTATATTTAGTTTTTAACCATGGCCACCAACTGGCTTGCCCACTGGTCGAGACCAAAACGGTTTTGCCTTTTAAATCACTCAGCGATTTCACATCACTGTGCGTGAGCATGCCTTGCGGATCAAACTGGAATGGCGCAGCAATGGCTTTAATTGGAAACTTGCTTTCCATGCCTTTCAGCACTTGCAAGTCGTAGTTAATAATAATGTCGGCACGTTTAGACAACAACAGCGTCATATTATTGACCTGTGGCCCACCAATTTTAATTTCTACATCTAAACCATATTTTTTATAAATACCTTGCGCCAAAGCTTGGTAATAACCGCCTTGTTCAGCTTGTGCGTACCACGTGGTTTGCAGCACCAATTTATCCGCTGCATGTGTAAATGAACTGAACCACAAAGCACTAGCAAGGAGAGCTAAACGACCTTTGCCTACACGGTGATGAATTTTCATAAGTAATACCCCTAATATATGCATGAACTCATTTTTGCTATTCTTTTTAGGGGTAAATTTTTCGGATAGATTTACTCTCAAAGCCAAGTCAGACTTAACCTTGTCCCCTAAAGAGGAACAGCCAACGCTGTAGAGCAATGTCCCATGTGTAAACTACACACTAACCGCTTATACTCAGACTAGATTTAGCAAGCTCTGTGCCAGTTTTATTTTTTTAATCTTTTTCATCGTTTTAGTTTTAAAGAAACCTAGTTTTCAATTTCTACGCAGAGCAGATC
The DNA here is from genome assembly GCF_004331175.1 of Acinetobacter sp. ANC 4178. Taxonomy (GTDB): domain Bacteria; phylum Pseudomonadota; class Gammaproteobacteria; order Pseudomonadales; family Moraxellaceae; genus Acinetobacter. Next base: position 700,789 of record NZ_SJOD01000001.1, read on the forward strand.
AAACAGAAATAGTGATCTCTCCAAACCTTCGTCTTTAAACCCATCAATAAGTGCACCAATTTATAGCAGCATACTGTGCAAAAATGATTCAAAAATTGAACCTGTTTTTGCGCCGATTCAACACGCGCTAAAAATCGCATGGCGGTGCTTCTTCATGTTCTATTTTTCAGCCTTCATCACATTGGTATAAAAAATGCTTATCTTTAGTCCGAGTAGAAGCGTTCAGCAAAGATTATCCTTTTCATCATCTTTGTGGGTCATTGCTCAGAAATATGCCTATGTTCTTACCTGTTAGGAACATGTGGCTTTTTTTGACCAAAATGACCCGATTTTTGATCTACAGCAAAATTGGGTCATCTATATCCAAAATTTGAGGTAGAGAGATGAACAGTGTAAATATGAACCCAATAGCTGAAGAAGATTACAGCTTGGACGAATTAAAAAAAGAGGCACGTATGGGTGCCTTTGGCGAAGAAACCTTTGAACGTGAAGTTCGCGTGATTGATTTGTCGGATTTTGAACAGCGTAAATACCAAATTGCCGATGAACTCTGGAATGCGGCAACTGATATTGGCTTTTTCCAAGTGTCGCATCATGGCATTCCACTCGATCAAATTCATGATGCCTTTGCCATGACCGAGCAATTTTTTAAACTCCCTGATCAAGTCAAAGCACAATATCCGTTAAACCGTAACGCGGGTTGGGAAAGTAAGGCACAAATTCGTCCTTCTACCCACACGCCTGACCAAAAAGAATCGTATCAAATCACTCGCCCACGGATGATGGGCTTATATCCTTCAGAGCAAGAGTTGCCTAATTTCAAACAAACCATGTTGGAATTTGAACACGCCTGTTGGGAAGTTGGGATGAAAATTTTATCCTGCTTTGCCTATAAACTGGGCTTTGCCGATGATTTCTTTAGCCATGCGCACAATCCTGAGCAAGAAACCTATCAAAGTACCCTGCGCATGTTGCATTACTATGCAGTAGATCCTGTGCTGAAAGACCAATTGGGCTTATGGCGTGCAGGTGCACATACCGACTTTGACTGCTTAACTTTATTGTTTCAACGCAACGGACAAGGCGGGCTGCAAGTTTGCCCAGGTAAAGATATGCAACAACAATGGACCAGTATTCAGCCCCGTGATGATGTGATTACCTGCAACATTGGCGATATGCTGATGCGTTGGAGTGATGACCAACTCCCCTCCAATTTCCACCGCGTAAAAAACCCTGAAGCGCACGAATATCAAGGTGCACGTTATAGTTTGGCATTCTTTTGCCAAGCCAATGAAGATGTGTTAATTGAAAGCCCTGCGCATAAATATCCTGCCATTACCGCACGTGAATATTTAAAACAACGCATTAGCGCTAACTTTGAAGGAAAATACTAAACCGTTCACACAGTCAGGGCAGAACTAGCTCTGGCTGTGTATGCGATTCTACAATCCAAACTGGTTGTGAAAGTGTATGCACATCACAATTATGACCGTCACCAATCCGATCAATTACCAAAAAGTCACTTTCATCTTCCAAAGTGATTAATGGATGATGCCAAACCCCTTGATGATAGGTTACACCCTGCTGACCGTTGCTTAGGAATGCAAAGATTTGCTGCTCATTTGGCTGCTCATCATTCAGTGGCAAAGCCACGACAACCATAAACCTCTGTCCCGCTAAAGGCATAAAAGATTGCGAACCTAGAGGATGGCGTTCGAGCATTTCAATTTGAAAAGGGACTCTGATTGCGGTTAGGTTATGAAAAATGCTCACCCCGACTGCACCATTTTCGTCACTCACTTGGGGCAAAGACAGTGCATGAAAGCGCTGAGTCAACCCCTGATTTATAGCAAACTGATCTCGCCCTTGAGTTTCAATCACATCGCCAAAAGAAGCAAAACCTTCTCGTGTTAAGGGCTGAATAATAATGGCTTGTTCAGGCATAGTTCCTCCTTCACTGTTCATTCTACAGATTCAGCATCTCGTCACCGATGCTGTCCTCCTGTTTGTTATTGTCCCGACATTTTTCCCCAAAGGCGAATACGGCTAATTCCACCGTCAGGAATCATATTGACGCGAATATAATTGACCTTGTGATGTGGCAAAATTTCACTGGTATAGCCATGTTTATGGTCCATGCTTAAAGGTTGTTGCTCAAGTAAAAATGACCAGAACATACTTTGCGGAATGAGCTGTGCATCCGTAGCATTTTCCACATACGCTGCTTGAATGGAGCAAAAGGCAGGGAAATTGCCTTTAAAAAAAGCGGTATCGACTTCAATCTGCTCGACTTGTCCTGCTTGCCCCAAGGCAATAATGCACCAGTCAAACCCTGGCGCACGGCGTCGTTTGGTCTCCCAACCATCTCCCATATTTAAACCTGCATCAGGTTTAATCAAATTATTGGGATGACCAAAATGCGCATCACTAAACGCCACAATACGCCCGCCATTTTTCAGCCCTATTAAATCCAGTACTTGATCAGGCTCAATATTTTCTAAGACCACCTGACCATAGACTCTTAAACGTGCAATACCGCCATCTGGGAAAATATTGATTCGAATATGGGTAACTTTATGAGACTCACACTGAAAAAAATGATGTTGATCGGGTGACAGTACCGAATTATTCAGTAAAGGTAACCATTCGACCTGATCCAACTGATCCTCTGCTGCATAACAGCCTTCTATGGATGCCGATGCAGGATAGTTTCCAGTAAAGAACGAAGTATCAATATCGAAACCTGAAACCATACCTGCAACACCTAAACGGACAATACACCAGTCATAGCCTGCTTCACGTTTGCGTCGTGTTTCCCAACCATCCATCCATTTACCATTATCGTCATATTTACCATCGATAAATTGCGCGGGTTCAGTTTGTAACATGCGTTCTGCTGCGGCAAAAAACTGATCCGAACACGACACAATGCTGGCGCCAATACGTGCATCAGCTAAGTTGGTCAGACCGTTCAAGTCCTTGGGTAAATCTACAGCTTTGGCAATATGCACCGTCATTGATCATTCCTAACATTATCTTTGTTTAAGCTTATGCAAAATCCAGTCCAACTGGTCTGACCTGTTGTAAAAATCTTGCTTATTTTTCTGCTAAAACGAAACCTTTTGATTTTTTTGTGTAGAATCAAGTTGTTCGTTTTTGATTAGGATGCAGCCGCTATTATGAAGTCACAAGCCATGCTCAATGGAAAATCATCTCAGGTGACTGAGCAAGCTGTAGAAGTGATTCATCAACGCATTCAGCAAGGGATTTATGATGTCGGTTCTATTCTGCCCTCGCAGCGCGAGTTGGCACTGCAACTGGGTATTAGTCGAGCATCTTTACGCGAAGCGGTCACGCGGCTGGCGGCTTTAGGTTTACTTGAAATTAAAGCGGGTAAAGGCGTCTATGTAATTTCACAGCACAGCCAAGCCGCTGAGCAATGGGATGGCAAACACCGTGTCTCCCTAAAAGACTTTTATCAATTACGCTATGTCTTGGAAAGCTTTTCTGCCCTCTTGGCCTGTGAATATTTAAGCCCTGAAGATAAAACCTTACTCCAGCAATATCATGAACAACTCACCCATGCCATTCAGCAACAAAATTGGCAAGCCGCATCTGAATATGACTACGCCTTCCACCAACACATTATTGATTTAAGCCATAATCAGTCGATTATTCAAACACTTAAAATGCATACAGAGTGGATCAAAAAGAGTCAAATGTTACCCTTCTTACAACCCAATTTAGCCTTTAAAACCGTGCAAGAACATGAAGCCATCTTAAAAGCACTCTGCTTACAAGATGCTTTAGCCGCAGAAAAAGCCATGCAAGCGCACATTATTGGAGCAGCACAACGCGCAGGTGTTTATTTTTCCAGACATCAAGTTTTAAATTAATGTAACCGCCCTGAACTGAGTTAAACGTTAAGACTAGGGAAAAGTACTGTAATTTGAACCAATATTTTCATTGAGGAAAACGCCATACTCCTACCAGCTTGAAAGTACTTGGTAATATTGACGCCAATTAAAATTTGAACTGAACTCAAAAATATTTCAAATCATTATGGATGAATGCCTTAATCGAATTTAGTTCATCTTTGAAAATATCCCATCATCCACCGTTTTTTCCAATCCTGCACCACTTTCATTCATAGAATGAAACAACACAATGCAACGCTGCTTTTTATGCCATTTCATAAAGCATAAACACTGGTCATACCAGTAAAACCAGTCTTATAAAATTGGCACAGTTCTCGCTTAATCCTGCTTATACATTTTATTTTTTAAACAGAATAGATAAGGTTCTCATCGATGAAAATTGCAATTGTCGGTGCAGGTATGGGCGGTTTGACCGCAGGTATCGCATTAAAAAAATTTGGGCATCAAGTCACTATTTACGAGCAAACCACCGAAATTTTACCTGTCGGTGCCGCAATTTCACTGTGGTCAAATGGGGTCAAATGTTTGAACTATTTGGGCTTAACCCATGAGATTCAAGCCTTGGGTGGCGCAATGGAATCGCTGGCTTATGTGGATGGCTTAAATCAGCAAACCATGACGCAATTTAGTCTGACCCCACTATATAAAGAAGTCGGACAAAAAGCCTATCCTGTGGCGCGTGCCGATTTACAAAATTTATTGATGCAACATTTTGGTCCGCAAGATATTCAGTTAGGCAAAAAAATGATTGGCATTGAAGAACATGCTGCGCATGTCTGCATTCAATTTCAAGATGGATCTGCGGCGGATGCCGATTTGCTGATTGGAGCAGATGGAACCCATTCCCTCACCCGCCAATACGTGCTCGGTCACAATGTGGAACGTCGCTATGCAGGCTATGTCAATTGGAATGGTTTGGTCGAAATTGATGAAGGCTTAGCACCAGCACAACAGTGGACCACCTATATTGGTGAAGGTAAACGCGTCTCGCTGATGCCCGTTGCCAATAACCGCTTCTACTTCTTTTTTGATGTGCCCCTTGAAGCAGGACTGGACAATCAACGTGATCAATATAAAACATCATTAAAACAATATTTTAAAGACTGGTGTGCCCCCGTACAGCAATTAATTGAAAATATAGATGAGCAAAAAACCAATCGTGTCGAAATTCATGACATTGAGCCCTTCATGACTTTTTATAAAGGACGTGTGGTTTTATTGGGTGATGCTGCACACAGTACCACGCCTGATATTGGGCAAGGTGGTTGCCAAGCCATGGAAGATGCGATTTATTTAGCGCGTGCCTTACAAATCAATACCTTTGGGCTGGAAGATGCACTGAATCGCTACCAAAACAAACGCAATGAACGCACCCGAGAAATGGTACTACGTGCACGTAAACGCTGTGATGTGACCCATATGAAAGATCGTCAACTGACCGAAGAATGGTATCAATCGCTCTATCAAGAGCAAGGCACGCACATCATGCAAGGCATTATCAGCAATATTGTGGGCAATCCTTTAGATTAAAAAAAGTTGTGTGAAAAACAACAACTGACTAATTATCAGTTTGTAATTTTCTGACAAAAAGCCAAATAGTTTATCTATCTGGCTTTTTCTTTTTTTGCGGATAAGGTTGAGGAACTAAGATGACATTTCGTTAAAAATCATGTCAGCGAAAATAGTATTATTGGCTTTATTGGGATGAATCTCATCAAACCAATTGGATACTTTTTTCAGTTTTTCACGGAAATCCATTAAGATGATTTTTCCACCATATTCAGGCAGTTTGCTCACTTTCAAAAGAGTTGCATACATATCATTAATCATTTCAGCTATGATAGCCTTTTGCAAATCATGATCTTTGATTTTTCGTTTTTTTGAGAGATTTTTCCCGATCCAATGCCCAAATCTACCATCACCTGTTTGAATCGGAATAGGGTAGGCATAACTGTTTACGATAATTTTTTCAACGGTTTTGCTATATAGCTGCACACCTGAAAAAACCTCTTTGTACCAAAATTCTAGTTGCTCTAATTTATTATAAAACTCTTTGTTTAAATGCTCTCGGGCTGTCTTATTGGAGTCATAGTCATAAACAAAGGCAGATGTATCGGCTAAAATGTCATTCCCGCCTGCACTAAGTAAAAATACAGTGGCTTTTTCAGTTTTTAATGGTGAAACGTATTCTTTCTTAGCGATTATTTCACGTAGCTCTTGACCGGCTCGGGCAATACAATAGATAGCTAAATTCTCATGTTTTTCATCAAGCATATCGATGATGTCTTTATTTAATGGGTGTTGATACCATGAGTCACCTACAGAGATCACAATCTTATCATAGTTGCCAGTTCTTTTTTTATTGAAAAACTTATCAATGCGTCTTTCCCTTTCGTAGTCTATGATCATATCTGCAATAGGGTTGAATAGTGATCCAAGGCTAAAATTTATAAATGCTTGATCAGATCGGATGAGGGAAAAGTGTTGGGTTGGATTGACAACAAATCCTCTACGGTCTTTTACTGCAAGATTCTCACTATCTTGGGTTAGTTCTGTACCATCATTTGCGATGATAGTAACGTTCTTTTTCGGAATGTAGTCAAATCCATTTTCTGTATAGATTACATCAACATATTTGGATAGTTCCTTTTTAGAGTCATCGGAATTCTTTAGGATGGTTTTAAGTTCATTGATATGAATCGTTTTCATTGTTATGACCTCTCTTTGCTATTCTTATTGGGCATCGTAAATACAATAATTAAAGTTCTATGCGTTGGTAATTTTAAGTTGTAAATAATTGAAACGTGTGAATAGTTACTTATTCTTTCTATCAAAGCACGTTGCCGTAAAGAATCTCCCATACTTCTATCACGGGTGAAATATTTAGCTTTCTAACCATATCTATAAGCTTTATAAGCTACGCAATTACAAACTTAATTTTTATCAAATCCTCTTTCCTGTAAAAGGTCTCTCCTTACTAAATAACAAAGGAATTATTTCCAATGCTTCACTTTTTAACTGACCATCTGAATATTGAATAAATGTAAGCCAAAATATTATATCCTTTGTTTATCCAGAAGAAAAAACTAAGCAAGCCATTTATATATTTTCTTTATTATCTAGGTTACTGATAGTTTATATATGTAAAAAAAGTTCGGAACAGCATCCTTGTTTTAACAGAATGCTGCTTGGTATGAACGCTTAAAATTTATAAGAAATGGCAAAACGGTTCTGTAAGAAATCTTTGTTATAGCGAGGAGAAGTTTGAATACCTGCAAAGTTACTCACGCTTAAACCTTTGAGTGCACCAGCAAAATTATAGATGCCAAACAGCATATATTCAGACTGATTACGGCTTTTCAAACGGTCATCTTCTTTTAAATCCATAAATGAATAACGTACACCTGCAATCATTTGATCCGTGAGTTTACCCTCTAGGGATGCCATCAATGCATTACCTGCGCCTAAATCCTGCGTACTGGTAAAAAATGGCTGTGCAAAAATTTCACCTGAAGAAGTTTTTGTGGCATACGGTGTCAATAATGCGCCATTCAAATAGCTGTCCTGATCAGGCTTAATATAATCATAAGCGAGTTTTAAAGTCGCTTTCGGCACCACGTTTAAAGCGGCTTGTACCCCAAAGATGTGACTGTTGACTTCCCCTGCCAAAGCCTTGCCCTGCTCGCGCCCATTCAGATATTGCACTGAAAACTCAGGTGCAGTTTTCCAAAGTGGTACAGCAAAATCGGCTTGGGTATAAATTAAATGCGTGTAGTCATCATAATGTTGATACCACAATTGAGTTTTCAACTGTTTTTGCTCAGCAAAGGCAAAGGATTTCCCCAAGCCAATCGACCAGACGCCATCCGTCGAAATGTTACTAGTTTGACGAGTCGTTTCAGTAAACTCATCATCGCCATAACTCTTGAATTTATTGACTTTGGTTAAACGTAAATAATCCTTGTTATTACCAATCTGTACATCCGCCGCTTGGTACAGATTGAGCAATACACGTCGATCCGCATAATCGCCCATAAAAGGTAAATTGAGGCGCTGATTACCAATGGTCACTCGCGCCTTATCATTTTTCCATGTGATGTATGCTTCCCCTAAACCATCACGATCATCTTTCAGCTCGGACACTTCTGGATGTTTATTTTTTTCATCTAAGCGACGTTGCAGGTCATATCCCACAGCCGCCTGTACACCATAAAAAGGGGCAGTCTCGTATTTAATATACCCCCCGATTGCCACCGTATCTTGGTTAAGCCCTTCCACAAAATAGGCATTATTGGTCGAATAATACAGTGACTTTACTGCGCCATGCACAGCACCACAGCCCAAGACCTCTGTGAATGAACTGACAGAATTATTTACAACCTGACAGTCTTGTTTTAAGTTCAGCACCCCATTCAAACTGGTGTCTGCCGCCCACGCTTGCATTGCAGTAGTTGTGACGAGCATGAGCACAGCCGATTGAATTTTAAAATGTTTCATAAATACCCCAAGTTTTATATTTAAAAGGAACTTATTTTTAATAAACAATGGTTTATATTTTTTCAAACTTCACTCTTTGACTTTTTACAGTCAAAAATCCCCTAGACCTATTCAAAAATGAATAAGTACCTTTTAAATAATGATGATTAAAAAATAGTAAATTAGGTGTGTTGCAAACCCAACATTAGGTGGAATGTTCAGTCTTGCTCGATACTGATTTCAACACACCCTGTGCTTGAGTTCGTGGTAAATGGTTAAATAATAAATTCAGTAAAATGGCACTAATACACGTCGAACTAATACCTGAATGTAATAAGGTTTTGACCCAAGTTGGAAACTGGGCATAAAACTCCTGATTCACAATTGGAATCATGCCTATCGCCAATGAAGTCGCCACAATAATTAAATTGCCATGCTCGTTATAATCGACTTTGGAGAGTGTGCGAATACCACTCGCAGCAACCGTACCAAATAGCACAATACCTGCTCCACCCAATACAGGCATAGGTATGGATGCAATTAAACGCCCTACAATTGGAAATAACCCCAGTAAAATTAAAATGCCCCCCGCTGTTGCCACCACAAAACGACTTTTAATCCCCGTAATGGCAACCAAACCCACATTTTGCGCGAAGGCACTTTGCGAAAATGAACCAAACAATGGTGAAATAGCACTCGATAACATATCGGCACGCAGTCCATCGCCTATACGTTTCGCATCGACTTTGGTCCCAACAATTTCCCCAATGGCAATAATATCTGCTGTGGTTTCAGTCATAATCACCAAGGTCACAATCACCATCGATAAAATGGCAGTCACTTCAAATACAGGCGAACCAAAGTGAAATAAATGAGGAAATGCCATCACTGGTCCTGATGCAACTCTGCTGAAATCAGTAAAGCCCATTCCCCACGCGAAAATTGTGCCCAGTACAATTGCCATCAAAATGGCTAAACGGCGTAAGATCACCTGACGCAGCATACTAAAAATCAAAACTATCGCTAAAGTTAAGGCAGCCAAACCCACATTGGCAGGATCTCCCCAATTTTCAGCTTTCGGATTTCCACCCATAATCCAACGAATCGCGACGGGGGTCAGCGAAATACCAATCATGGTAATCACACACCCCGTAACCACAGGCGGAAAAAAGCGAATAATTCTTGCAAAAAAAGGCGTCAGTGCCAGACCAATCAGTGAAGCTGCGATTACCGCTCCATAAACCGTAGCTAAGCCTCCACCTGTACTTAAAATAGCTAAAATGGTGGCAACACCTGCAAAAGAGACGCCTTGAACAATCGGCAGTTTTGCCCCGAAATATTTAAATCCAATGGTTTGTAACACGGTTGCCAAACCACCCACAAACAACGCTGCCGCAATAAGCAATCCAATTTCAGCAGGTGCCAAACCCGCTGCTGCCCCTATAATCAGGGGCGGTGCAATAATGCCACCGTACATGGTTAAGACGTGCTGTAAACCAAACATGACATTTTTGTTTAGCCCCAAGTGCTGATGCTCTGGGGCAACCTGTGACGGATCTGAATGAATCTGCTCTTGCTGCATGTGTTATTCCTCTAAAGATAAATTTGATGCGTGTCTTGGCTACATTTAGCTACCGCGATAAGTTGAATAAGAAAATGGACTGATCAATAACGGCACGTGATAGTGCTGATGTTCATCTGCAACAGTGAAGTCAATGCAAACTCTCGGATAAAAACTGGCGACTTCTAGCTGCTGAAAATAGCTGCCGACTTCAAACACCAGTTGATAATCTCCCTTGAGCAATTCATCCATTTGAAAGGCTTTGATTCGACCATCCGCATCAGTCTGTTGCACGTCCAACATCACAATACCAGCCTTAGACTGTCGAAATAATTTGACGACAACTTGAGGCGCAGGCAGCCCGATTGAAGCATTTAAAATATGAGTGCTAATTCCAGCCATTATTGAATTTCCTGTATTAAACGTAGCAGTGCAATTTCCGTCAGTTGTTGCTGTACTTCTTGTTGCTCTTGTTGGGGGGTATTACTTAAGCGGCGTTGCAATTCCGAAAGCATGTCTTGCCCCGTACGCCCTGCTGCACGAATAAGAAAGATATGTCCAAATTTGTGCTCATACTCCAAGTTGCCCTGATAAAGTGCTTGCTGAATCGCCTGATTGCTGCCTAACTGGGCCTGTTCATTTTTAGAAAAAAGCTGCTCTTTATCGCTCAGTTCTACTGCGGCTTGGCGTTCCCCAATGCGTGGATGCTGCGCCAATGCTTCTGCAATTTCCGCCCATGTCCAACCACTAGCCTGCTCAGCGGCATAGTGAAAGAGTTGATCTTTAGAAGCATATGGACGCTGCTGAGTCAAAGCTTCCACCCAAGTTGATATATGTACACAAGGTTGTAGTAGCGCTTTACTTTGCTCTGCACTTAACTGATTAAATTGCTCTAAATCCATCATTGCTCCATATCAACACATTGTCAGACTGGTCTGACCAGATGAAATAAATCAAGCAATGAATATGCCAAGTATGATTGGAAAGTGATCAAGCCCGTCGCACGCTTTTCATTTATTCGTGTAAAAGCATAAAATAATTGAGGATATATAGAACCAATAGGAAATGAGAAAATTATTATAAAGTTAGTCTGAATAGATTATATAAAATTGAACAACTGATTATCTTATGAGTTTAAAAACCAATTCCTGTCGACTATTTACATTTAATTTCTGATAAATATGTTGAACATGTGTTTTTATGGTCGACAAACTACAATTGAGTTTTTGGGAAATTTGAATGGCTTCCAGATTTGTAAATAATTCTTCCAAAACCACAATTTCTTTTTTGGTTAATTGATATTGATCCATGATTTTATCTTTATTAATCATGTCAACATGATGATGAAAGTGATCGATAGATAATCGATGAAAAGATTCAAATATTTTCTTTTCTTGCTGATTAAATTTGGCTTTGCCCTGTTCTCTAAAAATACTCAAACCAAAGATCGGTTGTCCATCACGTTTTCTGAAGAAAAATTCAGCCGTATCTTCCACTTGCCAGCGCTGCATAAAGTTTAGAAAGATTTCATTCGGTTGATGTTGCCCCAAAAGGGCAATGTTCTGATCACCATGATAAAAATGCCTAAAACTAACAGGATCATATGCAATTTTGCCATTTAAATATTCATCAATTGCACTTTTTGATATTCCACCTTGCTCAAAATCATAGGCATGCTCAATATTATCGATTTTATATGTTAAAAAACCATCAATATCGGAAACGTGTTTTATTTGAGCAATAAAATCATGACTAAACTGCTGAATAAAATTATGATTGAACATAAATTTTCATCATCCTTTTGAAAATTTAATATAATAGATAGAGCAACATTATTAGCTTCCTGCCAATAAATGATGTGACTAATAAATATTCTAAAAATTAGTTTTAATATTTTCTAGCCGTTGAATATGATCAATAAAAAATCACACTCAACTCTAGAACTCATATCATTAGTCACACATGTTGATCTATTTTTCTCATTATTGAGAAATATGAATCGCTTGTTTATGCGTGAACAATAACAATCCGCTTAAACCAAAGGAATAACCCAAGCCAGACATTTTCCATCCGCCAAACTCGGCTGCGGGTGAAACATCGGAATGACTGTTAATCCAAACGGTTCCTGTTTCAAGTTTGCTGGCAAGTTCTTGTGCACGATCTAGATCTTTGCTCCAAACTGAACCACCTAAACCAAAAATACTTTTGTTGGCACGTTCAATCACACTATCCACATCACTAAATTTGATAATCGGTAAGACTGGACCAAACTGTTCCTCATCGACCAAAGCCATGCCTTCTTTTACATTGGTCACGAGTGTAGGTGGAATAAAGTAGCCATGCTCACTGACTTTTTTCGCTTCAGTGATAATTTGGCCGCCTTGCGCCACAGCATCCTCAATCATGCCTTTCACTTTGTTATATTGAACGTGGTTTTGAATTGGACCAAATGTCGTCGCTGAATCTAATCCATTGCCAACCACTTGTGCATTGGCGATTTGAGTCAGTTTCTGTGTTAGTGCATCATATACATTTTCGTGTACATATAAGCGCTTTAATGCTGCACAGGTTTGTCCCATATTTAGGAATGCAGAACCAAAGATTTTTTCAGCTGCGACATCAACATCCACATCATCTAATACAATCCCGACATCATTGCCGCCCAATTCAAGCACAACACTTTTTAATGTATTGACGGAATGTTTCAGAATACTTTGCCCAGTGCGTGTTGAACCCGTAAACGTTACTTTATCTACATCTATATGTTCACTGAGCGCCTGACCAACATCACCTTTCCCTAAGACAATATTACAAACACCTTTTGGCAAATGACGGTTAATAATCTCAACGAGTTTAATCGTGCTGAGCGGTGTAAATTCAGATGGCTTATTTACCACGGTATTCTTGGTTTTCAGCGCAGGAAAGAAATGCCAGATTGCAATCATAAATGGCCAATTCCAAGGTGTAATTGAAGCCACAACACCCAATGGACGGTTATAGACCTTTATGGTCTTACCACTCGGATCAGCAATCGTTTCGACTGGTACTTCCAAACTGGTAATGTATTCAATCCAATTTGCCCCAGCTTCAACTTCAAATTGTGCCAAAGCCAACGGTTTACCCTGTTCAGTAGTAATCAACTGAGCAATTTCATTGCTTTCTGCACGAATATCTTGTGCAATTTTCAGAAAACTTTCATTAATCACCTGATCAGAAACATGTTGCCATGTTTTAAACGCGACACGCGCAGCTTGCACCGCTTGATCAACTTGTTCAGTTGTTGCACTGTTAATCTCGACAATCGTTTGCTCTGTTGCAGGATTGAGCACTGCAAAAGCTTCACCTTGACCTACAACCGTTTCACCATTCAACAACATGTTGCTATTCATCTGACTCATATCCATATTGATGTTCTTTTACATGAAGTTTATCGCTGATTATTATTCATAAACTCATCCTTTAGGATGATTTTAACGCAACTCAGCATAAAAACAATACGCTTTAATTTTTTATTTTACAATCTGGTATCAGTATTTTTTAATGTAATTTTACATGTATTTATTAGGATAAATAAAGAAATGACTGTGTTCTCTTTTGAAAAAATAAAGAAGTGATATCGTGCTTGCTCAGTCAATTTTTGACATAAACATCCGACAATCTGGTTATAAATAATTCTTTAATTTCTAGTGTTTAATCATCATTTAGTTGTTGGAATTTTTTTAAATTATATTTCTTTTCATGACTTTTCTTCCAACACCCTGCTGCCTCTCAAAATAAAAATTCAGGTTCAGCAAAATGTTTAACTTAAAAACAGCGACTCCCAAAATCTATCCCTGTGTTTGTAATCAAATATCTTATTTCGAATGAGTCATTGATTTCTATCCCAATACAGCTTTGTTACACCGAGTCCTTTTTTCAATCCTAAATTTTTGTAGAGTCACTTGACGGGTAAAAGTACAGATAAAAAATAAGCCCTTGTAAAAACAAGGGCTTATTTAGATATTTGGCGGAAGCGGTGAGATTCGAACTCACGGAGGACTCACACCCTCGTCGGTTTTCAAGACCGGTGCATTAAACCGCTCTGCCACGCTTCCAATGGCGGCTATCATATAAATATTTTTCTAAGTTGGCAAATACTTTTGCATATTTTTCTATTCAACTGCACAAAATAAAATCAAAAATTCAATTAAAAGGTAATTTACGGCTTTTCATAGCGGATTTTATTGATATACCACGTCTTTTTCCCAGATGGTGTCATGACTTCAACCTCATCATCTACTTGTTTCGAAAGTAAGGCGCGTGCCATAGGCGAATCTATGGAAATATGTTGCGGATGATGATCATAAATTTCATCAACACCGACTATGCGGAGTTGTTTTTGCTCACCTTGTTCGTTCTCAATTTCAACCCATGCACCAAAATAAACTTTACCCTCTTGCTCGGGAGAAAAATCAATAATTCTTAACTCTTCTAAACGTTTTCCAAGGTAACGGACACGGCGGTCAATTTTTCTTAAAATTTGTTTATTGTACTGGTAATCCGCATTTTCACTTCGATCACCAAGGCTTGCTGCCCAGTTCACTTTTTTGGTAATTTCTGGACGTTCTTCACGCCATAAATGCTGAAGTTCAGCCACCAATTTATCGTGCCCAGAACGTGTAATTAAATTAGATTTCATATTGCAAATTGACTTTTCAAGGTACGAAATAGATACATTTTTAAGCTATTTTATGCCCATTTTCACCACAACAAAAGGGTATAAAAATAATTTATTAATTAAATTAGATAGTTATGTTACATTTTTTCACTATTTTTTATACTAAATTTGACAATCTAAATTTCCGACTTTATTATGCCTTCATCTTTTGTTTAGTGTACTTTTTAACCTATGTGGTTTTTGACTGCATAATTTCATTTTTTCCCATGTCATTTTGAATGACGTCCATGACTGCCCACCCCTTATTGAATTTATCAAACTTGTAAAAGTTTAAGGCCTCGTTTGCTTTAGATTTTTTGGGCATAAATTACTTGTAGCGGAGACAACATGCACAGTAGTTCATCTTCTGGGTCGAGGCTTAGCCTTAACTCATTAACCTTCTCTCTCCCTTTAAAAGCCTTAGCACTCACCGCAGCCTTAATTCCATTTCATACAATTAATGCCAGCAAGGCTTACCAATATGACGCTGTTGTCAATAACAACAAACTCACAGTGGTTGGTGTAGAAAATCCATCTACTGTTTTTAAAGATGGACAGCATTTACATGGTTTTGGTTATGACCTTGCCCGTAATTATGCTGACAGTATGAATGTAGAACTGGTGTTTACCACAGTTCCTGATAATGCCACTGCATTAAAAATGGTGGATCAAGGTAAAGCAAACTTTGCCATTACCACATCAAGCATTCAAAACATTGAAAGCAAAAAACTGGCCTCATTTTCAGCCACCTGTGGTGACTTATATAGCCTACAAAAAAATGGCTTAAATACACAATTGAATTGGGTATTTAAACATGCTGATGACCCTTTGACTCAAACTGCGAGCGGTTTTGTCTGTCAGGGTAAACAAACCGGTTCAATTAGCCAATTGGCTTCTTTTTATAATCGTAATGTCGTGCAAGCCGAGTCATGGGATTCTATTGAACGTGACCTCAGTAAACGCATGCCGATTTATAAAGCCAGCTTTCAACGGACTGCTGAGAAATACGACCTCGATTGGCATTTCTTAGCTGCTATAGGCTATCAAGAATCGTACCTAAAACCCGATTCAATTTCGCCTACTGGTGTACGTGGCATCATGATGCTAACCAATAGCACAGCAAAGGCGATGGGTGTCACCAATCGTACCGATCCTGCGCAAAGTATTCAGGGTGGTGCGAAATATTACGACCTTATGCTGAGTAAGTTCGAAGAAGTGCCATATCCAGATCGTAACTGGTATGCCTTGGTCGCCTATAATATGGGACCAGGTGCAGTCGATCAGATTCAAAAGCGTATCAGTGCCCAAGGCAAAGATCCGAATAACTGGGTAAACCTATATAGTTATTTAGATGGCCATAAAGCGCAGAATGGTCGCTATCGACAAGCAGTACAATATGTCACGCGTATTCGTTCTTATTTGGAATACATTAAAAATACGCCTCAATTAGTGAATATATAAATAGTCATTCATTGAAGACAGAAAAAAAGCTTACCCTCGGGTAAGCTTTTTTTTTGCGAAAAACTTAAGCAGTGAGCTCAAGCACTTTCTTAAATAAATCTTTTTGTTCTTGGCTTGGTTTTGCCGTTTGCAATGCCATCAATTGTGACATATCGCCTTGAACTTTGATTTTACCTGTCATGAATGCTTGCATCGCAGCAGCCATATCAAACTCCAAGAATACTTTACGAAGTGTATCAGCATCCATATTGAGCGTTGTTTTAGCATTTGAAGACAAACCTTTTAAGATTCTGCCGCCATCTAATGCCAATTCGGTATTACCACTCGTATCTGTCACAACCAAGTTAATGGCTAAATTTGCCAAAGCTGGTGGCAAATTTAAATCCCCTGCTTGCGCAGTCAAAGTTTCTACAGTTGAAAACCAATCATCAGTTAAAAAGGCAGGCATGATGTTTCCTCAAATTTATTTGTTCATTTTGTGTCACCTATCCAGGCGACATCATTGTGAAGCTAAAATACGCTTGCAGATTGTTATAGCATGTATACCCTACATGTGCCTAAAGTTTTTTGTACGTACCGTTCATATTTTATATTTCTTATACAAAACTTATCAAAATCATTCACATAAAAAAAACACCAATCATAGATTGGTGTTTTGCATTGGCTTAAATGACAAAATTAATCTACAGCAAAGCCAAGATTCACCATATTGATACGTTTGTTCTCAGGTTCAGCATCCGTCGAACAACTTTCGCCTTTAAAGTCGAATTCACGTTGTGAATCGAGCACTTCAAAATCAAACAGTTCACGATCGGCCAATTGAGAGGGTGAAACGTTCTGTAAGGCACCAAAAATGCTGTGTAACCGTTTCGGATGCTCTTTGTCCCATGTACGCAACATGTCATTTAACATCGCGCGTTGCAGATTTTCCTGCGAACCGCACAAATTACATGGAATGATTGGGAACTGACGCATTTCTGCATATTTAATAATGTCTTTTTCTTCCACATAGGCCAGTGGACGAATCAAGATGTTCTTTTTATCTGTAGACAACAATTTTGGTGGCATCGCTTTTAAGCTACCGCCATGGAACAAGTTCAAAAAGAAAGTCGCCAAAATATCATCACGGTGATGTCCAAGCGCTACTTTGGTTGCACCAATCTCTTGTGCAAAACCATACAATGAACCACGACGTAAACGTGAACACACCGCACAGTAAGTTTTCCCTTCTGGGGTTAACTTTTTAGTGATGCTGTAAGTGTCTTTTTCCAAAATATAGTAAGGAATGTTGTTTTCTTCTAAATAACGCGGCAATACATCTTCTGGGAAACCCGGTTGCTTTTGGTCAAGGTTTACCGCAACCACGTCAAAGTTAATCGGTGCAATACGTTTAAACTGCAATAAGATATCCAGCAAGGTATAACTGTCTTTACCACCAGAAATACAGACCATGACCTTATCGCCATCTTCGATCATTTTAAAATCACGAATCGCATGCCCCACTTGGCGGCGAAGCTTTTTTAACAAACGATAGTAAGCAGAGCTGGTTGGGAGTTCTGGCTTGAAATTAAACCCTTGTTCGGACTCAACTGGCGAGTACATAGGCACGATTAACCCATAAATAAAAATACCGCGCAATTTTATATGATTCGTCAGGCAATCGCATCTAAAGAATGTAAATTCTCATGACCAAATCCTATTGTCATTTTTCCTTATTAAAAAAAGGGTAAATTTGAACGTTGCAGTTCATTTTTTAGCCCAAACGCTTATCTTTTGGACTTTTCCACAGTTGTCCACAAAAGCTGTGGATAACTTTGTGGATTTCAAAACACTTGACAGGTGATTCTTCCCATAGTTTAAGGCTTCTATTTAAATTGATCATTTTTTGATCAATTTTATTTTAAATAAATATCAATGACTTAATATAGTCAAGCAATCCTGATTAAAAATAAATTAAATTTTTTTTTGATTATTAACTCCGCAATCAAGCTTGATTTTTACAAAGTCATGAAAAATAAAATCCAGTAACGCTTTTTATCTAAGCGTTTTTTGCTAAACTTATCTTGACTGTTTGGGGACAGAAAAATTGATAAAAAATGAAAAATAAATGGCATAACATTCAAGCTTACTTTCTTGGCTGTGCATCTTTAATGTTGATCAGCTCTACCTGCGTTGCGGGTGAAACCATTTATCAATTGACTGATTCGAATGGCACAACCTTACTCACCAATAAAAAAAATAAATATAGCCACTTAAAAGTCGAAAAAAAAACCTATTATCCCGACAGTAACATGCACAGTTATAGCAACTGGGGAAGTTCAGAATCCTCAGTTTTGCCGAGCTATAGCCGTAATCGAAATGCTTTTGACAGCATGATTCGTCAGGCAGCCCAAACCCATGGGATTTCTGAAGGTTTAATTAAAGCCGTGATGCATACTGAATCGGGCTTTAATGTAAATGCACGCTCACCTGTGGGTGCTTTAGGCTTAATGCAACTGATGCCTGCAACTGCACGTCGCTTCAATGTTTCAAATGCCTATGACCCACAGCAAAATATTATGGGTGGTGCCAAATATTTAAGCTGGTTACTCAAACGTTTTAATGGCAATACTTCACTGGCACTCGCTGCTTATAATGCGGGTGAAGGCAATGTCGATAAATACGGCGGTATTCCCCCTTTTAAAGAAACCCAAGACTATGTACGTCGTGTAAGTAGCCGTTATAGTAATCTCTATGCAGGCGGTTTGATCAGCAGCGCTAGCAACTCAGGTAAAATCGTTGCCCAATCTGTAAATTACAGTGCTGATCAAATTAATGCTCAATCAGCACAGGCGGAGTCCATTCCAAACCCATCCTCTAGAAGTAGTCAACGTCAGATCATCATTGCAGCCGATGGTAGTTATACCGATGCACCGCGATCAGGGACTTATTCGACAGAACATGCTTCGGCATCTGCGCGAATCTATTAATAGAAAAATGTTATTTTTAGCGACGAATCACGTTTTTTTCTTGAATTTTTGCAATATTCACCGCATATTGATCCTTATGATTTATAAGTTATAAATCAGATTATATTTCTATATTAAGAGGATTTTCTCAATGATGCGGATTGGTTTGTTCTTGCTAACCAACCTCGCGGTACTGGTTGTAGCTGGCATTATTTTGTCACTCTTCGGTGTCGGTAGTTACCATGGCGCGGGTGGCTTGAATCTAGGCAACCTTTTAGTCGTCTGTTTCGTGTTTGGTATGGTTGGCTCTTTAGTGTCTCTGTTCATGTCGAAATGGATGGCGAAAAAAACAACTGGCACTGAACTTATTGACCCTAATGCTCCACGTAGCCAAGCAGAGGTTTGGTTGCTACAAACAGTTGCGGAATTGTCTCAGCATGCTGGTATTAACATGCCAGAAGTGGGTATTTTCCCATCTTACCAATCGAATGCATTTGCAACCGGTTGGAATAAAAATGATGCGCTCGTAGCCGTTTCTACAGGCTTGCTTGAGCGTATGAATAAAGATGAATTGCGTGCAGTACTGGCTCACGAGATTGGTCACGTTGCCAATGGTGATATGGTCACACTGGCATTGATCCAAGGTGTTGTTAACGCCTTTGTCATGTTCTTCGCACGTGTCGTGGGTGATTTCATTGACCGTAATGTATTCGGTCGTGAAGACGGAGAAGCTCCAGGATTGGCTTACTTCGGTATTACTATTGTCTTAGACATCGTATTTGGTATTTTGGCTTCTGCTATCGTGATGTGGTTCTCACGCCATCGTGAATACCGTGCTGACGAAGCTGGTGCGCGTTTAGCAGGCAAGCAAGCCATGATTTCTGCCTTATTACGTTTACAAGCAGAATCAGAACTTCCAGACCAAATGCCTAAAGAAATGAAAGCATTCTCGATTGCGGAAGGTAAAGAACAAGGGTTTAGCTTAGCAGCCTTATTTCAAACTCACCCAACCATTGAACAACGCGTAGCAGCCTTACAACAATTAGACTGTGCATAAACTTGATTTTAAAGATTCAAAAAAGCCTCCATGTTGGAGGCTTTTTTATGCTAAAAAATAACTTATGACCAGTTTTGAACCCACGCCCATACGGCAGTAAATCCATACCACGTTGCCAGCAACAGACCAATAATAAAAACTAGCCCCACTAAATCTGGAATATGTAGCCACAGCCACGCAATCACTGGCTGACGCCAAAATGCCGAATGCTGTTGTTTCATTTCTAATTTTTCATGTAAATAAGGATGAACTACATGTGCCGTGTCGTGTATTTGATATTCCTCACGAATATGCTCATGTACAACATCGAGTGCTTTACGGCTTGGACGAATAAAAATATCAAATATCGTGCCTGCAATCGGAATAAATCCCACCAGCAAATCCATTACCGCCAGTTTATACACCACGTTTAATTTATGTTGCGGCACTCCAATTTGCTTGGCTTTGTAAATCGCATAACAGGTTAGAGCAAAACCAGCAACATCTCCCGCCACAGGTATGGTACCCAAGGCAGCATCTGCCCCCACGCCCTGCTTGGTAAAAGGAATCCGAATTACGGAATCCATGAGATTGGCATATTTCGCCAAATCACGCTCTAAACGAATCACTTCTTGCGGTGTTTTGGGGGTAGCTCGCTGCTGTTCAGGCATGTTCATGTCGGCATGATATTGATTTCACTACAGCTTAAAACATTTTGTTTGCGAATGCCGTAACAAAGGGTTATTCAAAATTCCAGAAAAATGAACAACTCCCCCGCTATTCATCTAACTATCGAGTCACTCTCCTTAAATCAGCCGTCTGTAAGAACATTGACCATTACATGGCGTCATAGATGAATCACTTTCAACATGAAGTTTTAGAAATCGAACCTTGTTGATACTGCTGTTGGATTTACAAAATACAGAAACCCAGCAACAGTTCTCAGCATTATGATTGCTGTTGTTTAGTTCCAAAAATGGAGCGAATCAATACATACATAAAAGGAATAAAAATCAGTACCAAGACTGTCCCGAAAATCACTCCACCGAGTACGCTAATGCCGATTTCTTGACGACTTGCCGCACCTGCACCAAAGGCAAATACCAAAGGAATGACGCCTGCACCAAAAGCCAGAGAAGTCATCAAAATTGGACGTAAGCGTAAACTTGCACCTTCCATAGCGGCTTGCATGACAGTCAGACCACGTGTTTGTGCCATAGAAGCAAATTCCACAATCAGGATGGCATTTTTACACGACAGCCCAATCGTGGTGAGTAAGGCAATCTGGAAATAAATATCATTTGGGAATCCGACCCAATAACTGAACAGGATATTGCCCCCTATCCCTAAAGGAATGGCACTCATCACAGCCGTTGGAATAGTCCAGCTCTCATACAGCGCAGCCAAACATAAAAAGATAAAACCAATCGAAATTAAATACAACCATAATGCTTGATGACTGGATTTCTGCTCCTCAAATGAAAGACCACTCCATGCCAAGTCAATATCGGGCTGCTGTTCCACCAGTTTCTGAATATCGCCCATAGCGACACCAGAGCTGACATTCTTGGCCATATCCGCTTCCATCTCTAAAGCGGTATAGCCCATAAAGCGTTTCACGACTTCTGGCCCGCCACCCCAATTCACGTTGGCAAAATTGGCAAATGACACCATCTGATTGGTATCATTGCGGACATACCATTGCTGCAAATCTTCAGGCTTCGATCGATATTCGGCATCCCCCTGCATCATCACACGTTTGACCCGCCCACGATCAATAAAATCATTGACATAAGAGCCACCCCACGCAGCCGACAAGGTACTGTTAATCGCAGATTGAGATAAGCCTAGAGCCATCGCCTGTTTTTGATCAATCTTGACTTGTAATTCGGCTTTATCAGGATTTGCCTTGTTATCCAGATTTTCAAAGCTCTTATAGTGTTCTGCTGCCGTTTGTAACTGCTTAAATTCTGCATCTAAGAATTGACGTCCATTGCCGTTAATATCTCGAATCCAGAACTCCAAACCATCCGTTTGTCCCAACCCACTGACTGAAGATGGCATATTCACCATAATCTTGGCATTCCGATTCTTACGGAAATGCTGCATGGCGCGTTCACGTATGGCTTGCGCTGAATTGTGTTGACCACTCCGCTCATCCCAATGCTTTAAGGCTATGAAACCCTGCCCTAGGTTCTGTCCCGTTCCAGAGTAATTACGCCCATAACGCACCATCACCAAATTGACATTGGCTTTTTCTTGACTCAGAAAATACTGGCGGATTTCCTCTCCGACTTCACGACTTTTAGACAACGGTGCACCATTGATCAACTCAAATTGCACACTTAATATGCCCTGATCTTCACTCGGAATAAAACTGGTCGGTAAAGCACGATAGAACAAGGCAAACACGGCAATTAACGCTGTAAATATCACTAAACTGATGCGTTTATGATTCATGGTGAATTGCGTAAGTTTAAGATAGTGTGTTTTTAACTGTTCTAACTTTTGATTGAACCACACGGCCCATTTTTTCTGCTTATTACTTGGCTGTAAAATTAAAGCACACAGGGCGGGTGTTAACACCAAAGCCACCATTAAGGAAAGCCCCATGGCCGCTACTAAAGTCATGGAAAACTGGCGATAAATAACCCCTGTTGAACCCCCAAAAAATGCCATCGGAATAAAGACCGCGGTCAGCACCAAAGTAATCCCAATTAAAGCGCCACTAATTTCCTGCATGGATTCAATGGCGGCATCTTTGGCAGATAAATGCTGTTCATGCATCAGACGCTCTACATTTTCGACCACCACAATCGCATCATCTACTAATAACCCGATGGCTAAAACCAAAGCAAACAAGGTTAAGGTATTAATACTCATGCCTAAAACATACAGAATTGCCATCGTGCCCAAAATCACCACAGGCACAGTAATGGTCGGAATTAAGGTAGCGCGCCAATTCTGTAAAAACAAGAACATGACAATCACCACCAAAACAACTGCCTCAAATAGAGTTTTGACGACTTCCTTAATTGACTCTTGTACAAACGGCGTATTATCACGTGGATAAACAATTTTATAGCCCGCGGGTAATTTACTGGATAAGTGCTCAACCTCGGCTTTAATCAATGCAGAAGTTGCAAGGGCATTTGCTCCAGAAGACAACGAAATACCCATCCCTGCCGAGGCAAAACCATTGATGGTGTTAAAAGATTGATAGTTTTCCGCACCAAGCTCAATACGCGCCACATCTTTTAAATAAACAAAACTACCATCACGGTTTGATTTCACAATGATCTGTTCAAATTCAGGCACCGTTTTAAGGCGCGATCCCGAAGTCACTTTAGCATTCAGATATTGATTTTCGACTGTGGGTAAATCCCCAATGCCCCCCGCTGCCACTTGGGTATTCTGGGCTTCAATTGCACCACGAATATCGGATGGCATTAAGCTATATTGCTTGAGTTTTGTCGGATTCAGCCAGATGCGCATGGCATATTGCGAGCCAAACACATCAACTTCACCCACCCCTTCAATACGCGCAATGTCCTGCTCCAAATGCGTCATCATATAATCAGACAATTCAATATTGTCACTACGACCAGAGGCATCGTACAAGCCAATCACCATATGGGTATCCCCCAGTGATTTATAGACATTGACACCTTGGCGCTGTACATCTTCGGGTAACCGACTGACCACACCGTTAATGGCATTCTGAACTTGTACCTGCGCAGTGTCTGGGTCTGTACCGTTTTCAAAACTGATGCTAATTCGGCTTCGCCCAGAAGAATCACTACTGGAACTAAAATATAAAAGGTGATCGATCCCTTTGATTTGTTGTTCTAAAATTTGTGTAACACTTTCCTCGACAGTTTCCGCAGATGCACCTGTATAACTTGCACTCACAGTAATACGTGGTGGCGCAATATCGGGATAACGCTCTACTGGTAAATTCAGTACAGCAAAAAGTCCCATAGCCATCACAATAATTGCAAGTACACCAGCAAAAATGGGACGTTGTATAAAAAACTTAGACAACATAGGTCTGCGCCACTTAAAAATTAGAAGACAAAGGAGGAATCAAAAAAACTAGCAAATTTATGTTGATATTCAATGACCCAACTATAAAACGCAATCATTATTAACATAGTTACGGATTTATTATTCAATTATGTAGACATTGTGAAGATTCATTCCCTCAGCCTCAGCATACTAATGAATCATGTAAATCAAGCTTTAATCCTATATCAGCTAGATATGCTTCAATCCACAAAGCCAATGCCTATTTAAATATAAGCTGAACTCAAAGGATAAATATCTCTTTATTTCAAGCTAAGTTACGACTTATTGCCCATCTGATTCATCTTAATTTATGCTAAACTGAGTGCACATACTTTCGTATGTTTTAAGCCCACTTTAATCTATCAGGGCTATTATCCTCTCTATCTTGAACGATCCAATCCATCATGAGCGAATATTCTCCCCTTAAAGGTAAAACTGGTTTTAAACGCATTTTTCATGCAACCAACTATTCCATCGCTGGTTTTAAAGCCGCTTTTAAGCATGAAGCCGCTTTTCGACAAATTATTTTTATCAATCTTATTTTGATTCCAATCACTTTTTTTCTCAACGTGAGTCGTAGCGAGCAAGCCATTCTCATTGCAGTCTGCTTATTGGCAATTATCGTTGAACTCTTCAACTCTGCCTTAGAAGCCATTGTCGATCGCGTTTCTTTAGAACGTCATCCCTTGTCTAAAAATGCCAAAGATATGGGCAGTGCCGCACAATTTGTTGCTTTAAGTATTATTGCCGTCACTTGGTTACTGATTTTATGGAGCTAAAGTGCCATTAAGGAATATGTTCAAAATCCAAGCTCAAATCTACCAATAAACGAAATAATTCGACTTGAGTTGAACACTGCATTTTGGCAAAAATATATTTCATATAGGTGCGGACTGAACTGAGTGTCAACGTGCATTCCTTTGCAATGGCTTCAAGATTGTAGCCATTGACAAAAAGTTCACAAATTTTGACCTCACGTGGTGAAAGCTGATAATGCTGCTTTAAAAAATCACCCGCAAGTTGATAATATTTATCTGGCTCAGTTAAAAATACCGCTACTTTCTGTTCTGTTTGCTGTTGATTCAGCATGTTCTGCCAAACACTTGAAAAAGGTACAACACTGACCGTCAAAACTCGCGACTTTTCAGCAGACGGAATCACCAGAACGCCACCCGCATGAATCGCTTGATAATTGCTTGATGACAAATCTTGAAAGCATGCACTGGCAATATATTGTTCTAATTGTGCATGATAAGGCGTTATCGCCTTCAAACGATTAAAATGATCTAAACTGAGTTCTTGGCCTGTTTCTAAAATCCTTTGTGCTTTCGCATTGGCATACAATAAATGGGCATTTTCATCCAGTAAAATTACTCCTGTTTTTAAAGCATCAAAAAGCTGATATAAATCGCTATTTTCCTGCTGTACCAAACTTAACTGACGATGAATTTGCAAAGCACGACGAAAATGCTTACTTAGTCTTTTTAGCAGTTCAGTTTCTTGTTGTTGATATATTGGCACTGTCGCTGTTCGATGAATACCCAATACTGCCCAACGATATTGTCCTGTTTCTAATAAAATGCCTTGCACCGAACCTATGCCTGATGGCGCCACACATTTTTCATAAAAGATATATTCCGCTTGCCCTTGACGCTGTGCGTAAGCGCTCCAGTCCAAAACCACAGGCTCTCCCAAACCTTGTTGTTTCAAAATAGGAGCATGTAATTGCATATCGATCATCTGAATTTTTTCATCATGATAGGCGGCTAAAGTCAGCTCAGAAATATTGTGGGTAAAGGTGAAATTAAATTTGGGATTAAGTTGATCGATTGCAGTAAAAATTGCACTTTGACTACCTGTATATTCAACCAGTCGAATAAGAACCTGCTGCCACAATGTTGGATTTATGGTTGCTTCATAAATCATTTCGACCATTTCATGTTCTTGCTCCATCTCCCTCTCCCCAGAAGCAAAAAAAACACTGATACATTACTTTAATATTTTGTTTTTTATAGCTTTATACTTTTTAAATCTTTTTCTCACTTAATTATACCGATAAAAATAAAAAATCCCCACATTAAGTGGGGATTTTTTAGCTTGGTACGTTTGGGCCGATAATTACATCATGCCGCCCATACCACCCATGCCGCCCATATCAGGCATCGCTGGTTTGTCTTCTGGAATGTCAGTGATCATGCACTCAGTTGTAAGCATAAGACCAGCAACAGAAGCAGCGTGTTCAAGTGCAGAACGCGTTACTTTCGCAGGGTCAAGAATACCCATTTCTAGCATGTCGCCATACTCAGAAGTTGCAGCGTTGTAACCGAAGTTACCTTCACCATTTTTCACCGCGTTGATCACAACTGAAGGTTCATCACCCGCATTCGCAACAATTTGACGAAGTGGTGCTTCAATTGCACGACGAAGAATGTTGATACCCACGTTTTGGTCATCATTCGCGCCAGTTACGCCATCAAGCGCAGTTGCAGCACGTACAAGTGCAACACCACCACCAGCAACTACACCTTCTTCAACCGCCGCACGCGTTGCATGTAATGCATCATCAACACGGTCTTTCTTCTCTTTCATTTCAACTTCAGTTGCAGCACCAATTTTAATCACTGCAACACCGCCAGCTAATTTAGCTACGCGTTCTTGAAGTTTTTCTTTGTCATATTCAGACGTAGATTCTTCAATTTGTGCACGAATTTGAGTTACACGCTCAGAAATCTGAGCTGCATCACCCGCACCATCCACAATCACTGTGTTTTCTTTAGACACTGTGATTTTGTGCGCAGTACCTAAATCTTGAAGAGAAGCTTGCTCTAAAGACATACCTACTTCTTCAGAAATCACAGTCGCACCCGTCAAGATTGCGATGTCTTGAAGCATTGCTTTACGACGGTCACCAAAACCAGGCGCTTTCACTGCACATACTTTAATGATGCCACGCATGTTGTTTACAACAAGTGTTGCTAATGCTTCACCTTCAACATCTTCAGCGATGATTAAAAGTGGCTTGCCTGTTTTAGCTACTGCTTCTAAAACAGTAATTAATTCACGGATATTGCTGATTTTTTTATCAACAAGCAAAATGAACGGGTTTTCTAATTCAGCAGTCAACGTGTCTTGTTTGTTCGCGAAGTATGGAGAGATATAACCACGGTCAAACTGCATACCTTCAACAACGTCCAAAGCATCTTCAAAGCCTGAACCTTCTTCAACGGTAATTACGCCTTCTTTACCCACGCGTTCCATTGCTTGTGCAATGAGTTTACCTACAGTTTCGTCAGAGTTTGCAGAGATTGAACCTACTTGTTCAATCGCTTTAGTATCAGACGCAGGCTTAGCCGTTGCTTTAATTTCAGCAACCAATGCTTTCACTGCAAGGTCGATACCACGTTTCAAGTCCATTGGGTTCATACCCGCAGTTACAGACTTGATCCCTTCGTTTAGGATTGCTTGAGCAAGTACAGTTGCAGTTGTTGTACCGTCACCCGCGATGTCATTGGTTTTAGAAGAGACTTCACGAACCAATTGAGCGCCCATGTTCTCAAATTTGTCTTTAAGCGAAATTTCTTTCGCAACAGTTACACCATCTTTAGTGATGTGTGGTGCACCGAAAGAACGGTCGATCACAACATTACGGCCTTTAGGACCTAAAGTTACTTTTACAGCATCTGCAAGCACGTTTACGCCTGCAATCATTTTTGAGCGAGCTGAATCACCAAATTTTACGTCTTTAGCTGACATTTATAGACTCCGAAATTTTTTTAATCTTTACTAATCTGAGATTGAACGAGTAAGGACAGAATTAGCCTTCTAATACAGCTAAAATGTCAGACTCTTTCATGATAAGAAGTTCTTCACCTTGTACTTTTACAGTTGTACCTGCATATGTACCGAACAATACTTTGTCGCCAACTTTTACATCTAAAGCGCGAATACCGTTGTCAGTGATTTGGCCATTACCTACAGCAATAATTTCACCTTGTGCAGGCTTTTCAGCTGCTGAACCTGGCAATAAAATACCGCCAGCGGTTTTCGTTTCTTCTTCAACACGACGAATAACTACACGGTCATGTAATGGACGAATGTTGCTCATAAATAACTCCATCAGACTAAGTCTATTAAGATGACTGATGACGACTTATTTATTCCTTTGGTCATCATCAAAATGATTTTAGATGACACTTTTGTGGGGATGGAAAATAGGGCTTCAAGGGCAGACTTTAAAAAAAATCATCTTTTTTGTATTTTTTTTACGCAATATGAATGATTCGTTGCTTAATTCAGCAATTCAAACCAATTCAAACGCTAAATGTTGAAGACTAAATTGATAATGTCGGACATCTGCCTGCGCATCGATGACATTAAAACTATTGCTCAAAGCATGATGTAAACGATAAGAAGTTGCGGTACCAGCATGAATATCGAGTACAGGATGCCCGACTCCCAAATGGTATAAATAATTTAAATCGAATACTGCTGACTGATGCAAATGACCATGCAACAGTGCCTTTAAACCACTTTTGCTCCAAATATCTAATGCCATCCGTCCAAGTACAGGACAATCTTTAATGTCATGCGGATCTTCTGGTGATGCATAAAAAGGCTGATGCGCTGCAATAATTTTTATTTTATGTTCAGGTGCACGCTTTAATATTTGATCAATCCGCTGAATTTGCTCTAGAGAAATATGTCCGCGCGTATGGTAACGACGGCGAATACTGTTAACCCCAATCATATAAAAGTGCTCAGTTTCCAACGTCATTTCCATATTGCCAAAAAACAATTGGTAGCGCGTAAAGGGATTAAAAATACGATCCCAAAGATGGTACAGCGGAATATCATGGTTACCCGGCACCACCAAGTAAGGACAATTCAAACTGTCGAGAAATTGTTTACAGTGAAAAAACTCAATGTAGCGTGCACGTTGGGTTAAATCCCCACTCACAACCACCAGTTCGGGCTGTTGTTCACGGCAAAACTGCTGAATTGCCGTGAGACATTCAGGTCGCTCCGTACCGAAATGTAAATCAGACAGATGGAGCAACATAGGGCACCATCATCTTAACGGCATTTTTTTGCACCGTGATATGCAGGGGTGGACGCATTTCTACAATTTCACCATCCAGTGCAACCGTTAATTTTTCACGTCGTGAAAAGACTTTGACATCATCTGCTGCAAAACTATACACATCAGGCGCTTTTTCTAATTCACCCCGAATTAGCTGTAATAACATCCGAAATAGGGTCAACTTATCACTTTTTGCCACCACTACGCCTGCAACTTGCCCTTGCTCTGCACATTTGGCAATACGTAATTTCATTTCTGCTAACTGCAATTGATTATTACCAAAAAAGATTAAAGGCGTTTTTACAGGATAGGTTTTACCATCCACTTCCACCTCCAGTTTCAATTCTTTACGATCACGAATCAATACATCCAAGCCCGAAGTGTAGGCATGCAAAGGAAAACGCCCAAACTTGGCATTGTAGAGTTCACGACGTTGAATGAATAAAGGATATAAGCCCAAACTAGCATTATTTAAGTAAATTTGATCATTAATTTTAGCTACATGAATGGAGCGTATCTGCCCTGTAGCAATCACTTCAGCCGCTTGCATAATTTCAAGGGGAATATTTAAAACCCGCGCCACATAATTAAATGTGCCTAAAGGTAAAATACCTAAAGGAATATCGGTTCCGAGTAAGGCTTTGGCAACTGCATTTAAAGTACCATCACCACCCGCCGAAACAATCACCCCCATTTCATTGGAAGCAGAATGGCGCTGAATAATGGATTGCATCAAAGCAGGAAAATCGTTTTTTTCGCCAAGTTCAAAAGCCTGAATTTCGAAACCTTGCTCTGTAAAATATGTCAGCAATTGTTCATAGACTTGTTCTTTATTGTTGGCATGAAAACCAGAGCGTGCATTGTAAATAATGGAAAGAGGTTTTAAATTCATCCCGCAAATTCACTTCTATGAAGTATTTGCTCTAATTTTGTCCAATTTATCACCAATTAACAATGCCCTTATGCAAAATTCAAATTACCACCATTTATTTAATCAATAATAATTCTCATAAAAAAAATACACGTAAGTTATTGTATGTAAAGAACATAATTTAAATAAATAATTTCCATAAACAAAATAAATACAAATAAATTTTTAAAATAAAAATACCAACACAATGATTTATAAAGAAAAAATAAAAATACAATGCAAATTATCAATATCTACAAGTAGATACGGGTGTCTTATTTTTTTCATCGTTTTGTGCTTTAATACTGCCACTTTTTTTTACTTTCATCTAGGTAACCTGATTACTTAGATTGGACTTTGTACAAAATTTGTACACTTTTAAGATAGGCCTCACCATGACCCAAGTGAACGCACCAGAATTCGTTCGTCACCCTAAGCTTATTGCATGGGTTGAAGAAATTGCGAAATTAACCAAACCAGCAAAGATTGAATGGTGTGACGGCAGCGAAGAAGAATATCAACGTCTTATCGACTTGATGATCGCTAACGGCACTATGCAAGCTTTAAACCAAGAAAAACACCCTGGTTCTTATCTTGCAAATTCTGACCCTTCTGACGTTGCTCGTGTTGAAGGTCGTACATATATCTGTTCTGAAAAAGAAGAAGATGCAGGCGCGACAAACAACTGGGAAGCTCCTGCAGAAATGCGCACGCGTTTAAATGGTTTATTTGACGGTGCTATGGAAGGTCGTACAATGTACGTTGTTCCTTTCTCTATGGGTCCTTTGGGCAGCCACATTGCACACATCGGTATTGAATTAACAGACTCTCCTTACGTTGCTGTAAGCATGTCTAAAATGGCACGTATGGGTAAAGCCGTTTATGACGTTCTGGGTACTGATGGCGAATACATTCCTTGTGTACACACTGTAGGTTCACCACTTGCAGCAGGTCAAAAAGATGTTGCATGGCCTTGCAACCCTGAAAAATATATCGTTCATTATCCAGAAACTCGTGAAATTTGGTCATATGGTTCTGGCTACGGCGGCAATGCATTATTGGGTAAAAAATGCTTAGCACTCCGTATTGCATCTGCAATGGGTCGTGAGCAAGGCTGGTTAGCTGAACACATGCTCATCCTTGGTGTAACGAATCCTCAAGGTGAAAAACACTACATCGCTGCAGCATTCCCTTCTGCTTGTGGTAAAACAAACTTTGCAATGTTGATTCCGCCAGCTGGCTACGAAGGCTGGAAAATTGAAACTGTAGGTGACGATATTGCTTGGATTAAACCAGGTGAAGATGGTCGCTTATATGCAATTAACCCTGAAGCTGGCTTCTTCGGTGTTGCGCCTGGTACAAATACCAAGACCAACCCGAACTGTATGGCAACACTACAAAAAGACGTGATCTATACCAACGTTGCTGTAACTGATAGCGGCGAAGTTTGGTGGGAAGGTCTTTCTAAAGAAGCGCCTACAAACCTTACGAACTGGAAAGGTCAACCTCATACAGGTACTGAAAAAGCAGCTCATCCGAATGCGCGCTTTACAGTTGCTGCTGGTCAATGCCCTTCTATTGACGCTGACTGGGAAAATCCAGCTGGTGTACCAATTTCTGCGTTCATCTTCGGTGGTCGCCGTGCAGACACAGTTCCATTAATCTCAGAAGCATTTGACTGGGTTGATGGCGTATACAAAGCTGCAACTATGGGTTCTGAAACTACGGCTGCTGCTGTGGGTCAACAAGGTGTTGTTCGTCGTGATCCGTTTGCTATGCTTCCGTTTGCGGGCTACAACATGGCTGATTACTTCTCTCACTGGTTAGAACTTGGTGCAGAAGTTGAAGCAAAAGCAAAAGCTGCTGGTAACAAACTTCCAGGCATCTACAATGTAAACTGGTTCCGTCGTGATGCTGAAGGCAACTTCGTATGGCCTGGTTTCGGTCAAAACATGCGTGTGCTTGAATGGATCATTGATCGTTGTGAAGGTCGTGCAAGCGCTGTTGAAACTCCAATTGGCTTAGTCCCTACTTACGAACAGTTAAACTGGACTGGTTCTGATTTCACTAAAGAACAATTTGAGCTTGTAACTTCTCAAGATAAAGATCAATGGATCAAAGAAATTGAGAGCCACACTGAATTGTTCAATCAATTAGGTGACCGTTTACCAGCTGCACTTAAAGCTCGTCAAAACGAACTTCTAGAAGCGGTTAAGCAATCTGCTTAAATACTTAAAAAAAACTTAAGATTAAAGACCGCGTTAGCGGTCTTTTTTCAACCTATTTTAATAAATTTATAACTTTTATAACTTCACAACTAAGCATAAAAAGGGGAAATCCATGCTAAAAACACTTACATTAACGACAACCGTCTGCTTACTCAGCTTATCAAGTATTGCTATGGCCAATACTGAAACTGTAGAACAATCAGCTCCTCATATCTGCGCAATCAAGGGCACACCTGATTCTAGCCAATTTAAAATCATGAAACGCATCAAAGTAGCGAAAGGTACTTATGGTAGCGTTGAAGAACTTTATCCACGTTTTGCAGAGCGTACGCACCAGGTTGGTGGTAACGTAGTCATTAACTACAATGCCAGTCAAAGATTTGGTTTCTGGCCTTGGCGTATTGTACGTCCAGTTATATGGGGTACAGCCGTTAAATGGAATACGCCTGTAAACTGCCAACAAATTGGTGGTATCGAAATCTAAATGTAGAAAAGCCGCTGAAGCGGCTTTTTTTTAACGGGTCAATAACCAGCTTTTTCAAGAGTTTAAAGCCAATCATTTGTATAAACTCAAATGATATTAAGCTGCTATCTCTTGTGCGCGACGTTTATGTAAAGCAAGCAAATATTCATCCAATCGAGCAATCTGGTCTGGGTCAAATTTTAAATACAACTTGGTACGGCGTTTTAAAATATCTTCACTACTCACTGCCCATTCGTGAGCCACCAGATAGTCGAGCTCCTGTTGATATAACTCATGTCCAAAGTGCTGCCCAAGCGCAGAAATACTCTCACAACCATCCAGCATCTTCCAAACACGCGACCCATAAGTATGTATCCAACGCTCCGCAAGTGATTGAGTTATATCTTGTATACGCTGTTGTAACTCTTCAACCAAACGTGTTTCGTCAAAAAAATTTTCTCCACCTGGTAATAAGGCTTTGGCAGTCCAGTCAGGTTTTAATTTATTAAAAAATGGCTTGAGTTGATGCATGGCAGATTCTGCCAGTTTACGATAAGTCGTAAGCTTGCCTCCATACACGGAAAGCAATGGTGCATGCTGCTGGTGAGTCAATACCAAGGTATAATCACGGGTCATGGCAGATGGATTATCAGACTCATCATCACACAATGGACGAACACCTGAATAAGTGGCAATAATGTCATGACGCGTCAATTGCTGCTGAAAATGTGCATTCATGACCTGCAACAAATAATCAATTTCACTTTCTGTAATGTCTACTTGATCAGGATTGCCCAAATAACGCTGATCCGTAGTCCCAATCAGGGTGTATTCATCTAGATATGGAATTGCAAAGACAATTCGTTGATCATCATTTTGCAGAATAAAAGCCTTATCTCCTGTATAAATCTTCGGTACGATAATATGGCTACCTTGAATTAATCGAATGCTATAAGACGCCTGCATTTTTAAATCTTGCTGGATAAATTCAGTGACCCATGGTCCTGCAGCATTCACCAATACTTTGGCGCGAACAGTAAAGATCCCTTGTGTATTTTGTAATTGTACGGTCCAAACGTTTTGCTCTGTCTGCGCTGCAATACAACGTGTCCGTGTGTGTATACTGGCCCCATTTTCATGAGCTTGCATTGCATTCGCAACAACAAGACGCGCATCGTCGACTGCACAATCCGAATACTCAAATCCTTTCACAATTTCAGGTTTAAATAGACTGGTTTTCGGATCAAAATTGATTAGATTGGAACCCGCTAGCTTTTCCCGTTTACCCAAATGATCATAGAAAAATAAACCTGTCCGAATGAGCCATGCAGGCCGTAAATGTGGACGATGCGGCATAATAAAGCGCATGGCACGAATCAGGTGTGGTGCTTTTGCCATCAAGACTTCGCGCTCTGCCAAAGCCTCCCGTACTAGACGAAACTCTTTATGCTCTAAATAACGCAAACCACCATGAATCAATTTGCTACTGGCTGATGAGGTATGACTGGCTAAATCATCCTTTTCACACAACAAAACAGATAACCCCCGCCCCGCGGCATCGGCAGCAATACCTGCCCCGTTAATTCCTCCGCCTATGACGACCATGTCATATAAATGATGTTGATCCATGTTTAGGCTCCTCTTATTTTATGTGCTTCAAGCAACTTTTATTTTGTTTATAGTGTTCTCTACTTAATCCTAACAGAAAACCCAAATTGCAAGGCGTTTATTGTCGGACCATTGCCATAAAATACGTTCTATACAAAATCCTTCAACATAGCTCATCAATCTTGGATGACTCAATCCCGACTACTCCCTTTATTGCGACTAAAGTCGAATGCGAAATGTAGCGCATGAGCGTATAAAGAAATGTGAAAAGTAACATATTATTTCTTTTATAAAATACATGTTTTTAAGTTTTTAACCCCCAAAAAGAACTTAAAAGAATGTGTTTTGCCACTGCTCTGGAATTTCTTGTGTCAAACTCATCCCCACAAATTGCGCACACGCCATTTGATCGAAAAACACGTTTTAAATCTATTTTAGGTGGCT
The DNA here is from genome assembly GCF_004331175.1 of Acinetobacter sp. ANC 4178. GTDB lineage: Bacteria > Pseudomonadota > Gammaproteobacteria > Pseudomonadales > Moraxellaceae > Acinetobacter. The sequence continues at coordinate 735,706 of NZ_SJOD01000001.1, forward strand.
CCGCTGGTAACCTTGTGGAGTGGTACGATTGGTATGTTTATGCAGCCTTCACACTGTATTTTGCGCCCGTTTTCTTTCCCGAGGGCAATGAAACTGTCAAGCTTTTACAAGCGGCAGCTGTATTTGCCTTAGGCTTTTTAATGCGCCCGATTGGTGCTTGGATTATGGGCATCTATGCAGATCGTAAAGGGCGTAAAGCAGGTTTAACCCTATCTGTATCCTTGATGTGTGTGGGCTCCCTTATGATTGCCTGTGCCCCATCTTATGATACTGCGGGCATGTTAGCACCTGCAATTTTACTCTTTGCGCGACTGCTGCAAGGACTCAGTGTAGGTGGTGAATATGGCTCGAGTGCGACTTATTTAACAGAAATGGCGGGTAAAAATCATCGCGGATTTTTCTCTAGTTTTCAGTATGTAACCTTAATTTCAGGTCAACTCATCGCTCTATGTGTGCTGATTATTCTGCAACATACACTTTCTGAACAAGCATTACATGCATGGGGATGGCGTATTCCCTTCCTGATTGGTGCCATGTTAGCGATTGTGGTGTTCTGGATCCGTCGTGGTTTGGTTGAAACCCAATCTTCAAAAGAAGCTCAAGAACAAGCCAAACAAGGTGGACCAAAATCAGGGGCGATCGAGTTATTTACCAAGCACCCTAAAGCCGCTTTTACCGTCATTATGCTGACTGCGGGCGGCACACTCGCATTCAATACCTTTACCACCTACCTACAGAAATATTTGGTGAATACTTCTGGTTTTGACAAAAGCACTGCCACTGAAATCACCACAGCAGCCATCTTTATTTTTATGCTGATTCAACCTGCAGTAGGCGCCTTGTCCGATAAAATTGGGCGCAAACCCATTATGATCGCTTTCGGCATTTTTGGCGTACTCTTTACCGTACCGATTTTCAATCGTCTGGGAACAACCACAGACGTGACAACGGCATTTTTACTCTGCATGAGCGGGATGATTATTGTGACAGGCTATACCGCGATTAATGCGGTTGTAAAAGCTGAACTATTTCCACCCCATATTCGCGCTTTAGGTGTTGCACTACCTTATGCGATTGCCAATACCATCTTCGGTGGTACCGCAGAATTGATCGCTTTAAGTTTTAAAAATGCAGGCCATGAAAGCTATTTCTTTTATTATATTACCATCATGATCGGCTTATCTTTAATTACCTATGTGTTTATGAAAGACACGAAAAAACACAGTTTAATTACCGATCATTAATCACCCTTATAGCCGCTCTCGACCATCCTGATTTTTGTTACAGGAGGGTCGTTTTGCTTTGAACTACATCGTTATTTTCACATGCTTATGGCATACTGTGCCCAAGAATAAAACACGGAACTTTCACCATGAAAAAAACGTTTCAATTTTTAGGGCTTAGTTTTATCGTTGTGGGGCTTGCAGCCTGCCAAAGCACGCCTCAACAGTATAATGGTCAAGTCGGTTACCGTGTAGAAAGCCAAACAGCGGACTCTGCAACCCTCGCGTATACCCTTGCTGGTCGTCAAAATCAGGACCTAGATGCCAAAAAACTACAACGCGCTTGCCAAAAAGTTTTAGGGACAAATAAAACCTTTAAACTGCAAATTTTAAGTGTGAACGAAGTCGCTAACCCTGCTGCGATGGCATCTGATAGTTATGGTCGTCAGATTGGTAACTCACGTACTTCTATCGGGCTCAGCAACACGCCAGACCTACATAATGGCGAAGACTACGCAACACGTCAGGCTTTAGAAGCGCGTCCAAGTACTTTGCGTATTGTGCGCTATAGCTGCTCATAAAATCAAAATCTTATAAGACGCTATGCGTTATAGCGTCTTATAAAAGCTCACATTGCGAAACTCTTTTGCTTCATCCAAATCAGGCCAAGTTGTGGCACTACGCTCATCAATTTTCATATATTTTGGATGGCTAAAATTTTTCACTCGACTGTCTGCCACCCAAACTTCAGGGGCAAACTTTAAGAATTCGTCTAAGAAAAAACGGTTACATTGATCATATAAGACATCCGCTGCTAACAATACATCGACTTGTTCTGATTGATACAGATCATCTAAATATTCCAGTTCGACCTGATTCAAAATCGCATTCTCCTTACACGACTCCAAACTCACCTTATCGATATCACAACAAATCACACGTTTCGCACCCGCCATTTTGGCAGCAATCGCCACCACGCCTGAACCCGCACCGAAATCGAGGACTACTTTATCTTTCACATGATGCGGCTCTGCCAATAACCACTGCGCCATTGCTAACCCCGAAGCCCAGCAAAAAATCCAGTATGGGGTTTCATTCCAAATACGACGAATCACCTCATCATCTAGACGATCTGTTGGAAAGACAGGTGGAATGAGCCACAAAGAAATAGGTGTTTCTGGCAACTGTTGCGCCGATAGCTCCGCCTGAGGAATGACCTCATGTAATGCAACCAATAAGTGTTGTGGTGCTTTCGCCATTTGAAAAGTACAGCTCATTAAATTTATAAACCTTTAATGCTACGCAAAATATGCATCGTTCAAAAACAGCAATTTAAATACTGCCATCGCTGTCACTAGAATCAACAGATCAGGCGATCATAATCTAGCTGCACATGACTGAAAAGTAATAATCCGCTGAGTAAACCTACGCACTCACGCAAAGTGGCTTAAACAGAAGATTTTCCGACTAAACCTAAAATTCTCCTAAATGAAATCTATCCCATAAAAAAAGCTGTATAGTTTTATGCTATACAGCTTTTTAGAAGCGTACTTAAAGTATTAGCCTAAAGCTTTCTCAGCGGCTTCAACTGTTTGACGAATTAAAGTCGTAATGGTCATTGGACCTACACCACCTGGAACAGGCGTATAAGCAGATGCAATCTCTTCAATACCCACCAATTGAATGTCACCTACACCACCGCCATCACGTGGATGGAAGCCTGCATCAACCACAACAGCGCCTTGCTTAATCCAGTCTTTTTGAATCAGCTCAGCTTTACCTACCGCGCCCACAATAATATCGGCTTGTTTAACAAACTCAGAAAGGTTTTGAGTACGTGAATGGCAAATCGTGACTGTAGCATTTGCTTCCAATAACATTGCCGCCATTGGTTTACCTAAAATTGCAGAACGGCCAACAACTACAGCATGTTTGCCTGCAATTTCAATGTTGTTTTCTTTTAGGATGGTCATAATTCCCGCTGGTGTTGCAGAACCATAAGCCGCTTCACCCATTGCCATACGACCATAGCCAAGGCAAGTTACACCATCTACATCTTTTTCTAAAGAAATGGCATCGAAACATGCACGCTCATCAATTTGCTCAGGCACTGGGTGCTGCAACAAAATACCGTGCACATCAGGATTCGCATTTAATTTTTCAATTTCAGCCAATAATTGTTCCGTTGTTGTTTCTTTCGGCAGTTCAACTTTTAATGAATCCATACCTACACGGCGGCAGGCATTTCCCTTCATGCGCACATAAGTCGCTGATGCACCATCGTCACCAACCAAAATCGTTGCCAAAATTGGGGTACGACCTGATTTTGCTTTTAACGCTTCAACGCGGGTTAACAAGTCAGTTTCAATTTGTTTAGCCAATGCACGACCATCTAAAACTAATGCCACAGCACATCTCCAAGGTAGATATGAATCAATTTTGCAAATAATACATGATTATTTAGGCAATTTTATTCTACATGCTGATTTTATGTGCATATGCACAATTTAAAGTATTGTAATTTTTTTAAAGGTTGTTAATATGTGCATCAACAAGACATGGCGGGGTGGCAGAGTGGTCATGCAGCGGACTGCAACTCCGTGTACGCCGGTTCGATTCCGACCTCCGCCTCCAATCTTGTTAAAACGCCCGGGTGGTGAAATAGGTAGACACAGGGGATTTAAAATCCCCCGCCCTCAAAGCGTGCCGGTTCGAGTCCGGCCCCGGGCACCATTTTAATACTTCTTAAAATGGTGCAATAAAGAATCCAGCGAAAGCTGGTTTTTTTATGTCTAAAAATCCCCCTTATTCACAATCAAGCGATTAAAGCAAAATTCAGCTCAGGCATTGATTGTGTTTTAATTATTTTACTTCACGAAGTCTCTCATGATTGCTGCATATAGGTTTGCAACTCTTGAAAGAAATTCTCTTTTAAATTGTTGGGTTTCAAAATTTTTACATACGGAATCCAGTAACGCACAAAAGGTAAAAATTGCATTGAATGAGCCATTGAAAATAGATAAGTGTAAATTGCCATTTTCCATTTCATTGTGGATGGTCTGTTTGGGAAATTGTATTACATCTTCAGAACTGCAACCTTTTTCCATATCTGATAGCTAAGTAATCCTTGTAAGAATAGTGGCTCAGGACTTAGAAACATTCCCCTATACCTACTAGCTACGCAATAACAAACAAGAAAACAACAACTCATAAAAATTTATGCAAATTATGCGATGACACAGCAATCATTTGCATACCCCCAACAGATCACATTTTTTAAATATGCTATTTGTTGGCTAGGTTATGTCATGATTTTATTTCACGATCAGATTTTATACTCCCTTAAATCGATTTTAAGATCATTTAAACAAAAAGTGCATTTCTGATTTATAATGCTGTAACTTTCAAGTACTCATTTTTATGGTCAGTGATAAGCAGGCAGCACTTTTTTTAAAGCCGTTACAAATGCAGTATCCCGCAGCATTTAAACGTAACTTTGTATTTTACGGCATGCTCAAAACCAAAGGTTTAATGGACGAAATCAAAGAGTTTATTCCTTGGATTTTAGCCATTATGATTTTTGTTTCCCTGTCCCTAAGCTTAGGACATTATTTCGAAATCCATTTTCCCCGCTTTACCCCCTTTCAAGCGCATGGCTTTGCTGTATTGTGCTTTATGTTGTTATTTATGCTGTATGTTCCGCTTGTACTTAAACAAATGAAACACAGCTCAAGCTCCTGTTATGAACAACAACAACATGCACCCGTTAAAATTGCAGCATTAATTATTCTACAAGCCATCAATATTGCATTCGTAGAAAGTACTTTTCTGCAAATTGTGCTGTTTTTCTTTGCCATGGGTTTTGGCTTTGTGAAGTTTTACAAAGAAAATCTATTCCGTAATAGCGCAACCCATGTTGGGCTGTATTACCTTCAAGAGTTAAGACGTTTTAACTTCTGGAGTTATAAACAAACAATCAAACTCAAATTTATTCTAAAATTTACTGGAAAAGATACTGAAAAATATCAGCAAAAATTAACACAATTACAGCACTTTCATGCTTTGCATTTAAAATCTATGCATATGGAACAGCAACTTTGCCAAACACATAAACATCAAGATTTAGAAAATTATCTGGATAGCTTGATGTAATAAAAAACTGGGATTTTTCCCAGTTTTTTTATCATTGCACTTAAGCCGATTGCGGTAAAGATTCCAGCACTTGAAGCTGTGAGTTAAATATCAATTGATAGCCTCTGGTTTCATCGACCATATAGCTTTTTTCCTTAATACTATTAACAAAGATCCAATCGGATTGCATGCTCTGTTCAGTAAAACTCACCAACAAATAGCCACGCTGATTCAAATTACAATAAGCTAAATCGTTAATCAGCGTTTGGAAGGCGTATTCAAATTGCTGTAATTGTGCCAAAGGAATACTTAAATATTTTTCCAAGCCCGGTGAAGACACAGAGCTCGTCGCCAATTCGACACCAACCAAGTCTTGATCCTTGCTCAGCAACTCAGAATACCAAGCATTATGCGTATCCCCAGCCAAGACCACTACTTTCTTATTCAGTGCTTTCAGCGTGGCATACAACACTTCTCGTTCATAAAAATAACCATCCCATGCATCCAGATTATAAGGTGCCAGTGTATTAACCCGCGCCTTTTCCAAATCTGTCAATGCAGGATCACCTGCTTGTGCGCGTAACTTAATGCTCACTAACTCCGTAATTTGCGCATTCATTTTTGTGAGCGTTTCAGCACTGACTGTACCACTGGTAATTTCCGCCAAAGATAATAGCAATTCGGCTGGAATAAACATTTTTGACATTAGAATTTGCTGCCCCAATACGTTCCACTGCGCATTGCTTTGCATCATTTTCTGCAACAACCAATCACGTTGCTCATAACCAAGCAAGGTTCGGTCTTGTGCTAACAAATCTTGCTGAAACTGCACCGTATTTAAGCCCTGAGCCGTCATATAATTGGCATAATCCAATTGCTGATCACGCGCAATAATTCGAGTGTCCAACATGGTGAGCTGTACCAGTGAACCAAAATCAAACTGACGATAGATATGTAAATGATCATCTTCTGAAACAGGACGAATAGGCATCCATTCGAAATAGGCCTGTAATGCTGCCAGTTTCCGATCAGAAAATTTACCTTCATTTTGCGCCTGAGCTGTTGCCTCAGTATGATTCTCCGCGCCATTACGCCACGTATCATTGGCCAGCTCATGGTCATCCCAAATCACAATAAAAGGATGTCTCTGATGCAATGCTTGTAAATCCGTATCTTGACGATACAAAGCATAACGTTTGCGATAATCTTCCAAGCTCAATATTTCTCGCTGATTATCTGCTGCCAGCAAGCGTCCTAACTTTTCCGAATCTTCGGTCGCATAACCATTTTGACCATATTCATAAATATAGTCCCCAAGATGCAGTACCACATCAACATCTTGTTTGGCCATTTCACGATAAACATAAAAATAGCCCGCAGGATAATTTGAACAAGAACAGATGGCTAATTTCACCTGATTGGTTTGCGACGGCAAGGTTTTGGCTTGCCCAATCGGTGAAACTGCCTGCCCAAAGCGGAAGCGATAGAAATAACGCTGCTGTGCGTGTAAGCCAGTAACATCGACTTTTACGATAAAGTCTTGTGCTGGGCTGGTTTGCACTTTACCCGAGGCATAAATTTGGCTAAATTTTTCATCGCTAGAAATTTCCCAAACAATTTCTAATCGAGCTGACATATCGCTAGGCGTGGCGCGTGTCCAAATAATCACTCGGTCTTGTAAAGGGTCACCACTGGCAACACCATGTTTAAACTGAACACTCACACCCGAGCCAGAAGAATGATCCGAGTCATCCCCACATGCGGTGAGCGAAATAGGTAAAGAGACTGCACCAAAACCAGCTAAAGTTTTTTGAATGAGTTCACGGCGCGTTAAAGTATTTGTCATTTTTTTAATCCACTACAAACGTGAGTTAAAAATAGGCAATAATTATTTAATGATGATCTCAATTACATGAACATATGATGACAATAAAAATCAGATTGGCTTTGAAATTGTGATTTTTTTGAGCACAAGCTTCTGAATTGTCTAAAAATAAAGCAAATACAAAGAAATAGTCTTGCAAAGAATAAATTCGTACTCTATTATTGCGCTCATGCCCGGGTGGTGAAATAGGTAGACACAGGGGATTTAAAATCCCCCGCCCTCAAAGCGTGCCGGTTCGAGTCCGGCCCCGGGCACCATTTTAATATTTCTTAAAATGGTGTAATAAAGAATCCAGCGAAAGCTGGTTTTTTTATGTCTAAAGTAAATAAAAAAAGAGAGTGTTACCACTCTCGATTTACAATCAACTCTTCCATTTCCACATCGAAATGACCATGCTCTTGTACCACCATCATCATTGCTTCAGCAATATAATCCGCAGCAGTATCATCCAAGGATGAATCTAAATCTTCAAATTGTGGCTTCATTTCATTAATGGCCACAACAGTTTCATTTGCAAAACGATAAATTTCAGCTGTGCTTTCTTTTACCTTCGCAACTTTCTTCGCAAATTGCACAATACATTGTTGTACTTCAGCCACCAATACATCGGGGTAATAATCATCGTCAAACATTGGAAGAAGTAAATCTGCAAACATACAGCCACTCAAAACTACTTATAAACGCGAGCCTGTATAGCATAAAGATGAACATTTACCAAATAAAAAATGGGCAGTATAAATACCACCCAGTTGTCTTTATATCAAAATGACGTGAATGCTTAAGGTTTTACAGGCTCAGCACTTAAGCTTTTCGCGGTTTTCACCAAATCTAAAAATTCTGCACGCAAGCCAAATTCATCTGGTTGAGCTGCGCTTTGGGCTAATTTTAAAATATCATCCCACTTCATATTGGCATTATATTGCCCACCACGTAGCTGTTGCGCATAGGATGCAACCGCAATGGCAAAGCGAGTATCTGAAGATGCCTGTGTCAATGCCAGACTGCGTGCAGGGACAGGTTGACTCAGTAAAATACTTTGGCTTTGTTGTGGTTGTTTATAACGTACATTCACATAAGCGTATTCTTGTTTATTGGCTTTGGATGAATTCATTGGTGCTTGATAGCGTGATTCATTCAACCAACCTTTCTGACCTACAGGAATAATTTCATATAAGGCTGTGACGGTATGTCCAGCACCAATATCTCCCGCATCTACACGATCATTATTAAAATCTTCATTATTTAATACACGATTCTCGTAGCCAATTAAACGGTATTCTTTAACCGTGGCAGGATTAAACTCGACTTGGATTTTTACATCTTGAGCAACTGTTGCCAATGTTGAACTCAGTTGTCGCTGCAATACTTTTTTTGCTTCACGCTCATTATCAATATAACTATAGTTGCCATCGCCTGCATCAGCGAGCTGCTCCATCAACTGTTCATCATAATTGCCTGTTCCAAAACCAAAGGTAGAGAAAGAAATCCCTAATTTTCTTTTCTCAGCGATCATCCCCTTTAAGGTTTCAAAATTGGTAATTCCAACATTAAAATCACCATCCGTTGCAATTAAAATTCGATTGATACCACCCTGAATATAAGACTTTTGTGCTTGCTCATAGGCCAATTGAATTGCCCGCTCTCCCGACGTTGCTCCACCTGCTTTTAATCGATGAATGACTTTTAAAATTTTATCCTTGTCGGCACCAGAAGTCGGTGCCAATGCCAAATCCTCGCCGCTCGCATAGGTCACAATGCTGACTTTATCTTGCGGGCGCAATTGTTCAGTGAGTAAGGTTAAGGTCTTTTTGACCAAAGGCAGTTTATTGTCATCATCCATACTTCCCGAAACATCCACCAAAAATACCAGATTGGCTGGTGGTAATTGCTTCATGTCCAAATCTTTCGCTTTAATGCCAATTTTGATAATTTGAGCATTCGGCTGCCATGGTGAATTCACGACTTCCGTATTCACAGAAAAAGGGTGTCGACCCGTTGGATTTGGGTATTGATAATTAAAGTAGTTCAGCATTTCTTCAATTCGAATCGCATCCACAGGGGGCAACCGACCTTCATGTGTGAGAAAACGTCTCACATTGCTATAACTCCCCGTATCCACATCAACACTAAAAGTCGAGATAGGCTGTTGTGCGACCGTATGTACTGGATTGATTTCTAATTTCTGATAATTTTCAGTATTCTCAGCTAATTGAGGCATACTTTCATAAGCATTTACCATTGATGGTGCAGGCATTCCCACTCCCACCGCTGCCATTTTACTCATGGACATCTGTTGAGAAGGCATTTGCCCACAAGCTGCCAACAACAAACCACTCAGGCTCACAACCAACAATTTCGGTTTCACAATCATCATTATTCCCGTGTTATTTTAATTTCAAATATTTAACAAACTCATCTACATCTTTACAGCACATACTTACTGCATGGCAACCCAAAAAGATAAAAGCAATAATCCTTTTATCTCTTTAAAAAAATCAATCAACCACTAAGCCAATTGCATCGCTTGCCACACTTTAATTGCATCCGACATTGCCTTGACATCATGTGCACGCACCATGCATGCACCTTGCTGAATGCTGAGTAAATGCGCAGCGACTGAACCTACTGCGCGTTGTGCTGCATCAGCACCACCCAACGCTTCACCAATAAAACGCTTACGTGATAATGCCGATAGAATTGGATAACCCATTGCATTCAACTTCCAAAACTCCTTGAGGAGTTTTAAGTTTTGCTGGGCATTTTTGGCAAAACCAAAACCCGGATCAATCAAAATATGTTCAGGCTTAACCCCCGCAACCAATGCATCATCAATTCGTTGTTGTAGTTCAACCATCACATCTTCCGTGACATCTTGGTATTGATCCAGATTATTCATGGTCGTTGGCTCACCACGCATATGCATAATAATAATTGGTATATTCAGTTCAGCCGCAGTTTGAAGAGCTTGAGGGCGAGTTAATGCACGCACATCATTCCAAATATGGGCACCTGCTGCTACAGCCGCACGAATGACCTCTGGTGCTGAAGTATCAATAGAAATAATCACATCATGTTGTGCAAGTGCTTTTACCACAGGAATCACACGTCGAATTTCCTCATCCACATCAACGATTGCTGCCCCAGGACGTGTAGACTCCCCACCCACATCAATCACAGTTGCCCCCTCAGCGATCATCTGTAATGCACGTTCCACTGCTGCGTCTTTGGTATTATGCAACCCACCATCACTAAAAGAATCAGGCGTCACATTCAAAATACCCATCACCCTTGGGATAGACAAATCTAAACTTAAACGACCACAGGTTAAAACGCGATTTGGCAAGGGCATAAGTTGCATGAAGACACTCCAAAAACAAGTAATGCTAGTGTAACAATTCAAGGTGATCACAGGCTGAAAAGTTTTAAGTTAAACTCCACTCAAAACAGCAGCACAAAAAAAGAGCCTCATGTAGAGACTCTTTTTTATTAACTTTTAAACTTAATTTGCTGGTAATGGCGGTGGAGTAGATGGACCATTAGTTGGCGTCACATCAATCACTGGATTTTCTGCCACATACACTTTTGGTGGTTGTGGTTCACGACCTTCCATAATGTCACGGATCTGTTCACGATCAATGGTTTCCCATTCCATCAAAGCTTTTACCATAGCATGTGCAATATCTTTGTTATTTTCTAAGACTTCACGTGCCACACGGTACTGCTCATCCAAAATACGACGTACTTCTTCATCTACTTTTTGTTGTGTAGCTTCAGAAATAGTACGGCTGCCAACATTACCAAAGAAACCATTTTGGTTTTCATCTTCATAAACCATCACACCAAGCTTGTCCGACATACCATATTTGGTCACCATCGCACGTGCCATTTTGGTCGCACGCTCGAAGTCGTTCGAAGCACCAGTAGACTGCTGGTTAATAAAGATTTCTTCAGCAATACGACCACCAAACAAGATTGAAAGTTCATTCAACATCTTGTCTTTATAATGGCTAATTTGGTCTTGTTCAGGCAACTGCCATGTCACACCCAGTGCCCAACCTCGTGGCATGATTGTAACTTTATGAACTGGGTCTGTACCCGGCAAGATTTCTGCAACAATGGCATGACCTGCTTCATGGTAAGCCGTTGCACGACGTTCTTCTTCACGTAGAACCATCGATTTACGCTCTGGTCCCATGTAAATTTTGTCTTTCGCATCTTCAAAGTCATGCATATCCACCGTATTTTTATTACGGCGAGCAGCAAACAATGCAGCTTCATTCACCAAGTTTGCCAATTGTGCACCAGAGAAACCTGGCGTACCACGTGCAAGAACTTTTAGATCTACACCCGTTACCGAAGGTAATTTCTTCAAGTGCACATTTAGAATTTGCTCACGACCTTTAATATCAGGAAGACCTACCATCACTTGACGGTCAAAACGACCTGGTCGTAGTAATGCTTTATCCAATACATCCGCACGGTTGGTTGCAGCAATGACGATAATACCCTCATTACCTTCAAAACCATCCATTTCTACCAACATCTGGTTAAGGGTTTGTTCACGTTCATCGTGCCCACCACCTGTGCCCGAACCACGATGACGGCCTACCGCATCAATTTCATCAATGAAAATGATACATGGCGCATGACGTTTCGCTTGTTCGAACATATCACGGACACGTGATGCACCAACACCGACAAACATCTCAACGAAGTCAGAACCAGAAATACTAAAGAAAGGAACTTTCGCTTCACCTGCAATGGCTTTTGCAAGCAAAGTTTTACCTGTACCTGGTGGACCCACCATCAAAACGCCTTTTGGAATGGTTGCACCTAGACGTTTAAACTTCGCAGGATCTTTCAAGAAGTCTACAATTTCAACCACTTCTTGCTTTGCTTCATCACAACCCGCTACATCCGTAAATGTAATTTTAATTTGGTCCTCAGAAAGCATTTTTGCTTTTGACTTACCAAAACTCATTGGGCCGTTTTTACCACCTGCTCCGCCACCCATGTTGCGCATAAAGAACATGAATAACAAAATGATTAAAAGTACAGGGAAGCTTGCAATCAGAAGTTGCATCAACAAACCTTGACGTTGTGGTGCTGTTCCTTCAACGACAACATTGTTTTTAATCAGGCTAGGCATCAATTCAGGATCTTGCACCGCTGGACGGATACTCTCAAATTCAGATCCATTTGATTTAGTGCCACTAATTCTTTCACCATCAATTGTGACTTGCTTAATTTGACCAGCATTCACCGCTGTAACGAACTCTGAATAGTTCATTGCAGTTGGCTTATCACGGTCACTGATGTTGCTGAAAATCAAAATCAGCACACCTAGTATAATGAGCCACAACACGGCATTCTTGAAGAGATCGCTCAAAGCTTTATTCCCATATCAATCTAATTTGATCATGCCCAAGGATGGGTGACCTTAATAATGTAAGCTGTAAACCCAGCTGTTCAATAATGTAAAAAAGTACAAAATGCACAATTTTTAACGCGTTGGCAAGTAAACTTTACTTCAAAGCCTTCTTGCGCCCTTGGCCGATTAAAAAAACTTCTTTCGAACGAGCACGAGATGCAGCCGGCTTAGCCGTCTTCAACACGTCAAAACTATCGACCACTTGTTTACGGAATTCGTCAAATCCAGTGCCTTGGAAAACTTTCACCACAAACTGCCCTTTCGGTCCTAAAACTTTATTGGCAAAATCGAGTGCAAGTTCACAAAGGTAAATTTGGCGAGGTTGATCTACAGCCTTATTACCAGATGTATTGGGGGCCATATCTGAAATTACAACGTCAACAACACGCCCATTTAAAATTTTTAACAATTTTTCGAAGACTTCTTCCTCACGGAAGTCACCTTGTAAAAAAGTTACGTCTGGTAAAGCATCCATTTCTAAAATATCTGATGCAATGACTAAACCTTTGTCACCGACCAGTTTTCCTGCGATTTGAGACCAACTCCCTGGAGCAGCTCCCAAATCCACCACGGTCATACCGGGCTTAATAATTTTATATTTTTCTTGAATTTCCAATAATTTATAAGCAGCACGCGCTCGATAACCTTCCTTTTGCGCTTTTTTCACAAAAGGATCATCAAGATGTTCTCTCATCCACGCACGACTACTTTGGGATAATTTTTGGTTGGTAATGCGTGTTGCCATAACTCTCTTTGCGTATAAAAACTTCTAATTTTTTATTGTACGTGAAAAACCAAGTGCTTGCAGTATACATCTGTATCTAAATCGACTTTATCCTGCTGTTTTTTTCAATCAACAAGATCGATTATTTCAACCGCTTTAACTCAATTTTGCTATACTAGGTCGTTTTTAAAATTAGGTTATCTTTCATGGCGGCTTTATCTATTCAGGAACGCAAGCGTTTACGTCAAATTGGTCATGCACTTAATCCTGTAGTAATGATTGGTGGTCAAGGTTTGACTGAAAATGTCGTTGAGGAAACTAACCGTGCATTAAATGATCACGAACTCATCAAAGTAAAAATTGCTGGTGAAGATCGTGAAGCACGTGTAGCTGTTATTGCTGAAATCGCGCAAGTGACAAGCGCAGAAGTCGTGCAAACGATTGGTAAAATTGCCCTGCTTTATAAAAAAGCAAAGCAACAAAATCCAAAACTTTCGAACCTTGTTCGTCATGCTCATTTATCTAAGTAATTTCGATTTATGGCAAGCTACGAGCTCAGTGCATTTGATCGCCGCTTTCAAGCGATTTCAGTGGTCGGCGCGATTGAATCTGTCAGCCCTTTTACACTAAATGTCGGCTTTTGGATTCGTGACCCGAATCAGTGGATTGAGTGGCCTGCATTGGTTGCTGCTCACCCACGTCAGGATTTTCTTTGGGAAAACACCTGCTTTGAGATTTTCATTGGCGTAAAACACGAAGATTTTTATCGTGAAATCAATTTATCGCCTTCTCAAGCATGGCAAGTTTATCAATTTGAAGAATATCGCTATCCAGAAGATATGCCGCCACATGCTGCATATGATATTGAGTTAAATCAACTGAAGCGCACACATTATGGGCTAAATGTCAGTGTAGATTTAACGGAATTTATGCTGAAACATAAATTGAAATGGTCTGACTTATTTATCGGCTTAACGGCGGTGCTAAAAACTGCGCAAGGTGAACAGTTCTACGCTATGCAGCATAGCAGTCCAAATGCAGACTTTCACAACAAGCGTGATTGGCTACATCAGTTCTAAAGCACTTCAACTCCTCTCCTTTTGCAAGGAGAGGTGAAGCTTGCAGCTTAAAGGTTCTTATTTACTCACACGATCAAGATACTTCTTTGCTTGACACTTTATTCCAAGCTTCTAGCGTATGCTCTTTAGAACGTTTAAAAGTTTCAGTGAGTTGATCTTTATGCTTAACCGAAATCTGACTCACATCATCCTTTAGCTCTTTACCAAATTTACTCAAATCCTCAATTACAGCATTGACTTCAGTTTTTACAAAATCTTTAAGCTCAGTTAAATCTTTCGGAGATAGATTTAATTGTGATTTCAAACTTTCGATACGCTGCAATACATCTTCTTTCAACTGTCGAATTTGATCTTGCACTGTCGCATTTAATTGCTTCGCTTCTTCAGTCACTTTCTCTTGAGTCTCAGTGACTGCTTCGGTTACTTGCTGTTTAGCCTGTTTTGCGACTTTCTCAAGTTTTTCTGAACTTTCAGACACAACCACTTTGAGTGATTCTGTCGCTTCAGCTGGTTTTTTTTCTACTGTCATAATGCATAACCTATTCTTATTTAGTGGGAAGGCTCCTAGCTTAACTGGACTTGATCAAATTTAAATCTTGATTTGTCAGACAATTATTAATTGCTTACATTTTTCATTTTGTTTAACAAAACAGCTTTTAAATAAAAGCAAGCCTTTTATCTTTTTATTCTTTCGCTTTTGCGTGGACTTCTTCACACTTGGTGCGTATAATGCTCTGTTAAGTTACAAGCGAGCAGACACAAGGGAGGGTAGGTTTTTTTAGGGCCTTCCTTTTTTTTCGTCTACTCGCTTTTTTACAGCCCTATTTTTGTGGTTTTAATTCAGGAGCTTTGGTTTGAGCATCCCCGCCATTTTAGCCCTTGCCGACGGTACAATCTTTAAAGGTACCTCTATCGGCGCAACGGGTAGTACGACAGGTGAAGTCGTTTTTAACACAGCCATGACTGGCTATCAAGAAATTTTGACCGATCCAAGTTATGCACAACAACTTGTGACGTTAACCTATCCGCATATTGGTAATACGGGTTGTAACTCTGAAGATGCAGAGTCAGGACGTATTCACAAAGTATGGGCAAACGGTTTAATTATCCGTGACTTGCCTTTATTGCATAGCAACTTCCGTGCAGAACAATCTCTAGGTGAATACCTTGCAGAACACAATGTTGTTGCAATTGCCGATATCGATACACGTAAATTGACTCGTATTTTACGTGCCAAAGGTGCTCAAAACGGTTGTATTCTAGCTGGCGAAAATATTACTGAAGAAGAAGCTTTAGCAAAAGCTCGTGCATTTGGTGGCTTAAATGGTTTAGACCTTGCAAAAGAATGCTGCGATCCTGAAGGCTTTGAATGGACTGAAGGTTCTTGGGTTCTTGGCCAAGGTTTTACTCAACCTGAACACAAATTCCATGTTGTTGCATACGACTACGGTGTCAAAACCAACATCTTACGTATGCTTGCAGACCGCGGTTGTAAACTCACTGTTGTCCCTGCGCAAACTCCTGCTGCTGACGTGCTCGCATTGAATCCAGATGGTGTGTTCTTATCGAACGGCCCTGGCGATCCAGCTGCATGTGACTACGCAATTGAAGCTGTAAAAACAATTGTAGAAGACGCTCGTAATTTACCTGTCTTTGGTATTTGCTTGGGTCACCAAATTCTTGCACTTGCCTCAGGTGCAAAAACTGTGAAAATGCCTCACGGCCACCACGGTGCCAACCACCCTGTTCAAAACATGGAAACTGGTACAGTGATGATTACTTCGCAAAACCATGGCTTCGCAGTGGACGCAGACACTCTTCCTGCAAACCTGAAAGCTACGCACAAGTCATTATTCGATCAAACTCTACAAGGGATTCATCGTACTGACAAACCAGCGTTCAGCTTCCAAGGCCACCCAGAAGCAAGCCCTGGCCCGCATGACTGTGCCCCATTGTTCGATCATTTCATCAAACTTATCGAAGCATCTAAGAAGTAATTAAGGAAGCGATCATGGCTAAACGTACAGACATTAAAAGCATCTTAATTATTGGTGCAGGTCCGATTGTGATCGGTCAAGCATGTGAGTTTGACTACTCTGGTGCGCAAGCGTGTAAAGCCCTTCGTGAAGAAGGTTACCGTGTTATTTTGGTGAACTCTAACCCAGCAACCATTATGACTGACCCTTCAATGGCGGACGCAACTTATATTGAGCCAATCACTTGGCAAACTGTTGCTGCCATTATTGAGAAGGAACGCCCAGATGCAGTTCTTCCAACGATGGGTGGCCAAACAGCATTGAACTGTGCCCTTGCACTTGATGAGCACGGCATTTTAGAAAAATTCAATGTTGAATTGATTGGTGCAACCAAAGAAGCAATCGAAAAAGCGGAAGACCGTAAACTTTTCGATATCGCGATGCGTAAAATTGGTCTTGAATGTCCAAAAGCTGACATTGCAGAGTCAATGGAACAAGCTTTAGAAATTCAAGCACGCTTTGGCTTCCCTGTGATTATCCGTCCATCATTCACGATGGGTGGTTCAGGTGGTGGTATTGCATACAACCGTGAAGAATTTATTGAAATCTGTGAACGCGGTTTCGATCTTTCTCCAACCAAACAATTATTAATTGATGAATCTTTAATTGGTTGGAAAGAATATGAGATGGAAGTTGTTCGTGACAAAAACGACAACTGTATCATCGTCTGTGCGATTGAAAACTTTGACCCAATGGGCGTGCACACAGGTGACTCCATCACTGTTGCTCCTGCACAAACCCTAACCGACAAAGAATACCAATTGATGCGTAATGCATCTTTAGCAGTTCTTCGTGAAATTGGCGTAGAAACAGGTGGTTCTAACGTTCAGTTCGGTATTAACCCGAAAGATGGCCGTATGGTCATCATCGAGATGAACCCGCGCGTATCACGTTCTTCTGCTTTAGCATCTAAAGCAACAGGTTTCCCAATTGCGAAGATTGCAGCTAAGCTTGCTGTAGGCTATACGCTTGATGAATTGAAAAATGACATCACTGGCGGTACAACTCCTGCATCATTCGAACCTGCGATTGACTACGTTGTCACCAAGATTCCACGTTTCAACTTTGAGAAATTCCCACAAGCTGAAGCAATTCTGACCACACAGATGAAATCTGTGGGTGAAGTTATGGCGATTGGTCGTAACTTCCAAGAGTCTTTGCAAAAAGCACTTCGTGGTCTTGAAGTGGGTACATGTGGTTTTGATGAGAAAATTGAAGTGGGTGCTGATGGTGCACGCGACAAAATTCTTAAGGAACTTAAAGTTCCAGGTCCAGAGCGTATTTGGTATATCGGAGATGCTTTCCGTCACGGCTTTACTTTAGACGAAGTATTCGCTGCAACGAATATCGATAAATGGTTCTTGATTCAAATCGAAGACATCATTAAGTCTGAAGAACAAATCAAAACTTTAGGTTTTGGCGACTTAAATGCAGACAACATTCGTGCATTTAAGCGCAAAGGTTTATCAGATCTTCGTATCGCAGATTTGATGGGCATTTCACAGAAACAATTCCGTAAACACCGTTGGAATCTTGGCGTAATGCCAGTCTACAAACGTGTCGATACGTGTGCGGCAGAGTTTGAATCTGATACTGCCTACATGTATTCAACTTACGATGACGAATGTGAAGCGAACCCATCAACCAAAGAAAAAATCATGGTGATCGGTGGTGGTCCTAACCGTATTGGCCAAGGGATCGAGTTCGATTACTGCTGTGTACACGCAGCCCTTGCAATGCGTGACGATGGCTACGAAACCATCATGGTGAACTGTAACCCTGAAACCGTTTCTACAGATTACGACACTTCTGATCGTTTATACTTCGAACCAATTACACTTGAAGATGTACTTGAAATCGTACGTATCGAGAAGCCTAAAGGCATTATCGTACAGTACGGCGGTCAAACACCTTTGAAATTGGCTCGTGCACTTGAAGAAGCTGGCGCACCAATTATTGGTACATCACCTGATGCAATTGACCGTGCAGAAGACCGTGAACGTTTCCAACAAATGATTCAACGTCTGCAACTTCGCCAACCCAACAACAGCATTGTAAAATCTGCTGAAGAAGGTATGGCTGAAGCATCTAAGGTCGGTTATCCACTGGTTGTTCGCCCATCTTATGTATTGGGTGGCCGTGCAATGGAAATCGTCTATAACGATGAAGAATTGAAACGCTACTTACGTGATGCCGTTCAAGCATCAAATGAAGCACCTGTTCTTCTTGACCATTTCTTGGATGATGCCATTGAAGTGGACGTAGACTGTGTATCTGACGGTAAAGATGTGGTGATTGGCGGTATTATGCAGCACATTGAGCAAGCAGGTATTCACTCTGGTGACTCAGCTTGTTCGATTCCTCCGTACTCGCTTTCACAAGAAGTTCAAGACGAAATGCGTCGCCAAACTATTGCTATGGCCAAAGAACTTGGTGTAGTCGGTTTGATGAACGTTCAGTTTGCGGTAAAAGGCAACGACATTTATGTACTTGAAGTGAACCCACGTGCATCACGTACTGTTCCATTCGTATCGAAATGTATTGGCGAATCTTTAGCAAAAGTTGCTGCACGCTGCATGGCGGGTCAATCGTTAGAATCTCAAGGTTTCACCAAAGAGATTATTCCGACTCACTTTGCTGTGAAAGAAGCAGTTTTCCCATTTGCTAAATTCCCTGGCGTAGACCCAATGCTTGGCCCTGAGATGAAATCTACAGGTGAAGTGATGGGTGTAGGTAAAACATTTGGTGAAGCATTCTACAAAGCTGTGCTTGGTTCAAATGAGCGTTTGCCTGGTTTACCGACAGAAGGCGAAGTGAAACACGCGTTCTTGTCTGTACGTGAATCTGACAAAAAGTACATTGTTGATATTGCGAAAAAACTCGTTTCTTTCGGTTTCAAACTTGTAGCAACTGGTGGTACACATGATGTACTTAGCCAAGCAGGTTTAGCATGTGAACGTGTAAATAAAGTAACCGAAGGCCGTCCACATATTGTAGATCGCTTGAAAAATGGTGAAATACACCTTATTGTCAATACCACTGAGGGCAAACGTGCTCAGTATGACTCAGCAATGATCCGTCGTGCTGCGTTACAAGGTAAAGTGTATTACACAACCACCATTAACGGTGCTGAAGCAGTTTGCCAAGCATTTGGAATCCAATTACCAATGGATGTATATCGTTTGCAAGATTTACAACCCGTAGTTTAATTCGTTTCCGATAAGTCCCGCCCCCTTATCGGTGGCGGGCTTTTTTCATTTATAAACCTGTATTTTTTACACTCACAAACTTGAGGGACAACAATGCAACGTTATCCTATGACTCCCCAAGGCAAAGAAGCCTTAGAGAAAGAATTACATCAATTAAAAAGTATTGAACGTCCACGTATTACAGCAGCCATTGCTGAAGCACGTGAACACGGGGATTTAAAAGAAAACGCGGAATACCATGCTGCACGTGAGCAACAAGGTTTCTGTGAAGGCCGTGTTCAAGACATCGAAGGTAAATTGGGTGCGGCTCAAGTTATCGATGTAAAAGAACTAGAACAGAACGGTCGCGTTGTTTTTGGCGTCACAGTGACCATCGAAAATTTGGACACAGAAGAACAAAAGACCTATATGATCGTAGGTGATGACGAAGCAGATTTCAAAATTAATAAGATTTCTGTCAATTCTCCAATTGCACGTGGTCTTTTAGGCAAAAGCGAAGGCGACGAAGCAAAAATTCAAACACCAAATGGTGAAGTTGAATACGAAATTGTTAGCGTTGAATACCTTTAATTTTAAGTAATTAAAGATTTAAGCTCCTCTTTTTGAGGGGCTTTTTTGTACAAAAGGATTTATGATAAGAACAAATCCAAAACTACAACTTAAATAATGGACAACAGACTTATTCAAGCGTTCTACTACGCGATTGGTGGATTCTTTTTAGGAGTCCTTGTGACAATTATATGGTCACTTTACATCAACAGTAATATCAACACTGTGATGATTATTCTGATGACAACAATTATTTCCACTCTTGGAGGCTTTCTTTTCCCCCGTTCGATTCAATATTGGTTTAGATTATTTTGGAATCTCTTTCGTTAATATCGCATGGTCATCCGTACTTATAACAAACTATCACACTGAAGTAGTAGCAATAGGGAAATTTCATATGATCCGCTATAATGCCCTTTCCCATGCCTTGTGATGTCTTTCATGTCTGAACCTTTGATTAACTCCCCTGTCAAACATTGGTGTGAATTTGAATTTATCTCAAAAACCGTAAAGAACCCAAACATCCACATAAAAGGTAATTATTCATATTATTCAGCCTATTGGGATCAAGGCTTTGAGCGTTGTGTCGTGCGCTATTTACATGACAAACCATCTACTCCTGAAAAACCGATTGACCAACTACATATTGGAAACTTTGTCTGTTTTGGGGCTGAATGTGTGATTATGATGGGTGGAAATCAACTGCATCGTACCGATTGGATTTCAGCTTTTCCCTTTGATACCCGTTGTTTTGTCCCTGCTGGCAATACCATTATTGGCAACGGATGCTGGATTGGCTCTCGTGCCATGATTATGCAAGGTGTGTGCTTAGGTGAAGGGGCTGTAGTGGCTACTGGTGCTGTGGTTACCAAAGATGTGCCACCTTATGCAGTGGTCGGTGGTGTGCCCGCAAAAATTATTAAATACCGATTTCCAGAAGAGGACATTCAAAAACTGCTTGCCCTCAAACTCTATGATTTAGATGAAAAGCAGTTTTTAAAGATGCGTGAGCAGTTGCAGACGAATGATGTTGCCGCACTCACGCAGTATATCTCTGAAAATTTCTAAAAGCCCCCTTCAATTTAATCATCTAAATATTCAATATAGTTCGCAACTTTGACACAACGCATTTCATCTTCAGCGAACTTTTTTTCTTTATGAGCAATAGCCGTTTCATTTTTAACACAATTTTTACCCGACTTTAGTACAACAACGCATGTTTTTTAGACAAAAAACATGCTAAGTTAAATTATGGAATCGACGGTTTATAAAGCCTTATCCTTATGAAAATACTAGGTTTTATAAAATCAAAATTAGCGTTAATATAAAAGTATAAACAATAGTTTTGAGTCGCAACTCTCAAATAAAACAGCTTCTAAAAAGATTGTAATGAAAACAAGGAGTAAGGCAGATGGCTTATCAAAATATTTTAGTTCCAGTTGACGGTTCAGACACCTCTTTTGCAGCAGTAAAGCAAGCAGCAGAACTTGCCAAAGTATTTGGCAGTAAAATTACAGTTGTCCAAGTGCTGGCTTTAGACCCTTACATTGCAGCGGAATATATTACTGCAGCGCAAACAAATGATTTGATTGAGCGTGCCCGTACTTCAATTGAAAGCACGCTTGAAGAAGCTAAAGCCAAGTTCAGTGCTGAAGGCTTAACGGTTGAAACTCGTTTAATTGAAGGGCAAATGATCCATCAGGAAATTCTTAATGCCGCAAAAGAAAGCAATGCTGATTTAATCGTGATTGGCTCACATGGTCGTACGGGGCTTAAAAAATTCTTCTTGGGTAGTGTTGCACAAAAAATTCTAGGTGAGACCAGCGTACCTGTATTGGTGGTTCGTCAATAATCTGATTAATCAACTTGGTCTTACATTCATACTCAGCATTGAGTGTAAGACCTTACTAAGCTATTAAATCTCTCCGTCCCACTGATAAAGCTTTAAATTTACCTTCCCCGCAACCACAGCAATATTCTCTGTTTGTAATTTGACAACCTGAAGATTATCACCCTGAGCATCCAATTTACTTAGGCTAATTTTTCCTTGTGAATTAATTACACGATGCCAAGGCAAGTACCCATCTTCAACCTGTTGTAATACTCGTCCGACTAAACGCGCATGTTTGGGTAAACCTGCCATCTTGGCAATTTGCCCGTAGGTTGCAACTTTTCCATAAGGAATTAAAGCAACCACTTGTAGAATTAATCGTGCTAATTCTTTTGAAGATGATTGAGCAATTGGCATTTCGGAGTTTATCTCCTTGCTAAAGATCAATTAGAAATTTCCAGGACTTTCCAGTCGTTTTACTTCTTGTACTTTTTCTGGATTATGTACAGCAGCAACCCCATCATCTGCTTTTACATCCACATAAGCATCGGGGTTATAAATGATAATGGTTTCAGTGCCATTCGCATCTTCGCCGACGATATATTGAAAACCTTTACGATTCATCTTATGGCATAACCGTTGATACCAACCTTTAAAACCTTCTGTTTCTTCATGCGGATTGTAATAAAAAGCATTCATGACGGCGGGAAGCCCCAATCCACAGACCAAACCCGATAAAAGTACACTAATAAAGGTATATCCAATAAGAATACTGCTGTACTGACTGAGTTGCGGAATATTGGCAACTGCAAGAATTAAAGCCAGTGAGATGCCACCCCGTACCCCACCCCAAGAAAGAATGGCTAAACTACCGTTATAACTTTTATGCCGAAAACTTGGGAAAAAGGCAAAGGCAAGAAAATTCGCCGCAAAACGTGATGCATGTAGAATAATAAAGGCAATAATGCCACCCAAAATCAGACTTACACTTAAATCTAAGATAAAGAGTTCTAGACCAATTAGGGTAAATAAGAACGAATTAATAATCCCTTCAACGGTATGCCAAAAATGATTAACTTCACGGATTTCGCGTTCTTGCAGAATCTCTTTCCAACGATTCCCAACCACTAATCCACCAAATACGCAGGCAATTGGTGCAGAAGCATGTGCAAAAAGTGCGACCAAGTAAGATCCACATGCCAGTAAAGCGGTAGTTAAAATAAGAGATTCCATTTCATGTTTGCCACGTAGCAATCTCAGAATAGCCAGACCAAAGCCCCAACCAATAATAATTGCGACGACAATTTCATAGAGTAAAGTTTGTAATGTGCCGATTAAACTAAAATGCTCACCTTGTAAAACATTCAGCAAGGTCATAAATAAGGCAATACACATGGCATCGTTAAATAAGGATTCGCCTTCCAACTTAACCATTAAATGATGTGGTGCACGTACCGAACTTAATACGCCTTTAATTCCAATCGGATCCGTCGCCCCTAATGCGGCACCCAGAAGCAACAACACCAACAGGTCAACATGCTGCCCAACTAAGAATTGATAGCCATAGAGTACCACCCCAAAGAACACGGCACAGAGCACCAGTGCAATACTGGCTAAAATACTGATCGGCTTCCAATAGCTACGCAAATCAGAGACTTTAAACTTCAAGGCCGAGGAGGTCAGAATAAAACAAATCACCCCGTTGATCAGAAAATCATAGAAATCGATGTGGCGTACAGCATTTTCAATATTATGAATATTAATGGTAATAAACTGATTACCATTTAACAGGCTTGCCCCCCACTGCAAAATAAAGACAAAAATTGCGGAGACAATCGGAACACCTATGGCCTGTGGAAAACCTAAAATTCTCTTGTTAAAAATCGTGGTCGCAATTGATAATGCAAAAATAACTGTGAAAATTTGAAGAAATAAAAAATTACCCATGCGAGTTCCGATGCTAACCAAGGGGTGAAATCAAGCGAATGAACTCAATGTTTTATGAACTAAATATTGACTTAAACACTGTTTTTTACATTTTTAGTGTACCGCCTTTTAAAGCTAGCCTCCTAGTTTCGTTAATTTTTTTTAACATAAAACTTGTGCAGGATTAAACAAAGCGTTTAGATTGAATCCCTATTCAAATGACTCCCGCTATTTTGCCCTTTAAACTTTTAGGATATTGGCTCATTTATGCACCAGACCATTAAAACCGTTTTTCGCCTGTGTTTCGCAGCCAGTATTTTTTTAATTACCTTGGCATTGGTCTGGACATGTATCGTCAAAACTTTAGAAATTAAAAATGCTTCTCAAGCTTTGGCTCAAGCCCAGCAGTTTGAACTAAAATCAACCACTGCTAAACCGTTAGTCTTGGTCACCAATAATCAAAAACCTGACGAATCCGTATTTATTTTAGTCGCCAATCAAGGCTTCATTGCCAAAATGAGCTGTGAGCATTATGCACAAGACCTCTGTATCGATGATGAAAATCAATCCCATCGACGTCAAATTGACGCTCTTGGTTTAAAACAAATTGGGCAACAACACTATATTCAGCATATTCAATTTCATGACAGCCAAACTCAGAAAGTCAGCCGTTTTAATTATAGTGATGCACAAATCCAATCTTTCTTCCAAAAAGACGTTCAGCAATTAAAGTATGTGGTCTTCGGGATTGCGATATTTGCGCTAATTGCCTTGTATGTCAGCTTCCGTATTCTTCGTAACTTTAAGCAATTTCTACGCAAATAACCTATAGCCCCATATTCAAAGACGGCCATCTTTGTCAATCCAGATGATGGCTGTCTTACTTCGCTTCAGCACTATGATTGAGCCATTACTTTTTCTGGAGATAAGCTAAAAATCGCCAACATCGCAATACTAATAAAGCACAACATTAAAGTCGCCATATTCATTAAGTCTGTCCAGACCAAAAAATTCAGAATCACCCCACCGAGCAAGCCGCAAGCAAATTGCATACTGCCCATCACCGCACTCGCTGTTCCTGCACGCGCACCTTGTTCAGACATCGCCAATGCCATCGCATTTGGGCCTGTAAAACCAATGCCTGAAACTGCTAGAAACATCCCCAAATACACTAACTCAATTGGCGCATGTTGCAACAGACTGGCAAGCACCAACACCAAAGCACCTGAAAGCTGAATAAATCCACCAATTTTCAAGCGTGTGAAGACTGAAAGATGCTTACCGAGTTTTTTATTTAGGGTCGATAACAACATAATCCCAAAAGCATTCGAACCAAAAGCAATCGCAAAATGTTGCTGATTTAGACCATAGCCATTCATCAGGACAGCTGCGGATGAGCTGATATAACAAAACAGCACACCACCCGAGAAACAACCTGCCAGCATGGGGATGCGGAAACTACGATCTTGAAAAATGGCCGCATATAACTGAAAAATTTGGGTTAAATTCAAACGCAAACGGCGTTCAGGTACTAAGGTTTCCTGAAAAAAGAAATGGATACATAACCAGCACGCAGCGCCAATCATCATCAGAAAAACAAAAATGGCCTGCCAATTAAAATAACTGAGTACCAATGCACCCAAAGTAGGTGCCAAAATCGGTGCAACCCCCATCACAATCATCATACTGGCAAAAGCCTGCGCAGAGGCATTCATATCTAAACGATCTCGAATAGCAGCTCGTGCAATCACCACTCCTACGCACCCCCCAAGTGCTTGTAATACTCTAGCGGCTATGAGCGCCCATTCATTACTCGCAAGCACACAGAGCAAACTGGCAACCACATACAGACTTAAACCAAAGTACAGTGGTTTCTTCCGTCCAATCCGATCACTCAATGGCCCATAAATTAACTGCCCTATAGCAAGCCCCAGAAAGTAAGCAGGTAAAGTATTGGCCACCATTTGGGTACTCACCCCAAAGTCTTTTGCCATCTGTGGTAAAGCCGGTAAATACATATCAATGGAAAGTGGACCTAAAGCAGTTAATAGGGCCAATAACATGATCCAAGAGGTCGAATAAGTTTTTTTTACGGGAGATTGGGGAGTATTCATATTTAATTTTAACTACGAAGAAACAAGACAAGCTTACACTCTCCATAGTATTATTTCTTGATCAAAAAAGTGAAATTAAATCCTGACTCACATCTACTTTTTGCATAAAGGTTTGATGTACATCTCTTGAAGGAACCCGCTTGAACACTTGGCTTACTCGTCTGAAGCAAACCACTTATAACACTACTTTTATGTACAACGTACGCATGATTATTGCGTTCTCAGGTACTGCTTTTGTTCCCTATTTCTTAGGTCACCAACTGGCAACCATTCCCCTGACCTTAGGTGTTGTCGCTGCGGGCCTGAGTGACATCGATGACCGCTTTTCGGTTCGTCTTTTAAATCTGGTTTATACCTATATCGGTTTTTTTGTTACTGCAACTTCAATTTATTTTCTTTTCCCACACCCTATTCTGTTCGCAATCGGACTGATTATTTCCTGTATTGGTTTTATTTTATTGGGTTCTTTAGGGCGTCGCTATGCCACCATTTCTTATGGTTGTTTGGTTATTTCCGTGTATTCCATGTTGGGCGTACATTTATTTGACCAATGGTATATGCAACCCTCGCTATTGGTTGCGGGTGCCGCATGGTATGGCTTAATTTCAACCATCAGTTTCTTATTGTTCCCAGTCCGCCAAGTCCAAGACAAATTATCCGAATGCTATTCCTCGCTCGGTAACTTCCTTTTTGCCAAATCCAATCTTTTTGATGTCGACATGACTCCGCAAAGTTACCAGCAAAGCATGATTGATTTGTCACTGGAAAATGGCAAGTTAGTCGGTATCTTTAACGAAATGAAAACTGCGCTACTCACCCGCCTTAAAGGTGACCGTGGTCAGCGCGATACTCGACGTAGTTTGCAATATTATTTTGTCGCACAAGATATCCATGAACGAGCGGATTCCGCCCACATTGACTATCAGATTCTGACCAAAGTTTTTGAACATAGCGATATTCTGTTTCGCTTTCAACGTATTTTGTCTATTCAGGGCAAAGCCTGTAAGGATTTGAGCGAAAGCATTTTATTGCGGAAAAATTACAAACATAACAAACGCTTTAAACATTCTTTCCAGAATCTAAAGGTGTCTTTAGAAAAATTACGCGACGACAATCATTACGATCCTATGTGGATCAATGCCCTATTCTCCTTATACCAAAACCTGAAGTCCATTGATGCACAACTGCGCAACTTAGAAACTGAGCAAAACATTGTGTTTGATAAAAGCAAACATATCGAAAATCAGCTTAAGGATGATGATCTTAAAGGTTGGGATGATATTGTCATCCGAATCAAACAGCATCTTACGCCTGAATCGGTCTTGTTCCGCCATGCCATCCGACTCTCAATTGTGTTGCTGGTCAGCTATATTTTTGTACAAGTGACTCAAATCCAATATGGATACTGGATTATCTTAACCGCCCTATTTGTTTGCCAACCCAACTTTAACGCCACCAAACGCCGATTGCGCCTAAGGATTGTGGGAACACTGATCGGGATTATTATTGGTGAAGCGGTGCTGTACTTCATTCCCTCAATTGAAGGTCAGCTACTGCTGTTGATCTTAAGTGGTGTGCTATTTTTTGAATTACGCAGTAAACAATATGCACAAGCGACAGCCTTTATCACCATTTTGGCCTTAATTAACTTTAATTTAGATGGTTTAGGGTTTTCGGCCGCTGTACCACGAATGATTGATACTTTGATTGGTTGTGCCCTTGCTTGGCTGGGGGTAAGCTTTATTTTTCCAGATTGGAAATTCCGCCGTCTACCACACAGTATTCAACGTAGCCTACAGGCACAATGCCGCTATTTAAATGAAGTGATTCAACAATATCAGCAAGGTCGAAATAATGGTTTGAATTATCGTGTCGTGCGACGTGCCGCACATAACACCGATGCCGATGTCGCATCCCTGATTTCAACGCTGGCGACTGAACCTGATTTTGACCCTACACAAAAAAGTCAGGCATTTGAGTTTCTCTGTCTAAATCATACTTTCTTAAGTTATATCGCTGCACTTGGTGCACATCGTGCCCAAATCACAGACCCTGAAATTCTGAATTTACTCAGTCAGGCACAGGAGGATATTCAGGGCGCCTTACTTAAAGATGAGATGCCTGATTTAACGGCACAGAATATGTTGCAAACCATTCGCCAACGTCTCAAGCAAGATAAAAAAGAAGATCAATTGGCTTTGATTATTTTGCAGCAATTATCTTTAATGTTCAGTATCTTGCAACAACTCAGCCACCTCAAGCAAAACTTGAGCAATGAACGTGACGATCAGGCAACCGAGTTTGCATCTTTATAAAGGATATTGAATTTTACAAATTATAGATTGTCTTGCGGGGCATCAAAAATTTTGCTGTTAAAAAAGCAGCAACTTCCCCGCAATACAATGCATTTATAACGTATCAACCCTGTGTATTTAATGCTAAACTTTGTCCAGTTTTAAATTTGCTCTTTTCACTATGACCGCAAAAAATTTATACGCTTACACGCTACAACCTGTGAACTACGAAATCTCTGAAGCTGAGCAGCGTAATGCTCAGATGGTGATTTGGCGTAGTACCAATAAAATTAGCACCAAAGCATGGATGATTATGGGTGCCATCGTAGCTCTTGCGATTTTGGGCATCATCTTATTGAAAAACTACTCAACCATTTTCTGCTGGGTGGCAATTGTTGGGGTGGCTTTATACCTTGCAATTCGTACTTATGGCTTAGAATGGTATGTTAAACGCAAAATGAATGAATTTCCTGTGCAGGAAATTAAAGGCGTAAAACTGGGTGTACAACCTCACGGTCTCGTGATGCGCCAGCAAATGGGCATGCAAGAAGGTGTGGGTGCAATTGGCTGGAAAGACATTTATGAATGGTATAACACACCAGAATTTATGTTGTTGAACTTTAAAGTGAAAGGTCAACAAGGTGCCTATATTTTACCTAAGCGTATGGACTCACGTAATTTCTCTTTCGAGACCATTCGTAAACATCTAAATGAATCTGTAGGCGAAGCGAAGAAAATCTAAGTAGCCAAATACAAAAAAGCCTTCTGAAATATGAAGGCTTTTTTACGAAACAAATTAAAAACGATAATGAGAATAAATATTATCCTCAAAATCCACATTATCTTCTAAATCTTAAGTTATAATTTCGCCAATTTTTTCACACTTCCAACACTTGACCATCATGTTGAAAAAAATATTTTTCCAAATTCATTGGTTTATGGGGATTACCGCTGGATTAATACTGTCCATTATGGGCGTGACTGGCGCTATTTATTCTTATGATCAGCAAATCCTTCAATGGATCAATACGGATAGTTATGTTGTACAGGCAGAAAATCGAGACAAACTCACACCCGCTGAGCTTTATTTACATTTTCAGCACGTCGATCCGAAGATCCAGATTAACAGCATCACCATTGCCAAAGATCCTGCTGCATCAAGCACCGTCAATATTGTCAAAGAAGGCGCGCGACGCGGCTATAACATGATGGTCAACCCCTACTCTGCTGAAGTTCTGCCAGAAATAAAGGGACAAAGCTTTTTCCAGTTTGTGCAGCAGTTGCATCGTAATTTAACTGTTGGTCCTGTAGGGAAACAAATTACCGCTGCTTGTACACTCATGCTGATTTTCTTCGTCTTGAGTGGTCTCTATTTACGCTGGCCCAAAAAGCACTCTGTTAAACAATGGTTATTTGTTAAGCCCAAACTCAAAGGACGAAACTTCCTATGGGACTTACATGCCGTTGTCGGTACATGGGTGGTGGTGTTTTATTTACTGATGGCATGCACTGGACTCTACTGGTCTTATGATTGGTGGCGGAGCGGTATGTTCAAGGTGATGGGGGTTGAACAACCGAAACCTGAAATGCAAGGGGGCAAACCTGAAGGTCAAGGTCCACGTGGGGCATCAGGTGAACAGCGTGGTGAACATGCTGCACAAGGCCGTTCTCATGACACCAATGCGCAAGCAGGTAATGAAAGACGCAATGGTGAAGCACAGGATCAATCCGAAACAAATGGTCGCAATCCAGAGTCACGTCAAGCCTTTGATCGTGCTAGAGGAAATTCTGAAGTACGAGGTGGCGCAGAGGGCGAAAGACGTGGTTCGGAGCAACGTTCCAATTTCAGTCCTGAGCAAATGCAAACTGTGCTTTCACAGACATGGACAGGTGTTCAAGCGAAACTGGGACATGACTATTCAACACTGACTTTAAATCTACCGAAAAAAGCAGATGGCAAAGTTGAACTTGGTTTTGTCGATCCAACTCCGCAACATGAACGGGCACGCAATAAAGCCATCTATAACTATCAAACTACAACCGTGCAAGATGTTGAATTATATGCAGACAAAAAGCTCAATGAGAAAATCATGAGCAGTATGCTGCCTGTACACCGTGGTAGCTTCTTTGGGCCTGTATATCACTTCTTTGCCATGCTTGCTGCACTTGCAATGCCATTGTTTTTTGTCACTGGATGGATGCTGTATCTTAAACGTCGTAAGCAGAAAAAATTAACCCAAGCAGTACGTGCAAGCCATCACAGTATTACTGTAGATCCAAATGCAAAACCTTGGCTGATTGCTTATGCTTCGCAAACAGGTGTCGCAGAACAGTTGGCTTGGCGTACAGCCACCAGTCTACAAGAGGCTCGCCAACCTGTTACGGTCAAAACCGTGCAACAACTAACTCTAGAAGATCTGCAATCTGCTCAACAAATCTTGTTTGTTGCCAGCACTTACGGTACAGGTGATGCACCTGATCTTGCTGCTGGTTTTGCCAAGAAAATACTAAACACTAAAATAGATTTAAGCCATACACATTTTGCAGTATTGGCCTTAGGGTCTAAAGAATATGCAGACAGCTATTGTAGTTTTGGACATGCTATCGCTGCTTGGCTTAAACAAAATCAAGCTCATGCACTATTCGATACCATAGAAGTCGATAATGCCAACCATGAAGATATTCAGCGTTGGAATCATGCTCTAGCAAAAAGCAGCAAGCTTGACCTACAAGCCATGCACATCGATAAAACATTTGATCGCTGGACATTAACCCAACGTGATTTATTGAATCCCAATAGTCTTGGTGCACCTGCATTTAATATCGAACTGCAAGCCAAACATGAAGCACATTGGCAAGCGGGTGATATTGCAGAAATTCAACCTGGCAATAGTCCTGCGCGTATTGCTGCATTTATGAAGAAACATCAAATCGCACCCCAGACTCAGGTGGAATCTTTAGCTGTTTCAATTGAACAGGCTTTATGGAATAAACAACTGAATACCGATGTTGAACCTTTTGCCAACATGGAACATTTGCTTGAGCAACTGCAAACTTTGGCTTCGCGTGAATATTCGATTGCCAGCATTCCATCGCAGCAAACACTGCGTTTGGTGGTGCGTCAGCAAAGTGATCACACAGGCGAGCTGGGTTTAGGTTCTGGCTGGTTAACTGCACATACTGAAATTGGACAAGAGATTGCTCTCCGTATTCGCAACAATGAATCATTCCACCTCATTGATGACAATCGCCCTATCATCTGTATTGGGAATGGAACAGGCATTGCTGGACTGATGAGTCTGATCCATGCTCGAGTTCGTGCAAATTACACACAAAACTGGCTCATCTTTGGTGAACGTCAACGTGAACATGACTTTTTCTATCAAAGCACCATTGAAGCATGGCAAACCACAGGCATGCTGCAACGTCTGGATTTAGCTTTCTCACGAGATCAGTCAGAAAAAGTATACGTCCATCATGTTCTACGTAATCACGCAGTAGAACTGATCTCATGGTTCAATCGTGGTGCGGTGATTTATGTCTGCGGTAGCATTCAAGGAATGGCCAGTGATGTTGATCAAGCCCTCATCGACATTCTGGGTGAAAATACGGTAGAACAACTTCGCCAAGATGGTCGCTATCGTCGCGATGTCTACTAAATAGCAGTAGCATAAAATAAAAAACCGAGCTTAAATAAGCTCGGTTTTTTATTGATCAACTCGATATCATAAACAGCAATGCCTTAAACTCGGTTACCATTCATCATAAATATATAAATCCAATCTATACCTATGCAATCAACACCATTAAAAAGACTATGCGCAGCACTCATTGGAACTGCACTCTTTCTGGATGGGGCTTACTTAATCAGTCTCAATAAAATTCATTTAGGTACTATACTGCCGCTGTTGATTGGATTAGGACTTCTGATCTTTGCAACTTTCTACCCTAAAATTCAAATTTTGATTCATAAAACACGATTCAGAAATATCATCTGGCGTGTGGGCTGCTTAGGTTTTCTACTTTGGAGCGCGAGTGTAGTTTGCTTTTTTGGCTATTTACAGCTAGCAACTCAAAACAATACTCAGCCAGCCCCTGTGAAAGCCATTATTGTTTTGGGGAGTGGTATAGAGAACGGACAACCTTCCGCCACCTTAGCACAACGCTTAGACCAAGCTGCGGCACTGGCCAAACAACAACCTAACGTTCCCCTCATTATGACGGGCGGTTTAGATTTTCAAGAAAAATTCACTGAAGCCGAAGTGATGTCAAAGTACGTTCAGCAAAATTTCTCGATCTCCCCTACTCGTATTTGGTTGGAGGACAAAAGTACCAGTACCGATTTAAATCTAAAGAATAGCCAACCGATTCTAGCTCAGCTCAATATTCAATTGAATGAACCCATTGCCATCGTTACCAGTGATTTTCATACCTTAAGAGCTGCCGCGATTGCCCGTAAACAAGGCTATAGTCATATCATTACTGTAGCCGCGCCCACACCTTTAATTAACCGTTATAATTCATGGCTTAGAGAATATTTTGCTTATGCTAGTGGTTGGCTCTTCAATGAATTTTAAGGATTAATTTAGCCGAATATGTCGAGGCAGAGGAAGCTTCATATCCTGAAACAACTCAGGTTTTTGCATATAGACTTGGTATAAATAATTTTTTAAATCTAACAATAGTTTTTCTGGTGCAACCAAAATATTCTGCCCCTCAGGAGTTAAGTCCATTGAAATGGTGGTATGTTCCTTTCTTAAATAGGGAATCAGTTTTTCCACCAAATCTTTAAGAGTAATTTCTCTCAATTCATAATGCGCCCAATTGTCTCTAATCAACAATTTAGCTAAATTTTTATTTTGCCAGATTGCAAATGCACGTTGCCCTGTTGGGGTTGCACATAATGCCCAACCATCCTGATATAAAGCACTCACAGATCCTTGATCAACCATATTTTCAATAAATTGCCGATAGGTATTCTGCGCACTCGGGCTGGAATTATGGCTTTTAGATGCAGCTTTACGCTGATAAGGATTTCTCATGTCAATGATATATAGCGAATTATTATTGAGTAATGAATTCTATATAAAAGACTGAGTTTAAACAATATGAAGGAGATATATGGTGGGCGCTGACGGGATCGAACCGCCGACATTCTGCTTGTAAGGCAGACGCTCTACCAACTGAGCTAAGCGCCCTGAAAAATAAAAATAGAGACCTATTTTTATAAAACCGAGATAAAGGTGCTTTATCTGGACTAAACATCTTATTCAGGGAAATAAGATATTAAAATGGCGCAGCGGACGGGGCTCGAACCCGCGACCCTCGGCGTGACAGGCCGATATTCTAACCAACTGAACTACCGCTGCAACACGGAATTCTTAAAACCAAAATCCATAATTTGTCAAAATTATGGTGGGCGCTGACGGGATCGAACCGCCGACATTCTGCTTGTAAGGCAGACGCTCTACCAACTGAGCTAAGCGCCCTAAGGCATTAAAAATAGCATCACTATTTTTATGATGCAAGATAAACAACAAAGCTTATCTTTTAAAACACAGCTTGTCAGACTGTAAAACTTCTTTGAAATGGCGCAGCGGACGGGGCTCGAACCCGCGACCCTCGGCGTGACAGGCCGATATTCTAACCAACTGAACTACCGCTGCATCGCAAAGATTATGGTGGGCGCTGACGGGATCGAACCGCCGACATTCTGCTTGTAAGGCAGACGCTCTACCAACTGAGCTAAGCGCCCTCAAAAGCTATTTTGTGTAAATGGCGCAGCGGACGGGGCTCGAACCCGCGACCCTCGGCGTGACAGGCCGATATTCTAACCAACTGAACTACCGCTGCACTTACACAATATCGCATTTGTGGTACAAACAATTATCAAACTCATCAAGTGGCGCAGCGGACGGGGCTCGAACCCGCGACCCCCGGCGTGACAGGCCGGTATTCTAACCAACTGAACTACCGCTGCACTGAGAGTTTAACGTAAAGGCTTGGTGGGCGCTGACGGGATCGAACCGCCGACATTCTGCTTGTAAGGCAGACGCTCTACCAACTGAGCTAAGCGCCCTTAACGTCTTCATCGTTTGTGTGGTGCATTATAGAGAATCCTGACCGAGTGTCAAACGCTTTTCTCACTGTTTTCATAATTTTATGTTTGAGTGATTAAAAAATAAGTGTTTTGCTATAAAAACAAGCAAATTCTGTATGTTATTTTAAAAATGTGCATATTTTTTATGCATCACTCTCTCTTTATTTCTCAAACATTTTCAACCTATAGATAAAAATATCTGTGTTTTAGCTTAAATTTAAAGTTTGTTCCGAAATATAGACCAAAGCATTTTCAGGAATCAGTTCAAATAACTCAATCACATCTTGATTGCGCATGCGAATACAACCATGCGACATTGGAATACCCATTGGTTCGGTATCTGGTGTGCCATGAATATAAATATAGCGATTAAAGGTGTCACACCCCTCACCCTGATTAAACTGCTGCTCTAAACCCGATAGCCATAAAATACGTGACAAGATCCAGTCTCGTTCTGGAAACGCTGTAGCAAGCTCCTGATCATAAACCTCTCCTGTTTCTTTACGTGCGATAAAGACGGCATTGATTGGCGCAAACTCACCAAATTTTAATGCCACTTGATGCCATCCTCTGGGTGTCTTACCGCTATTTTCTTGTTCACCAATCCCATTTTTACCCGATGAAATTACATAAAACTTATTATGCTTTGGCAGTTGTAATGTTTGCTCTGCCAAATCTATTAAAATATCTGCTTGTTGTAATGAATATTGCATTGAGATGTCCTAAAAAACGTGCAACTTGTTATGTGCATAATCTATCGTACTTCACTCGAAACTGGTTCTGGGCGTAACCACAACCAAATCGCCACAATCAACATGGTCAAATCTGTAAAGACTTTGACTGCAAAAGGCGCTGTTGTAAATAACATCAGCACGCCACTGAGCAACATCATGATCGATGCAATCCATTTAGCTTTGCGCGGTACAGTGCCATTTTCACGCCATGCACGTAGTGTTGCGCCATGTTTGGGGTGATTCAATAACCACGCATCAACTTGTGGCCAACCTTTTGAAGCCGCCCATGCTGCTAAAATTAAAAATACTGTTGTTGGCATACCCGGTAGTATTGCACCAATAAAGCCAAGGATGACAAAAAGCACCACTAAACTTCGCCAAAACAATATCTTCATCTTCAAGCCCTAATCTAGAATTGCGCTAGTATAAAATGTTTTTACACTTTATCCTTTTTAAATTCTTTACATTGTTCTGCCATTTCGGTTTTCTCTATGTTTTTGACCTTACAACAAGACCATCTTTTTGAACCATGGCTCAATTTTAAAAATCCACTGGTGCGGCAATTGGCTTTCAGTCTTGCTAGTCCCAATATTCTGAGCGCTTATCCAGATCAATTTGATATCCAACAATCATTTCAATTTCATACTGAGCTCGTTTGGACACAATATTTTCATCTCTATCAAACGCGATTACAGTATTTAGATCAGCATCCAACTGAATTGGAAGATTTTTTAAACCAATTAAAAAGCACTCGACTCGGCTTACGCTTTGAAATGTTTATTTGGTTTTGGTTACGTGATGATAATTATCACCCTTATGCGCTTTTAGGGCATAGCATTCAGCAAATTGCTGGCCCAAAAACTTTAGGTGAATTGGATTTTTTACTTAAAAATACGCAAACCAATCAAATTGAACATTGGGAAGTGGCATTAAAATATTATTTAGCAGAATGTGATTTTTCTTTTCCACATTGGTATGGACTCAATCGAACAGATACATTAAAACGCAAATTAAACCATTTCACGCAAAAGCAATTTCAGTTTGATCAAGCACTAAACCATAAAATACAGCAACGTTTCGTCGTATTAAAAGGTCAACTTTATGTGCCGCTGTATTCAGCAATACAAGAAATACCCCATTGGGTGAATCAGCACAGAAGAATGGGCATTTGGGGCTATGATTTTATCCCTCACACGGCATCACCTTATCGTTTACAGCGGCATGAATGGCTCTGCCCTCACGCGGCTGCAACCAGTGTAACCCCCTTACTCTGGACTGATGGCTT
The DNA here is from genome assembly GCF_004331175.1 of Acinetobacter sp. ANC 4178. GTDB lineage: Bacteria > Pseudomonadota > Gammaproteobacteria > Pseudomonadales > Moraxellaceae > Acinetobacter. The sequence goes on from NZ_SJOD01000001.1 coordinate 772,257, forward strand.
GTATTGCTATCAAGGTAAAGATGGAAAACAAAACTTTTATATGTATCGTAACCGTCCTTTGCTCCAGCATTACACCCAATCTTAAAAGGATGCCATATACATTCTTTAACTTTTTTATAATCAAATCATTATACTGTTTAGTTTGATTGTTTTTTAATCTATATATGTTCAAGATAATAACTCATGTTTTGGAGAACATCATGAAAAAAGCAATTGCGATCTCATTACTACTCACTTTTTTTCTTGCAGGCTGTAATACGGTCGCAGGTGTAGGTAAAGATGTTTCCAAAGTTGGAGATGTCGTTACAGGTAGTGCTGAAAAAACTGCTGACAAATTATAATCCCCCTAAGAGCATTAAGACCTTATCAAAACGGTAAGGTTTTTTTATCTCAAAACTCCCTTTATTGATTCGATTCGCCTATCATAGCAGCATATTTTTCATTTGCTTTTCTGTATGAATCACTCTGAAACACTCGAACTTAGTCTGCAATTACTCCGTCAACCTTCTGTTACCCCTGTCGATCATGACTGTCAGAACATTATGGCTGAGCGTTTAGCAAAAATTGGTTTTAACATTGAGCCTATGCGTTTTGATGATGTTGATAATCTTTGGGCGCGTAAAGGGACTGAAGCTCCAGTGTTCTGTTTCGCAGGTCATACAGATGTAGTACCAACAGGCAACTTAAATGCTTGGCATTCAGAGCCGTTTATTCCAGAAATTCGGGATGGCAAACTTTATGGTCGTGGTAGTGCAGACATGAAAACTGCATTGGCGGCAATGGTGGTGGCATCGGAACGATTTGTGGCTAAACACCCAAATCACAAAGGCTCAATCGCATTCTTAATCACCTCTGATGAAGAAGGTCCTGCGGTTAATGGAACTGTCAAAGTCATTGAAACCCTAGAAGCTCGCCAAGAAAAAATGACATGGTGTCTTGTGGGTGAACCATCAAGTACGCATCATTTGGGTGATATCGTAAAAAATGGGCGTCGTGGTTCATTAAATGCGGTACTTACAGTCAAAGGTAAGCAAGGTCATGTGGCTTATCCTCATCTTGCAATTAACCCAATTCACATGGCGTCTAAAGCCGTTGCAGAACTCTGTGATACCGTTTGGGATCATGGCAATGAATACTTCCCTGCAACTTCTTTCCAAGTTTCTAATATTCAAGCAGGTACAGGCGCTACTAATGTCGTACCAGGCACAATGACCGTGACGTTTAACTTCCGTTATTCTACAGAAGTCACTGCAGAAGAATTAAAAACTCGTGTCTTAGAAATTTTAGATCGTCATGGTTTGACTTATGAAATCCAATGGACGCACTCAGGCTTACCATTCTTAACCCCAGTCGGCGAATTGGTGAGCGCAGCTCAAAATGCAATTCGTAATGTCACTGGTCGCGAAACTGAATTGTCTACAAGTGGCGGTACATCGGATGGGCGTTTCATTGCGCCTACAGGTGCTCAAGTGCTTGAGTTGGGGGTACTTAATGCCAGTATCCATCAAATTGATGAGCACGTAAATGTAGCCGATTTAGAGCCTTTGACCGAGATTTATGAGCAAATTCTGGAAGGTTTATTAACTTAAAATTTCAGATCAAGCAGGCAATAAAAAACCCATGTTCAACATGGGTTTTTTATTGAATCCTGTCTAATTGATGCCTAGACTGCTTTGAATCTGGACAACATTCGGGACTTGGAAAGTTTGTTCACCCATTCTCACGTACTGAAATACCATTGGATCGGTAACTGTCATTTCTTCGTCAACCACCTCAGAAATACGAACACGCACAGATTTCGGCATTTCATTACACATTAATGCAAAGCGTTGACTGACATCATCACCTTCGATTACCAGTGCAACACCTGTTTCTTTCGCAGGATCATTCACTGCATAAACAGGTAATTTCACATCATGCCACTCCACTGAAGATACCTGTGTCTGGCTATCCAATGCAGAAAGCACGATATTCTGCGGCAATAACATCGCGACTTTGCCGTAGCACTGAATGATGTAGGCATCAATAAATCCAGTAGAAACGGTAATAAGATGATGTAACTCTTGCTGACTAATTTGGTCTAAAACCGATTTATTCGCGATTTTTTCACTCATCGAATTACCCCTGTTTCACAGTCAAAAGACTTTCAATGTTATTCAACAATTCAGCCTCTTGGAATGGTTTACCCATGTAGTGGGTTACACCCAAACTAAATGCACGTTCACGATGCTTTTCGCCCGTACGTGATGTAATCATGATAATTGGCAATTGCTTATGAACTTCATGATGGCGAATCAAGTTCGTCACTTCAAATCCATCCATACGCGGCATTTCAATATCCAGTAACATTAAATCTGGTTTAACGTTTTCTAACTGCTCCATGGCATCGACACCATCTTTCGCAGTAACTACATCATAACCTTGTCGCTCTAACAAGCGCGAGGTCACTTTACGTACTGTAACTGAGTCATCCACTATCATAATTAAACGACGTGTATCACTGTAACGGTATTCACGTTGGTCATGACCATGTTTCACACGCTGTGTTGTTTGTATTTGACGGGCAATATTTTGACCATCCAAAATCAAACACACCTGACCATCACCCAGAATAGTTGCACCAGCAATCGCACCAATTGCAGCAAATTGCTGACCAATCGGTTTTACAACAATTTGCGCACGTGAGCCAACCAATTGATCAACCAATAAAGCAATAGTTTGACCGCTATTGCCTTTAATCAACAGTACAGGCAATGAATGAGCAATGCTACTTAAGCGTGGTAAAGGCTGATTAGAAACAAATTCCGAAAGATAACGTAACTTATAGCTTTGGTTATCAATCTTGAAATAATCTTCTTTACTATTAAAGTAAGTTTCCAAAGTTGTTGGTGCAATTCGAACGATACGCTCAATTTGTGCCAAAGGAATCGCAAATTGCTGATCGCCAGATTTCACCATTAAGGCATCACTTACAGCCACAGTCGTTGGAACACGGATACTAAAACTGGTTCCTTTTCCAAGTATTGAGTCTACAGCGACATGACCACCTAATGCCTTAATTGAACTTTGTACGACATCCAGCCCCACACCACGCCCAGAAATTTGGGTAATCTGCTGTGCTGTACTGAAACCTGGATGGAAAATAAACTGTAGAATCTCTTCTTTTTCAAGTGATTGTTCCGCTTTCATCAAACCTAAAGAAATGGCTTTTTCTTTAATTCGATTAACATCAATCCCTTTACCATCATCATGGAATTCGACCACAACATCCGTACCTTGACGACTAATATTGAGTTCAATTTTTCCAATTTCAGGCTTGTTCGCTAACTGACGCTGAGCAGGATCTTCAATACCGTGGTCGACGGCATTTCGTAACATATGCTCGAGTGGAGTCACTAAACGCTCAAGAATAGTACGATCCAGTTCCCCTTCAGTATTATTGACAATCAACTCAGCAGGTCGGTTTAGAGTTGAAGCCGTCTGGCGCACAATACGTTGTAAACGAGGTAATAAACGTGAGAATGGCACCAAGCGTGTTCGCATCAAGCCTTCTTGAATTTCGGCTTGAATACGAGATTGTTGTAATAACAGACCTTCTGTATCACGAATTTTTTCAGCCAATGTACTCTTGAAATCGACCAAGTCCGAAGCAGATTCCGCCAAGGATTTAGACAACTGATTTAACGATGAATATTGGTCCATTTCCAAAGGGTCAAAGTCAGCGTATCGACCCACTTCACTGCCATGTTTAGCAATAATTTGCGACTCTAACTCACCTTCCATTCGACGCAGCTGGTCTGCAAGACGCTTAATCGCCAATTCCATTTCATTCAGTGTATTGCCCAATTGACCAAGGTCCATTTCGATACGTGAACGGTTAATCGAATTTTCGCCTGACAAATCAATCATTTTCTCAATCAAATCGGCTGAAATTCGAATCATCTCATTCGATTGATCATTCGCTCCAAAGCTTTCCCACTCGCCCATCATTGCAGGTGGTTCTGCTCCATCTCCTTGAATAAATTCAAAGCTTGGTGCAGTAATTTGCATGTGGGCTGTTTGATTACGGCTTGGTAATTGAACAGTAACATCTGCATATTCAATCGCTTCCAAGCCCGCTTTTAAACTATCGAAATTACTATAATCATGATCAAAAATTGCATGTCTTAACCAAGTAATCGTGGTTTTCAATAAGGGATCATAAACATTGGAATTGAAATGATGAACTGCAAACTGTTCAAAGGCACTTTCTAAACGATAGGCAATCGCCCCTACAGGCTCAATTTCAACCATGCGTGCACCACCTTTGAGGCTATGCGCTGCACGTTGCAATTGAAGCAATAAACTACGGTCACTACGTTGTTCGGACCAAGCCTGCAACAGTTTTTCCATGGTATCGAAAATTTCTGCGGCTTCTTCGAAGAAGGTTTCTTCGACAATTGAGCGCACACTCTCATCAAGTATCAAAGATTCAGCTTGATGTGATGGCTCAACAGTGTTCGATTGTGAAACTGGTTCAACCCAATCTGCAGTTTCAGGTTCTTCTTCAAATGAACTGACTTCAGCATGTACAGGCTGTACCGCTGGTGGCTCAATGGTCGTAGCTTCATATGCCGCTACGTGTTCAACAGCAGGTAGCTTTTGTTCAGCAACTACTTCTGTATCTGTCGATACCACAGAACCTGCAACCAAAGCTTGAATATTATTTAAAATATCAATCGCTTCGGGAGCTGGGTAATCAACTTTTTCTTCTCGAATTGTTTGAATACGATCAGCAATATTGTCCTGAACCAGACGAACAATCTGAATTAAAGCCGGTGAGGCTTGGATTTGCTGATTAATAATACGCTCATAAATGGTTTCTAATTCATGCGCAATTAAACCAATGTGCGTGGCTTGAATCATATTTGCACCACCCTTCAGGGTATGCAAATAGCGCATTAAATTATTTAATGCCGTTGTATTGGATTGATCATTGCTCCATGTATGAACATCCTGATCAATCCCCATCAGCAACTCATCAGCTTCTTCGAGGAAAATATCTAGCAGATCTTCATCAAATTGTCGGTTGGCTTCCTCCGCATCAACCAGTTTTGCATCACTGTGCAAGCGTTTTGACAAAGTCGCAAAGTTAACGACAGCAACCTGATGACCAGATTCAACCGTTAAATCTGCTTCAAGCTCAGAAGTATTTTCTACAGATGAGTTTTCTTCAACTGGATCAAAAATTTCCAGATCTTGCTGCACAAATGCCGTTAAGTTCTGAAGCACTTCTTCTGCTTGTGTAGATAAACTTATACGCTGCCCCGCAGCTAAAGTATCAAACAGATAAATAAACTCTTGATGTGCTTGAGCAAATAGCTCATAGGCATAATCAATATTGAGTAATGTAGGTTTAGCGAGAAGTGTTTGATAACATTTATCTAAAGCCTGAATAAAATCATGAATCCCTTGTGATGCACGATTATTGGTATGCTCAGCGAGTAAATTTGCCTTTTGGCTTAATTGCTCTACATAAAGAGGAAATTCATTTTTAATCCGTTTTTCAAATTCGAGTTCCGCATCCAATAACAGGTCAATATCCAATTCAATTAATTGCGATACCAAACCTTGTGGATTTGCACTTGAGTCAAATTCTTCTTGATTAAAGCCGTAATTTTCCCATGCTTGATTAAAAGTTTGATCAATTTGACTTAAGTTTTCGACTTTACCCTGACGTAAAATATGCAAATAATCTCGCACAAATTCGGCATACTGAATGAGTAATGCAGTCTCATTTGAAGTTGAAACAATCTCTTCTTGTAACAACGTCTTAAATAAATTTTCAACTTTTGAACTGGCATCAAAAATTTGCTGGATGTGCGCCATAGACGAACTACCACGCAAAGTATGCAAGGCACGAATCAAGCCATTATAATCAGGCACTTCATCAGCATTTTGTTTCAAGAAGTGATCAATCGTTGCAAGATGTTCTTCTGCTTCTTCAATGAAGATTGATGTCGTTACTTCTTGCAAATCACTTGATTCAACTGTGGCTTCTTCTTCCACCAAGACATGATCTGCTTGAGTTGAGCTGAACTCTAGTCCAGTCAAATCATCTTGAGATCTGAGTTGATCTGCCAAAGATAATAATTCTTCGAGTGCAGGTTCAATCGATCGACCTTGTTGTAGTTCTTGCCCCAATAGCATCAAAGGTCTTAAATCAATTTCTATCGGTTTGACCGATTTAAACTGCGGATAAAGCTTAAACTGAAAAACACGATAAACCGTTTCTGCAAATTTTTGAATCTTCTGCTCTAAAGGGACAGAACCAAAAATGACACGATTCAAAGTATCTTCAACAGCCCAAGCCAATTCACCAGCAGACTTTGCCCCCACCATCCGCCCAGAACCTTTCAAAGTGTGGAAATGGCGTCGGATGATCGTTAACGTATCCTGATCAGAAGGATTGGCTAACCACTGCTCAAAAACAGTCTCTAATTCTTCAAAAATTTCTTCAATTTCTTCTACAAAGATCTCTAGAATCTCAGCATCTTGGTCAAGATAACTATCTTCTGGAAGCGTTGTCGTATCGACTAAATTTTTTAATATTTCTTTCATAGCTTTGGCTTCTTACGTTTCTCGCCACCATAAAAGGCGCTAAAACCTGAGTGTAATCATCACGCTGACTCCCTTCTAGAAGTTCAGCGCTTCGATGCTTAAAACTAGATCAGTATTCCGACCTGTGTCAGATCGGAATACCATTGAATAGCTAACTTATTCAGGTAGTTTGAAGTCCGTTACAGATTCACGTAATGATTCCGCCATATTGGCAAGTTCAGAAACCGAACGTGCTGTATCGAAGGTCGCTGTCGTAGTCTGTGAAGTAATCTCTTGTACAACGTTCATCGTTGTCGCAATATGACCTGCAGATGCCGATTGCAGTTTTGCTGCATCCGAAATGCTCGCAATCAGTTTTGCCAAGTTACCCGATACGTTTTGAATTTCATCCAGTGCAACCCCCGCATCTTTAGACAAGTTCGCACCACGGACAACTTCCGAAGTGGTTTGTTCCATGGAAATAACGGCTTCGTTGGTATCTGTTTGAATCGTTTTTACCAGCGTTTCAATCTGTTTGGTTGCAGAGGCAGAACGTTCCGCAAGACGCTGTACTTCATCGGCTACAACCGCGAAACCACGACCTGCCTCACCCGCCATAGATGCCTGAATCGCTGCGTTTAATGCCAAAATGTTCGTTTGGTCCGCAATATCGTTAATCAGGGCAACAATGTTACCAATCTCTTGAGACGACTCACCCAAACGCTTAATACGTTTTGATGTTTCTTGAATCTGCTCACGAATGATATCCATACCTTCGATTGAACGGTTTACAACTTCTGCACCATTGGTTGCAATCTGTACTGAACGTTCTGCTACCGTTGCCGATTCTGATGCGTTGGCAGATACTTGGTCAATCGACATTGCCATTTCGTTAATTGCCGCAGAGGCACCTGCAATTTCTTGCGCCTGATGCTCAGAAGCTTCTGCTAACTGGTTGGTAATGACCTGAGTATTTTGCGTATAGTGTGCAACCTCTGCTGAAGTTTCAGTAATACGCGAAACTAACTCACGTAATTGGTCGATCGCGAAGTTAATCGAGTCGGCAATTGCGCCTGTAAAGTCTTCAGATACCGTTGCATATGAACGTAAGTCACCATCTGCTAAGTCGGCAATTTCATCGAGTAAACGTAAAATCGCATTCTGGTTACGGTCATATTCTTCTTGTAAACGTGATACACGAACCTTATCCGCTTCACCACGGAGTGCCAGTAATTTAAATCCGCAGAATAAGAAACCAATCAGTGCCAGAATTAGGCCCAAGGCAGGAATTGCAATTAACCAACCTGTACCGCCAGATAACTTGTTTAAGTTAGTTAACAATGCATCTGACTGTTCAAAAATTGAAGAAGAAGCTTGACGTACTTTTACAATTTGCGTGGAGTTCTTTAAAACTGTTGCAGCTGCAGATTTTAATACTTCATCATATTCCGCTTTAATACCATCTAAAGATTCACGTAAAGCAGGTTCTGTAATCTGTTGCACACCCAGTTCTGCACTGCCGTTAATCTGTGCATTCAAATATGAACCAAACGTTTCAGTATCCGCACTAAAGTCATCAGCTGATGCACTTGAGTTAGTAGTACCTGTTAATACTGAGTTAATCGAACGTAAAATACGTTCAGCAATAAACACCTGGTTTTTCGCAATAACGACCTGACTACTTGGCATATTTTGACGTGCCATTTGGTCAACCATCAAGTTATATTCAGCCTGAATACCTGGAATACTTTCACTGATCGCAATGTTAGTGTCATATAACTGATTAATGATTTTTTGTTGTGACGCAATTAAATCAATATTTTCAGAAACTTTTTTCCATTGTGCATCCACTTCACGTAGTGCTGGAGTACTCGCTTGAATATCATTCACGGTTTCAAGGTTTTCAGCGAAAGCCTTTTGCGAATCTGTCAACTTTTTAATCGCTTCTGGTGTACCTGAAGCAGTCGCCTCTGTCGCTTGACGCGAAATCGTTTGCGATAAAAGACGTAAATCACCCAAACTACGGGTAAATTCGTTATTACGCGGTACGCTATAGAATAGATATAACAGAAGGAATAGGGCCAAGACGATACAAAACGCTGCACCCAAAATTAATGGTTTGGACTTTTCACTGTCACCGAATACACGTGAAAACTGTTCCGTCTGTGATTGAAATTTTGCTACTAAAGCATTACCACCCGCACGGTTGGTACTTTCACCTGCATTTTTCTTTTTTAGTTTAAAGCCCATGCAGCTTCTCTCCGAATTTTGCCTTCATTCTTAATGAGTGGGACTAATTTAATTTATAAGTTTTATAGATGCGTTCATATATTTTGGATTTTGCAATAAACGACTAAATAAGAAAACATGCCATTGTTGGTTATGTTGATGAAAATACCCTTGGCAATATTCTTGTAAATTACTATCTAAATCTTTGTGTTTAGAAAAGAAACTTTTCTTATTAAAGTGTTGAATGCCCAAAACCTGATCGACGACTAATCCGACATAATGATCATGATGACTGATACATAAGACTTTTTGTGTCGGTGAATATTGGCTTCGATGTCCAGAAATATAGTGTGGCAAATCTGCAACAGAAAGTAATCGTCCACGAATATTCGCAAGTCCCATCACCCAAGACTGAGTATTTGGAACAGGCGTATATTTGGGTGGATAAATAACTTCCGAAACCTCACCTAGAGGGGCAACGAAATATTGCCCCATCATTTCAAATGCAATCCCTGACCATCGGTTTACTTCATTCTCAGTCGAAACGTAGTTTTTATTGCCACGTTTCGCCAAGCGAAGTAATTCGATAAATCCGTTCGCTGCCATAGTTTATCCTGCGTTGAGGTGCTGCTTAATGGTATCGATCAATTGCTGTTCATCAATTGGCTTGGTTAAGTAATCACATGCCCCCTGACGTTTACCCCAAACACGGTCAGTTGCCTGATCTTTAGTACTCACAATCACAACTGGAATGTGCTTGGTCGTATCGCCACGCGCAATTTGACGCGTTGCCTGAAAACCATTCACACCAGGCATCACCACATCCATAAGCACCAAATCAGGTAGCTCTGCTTGTGCCATTGTTACCCCATCTGCACCATTTGAAGCTTCAATGACTTCAAATCCGTGCTTGCCTAATATCTCTCTGAAACGGAATGTTTCTGTAGGCGAATCATCTACAATCAAAATACGAGCCATGCTCTTCCCCAATACAAAACTTATGCTGTTACGTGATTACGAATTGCGTTTAAAAGTTCATCTTTACTGAATGGTTTTGTTAAATATTCATCAGAACCAACAACACGTCCTTTAGCCTGATCAAATAAGCCATCTTTACTCGATAGCATAATGACAGGAATATTTTGATAATTTTGTGAGTTTTTAATCAGTGCACAAGTTTGATAGCCGTCTAGACGTGGCATCATGATATCGACAAAAACAATATCTGGATTTGCTTCGGCAATTTTTGATAACGCTTCAAAGCCATCTACTGCGGTGACCACATCACAACCTTCACGTTGTAATAATGTTTCGGCTGTACGACGAATGGTTTTTGAATCATCAATTACCATGACTTTTAGATTTTGAAATTTATCGTCCATTTAATGACCCGTCCCATTTTTAGAATGTACATACATTTGGTATATAAAGTTTTATTACAAGTTGCTAACATTTTTAACATATATTTACTTGTATTTTCAATGAACAGTTTCAAACTAATTCGACACTTTCGTCCAATTTCACCAACAATTTCACATTTTAATTCATCCCAATATTTTTTTTGATGAATAGAGGTTTTTTCTTCGCTAGATTAGTTCTAATATAACTTTATTATTACTTAAAAATAAGTAATTTAGTCAACTTTAACTTTTGTGGGGGGTTCAATGAAAAGTCAGTTTAGTCGAAAACTTGCTTTCATTGCAGAAAAGGGAATCGCATTTAAACTATTGCTGATTAGCCTGTTGCTCCTCCAATCAGCATTTACTTTTGCTGAAGATGTAAAGGCTGTTTGGTATCGTTACTATGATAGCAAAGGTGTGGCGAATATTAGTACCAACGTCACCCCCAATCATATTCGTTATGGTTATGAAGCACTTGACCGCAATATGCAGGTGATTAAACGCAATCGTCCCTACAATGCGGAAAGCGAACAGAAAAAAGCACCTCAACGTGCTGCTCAGGCAAAACAACGTGAAGCTGATTTGCGTTTAAAACGCGCTTATACCAACAGCCAAGTTGCAACTCAAAAACGTGATGATGCCTTAGCCTATCTCAAAAAGCAGATCAGCTTTCAACAAGACCAGCTTAGACAATTACAAAGCGATCATATTTTATTTAAACGACAAGAAATGGAATATTTGCGTAAAGGCGATCCCATCCCTGCAATTCTGAAAAGTAACCTCACCAATAATTCGACCAATATCCGCAGTAAAAAAGAGCAAATTCAGGCGTTGCAAACCAATTATCGCAATACGCAGGCTGAATACGCGAATATCATTGCGCGTTTAAAAGCCATGGAAAACTAATCCTGCAACAGTAAGGACATTTAGATGCAGCATGCACCCCGATTATCTCAGTCATCAGCCCTCACTATTTGCATTTGTCTTTTACTCGCTGCATGTCAAAAACAACCTGAAACACCCTCCCCCATTGAAAATAAGAAGATTGAGCTGATTCAGCAAGATTTAGTTGCGCTTAATTTTGGTCAATCTGTAGATAAAACTGCATTTACAGGCAGTATTCGTGCTGTGAATCAAAGCAGTCTGCAATCTCAAGTGACTGCAACGGCAACTTCAGTCCGTGCTAATGTCGGTGATGCTGTAGAGCAGGGACAGATCTTAATTCAGCTTAATAATCAAGATAATGAAGCTCGTTTAGCTCAAGCGAAAGCCAATTTAGCTGCGACTAAAGCGCAAGCCAACCTCGCTCAGAACATGATGAAACGTAAGCAACGGTTACTTGATCAGGGTTTTATCTCTAGAGTTGAATTTGAACAAAGTCAGGTGGACTATCAGGCGCAATTAGAAAATGTCAACGCGCAGCAAGCGACTGTCGATATTGCACTCAAGGCTAAACAAGATGGAACTTTACGTAGCCCAATAACAGGCGTTGTGACCAAACGTCAGGTTGAACCCGGCCAAACAGTTACAGCGGGTCAAACCTTATTTGAAATCGTTGATCCAACACAGTTAGAACTTCAAGCACGTTTACCAAGTGATCAACGTAATGCTTTAAAAGCAGGACAAAAAATTGAATATCGCATACAAGGAAGTCCAGAACCACTCACTGCAACACTGAGTCGCTTTTCACCGCTTGCTGATTTAAATAGCCGTCAAATTGAATTTTATGCCACGCCAAACTCAGCACTCAACCCATTGAGCATAGGCGCCTTTGTCGAAGGCAACATTCTGGCAACCCCCTCAGCATCTGGACAATTAATTCCCTTAGATACGATTCAGAACATCGAACAAAAGCCTTATGTCTGGGTGATTCGTCAGCAAAAAATTGAACGCATTCCTATACAAATACTTGAACAGCGCTATAGCGAAAATATTGCGGTCGTCTCTGGACTTGCAAATGGCGATCAAATTAGCCGCGTGAAGTTCAATGATAACGATCTGCATAAAACCGTTACGATTCAGCAAAGCAAATGAGTTTAGGGTCTTAAAATGTGGTTAACCCGTATCAGCGTAAAATATCCTGTCTTTACCATCATGATGATGTTGTCGTTGATGGTGCTCGGCTTAGCTTCTTGGCAACGCATGAGCGTGGAGGAATTTCCTGATGTCGACTTTCCATTTGTTGTTGTGCATACCACTTATCCGGGTGCTTCGCCTGAAACGATTGAATCTGAAATTACCAAAAAAATGGAAGATCGGATCAATACCATTTCAGGGCTCAAGCAGGTCATTTCACAGTCCAGTGAAGGGCTTTCCACCATCATTGTTGAGTTTAACTTAGATGTTCCCTCTGCTGTCGCTGCTCAAGATATTCGTGACAAAATTGCGCCTGTTACTGCCGAATTTCGAGATGAAATCCAAGACCCTGTGGTCGAACGCTATGACCCGACTGCCAGTGCAATTATGTCAATTGTATTTGAGTCCAATACCCAATCCTTACGTGAGCTCAGTACCTATATCGACCAGCGGATTGTGCCAGAATTACAAACGGTATCTGGCGTGGGTGCGGTTAACTTATTAGGCGATAGCCAGCGTCAAATCCGAATTGTGATCGATCCTTATAAATTACAAAGCTACGGCATTGGCATCGACCAAGTCATCAACACTCTAAAAAGTGAAAATATTGAAGTTCCAGGCGGCACCCTCAAACAAGCCAATTCCGAACTTGTGGTCGAAATTAAATCCAAAGTGATTCATCCCTACGCTTTTGGGGATTTAATCGTTGCCACCAAAAATGGCAGTCCGATTTTTTTAAAACAAGTTGCGACGGTTGAAGACAGTCAGGCAGAACTTGACTCTAGCGCGTTTTTAAATGGTAACCCTGCTGTCGCGGTAGATGTATTGCGTAACTCCGATTCAAATATTATTCAAGTGGTGGATGGCACTCGTAAAGCTTTAGCCAAAATTGAAAAACAACTTCCCAAAGGCGTCAGTGTCAAAGTCGTGGTCGACAGCTCCCAAGGCATTCGTGGTAGCATTCAAGATGTCACGCGAACTATCCTTGAAGGCGCAATACTCGCGGTTTTGATTGTATTACTTTTCCTTGGTTCCTTCCGCTCCACCATTATTACAGGTATGACCCTGCCCATCTCTTTATTGGGCACTTTAGCCATGATTTGGGCTTTTGGCTTTAGTATTAATATGATGACGCTCTTAGCCTTGTCGCTCAGCATTGGCTTACTGATTGATGATGCGATTGTGGTTAGGGAAAATATTGTCCGCCATGCCGATATGGGTAAAGACCATGTGAGTGCCGCGTTAGATGGAACCAAAGAAATTGGCTTAGCAGTCTTAGCCACCACCTTAACCATTGTGGCGGTATTTTTACCTGTTGCCTTTATGGGCGGTATTATCGGTCGTTTCTTTTACCAATTTGGGGTAACGGTCAGTACCGCAGTACTAATTTCCATGTTTGTCAGTTTCACCCTTGACCCGATGCTTTCTGCGCATTGGACAGATTCAGGCAAAAAATCTAAAAAGCCAAACCTATTAAGCCGTTTCTTCGATGCCATTGCACATCTGCTAGACCGTATTACCCATGTGTATGAATACTTACTAAAGTTAGCATTACGCTTTCGCTTGATAACGCTCATGATTGCGATAGCCTCTCTTTTTGGTGCATTGGCTTTATCTAAAATGATTGGTACCGAATTTGTACCTACGCCAGATAAAGCACAGATTCGAATTAAATTTGAAACGCCAGTCAATGCATCTTTGGAATATTCACAAGCCAAACTGTTACAAGTGGAGCAAATTCTAAGACAAAATCCTGAGGTCTTGGGCACTTATGGCGTGATTAACGGCGTTACAGATCGCGGGAAAAACCATGTCAGCCTGCGTGTGACGGTAACTACACGCCAACAACGCGATAAGACACTGATTCAACTCAACAATGAATTTCGTGATCGTCTTAAAAGTATTGCAGGAATTAGTGTCACTTCGGTTGCCTCCGCCGATGAAAATGTTTCTGGTGGGCAAAAACCGATCATGATTTCGATTAAAGGACCTGACTTAAATCAACTTCAAAAGATCTCAGACCAATTCATGCAAGAGGTTGCTCAGGTTAGAGGCGTTGTCGACTTAGAAAGTTCACTCAAAGAACCTAAAGCCAACTTGGCAGTCCATATTAATCGGGTTTTGGCCAATGATTTAGGCCTATCGGTCAGTCAAATTGCCAATGTTGTACGCCCCTTAATTGCGGGTGATGATGTCACCTCGTGGCAAGATGACAAAGGTGAAACTTACGATGTCAATGTTCGACTAGCCGAAAGCCAGCGTAGCCTACCGAGTGATTTAGCCAATTTATACATTAGCTCTGCAAAACAAGATCAGTCTGGGCAAAATATTTTGGTGCCACTGAGCAGTATTGCCAGCCTAGAACAAAGTTTAGGTGCTTCTCAAATTAATCGTCGTGATTTGGCACGAGAAGTCTTGGTTGAAGCCAATACGGCTGGACGCCCTGCAGGTGATATTGGGGCCGATATACAAAAAATTCAGGATAATTTTAAACTGCCTGCGGGTTATAGCTTTGATACCCAAGGGGCAAATGCGGATATGGCTGAATCGGCAGGATATGCACTCACGGCAATTACCTTGTCGATTGTGTTTATTTATATTGTTTTAGGTTCGCAGTTTAATAGCTTTATTCACCCTGCTGCCATTATGGCCTCACTCCCACTATCGCTGATTGGGGTATTTTTAGCCCTATTCTTATTCAATTCGACCATGAACCTTTTCTCGATTATTGGCATCATTATGCTGATGGGACTGGTCACCAAAAATGCCATCTTACTGATCGACTTTATTAAAAAGGCCATGGAATCTGGCAGCAGCCGTTATGATGCGATTTTACAAGCAGGTAAAACCCGTTTGCGACCAATTTTAATGACCACCAGCGCGATGGTCATGGGTATGATTCCGCTGGCACTCGGACTTGGTGAAGGTGGAGAACAAAGTGCCCCTATGGCACATGCCGTGATTGGCGGGGTCATTACCTCTACCCTACTCACCTTGGTGGTGGTTCCTGTGATCTTTACTTACTTAGATGACTTTAAGAATTTTCTACTTCGTCTCAAACAGAAAATCATGGCATAATCCATGGCAGTTCAATGGACAGTCAGCATCGAGTGGCTGTTTCATTTTAGATTGGATTATCCTTCACGATTAATATTAGGACAGTATTCATGCGCGCGAGTCGCTTTTTATTTGCAACGTTAAGAGAAACCCCAAACGATGCTGAAGTTATTTCACATCAACTTATGCTCCGTGCGGGCATGATTCGTAAATTGGCTTCAGGTTTATACACTTGGCTGCCGATGGGCGTACGTGTGCTAAATAAAGTTGAAGCGATTGTGCGTGAAGAAATGAACCGTTCAGGTTCGCTTGAAGTATTCATGCCTGTGGCGCAACCTGCCAGCCTTTGGGAAGAGTCGGGTCGTTATGTACAGTACGGTCCTGAATTGTTACGCTTCAAAGATCGTCATGATAATCCATTCGTTTTGGGTCCGACCCACGAAGAAGTGATTACTGATTTAGCGCGTAATGAATTAAAAAGTTATAAGCAATTACCAATTAATTTCTACCAAATTCAAACCAAATTCCGTGACGAAATTCGCCCACGCTTTGGTGTAATGCGTTCACGCGAATTCATTATGAAAGATGCTTATTCTTTCCATGCAGATCAAGCATCTTTACAAGAAACTTATGATTTGATGTATCAAACCTATTGCAACATTTTCACCCGTTTAGGTTTAGATTTCCGTCCAGTACAAGCGGATACAGGTTCAATTGGTGGTTCAGGTTCACATGAATTCCATGTTTTGGCTTCAAGTGGTGAAGATGATATCGCTTTCTCGACCGAATCAGACTATGCAGCCAACATTGAAATGGCTGAAGCAGTATTGGTCGGTGAGCGTGCTGCTCCAACCCAAGCTTTGGAAGTTGTCGATACACCAAATCAAAAAACCATTGCTGATGTCTCTGCATTCTTGAATTCTGATCCTGCACACTCTGTTAAAGCATTGTTGGTACAAGGTGTAGCTGATGAAAATGGGCAAACACCTGTTATCGCACTCTTCTTACGTGGCGATCATGAGTTGAATGAAATTAAAGCTGAGAAGCACCCATTGATTGCATCACCATTAACGTTTGCAACAGAAGAACAGCTTGCAGCGCTTGGTTTAACTGCTGGTTTCTGTGGACCACAAGGTTTAGTTGAAAAAGGTTTAACAGTCATTGTAGATCGTGCTGCATCGGTACTGTCAGACTTTGTGGCGGGTGCCAATGAAGCAGACAAACATGCAACAGGTGTAAACTGGGAACGCGATGCTCAATTCACCGAAGTTTACGACTTACGTAATGTAGTTGAAGGCGATCCATCTCCAGATGGTAAAGGTACGCTGCAAATTAAACGCGGAATTGAAGTGGGTCATATTTTCCAATTGGGTCAAAAATACTCAGAAGCTTTAGGCTGTAAAGTATTGGGGGAAGATGGCAAACCATTTACTGTGACGATGGGTTGTTATGGCATTGGGGTTACACGTGTCGTCGCTTCAGCAATCGAGCAGAATTTCGATGAGAAAGGCATCATTTGGCCATCTGCAATTGCCCCGTTTGAAGTTGCAATTGTACCGATGAATGCGCACAAATCTCCACGTACTTTAGAGGCTGCTGAAGCTTTATATGCGGAGTTAACTGCTGCGGGTTATGATGTATTACTCGATGATCGTAACGAACGTCCTGGCGTGAAATTTTCCGATCTTGAGTTAACGGGTATTCCACACCGTATCGTGATTGGTGAGAAAGGTCTGGATGCAGGTACGTTTGAATATAAAGGCCGTACCGATGCTGAATCTGTGAACATTTCTAAAGATGAATTATTAGCAAAAATTGCCAAGTAATTTTTTTACTTAGCATAAAAAATCCCGCAACTTGCGGGATTTTTTTTATTAAAACTGAATTAACAAAACTTCATCCCACCAAAACAGTTGGATCGGAAATTCTGCCCTTGCAAGGTTAAGTTGGTCAGTGGGAAATCCAAAGTCGTGCTATTCATAGGTACATTACCCACGACTAAAGCAGACCCTCCCACACATCCTGTTAAGAGGTTTCCACAATTTCGTGGATGCTCGGTTAAGTCTTTATTAATCCCAGCAATGGTTTGCTTTAATACTTCATTGGTAATCGCGACTTGCGTGGTTGGACTTAAACTTCCCAATTCCACTTCATCTTCCATCGACAACCACCAACCTTGATTGGCTGCAACAGCGGCACCCGGCCATAAGATCTTTTGTGATTGCAATGATAAGGATGCAGGGTTATTTAAGTATAACGCATGAATTAAACCCAAATTCTGATTGACCGTAATGTCGGTTTTCAAACCTGTAATATTGCCTGTTACCTGCTTATCCAAATTCAAAAAACCAGCCACTGTCGCCTTTAATTGTCCACTAAAGTCAATCTGCCCTACAGTCCCACTGCCTTTTAACACCACATCTTTGAGTCTCGTTCCCGACACAATGGTTGAATTAATGGTAAAAGGGGCAGAAGTTGAAGAAAGGCTTAAATTATAATTATTCGAGGTATAAGAAATATCATAACAAGGATCTAAAAAACCATCGACACAGGTTGTTCCAGAACTACTTCCCAATAATCGGCCTTGCACAATACCATTAATCGTTAACCCTGTATCTGCATACGTCATATTACGTGCCTGAGTTACGGCTGTACCTGATGCAGTTTTAGTTTTCATATAACCACTAAACGAGTTAATCCCATTCGGTGTTGCAGTGTTTTCTGTACCCAAAGTCATCAGTCCTGAAATTTTCTCAGCACTGACTCGAAATCCCACCACTTCACGCGTCGCTGCTGAACTTGGATTTTTAATCGCAAATTGTAAAAATGGATTGGTAATTTTAGCCGAGGTTGCTGCACGCTCATCAGACGTATAGTTGGAATTTGCAGGTAGTCCACTTAAAGAAATATTATCAATATCAATGTCACAACTACTGGCGCGCACGCTATTGTTGACCCCACCACAACCCAATGCCAGTTTATTAATATTGGCATTCAACTCCATAACCGCTTCTAAACCCAACTTATAAAACCCGATATTGGATTGATTATAAGTGTCCCCTTTTTGGTCGGTTTGTGTCGTGCCCTGTAAATACTGCAAGGTTAATAAAGCTTGACCCGATACATCCGATAACTCCTGATCAGATAGGCTTTGCAAGCTTTTTGCCATGACAGGTGTAACAGCGGTAGCCAGTAAAATGCTTAATAATAATTTCGTCTTCATGACCACTTAAATTCCTTTCATTCTTTTTATCTTGGGGTAATGCCAAAACTGCTACGAATATTCCCGCCAGTGAACACCATTGTGCCTAAATTCTGCGCTCGATCTGCTGTCGGGTATAAATTTACATCGGCTTTTAAAACCCCAGCAGCCTGATTAGTTGGATTTAAACGAATGTTATTATTAAATTTAACCTGATCCTTCTCTACTAAAATTTTGGCATTCAAATCAAGTTCACCTTGAATTCGGTCAAAACCAATCGTTGCATTGTCTTGAACATTGGTCAAATGTAGATAGTTTTTATTGGTGGTGGCATCTGAAGCATTTAGCTTAATATTGCCTTGAATGGCTAAATGGTTATCTGCTGCAGTGCCCGGTAAGATATTCAATTGTGCGGAAGAATCCAAACGCAATGCCAATCCGAATAACACATCATCCGTATTGGTAAAACTATTGACTGGAACAAAACAATTTAAGCTTGTGGTTGCGGCATTGGCACAGGCAGCAGCTTCATAGCGACTCCCTGGTAGCTGCCCTAATGCAATCTCGGCACCCATTGCAATGACTAAACGCGGCATGTCTAATTTAATGCCTGATTGTTCCATTGCCAGTACGCCTTGCGCATCCATAAAGAAATCAATATTGCGTAGCCCCGTATAGTAGTTCACCTCTTCCGCAGTATTGAAACTATTCGGAGCACCATCAATCAAAATAATCGAAGTAGTTTTAGTGCCTGCTGCATCACGTCCCTGTGTGGACATGGTTAAACCGAAACCAATGGCTTCAGCATTATTTGCACCATAAGTCATGCCGTATAAACCTAAATTGGCATTCAAATTATAAATGGGAATGCCCAGCCCCCATGTTGCACTTTGGGTCGTAATTTGATGGCTTGCATCATTACTGTTATTGGCAATAAATTTGGCATTGCGTGCAATGGCTTGGAAATCCATGCCCCGTACTGCAATTGCGACAGCATTCTGTGCATTATTACTTAAATTATAACGACCAATGCCTGCTTGCTTACCCAATAGTTTGGCAATATTTTGCCCAATTTCAAACTCTAATGATTTGGTTTGCACCGCATTAATATAAATGTCACCAAAATTAATATAGGCCAAATTATTATTGGCTACCAAACTAGCACCACTTTGAGTCCGAATTTGTAATGGGGTTAAATTACCAAACTCTATGGCATAAGAATTCTTACCCGTATGCCCAAGCTCAAATTTTGTTCCTTCCGCAGTCACGACTCCAGATGCATTTTTCTCATCACGGGTAAAACTGGTTTTCACATTCAGATGTAACCCCGTTGAACCCGTCATTTGAGTGCTTGACGTTGAAGCTCCTTCTGCACCACCCAAATTCGTGCGGTCAGCATTGACCGAGATTTCTGCATCTCGGAGTCGTCCAGATGCACCTAAACGAATAATGGAATTGAGTTGGTCTGTATTCTCATTGGCGGTATACGATTTTCCATCATTGCCGACATTGGTTTTATACCGCACATCAATATTAAACCCTGGTCGCGTCTTACCCGGATTATCCAAATCTTGAACACGTTCAAGGACAACTTCATTCACTGTGCTATCTGAAGCATTTGGAGAGTTTGTCGATAACACCATGCCTTTATTGGCATCTAAATATAAATAACCAGTCCCTTTAAAATTAAAGTTAAAATCTTTTAGAATAAATTGGTTATATTGATTACCATTTTTTAGCGTGTGGAAAATATTGGCATTTTGCAGACCAAATTCCAAATAGGCTTTATCTTTTGAGTTAAATAAACCACTCCGCGTTTCTAAGACAAAATTCATCGGTGCCCGATTTTGCAGAGTTAAAGCACCCAAGGTGTTTTGGTTCGCGCAATCTGCACCACGCGTACCATCGCCACACACAGCCACTTTGGCAATATGAATATTGGCAGGATTAACCACTGCCTCTATCCGCATTCCGGTTTTATTGGCATTGGTGCCCACATCAAGCTTAACTTTTCCGCCAATTTTATTATTATCAATTTTACTCACTTCAATATTATTCAAGGAAAGATTCAGATTCCCTGAAGTACCATTTGAGAAATTGGTATTGTCTTTCCAATTTAATTGGTCAATGGTTACTCGGTCTGTTTCATAACTTAAGCTAATTCCATCCTGCCCTGAAACAGTACGCAAGCTTTGATCTGAAAGTG
Source organism: Acinetobacter sp. ANC 4178 (assembly GCF_004331175.1). Lineage (GTDB taxonomy): Bacteria > Pseudomonadota > Gammaproteobacteria > Pseudomonadales > Moraxellaceae > Acinetobacter. The sequence goes on from NZ_SJOD01000001.1 coordinate 793,006, forward strand.
CTTCTAAAGCATAAATCTGCTGCGCCAATAAAACACTTGAAGCCAACACACTGAGTTTTATAATTTTGTTTGTACTCATTCACAGTTCCTTATGTGATTGAATTAACAACGTGACGTTGCAGTAGAATTACAGCTAAAAAACTTCATTGTTCCCGATAGGGCTAAATTTCCATGCATATTTAAGCCAGTAAAGCCAGTCTCTAAACCACGATCAAACACAGACTCATGCGATGAACTATAAGTGGTTTGCTTTAAATAACCTTTTTGCGCATCACTCGTACCTGTATCTTTTTCAATCGCCAGCGCCTCAAAACCAAAATTACGAATCTGGATCGGATATCCGTCTAGAAAAGTCACTTTCATTGCTGTTTTATAGCCTGCACTGGTGGTTACTGTTGTGCCATCCAATTGAAATTTATCGATCGCAATTGTGCCCTGTATTTTTTTGAAAACCAGCCAATATAAGTTTCCACTGGCATCTTTACGATTACTCACGTTAAAAGCTAAACGGCAAAATTCATTACCTGCACCATTACAGGAATACTCATAAGGGACTTCAGTAGTATTGGTCGGCAAGTTATGGTTTAAAGAAAATGACCAACTTAAATCTGCCCCGCCTTGTCCACGTATATTCGATAATTGGTTCGCATCTAATGCATCTAAGGCTGCCGAAGCATACTGAGAACTCAACATTAGGGCAGCAAGAATATAATGTTTCATCTATTTCTCCTTATAGCCCTGTTGTCGTAATTTTCAGATGTTGAATTAACATTCCATCGATCGCTGCGGACCCTAAATTGGTCTTGGTTCCTGTTGGAGTAACAAAACTCACCCCTATCGCATTGGTACTAGTATCTGCTTTTAAAAATTTATTGTTATTGGTAAAGCCTACCGTACCAATTGAAATACTGCCGTGTGTGGCGGTATTTCCCTGATAGGTTTGTCCCATCGTGATTGGGTCACCACAGTATTGGACATTACAAGTTGAACCCTTATACGCCGAAGTTGTACCAGCTGCCAATGCCGTATAATCGGTATAAATTTGTTGATAAACATTGGCTTTATTTGGAATACGGGTCAATTCAATCACAAAGTTTTGCCCATCTGCTGCGGTATCAACAATCAAGGGTTGATAGACACTGCCTAATACCAAGTTAATATTTGGGCTATATAAAAACACGCCATCGTTTGCATTAAAATTGGGTGCTGAGGTTTTAGAAATTGCAGGAGTGGTTAAATCGTTAGTTATATCTGTGGCTAAAGTTTCGGCCGTACTAATACGTAATGCCTTAGATTTATCTTCAGTTGCAGCGGTTGGATTATCATTGGTATTTAATCGAATGAGTGCTGCTAAACCTAAAGTATTGTTATAAGACGTTGGCAGCGATGAACTTGCTGCTCCCCCCAAAGTCTGAAATAACTTTAAATTCGAACCATTCAAAGACAGACCATTCGCTACCATTTGCAGTCTTAAACGACTGTCTAAACCATTTAAATTTGCTGGTGCACCATTTTTAGCATCGACAGGTGCAGCCACCAAAGGATTACGTGCAAAGAAATCTCCCCACAAGCCCAGTTTAATATTATTATCCGCTGCGGTATTGGCGGCACCATCAAGGACATAGGGTGCTTCTAAAGATAAATAACTAAAATCCTGTGCAATCCCTGCAAAGTCATATACCACCCGATTTGCGGTAGTACTAATAGACTTCACACTAAATACCCAAGGATTGGTTTCTTGTCCCCAATTAAAGCCCAGATTACTAAAACGAGAATTTAAATTACTGTCCGATGCAGACAAAGCTAAACCATAAAGAAAGACATCTGCTTTTTTTGCACCCGCGGTTTTAGCCGTATCTGAAAGTGGCCCTACGGGAATAAAACGCACAAACCCTGTGTCATAGTTACGATTGGCTAAACGCGTTTGATTCTGTGCCGCGGTTAAACCATCTTCGGCAGTTTGAAATACCATTTTGAAATTTTCAGGCAGAATAGCAATGCCTTCGCCAGTAGAATTACTTAATGCTTGATCTGAAAGTGCTTCTAAAGCAAAACTATAAGAACAACAGAGCCCAATCATGCTCGCCAGCAATGTTTTACGCAAAATTGTCGTATGCCGATCCGTCATCGCGACCTTCCTTGTTATTTGATGCTCCGCACCATTATTTTGTTCATCCTAGACTTGGTTATGCTTTGTTTTACTGTCAAATGCTTCCCTATTAGGCACATTTCACCAAGACATTTTTAATCCTCATTATGCTGAATAATTACACGATTGCAAAAAAAACTCGGAAAATGCCGACATTTTCCGATGAATGAAGATTCAGTGTGGCCCATTTTTTAATCATAAAAAAAACCTATTTGACTGAACAAATAGGTTTTTAGCGATACAACAACTTACTGCGAATTAGGCTTTCGGTAAAGTAACACCCGTTTGCCCTTGGTACTTCCCGCCACGATCTTTGTAAGAAGTCTCACACACTTCATCACTTTCAAAAAACAGCATTTGCGCAACACCTTCACCTGCATAAATACGCGCTGGCAAATTGGTGGTGTTAGAAAATTCAAGTGTGACGTGACCTTCCCATTCTGGTTCTAACGGCGTCACGTTCACAATAATACCGCAGCGTGCATAAGTCGACTTACCAAGACACACGGTTAACACATTACGGGGAATACGGAAATATTCCACAGTACGTGCTAAAGCAAATGAGTTCGGTGGAATGATGCAAACATCAGACTCGATATCAATAAAACTTTTTTCATCGAAATGTTTTGGATCGACAATTGCAGAGTGAACATTGGTGAACACTTTAAATTCACGTGCACAACGAACATCATAGCCATAACTCGACACGCCATAAGAAATGAGCTTTTCACCATTCTCATCCAAACGCACCTGATTTTCCGCATACGGTTCAATCATGCCGTGTTTTTCGCTCATTTCGCGAATCCAACGATCAGACTTAATAGCCATTATTCTATTTCCAAAACTTCAAGCAATTCTTGCGCTGTACTTTAACTTAATTCAGCCCCAATGAAAATACGGGCACATGTGATGCTGCACACTTTGAAAATACGAATTCAATAGCGTGCTTGGAAAATTAAAGGTTTAATAATGCCGAATAACTCAGCGGAATAGAAAAACTGACTAACACAACCGATGCTGTTTTTTGCAAATTAGATTTCGTTAACCAGCGCACGCGATTGGTTGCCAAGATCGAACCAATAAAAGTCCAGAAAAAAGCAATTGGAACAATCAAAATCAGAAAGACCAACATATGTGCCATGTAAGCATCTACACTGCTCCAAACCACTGCTGGAAAAATAGCAGAAGCAAATAAAAGCGCTTTAGGATTCAACAAAGTTGCACAAAATAACTCACGCGCACGAATGGTTGGTTGATTAAAACTTTCTTCTACATCAGCCGTTTTCCAAAGCCTAATGGCTAGAAATAAAATGTAGCTGGCACTAAAAAGTTTAAGTACAGTGGGAATGACAGGATAATGACGCGATACGGTACCAATAATGATACCCCACACGGTAATAGAAATTAGATAACCAAATGCTTCTGCAGGAATAAGACGAAATGATTTTCGAATACCCACCTGAATACCAGATGAAGCAAGTAGAGTATTGGTAGGACCTGGGGTTAATAATAAAGAAACCACCAATCCTATAAAGAACAAAGAAACCATACCCTTACCTCACATTTGAGTGGATGAAGCGTAGTTGAATTGTTTCAATATAGCAAAAAAAATATTGTAAAGGAAAATTGTAAAAGTTTTCGGACTTTCACATACCCAATAAAAATCATCATCTTAACAATAACAAGCTTCATAAAACCTATGAGTCACGCGGTAAAGATATATGATTTTTTTGTCATAATTCATTTAATTTTCATGTCGTGCTCTACAATTTAAAACCATGATTCAGCTATTTTTTTAAGTTTATTTTCAGCTTTGTATGTAACTCTACAGCATAGCTCCTTACAGCAAAAAGGTGAATCAACTATCGTTTTTCACTTAAATCATGCACAATACCTTGTCCTGAAAAGCTGATTTCGTATGGCAAAGAAATTTTTCCAATCGTGGCTTCCCTCTCCTGAAAAAGTCAATCAACTGAAGTTTATGCGGATTTTTGGTCAGCGCACCTTAAATCCTGTGCTTTGGTACGTCAATCGAAAATCAATTTCCCATGCGGTATTTATTGGCACTTTTTGGGGCATTCTACCTGTGCCATTTCACAGTGTATTTATTGTACTGACTGTATTACTTATTGAAGTCAATCTACCGCTGAGCTTAACCCTTGCATGGTTATCTAACCCGCTCACCGTCGTGCCTATTTTGTATTTAGGCTTCTGGTTAGGCAGTAAAATTTTCCACGTCAATATGATTGATAAAGATATGATTTTAGGGGTATTACACCAAATTTTAAACTGGGTTAAAAACTTTGGGCATGGTCATATTGATCTACATCTGGCCAAAATTTTAGTGACAGGCTTAGTGTTAGAAGCATTGTTAACTGCATTTATTCTTTATATTTGCACACGTATTATTTGGCGATGGTCGGTGCTTCGTAAATGGAATAAAAGACTCCATTCCTAAAAAAGAAATACCCAACCAAAACCATCATGTAAAAAGGGATGTTACGATCAACATCCCTTTTTTATCAACCTTAAAAAATCCGATTTTTATCTTTATCCGACTGGATTAATTGTGCTGCGATTTTTTCCGCAATCGCCAAGTAGCTTTCTGCCGCTGCATCACCTACAAGGACAGAAGGCTGACCTGCATCTGCATTTTCGCGGATGGATGCATCAAGCGGTAAACGTCCCAAGAGTGGAATGTGATATTGCTGTGACAATTTATCACCTCCACCTGTACCGAAAATTTGCTCCTCGAAACCACAATTCGAGCAAATATGAGTCGACATATTTTCAATCACACCCATGACTGGAATTTGCACGCGGTTAAACAATTCAATACCTTTGGTCGCATCCATGAGTGCCACATTTTGTGGCGTAGTCACAATCACCGCACCCGTGACTGGAATACGCTGCGCCAAGGTTAATTGAATATCCCCCGTTCCTGGTGGCATATCAATGACCAGTACATCCAAATCTGGCCATAAAGTCTGGTTAAACAATTGCATTAATGCACCAGTCGCTTTAGGGCCACGCCATGCTACAGGGGTATTATTGTCACCGGTTAAATGCCCAATAGACAACACTGCAAGTCCATATGCATCGAGCGGTACGAAGTTTTCAGCTTCAATCATCGGGGTTTTACCAGCATTGCCCAACATAGTTGGAATACTTGGACCATAAATGTCCGCATCTAAAACACCAACTTTTAATCCCAACTGCTGCAATGCCAAAGCCAAATTGACCGTTGTCGTAGATTTACCAACACCACCTTTGCCTGACGACACTAAAATCACATTTTGAATACGTGGATGCTTAGGCACATCACGTTGTTGTGGGGCTGCTTTGGCAATAGGTGGATTATTTGGATCTGCTTCAGGGGGCGTTGTCGCTGTTGCATCCATGACTGGCGGTAAATTGGTTTTTTCTGTTTTAGATGAGCTTGCACAGCTTTCGCCTTGCGCGTGATTATGCCCACAGCCAGCAGATTTTTCGGCATGGGCTGTTTTTTGTTGAATCACATGCATATTAAGTTCCTGAATCCCACATTTTTCTAGAGATTCAGCCAGATCATCATGAATTTGCTGTAAATGATCGGCTTCTTCAGGGTAGGTATTAATAGTGATTTGTAATACACGACCTTGCACATTAATTTGTGAAATACGGTCTTTTAAGGCGTGATTTGAATTCGGCAGAAGATATTGTTGTAAAACCTGCTGGATTTCTTCTTCTTTCACCTCCTGAGCGGGTGAAAAAACGGATTTAAGTGAAGAAAGCCACGACATACATTTACTCCAAATCTGGATTACAGCTGAATGACATAGTTTAACGGTTATTTTCCGTTAGGTTAAGCATTTCACCGCGGCACATTGGCAATAAAACCAGAAAAAACCAAGTATTTAAGTCAGATATTATTCGACTGTGTTTTCCGCACGATCTCACGAAAATTTTAGCGGCTTATTAATGATAACCAGTTAACAATTTACATGATGTTTTATTAATCAAAACACATTAAATTTTAGAATACACATTTCAACTCATTTTACCTTTAGAGCACTTTACTCAAAACACTTGGGCAACCTACAAACCAGAAATTTAAACAGGAGACTGCTATGAAAATACGGCATATTTTAGTGTTCAGTTTAATATGTTTCAGCATATCCCCACGTATTTAGACTGCCACGCAACAAGTGTCCAGTTTAGCTACATCGTCAGGGGGTGGTGTTACATATTGGCGATAGTTATCAAGAACTCGCAACGTATATGGGACAATCTCCCAACGCCATGAGCAGTTCAACCGTTATTGAAAATCAAAAAAATACATCGCAATGCACTATATTTATGAAATAGAAGGCAAACGCTATACCATTACTGTGGTGAATGACCGAGTTCGTCAAATCGAATGGGTCAGCTTGAATCCTTAATGTCATTCACAACTTCAACCATCCAACGTCCATGTCGAATGCGTACAGATTCAACCTGACCAAGATGAGTTCAATTAGTTCTGATCGTGATCATCTTTTTTAAATTTGTTGAGCGTGTCCGTAGCAGCTTTTTTCAGTTCATCAAATTTTTCAGTTGCCTGAACTTTAAGTTCATCAAATTTGACCGATGCTTCTTGTTTCAGCTCTGCCGACTTGACCTTTGCTTCGTCAAATAAATGATTGGCTTCAGCTTTTAAATGTTCATACTTTTCTTGAGCCTGATGCTGCACGTCTGCCCATTTGGCTTTGGCATCTTCAATGGTGCTATCAAAACCAGCATCTTCGTCCGCAGCCTGTTGCTCGTCCAGTTTCTGCTTCACATCATCCAGTTTTTGCTCTGCATCTTGTTTGACTTCGACCGCAGCACTCTTTAAATCATCAAGCGCTTTTTCACCTTCAGTTTGGGCATCTTTTACGACTTGTTTTAAATCATCGCCCAGTTCTGCTGCTTTGTCTTTTAATTCATCAATTTTATTTTCAACAGTCATTGTTACACCTTTTTCTGTTATGGCATCTACTTATAGTTATACCGCGATCAAGGCAGATTAAAATGCAAAACAGCATATTGAAACAATAGCTGTACAGGATGCAGCAATTTAAATGCCATCCTGTACCTCTAGAAGGAAGAGACTAACGCTTTAAAGTACTAATAAAGCTGATGACAGCAAACAACCAAATAAACAAAATGAAACTGCGTGCCTGAGTAAAATGAGTCACGTCTGCTCCATGTACCATATTATGACGGCTGGCAGTGACACTTGAACTCGCATCCATTTTTAAGGCTTCAAGACTCAGAAAATACGGATTGATTTCACTGGCAATTTTGACTTTATGCCATAAGCTTTTGACTTCATGACCTTTCAAACCAGGCACGATTTTATACACATCGACAAACTTGGTTTGATTTTGCTGTAAATAACCATGCTCAATCAGCGCATCCGTCAAAATCCCTTCAATTTGACCATAAAGAACCGTAATACAACCTGCATAACACTGCTGTTGATATAGTTTTAAGGTTTCTTCAATCACGCTGCGGCGCTGAGCTTGAAACGCGCCCAAATCCATCGCATCATACGCTTCAAGTAAAGCCGCTTGAAAATAGTCAGTTTGGATTAAAGTAGGCAATTGAAACTCAGCCATGGCCGCTTCTTTTTGATTGGCCATTTGCCAAAAATACAACAGATTGAGCACGTCATTGGCCATCGGCTCATCACTTTCGTACTCAAGCTGATCGGCCATTACTGCAAAATACGGATCTTCAGACTCGAGCTGACGGAGCGACTCGAGCAATTGTGCATGTGGTCGACTCCCCATTGAAGCAAGATATTGCTCAGCAGTTTTTAGGATATGGCTGCCCAATTGTTTTTGATTATCTGCATTTTGCTTAATGCGTGTGACGGGTTGGTCGAAATCAAAATCATCATCGATCATGGACTACATACTCTTAAAAGCGGGCTGAATGCACGTATTATCACTGTTATTCGCGCATGAATATAGCGAAAATACGCATTAGTGTTAGATTCAAACATTTGAGCTTTGGTAATCCACGTAAAAGAGATTTAAATTCATTTAGTCGATGACGTATACACTGAATAGCAAATTTTCCTTTTCAGAAATTGCCCAATAATCATGAGGCCGCACATCTTTGTCGGCTAGCTTTTTAAATTGCTGCTCCATACAAGCTTGTTCTACAATTTTAATCAGTTGCTCAGAACCATAAACAATAAAAGAATCATGGGCTTTATAATCATTATGACTTTTTAACCATTCCTCTGGCTGTACATAGTGAATATTGGAATGCCAACTTTTCCAACGCTTTTTAATGGTCGGTTTAATACATTCAATCTGAGTGCTTTGTGGTTGAATTTCTTGCTGTTGTAACTGAAGTAAAAACTGCTTTTTGGTCTGTGCATCCAAAGGATAAACCACAACCCAAGCACCATGATCACCCACATGCATCCGCTTATAAAAGAACACATGTTCAGCCAAATGAGGGAAAGTCTGACGGTCATAGTTCTGACTTTGTAGCACTCTTTCTGCATTTTGCTTATCTCTTATATTTCCAAACCAAATCGAAAATGCAAGATAGAGGACGATGATCACAGCCAACAACAATATAAAGGTGTAACCAACCAGTTTTAACACCCCGTCTAAAATTTTATTCGAAAGATCAGTAAACTTTTTTATGCTCTTATTCGACAATGTATTTCCTATTGATTTTTCTTTTTCAACATCATACTGAAATTGACGATAGATACTCAATCTAACCAATCAAGTCATACTGGCTTTAGTCTCATTTGAAAACTTTTCACCGATTCACTTGTGCAAGTCGCGGCTATCTAAGGTAAAATCGTTGACCTTATATAAAATACGAATGAGAGAGTCATATCCGTGCGTAATATTTTAGTCACTAACGCCCTACCATACGCCAATGGCCCCATCCATATGGGACACTTACTCGGTTATATCCAAGCAGATATTTGGGTTCGTGCCATGCGTGCAATGGGACACGATGTGACTTATGTATGTGCGGATGATGCTCACGGTACAGCCATCATGCTACGTGCCGAAGCCAATGGTATTTCACCTGAAGATCAAATTGCCAACGTACAAAAAGAACACATCCGTGATTTTGATGGTTTCGGTGTGCATTTCGACCATTATGATTCAACCCATAGTGATGAAAACCGTGTTCGCGCATCTGAAATTTATGTGAAAAACCGTGAAGCAGGCAATATTGCCATCCGTCCTGTCAACCAGCTTTTTGACCCTGAAAAAGGCATGTTCTTATCGGATCGTTTCATTAAAGGCACGTGCCCGAAATGTAAGTCGGAAGATCAATACGGCGATGCGTGTGAAGTCTGCGGTACAACCTACAATGCGACTGAACTTTTAAACCCGAAATCGACTTTAAGTGGTGCAACGCCTGTTGAGAAATCGTCAGATCATTACTTCTTTAAACTGCCGAATTTCTCAGAATATTTACAAAAATGGACGCGTGACCAAGGTCGCCTACCAGTTTCAATTGCCAACAAACTGGATGAATGGTTTGAAGCGGGTTTATCTGATTGGGATATTTCACGTGATGCACCGTATTTCGGTTTTGAAATTCCAGATGCACCAAACAAATATTTCTATGTTTGGGTGGATGCGCCGATTGGTTATATGTCTAGTTTTGAAAACTATATCAAAGCTAAACGTCCTGATTTAAGTTTTGATGACTTTTGGAAGAAAGACTCTGACAAAGAAGTCTATCACTTCATTGGTAAAGACATCGTTTACTTCCATGCCCTGTTCTGGCCTGCAATGCTTGAAGGTGCAAACTACCGTACGCCATCAGGTTTATTCGTCAACGGTTTCTTGACGGTGAATGGTCAAAAGATGTCGAAGTCTCGCGGTACATTCATCAAGGCTGAAACGTATTTAGAGCACTTAAACCCTGAATACTTACGTTACTACTTCGCGTCTAAACTGTCTGATAAAGTTGAAGACTCTGATCTGAACTTGGATGATTTCGTTCAGAAAGTAAACTCAGATTTGGTTGGTAAAGTGGTCAACATTGCCAGTCGCTGTGCAAAATTTATCAATACTAAATTTGATAATAAGTTAAGTGCAACTTGTGCAGAGCCTGAATTGGTACAAAGCTTTATTGATGCAGGCGATTCAATTGCGAAAGCCTATGAAGCACGTGAGTTCTCTGCTGCGATTCGTGAAATTATGGCGCTTGCAGATAAAGCCAACCAATATATTGATGAGAAAAAACCTTGGGCTTTAGCAAAAGTTGAGGGCGAAGAACAGCAAGTACATGATGTATGTTCGGTCGGGATTAACCTGTTCCGTCAATTGGCTGTGTACTTGGCACCTGTACTTCCAACCTTAGCGGCTCAAGTTCAAGATTTCTTAAAACTAGATCGTTTTGACTTTGCTTCTGCTCAAACAGCATTGGTCGATCATGAAATTGCATTGTTCCAACCTTTAATGCAACGTGTAGACCCGAAAGCCGTTGCGGCAATGGTCGATGCATCTAAAGACTCTTTAGCGGCTGCGGCTGAACCTGTAAAAGTTGAAAAGAAAAAAGAGAAGAAAGCTGCACCTGCGAAAGCTGAACCTAAAGTCGGCGAAGCTGAAATTATTGGTATTGAAGACTTTATGAAAGTTGACCTTCGTGTTGCTGAAGTTTTAGAAGCTGCAACGGTTGAAGGTTCGGATAAATTGCTTCAATTAACTTTAAACGTGGGTGAAGCTGAACCACGTAACGTGTTTAGTGGTATTCGTGAGTTCTACCAACCAGAAGACCTTAAAGGTAAATTGGTGGTGATGGTAGCTAACCTTGCACCACGTAAAATGCGTTTTGGTATTTCTAACGGTATGGTACTTGCAGCGGGTAATGGCGAAGGTGTCTGGGTGATTTCACCTGAATCTGGCGCTAAACCGGGTGATAAAGTTTCTTAAGATTTGATTCTTAAATAAAAAGAGCCTCTACGAATGTAGGGGCTTTTTTATTGCAACAAAATATTACTTTACTTTTCTATTGTTTATGGTAAATAAAATATTAGTAATTAATATAAGCTGCCTTAAATGATTAGAACAAGTATTTTGGATTTACCACCCTTATTTTTAGGTATTTTCCTCGGGTGGATATATGCATATTTTTTTTACAGCAATGAATTACTATCAAAGATAGCTATATTTTTTGGATTAAAGTCAAGTTATTTCATCTGCATTACGTTCATATTATTTATTTATACATTAATTAAAAAACCATTAGAAAAAGAAACATCATTATTAGTAATAATATTTTTTAATTTTTTTTCATTAAAAAATGGTTTACTCTGTATTACTGGTTTTTTATGTTTTCTTGGTTTTTATTCACTTAAAAATAATTTAAATGACTATTTACTTTTCTTTACTCAATCTATATATATTTACTTTTTAGTGTGTTGCATTAGGTTACTAGAAGAATATATTTTTTCTCAACTCATTAACCATTTTAAACCCTACTTTCAACAGATTATTATTCGAAAACAATAAGTTAAACTTTAGAATAAACTTTGGTGTTTTTAATAAAATAGATGATTTTCTAATTATTTCACTCAAATTGTGATCTTTATCAGGTGATAAAGTATCTTTAAATTTAATTCTTAAATAAAAAGCCTCTACATTGTAGGGGCTTTTTTTAAATCATATGAACTAGTTTTTTCACTAATAGATAGTTTTTTGATTAATTAATCTATTTAACAAAATTAAAGTCGTAATATCATAAAACATCTTCTCATATATAATTTAATATTATCCATTTTTCATATTTTTTGCTAACTCAGAAATCTGTTTTTTAAAGTTCATAGCTACTTTCTCAAAGCTTTCCTGAACTTTGACAAAATCTTCAACATTAATTTCTTTATCAACGTTCATATATTTAACCACATCACTTCTTGCTTTGTTAACTATTTCGTATTCATCCTTTAGTTCTGGAAAGTATATATTCAATAAAGTAATGAGTTTTTGAAAATCACCTGAATGAGATACCTTCGGATCTAGTATTAATTCGAACAAATCAGATTGCGTAATTTTTTTATTATGAAAGTACAAATAGTTTAAATAATGAATAGAAAAATATGTGTTCCATTTTTCAAATAATTCATACACATTTTCTAATTTATTCAATCTCAGCTCATTATTTTTTAATTGTAATTGAAATTTCAGATTTCTTTCTAAAGATTTCATATTAAAATAATTAGTAATAAAAACTGCCAATAAAGTCGAAATTGCTGTAATCAGAACAGCAAAAATAGGTATCATTTCTTTATTCATTTAATTCTATCTTAAACATAATTGATGTAGTTATATAAAATAGATTTTCTCATCACTTCGCTGGCTCTCCCCATTGGTTCGATTCTGGCTTGGTTTCCATTACAGTCCAAATCAGCAATGGAATAAGCCCAATAATGGTAAGTGCCAAAAGCATCCACCACCCCGAACGATTCACATCATGCAAGCGACGTGCCCCGACCGCGAGGGTTGGTAAAAAGAAGAACAATGAAAGTAAGCTAGAAATAGCATCGATACCACCTTCACTCACCCCCATAATACCCAGACTTAAACCAAGGATGAGTCCAATTAAAATTTGGAATAAATAGAAGTACCAATATTCTTTACGGCGTGCGCGCCCTGAGAAATTGACGTAATTCTTTAAACATTTCATGCTCCAATCGAAAAAACCAAAGTTTTCTTCGGCTTGCAATTGTTCTGTGTGTTGATTATTTGTTTTTTTAAAAACAGGCTGACGCGCAAATGCCTGCACATAAATACTGACAGCCTGATTTAACTCATTCACAGCAAAATCGACATTTTGACCAGGTGCGGGTGAAGTATGATCTTTCCATTCCGAACCAAAAAAGCTGTAGCGCTTTCCATCGTCTCCTTGAATCACGCCTTCATTAATCTGGAAATTAAAATCTACTAATGTACCTTTCATTATAAAGTTCCAATTGATATTCAATATTTTATTGTTGGAAGATTCATCATACTGGAACATTTTATTTTATAAAACACATTCATGTAACAGGCTCTAAAATGCCTTACTGGCATTTTTAAAAGGCTGTGTCCATTCAAGTTTTTACCAATAAAATCGATGCGAAAAGTTATCTTATACCCAACACAAAATGGGAAGATTTTCGCTAGCTAAAATGTGAAGTGTTGAAGAATATTGAAGATATTAAGTTTAAAGATAGATACAGATACACAAAGAAATGGCTCCACGTGAAGCCATATATTCCAAAGTCTCAACGTTAAACTGCTTTGCTCTTAATCACATGGTCAGTATTAAAATGCTTATGGGTTAAGCGTTCTGTCGTGTTTTCCATTAAGGGCTCAACCTCCTGCATTGTATTTAAACAACGTGTGGTCAGATCAATATATTGCTGTGTGCCTTTGAACTTCCACGCAATTTCTTTTTCTTCCAAGCAACGAATCACACGTGCAGGACTGCCGACCACCAAGGAATTTGCTGGAATTTCAGCTTTGGCTTTCACCGTGCTATTGGCACCGACAATGGTATTTTCACCAATAATAGCTTCATCCAAAATTACGCTGTTCATGCCAATTAAGACATTTTTAGCAATATGGCAACCATGCAAAATTGCGCCATGTCCAATATGACCAAACTCTTCCACCACAGTCACATTGTTTGGAAAACCATGAATAATACAGGAATCCTGCACATTGGCATTTTTATGAATATGAATGCCGCCAAAGTCTGCGCGCAAGGCAGCAAAAGGACCAATATAAGCCCCTTCTTCAACAATCACATCCCCAATTAAAACTGCTGTAGGATGCACATAAGCTTTGGGGCTCACCACGGGAATGACACCATCGATGGCATAACACGGCATAGTTTCTTCCTTAAACTGTAGGGCTATATTTAAGCTTAGTAACTCGGCTCTTCCTGCTTTAAGCCACCAAAACGCTTATAGAATTGTGGATGTGCAGGTGGCATTGAACCTTCAGACGTCCGTGCGATGTCGAGGAAGAATTCATCCCCTGCCAGCACCACGGTTTGATACAGATTACTGCTTAAATTACGTGAATTGAGCGACAGCCAGTTCGATGGCAATAATTCAAAAGGTAAATTTGGATCTTTCAGTAAAATTCGACGATATTGATGAATCAATAGAATACGAATCTGAAACGCTTGCATCGGATTCAATTCTTCTTCGCTTTCGACCAAATTAAAGAATTCTCTGAAATCACTGATGAACTTTTCATAACGCTGATGCAGCTCTTGTACTGGCCAATTGATTTCGACCATACGTTTTACCGTTGGATAAGACTCTTGCCATAACTGCAAGGCTTCTGCTTTAAAGATTACCACTTGATCGGTCATTTTTAAGCTGAGCAACAGATTTTGTAATTTCAGATGATCACAGCCGGGATATGCCATAACATTGGTAGCGATATTGGCAAAACCGAGCCATTCCAACTCTTTTTTCAAGGTGACTTTATTTTCCAGTTCCACCGAACTGAGTAAGACCAGATCCCATTTTTGGTCCCACTCTTGTTGAGTAAAACTATAAATTTTCTGGTCTGCCATAATGAAACGTTGGCGACTGCTTTCCGTGACACGGTAGTAACTGGTGCGTCCAATTTTCTCGGAAATCAGCCAACCATTTTGGACAAGGCGAAATACGGCTGTACGAACTGAACGCTCGTTAAAACCAAACACATCCATTAACTGAATTAAGCTGGCCAGACTAATAATGCCACCACGGTGAAAAATACAGTCACCAAAGATGGTCATAATCAGCGAGGTACCGCTCAGTGCTTCGTTGCTAATGAAATCATCAATAACTTGTTTTAATTTTAGATTCATTTCGTTCAACTATTACCTTGTCAGATCAGAATGATAAATCATGAGATCTATCATTCAACTAAAACTTATGCCGATTTTCGAATATCAAAGACGCGTTGCGCTTTCCCCTCAGAACGTGGCAGGCTGCCTTCTGGTAAAATTTCAACCATGACTGAAATACCGACCATGGTTTTAATTTGGGCTTTCAATAAAGCGGCGATTTGCGGCGTCAATGTTTCACTCACATCTCTACGCATTTCAGCACGAATATGCAAAGTATCCAAGTGTCCTTGTTTGCAAATTTGAATTTGGTAGTTCGGCACCAATTGCGGAATGTGCAAAATTTGCTCTTCAATTTGTGATGGGAACACATTTACGCCACGAATAATCATCATGTCATCACTACGACCCACAATTTTATCCATACGGCGCATAGGGCGCGCAGTCCCCGGCAATAAGCGGGTCAAATCGCGGGTACGGTAGCGAATCACGGGCATGCCTTCTTTGGTAATGGTCGTGAATACTAACTCGCCCAACTCACCATCTGGGAGCACTTCACCTGTTTCAGGGTGAATAATTTCTGGATAGAAGTGATCTTCCCAAATGGTCGGACCGTCTTTACTTTCTAGGCATTCCATCGCAACGCCCGGCCCCATCACTTCGGATAAGCCATAAATGTCCAAGGCATCAATGCCTAAACGATCTTCAATCTCACGGCGCATTTCATTGGTCCACGGTTCAGCACCAAAAATGCCTGTTTTAATAGAGCAATCTTTTGCGGTACCAAATTTCTTTTCTAATGCTTCAATAATATTTAAGCAGTACGATGGCGTCACCATCAACGCTGTCGGCTTAAAGTCCTGAATCAATTGCGCTTGGCGCTCAGTTTGACCACCAGACATAGGAATCACGGTTGCACCCAAACGTTCTACGCCATAATGCGCACCCAGACCACCTGTAAACAGACCGTAGCCATAAGACACTTGAATAATATCTTTATTCGACAATCCTGCTGCACGTAATGAGCGCGCGACCACGTCTGACCAGACATTAATGTCATTTTGGGTATACCCTACAACAGTCGGCTGACCTGTTGTACCCGATGATGCATGAATACGGATAATCTGTTCTTGTGGTACTGCGAACATGCCAAACGGATAGTTATCACGTAAATCTTTTTTGGTGGTGAACGGAAATTTTGCCAAGTCTTCTAAAGATTTGAAATCATCAGGATGTACCCCTGCTTCATCAAATTTCTTTTTATAGACTGGGCTATTTTGATAGGCGTGTTGCAGTGTCTTTTTCATGCGCTCCAATTGCACACTACGTAATTCATCCACTGATACCGTTTCAATTTTTTCCATTGCATTGTTATTCATATTGTTAATTCCTTAAGCAGTCTTCCTGACTGCGAGTTAATTCATTTTGGAATGAAGTCCTTAATCCACATTTTCTATAATCAGTGCGACACCCTGTCCTACACCGACACACATGGTGCAGAGTGCATATTTTCCTTTGCGTCGTTTAAGTTCTTTCATCGCAGTAATCACCAAACGGGTTCCACTCATTCCCAGTGGATGACCCAATGCAATGGCACCACCATTTGGATTGACACGCTGATCATCGTCTTGCAAACCCAATTCACGCATCACGGCAAGTGACTGCGCTGCAAAGGCTTCATTCAGTTCAATCACATCCATTTGATCAAGACTTAAGCCCGTTTGCTTCAAGATTTTTTGTACCGCAGGCACAGGACCAATGCCCATATATTTGGCTTCAACACCTGCTTGGGCAATTGCCACCACTTTCGCCAATGGTTTTAAGCCATGTTTAGATGCAAATTCTTGACTACCCAATAACATACAAGCTGCGCCATCATTGACACCTGAGGCATTACCCGCAGTCACCGAACCGCCTTCTTTACGGAAAGGGGCTTTTAAAGCAGCCAGTGTATCGACTGTGGTATCTGCACGTGGGTGCTCATCACTCGCAATCGTAATGCTATTTTTCTTACGGTCTTGAATGGTCACAGGCAAAATTTCTTCTGCCAAAATACCATTTTGCTGTGCCAGTGCGGTTTTTTGCTGACTGCGGTAGGCAAATAAGTCTTGATCATCACGACTAATTTGATACTTTTCCGCCACGTGTTCAGCCGTTTCAGGCATGCTATCCACACCAAAAGTGGCTTTAAATTTTGGATTGATAAAACGCCAGCCAATGGTGGTATCGAAGATTTCAGGCGTACGGCTAAATGCAGTCGTCGCTTTAGATTGTACAAATGGTGCACGGCTCATCGACTCTACACCACCTGCCAATACAAACTGGACTTCTCCCGATTTAATGGCACGTGCTGCAAGTCCTACCGCATCTAAACCAGAAGCGCATAAACGGTTCACGGTAATTGCAGGAACTGAATCGGGTAAACCCGCCAATAAGGATGCCATACGCGCGACATTACGGTTATCTTCACCTGCTTGGTTGGCACAACCTAAAATCACCTCATCCAATTCTTCCCAAGGCAAATGCGGATGTTGATTTTTCAAATATTGAATCGGTAATGCGGCCAAATCATCGGCACGAATGCCACTTAAACCACCTGCATAGCGACCAATCGGTGTACGAATGCCGTCTAAAATATAAACTTGTTCCATTTGTCTTCTTCCTTTAGCCTGCAATAAGAAATTGTTGTGATTGCGGGCTGTTTTGCACCTGTCCTCGTGCAGTTTTCTTCGCTAAATATATACTTGGTCTGTAGCGTTCTTCACCATAAACACGATACAGATTTTTAAGAATTTGTAAAATAGTGTTGTATCCAATTTTTTCCGCCCACTGGAACGGACCTTGTGGATAATTCACACCATATTTCATTGCAGAATCAATATCTTGCTCAGATGCAATTCCATGTAAAACTGCTTCACATGCTTCATTCACCAACATGGAAATAGTTCGTAACACATAAAGTCCTGCATGATCCTGTGTCCAAAGTGGTATCACATCCATACCAATGAACAAAATATCAACAATGGACTGATCAACTTCCGAACATGCCACTGAAGCTACAACAGGAATCGCTTTGGCTTGCGCCCAATCTGCATGCCAATCCATCAACACGACTTTCTGATCTGCATAATCCAAATCAACCGACTCGCCCAATGAAAGACGGATTGAAACTTCACCGACTAGGATTTCATCCTGCACGCCTTCTTGATACTTCACTTCAAGATGCGAAGCATGTGCCAAGCGTTGAATCAAGCCTGAAGAATGTTTCCAATCACCTTTGACCGTGACCGCCAATTTCTCAACCGATTTGGCATAACGCACAGGCAATTCAAACTGTGGGCTTGGCGTTGCTTGCGCATAATCGTAAAAACCTTGTTGGGTTTTACGACCCAAACAACCGGCATCGACCAATTCTTTTTGAATCAGCGATGGACGATAACGTGGCTCATAAAAGAATTCTTGATAAACACTTTGTGTGACCGAAAAATTGACATCCTGACCAATTAAATCAGTCAATTCACACGGTCCCATGGCAAAGCGGCCACATTCACGCAGAATAAAATCTAATTGTTCAGGGCGTGTGACATTTTCCTGTAACGCTCGGAAGGCTTCCGCATAATATGGACGTGCCACACGATTCACAATAAAACCTGGGGTAGATTTTGCCAAGACGGGTACTTTTTTCCACGAGGTCATCAGTTCCAACAAAGCATCGGCAATCGCTGCTGAACTTTTTAAGCCACGAATAATTTCTACCAATTTCATCACAGGTGCGGGGTTAAAGAAATGTAACCCAACGACACGCTCTGGGTGCGGAATTGCAGCCGCAATGGCTGTAATCGAAATTGAAGAGGTATTCGATGCAAAAATTGTTTCTTTAGAACACACTTCGGCCAACTGTTGAAATAAGCTTTGCTTGACTTCTTTCTTTTCCACAACCGCTTCAATAATCAATTGTGCGGATGCTAACTGTGACAATTCCTGTGCAATGCTTAAATTGGCAAAGGTGCTGTCATACAGTTCCTGCGTCATTTTTCCAGCTTGCACACGTTTCGTCAGTTGCGCAGCAAGTTGTTGTAATGCAGCTTCAGTTTTACTGACATCCACATCATATACAAAGGTTGGATGCCCATGCATCGCGGCCAATTGGGCGATACCAATTCCCATGGTACCTGCACCAATTACAGCGACAGGCGCTTGCTGTAAATTGATCTTATCCATGTTTTAGCAACCTTTATATTCTGGGGTGCGCTTTTGCATAAAGGCTTGTACGCCTTCACGGTAATCACTTGAACGACCTGCCAAACGCTGTAAATCACGTTCTAGAATCAACTGATCATCTAAATTATTGTGTGCAGCCGCATGAATGGCTTTCTTAATCAGGGATAAACCATAAGTCGGTTGTTTTGCCAAATGTTCAGCCAGTTTTTGTGATTCTGCTTTCAAGGCATCATCTTCAACCACTTGCCAAATCATGCCTAATTGCACCGCTTGCTCTGCTGGAATTTTATCGCCCAACATGGCTAAGCCCATTGCCTGCGCACGACCCACCAAGCGTGGCAGGAACCATGTGCCACCAGAATCTGGAACCAAGCCTAAGCGGCAAAACGCTTGGATAAATGATGCTGATTTTGCAGCAACCACCAAGTCACAAGCCAAAGCAATGTTGGCACCCGCACCTGCTGCAACACCATTCACGGCACAGATCACAGGTTTAGGCATTTCAGTAATCAGTTTGATCAACGGGTTGTAATATTTTTCAATCGACAAGCCTAAATCGGGCGCGTCTGCATTGGGGTCCACCACACGGTCATTTAAGTCCTGACCTGCACAGAAACCACGACCTTCTGCCGAAATCACCACTGCACGAATATTGCTGTCTTTCGACCATGCTTTGAGTACGCTCGATACTTCTTTGTGCATGGTTTCATTAAAGCTGTTAAGTTGTTGTGGACGGTTAAAAGTGAGATAGCCCACTGCATTTTTTTCTTCAACGATTACGGTTTGGTATTCCATTACACACCTCTAAATTCTGGTTTTCTTTTCTCTAAAAAGGCATTGATGCCTTCTTGACGATCTTGTGTTGCCGCCAACCAAACAAAATGCTGACGTTCTAGCTTTAAGCCTTGACTTAAAGTCACTTCATGAATCGATTTTAAAGATTGCTTGATGACACGAATCGCCAATGGCGCTTGTTTGGCAATTTTTTCCGCCAATTCCACGGCGTATTGCACAGTTAAGCCCACTGGACACACTTGGCTAGTAATGCCATGTTGCAGCGCGGTTTGTGCAGAAATCATTTCACCTGTCATTGCCCAACGCATGGTGAGTTGCTGTCCCACCAAACGTGCTAAACGCTGTGTACCACCTGCACCTGGCAACATGCCTAAGCCAATTTCAGGTAAAGCAAATTGTGCATTTTCACCCGCAAGCACGATGTCACCATGCAGTGCCAGCTCAAAACCCGCACCAAAGGCATAACCATTAATTGCCATAATTAAGGGTTTAGAAAACTCATCAATACGCTTCCACAATTGTGGGCGCAGGTCTTGCTGAATACTGACCACATCTAGCTTAGACAATTCATTTAAGTCTGCACCTGCGGCAAAACATTGTGAATTACCTGTAATCACCACCGCTTTGACCGACGAATCTGCTTCTAACTGTTGCAGGCAGTCAGCAATTTCTTGCAAGGTGGCATTGTTTAAGGCATTGCGTTTTTCAGGTCGATTCAGTTCAATCAGTGCTACGCCTGATTTTGGAGAACTGGTTTTAATGTATTCCATCTTACCGCTCCTTGTTCGGGCTTATGCGTCAAAGCTCAAACGAACATTGGCTGAAGTCGGTAATGCCTGACAGCTCAACACATAACCTTTCTCAACTTCATCTTGTTCAAGGCTGTAGTTGATCGCCATTTCGACCTGACCTTCCAGCACCTTACATTTACAGGTTGCACAGACACCGCCTTTACAGGCATACGGCAAGTCCGCACCTGCACGAAGCGCTGCATCTAAAATGCTGTCATCTTGTTTAGACACTTCAATGATCAGTTCACGACCATCCAGAATAATGTTGACCTTTTCTTCATTGCGGCTTTCGATTTGCTGTGCTGTCGCTCGTGGTGCTGTGCCCGTGTTAAAGCGTTCGGTGTGAATTTTGCTGCGTTCAATACCGAATTCTGGCAGCACTGTTTCCACCGCTGTCATCATTTCTTCTGGACCGCAGGCAAAGCAATGATCTGTGTCTGCCTGAATCAATTCAGCCTTGAACAGTTGTTGTAATTTTTCTGCGTCAATGCGACCGTTAAAAATTTCACTGTCGTTCATTTCACGAGAAAAGATATTGATCAGTTGTAAACGCTCTTTAAAACGATCTTTTAAATCCATGATTTGTTCTGCAAACATGGTTTGTTTCCAAGAACGGTTACCATAGACCAACGTGAACTGTGCATCCGCTTGACGGTTTAAAACCGATTTCACAATCGATAAAATTGGGGTAATACCACTGCCCGCAGCAAAACCAAGGTAATTTTGACCACCCACTTTGGCGGCTTTTTGGAAGAACACGCCTTGCGGTGGCATCACTTCAAGTACATCGCCAGCTTTTAAGTGATTATTGGCCCATGTTGAAAATTGACCTTGATCAATTTTCTTGATCGCAATACTCATGTCTTCCGCGACATCGCTACAAATGGAGTAACAACGACGCAGCTCACCGTCATCCGTCATATGACGAATCGTTAAGTGTTGTCCTGGTTGATATTCAAATGCAGCGAACTGCTCAGGTGCCAAATCAAATGCAATGCAAATTGCCTGTTCAGTTTGAGGCTGAATAGATTTAATCGTTAATGGTACAAATTGGCTCATCTAAAATTCCCTCTTTCTTTTCGATTTTTCAATGTGTGAGACATGGGTTCTTTGGAAATGTCTTGAATTAAATGCACTTGAAATAATCGAAAGGTTCTAAGCAGTCTTGGCAACGATATAAGGCTTTACATGCTGTCGAACTAAATTCACTTAATAATTTGGTGTGCAGACTGTGGCAACGCGGACACTGAATACCATCGGTCAAAGCGACATGCGTACCACAACTGTGAGCATTCCCCTGCGGCGGTGCAATGCCATATTGCTGCAATTTTTCTTTACCCGCTTCACTCATCCAATCCGTAGTCCACACTTCGGAAAGATCTACTACCACTTTTACTGGGGTCAAACCTTTGGCTGCAAAAGCTTGGGTAATATCTGCCGTTAAAACATCTGTCGCAGGGCAACCGCTATAGGTTGGCGTGAGTCGCACGACAATTTCATTCTGCGCGTTGAGTTCAACACCACGAATCATGCCTAAATCGAGTACCGACAAAACTGGAATTTCAGGATCAGAGACCTGAGCCAAAACACTCCAGCATTCATCTGCGACATGTCGAATTAAATTCATACGACTCACTCCCTGTGATTTCGTTTTACCAAGTCATATTTGGATATGAACGTTGTATGTATTGCATTTCTGCGAGGATGTAACCTAAGTGTTCCGTGTGCAGTCCTTGTTTTGCACCACTTCGATAGGCACCAGTCTCTGGAAGACTGAGTTGCATACGGACAAGTTCTGATTGCACAATCTCAAGCCATTGATCTTTTAAAATTTCAAGATTTGGAATTAAACCTGTATTCACCAACTGCATTTCAGCCGCGCTTAGTTGGAACAATTCTTGAGTAAAACGCCACAACTGGTTTAAACCATTTTGAGTTTTTTCATGTGCTTCGCCAGTGCCCAAGCTCAAACGCTCCATCCATGTGGTTGAGAAGCGCAGGTGATATTTCACTTCTTTTAAAGATTTGAGCGCAAAGGCAGAAACATCGGCATGGTTGCTGTTGGTTAACGCTGCCAACAACAATGCGTGGTAATGATCCATCAACCATTGACGTACGATGGTTTGAGCAAAATCACCATTTGGCTGTTCAGCCAACAATAAATTACGGTATTCACGTTCTGTTCTGAAATACGCCAGTTGGTCTTCATCACGACCTAAACCTTCAATCTGACCTGCCAGACTTAAAGCTGTACGAGCCTGACCTAGTAAATCCAGACCAATATTGGCTAAAGCAATATCGAGTTCTAACTCCGGCGCATGTCCACACCATTCAGCCAAACGGTGTGACAAAATCAGTTGACTATCACCGACATGTAATAGGAATTCTGCTAAAACTTGTTTACTCATGTTTTTTCTCCCTTCCCTTACATGTGCTCAATGCCATCTGGAATGTTATAAAACGTTGGATGGCGATAAACCTTGTCTAAAGACGGATCGAAAAATTCTGGTTTTTCATCTGGCTGAGAAGACGTGATCAGTTCAGATTTAATCACCCAGATACTGATGCCTTCATTGCGACGGGTATAGACATCGCGTGCATTTTGCAATGCCACTTCATCATCTGGAGCACGAATACTACCGACATGACGATGACTTAAACCTTGTTTACTACGCACAAATACTTCGTAAAGTGACCAGTTATTTTTGTTATCCATGACCTTATTTCCCTTCATCTCTGATCTGAATTAAGCAACTTTCTGTGCTTGCTGCTGTTCTTGCTGTTTCTTGGCATACACTGCGGCAGATTCACGTACCCATGCACCGCCTTCCCATGCTTTACGACGCGCTTCGATACGCTCGTGGTTACATGGGCCTTTGCCTGCAAGTACGTCAAAGAATTCATCCCAATTCACTTCACCAAATTCGTAATGACCTGTGTCTTCATTGAACTTTAAGTCTGGATCTGGAACGCTTAAACCAAGTTGCAGCACTTGCGGTACG
This sequence comes from Acinetobacter sp. ANC 4178, assembly GCF_004331175.1. Taxonomy (GTDB): domain Bacteria; phylum Pseudomonadota; class Gammaproteobacteria; order Pseudomonadales; family Moraxellaceae; genus Acinetobacter. Next base: position 816,792 of record NZ_SJOD01000001.1, read on the forward strand.
GTGTTGTCGACAAATTTTTGACGCAAGACATCATTACTGAAGAGTTTGACTTTCCATTGCATACTCTGTGCGCTGTTTGGAGAATTATCATCACTCGGGCCAAACATCATCAGGGCTGGCCACCAAAAACGATTGACGGCATCTTGCGCCATTTGCTTTTGCTCTTCGGTGCCATTCGCCAATTGCATCATGGCTTCAAAACCTTGACGCTGATGGAAGCTTTCTTCTTTACAAATACGCACCATGGCACGCGCATAAGGACCATATGAAGTACGGCAAAGCGCAACCTGATTCACAATTGCAGCACCATCCACCAACCAGCCAATCGCAGCAACATCTGCCCAAGTAAGCGTTGGATAGTTAAAAATCGATGAATATTTCATCCGACCCGCAATGAGCTTGTCCATCATGTCATCACGGTCTGCACCTAAAGTTTCGGCGGCACTGTAGAGGTATAACGCATGCCCTGCTTCATCTTGGACTTTCGCCAACAATACGGCTTTACGTTTTAAGGTTGGCGCCCGTGTAATCCAGTTCCCTTCTGGCAACATCCCTACGACTTCAGAGTGTCCATGTTGACCAATTTGGCGAATTAAAGTTTTACGGTAAGCATCTGGCATCCAATCCTTTGGCTCAATTGAAATGTCCTTTTCAATGCGCTGATCAAAAGCTTGTTGTTGGTTATTCATTTTTCCCTCACTTATCCCAAGTGTCGATACAATTAAATTAAAACGATACAAAAATAAAATCAATATTAATTTTTAGGTATCATTTAATTAAAACTCACATTCTTATTTAAATTATTGTTTTAAATGTATTTATTTAAGTTTATTTTTTATTTTGAATTTTTCTCATACGAATTACGATTGACTTTTACACGTTTTAATACCAAATTATGAAACATCAAAATTAAAAAACAGTTTAAAACGTATCATAAAAGGAGTTTTACCATGCTAGAGTTAGACAACAACTCAGTGGAGCAACACGATACAACTGAAGACCACCAAACTCAGACGCTTAAAACCCTGAGTTCGTTGGTGTATGGGCAGGAATATTCTTCTCAAGCGGAATTACGTACGGTTTATCATGCCATTACAGGTGAAGCGATTTACCAAGTCAGTAGCCACGGCATTAACACCAAAGCCATTGTGGAATATGCGAAAAAGCAAGGCGCAGAAATTGCCACATGGACTTTCCACCAACGCGCTAATGCTCTGAAACAAGTGGCACAATATTTATTGGAGCGTAAAGAACACTATTACGAACTGGCTAAAGCAACGGGCTGTACCCGTAAAGATGCATGGATTGATGTCGAAGGCGGCATTGGGACTTTATTTGCTTACTCAAGCCTTGTGCGTCGTGAACTCAGTGATGAAACGGCTTTGGTTGAAGATGCATGGATTCCATTGTCTAAACACGGCAATTTTGGTGCTAAACATATTCTGACCTCTAAAGCAGGTGTAGCACTGCATATTGATGCCTTTAACTTCCCAATTTGGGGCATGCTAGAAAAAATTGCACCAACCCTCTTGGCGGGTGTGCCATGTATTGTGAAACCTGCAACTGAAGGTGCTGAGCTTACCCATGCGGTGGTGAAAGATATCTTGGCAAGTGGCTTCTTACCAGTGGGTTCACTCCAGTTAATCTGTGGTCAAATTTATGATTTAATTGAACAATTAAACCCACAAGATACCGTTACCTTCACTGGTTCAGCAGCGACTGGTCAAAGCCTGCGCGCGAATCCACACTTAAACCAATACTCAATTCCATTCTGTATGGAAGCCGATTCTGTCAACAGTGCGATTTTGACCGAACAAGCCAACGACGAAACCATTGATTTATTTGTGCGTGAAGTGTTCCGTGAAATGACCACCAAAGCAGGACAAAAATGTACGGCGATCCGTCGTGCCTTTGTACCAGCAGCTTTACTCGAAACCGTACAAACACGCTTAGTGGCTAAACTACAAAAAGTGGTAGTAGGTGATCCTGAGCTTGAAGGTGTCACCATGGGTGCATTGGCGAGTGTGAAACAAAAGTTTAGCGTTGCGGAAAAAGTGGAACAACTCAGCCAAGATGCCAAAGTTGTACTTGGCGGCCACTTACGCAAAGACTTCGAAATTCAAGCAAAAAATCCTGAAAAAGGCGCTTTTTATCCACCAACTTTATTGGTCTGTGAACAACCTACCGAAGCCAAACATATTCACGAAGTGGAAGCATTTGGTCCAGTTTCTACCCTTATGCCCTACCAAAATCTAGCTGAATTGGCAGATTTGGTGGCGCGTGGTGAAGGCAGCTTGGTGGCATCCGTAGTGCGTAATGTCGATGAAAACATTGAAGCTTTAATTACCAAAATTGCCCCATGGCATGGTCGTGTACATATTTTAGATGCTGAAAGCGCGAAAGAAAGTACAGGTCACGGTTCGCCACTTCCATACTTGGTGCATGGTGGTCCAGGACGTGCGGGTGGCGGTGAAGAACTCGGTGGTTTACGTGCAGTCAAACACTACATGCAACGTACCGCTTTACAAGGTTCACCCAATGCCCTGACTCAAGTTGGTCATAGCTGGACAGCAGGTGCGCAAGTGTTTGAAGACCGCGTACATCCGTTCAAAAAAGACTTTGATGAACTGCGCGTGGGTGAACGTTTACTCACCGCACGTCGTACCGTCACCGAAGCAGATATCGTCAACTTTGCCTGCTTAAGTGGCGACCATTTCTATGCACACATGGATAAAATTGCTGCGGCAGATTCGCTGTTTGGAGATCGTGTAGCGCATGGTTACTTTATTGTGTCCGCAGCAGCAGGTCTGTTTGTCGATGCCGCTGCAGGTCCAGTGATTGCCAACTATGGTATGGATAACCTGCGTTTTGTCGAACCCGTAAAAATTGGCGATACCATTCAAGTCGAATTGACCTGTAAGCAAAAAACACCGAAACCTTTACGTGACCCCAAACAAAAACCTCATGGTGTCGTGGTTTGGGACATTAAAGTGAAAAACCAGCGTAATGAATTGGTGGCCACCTATGATATTTTGACCTTGGTTGAACGGGCTGCCTAAGTCTGATGTATAATAAAAGAGAATCATATGATTCTCTTTTTTTTATAATACAAAATAAATGTATCTTTTAATCACAAAGTGATTGACCCCGCCTGATTTAACCCGTAGATTAAAAATAAGAAGATACATAATAAAAACAAAAATAAATATAAAAGTATCAAATTAACTCAAACAGTCAGCACAGGAAGTTGCGTGATGAACGATAAATCCATCGATATAGAACTGGTTGAAAGGACGATTCAACCAGAAGCACAAAATTTTGAACACAGCCCAGTTTCAGACCATTCGCCTACGCATGATGAAACGGCGCAAACTCGTAGCAGTGCCTACCATTGGTATGTGGTGGTCATTTGTATGGTGGCCTACATTCTTTCTTTTGTAGATCGTCAAATTTTATCCTTGATGATTGAACCAATTAAGCATGACCTAATGCTGAGTGACACCCAATTCAGCTTGTTGCAAGGTTTAGCATTTTCATTGTTCTATGCTGTTATGGGTGTACCGATTGCAGCCCTTGCCGACAAAAAATCTCGGATTAAAATTATTGCAATTGGGATTGCCTTCTGGAGTTTTGCTACGGCGGCCTGCGGTCTAAGCAAGAATTTTCTGCAAATGTTCCTGTCTCGCCTTGGTGTGGGTGCAGGTGAAGCAGCACTTTCTCCTGCCTTCTATTCCATTGTTGCCGACTTATTTCCAAAGGAAAAACTGGGGCGTGCCTTAGGTCTGTATGCCATTGGCGCATTCATTGGTTCGGGGCTTGCCTTTTTAATTGGGGGGTATGTGATTGGTTTACTCAAGAATGTGAACTTGGTGACGCTACCACTGATTGGCGAAATTAAAACTTGGCAACTCACTTTTATGCTGGTCGGCTTACCAGGGGTTTTATTGGCCTTACTGATGATTCTGACTGTGCGGGAACCTGAACGTAAGGGTTTGAAAATTGGTCAAGATGGTCAAGTGCTAAAAGCCTCTTTCAAAAATTCGATCGCCTTTATTAAAACCCATAAAAAGACTTTCTTCTGTCATTTTATCGGCTTCTCTTTTTACACCATGATGCTGTACGCATTACTCGGTTGGGCACCCGCCTTCTATATGCGTAATCATGGTTTAGATGCTAGCCAAACAGGTTACATCCTTGGCACGATTATTTTGATTGCTAATACCTCGGGCGCATTATTCTGCGGATGGTTGATCGACTTTTTCTCTAAACGTGGTTATAGCGATGCAGCCATTCGTAGTGGCATGATTGGCTGTGCCGCCCTAATTATTCCAAGTGTATTATTCACCCAAGTCGATAATATGTACTTATCCTTTGCCCTGATTTTTGTGGCGATGTTCTTCTCGACTTTTCCAATTCCAGCATCAGCGGCAGCCACCCAAATGCTCACGCCCAACCAATTACGTGCCCAAGTCTCAGCCAAGTTCCTTTTGGTGTCAAACTTGATTGCTTTAGGTATTGGAACTACGGCAGTTGCTTTAATTACCGATAAATATTTCCAAAATACCGTGATGGTGGGCAATTCAATTTCAATTGTGAATGCTGTAGCAGGCGTACTCGGTACATTCTTACTGTACAAAGGCTGCCAATATTATCGTGACAGTATTCAAGTGGAAAAACAGGCTGAACACGCACAATAACGATGTGACATTCAATCTATACAGCGAAAGGTTTGCCTTTCGCTTTTTTATTTACTCACGATAAGACGCCTTGGATCAGTCTATTTTCAACCTATCATTGAGCAGAAATCACTTCTACACCCGTTTACTTTATAAGATGCATACTCTTCTTCTAATAGACACCAAATCTCACAAACCAATGAACAGAGAGTCGTATCTAACTTGGACACTTTAAATGGGTTCTAACATTTTGATTTCGTATACCCGCCATTATGTTAAATAGCATGATCTAATGGGTAATATTCAAACCATTTTTTTTCAAATTTGGATATTCATATGGAGCATCTTCAGCTGGATAACGTAAATTTTTAACACCATAAATTTGTGCAATATTCCATATGATACTTTCACCAGCAGGCAATAAGTTTGGCTGAACTTTATAAATAGCATCTTGATAAGCTGTATCACTATCAATAAATTCCCAACCTTCTGCCTTGAAGGAATTGATGATGTCTCTTAGCCAAGCTGCATTAATCGCTCTAACATGAAGTAAAAGCACATGCTTTGGTGAACGTCCTAATGTTTCTAGCGCTAAATTAGCGTAATATTTTGCTCGATCAAGTAGATGGAAAATATAGGCTTGTTTTAATTTTTCCAAGCTTGCTTGATCTTTTTCTTGCTGATATTTCAAAAATAATTGGTTGTAATACCAATCACTAGCATCAATGCTAACAGCACCAGATTGATAGTTATTGGTAGTAAGCCATTTTCGTACACCATCCCTTTTTTCTAGAGTATTTCCCTCTTTAAGAAATGGAAAGCGATAACGTGGTACAAAGCCTTCTAATGAAGAAAAGGCTTGATGACCTTCCTGCATGTCTTGTAAATAATCAGATAAATTCACTTCATTTTTATTCAGATTTAGATGTAAATTTCCATGATTACCAATACGATGTCCTTGTTTCCCCCAATTAGAAACAATATTCAGCCCTTCTGCTCCTCCAATTTTACTTATACTGGGATAAAAGATTGCATGAATTTTATTTTGTTTTAAGGCACTTAAAATATTCTCATTGATTTGTTGGGCTTCTGAATTAATTGATGGATCTAAACCATCATCGAAACTTAATGCTACGCTTTTTGCGATAGCTACATTAGATAAACCTAAGAAAAAACTTAAGATAATTTTTTTAAGCATAAAGTGACTCTATTATTTGAAATTACTTATGATGAATCACTAGCCTAACATTTTATTTTATAGTTAAACTTTCCTAAAATTAACATAATGCACGTTATAGGTAATGCTTGAAATTTTCCTTTAAGCAACAATATCTTAGTCAAAGCTGTTCTAGGGTTCATCGCACTGGAACAGCTTTTTAGTGATTTTTCATGTTCCACGATCAATAAATAATCAAAGTTCCACGGTTTTGTGTAGTCTCATTTAACCCTAAAACAGAAAAAAATGTCCAGATGAAATAAGAATAGATGTCCAAGTAGTTAGTGATTTTGCAATAAGATTTCAAGCATATTCCATCTTAGCTTTATTCGCACTTCCTGATGATTTTTAAATAGATGTAAATGATCGACTGTTGATTGATCTCGCTTCCCATCTTCGAAACTGTATCTTCAGGATATTGATTGGCATCATTTTGCGGTAAAAATCTAGTATCTTAAATTATTTCCAATATACTGGATTTTAAATTCTTATCAGATCCTGACATGGATATTCATCAACAGATCTCACAGCGTATTCGTGAATTGCGTCTAGCACGTGGTTATACCTTGGAAGAACTCGCTGCACGCAGTAATGTCAGTCGCGCCATGATTTCTATGATTGAACGTGCGGCGGCAAACCCCACTGCTGTGGTACTCGATAAGCTTGCGAATGGGCTAGGCGTTTCACTGGCCAGTTTATTTAACGGTGCAACAAACACACAACCGTTCAATCCTTTACTACGCCATGCCGAGCAACCCGTTTGGCAAGATCCTGAATCTGGCTATATTCGGCGTAGCCTCACCCCTCAGGGTTTAAAAACTTCAACGCAACTGGTCGAAGTGCTTTTTCCCGCACAGGGGCGTATCACCTATGATCTGCCTCAACGTGATCAGGCCATTCAACAGCAAATTTGGATCATTGACGGGCAACTTGATATTCAATTGGGAGAGCAATGCTATCAACTCCTTCAAGGTGATTCTCTGGCTATGCTTTTAGATCATCCCATTATTTTTAGCAATCCTAGTGCAGAACCTTGTCGCTATGTTTTAGCGATTGAAGATAGAAAAACCCCATAAATATACGCCCCTTACCTCTGCTTGGAGCCTGTGATGTCACAAAATGAAGTCTCAGCAACCGAATTAAAACTGATTGACTGCAATGAAACCGAGCACGCAGCCGCTATTTTAGAGATTCTGAATGAAGCGATACTGAATTCCACCGCTCTATATGACTATCAACCACGTACATTACAAAGTATGCAGTCGTGGTTTGCCATCAAACGAGAGCAAAATTTTCCTGTGCTTGGCATCGTTAATTCGACTGGAAAATTACTCGGCTTCTCGACATGGGGAAGCTTCAGAGCTTTTCCTGCCTATAAATATACCGTCGAACACAGCGTTTATATTCACCATGCACATCGTGGTGGTGGGCTGAGTAAAATATTGATGCAAACCCTAATTGAAAAAGCACAGCAACAACAATTACATGTGCTAGTCGGATGTATTGATGCAGATAATACCGCCAGTATTCAGTTACATCAAAAGCTCGGCTTTACCCATTCGGGTACAATTCGACAAGCAGGATTTAAATTTGGACGCTGGTTAGATGCCGCATTTTACCAACTAACGCTTACGACCCCGCTACATCCTCAGGATGGCTGACTCAGTCTTTCACGGTATTTAAAACAAATAAGGGAGCATTATGCTCCCTTATAAATGGCTACAAAAAAGGGTTAACTGGCCTGCTGAAATTCACTTAAACGCTTAATTTCATAAGGTAAACCGACATAATTTTCCGCCAATGTGGTTTGTCCTGCCAATGAGCCAAGGACATAACTCAATTCTGCTTGTTTAATCTTATGATCAAACTCACTTTCGGTTTCAAAACGATGCAATAAATGCGTCATCCACCAAGAAAAACGTTCAGCTTTCCACACCCGTTGTAAACATTTTTCCGAATATTCCTCAATGCCCTGCTCGGAGCCATCTAAGTAATACTGAATTAAAGCACTGGATAAATAAGCGATGTCAGAAGCTGCCAAATTCAGACCTTTCGCACCTGTTGGTGGGACAATATGCGCCGCATCGCCTGCCAAAAAGAGTTTGCCAAAACGCATCGGTTCGGTCACAAAACTACGTAATGGTGCAATGCTTTTTTCAATGGATGGACCTGTGACGAGTTTTTCTCGACTTTCAGGGTCTAGGCGGTTTTTCAATTCATCCCAAAACTGTTCATCAGACCAGTTATCGACATGATCGGTTAATGGCACTTGTAAATAATAACGGCTGCGCATTTCTGAACGCATACTGCACAAGGCAAAGCCACGCTCCGACTGTACATAAATCAATTCATCGGCCACAGGCGGTACATCGGCCAGCACCCCCAACCAGCCAAAAGGATAGACTTTTTCAAAAGTTTTAATCTTATCTTTAGGTACACTGGCGCGGCACACGCCATGATAACCATCACAACCTGCAATAAAATCACACTCAATTTGATATGACTGGTTCTGATATTCAAAAGTGACTTTCGGCTGCGTATAAAAATCATCAACCTGCACATTGTGTGCTTCATAGTATGCGCTTAAACCCGCTTGCTCACGGGCCTGCATTAAATCTTTGGTCACTTCAGTCTGACCATATACGGTCACATGCTTACCACCTGTCAGCGCAGCTAAATCCAGTCGATGCTTTTGTCCTTGGGTCAAAATTTCAATGCCTGAATGTGGTAAACCATGCGCTTTCAGATTTTGATCAACACCTGCTTCGGTCAATAAATCAACCGAAACTTGCTCTAAAATCCCTGCGCGAATACGCGATGACACATAGTCGGCACTGCGCTGCTCAATAATAATATGATCAATGCCTGCTTTATAAAGTAACTGTCCGAGTAACAGCCCTGCAGGACCTGAACCAATAATTGCGACTTTGGTTTTTACAATTTCCATGCTGTTCATCCTTGTTCGTTCCTAATTTCAGATTACGCTGGGATGTTTTTTTGAGCTATATCGCTATTTTTAAATTGACCGTATATCATTAGAGTTGTCCGTATATCGGACAAAACCATGTCAATATTTGGAAAAAGCAGCATGAACACTGAACAAGATCATCTGTTGCATCCGCTGTCTGAAGAGGTTATTCCGCAGGCGGACTACATTGCAGGATTAGCTAAAGGTTTACATATTTTAGAAGCTTTTGGGGTAGATCGGCAGCGCCTGAATGTGACCCAAGTGGCTGAACGCACGGGCATCAGCCGGACTGCTACACGACGCCATTTAAAAACTTTAAAGTTTTTAGGATATTTAGACAGTGATGAACATTATTTTTGGTTAACCCCGCGAGTCTTACGTTTTTCCAGTGCTTATTTAAGCTCGGCTCATCTTCCTAAAGTGGCACAATCTTTACTGAATTTATTGTGTGCACAGACTTCTCTGACCTTTTCCATGGTCGTTCTGGATGAACATGAAGTGGTACCGATTGCCCGAAGCTATCTCCCACAACAAGATCAGTTTCGGGTCAATCCATATGGTATGCATTTGGGCAATCGCCTGCCTGCACATGCCACTTCAACAGGTAAAGTTTTATTGGCCGCTTTATCGAAAGAAACACAACAGACTTGGGTCGATAAATATGGACTAAAACGCTTAACCCCGCTCACCATTACCGATAAAAATCAGTTTTATGCCGAACTCGAAACTGTTGCATTATCGGATTATTGTCTTTCTAAAGAAGAACATGAGTTGGGGATTATTGCACTTGCTGTACCCGTGTTAAATGCACAAGGTCAGACCATTGCCGCCATTAATTGTATGTCGCAAAGCAACCGCACCAGTGAAGAGTATTTAATACAACAAGTTTTACCCTTATTAAGACATGCGGCAAATGAGTTACGTGGCTTAATTTAAGTCATATTCAGACTTAAGCCCCTACTCAGACATTGAAATGTTGGAGATTTAATCCAGAACATATAACTGAATGAATCGCACCAATGTGTTCAGCAGAAAAAAACTATGACAATTGCATGGCTTTTTTCAATTTTAAGAGATCAAAAAAACTGATCTTCCCTCTTATTTCACAGGAATCATAAGATGTTGATAAGGCGTACCTGACCACATGATATAAGGGACTGTGGTATCAGGCTGTGCACTCTTTGGATACATATCATAAAAACTTTGCGATGCACCCACAATCATGACATGTGGACCTGTTTGCAGCCAATGATTGTTTGCGGTTGGCTTGGTTGCATAAGGATCAACATTGCTCGCATCAGTCCCTCCCATAAGCATGTACATAAAACCAATTTTACCTTCTACTGGCTTTTTATGACCAATCCAAGCTTCTGCCCATGCTAATGCGGCGGGGTCCATACACATCGGGTCTGGGCCTGGTGATGCAGGGTTATCTGGCATGCAGGTAAAGTTATTTTGTCCTTTACGCAAAACGCGCATTTTTCCATTGGCATCCATTGCCACGATGGTCGCTTCAGCACTGACATTCATTGGTGCCGCACTCATAGCACTCATCATCGCTTTTTTATCATCGGCGGAATGCGAGCTATGCATTGCCATGTCCATACTAGGACCGTTGTAATCATCCATAGCGAAAGTCATGGGGGACAATAAAGAAATACATCCAGCAGTTATTAAAAATTTGAGGAAATTCATGGCATATCCTCCGATTTTGAGGTTAAGTGTGTAATGAAAACTTTCGTTCTACACTACACCTGCCATAGCTTTTAAAAATGGAATGAAACTCAAGATTATCATTCTTATCAAGTCTATTTTTTAGCCAAAAAAGGACAAAGTCAATATCATGGATACCTTATATTACAAAAGATAAAATTATATAAAAATCAGCACTATGACGCTTCACTCTATTCATTCTGTGTTTCTTTTGTTCTATATAATTTCCGGAATTTTGTATGACTAACAATACTACTATACAAACAAGCCAATGAGTCATCTTGTGAAAACATCGGCTTAAGTAGGATTCGAGTTAAAATTACGTTCTAATTTAATAGTCTATTCACGTTTATCACTAGATTGAATAATAGAATTTTTTGATATTATTATATTATCAGCTACTGTTTTGCTTTTTTGGGTAATCCCCCCAAAAACAATTTTGCAAGAAATATCTTTAAATAGCATTTTTTCAACTTGCTCTTTTTCTGCACAGATATTCATTGACTCATCTTCGCAAAATTTAAAGTATCCCTGTGAAATATATTTCTTATTTTCAATTCGCCCTTCATCTATATCAACCGAACCAACAACAACATAATTTTGAATCCCATCACACTTTAAGCGTGAATATTTATATTTTTCTCTTTGATAATAATCACTTAAATTTGTTTCTGTTACTACATCAAATTTAAATATACCACCACTTAACCCATCTAGATAAGAGTATGTTAGATTAATTAGACTTAGATCATTAACAACTACGTCCTTATCATTTTTTTCTAAAGGACTACATGCTAATAATAAAACACAAGTTAACATTAATAGGAAAAATTTTATTTTAGACAACTCTCTCAATAAAATATCTTGGGCACTTGAATTACCAATAATTTTTTCTTGTATCATCAGTCTAAAATCCGCATGTCTATAATTTGTCACGGCTTTGTTGCATAAACATTAAAAAGTTAAATTTACCCAGATCTACACAAATTTAAGTTACAACTCGAGTATGTGGTCGGCCTAATTCCGTAAACTTATTTAAGACTGCCACTCGTGTATGAATCTCATTCACTTTGCTTTGAAAGTTCCTAGCACGGAGTTTATCCCCCAATAATTTGATGCAATGCATCTTGGTTTCAACCAAACTTCGGCGATGATAGCCTGACCACTTTTTCCATATGGTTCCGCCTAAACGTTTAACTGCTCGAAGTAATTCATTTCGCTCTCGCGAATGAACTTTCGTATCTTTCCATGGCTTCGCATTTTTCCTAGGTGGAATCACCACATGTGCTTGCCGATCCGCAATGACCTGACGGCACTGCTTAGTATCGTAAGCTCCATCACTATAGACGGAATGGAGTTGTTCATCTTGTGGAATCTGATTGAGTAAATCACCGAGTACCTGTGCATCACTCACAATGTTGGTCGTGAGCTGAACAGCTCGTATTTGTAAGGTTTCAGCATTTATACCAATATGTAATTTACGCCATTGGCGGCGATATTCAGGGTGATGTTTCTTTCGTTTCCATTCTCCTTCACCTAGAAACATTAAGCCAGTAGAGTCGACAAGTAGATGATGAGTGAATCTACATCACCTGATTCAACAAGTTCTTGATAACGGTTAAAGGTATCTCCAGAGACAACCATGACTTTACGAGCTCTGGATACATTCCTGAAGTTCTTCGGCTAAATTGAGTAAGCCTACTTTGTGTTTGATGATTTGATTGTTAGTATGCAACATAAGAAAGTTACCTTTGTTTGATTAAGATTCGACACCTTTATCAAAATGGGTAACTTTCTCTTTTTCAAGATCAATGTCTGATTAGATCTGAACTAATACACATAATTAACTCTTCAACATTCCACCTTTCATTACATCTAAGTCAATATGTCTACAATTTTGCCATTTCTTATCTACCAAGACGCTATAAGTTATCAGAACCCAATATAGTCTTATTCTCTCCTTCAAAACCAGCTCAAGAGTGAGCTTAAATTTTTAGAAAATTCACTCATCATCAAAATTCAAATTACTTTCTTCAAAAGATTTTAAATCTTTAAAAGTCATTTTCTTTTCAAAAACTGTTTTGAAAATAGTATCTATCTTTTGTAATGCTACTGGATTATTAAAGTCGAAAAGAATAGCAATCTCATTATACCACTCATCTTCTGGAGCATTTGTTTCCCATCTATCCCCCCAACGGTCATCTCTACTTATTTGAACTGAAAAATAAGCTTCACCATTATTATGTTGTATTATTTCTCTTGTTCCTAAAAAAATAACTAATTCTAATTCCGGCAGTTTACATGTTAATGGAAAAGCAACTATTCCCTCAGGATTTCCTCTGAACTCCATATAACCGTAAGCATATGACCAATCTGTATACGATTCTTCTGGGATATAACACTTTAAAATATTCGTCAAACATAAAAACATAGCGCAGTAATCATCATAATTAGTATTCCAATTTAAAAATGGAAACTGAGGATGATTACGAAAGAAATTTACGACTTGCTCAATTTTACTCATAATTAACTCTTAGTATTTCACCTTTCATTACATATAAGTCAATATGTCTACAATTTTGCTGTTTCTTATCTAGCAAGGCACTATAATTTATCAGAACCAAATAAAGTCTTATTCTCTCCTTCAAAACCAACTCAAGAGTGAGCCTGAATATTTACACAACTCACTCATCATCAAAATTCAAATTACTTTCTTCAAAAGATTGTAAATCTTTAAAAGTCATTTTCTTTTTTACGATATTTTTCAAAATCATATCTATTTTTTGTAAAGCTAAAGAATTATTAAAATCAAAGGAAATAGAAATACCATTATACCACTCATCTTCTGGAGCATTTGTTTCCCATCTATCCCCCCAACGATCATCTCTAGTTACATAAATTCCCAAATAAGACTCATCTAATTCTATTTGTTCAATTTTTCGTGGACCGAAAAATAAACATAATTCTAACTTTGAATTTATACACGTCAGTGGAAAATCAACTATTCCCTCAGGATTTCCTCTGAACTCCATATAACCGTAAGCATATGACCAATCTGTATACGATTCTTCTGGGATATAACACTTTAAAATATTCGTCAAACATAAAAACATAGCGCAGTAATCATCATAATTAGTATTCCAATTTAAAAATGGAAACCGAGGATGATTACGAAAGAAATTTACGACTTGCTCAATTTTACTCATAATTAACTCTTTAATATCTCGCCTTTCATTACATCTAAATCTATTCTTCGGCAGTCTAAAGGTGGACGTACTTCACCAATACGATGTGTTCCATCAAAACTAAAGGAATGTTTACCAACAGTAACCCCATAAGGCACTTTCTGTTCCATCCATTTTATTAAAGCTTTATATGCCTTCGTTGCACCTTTATGATAATCATTAGGATTTTTAATTTTTTGATCAGGTTTACTATGCCCTTCTATTTTTAACATAGCTATACGCATTGAAAGTGCATATTGCTTACATAAAAGTAATGGGGGTGGGACTGGTTGATTTGTCCAAGCACTACCAGCTTCAGTTGCAGTTACAATCATGCGATATCCATTTTGTGCTTGGATTCGACCACTGTGTTGCCCTTTATTACATTCTTTATTATTACTACTGCAAGATTTTTCTAACTCTTTAGTCTTTGCTTTACTTGATGCTAATGCTCTATCTTTTTGTTCCTGTGAAATAGATGACCGGCTATCCTCTATATCCTCTTCTGCTACATTAATATTAATATTATGCATTCCTGAAATTGTCCCATCACCTAATGTGGATGGGGTTAAAACTCCAATCAATATTGCGCCGATAGGATTTGCTCTAGTACCTGTTTTAACAACAGTACCTGCCGTTTCAGAGACTGTTCCCCATCCACCAAAACTACCTATATCTGCTGCTACTGCCATGTTTCTTTCTCCAAGGCAGCATAGAATTTTTGGGATTCAGAATTATTCAAGCAACTTTCTACAATCCCTGCTAAAACATCTATTCTTAAATATGGGGGCCATAACCTTTCTTCTAAAATTCCCCTATTCCATTTGTCTTCATCAATATTATATTTATTCACAATGAAGCAAATCTCCCCATAGACCGCGCGCCATTTGTTGTAGTCGATGTCGTCTTCTAAACCATGTAAATATTTTTTCACGCGAGTTTGAGCAAGAAGTAAAAAATCAACACCTTTCTTCTCATCATCATCAAAATATTTTTTGGAAAGCGATGGAAATTTTTCTTTTAACCTATTCCAATTCCACAAAGCTAATTCTTCTTCACGATCTGTAATGAATGAATCGATTTGTTCTTGCGTAAACTTAATTGCCATATCAATCGCTCACTAAATTATTAAAGGTGTCGTTGGCTTGCTGAACCCACCAATTATTCAAGGGCTTAAATAATTTTTGATATTCCTGCTCATCCAACATCTTATCTAGGATTTTAGTAATGGATGGATCATAAAACCGGAACAAAGCCAGCTCACCATTCGGCATCTCGGCCTGTAAAAATGGCTGTAAATGCTTTATTAGTGATTGTTTAGACAAAGATGTTTCTATCAGTGAAAACATCCCTATATTCTCGCTGACTAAAAGCGTCCGTTGCAGTACTTCATTATTTTCTTGTTTGATGTGCAGCAACAAAGGAGATACTTCTAAAGGTGAAGTTTCATCGATAGTGCCGTGAAATAAGTTCCCAATTTGATTGAATTGTTTTTCCGGCAATGTCTTTAACCACCGTCTGATGTAGATATGATTTTTTGCAGTATCTAAAAGCAAATAAAAATTTAAACTTGGATTCGATTCTTGCTGTTGAGAAATATGATCAAAGAGCTGATTAGTATTCATATCAAATTTCCCGATGTACAAACGGTAATGATTTCCTAGCCGCATCTAATAAACATGGAATACAGATTTTGCTAGAAATATTCGGCAACTGAAAATTATGATTGCTCCCTTTAAGAAACTTAGTTTGAGAAGATTTTACTTCGACTAATCCGGGGCTATTAATTTCAATTGAACCATCAGTTTTTATTTTGATGTACCCACCACCACAAGTCAGCATAATTTCTTTTTTGGCTGCAATCGTGATGGCATTTTCAGTACTCATAATCTTGCAATCTTTTAAAGATGCTAAATCTAGCTCATCATTTTGTGCATGAATCTTGATATTCCCTTGTGAGGCAAAAGCATTAATTCCCTTTTCTTGTGTATAAAAACTTAAGCCTTTTGCTGCATGAGCAGTCAATTCACCAGATGAGCTCAAATCAAATTGTTTCCCAGCCATCATTTTTAGATTGTCTTTAGCAACATGAGTTTGATTTTGCTGGCTTACTGAAATAAAGTCCTTGGGAGCACTGACTAAAATATTAGATTCTTCGAATTTTTCTAAGGTACTCTCAACTTGAGTTAGAAGACCTTGACTAATTTGATAATTTTCATCTTGAAAGACTTTACTGGTTCGAGCATTGTTTTCTAGGGTTTTAAGTTGATCTAATGACTCCTTCAATTGCATTAACAGTTCTTGAATATTCAATTGAATATCTGAAGCATTATTTTGGCTTGCAGCACTAATTAGTAAACCTTTACCTGCACGTACTGCCCCCCAAGCATCAGTACGCAGTTCAAAGCCTTCTCCTCGGTCTTCACTTTCTTCGGTGGCTTTGGGATGACTCAGTTTACCTAAGTTGAGTTGACTTGCCGCATGGCTGCTTTGCAACTGGGCACTAATTTGACCTGTGGTGTCATCAAATCGGAGCTGGTTAAAGCCCTCTCCCTGATATTCTTTAGATTTAATGCCTGCCAGTTTTTTGGTATCAGGCAGTTGTCCTGCATGATCGAATTTTGTAGGAGAACGCTGTGCTTCATGAAGACGTCCCACCACGAAAGGACGATCAATGTCTCCTTGAAAGAAGTCAATGACTACAATTTCCCCAATTCGTGGCAAGAAACGTGCCCCGTAGCCTTCACCTGCCCATGGGGTCAGTACATCCACCCAAGCAGAGTCCGTATCGTTATCATTGCTGCCCGCACCACCATCATGCGTATGGTCTTCATTTCTTGTGAATAGAAAGCGAACTTTGATGCGTCCCCATTCATCGACATGGATTTCTTCACCATTCGGTCCAACCACCTGAGCACGTTGCGGGTGAGCAAGTGGTCGATGCTGCTCGGGATGATAAGCGGGGACAGTTTTAATCTGTCGACGTTGTAAGCTCAGCAGATTGCCTTGGCGTTGTTCACTTGCAATGCTGCTCTGTGTAGACGTGAATTGCCAATGACTTTGTTGGAGAAGTTGCTCCAATTGCTGGTTTAAATCTTTCGGTAGGTTATTTTGGCTATAAAAGGTTTTTTCTGTAATGAGAAATTCTTTGTCTGCACCACTGTGTTGATTAATTTCTGGATGATCTTGCAGTTCAAACCAGTAACCCACATGAGCATCTCGCACCGTAGACTGTGCACAGAAATGCTTGGCTTGTGCATGGTAATAGTCCGATAGCTGCTGGTTAAATTGTTCTAGTTGCGGATTGCCCGATGCTGTTGCACCATCCTCCCCATTCAGGTCTTGCATCCATGCAGGTGCAAAATGCCATGCTTGCTCTAGTCCTAAACTCGCAACATCATATTGCTCACTCTGCTGATGTTTGCTTTGCACGCTGCCTGCACCATCATCTTGGGTCAGTGCATCAGCTTGCCAGCGCTGAACATGCACTGCTGTGGGCTGTAACTGGCGTTGTGCCTGCCAATCGATAATGCTATCTACGGCTTGAACGGCACTGCTTTGATGAAAGCGAATAAAACGTCGTGGCAGAGCTTGGTAGTGTTGGTTATCATCAATTAAGCGTAGCTTTTGTGCTTGAATCGGTTGGTGAATTTGGGCAAGCAGTGTTTGGGCTTCATCAATCAGCCAACTCATCCCTTCGCTTCTCATTAGGCGCGTCAGAAAATCATAATCACTTTCATTGCTTTGCATGATGAAAGGTCGAATGTCGTACTCTCGGCTCAACCCTGCTAAATCAAGGCTCAGGCTTGCCGCAAATAGCGGACTTTTTTGTTGCCACTCTTGGAACAGAATGTTGACCACATCCACCACATTTTTATTCATAAACACACGACTGTTACGGCGTTGTTTCCATAATGTGGTCGGGTCTTCAAGTGTGAGGCGATATAAGGTCAGTGCACCATCACTTGCTCCAGCTTGAGCTTGGGTGATGATCCCTGTGATACGGCTCAATTGGCCTGTGTCAGTCACTTGGTCTATAGCAACCTGACAGCCAATAAACTGTTTTAGCGGAATAAATGCATGTGTCGACAAGCAAATTAAACTGGCGGTTAAGCCTTGATTTAAGCCATGCGTCCCATCTATTCGCTGTAAATAGACCTGCTGATTCAGCAACGCATTGGCAAACTGGATATGTAATACACGCTTTTGTGTAGTGAATCCCAGCTGTTCAAAAGCAGCATAAATATGATTCAACATAATGTTTTTAATAAATATAAAGTGGATGTCGTAATTATAAAGTTTGCGGTATAGTATAAAAATTTAGCGTTTTTGACCAGCGCCAAGCTGAATTTTATGACACTTTATGACGTAAATTGACAATCTAGAAAGAAAATTATGCAGCATTACTCACGTTACAGATGAATGGTGCTGTGATTGAAAATGCTTTGAGCATTCAACTCAAAAAAATAATTAATATAAATAAAAATCAATATGATAAGTTTAATTTATTTTTAAACCTCTCTCCAAATTCTGAGATACTTTACAAAATACTGATCAACAGAATATTCCACCTAATTCAGGCTTTCTGTGTTTACAAAATTATTTCACTTCAACCACATAGCATTATTCAAAAATCAGGTCTGTGCTTTTAACCATGTTACAAAAGCATCGACTTTCGGCAACACCCGACCTTTCGGCAAAGCAAGGTAATAATGCTGTTCACATGCCAAAGACATTTCAGGAAATGGGATTATTAATCTTTCATTTTCAAGATCTTGTTGCACTAACTTTTTTCTCCCCATGCAAATGCCCAAATGCTGTTTTGCAGCCAAGAGCGCCAAATCTGAGCGATCAAACTGCATGCCCTTTGACGTATTCAGTTCTACTGCAAAATGACTTGCCCAACTCCGCCACTCTTCAGTTCCCGTACCGTTGTGCCATGCTTGGCTGTCATGCAACAAAGTACAATCTTTTAAATGCTGTGCATAACCAATTAAATTCATTTTTTTCGCATATTCTGAACTACAAACAGGTACGATGTGTTCATCCATCAAGTAATCATAATTTAAATGTTGTGATGATTGATGGCCAAAATACAGCGCTAAATCAATACCTGTGCGTTGAAAATTCACCATCTCATTGCCTGTTAAAATGGACAATTCGATCAATGGATATTGTTGGATAAAATCCTGCAATTTAGGAATCAGCCAACATTGAGTAATCGAGGGTCGTGCATAGATGGTGAGAGAACCTGCCAAAGCCTGATTTTGAATTGCTTTTATTTCAGTATTTAAATGGTCAAAAGATAGTTGCAAAGCCGCCAGCAATCTGTGTCCTGCATGGCTCAAGACCACTTTACGATGCAACCGTTCAAATAATTGGATGTTGAGTTCTTTTTCTAATTGATTAATTTGATGGCTGACAGCACTCGGTGTCAAACATAACTCAGCGGCTGCCATGGCAAATGATTCGTGTCTTGCAGCAACTTCAAAAGTATAAAGTTTGGATAACTGAAAACCTGTTAGGTTGTTATAGAACATACTCATTTGTTTTATCTCTATTCATGGCTCTCATCTTGATAAAAAAGTTAAGCATACGTTTTAACTTAAAATCAATTCATCTAAATATGTTTTATTCAACACTAAAGCACATTACAGATGAATTATTTTCACGCATAAATCAAATATCATCATTTGACCCCGTGTAGTAAATACATTGAAATAAGCTCACCGTCATTGTCTTGCCACTGAATATTTCTGTTTTTAGCCTGCAAAACCTATATGAGCCATCACATGAATCCTCAACAGATCCAGCAACTCACTCAACAGTACCCCGTCGTTAAAACATTGATCGAACTGAAAGAAACCATTTGGTTTAATCCTGATTTCACGACATTAGCAGAAGGATTGCCTTATGTTGGACTTCATCAGGCAGATATTGATGACGCACGTGAGCGTTTAGCTCGCTTTGCACCCTATTTAATGACTGCATTTCCAGAAACGGCCGCAAACAATGGCATCATTGAATCTGAACTGGTATCTATTCCAAAGATGCAACAGCAATTAGAGATACAATTTGAACAAAAAATTGAGGGAAAACTTTGGCTTAAAAAAGATAGCCATTTACCCATTTCTGGCTCGATTAAAGCCCGTGGAGGTATTTATGAAGTGCTCTATTTTGCAGAAAAACTAGCACTCGATGCAGGCTTACTCACCCTTCAAGACAACTATGCCAAATTAAACTCGTCTGAATTTAAAAAGTTTTTCAGTCAATATCGTATTGCAGTAGGGTCAACTGGAAATCTAGGGCTATCGATTGGCATCATGAGTGCACAACTGGGTTTTGATGTAACAGTACATATGTCGGCAGATGCTCGGCAATGGAAAAAAGACAAATTACGTGCACATGGTGTTATCGTAGTTGAATACACAGAAGATTATGGTGTTGCAGTTGAAGCAGGACGCAAAGCCGCGCTTTCAGATCCAAACTGCTATTTTATAGATGATGAAAACTCCAAAAACCTGTTTTTAGGCTATGCCGTGGCAGGGGAACGTTTAAAGCAGCAATTACAACAACGTGATATTCAAGTCGATCAAGAACACCCTTTATTGGTCTACTTACCTTGTGGTGTCGGTGGTGGCCCAGGTGGTGTGGCCTTTGGTTTAAAAATGGCATTTGGCGATCATGTGCATTGTTTTTTTGCCGAACCAACACATTCTCCTTGCATGTTATTGGGCATTGCCACGGGCTTGCATGATCAAATCTCAGTACAAGACATCGGCATCGACAACATCACCGATGCAGATGGACTCGCTGTTGGCCGTGCTTCTGGGTTTGTTGGTCGTGCTATGCAACGTTTATTGGATGGTCTTTACACTTTGGACGATCAAACGCTCTATTTATTGCTGGGTTTGCTGGATCAAACCGAAAAACTGCAATTAGAACCTTCAGCTCTAGCTGGCATGTTGGGGCCCGTACTCATTTCAAAGCATCCTGAATATGCTGCAATGCATCATTTCACGGCGCAACAACTGCAGAATGCCCATCATATTGTTTGGGGCACGGGGGGCGGCATGGTGCCAAAGGAAGAGATGGCAAACTATTTAGCCAAAGCAGCTACATCAAATTAAGTTTTTTCTGCCAGTTCACTCCAGCAGTGTAGAAACAGTGCTTCAGCACATAGGCTAAAGGTGTGTTTCTACATTCTTTTCAACCTCAATGAAATACAATCCATACCGCATGATTTAAATGTCTTTGATAAAATTATGAATCAAATTCAGGACTTCAGTTTCTTTTTCTTGATGCGGAAAATGACCACAATCCTTTAAAATTTGTAGTTCAGTCTCGCCCGCTGCCAAATCAACAAAACGTTGGGGTTGAGCCAACGTTGCATATTCATCTTGCTCGCCATGAATCACCAACATTGGACAGTGAATCTGACGAATCTGGTCATTAATATTCCAATCTACAAATGTAGGGGACAACCATGTATCCGTCCATGCATTTAAAACCCACTGCGCTTTATCGCCATGAAATTTTGCTAATCGCCCAATAAATTTTTCATTATTAAAACTATGTTTAGCTTTCAGGATACCTGCTAGGGTTACATCTTCGACTTCAGTTTGTGCTGAAGCCGTAATGACGGCACGACATTGTTCTGGATACACTCCTGCACAAACTGCTGCCATGCCACCTCCAACACTGTGTCCCATAACCAGAAACTGCTCAAGCTGAAAATGCTGTAGCACCTGTTGAAATGTAGAGGATGCTTCATCGGTCACAAAATTTAAATTTAACTGGGCTAATGGCGATGACTTACCAAAACCTAGACGATCATAAGCAATGACATCCCTTTGCGTCGTTGCGGCAAGTTTCTCAGGAAAAGCTTTCCAGAGTTCTACACTTCCCAATGATTCATGCAATAAAATGATAGGGGCTTGCTGATTCACTCCAACTGACCATCGCTTTATATAAATTTGCTGATCTGCAAAGTTTATTATTTGTTCTAAAATATTCATTCTCTTTTACTTTTGATTAAAATTCCATATAGGTTCAGATACTAATCAAAAATAAAGAAAAGTGGTGACCCATGATTCAATCTTGCAATACATATAGTCATTGAGCACAACCCAATTGCATGACTTAGAGCCTCATCTATTTAGGTAAAAATGAATCCGTGGTTAATTTTGTCTTAAACCATCCGATTAAAAATGGTAACCAAAGCCAACCGTCGCACCTGTATTCTTCTGACTATCTGTTGTAGCTCCAAATTTAACGGTAACACCACTTTCAAATACTGCACTTGCCCCTATCGCCACAGCCGTTTCACCTCGATAGCTTGCTCCTGCAATACTAAACATCCCTCGACCATAATCAAATGCCTGAGGTAGCCATGTTAAAGCCATGGCACCTGCAATCCCAGCGCGTAATTCATCATTCTCAGATTGAAAAGTTGCTTCAAGATTACTGATACGTTGGTCTGTATATTCATTGGCTGATTTTAAAATGTGATTATCTCGTGCAATAGCCTCTGCCCGATCAACTTTGCTCACTGCAATATTATCGACATAAGTCTTATCCGCTTTGATTTGCTCAAGTCTGATTAACTCCGCATCTTGAGTTTGGTTTTTGGTATTTTGTTCTGCTTTATTTTGGGCAATAACCGTATCTTGTGCCGTATTTTTTGCGTCTTGTTCGGCTTTATTTTGCGCAATAAGCAGGATTCTAGTTATTTAGATCAGAATATTTAAAATAAAAACCGATCCTCATTCTTTTTAATAAGCATAGAAAAGCCGCACAATATGCGGCTTTTTAATTTCAATCCATTTTAAGCCGCAATTTCTTTTTGATTAAGCACTGGGCTGTTTCCAATTTGCCAAACATAAGGCAACGGCGCTTGATTTACCACCCAATCTCCTATCACCTTCTGTTTATAAATAAGTGGATTATGGGAAGAAACCACACGTGCATTGCGCCAGAATCGGTCTAATTGCTTTTCTGTGGTACTGGCAGACGCACCGAGTGCATTAAACAGTTCAGTCGTTAAATTCAGCACCAGTTCAGAAATGACCACCTGCCCTTGTGAAGATGCGAGTTCAGCAGAGTCATTGGCTTGTAGTTCCACATTTTCATCATTTTGGAAATGACTCAAATACGCGTTGTCCAATGCTTCGGCAGTGCTTAAAGTAATTGCTTCAGCCGCATAGGCCTGTGCAGAGGCTTTACCAATCACTTGTAAAATTTGTGCATCATTACGAACCAAATCTGCATTGCCATGACTGAAGATGCGGGTACGCTGACGCACTTCATGCGTAAAAACTTCTACCGCATTTTGTGCAATACCCGCCAAAGTTGCTAAATGCACGACTTGATAAAATGCAGTTTGATATTTAAATCTCTCTTCAAATGGCAAGATGTGATCACGGGTAACTTCAACATTTTGAATATTCAAAGTTCCGCTACCTGTGGTTTTCTGACCAAAACCATCCCAATCATCAACAATTTGAATACCCTCTACCTGTGTTGAAACCGCAGCAATAACGTGCTGATTTGTGGTTTCATCGAAGGCAAATAAATCAATCCAATCTGCAAAAATAGTCCCTGTCGAATAATATTTCTGACCATTTACAGAGAGCTTGCCACTTTGTGACTCTGTCACACGCGTGACGACATCACCTATTTCTACGTTGCCTATTTCCGTCCATGCATTTCCTACAAGGTCACCTTTTACAAAGCGCTCAAACCATAAGGTTTGTGGCTCTGTCTTATGGGCATTTAAACGATCTTCCACAAAAGCAAAATGTCCACGCAATGCCTGAACCACATTAGAATCTGCTTTTGCTAGCTCAATTAAGAGTTGAAAGAGCTGCTTTTGCGATACGCCATCTCCACCAAAAACGACAGGAACACGTAGCGCGCCAAATCCCGCCTGCTTTAACCATTGAATCGGGTCATAAGGTAATATTCGGTTTTTTTCACGCTCTAGTGCGCCCTCTGCGATGCGCTGAAAAATAGCACGGAATTTTCCAGCCACTTGCTCGTAATGAGCGCCTAAAGACAAGTTTTGATTATTTTGAATAGTCATAATATTTTCCTATTAACTCCATGCATGACGTGGTGGCGGAACATCATTTAAATAATAATTCCCAACAATATTGAGTTTCCAACGGACAGGATCATGCAGAGTATGTGTACGTGCATTGCGCCAATGACGGTCTAAATTCAACTCCGACAGCGTTGAGCGTGTACCTGAAAGTTCAAACAGTTTATTGGCCGCCAATAAGGCAATCTCTGTGGTCAGTACTTTAGATTCTGCTGTAATTAAAGTGGCTTCAGACACAGTTTCTTCTGTTGGATTCAGCAAAGCTTGATCAATTGCTTCACCCGCCAAAGCAAGCACAGCTTCTGCAGCGCGCAGTTTAATTTTTAACTCACCAATATTGGCTATGGTGTATGGGTCTTGCGATGCTCGTTCTAAACCAGAATCAATCCATGGCCGTGCATAAGCACGGACATACGCAATCGTTTCGTCAATCGCTCCACGTGCAATCCCAGCATCAACAGCAGATTGAATAAATTGCGAGATTGCTCCTGCGGCGGTTGGTCGTTCAAAGGCTTGATAAATCGGCACAATGTATTTTAAATCGACCTGAACATTCTCTAACTGTACCGACCCACTGACTGTGGTGCGCTGACCAAATCCACTCCAATCATTTACAATCGTCAAGCCTGGCGTATGTTGAGGCACTAATGCAGCAAAGGGCTTCCCTTCTTCGCTTACAGCCACTATAGGTATCCAATGGGCGAGTAATGCACCTGTGGCAAAAAATTTCTGACCATTAATAACAGCGTGCCCATCTTTAAATTCAATTCTTGTTGTTAAATCTGCAACGGTTTTAGAGCCTTTTTCAGAAAATGCATTTCCAAACCGTTTTCCCTGCAAAACTTGAGCAAAGAAAAACTCTTGCTGCTCCAATGAAGCATCCAAACGAATATGTTCTAAAAACGCCCAATGGTTTTGTGCAATTTGCCCTAAAGATGAATCTGCACTGGAAATAATTTTGACCACTTCTGCAAGAGTTTTATAGCTGACACCCGCACCGCCAAATTGCTTAGGAATAGTAATGCCCCAAAGACCAGAAGCTGAATATTGTTGCACTTCTTGCAATGGAAGTTGTCGTTCATAATCACGTTTAGAGGCTTCTTTGGCAAATGTGACTGCCAACGTTTTTGCGACTTGTATCGCTTCTTCATCTGTCCGTATGACATGAGCTAAAACATCTTGATGATAAAAGTCCCGTGGAATGTTCTGTGCACTTTCCAATTGTATTTCAATTTTTGAAGTCATTATAAAAACTCAGCTAGATTGCTATAAAACCTAAGCTAGCATTATTTTTATTTTATATTTATAAGTTAATCCACAAACGAAATCATATTTTCGAAAATACATTTCG
The DNA here is from genome assembly GCF_004331175.1 of Acinetobacter sp. ANC 4178. GTDB lineage: Bacteria > Pseudomonadota > Gammaproteobacteria > Pseudomonadales > Moraxellaceae > Acinetobacter. The sequence continues at coordinate 842,042 of NZ_SJOD01000001.1, forward strand.
TTATTTATGGTTAGTATTTCACATTTCTCCATATACGCTTTTATAGAGACTACAATAAAAATATAAATTTTATATTTAATTGCACATATCACCACGCCAATAAATAAATTCTTTATTTTCATAAACACTGATTATGATAATGATGTATTTTTTTATTATTAAATCTTCAATATTTTCTCATTAAAATTATTTAATACTTTTTATATTATTTAAAACCAAGATGACCAAGAAAATTAGATTTAATGCCTTTGAAATGAATTGTATCGCCCATCAATCACCGGGGTTGTGGCGTCATCCGCTAGACCGTTCTACAGAATATAAAGACTTAGAATATTGGACAGATTTGGCTCAAATTTTAGAACGCGGTAAATTTGATGGGATTTTTCTGGCAGATGTATTGGGAATCTATGATGTCTATCATCAATCTGCGGAACATGCACTGACTGGTGCTGTACAAGTGCCTGTCAATGATCCGCTGCAAATTGTACCTGCCATGGCTGCTGTCACCAAGCACCTAGGCTTTGGTGTGACCACCTCTATTTCCTTTGAACATCCCTATCCTTTTGCACGCCGTATGAGTACGTTGGACCATTTGACCAAAGGTCGTGTGGGTTGGAATATTGTGACCTCATATTTAGAAAGTGGTTCTAAAAACTTAGGTCTAAAAAATCAGGTCAGCCATGACAATCGTTATGACATTGCCGATGAATACCTTGAAGTTCTGTATAAACTTTGGGAAGGGTCTTGGGAGCAAGATGCCGTGCTTCGAGACAAAGAAAAAGGGATTTTCGCTGACTATACAAAAGTCCACCCTATTCAGCATGAAGGTGAGTATTTTACCGTCCCAGGCATTCATATTTGTGAGCCTTCTCCGCAGCGTACACCAGTTCTCTATCAAGCTGGCGCATCACACCGTGGACAAACTTTTGCCAGTCAAAATGCAGAATGTGTTTTTATTTCTGCACCAACCAAAGCGGCAGTAAAAAAACTTGTTCAAGGAATCCGCACTAAACTTGCAGAAAACGGCAAGGATCCTTCTTCAATTTTAATTTACACCATGCTGTCTATTGTTGTAGATGAAACAGATGCAAAAGCGCAAGCTAAATTCAAAGAGTATCAACAATATGGAAGTTATCATGGTGGATTAACCTTAGCTTCTGGCTGGTCTGGGGTGGACTTCTCACAATTTAATGCTGACGATCAAGTTGAATACATTCATACCAATGCTATTCAATCTATGCTGGACTCCTATGTAAAAGCTGATCCTGATCGTATTTGGACAATTGAGGAAATTGCTAAATTTATCAGTGTGGGTGGTAATGGCCCTGTACTCGTCGGCTCACCAACAACCATTGCAGACCGTCTACAAGAGTGGGTAGAAGATACAGATGTTGATGGTTTTAATCTTGCCTATATCTTGGCGCATAAAACATTTGAAGATGTTGTTGAATTTGTGGTTCCAGAACTTCAACGGCGAGGTGTTTACCAGACTGCATATGCCACTGGAACTTTACGTGAAAAACTATTTGGACAAGGTCCGTTGTTGCCTGAAAATCATAGAGGAGCCAGCTTCCGCTATCATCCACAAAAGAAGAAAGCCGTAATCCATGCATAAAGTTTTGACAATAAATAGTTTGAATTATTCAAAAAGCTAAAGCTTAGCGCTCTATATGAATCGATCATACTGCTGTAGGTTTTCTTAAAACTTACTCGTAGAAACTGAGCCTGCAGTAGTGATTAGTATTTCACTTTATTTCCCTATACTCCTCACCATGAATGCTGCACACATTGCACTCAACGCCCTGAAAATACTTGGCTTGGTTCCATCTTCAATACAGGGCGTACGCTCAATGCAGCAGCAACCAAGCAGACCAGTACAACAATCACGGCACCCAGCACAGGGGTGAACCACATTATCCGAAATGGATATCCTGCCATAATTGCCATCTGCCCAATCATGGCACAGAGTCCCAGCCCGAGGCCCGTTCCCAGAAGCCCACACAAACCCGCCTGAGCAAATACCATGGTCAAAAGTAGTCTGGGGGTGGCCCCCATCGCACTAAGCACCGCATAATTACGCAGGTTTTCATTCGTAAACATGTAGAGCATAACGCCTGTTACACCAAAACCGACAGAGATTGCCAAGGTTAGCATGGCTCCGATGTCTCCCACATCTTCAGAGTTCAGCAGAAACCAATGCACAGTATCCGATTTAAACTGTGCAGATGTCCGTGCACGCAAACCCGTTGCTGACTCGATGCGAATGGCTAAGTCTTCGGGCGCTACCTTCGGTGCAGATTTGACCAGCACGAATGTGAGCTGACGTCGTTCTGGTGGCAAAATTCGAGTCGCATTCGAAAAAGTCGTATATAGCAACGGACGTGGAGGAAATCGAGGAAGTCCTTGTGACTGACCGAGAATCCGCACGCTGTGATCATTAATCAGTAATTCATCGCCTGTCATCAGTTCACGGGTGGGTGCATCGAGATCCAATTTGCCACGTGTCCCTTGATCCGACATTTGAAGTGAGGTCTCCAATTTACCAATCGTTCCTCCCGCATCAACCACTACGGCATCAGGTACTCTCAGCAAACTAGGCATCACATCATTTTGAAGGGGTGGCATACCGATTAAGGTTGCATCATCGACACCAATCACCTGAAAGGGCTGGTAACGCCCATCTGGGAATCGGACATCTGCTGTGGCAAACATCAGTGGCACTGCTGACTGTACTCCTGCAACGCTGCGAACTCTTGCCAATGCTTGTAGAGACATATTGGTCGTTTGCTCAACCGAGTTTACCGCAGGATCCATCACCCACACATCTACAGCACCATTCTCAGCGATGGGAGCGTAACCACGTGTCATAATTCCAGCAAAGTAGGACGCAGCAAAGGTCACCAAAAATGAGGTAAAGGTAATACCAAAGATTAAGCCCACGTATTTAGCGCGATCACCCAGCAACATTTTTAAGGCTATACGTAACATTTGCTACTCCTTCAATGCATGCAGACGGACAGAATCATCACAACATCTTCTCGGAAGACGGTGTTGCTGCGGATTGTGAAGGCTTACTCTTCGAAGATTTATCTACTTTTGTCTCAATGAACACATCAACTTGTTGCCCAACGTAGATAGGCAAGGTGGCGTGATCAAAACTATAAATCACCTGTAAGGCACGGGTATCGACCCGCTCGGTGTTATCGCCCGTCAGTGAGGTTTTGGGTAATACGTATGGATCAACGCGTTCAAATTTCAGAGCAGTTTGCAGATTCGGATTGCCACGCACAAATGCTACAGCCTGTGCCCCTGGCTGAATTCGCCATGCATCATTCTCATCAATATCAGCACGTACAAATAGCCGATCATCATTGCCAAGCAACATAGAAGATTCACTCGGAGCACCACCTTGCACGAAAGCACCAATGCGTATCTTGTTTTGTAATACGCGACCATGGATTAATGCACGTACAGTATAGCGCTCGATATCCATCTGAATTTGCTTAACCTGCGCTTGGGCAGAGGCCAACTCTGCTTGGGCAAGCTGAACTGCAAAGCGCCGATTGTTGAGTTCCTCGACGCTAATCGCACGTTTATCCGATAAGCTATTCGCAAGTTCAAATTGACTCTTGGCTTGCGCCAGACGCGCGGTAATTTCTTTGATTTTCGCCATCGCAGGTATAAGTTGTGCCTGAAGCTCACGATCATCGATCTTAAACAGCTTATCGCCAACCTTCACCTCGCTGCCTTCATGCACATAAAGCTCAACCACAACACCAGACAGAGGCGTGCCAACCACGATGTTTCCTGTACTTGCCTCAATAATTCCTGCCCCAGCGACGTAGCGCGCAAAAGGAGGTTTTGGCGACTGTACCACCGGTTGAGATATCGGTGATTGTCGGTTACCGATCAGTACCATCGTCACCGCAAGCAACAGACCGATCAGTGCGAGTATCGGGAGTAAATATTTACGTATCATTGCACTTCCTCCTCAGTTCCAACAGTCACTTTGGAAATCTTCCCATCATCCATGTGCGCGATACGGTCTGCGAACTCATAAATGCGAGTGTCATGTGTTACAACGACCAATGCGCGATCTGGTGCTTGTGCCACATTTCGCAGGATCTCCATCATGGCATGTCCAGTGGCATGGTCTAGATTACTCGTCGGTTCATCACAAATAATGATTTTAGGCTCATGCACAAGCGCACGTGCGATTGCCACACGCTGCTGTTGCCCACCACTAAGTTGGCTAGGAAGTGCATCTTCACGTCCCGAAAGCCCAACCTGATCTAGAATGACCCGAGCACGTTGAAGAGCAAACTTGCGCTCTTTGCCACTGATTAATAAAGGTACGGCAACATTTTCAGCGGCAGTCAATGAAGGGAGCAAGTTGAAGGTTTGAAAAACAAAACCGATAGAAGTTCCTCGAAAATGCGCACGCTCGGCTGTATTCATGTTTTCTAAATCTTTACCGAGTATTGTGCATATGCCTGCATCACGTTTTAGGATCCCCCCGATAATTGAAATTAAGGTTGTTTTGCCGCAGCCCGAAGGGCCCGCTAGAATAAGTAATTCACCTTGATAGACTTCAAGATTAATTCCACGCAATGCAGTTACTTTCACATCACCGACACCATAGTCCTTCGTGACATCAGAGCACTTAACAGCAACCTCCTGACTCGGCTTCATGGTTTTTGCCCCTATGTCTTGTCACAGAAAACTCGGTTTCACTTGTCTAAACTCTAGGCTAGACCAATAACTTCTTTATCATTGTGAGCACAGCATCTCTGTAAAAATATTTGATCTAATCAACCCTAGTTTCAGAGCTTTCTTATTAATGTCTGCTACGTTATTCCTAAGAGTTCTAGCAGATCAAGCTATATTTTTAAAGGCTAAAATTTATTCTAATTCATACAATATACTATGGCATAAGCACAGTCTGTAATACCACATAAAACTATGGAAATTTTAAATAACGTATTGATAATCACTTTGTTATTACCTATGAAAATAATGCTATGTATGATGAAGTAGAATAAATTCAGTACCGTGGCTATATTCACAACCATTAACAATTAAATCGACCTCATACGCTCTCTTCTAGCAGTAAAAATTTACACAAGAACTTGTTGCTCTTAGGACATGTATCTAATGCTATAAAAGGCAATTTACGGATATTAAAAATAAAAGTTGTGCTGAAAAGAGTGCCAATTGAGCTTAAACTTTTCGTGATCACCATGGTGATTGAAATATTGAGGTAATACAAAAGAATATGATTAAAAAATACAAATTCTAGGCTTAATTGAAACAAATGAACTGATTGGGTATTTTCAATAAATCTTTTAAATTCAGGCATCTTGAATCTTATTTATTCTTGATGCCTATTTATTTCTACTTTCAAATTATATCGGGTCAATGTGAGTAACCACATCAATTACATTATGTTTTTTGAGGACTTCATTTCTGGCATCTACTGCTATTTTATGTCCTTCTCTTACACTTTGCTCGCCACTGACTTCCAAATGAACATCCACAATAATCATATCACCCATTTTACGGGTTCTGAGTTGATGCAAACCCAATATACCCTCTTTATTCAATAAGGTTTCTTTAATAGCAGCAATCTCATCTTCATTTGCCGACTTGTCCATCAAATCATGTAAGCCTGTCCAGCTAAAGTCGAAACCCATTTTAGCAATCATTAAACCGACAATTAACGCCGCGATTGGATCAAGAATCGGGTATCCCGCAAGATTCCCTATAATCCCTAATGCCACAACAAATGAAGATGCTGCATCTGAACGTGCGTGCCAAGCATTCGCAATCAATAAACTCGATTTTACTTTTTTGGCAATAGAGAGCATATAGCGGAACAAGAGTTCCTTACAGATCAATGCGGTTATTGCTACCCAAAGCGCTATGCTATGAACTTGGGGAATTTGCTCAGGATGAAGAATTTTATGGGTTGCCGTCCATAGCATTCCGACCCCAACGGACAGTAAAATTAAACCCAGTATAAAAGATGCTGCATTTTCAAAACGAAGATAACCATAAGGATGAACGTCATCTGGCGCTTTTTGACTATGACGATTGGCCACTAATACAATAAAGTCCGCAACTAAATCACTTAAAGTATGAATACCATCTGCAACTAAACCTTGTGATTTAGAAAACAGACCAATCCATATCTGCCCAATCGATAAGAAAACATTAACAGCAACACTTATCCATGTTGACTTTGAAGCAGCTTTCGCCCTTAACTCAAGATCAATATTTGATTCAATCATAATCTTTCAAGCTCTTGGTTCACTTTTTAAAATAAAGCATACTTTTCAAAATGTTATCTTTAAATACATAATGATGAATTAATGCAGTCAATGCATGAAAGCCTATTAGCACCATGAAAGAACTACCTAGAAATTCATGGATTTCTCCAATTTTTTCAACATCCCATGAATTACTCATGAGAGGTAAATTCATTCCAAAAAGCTGATAACTCTCTGTTAAACCAGATAAAGTAACCCAGCCCAGTACAGGAATTAAAAACAACAATGAATAAAGCGTGTATTTCACCATCAAAAATAAAGTTCGTTGATATTTACTCATAGGCTTGTTCAGCGGAATATCTTTTCTATAAGTAAAAATCATTATAATTCTGATAAAAAATAGCAAAAATACGGATACCCCAGCGAAAACATGGAGTTCTCCACTTTTTAGATGTACGGTTGGGTCTCCACCTGTGAGATACGCCAACACCACAAGGCAAAGTGTAAGCCAATGCATAATCATTATTGGAAAAGGATATTTATTTTTCATAACAACCCCAAAATTCAAAAATATAAATCGATATTAATACCTTACAAAAGTGACCTTAAATTTAAATTAATTTTTTTAAATATTTAAAAAATCAAATACTAGAAAATACCATCCAGCACCTAATAAAAATAATCATTCTTAATTACATTAATCTTATCCTATAAAATAAACATCAGACTCGACTAAGTTTCAAAGATTCTATTCTGTTCAATCCGAAAATATTTCACATGTAGCTTTTATGTATAAAATTCAGAAAATAAATATGTTTACCGTTTTTCTGTTTTATGAAAAATGGAGGAATAAATTCTACCTAATCCTCCCCATCTATTTAAAAAGAAAATATATATCTCATTAATCCTAACTTTAAAAATCCTACACTTAAGTTTATCTTCAAATAAGCCAAGCTCATTTATTTTTGCTTGAGACAAACTTCGACAAGAATCCCCCTATTTATCTATAGTTCGCACTAGTACCTTGTCTATTTTTGATAACTCGTGTCGTTCAGCCGAACCCCACCTTTTCTATTTTCGCAGTCATTTCTGGTAGATGAATTGTATTGGCATACTGATATGAAATCTTTTGACCACAAAAGTTCATATCATCAACAGCTTTTGTATATATTGAATCTATCATGTCATCTGTGAGAATTTGATTAAAAAATATCCTAAAAAACCAAATTCATCAAAATTAGCATTTTAAGCAGAAATTTCTTTTTGATGAATCACTGGATTATTTCCAATAGATCTCTTGCATAAACCACAAAATGATCATCTTTCTGATTGATGAAAAAGCTCTAATATCTATGAAAAATATGGTTATTCTAAAAAAGATTTCACATAAAATTCACTATCTAATACCCGAATCGCGGATAAGAAATTGACTTGAAAAATAAAGGAACTAGAGCCATCAGTTGAGTTACCACACCAAACTTAAAGCTCTAGTCCTGATGTTCAATAGTACCGAATTATTCTGCGTAATCGATGATTTCTTTCTTGAATTTGAAGCAACTTATTGGAAATTTCTCAAACAAAGTCATCACTCTATAAGAATTCGACCAGCCCAATTGAGTCTCTCAGAAATCAATTTTATCGCCATTTGGTATAAGTGTTCTCATATCAACAATTTCAAAGCATTCTTTTCATGGTTGAAACAGAATAAAAATCATTTATTTAAAAATTTACCCTGCTACCAACGGATGATTCACCTCATCAATATGCATCAATTGGCACTACATGCTTTACATGTCGCCTTAATGAAAGACCAACGCAGCCAATATTTATGGGTTGATTCAACCACTTTACCTGTCTGTAAAAATCAACGGATTCAACGCCATAAATCATTAGCTAAAATTGCATCACGTGGTAAAAGCTCGATGGGCTGGTTTTATGGCTGTAAATTACATATCGGGATGAATCAATTGGGTGAAATAGCATGTTCTGCTTTATCTAATGGACATGTGGCTGACATAAAAATGGTTGAGCATTTAGTTGAAGGCTTAGAAGCAAAGCTTTATGCAGATCGTGGCTATATCAGCCAAGACTTAAAAAGCAGATTAAAAAGTCAAGGTATTGATTTGATTACATATCATCGAAAGAATATGCAGTCTGTTCAACTCTGTGTATGAGATGAATATCACTTAAAACAGCGTAATAAAATAGAAATGTTATTCAGCTTATTGAAAGGTCAATACAATTTAGTGACGAGTAAAGCACGTAGTATTCATGGATTTCTAAGTGGGATTTACGCATCGTTATGCGCATATCAATTAACCCAACGAAATAAACCAAAAATTCAAATTATGGAATCCTTGACTTAAACAGGATTCGGGTTATGTATAATGAATTTTATAAATATTATTTAAGCCATAAATACTGATGCAATCATTATCAACCATCGCATTATATCTTGCAGCAATCTTGACGTTATGTGCTGCCCTACTCCATTTTATTTGTGTTGTTTGGGGGGCAAATGGTTATCGTTTTTTAGGGGCAGGTAAAAGCATAGTCGATATGGTTGAAAGAGGAAAATTATATCCACATTTAATCACTATCGCTGTAGGTTTAATGCTCTTGCTATGCTCAACTTATGCATATTTTGCCGCAAAAGGAATAACACGATTACCATTTAGTAACATCATACTCTCAATGCTTGCAGTGACCCTCCTTATTCGTGGTTTTTCTTTTCCAATATTGAAGTCAAAATTCGTTGGTAATAGTGATTTATTTTGGTATATCAGCTCAGCTTTTTGTTTAATTTTAGGTGGACTGTATGCAGTAGGTATATCTTTAAGTTGAAAAAGAATGTTTTTGGTCGGTAAAACTATATTCGATCTGATCGAGTTCAGAATTTTATGATGTCGTTGCAGAGGGTGTTCATCTGCTTGTGATCACGGTATAGATTACATATTCTTTCGATGATAAGTTATTAAATCAGAGCCTTGTACATTTAATCGACTCTTTAATTCCCGACGAATTCATCATTAACAGTAGCTTACAGCCAAAGCCCACTCCATAGAGCTTTTTCTATGCTTTGTAATTGCGACTAGAGATTGATGCCTTTTTTAGTGTTGTAAAGAATGCTTTATAAATGCTGACCAACCAGTTTATGCAACTAAATTCATCAAAATTAGCATTTTAAGCAGAATTTTTTTTGATTAATCACTGGATTATTTCCAATAGATCTCTTGCATAAATCACAAAATGATCATCTTTTTGATTGATGAAAAAGCTCTAATATCGATGAAAAATATGGTTATTCTAAAAAAAGATTTCACATAAAATTCACTATCTAATACATATTCTTTAATTAAAAGTTAAAGTCAGCACTTTATAACCTCAAAAAGTGCACTCATGCTTTTAAGGTTGATTGAACATATTTCATCCAATACCAACATATAGGTGGATCCTTCAGTGGCTATAGAATTTATTTCCAAATCAAAGTTACCTACTGCATTTGGCGATTTTGAAATTATAGCGTTTCAAGACCAAAATACTGGCGAAGAACATATTGCTCTTGTCAAAGGGATGAGTACTATTTCTGATCAACCTGTACTCGTCAGAATTCATTCAGAATGCTTAACAGGCGATGCTTTCGCATCACTCAAATGTGACTGTGGTCCTCAATTACATTCAACTATGAAAATGATCAATGATGCAGGTCAAGGTGTGATCTTATACCTGCGCCAAGAAGGCCGTGGCATAGGATTAACCAATAAAATTCGAGCCTATGCACTTCAAGACCAAGGACATGATACTCTTGACGCCAATTTATTATTAAATTTACCAGCAGATGCTCGTAAATATGACATGTGCACCATTATGTTAGATTATTTAAAAATAAAGAATGTAAAACTCATTACAAATAATCCGCTTAAAATTAAATCTTTAACTGATTTAGGAATTAATGTTGTTGAACGGATTCCATTAAAAGTTGGCTTAAATATTTTTAACAAAGCTTATCTAGAGACAAAGCAAAAACGTATGTCACATCTGTATGATAATAGTGATTTCTAAAAACCGATCACTTTCGGTAAAAAATCCAGATACAAAGTTCCATCTCCCTTATGGGAGAGGGTTTTATCAGATATAGTTCTTGATAAATTAACTTTAAATATACTGATTAAAGAAACAGGATATTATTTATTTTCTCTAAGTATTTGCGAAAAAGCTGTGACTTTTTCTAAAGTCGCATTCATCCCCTTATTAAAAAAAGTATCGACAAGCGCTGAACCGATAATAATCAAATCTACTTTATTGGCTAAGGCTTTAACATGACTTTCATTTTTGATCCCAAAGCCAATTGCAACTGGAATATTAAAAATAGGCTTAATTTCAGCAATCTTTTTCTCGAGATTAGACAGATTGAAGTCTCCTCCTGTTAAGCCATTTTCTGCAACATGATATAAAAAACCTGTCGCGCGCGCTGAGATTTGCTCTAACCTTTCAACTGGGGTAGTCGGTGCTGTCATTGCAATTAAATGCATATTTTTTTCATTTAACTGCACTTCGAATTTTTCTCGATATCCATATGGAGCATCTAAAATCAATATTCCATCTATAAGATTCTCTGTTTCGGCGATAAGTGTCTCGAAACCATATTGCATAATCGGATTTAAATAAGTCATAAAAATTATTGGTGTTTTTTCATCATATAGCCTGATTGCTTTTACCAACTCAATGGTCTGTTTTACCGTTTGACCTGCACTTAAAGCCCTAAGATGCGCTGCTTGAATTATCTCTCCATCTGCCACTGGATCTGAAAAAGGAATGCCAACTTCAATAATGTCAGCCCCAGCTTGACCTAATTGGCTCAACAGACGACAACTTTCTACGAAATTAGGATCTCCAGCAGTAAAATAACAGACCAGACCACTTCGATTTTCCAGTTTCAATTGCTCTAATTTTTGATCTAGACGGTTCATGCTGTAGCTCCTGCAAGATATTTTTTGACCGTGTTTAAGTCTTTGTCACCTCTGCCACTTAAATTGACAATAATGATCTGTTCTGGCTGCATTTCTTGAGCAAGTTGAATCGCATACGCAATCGCATGAGAACTCTCTAGAGCAGGAATAATGCCCTCCTGTTGGCTTAAAAGCTGAAATGCATTTACAGCTTCTTGATCGGTTATAGCCGTATATGTCACACGTCCTGTTTCAAACAGAAGGCCATGCTCAGGACCAACACCAGGATAATCTAAGCCAGCTGATATAGAGTGCCCTTCTAAAATCTGCCCATCTAAATCTTGTAATAAATAGGTTAAATTGCCATGCAGCACACCAACTTGACCTTTGCAAATAGAGGCGGCATGTTCACCGCTATTTGTTCCTTTTCCACCTGCCTCAACGCCAAACATTTTGACATTTAGGTCTTCTAGAAAAGGATGCATCAACCCTAGTGCATTTGATCCACCACCCACACAAGCAACCAAAGCATCAGGCAGTTTATTTTCTTTGAAGAGTATTTGGTTTCTGGCTTCTAGACCAATAATTTTCTGAAATTCTCTGACCATCGAGGGATATGGATGAGGGCCTGCACCCGTACCCAACAGGTAATAGGTTGTATCAACATGACGAATCCAGTCACGTAATGCTTCATTCATCGCATCTTTTAAAGTCCCACGACCTTTTTGAACACTTCTGACTTCAGCACCGAGTAATTTCATGCGTTCAACATTGATTTGTTGGCGCTGAATATCTGTTTCTCCCATAAAAATGGTACATTTCATCTTAAACAGTGCGCAAACCGTTGCTGTTGCAACCCCATGTTGTCCAGCACCAGTTTCTGCAATGATTCTGGTTTTCCCCATAAATTTGGCCAATAAGATTTGCCCCACACAATTATTGATCTTATGTGCACCCGTATGGTTCAAATCTTCTCGCTTGAGATATATTCGAGCACCTCCTGCATAAGCTGTTAGGTTTTTTGCATAGAAAAGCGGACTAGGGCGACCAACAAAGTCCGTTAAAATCTGCTGATATTCAGCCCAAAATTCAGGTTTATGCCGAACCGTATTAAAGGCTTGCTCCAATTCTTGCAGTGCGGGCATTAAGCTCTCTGGCATGTAACATCCGCCAAATTTACCAAAAAATCCCAATTCATCGGGACCATTACCTGTATAAGGGGTTGTCATCTCATCTCTCTTTTACTATCAAAACTTGTTTGATCTTAAAATATTTTCATTTTTCTGATAATTGATATATTTTGAGCTGATGGTGTTAGAAAATTTTACAACATGAAACGCAGAACATTACCTCCCCTTAATGCTTTAAAAGCATTTGAAGCCGTCGCCAGAAATAAAAGTTTCAGCTTAGCTGCAGAAGAATTATGTGTCACCCATAGTGCGATTAGCCATCAAATAAAACAGCTAGAAGAATGGTTAGATAAAAAATTGTTTATTCGACATTCCTCGACCATCTCTCTGACAGCGGATGCCGAAGAATTATCGCTCGTTTGTACGCAGCTTTTTAATCGTTTAGAACAATGCGTCTTTGAGTTAACTAATAAAACGTCAGAGGTAGAAGTTGTCATAGGCGCTTCTCATAGTTTTATGGCAAATTGGCTGATTCCTCGATTAGAAAAGCTCGAAGTCATTTATCCCAATATCCATATTAAATTAATGACATGTAATGACTTAAAATTGTTAGAAAAAGAGAAAGTTGACATATTTATCAATAGCATCAGTGAGTATCATCTACTTCCCAACTTTTTGAATAAATATCTGTTATTTCCCGATAACATGGGGCCTATTTGTAATCGGGAAATAAATCATCTTCATTCCGTAAATGATCTTTTAAACTATCCATTACTTCATACCCACTCAAATAAAAGTGCATGGCATACATGGTTTGATCAGTCCAAAATTAACTTTTCCCCAAAAACGAATGATCGTTATTTTGATAGTCTCAATTTAATGATAGAAGCGGCTGTTTCAGGCTTAGGAATTGCCATAGCCCCTCAAATTTTAGTCGAAAAAGAAATTTTGAATGGAAGAATCATTGCCCCTTTTGGTTTTATCTATTGTGACTATAATTTTTATGCAATGGTCAGAAAAAACAATGAGAATCATGATGTCATGAATATTATTCATTGGTTAATAGCTGGAGAAAAAGGTTAAAAAAAAATTAATCATTGATCACCACAATTCTATTTAATGTACTGACTTGAACTTCTATCTTCACATTCTGTTCACTCTAGCCCCCCTAAAGTGTGAGGATAAACGGTGAAGATGGACAGTGAACATGAATCAAGTCAAAACGTTAATGGCAATTGCCTTATCCTTACCCGTGCTTTTCCTGTCAGGATGTAAAAGTGTTCCTCGTTATTCCTCGGATTATGCAAATGCCAGAGCCACTATTCAGGGCATAACTTTAGATGATGCAAAAGCATTAGAAATTGGCACCCGCTTCACTTCGGCATTTAATACCATGGGTACACCTAAATTCGTTGAAAATGCTGGAGCACTGTATGCAGATCAGCTTTTTATTAACGATACGCTGTCCCAATTTTCATCGCGTAAAAAACTGCTTGAACATTTTCAGGGTATGAACCAGCGGGTGAGTAATGTAACTGTCCGTCTATTAAATACTTCGTACCATCAAGATTCTGCCTATGTGCATTGGCATATGGTTTATGATTTTAAAATGTTCGGGAAAACACGAACAATGGATTCTTTTGGCATCAGTGAAATAAAGGTCAACCAAAATCATCAAATTATTTTCCAACAAGATTTCTGGGATCCTGCCAATGGTCTATATCGTTCTTTGCCATATGTAGGAGGAACCTATTCATGGGTACTGCCTTTCAAAAAGTAGCCATAATCACTGTGCTGATGCTCGGGAGTTTTAGTTCGTGGGCGTATGCGCAGAGCTTAAATAAATGTGGTCATGGCCCACTCATGGTGGGACAAAAACAGGTCGGTGTTGCCAGTTACTTTGCGCAAAACTGTAATCAGTCTTGGCAAGGCCAAAACATGCAGATGGATTTTAGCTATACACAGAATATTCCAGAGTGGGCATTCAAACGTGCGGCTACATATCTACTCAAACGTAATATTAAAGATCAAAAAATGCATGCTGTTTTCAATCCAATTACCGACTTGTATCGTCCAGTAAACTCAGGAGATCTATACCAACTAAAATATAGCCATGCCACACACACCTTAAGCCTATACTTAAACCAGAAAATTCAGGGACAACTTCAGAACCCACAGGCTCAGCAATATTTTAATATATGGCTAGGTCCTCAGCCATTTAGTGCTAAATTAAAACAGCAATTAATAAAGTAGTCACTACAGTTATGTCTAAACATTTTATTTTGATGGTCGAAGATCATTATGAACTGGCATCTACCTTATGCGAGTTTCTAGAAGAGCACGGCTTTGTGATCGACCATGCTCGAAACCTAAATGCTGCGCGCCAATTGCTCAAACAGCAACGCTATCATATTTTACTTTTAGATATTAACTTGCCTGATGGTTCGGGTTATGAACTCTGTGAATGGCTACGAAATAAAGAAGGTATGGACCTTCCTGTGCTGATGCTCACCGCACGCGATACGCTGAATGACAAACTCAAAGGGTTCAATTCAGGAACGGATGATTATCTAGTCAAGCCGTTTGACTTTAATGAGCTGGTGGTTCGAGTCAAAGCTTTGATCAAGCGTTCACAGGGTGAAGTTTCCTCTGGCCGTCTTCAAATTCATGATCTGATTCTGGACCCTGCAAGACAGCAACTGACTCGTGCAGGACAAACCATTGAACTGCCCCCCATTCAGTTCAAACTGCTCAAACTACTGATGCGTCATTCACCTAAAGTTCTGACTAAACAGGAAATCATGATAGAACTTTGGGGGGATGAAGAGCCTGAAAGCGATGCCCTGCGTAGTCATATTTATAATCTGCGTAAAATGGTGGACAAGCCTTTTGAAAAAAAGCTGATTCATACCATATCTGGTGTCGGGTTAAAGATCACTTTAGAAGCATAAGCTTTCGAAGCTGGGTCCTAATTTAAATACACGACAACAATCAGTCCAGTCGTCATCGCCAGATCAACATCTTGATGGGTACTGAGATAATAATGCCGATCAAACAACTCCACTCGCCAGCCCAACTGCTTGCACAACTTCTGTACCAGTTGTAGTCCAATGCCATGACCTTTGATCTCTAATTGCAATTGTTGCCCCGACAGTTCTTGCACCTTTGAATTATTCGGTAAAGGAATGCCGACGCCATTATCTGCAATCAATACTGTATTTTTTTGCAGAATGACATCAATTTCTGTGCCTTGTGAATAATTCAGTGCATTCCGCAAAATATTACCAAATACCATTTTGGTCATCGATGGGTAAAGTTTACGAGGCTGTTCATCGAGGTCTTTTTGCAAATCAATCTGCATACCTTTGTTATGGCTCACGTTGTCCAAATCCTGAAGCAGATTTTCCAGACATTCTGAAAGCATAGTCGGTTCAGCCGTTAAAGTATCGGTGGTGTTGCGTGCGATTGCTAACAACGTATCCACCAACAGTTGCATATCTTCAATAGTGTTATGCAAACGAGTAAACGACTTGTTATCGCCATAACGTGCCTGACATAGCTGCACATTGCCTTTTAAAATGGTCAGTGGGGTACGCAGCTCGTGGCTGACATCGCTGGTAAACTCACGTTCGCGTTGAATAAAATCGCTTAAGACCTGATGATATTTTTCTAGCGCCTGCTTCAGATATTCTGCTTCCAGATTTGAATCCGTACGGATGTCATAAAACGGCGAAGCCTGATTTTTTTGATGTTCCCAGTCAATATGTTCTAGTGCATTGGCCAGACGGGTAATTGGAGAAAAATAGCGCCGAGCACGGCGATTCCACCACCACAGCACACTATACAGCACAAATAGGCTAACCATCAGTGGTGCCAGACCAAACAGCCAGACCAGTTTATTGACATTACTTTCGCCAAAAACCAACAGTACATGCTGCCCGTCTTTTTCACCATAAACGGTCATGCGTTCCTTGCCATCGACAAAATGCCGATTCACCCCTTGCTCAAGCTGCATCGTCTTAAATTGAGGCGGTGGCACAGTGTTCCAGCGGTAACCATACAGATTTTTAGTGTCGGGCAATTCTGCGGCAGGATTGCGTTCCAGTCGTTGCCAGTAGTGTGACATTTCCTGTTCTAGCGCTGTTCTGAGCAGAGACCCTTTAATCACCCAAGCACTGAAGCCAATCCCAATCACCACAGACAAGGCAATGAATCCGATTTGCAGCCAGTAGTAGCGGTTAAACACCTCACCCAGAGGATGATCACGTTTATCCCTAAACAACTTTAACATTGATGCATTCCCCGCTGGCCCATCCCACTGTTCAATTATACGGCTTTCTTCTTCAACAGAAAGTGTCCAATCACCCACTCGCGTCCATGGTCATAACCAAACAGTTCGGCACAGGCCATAAAGAAAATCCGCCAACGCTGCCACCAGATTGCGGCATCTGCGCCATAGGTTTGCTCAAATAAGGGCTTCAGCTCGGTCTGTTTAGCATCCATATTTTCTAGCCAAGCATTTGCGGTACGTTCATATTGCGTACCCGCCCATTGCCAATGCTGTTCTAGCTGCAAATGCTGCTGAAAATGTAGGAAAGTTGAGGCCGCCGGCATCAAACCACCACTGAAGAAATATTGTGACATCCAGTCAAACTCATTTTTGACTTCAAACGGATAATGCAAGAAACGGTGACAGAAAATATGACACCACAATAAGCCATCTGGTTTGAGCCAAATACTGATATTTTCAAATAGTTTTTGATAGTTACGTACATGCTCAAACATCTCGACCGACACCACACGGTCAAAAGAGGCAGGTTCAAGTTGCAACACATTGACATCACAAGTGATCACCGTCAGGTTATCCAGTTTCTTTAAACGGGCTTGTTCCTGAATATGCTCGCGCTGCGTTGAAGAATTTGACACGACCGTAATACGGGCCGTTGGATAACGCTCAGCCATATACAGACTTAAGGAACCCCAGCCACAACCAATTTCCAAAATATCCTGACCATCTTTCAGTTGCGCTCGTTGGCAGTAGCAGGCAAGAGCGGCCTCTTCAGCTTGATCTAGCGTCGTATCAACATGTTCAAAGAGACTCGCGCTATATTTCAGACGCTTACCGAGTACTGCCTGAAAAAATGCAGTTGGCAGTTCATAGTGCTGCTCATTGGCTTTGTCTGTCTCGATAGCAATTTCACTGTTTTTCAGCATGGTCAGCACATCCATATAGCGCTGCGCTGCTAATGCGGGGTCAAACCGACCTTCTTGTGCCAGACGTTTTTTGCTCAAGATTTTAATACCAGCACGAATCACTGGGTCTGGCACCTTGCCATTTTCGATCAGTTTTAAAGATTGTTGAATCATAAAGTCCATGTATTTACCTACTCTTTGGGTGGCCACGGAATAAACATTGAAGTTCGTCGTTGATAGTCTTTGTAATTGTCGCCACGGTGGGTCAGTGCCTGTTTTTCACTAAAAGGAATCCCCGTAAAGTAGTACAGGAATAGCCACATCAGCAGCGGATAGACCCATAAACCATAGACTCCTGCGGCCAGACCAAGCACTGGATAGGCAAACCAATGCAGCCATTCAAAAAAATAATTCGGATGGCGTGAGTATTTCCACAAGCCCTGATCCATGCTTTTACCTTGATTCTGCGGATTTAGCTTAAAACGATAGAGCTGCTGATCGGCCGTGCTTTCACCTATCAAAGCTGAGAGCATGATCATGCCCGCCACAATCACAGTGACCGAAGTCCAGTCATTCCATTGCTCGGTCGAGATACTTAACAAGTTCAACATTGGGTAAGAAAACAGTAGCGCCAAACCTGCCTGAAATATAAAAAACACCAGAAAACCGAGATGCTGATAATCCCCCATCGCTCGGCGCATGTTGGCATAACGCGTGTCTTCTTGGGTTTCATGAGCATAGCGCCGCAACAGATGCCAAGTCAGCCGCGAAAACCAGATCCCACTTGCCAGTCCCAGAAATAACCGAACCAACAGCGGTGCACTGTCAATCGCCCAAGCTGCAATAATCACATTGAGCGCAATACTGAAACTCCATGCAACATCAACCAGCCCTGCTCTGCGGTTATAGGTCACCAATACCCAGCTACAGAGCATAATGAAGACATTGAGCAAAAATAAATCTAGCAGCATGTCGCCCTCCTGCTTTATCTCTGCTTAGTAAGCACTGGCTTCAAACAGCAAATGGACATCACTGATCACGCCTTCGCGGAAGCCGCCTTCGCAATAACACAGATAAAAATCCCACATTCGGATAAAGCGCTCATCAAAACCGAGTTGCATGACTTGATCACGCTGATCCAGAAAATGCTGGCGCCAATACTTCAAGGTTTGTGCATAGCTTTGACCGATATCTTCCAGATGCTTGAGACGAAGCTTTTGCTCAGAAGCCGTTTGCGTCATCACACTGATACAAGGAATGAAACTACCAGGGAAAATATAACGCTTAATGTAATCCACCGTATTTAAAGCTTTGGCATAGCGTGCATCTTCAATCGTAATTGCCTGTATCAAGGCGAGACCATTCGGCTTGAGGAGCTCGCGGCATTTTCGGAAATAAGTTGGTAAATACTGCTCACCGACTGCTTCAATCATTTCAATGGACACTAATTTGTCGTATTTACCTTCCAATAAGCGATAGTCTTGAAGCTGTACAGACACCCGATGAGACAGTCCCGCTTCAGCAACTCGAGCGAGTGCTTCATCATACTGAGCCTTGGAAATGGTAATGGTGGTGACCTTACAGCCATAATGCTGAGCCGCATAAATGGCGAAGCCTCCCCAGCCACTACCAATTTCGACCAAATGGTCCATCGGTTTCAATTGAAGTTTCTGGCAGATCAATTCTTTTTTATAATCTGAAGCTTGTTCCAAGCTCATACAAGGGTCTTTAAAGACAGCACTGGAATACATCATGCTGGAATCTAAGAACAATTTAAAAAACTCATTGCTCAAGTCATAATGCTCAGCAATATTCTGGCGACTTCCATCAATCGAATTCTTACGGGATTTATACCAAGCCTTGAGTATGAACTGGCTGGCTTTTGCCACTACATTTTGATTCATTCGATCAAGCACATCACGATTACGCGCTAGAATACGAATTACATTGACCAGATCTTCACTGCTCCAGTAACCCCGAATATAGCCTTCTGCTGCCCCCAGTACGCCATTACGGAACAGCAAATCGATAAGGCGTTGGTCATGAACTTGAATGACCGCGTGCAAATCACTATAGTTTTCCCCGACCAAACCACTCCAAATACCTTTAAATATCAACTGACCATGACGCAATTTCAGCATATGGCGTAGGACTATCGGCAGTTCGGTATGTTCTCCCATTAACAGTGTTTTCATCGTAATGTATTTCCTTTTTCTTTTTTAGGATGCCGATAAAACGGAATTTTCTTGTTCCATAAGCGCAGAGCATGTAGATAAATCCCGCTCACCATCTTAAAGGGCTCAAGAACTTTGAGAACAGCATATCGATGTTGCTGTGAAGGAAGTGTGATGGCTTCTAGCTTAAATTTCATGGTGGCATCAAATTGTAATATTTCTTGTTCAAACAGCTGCATATGAATCACATTTTGCTGTTCTGAAAAGCTAAAACGCCAACGGTAATCCAGCGACATCGGCATGAATGGCGACACATGAAAGGCCTTTTTAAAATCAAACTGGTGGCTCTGGTAGGGTGCGTGTTCAGCTGCATTATGCCGACAATCGTGAATGTACACCTGACGTTCATTCCACGGCGTATTGGTGATTTCACTCAGCACAAAAATCAGTTGATCGGTCGCATCAAAGATCAGATAAAACACCACCGAATTAAAACGAAAACCCAATGTCCGTGGCAAAGCCAGTACACGGATGGATGCAGCATGTGGTAAATGATAGTTTTCGTGCTTGATCAGTAAACGTGCAACTTTCTGCCGAATCGAGCCATATTCCATGTTCAGAAAGTCACGCTCATCCAAGGTCAATAAATTCCAACGACTAGAAGACCAGAACCAAGATTTTTGGGTAAAAGTTGCCAGTTGATCTGGATCAAACCATAAATAGCTAAGCTTTACCTCAAAAGCATGCGATTTGGGCAAATAGCGGCGATGGCGGATTTCGGTAGAAGCGATAGCCAGTGGATACATTTGCATTCTGTACTCCTAAGCCGCTTGCTCAGTGTGTTGCAGCAACTGATTGACGACCCATGAAGCACTACGCGCTCCATCTTCATGAAAACCCCACCCCCAGTAGGCACCACAGTATGACGTCCGGTTCTGACCATTGACCTCGGCCCAACGTTGTTGTGCCTCAATCGCGGCAGCATCAAATACTGGATGACGGTAATATCGTTCCACCCATATTTTTTTCGGATCGAGGTTAAAGTTAGGATTGAGTGTGGCAAAGATTTGGGTTTTACAATTCAGGTTTTGCAACTGGTTCATCCAGTAACTGAAACCATAATGCATGCCACGATGCTGGAATGGAGTTGATTCGGTCGCACGGCTAGGTGTCACATGGACATGCCAGCTGGCCCATTGGCGTTTGGATTTGGGCATGATATGAGTATCGGAATGCACCACCATATGGTTATCCTGATAACGAAACTTGCCAAGTACTTCCCGCTCTTGCGCTGACGGGTCTGTAAGTAAATTCAAGCTATCATCCGCATGGCTGGCAAAAATGACCCAGTCAAAACGTTCACTGCCCTGTACAGTTTCAATCACTACATCATTGGCACACCGGGATACATGAAGCACGCCCGTCTTGCGGAAAGTCATATTCGATTGGGCCTGAATGGCACGAACATAACGCGCTGATCCACCCTTGACCGTCAGCCACGAAGGTCGCTCTTTCAGTTGCAACATACGATGGTGCTGAAAAAAGCTCACCACAAATTTATACGGAATCTGTCCAGCTTGCTCCACAGGACAGGACCACAGCGCCCCGCACATCGGATAGAGATGTTCCTGACGAAAGGCTTCGGAATAGTCATGTCGATTGAGATATGCATCAATACTGAGCTGTGCATCGACCTGTTCAACATCAATATCTTTATTCGCAGCATAGAAACGGAACAAATCCGACAACATCACGCGAAAATCAGCGTTAAAGAAGTTTTGCGGTCTAAACAAGAGCGAGAATTTCTTCGACGGATTGTACTGCAATCCAGTGACCTGATTGTTCACCGAAAATCCCATGTCACTGCTTTGCGATTGAATCCCAAGCTCTTTGAGCATTGCACAGAACAGTGGGTAATTATGCTCATTAAATACAATAAAGCCACTGTCCACCGCGACCTGTTCGCCATCTATATTCAACTGATGAGTATCGGTATGACCGCCAAAGTAGTTATTCTTTTCAAAGACGGTAACTTCATGCACTTTACTTAATTTCCAAGCCGCATACAAACCAGAAATACCTGAACCAATAATCGCGATTTTCATTGTAATTCCTTCGATTGAATCGTGTGAGCGCCAGTCGTAGTGAGTTTTTTCTGTTTTCTAAGTTGAGCAATTTTACTGACGTCATAGACCCGTGCTGGAATTGGCTTTAAGCCCCAGACTATCCCGAACCAAGACATGATTTTTAGGAGGTAATACGTCACATCAATCTGCCACCAGTAAAAGCCCTGTCGGGTACTGCCTGCATAATAATGGTGATTGTTGTGCCAGCCTTCGCCCAAGGTAATGATAGATAAGAATAAGTTGTTGCGGCTTTGATCATCAGTCTCAAAATCACGGCTGCCGTAATGATGCGCCAGTGAATTGATACATAAGGTCGCATGAATCAGCAACACGGTAGACACTACAAATCCCCAGACCAGTAATTGCAAGCCGGAAGTCCCCAGTTGCGGCCAAGCAATTGCCAACCATTCTCCTAGTGCATAAACCCCACCCGCGGTCAGCAGTACCACAATTAAACTAAACCGGTCTAGCCAGATTAATTCCGGATATTTCAGCCAGTCTTTGATGACTTCTTTACGCGTGGCAAAGTTATATTCATTCAGAAACCAACCCACATGGCTATACCAAAAACCGTGGGTAGATGAATGTGGGTCTTGTAAAGAATCTGTATAGCGGTGGTGATAACGATGATGGGCTGCCCACCATAAGGGACCACGCTGTGCACTCATGGTGCCGAGTAATACAAATAGGAACTGCACTGGACGCGAGGTCTGAAAGGTTTTATGCGACAGATAGCGATGAAAAAAAGCCGTAATAGAAAACATGCGAATCAGATAAAATGCCAGCATAAAGCCAAGCGCAAACCATGATACACCGACCCAGAACACGGCCAGACAAGCCAGATGCAATAGAATAAAAGGCAAAATTCTCAACCACTGAATCTTGCTATTTTCAGCATTCAATATTTCAGGCTGTGCAGTTGTAGACCAGCTATCTATCCATCGTATCAGACTTTTCAACATGGACTTATCCTAATTTTAAGCTACTGTCTTTATTCTATTTGATGAGTCTAATCAGTTAGATATGAATTTTATGTGAAGTAAAGAAAAAAAAGCCGAACTGTAGAGAGATTTATCAGTTCGGCAAAGGGCTATTCGGTTAATGCGGCAATTTGATTAGTTTTGTTACGTCATAACCATAATGTTTCGCAGTGTCGAGATATGACTGATACGTCGCTTCATCCAGTTGCGGTTCACGTGACAAAATCCACAGGTATTTATTACTTGGCCCACCCACCAGTGCCACTTTATATTCTGGATCTACTCGTAATACCCAGTAATGACCTTTAGTAAAGGGCAGCCATCTTAAACCTTTAGGCAAAAAGCTGACCTTCAGTTTGCTGTTACCCTGATTTTGCGAATAGGCAACACCTTCAGAGCGGATCATCTCTCCATTGACAATTCGGCAGCTATTCAAGACTCCCATCGTTTGATCGGCATTGACGCTATATTGTGCCGTGATATTCGATACGCATTTACGCTGAAAATACATCGGTAAATGCGCAATTTCATACCATTGACCTGCATACTTCTGAATATCCACCTGATTTACTGCTTGAGGCCTAACAGTTTCTGCTCGAGTGGTCACACTTAAGCTAATGGTGGCCAGCGCTGCAGCGGCAAAAAGTGACTTGAATAGCATTTTCATTTTTAAGCCTTGTTTGATTGCAAACTTAAGATAAACCAAGTACCTGTGAACAAAGTGTGAAGATTAAATACAGGATGAATGCAGGCGAAATTTTAATCTTATAGCCTTAAAAGATGGATAAAATCTTTTTTAGATCCCATTTTAAAGCGGTAAATTGATTTTTCCTGATTAAATGTATTCGCGCAGTCGATGACCTTGTTTTAAAAAAACTTAGCCAGATCAACAGATTCCGTCACGATTTGGATGTCTTTTATAAGATAATTAAATATATATATAAATAAACTTGATTAATTTTATTTTTAATGTATAGTGGGCTTAACTAGAAAAAAGTCTTGTTTCATTCAATCTCTGTTAAGTATCGTCGTTTTATTCATAATCCTTCGTTTTTTTAGATTTTAAGTCTCATTCATTATTATTTTCCAAGTTATAAGCAGTCAATAAAATGGCTAAAATTATTAAAAAATCAGTAGGATTTATTATGTCAAACTCAAATATTGTTAAAGGTACAGTTAAGTGGTTCAATGAAACTAAAGGTTTTGGTTTTATTCAACAAGAATCAGGCCCAGACGTTTTTGCTCACTTCAGTGAAATTGCCAGTTCAGGTTTTAAAACCTTATTTGAAGGTCAACAAGTTGAATTCAGCATTGCTCAAGGTCAAAAAGGACCAAACGCAGTAAACATTACTGCGATCTAAGTCATTATCTAAATTAAAAAAGTACGACTCTGTACTTTTTTAATTTAAAAGTTGTTGATCATATTCTTCGAAAAATCATAAAAACAGGATACACATTGTTAAAAATTAATGAATTAGTGGCAAAATCTACAAATGGTACTGAAATTATTGTCTCGTTAATTCCCTTAAATAAAATGCAAAATACACGTGAAGGGTTTAAAGCGATTGAAGTTGGTAAAAAAGTACTTCTAGAATCTGGCGTAGAAGTAGATTTAAATTTAGATGGCCGTACATTTTATATCTCTATGAATCAATTATTTAAGTTAAATCACAAAGTGATTTAAATAAAAAACGTCTGAATGATTAAGCCATGTAATCGTTTCTCTTTCGTGCTGTTATTCAAGGTATATCTAAATGCTTAAACAAAATCTAAATATAAAAGATCAATTCGGTATCAAATATTCTATTCAGGCCACAGTTGATCACCATTTTGGTGCCAGCCAATCTTGCGCCCATGTCAAATATATAACCGTAGATGGTGAAGATATTCGACCTAGCTTTGATATGTTTTTCCAAAGTACTTCAAGTGGAAAAATTTTCAAAATTATCTAAATTATTCCTAGCCTATTCAGGACCGCGTCTGATTATCATGGTCTGTAAAATACACCGCATTCAAATGATCTAGCCCATGACACCATATTAAAAAACTATGCAGCACCATCATGGCCAAACTTTTTATTTCAACCTCTAAGGTGAAAACGGGCAAAGTCGGTGACAAGTGCTGAAAGAGTTACTTTTCTAGATGACCTAGCTTTCCACGCTTATTTCAGCCAGAAATTGTCATCGAAACATTCCTTTTTAAAAAATTTCAAAGCCACGCTTGGGTATCATCTGCCACAGGTATTCCATGCATCACATGCTGAATCATGGCGTATGCAATACTGCCCTTGAACGGAATTTCGGGCAATTGATCAAACTTGAAAAATTGTGCATCACTGAGTTCATTTTCCTGAATCTGAATATCCCCTGCTTGATATTCCGCCTTGAATGCCATCATCAGATTGCTGGGAAATGGCCACGGCTGACTGGCCAGATATTGAATATTTTTAATCTGAAGCCCGACCTCTTCTAGCGTCTCACGGCGTACAGCTTCTTCCAAGGTTTCCCCTACTTCGACAAATCCAGCAATCAAACTGTACATCTGGGTTTTGTTACGAGCATTTTTCGCCAGCAGAATTTCATCTTTAGCTCGGGTAATGATGGTAATCACACAAGGATTCACGCGCGGATATTGGTTATAACCACAAGATGGACAGACCATAGCATACTGACTGGTGTGTTGCTGGGTGGCATGACCACATTTACTGCAAAAGCGGTGATTACGGCGCCATTCCAGTAACTGTACCGCACGACTGGCTTGTTCAAACTGCTGTCTGTTCCAAACTTGTACCAGTTGTCTGATCGGAACCAATTCATAACCTTCTGGCACAGGCTCATCTTCTTTCAAATCCCGTGCAATGATCTTGCCATTTTCCGATAGGTTCAGATCATGCTGAAGTCTTGCTACCTGCGGCAACTGGAAATGATCATCCACGAGTAATTGCTGCTGTTTAAAAATATACGCTGTTGAATGCATGCTCATGACAATCCTCTAATTAAAAAAAATCCCATACAAAACTGCGTATGGGACAAAACCAAGGAAGCATACAGAGAGTAACTTCAATTCAAATACTAGGCGTAAGCTGCCTGAATCGCAACAACAATAATTTGTATCTATTTGATTAAAATCACATAATTTTCACATCTAATATGCATTAAGCAGTTGTTAAATTCGAGCATTGTAAAATAGCTTGAAATTTTTATAGAGAAATAAAGCTTTATCCAAATAAGGATGGCTTCTGTGCAATAGTTGATCTGCATCTGACCCAGCAACTTTAGGGTAATCTGCATTTTCACAAAAAATTGAACTGTCTACATTTACACTATTTTATCTTTTATAGACTTTGAGATCGGTATGCGTTTCGGTTTAATTTTAGGAGACCAGCTTCATCATCAGCTCGCTACGCTCAAAGCACTGGACCGCACCCAAGATGTAATTTTAATGGCTGAAGTTGTCGAGGAAGCGACTTATGTCGCCCATCATCCCCAGAAAATTGCGCTGATTTTTAGTGCGATGCGTCACTTTGCCAAAGCGCTTAAAGCTGATGGTTGGCGTGTACGTTATCACGCTTTTAAATCTGATCGCCCTATTCATAGCCTACTGGATTTTGTGCAGTCACAACAGCAACTTTTCCCCGTAACAGAACTTGTAATTACCCATTGCGGAGAATACCGTCTACAGCAGCAGATTGAACGGCACTGGAGTCAACAACTACAATTGCAAATAACGTGTCTGGATGATGACCATTTTTTCTGTAGTCTGGAACAGTTCCGCCACTTTGCCAGTCGCTACCAAACACTGCGTATGGAATATTTTTATCGAGAAATGCGCAAACAGACTGGTTACTTGATGCAGGGACAGCAGCCCATAGGGCAACAGTGGAACTATGACAGCGCCAATCGCAAGGCTTGGTCGGGCAGTCCGCCCTTGCCCCCGCAACTTAATTTTGAACGAGATCAGATTGATTTAGATGTGCTTGCACTAGTTGAACGTGAGTTTTGCCAGCATTCTGGAAGTCTTGCCAATTTTCGTTGGGCCACCACACGCAGCAATGCCAAGCGTGTACTGGAACATTTTATTGCCCATAGTTTGCCTTATTTTGGTGATTATCAGGATGCTATGGCACAGGGAGCAGACACACTTTTTCACAGTCTACTCTCACCTTATTTAAATTGTGGTCTGCTGTTGCCCAAAGAAGTCTGTGATGCGGCAGAAGCTGCCTACCATGCGGGTCATGCGCCACTTAATGCAGTTGAAGGTTTTATTCGGCAGATTCTGGGCTGGCGCGAATATGTACGAGGGATTTACTGGCTGTACATGCCGGAATATACCAACCGCAATGCACTGAAGCACTCATCACCACTGCCGCAATTTTACTGGAGTGGTCGTACCCAGATGAACTGTATGGCGGAATGTTTTCGCAATACCTTCCAACATGCCTATGCGCATCATATCCAGCGTTTGATGATTACTGGCAACTTTGCCCTGTTAAGTGGTGTAGACCCAAAGCAGATCAGTGAATGGTATCTGGCGGTCTATGCAGATGCCTATGAATGGGTAGAACTCCCGAACACATTGGGCATGGTGATGCACGCCGATGAAGGCTTAATGGCTAGCAAACCCTATGCCGCTTCGGGCAATTACATTCATAAAATGTCGGATTATTGCAAACACTGTCGTTACAATGTCAAAACACGTACTGAGCCAGACAGCTGTCCTTTTAACAGTCTATATTGGTATTTTATGATCCGACATGAAGCGATATTTCGTACTCATCCACGTATGAGCATGATCTATCGGCAACTCGATAAACTTCAAGATCAACAGCAGATTATCACCCATGCACAGCAGCTCCTCAGTCGGATTGATGAGTTATAAAGCATGAAAAAGCAACATCTTCCTAAAAAAGTCTGTATTCACTGCTTACGCCCATTTAACTGGCGTAAGAAATGGCAACGCTGCTGGGAGGAGGTCAAATACTGTTCTGAACGATGCCGACGTGAGTCCAAACACTCTCCAAAGTAAAGCGTTTAGAAACGCTTGTACTGCCTTGAACAATACGCCCGAATCACATCAGGTGAACGTAACTGTAAGTGCTTGGTTTTTCGACCTGTTACCCTTTTACGCCACATTTTAAAACTCGATGGCTTCATATTTTCACGCATTAAATGAATCACTGCGGTTTCATTCAAACCAAATTCATGATGAATAGCTTCAAACGGGGTTCGATCTTCCCAAGCCATTTCGATAATTCTGGATAAGTCTTGTGCAGAAAATTGATTCACGCCATTCTCTTTTTTAATCAAACAATAGTACAAGCTGGTTTTATTGATCCTTAAAGCTTCAATAAACTTGATCAACTTAGGTATATAACTTGAATCGATTTTGATTCGATAAAAAGTATAAAAATACAGCCATGAATTTTTTGTGATTTTTCTAAGTTTAACTAGGGTCTGTTGAGATTTTTTGCGTAAAAAATAGATGATATTTGT
The DNA here is from genome assembly GCF_004331175.1 of Acinetobacter sp. ANC 4178. Classification (GTDB taxonomy): domain Bacteria; phylum Pseudomonadota; class Gammaproteobacteria; order Pseudomonadales; family Moraxellaceae; genus Acinetobacter. The sequence continues at coordinate 870,355 of NZ_SJOD01000001.1, forward strand.
CTAGGAGCATTGTGACAATCCAGATCTACAATGGATTCATACTCGAGCTCATCAATATGGCACAGGGCTTAAGAATCAGTCAATTTCTAAAAGTATCGCTAGAAACAGTTCTTAAATTCCTTTAGCAGTAGATTCAAATGGAAACCTCATTCATTTTTTAATTCATGATGGCACAGTGCATGATGTGAAATTTGAAACAGCAGATACGAGCTACTGACCCTCATCAAAATTTTTAAACTCTTTGGAAAGCTGACTGAGTGTTTTGACTTGTTTGCCATAACGACGACATGAACGGCATGCCAACAAATGAATTTGTAAATTCGTCTGCTCTAGAAAGAGAAGCGGTCTGTCTAATCTTTCAGATAATAATTGGGTAGCTTGGCGACACGTTAGCATGAACAATTCTCCTGCAATAACCATTTATTTTCTAAGCATTCACGCAATCTTGTTCGGCTTCTATACATAAGTACATTTAAGTTAGTAACAGTAATTCCGAGCTTTTCACAAATTTCATCTGAACTCAGTTCAATCATTTCTCTGAGCATAAAAACTTGCGCATATTTGGCTGGTAAATGGTTCAAACAGGCATCAAAAATGATCCAGAAATCTTGTTGCTCCAAGATCTCTTCTGGACTGGGCCAAGCTTGAGGTTCTTCATATTTATGCCAATGTCCGGACGCATCAAATAATGCATCTATAGTTAATTCGCTTTCCTCGTCATTAAATAATTCACTCATCGTCATCAAACGAGATTTTTGTCGAATTAAATCAATAATTTTGTTTTTTAAAATCGCAAAAACCCATGTTTTAAAAGCTGCCCGACCAGTAAAAGAACCAATATGTTGGTATGCACTGGTTAATGCTTCTTGAACAGCATCTTCAGCAAGTTGAAATGATGACAATTGTAAAATGGCAAACTTCAACATTTGTTGTCTGAGTTCGATTAAAAAGGCTGGACTTTGCAGTTGTTGCAAAATTTCCTCATCCCTAGTTGCTGGCTCTGCGTTCATCCCTTTTCCTTATTATTGTTATTGGGAGCATCTAACAATTCCAATCGAGTTAATTGTATTTTGAGTTCATCGAGCTGTGTTTGGATCTGGGCATTCGAAAAATCAGGGACCGTCGCTTTTATTAAATTTTTAATGTCTTGTTCAACTAACGCTTGTTGATTGAGTTGTTCAATGACCACTGCAAATAAAACGGATAAGCTTTCTATGCAGATATGATCTTGATCATTTCGCCATACCATGATGACACTCGGCATACGCTCAATTTCAGAAATGCTCATGCTTGATGACCATTGATAGACTGGATATTGAAAAACGAGCACCCAGACTTGGGTATTTAATTGCCATTGATCCTGCCAAGTCACCGTTGTTTTTGCAATTTCAACGGTATCTAAATAGAGTTCAAGCCATTCAAACTGTAAGAGCTCAGCTAACCAAGGATATTCTTGTAAACTGGGATGCTGACAGTCTGTCAGATACTCTCTAAATTGTAGGGAAATATCATTATAAAATGGTGAATCGCATTGCGCTTTTTGAAAGAATTCATTTAATAGCTTTTGCCACTGTAACTCAGGCAACATTGCTCGAGTTACTGGATAAACCAAGTTAATAAAAGAACAAACATTATTACAAAGTAAATCTCGATAAATCTGCATTCTTTCCGCAGGAAGTGATTTGGGTAACTCAGTTTGAGGAGAACGAATCCAATCACAAAACTGCTGCTGCGTCGCTTGGAAAGATATTTGCTCTGTTTTCATGACCGCCCTCCTGCTGCATGATTTTAATTTTCGTCATTTCACCTTGTAGCGCTTGCCATGATGGAATATTAAAATCCCGCTCAAGTAAGGTTGGCTTTACGCCACAGACTTGATACGTATATTGCAATAATTGCCAAACAGAATCACAGACTTCTGCGCCATGGGTATCAATCAATAGATATTGTTCAACTTGTTCATGTCCTGCAATATGTATATAACGAATTCGCTCTTTTGGCATTGCTCGAATAAAAGCATACGCATCACTACCGTGGTTTATACTGTTTACATAGACATTATTTACATCGAGTAATAACTCGCAGTCGGCTTGCTGAAGCACTTCAGAGACAAAGTCGGCTTCACTCATTTCAGCATTTGGCATTAAATAAGTTGAGACATTTTCAATCACCAACCTTTTTCCTAAAATATCTTGGACACGCAAAATGCGTTCAGCCACATATTTGACCGCAGCCTCAGTCATTGGAATCGGCATTAAGTCGTATAAGTAGCCACTATCACGGGTATAGCTTAAATGTTCAGAATAAATCGGGACATGATAATCTGCTAAAAAACTTTTAATCTGTTGAATAAATTCAAGATTGAGCGGATGAGGTCCTCCAATCGATAAAGACAGTCCATGACAGATTAAAGGTGCTTTTTCTACGCATCGCGCTAATAGCTTTGCATGCCGCCCCCCAAAACCCAGCCAATTTTCAGGGGCAATCTCTATAAAGTCCGGAACTTTTTCTGCACGTAGAAATTCATCAATAAAATCTCTTCTCAGCCCAAGCCCTACACCTGCTAAATCAACCATAGTGATACTCCAATTTTGGAAATGATGCCGTCTATGTGATCTATAGCGACATCATTCTTTAACTGATTGACTATTTAGCGCCACACTTGCCATCAGCAACTTTTTTCTCAGCACCACATTTCGCATCTGCTGCTTTCTTGGTTGCACCACATTTACCGTCTGCTGCTTTTTTATCAGCGCCACATTTTGCTTCAGTAGCCTTTTGGTGTTTATGCATTTTATTTGCACCACACTTAGCTTCGCCACATTTGCCATCAGCCGCTTTACTTGCATGGGTTTCTGTCGCATGCGTAGTTGTTGCTGCGGATACTTGAGTTACACCAACTACAGATAAAGCTAATAGTGCTGCGACTGATGTGATTGAATTGAGTTTATTCATTTTTCTATTCCTTTAAGATAATTTCTCGGTTTGTACTTCGGTACATATGGTTAGACGACTTAAACTAACATTTATTACAGTCCAAATAAAAATTATGTAAGAAACACCGTTTTCACCCGACTAATGACTATTCAATCGTATTCGGTGTGAATTTATCATGAACAACGTTATCTATCTTTTATCAAAAAAATACCAAAAATTTTGTAGTGTCATCAAACATGGTGATGGTATTGCTGCACTTGCATTCAGGCTTTATTTAGTTCCAATATTCTGGATGGCTGGTACAAATAAGCTTACGCACTTTCAAGATACGGTCGAATGGTTTGGCAATACGGATTGGGGCTTAGGTTTACCCTTCCCTGTGATATTGGCCACGCTGGCTACTTCGGCTGAAATTATGGGAGCGATTCTGTTAGCACTAGGTTTATTTACTCGCTTGATCAGCATTCCACTCATTATCACCATGCTTGTTGCTATCTTTACAGTACATTTACCCAATGGATGGCAAGCGATTGCTGATCCTAATGCGCCATTTGCTAGCGCTCAGGTGATTGCTTCATCTGAAAAACTAGAAAAGGCGCATCAGATCTTAGAGATGTACGGAAATTATGATTGGTTAACCTCAAGTGGATCATTTGTCATCTTAAATAATGGTATTGAGTTTGCAGTAACCTACCTAGTCATGCTCTTGGCATTAATTGTACTTGGCGGTGGACGTTATCTAAGTTTAGATTACTGGCTTAAGTATTTTAGATCCTAGACAGATTTGCACATTCTGTTTTTTTTACATCCTGTAAACTTAATCCATTTTCTTTGACGGCACTCAAATCTGTTTCTAGTGTTGAATCATAATATGTTTGATATTCAATAACTTTTTATTCATCTAAACGTCTTAATTTACTCAGCTCATAAACTGCTTTCTTATATTCTAGATATGCATTTTCGCTAATGATTACAACCGAATCACGATCTTTACGTGTAATCTTAATAGGATATCCCAACAAAGCTCTTTCAATGACTTGAGAGAATTGAGCACGTGCAATTGAATAATTTAATTGATCCATAAAACACCTTAAATTAAGAATCAAACGAGGCATTACATTTAAGCTATAAAAGTAATGCCTCAATGAAGTTAAAAATTATATCTGGCTAAAAAATTCAGGCGTGAAAGGTCGCCCTCTAAATCCGAAAAAGTTGTTCTTTTGCCATAAGTGTACTCTCCAACCTCATCAATATTTGATGTGCTTTAAACAAATGCGATTCTTGATCAGGATTCCAATCTTGAATTTCTTCATATGCTTTTAGGGCATTACGTGCCTCTTGAACTTCTTTCGGTGGAGCGATAATGGTCTTGCCATTCAGGAGTAATTCATCACCCATACATCTACAAAACCATTCTCAGAAATGGGGGGGTAGCTGCATCTGAATAGGTTTAATTCCGAACACGTTTGCCTTTTAACTCAGCATACCATTGAGTATTGCAGTCAAACCAGATCGCGAGATTTTCTCGATGAATCAAAGTTTGGTTGTAGATAGAGCAATTACTCGTACGATAAATTTTAGGTGCTGGCTTATTTATCTAAGAATGATATTGCTGAACAATATTTTACAAATAGCTTTGTGTAAAAAAGCCTTAGATTCTCTAAAAGTTCATATATTTTCTTTTATCACACATAAGCCCTTTGCTTAGGCAGTATAACCCTCCAAACCCACTATGATTTCACTATTTTCATAATGGGCTGCCAGACCAATCCGACGAGTGCGACCATGCAGAAAGTCGCACCTGCATAAAATGTAAATGATGCCCCGAGTCGATCCCATAGTAGCCCAGCCAGTACACTCGCCAGTAACATAGCCAACCCACTGACTAAGTTAAAAAATCCATACGCTGTTCCGTACAAGTCAGCAGGTGCAGTATCCGCAACCATTGTCGCCAACAAGCCCTGAGTCATCCCCATATGGACACCCCATAAAGCAACACCAGCCAGCACAACTCTCCAGTGATCGTTCATTGCCAACACCAAATCAGCCGCAATCAATACAAGCAAACCAAGTGCTAGCAGTATCTTGTGGTTCATTCGGTCAGACAATTTTCCGAATGGATAAGCAGACAAGGCATAGATGATATTCATCGCTACCATGACCAGCGGTACGAAGGCAATAGGTATGCCTCCTTGGTGCGCACGCAAAACCAGAAATGCCTCGCTAAATCGAGCCAGTGTAAATACTGCACCGATGCCCACTACCCACCAATACGAAGTACCCAAACGTTTCAAGTTTTCCCGCTTGATCGGATTAGTGCGTTTAGTGGTCTGCAGGTGTTCTGGTTCTCGTACACCGAATAACAACAATGCGACTGCCATCAACCCAGGAATCACTGCTACCCAAAACACAGCGCGGAAATCGTTGGCCCATAGCAACATCAAGCCGACTGCGAGCAATGGACCAAGAAATGCACCTACAGTATCGAGAGACTGCCGTAAACCGAACGCTGAACCACGTATTTGCGCTGGTACAATGTCAGCTATCAAGGCGTCACGTGGAGCACCACGAATACCTTTCCCTGCTCGATCCAATAAACGTGCAGTCAACACGAGACCAGTCGTGGATGCCATGGCAAACAACGGTTTAGTGAATGCACCCATGGTATAGCCAATCACAGCCAAGCTCTTTCGCTTGCCAAGATAGTCACTAATTGCACCTGAAAATATTTTAATAATGAGTGCAGTAGCTTCGGCCAGCCCTTCGATCAGACCAATCGCGAAAGCGCTTGCTCCCAGTGTCGTGACGATGAATAGCGGTAGTAGGCTATGGATCATTTCCGACGAAATATCCATCAGCATGCTAACGAAACCGAGTACCCATACGCCTGACGGTATTTGCTGCCTAGTACTTTTTTGGGGTATTGTCATAGTCAATTCATCCGGCAGTATCAATAGACCATAATTGGAGACCGACACCCGCGTTAATCTATATTAAAAATGACTGGTTAAAATCTTAGAGGTTGTCCACTCATAATGTTCTCTCCTCTGCAAAAAGAATAGATAATATTTGTCTAGGAGAATGGTGGCAGCCCAATATATAACTAAAGAGTGTCTACAAAACTGGTGACTATTCAGATGCATGTAAATACATGACCTTTTGCTTAAAGAATGAGGAAAGCATCCTCAAAACATATACCGAAAAACATAAAGAAATTGAAATTGAGCTACATCAAAACGGTATTACCAATACCCGTATCGCCCTCTGTCATGCCCAAGTGTCGGCCATGATTGATGCCATTGCGGAGCACGTCTTTAAAGATGCAATCGATTTATCTGACATCTGTGATGCCAAAAGATATTTAGAAGGTATGGCCATGCGACGTATTGAAGAAATTGCAGCCGATCACCCATTTGTTCAACAGTTTTGGGATGCCTTTGAATATATTAATAGTATTCGTGGTACCAGCTTCCAATTGAACCATTACGCAACTACAGATTCGCAGATCGCCATCAACCTGAACGAAGTTTATAAAGTTGCTGCACGTAATTATCAGGCTCTACCTGAGATCAATGAAATGCGAAATTTATTAAAAACAAGCAAACGCTACAAATTCATCGAGGCAAACAAAACAGTCCGATCATCTCACAACCTGCCGATGAAAGTAACGCTATCCAAGGCTACAGCAATCAACCAAGCATAAAAGAAGACCGTATCGTCAAATGTTGGATTTTCACCAATCCAAATCAAATTAAACAATCAGGATATAAAAATGAATATGACGCAGGCCACAATCATAATTAGCGCATCAAGCTTCTGCGGTGCAATTTATTTTTTTACTGAAACTTTAAATTAATAAGGAAAACTAAAATGAACGATACTTCATATAAGATCGTAAAATGGTACTCAATGAGACAAGTAGCTGCTGAATTAGGTATAGCGGTCAATACATTTAAAAAACACTATTTGGAGAAATACCCACCTGATCGATCATCAGATAAGTATAAAGGATGGACTGAAACTTCCTTGAATAAGATCAAAAAAGAAATAGGCGCTTAAAGCGCCTTTATCTTTTGCATTAGCAACCAATCATTGCAAGAAATTGCTGCACCATTAGCTCCACCAAAAAGCTTTGCTCCATCAAACCCATAAGATGAACAATAATGCACAACATTTGTGGCTATTTGTAAATCAATACAAATTTTTAATAGTGCTCTTGAACGCTTATTCGAATACAAAATTTGTTCAATTGTTTTGGGTTCATAATTCATAAAATTAACAAATTGAGAGTTAAATTCTCGAACAACTGTAAAACAACCCGCTTGACGGCTTAGATGTTTATTGTGACTAGACGGAACTTCAACTAAATCTATTTCTTTAATATTTACTGCTTGCTCTACATTTAAAACCCATAGTGAAAAAGTCCTTTTTTTGGCTTCATCACTTTTTATCTCTAATGTGTCATACATTCGAATTGCTTCTATTGAAGCAAAATACAAGGCTACTAATGGTTGATAACTCCAATCTAAAAGTCGTGTTGGAACACCATAATGCTGTGCAAAAGCAAGTAATTCAAAGTCATTTTCATCAAATTTAAACCCACCATTTTCATTAAAACTTTGAAAATAGTCATCACGCCTTTTGTTTCTACGTGCTAAAGAGTCTCCTGGAATACTAATCTCACTGTGATCGCAATAATATTCAAAAGTGTCAATAATATGTTTTTCAAAGGATAGAAACTTACTAAAAAGTCGCTCTTTATTTATCCTAAATAAACTTGGTTCTAATATCCATGATGAATTCGCTTGCCCTCTAAAAATACAAAAATTGTTTAAATTTAAGTCTGTCAGAAGTGATTCATCCTCCTCCATTAAACTCAAACAGTTATTCTTGTCAGGCCTAATAAGCTCAACTAAATCATCAATATCATCAACATATATTTCAATATATCCGTTTTCTTCAGAAATCTTATATTTACTGCTATCAAACATTTGAATTTACCCAATTATTTGCTTCATTTGCATACCAGTTCATTAATTCAACACGTTCTGGCCAGTATTCAGCTCTGTTATAAATCTTGCTCGTTTTATCTGCTTTTGTCGTTTTGTTTACATGTGCAATTTGATAATCAATCACTTCCGCTCTAAACAGCTTACTTTCATTTGCATGGGTAGAAAATAGCGTCCTAAATCCATGCGTGACCATCTCGTTTGCATAACCGTTTCTTTTAATGACAGCCAAAGGCGTTTCAGAAGTCATGTGCTTCCAAGGCTCACGTGTATGTTTGAAAATAAAGCCGTCATCACTCCGGGTGTGAAATAAAGCCATGAATAAATCATAAACTTGAGGTGATAAAGGAACCATTAATTCCTTTCGTCGTTTCATACGATATGCTGGAATTAGCCACACTTTATTTTCAAAATCAATTTCACCAGAATCCCATCTCGCTTTTAAGAGCTCACTGATTCGAGTACCAGTAAAGCAAGCCAGTTTTAAAACAACTTTAGTAATTGGGAACGCATTACATTGTTCTAAACGTCTAAAGAACTCAGGCATTTCACTTGCAGGTAAGCACGGATAACTTTGAACCTCATGCTCAGGTATAAGCTCCCCGACTAAAATACATGGGTTCTTTTCTGTATAACCTGATGCGATCGCAAAATTAAAAACTGCATTGAGTAAACGCAGACAACGTGTGGCAGTTTCGAGTGTGCCTTTGTCCACAATTTCTTTTACTTTGGACGAAACCTGAAAACGAGTGATTTCATCTAAAGGTAACTCTAAAAAATCTTCTGTGATGTAGTCCAAACGGTATTTAACTGTGCTGATATATTTTTCACTAGACCACTGCGGACTCATTAATTCAAACCATTCATCACACACTTGTTTTAAATGATGGGAGAGTTTTGATTTACCTGAAACCTCGGCTTTATAGTCCCGTGCAATTTTTCTTATTTCTTTACAGCCTACTTCAGGATATTCACCTAGTTGTTTCCTTGTCTGTTTTCCTTCAATACGATATGAAAGCACCCATTTCTTTTTCCCAGTAGGAAAAACTTCAATAGAAAGCCCTTCCCCATCCGCCATTGAATATCGCTTTTCTTTTGGTTTAAGACTTTTAACTTGGATGTCTGTAAGCATTCTTGTTGTTACACGCGTGTCACTCTTGTGTCACAAGTATATTTGATAGAAAGCAATTATCAATGACTTACAATAATAGATGCTGATAAACAACAGGCAGAAAAAAAGTCCTGATTTATTGCTAAACCAAGGCTTTTATTCAATTTTTTGATTAAATTTGATCATTAGCGATCGTCTTTAATCAGGAATTTTGGTGGAGGTGGCGGGAGTTGAACCCGCGTCCGCCAGCACTACGCTCGAGAATACTACATGCTTAGATATCGTCTATTGTTTTAACTCTTTGTGACCCGACGAACAGGGTACAAATCGCGATCCTCTTAATTTAGTACAAAACCCCGAGGCTTGATTTTATACGGACTTGTGTGCGTGCGCTTCAGTCGGACTCTCTAACCACAAGTATTCGGAGAGGCGGACAAGCTGCCCTTAGGCAGCTAGAGCGTATGATTCGTCGTTTGCGACTAAAAAATGCAAATTTGATTTACGAGAGAAAATGCGCTCTCGACATGCATCTATGAGTTTCATCACCAGCGTCGAAGCCAGAAACACCCCCAAAGTATGTCGCAATCATAACATAAATATCGAAAATTACGAGGTAATTTCACAGTATTTACAGAAGTGACTGCGTTCTATTACATTATTGCGGTAATCTTTCATATTTCAAGAGTTAAAAATAAAAACATGAGCTATTTACTTGCACTTGATCAAGGAACAACCTCGAGTAGAGCCATTATTTTTGATGAACAAGGACAAATCTACGCCATCGCGCAACGTGAAACTCAAATTCATACTCCTCATTCTGGCTGGGTCGAACAAGATGCCCAAGAAATCTGGAGCACTCAAATTGCCGTGGTACAACAAGCCATCGCCTCTGCACATCTCTTCGCAAAAGATATTAAAGCCATTGGTGTAACCAACCAACGTGAAACAACTGTGGTTTGGGACAAACGTACTGGCATTCCACTTGCTCCAGCCATTATTTGGCAAGACCGTCGTGCAACAGAATGGTGTGATCAACTCGCCAAACGCAACTTATTAGCCACAATTCATAAAAAAACAGGCTTAAGAATCGATCCGTATTTCAGTGCAGGCAAACTGGTTTGGTTGCTTGAAAATGTTGAAGGCTTAAGAACTCTGGCAAATCAAGGACATGTTGCTTTTGGCACCATTGATAGTTGGCTGGTTTGGAATCTAACACGTGGTACAGAACATGTCATTGAAGCCAGTAATGCCTCTCGCACCATGCTCATGAATTTGGCTAGCCAGCAATGGGATGAAGAGTTATTAGAATTATTCAACATTCCTGCCTCAGTGCTCCCAACCATCATTTCGTCAGATCGTTATATTGCCAATACCGCCCCTGGTTTATTGGGAGCAGAAATTCCGATTGCAGGAATTTTAGGTGATCAACAGTCTGCATTATTTGGGCAATCTTGTTTTGAAGCAGGCACTGCAAAGAATACCTATGGTACAGGCTGCTTTATGCTGTTTAATACAGGAGACCAAATTCAATACAGTCAAAATCAACTACTCACGACGCTGGCTTGGCAATGCCACCAACAAAATACCTTTGCGCTAGAAGGCAGTGTATTTATGGCAGGCGCGATTGTGCAATGGCTCAGAGATGGATTAGGCATAATCCAGCACAGTTCCGAAGTCGAACAACTAGCGTGCCAAGTGCAAGATTCAGATGGCGTCGTACTGGTTCCTGCATTCACTGGTTTAGGTGCGCCGCATTGGGACAGTAATGCACGTGCATTGCTATGCGGTATGTCACGAGGAACCTCAAAGGCACATATCGCCCGTGCTGCATTAGAATCAATTGCCTTTCAGGTTTCTGACGTTTTGAATGCCATGCAAGCCGATATCACACAACCCTTAAAAGAGTTAAGAGTTGATGGTGGAGCCAGTCAAAATGATATGCTGATGCAGTTCCAAGCCGACATACTCAATGTACCTGTATTACGCCCAAAAATGCTGGAATCTACAGCATGGGGCGCTGCTGCAATGGCAGGATTAAAAATGGGGGTCTTTTCGAATGTTTCTGAAGTCGCGGCATCTTGGCAATTAGATCGGAGGTTTGAGCCTAAAATGTCTGAAGATCAACGTCAACAGCATCTACATCAGTGGTACACCGCTTTAAAACGCGCAAAATCTGAAATTTAGAGTAATGAGCACCGCTAATATTTGATTGCGGTGCTCAGGCGAATCCTTAATGACTTGGTCCTGTCACTTTAGTTTTCGGTTTGGGTGCAAGCCAAATCAATAAACTTGCCACAATAAACACCAAGGTTAAGATAAAGAACACATGATCGACCGACATGGTCATGGCTTCTTTGTCGACCAAGTTGGAAATCACCCCCAAAGTCGTTTCGTTACTCATGCCATTTTGCACTAACGTATTTTGGACTTCACTGGTATGCAAACTCGATACCATTTCAGTCCGCGCCACTTTGGCATGGTCATCCCAAATGGTCACAGCGATAGAAGCCCCAATGGCACCGGCCATGGTTCTTAAGAAGTTCATTAAACCTGCTGCCGAAGCCATTTCTTGCGGCAAGACGGAACCCAATGCAATATTCGACAATGGAATAAAGAAGAATGGCACAGCAAACCCTTGTAAGATCTGAGGCATTGCCAAAGTCATAAAGTCCGCATCGGTCACCCAAAAGGCACGCATCAAGGTTACAACACCCATCAGCATTAAGCCAAAACTGGCTAAAGCACGAGGATCATGTTTGTTTGCCAGTTTTGCCACAATCGGCGACATGGCGAGACTGCCAAAACCCATCGTAGCGGTGAGATAACCGGCCCATGTAGCGGTGTAGCCCAAATTCACCTGTACCCACTGTGGAATTAAGACAATACTGGCAAAAAAACCACCAAAAGCAAAAGCCAAGGACAATACTGAAACGCTAAAACCGCGATAACGGAAAATTGCAATATTCACAATCGGGTGCTGTTCGGTCAGCTCCCAGATAATAAATGCAATTAAACCAATGACTGTAATCACGGCAAGGAAGCAGATAAAGGTACTGTTAAACCAGTCATTTTCATGCCCCAAATCCAGCATGAGCTGTAAAGCCCCAATCCAGAGCACCAGCAAACCTAAACCTATCGCATCAATCGGCAAGCGGAATTTATCTGTTTCTGCAGGCTTTAATAAACGTATTGCCGCTAAGGCACAAATAATTCCCACTGGAATATTGATAAAGAAAATCCAGTGCCAAGACCAATTATCACTGATTGAACCACCTAAAATTGGACCTAAAATTGGACCAACAACCGTGGTCATAGCCCACATGCCCATTGCTTGCGATTGCTTTTCAGGGGGGAAAATACGCATGAGCAAGGTTTGACTGAGTGGCATAATTGGACCGCCAAACAAACCTTGACCAATACGGCAAAACACCAGCATTTCTAAACTGGTGGACAATCCACACAATACCGAAAAGGTGGTGAAGCCAATCAGGCTAATCACAAATAACCGAACTGTACCAAAACGCCCTGCCAACCAACCTGTTAAAGGCACACAAATCGCTTCTGCAACCGCATAAGAGGTAATAACCCAAGTACCCTGCGAGCTTGAAACTGCCAGACTACCTGTAATATGTGGCACCGAGACATTGGCAATGGTCATGTCGAGCACCACCATAAAGTTCGCCAACGCCAGTACAAAAGCAGCCAGCATTAAGCGACCGCCTTGTAAATCACCAAAAGGACGATACTGGTTCATGAGAAATTACTTCGAACGCAAATCGATTTTGGCTTCCATTGAAAGTCCAACACGTAACGGATGTTTCGCCAATTCTTGTGGATCAAGGGTAATTCGGACAGGTAAACGTTGCACTACCTTAATCCAGTTACCTGTTGCATTTTGTGCAGGAATAAGTGCAAAAGCCGCACCGGTTCCTCCCGAGAATCCCTGAACCGTACCGTGAAACTCAACAGCATCCCCATACAGGTCGGAAACCAAGCTGACTTGTTGCCCTGCACGTACTTTTTCCAACTGACTTTCTTTGAAATTGGCATCAACATAGAGTTGTGACACAGGTACTACCATCATCATCACGGTACCTGGAGCAACACGTTGACCCACTTGAATATTACGGCGTGTCACCACCCCATCAAGGGGTGCTTTAATTTGAGTACGTTCTAAATCCAGTAAAGCTTGTTTTAGTTTGGTTTCGGCAATTAAAACATCAGGTGTTGAATTTTCATTACTGTCCTGAATCAAGGCGTCATTAGCCGCCAAAGTACTTTGTGCCGCTTTTTGATTTGATTTTGCTTGTGCCAAAGATGCTTGTGAAACTGCTAAACCTGCTTGAGCATTTTCCACTGCAATTTGCGCTGTACTTAATTCTTCTTTTGAAATAGCACCTGAAGCACTGAGTTGTTGACGACGCAGTAATTCCTTTTCTGCCTTGCCTAAATCCACTTGTGCCTTTTGCACCTGTGCCTCCGCACTGTGAATACCGTCATCACTCACAAAGACTTGTGAATTCAATGCACTGCTATTGGCACGCGTTTGCTTGTATTGACGTTTGGCTTTGGTCAGTTCAGCCTGTGCTGCTGCAACCGCAATTTTAGCATCACGATCATCTATTTTAACCAGCACAGCACCCTGTTTAACGGATTGCGTATCTTTAACCAATACCTGCTGTACTTGACCATTGACCATGGACGTGATTGAAGCTGTTTCTGCACCGACATAGGCATTGTCCGTACTGACAAAATGGTTGAAAAATAAGGCCCAAATTGCATAAACCACAGCAATAATTGCCAGAATACCGCCAAAAATAGCAAAGGACTTTTTACGCTTTGCCTGCATATTCGCAGCATTTGATTGTGGTGCAGTTGTTGAAGCTTCTGTCATCGTTTCATCCTTCGGCCAGACAGACTTGGTCACCACAAAATCCACAGCTCAAGCCATTTTACTGTTTAAAACATGGCTTGAGCTGTGTGGATGAGAAAGTCATTTCTTTAATATGAATTTGGCTAGGAATTTTAAATAAAAAACTCATGATATGAGAAATTATTTTTTAGACTGGTCGGTTTATTAATTGATTCAAGCTGCCATTATCTTGGCAACTTGAAACTTATTTTGAGGGATACCTTTCAAATAAAATAATTTACTTTTCAACTACTTTAGAATGCATAAGATGCAATTGCAGTCGCAATCGCTTTATCTTCATCGTTTACCAAAGTCATACGCATAGTACAGCCTTTACGACCTAAGCGCAGCGTTTCTGCACGAGCAATAAAGAACTTGCCACGTCCCGGAGCTAAATAATCAACTCGCATATCCACTGTTGCCAGTCGCGTCACTTTCTTAATGGTATCAGGCAATTGCTCTGGTTCAGCGCGTTTATACAGCTCCCCCATGGCCACGATTCCCCCAACACTATCCAAAATCGTCGCAGCAACACCACCATGTAGAATTTGAAAAGCAACATTTCCAATCATATACGGTTGCATTTCAATATAGCCTTCAATTTGCTGATCGACCACGCGCATGGTCATGCCATTATGGGAGAAAAATGGCGAACTATTAAAGGCATGACACAATTGCTGCAAGACCACATCAATATCGACCTTTGCCCCCAAGTGGATGCCTCCCGTCCATTTCTTTTCCATATCGCTCATAAATCACCCAAATACCTTAAATTTTGAAAAAACGACCGCATTTTGCCCCTAAAGCTACTGGATGGGTCTACAATACCGCCTAGTTTAATACTGATCAGTGAGATTGTTATGACTTATACGTTCAATCGCCCAGCATTTCCTGCCACCCGTATGCGTCGTATTCGAAAAAATGACCAATTACGTGCCATGGTCAGGGAAACACAACTCACGACTGATCACTTAATTTATCCTGTATTTGTCCTCCCAGGACAAAACCAAACTCAAGACATTCCAAGCATGCCGAAGATTCAGCGCCTTTCTGCTGATCTCTTACTCAAAAAAGCGGAAACGTTATTAGAACTTGGTGTCTCTAAATTGGCACTGTTCCCTGTTACGCCACAAGAAGATAAAAGTTTAACTGCTGAAGACGCATGGCGCGACGATGGTTTAGTGCAAAATACCGTTCGCTTACTCAAAAAAGAACTGCCTGAAATGGTGCTCATTACCGATGGTGCCCTCGATCCTTATACCACCCACGGTCAAGATGGCATTATTGATGACACAGGTTATGTTCTGAATGACGAAACCGTCGAATGCCTGATTAAACAAGCTTTGAGTCATGCAGAAGCAGGTGCAGATGTCGTTGCACCGAGTGACATGATGGATGGTCGTATTGGTGCCATTCGCCATGCTTTAGAGGCCAATGGACATATCTATACCAACATTATGGCCTATTCAGCCAAATACGCATCAAGCTTTTATGGTCCATTCCGTGATGCAGTTGGATCTGCCAGCAACCTAAAAGGTGGCAATAAATACAATTACCAAATGGATGTCGGCAATCGCGCTGAAGCTTTACATGAAATTGCACTAGATATTCAAGAAGGTGCAGACATGGTGATTGTTAAACCGGGAATGCCATACTTAGACATTGTGCGTGAAGTCAAAGATACCTTTGGTGTTCCAACTTTTGTTTATCAAGTCAGTGGTGAATACGCGATGTTAGCGGGTGCGATTCAAAATGGCTGGTTATCCGATCAAGTCATTATTGAATCCTTGATGAGCTGTCGTCGTGCGGGTGCAGATGGTATTTGGACCTACTTCGCAGAAGAAGCAGCCCTTAAACTGAAAGCCATGAACTAATTGATCTCAAAACCTTATGAATATCGTCATTATTGGGGCTGGCATTAGTGGTCTATTGTCGGCTTTAGAACTGGTTGAACAAGGCTGTCAGGTCAGCATTTATAACCAAAGCTATGCAGGACAGGCCTCTTGGGCGGGTGGCGGTATTCTTTCTCCAATGTACCCTTGGCGCTATCCACGTGCTGTCAATCACTTGGCGCAACATGGTAAAGCCCTGTACCAAACTTGGAATGAAAAATTACAGCCAGTTACAGGGATTGATTTTCAGATTCATGAAACGGGTATGTTAATTTTGGATGAAGCCGATTTTGAAATTGGTTTAAATTATAAAACTCAATTCCAAGAACCCATGCAGCACTGCGAATACTTGCAGCGTGAACAATTAGATCAGGTCAATCCGCATCTTTCCGAACAATTTCAACATGCGATTTACTTTCCAGAAATCGCCAATGTCCGTAATCCTCGACTGCTACAATCCCTGCGAAATTATTTAGAACAGCATCCAAAGGTTCAATTTTTCGATCAAACACCGATTCACAAGTTTCAGATTCAGCATGACAAAGTTGAATATGTCGAAACTGAAGCTGGGCAAAAAGTCTATGCCGATCAATTTGTGCTAACAACGGGTGCTTGGTCAAGTTTATGGTCAGATCAACTAGGCTTAGAACTACCCGTTCGTCCTGTACAAGGTCAAATGGCGCTGATTAAAGCCCCTGCCCACTGGTTACCAACCATGTGTATGAATCGGGTGATGTATCTCATTCCTCGGATGGATGGTCATATTGTCTGTGGTTCCAGCATGCAAGAGTGTGGGTTTAATGCTGAAACTTCGGATCAGATTCAACAGAATATTTTAGAAGCTGCTTATGAAATGGTGCCTGAGTTAGCTCAATTCCCTGTAGTGCAAAATTGGGCTGGCTTACGTCCAAGTTCGCCCGAAGGTATTCCCTACATTGGTCAGCTACCTCATCTGCATAATGTCTGGGTCAACCTCGGGCATTTTAGAAATGGTTTATGTATGGGGCCCGCATCGGCACAACTATTGCGTCAGCTTATGCTGAAGCAACCGACATCGGTGAATGCGGCTGCTTATAGCCCTGAACACTTGCTCAAGTCTGAAATAATCACCAGTTAAAAGCATGAACTCAAATTAAAGTAGCTGTTTCAATGCTTCTTTTAACGTGGGATAAGCAAACTCAAAACCGACTTGCTGCAAAGTTTTGGGTTGTACAAATTGACCATTTAAAATCAATTGCGATTGCTCCCCCAATAAACATTTAAAAACCCAAGCGGGCATATTTAAAAAAGGATGTCGGTTTAAACTAACTGCGGCAATATTCGCAAATTGACTTTGTGTCACCTTTTCTGGCGCCACCACATTAAAAATTTTCTGTTCGGTCTCATGGGTCAGAATAAATTCTACTGCACGTAATACATCTTGAATGTGCACCCAAACTACAGGTTGCCGCCCATGCCCAATCCGTCCAACCAAATTCCATTTAATTGGAAACAACATCTGCGGCAAAATGCCACCGCCACGTCCAAACACAACCCCTAAACGCATAATCTTGGTATTTTGCTGAGGATCTGCCAGTGCTGCCCGCTCCCATTGTTGACAAAGCTGCGACATAAAAATGTCTTGAGCTTGAGATTCCTCTGTACAAACTTGCTGCCATTGCTCCAAAGGATCAATGCCGTAATAGCCCACCGCCGAACCCGACAAAATACATTTCGGAAAAATTTGCCGTTGTTGCAAATAACGATACAAGTCTTCGGTCAGTTTAACCCGACTCTGAATCAACTTCTGCTTACGCTGTGCAGTCCATCGACCTTGAGCAATACTCTCACCAGCCAAATTGATTACATAATCAATGGTTTGATGTTGCAGCTCATCAAAGTGCTGAACCCAGCTTAAATCAGGATGTGTTCGAGTTTGTGGTTTCCTTGAAATACCGATGACCTGAAAATCTCGTTCTAATAAATAGGTCACTAAATACGAACCAATAAACCCAGAAGCTCCCGTAATCAACACCACAGGCTTGTACATAAAACAATCTCTTGGTTAGATGTTTTATCTATAAATGAGAAAGACAACAAATACAAGCTTATATGCATTAACCCAACATTTTGTTCGCCATCCGTTGAGCTTGAGCGCCATAAAACCAATAGGTTAAAATATATAATGGAATGGCAATGAGTAGAAACATAATTAATACCACCGCCATAAATTGCGGTTGTTGCAAATACAGTAGTAAGTCTTGCCAAATGCTTGGATTACTACGGGAGAAGAAATAAATTCCTGCCAATAAGCCCAATAAGTTATATCCCCAAAAAATCAGGCTAAAACCCAGCGTAAACTTTTTACGTTCTGCTTGGGTTGGGGCACGCTTTTGCTGTTTCAGAAATTTCAATAATACCCAGATCATTGCCACCAAATAAGGCACTGCGGTGAGTATACCTCCCATCCCTCTTGGCATTAATGCTGCCAACACACCGCAAATACATGTGAATAGAAAGCACAGTACAAAAAACCAAATAAAATAGCGGCGCAGTGGTATCATGGATACAGCTCAACAAGGGCAAAACGCTATTATAAAAAAAAATTCAATCTTTTTTAATTTTCTTGTCAACCAATTCAAACTTGTCCACGTTATTAAGAGTACAAGGTTCGAAACCGTCAATGTGTACTGGCATCCACAATATTTTCGGCGACCTTCTACCAAAAGCAATAAGCTTGGCGTGAACGTCAAACTTTTAAAACAGCAGCTTAAAAGTTTGGTGTATCCAGCGTTTTTTGACCGACGATTTCATCATCACTCGAATCGTCGGTCTTTATTTTTCAGAACAATAAAAATAGGAACTCAGATCATGCAGCCTTTGGTCTACTTTGAAATTCAATCTTCAAACCCTGAACGTGATCTTCAATTTTACCAAGCGATCTTTGGTTGGACATTTACCAAGGTTGAGGGTCTACCCATCGAATATTATCAAATTGATACCGCGAATCTACATGGCGGTTTATTGAAGCGTCCCGTGGAAACGCCACCGACACATTGTGGTACCAATGCGTTTACATGTTCTATTCAAGTCGAAGATTTTGATGCAACGGCTGCCAAAATTTTAGCGCTGGGAGGGCAAGAAGCCATGCCCAAATTCGCTATTCCGAATAAATGCTGGCAAGGTTATTTCATCGACCCAGATCACAACACTTTTGGCGTGGTACAACTCGATCCAAACGCGGCTTAAAGAATCATGTTCTTGCGACTAAAATTGTCGCCTTAATCATCGACAGCAGATCTGGGCATGTAAAATATGCTAAGTTATACGCGGTATTTTCACGCTTTGAGATCACATGACTGTCCGCTTTTTTCATACATCTGACTGGCACTTGGGACAATTTTTTTATAACCACTCCCGTCAGTATGAACATGAACAGTTTTTAACGTGGCTGATTGATCAAATTAAATTAAAACAGCCACATGCCCTACTTATTGCAGGGGATATTTTCGATGTGATTAACCCCGCATCCAGTGCGCAAAAGCAACTTTATCAATTTTTAGCAGATGCACATGCGGTGGCTCCGCACATGCAAACCCTCATGATTGCAGGCAACCATGACTCAGGCTATCGTATTGAACAAGTGGAGCCACTGCTGTCTAAATACAATGCCAAAGCCGTTGGAGTCATTCATAAAAACACCGAAGGACAGCTCGATTTAAATCGCTTACTTATTCCTATTTATAATGAACAGCAGCACATTGTGGCTTGGTGCTTAAGCCTGCCATTTTTACGTCCTGCCGAAATTACAGGAATCAATGAACAGACCAGTGACAGTAAAGCGGCTATCGCCCATTTACACCAACAGCTCATTGCCGAAGCCAAACAACGTAAAACGGACGATCAAGCCCTGATCCTGATGTCGCATGCTCATATGCAAGGTGCGGAAACCTCCGATTCAGAACGTCCTATTATTATTGGTAATGAAGAGGCACTTTCCACGGCACTGTTTGATGAAGTCATTGATTATGTGGCATTAGGTCATTTACACAAGCCACAAAAAGTTGGACAAGACCATATTCGGTATAGCGGCTCGCCTATCCCATTATCCTTTAGCGAAGTCAATTACAAACACCAAGTGTTAGAAATTAACATCGATCCGCAACTCGCTCCCTCAGAACGCTTACAGCTTGAAATATTGCCCATTCCACGCAGTATCGCCCTACACCGTATTCGCGGCGAAATGCATGAGGTGCTGCAACAACTTAGCAATTTAGCGACAGGTGAAATTGAGAATATTGATCAACGTGAATATGTCGATATTGAATATCATAGCTTGACGCCTCCACCTCCCAATTTACGTCAACAATTTGAACAAGCGCTGCCCCAAGGTCGCTATCGTCTAGTTCGAATTTCACGCCAATATTTATCTTCAGAGCAAGATGCATCAAATGTGGCGATACAGCTTGAACCGCCAACGCCAGTACAACTGTTCCAAAATGTATGGGAAAAGCACGGCTATTCTAGCGATGATGATGTGCTAAATGACTTTATGAGTTTGGTACATGAGGCAGAAAAAGCTTTAGAAGAAGAACAAAACGGTTAAAGGGTTGCCATGAAAATTTTATCCATTCGAATTAAAAATCTGGCATCTCTCGCGGGTGAGCACGTCATTGACTTTGATGCTGAACCACTGGCCAGTGCGGGTTTAATTGCAATTGTAGGTAAAACGGGTGCGGGTAAATCGACCATTTTAGATGCGATGTGCTTAGCACTGTTCAACAAAATTCCGCGCCTCAAAGACAGTGATGGCAAATTACTCGATAGCGATGGTTCAGAATTACTGACCAATTCACCACTCACGGTTTTACGTCGGGGCACTGGTCATGGTTTTGCCGAATTATGTTTTATCGCCCAAGACCAAAAATGTTATTTGGCTCGATGGGAAGTCAAACGTGCACGTGAAAGTGCTTCGGGCAAATTACAAAATGTACAACGTTACTTAAAATGTTTAACTGACGATGTGGTGGTTGCTGATAAAAGTAAGGCCGTAGAAACCCATATTCAACAGATTACCCAACTCAGTTTTGAACAATTTACCCGCGCGGTGTTATTGGCACAGTCTGAAGTGACTGCTTTTTTAAAAGCCCGCGACAATGAACGGGGCGAATTATTGGAATATCTGACCAATTCCAGTATTTTTGGCAAAATTGGACAGTTGGCTTATGAAAAAACCAAATCGATTGCAACGCAGCGTAAAGAACTGGAAAATGTCTTAGGTCATATTGAAATTCGCTCCGAAGAAGAAATTACAGCGCTACGCAGTCAATATGAAACTGCACAACAGAATTATCAAAAACTCGAACAGGAAAAATCAAAGTATCTTCAACAACAACAATGGTTTGCACAACTGTTTAAATTGCAACAAGAGCTTGGGCTTAAACAGCAGCAATATGAAACACAACAGCAAGCACATACTGCCTTAGCGCAAGATCGCCAGCAACTGAGCCAATTAGAAACTTTTTCAGCAATACGTCCCCTTGTATTTCAACAACAGCACATTCTCAACAGCCTACAGCAGCTTGAACCACAAATTCAGCAACAACAGCATCGCTTTACGAGCTTAAGTAGCCAGTTTGAGCAAGAAAAAAATCGTTTTCAGCATGCCGAAACTGCATTACATCGGTTACAAGATTTTGAGCTACAACATCAGCAAGCATTGAGTGATGTTCGTAAATATGTGCAAGAACGCGACTATATTGCTGATGAATATAAAAAGACCAAAAGTCGCTTGCAACAACTAGATATGCAGCAGCAACCCTTACTCGAACAGCAACAACAGTTTGAACAACAACTACAACAATTGATCACTCAGCAGCAATTCTGTGCTACTCAATTACAAAATAGCGATCAATTTGCAAGTTTAGACCAAGGTTTACAGGCTCATCTTCAGCAGATCAATCAATTTATTCAGCAGTATCAGAAAGTTGAATCAAGCTTAGGAAATATCCCGCAAGCACAGCAACAACTTGATCAAGACAAAATTCTGCTACAAAAATTAATCGCAGAGTTTGGAGCAAGTGCTCAAATTGAAACCCAACGAGAACTGCAACAGAAAAATAGAGAGCAACAACTCACGCGACTCAATCAACTGGATTCAGTTCAGCAAAAACTGGAGTATTTCTTTACCTTAAGCAATGAAATCCTGAGTCTGCAAGACAAACTAAACAGCATTCAACAACAACAGCAACAACTCTTACAAAGTACTCAACAGGCAGAAGTCGAATTTCAGTCTGCAAAAGCTGAGCGAGAAAAACTACAAAGTTTCTTACAACAACAGCGCTTGTTACATACCGAAAATATTGAACATTTGCGCGCAGCATTAAAACAAGGGGAAGCCTGCCTTGTCTGTGGCAGTACCGAACACCCCTATCGTGATGATGAAAATCAGGTCTCGAAGGCATTGTATGAACTGCAACAACAGCAAGAACAACAGGCGATTCAACAAGAACAACAATGTCTGCACCTTTGGCAAACCGCTCAACAACAACTGACTCAAATTGGCACTGAGCAAGTCCAATTGCAACATTCGTTACAACAGCTCAAGCAAAAATCTGCACAACAAGAAAATGAGTTACATCAACACTTCACTCTATTCGAGCTGCCTTTAGATTTAACTCATCCTCAACAGGAAGTCTTGGTCACGCTACAAGGTTGCATTGCAGAAAGTACACAACTCAAACAGCAGACTGAACTCGATTTACAACAACTTAATCAAGCTTATAAAGAGCAATTGCAACTCACACAAGGCATTCAACACAGTACACACCAACTCGCATCAGTGCAGCAGTGGCAACAACAAATCCAACAGATTATTGATTGTTTAGCGCCACATCAACAAGCTACGTGGGTAGAACAACCGCTACTGACTGCCCAACAGACAATGCAATGTTTACAACAACGGGCACAGCAAATTGAACAACGTGATCGCTTAAATAAGCAGAAAGAACACGCTGAACAACAACTACTTATTGTTAAAGCGAATCTCAGCAGTTTGACTGTTCAACACATCGAGCTCACGCAACAACTCAAAGAAGTTGAAGCCAAAGGCAAGCACAATGCTGAAGCAGCTCAGCAACTCATTGCCAACATGACTGGCTCAACTGAGCTTAAAGCCACCGAATGGCTTCAGCAGCACGATCAACAACGTCAACAATTGCAACAACAATATCAACAGCTCAAACTCAGTTTTGAACAAGCACGTCAAAATTTTGAACAACACAAAAATGCCTTGGAACAACTGAAAGCACAGCAGCAACAACAACAACTTGCGCTGGAGCAAACTCAAACAGAAATTTCAACATGGTTAACACAGCACAGTGAATTTTCCGAACCACTCTTAAAAACACTGCTTGCAATTTCCTCCACTCAGGAACAACAACTGCGTTTATCTGTGCAACAGGCAGATCGTCAATTGAATGAAGCTGCTTATGCCTTGCAAACACTGCAAGCGCAATTACAGCAACATCAGCAACAACAACCTGAGATTCACCACGACCAATTGCTCCAGTTACTTGAGCAAAACACAGCGCAATTACAACAACTGGCGGAACACCGTGATCAACTCAAATTATCACTGGAATTACATCAGCAAAATTTAGCCAAGCAGCAGCAATTCGCAGCCCAAATCCAAGAAATTCAGCAACAAGAACATCGTTGGGCTAAAATTTCAGGTCTCATGGGCGATGCGACAGGGAAAAAGTTCCGCGACTTGGCTCAACAATATCATCTTGATATTTTAATCGAATATGCCAACCAACAATTAACACTCCTATCACAACGTTATACCTTAAAGCGCTTGGATAACTCGCTCAGCCTTGCCATTATCGACCATGATATGGATGGTGAAACCCGTTCGGTTGCTTCACTTTCAGGCGGTGAATCCTTCCTGACTGCCTTGGCTTTATCCTTGGCAATTGCCAATATGGCAGCTGGCTCGATGAAAATCGAATCGCTATTTATTGATGAAGGTTTTGGCACTTTAGATGCCTCATCTTTACATATGGTGATGAATGCATTTGACCAATTACAAAATCAAGGACGCAAAGTCGTGTTGATCTCGCATATTCAAGAAATGCATGAACGCATTCCTGTTCAAATTCAGGTACAACCCATGGGTTCGGGTTCCAGCCGTATTCAGATTGTGTCTTAAATGTCTATGAGTAACATTGAGTCAAGCTAAAATCTATTCCCGTCAAACAATAAAAAAGGCTTCATTCAGAAGCCTTTTTTTATGTTCGCCAAGTCGTTAAGTTACATTACTTTTTACGTAATGCATCCTGACATTCTTGCTCATCACAGTAGCCATACAGATTTAATGAATGACCTGTTAAGGTAAATCCATGTTTTTCTGCCACTGTATGTTGTTCATGTTCAATAACTTCGTTAGTAAATTCAACAACTTTATTACAGTTTTGGCACACAATGTGATCGTGGTGATCATCTTGCATAATTTCAAAAACAGAATGATTGTTTTCAAAATGGTGACGCTGAATAATACCAGCAGCTTCGAATTGCGTTAACACGCGGTAAACAGTTGCTAAACCGACATCTTCACCCTGTTCGAGTAAAGTCTTATAGATATCTTCCGCGCTTAAATGATGTTGCTTTGAATTTTCTAATAATTCTAATATTTTAATTCGTGGAAGTGTAACTTTAAGTCCAGCTTTGCGTAAGTCTTGGTTTGAAATAGGCATGTAAAAAGGTCTCTCTCAACAAATTTAAAGTTGGAATATGCAACAAAGTTAAGATGCAGTATGATCTATCCGTGGATCAAATGCATCAAAATTAATTTGGGATAGTGTAGCAAAATGCAAAAAATCATGTTGACGTTATTCGTCACTTCACTGCTCGCGGGCTGTTCGACCTTGGGCGTTTATAAAGTAGATATTCCTCAAGGAACACCATTAACACAAGCCCAAGCCTCAAAAATCCAAGTCGGCATGAGTTACCAACAAGTGCGTTTCTTACTCGGTAGTCCAACCATTACAGATCCATTAAATCCATTACGATGGGACTACGTCTACAATTATATCCCAGGAACTTATGCTAAAAAAGCCAAGATCCCAGCAGCGCATGGTCAGCATTTGAAAATTTACTTCGATCAAAACGGTGTTGTGAACAAAATTGAGGGTCTAGAAACGATTCCAGAATCACAACCTGGTTTACCTGGATCGAAAGAAGCGATTTTAACTGCGCCCCCACTATAGACGCTTTAAAATAAAAAGAAACCCCTCATTGAGGGGTTTTTCATATCATTTCAATTGTTTAAAGCGATTGCCTTTGGCATAGCGTCCCACAGGGTTATTGGCTGCTCGGTTACGCCGAATATCCTTTGGATTAATGGTCAGCGCCCGATAAATTTCAACCCGATCACCAACTTGTAGCAATTGTGCTGAGTCTTGTAGGCGTACACCAAAAATCCCCAACTGCAAAATTTCGGGAAGCTCAACCTGCTCTCGAATTCCACTTTGCTCAATTGCATCTAATGCGGTCATGCCCGATTGAAAAGCAACTTCCAAATGAAACTGCTGTTCGGAAGTCGCATAGGCCACCCACACTTTGGCTTGCTCAGTCATCAAATCAATTGCCCTAATACCGACACAATTGCCAGCAGAATAGACAGTGGTAATACAATACGCACCGCAATACGCCAAACATTATAAAACAGCTCGTTACTGAAATTCATGGCTTTGCGCAAATGGCTGATTTTCATGATCCAACCCACAAAAACTGCATAAATTAAGCAAATCACTAAGCCCCAAAGCACCAAGATAATATGGAACACGGATGTAATTTCTGGAATAGCCCACACAAACACGGCCGCAACGAGAATGGCCCATTGCACCGCAACCATCATCTGACGTTGTGCTAATTGCTCACGTGCAAGTTGTAGCAGTAATGCCGCTCCAGCAACAGTTGCGACCAATAGAGCAATCACAGGTAATTTTGCCGCTACAGCAAAATAGGCGAATGCCAAAACAGCAACCAATTGCGCAATCCAAATTGGCAATACGGTTTTGCTTGCTGCATCATCTTGTTTAGCTTGGACTAAGCTAGTCTGCCAATACAGTCCTAAGCCTAAACCACTCGCCACCAATGCCAATACAGTCGCACTGCCCCACTCACCAAACTCAAGTGCAGTCATTTGCCAAGCGGGTAACGCCACGCCACTCACTTGTGCAAAAATTAGCGCTGCAATAACACCCAATGCCGTAATCACAGCGAGAACTAAACACGGAGCCAATGAGAGAATTACCGCTGCGACAGCAGTACCCACAAAAATGTATTGAGGGGCAAATCCTTGAATCAACCACTGCGCACTATATTGGCTAACACTAAATAACATCGCACCCGCTAGAAATGGAATAAACACCACCGCCATCCAGCCGACCAGACGCCATCTTGGAGATGCATCCGCATCACGCGTTAAATTAGACAGTGCATTTAATGCTGTAGTTTTCGAACGCTTTGCTAAAGCAATTTCTAAATAGCAAACTGGCAAAGCCAAAACCAACATAGTGCCTAACCAAAGCAACCAGAAATCAAGTTGACGCTCTGTTTGTATTCCCACTATAGGTGCCACAGTGGCAATAATGATGAATGACAAACAAAAAGCCATCAGCGGCGATAACCATCGTGACATAGCATTGTCCTGCATGATGCATTCCTAATAAAAATCTATCGCTATTTTGCCTTTCTCATGCATGAAAATCAAAAAGAAAAGCAAACCACCGCATTCGATGGCTTGCTGCGCCAATGCTTTTATTTCTTTTTTTAGCTTTTTAATTCTTTTGCACAGCATGTCCCTGCTGAATCTTAGACCTTACTGTACTTAAGAGAAGAAACGAGCAAACCAATTCTTGCCCTTTTTCTTTTCTTTTTCTTTAATAATTCCCATCATGTTTTCTTTGACAGCACCAACATAATCAGCATCATCGTGTTGGATATGGTTAATGAGCCATTTCGCCAAGACTTCATGTAATTCTGCTTCAATCGAGTGCCCCATTTCAAAACGGTCACGGTACGACTCAATTTTTTTAATAAATAAGTCATGCACACGTTTATGCGGCACACGGTATTTATAACCCGCTTCTTCTTGTAGAGATTCTTCAAAGGTAAAATGCGACTGGGTGTAATCAATAATATTATCGAGAATCTGTTTAATGCGGTCACGGTCGGTGTGAAGAGCAATATCATTAATTTCATTAATATAATCAAGGATTCGCTTATGCTGATCATCAATCACATCGATACCAGTATTATATTCTGGAACCCATTTCATCTTGATACGCCCCCATTTTAAATTCATCATTCGTTACTTGAAAAGGATAGTAACGGTATTAAATTTAAATAAAAAACAAGTAAATCAGTCTGGATTCAAGTTTTTAGCGAAAATCTTTGACTAAGATAATGATATATATATATTAATTTGTTTATACCCGACTAAAAGAATAAGATATTTTTTAACCAAAAAGTTTATTTTTTCTTTAATTATGAAAACCTTAATTTTAACAATCAAGTAGCATCATTCTGCAACTCTCGCGCCACTCTCAATATTGATCAGCGCGAGTCATTCGTTTTAACGTTGGGTTGGCTTGCTCACGAACTAAGCGTTCGACCTGAGTCAATGCACGCTGAATGGGTTGTCCATATTGAAATAAAATCATTTCGCCTGGTTGAAATGCCTGCCAAACTTCATTCTGGGTCAACGGTTCGGTCGTGATTACGGCGACACGATCTTCAGGAGTGGTCACTTGACTAAAATCGACTTCAACATCGAGATCAATCAACTGCGCAGGCTTAAATGGATATTCACGTACCAACCAATGTAATTTGGTAATGGCGTAACTAAATAATGCCTGACCATTGGATAAGCAAAAGTTAAAAGTGCCGTGTTCTGCAATTTTTGGAGCAATTTCCAACAGCAACTCAAATACTTGGTTTAAAGATGGCTCAACATAGCCAAATTTAGCGACCAATTGATCCAATAAAAAACAAAATGCGCGTTCACTGTCCGTATTGCCAATCGGGGTAAAATGTCCAGTTAAAGGCGGATCAAAATCCAGTAAGTCACCATTATGGGCAAAAATCCACTGACGCCCCCATAACTCACGCATAAAAGGATGCGAGTTTTCTAAGTTAATTTTGCCCTGCGTCGCTTTACGAATATGTGCAATCACATTGCGTGATTTAATCGGATAGTTCCGTACCAGTTCCGCAATTGGAGATTCAACCGCAGACTGATTATCGACAAATAAACGGCAAGCTTTATCTTCAAAAAAAGCGATACCGAAGCCATCACAATGATCGGAAGTAATGCCCGCACGCTGTGAAAAACCACGGAAAGAGAAGGTAATATCCGTTGGGGTCGCACAATTCATTCCGAGCAACTGGCACATAAGCAACTATAAACACTTTAATAGACTATGGGTTTATTGTGCATGACGACAGCAAGGCTTGTAAATCTTAATCTGTGCTAGGTTCAGTAATTTTCATGCTTAACGCTGAATCTGTTTTTCATGACAAAACTCTTCGCCATTTTATTCACTTCAAGTAAAACAAAATAATCCAGACAATTAAATTCACGATCATAAAATGCTTGCTGAGATAACTTGGCATTCATTTTTAAATACACATCGAATAATTTGGGAATTTTTTCATCTTGTGCAAAACTGTATTCAGGATGTGTCGGCTCATATGCCTCTTGCGGTTGAATTGCACAAGTCTGCGTTGGACTGAGTTGTTTTAAATATTGATGCGTGTAGTAAGCACGCGCCTGATTGCCTTGTAGGCGGATACTGACACAACCAATCAAATATTTGGCCCGCATTTCCCAGAGTACTTTAGGCATTAGATTCAGCCATAAAATGGATAAGGCACGTCCAGAACGATAGCGATGATGTACACAAGTTCGCCCAATTTCTACAATATTGGATAAATGTCCCAGCTCATCAATAATTTTAAATTCGTGGGTGCTATAGCTTTGTGCTAGATCTGCCCCTTGTAAGAGTTTTAAACGTGTATAGGCAACGATTTCATTGCTGTATTTATCACGCAGTACCGCATGTTCACAGCCAAAATCATACAAGTCCTGATCGATATCTTGATCGAATGTAATTCCAAATTGTTGGGAAAATTGTGCTGCACGGAATTTCTGGACTTCATGTAATTGTTTTAAATCTTCCACCCATTCAAAGCGGTATTGATGAGTTTGTTTTGTCGCTTTTTTTTGTAATGGAAAGGTAAAGTTTTGACGATATAGATTCAACTTTTCAAACATTGTTATGCGCTCTTCTGGCTTTTTTCATACACTAGGCAATGCAGATGACAATACAATGACCAAAAAATGACGGCTGTTAAATAATTTCCACAATAAAAAACCAGCCCCCAAGGACTGGCTTTAAACTCAAGATAAACCGCATGGATTAGTGTTTGGCGCGATTGGTAATCAATGTACCCACACCATGATCGGTAAAGATTTCCAACAAGGTTGCATGTGGAACACGACCATCCACAATATGAGCACTCACCACACCGCCTTTTACAGCATCTAAGGCACATCCCACTTTTGGAATCATGCCCCCATAAATCACGCCTGTTTCAATCAGACGATCGACTTCCTGCGTGGTTAAGCCCGTAAGTAAGTTTTTATTTTCATCCAATACGCCCGTAATATTGGTGAGTAAAATCAGCTTTTCCGCACCCAGTGCTTCAGCCACTTTACCTGCTACGAGATCAGCATTGATATTGTAGGTATTACCCTGATCATCGACACCCAACGGCGCAATGACTGGAATAAAATCGCTTTGGGTAAACATTTCCAGTACATCAGTTTTCACACCAACGACTTCACCGACCAAACCTAAATCAATTTCTTTGACAGAACCATCTTCTTGGTTTTTCTGCATCAACAATTTACGTGCGCGAATTAAGTTGCCATCTTTACCTGTTAAACCAATGGCACGACCACCATGTTGGTTAATCAGGTTCACAATGGATTTATTCACACTGCCACCCAACACCATTTCTACCACTTCCATGGTTGCAGGGTCGGTCACACGCATACCATCAATACGGTCAGACTCACGACCCAATTGTTTTAGGAAAGAGTCAACTTGAGGACCACCACCATGCACCACAATCGGGTTTAAACCTACGGTTTTTAACAACACAATATCCCGTGCAAATGAGCTTTCTAGCTCTGGATCGGTCATTGCATTGCCGCCATATTTTACGACCAGCGTTTTACCTGAAAAACGTTGAATATACGGCAAAGCTTCAGTCAAAATTTGTGCTTTGTCGATGCCAGTCTGCTGGTGTGGCATTCGCCTCTCTCCTCAATGAGCATTTAAAATGTCGTGCGCGATTTTAGGATATCGATCACTTAACATGGAAACAAATGATTGCCGAATATCATTTAAACGAGCAGGATTATCGGCATCAAAACGAACAGTAAAATATTCGCCAGTATTGGATGCTCGAATAATGCCAAAACCATCTTCAAAATCAAGCCGTACACCATCAATTTTACTCAATTGAGCAGCGATGTGATGGCTCTGGACTTCAATATCGGCCAATAATGATTTAGGGTCAGCACTATATGTACTGATATAGGTATCTTCGGTACTACAACGCTCAGGGTATTTGACCAATGCTTGTGAAAGCGTGAAATCTGGATGCTGACTTAAAAATTCAAGTACGCGTAAGGCGGCATATAAGCCATCATCATAACCAAAACCACGCCCATCATTAAACACATAGTGCCCCGCATATTCCCCACCAAACACAGCTTTTCCACGCGATTGCATAAGATATGTCTTTAAAAAGCTACTGCCTGTGCGAATCATTTTGGCTTGCCCACCCAATTCACACACCGTATTGCGTACCATGGTCGAGCATTTCACATCAAATACCACTTCATGCTGAGGATGCGTAGTGAGGCACATTTCGGCAAATAAAGACAATAAACGATCTGCACTAATGATGCTGCCATGCTCATCAACCAATACCAGTCGATCACCATCCCCATCGAGCGCAATGCCAAGATCTGCATGTTGCTCTCGAACTGTTTCGGTCAAAGCAATTAAATGACTGGCTTGTGATGGATCAGGAGCATGATCAGGAAATTCTCCATTGGATTCACAACGCAGTGCGGTTACCTGACAACCTAATTTTTGTAAAACCAAAACGGCACAGCGCCCTGCCGAACCATGCAAACCATCAATCACCACATGGAAAGGACGTTTCAGTTGAATATCTTCTAAGATGGCTTGCTGATACTGCAAACAGTAGCTCACATCAAATTGATGCTGAACATGGGTTAAAGGTACTTTACGTTGAGGGGAAAACTGTAAGCTCGCGACATAACCAACTTGTTGGATCATTTCAGGACACGGCGGTTCACCTTGCATAATCCACTTGATGCCATTGTCACTTTTCGGATTATGACTTGCCGTCACCATAATGCCATTGCCTGCAAATTGGCGCGCAGAGTAATACAACATTGGGCTAGAACAACAGCCAACGTTCACTACATGAAACCCTTGTTTTTCGAATATTGTTTGTATAATTTGGGCGTAAGCAGGACTACTCAAACGAGCATCATAACCAATCACCACAGTGGTTTGCGCGGCTTGTTGATACTGGCAGGCCAGACCATAAGCGATTGCTTCAACCAGTTCGGGTGTTAATAACGTTACTTTTCCACGGATATCATAGGCGCGAAAGACCTGCCATGGAAATATAGGTTGTTGAATATTCATATATTTGTAACTTCTGAACCCAACGAATACTTTAAAAATTCGTCTTATTCATACAACGTAAATGTTTTAAAATATTTCTAGTTTATATCTGAATAGAATTGAACTGTTAATACTATTTAAGTGTTGTTGACAGCTTATAAAGTGAAATTAAATAAAATCTTTTATATTTCAGAATGAAAGAGCCCAAAGGCTCTTTCATATTAACATCAGTTTTTACCTGTATGTCCAAAGCCACCCGCACCACGCTCAGTCGCCACAAATTCGTCCACTTGTTCAAATTCTGCTTGTACTACAGGAACAAGTACATATTGTGCTAAACGTTCACCTGGTTCCAAGGTAAATGCATTTTGACCACGGTTCCATACCGATACCATAAGCTCACCTTGATAGTCTGAGTCAATCAAACCCACAAGATTACCTAAAACGATACCGTGTTTATGCCCTAAGCCTGAGCGAGGCAAAATTAAACCTGCAAAACCCGTATCTTCGATATAAATAGCTAAACCTGTTTTAACCAGTACCGTTTGACCCGGTTCAATCACAGTGGGTTCAGTCACACATGCACGCAAATCTAAACCAGCAGAACCTTGCGTTGCATAAGTTGGCATTGGCCATTCTTGTCCTAAACGTGCATCTAGAACTTTAACTTGAACCTTCATATTGTTTCCTACTGTTTCAAAATTAATATCGCAATCAACGCTTAATTAAAGCGCGTAAATTTTCGAGGTAGTGTTGAGCTTGCTGCTTGGGATCGACATTGCCCGCGAGCTTTTTCTTACGTCCTAACCACTCCAATTCATCTTGTGGCAATTCATCTAAAAAGCGGCTTGGAGTCATTTGACGCATTTGCCCACCTGCTTTACGTTGCTCTGCCAAGGTAATGGTTAAACCTTGACGTGCGCGAGTAATACCGACATACATCAAACGGCGTTCTTCTTCGACCGTTTCAGCCGCAATCGAGTTTTTATGTGGCAATAGCTCTTCTTCTAAACCAATCAAATACACGAATGGAAATTCCAAGCCTTTAGAAGCATGCAGTGTCAACAAATTGACCTTATCGGTGTCTTCTTCTTCCTGTTGCTGCTCTAGCATATCGAGCAACACCATTTTGCGAATCACACTCTCAATATTGCGCTCATCGACATCTTCTGCACGGTTAATCAAACTTTGAATACTGGTATAGAGCACTTCAATATTGTCGAGCTTGGTTTTTTCCTGTGCAGGTGTAGCAGCAGACTCTTTGATATAGTCGATATAGCCTGCTTCATGCATCATTTGGCGAATAATCGGTACAGGTTCATCATCTTCTAGCAATTCACGCGTAAAATTAGCAATGAATTCGGCAAATTCAGCCAATTGCGTGGTGGCCTTTTTCGGAATAACCATAGTCAAACGTTGGTCGCCCGCTGCCGTCAATAAAGACAAATGATTTTCTTGTGCGAATAAACCCAGCTTTTCTAAAGTAACAGGGCCAATGGCACGTTTTGGCGTATTAATAATACGTAAAAAAGCACTGTCATCTTCAGGATTAATAATCAGACGCAGATAACTCATGATGTCTTTGATTTCTGCACGGGCGAAGAAGGACTGACCACCAGATAACTTATACGGAATCTGCATTTGACGCAGTTGCGTCTCTAAAATACGTGCTTGGAAGTTACCCCGATATAAAATGGCATAATCTTTCCAATTTTTCCCATTCATCAGTTTATGCGTGATCAGGTCTTTGACCACGCGTTCTGCTTCATCATCATCATTACGGCAGGTAATCACGCGAATGACTTCACCATGGCCTTTGTCTGACCAAAGTTTTTTATCAAAAATATGTGGATTATTCCCAATCACCGTATTTGCCGCTTTTAAAATACGACTGGTCGAACGATAGTTCTGTTCCAGTTTAATCACTTTTAAATTACGAAAATCTTCATTCAGCAAAGCCATATTTTCTGGCTTCGCACCACGCCATGCATAAATCGATTGGTCATCGTCTCCTACAGCCGTAAACTGTCCCATCACACCGACCAACAGTTTTACCAAAATATATTGTGCAGTGTTGGTGTCTTGATATTCATCGACCAACAAATAGCGAATGCGATTTTGCCAACGATCACGTACTTCTTGATTTTCTTGTAATAAACGTGTTGGCATGACAATTAAATCGTCAAAATCCACGGCGTTGTAAGCACGTAAATTGCGCTCATAGAGTTGGTACAAATGCGCAAACTGAACATCTTCAGCGGTTTCACAGGTAACGTGCGCCTGTTCAGGTGGAATCAAATCATTTTTCCAGTCTGAAATCATCTTCATGGCTTTGGCAATCAGCTCTTTACTTTCAGCACCAGATAAATTGTCACGGTGCATCAAGTCCATCAAAATACGCTTACAGTCATCTGCATCTAAAATAGAAAAGTTATTTTTTAATGGCGTGTGTTTCAGCTCTAAACGTAACATGTTTAGACCGAAGGTATGAAAGGTCGAAACCGAGAGCCCTTTTGCTTCTTCACGTGACAACAACTTTGTCACACGTTCTTTCATTTCACGTGCAGCTTTGTTGGTAAAGGTCATCGCAGTAATACGATAAGCAGGAATCCCACAATGTTTCACCAAATAAGCAATTTTACGGGTAATCACCGAAGTTTTACCCGAACCAGCCCCTGCAAGTACTAACAAGGGCCCTTGAGTGTATTTCATGGCTTCAAGTTGCTTGTCGTTTAACTGACTTGCCAGCGACATAGTCTTTCCTCTTTTTAATCCGAACTAGATTATAGACATCAAACCCCCAGATGCCTAACCTAAAATGACGATTCTCTGTTCATAAAAAAAGCCACCTAAAGGTGGCTTTTCCGAAACTCAATGATTTTTAAGCAAACAAAATATTAATTATTTTGTTTCATACACAGTAATTTCTACGCGACGGTTTTGTTCACGGCCCGCAGCAGTGTCATTGCTCGCAATTGGTGAAGAAGAACCATAACCACGCGCAGTCATACGTGAGCTTGCAATCCCTTGAGAAGATAAATAGCCCATTACAGAGTTTGCACGGTTTTGCGATAATGGATTGTTAATCGCATCAGTACCTGTGTTGTCAGTGTGACCATGAATTACAAGCGCAAGTTTATTGGCTGTACCATCTTCACGTAATACACGCGCAACATCATTCAATGCTGTTTGGAAACGTGGCTGAATGGTAGATGAGTTAGTTGCAAAGGTAACACTTGGCATTACAAGATTAATCGAACCATCTTTGTTACGGTCTACATCAACGCCAGTACCCGCAAGTTCTTCACGAAGACGTTTTTCTTTTTTGTCTAATAACAGACCTGCACCACCGCCCACTACAGCACCAATAGCCGCTGCTTGACCCATTTTATCTTTGTCTGCATTTGAATATGCAAGACCTGCACCCAATAATGCACCGAGACCTGCACCGATTGCTGCTTTGTCATATTCCATTCCTGTGCCAGTAGATTGACAACCTGAAAGAACCAACGCCCCTGCTACTGCTGATGAAATTAATAGTGCACGCATGACATGCCTCCATTTGTGTGTTTTGTTTATGCTTGAAATGGTCGCCTAAAAATAGGACTTAGACCATTGATCTTTTGTAAATAATAACTTGTTTGGTTACATTTTGTAATAATTAATTCCAACTTCGAATGTGCATTCATCACATTCCCTACATGTTTAATAAATCATGAAGGATAATTTACCAAACACAACGCTTGTTTTATTTTCAGAATTTGCAACTATATTCAATAACGAGAATGGATGATTTTACTTAGGATTATTTTTTATATGTCATCTTCAGCAAACAAACAACCCATATTAAAAAAAATCACACGTGGACTAACGGTTGGCTCTGTCATGACAGGCAGCACTTTTTTTCATGGGCCACCTGTACTCGCGCTTGGCTTAACCAAGTTGTTTAAACAATCAAAAAAAGTAGATCAAACCAATATTCAAATTACCAATAGCTGGCTTGGGGTCAACAACTGGTTGATTGATCATGTTTTACCACATCTAAAATGGGACATTACGGTCGATGATGATCTCGACTTAAGCATGCAAGGTCGTTATTTAATGACCTGTAATCATCAAAGTTGGGTCGACACGACAGTAAATCAATATTTTGGACTCACGCGTATGCCATTGACGCGGTTTTTCACCAAATGGGAGCTCATTTTTATTCCCTTTGTTGGACAGGCGTTTAAAATCTTAGGCTTCCCAATGATGAAGCGGCACAGCAAACAAGAAATTGAGAAAAATCCTGAACTCAAAACCCGAGACATGGAAGAAGCGCGTAAAGCGTGTGAACAATTATTGAGCCAGCCTTTTACCCTACTGAACTATTTGGAAGGAACACGATTCACACCAGAAAAGCATCAGCAACAAAACTCTCCCTACCAAAATCTACTTAAACCGAAAGCAGGCGGCTTAGCCCTTGCCCTCAATATTTTAGGTAATCAAATTGATGCCTTGGTTGATATGACCATTGTCTATCCAGATGGTGCGCCTGGTTATGGCGAATTCTGGTTCGGCGAAGTGGGTCGAATTGCTGTGAATTTACGCAAAATCGAGATTCCCGACTGGGTTTTAGGTGGAAACTATGAAGATGATGAACAATATCGCGTACGTTTCCAAGCATGGGTCGATCAACTTTGGACCGAAAAAGATCAACTGATTAGTCAAATGAAAGCGCAATATTCAACAGCTGCTGAAGTGAATAAGGTATAAACCAATGAAGCAGAACAGTTCAGCAAAAAAATCTAAATATCATCGTGTTGATCCGCAGAGCTGGTCATTTAAGCTCTATCTGATTTACGACACTTTTATGGTGTTCCTGATTATTTTTAATCTGTTCTGCTTGTGTGCCAATTTTTTCTTAATGAGCAATATTGGCGGTTGGTTCTTAACCTCGCTTCATTTAGATGAAATTCTCAATTTTTATCGTACACATCTACATCCGTGGGTGATTACTACCGAAGCTTGGTTTATTTTGTTCTTAATTACTGAGCTTCTGGTTCGATGGATAATTGCCATTATTTATCACCATCATCGTCGTTGGTTCTTTTTCCCTTTTATTCACTGGTATGAAATTTTAGCCATTATTCCACATCTGCGTTTTCTACGTTTATTTCGTGCCGGGATTATTATTTTCCGTCTGCATGAATTGGGCTATAACGTCATTCCCGAATCCATTCAACAAAGAGCGAAATTTTACTACCGTGTAATCATGGAGGAACTGTCTGATCGCGTGGTTATTACCGTATTAGATGGCGTGAAGCATGAACTCAGTACCAGTTCCACCCATAAAAAAATCATTCATGACTTGGTCGATCATCATCGCATCTTATTTGCGCAAGCTTTGGCAGAGCTTTTACAGGAATCACTGGCGACAGAACTCCAGCAACGCCAAGCGTTAATTGCTCAAAATATTGGTGCCATTGTGAATCAAGCCATTGAAGATACACCTGAACTGACTCAACTATTACGCTTAATCCCGATAGTTGGTGGACGGATTGAGCATCAAATTCAGAGCATTGGGCAACGCTTGGGGGAAAATATTACCTACGGTATTTTAGAGCCATTGATATCTGGCAGCCCAGAACAGCCCAACCATACGTATAAGCTCATTGCAGAAAAAGTCAGCGAATTGAACATTGATAATCAAGCATTGGAACAATTGGTTGAGTCTGCTGTGTACGAAACTTTGGACGCCATTCGTAAGCAAGTGAAAGTGAAACAGTGGTTAGAAGACCTTGAAGAGCTCGATCAAGCTAAAGAATAAGCATTAAGATAAAAAAGTTACAAACTTGGCTAGAGAATTCAAAGAATTTGTTCTAGGATTTGCTCTATTTACAACATCACTTCGGCATAAAACCAATAGTTTCGAAGTCTTAAGGATAAAATATGGCTGATATTCGGATCACCGGTAGAATGGTTAACTTTAGTAGATTAACCTTCGACACAAATGACCATAATGCCATTCGTCAACAACTGAGCCAATTGCTTCAAGACAGCACCACGCAAGGTGCGCTTGTTATTTTAGACAGTACAGTTGAACAAGAGCTGATTGCCCTAATTCAACTGCTGCTCGATTTAGATTTACAACCTATGGCGGTCATTGAAGGCCTATTGGGTGATGAAGCACGTGCGATTCAATTTCCAGTACTCCCTGCCGACAGTAAATCGTTACAACGTATTAAAGCAACCCAAGAACAAGTGGTTGAAACCGCTGTTCAAGAACCAGAAGTCGCAACGGAAAATACGCAAAAAGTATCGCCATTTCCGCGTAATATTGGACATATTACCTCGTATCACGATGAAATCTTACGTACAGGTCAATGTTTAATCCAAGATCATGGCGATATTATCGTCAATGCAGGGATAAATAGCGGTTCAGAAGTAATTGCTTCAGGAAATATACATATTTATGGCAGTGCTCGTGGTAGAGTTATCGCAGGTGCTGGTGGAAACAGTGCTGCTCGCATTTTTTGTCACTCACTTGAAGCCGAATTGGTTTCAATTGCAGGGACATATTGTGTCGCCGATGATATTCCACCCCATGTCTTAAAGAAGTCCGTACATATTTATTTAAATGAAAACCAAGAGCTCGAATTTAAAGCTCTGGAATTTTAATGTATAAATAAACACCAAAACCCCGCTAATTAAAGGGGGGATTTACCATAACAGGAGTGGATTCGGTGGCGAAAATTGTTGTCGTAACATCAGGCAAAGGTGGCGTAGGAAAAACTACGACCAGTGCATCTTTTGCAACAGGTTTAGCCCTTCGTGGTCACAAAACTGTTGTGATTGATTTTGACGTAGGTCTACGTAATCTTGACCTCATTATGGGCTGCGAACGTCGTGTTGTGTATGATTTTGTGAATGTTTTAAATAACGAAGCACGATTACAACAAGCACTTATTCGTGATAAAGATATTGAAAACTTATACATTTTAC
The DNA here is from genome assembly GCF_004331175.1 of Acinetobacter sp. ANC 4178. Classification (GTDB taxonomy): domain Bacteria; phylum Pseudomonadota; class Gammaproteobacteria; order Pseudomonadales; family Moraxellaceae; genus Acinetobacter. The sequence goes on from NZ_SJOD01000001.1 coordinate 908,982, forward strand.
CGGCATCACAAACGCGCGATAAAGATGCGTTGACCGATGAAGGTGTAGCACGTGTAATGGACGAATTATCTCAAGAATTCGATTACATTATTTGTGATTCTCCTGCGGGGATTGAGCGTGGTGCAATTCTAGCCATGTACCATGCAGATGAAGCGATTATCGTGACCAACCCTGAAATTTCATCGGTACGTGACTCTGACCGCATTATCGGTATGTTGGACAGTAAAACTAAAAAAGTAGAACAGAATGAAGGCCGTATACGCAAACATTTGTGTATTACCCGCTTTAATCCTGAACGTGCAGACAAGCAAGAAATGCTCACGATTGACGACATCTCGAAAGACATTTTACGTGTACCGACATTGGGTGTTGTGCCTGAATGTAAAAGCGTTTTACAAGCGTCTAACGAAGGTAAACCTGTCATTTTGTTCCAAGAAGCAGAAGCTGGACAAGCCTATGAAGATCTGGTTGCCCGTTTCCTTGGTGAAGAGCGTCCTTACCGTCACATTACAGTCAAACCTAAAGGCTGGTTAGCACGATTATTTGGAGTGTAAATATGGCAGGCTTCTGGAGTAAATTATTTAGTAATGATGACAAACCATCAAGCGCACAAATGGCAAAAGACCGTTTGAAAGTCATTGTTGCTTCTGAACAAGGCTTAGGTAAACGCTTGAGCCAAGATAAAATTGACCAAATGAAGAAAGAGATCATGCAAGTGGTCAACCGCTATGTGCGTGGGGTCGATGAAGAACATATCCAAATGTCTGTTCGCTCAGAAGCGAATATTGAAATGTTGGAGATGAATATCAATTTGCCTGAAGAGCGATAATCTGAAATCTGATTAGTCAAGCAAATGGATTCAAGGCAAAATAGCGGCAGTTATTTTGCCTTTTTAGTTTGAAAAGAATATACCAAGGAGTTTGCGATGGCATTATCTCAGCCAGCAACGTTTAATGAAGAATGGTCGGATGAGCGCGTTTTTGCCTATTTAAATCAGCTTCCTCCTGCAGGAGTTAATGCCGACTTTCATGTTCTTTACCACGCATTCAAACATATGCGTCCAACTGACTACGAGCGTTTGTTAACTCAATTCGTCGCAGATGGTCGTAATGTCAATGCAACCAATCCTCAAGGTCAACGTATTCACGATGTGATTGCTGAATACCCACGCCAACGTGATGGATTCTTAGAAGTCTTGGCAAAATTTGCTTAAGCCTTAAAGCCTACCTCGTGTAGGCTTTTTTATTCTCTGCAATCTAAAATGAATTAGAACAACAATTGCATCAGCAATGGAAAACTCAATGCAAATAAGAGTGTTTGTAAGCTAATGATTGCTGCCATGAGTTGACTATCCCCCTTAAAAAATCGCGTTAAAATATAAGATGCCGATGCTGTGGGTAAAGCAAAGAAAACCACCAAGACCGCAATATGTAAGGGTGCCAAGCCAAATCCTTGTGCCACAAAGTAAGTCAATATCGGTACTCCAAGTAAGCGCGATACACTATTCATCATGACACGTCCAAAATCGGGCTTAAGCTGACTAAACTGTAATGCCGCTCCAACTGAAATCAAACCTAATGGCAGACTACTCCCCGCCAACAACTTTAATAATTGTGATATACCTTCTGGCATCAACAAGCCAGAGCCATTAAATGCAATGCCCAATACGCAAGCGACAATCAGTGGATTCTTCACAATCGACATCAGCGTAAAACGCAACTGACCTTGTGCACTTTGGGTCAATGACCAGACCGAAATAATATTGACCAATGGAATCGCAACAGCAATCATCATAGTGAATAATTGCATGCCAGTCGCACCAAACATTAAGCCCATCAATGAAAGCCCAATATAGGTGTTGAATCGAATCTGACTTTGAATATAAACCCCGAAACGGCGCACTGGAATGTGAAGATAAAATTTAAGCGCCAATAACACCACGCTAATCAATACAATGATCACGATTAGTGCCACGTAAAGCATAACCATCGAACCTAAGTCGAGCTTTACACTAGAAAGATTGCTAAACAATAACGCAGGAAAAAGAATGTAATAATTCAGTTTTTCAGAGTTTGCCCAAAATTCCTCCTGCAAAAAAACTGTCCGTTTAAATACATATCCCATTCCAATCAGAAAAACCAATGGAAAGAGTGCCATGATCATGTTCATTCATTTATTCCAATTACTGCACATCAGTCAGCTTTGACTCATCTTGGAAACAGAATATAATCCTTATTCTCCCTCATAATAAAATGAGTATTTACTCATACCCTCAAATGACCTTTAGCCAACTTGAAATTTTTTTACTGGTTGCTAAACATCAGAGTTTTAGCAATGCAGCCAAACAACTCGGGATTTCTCAATCTGCGGTTTCACATGCCATAAAAAGTCTAGAGCATTTTTGGCGTGTACAACTGTTTAGTCGAGAACAAAATAATGTGGTCCTCACCGAGATTGGGCAGCAACTTCGTATCCATGCGCAGGAAATTTTAAATACAGCACAAGTCATGCAGCAGCAAGTTGCTGCGACACATGGCCTACAACAAGGCAGCTTAAGAATTGGTTCATTTGGGGCATCCGCATCAATTCATCTACTGCCTGAACTACTGCAAGCTTTTAGGACTGAGTACCCTCAAATTGAAGTTTTTGTGGAAGAAGGAACCGATGATGAAGTCACACAATGGATTTTAAACCAACAGGTTGATGTCGGATTTGCAGTTTTACCCAACCATCAATTGGATACTTTTCCATTGATTAAAGATATTTTTATCGCACTTATTCCTAACTCCTACCCGATTGCACAAATGAGTCAGGTGGATATTACTCAACTGAAGCACTACCCTTTTATTTTGACCAAGGCAGGCAGCCAGACGCATATTGAAAAACTCCTCAAACAATATGAGATACAGCCCAAGATTCAATATCAACTGTCGCAATTATTGACCATTCTGAATATGGTCAATCAGCATGAAGGCATTTCGATTGTGGCGGATATGGCCATGACGCCAGAACTGCTTGCACTGCATCCGAATGTGGTGAAACGTCCTTTGCTACCGAACACACAACGTGAAATTGGGCTCGCCGTCCGCAATCAAAAACTGATGAGTCCTGCAACACGTGCCTTTATCGAATTGGCACAAAACATGTTCTATGATTAAATTCAAGCGCATAAAAAAGCCTGCTCTTAGGCAGGCTTTTGAATAGATGAGCACTAGGCGAGAATATCTCGCTTACCATTCGCCCCCATCGCACTTACAATGCCACTTTCTTCCATCTGATCAATAATACGTGCCGCTCGGTTATAACCTAAACTAAACTTACGTTGTAAAGATGACGTCGACGCTTTACGCGTTTCTAAAACAAAGGCCACACATTGGTCATACAAAGCATCGCGGTCTGAACCGCCATCACCTTCTTCAAACCCACGTGACGTCGGCTCTTCATCATATGGAGTCAAAATTTCATCGATATAGTCAGGATCACCGCGTTCACGCCATGCATCACAAATTCGGTTAACTTCATCATCGGAAATAAAAGCACCATGCACGCGTTCAGGTTCAATTTTACCTGGCCCTAAAAACAGCATATCACCATGACCCAACATGTCTTCCGCACCACCTGCATCCAGAATGGTTCGAGAGTCAATTTTACTGTTTACACGCAATGCAACGCGAGTTGGAATATTGGCTTTAATCAAACCTGTAATGACATCCACTGATGGACGTTGGGTCGCTAACAACAAGTGAATGCCGGCAGCACGTGATTTTTGTGCCAAACGGGTAATCATTTCCTCGGCTTTTTTACCCACCTGCATAATCATATCGGCAAATTCATCCGCCACAATCACAATCGAAGGTAACGGCGCTAAGCGCGGTGCGCGCTCACCCACAACGGAGTCACTGGCTTTCCATGTTGGATCAATCAGGTCTTCCCCATTCGCCAATGCTTCTTCAACTTTACGGTTATAGTCCGCCAGTTTACGAATTTTAAGGAATGACATGAGCTTGTAACGACGCTCCATTTCATTCACACACCAATTCAATGCACTGACGGCATCTTTCATGTCCGTCACGACAGGGGTGAGTAAATGTGGAATATCATTGTAGTTGGCCAGCTCTAACTGTTTTGGGTCAATCATGATGAGGCGCAATTGATCGGGTGTATATTTCAACAGCATCGATAAGATCATCGAGTTCACAGCAACAGACTTACCTGAACCCGTGGTGCCCGCAACCAACATATGTGGGGCCTTGCCTAAATCGGTAATCACAGGATTACCCGAAATGTCTTTACCCATCGCCATTGAAAGTAAACCCGCTGGATCGCGATAAGTCGGTGTTTCCAATAATTCGATAAGACGCACCATTTCACGTGCACTATTTGGAACTTCAATTCCAATGTAAGGTTTACCCGGAATTACTTCTACTACACGTACCGAAGCCATTGACATAGAACGCGCCAAGTCCTTCGAAATATTGGTGACTTTAGAGGCTTTAACCCCAGGTGCTAAATCCAATTCGAACCGCGTCACGACTGGCCCGGGTTGAGCTTCCATTACTTTGGCTTTAACATTGAACTCTTGCAGTTTAATTTCGAGTAATTCTGAAAGACGTTCCAATTGTTCAGCAGTGAAGTTTACTTTTTTGTTCGGATCAACACGATCAAGCAAATCCAATCCGGGTAGCGTAGACAAATCACGACGTTTTTGTGCGACCTGCATAGCACGTGACATCGGTCGTCCCGCCGCATCCGTCAATGGCGCATCAAAATCAAACTCATCTTCTTCTTGAGGTTTTCCTGCAGTTTCTTGCCAAGCTTCAATGAATGCCTCTTTAGACAACTCAGCTTTGGTTTGTTCAGTAAAACGCTCTGATACCTCTACAGCCGTGTGCTGTATTGGCGTTTGAACAAAGGCCGATGATTGCGCATAAGAAGATACTGTACGCTGCTCAACGACTGGGGAATCTACATGTTGTTCTTCTGCATCAAAATCATCCAGAAAACGATCTAATTCATCGTTCAATAAGCGTGCTTTAACAGCACCTTCGGCAACCCCAGCTACCGCAGGCATACTCAAAATTGAAGCTTGCCCTACAGCGATATCAGGGATTGTTGTCGGTTGAATGGCTTGAACTTCACTTCGTTGGAATGGACTATGTACATCCGAAGCTGTTTTACCACTAGGCACAGCGGCAAGGAGTTCATCAAAAATTTCATCATCATCCCAATCAAGATTACTTTTGACTGGTTTCGGAGAGGGTTCAAGTTGGACTTCAACAGGATGCTGACGCTCAACTACAGAATTGAAATCATACTTAGGAAGCACAGTTTCATCTTCGGCAGCTTTTAATAATGCCTCAATATCTTGCTTATGTAGGTGGTCATTATTGGTATTTAAAGCACGCCAAACTTCACCTGTGGCAATAGTGCGCTGACTGTCTTGTTCAAGTTGATGCGCTTTGGCAATGGTTTTTTCAAACTCTTCATCGTCGTCTAAATCGAACTCATTCGGTTGATTCAATTGAGACTCTTTCTGTACCATATCATCAAACAAACGCTCAGCTGCCGCACCCGCAATAAACGGTTGTTCCATTGACGCTTTAGATGAATCAGCATCATCTACAACTGGGTCTGAAGTTTTACTTGGCGCGACTGCAATCACCTGTTTTTTGACTTGAGGTGTGGTACGGTCAAAATCGGATTCGCTTTCAGGTACATTTTTATAAAATAAATCTTGTAAATACGCAGGCGTAGCTCGCAAAGTATCCCATGTTTTATTCCACTTCACCCCAAAGGCCAAAGTGAATAACACCACCCAAAACACGATTAAGAACAGCGCAGCGCCATAAATGGTGAGCAATTGGCTTAGGCTTTGCCCCAATTCATAGCCAATAATGCCACCAGAGGCATTGGCTAAAGTATCCGCAGGCACTTCCCAAAACAAAAATAATAAAGTTGCTGTTGCCAACAAAATAAAAAATTGGGCAGCATAACGAAATGGTCGGTTCAAAAAGCTACGTGGCCACCACACCTGAATCGCTTCAATAAATAAGAAAAGCGGAATGAGCAGGCTTGCCCAACCTAAAAATCCAAACAATAAGTCTGAAATCCATGCCCCAGCGACACCGCTTGCATTGGAAACCTGTTGGGTATCACTGGAAATATGCATCCAACCTGGATCAAAAGGTGTATAAGTGACTGTTGCAAGGAACAGATAAATCCCAAATGAGACTAAAAATAATGTCATCATTAAGCGCTGTGCATAAGCACCTGACACCGCAGCCATACTCTGTCCTGTAAGCATTTTTTCATTCATGTTTTTTTGGAAAACAACCTGAATTTGTTTCTTAATAAAACCTGATATTATGCACCTGTTCACGTAAAAAAGATGCAAGATTATGAGGGCTTGTTGTTAACTTTATTCTATATAGCTCAAATCGATTTGCATGATCAATATTACCCACATTGAACACACACAACTGTTATACACTTTCACGTATAATTTCATAAATTTTGAAAGAAAAAAAGGATGTCGCGAATGAGCGCTCGTCACTCACGATTAATTATTTTAGGTTCTGGCCCTGCGGGTTACAGTGCTGCAGTTTATGCTGCACGTGCCAATTTAAAACCAATGCTGATTGCTGGCTTGCAATTGGGCGGTCAATTAACCACAACAACTGAAGTGGATAACTGGCCGGGTGACCCAGAAGGTTTAACTGGTCCTGCACTCATGGAACGTATGCAAGCCCATGCAGAACGTTTTGGCACAGAAATCGTGTATGACCACATCAATGAAGTTGACCTTAGTGTTCGCCCATTCGTCCTTAAAGGCGATATGGAAGAGTTCACTTGTGATGCACTAATTATCTCAACAGGTGCAACTGCACAGTATTTAGGTTTAGAGTCTGAAGCAAAATTCATGGGTCAAGGTGTCAGTGCCTGTGCAACCTGTGACGGTTTCTTCTATAAAAACCAAAAAGTGATGGTGGTGGGTGGTGGTAACACTGCGGTAGAAGAAGCACTCTATCTGTCTAACATTGCCTCACACGTGACCCTTGTACACCGTCGTGACAGCTTACGTTCAGAAAAAATTCTACAAGACCATTTATTTGAAAAAGAAAAAGAAGGCAAAATTAGCATTCTTTGGAACAATCAAGTGGATGAAGTCTTGGGTGACAACACCGGTGTAACTGCAGTACGTTTAAAATCAACTGTAGATGCAAGTACACAAGATATTGATGTTCAAGGTTTATTCGTGGCAATCGGTCACAAACCGAATACAGGCATGTTTGAAGGTCAGCTCAACCTACGTGATGGCTATATTCAAGTGCAAAGTGGCACCTCTGGCAATGCAACAGCAACATCGGTTGCAGGTGTATTCGCAGCAGGTGACGTTGCAGATAGCATTTACCGTCAAGCTATTACTTCAGCAGGTTCAGGCTGTATGGCTGCACTCGATGCCGAAAAATATTTAGATGCTCTAACATAATCCTTTGCATCTATTCAAACCGCCCGAATTTAGGGCGGTTTTTTTATGTATGATAGAGCAAAGAATAATCCCCAGAATTTGATCATGCAGCATACTTTAGCACCTTCTGAATATTTATTTCCTAACCCAATAGACTCAGACCCTGATGGGCAGGGACTCATTTGCATCGGTGCAGATCTGTCCCCTTCTACCCTATTTGAAGCCTATACCCACGGTCTTTTTCCATGGTTTTCTGAAGGTGAACCGATTTGCTGGTGGTGTCCCGAGCCACGCTGCATTATTCACCCCGAGCAGTATCATCCAAGTAAATCCTTACTGCGCAACATGAAAAAGCATGATTATAAAATTACCATTAATCATGCCTTTGAATCAGTTATTCGTTCTTGTTCACTACCTCGCAGCTATGCAGATGACACATGGATTTCAGAAGAAATTATTCAAGGTTATTTAGACATGTTTGCAGCGGGTTATGCGTATAGCATTGAAGTCTGGGAACAAGAGCAAATTGTCGGTGGGCTATATGGCGTGAGCATTGGTAAGGGCTGCTTTGGCGAATCGATGTTCAGTATACGTACCGATGTATCTAAAATGGCATTTTATACCTTAATGTTACTTGGACAAGAAAACCAACTGGCTTGGATTGATTGTCAATTGGTGAATGATCATTTGCTTAGCCTTGGTGCTTGTACAATTTCTCGACAAGCGTATTTAAATTCGTTACAAGATATTATAAAACAACCCCCTATCGATTGGAAAAAGTATCAAGAGGGTGTATTTTCAAGTAAAAGAATAGCGTTATCTTCGCAGTTAATCGAATGAAAACAATAGAGGGATCTTTATGAATTCATATCACCCGAAGTCCCTGTTAAATGATTTACAGTACTACATTACACCACCGCATGAATGCAGCTATCTTGAAAAGAAATCTGCTCGGATGGTCTTTTTAGATCCAGCCCATCGGATTGATGTGGTCACCTTGTCTGAACTTTCTCGAGTTGGTTTCCGCCGTAGTGGAGATTTTGTCTACCGTCCCGAATGCCACTTATGTCGCCAATGCCTGTCTTGCCGCGTTCCTGTCCAAGAATTTCAAATGAACAGTAAGCAAAAAAAAGCATGGAAACGCAATCAAGATCTGACGGTTAAAATTACCCAGCCTAAAGATGCGGGTGATGTGCATTATGCTTTATATGAACGCTACATTCGTGAGCGACATGCCGATGGCGATATGTTCCCGCCTAGCTATGACCAGTTTGAAAAATTCCTAATACATACCTGTACTGAAAGTTTTTTTCTGGAACTTTGGAAAGATGAACGGTTGCTCTGCGTTTCGACCTGTGACCAACTTGATGATGGCTTATCGGCGGTCTATACCTTTTTTGATCCCGATGAAAATCGCCGCTCATTAGGGGCTTTTGCCATCATGAAACAAATTGAATATGCTCAACAACAGCAATTGAACTATGTCTATTTAGGGTATTGGGTACCTCATTCCAATAAAATGAATTATAAGTCTCAATACACGCCCTTAGAATTACTGCTCGATGGACAATGGCGACGCATCAATCGTTCGCTCAGTTCAGAAGAGATTCAACTTTTGGGAAACTCATTGATGACCACGCTTCCCTCAGGCTGGAACAATTCGATTATTAAATAAGTGGATATTTTGATGGAGCAGATTGACTCCATCGCATGAGTATTTAAATTATGATTTGAATAACTGAGAAAAATCATCAGTACATGCTTTTACCATAATAATGGCATGCTCATACCCACCATTTGGGCTTGGATAATAATTTTTACGCAAATCAATTTGATGAAAACCTGATTTTTCATACAGTGCGATTGCAGCTTGATTGCTTTCTCGTACTTCCAAAAAAATTTGTACAGGTTGATTCTTAAGCAAAGCAATCGATTCTTCTAAAAGAAGATAACCCAGCCCCTTGCCTTGCTGATTAGGATGAATCGCCATTAACAGTAAATTCGCCTCATCCAGAACAGGTTGTAGTATACAAAAGCCAACCACTTGTCCTGCCTGCTCAATCACAGTACTTTGGTAACTATTCACGGCATCCTGAAATTGGTTCAATGTCCAAGGATGACTTTGTACCAGCTTTTCAATTTGAGCAACTGCATTGACATCAGTTTGCTGCATTAAACGAATCATGCTCGTTCATCTTATCGATCTAAATAAACATGCATTATAAAAATTTTTCGATGCAAAACGAATAAAAAAAACAGGGATATTTTTATGATCCCTGTGCTCTTTAAGCTTCACAATAAAACATTACAGCCCTAATTTAGCTTTCCAATTGGCCAGTAAGCTTACAGTGTCTAAATGATTAGGATGAAACCTCGGTTTAAAGTACGCCAGCATTTCACGCCCCATTCCCGTAATAATGCCTTTTGATGGACTATAACCATAAACATAGATATCTTTTAACGCCTTTAAATTAAGCTGATTGTCTTGTTTTAATAAACGTAAAACAAAATAACTTTGCACAACAAATAAAGTTGCCATGGCCGCAATAAGAGATCCGCAGCGAGCAAGATAGGCTTTCACCCCTGTACCAAAAACACCTTCAAATACATCATAAGCCACAGCTTTATGTTCATTTTCTTCAATGGCATGCCAGTACCACATCGTCGACATCGTTTCGTCAGTCATGAGTTCCTGAATATGACGATTAATCAATAATTGTGAAGCAATGGTCGCAGTGAAATGCTCTAAAGCTGTGGTTCCCATCAAGTCAATCATTTCTTGCGTGACACCGATTGGCTTAAACAGAATGGCGGCTGTTTTACGAAAGCCTTGAATGACGTTATCGGTTTGCTTTTCCAAGCTAGCTACATCATGTCCATACTTTTGTGCTGAAGCATTGAAACCAACATGTTCTTGCGTATGCATCGCTTCCTGCCCAATAAAAGCACTGATTTCTTTTTGCAAAATCTCATTGTCTTTAATTGCCGGGTCATAACGTACGGCACGTACACTATCAATAAAAAATTGCTCACCCGCTGGAAACAGTGCAGACAAGGCAGTCATAAAATGCGTCAACCCTGCCGAGCCATTCATCCAATATTCAGGCACATTTTCAAAATTAAAATTCATACGACGTACAGGAAAACTTGCACCTGCACGATTGGTAATTTTTACCTTAGCATTCATCTGAGACTCCTACAGACCTATAAGGTCTAACCATCTTTATGCTTGTTTTTCTTGATTCTAATATTACGGTTTTCACCTCAGGCGATAAGGGCAGATAAGGTCAAGGAAGTATCAGTTAAGGACAGTTTTACAGGCAAATTGTCTAACAATTTTATGATTCTATTTTTATCTCAATAAAAACTATTGATCTATTGGCGGTATGAATACCTGCAAAAAATATCTCATGCAAAATAGAAAAGTCTGGCATTAATACATGTTATAGACATAAAAAAAGCGCCCCAAAGGAGCGCTTTTTTCACACAATAAGTGATTATGCAGTTACTTTCGCAACAACACCAGCACCAACTGTACGACCACCTTCACGGATCGCAAAACGTAGACCTGGGTCCATTGCGATTGGGTGGATTAATTCTACTGACATTTCAACGTTGTCACCTGGCATTACCATTTCAACGCCTTCTTGTAATTGGATAGCACCAGTTACGTCAGTCGTACGGAAATAGAATTG
>NZ_SJOD01000010.1 GCF_004331175.1 Acinetobacter sp. ANC 4178
CGCTAGGTCAGTTACCGAAGCAACCTCCCCCGCTCGACTTGCATGTGTTAAGCCTGCCGCCAGCGTTCAATCTGAGCCATGATCAAACTCTTCAGTTTAATACTTGCTAGCACCTTAAAGGGTGCCAATCTTGGCTCATCAATTTTCTGACATCAATTTCTCAAATAAACTTCGAGTAATTTCTACCATCAATCAATGAAAATAATTTCGATCGATCAATCAGTAAAAATCCACACAAGTTGTTCTTCATAATCTCTTAATGATCTTTCTAATACCTCGTCAGTATTAGATGCTGGACTCGATATACTTAACAACTCAGCGCTTCGCGCTTTGTTCGTTTCCGTCTATCTCGTCGGTATGGGGTGCATTCTATACGGTTTTGCTATGAGTGCAAGCACTTTTAACTGACTGTTTTATTGGGTGTTGTATTTTTATGCACTATTTTGGTTCATTATTACACAAAATACAATGTAAACCATTAATTATAAAGCAGAAATATGAATAAAATATTTCTGCTACTTTTTTTAATGATTTAGTAACGCTTGCTTACTTAATGTTCACGCTGAGAATTTTCACTGGTTGTTTCGGTACATCTTGGTGCATACCGTAGCTAGCAGTCGGTACTTTGATAATTTTATCAACCACATCCATCCCCTTCGTTACCTTACCAAAGACTGCATAACCAGCATTCATAGATCCTTTATTTAAAAAGTCATTGTCAACGACATTAATAAAGAATTGGCTGGTGGCCGAGTTTGGGTTGTTCGTACGTGCCATGGCTAAAGTGCCACGCGTATTCTTTAAACCATTGGAAGATTCATTCTTGATAGGTGCCTTGGTTGGCTTTTCAACCATATTGACATCCATACCGCCACCCTGAATCATGAATCCTGGAATGACGCGGTGAAAAATGGTTCCGTTATAGAAATTTGCTTTTGCGTAATCTTCAAAGTTTTTGGCTGAAACTGGTGCTTTATCATTAAATAGCTCAATTTCAATATTTCCCATTGATGTTTTCATTTCCACCAGAGTATTGGCTGCATAGGTACACACACTGAATGTAGCAGCAGTCAATAACGCAAGGCTCTGTTTTAACATATTGGGGATTCCTGTAATGCTGTTTTATGGTTGATTATATTTAACACAACTCTTTAGATTCAGATACTTTTAAACCTTTTATTTACAGCATTTGGACGATAGCTTTGGTTTTATACTTTTATATTCAATAATTTATAAAACTTATCCTTTGATTTAAGGCTTTAAATCAGCCTGACCTTTATTTACACCCTACTTTAACTGTGTTTATCCCAAAATTTTCGGAAATTTTTACTCATTTCAATGTAGTTCTTCTTTGCAGTGCGTGATAAGCCTGCCATGTTAATGAAACCATGAGTCATACTTGGATAATCGTGATATGCCACGGAGACACCATGATGTCGTAACTTATGCGCATAAATCTCTGCCTCATCATGCAGGACATCATGACCTGCCGTAACAACAAAGGCAGACGCTAGTTTTTTAAAATTGCCATAAGTCGGGGAAATAATGGGATCATCTAAAGCAACTTGATGTTGAGCCGCATAATGTGCGGTCACGCGATCTACATCATCCCCTGTTAATACCAAACCATCTTTATAAGCAAAAAATGAAGGGTGACGACTCTTAAAGTCTAATGCTGGATAAATTAAAAACTGGATTTGCGGTGCATAGGCTTTACCTATACTACGTTGCGCAACCACCGCACTTAAATTGCCGCCAGCACTGTCACCTGCAACCGCTATGCGATTTTTTAAAATTTTGAGTTGTTTCCGATTTTGATACACCCATGCCAAGGCATCTTCACAGCTTTGTACAATTTGATACGGCGAGGCTTCTGGTGCCAAGGGATAATCAATACTGAGCACTTGCACATGGGCATGCACAGCCAATAAACGACACACTTCATCATAACTATCGATACTACCCACCACAAAGCCTCCTCCATGGTAGAACACCAACATCGGAAGTTTTTTATTTGGCGCAGGATGATAGTGACGCGCAAAAATAGTTCCACTTTGCAAAGCTAAGCGTAAATCTTCGACCTGTTTAATGGCAGTCGATTTTCCTGTAAGGAGCTGACTTTGTAGTTCAAAGGCTTTACGAGAATGTTGTGCATCTGCCGAAATAAAGCCTGTTTTATTTTGCTTATACTGAACGGCGACCAGACATTTAAGAAAGGAGTCTAATTCGGGGTAGTGATAAGGATAGGCCAAAGCCTTGACGATATTTTCCTGTAGAAAAGTAGGCAACTTATCCAGTAGTCGCGCTGCTGTACCTTGATTCTGTTCCATCACTTTTTGTATTGATACGCCCATAAACGACTTATTCCTTGTTGTTTTATCTGTCGGTCAAACTTTACTGAACAAGTTCAACCTTAAATTATGGCTTTTGCAACAAAGCTAATCTGCTTTAAGCATATTGTCATTAACACTATGACTGCAAGTTTAAGTCAAAATCATCAATACACACGTAATCTTACATAGAAAATACTGAAATAATTTTGAATTGAGATAGCTTCAGACAGTACACCTCATTCAAGTACTGTCTTTACTCTATATGCCGTTTTCAACTCAACAACATGATGCGTTATTGTTGAATAGATTGCGGTTGGTTTTGCATTTGCTCCGTTGATGCCTGAGGGACATTCGAATTTACAGATCCATCGACTTGTGTCGCAATTCCGTCTTGTCCTTGCACTGCAACCTCTGCTCCAGTCGAGATTTGAGCTGTTTCAGTCGCTTGTACAGGGTCTTTAGATGCACAACCCACTGCAAGCACTGAAATAGCTAACATAGAAATAGAAAATAATCCGACTTTTTTCATGTCTGGTTCCTTTTTAAATAAAAAACACAAAACCAATGTTTAGTTTTGCCAAGTCATCATTCATGTTTTTTGAATGCTCTGCGCACATATATGGTGAGCGTTTTTTATCTGTTGGTTGCATTCTGCAATCTTTTATTAAGCCTATTTGGAAGCATGTTTTTTCTACTTAGAGCAAAAATTGAATTAAGTAATTCTTTTTAATCACATAAATTATGTTGTTCCAGTTCAATGCCTGTCAGCAAGCAAATTTGCTTAAAAAATACTGAAATGAAACTGCTTATTGTTGTTGCGAAGTGTCTACAGAACTGCCAACTCATCACGTTTCTGCTGCACTTAATCTATACACTGTAGTAATTCTCAGCAATTTCACACAAAAAAAGCTTATTCATCGGTTGAATAAGCTTTAAAAACTGATGTTTAAAATATCAATGTATGACTATGACAATAATCTCGGTCATTCACCCAAACAATATTTGCGCCAAACATAAAAGATTTTGTGGCGCTTATTGTGATCATTTGATGCCAATCATGATTAAGGCCACTTCAGCTCGCCTTTGACCACTTTAGCCCCCAATTCTAAGCTGCTTGACTCACCTAAAGCTGGATATTGTTTTTGCATGATTCCGATTAACTCCGCTGAGTTTTTGCTGGCTTTCACTGCTTTCTCATATTGCTTTAAATAGTCTATAGAAAAATTCACAGCATCGAGACCTTCAGCCGCGCCAGCTTTCATATGTGCAGGTACAACCTGTTGTGGGTTGAGTGCTTTAATATTTTCTAAAGTCTGTACCACTTCTGCATGATCTTTAGATGTAGGGGTGTCTGCCATCCACAAATGAATCCCCGATGAAACAGGAATGCCACCGACAACCGCTTTAGCACTGGGAATCCATAAATAGGTCAGTTCTTTTTGACCTTTAATGTCAATCTCTTCATTTTCAAGCTTTAAGACTTTAGCTGTATAACGCTCAGGTACAATAATTTTGCTCGGTGCATTCAGCCCCATTTGAGGCCCCCAATACTGTACTTTCAGGGCTTGGGTATCTTGAATATGTTTAACCGTTTCAGGAGTCGCTAGGATTTTTACATTTGGAAAGTATTGTTTAAATACATCTAAACCAAAGTAATAGTCTGGATCACCATAGCTGACAAAAATCGTGCTTAAGGTCTTGCCTCGATCAAGAATATCCGCGGCAATTCGTAGTGCCTCTGATTTAGAAAATTGAGCATTCACCAACATGACTTCTTTATCGCCTTCAATAAGGGTAGATGTCACGCCAAAATGTTCAGGCTTAGCCAAATACGTGTGAATTTTTAGGTCTTGCGCATGGGCAGTCGAGCTAAGTGCTAAAGCAGTTAAGGCAAGGGTATAAAACTTGGTTTGCATGGTATTCATCTCTTATTTGATTTTGAATACTTTAAATTTCAGTTTATGACAAATAAACAGCTCAACTTAAGATAAACTGTTGCAATATACGCAACAATAAACATAAATATGGATACCCTAAAAGCCATTCAAGTCTTTGTCTGTATTGCCCAACAAGGCAGTTTGACCAAAGCTGCAGACCATCTCAATGTTTCACGCGCGATGGTGTCACGCTACCTTGAACATCTGGAAAATCATTTTTCGACCCGATTATTTCATCGCAATACCCGTAAAATTTCGCTGACATCGACAGGAGAGCAAGCGCTGCATTACTGCGAGAATATTTTGCAACAGCAGCAACTCCTCTTAGAAATGACCCATGATCAGCAACAGACTGGTACCATTCGACTAACAACAGGGCTTTTTCTGCTGCAAAATGGCTTAGCAGAATGCATTAAACAATTCAGACGGCAGTTTCCATTTGTACAATTCGATATTGTGATTACAGAAGACACACTCGATTTAATTGATGCCCAAATCGATTTGGCCTTTCGGATTAGCCCTAAAATAGCTGAAGGTTTAATTGCCCGTCCGCTTTTTCCGATTGACTCGATTTTATGTGCACACCCCGATTATTTGGCACAAGCGCCCGAGATTCAATATCCTGAACAACTGTTACAACATACGTGCCTGACCCATCACAGTATGCATTCGGTTTGGACGCTGAATGCTCCCAATCAACACCCAAAAAACTATAGCTTACATAGTGTGATCCAAAGCAATGACGCCTATGCATTATTAGAAATGTGCAAACAGGCACAGGGCATTGCCATGTTACCCATCGGATTGGTGCACACTGAGCTGAATCAAAATCGGCTACATCAGATTCTGCCCGACTACGTCCTGCCACAAATGCAACTGTCTGTGGTGTATTCATCGCGGCGACATTTAAGTCAAAAAACACAAGAATTCATTGCATTTATGATGCAACACTTCAGTTTGTCTTAAAAAAACAGAAATAGTGCAAATTTAATCAAGCATGCAACTTGAATTTTGCTTTCCTGCCCCGACCTCTTTTACTAATCATGAATTTCATCACTCATGGCAGTTCAGATTTAACCAGTGAACACTGATGCCAAAGGACTGTACATGTTTAAGAACCCTTTTAAACGGAGTAAATCAATGACAACTGAGCAAAACGAACAAGCTCAAGACCTTCAACAAGAGCAAGCTGATGCGCAAACTCAAGCTGAAACCGAGCAAACAGACGTTTCAGTTGACGATTTACAAGCGCAAATCGGCAAACTTGAAGAAAGCTTGAAATTAGAAAAAGCCCGTACAGCAAATGCCGTTTATGAAGCACAAAAAAGTGTTGAGCGCATTCAACGTGAATCTGACAAGCACAAAGACACGGTCTTAGAAAAGTTCGCAAAAGAGTTACTCGACTCAGTGGATAATTTGGAACGTGCCATTCAAGCCGCAGGTGAAGAAGAAACCCCTGTACTTGAAGGCGTAAGACTCACTTTAAAATCTTTACTCACGACCCTTGAGAAATTTGGTGTGGTCGAAGCAGATACCCAAAACGGTTTCAATGCAGATTTGCACCAAGCAGTCGGGATTGATCCAAATGCCAAAGCCAATGAAATTGGCACCGTTTTACAGAAAGGTTACACCTTAAATGGTCGTTTACTTCGTCCTGCAATGGTCATGGTAGGCGCATAAACCCTATAAATACGGGAGTTTGTGAAAAATTTTCATAAAAATTACTTGAAAAATTTTGAACGGCTCTCATATCGGATAACAAGCAAAAACATTGCAATAGAATTTAGAGGAATATCCCAAATGGCTAAAATCATTGGTATTGACTTAGGTACAACAAACTCATGTGTTGCTGTACTTGAAGGCGACAAAGTTAAAGTAATCGAGAACGCTGAAGGCGCTCGCACAACTCCATCGATCATTGCATATAAAGATGGTGAAATCTTAGTGGGTCAGTCTGCAAAGCGTCAGGCAGTCACTAACCCTAAAAATACATTATTCGCGATCAAGCGTTTAATCGGTCGTCGTTATGAAGACCAAGCGGTACAAAAAGACATCGGGCTTGTACCTTACAAAATCATCAAAGCAGACAATGGCGATGCTTGGGTTGAAGTAAACGATAAAAAATTAGCACCTCAACAGATCTCTGCTGAAATCTTGAAAAAGATGAAGAAAACTGCAGAAGACTATTTAGGTGAAACAGTAACTGAAGCAGTGATTACTGTTCCTGCTTACTTTAACGATGCACAACGTCAAGCAACCAAAGATGCAGGTAAAATTGCAGGTCTTGAAGTTAAACGTATCATTAACGAACCAACGGCTGCGGCACTTGCGTTCGGTATGGACAAAAAAGAAGGCGACCGTAAAATCGCGGTTTATGACTTAGGTGGTGGTACTTTTGACGTATCAATCATTGAAATCGCAGACCTTGATGGCGACCAACAAATCGAAGTGTTATCAACAAATGGTGATACTTTCCTTGGTGGTGAAGACTTTGATAACGCGTTAATTGAATTCTTGGTTGAAGAATTTAAGAAAGAACAAAGTGTGAACCTGAAAAATGATCCACTTGCATTACAACGTTTGAAAGAAGCGGCTGAAAAAGCAAAAATCGAGCTTTCTTCATCGAATGCAACTGAAATTAACCTTCCATACATCACTGCTGATGCGACTGGTCCTAAACATTTAGTGATCAACGTAACACGTGCGAAACTTGAAGGTTTAGTGGCTGACTTGGTTGCGCGTACCATTGAGCCTTGCCGTATTGCGCTTAAAGATGCTGGTCTTTCGACTTCTGACATCTCTGACGTGATCTTGGTGGGTGGTCAATCACGTATGCCAATGGTTCAACAACAAGTTCAAGAATTCTTTGGTAAAGAACCACGTAAAGACGTGAACCCGGATGAAGCGGTTGCGATTGGTGCTGCGATTCAAGGTGCAGTATTGTCTGGTGACAAAACTGACGTACTGCTTCTTGACGTTACTCCGTTGACTCTTGGTATCGAAACCATGGGCGGCGTATTGACTCCGATCATTGAGAAAAACACCACGATTCCTGCGAAGAAATCACAAGTGTTCTCTACTGCTGCGGACAACCAACCTGCGGTAGACATTTCGGTTTACCAAGGTGAACGTAAAATGGCTCAACAAAACAAATTGTTGGGTAACTTCCAATTAGGTGACATTCCTCCTGCTCCACGCGGTGTACCACAAATTGAAGTATCGTTCGACATCAACGCTGACGGTATCTTGAAAGTATCGGCTAAAGATAAGAGCACTGGTAAAGAGCAATCAATCCAGATTAAAGCGAACTCAGGTTTGTCTGATGCTGAAATCGAAGCGATGATCAAAGATGCTGAAGCGAATGCTGAAGAAGATCGTAAGTTTGAAGAACTTGCAAAAGCGCGTAACGAAGCTGATGCCTTAATTTCAAGCTCGAACAAAGCAGTAAAAGATCTTGGTGATAAAGTTACTGAAGATGAAAAAACAGCTGTAAGTACTGCGGTTTCTGAACTTGAAGCGTCAACTAAAGAAAATGATGTTGAAGAGATCAAAGCTAAAACTGAAGCTTTACAAAACATCTTGATGCCTATCACTCAACGTGCTTATGAACAAGCACAAGGTGCTGGCGGCGCAGAAGGTTTTGATCCAAATGCATTCCAAGGTGGCGATGCAGGTCAACAACAAAAAGCGGACGATGGCGTTGTAGATGCTGAGTTCACAGAAGTCAAAGATGACAAAAAATAATTTGTCTGATTAAAAAAAACCGCGCGTAAGCGCGGTTTTTTTTTGCTTAAACCATATTTCCATAACACTCACTTTTCGCTACATTAAGCACAAATGAAAAAGAAAAATGATTTATGCATCGACTTGGGTTAATTCTGTTCTTCTTGGCTATCCTTTGGCTCAGCTACCAAAGCCATGCACACTATCAATTACGTTATAACACTTGGTCAGATCGACTCTTGCATCCTTTTGACCAAAGACTCCGCTTTAAAATTGGCAATGTTGATCCATGGTTTGGTCTTACTCAAGCACAAGTCGTGCAAATCAGTCAGGAAGCTCTTGAAATCTGGCATCAAGGTACGCAACAAACTCTATTTGTTTACGATCCGAATGCCAAACTTAGTATCGAATTAATTTATGATCAACGTCAACAAGATACTGATGCCTTAAAACAGACCCAACAGAAACTAGATGAGAGCAAGAATCAAAACAATCGTTCGTCAGATAATATTGAACGCGCCAGAACTCAACTGGATTTCACACAACATCGTTTAGAACAACAAGAACAACAACTGGAAGCCGAATATCGCTATTTACAGAGCCAACAAGCTCAGGTGCAGTCCGCACAACAACAGCAAAATTTACGTGACCAACTCACTCAACTACAATACCGAATCGCACAGTTCGAACAAGAAGCTGCTTACCTTGAACAACAAAATCAATCATTTAACCAAAAGGTCGATCAACATAATCTGGATATCGCACAATTTAATCAACAAATTTTACAAGCCCAGCAACGTTTCCCTGCACGTGAATTCCATAAAGGTGTGTTTATGGGCAATAAAATCGAAATTTACCAATTTGATGGAAATGATGATCTCAGACTGACCATCGCGCATGAATTAGGCCATGCGCTAGGACTGACGCATCATAATGACCCAGAAGCCCTAATGTATCCTATTTTGGGAGAGCAAGAATTACAGCATTTTAAGCTCAAAGCAGCGGATTTACAGTTATTGGCTGCTCGAAAATAACCTTAAAAATATCCTTAAATTTTATAAGGTTTTACTTCGATTTGCTCAGCACAGGATCGAATTTCGTGTTATTGTGATAGAACGATCCACACAGCAAACTGAGCGGAGAACAATGTGAGTTACTATCATATTCTCATTGAAGTGAATGATCATATCAGCACACTTGAACAGACACGTGATCTGGAATTGTTTGATATTATTGAAATTCAGCCTTATCTCCACTCTATTATTCTGCCATATTTCAATGAGCAAGAAATTGAACTGGAAGATGAAAACATTGAATATCAGGATATTTTGCATTTAGAAATCAAGCAGACATTACTGCCGATTGAGCACCTGATTGAAGAAGAACAACGGCTTTTGCCAAGTGATACTGATGTCACCATTACTGCACATGAAATCTTTAACAATCGGGATTTAAGTCAGGATGTAACCACCGTTATTTTTGATATTTTAGAAGCGATCAAACTAGATCCCATCGAAATTGAATAAAAATGATGGAACACGATGACGGTGCACATTCACCGTCATCTTCAACATGTTAATTATTTCATCATTAATTTGGCATTTTCCTTACGTAATACCGCTAAAGTCTGCTGTCCCGCTCGCCCAGTTGGATTTAAACCGAGACGAATTTGCTCATCACGAATCGCTTGTCGGGTTTTATCACCAATCAAGCCATCCACTTGACCAACATCATAACCACGATTGAGTAAATATTGCTGAATTTCACGGCGTTCTGCACGCGAGGTACCTGCATCATTGGTTGGCCAACTGTGTTGAAAATTACCTTTGCCCTGTAAACGATCCGATAAATGCGCAATCGCTAAGGCATAACTTTCAGCCGCATTATAACTATAAATCGCATCGAAATTCTTAAAGACCAAGAACTTAGGACCATTTTCCCCTGCGGGTGCCATTAAGCCTGCTGGGGTACTTTCAGATAAATTCCCCTGAATTAATGCACTACCATCAGCACGAGTCAGCCCTTGATTCATCCAGTAAGACAAACTTTTTTTATTACGACGCCCTTCACCTGAAAGAGAAAGATTTGCAGGTATCGTGACTTCAAAGCCCCAAGGCATTCCTGTTTGCCAACCCCGCTTGGTCAAGAAATTGGCGGTCGAGGCCAAAGCATCGGAAGTACTTGAAACCAAATCACGACGACCATCGCCGTCAAAATCTACCGCCAATTCTTCATAGGTTGACGGCATAAACTGGGTATGACCAAATGCCCCAGCCCACGAACCTCGTAACTGCTCTTCTCTTAAATCACCACGCTGTAAAATACGCATGGTGGCAAAAAACTCTCCACGGAAATAACTTTGGCGGCGGCCCTCACAACTTAACGTGCCTAAAGCCTGTAATAAAGGATAACTACCTGAAATATTGCCAAAATTACTTTCAACGCCCCAGACTGCCACCACAGTTTCAGCAGGCACACCATAAGTCTGGGCAACGCGATTCAGTATCTCACGATGCTGGACTAATTTTTGCCGTCCCATTTCAACCCGTTCATCATCCACCAAACCCGACAAATAATCCCAAATTGGGGTCGAAAATTCAGGTTGATAATTTAACTTATCAATCACGCTATAATCAGGCGTCAAATTTTGGCTATAACGATCATAAGTTGAAGCACTAACACCCGCATTCAGGGCTTGGCTCCGTAAATTTGATAAACAACCTTGGAAATTATTCTGTGAACTATCACCACTTTGCTTTGTTAAGTTATTGTTATAAGTCGAAACAAATGCAGGGTGACCATTAATAATCAGCTCTGCATGGGATTGTGCTGCGACCCAAAAAATGGATCCAAAAATAAAATAATTGATTCGTTTCATCATCACTTTCGTTTTAAATTCAAATTATGCGCTTACCTTAACACCCCAGTATAAAATTGACAGACAAGAAACGTAAAATTTGAATTCATTTTCTAGATTTTAAATTCATATTTGGTTTTTAAATTTAAAAATAGTTATCCACACCCCAAGTCAAAACTTGATTTAAATTCAAAAACAGTCGTTTTAAATTTAAAACGTAAAATTTGAATTTAAAGCACGTTATCCACAGTCGTATTTTTTAAATTCAAAGCCAATAAACCCGAAATTTAGACAAATTCAACGCTCATCATTATATTCAAGCAGGTTTTTGAATTCAAAACCTCTGTTTTAAATTCATAGATCCATGCTTTTAAATTTAAAAATTTGAATTTAAAGATACAATCCTACTTTAAATTCAAATTCTCCATCCTCAAGCGATTATTTAAATTCAAAAGTGCCGCTTTGAATTTAAATACCTTTTTTAAATTCAAATAATTTATCCACAATTGATGTTTCAGACTTCTTTTAAATTCAAACTTTCCACAACAACCCAGTTTTAAATTCAAAATATTTTTCTATTTTTTTATTCTTTAACAACCCAAATACACGATTAATAGCTTATTTTTCATCCACGCAATACACAACAAAAAGCTAAAATTTACGATAAAAGGTACGGTCTAAATGCAAGGTCGCGTAGCATGCCTGAGTTCTAGGCATAAAAAAAGCGATCCACAGAGTGATCGCTTTTTTGCTAAACAGTTTGGGATTTAAATGGTCATATCTTCGCTTAATGCCAAAGGCACAGGCAAAATTTTCGCCAATTGACGGCATAAGCTGGTCAGTTGGCTGCTGTCATTCGGCATTAAAGTAATGTGACCGATTTTGCGACCCGCACGTTCTGTTTTGTTATACAAATGCAGATGTGCGCCATTTAATGCCAAAACCTGCTCAGATTTTGGATATTGACCGATAATATTGATCATCACGGTAGGGCGGACCACTTCGGTTGAACCCAAAGGCAAGCCTGCAACTGCGCGAATATGATTTTCAAATTGCGAACAGACTGCACCTTCAATCGACCAGTGACCTGAGTTATGTACACGTGGTGCCATTTCATTGGCAAAGAGACCTTGTTCTGTCACAAACAATTCTAGTGTTAACACACCCACATAGTTCAAATGATTCAACAAGCGCGTGATGTAATCTTGTGCCGCTGGCTGTAAATCTGCGCTGTTTGGCGCAGGAACAATCGAATGCGACAGGATCCCGTGATGGTGATGATTTTCAGCCAAAGGCCAAGTTTTTACTTCACCATCCTGACCACGTACTGCAATGATGGAAACCTCACGCGAGAACGTCACAAAACTTTCTGCAATCAAGCTTTTTGCTGGACCCAATTCAGCCCATGCTTGCTCAATTTGGTCTTCACTGCGCAATACAAACTGACCTTTGCCATCATAACCACCAGTAGCTGTTTTCAGTACCAGTGGTAAGCCTAGCATCGCGACGGCTTGTTGTAGACTCTCTAAAGAATCTACCGCTTGATACGGTGCAACAGGAATCTGCAATTGATCGAATAAGGCTTTTTCCATTAAACGATTTTGTGCAGTCGCTAAAGCTTGACGTGGCGGGTGAATGGCTTTGCTTTGCGTCAAAAGATCAACATCTGCCAGTGGCGTATTTTCAAATTCCAGACTAAAAACGTCAGCGCTTTGAATAAACTGTTGCAGGCCTTGTTCGGCTTGGCTTGAAATCACCTGACCTAAAGCTGCGGAAGGGCAGTCTGTATCTGCTTCATAGAAGGTACATTGAATATTCAGTGGCAAAGCAGCTTGCGCCATCATGCGACCCAATTGACCACCACCAAAAATACCGATGGTTTTGTTCATAACTTGTGTCCCGTTTTAAGCTTGACCCGGAATATTATTGCCTGCCACTTTTTCTGTTTGAGCAGCACGGAAGTTTGCTACATTTTCGGCAATCTCTGGACGCGTCAAACCAAGAATTTGCGCCGCCATAATGGCCGCATTGGTTGCACCCGCAGGGCCAATTGCTAAAGTACCAACTGCAATACCTGCTGGCATTTGTACAATTGAAAGTAGGGAATCAACACCATTTAAAATAGAAGATTTTACAGGTACACCCAAGACTGGTAAGTCAGTTTTTGCTGCGCACATACCTGGTAAATGTGCTGCGCCGCCTGCGCCTGCAATAATCACTTGAATACCACGATCACGCGCAGTTTCAGCATATTCAAATAAACGATCTGGGGTACGGTGTGCAGAAACCACTTCAGCTTCAAATGGGACACCAAGTTGCTTAAGCATATTGGCAGTGTGTTCGAGAGTCGCCCAATCAGATTGAGAACCCATGATAATTCCTACGAGGGGTTGAGCGTCTTGTGCTGCGGCCGCATTCATTGCTAATGTTCCAGAGACTAGAGTGAAGGAGGATAAATCTCGACGAGAGCCAAGCTTTAAATGGTTCAGAAGCCCCATATTATAGACTGATTTTTCATCTCTCCAAAATTTAAGCAGGGCTAGAGCGAGATATTTTTAGTTTTTTTTTCGATAAAAATAAGGAAATGATTCCCTTGATGAAAAAATAAGTCGCTCTAAGGGCTATTTTGACCGTTCTATAGCGAACCGATTGCAGTAAGTTTTTTACATCCTCTCAAAAAACCACGCACTACAACCTTAATTGCCCTGAAAGCAATTATTGACTTCTAAATACGAAATACACACAACCTAATAAGCAAAGGCCCGCCCAGAGATAATCCAATTTAAAGGGTTGTTTAAACAGATAAATCATAAAGGGCACAAAAATCACTAAGGTCATGACTTCTTGGGTAATTTTCATTTGCCCTACAGACCAACCATCCTGTGCCAAGAGACGTGTAGCAGGGATCATGAAGGCATATTCTAATAGCGCGATTAACCAGCCAAATAGTATCGCTTGCCACAATGGCGCACCATGTAAAAATTTTAGATGTCCGTACCAAGCCAATGTCATAAAACAATTCGATATGACTAACAATGCAAATGGGATCATCATGGTATTCATCATTACACTACATTCACAATTAAGACCTTAAATAGGCTCAAAAGTATAAGCCAAAGCGCTCTTTTTAGGGAATTTTATCGACTTTAATCTTGGCTAAATCTGTCGTGGATGAACTGTCTAAATTGATACAAGAAAAACTATCTTTTCGCTAAGAGCCTTGTTATCGTTGCTGTCAAATCGAATCAATTCTGACAACAACACCAATTACGAAGTGCTGTGTCAAAAAGCAGTGGAGTTAAAGATCAATGCATCTGCATATTTTGGGTATTTGCGGCACCTTTATGGGTTCATTGGCGTTATTAGCGCGAGATTTAGGACATAAGGTGACAGGTTCAGATCTGAACGTTTATCCGCCGATGTCCACTCAACTGGAAAATGCAGGCATTACTTTAATGCAAGGCTATGATCGTAGCCATTTACAACCACATCCCGATTTAGTCATTGTCGGCAATGCCATGAAACGTGGCATTGATGCGGTTGAATATATGCTCAATGAGGGTTTACCGTATATTTCAGGTCCACAATTCCTTGCAGATCATGTCTTACAAGGTAAACATGTCCTCGGCGTTGCAGGCACCCATGGTAAAACCACCACCACCACCATGTTGGCGTGGGTTCTTGATCAAGCAGGATTGGAACCAGGCTTTTTAATTGGCGGTGTGCCTTTAGGTTTTTCTGAAAGTGCGCGTTTAGGCGGCGGAAAATATTTCTGTGTTGAAGCCGATGAATACGACTCGGCATTTTTCGACAAACGTTCTAAGTTTGTGCATTACCATCCAAAAACCGCAATTTTGAACAACCTTGAATTTGACCATGCCGACATTTTTGATGATTTGGCTGCCATTCAAAAACAATTTCATCATTTAGTTCGTACCATTCCAAGTGAAGGTCGCATTATTGCCCCAATTACTGAAAGCAATATTGATGAAGTATTGAAAATGGGCTGTTGGACACCTGTAGTGCGTACTTCTTTAGATACACATCCTGAAGCGGAATTGTATGCAGAACAACTTTCGGCAGATGGCTCGCACTTTAAAGTATTGCAGCACGGCGTAGTCAAAGGCGAAGTGAAGTGGAACATGACTGGGCAGCATTCAGTAGCAAATGCCTTAGCCACTTTAGCTGCGGCGGAACATGTCGGTGTAAGCATTGAAACAGCCTGTGAAGCATTGTCTCACTTTGGTGGGGTTAAGCGCCGTATGGAGTTATTGGGCACTGTTCGTGGCGTCGAAGTCTATGATGACTTTGCCCATCATCCTACTGCGATTGATACCACACTCGAAGGCGCACGTAAGCGTTTAGGTGAGCGTAAACTGTGGGCAATTATTGAACCGCGTTCAAACACCATGCGTATGGGTAGCCATAAAGATGGGCTGGCATATTCGGCACGTCTGGCAGATGAAGTGATTTGGTATCAACCTGAAGGTTTGGACTGGGATTTACAACCTGTGATTGATGCTGCATCCAATAAAGCCATTGTGGCACGTTCACTTGAAGATATTATTCAGACGGTGGTGACGGAAGCAGGAGAGGGTGATGCCGTGGTGATTATGTCCAACGGTGGTTTTGGAGGTTTACATCAAAAATTAATCACCGCTTTAAAAGCCTAATTTTATCCATTTAAAAGCCCGCTACGGCGGGCTTTTTGCTATCAGAAATATTATGCTGCCACATCCAATAAACTTTGATCACGTTTAAACATCACATCGACATAAGCACACACGGGTACAATTTTTAACTGTTGTTCGCGTGCATATTCGACCAATACATCCAACAACTGACGTGCCACACCTTGACCACGTAAACTATCATCCACCCAAGTATGGTCAGCCACAATGGTAGACGCATCGCGCCAGATATAGGTGATTTCAGCAATACGTTGACCCGCAGCATCATTCAAAAAAAACTCACCTTTTTCGGCATTATTATGGTGTTGGAATTGCATGCTCAGTTTTCCTCTATACAGATGAATTGCAGTTAACATGCCATAAGCCCTATAGGAAAAACACCCTTTTTTTTAAGCGCATCGACCAAAGTTTAAAATCTGGTTACACCTTATATTAGAAATCCCTAGTTCAAGGGATGAAGCTCACGCCCATTTATTTCTATGCTAAATAGACAGCACGCACAGGAGTAGCGGCATGTTAATTTATTTTGTATTAATGCTCTGTGGCTCGTTATTGGCAAAAATTTTAATTCAATATGATAACGTCGTTCCATTGAAGCTTTAAAATTGACGTCTTTATTGTTTAGCCTTGATTAAACGCATAGATCAAGGGCCAACAGATTTAACTCGATCATATTTGCTTTATATTTGCACTTTTGTAGAAAATATGCGATTCTTGCCGCATCATTTGGACTCAGTCCAATACAGAATTTGAACAAGGGGAGTAGCCTCCTCCAGACGTCATCCACAGCTTATTGGGATGACGTGTCAGAATATCGTCATTACACTTTGCAAAAAGTCGGTATCTGAGCATTACCTAGGGTAATGTAGGCAAGACCTTGATCATGTTGACACAGATGTTTATTTCATCTGGCAACAGGTCAAGGTTTTTTTGTGGCCAATTGCCAGATGTGGAGGATTTTTATGGAATCTATCGGCAATTTATGGCTGTATTTGGTCTTCTTCGGCATTGTCATTATCATGCTGTTGATCGACTTTCTCGGATTTAAACAAAAACAAGGGCAACCCGTTGCCATTAAAACAGCTGCTTACTGGAGCATTGCTTGGGTCAGTGTCGCGATGTTATTCGCAGGTGGCCTCTGGTTGTATTTACAACAAACCGTGGGGGTTGCAATTGCCAACCAAAAAACCATGGAATATATCGCGGGTTATTTACTGGAAAAATCCTTAGCGATTGATAATGTCTTTGTTTGGCTCATGATTTTTGCGGCTTTTGCGATTCCACCGGCTTTACAACGTAAAATCTTGCTCTACGGCGTACTCGGTGCAATTGTACTACGGACCATTTTTATTTTTATTGGTGCATGGTTTGTCCAAGAATTCTCTTGGATTCTATACCTGTTCGGCGCGTTCTTGGTTTACACAGGCTTCAAATTCCTGAAAGGGCAAGATGACGAACCCGACATCGAGAACATGGCGTTATTGAAATGGTTACGTAAACATTTGCGTATCACGCCACAACTGCAAGGGGACAAGTTCTTTGTTCGTCAGAATGGCGTACTGTGGTTTACGCCGTTATTTTTAGTCCTGATTCTGGTTGAAGCGTCGGATGTGATTTTTGCGGTAGATTCAATTCCTGCGATCTTTGCCGTCACCAGTGATCCGTTTATTGTGTTAACAGCAAACCTGATGGCGATTTTAGGTCTGCGTGCGATGTTCTTCCTGCTCTCTGGCGCGGCGTCGAAGATGCATTACCTACCGTATGGTCTTGGAATCATCCTGTTGTTTATTGGTTTTAAAATGTTGATGCTAGATGTATTCCACATGCCAATCTGGATTTCATTAGGCTTTATTGTGCTTGTATTAAGCATTACCGCGTGGCTCTCCATTCGCCACAATAAAAAGCAAGAAAATCCATCGGATTAAACCTGATGAATTGATCTTAGGAAGACAGATTGAGTTCGCTGAATCTGTCTTTTCTACATCTGTAGGGTTGAAAACTCCAACTGATCTTTCACTCAAGGTAATTGAGGCTCAAACTGCAAAAAAAAAACTTATCCTGCACACATTTATAAAAGATATTTCGACTGACCAATCCACAATTCCAACAGAACCTCTAATCTAAAATTTTCATATCTGCACGTTCTAGCGTTTGAATTCCAATGTACACAGCACTTGGCTATCACTTTGATCTTCCTTATGCCAGATCCATTATGCTGCTGTTTTAACTCTTGCTTGGCAAAGATCTTGCTTAATCAAAACCAAAGATCAATAAGAGCATCACGCATGAATAGCATTCCAACTTTTAATCCCATTGCCATGCCCTGCCAAAGCCAATTCGAACTACAGGACTGGGAAATTTTGGCGCAATATTGGTATCCCGTAGCACGTTTAGAAGACCTCAGTGTTCAGCCTCAACGGTTCACCTTATTAGATGTAAACATGGCACTTTACCAAACGGCGTCGGGGGAGATTCATCTGGTGCGAGATGTGTGCCCACATCGTGGTGTCCCTTTGTCCAAGGGGTGGATAGAAGGGGAGGAAATTATTTGTCCTTATCATGGTTTACGCTACAACAGCGCAGGCAAATGTACCAAAATTCCAGCACAACCCGATCTGCAAAAAATTTCAGACCGTTTTACCCTGACCCAATTCCCAGTCATTATCCGTTATGGCTTAATTTGGACCAGCCTACATGCACGAGATATCACACAAACCAATATTCCTGTACTGGACACATGGAACACTGCTGAACATCAATCGATCTTACCACCTTATGTAGATATTGCAGGATCGAGCGGTCGGCAACTGGAAGGTTTTATTGATGTTGCCCATTTTGCTTGGGTGCATCACCATGCTTTTGCCGATCGAGATAATCCTGTCGTTCCGAAGTATCACACTGAACGCACGGATTATGGTCTAAAAACCGTGTATATCAGTAATGTCAGCAACTATCCACATGGTCTGCAACACCTCGCGCCTGCTGATTTTTTATGGACACGTACCTTTGAGGTCTACCCACCATTTTCAGCCATTCTTAGCATTGACTTCCCAAACAACGGGGTCTTAAAAATTCTGAATGCTTGCTGTCCAGTATCCCATAATCAAACTCGACTGTTTGCGCCTCTAACCCGTAATTTTGACCAAACAGGGGACTTAGCCTCGGTGTATGCTTTTAATGCTCAAATTTTTGCGGAAGATCAAGACATGGTCGAATCCCAAAGGCCCGAGGAACTGCCGTTGGATTTAATGATGGAAGCCCATTTTGAAGCCGATCGCTCTTCTACAACTTATCGCCGTATTTTAGCCGAATGGGGACTCAGTCAACGTTATACAGTTTAGCCATTCATTTTCAGGTACAATCAACCGAAAAAAGTAAAAGTTGTAGGATTTCCCATGTCTTCATTGTTGCAGACCACTGTGGTTCGCGGTCGTTTTTTAGATATTCAAAATTTAGTGGCTCAAGCGGCAGACATCGCCGAGCAAGTGCGTTATTTAGAAGATGGCGTGCTGATCAGTGAAGCAGGAAAAATTAAATGGTTTGGCCCTTGGCAAGATGCAGCCGCGCATCTGCCAGAAGGCGTTGCAATTCAACATTATCCTGAAAAGCTGATTGTGCCTGGTTTTATTGACACTCATATTCATTTTCCGCAAACGGAAATGGTCGGTGCTTATGGTGAACAACTGCTGGAATGGCTAAATACCTATACTTTTCCCACCGAAATGCAGTTTCAAGACCCTGCATATGCCGCAAAAATTGCCGAATTCTTTGTGCAAGAACTGTTAAAAAATGGCACCACCACCGCCTTAGTCTTCTGTACCGTCCATCCAGAATCAGTAGATGCTTTGTTTGAAGCTGCTCAACGCCACCAGATGCGCCTGATTGCAGGGAAAGTCATGATGGACCGCCATGCACCGGAAGCTTTATGCGACACGCCTGAACGTGCCTATACCGACTCGAAGGCACTAATTGAAAAATGGCACGGGCAGGGGCGTGCGCTGTACGCGATTACACCTCGTTTTGCACCAACTTCAACACCTGAACAGCTGCAACTGGCAGGGCAACTCAAAGCCGAATATCCAGATGTTTATGTGCATACCCATTTAAGTGAAAATAAAAATGAAATTGCATGGGTCAAAGAATTGTTCCCTGCACAGCAAGGTTATCTCGATGTTTACCATCATTATGGACTGACAGGTTCACGTTCAGTCTTTGCTCACTGTGTGCATTTAGAAGACAGTGAATGGGATTGTATGCATGCCACGGATTCTGCGATTGCATTCTGTCCAACCTCAAACCTGTTTCTTGGTAGTGGATTGTTCCCTCTGAAAAAGACTTGGGAAAAACAAGTCAAGGTGGGTTTAGGCACGGACATTGGTGCAGGAACATCCTTCAACCAACTCAAGACGCTAAATGAAGCCTATAAGGTACAACAATTACAAGGCGACAAACTGTCTGCTTTTGAATCACTTTATCATGCCACCTTAGGTGGAGCCAAAGCATTGAGCCTCGAACAGCAATTAGGTAACTTTAATATCGGGAAAGAAGCCGATTTCATTGTACTCGACCTACAAGCAACCGCCTTACAGGCATTGCGCCAGCAACGTGCCAAAGGCATTGAAGATGCCTTGTTTGCCCTCATGACGATGGGGGATGACCGTAATATCCATGCGACTTATATTTATGGTCAGCTGGCCTATGCGCAATCCCAATAAGTCTATCGTTAGCATCATCTCCAAACGGAAACTGTGCTTCGTGTTACTCGGTTGCACAGTTTTACTACGGCGTGACAGTCATACTGCGAACAAAAAACAAGCAACAAAAGATGCATCTCGATAGAAGATGTATTAAAATAAACGCATATTTTGAGGTGTTGCAGGTCAACGCCTTTTTTATTTTTGATTTTTAGGTATCTGCCCATGACCGTTCAAATGAGCGTAATGATTTCAGCTGAAGAGATCCAAGCAAAAGTACAAGCGCTTGGTGCTAAAATTAATGCCCACTATGCCCAAAGTGATAAAGAACTTGTCTTAATTGGCTTATTACGTGGTTCCGTTATTTTTATGGCTGATTTATGCCGAACAATTGAAAAACCGCACGAACTCGACTTTATGACCGT
Organism: Acinetobacter sp. ANC 4178; assembly: GCF_004331175.1. GTDB lineage: Bacteria > Pseudomonadota > Gammaproteobacteria > Pseudomonadales > Moraxellaceae > Acinetobacter. The sequence continues at coordinate 20,661 of NZ_SJOD01000010.1, forward strand.
TTCAAGCTACGGAAAGTCAACCGTTTCAAGCCGTGATGTAAAAATTTTAAAAGATTTAGACGGCGAAATTCGGGGTAAAGATGTGCTGGTTGTTGAAGACATTATTGACTCTGGACGCACCTTAAGCAAAGTGCTTGAAATCTTGCAAACACGTGAACCCAACTCAATTGAATTGTGTACACTCGTGAGCAAACCTTCACGCCGTGAAATTGATTTAGAGGTAAAATTCTTGGGCTTTGAAGTCGAAGATAAGTTTATTGTTGGTTATGGTCTCGACTACGATCAAAAGTATCGTCATATTCCTTTTATTGGTGAAATTGGTCTCTAATCTTAGCGTCTAAATACATGGTCTCAAGCCTTCTAACTCTTGCACTGCACTGGTTTTAGAAGGCTTTTTTATGTCTGGATTCTGTAAAAGTGCCACACAAAAACACCACAGTTCTTTGCAGATCTGCTGTTTAATTCAAGCTCTTTTTCTCCAAAATAATAAGCATAAGCAAAATCATTGATTCAAAATAAGAACAAGGAGAATACTCATGTGGTCACTCATTGTTGCAATTGTGGTTGGTTTTATTGCAGGTCTGATTGCCCGAGCACTGCATCCTGGCGATGACAAGGCAGGCTTTTTAGTCACAACACTCTTAGGGATTGCAGGCTCATTGCTGGCAACTTATGGTGGACGTATGCTCGGTCTCTATGCCGATAATGTGGCAGCAGGCTTCATTGCCTCTGTGATTGGTGCCATTATTCTTTTGTTTATCTACAACCTGATTATGAAAAAATCCCACGCTTAATTTTTCCCACAAAAAAGCCTTTTCAACCCAATGTTGAAAAGGCTTTTCGTTATTTAAAAAAGATCGCTTATAAACCGAGTTCTTTCCAAATGAGTTCAATTTGCTCAGCAGGGAAGCCACCCGCCGCTTTAAAGCCATTCGAGAAAATCAGCGTAGGTGTTCCATTTACGCCAAGAGATTGACCCAATTTCAAATTACGTTCAATTGGATTAGCACAGCTTTTATTACCCGCAGGAGCAATCCCTTTCGCAATCAGGTTTTCCCAAGCATAACTCTGATCTTTTTCACAATACACCGCTTTAGACGGCGCAACTGATTGCGGCTTAATTGGATAAATAAAGGTATAAATCGTTACGTTATCCAACTTTTTCAATTCAGCCTCAAGTTGCTTGCAATACGGGCAATTTGGGTCAGAAAAGATCGCCAGTTGGCGTTTACCATTACCCCGCACGGTTTTCACTGCATCCTGTAATGGCAATTTTTTCCAGTCAATTGAGTTCTGTTTTAAAATCAAATCTTTGGTCAAATTATGTTGATCTTTCAACCGAATCATCGATCCCACTAAAATATGCTGGGCATTTTCTCCAACATAAACCACTTGACCATCCATAGAGCCGCTATAGATGCCCGGCATTTCTGTGCTTTGAATATTTTCAATTTTCAAATCTGGGTGTTGTTTGGCTAAATTGGTTTTGACTGTCTCGACACTCGCAAAACTAGACAACGAAATGAAACCCGCCAGCATCGCAACCATTGTTCTTTTCAACATGAATTCTGCTCGTTCACGTAAGTTATAAAAGTGAATCAGTTTAATCCGAATTATGCTGTGGATTGATAATTTTTATCAGGTATTTGGTAAAACAAACACCTGAGTGTTTCACGTGGAACTACGCTTTATACTGATAACGGATTAATCTCTACCGAGACATGCACAATTTCTTCATGAATCGACAAGGCCTCACGCACTTCATCCGCACTGATTGTTGAATGGCTACTGAGTGCCAAAATACAGGCAAACCTCCCTTTAGCGACTTTCCAGACATGTAAATCGGTCACTTCAACAAGCACTGGAAGATCCAGCATCACCTCACGGATTTCTGCCACCACAGGATGGTTCATTTCTGCATCTAATAATGTTTTTGCCGTGTCTTGCATCAACCCGAAAGCCCAACGTGCGACTAAGATTGCCCCTAACATCCCTAATAAGGCATCGAGAAACGACCACCCCATGTATTTCCCAGCAAAAAGAGCAACAATAGCAAAGACCGAAGTCACGGCATCGGCAACCACATGTAAAAAAGCTGCTTTTTGATTCAAATCATGCTCGTGATGATGCAAATGAGCCGATTCTTCGTGATGGTGACCATCATGTAAAAGCCATGCACAAATCAAGTTCACCACCAAGCCTAAAATCGCAATCGGTATGGCTTGATTATATTGAATATCCACAGGATGAATCAGTCGTTCCACCGAGTGGAATGCCATAAAAATAGCCACCACCAACAGTAAAATTGCACTGCTATATCCCGCTAAAATTTCAATTTTCCACGTACCAAAGCTAAAACGGTGATCCTGAGCATAATGACGAGCCGCGCGATAGGCAAAATAAGCCAGACCCAATGCCAACATATGCGAACTCATGTGCCAGCCATCAGCCAGTAATGCCATAGAATTAAAAATCCAACCGCCAATCACTTCTAATACCATCATGACTGCCGTTAAAATAGTCGCAATTAGAATTCGTTTTTGTGCCAAAGGATTGCCTTCATCAAATTGATGGCTATGGCTTCTGTGCATGATCGAATGTTGCATAATGTTCTCACCAATATACTCCCCAGTAGTATATTTATTTTTTGGAGGAAAGTGTGGGCCATTTATATGAAGATCAAAAAATTAAGAATCGCGTAAAGCGTTTGCAAGGGCAAATTCAGGCCATCGACCAAGCCCTCATGCAACCAGACAGCTCGTGTATTGCGGTATTACAGCAAGTGGCTGCGGTAAAAGGGGCAGTCAATGGTCTGATGAATGAACTGATTGAAGCCCATCTGCGCCATCATGTTCTCAAACCTCAGAGTGAATTTGATGAAGCTGAACTTGCCGAATTTTTAAAGTTATTAAAACGCTATGGTTAGTGATTGTTTAAGCATCAATTTCGGCTTAAGCTGTCGAAACTCTTTATTTTTTACTGTGCTTTTCCAGCAGTTTTTGTGATGCTTTATGACGGTTCAACATCCTTGGCGTTCATTCATGATGATCAGCCTTGCCTTATGTATGGGTACCATTGGTACAGCGCTCGCAAGTCCACTGTATCCGATTTATCAGGCATTATGGCATTTGCTGCCTAGCCAAATTACCTACATTTTTGTCGCCTATATGTTTGGCTGTTTAGCAACACTGCTGTTTTTTGGCCGCGCCAGTAACAGCTTTGGTTTTTTGCGCACGCTGCAAGTCGGCCTCGTATTTGTCATTTTAGGATTAGTGCTTTCTGCTTTTGCCAGTAGCGCCACTTGGCTCGGCTTAGGGCGTTTTATTATTGGAATTGCTTCTGGGCTCATCAGCACTTCCGCCATGTTAGGCTTAATGCTTACCATTCCAGACAGTCATAAACCTCATGCACCTCAGTTAAGTTCCATTATTACGGTCATTGGTTTTGCTTTAGGGCCATTGATTGGCGGTGTGATTGCTCAATTTTCTGCCTTTCCATTGCTCACACCCTATTTACCGATTATTGCAGGGGCAATCCTCTGTTTAATCGGATTATTTCGCTTAAAATCACCGACTTTTCAAGCTCAAGCATTTTCCATTGCACCGCATTTAGAGCTTCCTGCCGCCCAGACACGACCGCATTTTTTTATTGCAGGTTTAACCGCTTTTTGTGCCTTTGGTGCATTTAGTCTGTTTGCTTCACTGTCCGCGTCCTTTGTCAAAGACCTGATTCCATGGCATGGTCCTCTGGTCAGTGGCGTCGCGATTTCCAGCATTCTGTTTATTTCAGCCATCGTACAGTTTTTTGCCAAATCGTTACCCGCAGCACGTAGCTTAAACTGTGGTTTGATCCTGCTGATGGGCAGTTGTCTACTCTTAGCCATTTGTATGCAAACCCAATGGAGCTTATTGTTTTTTATCAGTGATATTGGCGTAGGATTGGGTCATGGTTTGGGCATTATGGGATCATTTGGTTTGATTCATCAAATGACCAATCCACACAATCGTGCTGCAGTGATCTCGACCTATTTGTTTATGGGATATTTAGGTACGATCGTACCGATTATTGCGGTCGGTTATAGTGCGGATTTATGGGGCTTAAATCTCGCAGTGATCGGTTTTGGCATTGGCATGAGCATTCTCTGCTTAACATTGTATCTTTGGCACCGCAAACAAAAGGCTTTACTTCCAATCTGAAGCAAAGCCTTCTCAAAACCAGAATACAACCCGTTAAATCATGATCGAAAGATTACTTTCCAATACAGAACGATCCGAAAATTTTCCCTAACAAATCATCTGCACTAAATTCACCTGTAATTTCACTTAAAGCGTTTTGTGCAAGACGTAGCGACTCAGCAACCAATTCACCTGCATGAAACACCACCAACTGTTCATGCGCCTCTGCAAGATAGTGCTGTGTGCGCTTCATTGCGTCTAAATGGCGTGTTCGCGCAATAAAGGTGTCTTCTTCTGGCTGGAAGCCTGCATGCGCTGTAATCGCCTCTATGAGCGATTGAACACCTGTTTCCTGTTTAGCTGAAACGGTAATATGCCTGAATCCTTGAAAATCACCAATTTGAGCTGTTGCATTGGTTAAATCACATTTATTCCCAATCAACATTAGACGTTTAGGTTCAAGATGATGCTCAAAGTATTCACGTGCCAATTGCAGCGGGTCTTCACCTTGACTCAAGTCATAGACCAATAATAATAAATCAGCTTGTTCAATTTCTTTAATCGCGCGGCGAATACCTTCTTTTTCCACTACATCACCTGTTTCACGCAAGCCTGCGGTATCGGTCAATGTTATGGGCAAACCATTCAGACTGATCTTTTCGTGCAACACATCACGGGTGGTTCCTGCAATATCCGTCACAATCGCGCGCTCAATACCCGCTAAGGCATTGAGCAAAGAAGATTTACCGGCATTCGGCTTACCTGCAATCACCACCTGTAAACCTTCACGTAGCAATTGTCCTTGACGGGCAGATTTCTGTACCGCAGCCACGGAATGCTGTACATCTTCCAATAAGGTTAAAATTTTGCCGTCAGCCAAAAAGTCAATTTCTTCTTCAGGAAAGTCGATTGCCGCTTCTACGTGCAAACGCAAATGAATCAACTTTTCTAGCACAGCATTCACTTTATGTGAAAAAGCACCTTGCAAAGAACGTACAGCTGATCGAGCTGCAGCCTGCGAAGTCGCATCAATCAAATCGGCAATCGCTTCCGCTTGCACCAAATCCAGTTTGCCATTTTCAAAAGCACGCATGGAAAACTCGCCTGCCTTGGCAGCGGTGGCACCCAATTCTAAACAACGGGCGAGCAAGGCATTTTGAATCACAGGTCCACCATGTCCCTGTAGTTCAACCACATCTTCACCTGTAAATGAGTTCGGATTGGGAAAACAAATCACCAAACCTTCATCCAACACTTCGTGTACATCATCCAAAAACTGACGGAAACCCGCCATGCGTGCTTTGGGTAAAGCTTTTTGGCATAACTGCTCTGCAATCGCATACGCTTGCGGACCAGAAAGACGAATCACTCCCACACCACCACGACCTGGAGGAGTAGCAATCGCTGCGATAGTGGTTTGATGTTGCATACAATTCACCTGACGTTAGTCCCAATCGAACCCAAAGAAAAATCCGCCTAAGATTACCATCTTAAGCGGATTTAATCAGCTAGTTGCCGTGAGAAGCTGTGTTATGCAGCGTCTGACGAGCTACGTGCTTTAGCGACTGATTTATTAATAAACCATTGCTGTGTAATCGTAATCGTATTGTTTACAATCCAGTACAGCACTAGACCTGCTGGGAAGAACAACATGAATACCGTGAACATAATTGGCATAATACGGAACACTTTCGCCTGCATTGGATCAGCAGGTTGCGGGTTCAACATTTGCTGAATGAACATGGTCGCACCCATCAATAATGGCAGGATAAACCACGGATCCATTGCTGATAAGTCTTGAATCCAGAGCATCCAAGGCGCATGGCGCAACTCCACACTTTCCATTAGTACCCAATACAAAGCCAAGAAGATCGGCATTTGCAGTAATAACGGTAAACAGCCTGAAAGTGGGTTGACTTGCTCACGCTTGTACAATGCCATCATTTCTTGAGAAAAGCGCATACGGTCTTCACCGAATTCTTCTTTCATTCGCTGCATTTCTGGTGCAATTACACGCATTTTCGCCATTGAGCGATAGCTCTTAGACGACAATGGCCACAGAATGAGTTTTACCAATACGGTCAGTAAAATGATTGACCAGCCCCAGTTCCCCACCAAGTTATGGAAGAATTGTAAGCCTAGGAACAATAATTTTGCGATTGGCCATAACCAACCATAATCAACGGTCTGATTTAAACCTACAGCCAAGTCTTTCAATTCAGATTGAACTTTAGGACCTGAATAGAACGTCGCATCGACTTCCGCTACTGTACCAGCAGGTACATTGATGGTTGGCGAAGTAAAACTGAGGATGTTCATGTCATCACTCGATTTACGCGACTCTAATTTAGCGCTATAAGCTTGACCATTGGCCTGAGTCAACTTCAACTCGCCTGGAATCCAAGCGCTAACGAAGTAATGCTGAACCATCGCAATCCAGCCGCCTTTTGCTTCAACATTTAACTTTTCGTCGTTAAAGTTGGCAAACTTAAGCTTGTTGTAATGTTCTTCAGGCGTACCCCAAGCACCACCCAAGAAGGTACCCAAGGTGAAAATTCCCTGATCCGATTTACCAGGATCTTCCGAATTATCACGTTTGAGCTGACCAAACATCTGGCCTTGCCAGTTTTGACCACTGCGGTTGACCACTTTGTGATTCACCACAACTGGATATTCGCCTTGAGTGAAGGTGAAAGTTTTAATAATTTCTACGCCGTCAGCCGTTTTAAAGACCATTGGAACAGAAAGTACTTGAACTGACTTGCCGTCTTTATCTTTCGCTGCTTTTGCATCAGCTAAAGTATATGTAGATTTCTCAATTTCATAGACAGGACGACCATTACGACCACTGTCAGGTCCATTCAGACCAATTAAACCAGATTGTGCAACATACGTACGTTTGGCATCGCTTTCCAGCATAACAAACGGTTCATCGCTATCTTTGTTTTTATCATGATTGAGTAATTCAACACGAACAATATCGCCACCTTTAGGATTAATCCAAAGATGATAAAGGTCAGTTTGAACTGAAATAAGCTGTTGACTTGCTGCCGCAGTCGATTCTGTAGTTTGTTGCGCAGTACTATTTGCTTGTGGCACATCAGGAGCAGCCGTAGCGGTCTGTCCATTTGGCAAGTCGGCAGACACTTCATGTGAAACTACTGCAGCAGTTTGCGGCTGCTGTTGTACTTCATGATGACCATAGTCCTTTTGCCATGCCAAAATAAGCAAATATGCGACGACAAACATGGCTCCTAGAATTGCAATCCTGGCCCATTGTTGCATATCTATTACCCCAAAAAGTTAGAGTGATTTTGATTCCATAAACATCCACGAAAGGGTACAGCAACGAGATGCTTTTGAGAATCGATTTGCTGAAATGAAATAAAACGAATTGCTTTTGCAGGAACAGGATCATAACCCGAGCCGCCCCATGGATGACATCGACAAATACGATTTGCAGCCAACCAAACACCCCGTACAGCTCCATGCGTATGGATTGCTTCCAATGAATATTGAGAACATGTAGGTAGATAACGACAACGTGGCCCTAACAGAGGACTAATTGCGATCTGATAGAATCGAATAAACCAATGCAGCACACGTACCATTGGCCTTCTCTACTTCTGTGGGGAGGGAGCTATTTTTGAATGCTTTTTAGCAATGCGTTGCAGCTTTTGCCAAGCAAATTGTAATTGCTGATGCAATTCTGAATTGGCAACTGTTTCTATACCAACTTTAGGCATAACAACAATATCCAAGGCATCCAGTTGCATTTGATGCAGGCGAAAACTTTCGCGAGCAAGTCGTTTTACTCGATTTCTTTCATGCGCACGGCGCACTTTTTTCTTAGCAACAACAATACCCAAACGACTGTTAGGCTGTTTGGAATGTGTTGCAAGAAACAAGAAATGGGGTTGGTGCACTTTAAAAAGCGCACCATCAAACACAACTTTATAATCGGCAGCACAGCGAAGACGCCGCTCTGCGCCGAAATCATAAAGTGTCATAACACCCAAAGTCGTTTAAGCACTAACAAATTAAACTGTTAGGCTGTGACGACCTTTTGCACGACGGCGAGCTAATACTTGACGACCAGCTTTAGTAGCCATACGAGCACGGAAACCATGAACGCGCTTACGCTTTAATTCAGATGGTTGGAATGTACGTTTCATATCGAAACTCCAAAAATTGATCTTTCTATAAAGGTCCGCGATTTTAGTGTTCATTGCTTGAGCTGTCAATCAAAAACACCAATTCGAACCAAATAAACTTGTAATCAATAAAACTTAATGACGAAAGCCTTAATCGGGTCTTTCCCTGATTAAAAAACTATTCACATCATAATAAGTTGTTAAATAATGAAAAATAAGTTATAAACAATATTATGCACAAATTTATCCACACCACTATAAACATTCAAAAGTTTAAATTTAAATTTATTTGCATGCCTAAGTTATCCACAGTAAAACCAAACCTTATAAATAAATTCAAATTTTAAAATTTAAATTTATTATTATTAAGGAGCGTTTTTTCTGTGGAAAACCCACTTTTCATATATAAAAACAAGAGTTAACTCTGTGGATATCTATGTTTTTAAGATTTTAAAGAATTGTGGATAACTTGATGGGTTTTTTTATCCACAGGCTATGGATGTTTTTATCCACACACGGTTTTGAATTTAAATTTAGATTGTTTATTTCTTTTTTGAGCAACTTTTGCAGAATTCTTCATGACAGATGTGGATAACTTGGTTAGAATGGCGACCCGCTTTGGCGGACAGTGGTGTTTTTAAATTTAAAAATGGATGAATAGGGGTTTCACATGCTTTGGACAGACTGCTTAACTCGCTTGCGACAAGAGCTATCTGGAAATGTTTTTACAATGTGGATTCGCCCTTTAGTTGCTGAAGAGTTAGAAGACACTTTGCGACTATATGCGCCTAATCCGTATTGGACGCGCTATATTCAAGAACATCATTTAGAATTGATTACCATTTTGGCAGAGCAATTGTCTGAAGGACGAGTGCGTCATGTGGAAATTATGGTAGATTCGCGCCCAGGTGCGATTTTATCTCCAAGTGAACAACCTGCCACAACAACGGCAGCCTTGGAAACTTCAACACCTGTACCAGCAGTAAAGCCAAAGAAAGAAAAAGATGATTCATCGCTAAAAAACAAAAAGCGTTTGTTAAATCCCTTATTTACTTTTTCGCTATTTGTTGAAGGCCGTTCTAACCAAATGGCTGCTGAAACTTGCCGTAAAGTATTGACTCAATTGGGGGCGTCTCAGCATAACCCTTTGTTTTTATATGGTCCGACAGGTTTAGGTAAAACGCACTTAATGCAAGCGGTAGGGAATGCTTTATTACAAGCCAAGCCGAATGCACGTGTGATGTATATGACCGCTGAAAGCTTTGTTCAGGATTTTGTTAGCTCCTTACAACAAGGCAAAGTGGAAGAATTTAAGAAAAATTGTCGCTCTTTAGACTTACTTTTGGTGGACGATATTCACTTATTGGCGGGTAAAGAAGCCAGTTTGGTTGAGTTTTTCTATACCTTTAACGCCTTATTAGATGAATCGAAGCAAATTATTTTAACTTCGGACCGTTATCCTAAAGAATTGACAGAACTCGATGCCCGTTTAGTTTCGCGTTTTTCTTGGGGATTGTCGGTTGGGGTAGAGCCGCCAGATATTGAAACGCGGATTGAGATTTTATTAAAGAAAGCGCAAAGTAGTGGTGTCGACTTACCGCGAAACTGTGCGTTATTTATTGCACAACAAGTGGTTGCCAATGTCCGTGAGTTAGAAGGTGCACTGAATAAAGTAGTCGCTATTTCACGGTTTAAAGGGACCTCAATTGACCTTGATGTGGTCCGCGAGTCGCTTAAAGATGTTTTGGCAATTCGTGCTCGAACCATCAGTACGGAAAATATTCAACGTGTGGTAAGTGAATATTTCCGCATTCCACTGAAAGAATTAATTGGACCTAAACGAACGCGTATTTATGCCCGCCCTCGTCAATTGGCGATGGGCTTGGCACGTGAACTGACAGGGGACAGTTTTCCTGAAATTGGGATGGCGTTTGGTGGTCGTGACCATAGTACGGTCATGCATGCATGTGAAAAAGTGCAAAGCTTAAGAGAGGATGATCCGATCTTTAATGAGGATTACAAAAACTTGCAACGTCTGCTGCAAAGTTAATCAATCTTGGTCAAATTCTATTCTTGCAATGCGGTATATTCTGCCGCATAGTACACTGCTAAAAAATTAATTAATTTATTTTTCATCTTCAGTTTTTTCGAGGAATGCATCGTGCGTTTAAAAATCGCCAAAGAAAGTTTACTTAATGTTCTTTCACATGTGGTAGGAGCCGTGGAGCGTCGCCACACCTTAAACATTTTATCGAATGTTAAAGTACAAGTGAGTCAAAATGCTTTGGCGATTACAGGTTCAGATTTAGAAGTTGAATTGGTTGCAAGTACCAATTTAATGGAAGGTGCTTGCTTACAAGCGGGTGAAACCACCGTTCCTGCACGTAAATTGATGGATATCTGTAAATCTTTACCGAGTTCTGCATTAATTGATATTCAAATTACCGAAGATCAGCGCTGTATCCTTAAATCGGGCAACAGTCGATTTGTATTGGGTACTTTGCCTGCCGAAGATTATCCATTGTTAAACACGGAAAACACGCAAGGTACACAAATTGCTGTGACCCAGCGTGAATTAAAGCGTTTATTTGAAAAAACGGCCTTTGCAATGGCAGTTCAGGATGTACGTTTTTATTTAACTGGTACTTTGTTGGAAATTGATGAAAATCAATTGCGTGCAGTTACTACCGATGGTCACCGTTTGGCATTATGTGAAACCTTGGCATCTTCCAATACACAACAATTGATTCAAGCGATTGTACCGCGTAAAGCCGTCGGTGAATTACAGCGTTTACTCAGCATTGAAGATGAGCAATTGTCGTTATTGATTGGTCGTGAATTGTTGAATGTGACCATCAACACCCCAAGCCGTGATAAAGAGCAGGGAACCATTAAAGTGCGTTTTACCACGAAACTGATTGATGGAAAATTCCCTGATTATCGCCGTGTGATTCCACGTGGTGGCGATAAAAATGTATTGATTGCACATGATGTGTTTAAGCAGTCTTTACAGCGCGTTTCTATTTTAAGTAATGAAAAACTGCGTGGCGTATTCTTGAATTTCAGTGCTGATACTTTGCAATTGCGTGCCAATAACCCTGAACAAGATGAAGCGATTGAAGATTTGGCAATCCAGTACAATGATGCACCATTAGAAATGTCCTTTAATGCGCAGTATTTACTTGATGTGTTGGGTGTTTTAGATGGTGATGATGTTTCGATGACCATGAGTGAAGCCAATCAATCGGTGTTGGTACATGATCCGGCACATGCTGATCAAACCTATGTTGTCATGCCAATGCGTGTGTAATCGCTAGATTTATTATGCAGATTACGCGTTTAAACATCGAACGTGTTCGTAATTTAAAAACGGTTGCACTCTCTGAGTTGCAGCCGTTTAACGTCTTTTATGGTGCGAATGGTTCGGGAAAAACCTCTATTTTGGAGGCGATTCATTTGCTGGCGACAGGTCGTTCCTTTCGGACTCATATTCCTAAACACTATATTTTGCATGATGCCCAGAATGCCGTCGTTTTTGCCCAATCTTCCAGTGAAAAGATTGGTATGCAAAAGCATGTGAATGGCGAGCAGATCATGAAAGTGAATGGGGATCATATTGCCACGCAAGGGCAGTTGGCAAAATTATTACCTTTACAGCATATTGATCCGCAAAGTACCGATATTATTGATCATGGTGCCAAACCAAGACGACAGTTGCTCGACTGGCTGATGTTTCACGTGGAACCTGAGTTTTATCATGCTTGGCAGTTTTATTCACGTGCTTTAAAACAACGCAATAGCCTATTAAAATCGCAGCGACATTTAAGCCTAGAAAGCTTGGAACCATGGAATAAAATGTTGGGTGAATATGGTGAGATTTTACATTCACAACGGGTTGCTATTGTGGAACAGTGGAATGTATTTTTTCAGCAAGATTTACAGCATCTACTGCCCAATTTAAGCATTGAGCTAGAATATGTCGCTGGCTTTCATACGGAACATGGATTGCTGCACGACCTGTGCAGTTACCACCAAAAAGATGTTGATCGAAGATATACTGAATATGGTCCACACCGTGCCGATTTACGCCTAAAAACCCCAATGGGGGAGGCGGATATTGTGTTATCACGTGGCCAAAAAAAGCTGTTGATTATGGCGCTAAAACTCTCACAGATTGCAATGCTACATGCCTGTAATAAGGAAACTGTGGTATTATTAGATGATCTAACAGCAGAATTAGATTTAGCCGCACAACAACGTTTAATTGAGCGATTAAGCCAACTTGGTAGTCAAGTTTTTATTACCACTTTAGAGCATGAATCTGTGCAAAAACATTTACATGACTTGTCTATTTCCCACCAATTGTTCCACGTGGAAAATGGTCGAGTAGCATGTGTTGTGCAATGATTTCCCATCTTTGGATAGACCGATTTTTCACTAGGGAGTAACCATGAGTTCAGAAGACCAATCTGTCACTCAAACAGAACAAAGCAACGAAAAGGCTTATGATTCCTCTAGCATCAAAGTGTTGCGTGGTTTGGATGCCGTTCGTAAGCGCCCAGGTATGTATATTGGCGATACTGATGATGGTTCAGGTTTGCATCACATGGTATTCGAGGTGGTGGATAACGCCATTGATGAGGCTTTAGCAGGTCACTGTGATGAAATCTTGGTGACGATTCATGAAGATGAGTCGGTCAGTGTTTCTGATAATGGTCGTGGTATTCCAACCGACATCCACCCTGAAGAAGGGGTTTCTGCCGCAGAAGTGATTTTAACCATTCTGCATGCAGGCGGTAAATTTGACGATAATAGTTATAAAGTCTCAGGTGGTTTGCACGGCGTGGGTGTTTCCGTTGTAAATGCCTTGTCGAGCAAACTTGAGTTAACCATTCATCGTGCTGGGCATATTCATCAACAAGAATATCGTCATGGTGATCCGCAGTATCCACTTAAAGTGATTGGTAATACAGAAACCACAGGCACGATTGTACGTTTTTGGCCAAGTTCGGATACGTTTAGTCAAACGATTTTTAATGTCGATATTTTGGCACGTCGCTTACGTGAATTATCTTTCTTGAATGCGGGTGTACGCATTGTTCTGCGCGATGAGCGAATTAATTTAGAACACCTGTACGACTACGAAGGTGGTTTGTCTGAGTTTGTTAAATATATTAATCAGGGCAAAAACCATCTGAATGAAATTTTCCACTTTACCACCCAAGCTGAAAATGGCATTGGGGTAGAAGTGGCTTTGCAATGGAATGACACGTATCAAGAAAATGTCCGTTGCTTTACCAACAATATTCCGCAAAAAGATGGTGGTACACATTTAGCAGGCTTCCGTGCAGCGTTGACCCGTGGCTTAAACAGCTATATGGAAAATGAGAGTTTGCTGAAAAAAGAAAAAGTGGCAGTCACGGGGGATGATGCTCGTGAAGGTTTAACCGCCATTATTTCGGTTAAAGTGCCAGATCCGAAGTTCTCTTCACAAACCAAAGAAAAATTGGTATCGAGTGAAGTGAAGTCTGCGGTAGAGCAAGCAATGAACAAGGCATTCTCTGAATACTTGCTTGAGAACCCTGCTGCGGCAAAATCAATTGCAGGCAAAATTATTGATGCGGCTCGTGCACGTGATGCTGCGCGTAAAGCCCGTGAAATGACCCGTCGTAAAAGTGCCTTAGATATTGCCGGTTTGCCAGGTAAATTGGCAGACTGTCAGGAAAAAGATCCTGCAATGTCTGAATTGTATCTGGTCGAGGGTGATTCTGCAGGTGGTTCGGCGAAACAAGGTCGTAACCGTAAAATGCAGGCGATTTTACCGCTGAAAGGTAAAATCCTCAACGTGGAACGTGCGCGCTTTGACAAGATGATTTCTTCTCAGGAAGTCGGCACGCTGATCACGGCTTTGGGCTGTGGTATTGGTCGAGAAGAATATAATCCTGATAAGTTGCGTTATCACAAAATTATTATCATGACCGATGCCGACGTCGATGGTTCACATATTCGTACCTTATTGTTAACCTTCTTCTTCCGTCAAATGCCAGAATTGGTGGAGCGCGGCCATATTTATATTGCCCAACCACCGTTGTATAAGTTGAAAAAAGGTAAGCAAGAGCAATACATTAAAGATAATGAAGCTTTGGAAACTTTCCTGATTTCAAATGCAATTGATGATCTGGCTTTGCATATCAGTGCTGAAGCTCCAGCGATTCGTGGTGAAGCTTTGGCTAAGGTAATTGCCGATTATCAAACCTCACAGAAAAGTTTACAGCGTTTAACCCAGCGTTATCCTGCAAGCTTATTGGATGGTTTGATCTCGATGGATGCTTATAAGTTTGATCATTCACAAGATTTGGCTTATGTACAACAGTGGGGTGAGCAATTGCGTGCCGCTGTGGAAAAAACGCAGCCGAGCTTACGCCCAGAATTGACGCTTGAAGCCTTCGATAAAGAGTTGGCTGATGGTCAAAAGGCAGTAGTGTATTTCCCGCGTATCACGATTTATGTGCACAACCTTCCGCACAGCTATTTACTCGATGCAGGCTTATTGTCTTCGGGTGAGTATGTGCGTTTGCTGAAAAATTCGAAGAGCTGGTTTAGCTTGCTTGAAGAAGGTGCGTATTTAGAAAAAGGCGAGCGTAAGATTGCGGTCCACAATTTCCATCAAGTGTGGCAGCATATTTTACAAGATTCGCGCCGTGGCATGATGATCCAACGCTATAAAGGCTTGGGTGAGATGAATGCGGAGCAGCTTTGGGAAACCACAATGGATCCTGATAATCGTAATATGTTGCAAGTGACGATTGATGATGCGATTGAAGCTGATCGTATGTTCTCTTGCTTGATGGGGGATGATGTGGAACCACGTCGTGCCTTCATTGAAGAGAATGCTTTAAATGCAGATATTGATGCCTAATCGCATGTCATCTTAAAAGAGCAGCCTACGGGCTGCTTTTTTATTGCATGGACTTTGTAGTTTTTTGGTGATGGTTATTAAACTGTCGTATTGTTCTGGCATGCTAACTAAAAATAACTGAGCGGAACGCATATGGATTTAAGTTTGGAACAATGTCGTGATCATTGGCTGAATGCTTTTTATACGGGACAAGTACAGGAGCTGATGGTATACGAGCATCCAGAATTTAAAGTGGTGTATGAAGCACAGGGCAAGGTTGAAAGTAATCTGAGTCGTTATGCATGTATTGAGCATGCGGTTCAAAATGGTGTCTGGAAACCGCGTCATTTAGATATTCAAACTGAAATGTTTGAGTTTAACCCGACGCAAACTGAATGCCGAATTTTGTTGTATTTGGCTCAGCCTGAACAGATGATTCAAGAAACATGGCATTATCAGTCTGATGCATGGCAAATTATGGAACTTCGTTTTGTAAACAAAAAATGATCGACTGGCTGACATCATTTAATTTTCCGCATAAAAAAAGCAGGTCAAGTGACCTGCTTTTCACTTTTGCGGATTAGTCAGTAAACGTTACTTTCGCAATGGCTTTTTTACCAGATTGAACAATCAAGGTTGTGTTTTCTTTTACAGAGAAGCTGGCATCCACCACATTCCAATCAACTTTTACGGCTCCACGTGAAACAGCATCTTTAGCAGCCGCCGCATTTGTAGTTAGACCGGCAGCACGCACAATTGAGGCAATAAACATTTCACCACCAAATTCGGCACGTGAAATGGTCACTTCAGGTGTACCTTCAGGCAGTTCACCTTCGGTAATGATATTGCCTGCACCTTTGTGTGCATTAGCAGCCGCTTCGGCACCGTGGAAACGCTCAACCAACTCAAGTGCAAGAATCTTCTTCACTTCTTGTGGGTTGCGTCCATCTTCAATTTCTTTCAACAAGACTTTGATTTCTTCAAGTGATTTAAAGCTGAGCAGATCAAAATAACGTTCAATCAAAGCATCGGGCATGGAAAGGACTTTTTGATACATCGCCCCAGGCGTATCAAATACCCCAATGTAGTTGCCTAAAGATTTAGACATTTTATTCACGCCGTCTAAGCCTTCAAGAATTGGCACAGTAATACAAACCTGTGCTTCTTGATCGTAACGACCTTGTAAGGTACGACCCATCAGCAAGTTAAAAGTTTGATCCGTACCACCGAGTTCTACATCGGCCTGTAAGGCAACAGAGTCATAGCCTTGTACCAGTGGATACAAGAATTCGTGAATAGCAATCGGTTGCTGATTGTTATAACGCTTCGTGAAGTCATCACGTTCTAACATACGTGCCACAGTTTGCTGTGAAGCCAACTGAATTAAATCCGCCGCAGTTTTAGTGGCAAACCATTCCGAGTTAAAACGCACTTTGGTTTTATTCGGATCAAGAATCTTAAAGACTTGTTCTTGATATGTTTTGGCATTTTCCAGTACTTGCTCACGTGACAACGGTGGGCGAGTGGCACTTTTACCAGTTGGATCACCAATCATGGCGGTATAGTCACCAATCAAAAAAGTGACATCATGACCGAGGTCTTGGAAAGTTTTCAATTTATTAATTAAAACGGTATGCCCCAAGTGCAAGTCTGGTGCAGTCGGGTCGAAGCCCGCTTTAATTTTTAGAGGACGATTCTCTTTGAGTTTCTTTAACAGATCCTCTTCAGAGATAATTTCATGAGTGCCTCGTTGAATGAGGGCAAGTTGTTCTTCAGCCGGCAGGAAATTTGACATCACAAAACCCAAACACATCAGTTATTCAATTTGTGCGATATACTAACACTTTTTCAGCACATTGCAGGCTTTAGAATAATCATGACAGCAATCTATATTGGGGTAATGACCGGCACCAGCATGGATGGGGTAGATATTGTGGCCGCTTCATTCGACCCATTGCAGTTGCATGCCACGCTCACTTTAGCGTTTGATCCAGATTTACGAAATGAACTGATGGCACTGACTTTGCCAGATGATAATGAAATAGATCGTATGGGCAAGGCTGATGTGGCTTTGGCAAAAATGATTGGCGAAGGCATTAATACGCTGATTGAACAGCATCAACTCGACCGTAGCCAAATTAAAGCCATTGGTTCGCATGGGCAGACCATTCGTCATCGTCCTGAACATGGTTTTACTTTGCAAATTGGCGATCCCAACATTATTACTGAAATCACTCAAATTCCTGTGGTCTCTGATTTCCGCCGTCGTGATATGGCGGCAGGTGGGCAGGGCGCACCCTTGGTACCAGCTTTTCATCAGGCATTATTTCAGCATGAAAGCATTCACCGAGTGATTCTAAATTTAGGAGGGATTGCTAATGTCAGCCTTTTACCTGCGGGTGCACCAGCGCTCGTTGCTGGTTTTGATACTGGCCCTGCCAATATTCTGATGGATGCATGGTGCCATCGTTATACCGGACAACCCTATGATGAAAATGGCAACTGGGCTGCCTATGGTCAACCCATTCGCAGTTTATTAGAGCGTTTACAGGCACATGATTTTTTTGCCAAAGAGCCGCCTAAAAGTACGGGGCGTGAAGATTTTAATTTGGATTGGTTGGATGATCAGATCATGGACTGGCGCAATGATGAGCTAGCTTATGATGAATTGGAAGATAGTCCTGAAAATGTCCAAGCGACCCTATTAAAGTTGACCACACGTGCCATTAAGAAAGCTATTTATCGCTCAGGGATGGATACGGGCGAGGTCTATGTTTGTGGCGGTGGTGCTTATAACTCACAACTTTTAGAACAATTACGCTGGCGTTTACGTAAGCACCAATGGACGGTTCAAAGTACCGCAGATTTAGGCTTAAGTCCGACTTGGGTGGAAGCTACAGCTTTTGCTTGGTTAGCGAAGCGCTTTGTTGAGCAGTTAAGTGGTAATTTACCTGCGGTAACTGGCGCTGACGGTTATCGTATTTTAGGTAATATGACGACAGTTTAAATGTCGAGAAGATATCCGTAAAAAAACCTCCTGAATTGGGAGGTTTTTTTACATCTGTGATCAACTTAAATTGAGAAAGATGATCCACAGCCACAGGTCGTGGTTGCATTTGGATTTTGCACAATAAAGCGTGAACCTTCGAGACCTTCAATATAATCAACCACAGAACCGATTAAATATTGGTAGCTAAGAGAGTCGACCAACATTTTCACATCACCATTGATGAATTCGGCGTCATCTTCATTCATATTGTCGGCAAAGTTAAAGCCATAAGAAAAGCCTGAACAACCCCCGCCTGTTACATAGACACGTAACATGAGATCTTGGTTGCCTTCACTATCGCGCAATTGGCGTACTTTATTTGCAGCACTGTCGGTCAACACAAGCGTTGGAGCTGTCATGATGGATTCCTCTGTTCGGTTCATGGGTCTTTTAAAAATGAAAAAGACCATATCTCTAGTATAGCATACTCAATATATGGTCAATATTTGAAGATTAAAAGTCAAATCAGAGTAATTTTATCAAGATTATTTGTAGTTTTCATCTTGTAGACCACATTCAAAATTTTTGGCATCTTCTTTACAGCGGAATTGCCACAGCAATTTCATCATCCGTTTGTCATATACCCCTTGTTGGGTCAAATTAATACGCGCGTCACGCATCATCTTTTGATAGCCAGGTTTATCAGGAGCGGGGACGTCCATCCAGTATTTGTTTGGAATATCGGCTTTCATTTTACCTAAAATGCCAAAAGCACGTGGAAGTTGTGATTTAACCCATTCACGTGATTGTTGACCATAGCCTTTAGGGAAACGGTCGGGACGAATAATGATATTGCCTGTGACTTGTAAAATTGGGTAATTCACAATCGCCCCTTTGCTGCCCAAACCTTTATGTAATTCTAGTGCTTTAAACGCAGCGGCAGGTGCCCCAATAATATCAACCTGACCATTGTTAAATTTACTGCCAAAATTGGTGACATCGGAACTAACAGCTTGGGCGCCGACTTGTTGCACCATAATTTTTTGCGCTTGATCATAATCCAGCACAGCAATCTTTTTGCCTGCGGCTTTGGCGACGGTATTGATGCTACGATCATTGACCAACAGATAGGCATCGCCGACAGGAATGACGCCTGCAATTTCATATTTGCCTTTTACCATATATTTGCTAAAAGTAGGATTGGCTAAACCTTGCATGACTTTAACCGCTAATTTCAGATTAGGGATGGCCCCAATGGCATCCAGTGAACCGGTAAAATCATTAAATTGACGTCCGCGCATACCTGTCACACTAATGCCATCGCATTTCCCTGCTTTAAAATCTTCAGCAATGACGGCTTCATTTTGCGCCACGCGTAGTTCAATATCTGCCCCCCAATTTTTAGCCGCCAATTGATAATCTTTCATGAGGGCGTAGACATCGCCACTTTTACCGACAAAATCAAATACGCACACTACTTGTTTGGCTTGAACAAAACTGGTGCTCGCACATAGCCCAAGTCCCATCAAAAATTGCATTGATGATCGTTTCATCATGTGAATTGTCCTTATTCCATTCTTTTTATATTGTTGGGATGATGTTGTTCATCATTTTAAGCGGTAAAACAATGTGTTTACCTGAGCTTAAGATTAGCGTGTTTTTATCCCTTAACATTGGCACTTTAGACAAAAACTTAAATAAAAAAGCCTAGAATAATCTAGGCCTTAGTTATTGATTTATGCTTTATTCACCCGCCATAGAACATTCGAAATTGGCTTTATCGACAGAGCAACGCGCCTTTTTCAAGACACTCATCATGCCCGCATCATAAATGCCTTGCTTAGTCAGGTCGATACGACCATCACGTAACATTTTCTGGTATTTAATTTTATCATCTGCAGTTAAATTCATGCGGTATTTGGCAGGGATACCCGCTTCAAGACGATTAATCATCGAGAAGCTTTTTGGTAAATTCTTCACAAACCAATCACGGGATTTTTGTCCAAAACCAGCAGGGAATTGCTCAGGACGAATCACAAAGTCGGCAGTCACTTGTAGAACTGGAAAGTTAAACATTGCACCGTTATTGCCTAAACCTTTATAAATTTCGAGAGGTTTATATGCATAGGCTGGGGCACCCACCATGTCGACTTGACCATTATTAAATTTAGCCACGAAATTTGAAACATCTGAAATGACCGCTTGGGCACCCACACGTTGTACCATGATTTTTTGTGCTTGGTCATAGCCCAAGACTGCAAATTTTTTCCCCGCAGCTTTTTCTATGGAATTGATACTTTTATCACGGACGAAAATAAAGGCGGAACCAAGCGGTGCAATCCCTGCCACTTCATATTTTTTGCCGCTTAATGTCGTGACCATTTTACTGGCATTGCGTTGGTCTAAGGCAAAACTAATGGCTTTCTGTGCAATTGCATTACTTGGGGCACCCCCTAAAGCATCAATTGAACCTGCAAATTTATTGTATTGGCGGGCGCGCATTGCCGTCATAAAAACGCCGTCACATTTACCCGCTTTAAAATCGTTGTCGGCTACAGCTTCATCTTGTCGTGGAATCAGGTTGATTTCTGCCCCCCAGCTTTTTGCTGCTAATGCCCATTCTTGTGCCATTTGATAAGATTCACCAGACTTACCGAGCAAATCGAAAACACAGATATCCACTTTTGCTGCTTGTGCGGTCGTAGACAGACCTACAGCAGTCAAAGCAGCTAAACCGAACATGACTTTTTTCATTGTGTTCATCCTTTTCAGATTGGTTATTGTTTTAAGTGTCCTTACACGCAAACAATATTAAGCAAGTTTTGTATTTATAAATAGAGTATTTACTCCATTTTTAAATAAAAAAATGACACACTCAGCAAAATTGCTGTCAAATTGTCCAATTCAAAGCGGTGTTTCAATTAAAATCAGTGAATTAAATTAGGATTTGGGGATAGGAAAATTATCATTAAATTATTCCCCGCCCAGTGAGCATTCAAAATTAGTACGTTCAACCGTACATCTGGCTTTTTTCAGTACTGTCATCATGGTGGGGTCATAGATGCCTTGTTGCGTCAGATCCATGCGCGCATCACGCAACAATTTTTGATATTTTTCTTTGTCATCTTTGTTGAGTTCCATGCGATATTTGCTTGGAATAGTGGCTTCAACCCGTTGCACCATGGCAAAACTTTTAGGCAATTGGCGGACAAACCATTGCCGAGATTGAGTGGCAAAACCTTCTGGAAATTGCTCTGGTCGAATAATCAGGTCTGCCGTGACATTTAATACTGGAAAATTGACCATTGCGCCGTTATTGCCGAGCCCTTTATAAATCTCGAGGGGTTTAAAGGCATAAGCCGGCGCAGGTACGACATCGACTTCATTCTGATTAAATTTTTTCACAAAATTGGAAATTTCAGACATTACTGGAACGGCATTGACGCGTTTCACCATAATTTTTTGCGCCTGATCAAATTCCATGACTGCAATTTTTTTACCATTGAGTTTTTCAACAGTATTGACCGACTTATCTCGTACAAATAAATAGGCTGGGCCAATCTGACCAATCCCTGCCACTTCATAGGTTTCTTTACCTGATTTGGTGATGAGGCGTTTCTGATTGCGCTTGTCTAGCACATAAATAATGGCTTTTTGTGCAATCGCGTTGTTGGGCACCCCGCCCAATGCATCAATTGAACCCGCAAACTTATTATAATTACGGGCACGCATGGAGGTCATATAAAAACCGTCACATTTTCCAGCTTTGAAGTCTTGGTCTAATTTGGCTTCATCTTTATAAGCCGTTAGGTCGATATTGGCATCCCAATTTTTACTGGCCAATGCCCATTCTTCAAGAAATTTATAAGATTCCCCAGACTTACCGAGCAAATCAAAAACGCAAACATTAATATTTGCATGCGCTAAATTAGACAAATTGAATAGTGTTGCTGTAGACAAGACAAAAAAGGCTTTTTTCACTATTTCACCTCATTTTTTTGATTTTTCAGAACAAATTTATATAAACATGTTTTTTTTGAATAAAATAGAGCTTTTGCTCTATTTCCGATAGATAACATTTCGCTGTATATAGCCTTGGTGCTTTTTCTTTTCTAAGCGACTTCCTTTAGAATAGCGCTAACTTTTTATCTGCCAGTGTTTGTGATGATCCAATTAGACCAACTTTCAATTCGTCGTGGTGGACGCGTACTCTTCCAAAAAGCCTCGATGCAATTGCATCCTGGTTGGAAAATTGGTTTAACTGGCGTAAATGGCGCTGGTAAATCAACCTTATTTTCTGCGCTCTTGGGGGGAATGGAGTCTGACGGGGGATATTTAACCCGTCCAGCGGTGTGGACCGTTGCCCATATGGCGCAAGAAATTAAAGCCTTAGATATGAAAGCCATTGATTTTGTTTTATCAGGCGATGAAGAATTTTGGGAAATTCAGAACAAACTGGATCATCCAGAAAGCTTAAGTAATGATGAGCTGGCGCATTTATATGGTCGCTTTGATGAAATTCATGGTTATTCTGCCGCCGCTAAAGCCTCACAACTTATGGCAGGTTTAGGGTTCTTTGAACATCAATCCCAGCTCGATGTTTCAAGTTTCTCGGGCGGTTGGCGTATGCGTTTGAACCTTGCGCGTACCCTCATGAGTCGTTCAGATTTACTGTTACTCGATGAACCGACCAACCATTTAGACTTAGATGCAATTCTGTGGTTAGAAGATTGGTTAAAAGCCTATGAAGGCACTTTGGTTCTTATTTCGCATGACCGTGATTTCTTGGATGCCATTACCGACCATATTCTGCATATTGAAAATCAAGAATTGACTTTATATACGGGCAATTACTCGACTTTCGAACGTACCCGTAGTGAACGTCTAGCACAGCAACAACAAGCCTACGAAAAGCAATTAGAAACCCGTGCCCATTTGCAGAAATATATTGACCGCTTTAAAGCACAAGCCACCAAAGCCAAACAAGCGCAAAGTCGAATTAAACAATTGGAACGTATGCAGGAACTTTCTGCTGCGCATGTCGATACGCCGTTTACCTTTAGTTTCCGTGAACCGTCAAAAATGAGTTCACCTTTATTGGAACTTGAAAATACCGATATCGGTTACGGTGAAAAACTGATTGTAACCAATGTGAATTTGCAAATTACCCCAACCAGCCGAATTGGTTTATTGGGAATGAATGGTGCAGGTAAATCAACCTTAATTAAATCACTGGTGGGCGATCTAAAACTATTACAAGGGACGCGTAAAGACTCTGAACTATTAAATATTGGTTACTTTGCTCAGCATCAAATGGATGCTTTGGATGGGAATGCCAGCCCAATGCTGCAATTGGCGCGTATTGCCGATAAAAAAATCAGTGAAGCCAGTTTACGTTCTTTCTTGGGCAGCTTTGGTTTTAGTGGCGAACGTATGGACACACCAAGTGAAAGTTTCTCGGGGGGGGAACGAGCACGTTTGGCTTTAGCACTCATTGTATGGCAACGTCCAAATGTTTTAATTCTAGATGAACCGACCAACCATTTAGACTTAGATATGCGTCATGCACTGACTATGGCACTCCAAGATTTTGAAGGTGCGGTGGTTCTTGTTTCGCATGAACGCCAACTCATTGCCAGCGTTTGTGATGAACTATTGTTGGTACATAATGGAACTTGTCGTGAATTCGACGGTGACTTGACGGCTTATGCCGAATGGTTACGCCAAGCACGTATCGATATGATGAAGAATGGGCAACAACCCTCTGCTCCAGTTCAATCCCAAGTTGAAGTAAAAGCCACTATTTCTAAATTGGACAAAGAGGCGCAACGCAAAGAAGCAGCGCGTCAACGTGAACTCAGTCGCCCCATTCGTAAAAATATTGAAAAATACGAATCGCAGATGGAAAAATTACAGCCGCGCCTACAAGAAATTGAAACTTTGTTGGGCGATAGCAGTTTATATGAAGCCGAGCGTAAACAAGATTTGCTGAAACTGATGGATGAACAAAATCAGTTAAACGCAAAATTAGAGCAAATCGAAGAAGAAATGCTGACCTTGATGATGGAATTAGAAGCATTGGAAAGCTCATTTTAATTCTTCGAATGACAAAAGAGAAAAAGCACAACATTAATGTTGTGCTTTTTCTCTTTTAACAGCTAAGAAAAAAGCAAAAAAATACACCTCAAATGAAAATAAATATGCGATTTAGGTTAGAAAACGATTAAAAAATGAATGAAAAACACGTTATTTGCATTATTTTGTGGAAAAAACCAACACATGTGCAAAATAATTTAAAAAGGGGGTTGTGTTGGGTGAGGAATGCTGTAGAATGCACATCCATCGGCGGTGATGTTGATTAAAACTTGTTGAGAAACAAGGATTTAGCCCAAGCGGTAGAATCTGGAAGTCTTGAATGAGTTTGAAAAATAATTAACAAAACCTGTTGACTTCTTCTTAGAAGAGAGTAACATAGCCGACCTAGCTTGATGGTGACGAATCATCGAGAAGATCATTAAGAGATTATGAAGAACAACTTGTGTGGAT
>NZ_SJOD01000002.1 GCF_004331175.1 Acinetobacter sp. ANC 4178
CAATGAAAATAATTTCGATCGATCAATCAGTAAAAATCCACACAAGTTGTTCTTCATAATCTCTTAATGATCTTCTCGATGATTCGTCACCATCAAGCTAGGTCGGCTATGTTACTCTCTTCTAAGAAGAAGTCAACAGGTTTTGTTAATTATTTTTCAAACTCATTCAAGACTTCCAGATTCTACCGCTTGGGCTAAATCCTTGTTTCTCAACAAGTTTTAATCAACATCACCGCCGATGGATGTGCATTCTACAGTATTCCCAACTCGTTGCAATACCCTTTTTTAAATTATTTCAAAAATAGCGCTTGTACGGTTAATTAATAATCTATTACACGGTTTTATTACATATTTTGATCAAATTTGTTTTAATACTCTTAAGAAAACAACTGTTACAATACGCTCATACTCTTTATTTTTGACTTCTTAAGTTGCTTATAACATTAAGAACCGTCTTGGATCTATTATGCAACATACTCACTATTATTTATGTGCGACACTTTTAGCTGTTAGTTTTGCTTCTACTGTTCAAGCAAATGATGATCTATCTGCTACAGCTTCAAGCGAAACTCCTGTAAATGAAGTTGCGCCCGATGCTTCATCTACTACTCAGGTTTCTAGACTTGAGTCATTAAAAGAACTCAAAAATGTAAAAGCCAATGATTTAAAAGTGAATGCTAATGCTGCACAGCCTGATAGCATCAAAGACCCTTTAGAAGCACTGAACCGTGAAACCTTTGCATTCAATGATTTCTTAGACCGAAATTTTGCTCGACCTGTAGCAGTACAATATAAAACCAAAGTTCCTGACAGTGTCCGCGGTGCCTATCGTTCATTTCGTAAAAACTTAAATGAACCTTGGAATGTTGTAAATCAATTGGTGCAAGGTCGTCCATCACGTGCGGCCAAGTCTCTAGGTCGTTTTACCATTAATACCGTGACAACTTTAGGTTTTGCTGATCCAGCGCGACGTTTAGGTTTAGAAATGGAAGAAGAAGGTTTGGGCACGACACTGGGTTATTACGGTGTTCCGTCTGGTCCTTATCTAGTTTTACCAATTATAGGTCCAAGTACTTTCCGGGATGGATTTGGTTTTGCTGTTGATGGTCAAGCACGCCCACAAAAATACATCTTTGCAGATAACGATGGCTTATATTGGTCAGATCAATTGCTACGTGGTATTGATGCACGCGCCCAAATTCTTGATGTAGAAGATGTATTACAAGGTGACCGCTACGCAGCGATTCGTGATATCTATTTACAACGTAAGAATTTTGAAATTGCACAAAAGCAAGGGCTTGATGCTGATAATATTTCCTTTGTGGATGAAGAATCGGATGATGGTATTGATGACACTCCAAATGAAGATACCTCAAAGCCTTCTGAATAATTTGTAAAACTTATTTGCACTGAAAAGCATTATTTTTTCTAGCTATTACTTGATTGATATAGTACATCTAACGAGTAAATCTAAAGGATCATACAATATATATATGTATTTCATTCAACCAACTCGCAATATTCCTTATTTAGATCAGGTGCTTAATACACTTCCAAGTGTGCAGATGATTCAAATTAATGATATTGACTTGTATGATCCTACTATTATCGCAATTGCTGATGTACAAGATTACCTAATCCATCAGTGGAATTTACCCACCATTGTAATGGCTTTTGAAAATGAAGGGACTGCTTTGGCCCAAGCCTGGGAGCTCGGAGCACTTGCAGGTTGGATCTGGAATCGTTTGCCAGCCAACCCTGAACATTCATTATTGAAAATTGATGCTCAATATAAACGTAATCAGGACAGTCGTGATTTACCGTCTGCTGCCGAACTTCAGAAAAGATTACTCCCTAATCCAATTGAACTGACCAATTATCGTGTAGAAACACTGTTTCAACCTTCAGCCTATCTTTCTGGCGATTGGTACGACTATTGGAAGCTCAGTGATAAAGAAATCATTTTCTATTTGGCTGATGTATCTGGTCATGGTGTCACCAGCAGTTTACTCACCTCTTGGATGGCTGCCTTTCATGGTCGCTCAAAAACACCAAGAGAATTGATTAAAAAACTGAATGGGATGTTGGTACAAGAAAATATTGAAAAGCACATCACCATGATTGCTGGCACATTAAATTTAGAGACTCATGTCTTAAAATGGTCCAGCGCTGGACACTATCCCCCCGCAATTATGTTGGAACCAAATCATCCACCTAAAATTTTGAATACCAGCAGTTTTCCACTCGGTTTAACTGAAGATTTAGAAGTAGAAGAATTCGAATGTACATTAAACAAGCACTCACGTTTCATTATTTGCTCGGATGGTGCCCTCGAACCTTTTGATGGTGGATTGAACGAACAATTCGAACAATTGGTCTTCCATTTGCAAAATCAATCATTTCAAGCCCCTGAACATGTAGCAGATGATATTGCCATCTTAAGTTTATGCAGAATGAATTAAATTATTTTTCAATGACTTAAATAATTTAGTAGGTATCTACGACTCAAGAATACTTGAGTCTACAGTTGCCCTATGTGATAATTTTAAAATCCTTCTCTGCAAATGGCATTTATATGTCAACAGGTCATGTTGAATATGCAAGTTTGGACGGAACGCATATTTTTAAGCTTATTGGCGAAGTGCGAGCCCAATCTTGTATCAGTCTAGACAAACTTTTAAACCGTATTGAACAACAGTCAAATGTCGTTGGGGCAATCGTAGATTTAACCCAAACTACATTTATCGATAGCACAGTGTTAGGCATTTTAGCGAAACTTGGTTTGAAGCTAAAACAAGCGCATAACATTCAGGCTGTCATGTTATCAACCAATCCAGATATTACGACTTTAGCCAATAGCATGGGCTTAGGTCAGGTTTTTGTCATCTTGAATTACTGCGGTGATCCTAGTGTATGCACACGTGAGTTAATGGAAGAACACGTGACCAACTCAAATATGCTGACAACCGTACTTGATGCACATAAAACCTTGATGAAATTGAACGAAAATAATCAAAATATGTTTGAGCCATTAGTCAAACAACTCCAAAAAGAACAAGATAATTTGGAACAAGCGTCTCATCAACAAAACGCTTAATGTACTTGATACAAGGATAAACTGATGTCTTTACTTTCTGTTGCTCAAATGAATTCTCAAAATGACATTGAAGATAACTTCAATGTCATCGAATCATTGATTCAACAGAGTAAAGCACAGGGTTCTTCCTTGATCGTGTTTCCAGAAAATTTCGTATGTTTTGCTGCTGGCAAGCAACGTGAAACAGCAGCGCAATTTGAAAGCATTCAAAAACGACTCGAAGCTTTAGCTCACCAGTATCAAATGTGGATTATTGCAGGGACTTTACCTTGCCCGTTTCGCCCAGATGGTTCTGTAATTGCAGATGGTCGTGTGCGCACAGTCAGTTTGTGTATTAGCCCTGAACGTACCGAAGCGCGTTACGACAAAATTCATTTGTTTGATGTGCAAGTGGGTGATGCTGTAGGTGGCTACCAAGAATCCAAGTTTTTTGAACCTGGTACCGACATTGTGGTTGCACAAACCCCTTTTGGCAACATTGGGATGATGGTCTGCTATGACCTCCGTTTCCCAGAACTGGCTTTACATTTACGTGCGCGTGGTACCAATATTTTAACGGCTCCTGCCGCCTTTACTTACACTACAGGTCAAATGCATTGGCAATTACTTTTACAAGCACGTGCCATGGACAGTCAATGCCAAGTGCTAGGGGCTGCTCAACAAGGCTGGCATGGTGAAAAACGTCAGACTTGGGGACATACTGCTGCCACCAATAGTCGTGGGCAATTGCTCGATCTGATTACAACTGAAGGAACACAACTCATTACCGTTCCTTTTGACTTACAAGAACAGCAACAAATTCGTGAGTCGATGCCTTTAATGCAACATCGCCGATTAGTTCAGTTTGGTTAAAAGCCTTACTCACCTGATTTCTTTTTGAATAAAACCACTATTTATCAATAATGAAGTTAAATATTTAGCTTGGCGCATTTTCAACTAAAAATGAGTTCTTGGCTTGAGCTTAAAGATGTTTGCCAAATTTGTATGCCAAGCTTGTGGTAAACAGATCTTCACAAAACTCAATTGATCTAAAAAATAGACTGTGTCTATATATCAATTTGATTGTTTAATACTTGCACTGCAAATTAAATCGTGTACGATATATTTGCATTCGACATAAATATAGGTGAATACAATGTCTCTAGAACAAGTAGTTTATACCGCACATGCAAAAGCCACAGGTGGTCGTGATGGTCGCGCAGTCTCTTCAGATGGAATTTTAGATGTAAAACTGACTGTCCCTAAAGAAATGGGCGGTATGGGTGGTGGAACAAACCCTGAACAATTATTCGCTGCGGGCTATTCGGCGTGTTTTCTAGGTGCCATGAAATTCGTTGCCAACCGCGATCATCTCAAAATTACCCCTGATGTGTATATCGAAGGTGAGGTTGGAATTGGCCCAATTCCAACAGGCTTTAGTATTCAAGTGACCTTGAACATTCACTTAGAAGGTTTAGAGCAAACTGAAGCACAAAAATTGGTAGATGCGGCACATATTGTTTGCCCTTACTCAAATGCAACACGTGGCAATATTGATGTGACATTAAATGTGATTGTTTAAGTCACATTTTCTATCCCGAAGTCATCACTTCGGGATAGAAACTTCATAACCTACAAGGGTTCGGAAATATCTTTTTAAACTGCACCTTTTCACCATTATCCCCATCATAATTAGCAATCAACACGAGATTTCCTAGTTGATCAAAATAAGAAGAACCCTGAAACACGGTATATTGAGCGATATCAAAAATAGGAACATTTTCAAAACTATGGTGCTGTGTACTAATCAAAGTATGTCTTTGTTTCGAATTTAATTGGCGTGCAGTAATTTTATTCTGTTCAGAATCTGTTTCGATTAGGCAATTACGCTGAGCATCAATCGTGATGAATTCTTGAGTCGCATCATCCGCCTGTTTATTTTTCGCTAGAAAACGATGGATTTGGCATGGGCTACCACATGACATTTGAACATGGTAATAATTTTGATTTAGACGCTCAACCTGTGGTGATTTCACACCACCATAAACTTTTTCT
The DNA here is from genome assembly GCF_004331175.1 of Acinetobacter sp. ANC 4178. Classification (GTDB taxonomy): domain Bacteria; phylum Pseudomonadota; class Gammaproteobacteria; order Pseudomonadales; family Moraxellaceae; genus Acinetobacter. Next base: position 5,132 of record NZ_SJOD01000002.1, read on the forward strand.
TTCTTGCTATTAATGTTTCTAATGACATCACAAGACCACTCCATCTCATCATGACATTGCTTATACACCTTAAACAATTCAGTATCAGCAAAACTTTACTGGGCAATAAATGCCCCACTTATTAAAAAAAAGGAAATTAAAAGTTTATTCATTATTAAAATCTATTTGTTCTTACGTTAAGTTGCATAGCGACTTACATCATTTTTTAGCAACACAAAAACCATTACGATCAATTCCTCAAAGCTAATATTTCAACTAGACCAATCAGACCTTAAGCAATGCTTTTTAAAATATTTTTAAAATTAGTTAATTTCTCTTTCACCATCCTTTTTCTAAAATGAAAGAGAAAATTAACGAAATAACCCATCACTTTCAGTTATTCAGCAGCTTCATTGGTCACACGCAGCACTTCTTCCAAAGTCGTTTTACCTGCCAAAACTTTTCTCAAACCATCCTCTCGAATAGAGCCTGAATTCTGCCGCGCATAAGTTTCTAATTCAAATTCAGCAGCATTGCCATGTATTAAACGGCGCATAGACTCATCTACAGATACAATTTCATAAATGGCGGTTCGCCCACTAAAACCCACATGTGAACATTGTTCACACCCCTGTGGCTCTGGCAATTTTAAGCCTTCTACCGAAGAAACAATCGGCTTAAAAATCTGTTGTTCAAATGGGTCTGCCTCATGCCATGTGGTGCAATGTGGGCAAAGCGTACGAACCAAACGTTGTGCAATCACCCCAATGAGGGAACTTGAAAGTAAGAAAGGTTCAATGCCCATATCTTTTAATCGAGTCACCGCACCAATTGCGGTATTGGTATGCAAAGTCGATAAGACTAAATGCCCCGTTAAGGAGGCTTGCACTGCAATTTCGGCCGTTTCTAAATCACGAATTTCCCCCACCATCACCACATCAGGATCTTGACGCAACATGGCTTTTAATGCCCGTGCAAAGGTCATATCCACCTTGGTATTGACTTGTGTCTGACCAATCCCTTCCAACTGATACTCAATTGGATCTTCAGCAGTTAAAATATTGCGGGTATTGTCATTGAGGTCTGATAAGGCTGCGTATAACGTGGTGGTCTTACCCGAACCTGTCGGTCCAGTTACCAAAATAATGCCGTGTGGACGATGCACCAATTGAGTTAAACGCTCGTAGTCAGGTTTCAACAAGCCCAAATGGGTCATATTCAAACGACCTGCTTGTTTATCTAACAAACGCATTACCACACGTTCACCATGGGATGATGGCAAAGTCGAGACACGCACATCGACTTCACGCCCTGCAAGGCGCAATGAAATACGGCCATCCTGAGGAATCCGCTTTTCAGCAATATCCAATTTTGCCATGACTTTAATCCGCGACACCAAGAGCGGTGCCAATTCACGGCGAGGTTGCACAATTTCGCGTAACTGACCATCCACTCGCAAGCGTACCGAGAGTTTTTTTTCGAAGGCTTCAATATGAATATCCGAAGCACCAACGCGAATTGCTTCTGAAAGCAAGGCGTTAATTAAACGTACAATCGGAGCATCATCTTCTTGATCCATGAGATCTTCAGCTTCTGGCACTTGATCTGCCAAACTGAGTAAATCTGGATGATCTTCCAGCCCCGCAGCTACTTGCTGTGACTCGCCTGTGTCCCCAGCATAACTAGAACTAAGTAAGGCATTAAAACGTTGATCATCTAATATTTCATAGTGTGCAGGCACATTGAGTAACCGGCGTGCTTCTTGTAATGCAATCCATGCAGTATTTTCACGGCGTACAATAAAAACCTGTTCCCCATCATATCGAAGTAAAACGCCATGTCGTTTGGCAAAGCTATAAGGAATTTGTATTTGTTTAAGTATTTGCATCACAAAATTATAATGATGAAAAAGAGGCTTTTGAGTGTACTCTAAGCGTATGACAGCGTGAAGTCTGTTTTTAACTAAACTGACTAGAGGATTTTTTTATTTTGGCATCATCTGATTTCGAGCATCATCAAGCTGAACGCCCCTCACTCAAATGGTGGGGTGAGCAAAAATTCGAATTAAATCAAGCTAGAACATGGCAGTTCGGCTCTTTATTGTTTCGTCTCGCACGAAGTATCAATGAATGGCGACTTGAATATCATCGCCCACAATATCAAAAAGATTCTGAGCGCCAATGGAATATCATTAAAGATCCTGAATTTGCTTTTCCACACCCTATCAAAATTGAGCGTTACATGTTTCGTCAAACGCATGAAACATTTCATTTGATGCCACGTTTGGCCGACCGATCTGTCGTGATCAAACCTGTCGACCCCATTTATATTCCTGCGGGGCAACGCGGAACCCTCTACATTAGTACGCCGCTCTGGATTGCTGGTTTTGTTGAAAGTCAGCGTGAACCATTATTTGACCTTCCAATGATGCAACCTAAAGATACATGGTTTGGTCCCGACCGCCGCACAGGTGAGGTCTGCTATGCAACCTCAGTAGATGGACGTACGGAGTTAAATTTACTTAAACCCAGTCCATTTCGAGCGGTCACACCGATTGAGTTCCACAATACCAGTGGTCAACAACTCCGTTTTGATCGGATGAATATCCCTGTTTCAGCACTACCACTTTTTTACAGTGAAAGTACCGACCGTCTATGGACGTCACAAATTAAAGTCATTCACGAAGATTTAACTCGACCACCACGCATTAAAATTGAAAACCGCACTCCACCTTTGGCGGGTGAAGTCACTTATGTACATGCACCTCGCTCACCGGGTGGTGCCTTGTTCAATATGTTTGACTCATTTTTTTAGGATACTGATATGCCAGAGACCAATATTCCTAAAGATGTTGCAGTCAGCTTGAAGGAAATTTTTACCAATATCAACTTCGAAAGAATCAGTGAGATCTTGGTCGCACTGGTCCTGTGTCTGATTGGTTTTATCTTTGCGCGCCTGATTTCCAATACCTTTATACGAACGGTTGGGCAAAACTTTAATGCCCACCAAAGCATGGTTTGGCGTCGCGGGATTTTTTACTTTATTTTCGTGCTGTTTCTAATGGCAAGCCTCAAAGAAGCGGGCTTTAAACTCAGTGTGTTTATTGGTGCCGCGGGTATTTTCACCGTCGCACTTGGTTTCGCCTCACAAACTTCTGCCAGTAACTTAATTAGTGGTCTATTCCTGATTGGTGAAGGCTCCTTTGAGGTTGGAGATACCATTCAAATTACCCTCATTCGTGGTCAGACCATTGAGGGAGAAGTTATTTCTATTGATCTGCTCTCGGTAAAGCTACTGACTTTAGATAATATTTATGTACGTTTACCAAACGAACAGTTGATTCGTACTCCCGTACTGAACTTATCCAAATTCCCCATTCGGCGAATTCCAATTACCCTAGCAATTAACTTTCAGGAAGACATCATTAAAGTTCGTGAAGTGCTGTTAGATGTTGCTGCTCAATATCCCTTGGCCTTGGATGATCCTAAACCCGAGGTCACCGTAACGGCCTTTCGTGAATCGACCATCGAAATTCTGTTTGCCGTGTGGTGTCGACAAGAAATATTCTTAAAAGCACGCGATGAACTGCAAGAACGTATACGTAATGGTTTCTTAAAAAATCATATTGAGATTCCAGTCCCTAAAATGGGGATTATTGACCGCCCTCGTCCCAAAGCGCGTGATGAGATTGATCAATATGCCCATGAGAAAGAACTCAAAAGAGAGCCCAAAGAGCGATAAAATTATCGCTCTTTTTTTTGCTCATTCAGGCTTGGAGGTAATGGTGCAATATACGCGATCAGCAACATGACCGCGCCAGAAGCAATAAAAGAAATGACCCGTGTGAGAGTACCGCTTTGCGATAGATCCAATAACAATAATTTAAGTACCACAATCGCGAGCAACGCTGCGCCAACAAACCAAATTTGACGGATATGACGTTGGCTTGAAAAAGTCATTAATACAAAAGCTAAAACCACCCACAACAAAGTCAAACTGAGTTGTACCGAACCATCATGCCAAATTGCACTCCCCCATAACGGCGTTGCCAGATAATGATGCATGGCTCGAACCACGATACTACTGAACACCAAAAGTCCCATCAGAATCGTGCTAATTTTAACGCCCCATTCTAGGGAAGACTGCTTCTCAAAATCATGTCGATAGATGATCCATAACAAGCCTGTAAACATGAGCAAAGACAGTAAGTCGGTAAGGTTCAACAACGGGGCTACATAATAATGAACAGCCGAATATGAGTCTAAATTGAAGACCAGCAACCACAATAGCCCAAGTCCCCATACAAATGTCTGATCAATAAAGTCACGCTTCGCTGTGAAAAATCCATAGAACGCATAGAACAGAGGCAGAACACCTAAAGCTGCAATTGGCATTTGTGGGAAAATGGCAAGCCCCATACCAGCAAGTGCAAGACATAACATTGTGGCCCACAGCTGATTTGCCATTCGTGCCCATGAACGCTGCATGAATATCAACATCAGATTTAACAATAATGCACTGATTGCAAAACTGAACTGTACGGTTTGACCAGTCCATCGCTGCGTTGTAAACACTTGTTCAAGTACACTCAAACCATAAAGTAGCAGCAATAAACCACCCAGCAACGTGAGTTGCACACCTTGCCATTCCAATTTGGATTTAAACTGTACAACTACGCTAAAACAAGCCAGCAAAACCGTCGCGATGGCTATTAAGCAGCTGAATGCCCATGGCTGCCAGTGCATCAGCTCAACACCTGCAATAGCGCCTGCATACATGCCTGAAACAAGAAAAATACCCCCCAAGATACGAGCGCTGAAATATTTTTCTACGTCCTGATAATGCAATAAATAAAATGCCGAAATAAATTGTGCGATCGCATAAATGCAGGTCGTTAAAATAGGAAAATCATTATTCGACCAGATTTGGTACATCAGGGCGATAGTACTAAGTAATACCAAGGCTACACCGACATAACGACTAAGACGATAGCGTTCGGTAATGCCCCAAACAATTAACGCTGTGCCTTGAATCACCCAACCTGTAGATGTCCAATGTGCTCCTTTTGCCAACGGAAAGATCAAAGCGGTAAACACGACCGCCAGAATAAAGAAGCTTTTGGCTAAGATAGACAATTGCGGATGTTGACGCTTAATCCAAACATTCAATAGCCCATACGTTACTGCCAATGCTGCTGCTCCCCATGTCAGCGCGACAGTAGAATCATGCATTAAAAAAGCATGTAGAGAAAACCCCAGTACAGGGACACTAAAAATAAGTCCCACATCTAAAATCGGTTGAAGCTTTTTATTATTTGAGCGGGTTTCTGATTCTCGTTGTTGCTGTTGCTCTGCCACCATCAACTGGCTATATCGGATACTGAGCCAAATAAACAGTGCAATATGCAACCATAAAATGATATCAAGGGTATTCAGTTGCGAATTTTCCGCGTAAATCCCAATCACCGATCCACCAATAAACATCGTGGCAAAAAATGCGATCTGATGCAGTATTTTCCATGGCTGCAAATAATTGACCACGACCACAGCCAAATTAATCACAAAATAATATCCAAATAAGAACACCACATCAGGATGAGTATGTGGAATAAGCAAAGGGGCTAGATAGGCCATGCTCAAAGCAAGAATAGCCAGATACAGTGCTTGCTGCTTTAGACTCAGCACCACAGTAATTCCCAATAACATCACAAATAAAATGCTGGCCGTCATTAGACTTTGCAACACTTCAAAATGATGGGCAAAAATCAGCGTAAGAAAAATGACTGCCAACCCTAAGCCCTGAAGTGAAATGGCAAACAAAGTATTTTTACGTTGCAGCACATAACCCGCTAATGTGGTCACTCCACCTGCAAACGCAATAAAGCCCAGTTTCACCGCTAAACTTAATTGCCAATGTTCACTGGCAAAACGCAGCAACAACACAACCCCCACCATAAGCACAGCCACGGCCACTCTTAAAATTGGATTGCCATGCTGCATCCATTCCACAGCAGGTTGCCACCATGTGCGAGTCGATTCTGATGATGCTGTATTTGAGTCAACTGAGGTTTGTTGCGGCTGTTGAACAGTTGCATCCTGTTGTTGCGTCATGGTCAACTGTCCCGACATTGGCATTGCAGGAGGAAGCGGTTGCTCTGACATCACGAATGTGGAGGTTCTAGACATAACCGAAGATTGTTGCTGTGGTTGCTCTAACAGAGCCAATCGCCGCTGAAATGCACTGATCAATTGAATCAAACACAGCAGTAAAACCACCAATGCTCCTCCGACTACCCACATCCATGTATTGGCATAGGCCCACAACGCCACCAAAGCGGCTCCATAAATCAGAATCTTTTGTGTCCCGATTCCTGCGGTTTGAATCAATGACTGAGAAGTGAGTTGTTCTAATTGCACTAAACGCTGATGGATATTCGAAATTGACTGTACGATTACAACGGTTAGCCCAAGGGCAGCAGCGACTACCGTCGATTGCCATTGCATGACGATTGCAACGATTAACAATACCGTTAATGCAATCAAGAGCAGGACCATTCCCTGTTTGTCTTTTTTATACATGGGTTTATGCGTTACACAGCTTCAATCTGTTTATCTTACTTGATCACCCTTCATGCAAGCAGTTTCACATACAAAATACTGCAAATTTATACACTTGAAGCGAATTAGCAGAATGTTACTTCGCGCATAGTGACATTACACATAAGACAGCTTTGCCTTTTTCACGTAATATAAGCCCTAGTTCATAATCAGGATTTGCAGAATGTCACCATTTGTATTGGTCGATGGGTCATATTTTTTATTTCGCGCTTTCCATGCGGTCCCACCTTTGACAACTTCTACGGGGTTGCACACCAATGCTGTACGTGGCGCAATTTCTGCAATTCAGAAACTGATGCGTCGTACTCAACCGACGCATATGGCGGTCATTTTTGATACCCCAGAACCTACTTTCCGTCATGAGCTGTCACCGATTTATAAAGGTGATCGTCCAAGTATGCCAGAGGAATTGGCCCAACAAATTCCATATTTACATGCCCTCATTCGCGCCTTAGGTATTCCCGTGCATATGCTGCCAGGTGCAGAGGCGGACGATATTATCGGGACATTAGCAAAACGTGCCGAAGCCAAGGGTCAACAAGTCCTGATTTCGACGGGTGATAAGGACATGGCACAATTGGTCACCGAAAAAGTCACCCTCGAAGATAGCTTTAAAGAAAAGCCTATGGACATCAATGGCGTTTTTGAGAAGTTTGGGGTCTGGCCTAACCAAATAATCGATTATCTAACTTTAATGGGCGATGCATCTGACGGCATTATGGGCGTACCCGGTGTCGGTGCCAAAACCGCAGCTAAACTACTGACTGAATATGGCTCAATTGGCGGTATTTTAGAAAATGTCGACCAGATTAAGGGCAAAGTCGGTCAAAACATTAAAGATAATGTCGAAGGCATTGCAATTGACCACCAACTTGCCAGTATTGTCTGTGATTTGGAGATTGGCATTTGCTACGAAGATTTAGCCATCCAAGACCCGAATGTGAATGAATTACGTCGTCTCTATACAGAACTAGAATTCCGTAATCAATTACAATCCTTGGATCACCCCAATAATCCAAACCATAAAAACAACAAACAAAGTAATGCTAGCCTTCAACAGGCGCCTGCACCAACACCAATTGAAACTGAAGACCAAGCGACTTTAACCAGTGTCGATGATCAACTCGGTCAAGCCAACTACCATACGGTGTTATCCGCAGAGGTTTGGGCAAAACTATTAGAACGTATGCAGAATGCAGACAAGTTCGCAATTGATACGGAAACCACCAGCTTGGATTATCGAATTGCGGAAATGGTCGGCTTTTCGGTTGCCTTTGATGCACAAGATGCTTACTACATCCCGCTTGCGCATGATTATGAAGGTGCACCTGAACAATTAGAGCGTGAAAGCGTGCTTGCGCAAATTAAACCGATTCTAGAAAATCCCGAGATTAAAAAAATTGGGCATCACCTCAAATATGATGCACATATTTTTGCCAATCACGGCATTGAATTGCAAGGCTGGTATTTTGACACCATGCTGGCATCTTATGTACTCAATTCAGTAGCAACACGTCATGGGATGGATGATGTTGCACGTTTATATTTAAGCCACCTTACCACCACCTATGAAGAAGTAGCAGGTAAAGGCGCGAAACAAAAGACCTTCAATCAAATTGAGATTGAAACAGCGGCACATTATGCAGCCGAAGATGCCCATGTCACTTTCCGTCTCTATGAAGTGCTGGATAAAAAACTCAAAGTACATCCAGAACTGATCAATATTTTGCATAATATTGAAGTGCCTGTCGCACGCGTATTAACGTCTATGGAAGAAAATGGCATCCAACTCGATCTCCTGTTCTTGGATCAATTGGGTGAAGATTTTTCCAAAACCATGCAAGATTTGGAAAATCAGATTACCGAATTGGCAGGTCAGCCATTTAATGTCAGCTCTCCGAAACAAGTCGGTGAAATCCTGTTTGAAAAACTCGGCTTAAAAGGCGGCAAAAAAACTTCAACAGGACAATACAGCACCAGCGAAAGTATTTTAGAAAAATTAGATCATCCAATTAGCGCGCTGATTTTGGATTATCGCGGCTTATCTAAACTTAAAAGCACCTATACCGATGGCTTATTGAAACAAGCCAACAACAATACTCACCGCGTACATACCAGTTATCATCAAGCTTTGACTGCGACAGGACGTTTATCCTCGACCGATCCAAACCTACAGAATATTCCTGTCCGTGAAGAAATTGGGCGTCAAATCCGTAAAGCGTTTATTGCACCTGAAGGTCGTGTCTTGCTCGCAGCCGATTATTCACAAATTGAACTGCGTTTAATGGCACATTTCTCTCAAGATGATGCCCTGCTCGATGCCTTCCGTCATGGTCAAGACGTGCATCGCCGCACCGCTTCAGAAGTGTTAAATATTCCATTGGATCAGGTGACTCACGATCAGCGTCGCCAAGCTAAAGCCGTCAACTTTGGTCTGTTATATGGCATGTCGGAATTTGGTTTGATTCGTCAACTGGGCTTTACCCGTGAAGAATCACAGAACTATATCAAGCAATATTTCCACCGCTATCCTGGCATTTACGAGTATATGCAACGCACTCGCCAAGTTGCATTGGAACAAGGTTTTGTCGAAACCATTTTAGGTCGACGTTTATATACACCTGAAATTGATGCACGTAACATGATGATTCGTAAAGCGGCTGAACGTGCGGCAATTAATGCGCCATTGCAAGGCAGTGCTGCGGACATTATTAAAATCGCAATGATTGAAGTGGATAAAATGTTACCCAAAGATCAAGCCAAAATGCTATTACAAGTCCACGATGAATTGGTGTTTGAAGTCGATGCCGACATTGCAGATGAACTCGCACCGAAGCTGGCTGGAGTCATGCAATCCGTTCTGGAAATTTCAGTTCCGTTGCTGGTTGAAGTCGGTAAAGGCAACAACTGGGATGAAGCCCACTAAGGGACGCTTCTTAACATAATAAAAAAGGACTCAAATTTGAGTCCTTTTTTATTTATGCAATTAATTTTATAAGCCTGTCAACAATGCAATTGCAACTTCATTCATAATGATTTCGGCAATATACAAAGCCAAGAAAGCCACGATTGGAGATAAATCAATCATGCCCATATTCGGTAACAAGCGACGGAATGGTGCCAATAAAGGCTCAGCCAACTCTTGAATCACTTCAATATAAGGTGAACGCGACTGGGTAAACATCACTACCCAGCTCAGAATAATGGTTGCAAAAATCAAGTAACGACAGAAACGAATCAAGTCCTGAATCATGGTGACAAAGGTTAAAATCACCAAATGAATTGGACTGTTCGGCATGGCCCCCGATAAATACATGATGCCAAATATTTTGAGCAAATAAAGCACCACCACCAATGCCAAGGCTGCAGAGTTAACTCGCCCTTTACCCAATGTTGGGAAAATACGACTAAAAATATCCACAATCTTGGTGGCTTTAACAGTCGACAACACCACAGGATTGTACGGATTAACCGCAGCCAATTGCATTAAAAAGCGGAAGAATACGAGCAAAATCGCTACGTTAATAATAATGCCAAAAATTAGCGCAGAGTTTGCACCCATATTAAAATTTTCCTAATTAAAATCAATTATTTACTACTTTCACTTAATTCTTGAGCCAATTCTTGGCTACGTTTTTTTGCAGCAGCCAAAGCTGATTGAATATTTTGTGAAATTTGTGCACGATCAAAAACTTCTAAAGCAGCTTGAGTTGTACCATTTGGAGACGTGACATTTTTACGTAACTCTGCTGGTGAACTTGCACTGGTAATGGCCATTTGTGCCGCACCTAAAGCCGTTTGCAAAGTTAATGCTGTCGCTACTTTTTCATCTAATCCCATGTTTTTACCAGCACGAATCATACTTTCCATCATATAGAAAAAGTATGCAGGACCCGAACCTGAAACCGCAGTGACCGCATCAATTTGTGCTTCAGAATTGACCCAAATGGTTAATCCCGTTGCAGCCAAAACTTGACTGGCTAACTCACGGTCTTTGGCATCAACAACATCCGTCGCATATAAACCATGTGCCCCAGTTTGCACCAATGCAGGCGTATTCGGCATCACCCGAACAATACGATTGGTACCTGATAAAGTTGCCATTGTTTCAATTTCTGCGCCTGCAACAATTGAAATGACCAATTTACCCCCTAGCAAACCATGTAATTGCTTCAATACATTGGTAAGCACTTGAGGCTTGACTGCCAATACAACAATATCTGCATGCTGAATCGCAGCAATATTATCATCCGTCACATGTACATCTTTTTCTTGCAACAGCTGACGTATATTTTCAAAGGGATCAGCAACTGTAATACGAGTCGTGGGCATACCTCGCGCAATTAAGCCGCCAATAAGGGCTTGCGCCATATTGCCGCCACCGATAAAACTAATATTACAATTTAAAACTGCACTCATGATTTACGCTCGATATTGAGTATTCTATTGCCCTGAAATCAATTTTGGCTGCCATCCATCCACGACTAGATACTCAGACTGTGCCAACCAAAAACCTTTGGGTGTAAAAACCCCTAGCATAACATTATCTATGCTTAATATTTGAATTGTGTGACGCAACCACGGAAAAATTTGTGCTTGTTGCAGTGCCTTTTTCAGCGGCCAAGTACCTACACGTCCATGAAGATGAATCTTTTCACCGCCGACTCGTGGAGACAAAATCAGTTGTCTACCCAAGAGCGCTTTAGATAAGCCAAATGCTTGTGCTTGAATCAAATACCGCCCAGAAAGTACAGACACAGCCTGACCAAGCTCGAAAATTTGAGCTTGCTTTGGCAAAATAGAAGCTTGTTGTTCAGCCAAATACATGTCCGCAGTTAAGCGGAAAATTTGCTGCTGATAACGAACATAGTAATACCCCTGCCAATGTAATGCCGCTTGTGCATCCTGCTTGGCTTCAATCACTTCAGCGATTAAGCGTTGTACCATAGCAAAATTAGGGCGATAGATTGCTTCTCCTTGCATCCAATGCGAAAGGAGTTGGCGTTGTCTCGCTACTGATAAAGCCAATAAAGGCTCTAAATTCAGATAGTGTGAATGACCACATTTCTCCAGATCAGAAGCTAACACCTCCGCCAATATTTCATCTGCATCTTGCATGAGTACACTAGTACGGGTTAATGCTTGCTGCATTTTGGGGAAGCGTTGCTCTAAAACAGGCCATAAAATTTGACGACACCAAGCTCGATCATAATCTGGATCAGCATTGGTCGGATCTTCAATATTTTGCACATCCCACTGAGCTGCCCATTGGCAAATCTGCTCACGAGACAACTCTAGCATGGGGCGCCAAAGTGTCATTTGCACTCGTACATCGATCACAGACATGGCCGATAAACCTTGCACTCCAGCACCAGAAAGCAGTCGCAACATCAAAGTTTCAGCCTGATCTTGCTGATGATGGGCTAAAACCAGAACTTCATTGTCCTGTAAATGTTCTGCAAAGGCTTGATAGCGGGCATTTCGGGCTTGGTTTTCCAGATTGCCTTCAGCCACCCTGACAGGGACTATGCTACACGGCACCTGCAATTGCTGACAGGTGTTCAGCACAAATTCACCCCAATCAGAACTCATACGTTGAAGTTGATGATCGACATAAATTGCACGAACTTTTTGCGGGAATAAAAACGACATAAGATGCAGCAACAGCATGGAATCCACGCCACCACTACATCCTATGAGATAAGAACTTTGTTCAGTAAAGGTCTGTGCCTGTATTAAGACGTTAGACCTAAATTGTCGCTGCCAAACTTCATTAAACGTTGGTAACGTGCTTCGCATCGTTCTTGGGCATCCATTGGCTGTAACTCATCCAATGCTTGTTTGAGTACATCCTTTAAACTTTCCATCACTTGTTCAGGATTTAAATGCGCGCCTTGACCTTCATCAACCACGTATTCAACAATACCTATCTGTTTTAAACGGTCTGCTGTTAGCGCTAATGCTTCGCTAGCTTGTTCTGCTTTTTCAGCAGTTTTCCACAGAATAGATGCACAGCCTTCAGGTGAAATCACTGAATAAATACTGTGTGACAACATAATCACACGGTCAGCAACACCAATACCTAAAGCACCACCTGAACCCCCTTCACCCAACACAGTTGCAATAACAGGGACTTTCAAATTTGAAAGTTGTGCAAGGCTAGTCGCAATCGCTTCCGCTTGACCACGTTCTTCAGCACCTACACCTGGGTAAGCACCCATAGTATCAATAAAAGTAAATACAGGTAAATTAAAACGCTCTGCCATATCGAGCAAACGTTGTGCTTTACGATAACCTTCAGGATTACTCATCCCAAAGTTATGCTTTAATTTTTCGCGAGTGCTACGACCACGGTGTTGACCGACTACCATAACTGGTTTGCCATCAAAACGCGCTAAGCCACCGACCATCGCACCATCATCACCAAACAAACGATCTCCATGTAAAGCATCGAATTCAGTGAAGATTTCACCAACATAGTCCAAAAATTGCGGACGGTCTGGATGACGCGCAATTTGGACTGTTGTCCATGCTTTAGATTGAGCAGCTTTATTTTTCATAGGTCGACCATTATCCCTAAATTAACCAAAACAGTGTTAATCGATAAATTGTTCCGACTGAATATTCAATTCAATATCCCAATGCTTGAATTGCACTTGTTCATCATGCAAATCTGCAACAAGCAAAGGCCATTGTTTGGCATCACCAGAAACGCAGAGTTGCCATTGTTGCGCATTGCCAATGGTTAATTCAATGGCAGGAAGCATCGCATCGCTACGACTATGATTTAGTAAAACTGCTAATCGAAGCAATAGACATAGATGCACAAGTTTGCTACCACCAACCTTCATGACATCAATTTTTGCATCATTACGTAACTTGCGACGATGATGTGCGACCAAATGCGAAATCTGATTTTGATCAATCTGCGAGAAGCCTGCAATGTCCGAATGTTGTAATAAATAGGCCCCATGACGATGATAACCACCGTGACTAATCGCCAATCCAATTTCATGTAAATATGCTGCACGTCGCAGTAAGTCACTGTCATCACTGGTTAAATTCAGGGGTTTCGCAATCCCATCAAATAAATGCTGTACCGTTTTAACCACTCGCTCAGCTTGCTTTGGATCGGCACCATAACGCCCCATTAATGCTTGCACACTACGGTCACGAATATCCTCATGTTGGAAGCGACCAAGCAAGTCATACATAACGCCTTCGCGTAATGCACCATCCGAATAAACCAAAACTTCTATTTCTAATAATTCGAATACTGCACACAAAATTGCAATTCCAGCTGGCAAAACTGCTCGACGGTCTTCTTTGAGACCATCAAAATCCATTTCTGAAATATGTTTGTATTTAAGTAGTTTTTCTTTAAGTTTTTCTAGCCCTTCACGAGTCAGATTTTCTTGCTCATTACTCCAGCCCATATTAACCGCAATTTGGCGGCAAGCTTTAATGGTACCACTCGATCCAACAACAGTATCCCAACCTGCTTCTTTGTAGGTATTGGCTATTGCAGATAATTCTTTCCGCGCTGCAACCACAGCCTTATCAAAGCTTTTTTGATTAATTTCACCATCAGGAAAATATGACGTAGTGAACGCGACACATCCCATTTGTAAAGACTCGGTGTGGATTGGTTCAAATTCTTCACCAATAATCAGTTCGGTTGATCCCCCACCAATATCAATCACCAAACGACGACCACTGTTGGCCATGGTATGAGATACACCCAAATAAATTAGACGTGCTTCTTCACGCCCCGCAATAATTTCAATCGGTTTTGGTAATATTTCTGCGGCTTTCTGAATAAATTCATGTCCATTTTTGGCTTGACGTAAAGCATTGGTTGCCACAATTCTTAAACGATTGGGCTGCACTGAACTTAAACGCCCGACAAAACGTGCTAAACATGCTAAACCCCGTTGTTGCGCGGCTTCAGTTAAGTTTTTATTTTCATCAAGTCCAGCAGCTAACTGAACTTTTTCTGACATTGATGCAACTTTTTTGACTTCACCATGGTCTACACGCGCAATCGCAAGGTGAAAGCTGTTCGATCCCATATCGATGGCAGCAAGTAATTCTTCATCAATCAAAAAATCAGACATTCTTCAAATAAACCTGTACAGAATTGAGCCTAGAGTAATGCACATACATGCAATTTAAAAGCCATTTATGTCTTTTAAATACTGAGCTTTTTATTTTTAAGCATATATGACAATTGTGTTACACGATTAGCATCATCGTGAGCATCAATTAGACAAATCTGCTGTAAAGGTCGAAAATTTACATCTAACACTACATTGTTAAAGATGGCTATGTAATACTTAGAGCCATTAGCTATCTTTTAATAAAATTTTTGGAGCATATTCCATGTCAGGCAATATCATCAACACTACAGATGCAAACTTTGAAGCAGATGTTTTAAATTCAGATACTCCCGTTCTTGTTGATTTCTGGGCAGGTTGGTGTGCACCGTGTAAAGCGATTGCACCTGTATTGGAAGTTCTTGCTAACGAATACGAAGGCAAAGTAAAAATTGTAAAAGTTGACGTAACTTCTTGCGAAGCAACAGCGGTTAATTACAACATTCGTAACATTCCGGCATTATTAATGTTTAAAAATGGCGAAGTCGTTGCACAACAAGTTGGCGCAGCACCAAAATCTAAATTAACGGCCTTCATTGAAGACCACATCTAATTCAAACTTTGCAATTAGACCAAATGCGCTATGCTCAATAGCGCATTTTTTTCGTCTATAAATTGACAAAGTCAAGAATCTCTCTTATATTTCATGTTCAAGAAAGAAAGGATTTTTCAAGTCCATCTTTTTCTTACAAGACACAACACATAAGATCGCCGTTCGGCAACAGAATTTGTTTCACACATTTTCTCTTCGCAACAATTTATCAGACCACCGCGTTGTTATTGTATTAATACAATGCCGTCATTTTATTGCTGTATGCGACCGAATGTTGCTCCCTTTCCAACCTGTTTCTAGAATTTTTGATTCTATCTGACCACCTATGAATTTAACCGAACTCAAGAAAAAACCAATTGGCGAACTCATCAAAATTGCAGAGTTTATGGGCCTCGAAGGAATGGCACGTAACCGTAAGCAAGATATTATCTTTGCCATCTTAAAGCGTCATGCGATGAATGGCGAAGAGATCTTTGGTGATGGCGTTCTCGAAATTCTGTCAGATGGTTTTGGTTTCTTACGCTCTGCCGCAGGTTCTTATCTTGCCGGACCAGATGACATTTATGTTAGCCCTTCGCAAATTCGTCGTTTTAATTTGCGCACGGGTGACACCATCACGGGAACGATTCGCCCACCGAAAGAAGGTGAACGTTATTTTGCCCTGTTGAAAGTGAACCAAATTAACTACGACACCCCTGAAAACTCACGTAATAAAATTTTATTCGAAAACTTAACGCCATTATTCCCAACTGAACAATTGGTGATGGAGTTAGGTAACGGCACCACAGAAGATTTAACTGCTCGTGTGGTGGATTTGGTTGCGCCAATTGGTAAAGGTCAACGTTCAATTATTGTTGCCCCACCCAAAGCGGGTAAAACCATGTTGTTACAAAATATCGCGCAATCGATTGTACGTAACAACCCTGAATGCTTCCTGATCGTTCTTCTGATTGATGAACGTCCTGAGGAAGTGACTGAAATGGAGCGCACAGTACGTGGTGAAGTAATTGCCTCTACGTTTGATGAATCTCCTGCGCGCCACGTACAAGTTGCTGAAATGGTGATTGAAAAAGCAAAACGTTTGGTTGAACACAAAAAAGATGTTGTGATTCTACTGGACTCAATTACCCGTTTGGCTCGTGCTTACAATACCGTTGTACCTTCATCTGGCAAGGTGTTAACAGGCGGTGTGGATGCGCATGCACTTGAACGTCCGAAGCGTTTCTTTGGTGCTGCACGTAATATTGAAGAAGGTGGCTCACTAACCATTATCTCAACTGCCCTGATTGAAACTGGCAGTAAGATGGATGAAGTGATCTATGAAGAATTCAAAGGTACAGGTAACCAAGAAATCACACTAGATCGCCGTATTGCTGAGAAGCGCGTATTCCCTGCAATGAACATCAAAAAATCAGGCACACGTCGTGAAGAGCGCTTAATGTCTGAAGATAATCTACGTAAAGTATGGATTCTACGCAAGTTACTTCACACTCAAGATGAATTGGCCGCAATGGAATTCTTATTAGATCGTATGAAAGAAACCAAAACCAATGATGATTTCTTTGATCAAATGAAGCGTAAAGCAACCAATTAATTTGATTCATGAAACATAAAAAGGTCACTTTTATCAGTGGCCTTTTTATTTGGTTGACTTTATTAACATAAATACACAATTCACCTTAAGCTATGTAACAACAATTGCAAATATTTGATTGCTAAATGAATGATATTAAAAACCTCTTTAATTTTATAAACTTAATAAGTATTTCTCCAATACAAAGCACATCTTTAATTGTTATTTTCTGTTAAAAAAAAGCATTTATTTGCTCATTTTTTGGTTTTTTTTCACACAAACTAGTAGTAATTCAAAATGGGCAGTGATAGCATATTCGCAGACCAGTTAAGCTGCTCCTGCATTGTTACTGCCTAACAAATTTAGGAAGAATAAAAGCACATAACAGCTGACCTTGGTTTTTTTTAATCTCATATTTTAGAGAGTGATGCCATGTTATTCAAAAAAATCGCTATTGCTGCTGCAGTTGCTACTACTTTAGCTTTCGTTGGCTGTGCTAAAAAAGAAGAAGCTCCTGCTACTGAAGCTGCTGCTTCTGCTGCGTCTGAAGCTACTGCTGCTGCTTCTGAAGCTACTGCTGCTGTAGATGCTGCTGCTGTTGAAGCTGCTTCTGCTGCTGACGTTGCTGCTTCTGCTGCTGACGTTGCTGCTTCTGCTGCTGACGCTGCTACTGATGCTGCTGCTTCTGCTGCTCACTAATCTTTACGATTAGGTAGTATAAAAAAAGAGAGAACTTACGTTCTCTCTTTTTTATGCCTAAAATTTACAGTTCACATCGAAATATCAATAATTTTAAGTAATTACACCAATTTCAGAATAATAAAAAAAGCAGATCAATCGATCTGCTCTTTCCCAACACGCTGTCTAAATTTCTGACCTGCGCGGAATGTTACAACACGGCGGGCAGAAATCGGAATCTCTTCACCCGTTTTAGGATTTCTACCTGGTCGTTGACGCTTATCACGCAACTCAAAGTTCCCGAAACCCGAAAGTTTAACTTGTTCTCCAGAAATAAGCGCTTGGCTTATTTCATCAAAGAATAATTCGACCATTTGTTTTGCTTCACGACGGTTTAAACTCGTGAGCTCACTTAAATGATCAGCCATTTCTGCTTTAGTTAATGCTGTCATGAAGCCCTCAATGTCGCCTGATAAGTGTTTTGCAACACTTCAATGATTGTATCCATACCCGATTTGATTTCAGCATCTTCTAATGTACGTGAAGGATGTTGCCATAACAGTGCAAATGCCAATGAGCGTTTACCTGCTTCAACCCCTTGTCCTGTGTATACATCGAAGAGCCAATTCGAGTTTAACAGCTCCCCACCAGTTTTAGTGATAAGTTGCTGAATTTCACCAATATTAATCTTATCACTAATTAAAAGCGCAATATCACGTCTAACTGATGGAAAACGTGATAATTCTGTAAAATTAGATACATAAGTTTGCAAAACTGCCTTTTGATCAAGTTCAGCCACCCAAGTCGTACCTAAATCCAACTCTGCTTCCAGCGTTGGGTGCAAACGACCCAAATAACCAATTGATTGACCAGCCACCACAATCTCTGCCGACTGACCTGGATGTAACCATACACGCTCAGAACGCGTATATTCCACTTTGACACGCCCTGCCGCCAATAGCTCTTCCACTTCACCTTTAAAGTCAAAGAAATCCATTGCTTGCGGTTTAGCATGCCAAGATTCTGCTTGCTTCGCACCTACAGCAATCATGGCTAATGTTGGAATCTGTTTTAAATCATGGATATTATTGGCATCTTGATAGTCAAAACGCAAACCCAACTCAAAGAAGCGCACACGACTTTGTTGACGGTTAATATTATATTGCACACAAGGAATTAAGCTTGAAAGCAAAGTCGAGCGCATGACCGCTAAATCACTTGAAATTGGATTAGCCAATGCCAAAGGATTCACTGCTGGATTGAGCTGTTTTTCAAGTTTCAAGTCCGCAAAGCTGAAACTAATCGCTTCTTGATAACCCAAAGTCACGAGGGTTTGACGAAGCTGAGCCATTTCAAATTGGTCTTGATATTGAGCCAATTGTGCTTCAATTTTTGGCAAGCTGATTTGAATGTTGTCATAACCATGGATACGTGCGACTTCTTCAATCAGATCTTGGTAGATCGCCATATCATAACGGTGTGATGGTGGAACAACAGACCACTGACCTTCCGCTTTAACCGTCACAACACAACCTAAACGTGTCAGTGCATCAGCAATAAATTCACCTTCTACACGGTAACCCAACAGTTGATCGACTTGCGCCTGTTTAAGTTCAATCACTTCACGCTTAGGTAAAACTTCAGCTTGTTCTGCAACAGTAATCGGACCAAATTCACCACCAGCAAGCTCAGCAATCAATTGTGATGCACGATGCATTGCAATCATTGGTAATTCAAAGTCTACACCACGCTCATAACGCTGCGACGCATCGGTATGTAAACCAAAACTACGCGCACGACCTGCAATATGTAAAGGTGCGAAGAATGCAGATTCTAAGAAAATTTCAGTCGTTTCATCGGTGACTGAAGATGATAAACCACCCATGATGCCCGCAATCGCCAATGCTTTTTCATCATCAGCAATCACCATGACTTTTTCATTCAGCTCAACATCTTGTTCATTTAACAACACCAGTTTTTCTGCTGCTGTTGCTTGACGCACATGCACTGCACCTTGAACTTTTCCACCATCAAACGCATGTAATGGTTGACCCAACTCCATCAACACATAGTTGGTAATATCGACCAAAATACTGTGCTGGCGCATACCTGAACGCGCAAGCGCACGTTCCATCCATTCTGGTGTTGGTGCCTTGGTATTTACGTTTTTGATGACGCGACCCAAATAACGCGGGCAACCTTCAGTAGTGACAACAACCTTTTTCTCATCAGCAATGGTTGCAGCAACCTCTTTAATTTCAGGTGCCACTGCCGTCATTTGGTTAATGACAGCAATTTCACGTGCAATACCACGAATACTGAAGCAATCACCACGGTTTGGTGTGATGCTAATATCAATCACATGATCATCTAAATTTAGATATTCACGAATATTCACGCCCACAGGTGCATCTGCTGGAAGCTCTAAAAGACCATCAATTTTATCTTCTAGATCAATTTCCGAAGCACCACACAACATGCCTTGTGATTCAATACCACGTAGCTTGCCTTTTTTAATTTTAAAATCACCTGGTAACACAGCCCCAATAGTTGCAACTGGTGCTTTCATTCCCACGCGAACATTCGGTGCACCACATACAATTTGTAATGGCTCACCCGAACCAATATTTACGGTAGTGACACGTAAACGGTCTGCATCTGGATGCTGTTCTACTGTTAAAACTTCACCTACCACCACACCTGTAAATGGTTTTGCTGCAGGAGATAAATCATCGACTTCCAGACCTAGCATGGTCAGTTGGTCAGATAAAGTTTCGCTATCAATGGCTGGATTCACCCATGTGCGTAACCAATTTTCGCTAATTTTCATAAATTCAATGTCCTTAATCTCCCCTAACCACTCTTTTAAAGAGAGGAAAACACACCACCGTTTTAGGTAGACCAGCCCCCTTTATAAAGGGGGATTTAGGGGGATTTCAATAATTCTCAAATAACTGTTTAAACTATTAAGCAAATTGGCGTAGGAAACGCACATCATTTTGATAGAACATACGCAAGTCATTAATGCCATAACGCAACATTGCAAAACGCTCTACCCCTAAACCAAACGCAAAGCCTTTATATTTCTCTGGATCAATACCCGCAGCTTGTAAGACATTTGGATGCACCATACCGCAACCCAAAACCTCTAACCATTTACCACGCTCATCCATAATATCTACTTCTGCGCTTGGCTCTGTAAATGGGAAGTACGATGGACGGAAACGAACTTTCAAATCTTTCTCGAAGAATTCGTTCAGCAAGTTCACCAATAAACCTTTCAGTTCAGCAAAACTGGTATTTTCAGCAACGTACAAACCTTCAATTTGGTGGAACATTGGCGAATGCGTTTGATCCGAGTCACAGCGATATACACGACCAGGGCACACAATACGAATTGGCGGTTGTGTGGTTTCCATGGTGCGGATTTGTACACCTGAAGTGTGCGTACGCAACAAATGATTGGCATCAAAATAGAATGTGTCATGCATCGCACGGGCTGGATGATGACCCGGAATATTGAGCGCTTCAAAGTTATGGTAGTCATCTTCAACTTCTGGACCTGTCGCGACCGTAAAGCCTGCTTTAGTAAAGAATTGACAGATACGCTCCTGCACTTGAGTAACGGGATGAATACTTCCAATCGTTTGACCACGCCCTGGCAAAGTAATATCAATCGTTTCACTTGCAAGCTGTTGTTCTAACGCTGCTTTTTGTAATTGCGTTTGACGTTCAGTCAATGCTGCATTGATTGCTTCACGCACAGCATGAATTGCGGCACCCTGAACTTTACGCTCCTCAGGGTCCATTTTACCCAAGGCTTTGGATTGTTCTGCAAGCTGGCTCTTTTTCCCTGTAAATTGCACACGAACCAAATCGAGTGCAGCAAGGTCTTGAGCTGCTGCAATGGCAGCAAGCGCTTCGGTGGTCAGGGCTTCCAGTGACATAGTAACTCTCAAAGCAACAATTTAATAATAAGATAAAACCCGATATTCTATCAGTTTTTAACAAGATTGATCAGTTTCCAATTAAGGAAAATTTGATTAACATCCGAAATTAGAAAAAGTATAAGATAAACCCACTTGCAAAGAGATCAATATCTATGGCCCTCGATCAAATTTGGAAACAACAGCTCACGCTCGTTACCTATGGCAATGAATTCTTCAACAAAGAGCTCAGTTTTAATCGTTGGAAACAACATCCTATTTTTGATCAACATCTCTTTGTATTTCGAGATCTTATCTCGCAGCATTTATTGGCACAACACTTTCAAATTTGGCTTGAAGGACTCAAAAAACAGGGGACAAAGCGCCTAAGCTTACACAGCTCAAGTCTGTTAAATGACGAACAGAATCCGAATGCCAACGTCGAACTCCTGCCTTTCGCACATTTTATTGTCAGCCACGAAGCCAATAAAAAAATAGCCTGGATTTTTGGTAAAGAATTGGCGGAATGGTATAACGCAGATAATGATTTTGAAGCCCCTGCTGCACAGAAAAATCCCTTACGTCACGAAACCTTCTGGCGTTTTGAACTCAACTCCAAACTTGCCAAACGCATTGATGCAGACTTACAACGCCCAAATTGGGATGATATCCAGAGCTACACGCAAACCGAATTATTCAATAACCCTTTAATGCAAGGTTTTGTCGAACCGACACAATCAAACTTACCGTATTTTGGCTATGTTGCAAAAACAAATACTGAAAACGAATTAGATTCACAAAAACTTGCTTTAATACCGACGGATTATCCTGCTGATTTTGCACATAAATCCCTCTACAGACTCGAAGCCTTAAATCATTTTATCCACAATAAATTACAACACCCTCAACATGAAGATGGCTCCCTACTCAGCGCCGATGAACAACTCAACCTACGTCACTTTTCACAAAAGCTCGAAGATATTCAAACTAAATTTATTGTTAAAGTTGCCAACCACTATCAAACAGCGCAACTAACTTCAGTTGCAGTCAATAACCCATTGGAAGGCGCCCCTGTTACAACCACAACAGCTACACCTTCAGCACCGCATCACCCGCATAAAATTGGTTCTTCTGCTGTATTCAAGCTCATTCTAATTACTGTTGTAATTTGTATTCTCGCTTATTATTTTGGTTTATAAAGTGCAAAAGAAAGCCACACAATAGTGGCTTTCTTTGATGAATTTCAATATAACGTGCATAAGTACTGTATATTTTTAATTTTTCAAAAACATATTTTAATGGACAATATTAAGAGGTAATCAACAAATTAAAAGGGCGTATCTCAATGCGTACTTTATGCTCATCGGCATGCTGATTGATATAATGCTGCACAGCAACAACTTCCCCTTCCAATTGTGCGTCTGGCCCATACATAATTTTAACCGACTCGCCAATTCTTGGAATCATTTCCAGCTTTACAGTGATCCGCGCTTGATTGATACCTACAATTTCTGCAAGCATTGGCCTATTCCTTTTTATAATGACTTGTTTTTATTAGGCGACTAAGTCTGATTCATTTAAAGATAAATTATGTAACACCACTCAAATTTTATGCTTTAACAAAAAGTAGGCCATAAAAAAGACCGCATAAAGCGGTCTTTTTTAAATCATCGGAAGATGATTAAGCAGCTAATGCGCCTTTAGCTTTTTCAGCTAAAGCAGCAAATGCAACTGCATCATGCATAGCGATGTCAGCAAGTACGCGACGGTCGATGATCACTTGAGCTTTTTTCAAGCCATCGATCATACGGCTGTATGACAAACCGTTTAGACGAGCACCAGCATTGATACGCGCAATCCATAGAGCACGGAATTGACGTTTCTTCTGACGACGGTCACGGTAAGCATATTGACCCGCTTTGATTACTGCTTGGAACGCTACGCGATATACGCGTGAACGAGCGCCGTAGTAACCTTTAGCACGAGCAAGAATTTTTTTATGACGGCGATGAGCCTGTACACCACGTTTTACACGAGCCATTTATAATCTCCTTAGATGTATGGGCACATACGACGAACTGAAGCAACGTCACTCACGTGAACCATTACACAGCCGCGTAATTGACGAATACGCTTAGCAGATTTTTTGGTCAAAATGTGGCGTTTGAACGCTTGTTTACGCTTGAAACCGTTAGCAGTCGCTTTAAAGCGTTTAGCTGCACCACGGCGAGTTTTCATCTTAGGCATAACAACCTCTTTTGAACACCTGTTCGGAACGTTTGCACCATTGCAAAACGACCTGCAGGTAAGGGAGCAAGTATTCTAATCGAACTCTGTCTAAAACAAAAGCAAATAATGAGCAAAAAAGAAAGCTTAGTTTATTTCCTGATAAGCTTTAAGCGATGATTTTATAACCTAGACTTAGCCCAAGTCGTATAATACCTCATCTTTTCAATACCGTACCGCCATGAACTCTACGCAGGATGCTTTTGCCGCACTCCGATACCGAGACTTCTCTATAGTTACACTCAATCAATTTTGCCTTACTCTTGCCATTCTTATTCAAGAAATTATTGTGGCGTATTCGCTGTATAAGATTACCAAAGATCCGCTCACACTCGGTTTAATTGGACTTGCCGAAGCGATTCCATTTATCACCCTTTCACTATGGGGTGGTTATTTTGCCGATCGCTTTAATAAACAAAGGATTATGAAAATCTGCCTATTCTTTGCAGTACCACTCCCACTGCTTTTATGGGGATTATTTCATGCCTTTGGATTAGGGCATATTGGTGTCACTGGCCTCTCTTGGGGCATTTATGCCGTGATTTTTGCTTTAGGTACGATTCGTGGATTTTACAATCCCTCAGCCACCTCATTAAAACCTTTTTTAATTCCACGTGAGCTATATGCCAATGGCGCCACATGGACGACGATTGGCTGGCAAAGTGGCGTGATTTTAGGTCCAATGTTAGGTGGATTTATGCTGGCATTTCTTGGCCGTGAAACCAGTTTACTCAGTGTGGCCATATTACTAAGCATCTGTTTTATTCTGATTAACTTGCTACAAAAGCGCAGCTTCCCCAGTATTGAAACCGAAAACTTATGGGCCAGTTTAGGCGATGGATTCCGTTTTATTTGGAACACCAAAATTGTCTTATGGGCTATTTCACTAGATTTGGTCTCTGTTTTATTTGGTGGTGTAATTGCCCTCCTCCCCATTTTTGCCGAAGATATCTTACAAATAGGTCCCGAAGGTCTCGGTTATTTACGTGCTGCACCCTCTATTGGTGCACTCATCACCATGATTGCCCTGACCCGATTTCCACCTACACGTAATGCTTGGCGTAACATGTTACTCGCTGTAGCTGGATTTGGGCTGTTCACTTTAGTCTTTGCATTTTCCAATCATGTCTGGCTGTCCTTGTTTGCTTTAGCCATGACTGGGGCATGTGACAGCATTTCAGTGGTGGTTCGACAAACCATTTTGCAAATTTACCCACCAGAAAATATGCGTGGGCGTGTTGCAGCAGTAAATGGTATGTTTGTATCTAGTAGCAATGAATTGGGTGCCTTTGAATCTGGGCTTGCAGCCAAGTATATGGGCACTATTATGGCGACGGTATTGGGGGGCTGTATGACCATACTTGTGGTCGGACTGAGTTGGTTAAAAACTTCCGATTTATTTGGTGTTGATATTACTCAAGGAAAAGACCAATAAAACATGAATTTAGACTTGCCAGTATTTTCAAATCAGGAAATACTGGGCGATAATTCAGCCACCATTACGCATGAGCATTCTTAAACGAATGTCCTACCTAACTTTATGAAACAACTGCTTTGTTTTTCCTTGATTCTTAGCTTTCCTTTTGTGCATAGCCACAGTGCGGAAAAAGCCAATATCTCACAATTGGCGGTACAAAAAAGTACTGCACTGCCCGCCCATTTAACCACGCGCATTCAATGGACAGCTTTTCCTCAACCGCAATATAACAATGATGATTTAAAAGGGCAGAATCGTGCGGCAATTTTGCGTATTTATGCTGATGAAACAGGAAAAATCACTCAAGCCAGTGTTCAAGAAAGTACTGGCTTAAAAAACTTAGATGAAGCTTTAATTCAAGCTGTGCGTCAAGCACATGTTCAGCCTTATAAAGTTGAAGATACCACACTCCCCATTATTGGCTATCAAACCTTTAGTTTAAATCTAAAACAAGATCCGTCTGAGTGTAATTACAACTTTAATTCGAAAAACTGGATGGCACAACAACAGCAGCAAAAAGTTAAATTTTTCTATAAGACTCAACCTCAACTTGAACTGAATCGTGACGATCTGAATCAACATGACCGTAAGATCAAGTTTAGCTTTAAAGTGGATAAACACGGCGCGGTCAAAAAAGTGAAAATTAATCAAGGCTCTGGCATTTATGCACTCGACCAAAATATTGTGCAAGCCATTTCCCAGAGCCACATTACAGTGAAGCGCAACGCAAGTACTTTATGGCTTTATAAAAAATCGAGCTTTAAAGATGAAATACAATTCAAATTAAATGAATGCAGTCAATAAATGATCGTTTAAGGAGGTCAATAACCTCCTTAATTTTAATATTACAAAATCGAGAATAAAAGTTGAAACAACTTAGTCTAATCATGATTCTATTGTTATACGGGTGTGCTTCATCAAATTCACATTTAAATCATGATACCCATTCTGCTCAGGTCTCTCAAAAGAATGAAGTGGAGGCTATTGTTCGCGCTACAATCAATGCCCAAGGGCAGGTAATAGATGTATATCTATCCAAAAGTTCAGGCATATCCACCTTAGATAACAAACTTTTAAATGCCATGCGTCAAGTTCGATTAAACCCAGCTCAATTAGCAAGCTTTAAGCGCTTTCCAGTTTATATACAACAACCTTTTTTGATTGACCTTAACACTAAAAAAGCTGATGGCCAGCAGCAGAATAACGAAAAATCATCATTTCAATAATTCCCCCTACCCTCGCTAAACAGCTTTTCCAATTAAAACCATCCGAGAAAAATAAGATACAGCACGAGATAACGCCCAGTCTTCGCCAAACACACCATCAACAAAAAACGCAGAAAATTTTCTTTGAGTAAGCCTGCAATTAAGGTAATCGGATCACCAATAATCGGCACCCAACTCAACAATAATGACCAAAAACCATATTTCTGATAAATTTTTTGTGCTTGCAACATTTTCTGTTCAGAGACGGGAAACCATTTTTTATGCTTATAGTGTTCAATCTTCAAGCCCAAATACCAATTGACACATGAGCCTAAAATGTTGCCAATACTGGCTACAGCAATGAGTAATCCTACTGAGTAACTGCCATTTGCCAGTAACCCCAACAAGACCGCCTCAGATTGCAAGGGCAGTAAAGTGGCTGCACCAAATGCAGAAATAAATAAAAGTAGATAAGCCATACGCTGCCATTAAAAATATGCAAACCAAGTATAGGCGAGCAGGCACAAAAAAAGCATCCGAAGATGCCCTTTGTTCAACCCGATATTAGACTTTAATTGCCAAAGCCTTTTGCACGGCGGGACGAGCCGTCAAACGCTCAACATATTCTTTAACATAAGGATAATCTTCTAGCTGAATCTGCTGCCACTCATAACGCAAAATCCACGGTAAAATCGCCATATCTGCAATTGAATATTCCCCAGCCACATATTTTTGACCAATCAACTGTTTATTCAATACGCCGTATAAACGTTTGGTTTCATTTACATAACGCTCGGTCGCATATGGAATTCGCTCGGGCGCAAAGCGACTAAAATGATGATTTTGCCCCAACATTGGCCCTAAACCGCCCATTTGCCACATTAACCACTGCTCCACTTCAACGCGCTCTTGTTCATCCACTGGATAGTACAATCCAGTTTTACGTCCCAAGTATTGCAAAATTGCCCCAGATTCAAATACCGATATCGGCTCACCTTTAGGTCCATTTTGATCGACGATGGCAGGAATTTTATTGTTGGGAGAGATACGTAAAAAATCAGGCTGAAATTGATCATTTTCTAAAATATTGACTGGAAAAATTTGATATTCCAAACCCATTTCTTCTAAAGCAATCGTAATTTTATGACCGTTGGGTGTGCCCCAATAATACAAATCGATCATTCTTATATCCTTTGTTTATTCACTTCTTTGGGATACACGATAGCATAATTAGGCATGATTATTTTGATGTAATTTTATAAACGCTTTAGCACTTATTCGAATATAAATTCTCTAGACATGTACATTTCAAACTACCTTATACACCCCTCTAAAATATCGACTACAAGCAAATTTATCTTCAGGCAATAAAAAAGCACTGCATAGGCAGTGCTTTTTTAAGATCAATGGATCATTACTTTTTCTTTTTAGGACCAAGTAACATACCCATTTGACGACCTTCCATCTTTGGTGCTTGCTCTACAATACCAAATTCAGCCACATCTGCTTCAATTTTCTGTAATTGAGCCAAACCTAACTGTTGGTGAGCCATTTCACGACCACGGAAGCGTAATGTGATTTTTACCTTATTACCTTCTTCAAGGAACTTGATAATTGCTCGTAATTTTACGTTGTAATCACCAACATCAGTACCAGGGCGGAGTTTGATTTCTTTCACCTGTACTTGATGCTGTTTTTTCTTCGCTTCTTTCTGCTTTTGCTTCAGATCAAACAAATGCTTGTTGAAGTCCATGATTTTACAAACAGGTGGCTCTGCGTTTGCTACGATCTCAACTAGATCAAGCTCAACACTTTCAGCAGCGCGTAATGCATCTGCCAAGCTTACAATACCTTTTTGCTCACCATTTTCGTCTACAAGACGAACTTCTTTCGCACGAATTTCATCATTCAAAGCAGGACGGTTTGATTTGTTACCGCCCTGTTGATTACGGTCAGGCTGTTTAATCGCTGTTACTCCACAATGTACCGGCCGCGTTCGGCAACGGCTGCTTTTACTAAGTCAACGAAAGCGTCGATTGACATAGTACCCAAATTTTTTCCAGAACGGGTACGGACGTTTACAGTACCTTCCTCGACTTCACGGTCTCCAAGAACCAATAAGTAAGGAATACGCTCTAATGTACGTTCACGAATCTTAAAGCCGATTTTCTCATTTCTCAAGTCTGAAATCGCACGGAGACCGTTTTCTTTAAGTTTCGCCACGACTGACTCACAAGCTTCTGCTTGCGAATCGGTAATGTTCATAACACATGCTTGAGTTGGGGTTAACCAAGGTGGCATGAAGCCCGCATAGTGTTCAATAAGTATACCAATAAAACGTTCAAAACTGCCAAGAATTGCACGATGCAACATTACAGGTTGATCACGATCATTGTCTTCAGTGACATATGACGCATCTAAACGTTCTGGCAAGTTGAAGTCACATTGAATTGTACCACATTGCCATACGCGACCTAAGCAGTCTTTCAACGAGAATTCAATTTTTGGACCATAGAATGCACCCTCACCCGGTTGAAGCTCCCACTCCAAACCTGCAGCATCTAAAGCATCTGCTAAAGATTTTTCAGCCATATCCCAAAGTGCATCATCACCCACACGTTTTTCTGGACGTGTAGAGAGTTTCATTTGAACTTCTTCGAAACCGAAGTCTTTATACACATCTAAAGTCAGTTGAATAAAATCAGCCACTTCTTGACCAATTTGCTCTTTGGTACAGAAAATGTGCGCATCATCTTGAGTAAAGCCACGAACACGCATAATACCGTGTAATGAACCTGATGGCTCATTACGGTGACACGAACCGAACTCAGCCAAACGAATTGGCAAATCACGGTATGATTTTAAACCTTGGTTGAACACTTGTACGTGACAAGGACAGTTCATCGGTTTAATTGCATAGTTACGGCTTTCTGAATGTGTCGTGAACATACCATCTGCATAGTTTGCAGCATGGCCTGATTTTTCCCAAAGCGTGAAATCAACCACTTGTGGGGTACGAATTTCGAGGTAACCATTGTCTTGCTGAACTTTACGCATGTATTGTTCAAGTACTTGATAAATGGTCCAACCGTTTGGATGCCAGAACACCATACCTGGTGCTTCTTCTTGCATATGGAACAGGTCTAAAGCTTTACCAATTTTACGGTGGTCACGCTTTTCAGCTTCTTCAATACGTTTGATATATGCTGCAAGCTGTTTTTTGTCTGCCCACGCTGTACCATAAATACGTTGTAACTGTTCATTCTTCGCATCACCACGCCAGTAAGCGCCTGACATTTTAGTCAGCTTGAATGCTTTTAAAAATTTAGTATTTGGTACGTGTGGACCACGACACATGTCCAAATAATCTTGATGGTAGTACAGGCCCATTTGTGTTTCATTTGGCATGTCTGCAATCAAGCGCAATTTATAATCTTCACCACGCGCTGTGAATTCTGCAATCACCTCATCACGTGGCGTCATTTTTTTAATGACATCATAGTCTTGATCGATGAGCTTTTTCATGCGCTCTTCGATAGCTGCCATATCTTCTGGCGTAAATGGCTTTGCGCTGAAAATATCGTAATAGAATCCATCTTCAATAACTGGACCAATCACCATTTTCGCTTCAGGGAACAATTGCTTAACTGCATGTCCCACCAAGTGCGCGCAAGAGTGACGAATAATTTCGACACCTTCTTCGTCTTTAGGCGTAATAATTTGAAGGCTTGCATCCGTGGTAATCAGGTCAGATGCGTCGACTAAACGACCATCGACTTTTCCTGCAACTGTATTTTTAGCAAGACCTGGACCAATGCTTAGTGCAACGTCCATCACAGATACGGCTTGATCAAATTGTTTTTGATCGCCATTTGGCAAAGTGATAATTGGCATAAAAAAATCCTTAAGGAGTGATGCCCCGTACCATGGAGCATGTCACCGCGAGATTATGATCGAGGTAAAACCTCAAAAGATAAAAACGGTGGATAAAAACTGTTAAGAATTTTACACGGGTTCAGGGTTGGATAAAACCTTTTCCCTCGATAAATCTTTCTTCGCTAAGAAAATAGTCGTTTTAAATTTATTTAAACAATTTAAAATCGGTTTTTATTTAGCTATGAATGCTCGGTCATTTTCCTATGCATAGCATTCGCACCCCCATCTTTACGACTAAAAAATAAACACACATTCTTTATTTTCATATATTATTGAATTTAATCACATTTATGAATAAAGATTCACTAAAGATCCGCATTAAACTATTTTTACATAAAATTCATTATCTTATAAATAAACAATCACTCGACTAAAGCATAAATGCAAGTCCATTCTGAAATGCTTATCTTTAAATCATCGATGATAATAAATATACATGGAGTTGTTAGATGGTCGCTGCCTATGATGAACTACCGCGCACCCCTGCGAATTTTGTTGCACTATCCCCGCTACGCTATTTAGAACGTGCGGCTTATATTTATCCGCATCAAGATGCAATTATTCATGGCAAGCGACATATCAGTTGGCGAGAAACTTATAATCGTTGCCGTCAGTTTGCACATCAGTTGCAAAAATTGGGGATTGGTAAAAACGATACGGTTTCAGTGCTGTTACCCAATATTCCTGCCATGCTTGAAGCCCACTTCGCAGTGCCTATGATTGGTGCGGTATTAAATACCCTGAATACACGCTTAGATGCCAAGACTATTGCCTTCATGTTGGAGCATGCCGAAACCAAAGTCCTCTTGGTTGATCCTGAATTTGCTACGCTTGCTAAAGAAGCTTTAAGCTTGGTTTCCCATTCAATTTATGTGATTGATGTGGATGATGAAGAATATGAGCAATGCTTTTCCACACCCATTGGGCAAATTGAATATGAAGACTGGCTCGTAGAAGGCGATGCTGAGTTTGAATGGCATTTACCAAATGATGAATGGGACGCGATTAGCCTGAATTACACTTCGGGTACCACAGGTAATCCTAAAGGTGTGGTTTATCATCATCGCGGAGCATATATTAATGCAGCCAGTAACATTATCGCTTGCGGTATGACACCCCGCGCCACCTATCTATGGACCCTGCCTTTATTCCATTGCAATGGCTGGTGCTTTGCTTGGACCATGGCTGCCAATGGCGGTACCAACATTTGCTTACGTAAAGTTGACCCTGAATTGATCTTTAACTTAATTGCCGCACATCAAGTAGATTATTTCTGTGGCGCGCCAATTGTCTTATCCATGCTGATTAATACCCCCGAAGAGAAGCAGATTAAATTTGAACATCGTGTCGAAGTAATGGTAGCAGGCGCAGCGCCTCCCGCAGCCATTATTGAAGGGATGTGCAATATTGGCATTAATGTCACGCATGTCTATGGTCTGACTGAAACTTATGGTCCTTCAGCACTTTGTGCCTCTCAAGCAGGTTGGTCTGACTTGTCTATTCAAGAACAAGCGCAACTACATTCACGTCAAGGGGTTCCTTACCCACTGCAAGATGGCATGAAAGTCCTCGACCCAGAAACCTTAGAGCCCGTCCCTAAAGATGGCACTACCATGGGCGAAATTATGTTTCGTGGCAACATTGTCATGAAAGGCTATCTAAAAAACCCTGAGGCAACGACAGAAGCCTTTAAGGGAGGCTGGTTCCATACAGGTGATCTTGCAGTTTGCCAACCTGATGGCTATGCCAAAATTACCGATCGCTCCAAAGATGTGATTATTTCAGGAGGCGAAAATATTTCCTCAATCGAAGTGGAAGAAGTGTTGTATCGACATCCAGCCATTTTAACTGCCGCAGTGGTTGCCAAACCTGATCCGCGCTGGCAAGAAGTCCCGTGTGCCTTTATCGAACTCAAAGCAGGCAAGGACACAACACCAGAGGAAATCATTGAATTCTGTAAACAACATCTAGCACGCTTTAAAGTACCTAAAGATGTAGTGATTACGGAAATCCCCAAAACCTCTACGGGCAAACTACAAAAATTCGTGTTGCGTGATTGGGCAAAAGAACGCGCTATCGGTGAGTTTGGTTAAGCACTCAGCAGACCATACAGACAAATGCCCTCACATAAAAAAAGCGACCTTAAAGGTCGCTTTTTTATGTCTAAATGGCTTAATTATCTGAAATTAAAGCCACTTGCTGAACGTAGTTAAACAACTTCAAACGTGAAGCTTTAAGTTGTTCTTCATCCAGCTCCTGCTTCATATCGCGGTGAATTCGCAATACGTGCTGACGAATGGTATGACGTTCCGCGGCATTATACGTTTTTGAAAACTCATTAATGACCACATCACCATCTTTGATCATACGATCAACCCAACGCTGCAATTGAGCAGTTTTTTTCGCGCCTTGTTGCGGTGTCAAATAAGATAAAATCACCGTTTCATCTTCATTACGCAACAACTTACCAATACGTAAAAATTGGCGACGACGAGCTTCATTTGATGTAATCAGTTTTACATCCAAAAGTGCTTCAATCAAACGCTCTTCAACAGGTAAGTTTTGAATTTGTTTAGTGTTCAACTCTGCAAGTTGAGAACCCAAAGATGCCATACGTTGTACGGCCTTTTTCTGTTCAGTTTTACTTGCACGTCCTTCTAAAGATTCAAAGTCTTCGTCAGTAAAACGGTTTGGTCGACGTGCCACGATTAATCTGCCTCGTAAAATTTTGCTGCAAATAGTGCTTGAACTTCAGACAGAGCTTTTTCCTCATCTGCGCCTTCAATCACTAAACGTAAAGTGGTGCCTTTACCTGCGCCAAGCATCAGTAAAGACATAATGTTTTTCGCATCGACTAATTTATCACCTTTTCCAATTTGAATAGATGATTTGAATTTGGTGGTTACTTCAATGAGTTTGCCAGATGCACGCGCATGTAACCCTAGTTTATTAATTACGTCAACAGTTGTGTCAATCATGACCAATGCTTCATTTCTCGATGTAGGACCTGAATAGACCAATTCGCTTCAAGCGCTTTTTTGAGTCTATCCACAATATAAACAGAACGATGCTGTCCACCCGTACAACCAATAGAGATCGTCATATAGTGACGATGCCCCTCAGCAAATGCAGGTAACCACTTGTCCAAAAAATGATAAATGTCTTTAAACATTTCATGGGTCTGTGAGCTTTGTTCCAAAAAATTTTGTACTGGTACATCTAAACCAGAATATTTCCGCAACTCTAAATCCCAATGCGGATTCGGTAAATGGCGCACATCAAAGACATAGTCAGCATCTAAAGGAATGCCATGTTTATAGCCAAATGACTGCAAAATTACAATTAAGTTATCGGACTGTCCAAGTTTAGACAATAAAGTATGCTTCAAATCATGCACACTTTTATCAGTTGTATCAATATGTACTGTAGAGCGTAATTGTATCGGAAGTAATAATGTTTTTTCTTCCTGAATACACTCATTCAAACTTTTAAAACGATTCGACAATGGGTGCGGGCGACGTGAAGCACTAAATCGTGCAATCAACTCCTGATCCCGCGTAGTCAAATAAATGATATCGACCGTTCCATGCCGTAATAATTGCTCAAAAACCAGATCAAACTCCTGCAAATCTGCACGAGTACTGCGAACATCAACCCCTAAAGCCAATTGTTCGAGATTATTTTCACGATCCAGTTTCGCAACAATCTCTGGCAGCAATGCCAAAGGCAAATTATCAATGCAGTAATAACCCAAATCTTCCAGTACCTGCAATGCAGATGACTTACCTGAACCAGATTGTCCTGTCACAATCAAAATGCGCTTCATGGCAAAGCTATTCCTCAGTTTTTATGCTGCAGTATGCTTAATCTGCAAATTATCGATGAGTCGGGTTGTGCCCAATTTTGCCGCGACAAACAAAACAATATCTTGATTGAATTGATCAATGTTCTGTAATTGTGCTGTACGCGCTTCTACATAGTCCACAACTAGACCTGATTCTGTCAACGTGGTTTTAATATTCGTTAACACTTCTGTTAAATCAGTACCTTGCTGCAATTCAACTTCAGCATTTTTCAAACTTTTAAAAATGTTTGGCGCAACTTTACGTTGTTCTTCAGTCAAATAACCATTACGTGAACTTAAAGCTAAACCATCTTCAGCACGTGCAATCGGCACGCCAATCACTTCCAATGGAATGTTTAAATCACGCACCAATTGACGAATCACTGCCAACTGTTGAAAGTCTTTCTGACCAAAAAAAGCATAATTTGGCTGTACAATATTAAACAGCTTCGTCACAACAACAGCCACGCCATCAAAATGCCCTGGACGCTGTTTACCGCATAAATCATTGGTAATGTCTGAGACGCTGATGTTGGTTAAACGAGGATGCTTACCATACATTTGCTCAACCGATGGTGCGAAAATAATGTCACAACCAACATCCGCCAAAAGCTGACTGTCTTGATCTAAAGTACGTGGGTAATTATCAAAATCTTCATTCGGTCCAAATTGAATCGGATTGACAAAAATACTGACCACAACTACATCACAAAGTTTGCGTGCTTCGCGTACAAGGTTTAAATGTCCTTGATGTAAATTCCCCATGGTCGGAACAAAGCCGATAATTTTTCGCGCAGTACGAGCGGGTTGCAGTGAAGCTGCTAAGCCTTGTATCGTCGTTTCAGTTTTCATATTACAGCTCTACTTGAAAAGTATGTTCTTTTGCTGGGAATGATTGATCGAGCACAGCGGCATGATACGCCTTAAATGCATCTAAAATTGCAGTTTCCCCTGCTTGCTCTTTCATAAAATTACGCACGAATTTGGCTACGCGTCCAAACGTCAAACCGAGCATATCTTGTACAACCAAAACTTGTCCATCTGTTTCGACTCCCGCACCAATACCAATCACGGGAATGTGTGGAAAGCATGCCGTCACTTCTTGACCCAACTGTGCAGGTACACATTCGAGTAGCAATACCGCAGCACCAGCATCGACGACTGCTTGACAATCTGCAAGCAATTTATCTGCTGCTTCACGTGAACGTGCTTGAAGTTTATAGCCCCCTAAAACATGCACAGATTGTGGAGTTAAACCCAAATGTACACAGACTGGAATACCATTACGGGTCAGGACTTCTACAGTCTCACTTAGCCAAGCCCCGCCTTCAATTTTGACCATCTGTGCGCCAGCTTGCATCACAGTTTTAGAGTTCACCAATGCATCATTCAATGTTGCATACGACATAAACGGTAAGTCAGTCATAATCAATGCGTGTTGATTACCACGGCGCACAGCCGCGGTATGATAAGCCATGTCTTCAACGGTTACAGGTAAAGTTGAATCACGACCTTGAATCGCCATCCCTAAAGAGTCACCAATTAAAATCGTATCGACTTCGGCAAGTTCCATCGCTTTCGCCATGCTCGCATCGTAGCAAGTTAAGCATGAAAACTTACGTCCATCTTGTTTAAATTGTCTTAAGTCACTCAGACTAATCATGAGATGTTCCTCTCTAGAAGTTCCTAGAACATACCTTTGGTAATTAAATATTGACCCAATGCTGATCAGCCACTTCAGTTAATGTCGTGTGCTGCAATAAATCCAGGCGATCTAATCGGCGCCCCTGAATGTGTAGATTTGGGTCTAAGTCCAATAATGGAATGACCACAAAATCACGTTCTAAAATTCCAACATGCGGGACAGTCAAACGTTCATGTTGAATCTGTTCATCGCCATACAGCAATAAATCTAGATCTAAAGTCCGCTCTCCCCAACGACGCAGACGCACCCGTCCAGCATCCTGCTCAAATTGCTGTAATTGATCCAGCAAAGTCAAAGCAGCCAAGTTAGTTTCCAAACGAGCCACCGCATTAAAATAATGTGGTTGATCTTGCGGACCCATGGGGGGGCTTTGATACAACTTAGATGCACGAACAGCACCCAATGTTGCTAACTTATGCATGGCTTCAGTCAAAATTTGACGCGAATCGCCCAAATTACTTCCCAAACCGATATAGCTCACAATCTTCATTGGGTTGGCCCAAAAACAACTTGGCTTAAATCACGTTTTACCCGCTTTCTTTTTAGGATTGGATGATCGTGACCCAATTCAGATGTGTTATGCGTTGCCGCTCGGGAAGTATTTTCTGAGGTTTTTGCTTTTCGACTACGACGACTGCGCGGTTCAGATTCTTGCACCAAAGGCTCAATATCAACTGCAACCTTAGTTTCAATGGGTTCTTCTTGCGTAGCCTTACGACGTGTTTTGGCGCGTTGACGGTTATATTGACCAATCGCACGCTCTTTTTCGTCGGTAGACATCAATTGATAAGCATCCCACCAACTGCCCATAGATTGCGTGGTATTGTCGCCTGCTTTTTCACGCAACAGTAAAAAGTCAAAGCCTGCACGGAAGCGTGCATGGTTCGACAATGCTGCAATTTGTTGCGGTTTCGGGTTTAGCAATCGGGTTTGCATTTCCCATACTTCACGAATAAAGGTTTCGGCAAAACGCGGAATCACCGTACGTGTCGCTTGACGCTTTAATACATCCAGTCCCGCTTGAGCGCGTGCTTCTGTAGCCACCACACCTTTTTTCAAATAAAAATCACAACGCTCTAAAAAAGGTTTCCATAACAACACCGCATAGAAGAATGCAGGATTAATGGTTTTACCAATTTGAATGCGCTGATCGGTATTTTTTGCCGCACGCTCAATAAACGGCGTGATTTCTGGACGAATCTCTGCAAAAAGCTGATGCCAAATGCCAAAATCAATCAACATTGGCAACACTTGGGACAAATGTCCCATGGTAAATAATTTTTGTGATTCATCATAAAGACGGTGTGGAGAAACATCACGCAAAAGCTGTGTACGCTCAGGGGTAAAAATTTCTAAAATCTTTGGATCAATACTAAATTTTAATTTGGCTGAGAAACGTAACGCACGCAGCATTCGTACTGGGTCTTCCTCAAAACGCAATTGAGGATCACCCAGTAAACGCAAAGTACGACTTTGAATATCTTCTACAGCATGACAAAAATCGAGCACCACATCTTTACGTGGCTGATAATACAGCGCATTGATAGAAAAATCGCGACGGGAAAAATCTTGCTCGATTGAGCCCCAATTATTATCACGCAGGATCATGCCCGCAGCTGAAGTGACTGCCTTTTTCGGTGGTGCGCGGAACGTTGCAACCTCAATCAGTTCACGCCCAGAATAGACATGAGCCAACTCGAAACGACGACCAATAATACGGCAACGACGCCCGAACACTTCTTTAATTTGTGAAGGTGTGGCATTGGTTACGGCATCATAATCCTTAGGATTAAGACCCAACATTAAATCGCGAACACCGCCCCCTACGATATAAGCCTCGTAGCCCGCCTTGGTTAGGGCATCAATCACATCAAGAATTGAAGCAGGGAGTTGAGCGGTGGATAAACCACATTTTGACGCGCGCAAAGTTTGCAAAAGACGCTGTCTCCTACGCCTGAACGTAAAATATCTAAGATGGTGTAATCATATCTCTAACACAATCAAAGGGCAATTTGATTATCTCTACGCATGACCGAATATTGCGTATCAATTCTGCAAAACTCAAGTCTAGAGTGCTAAGCGATCTTTATTTTTCTGCAACAGCTTAGGCCCAATACCTTTAATCTGCTGTAACTCATCAACCGTTTTGAACTTTCCGTGCTGCTGCCGATACTGCAAAATGGCTTCAGCTTTTTTCTCACCAATACCTGAAAGCTGCTGCAATTGTTCTGATGTTGCACTATTCAAACGTATTTTATTGCCCGATGCCGTATTTAAACTGGGTTTGGATAAATAATAGTTTGCATCTGTACCCGATGAACCAAGCCGCGCATCCTGTGCTTGCTGCTTTGCTTTCCAATTCAAGTACTGTTGATCAAAGTTTTGCGCATTGACACGGCCAAGTCCCAAAATCAGGAATGTGAAAAGTGTCAATATTCGTAATAATCGAATAGCGTTAAAATTCAACTGCATAAATTGCCTGTATTTATTATAAAGTCATAGGTTTTTCGCCTGCTCCCACAATTGGTCCATCTCCATCAAGGATAATTGCTCTACAGTTTTGTTTTGCAATTGCGCTTGATCTTCAATGTAAGCAAAGCGTGTTCTAAATTTATCAATCGTCCCCAATAGGGCGATTTCATTATTGACGCCTAGTTTACGTCCAACATTAATCAAAGAAAATAAACAATCACCCAATTCGGCTTGTATTTCGTCTGAGTTTTGTTGCTGGATTGCTTGCTGTAATTCATCTAATTCTTCTTCTAATTTGACATAAGCATCGGCTACATTGGCAAAATCAAAGCCAATATGCGCCGCATTTTTTTGTATTTGCTCTGCCTGTTGCAAGGTTGGGCCATGCTTAATTTGATCTAAACGAGATTGTGGTTTGCCTTGTTTTTCTTGCTGTTTAATTTGCTTCCACAGTGAAGATACCTGTTCTGCATCGAGCTGATGAAATTGTTCCGCCTGAAAGACATGTGGATGACGACGAATCAATTTTTCAGTAATTCCTTGCACCACATCTTGAAAATTAAA
The DNA here is from genome assembly GCF_004331175.1 of Acinetobacter sp. ANC 4178. Lineage (GTDB taxonomy): Bacteria > Pseudomonadota > Gammaproteobacteria > Pseudomonadales > Moraxellaceae > Acinetobacter. Next base: position 44,103 of record NZ_SJOD01000002.1, read on the forward strand.
AGCACCTTGCTCACTGTACATTTGGGATTGAAATACCACTTGCAGCAATAAATCTCCCAATTCTTCTTTGATATGTTGAGTATCTCCAGAACGAACTGCGGCTTCAACTTCATAAGCTTCTTCAATCGCGTAAGGCGTTAAACTATTGGGCGTTTGCTTTTGATCCCACGGGCATTTTTCACGTAATTGTTGCATGACCGCCAATAGTTGTTCCATTTCTCAGTTACCCTCTATTCAATATTTCTTTTCAACTCTACATATAAAAAGCCTGCTCTAGGCAGGCTTTTTAATTCGCTTAATTTCCTTGAATTAAACGACGCGCACTAATAATACCAGGTTGCTGCTCTAATCGCGCCAATAGACGGGACAATTGCGCCAAACCTTTTACCTCAATCAACAATTTCATATTGGCAATACCATCTGCTTCAGAAATGGTGTTTACCTGACGAATATTGATTTGGTCTGAGAAGATCACTTGAGTTAAATCTTTCAACAAACCACGGCGGTCATAAGCTTCCACCACAATCTGCACACTCTGACCACGTGTGGGTTGCATTTCCCAGTCAGCTTCTACAGCACGTTCAGGTTCTTGACCAATCATACGAACGTAGTCAGGACACGCCACCTTGTGAATACTGACGCCACGATTTAAGGTGATATACCCGCCAATCGACTCACCATGGACAGGTTGACAACATTGTGCAACATGCAATTCCACATTATCCAAGCCATCGATCAAAATTCCATGTGCTGACAGCGTATGGCTAGCACGTGGATTCAGCGCAGGTTTGAGCACCAGTTCAGGTTCATCCTGATCCAGATGCATATGACGATTCACCTGATTCATCAAGGCATGTAGGCTAATATCACCACTCACCAAGTTAATCAGAATGTCATCCCCTGTTTTCACATTAAAGTGATTACAGTAGTCACTTAAATCGATACTTTTAGGATGAATCGCCAATCGTGATAATTCTTTATTGAGAATGTCACGACCAATTTCCAGATTCTTACTGCGATCTTGCTGACGGAACCAATGACGTAATTTATCGCGGGCACGTGCTGTTCGGATATAACCCAAAGAGTTCACCAACCAGTCACGGTTCGGTTCACGATCTTTCTTGGTTAAAATTTCAACTTGCTCACCTGTTTTCAAGGTGTAAGTGAGCGGTACATAACGTTGGTTAACACGTGCGGCATAACACTTGTTGCCCACTTCGGTATGTACATGATAAGCAAAATCCAGCACCGTCGAACCGCGTGGTAATTCCTTAATATCCCCATCACGACTGAACACATAAATTTTCTCAAAATCTTCAAACTCTTGAATCTGTTCAAAGTTTTCAGAATCTTCATCTTCTTTATGCGCACTGGCATCATTACGCTCTTGGAAGTGCTCTAACACGGCGCGCAATGAATGCAAACGATGATTGAAGGAGCGATCGGTAGTTTTCGCGCCTTCTTTATAGTTAAAGTGCGAACACACACCCAACTCTGCTTCTTCATGCATGTCGCGGGTACGGATTTGTACTTCCAGTGATTTGTTTTCAGCAATCACCGCTGTATGTAAAGAACGATAGCCATTGGCTTTCGGATTGGTAATATAGTCATCAAATTGATGTGGAATATGACGCCAAATTTGATGCACAATGCCCAGCGAGTGATAGCATTCAGGCACTGACTTCACCAATACTCGCACGGCGCGAATATCATATAGCTGATCAAAGCTCAGGTTCTTACTTTTCATCTTCCGATAAATCGAATAGATGTGTTTCACCCGCCCATTAATCTCGGCTTCAATACCATGATCGGCTAACTCATTCTTGAGCTTATCAATCACAAACTGAATATAGTGTTCTCGTTCTAAACGCTTTTCATTCAGTAATGAAGCAATTTCTTTATAGCGTTCTGGTGCCAAATAGCGAAAGGCTAAATCTTCCAGTTCCCACTTTAACTGCGCAATCCCCAATCGGTGCGCCAAGGGAGAATAGATGGTCAGAATTTCTCGTGCGACACGTTCCTGACGCTCACGCGAGGATTTTGCCAATTCACGTAAAGCATAAGTACGTTCTGCCAGTTTAATCAATACAACACGCACATCTTCCGTAACGGAAATTAGCATCTTGTAAATGCCCGTCAAATGTTCACGCTGATCATTATTAAAATGGTCTTCTAAGCGTTTATTCTGTTCAATCAGCTCAGAAAGCTTACCCATAGACAGGGTGCCTTTCACCAAGCTAAACACCTGCTCACCAAAATGCTGACGTACAAAATCAATGCTCATGAGTCCTTCACGAACACTGCGGTACAACATTGCGGCAGATAGGGTATCTTCATCGACGTGTAAATGCGCCAAAATATCGGCCATTTCGATGCCTGTGTAAAAGGTATTCGATCGATGATTAACAGTGGATTCTAACTCTTTTTGCAGAGTCTCTTTTGCAACTTCTTCGAGTTGTTTGAGCGCTGCCCCGTCTAAAATGCCGCGTACTCGATCTAACCATTCGGCTAAATCAAGTTGAGCTTGTTCGGCATGCTCTACAGTCGCTTCCTCAGACAACTCATTGAGTCGCCCAGGCAATTGCTCACGTACTGTGACCATACCCTTCTCCTACGAAATGATCATTCATATTATAAATCGTTTATCTCTTTTTCTTGCTCAAATAAGGCAATTGATTCGACATGTTCAGTATGCGTAAACATATCCATCACACCCGCCTTTTTTAATCGATAGCCATGTTGTGCCAAAACACCTGCATCCCTTGCCAATGTTGCTGGATTACATGATACATAAACGATTTTTTTTGCATTAAATTTAGGAACATAATGCATTACCTCTTCCGCGCCTGAACGCGGTGGGTCTATCAATAATGCATCAAATCCCTGTTTTGCCCAAGAATGATGCGAAAAATCTTTTGTTAAATCTTGTGAAAAGAATTCAATATTGGTCATGGCATTGCGACGTGCATTGTCCTGACCGCGTTGTACCATTTCATCACTTCCTTCAACCGCAATCACCTGTCCTGTTGGCCCAACACAACGTGCGAGTGGTAGAGAAAAGTTGCCAAGTCCACAAAAGAGATCTAAAACACGATCACCTTGTTGCAGCTGAAGCAATTCACATGCCAGCTTGACCATTTGCGGATTAACAGTTGAGTTCACTTGCGTAAAATCTAGTGGACTAAAACTAAAATTCACATCAAAGTCAGTCAACGCATAATGTAAACGCATTTCAGCCTGTGCCTGATCCACACGTTGTAAGCTGTCTGGACCCGCGGGCTGTAAATACAATTGCCATTGTTTCTGTAACGTAAACTGTTTTAATTGGTTGACATCATGGTCCGATAATTTTTCTGTATGGCGAATCAGTAAGGCAATATCCTGATCTCCCATCGCCAATTCTATATGCCCAATCGCCGCTTTGGCTGTTAGACTTTGGAGTAACTGTTTTAAACGTGTGAGTGAACCAAAAGCCTGATCCAGCACTAAACAACGATCAATTGAAGTCAATTTATTACTTTGCTTTTCACGGAATCCCACAATCAGTTGGTCACGCTGTGGGAAATAGCGTACTCCAATCCGAGCTTTACGACGGTAATCTTCTCGTAAAGAGCGAATAGGTGCCAACCATTCTTCTGGTTGCAAGCCTGCAAAATGCTGTAAATGTGATTTCAGCACATCCTGTTTAAAACGAATCTGCTCATCTTTTTCAATATGCTGCAAGCTACACCCCCCGCAGACATGAAAATGTGGGCAAGCAGGCTCCACTCTTAACGTTGACGGCGCGCCCAAGACTTCCACACAATCTGCTTCTTCTAAGCGCTTATTGCTATGGGTAATTCTGGCGCGAACTGTTTCACCAGGCAGTGCCTGAGCAATAAAGACTTTCTTGCCGTGTTTTTCGACAGGGTGTGCGGCATCCGTACCATAATGGGCAATCCCTCGTCCCTCATGCGAAAGGGTCTCAACCTGAAAGGTATAAATCGGTTGCTGACTTGGACGGGTATGCTTGCGATGCTTCATGAAAACCTAGTTTTAATGGTGAAAATCGGATGCTGTAAATTCTGTCTGTTGTGACGTTTCACGCCAAATTTTCAGAAAATCAGTATGTTGTGGATGAGCCTGTAACAACTGAATGCTCGCCTGTATCCAAGCGCGGTGCTCTTCCAGTTGTAATTGACCTTTTAATAACAACCAGCGTAAATAGATCAGCCATGTATTTAATACATCACCTTCACAATAGCCAGTTAAATCCTGCCATTGTTGTAACCGAACATATTCGGGTACATGATAACCACCATCACCACGCTTCCCTGGAAAACCCAATAAATGGGCAGCATCATCCAATTTCTGGAAATGACGCAGATTGAACATAGCCATCACATCCATTAAATCAACATGACGATGATGGTAACGGTTCTGGTAGTTATTATACTTCTTCTGATGATCAATCTCACCCTGATCAAACAAACTAGATGCCGACAAACCATGATACATGGCACGGAACAAAATCACAGGGAGATCAAACTGTGAACCATTCCAACTGACCAAGGTTGGATGCTTCTTATCAAAAATAGAGAGAAACTTCTTTAAAATTTCGGCTTCTGAATACTGTTCTCGACTAAATGAAAACAGCTTCATCGCACCTAATTCATCGACCCATAGCCCCGAAATACAGACAATTTCATGCAATGGCAAGCGCTGAAAATCTACACCAGACTCTTGACGGCGCAATTTGGTCAAGGCTTGTTCTAAGTCGGGCTCAGGTAAATTCAAACCATAAAGATGCGCCCCCGATTTCAAGTCCGTCATGGTTTCAATATCAAAAACAAGAACAGGTAAGCGCATGTAAACTCTCAAAGGTCAATTTAAAATTATTCAGGATCTTGTACCGAAAACAGACCTGTCGATAGATAACGGTCGCCACGATCACAAATAATGCAGACAATGACTGCATCTGGGTTTTCTTCTGCAATACGTAAAGATGCCCATACCGCACCACCTGAAGAGGTGCCCGCACTGATCCCTTCTTTTTGTGCCAGTTTACGCATGGTTTTTTCCGCTTCAATTTGCGGAATATCCATAATACGATCTACACGACTACGATCAAAAATAGTCGGTAAATATTCCTGTGGCCAACGACGAATTCCTGCAATGCTCGAACCATCTTCAGGCTGTAAACCTACAATTTGAATTTCTGGATTTTGTTCTTTTAGATATTTCGACACCCCCATAATGGTGCCTGTCGTACCCATTGAACTGACAAAATGGGTAATTTTCCCACCCGTTTGTTGCCAAATTTCAGGACCTGTCGTGAGGTAATGCGCCTCGACATTATCAGGATTCCCAAACTGATTCAGCACAAAACCTTTACCTTCAGCTTGCATTTGCATGGCTAAGTCACGCGCACCTTCCATACCTTGCTGCTGAGTCACTTCAATTAACTCTGCACCATAGGCACGCATAGCATCTTTACGCTCTTGGCTCATGTTATTGGGCATAATCAATTTCATATGATAGCCACGCATCGCCGCAACCATAGCAAGAGCAATACCTGTATTGCCACTGGTTGCTTCAATTAAGGTATCCCCCGGTTGAATTTGCCCACGCTTTTCTGCCTGCATAATCATGTTATAGGCTGGGCGGTCTTTGACTGAACCCGCAGGGTTATTGCCTTCTAACTTTGCCAAAACTGTGGCTTGCGTGTGACTTGCCAGACGCTGTATACGCACCAACGGTGTTTTTCCGACATAGTGGTCTAACAAAAATTCATCGGCTTGAAAATCGGGGGCTGTGTTACTCATTATGTGTACCTTGATCGAGGTGCGGGTATTGTATGAAAAAATGGGGTGTCCTGCACCCATTTCGCAGGGTTTTTCATGAAAGTGATTAAAGCACGGTCAGTTTCAAATAAAGCATGCTAATATGCTGAGCATAGGGAATTTACTACATTTGCCATGCCGAATATCAATAAAAAGTTATTTAAACGCTTACACTTAAATCATGCGTATGGGCAACTGATTGCCATGATTTTTGTGCCAATTATGATTTTGGCTTGTGTAGGCGCGGCATTGGTTTTATCTGAAACATCAAATGCAGCAAAAGCGCAACAGCGCCAAATGGCAATTGCGATTTTAACCCGCTACCAAAGTACTGCCGAGTCAGCACTCGACTTGCTTAATCGCTATCCATGGCACTACGACCAAGCGCAAAATGCGATGCAGTACATGTTCAATGAAAAGCTATTGAATCATGCCACCATTATTGACCACACGGGTGCTGAACGACTAAATATTGGTGGAGATGCTCATTCGCCTTGGCCCCAATACCCGAAAGACAAAAACTTTTTCGGCCCAATCAAATTCAATGGCAATCATGTCTATGGTATGCAGATTAATGAGTCACTCAATCAAAAAGGCTGGTTACTGATTGAACTGGACAATCAGCCCTTACAAATTGCACGCTATCGCGTTCTGATTGTTTTAGTGGCAACAGGGCTTTTAACCTTATTACTTTTGCTGTTGTGTTTAAACTTCTATTCACGTCGTTGGATTGCGCCCATGTACGAAATTCGGATGCAATTACAGCGCCTGAATGCAGATACACTTGATCAACACATGATCATTAACAGTACTGGCGAGCTTCGACTGTTACAACGCGATATTGCCAATGTGGTAAAACGACTCCATTTCAGCTTTCTAGAATTAAAAGAACATACCGAACAAACTGAAGATGACTTAAGACGTACGCTGGACACCTTAGAAGTACAAAACATTACTTACCGCCAAGCACGTGACCAAGCGATTTCTTCCAATCAAGCCAAGTCGGTTTTTTTAGCCAATATCAGCCATGAATTAAGAACACCGTTAAACAGTATTGATGGTTTTATTCATTTACTCCTGCGTCAGGGCAATTTAAGCAACGAACAAAATTTATACTTACAGACCATTCGTAAATCTTCTGCCCATTTATTGGCATTAATTAATGATGTTTTAGATTTTTCTAAAATTGATGCAGGCAAACTCGAACTAGAAACCGCCCCATTTGATCTAGAAGAAGCCATTTTTGATGTGATGGATATGCTGTCGCCACTGGCTGCACAAAAACATATTGATATGGCGTTCTACTATGGCGATGACGTACCTAAACAAGTCATTGGGGACGCACTACGTTTTAAACAAATTCTGACCAATCTGATTTCCAATGCGATTAAATTTACCCCCGATGGCGAAATCATTGTTCGGGTGCGCATGAAGCATGATGATATTGGGCAATGCTTATTGCATTTTAGCGTCCAAGACAGCGGCATTGGCTTAAGTGGCACAGACCGTAAACGCTTATTTGAATCCTTCTCACAAGGTGATGCTTCAGTCACGCGTCAATTTGGTGGAACTGGATTAGGTCTGGCCATTTCCAAACAGTTGGTGCATTTAATGCAGGGTCAAATTGGCTTTGAAGACAACCAAGAACGTGCACCCACCGAAAAAGGCTCGACCTTCTGGTTTACCGCTATGTTTGCTGTTGATGAAGAATATGAAATTGCTCATCCACAGTTCGAACATATGAAAGTGGTGTCTTATTTGGCGCATCCTGCGGCTGCACATGTGCTGCGTCACTACCTCGAAAATTATCAAGTCGAGCATATTGAAACTGCATCGATTCTGGATTTATTTAGTCGTTTGAATCAACTTCAGTCGCAACAAGAAAATACTTGGCTGATTGTGGATCATAGTGGCGATACCCAAGCCATGTTGAAAGAAATTCGCAGTCGCTATACGGGTAGTCTTGCGGTTTATGGCTATCAAATGGCACTCGATCCAAATATGCTGAGTGAATATCGTGCACGACCACTGTATCAACCTCTGAGTCGCAATGCGCTGATTCAACTGCTTAGCAATCAAGCCATGTTCCAATCTGAACAGCATGAAAACTTTGATGGTCAAGGCTTGCATATTTTAGCCGTCGATGACCATTTACCGAACTTGATTGTGCTGGAAGCCCTACTGGCTGAACTGAATGTGACCACCACCAAGGCGCAAAGTGGTCAGGAAGCCATTGATATTATTCAGTCGCGTCTGGAACAAAAACAGAAAGCTTTTGACTTGGTGTTTATGGATATTCAAATGCCTGTGATGTCGGGTATTGATACCACACGAGCCATTCGCGCGCTGGAATCGACTTTAGAAGAAGAAACTCACCTCCCGATCATTGCACTCACAGCACATGCTTTGGCCGATGAGAAACAAAAACTTTTAAAAGTCGGCATGGATGACTACGTGACCAAGCCGATTCAAATGGAACAAATCATCCAAATCTTGACGCATTGGACCAGTAAAAGCTTCGACAAAACAGCCATTGTAGAAAAAAATATCGTCATTGAGGCACTTGATCCGCACATTCTAAACTGGCAACAAAGCTTACAACTGGCAGCCAACAAAGAAGATCTGGCGATCGATCTTTTAAAAATGTTAGTCGACAGCTTCCATACCGAACTCGATGAAATGCAGCAATTGATTGAACTAGAAGATTTTCCGCAGCTTGAGCATGTCTTACATCGCTTGTATGGTGCCACGCGTTATGTGGGCACACCCAACTTACAAGAAGCGTCTGGATCATTTGAGCAGTTTGTATCGACCTTGCGCAAAGAAAAGCGTCATGCCGATGAAGAGTTTATTCAAGAAACGTTACAACGCTTTGATGATCTCAAACTCATCATGCAACAAGTGAAACAAGCAGCACAGTCGATTTTAAATAAACACATGCCTTAATTTCAGAAAAAAAGATGTGACTGAGCTGTCATGCAAGTGCGTTAGGCACATGCTATGCTCCGAAGCAAAGCAAAATTAGAGTATCCAACATGGCTTTATTACGTGTAGAAAAACAAAATGGAATCGCAACAGTCAGTTTAAACCGTCCAGAAAAGCGCAATGCCATGAGCTTTGCCTTACTCAATGAATTGGTCAAAGTCGCCAATCAACTGAAAAAGGATCGCAGCATTCGTTGCGTCATTTTAACAGGTGAAGCCCATGTATTTAGTGCAGGGATTGATCTTGCCGATTTAAACAATCCCAAGAACCGTGCTTATGCGGCATGGGAACTGGTCAAACCCGGACAAAGCCTCTTCCAAAAAGCCTTTCTTATTTGGCAAGAGCTGCCCGCCCCTGTCATTGCAGCCTTAGAAGGTTTTTGCTTTGGTGCAGGCATGCAGTTGGCATTGGCGGCAGATATTCGTATTGCACATCCTGACACCCAAATGTCGATTATGGAAAGCCGTTGGGGACTGGTGCCCGACATGGGACTAAGCCGTTCACTCAAAGGCGTGATTGGTCTTGATCTAGCCAAAGAGCTTACCCTGACAGCCCGTATTTTCGATGCCAACTATGCCAAAACCATCGGTTTAGTCACGCATTTATCTGAAACTCCGTTACAACAAGCACAAGCCCTTGCAGAAGAAATGCTGCAACGCTCGCCTGATGCCTTAGCCGCAGCCAAGCAAGTACTTGATGCCATGGAACATCAACCACGTAAATCTTTACGATTAGAGAAAATTTGGCAACTGAAACTTTTATTAGGCAAAAATAGTCAACTGGCACGTAAAAAAGACAAGCAACCCGAAGTTCAATTTGTTCCACGTCAGTTTCAATAAGGTTTAAACAACAAGATTAAGCTATAGAGAGATTCCAATGAGTTTTGATCGTAATACAAAAATTGCATTTCTAGGTATGGGACTCATGGGCAGCCGTATGGCCACCCGACTGCTTCAAGCTGGATTTGAAGTGGCTGTATGGAACAGAACTACCGCGACCTGTGATGTGCTCATTGATTTAGGTGCAACTGCGCTAAAATTAGAAAACATTGCAGACTATCCCGTCATCTTAACCTGTCTTTCGGATGATTCTGCTGCACAACAAGTGATTGAAAAAATTCGCCCCTTCTGGACTGCGAATCAAGTGGTTGTGGATTTCTCGAGCTTATCTGTAGATACAACCAAATCTTTGGCAGCACTGGCACAACAAGATCACGTCCATTGGATTGACTCACCTGTTTCAGGCGGGACAGCAGGTGCAGAACAAGGCACATTGGTTATTTTTGCTGGCGGCAATGCCGAAATTATTCAAAGCTTAAGTCTGATTTATAATGTACTTTCACAACGTGTTACACGCATGGGCGAAACAGGGACAGGGCAAGCCACCAAAATTTGTAACCAATTGATTGTGGCAGCCAATAGCACCTTAATTGCAGAAGCCGTTGCCTTGGCACGCCAAGCGGGTGTCGATACGACCCTACTCGCTCCAGCATTGGCAGGTGGATTTGCCGATTCAAAACCGTTTCAAATTTTAACACCAAGAATGGCCAATCATCAGTTTGAACCTGTACAATGGAAAGTGCAGACTTTATCAAAAGATTTAAATAATGCCGTGCAGTTGGCTGAAAAATTCCAATTAGATATTCCAGTTGCAAAAAAAGCACTATCCCAATTGCAAGCACATCAGAATAAAGGCTATGCTGAATCAGATTTAGCCACTGTAATTCAACACGTTGAAACAGAATAATAATGCAGGGAGCAAGCTCATGACTAAACTCGCAGTGAATCTTTCCATGATCTTTACTGAAGTGCCACTCATAGAACGTTTTGCACTGGCTTATGCGCATGGCTTTAAATACATTGAAATTCAGTTCCCTTATGAACTCAGTATTGCTGAAATTCAAAATCAACTGACTCAGCATGATTTACATTTATGCCTGATTAATGTGCCTGCTGGAGACCTCATGCAAGGAGGTAATGGTTTGGCAGGGATTCCAGGACGAGAGTTAGAATTTCACCACGCGCTCGAACTGGCAATTCAATATGCGGTTGCCTTAAAAGTGCCGAGCGTTAATATTCTCGCGGGTAAACAACCGCTCGATTGTGACCTACTGCCTTGCCTAAATACCTTAGCCAAAAACTTAAAACTCGCTTGCTTTATGCTAGCAGAACATCATATTCAGCCTGTGTTTGAAATGATTAATGGCACGGATATGCCTCGTTTCCTGATTCAAAATATTGCGCAAGCTCAAGAGATTCTGGAAGCTGTTCAGCATCCCGCTTTGAAAATGCAATACGATTGCTACCACATGGCCATGATGGGCGAAAATGTATTAGAAGAATTGAAAGAAAATATTTTAGAAATTGGACATATTCAATTTGCTGACTGTCCAGGACGACATGAACCCGACACGGCACAAATTCACTTTAAAGAAATTTTTGATTGGTTAAGCCACAGTGATTATGCGGGTTTTATTGCAGCCGAGTACCGCCCACAAGCCCATTCGAATCATTCATTTGCATGGAAAAACAAGTACTTTGCCGAGCATCCACAAAGTTAAAAAACAGACAATTGAAATTTGGTGATAAAACCGCTATATTAGAGGATGAGTTATTGTCAGGAATTATGACCCTTTATGAATTTAGAACCATCGCCCAGCGCTTCTAATTCTCTCGATCTCGCAATGAATTCTCAAGCTCAAGATGTACAAGCTTGCTTAAAAGTTGTACATGAAGCTCTATTAGATGTAAAAGCAAAAGATATTATCGAACTTGATGTTAGCAGCATTAGCAATGTCGCAGATGCGATTGTGATTGCAAGTGGTACATCAACTCGTCACGTGAAAGCACTTGCGGACAATGTGGCTGAAGAAGCACGTAAAGCTGGCTTCCGCCCTATCGGTGTCGAAGGTGAACGTGATGCAGAATGGATTTTAATTGACCTTGGACTTGTCGTGGTTCATGTCATGCTGCCGACTGCGCGTAAATTTTACGACCTAGAAAGTTTATGGCGTACAGCTCCAGAATCTGTAGCATAAGAAAAATGACCGATTCGGTCTACAAAAGCCAGTTAATTCAAAAATTAACTGGCTTTTTTGTTGCCTCATGTTAAGCAAATTAACTAAATCAATTGATGCAAATCAACATCCATAAACTGTTGTTTAATTTGCTCTTTTGCTCGTGCAAAAACAAAGTCCGCTTTGCTCGGTCCATAAAATTCACAATAAACTTCGTAAACCGTTGTAATCACCCGAGAATAACTAGTAATTGGCAAATCGCTAATAAATTTAACCTCATGTATTGCAGCTTGTTCTACTACAACATACCCAAGATCAGTTAGTCGTTGTTTCACATCCTGATCAAAGTCGGCAAAATCTAGTTGTACTACACCTTTCACCACATATGCTACAAATTGCGCAAAGGCATCACTCAATTGTCCTGAAACCAAAGCCTCTTGTTTTTCCTGAGGTTTGACTTGAAGTAAAACCTGTTTTTCCACTTCAGAAATTTCGAATAAAACTTGGCGTAGCATATCTTTACGGTAAAAACGCAGTTCGTCCGTATTACACACTTCACTTAAAAAACGGTTGAGCACAAAAGAAGGCTTATCTCCATATTCTTGCTCCCAATAACTCAGAACTCGCTCTAAAGCAATTCCAGTTAAATATTGGCTTAAGCCACGTTCAATCGCAGTTCTTTTTTGTCCCATGGTGAGTAATTCATTTGGCATGCTTAGCCCTCCTTAATGACGTTTAGTCATTCCATCGGTTTCAAAAGTTACATCACGCTGAAACTCTGGATAAGACAATTCCGCATGTTCGGTATAGTCCAGTCCACGCTGCTCATGCTGCTTACTGACACGTAAGCTACCCAATACTTTTTCAAGCACTTTAAAGACTACAAATGCCACCCCAAAGCCCCAAACAAAACCTGCTATGACTCCTAAAAATTGAATTGAAATAATTTGCGAATTAAATGGGCTTGCTTCATAAAACAAACCTGCTGCAATAGTTCCCCATGCGCCACAAAAGCCATGCACCGTGACTGCATCCACAACATCATCCAACTTCAACTTTTCAATCAAGATGGGCACTATACTTACCACCCAACCTGCTGCCAAACCTGTCACGATTGCAAACAGCGGTGTCATGGTTGCGCAACCCGCAGTAATCGCAACCAAGCCCCCCAAAGAAGCATTAATCGTGGTGCGGATAAGAATCGCTTTGCCGCGTAGTAATGCATAAAACATATAGGCAACGGCGGCTGCACAGGCTGCCAAGTGGGTATTCAAGGCAATCCGCCCAATACTTACCGTCGCATTGACCGTCGAAGCTGCATTAAAACCAAACCATGCCAGCCATAAAATAAAACCACCCAATGCCACTAAGGGTACATTATGCCCCGCTAAATAATGAGACTGTCCGTTACGACCGAAGCGTCCTAAGCGAGGACCTAAAACGACAATACCAGCCAACGCTACCCATCCCCCAATGGAATGCACAACGGTTGAACCTGCAAAGTCGATAAAACCCAATGACTTTAACCACCCCTCACCTTCAAATAGACTGCCCCATGCCCAACTTCCAAATACTGGGTAAATTAACCCACTTACAAATGCTGCACTCACCACATACGCGACAAAATGAATGCGTTCCGCCATGGCACCACTGGCAATCGTAGTCGCAGTTGCTGCAAACATCATTTGAAAGAACAATAAATTCCAATGCCAATCATCCAAATGATTGGGGGCAAAATGACTTGCACCGAACCATCCTGTGGTATTGATGCCAAACATCAAGCCAAAACCAAGTAACCAAAACACTAAGCCCCCCAAACACGCATCCATGTAGTTTTTCATCAGGACATTCACCGTGTTTTTCCCGCGTACAGAGCCGCTTTCAACCAAAGCAAAACCAGCCTGCATAAAGAACACCAAAATCCCGCCCATCACCACCCAAACACTGTCGAGTGAGAGTCGAATTTCTTGAATATTTTGTGCTTGTGTGGCTACAGCATCAGCAGCAAAGCCTGTTGTTGTAACACCCCATAAACCAAGTAAAAGTAAATAAATTATTTTTTTCATGAACATTCCCCCCGAAGTCTGTTCACAAAAATGCAAAATCAGTGCCAAGCACAACACATATTTTTTATTAAGTGCTGAACTCACCTAATTGTATAACCGTGCTTTTATTTTATTTAGCTGTGTACAGGTTTTATTCTGTATTTTGATTGCTGTTCACACCAATGCTGTAAATTGGCATAAAAAAACCACCCCGAAAGGTGGTTTTTAATCTCCCTAAATCCCTCTTTATAAAAGGGACTTGAGGCTTTCATTTAGTGACCTGTGCCATTAATGGCTTTGGTCATATCTTCCACAACTTTCTTCGCATCACCGAAGACCATCATGGTTTTTTCATTGTAGAACAAATCGTTATCTAAGCCCGCATAGCCCGTTGCCATAGAACGCTTGATCACCATAATGGTACGCGCTTTATGAGCTTCAAGAATTGGCATGCCATAGATTGGAGATGTTGGATCGTCTTTTGCCGCAGGGTTCACCACATCATTCGCACCAATGACAAGCACCACATCTGTTGCAGGGAAGTCTGAGTTAATCTCATCCATCTCTAAGATGTCTTCATAAGCTACGTCTGCTTCAGCCAAAAGTACGTTCATGTGACCCGGCATACGACCTGCCACTGGGTGAATCGCAAAGCGAACTTTTACGCCCTGCTCTTTCAAGATTTCACATAACTCTTTCACTGCATTCTGTGCACGACCTTGTGCCATACCATAACCCGGTACAATCACAACGCTGTCTGCATTTGACATCAAGAAGCCTGCGTCATCTGCTGAACCAGAACGATGGTTACGTTGAACTTGTTCACCTTTATCTGCCGATGCAACTGCTGCACCGCCCATCGCACCACCAAACAATACGTTGATGATTGAACGGTTCATCGCCTTACACATAATGTAAGACAGAATCGCACCAGAAGAACCTACAAGTGAGCCCGCAACGATCAACATATTGTTTTCAAGTGTGAAACCAATACCTGCCGCAGCCCAACCAGAGAATGAGTTCAAGAGTGATACTACAACTGGCATATCACCACCACCTACTGGCGCAATCCATACCCAGCCAAATGCAAGTGCAAGTGCTGTCATTGCCCAGAATGCAGTCATATTACCTGTCGTAAAGAAATACACACCACACGCCAACATTGCCAAGAAAATGAGCGCTTGTACAGGTTTAACCCATGCACCAGAAATGGTTTTTGCCCATTTTTTCGCAGCCAATTTACCATACGCAAATACAGATGCGGTAAAGGTAATCGCCCCGACGAAACACCCCACGAACAATTCAAATAAATGAACCTTGCTCATATGCGCATGTTGAACACCCGCAGCAGTTAATGCAGCTTCATTTTGTGCAAATAAAGCGGTGAGTTGGTTGTTATGCAAGATTGCAGCAATTGCAATCAGTACCGCAGCCAAACCAACTAAAGAATGCATCAATGCAACTGTTTCAGGCATTTGTGTCATTGGTACAGTACGTGCACGAGCAATACCAACAACTGCACCAAGCACCATTGCACCACCAATCATCCAAATCACAGGATGATCCGCAACAAAGAAGGTGGTTACTACAGCAATCGCCATTGCGATCATGCCATAACGGTTACCTTGAATCGCCGTTTTTGGCCCAGACAAACCGCGTAACGTTAAGATAAAGAGGACAGCACCAATCAGGTAGAACCAATCCGCATAGTCTCGAATAAATTCCATATATTAGCCCTCTTTTTTCTTTTGCTTTGGCTTAAACATTTCAAGCATACGTGCGGTTACTGCAAAGCCACCGAAAATATTGATACTTGCTAAGAACACTGCAACTGCACCCAAGATGCTCACGACATTTACACTTTGGAATGCAACATTGGCATCAACCCCAATTGCAGGGATCCCCACAGTTTGAATCATTGCACCCACCACGATGATCGATGACAACGCATTGGTGACTGCCATAAGCGGTGTATGTAATGCTGGCGTAACGCCCCACACCACGTAGTAGCCGACAAAGATAGCAAGGACGAAAATTGTAATTGTTTCAACCATGAGAAATCTCCTTATGCACGCTTCAACAGCACTTGGCTGCCATGAGTGACCAATAGGGCTTTTTGAATTTCATCTTCTTGATTTAAGACAAAGTTTTTATCTTTATCAAACAATGTTTCGACAAAATTAAAAACGTTACGTGCATAAAGTGCTGAAGCTTCAGTCGACACTGTAGATGGAATATTTGGAACACCCAAAATTTTCACACCATTTTCAGTTGTGACGGTTTCACCTTCTTTAGAACCTTCAACGTTACCACCCGTTTCAACAGCCATATCTAGAATGACCGAACCTGGTTTCATTTTGGCAACTGTTTCCGCACGGATAAGACGTGGTGCATCACGACCTGGCAATAATGCAGTGGTAATCACGATATCTGCATTTGATACCGCTTTATCCACAATTGCAGCTTGATCTTTAATGTACTGTTCACCCGGCATCCAACCATAACCGTTCTTGGCAGCATCCGCAGCTTTTTGCTTTTCTTCATCAGACATAGGCACGTCTAACCACTTACCACCCAAAGATTCTACTTGGTCTTTAGCAGTTGGACGTAAATCTGTTGCTTCCACAATGGCACCTAAGCGTTTTGCAGTCGCAATGGCCTGTAAACCAGCAACACCCACACCCATAATCACGATACGAGCTGGTTTAACTGTACCTGCAGCGGTCATTAACATTGGGAACATACGTTGATATTCTGCCGCTGCCAAAAGTACAGATTTATAACCTGCAAGGTTGGCTTGAGAAGACAATACATCCATGTTTTGCGCACGAGATAAAGTACGAGGCAATAATTCCAATGCAAATGCAGACACGTTTTGTGATGCAAATTGATCTAATTCGGTATTACGGTAAGGATCAAACATTGCCACCACAGTGGTGTTTGCCTCTAACTTTTGAATTTCCTCACCCTTAGGGGCGCGAACCTTCAAAATCATCTGACTACCGATATAGGCATCATCTGTAATTTTGGCACCGACTTGTTCATAAGCACTGTCAATATAAGCAGCCTTTACACCAGCGCCACGTTGAATGACCACACTATGACCAGCGCTGATCAACTTCTTTACTGTCTCTGGCGTAGCAGCTACACGATTTTCACCGACGACAGTTTCGGTAGGGATTCCGATCTGCATGAGCGTTCCTCAAGCTAATTTTCTCTATCTAGTAAACACCGTTAGAAACGATGTTCCCTCTGGATGTGTTCTTGTTGAATTTTGGATTCTAATTGAACTTTTTTAAATTACCACCCAATATTTATTTAATAAATACCATCATTTTGAACTGATGATTCATAAAAATAATTATTCGATATATCATTCACCGGTTTTGCCCAGCACATTGCAACACTGAACCTCTCTTCAATTGGCACGCGTTTCATTTTATGGGTCAGAATCTTGTTTCTTTTTGGAAAACTATAGTGGGTTGATCAAACTGAGTGGTTTTACTGACAAAATTCCCCGTTAATTGCGTCTAAAGAAAATAGTTCTGCAGCTATACAAAACTCAGGCATTTCTTACTTTTTCTCTGCAAAGTTGACCGAGATGACAATTTGGTCGATCTTGCTGGCTTTAAAATGCATAAAATTCAAGCAAAAATTCTTTAAGATTTTTCCTAAATCATCGTCTCGATAAATCTACCTTCCTCTTCACCTTTTCTAATTCTCAATATAAAAATGAAATATGACCAAAGTCGGATAATGCAGAAAATTTAATTAAAAAAAACTTTTCAAATCATTTAATCTGATGATGCAATATGTTTCATTAGACATATTTTGCACTATTTTAGGTCATTTATTATTCATATCATAGCAAGCCGAGCTTTTAGCACAATCAAAAAGCCAATCAAGCTGTAGAAAATTCTCACAAAATAAAGAAATACCTGAATATTTATTAAGTACTTAAATAAAAAAATTGTATTCATATAACTTTGTCGCATGTTTTTTCATTTATTTCATTCCAAAGAGTATGAGGATTGATCATTTTTTTGCATTTTTCTCTTTCAGCCCAAAAGCCTATACTGCATATCGTTAGCCATCCTATCTTTTTAAAAGATCTATTTTTATGAATCTTTCTTTATCTCGCACACAGCTGGGCAGTTTGTTTGCGATTGGTGCGGCATTTTTATTCAGTAGCAAAGCGATTTTTATTAAACAAGCTTATGCCCTATCACCTTTGGTGGATGCCACACTCTTGATGGCGATTCGCATGGCCTGTGCCTTACCGTTCTTTTTACTGATCTGTTGGTTCAATCGGGAAAAGAGCAAAGGTTTGCAAGCAAAAGATTGGGGACTGCTCATGGTCGCAGGCCTGATGGGGTACTACTTTGCCAGTTGGTTGGATTTTTTAGGTTTAATGTATATTAGTGCGTCTTTAGAACGCATCATCTTATTCCTCTACCCCACTTTAACCGTATTGGCATCTTGTGCTTTGTATCGCCAAAAACTTTCGGTCAAAAGTATACTCGCCATTGTACTTAGTTATGGAGGGACTGTTTTGGTGATGCTGCAAGAACAACAGCATGCGCCTGTTCAAGAGCATTTCTGGCTCGGCGCTAGCCTAGTCTTTGCCAGCGCAATCGCCTTTGCTACCTATCTATTACTAACGCCCCCACTGATTCAAAAATTTGGATCATGGAACTTTACAGGTCTGGCTTTAAGTACGGCTTGTTTAGGTACATTGGTGCAATTTTTTTGGGTGACTCCCCATCCGATTTTATTGCTGCAACAATTGCCTGTTGGCGTACTGTGGTATGGTTTAGCACTGGGCTTTTTTGTCACCGTCGTTCCGACCATACTCCTGATGCAAAGTATTGCACGGCTTGGGGCAGCTCAATCCGCTATGATTGCATCGGTTGGCCCTATCCTGACCATTTTATTGGCGGTTGCTTTTTTAAATGAACATTTGAATTTTTGGCAATGGATCGGTTGTGTACTCAATATTGTCGGAATTATGATGATTACCTTATCCAAGAAAAAGCTTGCTAACTAATACCAGCTAGCACCAACAATCGAGAAAGGTTTTCACTGCAAAGCATCATCCTTTGCAGAAAGGGAGCATTCTGTGTTTTCACTATTCATCTTCAATAATAGCTCATGAAAATGTGCCCCTGCTGAAGTTTCAGCCAATACATCATTTGGATTACGCAGTGGACATTGCTCTAAGGATAAACAACCACAACCAATACACCAATCCAGTTGTTGTCGCAGTTGTAATAAATGCACAATCTGCTGATCTAACTGGGTTTGCCATTGCTGTGACATTTGCTGCCAATCTTGCTTGGTGGCATTTCCTTGTTTCGGCAATGCCGTAAAGGCAACCTTCACTTGTTGCAATGGAATGCCGACTTGCTGTGCTGCTTTAATAATGGCAATACGTCTGAGCATAGAACGCTGATAACGGCGTTGATTGCCCGAAGTTCGCGCACTCCAGATCAGTTCTTTTTCTTCATAAAAACGTAAAGCAGCAACACTAACATCACTGCGCTTTGCCAAATCACCAATACTCAACCACTGCTGTGCCGATGACATTATTTGCTGATTTTGTTCCATAAAAGCTTGACCTCAAGTTAACTTGAGCTTTGATACTAACAAAAATCAATCACAAGCAGAATTTTTTATGCAACAAGCTATATCTCATGCTCCATTCGAATTAATTAACCCCAAAAAACTTTATAATCCGCGCCCTTTTGCCTATAGTCACATGGCTGAAGTTAGACACTTTTCACGTATACTTCACATTTCAGGACAAGGTGGTGAAAACCAACGAGGACATTTATCTCAAGATTTTGCCGAGCAATTGTGTCAAGCCTGGATCAATTTAGACCATGCACTTGCACATGCCGATGCTTCATTTTTAGATATTGCTGTTTTAAGAATTTTAGTGGTTGACCACAGCCCCAAGAAACATCAGTTTTTAATTCAGGAAATGCAAAAGCGCTGGAAACAACATAGCTTTCCTGCCTGCACACTGATTCCTGTTCCGTGTCTTGCCATACCAGGAATGCTGATTGAAATTGAAGCAACCGCTTATTGCAACTAACCGAACAAGCCAAGGAACTTTATGAATTCTCCACGCGATATTAGCCAAGACAAACCGCTGCTGTGGCTCATGGCGGTTGCTTGTGGTCTCTGTGCAGGTGCAAATTATTATTGCCAACCTCTCATTCATTCGATTCAACAATATTTTAATGTCCCTGAGTCACAAGTGGCCTTAACGGTTACTTTTGCCCAAGTGTCATATGCACTCGGTTTATTGCTGATTGTTCCCATTGGCGACATGGTGAATAAAACCAAATTTATTCCGTTGCTCATGTTTTTCGCAGCGATTGGCTTATTTATTTGTAGTTTTGCGGTCAACCTGCCCATGCTTTGGTTGGGCACCAGCATCGTCGGGTTATTTTCCGTTGCAGCTCAAGTACTGATTCCTTTAGCGACCATGGCGGTAAAACCTGAAAAAACAGGTGAAGTGATTGGTTTTCTTATGAGTGGTTTATTGGTCGGTTTATTACTTTCGACCAGTTTAGCGGGGCTGGTGTCGAACCTATTTCACTGGAAACTGATTTATGCACTGAGCGGTATTTTTACCTTAATCTTGGCTTTTTTACTGAAATCACGTTTACCTTATGTGATGTCTTTTAAAATGAGCTACCCGCAAGTCTTTAAGTCGATGGGGCTATTACTTCGACAAGAACGTCGTCTTGTCTTACGTTCTTTAATTGGCGGTTTTGTCTTTGCAGCCATGAGCATTTTGTTTTCAACCCTCGCTCTATTGCTTACCTCTAAAACCTACCAACTCCCTGATGTACTGGTCGGAATCGTTCCACTGATTGGCGTATTCGGTGCATTGTCTACACAATATGTCGGGAAATTAGCAGATCAAGGCTATACCACAGTGCTCACTTGGTCTGGTTGTATCATTATGGCAGTCAGTTGGTACTTCCTGTATTTAGGTGGACATAGTCTCATCAGCTATATTTTAGGCTATGGCTTAATTAATTTAGGCTTGGCTGTAGTGCATAGTAGCAATCAGAATATTATTTTCCGCATTCGTCCAGATGCAAAATCTCGCATTAACTCCATTTATATGACCATGTATTTTATTGGAGGAGCCTGTGGTTCAGCATTAGGCGTTTATGCTTGGCATCATGGTGGCTGGAGCATGAGTTGTCTGGTGGGCATTTCGTTGGTGATCGCTGCTGCTGTCTTCGCCCTGATTGATTTACTCAGCTATAACAAACCACTCAGTCCACGTGAAACCTTTCAGCCTTAAGCCAATTGCATGAGCTGGCCCTATCGTTATGGATGGTGTCAACTCATGCGGTGCAGCCCCGTTACGAGACCTGCATGACTGGATAGAATGGTTTGTCCGTATCTAGCTGTTCAGCATTTTCCAGCAAGATATACATAAAAATCGGAATCAATGTCGATAAAATACTGCAACCATCCACAATATAACGGCGATTCACCACACTATTATAAGCGACTCCCCCCTGTAGAATTTGATTCCGTAAGGTATTGAGGCGAGCAAAAAGAAAGGACAAAATTTCGGCAGTTTTCCTGCTCTGCAAAGCTTGATGTACTATGTGCTGCTCAGCTTCAAATTCAGCTTTCCAAGATGCTTGACTGATTTTATGATTATGATAATCCCAGAATCCTTGATAAATATAAGGATTATCTAAGATTAAATGAATGGTTTGTTTACCTTTATGCTCAAGCACATATTCAATCTTATGCTCATGATCCAATTGACTCAGCACGGTTAAAAATTGCTTCACACCTTGTTGAGGTTGTAATGTGGTGCCTTCACGGGCGTAGATGGCATTAAACGAAATCCATAAACTGATAAATTTTAGATCCAGATCTTCATCAAGCAACATTGCTTTTTTAAACCAACTTATCCCTCGATGCAGTCGTAAATTAAAGGCTTCGGAATGCTCTGCTTTTTTATTCTTAAATACCTCTTCGAGTACTAACATGTCCGTCTCCATTTCTTTATTGTTATCTTCTATTTACCATAACCAATTTGAAGACAGTGCTCAATCAAAAAACGAGTATTGACGCGTTCAATAAAAAATGAATTTATAAAAAAGATCTAATATCCATAAAAAACAGCCCAACGAACTGGACTGCCTTGATCATCCATAATGCATTTTATTGCTTTTGAGCCTGCATTTGTTTAATTACTTCACTAAAGTCCAGCGTCGCTGCTTTTTGTACTGGTGGATAACCTAGTGGTTTAAGTACTTCTGCGAGCGTTGGTGTTTCTGGTTTAATACCAAGGGTGAACCTGCGCGACCCACTGTAGTCATACCTGAACGAATTGGATACTGACCTGTAATAAATGCTGCACGCCCCGCTGTCGAACTGGGCTGCGCAGAATGATCGGTAAACATAATGCCTTCTTTGGTAATCCGATCAATATTCGGGGTGTTATAGCCCATCACGCCATGACTATAGGCACTGACGTTCTGCCAACCTACATCATTGGACATAAGCACCAAAATATTGGGGGGTTCGCCAGCAGAGCAGAAGACAGCAATACCCCTCCAACTCACGCTAAAGAGCGAGAAATTAAGTTTTTCAGGGTATTTTCCTTAAAAAAATTCGTATAAAACGAATTTTCATCCTTGTTTCAAATTCAATTGGCACTAAACACAGAACGATATCAGTGTCTTACAAATTTAATTTTTAGAAATGACTTTCTAAATGTCTGTTACAACAATTTTTTAATGTGGTTGTAAACGTTTCGCAATCTCAGACTTCGATGCCGTTGCGGTATGAAAAAACTTCTTTAAACCCGAACAGAGGTAATGCAAACCGACCTCACCATCAGGGGTCTTTAAGAAGCGATCCTTTGGACAATCTCCCCAACACAGTTGAAGATAAGGACATTTACGGCAGTATTCTGGCAGTGACTTAGATTTGGCATATGCAAATTTCTTTTGTCGCTCAGAAAAAACTAAATCGCCTTGGTGAATCTCGTGAATATTACCCAATTTATATTCGGGATAAACAAAGTGGTCACAGGAGAATAGGTCTCCATTGTGTTCTATCGCTAAGGATTTGCCACAAATTTGTCCTGACACGCATTTCTGTGCACCGTAGCCAAACATCATCGAAATCATATTTTCAAACTGGTCAACAAAGACCTGCCCAAAATCATTCTGCAACCACTCCGTCCAAATTTTAGACAGGAAAATCCCCCAATCATCGGCAGCTATCGACCAATCCGTGACCACGGAGTCTGCTGTCCCCGGTTGTGCTGCCGAACTACCGAGTTTCGGTAAGTCTTGCGGATTCCAATGTCCGGGTGCGGTTTGCTGGAACTGGGCACTTTCCATCCCAGGGATAAACTGAATCATACGCGGTTGCACTTGATCGCGGAGGAAGTGATAAACCTCTAGCGGTCTTTTGCTGTTGTCTCGGTTCACCACACATAGGGCATTAAATGAGACTTGATACTGGCGCAATAACGCAGCAGCCTGCATCACTTTGGCATGTGTCGGTTTTCCACCTTTGTTGTAGCGATGAATATCATGTAACTCGGCAGGCCCATCGATCGATAAACCCACAAGGAAATTGTTTTTCTTTAGAAATGCGCACCAGTCTTTGTCCAATAACGTGCCATTGGTTTGTAAGTCATTTTCAATGCGCTGATTGGGCTTTTTATACTTCTGTTGCAGTTCAACCACTCTTTCAAAAAATGCTAAACCCATCAACGTCGGTTCGCCACCTTGCCAGCTAAACACCACTCCATCAGCCGTTTGTGCTTGGATGTATTGTTTAATGTGTAGTTCAAGCAGTGACTCTGCCATACGTGGCATTTTGGGTTGATGCAACATGTCTTGTTTGTGTAGATAAAAACAGTAGCTACAGTCCAAGTTACACTGCGCACCGGAGGGTTTAATCATGACATGATAACGGTATACTTGCCCCATCATTTGGGCAGTTTTGAGCGGTGGGGATTCTGTCTGTGTCGGTATAATGCGCATTGGCTGTTCCCCTGTTTATTCTTGTTCTACATCATTTATTTTTTATGCATTGACTGATAGTAAAGAATCAAAAAAAACTGTGCAAGCATTGCGTCTTAAAACTTTTAAGGGATTCATAAACATTTAAATTACAAGTTTTTTACTTGGTTTTCATAACATCTTCTATTTATACATCTTTCAATTTTTAATCGATCAATATTGAATATATTTGCTTTCAACTTTTAAGTTTCTGTTCAAGATAGTTGGGGCAATTCTTTGAGCAGCACGAATAGCATCTTGAACATGAATAACATTTCTTATGTGTTAAACCTCATCCTTCACAAAGCCACATGCTCTGCCAAATGAACCAATTTCATTTTTGTGGTAGTATTGCGCGCTATCGGAAATACCTGAATAAAAATGAAGCACCGCGTTTCATTTTTTCGTGTCTACTCCCAAAGCCCCTCTCATCTACGTATTGAAGGCGTTTCAGACCATTTTATTGTGCTGTGCTCAATATATGGATTGATACTTTGGTCTTGCGACATCTGATTTTTATGTAATTCCCCACATATTTCTTTGCACCGCTTCTGCTCCAAGACATAGGTTGTTCACCATGTATTTGTAGACAAAAGCTGATGAACACTGATCAAGAGTCTGATTTTTTAATGAATACTGAAAAAACCATTGAAACCCCTCAATCTCCACGAATCAGTGTTGCCCCGATGATGGATTGGACACAAAAATAAAAATTATCAATATTTATCAATAATATATAAAAATAAAAATCATTCACGGTGTAAAATTGGCGTAAAAAATTAATTTAATTTTTTTGAGTTTACATATACAACAATTTTTTTTTACCTAGCATTTATAAAAATTGGCAGTATATTAACGGAAAAAATTTATCAAATATTAGAGGGGCTAACTTGAACAATATTATCGGAAGTAAATGGTTTAAAGTCGATTTCCACTGCCATTCACCAGCTTCAGATGACTTTCCTAGAGATCGTACAAAGCCTAAATGCTCTTGTAGAGACTGGTTACTTAGCCAAATGTCTAATGAAATAGACTGTGTGATACTTAGTGATCATAATACAGCCAAGGGAATTACTCCTATTAGAACAGCCCTTACAGAATTAGAAATTGAAAATAAGACTAATCCTGCTAATGGTTATCGCCCAATAGTCATAATGCCTGCTGTAGAATTAACAGCTCCAGATAATACTCATATTTTAGCTATTTTCCGCGAAGATATTGACCCCGCACTAATAGAGCAGTTTATTGGACAGTTAATGCCGCCAAATGGTCAACAAAATCACCAATTAGTACTAGGTTTAGCGACAAATATAATCATACGTAACGCAAAAAAGAATTCTGAAGAGATATTAATTATCCCAGCTCATGTAGATAAAGCTAAAGGTGTATTTCAAAACTCCAATCAAAATGCTGTGGAAGAAATTTTCTTAGAAGAACCACATGCTGTTGAATTAATTGGTAATATTGAAGAACTCTCTTACCAGTACCAAAGAAATCTTATAAAAGGACTGGCTCATGTAAAAGGTTCTGATGCCCATTCATTAGAAGAAATGGGTCGTAGCTATACTTGGGTAAAAATGACTAAACCATCATTTGATGGAATCAAAATAGCTCTTACTAATCCAGAGCATTGTATTGTCAGAAGTCCGTCCCCCCCTCCTTCCATCCCATCTGAGCAGATCACTAAGATTTCTATATTATCCCCATTATGCAGGAATGAACTTAATGAGCCATTAGAAATTGAGTTAAGCCCTTGGTATACAAGTATTATTGGAAGTAGAGGATCTGGAAAGTCCACTATAATTGAAGCTATTCGCTTAGCATTACGGCGTGATACAAATCAATTTCTCCCTTCTGATCAATTAAATATGCTTACGCGGTTTAAAGATGGAGCTTTAGATAATAATTCACTAATTTCTATAGAATATAGAAAATCCAATGATCTTTACAAATTAGAATGGTCAAAAGAAGTTTCTCAACTTTACCATAAAGCAGAGAATGGAGACTGGGAAATAGAAAATACTTTTAGTACAGCACGGTTTCCCATTTCAATTTATTCACAAAAAATGCTATATGAAATTGCTACAAAAAGTGATGCATTTCTAACAGTTATTGATGCAAGTGAAGAAGTAAATTTTGAAAGCTGGAATAAAACCAAACTTGAGTTAGAAGAAAAATATAAAAGATTAAGTAGTGATCATAGGATCGCTGTAAGAGAGGTTTTGAATTTAAATAAAATTCAGGGGCAATATGACGACATTACTCGAAAATTAACTATATTAAAAGATGCTGGATTACACCCCTTACAAAATACTTTAAAATCTTTTAACCTAGACAAAAGGAAGCTCGATGAGGCAATAAATTCCCTTGAATTGAATTTATCTTCGCTATCTGGGCTAATAGAATACGAACAATCAGTAAATCCATCCATAGAAGACTCTGAGTTAGGAAAGTTTTTACGTGCTGCTAAAACAATTGAAAGTTCATTTACTGAAGATGTAGAAAAACTCATCAAAAGTTATGAGGAAAAAATTCTTGGCTTGCGTAACACTCCATATTACTTACAACTTTCCTCAGATATTAGCCAAATAAATCAAGAGTTGAATGCAAAGGTAACTGCTCTTGCCTCAGAGAAAATAACTCCAGATGAATTAAATACTTTACTTTCTAATGAGCAAGAATTACTTAAAATACTTAATGATAAACCAGTATTGGAACAAGCTGTATTAGAGTTAT
This sequence comes from Acinetobacter sp. ANC 4178, assembly GCF_004331175.1. GTDB lineage: Bacteria > Pseudomonadota > Gammaproteobacteria > Pseudomonadales > Moraxellaceae > Acinetobacter. The sequence goes on from NZ_SJOD01000002.1 coordinate 70,774, forward strand.
CACAAGAAAAAGAACAAACCTATCAAGATATAATTTGTCATAGGAAGCAACTTACTTTATTAAGAAATAATTTTATCAATAATTTAAATCTAGATGACTTAAAAATTAAAGTATTACCTCTAAGTAGTGAAGCTGATAGCCTCATCACTGGATATCAAAAAAATTCTCATATCGAGCGCCATGTCTTAAGTATTCTTGATGTAGCTAATCAAAATTCGTTACTTCACTCGTTATTTAATATCAACAAATTTTTACCAAATAGTGAAACTCTAAAATATACTGAGATAGTAAAACTAAAAAAATTTCATGATGACCTTGTTAACAATATTGAAAATGACAGCTATGAGGGTCTTCATGGTTCATTAAAAAATCGTATTCGAGATATGACTATTGATGACATAGATAAATTTAACTGCTGGTTCCCTGAAGATGGTTTGGATATCAAATTTAAGGACAATGAAGATCAATTTCGACAACTCGAAAATGCGTCTCCAGGGCAGAAGTCTGCTTCCATGCTTTCATTCTTAATGTCGTATGGAACTGACCCGTTAATTCTAGATCAACCCGAGGATGATCTAGATTGTGGAATGTTAGCTTCAGCCGTAATTCCTGCTATTGCAAGAAACAAGAAACAAGAAAAAAAGACAAATAGTAATTGTCAGTCATTCAGCACCAATTGTCGTTAATGGTGATGCAGATTACATTGTAGCAATGAAACAAGTATCGAAAAGACTACAGCCGTACACATCAGGTGGATTACAAGATCAATCGGTTAAAGAATTTATTTGTAATCAAATGGAAGGTGGTGAACTAGCATTTAAAGCACGTTTCAAACGAATACTGGGCTAACTTTCTCTTAAATAAATAATTAATAAGGTTAATTTAACCTTATTAATTAATTTATAAAAACAATTAATGCTTAGCTAACTGCTACTTCATACCTAAGGAGCAATTATTGTTAATTAATCCCTAAATAGACCTAATGAATTAAAAATCACATGTCTAAGTTGCTCAGATGAAATTATCAATCAACAGCCTATATAAGCTGTATTTAGTCCGCTACTCTTCTCAACTGCAGTAATTCAATCTTAGGAATTATTTACTGTCAATGTACACACGCAAGTATAGGGAGAACACGATCCTTCAATATCATATTAGCCCATGTGGAAAGCTCAGGTATACTCCGCTCTTGTACGACGCGCAGTGCAATCGCCAAACGATGCAAAAGTGGCTGAGACCCTGTTCTAATCGCATGATTTACCCATTCGTCAGAATCTTCCCAAGGATTTACAAATAAAGAAACCATCGCTTGTGTCGTAGCCTCAATAGGGCCGTGTTTGTGGCAAAGGACTCGTCCCTTATTGCCGAGGTCATGTACAAGATGGCCTATTCCCTCTTCGTTTACTCGTAACAATGGGAATGGACATTGCCCAATGTTAAATAAAATCCAAGCATCCATTCGCTTACCATCACCACCAACTTCTACTGACGGGCATCTAGCAAGTTGTCCAAGAATCATCCAAGCTACAGTGTTGACAAGTAAATCTGAGTCTTCTTCTTCGATATCAAAAGGTTCACTAATCATTTCACCATGACGATCGCATATCCAACATTGATTTCCTTCAATCTTCAGATAAATCATTTGACCGTCTGGTAAAGTCATCATGAATATCCCATTTTCCATGCATTCTTCTATAGGTTCCATATCAAGAAGACCTTCTACGATTCCTGAACTGAATGAACCCGTTTTCTCAGCCATGCTGCGAATTGCCTGCGCACCAATCAAATCCCCCAAATAAACGGTAGCTAAGCGGTTGCCAAGCCAAGTACCAGCTTCTCGCGGGCTTACTTCAACGCGACGCTTAAGTTCCTCACCTACGACATCAGCAAACTCAGATAGAAATGCGGCTGGAATAGTTGGTACAACGACATCTTCTCTGCTTACGTGGCGATAGGTACGCACGGCACCTTTAGACTTAAGCACTATTAACGCATGACGCGCTTCTTCAGAAAGTGCATCTTGACGCACGAAAAATCCATTTGCTGCTGCCAACTGTAGTTCCGCAGGATAGGCACCATTATCAGCTAGAGCAGAACGCGCAAGTACACGATATCCGCGAAGCAAGTCTGACTGATGTTCATAGTTTTGACGTGCTAAATCTACAAGCTCAACTCCAAGTGACGGTGGAATAACACAAAATTTACCTTTTTCTTGGTATTGTGGGTTACGTACGGCACTATCGTAAATCATTCTAAGTATCCACGGCGCTCGGTAGTCCTGTACATACTCCGCACCCGGTTGAAAGAGAATTTTATGATTAATGAGGGTCTTTTTCGCCTCTTCAAACTCTTCAAGCCCTAAAGGGCCGATTTTAATAACATCTGCCAGAGCCCCTATCGCCGTCTTTGTACGGCCATTTGGAGCCTTAATCAGGCTATCAGCATCATCAGTGGTCAGAATGACATTAAGCTTATTACCAAGTTTCAGGTTCGCCAATTCCTCAATATCAGAAGCCATTGGGGTACCTGCCCCAACATCGTCGATAGCAAGCAAGAGTAGCGGCCCCTCTGGCCCGGTGGACATCCGCCGTAACCATTGACGGGCATCATTAGCAGTAAGATTCCACTCAAGCTCCGTGGCAAACACATTCGCCAACGATTGGAATAGTCCCGGCCCCGTACCTCGAAACATCAGTACAGCTAAGTTTTCACTCTTGTTAGTCCGCATAGCAAGCTCACGAAGACAACTACTTTTGCCACTCTGTGCCGTGCCTTCGATAATTGTAAATATCGTCCCAGCTAATACTGATTCAATTGCGGTGGTGGTACTGCCACGGGTAAACAGCAGACGCTCGGCAAACGTTCGATCAGACTGACCAACTGGATCAGTCATTTGGGCTAATAGATTCTCAGTTACTGACCGCACGATAGGTACCCAGACCCCAGTCTCCCGACCCAGTAAAGCTTCAGTCGCCCACCGCATATCTGCCTTAGCTAACTTGCTAGCATTAGCCAGCAGTCGAGATATCGCTTCTTCAGCGTCCTGCTCACCAGACCAAGGATGCCCTGTATTGGAATCGTAAATGTCTGTATTGGTCCCATTTGTGACGATCACAAGAGGAGGGCGTGGCGTCAACTGATTCGCATAACTTTGTGCTTGCTCATAATCAGCATGAGTAAGCGTAAGATCCTCACGCTTGAGTTCAACTACTGCTAATGGTCGTTCATTGTGAAAGATGATTATATCCGCTCGTCCGCTTTTCTCCCATTGGGCTGCACTGTCGAATTCGTGCGTTTCATGGCCAAGACGCACTTTGAAGCGCCGTTGTTCAACTAATTCGTTCCGGGGAATATTAGGGAAGGCTGTTGACAAAGCCGCAGCCATTCGACTCTCCAATTCAGCTTCGGTACGAACAGGTGGTAACACTTGCTGGGTTTGTTTAGTACTAGACATTACGACGACTCCTAAATCCTGCTCTAATGAAAAATTTATTATTCCCCTGTTAAATAAAACTCTTGAGGTTCTGGGAATAATAGTTCCAAATGTTGTGGTTTAATTTTAAATAAAGGTCCTTTTTCTCTTGCACCACCTGTCATATTCTTCCGCTTAATCAAATGATCCATCGTAATGATCCCTTGCTCCATTAGAAGCAAAAACTGGCTTGCTAATGGGTTCTTAGTATGAGTAATTGACCGAAGAGTAAAGTATTCATCATCATTGCTTATATGAGTATCTGCCTTAATCCAGAAGGTTTCACGGTGCTTTTCGAGCAATTTATTTCTAAGGGTTTGACCAAGCCAACTAACGACAGAACCATCTTGAATATGAATCTCATTTAATACGTCATTATTGAAATCCACTTCAAAGCCCAATCCTTGAGAATTGTATTTGTTGGCTGCTAAGGTGCAGTAAAGCTTTAAGTCGCCGTCACGCTCATAACCATATTTATCAACAATTTGTTGACTGCTTTTCAGTGTACTTATAGACCAATCTGGAACTTGGGCAAATAGGTTGGTACGGTTAGACGCTTTATTTAAGCGCGATGATTTAAGCTCTATTCCTTTGTAATCAGGGAATGGTGATGAGTTGGCGGGAATACCTAAAGCATGCTCTATGGTCATGCCAATCGCCGTATCGCCTTTCATAATTGCTTGTAATGGACCTTTCTTACTTAACGCTTGCAATAACTCAAGTAACTCATGAGCTACAGCTTCGTAGTCATTCACAATTTGAGCTAGGACTTGATTCACTGATAAATCTAGTTTTGAAATGTTGAATACATAAAGATCACCTTTATCGACAATTAAAGCAATCTCATCTCCGGGTTGAGCACTGCTTTTTAAGCCGTAGATCCAAATGCGAGGATCACCTTTTTTTGTCTCGGGGCGGTATAAGCTCACTTTCTGATTTTGAGCTTCATTATCAGAGACAACTAAAAAGCAAAGATTTAGAACTTTATAGGGAGTCCCTTGCGATTGATTATCGTAGTCATGGTATTGTCGTTCTTTAAGATAGGCACGTAATGAACCTACGGCATCCATAATCGACTTATCTAGACCGGTTTGGGTAATAGATAACAAGCCATAATCAATGCCTTTTTGAGCTAAATAATGGCGGTTTTTGAGAGAAATTTGATTTTGTTCAGTTGTTAAAAGTATTGGAGTTCTTTGATTCATTTTTTAATGGAGATAAGCCCTGGATTTTTAGCTAAGTGTACTTTAGAATAAGGCTGTTTTTAAAAATCTATCAGAGTTTATTTTTGAACTATATTGAATTGTTCGCCGGTTGTGGTGGCTTATCTCTTGGACTTGAAGCTTCAGGATATAACCTCGTTATTGCAAATGAATTGTCTCCAATGGCAGCAGAGACATTTTCCTATAACTTTTTCAATGAAAAGTTAGATGGAAATAATGCACCAGAACATGCACTGTGGATCAATTCAAGTTTTTCAAAAGAAGAAATGAGTAAAAGGCTTCGGGAAAATCCAAAGGCTTATCCCCCAATAGAAGAAGGTGGATATACGGACATTTCATCAGAAACAGTGCTGAATAAAAAGTTATTAGTCGGCAGTATTGTTGAATTAAATAAATTGATGGGGCAGTCTCCAGAATTATTAAAGCAAATTCAAGATCAAGGTTTAGCAAATGGATTAGATCTGGTTTCTGGAGGCCCTCCATGTCAAAGCTTTAGTATGGCTGGCTTACGTCAGTTAGGTAATGAAAGAAATACTCTGCCGTGGGAATTTGCGAAATTTGTTGGACTAACTCAACCTAAGTTTGTTCTTCTAGAAAATGTAACCGGAATTCTCAGAGCCTTTAACACCGAGAAAGGTCAATTCTATGCTTGGTATGAAGTTGCTAAAGCTTTTGCCGGCATGGACTATATTCCCTTGTGTTTACACGTAAATGCGAAGTATACCGGTGTAGCACAAAACAGACCTAGATTTATCTTATTGGGTATGCGTGTTGATGTGTTTAAGAACATCATTGATAAGCTTAATAGTGTAGAAAAATCAGCATTTAATCGCTGTTTTGAGTTCTTTGAAAAAGTGAAATCTAATCCGGAACTTGAATACGGGCATCTAGATTTTTACGATGTGGATAGTGATACAGAGTTTTTTGCTCAATCATTCTTAAAGCCGTTAATTGCTTTTAAGGGTAAAGAAATCTCTGTTCAAGATGCCATTCAGGATTTATCTATTACAGATAAAATTGATAAATCGCCGTATGTCGCTCGACTAGATGAACTATTTAACCCGCTGTTGGCAGATCACGAACAAATAAGCAATTATGAGTTAAGAGCCAATGGTATTCATGTCCAAAAGCGTTTTAAGCTTTATCAAAACCTAAATGCAGTATCGAAAGAAACGAAGAAAGAAGTACAGCAAGTTTTAAAGGGCATTACGGACAATATCTCGGAAAAAGCATTTAATGAATTACATGCGCTAGCTTTCTTGAATGATGAATGTAAGCCAGTTCGTTTTTATAGCCGTAATGATTTGGTCCAGTATTTAAAACTTCATCAAACCAAAAAACAAACACAAAAAGCATTAATACCACATCAACCTGCACCGGCTGCTTTATCTATCCCAGATGATGCCTGTCATTACAGTGATTTAAGAACGCTTACCGTGCGTGAAATGGCGCGTATCCAGTCTTTCCCCGATAACTTTAAGTTCTTATCTAAAGTGACAACTGGTGGACAGATGCGTAAATTTGAAGTGCCACAATATACGCAAGTGGGTAATGCTGTTCCGCCACTTTTGGGCTATGCATTAGGGAAGTCTTTAAAATATTTAATTAATTTATATCATCACAATTAATTAGTTCTTATAGACAATAATAATCAGACTACGAAATCAAGCTCATAAATTTTAGTCTCGTCTATGAGCTTACCTAGATTATTCTTTTATCACTGGGTAAAAAGGTCTGCCCCATTGTTGTTCAATTGGATGTTCAAGCATAATGCTGATAATAACAGGTAAGATACTACCTAGAATATTACAAGCATCGCCTACCTGATCACGATTTATACTACTACCGTGAGTCGCACCACCATGTACAATTTGATTACGCAATGTATAAATATGATAAAATAATATGGTCAAAATTGTAGGTGTATCTTGTTCACTCAATGCTTTCGTTGCTCTTTTTATATTAATCTCAAATTGAGCTTCCCATCCTTGCTTTTCAAGCAGACCATTTTGGTAGTCCCAGAAAGGCTGGAAAGTAAACCGATTATTTAATAGTATACGAATGCTACCTGAATAGGTTTTCCATACCAGTTGATATATAGTTTTGTTATTATCCAATAAACAAAGTTTATGTATAAATTGAACAAATAAGCCTTTATCTATGGCTTTCATGCCATTACCAAAGTCCTGCGCATAAACAGCATTAAAAGCAATCCAATAATAAATAAATTTACCATCTAAATCCTCAGTACATTCTGCCTGCTCTAGCCAACTTATTGCTCGATGAATTCTCAGATTAAGCACATCAGGGTTTGAAGAACGGGATATCTTTAGTTTTTCATTTAGCATTAACAAGGAATACATTCATAAATCCTTAAAACTTGATATAAATTAATGCTATCAAAAGCACTAAAAAAACAATATTTAATGCAATTAAAATAAAATATACTTTCTTATTTTCTTCCTGATGATTACTATATTGCAAAGAGACTCCTTTAAAATCATTTACAACATCATCAATTTTTTTTTGCATTAATTGAAATTTTTCTTCAACCATTTCAGACTGATCCGTTGACATATTTTCAAAATGTTTCAAATCATCTCCAATTTTTAAAAAACCTTCTTTAATTATAATTTTTAAATGTTCCAGATTTTTTTCATGTGTATTTTTATTATTTTCTGCTACTTGAAATGCTTCCTGATGTAAAATTTTTACACTATTTTCAAAAGCTTCAGTTTTGCTATCAAGACTTCTCTTAAAAATATTTTTTTGATTTTCAATAACTTCTTTAATTTCATCAAAACCATTTTCACTATCCTCAGATAGTTTTTTTAATTCTTTTTTTTCACTTCTAGTCAGAATGCTTTTTAAAAGTTCATTTTGAAAATTTTCAATACTCCACTTTAGATCATCAATATGACTATTAATACTATTATTTAATGGTTCATTAATAATATTATCAACAAGTAGTTTCAAATCATCCATAGATGCATCATTTGTATTCAATACATCTAATTCATTTTCGATTAGCATTATTTTTCCACCTCAGAAAATTTAGTATATTGCTGTTCTAACAATATGCTATACCATAATCTATGAAATTTTATAATTGCATTTTTTTCATTAATAAAATTCATTTTAGACTGCTTACAAGTTTCCTCAAATGAGAGTCGCATCAAATCCTTAAAACTTTCTGCATGCCTTATAGCCTCTTTCATATCATCTTTGAATATTCCATACTTATGATTAAGATCCTTTAAGTTGTTTTCAACTTGATTCTTTAAATTAGATTTCTGTTCTTTTGAATATTTTAATATTTCAATTTCACGCTCTATTCTTATTAATTCTTGTGTCATTACGTTATTTTTTCTTTCACAGTAGAATCTAATTTTATTAGCTGCTTCATTAGAAAAATTAGAGACCTCTTTATCTATAGCATCATATAAAAAATAATAATCTTTATCAAAATTACTATCAAATAGATATTTATCAAATGAGTGATTATTTAATATTTTATAACATGTTGCAATATTAGTAGTATCTAATGACGGCGGTTGACCAAAATAAAAATCATCATATTCTAGAATTTCAATTGTATCCAACCGCCCCCAACATTTTCTCATTTCCGCACTAACCTCTCTTAGCCAAGACTTTAGTGCAGAAACTTTTTTAACATTAGGTTTTTTTAAATTTAAAAAATTAGAAAATATTTTACAAATATCTTCAACAAAATTTCTTTTATTTAAATCAGATAATTTTTTAATTTCATTATTAGTTTTTATTTTTTTATCATAAAAATCGTTTAAAATATTCTCAATATCATTTAAATCCAAATTAAAACATTTCAACTCCTCATTAAGATTACTTTCACTCTCCTTATAACCATCCGCCTCAACTTTAATTTTATTTTCAATTAATCGTTGCACATTAAAGCCATTCATAAATCGTGCATAGGGATTTGCCGCCTTACGCAAACTATTGTAGAGTGCCTCAAATGAATCATTATTCACCTTGTTAATATTATCAATATTAGAAAAATTCTGTTTTTCCATATTCATTAAAGAGCGGCCAAACTCTAATGGGTAGATAATATCCTTACACTCGCTAGATTTTATAAAATCATGCGTTATTAATTGTTCAAAAATTCTCCCCTTAAAACTATTAAAGTCAAAATGTTCTTTATTTTTAGCTATATAATCCAATACAGTTATTGGTGAAAATGCATATGTAAAAACAACCCTAAATCGATTTAATTGCGATGTCCAATATTTAAATTCATCTAACACCAATCTCTCAGGGTTCAAGAAAGATAAATCATCTAACCGCCCAACAAGTAATATTACATCGGCTGTAGTTGCATATTGTTTTGCAATTTTTTCCACATGACTTTGTTCATTAGTATCTATTGCTTGGATACCAGGTAAATCTAAAATACGGACATCTAATGGTGTCTGCTCCAAATCACTAATAAAGTATTTTTGAGGGATATGTACATCAATAACTTCTCTTTGATGCTGTCTACCATACTCAACCGTTTCTCTTAATTTTCTAAAATACTCATCAACCGTACTTACATCTATGTTTGTACCCTGACTATCACGGAAATGCCATTGGTCATCTACAGACTTACGATAACGGATTGGCATTATTGTAGAAGATTTCCCCATTTCCCGACCACCACGTAATGGTTTGGAAACTTCACTCATGCAACTCTCCTTAATTCTGAGTAGTTTCAGAATTAAGGATGTTTTGCCCACTTGTGTTGAACCATAAACAACAATAGTTACTTGGTCAGTACGTTTTAAATCAGCTTGTAAATCCGGATCTACCCGATCAAGGAAACTCTGATATGCATCTGTAGCCCATTGATATCGTTGCTCATAAAATTTATGCCAATCTTGACTGTTTGCCACCTAAGAGCCTCTGTAAATTTTCTTGAGAATTTTTCACTGCATTTAGAGAGCGATAAATCGTATCCTTTTTAAGTAAACCCTTATCTATTCCATACGCTTTATTTAAATTATTAAATATGACATCACGAATATTTTCCATCACATCATCATAATGTTCTAATGCTTTTTGAACATTCGCATCACCATAATGTCCCAATACTGCCGCAATGTATTCTTTTTGGCTATTATGATAGTTTTCGGTCTCTTTACCTATTTGATACGCAAGATATCCTGCAATAATAACTCCCGCCGCTGCAATAGATACTGTTGAGCCAATGCCACTAGTAACCGTGCTAGCACTACCAGATATTGCATCAATTAATGCAGGAATCGTATCTATTTGCCCATCGGCAGCAACATCAACTGCAAAAATGGCTGCTAAAGTTCTCACAACAGGCTGTAGTGATTCCTGAAATTTTGGTAATCCCTCACTAGTTGATTTTGCAATATTTTCAATTAACTGAGTTGCTGTCATACCTTGTTCAATATTAATGTTAGGCGTAATAACTGTTGCAATTTGCATAATACGTGCATATTCCATAACCACTGCTGGTACTAAAGCAATTGCTTTTGGCAAATTAGAGTTTTCATCAAACTGTATTTTTTTATCTTCTGACAAGTTTAAATTTGGACGGAATAATAAACTTAGCCCTTCTTTTATTTCTGGTCTATCAAATATATTAACTTTATCACTAGAAGCATTTCCTAGAAGCTTTTGATGATTAATCATCAAAGCCCCATCACGTTCAAACTTCAAGTCCAACTCTAATCCTAATTGATCCTTAGACAGAGATGACAACGCCAACAAATTACTTTCTATAATTGTTCTTGGCTCACTAGACTCAATATTATGGTTTTCCAACCAAATCTGCCGAATGCGTTGTTTATGGCGACTGGTATCACTATTTTGTATCAGCGTATTGGCTGTATTTTTCAACCAATTCCCCAATCCCTCTTCATCCTTTTTATATAATTTTTCAGCACTTTCTATAGCTGTCTTAACATACTCTTGGGTCTGAAAAGTTATTTTTTTACTATATGCTTTTTTAAACCTATCTCTAGCCTCATCAAATTTTAATATAATTTCTTCAACTGTTTTTTCCTGACCAATAGCAGACACACCACTCTCTCTCAAACTGCTGTCAACCTTATCAACTATTTTTTCTAATTCAATCGACAAAATATCATCGAATTCATTATATTTTGCTAATTCCGACTCTCTAGAGTTATGTGTAGTACTTAGAACTGCAAAAATTAATGCTGACTCCCATCTGCTTTTATATTCATGATTATTAGCACCCGTTAAAACAATATTTGCTCGCTGCTGCTCATTAAATTGAAAGACTTCTGCTACAGTTTTTTGTAACTCCTGACGCTGTTCATCTTGTAAATTTTCTGTTTTGGTCACAGCTATTACTGGTTGACGATATTCTAAATATTTACTTCGTAAATCATTTAAAATTTTTTGTGAACTATTTGCTGCAATACGCGTTTCATCAGTGACCAATATACATCCCAAGGCATGTATTAAAGTATGTCTCATCAACTCTTGCCACTTTTTATTTTCTCTTGTTTCTAATTCATAACCAGGTAAAAGAACAAACCCTAACTCCTCTCCTTTAAAGTGCTTAGATGGAACATACAACTTCACTAATAAAATTGTGTTATCAGCATTATAATTTCTCAATATTTGCTGGAATTCTTCTGGTTCTATTTTAACTTCTTTGTCACTTCCAGACTTTTCATCAAATTCAACTTTAACAGCAAAAGGTTGTGTACATGTTTTACTCTCCAGAATAAAAACTGGTAATTGTTCACCACGACCTTCATTATCAGATAACCAAGTATCATCCAAGTTATAAATTTCACGTATCAAACGTGTTTTACCAGCACTTTGAGTACCAGCTACAGCAACATACCTAGTATGCTCCAACTCCCTTGTAATTCTTAACTTCCGGTTAACTCCAATAATTTGATCTTTTATTTCGTTATAACCAGACACCCCTGCTAAACTTAACAATAAGTTGCCTAATGAACGCTCCAATCTAATAATTGTTCCGGCTTCCGTATTCATATCCCACCAAATTCCTCATTTAATTTTTCATAAAATTTAAAGATATAACCACAATATTTTTACTTTTTACAAAAAATATTTAATATCCGAACCAATAAATTTGATTCATTTGTAAGAACCATTTCGCCACCACATTTAGGACATGCAAATGTCAAAATCATATCTGTTCGATGATAAATAATTTTAGAATACCTACACTTAGTACAAAAATGCTTCTTCGCCCCCAAAGGTACTGGCATCAGATCACCTCATCCAAATAAGACTTCAACGCTGCCTCAAACTCTACTTGTAATCCTACTGGTTTTAGAATTTTTACATGCGGAATCCAATAGCGGACTAAAGGGAGCACTTGTTGATAATGACTGATCTGCGTCGAAATAAGTAAGCCACCATTATCCAAATGCTTAATAATTTGCTGCTCAGGGAATAGAGCACGTTGTTTAAAATATGATGCTACTGTAGGATGAATATTTAAAATCACTTCTATTTTTTTTTCATTACTAAACCAAATACTATTTTCATTTTCTAGCTGCTTTAAAATTTTCTCATCTGGTTTAAATCCGGAAAGTTGATGTTGATGCTCTGTAACTTCAACCTGACTTAAACGATAAGCGCGCAATTCACCTTCACGAACTGCTGCTAAATACCAACTTCCATGGTGGTGAAGCAATTTATAGGGTTCAACAATTCTTGGTTCCCCCTTATAGACAAAAGCAATTTGCTGACTATTCAGAATTGCCTTACTAAATACTGGGAATAAATGCTTAAATTCTGAAGCATCCTCTACAGAATACCCTTTTGCATCATAAACTCGACTATCTAATAGCTCACGAAGAAAAGAGACATCCAATTTAGGATACAAATGACTAATACCGGAAATTTGTGAAAATATTTGTATATCCCGAAATGTCAACTGTCCCAAGTATTTTGGGTCAAGGAAATAAACAGTTCCTTCTTTTTGCAAAGGAATATTACATGCTTCAAAACGTATAAAATCACGTCTTATAGTCCGTGGATGAGCTTCATATTCTTCCGCAAGCCGGGAGACATCTAATCTATAGCCTGAATTCAATTTAGTGAGAATACCGGCCAATCGATTTGCCAAAGTTTCATGTTTACTTGAAGCTACTTTTTGCATATTTCATTTCAACAACAGTCTTAGAATTGCCATTATGCTGGTAAACTAGACAGGTTATGTCCCTCAATTATTTATAAAAATATATTTCTAAAGTAAAGAACAACAAAATACACAAAATTACAAAAAAAATATATATTTATAGAAAAACAAAATTAAATCTAAGTAATTTATAAGGCGCGTAAATTTTAGAGAATTCCAATTATTACAGAAAATAATTAATCCTCTTATAAAAGAGATTTGAATTACCAATTTAAAAGATTATCAAAATTAAGCCCTTGATCTAAAATATTTTAATTCTACACTTTGCAACTCAAAAGATACTTGAATTGCAAAATGTAAGAACTTATTTTTTTATAAAGTTTTCCTGCTTAAGTAACTACTCTCACACTCTGCTGCAAATCTTGTTGAATATCTTGTATTTGAGCTAGATCGCTTAATTTAACTGAGTTATTCGGCTGTATTTCTTCAACGTAAAACTCCTCCACCAGATCTAATCCTTCCTCCACATTCACCTCAAACTGAGATTTTCCATAGCCTTGTAAAGCTGCCTGATCTAAGGCATGTTGGTTAAAACCACACAGCTTACTTTTCGGATCAATCTCCTTAGCGGTCTGAATCGCCTCCTGTAAATAAATACCTTCACGTAGTGTTAAGTCCACGTAATACACAGGGGTACGATAGCTTTGTGTCGTAGACTTGCCTCTCAATGTGAGTTGAAGCGGTAAACATGACAGCAACCCATTCGATGCTGCGTGGTAATAACAGAGTCGTGCTGCTAAAGTACGAATGCTGTTAAAGCCTGTCGTTCTAAAAATAAAACTGCCAAATTCATCCGATTCATCTAAATTCACATATAGACGACCATAAGGCTTACATAACCCACCTTGTGCCAATGGACATAAATCAGGTGATGGGCATGGGTGTTGCTCTACGCCTTGACTTGTTAAACGTTGGCAGGTTTCACCGTTGCCGACACATACAGGTCGTCCCGTTTGTCGATCAAATAAGCTGTACTCAGCACGTAAGTTCAGTTCGGGATCATTGAAAATCATCCGTACAGGAATGGTTCTGAGTTTTTGATTGGGTGCTTTAGCTCGAAGTTGTTCATCCAGTGGATGCTTCACCCATCCGTCCTTATTCTGGATTTGGCTGGTAATGGTAAATTGGTCATCTTTTTCAGGGACACGTTTTCCGTTCTTTTCAACAACACGACCAATGCTGATACGCCCTAAGGTTGGCGGTGTAATCGTTAAACCTTTAATCATGGATAATTTCCTCTATTATATTTTTTACAGATCATCCACCTCTATGTAGGTAGATCACCTCTTTGAATAAATATGTATATAGCTAGCTCCAAAAGCCGCGACCGTATTGCCCTTTACTCTTAGGAGTAAAGGGCGGGGAGCGGTTTTTGCGCAGATGGGATAACGTGGATTGAAATAGGCTTAGTCGGTATAAATGTTGAAGCGGCGACTGCCTTGTTTTTTCTGCGGATATTGCTGGATCAGCTCAGGCTGTTTTAGAAGTAATGCTTGGGTATTAAGGCTAATTGAGTCTTTCGACTTCTTCCACGTGACTGAGCCCGCTTTAAACGTGGCACGCTCTGCTTCCTGCATTCGGCCTTGTAATTGGTGCTTTAGCAGGTCAAATTGCTTTTGATACTGCTCAACTTGGTTACGCACTCGGATCAGTTGTTCAAACTGTTGATTGGCTTGAGCATCTTCTGATAAGTCTGTGGTACTGAGCGGTACATGTTCTGGATAGAGTAGCTGTAAGGCTTTAGCTGCCGATTCACTGGCATCCGCTTCAGGCGGTATATCCTTTTCGACACATTCCCAGAAGTAACGTTCAGCATTGACGATATGCTGGATCACCGATTCAGAACGGGTGACTTTAAAAATGCGGGTTTCATGTCCACAGAGTAAGACACAAATATGCGCGGCTTTCTTGCCTGTGACTGCCAATTGATGTTGCACCTGACAGAGGACGTATAACGGTACACCATTTCGCCAGAGCTTGGCGCCATATTCCCCTGCGGTTTTACACTCCAGTATTTGTACATCGGCATCTCCACCAACTGAGTAATCCAAGTTGGCTAACATGAAGTGCTTGTCTGGATCAGGGTGTTGTAATACAGCATTGATGCGACGGACCTTATGCTGGGTGTGCATACTGTAGTATTCAGCAACGAATGGCTCTAACCGCTTGCCCCAGTATAGAGGTGCATGGCCTTCGCTTTCATCTTCAATGTTTTGTTGAATCCTTCCTGTCTTGATCATCCAGAGTTCAAGCATCGACATATAGGGATTCAGCCCACAAGCCGCAGCACAATCACTGCTACCAATGCCCTTGCGTCTGACTTCCAGCCATTCGGCTTGAGTCATATTTTTAGTCTCTACGAAACGTTTTGCGGTAAACAGCTTTGGACGGTCAGCTTGGAGGTTTGGTCTGGTATGAGTTGGGTGAATCAGTGCTGAGTTCATAAATAATTTCCTGTAATTTTTAAATTTTGGGCATAAAAAAAGCCACATCTGGAGATGTGGCAAAGAGGTGTTTGGGGTTAGGGATATTTACAGGATCATATTGATCTCATATCCTCATGTTAAATCTGGAATCTGAATCTAAACTTAAACAACTAAGCGTAGTGCTTGTTCGAGTCCACGTTGCTTTAAACTTGCACCTGCACCGAACCAAGCAGAATCCAGACGATGATCTTGACTCATGGCACGACGTTCGTGATCAGCAAATTCCGTGATTGAACAGAGCAAACCATAAGCCGTATCTTTGGCTGAACTGAGTTCTGCCCCACGACCCTGTCCATTAAACATGCTCATGACTTTAGACATCGCGCGTCCATTTGGTTCAGTCTTATTTTCAGCTTTCGTTGTGTTGTTGGCTTGGGTAGCGACATTACGATAGAACTGAATAATGCCTTCGTCCTGTTCCATTGGACTTAAGCTGGTGTTATTAAACACGGCATCAAAATACGCTGCCGCTTCAGTCTGTGTGACTTTACGTTGACTGAGCTGTTTCATTTCATACATATGTTCATCCCATGCACGGACTGAAATACCGAGTTGCTGTTTAATTTTCTCTGCATCGAACTTGGTACTATGTGGCACTTTGACTACACCTGCACTAGAGTTTTGTCCCTTTAAGGCAATCGCTAAGGTGTTGTTACACACCACACGAAGTGAAGTGAATTGTGCTGTAGTCGCCAAGGTGCCATCACAAGCAGTGGCTAAGAGAATATAGCCATTGCTGACATCTTTACCTTTTAAGGCTGAAGTCTGTCCAGTTTTGGCTAATGCCCAGAATTTCTTACCACCTTTGAGTACGCCTGCGGTTTCCAGTTCAAAACCAGATTGTTCGGTCAGGTCTTTGTAGAAATTTAGAATTTCCATTGGTTGTACTTCCTGATAACGCTGACTGACCACAGACAACGGCGCATAGGTATCAGAGCGATAAAGTACCCGCTGTTCTTCATAAGGCATGATGATGCTTTGTCCACGATCATTTTTAGCCATATAGCTGACATCTGAAGATTCGATACGCCAGTCCATCCCTGCCTGCTGTGCCCAAACTTCAATCGGTTGGTTTTGGGTCAGTGGGTTGCCTAAGCCATGCCAAGGGGTTTCACCGACATAAGCCATTTGTTCAAGTTGATGTGCCATGATAGTTTCCTTTTAAAAATTGAAGATCAATTCGCTTAAACCCAAATTTTGAACATAAAAAAACCTGCTGAGTTAGCAGGTCGAAAATAGTGTTTAACGCAAAATTGAAGATCTGAATAATCTTTCATGTAGATGATATATATCTGAAATTATTTAGAATCCTTTGTCTAAATTTCTAGCCAAGTCCATTGGTAGTGAATTGACCTTCTCTTTCTCTCAGATTATGATTCTCTTGCTGGCCTACATTGCCAGTCGGTTTTAGCAGACCGTTTCATACAGCGCATCAGGATATATTCGTCTGAGTATTCCCTATGCGTAAAACCTTCTCGTCCCCCTTTGCGGTAGAACGGGAGGGGGACGCGTCCGCGCGTGCTGGTTCTGTATGTCCAGTCTGCTAACCCCTTTTCGTTCTGCCACCATTATTTAGCAGTAATTGGGCAGAGCTTCCATTGTACATACAGGAATCTTTACCATGAACTACCATAACCTTTCATTCCCCACCCTCACTGCGTCTCATCAGCATTTCTCTTTAACCCTCAATAATCTTTGAACAATTAGCACTCTAATTCTTCTTTATTATTAAAATGATCATGGGGTTAAAAATGAAAGCAATCAAACTACTGGCTATTGCAGCACTCTTTTCTACATCCAGTATTTATGCAGCGACCATCACCACTAAAGTCACTAGCAAACTTGAATGGAGTGAAGAAGGCGCTTACTTCTCTTCAAGTAAAGGCGATATTTCTATCTATACGATTGGTATCTCTACCAAACAATTCCAAAGCCTGAATGCCATTAAAAAAGGCGATTGCGTCCTAATCACTGCGGGCGAAAGCAAATTGGAAAAGTATCAAGGTACGATTTCAATTATGGATTTTAAGAGCATTAAGAAAGTCGCTTGTAAATAAAGCATAAAAACTCACTTCGCTTTTTAGTTATGGTTAAGCCAGTGTCTTCATGCTTAAAGATCAGTATCTAAGTGATCAGATCACCATTACAGCCCATTGGCTTTAATTATTGCTAAAAAAATAATGAATGACGACGGAATTGAATATGAAAAAATTAAACCTATGCCTCATCTTATCATTTGGCTTACTCTCTACCTTCCCTGTACTTGCCCAAGCAAAAGAAGCCACCTGTCAAATTGATGAAAGTGGCCAAACCCGTTACAAAGGCAAATGTAATTTTCAGCCTCAAGGCGGCGGCAGCTTTTATATCAGCCATCCCAACATCACTAAAAAATTAAAAGTTGAAGGACTGATGGTGATCATTGAAGGTAAAAATCAGGCAGTGGTCCAAGCAACCAATTTAGGCGGTGGTGGTTCGATGTGGGGGGAAGCTGTACGCTCTCAAAAGCAAAAGGCCTGTTGGGTCGGTAGTGACTTCAAAGTCTGTGCTTGGTAATCACTCAACATAAGTAAGCTACCAACAATGACTGAATAACAATAAAGCTAAAAAAATAAGGGAAAACATTTTCCCTTATTTTATTTTGGAAATGACAAAGGATTCTTTTAAAGTTTAAAGAAATTCAATGTCTCCCCTATCTCACATATCAATTACTACTGAAAATTACGCTGACAGTTATGACAATGAAAGAATGCCACAGGCTGTTGTGGCTTCGGCTGCTGCATGAAACTATCAATCACCCCGCCAATCACTGCACCAGCAAGTCCCCCTAACAGAGGTGAAAATGGAGAAGGAAAGCTTTTAGCTAGGCTTGCCCCAATTCCAGCACCTGCCATAGAAGAAAAATTATTAGAACCCTCTGACTGAGCTGTTTCACGACTGACGTTTTCAGAATAGCAATAAGGACACGTAATATTCATAAGATATACCTTTTAAATGAAAAAAGGCTTACCAACTGATAAGCCTTTGAATGTGTAAATCAACATTCACTGTTCATGTAGATGATGTATATCTGTAATTATTTTGAATCCATGACTCTGTACTTCCCTAATTAGCGAATATGCAATTGTCCTTTACCAAATTCCCTCATTCTTGGTAACTTGCCTCTTAAGTACTGGTCATCCTTCTCAGGTTTGGCTAAATAGCTAATTACTGTATGTGCATTCTGAACCTCACGCTGATTTGCTCGATGAATCATCCCAATACCTAAAGTCCCTTTCTCCTGAAAGTTGCGCTTATACTTACTTTGATTACAATTGAAAAACGTATCATCCTTACTGGCAATATTCTCCAGCCATAATTCACCAATTTCCATTCCAAGATAACCATCATTACAGCGTAAAGTACCGTTATAGATGATGAGCAAATGACAATGATAGTTTCTGGATTCACCCCCTTGCTCAAGGCGATAGGCATACCCAACCTGATCTTTAAAGATGGTATCTTTGTTCTGTACCCGACTAATCAGCCTTTCCACATCTTCACTAAACCGCTCCACGCTTATATTCTTTTCAGAAGCGTAGTGTAAATCTACTCTTACGAGTAATAGCTTGCGGTGCCGTTCTACAAGCCCATCAAAGTACGCTTCAAGATTCTGCCGATTACGTTGATTGTTGCGTTTAAAGTTCCGAATAAACTCTTTGTGTGCATCCTTAAGCTCCGACTGGAATTCTTGAAATGCGGTATTACTATAAAAAATCTCTTCATCCCTGCGTCTGATTCGTTCAGGCAGCAAATCAAAATAAGCCTGAATAAGCGGAGCGTATCGTCGGTAAGACATATAAATGGCTCTGGCTTCACGCATCAGTTCTGCATGATCAGATGCAAAGTCTCTCCAGCAATATTGTTTTTCAATCACCCTGTTCATCAGATTTTCAATTGTGAGTAAGGTTTGTGGTTCGTTCATTGAGATCATCCTATGGTTAATTCCATAGGAGTGACGGATCTGTATTTTTTACCCTGAAGTAGTAGGGTTGTTTTTTCTCAATAAAACACCTTCATCATTTGGGGATGATGAAGGTTAATAAGTTGTTTAAGTATTTAATAAATAATATATATTATCCTAGCGACTCCCCAACATGTTTTATCCTTGGACGCTTCGATGAAACAACTATTTCTACTTCTATAGCAAACAGGGAAAATCTTACGAATTCCCCTGTTTTTACAGAGAAAAGTGAAGCGTAAGTTAAGTACAAGCTTAGTCCTTGATTTCAGCAACTGGTTTAAAAATCGGTGCTGGTATAGCCTTGCTTTGTTCCTTCTGAGGTAATCTTCCTTTAAGCATTAAATTCAAACCTACATCACGACCTTCAATTGGTGGTCGCTTCAAAAGACTATAACTTGCATAAAATTCCGAGAATGTTTTAATAAACCTAGATCTTTGTTTTTTATCGCTATAGCTGCATAAAGAGCAATCTTCCCAATGATTCATGTTTTCATTAATCAATGGCAATCTAATTGATTTAAGATGCAACTTTTTGAAAAAATCATCATAATTAATATTCTGGGCACTTCCTGTTTGATTTTCATTTAGCTTCCTTTTTTCAAGCTTACGAATCAATTGAGATTTGGTTTCATCAGTTAGATAATTTTTCCAACACTCATTAATCTTATCAACCGTATCCACTTCAAAATCACATTTATTTTCAGATGCAAAAATCAGAGTAACGTCTATGGATGGTACATTCAGCGATACATATGCCCCTACGTATGCTACAAGTTGTTTCCCAATACTCTTAGGTTTTCTTTTAATATCCTTTACGAATGCTGTCCATATTTCACTAAAAGCTGTAATGACTAAAGCTTCTGACACATTTTTTATTTCAATTTCACATGTCATCTTGAATCTATAGACATTAACATCTTGCTTAAACTGATGAAGCAGATACTGTTTTATGGATTCAGTGTTTTTTTGCCTATTTGCAACCCCTTTTGCAAGCTCTTTAGCAAGATCATTTTTATGTATTTTCTCCTTTAAACCATTAATATATTTATGTAATTCCCTATAAAAATCTAATGAAAAAACACTATAACTCGACAAGTAAACAACATCTCGATTCTTTTTATAATCATTCAAAAGGAAGTTCAAACTCGGGCTAGATGTACCTTTGATAATACTAGTTAAATGTTCTGCATTATTTCCACTTAAGTCATGATCAAGCAATTGAATAATTGTCAACTTCTCAATCAACGATAGATGACGGCTTGGCGATTGAACAATATGTTCAAGTTCCGCATCCACAGTACTTAATGGTGGAATATCTATTTGTTTTAAGTACTGAATAAACAACTCTTGTCTTTGAAGCAGCTCGCTTGTATTTGATTCAAATTTTAAAAAATGCTTTTGCTCGCCATAAATATGACAAAGCCCAACATATTCTTTCTTGTGATCAAGCTTAGAGATAGCCTTTTCCCAAAGCTTATTACCAACAAACTCCCTATACAGCGAATTAAGACTGACATCTTTAACCTGTGCCTGATTAATTTCAGGTCTATATTCAAGTTCAGTTTCTTTTATTTCCCTAAAAATGGCTGAAATTCGATACCCTAGCTCATAAGGATCAAATGACAAACCTCTGAATCGACAGTGCTCTGAAACAATGAATCGTTTAAAGTGTGTGAATAGATATAAATACCAATAGTTAAAATCTTCTAATTGTTTCTTTGATCTATATCCCAATACATCAGTAACATGCTTTTGTTTGAACCGATGTTTTATACGCTCATTCAAGCTATCGACTTGGATATCATAATCGTTACGCTGACTGGAATTTTTTCGCTTGTTCAATAAGCTATTGAAAATATCCCACATCTGCTTAGCAAGAAGTTTAGAGTCGTGCTCCCCTTCATTTTTTAAAACTAACACTATATGCAAATTTATACATTCATTTACCCCCATGAAAGTATTAACGAAATCAGCATATACATTAAATGTCGGAACAATATTCGAATAGAATTCCCTTATAGCCCTTTCCACATACTCAATATCATCCTTATCCCATGTGAAATCAGATGCCTCCCTCCAAGAAAAAGAATTAGGGTGGATTTTGATCATTAAATTTAAAACATAAACTTTTTTAGCCTTCTTAACAACTTTATCAAATATTTTTGCAAGCCCAATATGCTGCTCATTACAGTCCTCTAAATTACGCTTGATTCCCTCCTGATACGATCCACACAAATCCCGATACTTCGCAATACAGTCAAAAATCTGTTTTAGAGGAAGATCAGATCGAGTCCAGTCGTAATCACGCTTATAAAACTCAGGGAAATCATCCCTAACCAATTGGATAAATAACCCCATACGAGTACTAAAAAAAGTGTCTATATTTTTAGCAAACTCAATTAACTCCTCATCCAAGCGTAATAAGTTCAAAAAATGAATGATCTCTTTCTGCGTTTCATAATCACTATCAAGATATGCCACCTCCGTTGAAATTATATTATCTTCAATTTTATTCAATCCACTATCTACATTCTCAAGCATACGTATCGTTTCATAGAAGACACCACTACGTATTTTTTTACCTGACCGTCTGAGATCATTTATTGAATCACTATACATACAGACTTTTAGATAATTGAACACATCTCTATCATTCACTATCACTGCTTGTTTAGTTGCCATGCTCACACTCATCAAATAACAATTCTGAAACCTCTAAATAGAGTATATAGTTAGCAATATGTCCATTTTTGCAACTATCTTGAAAGTCAAAACCAAGCTAATAGCAGTCTAGGAGTTACAAAATTCAATATTACCTATCTACTATTCCAAGCTATAAATTACTACTATTCCAAGATACTTTCCTCTTATTCTTGCTACTAATTCAAAAAATAGGCATAAAAAACCACCTAGAATGGTGGATTTAGATCAACAGATTTCTTTTTTACTAAGCCAGTAACTTTATAACCACTTCTTTTTTAGACACAGACTCCTTTCAACTGACAATCACCTTCCTCATAATTTCCTGATTACTTACTAAACAATTAATTAGCGACAATTCAATATCACTATTAAATAAAATTTCCCGTCCTAGACTCTCAAAGGGGTAACCCTGTTTTTTAGCGAGAATGTATTTAGAGATTTTTATTTCTAAGGGCTGTAATTCTTCGACTAATTTACACTGCCTTTCCTCAGCATATTTCAAAGTCTCATCATCCTGACGACTTTGTATTTTTTTAGCATTTCTAACCTTAATGTTGACTATTATCCGTTCAATCTCTTCTTTTTCTTGAGAGACAATCCGCTTTCTTTCTTCCAGCTTTTCTAATTTCTTTTCAATATATTGCCCATCAACTTCCGCAAATTTATCAATCACGTCAACATATACATGCCGCACTGCCATGCTAGGACTGATCCATTTACCATGCTTATCCGCATATTCAATTAGAGTCTCAAAAAAAATTTTATGCTTAACTCCATGGCGCTGCTTAATCGCAGTATATCCTTGGATTTTATTTCTCAATTCTGCAGAAACAAGCAAGCTATAACGTACACTTTGTTTTGATGTAATCATATCAATCAAAGTCTCTAGACTTGATCTATAGCCCTGCTGAAGAGTATGAGCATCTAAATTATTATAATCCTCAATTAACTGATCAACTTGATTGATGAGTATTACAGTTTTTCTTGCAGTAAATATTGGATTGAAACTCAGGAGCTCTTCATCAGCATCCCATGGAGTATTTTGCCATAAAAGATCATTTAAGCTTTGATCGCCAAATTCTTCTAACCTTCTTAATAGTTGTTGTTTTTCAGAAAAACATAAATTTAAGCTATGTAAATTTTCTGAGTTTTCAGCTGCTTTTGAAGCTCGAAAGTCCTTCATAAACTTTTGAAACTTACAGCTCTCAATGGCTTGAAGATATAGCCCATCACTTAAAACTCTTATGTCTTCAATTTTTATTTTCTTCATTGCCATAAAACTCAATAAGATAGATGAATTTTAATATTTATTTTTTTACTTTCCTAGACCTATTAATTTTCACTATCGACATACTTAAACTAAAAACATCTAATCAAGAGATATGATACTTAAAGGATCTGGAACTTATGGCAAAACTGAAATTTATATTTACATACACTTCACACAATGTATTAATCAAGGAGTAAAACATGGTTGCTTTTCAATTAAATACTCTTGATTATCTATTTATGCGATATCGCTCTATGACAGTTGACTTATTATCAATCGTTTCTGACTACTATCCACATTTAAGTAAAGCTGAGGCTCTAAGAAAAGCAAATAATCAAGAATTTCCTTTCTCCGTGTTTAAAATTGATCAAAGTAAACGTGCACCATTTTTGGTACACGTAAAAGACCTAGCAGATATTTTAGATAAACAGTACTCAGAAGCTTCAAAAGATTTTGCTACGTTTCATCGATGAGACGTAGTGCCTCCTCCAATTGCATAATATTCCTTCTTGCTTTCACTGACACATAGCGTTGTAAACTGCTCCAAGAATCATGCAGACTTACTTTCTGAATTTCTGGAATGGTAAAGCTCTGTTCTGCTAAGCGAGTGCAGCCTTCATGTCTCAAGTCATGAAAACGTAAATCATCAATACCCAATAATTTACAAGCTTCTCTGAACTCTTTCCCCAAGCTTTTAGGATTCAATGGCAGTAGTAAGTTTTCATCATGCCCAAGCTTCAACATCCGTTCACGAACTTCTGAGTGTTTTAATCTTTTAATCATTTCCTTACAAGGATCAAGGACATCAAATGATTTATGATTACCTTTGGAGCCATTTGGATTTTTTAGATCATGCACTTTCCAAGTTGAGTGATGTGAATCATAATCTTGAAGATATAATCGTGTTAATTCAGCTTCACGTCTGCATGAGAAAATAGCAAACCACATAATTAAATGCATTGGATACTTAGAACCGTAACGGTTTAGCTTCCATCGTTCTGTAAAATATTTCGTTAATGCAATCAATTCACCCGTTGAAGGGAGTCGATCTCTTTTTTGACTTGAGGAAATTTGACGTGTTTTTCTTAACTGAGCCGTAGCCTTATCAAAGCCATTTAAATCAATATCCATTTCCCACATAACAGCAGCATGAGAAAGCACACCACGGATATGTAAAAGCTCATGTTGCTGCGTACTAGTCGCAATAGGTTCAAGTTCTAGATGAGGTACTCCTCCCTTCCTTAAAGCAACATGCTCGGCCAAATGTACTGATTTTATTTTTGTGATAATATTGCGCGCAATTGGTAGCTTCTTAATTAAGAGCAGAGAATAGCGTTTCGTCCTTCCGTACTCGCTCCCGACTTCATCCAAATATTTATCTATGGCATCTGATAAGGTCAGATCAATCAGCTTTTCTTTGCCAAGCAAAATATCAGGATTTTCTTGAATTTCGACTTCTCGTTTCTTAACCCAGTTTTCAGCTAACTTCTTTGAGTGAAATGTTTTACTTTCAGAGAAAGTAGGAAAGCCCTTTCGATTGATTCGAATCGCAGCACGATAGTTAACTTTACCATCTGCACCTTTCCTTGCTGTAATTGACCCCATAATTTACACCACAACCTGTTTTTTTTGATTATGGTGTAAAATTTGGTGTAAATGCAAACCGATTAGCCCACTTAAACACAGGTTAAAACAGATTCTCGCAGGTTGCGGAATATAGATTAAAGGCATGATTTTTAATGACTATTAACAAAAACATTGAAAACACTCAATCTCCGCGAATCAGTGTTGCACCGATGATGGATTGGACAACCAAGGATTATCGTTTCTTTGCCCGCTTATTTAACCCAAATGTCATCCTTTATACTGAAATGGTGACGACAGGCGCGATTCTGTTTGGTGGTGCAAATCGCCATCTCGATTATAACAATGAAGAACACCCAATCGTTTTACAACTCGGTGGCTCCAATCCCAAAGACCTTGCGACTTGTACCAAAATGGCACAAGACTGGGGCTATGATGAAGTCAATTTAAATGTCGGCTGTCCAAGTGACCGCGTACAAAACAATAAAATTGGCGCCTGCCTTATGGCAGAACCTGACCTCGTGGCTGAATGTATCGCTGAAATGCGTAATGCAGTCGATATTCCTGTAACGGTAAAACATCGCATCGGGATTGATGACATGCATTCTTATGAAGAAATGCTACATTTTGTCGATACTGTCGCTAAAACTGGCTGTGATAATTTTATCGTACATGCGCGTATTGCGTTGCTTCAGGGGCTATCACCAAAAGAAAATCGTGATGTTCCACCGCTGCGTTATGAAGATGTTTATCGTTTAAAACAAGAGCGTCCAAACCTTTTGATTGAAATCAATGGTGGGATCAAAACCTTTGCTGAAACGCAAGAGCATCTCAAACATGTAGATGGTGTGATGATTGGCCGTGAGGCTTATCACAATCCCTATCTTTTGGCGGAACTTGGGCAATTGTGGAATTTAGAGCTGCCTGATCGATTTGAAATTATCGATCAAATGCTGCCGTATATTGCAAAGCGTATGGCTGAAGGTGCACCTTTGTCGATTATCACCCGCCATATTCTTGGACTCTTCCAAAACTTACCGGGTGCTCGGAAATGGCGTCAGGCTTTGAGTGGTGGTAATGCTAAAACTTTTGCAGATGTTGAAAATGCGATTCTTAACATTAAAGAAGCAATGCAAAGGACTGAAGATTATTTAAAAGAACAATCTCTTAGCCAATAATTCACAACTTATGTTGTTTTGATTGAATATCGCAGTTATTCGACTTTAATATTTGATCAAAACAACGCTTTGGGGATTAAACAAAGATAAGAATAAAAAGTTATTGCTTCGCTTTCATTTGATCTAATTTTTTCAATACTTCTGCAACCGCAATCATGGCAAAACTCGAAGTCACCACGACTGCCGAACCATAGCCCCCACAACGCAAACCTGCGCTTGGACAAACATCGGCACTGGAAAATGGATTATCAATCGAATACACACAGGTAATTCCAAATTTTTCTTTTGGTTTTTTACAAATGCCTTTCGAACGCAACTGCGCACGCAATTTGGCTAACATCGGATCTTGTTCAGTTTTGGATAAATCTGCGACTCGAATTTTTAGTGGATCAAGCTTACCGCCAGCTCCTCCTGAAACAATTAACGGAATTTTATTAAAACGGCAATGTAACATCAGCGCCAATTTGGCTTTGACATCATCAATGCAGTCCAGAATTAAATCAGGAGCATTGCTGAGCAACTCTTTGACATTGTCTGGTGTTAAATAATCATCAATCAGATTAATTTTAATTTTCGGATTAATTGAGCGGCAACGTTCTGCCATGACTTCAATTTTTTCACAGCCCAGTGTTGATGTCATCGCAGGTAATTGACGATTAATATTTGAGGCTGCAACCACATCCATATCGACCAAGGTCAGCTCACCAATACCTGTGCGCGCCAAGGCTTCCACCGCCCAAGAACCAACGCCGCCAATTCCAATCACCATAACATGGCTTTTCTCATAATGACTGAATGAATCCTCACCATAAATTTTAGCTACGCCAGCAAAACGGCGGTCATATTCATCATCTAGGAGTAAATCAGTCATAGGGAGATCAAATCAGAAAAATTATCGCGAGCATTTTATCAAATTCAATTTGAAAGTTGCGGATTAATATTCAGTCCATGTCCTTGGAAACTGGATTGCATCAGCTTTATTTGCATTCAATACATAAGTCTTACGTTGATTCATCGGCAGTTGATCTGAAGATGGCGACAATGTACGAACATAGTGATATTTCATACGCCATGTATTCGCTTGTTGATATTCAATATTCAGCACCAATTTTTCTAGGTCATGACAATGTTCCCCTGACTGAGCATAATCTTGTTCCGAAAAACAGGCCCGAATCATTCTTGAGACAGAAAATGGAATATTTTGAAAAACCTGTTGGTATTTGCCCTGAGAATTGAGCTGTAAAAAGTCCGCCACTTCTTCCGTCATGCCCCCACCCGAGTACATTTCATCCCAACGTTGAATTAAAGCAATACTGTAATCTTTATCATTGATGGGAAATAACACGGGATAAAGGTGTAAAGCATCAGCGCGAACAAATTTACCATTTTCATCCAGTAAATCTTCTGGTGCTACAGGACCATCCACAGTCCAATGTGGATTCTGCGTAAGTGGTTGATAATTTGAAAAGTCCCAATAATTACGTAATTGATAACTTTGCGCATTTTTTTCTAGCTCAAATAGCTTCAATTCTGCAATCACATACTGACGTTGAGGCTGATTCGGAACCTGATAGAGCTGCCAAGTCGCATCGGAATTACAGGAAATCCTGAGCTCCGTACAAATACTTGCGCGCTGTACTAGTGTAACTTGTTGCGGTTTTAGTATCAGCGTTTGAGGTTTTGCATAGCAAAAAGCAGGAGCAATCAACACGCTTCCAGCCAATAATAATTTCAACATACAAATGATCTTAAATTTTTGTTTTCTATATGAATGATACCAGAGCCTTAGCTATAAAGACTCTGGCACGTGATGATTGAATAAGAACGACGCTAACTTGCAATTAAATGACGTAGCACATAATGCAAGATTCCGCCTGCTTTGAAATATTCAACTTCGTTGAGGGTATCAATACGGCATAACACAGGGAACGAATCGCGAGAGCCATCAGTTCGGGTGACTTCCACTTCAAAGGTTTGATGTGGTGCCAAATCATCCGACAAACCTAGAATCGAAATACTTTCATGCCCTGTCAGATTTAAACTGTGTCGGTTCTGATCAGACATAAACTGCAATGGCAACACGCCCATACCAACCAGATTTGAACGGTGAATCCGCTCAAAACTCTCTGCAATGACGGCTTTTACCCCGAGTAAATTGGTGCCCTTCGCGGCCCAGTCACGAGAAGATCCCGTACCATACTCTTTACCGGCAATAATCACCAAAGGTGTGCCTTGTTGTTGATACAGCATGGCAGCATCATAAATGGCCAGTTTTTCACCGCTTGGAATATGTAACGTATTGCCGCCTTCTTCTCCACCTAACATTTCATTTTTAATACGAATATTGGCGAATGTGCCACGCATCATCACTTCATGATTCCCCCTACGTGAACCATAGGAGTTAAAATCGTTCGGCTCTACCCCATGCTCTTGCAGATAGCGACCAGCGGGGCTGTCTTTTTTAATATTGCCTGCTGGGGAAATATGGTCGGTGGTGACGGAATCTCCAAGCACTGCCAATATCCGCGCATGTTCAATATTATGCAGAGAACTTAACGGCTGCCCGATATCTGCAAAAAATGGCGGAAGTCGGATATAAGTCGAATGCTCGTCCCATGCATAAGTCTGACTATGTGGAATTTGAATCGCCTTCCAACTGGCATCGCCTTCAAATACCGCGGCATATTCTTTATGGAACATGTCGGTATTCACATTCTGCAAGACTTCGTCTATTTCTGCCTGACTTGGCCAAATGTCTTTTAAATACACTGCCTCGCCATGTATACCCAGTCCAATCGGTTGCGTGGTTAAATCTAGACGAATGTTACCTGCCAAACCAAAGGCAATGACCAAAGGCGGTGAAGCCAACCAATTGGTTTTCACCAAAGGATGTACTCGCCCTTCAAAATTACGATTCCCCGATAACACCGATGCCACATTTAAGTCATAACAATTAATGGCTTCTTCAATCGGCTCAGGTAAAGGCCCTGAATTACCAATACAGGTAGTACAACCGTAACCGACCAAGTTATAACCCAGCTGATCGAGATAAGGCGTTAAACCTGCGGCATTTAGATAGTCCGTCACCACTTTAGAACCCGGTGCCAACGAGCTTTTGACCCAAGGTTTGCGTTGCAGTCCTTTTTCGATGGCTTTTTTCGCCAATAACCCCGCCGCCAACATCACACTCGGATTAGAGGTATTGGTACAGGAAGTGATCGCTGAAATGACCACATCACCATGTACCAAAGGATACTGCTTACCATCGATTTCACAGAATGCACTTTCGTGGGTAATATTGGATTTTTTCGCGTCGACGGCGGTACCACCACCTTCATTTTCCAAACGAGCCTTATCTTCTTTGGCAGGTTTTAAACTCAGCTCCATTAAGGCATCAAAAGTTTGTGGTACATCTGCCAGTAAAACCCGATCTTGTGGGCGTTTTGGACCCGCCACACTTGCAGCCACAGTCGACATATCTAAGCTTAATGTATCGGTAAATACAGGTTCATCACCCGCATTGCGCCATAAACCTTGTTCTTTACAGTACGCCTCAACCAAGGCAATACGTTCATCGGCACGCCCCGTTAAGCGCATATAAGCCAACGTTATTTCATCAACAGGGAAAAAGCCACAGGTTGCTCCATATTCAGGTGCCATATTGGCAATGGTGGCTCGGTCTGCCAAAGGCAAATCTGCCAGCCCATCGCCATAAAACTCAACAAATTTACCGACCACGCCTTTTTGACGCAGCATTTGTGTGATGGTGAGCACCAAATCCGTTGCCGTTATACCCTCACGTAATTTCCCCGTGAGTTTGAAACCAATCACTTCAGGAATCAGCATGGAAATAGGTTGTCCCAACATGGCAGCTTCGGCTTCAATTCCGCCCACGCCCCAACCTAAGACCCCCAAACCATTAATCATGGTGGTATGTGAATCTGTACCCACTAACGTATCTGGGAAGGCATAGGTTTGCCCATCCGATTCACCTAGCCATACCGCTTGCGCTAAATATTCCAGATTCACCTGATGGCAAATCCCCGTTCCTGGTGGAACCACACTAAAGTTATTGAACGCCGATTGTCCCCAACGTAGGAACTGATAACGCTCACCATTACGCTGCATTTCAATTTCGACATTTTCAGCAAAGGCACGACTACTAGCAAAATGATCAACCATCACCGAGTGGTCAATGACCAAATCAACGGGAGATAAAGGATTGATGATATTCGGATCTCGTCCAGCTTGTGCCACTGCTGCGCGCATGGCGGCTAAATCGACCACAGCAGGCACACCTGTAAAATCCTGCATCAGGACACGTGCAGGGCGATACTGAATTTCTTGTTCTGAGCTTCGTGTCTGCTGCCATTCTACAATTGCCAAAATATCATCTGCTTTGACCGTTACACCATCTTCAAAGCGCAATAAATTTTCTAATAAGACTTTAAGCGATTTGGGCAGTTTGGATAAATGACCCAGTTGTGGCTGGGCTTGTGCCAAGCTAAAAATCTGATATGTTTTGGAACCGACTGTAAAGGATTTTAATGCATTAAAGCTATTGATTTGACTATACTTTGCCATAGGTGGATCCTCCGGCTTGCATGACTAATTTTTATTCCATTGTTCTTTTATAATGTAGGTCAAATCGTCTGGTTTAATGTTGTGGATTAGTAATTCTCGCCCACTTTATTTTAATTTTTGAGCCTTAAACATTGCTGCGTATTTTGCCAAAGCTGCTCTGCCAAGCGCTTTTCATCTGTTTGTAAACATTGTGCCAAACCGTGTAATACATAGGGTAAATTGGCTGGGGTATTGCGCGTTCGTTGTTGGGTTGAAACTTGACAGCACAGCGGCGTCATATCAGGGCAATCGGTTTCCAACACCAAATGTTCAGCACCAATTTCCTGTACCACCCGATGCAGTTTTTTGGCATTTGGATTGGTAATTTGCCCTGTAATGCCAATTTTAAACCCCATTTTAATGAAAGCCTTGGCTTCTTCGACCCCACCACTAAAGGCATGGGCAATGCCACCAAATTGAAATTTTTGCTTTTTTAACATTGCTAGACTTTCGGCATGGGCTTTACGAATATGCAATAAAACTGGTTTTTGGTAATGTCGCGCCAATTCTAATTGCTGTTGAAAATAGTCCTGTTGTTTGGCAAATAATTCAGGTTGCTTATGCTCGGTTTGAAAAGTATCTAAACCAATTTCTCCAACCGCCACACAGTCATGCTGTCGTAAGAGTAATTCGAGTTGCTGTAAATGCTCAGGTCGATGTTGTTGAATATAAAAAGGATGTAGACCCGGCGCTAAATAAGCCTGTGGTGCTTCTCGTAAATGATTTATAAACTGTTGAGTTTTTAGTAAATCAGGAAATCGTGACGCGACAAAACCGATTAACACCAAAGCCTCTACCCCTGCTGCTTTAGCTTGATATGCCAGTTGTTCCCGATCTAGATCAAAATCGGGAACATCAAAATGGGTATGGGTATCAAATAAGCGCGGCAGCATATTCCAACCTGTTACTTAGTTGGCTCACTGGCAGCACTTGCAGCGGCTTCAGTGGCAAACTCAGGTAGATATGGTTTTTTTAGAATCGTCTGTAATTGCTCATAGGGAATGGTTAAACGAGGTAAACCGACCACATACGGTCCAATTTCATATTCACCATACTGTAAAATTAAACCTTGCTTACTCAAGTAGTAATTATCGCTCAGCTTAAATTTCCACGCCTGCTCATATTCAGAAACATCATTGGCTAGTTTGGACTCGATCACCCAAGTTTTAAAAGCTTCATGCGCTTGATTTTCTAGTGCCGCCAATTGATTCGGTGCCAGAATTTCATTCAGCTTGACCAGTTTTTTCTTTTCTAAATCAAAATTATAATATTGTTGTGAAGATGATCCATGCGCACCACCCAAGTAACTGCTGCTATTTAAGACTATCGTAACCAATGGGCCTTTGGCATTGAGAATAGTCGGCTTAATCATCACACTAATTTTATGACTAGAACTTAGCGCTTTAATCTCTTGATCTAATTTTAAAAAAGCTTGGGTATACGGCTGTAATTGCTGTTCGAGCTGTTGTTTCACCGTTACTGCTTGAACCACCGCCTGTGATGCTGCCACTTCCGATGCTTTCGCGGTCGATGCCGCTTCATCTGCAGCCGACTCAGGAGAAACCGCTAAAATTTTCTCGACCTGTTTCAGAATTTCAGCATCCATATAGGCATCGATAAATGGCTGATTACTACTGAGTCGCTCAATGGTCATTTCTGGGCAATTTTTGTCATCACACGCAGGTAAATTGAGTTGTAGTTTTTCCGAATCTCCAATCAATTGACTCGCTTGTTCTTGTGCCAACGTCGATGATGCCGCAGTCTCTGGTTGTTCCGATTCAACTTTTTTAGGCTGACACGCTGTCATCAGTATGGCTGTCGTCAATACACTTACCGCCCAAATCACTTTCTTTGTTGTCATTTGACTCAACCCTATTTTCATTTTTTCACTCGACATACCACACCTATCAAGGCTTCAATCCCGTTGACTAAAACATATTCTGATAGGTATCTGCTTTTAAAACCTGTTGTGTTTGTGCTTTGCTTAAGTAAATGTCCAATTGCTTACCCTCTTCTACAATTTGCTGGCTACGGTAATGTACGCCAATACCTTCACTGTCAAAGAACCAATCGGCTTGTCCCCAATACAATTTTTTCGGTGCCTTCTGTCTTGCTTCAGCCGTTTGTTGTTTTAACCAATCTAAATAGGCTTTTTGCACAATCTCGTTCATATAAACTTGCTGCTTTGGCTCAACAATGTCAAGTAAGGACACACCTTTCTGCAATTTTCGATCTGCGACAGCAAAGTAATAACGCTCGTCAATCTTAATGTCTTCTTGTTTACTGTTGACGCCCACTTGTAACAACACATATTGATTTCGTTGATAGGCAATACGGGTATACAGTGCCAATTGATAAGCAGGATTCTTTGAGTATTTTGCCTGCCAATCATCCGATTTTTTCACATAGGCATTAATCGCTTGTTGCAAACTCATGTTTTGCTTTAAGCCAATTTGATCTTGAATCACCATGGCTTGGGTTTTCGCCATCCAACTATTCAACCACTGGTCTTGGGTTTCAAGGGTTTGAATATCAATATCAATGCAATTTTTCGTTTCACAGAAGGGCAACGCAATTTTTGCAGGCTGCTGTTTGATATGCAGATAAGGCAGTACTTCCGCTTGATCTTGCTTAAAAATAGAGGCTGCTGATTTTTGTTGTTCATCTTGTGGCTGCTTCGATGAATCACAAGCGGACAAAGAAAGTCCTCCACACAGCAAAAGAGCAATTTGAATGATTTTGTTGTTGTTCATGTCGACCACACGCTAGGCTACCTCAACGGCAACGTCACCAAT
Source organism: Acinetobacter sp. ANC 4178 (assembly GCF_004331175.1). Classification (GTDB taxonomy): domain Bacteria; phylum Pseudomonadota; class Gammaproteobacteria; order Pseudomonadales; family Moraxellaceae; genus Acinetobacter. The sequence goes on from NZ_SJOD01000002.1 coordinate 104,311, forward strand.
AAAAAAAGAAATACCATGTAAAAACAGCCTCCGAAAAGAGGCTGTTTTGTTTACTTTAGTGCTCGCGCGTATTACGGAACACGATGTCTGGATAACGCTCTTGCATTAACTGCAAGTTCACACGGCTTGGCGCAAGATAAGTTAAGTGCCCACCGCCATCGACAGAAAGTTGATCGTGTGCTTTTTTCTTAAATTCATTGAATTTCTTGTCATCATCACAAGAGACCCAACGAACTGTGTTAATGCTTACAGGCTCATAAACACAATCAACTTTGTATTCTTCTTTCAAACGGTACGCAACCACTTCAAACTGAAGTACACCCACCGCCCCCACAATCAGGTCATTGCTGTTTTGTGGCATGAACACCTGTGTTGCACCTTCTTCTGAAAGTTCTTTTAAGCCTTTTTGTAATTGCTTCGACTTTAAAGGATCTTTCAAACGTACACGACGGAACATTTCCGGTGCAAAGTGCGGAATACCTGTAAATTGTAGTTTTTCACCCGAAGTAAAGGTATCACCAATTTGAATGGTCCCATGGTTATGCAAACCAATAATATCGCCCGGCCATGCCTCTTCTAGATGTTGACGATCCCCTGCCAAGAAGGTCAAAGCATCGCTAATACGAACATCTTTATCCAAGCGCACATGCTTCATTTTCAAACCTTTTTCATATTTGCCTGAACAAATACGCATAAAAGCAATACGGTCACGGTGTTTCGGATCCATATTGGCTTGAATTTTAAAGACAAAACCAGTGAAACCCTCTTCAGTCGCTTCTACTTTACGGTCTTGAGTCGGGTGGGCTTTCGGTTCAGGCGCATAGTTACTAAAGGCATCGAGAACATGATCAACACCAAAGTTACCCAGTGCTGTACCAAACAACACAGGGGTTTGACGCCCTGCCAGAAACTCTTCACGATCCAATGGCTCATTGGCCATTTGTACCAACTCTAAAGACTCTTCAAATGCTGCCCAAGCCAACTCACCCACTTTTTCACGTAGATCGGCATGATCATAACCATCTCTGATTTCAATCTCGGTAATCGTCGAACCAAAGCCCGCTTTATACACATAAAATTTTTCTTCGATCAGGTTAAACACCCCAGCGAAGTCACGCCCCGTGCCCAATGGCCAAGTAATAGGTACACATTTAATTTTTAAAACGTTTTCAATTTCATCCAACAGCTCTAAAGGCTCACGGATTTCACGGTCCATTTTGTTCACAAATGAAATGATCGGTGTGTCACGCATACGACAGACTTCCATCAATTTGATGGTTCGGTCCTCGACCCCTTTTGCACCGTCAATCACCATGAGTGCCGAGTCTACCGCGGTTAAGGTACGGTACGTATCTTCCGAGAAATCTTCATGTCCTGGCGTATCTAGAAGATTGATCATCTTGTCTTTAAAAGGGAATTGCATCACCGACGTGGTAATGGAAATACCGCGTTCTTTTTCCATTTCCATCCAGTCTGAGGTTGCAGCACGGTCCGATTTACGGCTTTTTACCATACCCGCGACCTGAATAGCCTTACCCCATAACAGCAGTTTTTCTGTCATGGTAGTTTTACCCGCATCGGGGTGGGAAATAATCGCGAAGGTTCGGCGTGCCTGAACTTCTTTCAATAATTGATCTTTGAACATTGGGGAAATCTGCAATTAGTACACAGCGATGCCCACGCAAATTACGTGCCGCATACCACTGTCAGGTGAGACAAAAATAGGCTCAATTGTAGCGTAAGAATCGTTTTTCTTCTATTCATTTCATACTGAAAGGTTTTGCCTGCAATCAGACAAAACCCAACCAGAGAGTTAAAGCACTTCTGTATTTGTTACGGGATTGGACAATACAATCGAGTTTTCTTTGAGTTTTTCCAGCACAATTGAAGTGGTGATGTCATTGATCTGAAATTGATGCGATGAAATTTTACTGATCAATTGCGACATTTCATCTAAATTCTTCACCGCAACTTTAAGTAAAAAGTCTGATGTCCCTGTGAGTTTATAGGCATCACGAATGCGCGGCTCATCCAAAATAAATTCCAGAAACTTTTCAAAACCAGCATCATAATGATTGCGAATGCTGACCTCAATCATGCCAGTAATCGGCGATGGATCGGCTTTCAGCGCAATTTGTGCATAGTAGCCTGTGATAATCTTTTTTTGTTCTAGTGTTGCACGACGACGCGAACATTGGGAAGCCGAAAGACCGATCAGCTCTGCCAGCTCTTGATTGGTTAAACGACCATTTTGCTGTAATTGCTGAATAATTTTACGATCGTAATCGTCCAGTTCATCGCTCATCATCTATCCTAGAATTTTGTTATCAAACTGCTGAAAAAGCGCGTTTTTGTCTGCAAACTACTTTATCGAAACAATGAGGGAAAAACAAATTCGATTTGCCGCTCCCCCATAACTATGCAGATTAAGCAACGTAACGATCTTTACGATGATTCATCGCAATAATCAAGTTCAACACCACGGCTCCCATAATCGAGATTATGAGTAAATTCAAATCAACAAAAAATGCCGATGCTATCAAAATGCTGATATCCACAAACATTTGAAATTTCCCCATAGAAATATTGTATTTCTCATTCAGGAACATGGCCAATAAATTGATGCCCCCCATACTCGACTTATGGCGAAACAAAATGAGGAAACTAACCCCTAAAATAATGTTGGCAATTAAGGAGGCATAAATTGGATTGATATTCTCTAGACTAAAAAAAGTCGGATTGATTTCTGTAAAGCATGAAACTAAACCAATGGCCGCTATGGTTCGAAGTACCACTTGCAGCCCCATTTTTTGATAGGCTAAATAGAAAAATGGAATATTGATGCAGAAGAATAAAGTACCGAAAGACACATTAAATACATAATGTAGCAGGAGTGCTAAACCTGCGGTTCCACCTGTCATAATACCGCCCTGTTGGATGATATTAATTGCAAAAGACAACAGGAAGGTGCCAATAAAAAGTGCTACGACATCTTCTACTTTTGAATGTGACATAGGCGCTGGGAGAGTTGCCAAAACGGCAGGATTTGATAAAGGTTGGTTGTCCATAAGAAAATCCAAGACATACAATATGCAAAATTAATGCAATTTACATACCTAAATAAAATAAATACGCATTATTAAACCTTATAAGATTTTTTATTTTATTAAATCCAGCCATTTACAGATTCATATCGAAACATTTTCTTGAAATTTAGCATTAAATTTGCATGGTTTAATCACCGCACAATAATCACAAATCATGCATTATTTTATTTTTAATGCATATTGTGGTGCATTTATTATATTTATGCACAATTTTGTTGCATATTTTAATAATTATAGATTATACACATAGGCTAAGCATGCTTTAATAAAATGGTGAAATGACTGTTGTGCGACTCAGAATTGGAAAGAAACCCAATGAACCAACCATTTTTTTGAAGAGCTGATGGCAAGGATGGATTTATAGTTTTTTGATTTTTAAAAATTTTATTCAAATCCAATTGTTGTACTGTGCAAGAAAAGGTTTTTTCCAAATCTAGAATTCTGCAAAAGATAAGCGTAGAGACCGCACGATAAAATTACAAATAACATAATTTAATTATGTATTGCATAATTAAATTGGATTTAGTAAGCTGTTCTCAACATAAAGTAGCCAATGTGCACCTTTTTGATGCACAAATAGCACAGTTAAACAGATGATCGGTGAAGGGAATATCACAACATCAGAGAAAACCACTGTAAAACTAAAAGAGCCCTACAGTGAATGAAGATGCGGTATTCCACAGCACCATCATATAAGCCACACAGGATGTGTAATTGAACGTTGGAACTTGGTCATGCCACTGCATGTACCCTGCTGAAGATTGAGAAACTTACGGGTTTTTCTGCCGTTCCTCACATCCCAAACCGCCTGAACATTGGACTCGTCCTTACATGACAAGAGGGAAATAAGATGGATATTTTAGAAAACCCATTAGAATTATGTGGATTTGCATTTATTGAATTTGTATCAAAGGAAAATGATCTCGATCCAATTTTTGAAACCATTGGTTTTAGCAAAGTCGCAAAGCATAAATCTAAAAATGCGTACTTATGGCGTCAAGGAAATATCAATATTATTTTGAACTATCAGCCAGAATCTTATGCTTCTTATTTTTATAAAGAACATGGCCCTTCCGCTTGTGCCATGGGATTTAAAACCCGCGATGCAGCCAAAGCCTTTCAAAAAGCATTGGAATTAGGTGCAGAACCGATTTATAGCCAAGCAGGCCCAATGGAACTCAATATTCCAGCCATCAAAGGCATTGGCGGTATGCCCATTTTCCTGATTGACCGTGATATTTATGAAAATGATTTTGAGTTTATTGATGGTGTAAACCCGCACCCAGCGGGTACAGGTCTTAATGAAATTGACCATTTAACCCATAATGTCTACAAAGGTCGCATGGAATATTGGGCGAACTTTTATGAAAAAATCTTCAATTTCCAAGAAATTCGCTACTTTGACATCAAGGGTGAATACACAGGTTTAACGTCTAAAGCACTCACTGCACCTGATGGCAAAATTCGTATTCCATTGAATGAAGATTCAGATAAAGGTAATGGTCAAATTGCTGAGTTCCTTGCCGACTTTAATGGCGAAGGCATTCAACACATTGCCTTTATTACCGATGATTTGATTGGTACTTGGGACAAACTGAAAGCCCTTGGCATGAAATTCATGACTCCGCCACCCAATACGTATTATGAAATGCTACCTGAGCGTTTGCCAAATCATGGTGAGCCAACAGATGAGTTACAGCAACGTGGCATTTTACTGGATGGCTCAACTCAAAATGGCGAGAAGAAACTACTCTTGCAAATTTTCTCTGAAAATATGCTTGGGCCTGTATTCTTTGAATTTATTCAGCGTAAAGCGGATGACGGTTTTGGTGAGGGTAATTTTAAAGCCCTATTTGAATCAATTGAACGTGATCAAATCCGTCGTGGGGTACTTCAAGTTTAAGCAACTTGTCTAAACTGCAATACAAACGAGCGAAACATGTGAACCCATTTAAGCATGTTTCACTCACAAAAAAGGCGACTGAATTCAGTCGCCTTTTTAGCATGTTGCACAAGCCATCTTAGCGGGCTTGAATAAACCGATTAATCGCAGCCACTTCTTGCTGCAACAATTGGACTTTTTCACTGCCCGTGTTCAAAGGCAGAAACGTTTCACTGTCAATGGCGACCACAGAAAACTCTATCTGTCCTTGTGCATTAAATACAGGTAAACCCACCGCATTAATGCCCACCAGCAAATCTCCTTTCGCCAAAGCCATCTGTTCAGTACGAATCTGCTGTTTTAATTGGGTAAATTCATCCCAGTTGGCAGGTTTAAGTGCCAAACCTAAAGCGGCCGCCTTGTCCCATTCTTCCTGCATTAAAGTGCGAATGACACTTTCAGGTAAATACGAAGCAAAGACACGTCCGGATGCAGAGTTAACCAATGGCATAATTGAGCCGACTTTGGTCACAATTGCAATCGGATGATTCGATTCAAGCGATTGCACCACCAAAGGCCCTCGCGGTGACCATTTGCTAATTTGAATGCTACAGCCAATCTTGGCTTGTAAAGCATAAATCATCGATTGGACTTGTTGTAAGGCATCGGTATGTTGAATACAGTTCAAACCCAAACGCCAAGCCTGATCACCCAGTGCATATTGACCATCGTCCAGTTGTTTGGCGTAATTCATGCGGATCAAACTCACCAAATAGCGGTGAACTTTGGCTGGATGCATGCTCAGCTTGTGCGATAAATCTTTGAGAATAATCGGTTGATTATGCTCGACCAGTGCATTTAACACCGCCAAACCCACTTCAAGCGATTGCACCCCACCTGATAACTTTTCTTCAACCATTGACGCGCTCTTTAAAGGTCATTTTTTCAATCATTTATTTAGTTTTGTGTGACTACACAAGGACACATTGGTCCGTGACATCATGCCTGAGATTTATAAAAAACTGAAATCATCTTTTTAAATGACATTTAGTGTCAAAGCTCATCAGACGATCACTCACAGCAAAAAAAAAAAAACTGCACTCGGTCAAAAATGCAGTCAAGGGTAAAACTAAAAAATCAAAAAATTGGTTTAAGCACCTAATTCTTCTTCATGTAAAAAATGAGTATGTTGTGGTGCGCGTTTGGTTTTGCTCCATTCATCTAGCATTTCCAGTTTCATCTCTTCTGTAATTCGCGCGATTTTCTCATCAGCATGCGCATCGTTATAGGTCAGCTCTAAACGATGACCATTCGGATCAAAGAAATAAATCGAATGAAAAATACCGTGATTGGTAATGCCAAGCACTTTCACCCCTTGTTCTTCCAAATGGGCTTTGGCAGCCAATAAAGCATTTAAGTCTTCAACTTCAAAGGCAATGTGCTGCACCCAAGCTGGGGTATTTTCATCACGGCCCATTTCAGGTTGCGTTGGCAACTCAAAGAATGCTAAGACATTGCCCTGACCTGCATCTAAAAATAAATGCATATAGGGATCAAATGCTTTGGTGGACGGCACATGATCTTCAGCAAAGGCTAAAATAAAGTCCATGTTCAACATGGTCTTGTACCACAGCACCGTTTCTTTGGCATCTTTACAACGGTAGGCAACGTGGTGAATTTTTTTAATGGCAAAACTCATAATCAAACTCCTTTTTCTGTTTTTTATTCCCAATCGGCTTGTTGTTCTGGTGCAGCCTGCTGAAAAGCAGCTAACTGCATACAGTGCGTATAAATCGACTGGATTTTTGGATATTCCGTTAAATCTATTTGAAAGCGTTTGGCGTTATACACTTGTGGAATCAGGCAGCAATCGGCAAAACTCAGCTGTTCGCCAAAACAGTATTCACCATTAGAATGCTGTAGTTGTTGCTCTAGGCTACGAAAACCAAGCTTAATCCAGTGTTGATACCATGCCGTCTTTTCACTATTACTCACCTCAAGTGTCTGCTCTAAGTACTGCAACACTCTTAAGTTATTCAGAGGATGAATTTCACAAGCAATGTACTGGGCAAAAGCACGAATTTGCGCACGCTGTTGTAAATTCTGAGGCAACAAAGCAATCTTCGGATAGGCTTCTTCCAGATACTCAAGAATGCTCAGTGATTGCGTCAACACATACTGCTGATCCAGCAAAGTTGGCACCAACTCACTCGGATTAATTGCTGCGTACTCAGCCGAGTGTTGTTCGCCCCCCTGTTTCAGCAAATGCACCGCTTGTGTGTCATAACTCAAGCCTTTTAAATTTAAGGCAATCCGCACACGAAAGGCTGCTGAACTGCGAAAATAGCTATACAGTTTCATGCTGTACCTGCACTGTTTCAGCAAAATCAAAACTTAAAGCAGGTAAAATGGTATTTCGTACTTCACCAAAGCCCACGCGTATGCCCTCTTTTTCTGCATGACCTTTCATGATGACCGTATCACCATCCTGTACAAAACTGCGTTGTTCACTATTGGCTAAGGTTAAAGGTGCAGTCGAGTTCCAAGTCAGTTCCAACAAACTGCCATATGAGTCTTTCGTTGTGCCCGAAATCGTACCTGAGCCCATCAAATCGCCGACATTGACATTACAACCAGCAATGGTGTGATGCGTTAACTGCTGTGCCATTGACCAGTACATATATTTAAAGTTGGTTTGGCAAATTACATCCGCACTGTCATTTTGAGGTGTTTGAATTTCTACCGAAAGCTGAATGTCATAACTGCTTTCGACACTTTCTTGTAAATACGCCAATGGACGTGGCTCTTGTACAGGACCCTGTACTTTAAATGGCTGTAAAGCTTGCATGGTCACCACCCACGGTGAAATAGCACTCGCGAAGGTTTTGGAATTAAACGGACCTAAAGGGACATACTCCCATTGTTGAATATCTCGTGCCGACCAGTCATTGAGGAGCACCATACCAAAGATATGCGCTTCAGCATCTTCAATATGAATTGGCTGACCTAAACGACTCGGTTTACCCACAATAAAGGCTGTTTCTAATTCAAAATCCAACTTACGTGTCGCTGAAAAAACTGGTCGCTCTTGTTCTGGTAATTTGATTTGCCCCGATGGACGAACAATCTCTGTTCCGCTCACTACCACCGAACTGGCACGCCCATTATAGCCAACAGGCAATTCGCTCCAATTCGGTAATAAAGCATTTTTAGGATCGCGGAACATGCAGCCCACATTCGTGGCATGTTCTTTAGAAGAATAAAAATCGGTATAACCCGAAATTTGTACAGGCAAATGCATGATGGCATCTTGCTGTTTATAGAGTACCTGTTGCTGTAATTCTACATCATGCTGTAAACGTGGATTATCCAGTGCCAGTAATACTTGTAATTCACGACGTACTTTTTGCCAGTTGCTTGAACCTGATTCGATAAATTTATTCAAACTTGGCTGATTAAAATAGCACTCATGTTCACTCAGACGCAGAATGCCTGCCTGCTCTAAAGCAGCTAAATCTAAAATCCATTCGCCAATCGCAACACCAACACGTCGTTCGCCTTCCTTGCAACGACTAAAAATGCCATAAGGCAAATTATGAATGGTGAAATCTGAATGGGCTGAAACAGGAATAAAACAGCTCAATTGTGAGTTCATGATGATGTCATCCTTGTTGTTTTCTCTACACGCTTCACTTGATCGTATTGATGAAAATTTATTACTTTTATAAAAATCAACAAATTAAATAAAAGTAAACATCCAATCCACTACGACAACTGTATCAATTTCATTTCATCATACTGAATTTATAAAATTACGCAATATATAATTTAATTACTTTATTCATAATTTAATTATTTCTTGTTGTCTCTCGTTCAGTTAAACACTGCATTCAACTGCTGTTTTAAACAACACTTTTGGCTAGAAAACCCCGATGAACTCGCTACAATAAATGCTCATATTTGGTGCATAACTATAAAAACAAGGCTGTTTTATAGGGATCATCAGATAGAAATAAGCACCTAAGTTTCTTATTTTTAAGAGAAATAAAAAATAATTAGGTGTTTCACTTGTATATTATTTTTTAATCAATTTATGATATACGTAATTTATTAGGAAATAATTACACGACAAGGATGAGAATAATCATATGTCACACAATGATCACGGTAAGCTCAAGCACGGTTTATCCAACCGTCATATCCAGCTGATTGCCCTAGGCGGTGCAATCGGTACGGGTCTATTCCTTGGAATCTCTCAATCTATCAAACTGGCAGGTCCTTCCGTTATTCTGGGCTATGCCATTGCTGGACTCATTGCATTTTTAATGATGCGTCAACTCGGAGAAATGGTAGTCCAAGAGCCTGTGAGTGGTTCTTTCAGCTATTTTGCCAATAAATATTGGGGGCGTTTTGCGGGCTTTATGTCGGGCTGGAACTATTGGGTTCTCAATATTCTAGTGTGTATGGCAGAACTCAGCGCGGTCGGACTCTATGTTCAATACTGGTGGCCCGAAATTCCAACTTGGATGTCGGCACTTGGCTTCTTTATTTTAATTAATGTCATTAACTTGCTCCACGTGAAACTGTTTGGCGAAATGGAGTTCTGGTTTTCTATTATTAAAATTCTCGCCATTGTCGCCATGATTGGTTTTGGCTCTTACTTACTGGCAACAGGTAGCGCAGGCTCACAAGCGGCAATTAGCAACCTTTGGGCACTCGGTGGTTTCTTCCCAAATGGGGTTAGCGGTTTAGTCATGGCGATGGCAGCAATTATTTTTGCCTTTGGTGGTATTGAACTGTTCGGCATTACCGCTGCAGAAGCACGTGACCCACAACAAACCTTACCCAAAGCAGTCAATCAAATTATCTACCGCATTTTAATTTTCTATATCTTAACCTTGGTAGTGCTGTTAGCCCTATTCCCTTGGAACCAAATGGCACAAGGCGGCAGTCCATTTGTTATGGTATTTGCTTCGCTTGACAGCCAAGGCGTTGCCACCGCATTAAACTTTGTGATTTTAACGGCTGCGGTTTCTGTCTATAACGGCACCAGCTATTGTAGTAGCCGTATGTTGCTTGGTTTGGCAGAACAAGGCAATGCACCGGAATTCTTTAAAAAAATTAATTCTCGCGGCATTCCTGTCAATGCCGTCCTTATTTCAGCATTAGTCACTGCGTTGTGTGTTCTACTCAATTATCTCTTCCCAGAAAAAGCCTTTGGTTTACTAATGATGTTAGTTGTGGCTGCTATTGTGATTAATTGGGTGGTCATTTCAATCACCCATTTAAAATTCCGTCAGAGCCTACAACAACAGCAAGAAACCAGTTTATTCCCTAGCTTAGCTTATCCATTTACTAATTATCTGTGCATTGCATTTATGTTGGGTATTTTAGTCATTATGAGCCTGACTCCTGACATGCGTATCGCGGTGTATATGATTCCTGCTTGGGTCGGCTGTTTAAGTTTGGCTTATTGGATGAAGCAACGTAAAAGCAAACTTGCTGATACAACCTTATTACTAACCCCCGATAGTTCTTTTAAATAAGCCTATTGAATAAAAGCTGTTCCTCCCCCATGTAAGACCAGAATCAGATTGGAAGAAACTGGTCTTGCAAATCTGATGTGAATCGGCTTAAGTTATCACCAACTTTAACTGGGCGATGCGAAGCGCGAACAGTTTGACCCTAGCTGCAACAAACAAGGATTTTTTAAATGTTTCAACATATCCCTCCTTATGCTGGCGACCCAATTTTGTCGCTTATGGAACAGTTCAATACCGATCCACGTGAAGGTAAAGTCAATTTAAGTATTGGTCTTTACTATAACGAAGACAGTATTGTGCCTCAGCTTGAAACAATCATGGAAGCGCAGAAGCGTCTTGAGCCAAAACAAAACAAGACTAAACTTTATTTGCCAATGGAAGGTTTCAAACCTTACCGCGATGCAATTCAAGCGTTGTTATTTGGTGAAAATAGCCCAGCAGTACAAAGTGGTCGTGCCGTAACGATTCAAACTTTAGGTGGTTCTGGTGCGCTGAAAGTTGGTGCAGACTTTTTAAAAAATTACTTCCCAAATTCTGAAGTTTGGGTAAGCCAACCCACTTGGGATAACCACGTTGCCATCTTTAATGGTGCAGGCTTAAAAACCCATTTCTACCCATACTTCGATGCCGAAACACGTGGTGTAAACTTTGATGGTATGTTGTCTTGCTTACAACAACTACCAGAACAAAGCGTGGTGTTATTGCACCCTTGCTGCCACAACCCGACAGGTGCAGATTTAACTCCTGCGCAATGGGATCAAGTGATTGCCGTATTAAAGGCAGGCCAACTTATTCCATTCTTGGACATTGCTTACCAAGGCTTTGGTGAAGGCATGGAACAAGATGCCTATGCAATTCGCGCGCTTGACCAAGCAGGTTTAAACTTTATTGTCAGCAACTCATTCTCTAAAATTTTCTCACTCTACGGTGAGCGTGTCGGTGGTTTGACATTCGTGTGTGATGATGCTGCGACAGCACAATGCACCTTTGGTCAGTTGAAAGCGACAGTACGTCGTATCTACTCAAGCCCTCCTACAACAGGTGCGTGGTTGGTTGACCAAGTCTTAAATGACCAAGCGTTAAATCAACAATGGCAAAATGAAGTTAAAGAAATGCGTGAACGTATTATTAAAATGCGTCGTATTTTGAAAGATGAATTGACCAAAGCACTTCCAGACCGTGACTTCAACTACTTGGTTGAACAAAAAGGCATGTTCAGCTACACCGGCTTAACAGGCGAACAAGTCGATACCTTACGTGAAGACTATGCGATTTATTTGGTACGTAGCGGTCGTATCTGTGTAGCAGGCTTAAACATGAACAATGTTTATATCGTTGCCAAAGCAATGGCTGAAGTTTTAGCAAAAGCAACTGCTCAAGCTTAATCTTTAGTTCCAAAAAACCAAGATTGTTCAAACGAACAGTCTTGGTTTTTTATGTCTGAGTAGCTATACATTAAAGCCTATTTTCCTGCTGTAAAAGCATGGCTTAACGTAAGGTTCGATGCTGCACCAAATTATCAACATGCTGTGCCAAATACTCCTTTAAGTGATTTAAAAAATACGCAACGCGTGGCGAATCTTGCAAACGGGCTAAATACACAGCATACACATCCGCAGGTGGGGTACTGTACTGCTCTAACACCTGAATCAAACGTCCACTGCGTAGATACTTCGCGACGTCCCATTCGGCACGCATCAAAATCCCCTGCCCATCCAAGGCCCAATTTAAGGCAACCTCACCATCATTGGTACTTAAATTGCCATGTACCTTAATGGTTTCGACCTGCTCACCCAAACTTAAACGCCAGTTGCCATAAGCCGCTTCATTCTGCCGAATCACAATACATTGATGGACGGTTAAATCATGTGGCGTTTCTGGGATACCGACACTTTTTAAATATAAAGGCGAAGCACACAATAAACGTCGATTGGCTGCCAGTCTTTGCGCAATTAAACGTGAGTCTGGAATTTCACCAAAGCGAATCACCACATCCGTCGCTTCATTGGGCAAATTCACTGGACGATCACTCAGCTGCAATTGCACCTCCACTTCAGGGAATATTTTCGCAAAATCTGAAATCGCAGGGGCAATATATGAACGTCCAAAACCTAAGGGTGCATTGACGCGAAGTAAACCTTTGGGTGCAAATCGCGTACTCGACACGCGGCGTTCCATGTCTTCAATTTCTTTTAGAATCCGCAGCGCATTCTCATAATAAATTTCCCCCTCATGCGTCAGACTAATGCGTCTGGTGGTTCGATTCAGGAGACGTACCCCCAGACGATCTTCCATTTGCGTCAAACGTCGAGATACTGCGGGCGGAGTTAAATTTAATTCTCGTGCGGTAGCAACCAAACTTCCTTGTTTTATTAGTAAGCAAAAAAATGCTAATTCCGTATCTGAGTTCATGATTATTCAGTTTTTTGCAATAGTGATTTAACTTTATATCGATCCATCCATTTTGCAAAGTCTCTATTATCCATATCACGTTACCCCCCAAACAACATATTTCACCCAAGCAAGGAAACTTGAGTGAATAATAAAGTCCACCGTTTAAGGATTACGGTGTCACAACGGGGAGCCTTTTCGCCAGACTCGATTGCGGTATTTATACCAGATCGGGTGGTAATCGCTACTTATATGGAGATAAGCCATGGACATGGATATCGAAAAACGGACCTTACGGAAAATCACGTGGCGTATTGTCCCGTTTATCATGATTTTGTATTTAATTGCTTATATTGACCGCGTCAATATTGGTTTTGCCGCCATCACCATGAAGGAAGATTTGGGCTTTACCGCTTCAATTTTGGGTTTTGGCGCAGGGATTTTCTTTCTGGGTTACTTTTTATTTGAAGTCCCTTCTAACATTATTCTGCATAAAGTCGGCGCCCGTATCTGGATTGCACGGGTCATGGTCACTTGGGGCATTATTGCCGGTGGTATGGCTTTTATCGAAAGCTCCACCAGTTTTTATGTGATGCGCTTTTTACTTGGTGTTGCAGAAGCAGGTTTTTTCCCGGGCATTATTCTCTATCTCAGCTATTGGTTTCCTGCACGAAACCGTGCTGGTGTGATCGCTTTATTTATGGCTGCCGCCCCAATTGCCACGGCGATTGGGTCCCCGATTTCTGCTGCACTGCTAGAAATGCACGGCATCATGGGTCTGGCGGGTTGGCAGTGGATGTTTCTGATAGAAGCGGTTCCTGCGGTAATCTTAGGCGTAGTGGTGTTTTTCTACATGACGGATCGCCCTGAAAAAGCCGCATGGTTAAAAGCAGATGAGCGTGAATGGTTGGTTAAAACCATGCAAGCCGAAGATGCCAATAAAGGTGATCAACAACATCACAGTATTTTACGCGGTTTAGCCAACCCACGTGTACTGGCTCTGGCACTGATTTATTTTGGCACCTCAGCAGGCTTGTACACCCTCGGCATTTGGGCACCGCAAATCATTAAAGAACTGGGTGTCAGCTCCATGACCGTTGGTTTATTGAATGCCATCCCTCCAATTATCTCTGTGGTTGCCATGATTCTTTGGTCACGTCACTCCGACAAAACCAATGAACGCACATGGCATGTGGCATTGGCTTGCTTAACCGCAGCCGTAGGGCTCGCGATTGCAGCTGGTACTGGCAGTATGTTTGGTCTGATTGCAGCACTCACCATTGTTAATGTCGGAATTAGTTGTTCTAAGCCACCGCTGTGGAGTATGCCGACCATGTTCTTGTCAGGTGCTGCGGCAGCCACAGGTATCGCAACCATTAACTCGATTGGCAACTTAGGCGGCTTTGCGGGTCCAGCCATGATTGGTTGGGTCAAAGACCAAACTGGAAGTTTTGCAAGTGGTCTGTATTTCGTCGCAGGTCTACTGATTCTCTCTACCGTACTAACTCTCGTTTTAAGTTTTACTCAAAAAAACAAAGTCAGCTCGGCTGAATTGAGTAACTCCTGATCTTCATTTTTATATTGCTTGACTGAATTTAACGCTTTACAAGGAGCCTCCCATGGACAAAGAACTTGCCGTACAGTCCCTCACGGACACCATGGCCAAATTTACAGCCTACATTGGTAAACGTTTACCTAAAGATGTGAAAAGTAAACTGATTGAATTGAAAACTTTAGAAACCAATCCATTGGCGAAGTCGATTTACGACTCCATGGATGAAAACCAAGAAGCGGCGGATCGACTCAATCGTCCCAGCTGCCAAGACACTGGCGTGATTCAATATTTTGTTGAAGCGGGTGCACATTTCCCACTGTTGGGTGAATTACAGGAAATTTTACGTGAAGCAACCGAAGAGGCCACCCGTACAGGGCCCTTACGTCACAATGCGGTTGAAACCTTTGATGAGAAGAATACGGGCACCAATACCGGTACCCAAATTCCGTGGCTAGACTGGCGCATTGTCCCTGAACAAGACAGCTGCACCATTGATGTTTATATGGCAGGTGGCGGGTGTACCTTGCCGGGTGCCGCTAAAGTGCTGATGCCAGGTCAAGGCTACGAAGGTGTGGCTGAGTTTGTGATGGACGTGATTACCGAACGTGGTGTGAATGCTTGCCCACCATTATTGGTCGGTGTCGGGGTATCAACCTCTGTTGAAACCGCTGCGCGCTTGTCCAAACTGGCCATTATGCGCCCTGTAGACTCAAGAAGTGATAACCCACGCGCTGCATTAATGGAGGATTTACTAGAACAAGGTTTAAATGAAATTGGGATTGGTCCACAAGGCTTAACAGGCAATAACAGTGTCATGGGAGTGAACATTGAATCTTCAGCCCGCCATCCATCGACGATTGGCGTGGCTGTGAATACTGGCTGTTGGGCACACCGTCGTGGAAAAATCAAAATTAATGCGGACATGTCTTATGAAATCCTGTCGCACGAAGGAGTTGTGCTATGAAAAAAATTCTGACTACCCCACTGCGTGATGAAGACTTAGCCGATCTTAAAATTGGTGATGTGGTGTATCTGACCGGTCGTTTAGTTACTTGCCGTGATGTGGCGCATCGTCGCTTGATTGAGCAAGGTCGGCAACTTCCAGTGAATTTAGAAGGCGGTGCGATTTTCCATGCAGGCCCGATCGTACGTAAAAAGGATGATGGCCGTTTTGAAATGGTCTCGATTGGCCCCACCACCAGTATGCGTATGGAAAAATTCGAACGTGAATTTATTAAACAAACGGGTGTAAAACTGATTGTTGGTAAAGGCGGTATGGGGCCTGAAACCGTTGCAGGCTGTCAGGAGCATAAAGCAGTGCATGCGATTTTCCCGGGGGGCTGTGCGGTACTGGCGGCCACTCAAGTGGAAGAAATTGAAGGGGCTGAATGGCAAGATTTGGGGATGCCTGAAACCTTGTGGATTAACCGCGTCAAAGTATTTGGTCCTTTGATCATCTCGATTGATACTCATGGCAACAATTTAATTCAGCAAAATAAAACGCAATTCCAAGCCAAGAAAAAGCCAGTGTTGGATCGCATCAGTAAGGAATTAAGCTTTATTAAATAAACTTAAATGTGCAATAAAAATAACCCTGAAATATTCCATTCAGGGTTATTTTTTAAATCTGAATAAAAGCAAATGCTGCGCAGACTATTGATTCGGAGTGAAAGGCCAATACGCTGCATTGACTCCCTGACAGCCTGTTGAACCATTTAATTGTTCCACTGTAGCCATTTTTACAGGACTAAAAGCCTGATCGAGATAGCGGTCATTTTCACAATGCTGTGCCAAATACCCCGCCTGATCAACCAATCGCTCTGCTGAAGCAAAAATCTCGCGTGAATGTCGCCAACCTAATTGGCAATATTCAGCCGCAGCCCAAACCAATTTCACCTCTGCCTGAGCGAGTTCTTTATAAGCACACTGAAAACCCGCATGAACTTTAATGCTTTCGATGCGAGCCCACAAATCTCGGCGCATAACCTGAGAAAAAGCTAAAATTGGCGTCTGAGTCGTAAGCTGCACTCTGTTGTCGGTATTGGTGATATTCAGCACCTGCTGATAAACCATTGCTAAGTTTTTGGGCTTACTCTTTTCACTATATAACTGATCAGCATAACTGAGCCATGTTTGCGCTTTTTCCAGTTGGTATTTTTCTTTTACCTCAGTACTTTGCCCAAGTGCCTCACGTATTTTCGACTGAATCTGTTGATGCGACGATATATATGTGAATTGATGGGCCTCGGTATTGGCATAAAGCGCTGGGCTAAGCAGCCCAGCCAACAGCAATGCTTTTAATCCTAAAAATTTCATAATTTAGGCTCCAAAGCTTTATTCACGCTTGCCTTATTTTGATTAAAAAGGTTCTCATCAAATTTAAAGCGGAAACGGAAATAAGCGCCATCCATTGTGGTATCGCCATCGGTTAAATCTTTATCTTCATAACCAACAAAGTTATATCCACCAGAAACCCAAAGGTTGGCCGCCAGAAGATAACCCACCTCAACCCCTGCCATCAGCTTGGTGCCATCGGAAACGCTGTTCCACATGACGCCAGCATTTACCCCAGCATCCCAACGGTCATTAATATCATACATGAAGCGCGTATTCAGCATTTGCGTCATACCACTGCTTTGCAATAGGTCGTAGGTTTCTTCTAAATATTTCACAGCATACTGACCCGACACATGCACATCACGCGTCGGATGATAATTTAAATGATGCGACATAATGTAAGCATTACGCTCGTACGGATCACTTAAAGTGGTTTCATTCTTTTCGTAGCGATACTCAATTTTACTGAGTGAATCAAATTTGTTGGTTTCTAAATCACGATAAGCTGCACCAATCTGGAATCGGTTAATTAAACGATCACCTGAATCGGCAGCTTTATTATCGGTTAAATTTAAAACGTTTTTTGCCAAGAACGTGACTTCATCTGAATACTTATAGGCTGTTCCCAACGTATTTAAATAGCTATCACTTTGATTTGACCAACGCCCTTCAATACGCGCTACATTCTTCCAACGAGGGTTAGATAAATGCTCAAAGCCCAAAGTCGCTGCGGTAGACTCAAGTGAATCTTTATTTTCACCTTCAAAGACTTTCACTTTCTCAAAGCTGGTATTAAAGAATAAACCTTCTTTTAATTGCCAACGATTACGTACACCCATTGCTGCTTCTGCTTCACGCGCACTTAAACCATCGCGCACACGATATTCACTGAATACCGAACCATCTCGCATATATTGACTGTCTAAACCAAATACCGTGGTATTACGTTTTTGCGTGTCATTGAGTTCGTATAAACCACCAATACTTGAGATAAATTCATGACGTGCATAAGCATGAATATTTTTATAGACCTGAGCATCACCACCAACAGCAAATACACGGCGATTACTATCCGCAACATCTTGCTCATATTCAATAAATGCACTTGAACCATCAAATGGTAATGCCGTTTTCAATTTGGCCCGAAGCGTGGTGCCATCGTAAGGTGTTTCAACGCTTTGCGTGGATGTACTGGCAGCATTCAATGACTCATTATAATAACGAACACCCAGTTCTAAACTGACAATACGATTAATGGCTTTTTCAATGGAAGCACTGATCCCGTTACGTACCCCTGCATTGGCAATATCTTCTGTACGCACAGCTTCAATCCGTAATACACCAAATCGGTCTAAGCGTGCATTCAGTTTCACAGCACTTTCTTTACGTCCTGAGCTGATTGAAGATGCTGCATTGCGGAAGCCAACATCCGCCTGTTGATGATAGGCACGCACATCGACATTGTCTTTTTTATAATCCAGTTCTACACGTGCTGCGGAACCATTCCCCGAGGTATTTGCAGTTGTCGAGGCATTCACATCGGTGAGCTGATCCAACGTCATTAAATCATGATCAGAATATGCGTATTCAGCAATCAGTTTAGTTTGATCATTCCAACGAATGACCGTATTGGCACTGGCAATTTTTTCCTGATCAATCGGATCATCATTTTGAATATAAGAGCCGCCGACGGTCACTTTATCATTCAATTTATAACGACCATTCACCCCCGCCACGGTATATTCTTTGCCACCTTGATCAGTTTCAATGGTGATTCTTAAATAGACTGGGTTTAGATTTTCATCGATGCTACTTAACGGTGAAGTTAAATAAATACTGTTGGTATAGGTATCAACTTCATAGTCGCTAAAACGGGTTAAGGTACGTTGTGAAATAATTAAACCAGGATTGTTACGATCACGCACAATCACTTCAACTTTTTCACTATTTTGAAGCATGTCATTGCTGTCCATGCCCAAGGCATAAGGACCTGAAACACCCATTGCACGGAGTTCATTCACCACTTGAGTGGTATTGGTACGTGCAGCAAAGCTGGCAACTTGAAAGCGATCACCTTCAACCACCGACTTTAAACCCGTTAACGAACGACTATACTGACCTAAAGAAAGTCCTTCGTCATTTTCGGTGCGTGTGACATAGTCGCCATACATCGCATAAGAACGACCTTTATCGACACGAACATAAAATTTACTGGTGGACTGCGCATCAAAACCTTTGGCAGATGCATCACCGTATACTGGGTAATATTCATCTGGACGGATATCACGGAATAAACGCTGATTATTTTCTTTGCTTGAGTCATATGCCAAAGTCAGTAAATAATCGCCTCGCACTTTGCCTTTCAAGAATAATGCCGCACGACCACGAATGGCGGTTTCACCATCACTCGAACTCGACAAATCATTCAGCTCTTCTTCAAAACCATCTTGAGTCGAGGTTTGAGACAGATTTTTAGGATCAAACTTATTTAGTGCAAAAGAACCTTCAACAATCCCGGCAACCAACATTGGACGAAGTTCTGCCAAAAAGCGCACTGGTACAGTTTGTTCGTAAATCCCACTACGGACACGCAATACACCCGACCCAGCTTCCAAAGGTGCCAGTACTGGCACCACCAAAGATCCACCTTCTGCAAAAACTTGCACGCCAGGTTTATCTGGATCGAGGTCTTTGAGTTGAATCATGCCAATCGATGATTCAAGTGTGATTGGCGTACGTGTCGCAACAGGAGTCCCATGCTGATCTAGGACTTTAACCACCACCTGATAAATATCTTTACCATTGGCATAAACCGTTTGTTCAACAGGCTGCGTTGTCAATTGGCTCATCGCATCTGGTGCAATCACTGTGACTTGTTGCTGATCACGCATGTTGCCGAAGCTATCGTACTGACGAACTGCAATCGTATTTTTACCAGCCGCCAATGGCACACCAATAAAGTCAAAGCCTGCTGCACCACGCTCTTGATAAACCGCTTTTTTACCAATACGCTTTTCCGAAACTTGTTCATCGTTTACAAATAAACGAATGTCGGTGCCTAAAGCACCTTTAACCTGAATCGTGGCTTGTGGTGTAGGTAAAATTTGCTGTTCTTTCAGATTTAAAATCGCCAGTTGATTCGATTCCGAACGCTCCAGTTCTTGCTCTAAATCTAAAACAACTGACGCCTTTACTGGTTCGATTTGAACAGTTTGAATCTCTTTAATCTGATCTTTTTTATATTCAATATTACAATTGGCTGAAGCCCCTGCTGCACTAATACATCCGCTTGCAGGTTGACCTTGTACATCTGAAACTGAATTGCTGAGTGGATCAACGGTTAAATCTTGACGCAAGGTTTGCTCTAATGCATCCAGTTGCGCATTAATTTTACTGCGGCGGTCTTCAATTTGCTCCGCCAAAGCTTGACTGCATTCACCTGAAGAATCAGTAATCGCGAAGTCTGCTCGGTGCAATTCGCCACGTTTTAAATCTACGAATCGGCTGGCTGGATCACCTGCTTGACGGTTATTAATCAGCACCAATTCTGCATTATTGGGTAAAGTCGTATTGTCGACTTTTAATACGTGGGTAATCGGTTTAATGCCGTAGAAGTTGTATTTACCTTCACGATCCGTCACCACAAAGCTACCATCTTCCATATAAATACGGATACCAGGTACACCGCGTTCTCCCGCATCTTGAACGCCATTGCGGTTACAGTCGCTAAAGACTTTCCCGACAATAAAGCCATCTGGACTAAATACACCAGGGGTGACTTTTACTGCGGCCTGTGCTTCATTCGAAACGGTATTTTTGTTGTCCTGCGCGTACACACGGTTAACGCCATCTCCACTCAGCGCATTAGGACCAATATAGACACGGTATTGAACTTTGGCTTGTTGCTTTGGTGTCAGCGTTCCCAAACCTAGCGTCAAATAAGGTCCTTTTCCACCTTCAGGATCTGCATTTTTTTGCCCATTGACGCGGGTACTGCCTGAAACATAAATAAAACCACGAGGCAAAGTATCTTTCATGTTGACATCATAGAGGGTCGAATCCCCCATATTTGCCACCGTAATTTGATAATCTTTAAAATCACCAATTTCGGCAGTATTCGTTCCGACCACTTCTTTTTTAATGACTAATTTGTCATTGCTGGGTACAGAAATATCTACAGGATCAATTGGAATATCAATATTGAGTGCAGCATCACCCGTCTTTAACGTAAAGTTGCCCCCATACGACCAAGAGCTGTCAACCACACGATCCGCAAAATTATTATAAATGGTCTTGTCACTGGTAAATTTATAATTGGTAGAGCCTGCAATTGTTGAAGTATCAATATCAAGTCTATAAGTTCCATTTTCCACAAAAGGATAGACAAATTCGCCTTTACTATTGGTTAGCTGCGTTGCAGGAATCACCACTTTTTCACCCGTGGTTTCATCCAATTTATACGCCACATTTTCAGCAGGATTACCCTTCGCATCCAACAACGTGACCTTCGCACCAGCAACAGGTAAATTGGTCTTTGCATCAAAAACGACACCATAAGGATCAATTAAAACCGTGGTATGAATATCTGTAATACTGTTGGTCGAATTACCACTCTCATCTAAACAATCCGTCAAAGACACAATCACCTGATCTCGCTTGACGGTTTGTAGAATCTGGTCATTCAAATGAATGGCACCCGCTTCTTGTGTTGCTAAAGTGAAGCGGAATACACCTGTATTCGCCCCAGTCTCCACGCCCTGAACATACTCAACATCCCCAGTCAGCGTCGATTGAACTTTAATTTTGACTTTATCTAAATTGCTACGTGAGGCATTACACATGGCACTATTTGCAGCAATGTATAACGGTTGATTTAGACTGCCCGTTGCTAAAATATTAGAATAATTTTTGCTGTTATTGCTAATTGATGCACTACCGCCAACGGTTGTCGTCACTTCGTTGGAAACTGTTTTTTTCAAACTCGAAAGCAAACCATGCTCAACATTAAACACGTTTGAAATTGAGGCATGACTCACATTGGAATTCATGGTCACAACCAACTCGACTGCTTCTGTGCTATTCGCAGCCAAGGCTTGAGGGTATGCCACCACCAGCGTATTAATTAAAGATTTATCTGCTGGAATCTGACGCGTAAACTTATCTTGTCCTAAAGGATATAAAACCAGCGCTTTAGAATTGGTTGGTTTAGCCGATTTAAAGATGGTATTGGCTGGTATTTCATCCAACAAAACCACAGCCTTCATGGTCTCACCATCAACGTCAATGGTTTGCAGACCAGAATTACGCTTTGAACTATTTTTCACGCTCAAGTTATAGGTTAAATCATAAGATTGACCCACTTGTGGTTCAATACTGGTTTTATCGACCGATTTGGTTGCTGTGAGTTGTGGTAAGAAACTAATTAAAGCATTGACCGCATCGGCAATGGCAGTCGGGTCTTGCACAACATAAGCTTGAAGTGGTAAGTCTACTTGCTGGTTATCATTTAGTGATATGGACGAATCAGCGACCACCCATAAATCAACTTTTTGCCCAGCCTGTAAACTTAAATGTCCAGTCACCAGTAAATCTGAACTATCAAATTCACCATTTTGATTACTGTCGACATAAATTTTAATATTCGATAATTCTGGAACAATACTTTTATCAATCGCAATATCGGCAGGTGCATTACTGTGATTGGTCAAAGTATTTAGCCAAATCACTCGCGCACCCGCATCAATTTCTAATCGTGTTGGTGAAGTGAGGCTAATCACATATTTAGGAGTGATGGTCACTTGGACGGTATTTGAAACCGATTGACCAATTTGACCATCAGTTTGCATAAAACTTGCATACGCGGTATTGGTAATATTTTGCCCAGCAGCAGGCATCACAGCATAAGCATGATTTACCAATGCCATAGCCGTAGCTAAGCTTGAAAAAATAAGCTTGATCTTATGATTCTGTAGCGGCTGAACTCGTTTAATCACGAAAATACCCCAATACCGAGCAAAAGCAGGTTAAAGGGATAGGCACTAAAGTGATGCCTATCCACATAAATAGTTATTGATGTTTTGAGTTAATTATTGAGCATCAACTTTGACGCTGAACTTCATCGTAACGGTTTCAGATGGAGCCAAATCAAACTGAGATGACTTCAAGTTGTTTGCCGTGTTGGTCACTGTACCTTTTGACACTGGATCTAGTGCAGCTGCAGGCGACGAACCTAGCGTGGTGTAACTTGGTACAGCATCGGTAATTTCAACTTTAGTCACCGCCTGATTACCATCATTTACCGCTTTGATTTGGTAAATGATACAAGCACCCGGTTTAGCCTGAAGTGTAAATGTTCCAAAGCTACCATCTGGTGTTCCGTCACATGCTGCATCAAGTGCTTGCATTTTTTCCAGACGAACTTGACCAATGTTCACTGTGGTTTTGTCCGTAACAGTGATCGCAGCAGGAGCCGCCGTACCATTTAATGCACCAGTAGGTGTAACCGTCACAATCGATAGATCGGCTTGACCCGCTGTTGCATTACTTGGTGCTTCAACTTTAACCAAGATATTGATACTTTCTTTTGGAGAAAGACCATCAGCACCATTGGTTGCAGTTAACCACTTGTTAAGGTTCTGAACATCAGTAACCAACTCATCCGTGTCTGCAATACCATTGTTGTTTTTATCAACATAAACAGAAGTCACAAAACCGTTAGTTGCAGGGTCATGTGTAATGCTGATAGGCAATGTTCCATCAGCAATACCCTCTACAACGTTACCGTTGTTGGTTAAGGTATGTTTATAGACAATCGTACCACCCGGTGCAACCTGACCTTGTTGGTCCGCCAAGAATGAAAGTCCACGAACTGCTTCCACAGTAAGATGATCTTTCATCTTGTCTGTTAAGCCTGTTGCAGGTGAATTAATTGTGAAGACAATGTCTTGGCTATTTGCAGGTGTTGCATCTGTAGATGGAGTCACCTTGGCACAGAAATACGCCGTTGCATTAGGCTGAATAGCACCCGTATTGGTCACTTTAGTCGCTGAACATACACCACTTGAATCAGCAACGAAGTATTCAACTGTCCAACCCGCTGGTAATGCTTGTTCAGTACCAAAGTTATAGTTGTCTGCTGTTGAACCATAATTCGTTACAGCAATTGGGAACGTAGCTGCAACACCTGGTTTAGTGGTTACCGTGTTGACGACATTACCTGGAACGTATATGCCTTCACCCGTTAAACCTGTATCATCTTCCGCGTAGTTTTTATTCCCTTTACCATTGCTTAAATCGACTTTTGATGCTGTGATATTGGTAATTCTTAAAGTCACGGTATCTGAAGATGCTGGCGCATGTACAGGTGTAATGGTTAAGATTGTGTCCAAACCAGGTGCTGTAATTGGGCCGGTATAACCATTTGGCAAAGTAATCCGTGCAGAGATTTCAAGGTGACCACCTGAAGCCAATGGGCCACTGTCTACGCTTGCATCACCATTGGTATCGGTTAACGGTGTATTACCATCTGACTTTAATAACTCAACAATAGAACCTGCAGGTAGTGCAGATTTATTCACGGTAATGTTATACGTTTCAGCTACATTGCCAAGGTTGTGAATCCAGATATCTTCTGTAGAGCTTGATGCACCAAATAAAACTGGAGAACCTTGTACTGCTGTGGTGGTGATCAAGTCATCTTTAGCGAGATTGCCAGAAACTTTTTGCGCATCCGAATAAGTATCGGTCGCGTTATCGTTGATGGTACCTGTATAGGTAGACTGTACAGTTACATCATATGGGTTGGTAGGTTGAGAAGTCTCAGTACCCGGACCATCTGGATCAAATGTCGCGATGTTGGTAATTTTTCCTGCAGGAGCTGTATTATCCACCGTCACTTGGAAGGTTAACTTGCCCGTACTGTTACGCACTACAGAAGCAAGAACTAACTGAACTTTACCATTAGTAAATTCATACTTCGCTGCTGCTGCCGCTTCATCACCAGTCGCATCGGTCAATGCTGCTGTCTGACCGCTCCAACGTGCTGAACCTGCAACATAAGTCACGCCTGAAGGTAAAATATCTTCAATGGTTAAATTAGTTGCGTCGGCATTACCTGTGTTTTTATAGGTCAATTCATACGTTACGGTATCGCCACGCGCAACTGAAGTGACATTGGCAGACTTCGTGACTTGAATAACCGCACCTGAAACAATCGTTACGGTGTCAGTATTCAGTTTGGTTTTGTCTGCAATAACTGTAATGTAAGTACTTGCCGCAGACAGTGCTAATTGACCAGAATTACCAGCTGTTGCTGTTGCTGCGGTTGTACCCACTACAACTAAGCCTACAGACTCGCCAGCATTTAAGGTAACTTTTTGACCTGCCAAATTCGTACCGTTATCAGGCACACCATCTTTATTCGCATCTAAATAAATCGCAATGTTGGAGAAATCAAAATTATCCCCAGCCACATTCGCTAAATTTAGCGTAAATTCATCCGTTCCATTACCTGTATTGGTTAATACGTGCGATAAAGTCACGACACCATTCGGGTTGGCAGTTGCGGTACGGTTTTGCTCGAGTGTGAAGCTACCTACTTGTAAAACCGTGGTTTTAACTTCATTTGACGTTACAGTACGTGTGGTAGATGTACCATCTACATACGATGCTGTTGCAATGTTACTAATATTTGTTCCCGCGGCTGGCGCTGCTGCATGTGCACCTGTCGCGAAAAAAGCAAAGCCCCCCAAAACTGTGGCAATTGACACATAAAGGCTATTTCGCTTTGTTGTCTTCAAATTCATAGGCATAAGAGTCCCCCGACTCCATCAAAATGATGTATATAAAACTTTAGAAATTAATCGTTTGATGCATTTACTTTGGCTTGTGCACTAACAGTGACTGTTTTCTTGGCAGGCAATTCCATGATTTGCCACTGTAAAGCGCGGTATTCTTTGAGTGGAACATTGACAAGTTTTCCATCTACTTTTTTCTTTAATGGCATCGCAGCAAAGTTAACGCCATCGATACTCGCCAGCGCACCTGAAGGCAGGCTGTTGCCTAAATATTGCGTATCTGCTGGAATAGGCAATGTTGCTTTTAAGCTTTTAATGCTGTGTGTCGTGTTGTTGGTATAAGTCGCACGATACTCGATAACATCTTGAGGCTTGATTGAGTCTGCAGCTTGAAACTGTGCATTCCCTTTACTGTCTACAACTTTTTTGAATGCTTTCAACTGAATTGATACAGGCTCATTGGATGTGGTTGCGGCAGCCATTCCATGAGCAGCCCCCCCAGCAAGCATTAAACCCATCATCAATTTTTTCAGCGTAGTTCTTTTGTTTAACATGATTTTATCCACTGCAAACCAATGCATATATTTGCGACATTAATCACATTTAAGTAAATTAATGCTGCAAAGCTCAAAGCAATATTAAACAAAAAACGAACGCATCACCATACATTTTATAAAAAAAATGTTAACCAGTTCACTCTTGATTTTTTAATTTAGTTATATAACTTTACAAATTTTGAAATAAACAGCTGTTTATCATTAATTTTCATAAAAACAGTGAGTTTACATAAAGAAACAATGTAAAGCTTTGCGTGATTATTCCCTTATTCTTAAGATGAAATTAGACCGAACATTCAAACCAAGTAGTTGTTTAAAATATTTATTTATGATTATTTTTTAATATAATTCCTGTAGATTTAACGCATCTAATTGCTTCAAGCAAAATACGGGATATTGTTCGCTGTAAATTTAATGAAAAAAATAAAGTCGGCGCCATAAAAATGACCCGACCTTATTGTATTGACCTAAAATCAAAACTAGTTTGGAATCCGCACGCAGAAACCCACTTGCCCCTTTTGCTTAGGCGCCAATACCCCCGGAATCGTCCATTTTAATTGCCCTGAACTTTCCTGAGTTTGACAACCCGATGCCGTACAAGACATGGTTCCATAAACTGTTCCAAGTGGAACGCTATCTTTAAGGACAATATCAACCAAGTTTTTATTTGAATTATTGGTATAGGTGATTTGATATTCCAAATAATCGCCTTTAGCCGCTTGATTCGTGACGGTAAACGGCGTTGAATCATTGCTCGGTGCAGGACATGCAGAGGTTTTTCTCACCAACTTACTCATGTTTAAACCTGCTGTACCAATGGTCGTAATATCGTTCACACTATTACTTTCCTTGGATGTCGCAGTACTATAAGTTGCCTTGCCATTAACCTTAAAACTCGCAATAAAACGATCTCCACCTTGTGCCGTGGTAGGTGAATTTACGCGTTGAATCAAACAAATTTTTTCATTGGCTTTCAATACACGACTGGTGAGTAAACTCTCACCCTGGTCTAACTGTGCATTACAGTTACTATCGACATAAACCAAACTCTGCCAAGGTTGATTATTTGCTGGTTGTTTCTCTTTGCTTTCCGTTAAATTAAGCGCATTCATGACACTTTTCGCACTGAGCTCATGTGGGTAATCCACTACATCACCCGCCACAATGGTTTTTTGTCCATTTTGGGTTAAGACCAACTGTAACTCGGCATCGCCAAACAAGAAACCATCATAACTGGTCACATTTGCCGCCTTAGGAATAGTAAAGAAGTCATTCGTTGTGTCGGCTGTTGCGGTCACACTACTGGCTTTTGCAGAACTGACTGAATCAAAACCCGTCAAATTACGCTGCACAAGACAAACATTACTGCGCCCAGCAAATACATCATCTAAGGTCTGTATTTTAAAATCACCATTGGCATTGCTGGTTGTAGAAGCCAAAACTGCTTTACTAGTACAATCTTGCAGTTCAACCACACTGCCCGCAATTCCCACTTCACCTGCATCTACAATCGCATTATATGCCTTAGAAACATCCGAAGTGGTACCGCTGTTATCGTTAAACACACGCCCCGAAAATACATAACCCGCTTTTTTACTGTTGGTCACACGACAAACGAGTTTTGCAGCAAATTTCACATTCGTTGCAGGTATGGTTTGGGTCATACCATTTACGCCACCCAAATTTGAAGTGCTATTGCCCGAAACTGCTGCATTGGTATCGGTACATTCAATACTTTTCAGTGAATATAAAGTCGAGGTTGATTCAGCAAAACTGATGGCTGTGTTTGGTGTTGCATAAGCCAATAATGAGCCTTGCTCGACGGGTGATGTACTGGTTTTTAAACGAACCGATTGTGCAGTCCCTACTACCGTTGTGACTACTTCACCACTGGTAATAGTTTCAGCGTTGGCATTGCTCAAGTTGGTAAAAGTACTAAAGTTGAAGCTGTCTGTGCCATTTTCAGACACTTTATTCATTTCAAAAGTCGGTTTTAAGCATGCATTGACTTCATTTAGACCAATACCAATATCATCTCCCGCAACACTAGAGCCTGCATAACTTTGAAACTCTGTGCGTACCATATTGATACTGGTCACAGCCGTTGGCAAAGTAATGGTAAAATTAATCGAGCCTGGATCAGTTTGGTAAGACGTTAAAGTATAATCTGCCTGCGAAACCTGTGCACCATTTAAGGCATTAAAAGAGGCTGTTAAATTAGCACTTTTTCCTGGTGTGGTTAATACAGCATACACAACGCCATCTACCAATATTCGCATGTTCACTGCCGTTGTATTACTTCGTGGTGAGCCATATGACCAACTCAAACGACCTTTTAATTGCAATGCACCATTTATACCAGTGCCATACATCACCGTATTCGGAAGAACTGTTGGACTCGAACCTGCAGTTTTTAGATTATTATCAAAAGCCGCCAAGGTATTATCTGCATCATACTTTCTAAAAGTAGTATCAGACACCAAATTTACTGCTTGACCAGATAAACACTGATTTTGGGAGCTGCCAGTGGTGCTTGGCGTATTCTGTGTAATCGTCATATTTGCAGTTGCATTATTATTTACAGAATTTGAATCGAATACGCTGGTCGAAATCGTTGCTGTGTTAGCTACAGAACCTGCTTTATAAGCTAAGCCTGTTATAGTGAACTCTAAATAATTAACATCTTTTCCATTTGCGGGAAGATTCAGCCCTGTCGCAGTTAAATTATTACTACTTTCCGAAACTACCATATTAGCCGTGCTTGGACACACTGCAGTACCATATTTGGTACATGACCAGCTTAAACCTGAGAGATTAGTCGGAACAGGATCTGCTAAGACTGCATCAGTAACAGCCAAGCCACCATTATTCCAAGCCTTAATCGTATATTTCACAACATCGCCAGCATTATAGGTAGCCTTATCAGAAATTTTTGAGACTTCCAGATCGGCAGAAGCAAGTACAGTATCTTGGTCCGCTGTCGTACAAGCACCTGTGGTTGAGTTAAATGAACGGGTAATACCGTTTGCATTTAAAGTTGTACAACTTGCACCTGTTGAAGAACCTAAGGTTGGCACATCCACCGTAGCAGTGTTCGTTACCGTGCTGCCTGCCGCAGCATCTACACGTGCTGTGACTAAAATTTCGTAAAATTCGCCAGAAGCCAAGCTTCCTGTATCAATAGAAGCTAAACTATTTAAAGCTGGAGCTGTGGTACATTTATTGCCTGCAGCCGTACTACAAGCAACGGCTGTAGCGGTTAACCCAGTTCCCACGACGTCCTTAAGCAAAGTGCCTGTATAAGTATCGGGGCCGTTATTCGTTACACGGACGGTATAAGTCGTCGTACTGCCTGAATAGACTTGGGTCGTGTTATTGGTTTTTGAAACCACCAAATCACCCACCATAGAGTCAACACTTGAAGCACTAAAAATAAATGCATCTGCTCCAGTGTTTCTTGATATATCTATTAAGCCAGAAGCATTAGAATCAGAGCGCAGATAAACAGCAAATTTAAGCTCAGTAATGGCAGAACTTGTCATTATCTGGACACTACCACTCGCTCCCCCAGCATCAATAGTTGCACTAATAGTACTTGATGTATTTCGAATTTCTCCATTACTGACTGAAAAATTACTCCCCGATAATCGGTACATCTGTGAAACATTCGTAGTTGATAGCAACTTAAATTGTGAGCTAATCCCATAAGCTGGATATAGTTGTGTATTAGATGAGGAGGTCCGCCCTCCTAGTCCAGAAATATTAATGACTGGGTTCGTAATGGGACGATCCCACTTCATTGTTATTTCGCCAATATAATGCCCTAATCCACTATTTACTCCAGAAGTATTAATCGAGCGTCCCGCTAATTTTTCCCAATTCCCCGTAAAACGAACACCATAGTTTGTAGCTAGATCAATGCCCGCCCCTACATTATTCCGATTAGATGAAAAAACACTCGTATATGCACTATAATTTGTTGGGAACCCTTGATCTTTTAAAGCAACAAAAGAGTTTGCGCTATAAAAAAGTCCATACGAATCATTAGATGATCCAGAATACGGATTATCGGTTATTGAATAAGTAACTTTCGTCACGGGAAAGTATGACTGTGTATTATTATCATTTGGATTTGCTGGGTTAAATACAAATGTATTCGTTTTATCATTCAACGACGCACTAGTAGTATTAGTACCACTAGCAGACATGATTTCTAAAGTCGGAACAGCAAGTACAATCTGCGAAATACCCATTATGAAACTTAGTAAGCCAGCATAAGCTATTTGCTTAGTAAGCGAGTTTGAACTTATTCTTTTCTGAATACTATGCAAAACATAATTCAACTTAGTTCCCCACATATTTCACCCCAAACTCTAAGCTATGGCTTTCATTACTATTCACTGCTGCAACTGAAGCTTTAATTGCACCCGTTTGTCCCAGTGCAGGCGCACTAAGTGAACCCACTTCACAGGTTGTGCAACTTGGCGCTTTGCTCATGACCATCGCTTCAGGGGTGTAATCATAAAAATTAAATCGACCAATTGCCGAAGCGCCCAAATTTTTCACGGTTAATTGATACAAAACACACTGCCCAGACCCATCCAAATTACGGGTAATCGGCAATACATTTGAGGTATACGCGCCATCAGCAACCCCATCGCAATTATTGTCATTGGCTTGTAATTTAGTTAAACGTACAGGTGAACTGGTGATGGTGGTAATGTCTGTCGCCGTATCTAGCAAAGTACCAGCACTATTTTTTAGGCTAATGATGGACGTATTCACGATTCCAACTGTGTTATACGCGGTATTTTCAACTTTATTAAAAATACGAATAGGCGCTTTGCTGCTTAGAATAGAGCTATTCACAATCGATAAATTTTGAATCATTGGATCAGAAGCATCTAACTGTCCATTATTATTGGCATCATAATAAAGGGTTGTCGTAAAACCTGTTCGATCATTGACAACACTTAAAGCATCCGTTGCTGACAATACAGACGTTCCCCATGGTTTTAAGCTATGGCTATACACAATACTGCCACCCGGCGCAATTTGCCCACGTAAATCAGGCTCTAAACTTACCCCACCCTGACTCGCATTTGAGTTAATCGTAATGGCATTTTGAATGACGTCGTACGCATTACTTGGTGCGGAGCTCATCAAATTAGACGAAGCGACTTTAAAATAAATCGGAATCGGTTGACTTGTGCTTTGAGCATCTGCCCGAATTTCCACTACGGCGCAATACAGTTGCGATTCACCATCACCCAACAAACGAGTTGAAGAGATTTCTGCCCCAAGTGCTGAACAGTCTGTGGTGGATGTCGAAAAGTAACGAACAGAACTAATTGCTGGAGGCAATGCAACCGTCGCAAAATTATTATCGGCATCGGCACTAAAGTTATAAGCAGTCGCTTGACCTGTATGACTTACAGTTAATGGAAACACCACCGTTTTATTGTTGACCCCAGTTAGGATTTTCCACGGTGAACCTGCATTCGATACATTGCCATTTCCCGTACCATTTGCTGTAGTATCGGGGCTATTGATCAAGTCCACCAAACGAGCGGCCGTACTTTGAATGAGAGAGGTACGATCTTGTACCGTATCTGTTTTGGTACTGTCTAAGATCGATTGTGCTTTAGGCACAATGTTATATGTGGTATTGGCTGTATCCACATAGTCTGTTGGGAAGGTGACCTTCACAATAATCGGAAGTTTGGCTCCTGAAGCTAGCATTCCCGTATCAACAAGACCGTCATTATTGCTATCAAACAGCGGTGTAACCCCATCCGCACGATAAAACTCTAGCACACTGCCTGTCGGTAAATTATGACTATTAAAAGTTAAATTAAACCGATCAGCGACAGTTCCAGTATTCCAAACATAGTTTTCGAAGCTAACTGTACCGCCACTACTTACCGCAGACTTGGTGAGTAAATCCACGCCACTTATGCTATTTGCATCAGCATTAATCACCACACCATAAATGGGCTTAATGGTTAATACCGCAGTATTCGACTGCGTAGTTAAATTTGCTGTGCTGGAAAGACCATCATGGTCATAGTCCATATTGGCCAAGTTGGGAATTTCACCGGGTGCAGTACGTGCAACGCGAACACGGAATTCAATATAGCCTTGAGCATTCGCAGGTACATTGGTGATTTGCGCACGAATGGTTTTACCATCTGTATCGAGATAATAATTAATCCCTGTTGGGTCATTACTACCTGTCGCAGAATTCAGGGCCTGCCCATTCCAGTTTTCATTACCCGTAACATAGGTCAACTGCGTGGTATCTAACAAGTCGCTGATATTCACCACGCCACTGTTATTACCATTATTAAAATAGGTTAAGCGGACAGTTGCGATATCACCATTCACTACGCTTGTTTTATCAAAACTCTTGGTTAAGTTGAGTACCGCCTGATCAGTGATTCGTGAAGTATCAATATTATTTTGAGTCAGGCTCGGTTGTTGTGTCGAAGTAGCTGTGAGTTGAATCTGACTGGAACTATTTACGGCTGCGGATGATGGAATAATGGCTTTAATAATCAGTGCAACCGAATCACCAGCATTTAAGCTATATTGAGTAATCGGTGTATTACTGTCTGCAACACCATTACGATCGGCATCCAAATAAATTTCAATATTGTTATGAGTGAAACTACCCCCAGCAATTTGACTACCCAACAAATTATAAAGATCGCGCTCATTGCCTGTATTGGTTAAAATATGGTGATAATAAATCGCCTGACCCGGACGTACATATTCCGTGCGGTTATCCTTTAAACTCAAGTTATAAACAGGAAGTACCGTGGTTTGCACCAAGTTGGAACGTGCCACTTGAACCACAGTAGAGCCTTCTTCTTTGTATTCGCCCACAGCCATATTACTGATAACCAAAGCATCAGCAAAAACCCAAGTCGATGCTGTTGCCCCCAATAAGCTCAGCATCGCAATACGCAAATTTCGAATCATTTTCTTTTCTGCAAACATTTTCCGAGCCTACGCTTAAGGGTTAACACGAATGACAAAGTAGAAATTGGCTTCTTGATTTGGATCTAAACTACTCACCAAAGCAGAAACTTTCTCACCAGAAGATAAATTTGTTCCTGTCGGAACAATCACAGGCGTCCCAACAAGACTGGTGTAAGCAGGAACGACATCATTAAACTGCACATTCTTCACCACGGAACTACCATCATTTTTCAGCGTGAGTTTATAGGCCACACACTGATTCGGTTTAACCGAAACCAACTGGGTGGTATAGCTCAAAGCGGCTAGATTACTGGTTATACAGCTACTATTTTCCGCTTGTGTTTTGAGTAACTGCAAATGCCCAGTTGCCACTGTGGTGACATCGGTGTTTTTTAAGTTATCTAAATGAATGCCATTAAAATCAGAGATTTCGACTAAAATATCAGCCTGACTCACCACACCTTCTGTTGCCGAAGGAGCTGCCTGAACTTTAAGTAAGAGCTGGATGTCGGCCTGAGCAACCAAACCAGCACTGCCCAAAAGCTGATTTAAGCTGGTGGTGGCGCTGATCATCTGGTCTGCACTATCAATTTGACCATTTTTATTGGCATCGTAATAAAGACTATAAACAAAGCCATCATTTTTTAGTGGAACCACTTTAAGGTTCACTTGAGAGCCTGCATTTGCCCCTTCTGCCATATTGCCCAAATTCTTTAAAGTATGAATATAGACAATCGTGCCCCCAACGCCTACTTGTCCCTGCTGATCATTGGTCAGGGTGAGTAAACGTGCAACATTACTTTCTATTTGGTTCTTAATGGAGTCTGCTTGTTGATTGACAGGTGATTGAATTGCAAACCAAATGGGTGCTGTAAAATTCTGCTGGCTGGCATCAACATCAATCACCGCACAATACGCTTTACTTGCTCCCGCCGCTAAAGTTCCCGTATTGGTGATCTGCTTACCAACCGTTTGACAGCTAGCATCGCCTTCATAAAATTTGACACCAAACCCAGTTCTTGATGTAGGCGCAATATTGTCTACATCAATCGCGCTAAAGGATGCATACAAATTATAGTTATTGGCTTGGGTAGAATTATTCTTTGCCACCAAAGGAAAAATAGCTTTACCCGAAACCACTTTAACCGTACGTAAAGCTTGCCCCAGATTATCCACAACACCTACGCCTAAACCCGATTGGTCTGCGTTGTATAAATCACTGCTGCTCGATACTGTCGTTAAGACTGTAATTTGGTTACGAATTGGGTCAGAGACCGAACTTGAAGCAATCGAAGTTGCAACCACATCAATATTGATATGACTGACACTGTTGGTACAACCTGTGGAAGCGAACACCCCAACCTGAATTTGTTTTACCGCTGCGTTGGAAATTGACCCCGTATCGACTTTGCCGTCACCATTGGTATCTGTGAGTAAAGTTTTTCCATCTTGCGTGTAGAAATTAACTTTGGCACAACTTGGTAAATTGCTTGAGCTGTAGCTTAGATTGTAAACATCGGTGCTATTGCCAACGTTCCAGACATAGTTATTAAAAAAAACTTCTTGCCCTGGTTTTAAACTGGCTTGAATCACCAAGTTATCGGGGCTGCTATTGGGGTTGCCGACGTTGGTTGCTGAACTGGATTTATTATTTAAAACCACACCATAGACAGCAGCTAAGTTATAGATCACGGTATTGGAGAAACTGCTCAGTTTTACCGTAGTATTATCCGTGTCATACTGCACAAAACCCGCTGTGTTTGGAATTTTACTGGCCGCACCTTGTTTCACTTTGGCTTGAAAAGCCAACGTACCTGAGGTGAGCGGCGCAACGGCTGCAATACTGGCTTCTACACTTTTCCCATCAGGTTTGAGTTGAAAAGCAATTCCCGTATTCGTTGATGCTTCCGTATCATTTGCATCGGTGAGTGCGGTGCTATTTTGATTCCAAATTGCCGAGCCTGATACATATTCCAAGGAATCATCCAAGACATCTTGCAACAGCACACGACGCGTTGCTGTACCTGTATTTCGATAGGTCAAAGTATAAGTAATCAGATCACCTATATTGCCTTCACTTGCACTTTGCGCTTTAACCAGAGCAATTACGGCATCGTCTACAACGCGAATCGTATCGGTGACTTGTGCAGAAAGCGTCGCATTTTGCTGGCTCACGGCCTTGAGGTCTAAACTACTAAGCTGATTAAAAGACACATTGCTAGGAATACTGCCCACAATCACAACAGCTAAAGATTGTCCTGCATTCAGCTCAATTGAACCTAGCAATAGGTCTTCGGTATTATCAGGTAAACCATTTTGATCACGGTCTGCATATACCTTTACATTACTTAAATCAAAGTTATCGCTAGTGCTTTGCACTAAAGCCAAGGTATATCGATCAGCACTATTACCTGTATTGGTCAGCACGTGTGGAAGATTCACCACCCCGCCTATAGCGCCATATTGGTTTTGATTTTGTAGCAGTGTTAGGGAGTATGTTTTTTGTACTTCCAATGCCACAGGATTGGAATTGACCAATAAGACGTTCCCCATCTCATCGGTATAATCCCCAGATGCAACGTTGGAAATATAGCTTCCAGGCTGAGGAAAAGCATGACAAACACCCACCAATAATAGCGATGCACTCCCCAATAACGCGCGATGTATTCTTGTTGTCATCCCCTGCATAAAGCAAACACTCACAAAATTTACAATAAATGATAAATAAGTCACAATATTATACATAAATGTATCATTTGTTGATTATTTTGCACACGCTTTTAGATAATTTTTCTTATTATTCTTCTGACGACAAGGCATGCGCTTGCGCAGCTTCAGCAGCACATCCAAGAAACATTGAATTAATACGTTGAGTCACTGCTCATGAGCAATACCAATCAAGTGCTGGATGCAACCAAAGGCAATATAAATAAATGAGCTTTATCAACAACTAACTTAAAAATAAATTTAAAAGTCCCAAAACCTTTCTTTAATATTAGCTGAAAAAACGACGTGAAATTATTTTGACTTTTCCAAATCAAGAAAAACCTGCTTTGGAATAAACCATTCATAATGAAGCAATAAATAAAAAAAGAAGGGAATATGCGAATGATCATTCAAGGTGTTTGGTTAAATATTCTAAAATTTCGGCTGAATTAATTAAACGCGAACAATGTTTAGGACATTTTAGACATTTAATTTTCTCGACTTCAAAAATGCGCTGCTCATTTAACAAATGACAAAATGCATCCACATACCAATGCTGCTTTTCTTGATATACCCGAATGACATCAATATCACGAATAGTCATTTGACCTTTCTGATTTTGATAAAGAATTTCTAGGGTTTTACAAGGCGCGCAAACACATTCAGGCTCTAAAGAAACTGTATTTTGTTCCAAGGCATTCAATGGACATGGGGTTTCATTCGCATCACAAGATCGCTTCGGTATTCTTTTACTTATCAAGATGAAACCACCAAAGAAGATAGCCGCCAGTACAGCGCCCGCAATTTCCATCTTCAAACCACACCTCGTTATCGCTTTTAAATTCTTTAACTATTTTAAACAACCGCAAAGACTGGGTGATTGTAGCAAATCCCTATCATTTTATTGATTCAATTTTTGCATTAATTTTTAGTCGATTTAAAAAATAGATTTATATATAAGGATAAATTGAGAAATTTACAGATATAAGTGCTTATTTATATTATGTTCAACAAATGATTTTTAATCTTTATTAGGGTAAATTTCACTTTTTTTTAAACAAGAAACTTAAACAATAACCGACTATTCCTTTTTACATAGACATTAAAATTAAATGAATTATCCTGAAAATTATTTGGCTTAAAATATAAATACCTCTTAACCCATAGTTTATTCATTCAACTCCATAAAAACACTTAAATTTGAACACAATGTAAATTCAAGCGCTTATTTTTATATATGATTTTTTATTGATAGATTACATTTTGAATTTTACTGGCACATTCCTGCCTATGCCCTAATTCGCTCTGATCGGTCAGTAATCTCTATGAGTAAATCGCAATCCACACTCAATACATCGTCCCCAAACTTGTTCACACAGTACGCTTCATCTTTAAATGAATGGTACTTCACACGTGGGGCATTCAAACAATTCTCTATATTCCTTTGATTCTGCTCGACAAGTTGCTGACATGAATTGGCCCATTGATTGGCATATACTTGATCTGTGTCATGGATATAATTTTGATAAACCAGTTTTTGCTGTTCAACCTGCCATTGTTTTTCT
Source organism: Acinetobacter sp. ANC 4178 (assembly GCF_004331175.1). Classification (GTDB taxonomy): domain Bacteria; phylum Pseudomonadota; class Gammaproteobacteria; order Pseudomonadales; family Moraxellaceae; genus Acinetobacter. Next base: position 141,733 of record NZ_SJOD01000002.1, read on the forward strand.
TGAGTGCTTTTGTGCTGTTTCCTGCCTGTACTGCATTTTTTATATTATTCAGCGCAATATAAGGAGAGATGTAAAACATGCCAAGACACAAAAATTAACTCAAGCACTACCCAAATGATTTTTAACTGATTGTTCTTTGCAAGATGAAGCTATTCACAATCATTAAATAGCCTGTTTATTGAAAGAAGCAGAAGAATTTCATCTAAAAAGTGTTTTATCGTACACTCAATAAATTTCAGGCAATAAAAAAACCCCCAAGTCTTAATATGCTTGAGGGCTTCTTAATATATGGTCCCGAGGGTCGGACTCGAACCGACACGTCATCTCTGACAGCGGATTTTGAGTCCGCCGCGTCTACCAATTTCACCACCTCGGGAAGGTGTTGATGCGTATATTAACCTGTTTGAAAAACTTGTCAACGCTAGATTATCGCATTTGGTTACTTTTAAAACAGAATTGATTTTTTAGACTCTTATTTAACCAATTTCGACTAAAAAATGAAAAAAAGCATATACTACCGTCAGTTTTTTTAGCGAAATGTGTCATGCAACTTTCTGACTTCAATTTTGATCTCCCTGATGAGCTTATTGCTCGATATCCATTAGACACCCGCAGTTCATCACGCTTGCTCCATTTAGATGCGCAAGGTCAATACCACGATCTTCAGTTTACCGATATTCTCGATTTACTGAATGAAGGTGATCTATTGATTTTAAACGATACCAAGGTCATGAAAGCCCGATTAAAAGGCAAGCGTGCAACAGGTGGCGCAATTGAGGTTTTGGTTGAGCGTTTGCAGGATACACACATCGCACATTGCCATATCAAAGCCAGCAACTCCCCTAAAGCGGGTGCAGAACTGTTTATTGGCACAGAAGAAATTAAAGTGACGGTACAGGGTCGCCATGAGAATCTGTTCATTGTCGAATTTTCTCAGCCGATTCTAGATGTCTTGGATCGCTGTGGTCAGTTACCCATTCCGCCTTACTTCAACCGTGAAGCTGAAGCAATTGATACTGAACGCTATCAAACTGTATTTAATGATCCAACCAAACTGGCAAGCGTTGCTGCACCGACTGCAAGTTTACACTTCGATCAAGCTTTACTGGAAAAACTCGAAGCCAAAGGTATTCATAAAGCCTTCGTGACCTTACATGTTGGCGCAGGAACTTTCCTGCCAGTCCGTACCGATGATATTGCCAACCATATCATGCACAGTGAATGGTGCGATGTACCTGCGCATACGGTTGAATTGATTCGTGAAACCAAAGCACGTGGTAATAAAGTCATTGCTGTCGGCACAACCGCAACACGAGCTGTGGAAAGTGCTGCCCAAGCACATGGCGGTGTACTCGATGCATGGGTCGGTGATACACAAATCTTTATCTATCCAGGCTATGATTTTAAAGTGGTCGATCGATTAATTACCAACTTCCATTTACCTGAATCCACGCTCTTGATGTTGGTTTCGGCACTCTCCAATCGTGACAATATTCTCAATGCCTATCAACATGCGGTAGCTACGCAATATCGTTTCTTCAGTTATGGCGATGCCATGCTGATTGACCGTTTTACAGGATAACTGTTTTACAAGATAACAATAACAAGGATCTTCTCCCTTATGCCGATTGATACTGTGCGACATTCGATTCATATTCGCCGTAAAAAGAATCAGGTGGTGTTCCACAATATTGCTCGGCTTTGGGACATTGGGCGTCAGGCGCAAAGCCATCAACAGATTTTAGATGGCTTACATCCTTGGAATGCTCCCGTCACCTTGAAGTTTGAAAATACCCTGCCGTGGTTGCTTGCAATTACAGGCAGTATTTTTATGCTTGCGATTTTGATTCAACCCAGCAGTATTTGGGCGCAAGCCAGTCTATTCTGTGGCGGGTTAATGGTATTTTGGGCCTATATTTGTTATGAAGATGACGACCCCGTTGAAGAAGTAATTGATTATCTCGAACAACAAACCATTGCCCAAAAATATCAGTTGGCTTACCACCGCCAACCACAACATATTTCCGTTCCACTCAATCCCGTTTTATTTATTGCCCACTTAAAACGCCTATTTCCAGTATTTGAGCAAGGCTCTGTCTCCAATGATTTTCCGTTATACGCCAGTACAGTGTGGACGGATGAAGAGAATAAGGATCATCAAGTATTGGTGTTCCAATATCACTTTGTTAACGAAGTCCGTATGACAGACAAAGATGGCAATCAAGTCAAGGTTCAGGAAATACATCGCGATCTTTGGGGTGTATTTGTGTTTGGTCTAGACATGCCTGGTTTGGCCATCAGTACTGCAAGTAAATCCTTTGGCTCCCCTTATTCTTTTGCATGGCATACCAGTGATATTCAGACCAATCAGCGACTCAAATTCTATGGTACCGATGAAATGCAGATGGCAAAAACCCTGACACCTGCCATGGTACTTCGTCTATCAGACTTTTTTGAATCCCGTTCAGGAGATCTATTGTTTCATCCTGAAAGTGATGTGCTGTGTTATCTAGGACCGCACGATTTATTCAAAATTTCCAGCAAAGCACAAAATATACAAGATATTTCCAGTTTACGTGGACACTTACGTACATTTAAACTACCTTATCTAGAACATTTAAAGTCTGATTTATTAGAGCTTTTAAAATAACAGCAACAAAAATGTACAAGCATTCAAGAGGGGCAACATGGGACTTTTTATTTTATTATTGCTAATTATTATTGCCATTGTCGCCATTATTTTCATTCGCAATAATATTGTGCGCCATCATAATGCCACCATTCGTGCTTGGTCAGATGTCGCCAGTTATGAACGTCAAAAAATTAAAATTTTAGATGCGCTTGCACCCTTGGTAGAGCAATATTCAAGTTTTGAAAAAGGCACTTTAGAAAAAGTGACCGAATTGCGTCAGAACATTTTAAATTTGAATGCAAATACTGCCGATGTATCACAGTTACAGCGTATTGAGAACTTAAATAAAGAGCTCATGCATAGCCTCAATGTTGTGGTTGAAAATTACCCTGAGCTTAAAGCCAACGAAATTTATCTCAAAATGATGAATGAAATTGAAGAGCAAAACGAAAATGTGGGCGCTGCGATTACCATTTTTAATCGCAACGTTGAATTATTTAATAATCACATCCAGATTTTCCCAAACAACATTATTAACACCATGACTACTGGCAAAAAAGCCATTCGACCATTTCGTGATACAGCAGCTATGCAAAATTTTGATTATCGTCCGAATTTCTAATGATTTAACACAAAGTACGGCATGGTGAATACGCATTCACCATGCTGTTTAAATCTCTCTTAAGTATTCTTACGATAGAAAACGAACCTGATTACGCCCTTCGGCTTTTGCCTGATACAACAATTGATCTGCTGACTGCAAAAAGCTAGACACGTTTAAATAATTTTGCCCTGCGCCATGTGTATTCACACCAATGCTGACTGTAATATCAGCATGCTGACTTGCAGCCAGACTTGGTATGGTCAAATGAGCCACCGCTTTACGGAAACGTTCAGCCGATGAAACTGCATCTTCAAGTGTGGTTTCAGGCAAAATCACCACAAACTCTTCCCCGCCAAAGCGCGCCACAAAATCGTAGGCTCGACTAAACTGATTTTTTAATAACTGCGCCACTGCAATCAAACACTGATCACCTTGTAAATGTCCAAAATCATCGTTGTATTTTTTAAAATGATCTATATCAATAAACAATACTGAAAGTGGTCGTGCATTTCGCTCTGCACGTTTAAACTCATGTTCAATCCGTTCATTCAGTGCTTTACGATTTGCCACCTGCGTCAAGGGATCTTGCAGTAATAACGCTTGGTTCTTTTTGTTCAACTCCTCGAGTTCCAACTCCATGCTTTTGCGTTCAGAAATATCAAACATGAACCCAATAATGGCAATGGTTTTATCATTTTCACGAATCACATGCACAACATCGCGTATCCAGACATATCCTCCGTCTTGGGTTAAAGCGCGATAATCGGCTTCATGATCGGTACCATCATCGGAGAGTTGAATACACATCCCAACCGTCTTGTCTCGATCATCTGGATGAATGCGATCAATCCAATCTTGTGCAGTTTTCCAACTGTCTTGCGACCACCCCATTAATGTTTCAATTTGCGGTCCAATATAACTAAATTCTTTGGTATCCCAATTAATTTGCCAAGGAATCGCATTGGTCGTTTCGAGCAATGTTTTATAAAATTCCCATTCTTTTAATTCACTCATTACCCACCCCTAAGAACACACAGCCAGCGTAAAGAATTAGTAGATACCAATTTCACTTACAATTTAATCACTATTTTTAGGTAAAATAGAAACAAATCATTACACAAGCAAAAATAATGCAAACTTCCAATCCCGCATGCTTTTCTCTCATTTTTTTGTAATTCATGAATCAGAATTAACAGTTCAATACATCACAAAACTGGCGTTTAAGTACAGAATCGAGGAAAATAGCTCTCTTTTTAGCTCGAACAATCAGCGAACTGTTTTTTCGCCTTGATTTGGAATTTGTATGAAGTTTGAAAAACTTGCGCAATCAGGGCGTGCCCGCCGTGGTCGCTTAACACTTGAACATGGTGTAGTTGAAACACCTGTATTTATGCCTGTTGGTACCTATGGCACAGTCAAAGGCATGCTGCCACGTGATATTGAAGATATTCAAGCACAAATTATTTTAGGGAATACTTTTCACCTCTACCTACGCCCAGGCTTAGATGTGATTGAAGCACATGGCGGCTTACACAAGTTCATGAAGTGGGACAAACCTATTTTAACCGACTCAGGCGGCTTCCAAGTCTTCAGTCTTGGTGCTATGCGTAAAATTAAGGAAGAAGGTGTAACTTTCCGCTCTCCGATTGATGGTTCTAAAGTTTTCTTATCGCCTGAAATTTCGATGGAAATTCAAAAAACTTTAAATTCTGACATCGTCATGATTTTTGATGAATGTACGCCGTATCCAGCGACGCATGAAGAAGCACAAAAGTCATTGCAACTTTCATTACGTTGGGCCAAGCGTTGTAAAACTCATCACCACGATGAATTAAACAATAAAAATGCTTTATTTGGCATTATTCAAGGCGGCATGTATGAAGACCTTCGTGATGAGTCATTAAAAGGCTTACTTGAAGTTGGTTTTGACGGTTATGCGATTGGTGGTCTTTCTGTCGGTGAACCGAAAGAAGAAATGATCAAAGTACTGGATTATCTTCCAGTTAAAATGCCTGCCGATAAACCACGTTATTTAATGGGTGTCGGCAAGCCTGAAGACATTGTTGAAGGTATCCGCCGTGGCGTAGATATGTTTGACTGCGTGATGCCAACGCGTAATGCACGAAATGGTCACTACTTTGTGACGGATGGTTTAGTGCGTATCCGTAACAGTAAATACCGTCATGATCAACAACCGCTTGATCCACACTGCGATTGCTACACCTGTACCAACTTTACCCGCGCATATCTATTCCATTTAGAAAAATGCGGCGAAATGTTGGGTTCAATGTTAGGTACCATCCACAACTTACGTTACTACCAGCGCTTCACCCAAGACATTCGTGATGCACTCGATAACGGGACGTTTGATGCTTTTGTTGAAGACTTTTATCAACGTCGTGGTTTAGAAGTACCTCCTTGTCCGCAAGATTAATTCTTTCAGCATTTGCGCTGAAGAAAAAGACAAGGTAAATTGCAGAGCAAGTCTATTTATTATCAAATTGATACCAGTTTATTGTTTAGGAAATTGAAATGAGCCTTTTTATTTCTACTGCTCACGCAGCAGGTGAAGCTGCACAGCAACCAAGCCTCGTAACGAACTTACTTATGATTGCGGTTTTTGTCGCAATTTTCTATTTCTTGATTTGGCGTCCGCAATCTAAGCGTGCTAAAGAACACCGTTCTTTAGTAGAAAGCTTAGGCGTTGGAAGTGAAGTTGTTTTTGCTGGTGGTTTGATGGGTAAAATTACTAAAATTGAAGGTGATTTTGCAGTGGTTGAATTAAACCGTGGTGTAGAAGTAAAAATTCAACGCGCAAGTGTGATTTCAGTTCTTCCTGAAGGCACATTAAATAACCTTTAATCAAAAATAGTCGTGCACCCGCACGACTTTTTCATTTTAAGAAGAAAACAAATGCGTTACCCAGCATGGAAATATCTACTGATTCTCGTGGTTCTCGTGGTCAGTACATTATATGCCCTGCCAAGTTTGTATCCTGATGAACCTGCTGTTCAAATTTCAGGTGCCAAAGCTGGTACTCAAATTGACCAAAGCATCATACAAAAAGCAGAGCAAATTTTAAAAAGCGAAAATATTGCAACGCATGACAATAGCTTTACCAATAACGCTGCATTGCTCCGTCTAGATTCATCTGAAGCCCAGTTAAAAGCCAAAGATGCATTACGTCGTGGTCTTGGAGATAACTATATTGTTGCGCTAAACCTTGCCCCAACCACGCCAGAATGGTTGCAAAAAATTGGTGCGAAACCAATGAAGCTTGGTTTGGACTTGCGTGGTGGTGTTCACTTCTTGCTTGAAGTGGATATGGACAAAGCCATCAGCCAACGTATGGAAACCTCTGCAACCGATTTACGTCGTCAATTGCGTGACAATAAATTGAAATTCAATAGTCTTTCATTGAATAACAATACGATGACTTTGCAATTTGCGAACAATACCGATCGTGATGCAGTCATGGACTTCCTACGTAGCAAAAATACCGAATTTGCTCAGCAAGCAGTTGCATCAGATACAGGCTCTAGCTTGCGTTTGACCTATACCGATGCGCGTAAGCAAGAAATTCAATCGTATGCAGTCAATCAAAACTTAACCACTTTACGTAACCGTATTAATGAATTAGGTGTTGCAGAAGCGCTTGTTCAAACCCAAGGTAGTAACCGCATTGTAGTGGAATTACCAGGTGTACAAGATACAGCCGAAGCCAAACGTGTTTTGGGTCGTACTGCAAACTTAGAGTTCCGTCTGGTATCTGACCAGAATGATCAATATATCGACCCGTATACAGGTAAATATAATGGTCAACCACTCCCTCCAGGTACGGAAGTATTTGCCTATCAGTCACTTGATAGCGGTCGTGAATTATTGCTTAACCGCAACCGTATTTTGACGGGTGAACGCGTTCAAAATGCCTCTTCTGGCTTTAGTCAGGATACTGGCGGTGCAGAAGTGAATATTACCCTCGACAGCGCGGGTGGTAAGCTTATGGCAGATGCTACACGTAACTCTGTGGGCAAACGTATGGCGGTATTGTTTATCGAAAATAAACAAAAAATTAGCTATGTCACTGACCCTAAAACTGGTGCACAAACTGAAGTTCGTACACCATATGCAGAATCTGTAGTCATTAATGCTGCAACCATTCAAGCCGTATTGGGCTCTCAATTCCGTATCACGGGCTTAGACTCTCCTCAAGAAGCTGCTGAACTTGCCCTCATGTTACGTGCAGGTGCATTAGCAGCGCCAATGTACTTTGTAGAAGAACGTGTGGTTGGTCCTAGCCTTGGTCAAGAGAACATTGATAAAGGTGTATTATCCACCCAAATCGGTTTCTTACTGGTGGCGATCTGGATGGTAGTGTTCTTCCGTCTATTTGGTTTAATTGCCAATTTAGCCCTAGTCATCAATATTGCCATGATCCTGACCGTAATGTCTTGGATTGGCGCCTCCCTATCGCTTCCGGGTATTGCAGGTATCATCATCACCATTGGTATGGCGGTCGATGCCAACGTCCTCATCTGTGAGCGAATACGAGAGGAAATGAAATGGGGAGCCTCTCCGAAACAAGCCATTATTGCGGGTTATGATCGCGCCTATAACACTATTTTAGACTCGAACTTAACCACCTTTATTGTCGCTTTCATTTTGTTTGCCATCGGTTCAGGTCCAATCAAAAGCTTTGCAGTCACCCATATGATTGGTATTGTCTGCTCGATGTTTACCTCTATTACGGTCACTCGTGCAGTCGTACAATTGATTTATGGCAAAAAGCGTGACTTGAAAAAGTTGAGCATTTAAGGAGATCGATGATGACTGACATGACTCAACCTAAATCAAAACAATATGGTCGCCCTGACAATGAGCGTGTAATTGGCTTTATGAAGATCAGCAAACCTGCTGCCTTCGCGTCAATTTTAATTACCATTGCCAGTATCTTCTTTATTGCCGTGAATGGTCTTAACTTAGGTTTAGACTTTACTGGGGGTATTTCTGCGGAAGTAACCTATGCAAAACCTGTTGACCAAGAGCAAATTGTTAAATCACTTCAAGCCACAGGCTTTGAACATGCCGTGGTGCAAACCCTCGGCAGTAACACAGATGTACTCATTCGTATGCCTGTGCAAAAAACCAGTGTTGAAGATTTGAATAACACCTTGGCCAAAGCGGTGCAAGTTCCCAATAACACAGCTACGCTACATAAAGTCGATGCTGTCGGTGGTCAAGTCGGGAATGAACTCTATGTTCGTTCTGCGGGTGCAGTTGCACTTGCACTGATCTTGATGTTGATCTACGTAACCATTCGCTTTGAGTTCAAATTGGCTGTGGGCGCAATCCTCTCCCTCTTTCACGATATTTTGGTGATTTTAGGGGTATTTGCATTCATGCAATGGCCATTCGATCTGACCACTTTGGCTGCAGTGCTTGCCGTGATTGGTTTCTCACTCAACGATAACATCGTAGTATCAGACCGTATCCGCGAGAACTTCCGTAAAATTCGAGGCGCATCCCCTCGTGAAGTAATCGATATTGCCCTCACTGAAACTTTACGCCGAACTGTCCACACCTCCATGACCTTGTTATTGGTCGTGGTGGCGATGCTCATTATGGGCGGTGAAGGTCTACGCTGGTTCTCGGTGGCAATGTTTATCGGTGTGTTTGCAGGTACGTATTCTTCGATTTATATTGCAACTGCTTATGCCCTATGGCGTGGTCTAAATCGTCAAGACTTTATCGTGCAAATTAAACCTGAGTTTGATGAGGAAGAGATTCCTTAATTCCTAAACAACAGACTCACACTTAAGCTCATCCTCGGATGGGCTTTTTTAATGCTGAATCAATTGAATCTGTGGCCACTGGAAGCCTCGACATGAGGGCCCTGCCTGCCAAGCCACTGTCAGCATCGTTTGACCTAAATGATAGTTCTGATAAGCAAAACTTCCTAGCATCGCGTGCTGACACATCCCACCATGCTGAATTGGATGCACCTGTGTATTCAACTCATTCAAACTCAGTCGAATCCCCAAACCCGAGGCTTTTAAGACCGCTTCTTTAGTGGTCCAAACCCTAAACCAAAACTCTTCTGAATATTCTAATTCAGCCCAATGTTCAAGCTCATCAGGGTGAAATGCATGTTGTGCCAAGGCTTCAAATCGAACCTTTCGGTCCAAATCCTCAATATCTATACCGACCTGTTTAACCGTATCGCTATAGGCTAAAGCGTAGTGTTTATGGCTATGGCTATGATTGAATGCCACTTGAGGAAATTCTGTCAGATAGGGTTTTCCATATTCAGTCTTAGAAATATCTGTATTTTGGATCTCGTGTTGCATATGTTGCGAGAGCAACTGATTCCGAAATTGATAGATCGCCTGTTTTTGTTGCTGTATTTTGGCTTTACGGTCTAAATCCGCAGGCAACTGAATCATCTGCTCTAAGCGGCTGACATCTATATGAATCAATTTCGTCACGCATATCTCCTCATTATGTGCAGCCTCATTCTAAAAGAAACCGAATACAAAAGAAAAAGCCCAAAGTCATCTTTGGGCTTTTTCATCGTTTAAACGAACTGAAAATTAACGTTTGAATTTTTTCTCAGCTTTTTTGAACTTCTGAACATAACGACGTTTACGTGCAGCAGTGCGTTCATCCACTTGTGACTTACGCCCTTCAAATGGATTTTCAGAGGTTTTAAACTCAATACGCACAGGCGTACCTTCCAATTTGTACACACGACGGAACACATTTTCCAAGTAGCGACGGTAATCTGCTGGTGTTTTATCAACTTTGTTACCATGAATCACAATCGTTGGTGGATTTTGCCCACCCATATGCGCATAACGCATTTTAATACGACGACCGCCCACCATTGGTGGTTGATGTGCATCCACAGCATCACTCAAAATTTGCGTGATTTTGGCAGGTGAAACTTTCAAATGTGAAGATTCATAAGCACGGTGGATCGATGGGTACATTTCGCCTACACCTGTACCATGCAGTGCAGAAATTAAGTGGATTTTTGCCCAAGGAATAAAGTCAAAACGACGCTCAACATCTAACTTACATTGCTTACGATCATATTCAGACATGTTGTCCCATTTATTGATCGCAATCACCATGGCACGCCCTGCTTCTAAGGCATAACCAATCAAGTGTAAGTCTTGCTCTACAATGCCTTCGCGGGCATCCACTACAATCACAACTACATGTGCATCCTTCATGGCTTGTAAGGTTTTCACAATCGAGAATTTCTCGATCATTTCATCGACCTTACCTTTACGACGTACACCCGCAGTATCAATCAGCGTATATTGACGACCATCACGCTCGAAAGGAATATAAATGGAGTCACGGGTTGTACCCGGTTGGTCAAATGCCACCACACGCTCTTCACCCAACAAACGGTTGACTAGCGTTGATTTACCCACGTTCGGACGGCCAATAATCGCTAAACGTAAGCCTGTGTTTTTGTCATGCTCTTCTGGACTCTCGTCTTCAGGCACATCCTGCAACACGTCTTCCAGCATTTGCTGTACGCCACGACCATGACTTGCCGCTACTTGCAGTGGCTCACCCATACCGAGTTTATAGAATTCAACCAGCGCAGCTTCAGCATGCACGCCATCGACCTTATTCGCCACAAGGTAAACTTTTTTACCTAAAGTACGCAGTTCACGGGCAATTTGTTCATCAGAAGCCAATAAACCTGCGCGTGCATCCACCACAAACACAATGATATCTGCTTCATGAATCGCAGTTTTAGACTGCTCCGCCATGTAAGTGTCAATACCGCCTTCATTTTCGCCAATACCACCTGTATCGACCACAATGAAAGATTTATTTTGATAAACCGCATCACCATATTTACGGTCACGTGTCAGACCCGCAAAGTCCGCCACCAAAGCATCACGACTTTTGGTAATTTGGTTAAATAGGGTTGATTTTCCGACGTTCGGACGACCAATGAGCGCAATTACGGGTTTCATAGTTTAACCTTTATTCAAGATCAGCCAGTGCGACTGGTCTGAACATCAGAAAAATGGAAGATATTTAAGAATAATACTAAATAAAACACGGGGCATTGAAATTTCTCAAATACCCCGTGTTTAAAAATACGGATTTGGCTTAGTTTAACATAAGGCAGATGAAAATTAACGATTCTGCCAAACGCTAAATGCACCCTTACGTGTCGCGACTGTGAGTTGACCTTCAATAACACGCAATGTACGTACAGCACCACTGGTTTTGGCACGACCAATTAACCGACCTGAATTCGGGTCAATCAGATGTAATACGCCATCTAAATCCCCGACCACAAGGTCTTGACCAAAGAGTACTGGATTACTCAGCTCTCGGTTTAAAAGTTGCTCATTCTGCCACAATTGCTGACCTGTCGCCAGATCATAGGCCACTAGCTTGCCATCTGCTTGTGCAACAAAGACTTTATTGTCTGCAACTTCAGGACGTTTGGTACTGCTGGCATCTTCACTCCAAATCACTTGTTGTGAAGCCAAGTCTGTTGCAGTCACTTGCCCTTGGAAACTGGTGGTCACTAAAAGCTGACCTGCGACCACTGGGTCACCATCCACATCATTTAAGCGCTGAATGTCCGAACGACCATCACTCACCGCTACACGGCGCTGCATACGAGGGACACCACTGAGTACATCTAAAGCATAGACATAAGCATTTGCAGAAGACACCAATACAGTACGTGCATCGAGTGCTACAGGCGTTGAAGTACCACGTAAGCTAAATTGTACGCTTGGTAAATCATAACTCCAGACTTGCTGCCCAGACTCTAAATCGTGCGCGTAAACCGTACCATCATTACTGACAGTCACCACACGACCTGATTGTACCAATGAGGGCGCTAGAATTGCTCCTGTTAATTGAGCAGTCCACTTTTGTTCGCCCGTGGCTTGATCTAGTGCAAACAATTGACCTTTATGGTTTCCAACAATGACCAAACCATCTTTGGCTTCTACGCCCGAGCTTAGACCTTGCTTAGAGACTTTTTTACTCCAAACTTTATCTTTACCACGATAGGCGGTGACTTCACCTTTAGGGCTGGCAATGAAAATTACCCCATTATCGATGTCCAATTGCAAACGTAGTGGATCTGCTTCTGAAGTCGAAGAAACACTTTCAGAAAAAACAGGCGCTAAACTTTTCGATTGTTCAAGTTTAGGTAATGGACTTGGTTTGACATCTTCAACTTTAATTTTGTTACTCGAACAACCGACTAAAGCCAGCGTCAAAATTGTTAGTGCAAACGGTATTTTATATTTTCTATCCATTAAGACTCATCCACGTGTGTTTCTAAAATTGGGCGTTCGATTTCAGGATCATCCACTAAAACGCCAACACTTTCGAGTTTAATTTGTAAAATTTGGCGCTCTTGTTTACGCTCAATTAACGCATCCCATGCACTTTGATATGCTTTTTTCGCATTTTCAATATCACTCTTCGCAACGTATACATCACCACGCGCTTCATCAGCCGTTGCTTTGAAGGCTGGATCGGTAACCAGAGCTAAAGATTTAAGGGCATCGTCATATTTATTTTGCGCCAACTGTGCATAAGCCAAACGTAGTTTCACGATTTGTGTTAAACCACTATCTTTGACTTTAGAGTTTTCAACCTTTTTCAGGGCTTTCTCTGCACCAGCATAGTCACCCTTGTCATAAGCCAACTTCGCCATCACAAATTGAGTCTGAATCGCCTGTGCAGAATCAGGATCATCTTTCACAATTTTATCCGCAGCTTCAGTCAACTCAGTCATCGCATTCGGATTAGCTTGCACATTACGCGCATCATCCATCAATTGCTGAACTTTTGCAGTTTGCATTTGCGATTCTGCAAGGTTTTTCTTTTGCCAATATTCCCAACCGAAAAAGGCAATCAACGCAATTAAAATCCCACTAATGATGGCCGAACCATATTTTTTAGTGAAAGACTTTAAACCCTCAAGTTGTTCTTCTTCACTCAATGATGCGCTCATTTGATTACCCTTTTCCTAAATGTTATTTGACTCTTATTTTGAAGAAAATTTTTCGATGAAGTATGGCACGACATCAGCAATTGCGACTTCGGTCTGTTCTGCGGTAGCCAAAGTTTTGACCAATAGCTGCTGTGCTTCCCACTCACGCTCACCCAAAATCAAAGCATACAAAGCACCAGATTGATCTGCCTTTTTCATTTGGCTTTTCATTGAACCTTGTGAGCCGACTTTTAAACGCAATGAGCTTTGTGCCGTGTCTAACTGATTACGGAATTGTTCCGCCAAAACCAACGCCTTCCCTTGAGAGGCAGGATCTGCCACCAAGAAAATCTCACAATCACGAATTGGAGCAGCTTCTTCGACTTGTTCAAGCAAAAGTAATAAACGCTCTATCCCCATGGCAAAACCAACCGCGGGTACAGACTGATCAGCCTTTCCTTTTAGCTGTCCAACCAAACCATCATAACGACCACCCGCACATACCGTACCTTGTGAACCCAAATGCGTGGTGGTCCATTCAAATACAGTTTTGTTGTAATAGTCTAAACCACGAACCAATTTCTGGTTAATCACAAAGCTCACACCCGCATCAGTTAAATACTGCTGCAAAGTTGCAAAGTGCTGTAAGGTCTCTTCCCCCATAAAGTCATGCAATTTTGGCGCATTTTCTAAAATGGCTTGGGTTTTTGCATCTTTAGAGTCAAGAATACGCAGTGGATTGGTGGTCAAACGGCGTTGTGAATCTTCATCCAAATCATTTTTATGTGATTCTAAGAACTCAACCAAAGCTGCACGATAAGCGGCACGCTCATCCGACTCACCTAAAGTATTCAATTCAAGCTGTACTTTATCCGCCACACCCATACGTTTCCATAGGCGTGCCGTCATCAAAATCAGCTCAGCATCCATATCTGGCGTCGCCACACCAAAAGTTTCCACACCAAACTGATGGAACTGGCGGTAACGACCTTTTTGTGGTTTTTCATAACGGAACATTGGTCCGATATACCACACACGCGGTGTCGCACCACGGAGCAAGTTATGCTCAAGCATGGCACGCACACAACCAGCCGTTCCTTCAGGACGCAGCGTCAAAGACTCAGGCGGATTGCCTTTATCCAAGAACGTATACATTTCTTTTTCAACGATATCCGTTGCATCACCAATCGAACGTTTGAACAAATTGGTTTGTTCAACAATAGGCAAACGGATTTGTTGATAGCCATAGGCATCCATTAAAGATGCTAAATGTTGCTCTAGACGTCTCCATGCAGGTGTTTGCGATGGAAGGATGTCATTAAAACCTTTGATTGCGACAATTGAACTCATGATGAACTACGAATGATCTCTTTAGATTTAGCTTCTTCAAGCTCTAGAACACGTTGACGAACCATTGTTTCGATTTCATCAACCAACTGGTTGGTATCAATGAGATGGCTTTTCTCGCCATTTCGATACACAAGCGAACGTGGACTTGCCCCCACCACGCCAATATCAGCCTCTTTGGCTTCGCCTGGTCCATTCACCTTACAACCAATGACCGATACGTCCATTGGGGTACGAATGTCTTCCAAACGCTCTTCTAAAGCTTGCATCACTGAAATCACATTAAATTCTTGTCGTGAACAGCTTGGGCAAGCAATAAAGTTAATGCCATTTGAACGAAGACTGAGTGATTTTAAAATATCAAAACCAATTTTAACTTCTTCTTCTGGTTCTGCTGCCAATGAAATACGCATGGTGTCTCCAATGCCTTCCATTAACAAACCACCCAATGCAATGGCTGATTTTACTGAACCCGTACGATAAATCCCCGCTTCGGTAACCCCTAAATGCAAGGGGTTATCAATCTGCTGTGATAATAAACGGTAAGCATCCATGGTCAAAAACACATTCGATGCTTTTACAGAAACCTTAAATTCATGAAAATTCAAACGGTCTAAGATATCAATATGACGCATTGCCGATTCAAGCAGTGCTTGACCTGTCGGTTCACCATATTTCTTTTGAATGTCTTTTTCCAAAGAACCCGCATTTACACCAATACGCATAGAAATATCATGATGACGCGCCGCAGCGACCACTTCACGAATTTTCGCTTCCGAGCCAATATTACCCGGATTAATACGTAAACAATCTGCGCCCATGTCGGCCACTTTTAATGCGATTTTATAATCGAAGTGAATATCTGCCACCAAAGGCACTTGCACGCGTTTACGAATTTCACCAAAAGCTTCTGCTGCTTCCATCGAAGGCACAGAAACTCGCATAATGTCAGCGCCCGCATCCGCACAGCGCTGAATCTGAGCCACAGTCGCATCGACATCACAAGTTTCAGTATTGGTCATACTTTGAATACTGATCGGAGCATCACCTCCGACGTAAACAGAACCCACACGAATTTTGCGGGTAGTACGGCGTTGAATCGGGTTTACAATCATGATTATTTACTCTGGCACCATTAGCGAGATAAACGGAATTCTGCTTTCCCATTTACCGTGTATGGTGACAATGAAATCTGCTCATTGTTCAAACTTAATGACACTGCTGATGCATCATCCAAACGAATTTGGAATGGGGCCTCACCATTTAAGGTTAAAGTATTGGCTTGACGACCTGTCGCTAAAACTTTACCCGTCGAATCCACAATATGAACTGAGGTCGGACGATTAAAATTCAAGACCAATTGATCACCAGAAACTGCGGTTGCACCGCCTACGGACAAGACTTCAACTTCAGATTTATTCGCATCTGCCGCACTACTTCCTGCATTAGAACCCGATGAGCCCCAGTTTTGAATCGTGCCAACAATTGCAGCCAAGATCACTAAAATAATAATGATGATGACAGATCGTTTTAACCATTTACGGTTACGCTCACTGTTTGATCCTGGCAATTTACCCATAATCTTGATTGGCGAATTATCCAAGGCATGATTAGGTACCATCCCTGTATCATTGGCATAAATTTCATCAAAACGCTGAATCAGTGAGGTTGCATCGACATTTAAATATTTTGCATAAGTGCGATAGTAACCTTTAATAAAGGTTGCTTCAGGCAAAGACTTATATTCATCTTGCTCTAATGCAGTTAAAGTTTTTACAGGAATTTTTAAATCTGCAGCAACTTGACTTAATTCACGTTTTTGAGCAATACGTTTCTGGCGTAAGTATTCTCCAGGACGCTGGACATTTCCTAATGCATTAGGTACTACGCTTGAACCATTCGATTGCGGTGAATTAGGATTTACTTCCATACGGCCTCAGTACTGTACTGTAATTGCAAATAACGTGTGTATTCTTGGCTATCTGGGAACAATGCACGCAGTTGGTTTACCAACACTTGCATACCCATCTGATCGCCATTGGCTCGCGCAATACGAATACCAATCCATAATGCACGCGCACTCTGATTTTTCTGCCCAACCAGACGAACAAACTGTTCATATAACTGTGTTGCAGCAGGAATTTGTTGTCTTAAATAAAATATTTCCGACAACTCTAACATTGAAACATAAGAATTCGGATTCACTTGCAATGCTTGCTTGAATGATTTTTCAGCATTCGCTGTATCACCCAACTTTAAGTAAATACGTCCTAAATTTTCCAACGCCTTAAATCGCTGATCATAACCTAGGGTTGAACCAGCAATTGTTAATTGTTCAATCGCCTCATTATAACGCCCTACGACGTATAAATACGTACCATAGTTGTTACGAGCTTGCGCATTTTTAGGATCTGCGGAAATTGCACGCTTAAAATGCGTTTCCGCTTTTTCCATATTCGCAGGGCTGCCTTCTTGCTGTAGCAACACGCCCATCATCATATTTGCCGTGGAATCACGAGACTCCATTTCTAATGCTTGATCGAGCGCACGTTTTGCTGCATCCAAGTCACCCTTACGAATATATTCCGCGGCCAATTGAGTACGCACTTCTACGGCTTTCTCGGGGTCTTTTTTAAACCCTGGTGCTGACGAAGTGGTTGTTGTAATACAACCCACCAACGACGCCGAAAGACAAAACATGGTCATACATGCAAATTTGTAGGTGGGTTTACTCAATTAATAGCCCCTTTATTATCCGTTTGAGCGCAAAATCTCATTCCGCTCAGCCACTTTTTTCTTCCACTGCTCTGCACGACGTGTGCGGTCAGCCACTTGACCAACCAACTGTCCACATGCAGCATCAATATCATCACCACGTGTCTGACGAATCGTACACACAAATCCTGCATCAGACAAAGTTTTTTGGAAAGAAATAATACGGTTACGACTTGAGCGACCATATGGTGCATGCGGAAACGGATTAAAGGGAATTAAATTAATTTTACTTGGTAAATTCTTTAACAATTTCAATAGTTGTTGTGCATGTTCAGGATGGTCATTCACCCCATCCAGCATCACATATTCAATCGTGACATGGCGACGTGCACTTTCATTACCATCTTTCGCCAAATAGCGCTGACATGCTGCAATTAATTGAGCCAAAGGATATTTTTTATTAATTGGCACCAATTCATTACGCAATTCATCATTTGGCGCATGTAGCGAAATTGCTAAAGCGACATCAATATCTTGTGCCAATTGATCAATTTTAGGTACTACACC
Organism: Acinetobacter sp. ANC 4178; assembly: GCF_004331175.1. GTDB lineage: Bacteria > Pseudomonadota > Gammaproteobacteria > Pseudomonadales > Moraxellaceae > Acinetobacter. The sequence goes on from NZ_SJOD01000002.1 coordinate 159,595, forward strand.
TGACGTTGACAGGGTCACACGACGTTTTGACATGCCATAAGCAAAATCATCCAGCATCAAGCGCATAGAGCTTAAGACTGCATCATAATTCAGCAATGGTTCGCCCATCCCCATCATAACCACATTGGTCACGGTACGTTCACGCTCAGCAACAGGGACTTCTTCCATATAGGAATAGTTTGCCATCCACAATTGACCAATAATTTCCGCAGGGGTTAAATCACGTTGGAAACCTTGCTTACCTGTAGAACAGAATGAACAATCTAAGGCACAACCCACTTGTGAAGAAATACACAAAGTTTTACGTGCACCTGTTTTATCTTCTGCTGGGATGAGAACAGTTTCAACCAATGAACCTGTACCTTCACCGACACGGAACACCCATTTACGTGTGCCATCTTTAGAATAGTTACGGTGTACAACTTCTGGCGCTTTGACTTCACATACGCGCTCTAATTTTTCTCGCAACTTGCCAGAAATGTTGGTCATTTCAGCAAAATCAGTTACAAAATATTGATGGATCCACTTCATCACCTGTCCTGCACGGAATTTCTTTTCGCCCATCGCTTCAAAGAATTGTTCCAGTTCAAGACGTGACATGCCCAGTAAATTCACTTTTTCCACAGAAGGTTGCTGTGTTGGAGTGGACAAAGATTGTTGCGATTCATCAGACGTTGCAGATGAAACGACCACTTCAGTACTCATGTGTAATTACCTAAACCATGTCGAAGATAGAAGGAGATTGCTCAATATTCAAGCAAATAAATTCAAAGAGAATAAAAAAACCAGATAAGCAGTATAACACTTATCTGGTTCGAATACTGCGAATTAACGAGTACGCGGAGCAATCTCAGTTTGAGCGAAGAAGTAGTTAACTTCACGATCAGCAGATGCTACAGAGTCAGAACCGTGAGCAGCGTTTTCGTCGATGCTTACAGCGAAGTCAGCGCGGATTGTACCTGGAGCAGCTTCTTTAGGGTTAGTTGCGCCAAGGATTTCGCGGTGAGCAAGAACTGCGTTTTCGCCTTCAAGAACAGATACAACAACTGGACCAGAAGTCATGAACGCAACTAGGTCAGCAAAGAAACCACGTTCTTTGTGTTCTGCGTAGAAACCTTCAGCTTCAGTTTGAGTCAAGTGTTTCATTTTAGTCGCAACGATTTGAAGACCAGCTTTTTCAAAACGAGCAAAAATGTCACCAATGTGGTTTTTAGCAACTGCGTCTGGTTTTACGATAGATAAAGTACGTTCAATAGCCATGATTGGCTCCTTAAGTCAAATTAGACGTGAAAATTTTGCCGCATTATACCGAATAATGTGCAACTATCAGCTTTTGTAATGTAAAAAAACTAGATTTTTTCGATGTGCTGCTAGAAAAATGCTGGATTAGCTGGCTTCGTCAATCCACGCCATTTGAATTGCCTCAAGCAAACCTTCAGTCGACTTAGTTGGATCATCACTAAAGTCAGGCAAAGCACACACCCACGCGTGTAAGTCGGTAAAACGAATCCATTGCGGGTCCACATCTGGATGTGCTTCATATAATTCAATCGCGATATCCATGGTATCGGTCCAACGTAAACCCATGACTGTTCCTAATTTATGCTATGAATTGGCTACTTTAACAAATTTCATCATGTCTGAAAAACTGCTCAACATGATTCAATCTACAAGACCACACTAAACATTGGTGCACACGCAATAATCACCGCGGCAACACTCGCACCTATTACCGCGCCAACAGCGACATCACTAGGATAATGCAAGCCGAGCACCATACGGGACAAAGCAACCAGCACAGTAAAGGGCAACATTAAGACCAATAACATCGGTTGAATTGAACCGATTACCACACTCGCCATGACCGCATGCAAGGTATGTCCAGAGGGAAAACTAAAATGGTCTAAAGGTCGCTCACACAGGCGTATCACTTGATGCACCTGATACGGTCGTGGGCGCACAGTTTTGGTTTTGAGAATCTTATAAATGGCTGTGCCCAGTAAAGAGCCTAAAATCAAATACACCATTTGTAAGCTATAAGACAGACCTTGCAACATCCAAAGACTCATCAACATAGCGCACCAAAAAACACCATCACCTAAACGGCTAATAAATTTAAAAAAAAGTGCCACTCGTTCTGAATGGGAAAAATGGTTCAGATATAAACAGCCTTTTAAGTCGAGATCGAGCATTTTTATTTTTGCATTCTTAAAATTCATAATTTCTCTCCTCAAGCTTTTGTTTTGCTTATGCAATCATTCGAGTTTCCTTTGCCACTTGATATAGGGCTTGTTCCAATTGAGTCACGGGATGATGCCACCCCATTTCCATTACGTTAAGACGGGCACTTTGCCCCATAGTATTCAGTTGTTGTCGTCTTGGTAGATTCTGCATTTGATTTGAAAATGCATGTACATCATTTAATGGACTCAGCCATCCCGTTTTACCCTGTTCAATATGGGCATGAGCACATGCATAATTATATGCCACTACGGGTAAACCACTCGCCATTGCTTCTAAAACAACGTTACCAAAGGTTTCTACTTGGCTGGCAAACACAAAAACATCTGCGCTGGCATAAACACTTGCAAGATTCTTACCAGTTAAGCTGCCTGTAAAAATCACTCCATGTGCTTTACCCAAAGCTTCTAAGCGTTGACGGTCAGGTCCATCCCCCGTAATCACCAATTTATAATGTTTTTCACAACGTTGCAGCATACATATATAGTTACGAATCAATACATCAATTTCTTTCTCGGGCGACAAGCGTCCCACGTAAAGCATCACTGTCGTGTTGCTATCTGCCCCCCAACTGCACCGATATGCATCAGAGCGATGGTTCGGGGAAAATTGCTGCGTGTCTACACCCCGCCCCACCACAACCAACGGACAAGTAATCCCAAATTGCTTTAAGGCATTTTGTGTATCTTTACTTGGAACACAGGTCAGTTGGGTATTGTTATGAAACCACCGTAAATAATGCTGTATCGGTTTCACCAAAAAAGCCAAATCAAAGAAGCGACTGAAATCCTGAAACGGTGAATGAAAACCACTCGATACAGGAATATTTCGGCTTTTAGCTGCGTGTAAGGCCGTAAGGCCCAAAGGCCCTTCCGTCACAATATGAACAACATTCGGCATAAACTCGTCTAAGGCATTCGCTACTTTTAGAAACTGAGGCCAACCAAATTGTAAACTTGGATATTTGGGAATACTTTGTGCAGTGACCAAACACTCTTTATTCGGGGAAAACTCTATGCTTTGCGTAGTTTGATTTGGACGAATCAGCAAGATTTTATGTCCCTGTCGTTGCAACCCCTTACAGAGATGCATCAAGGACAACGCCACCCCATTTACTTCTGGCGGCCATGTTTCTGTAACAATTGCTATTTTTAACCGTGGGCGAACCAAGTCTTTTAAAACATTGACTTCTTCTTTGCTGTTTTTGTTTTGTTGTAATCTAAAATAAAACTTAAAACTTTCTGGAAAATCTTGTTGTTTTAACAGGCTCGCAGTGGATATGTAAGACATATAACACCTATTGCTTGATTTTCTTTTAGCTTAGATGTCTTTTTTTACAGTTTGATGATTGTTGTTTGACATTCCCGTGAAATACAAAAGGGAGATAACCTTTACCTCCCTTTCGTTGATCATTTACAAAACCTAAAGGTTTTACAACGAAATGGCTTTGTTGCATAAAGCCTTTAAAGATAGAACTTTTCTAAATCACTCAAATTTAAGTGACAACTTGGATATGAGGTCGGCCTAATTCTACAAACTTATTGAGTACTGCTATACGGGTATGAGTCTCATCCATTTGACTATCGAAGTTTCTAGCATTGAGTTTATCTCCTAATAATTTAATGCAATGCATCTTGGTTTCCACCAAACTACGACAATGATACCCAGACCACTTTTTCCAAGTCGTTTTTCCTTGGTGTTTAACTGTTTTCAGCAATTCATTTCTCTCTAAAGATCTCAGTTTGTTATCTTTCATAGGCTTCGTATTTTTTCTAGGTGGAATCACTGCATGTGCTCGTCGCTCTGAAATTACCTATCAGTAATATTTGGTGTCATGAGCTCTATCTGCATAGATAGAATCAATTTGCTCATCAGGAGAGATTTGATCTAGTAAACTCCCGAGGACGTGAGAATCACCAACATTATTCGTAGTCAGCTGAACAGCCCTAATTTGAAGGGTTTTAGCATCTATACCAATATGAAGCTTACGCTATGGGCGACGATATTCAGGCTGAAGTTTGTTACGTTTCCATTCACCTTCACCTAAAAACCTTAAGCCAGTTGAGTCTACGAGTAGATGAAGACCATCACGACTTTTTTTAATAGCTAATCGCAATATCAATATGCTTTTGTCTTCTGCAAAGGGTGGAATAATCTGGAGCTGACCAATTCAAATCAGATAGTTTAATGAGACTTTGAACAAAGTCAGTAACCATCCTTAAAGAAAGTCTAAATAGAGATTTGATCATCAAACAACATTGAATAGCTGTATCGGAATAGGTCTGATTTCGACCATGCTTGCCGTGTGGCTGAGCATACCATTGTGTTTTGGGATCAAACCGAATGGAAATGTTGCCTCGATTAATTAAAGCTCGGTTATAGGAAGACCAATTGGTTGTACGATAGGTTTTCAGTGCAAACTTCTTCATTTTGAAATTATATTGCTGAAGAAACCTTTAAGAATAGATTTGTGCAACAAAACCGCTTAAGACTGCAATCTATTTACTTATTACATGTAATTTTCATTATTTATATACTTTTATAATTCTTATTATTAAAACTATGAGAACCCATTTATTTCAGTTCAAAACTGAAATAAGCAATTTTTGCATAGACAAAATAACCCTACTTTCACAGGATTCTAATATTTAGAATCTGCTTTCATGATAAAGATGATGAACGCATTTATTTAGCATATTATTTCATTTTTTATGAGTGACCCGTTTTCTACATTCATGCTGACATTGTATAAATCAATATGATCCTCAAAACACGATATTTTCTAGAAAACCTATTACTGAAAGCATCGATAGCAATAGATAACGGAGCTTCTAAATTATAAAGCCCCAAACTCGTACCTTCAAATGGATCATTAAAATCCTATAAATGCGAAAATCCCAAAGTACTTGTTTCTAGGATTTTTAAACCTGTATCAAAATCGACATATTTATATAAAATCATTATTCTTAAGCAAATAAGAAAAACCACCAAAGCAAGGTTTTACCACCTACAACTCAAAACCTGATCAAAATAATAGTTCTTTTATTTGTCTACGATTTTGTTTACTGAACTACAAGGTATAAAAAAAGAGGAAAGCAATGCTTTCCTCTTTGTGTAAAGTACAGAACCTTAGTTCTTTTCTTTATCAACAATCTTGTTCGCTTGAATCCAAGGCATCATTGCGCGTAACTTACCACCTGTCACTTCAATACCATGCGCAGCGTTTTGACGACGACGGGCAGTCATTGATGGGTAGTTCAACGCACCTTCGTTGATGAACATTTTAGCATATTCACCCGATTGAATGCGTTTAAGTGCATTACGCATCGCTTCACGAGACTGTTCGTTAATCACTTCAACGCCAGTTACGTATTCGCCATATTCAGCGTTGTTAGATACTGAGTAGTTCATGTCCGCAATACCGCCTTCGAACATTAAGTCAACAATTAACTTAAGCTCGTGCAAGCATTCGAAGTAAGCCATTTCTGGTGCATAACCCGCTTCAACCAAAGTTTCGAAGCCCATTTTCACTAATTCAACAGCACCACCACAAAGAACTGCTTGCTCACCGAATAAGTCAGTTTCAGTTTCTTCGCGGAATGAAGTTTCGATGATACCTGTACGACCACCACCTACGCCAGAAGCATAAGAAAGTGCTAAGTTACGTGCATTACCAGACGCATCTTGATGAATTGCGATTAAGTCAGGTACACCTGAACCACGTTGGTATTCAGAACGTACTGTATGACCTGGTGCTTTTGGTGCAACCATGATTACGTCAAGGTCAGCACGTGGAACAACTTGGTTATAAAGAACAGAGAAACCGTGAGCAAATGCTAAAGTCGCGCCTTCTTTGATGTTTGGCTCAATCACGTCACGATAAAGTTGTGATTGGAACTCATCTGGAGTCAAGATCATAACTACGTCAGCTTGTGCTACAGCAGCAGGAACTTCAGCAACTTTAAGACCTGAATTTTCAGCTTTTTTCCAAGAAGTAGAACCTGCACGTAAACCTACAGTTACGTCTACACCAGAATCTTTAAGGTTAAGCGCATGCGCGTGACCTTGTGAACCGTAACCAATGATGGCTACTTTCTTAGATTGGATGATAGATAAGTCGCAGTCTTTATCGTAAAAAATTTGCATTGCTGTCTCCGCTAAAATGCTTGATATTCTGTAATTCCATCAAGGGTTTATTGTTTGATGAAATCCTCCTCTTTTCTCAAAAGGAGGTTGAATCTTGTTAAATAATTAAATGGTTAAAACTTTTTCGCCACGCGCGATGCCTGACACACCTGAGCGTACAACTTCAAGAATGGTATTCTCTGCTAGAGCATCAATAAAACCATCAATTTTTTCAGTTGTACCCGCGATTTGAATGGTATAGGTCGTTGGGGTGACATCAACGATTTGCGCACGGAAAATGTCCGCAGTTCGTTTAATTTCAGCACGGGCTGAACCAAGTGATTTGACTTTAATCAGCATCAACTCGCGCTCAATGTGCGCACCTTCAGACAGATCAACCACTTTCACCACCTCAACCAATTTGTTGAGTTGTTTGGTGATTTGTTCAATTTTATGGTCATCACCATAAGTCGTTAATGTCAAACGAGATAAGGTCGGATCTTCAGTTGGCGCAACGTTTAAGGTCTCAATGTTATAATTACGTTGAGAAAATAAACCCACCAAACGAGAAAGCGCACCAGCTTCGTTTTCTACAAGGACAGAGATAATATGTCTCATGACGTGCGCTCCCCTTTACCTAACCACATATCTTTCATCGACTGACCCGCAATAAGCATCGGATAAACATGCTCTGTGCGATCCACCATGACATTAATGAATACACATTTATCGTTAATTGCCATCGCTTCAGCAAGCTTAGATTCAAGCTCATCAGCATGGTCAATTTGAATCCCAACGTGACCATACGCTTCCATCAATTTAGGGAAGTCAGGCAGTGAATCCACATAAGAACTAGAATGACGTCCTTCATAGTTCATATCTTGCCACTGCTTCACCATGCCTAAAGCTTGGTTATTCAAGCAAAGGATTTTTACGTTTAGGCCATATTGTTTACAGGTTGAAAGCTCTTGGATACACATCTGAATCGATGCTTCACCCGTAATACATACAACTTGTTGGTCTGGAAAAGCCAATTTCGCTGCCATCGCATAAGGTAAACCCACTCCCATAGTCCCTAGACCACCAGAGTTGATCCATTGACGTGGACGCGTGTATTTATAGTAAAGCGCACCGAACATTTGATGCTGACCAACGTCCGAAGTAATAATTGCTTGGCTATTGGTAATTTTATCTAATGCTTCAACCACCTGTTGCGGCTTCATTGAACCATCAGTTGGTTTGTCGTAATTCAAACTATGTACTTTGCGCCATTCATTGATTTGCGACCACCAAGCTGCAATCACTTCAGGATTTGGCTTAGACACATTCAATTGTTTCAACTGCGCCAGCATTTCCTGAAGAACAGGCTCTACCGCACCCACAATTGGAATATGCGCAATAATGGTTTTTGAAATCGTCGCAGGGTCAATATCAATATGAATGACTTTCGCATTCGGACAAAATTTTGCAGGGTTATTGGTTACGCGGTCATCAAAGCGCGCACCAACACACAAAATCACATCCGCATTGTGCATGGTCATATTGGCTTCATACGTACCATGCATACCCAACATACCGATGAACTGCTCATCATTCCCAGGGAAAGCACCTAAGCCCATTAAAGTATTGGTCACTGGATAGCCCAGTAAATGTGCCAATTCAGTTAATAAAGCAGATGCATTACCTTGAACAACACCACCACCTGTATAAATGACAGGACGTTTTGCATTAATGAGTTCATCAATCGCTTTACGAATTTGACCTGAGTGACCACGATGCGGTGGTTGATAAGAACGCATCTTCACTTTTTCTGGGTATTCGTAAGCAAATTTTTCTGCTGGGTTGGTTGCATCTTTCGGAATATCAACCACAACTGGGCCTGGACGACCAGAAGCTGCGATATAGAATGCTTTTTTGATAATTGCAGGAATTTCACTCGCATGACGCACTTGGAAACTGTGTTTTACGATTGGACGCGAAATACCAACCATGTCTGTTTCTTGGAATGCATCTTCCCCAATTAAATGCGAAGCCACTTGACCAGACAAAATCACCATTGGGATTGAGTCCATATAAGCAGTTGCAATTGGAGTAACGGTGTTGGTTGCACCTGGGCCAGAAGTGACCAGTACTACACCCGTTTTACCCGTAACGCGCGAATAGGCATCTGCCATATGACCAGCAGCTTGCTCATGGCGTACGAGATAATGATTGATTTTGTCTTGTTGAAAAAGCGCATCGTAAATGTGTAAAACTGCGCCGCCTGGGTATCCAAAAACATGTTCAACGCCTTCGTCCGCTAATGCGCGAACAAGCATTTCACCACCAGATAAAAGTTCCAACGTGATTCACCCTAATCTTTTATCACCGCTTGATGGGAGACATCAGCAGTGTTCATTCATTAATTGTCTGCACTGTTATAGCACACATATTTCATAGTTTTCATGGCAATAGGAAAAAAATCCGACCCGTTTGCTGTTTGAGCAATATGGGATCTAAAACATGTTGGGATAAACATATTTTTATTTGCTTTGTTCACCATCTCGGCTAGAGATGACGCCCATTGCATGACGTAACACTTCTTCGAAGGGTGATCGAGAGAAGGTACATAAAACTGAAGACAGCATTTTTCTTGTTTAACTCAGTATTGTCAAGTTGAAAAATCAGCTTTTTTTTGATTATTTACAGACCGTTTATTTTTTAAACAAATCATGATTTTTAGTATACTTAATCAAGCATTCAATAAATTATGTAGAATCTTCACCAAATTTTATCTATCTGTATAATTTTTCGAGATTAAATGTATGCATTTTTAGACGTTTAAACACTGGAATTGCTTGTTCATATGAAAAATCAACCTATACTATTTTGAATACATCCTATTCCGTTCTGGAATCTATAAATTTACTTTTACGACTAATTTACAGACAGAACATCTTCACAGAGAAATAAAGCAGGACAAAATCTTATGTCACTTCCATTTCATTTGATCAGCCGTGTCGCACTCACTTGTACCTTGTTATCTTCCAGTGCATCACTTTGGGCTAAAGATTATTACAAATGGGTTGATGCGAATGGATCAACCCATTACACCGCCACACCTCCCCCGAAAAGTGCACAGAAAAAAGGGAAAATTCAAACTTATGGTTGGAACAATTCCGCACCTACAGCTAGCCGCAACAATAATATTCCTTTAGAAACGCAGCAGAATAACTCGACGATGCCTGTAGATACTGCAACTGCGCCCAAACCTGTACCAAACATGAATGAAAATGATACCAGAGCACCTATTTCAGCTGCGCCAACTCCAAGTGAAGTAAAAGCTGTTCCTGCACCTAGACCAAATGGAAAAAATTACCCAGCTGAATAAAATCAGCTTTTACGAAATAGTTTAATTTTTCTTACGGTTCAGCCTGCGCAAAATTCACATTTAGGTGCATTTTGCGCTATGCTGTGCAGCAAACTTTTAACCGTTGTTCCTATATACGTTTATGACTACTCATATTGACCCTGAATATCAAGCTAGTGCGATTGAACCCACTGTCCAACAAGACTGGGAAAATCGTAAAGTCTTTAAAGTTGCCGACACTGTCGAAGGTCCTCGTCGCTACATTCTGTCGATGTTCCCTTACCCAAGTGGCAAGCTGCATATGGGTCATGTGCGTAACTATACGATTGGTGACGTGATTAGCCGTTTCCATCGTTTAAAAGGTGAAACCGTATTACAGCCTATGGGTTGGGATGCGTTTGGTTTACCTGCTGAAAATGCGGCAATTGCACACCAAGTTGCACCAGCAAAATGGACCTTTGAAAACATCGCTTATATGCGTGACCAATTAAAAAAATTGGGCTTGTCTGTAGACTGGGATCGCGAATTTGCAACCTGCACACCAGAATACTACCACTGGGAACAATGGTTATTTGTTCAACTTTATAAGAAAGGGCTGATCTATCGTAAGCTTTCAACTGTAAACTGGGATCCAGTAGATCAGACTGTTTTAGCCAATGAACAAGTTGAAAATGGTCGTGGTTGGCGCTCAGGTGCATTGGTCGAAAAACGTGATATTCCAATGTACTACTTCCGCATTACCGATTATGCGCAAGAATTATTAGACGATTTAGATACCTTAAAAGATGGTTGGCCACAACAGGTTTTAACCATGCAACGTAACTGGATTGGTCGCTCGCAAGGCATGGAAATCACATTCCCTTCAGCAAATCCAGAACTCTATGCTGATGGTTTGACGGTTTACACTACACGCGCTGACACCTTAATGGGTGTGACCTATGTTGCCGTTGCAGCCGAACATCCAATGGTACTTAAAGCTGCGGAAAATAATGCTGAACTTAAGGCATTTATTGAAGAATGTCGTATGGGCTCAGTTGCAGAAGCTGATTTAGCCACTGCCGAGAAAAAAGGCATGGCAACAGGCCTATTTGTAAAACATCCGGTGACAGGTAAAGAGCTTCCTGTTTGGATTGCAAACTACGTATTAATGTCTTATGGCTCTGGCGCTGTTATGGCTGTACCTGCACATGACGAACGTGATTTTGAATTTGCTAACAAGTTTAATTTATCAATCAAGCAAGTGATTGATGCCAAAGGCGCTGACGATGCAGACTACTCTGCAACTGAGTGGCAAGAATGGTACGGTTCTAAAGAAGGTAAACTGGTTAATTCTGGCGAATTCGATGGCTTAGAATTCCAAGCTGCATTTGATGCGTTCCTTGCAAAATTAGAACCACAAGCATTAGCAAACTCTAAGGTTCAATTCCGTTTACGTGACTGGGGTGTTTCTCGTCAGCGTTACTGGGGTTGTCCAATTCCAATGATCAACTGTGACACTTGTGGTCAAGTGACTGTCCCAGAAGATCAATTGCCTGTGGTATTACCAACAGATGTGGTTCCAGATGGTTCTGGTAACCCGCTGAACAAAATGCCTGAATTCTATGAAACGACTTGTCCTTGCTGTGGCGCTGATGCTCGTCGTGAAACAGACACACTCGACACATTCGTAGAATCTTCTTGGTACTACGCTCGTTATGCATCTCCAGACTTTACGGGTGGTTTAGTTAAACCAGAAGCAGCTCAATCTTGGTTGCCTGTAAATCAGTACATTGGTGGTGTTGAACACGCGATTCTGCACTTACTTTATGCACGTTTCTTCCACAAGTTGATGCGTGATGAAGGCGTGGTACAAGGTAATGAACCATTTACTAACTTGTTAACCCAAGGCATGGTTTTGGCAGATACCTTCTATCGTGAAGCTGCGAATGGCAAAAAAACATGGTTTAACCCTGCCGACATCGAATTAGAGCGCGACGAAAAAGGTCGTATTCTTTCGGCTAAATATTCAGGTGATGGTGAAGAAGTTGTCATCGGCGGACAAGAAAAAATGTCTAAGTCGAAAAACAACGGGATTGACCCACAAGCGATTATTGATCAATATGGCGCAGATACGGCACGTGTATTCATGATGTTCGCAGCTCCACCAGATCAATCTTTAGAATGGTCGGATGCAGGTGTTGAAGGTGCAAACCGTTTCTTGAAACGTGTATGGCGTTTGGTAACTGGTTTCCTAGAAAAAGGCAATCAAGCTGCTGCTATTGATACCGCAACGCTTTCTAAAGATGCGCAAGACTTGCGTCGTAAAACGCATGAAACCATTCAAAAAGTGGGTGATGACATCGAACGTCGTCATGCATTCAACACCGCTATTGCTGCATTAATGGAATTATTAAATGCCAGCAATAAGTTCGAAGCGAAAGATGATAATGATGTTGCCGTTGCACGCGAGGCCATCATTACCTTGCTGACTTTACTTGCGCCATTTGCCCCACATTTAAGTCAAACTTTATTGACTCAGTTTGGCATTGAATTGACGCAAAGCTTGTTCCCTGTTGTAGATGAATCTGCATTGACACGGAATACGCAAACTATTGTGGTGCAAATCAATGGTAAATTGCGTGGCAAATTAGAAGTGTCTGTGGATACATCAAAAGATGAATTATTGGCATTGGCAAAAGCCTTGCCAGAAGTACAACAATTCTTGACAGGTCCAACCAAAAAAGAAATTGTGGTACCAAATAAACTAGTGAATTTGGTGGTTTAAAGCCTTAAAGCCTCCCTTTTATAAAGGGAGGTTTGGAGGGATTTTATTAGAAAATCTCCCCTAACCCCTCTTTCAAAAAGAGGGGGAAACGGAAAGGAATAAACAAAACCCAAACAAAGCCCGTTGCTAGTCAACGGGCTTTGCACATACAATCATGACATATTATTTTTCTTTTTCTTAAAAAGAGTAAACAGAGGAAAACCCATGCATTTAGGCAAACGTTTCGCAACTCTTATTCTCACTTGCGGTCTAGGTGTAGGTTTGGTGGGCTGTGGTTTTCATTTGAAAGGAACTCAACCTTCTGCGAATCCAGTGGCGTATGCACAGATGAGTTTATCTCTGCCTAAAGATACAGAAGAATTAGAAGAAAAATTATCCATTTATTTAGGTGCTGCCAATGTTCAACTCAGTAACAGCCCGAATGCTTACCACTTACATGTGTATAGTTATACGCCCGTTCGCCAAGAGCTGCGCGGCAAACTGATCGAAACGCTCCTACGTTTGAATGTGACTTTCCGTATTGAAGATGCGCAAGGTAATCCTGTAACTGAAATGCGTACCGTCACAGCATCACGTAGCTACCAATATAATTTGGCAACGGTCAACACCGATGACCAAGAAGAAAAATTCTTAAAAGATGTTTTGGTCGATGACGTTGCACAACAAATTGTGCGCCAAATTTCATCAAACCGTTTACCTAAAGTTATTCCTACAACAACTCAACCTTAATCGTTATGAAACTCGACTATTTGCAGGCCCTTAAACGCATTCCTGAGGCACGTGGTGCATGGGTGCTGCATGGTCAAGAACCCCTCCTCGAACAGAATCTACTCGATGCTTTTCGTAAAAGCTGGCAAGAACAAAATATTGAACGTCAACGCTATGACATATCGAATGTGAGCGATTGGAAAACCGTCTTCAATGCCTTGAACAGTTTGTCGTTATTTTCGACACAACTCGCGATTGAAGTACATGGCAACATCAAACCCGATGCCAATGGCATTAAATTACTGACCCAATATCTACAACACAATGAACAAAACTTGTTGTTGATTGTGATGCCAAAGCAGGACAGCAGCAATTTAAAATCTGGCTTCTTTAAAGTCATTGATGCCAATGGGGTGAATGTCACTTTGACTGCCCATTACCCACAAGATCGACAACGGATTTTGGCAGTTGAAGCAGAAAAACTCGGTATTCAATTGGCCAACAATGCATGGCAATGGCTGGAACAACATCACGAGCATAATTTACTCGCGGCAAAGAACAGCCTAATGCGGGTACGAGATACTTTTCCTGATTTGGCACAAATTGGTATCGAACAACTGTTTGCCTGCCTACAAGACCAATCACGTTATAGCACCTTTGATTTAAGTGATGCTTTGCTCGAGGGTAACTTTGCCCAAGCCGTAAAAATTTACCAATATCTGTTGGCTTCGGGTGAACCGATGAGCTTATTGCTGTGGAGCATTAGCAAAGAGATGCGCCTTTTGATGCAGCTTTTTGAACAACCACAAAATGCACTACAGCTCGGGATTTGGAAAACCAAAGTGAGTCTTTATCAACAAGCCTTACGCCGACTAAATCCGAAACAGTTTCTCACTTGGCCCACACTTTTATTAAGAATAGATGCATCAATTAAAGGTTTAGGTCAGGAAAATCCTGAACAACTGATTCTACAAGCGATTGCGATGCTCTGCGGAAGGCAGTTGTTTCACTCACCTGGCTATTTTTAGCAGACCGATCTGTAGACAATGACGTCAGAAAATTAGAATGTTGTGCAGCCTATGGATGAGATGTTGGCGAATTTTGACTTAAAACTTACAAAAGAATAATTATCATTTACAAATTGATAAAAAATCCACGATTTATCCGCATTTCACTTTTATACTATGCATGATTATTTTTTACTCCCTGACTCCTATGCCAAAAATAAAATCTTTTAAAATTATTATTGCACTGCTCTGTGCCGCTTTACTCGCGTATTTGGCTTGGAATTACTTCAAACCCAAACAGGAACAACCCCAATATATTACCGAAAGCGTCACACGTGGAGATCTTGAAAATACCGTACTCGCCACAGGAACTTTAGACGCCACTAAACTGGTGAGTGTCGGTGCGCAGGTGTCAGGTCAAGTTCAAAAAATGTATGTACAGTTAGGCGACGAAGTCAAACAAGGGCAGTTAATCGCGCAAATTGATTCCACCACACAAGAAAATAGTTTTAAAACGGCTGAAGCCAATATTAAAAATCTTGAAGCTCAACGCTTACAGCAAGAAGCCAATCTGAATGAGACACAACTGGCGTATAAGCGTCAACAACAAATGTTTGCACAGGATGCAACCTCAAAAGCAGAACTCGAATCTGCAGAAGCAAGTTTTAAAACTGCACAAGCACAAATTAAGGCCATCGATGCACAGATTGAATCTGCAAAAGTGACCAAATCCACGGCGCAAACCAATATCGGTTATACCCGTATTGTGGCGCCGACTGATGGCACAGTGGTTGCGATTGTGACCGAAGAAGGTCAAACGGTGAATGCGAATCAAAGTGCACCGACCATTGTTAAAATTGCCAAATTACAAAATATGACCATTAAAGCGCAGGTCAGTGAAGCGGACATTATGAAAGTCGAAAAAGGACAACAAGTCTATTTCACGACTTTGGGTGATGACAGCAAACGTTATGCCACTCTACGTCAGATTGAACCTGCACCCGATTCAATTAGTAGCGATAGTAGTACCAGCACTTCAAGTTCATCAAGTACCGCAATCTATTACAACGCTTTATTTGATGTACCCAATAATGATGGCAAGCTACGTATTGATATGACGGCTCAAGTGTATATCGTGCTTGATTCTGCAAAAAATGCCTTATTGGTTCCCTCTTCGGCCATTTCGACTCGCCCTGTAAACAATAAGCAAAATAGTGCGACCAAAACGCAAGCTGCCTCGAGTGCTCAAGCCAAATCAGAGACAGATCATCCACAAGGCCCACGTCTTGAACGTCTTAATTTAAATGCGGCACAGCAACAATTGGTCAAAGAAGGTAAGGCCACCGTCAGCGTAGTTCGTGTATTACAAGCCGATGGTTCTGCTCAGCCTAAACAAGTTCTGATTGGGATTAATAACCGTGTGAATGCACAAGTTCTGGCAGGTCTAAAAGAAAATGATCAAGTGGTGATAGCAGACAGTTCAGATACCTCTGCGGCCTCTGCCAATAGCAGCAATAAACGTCGTAATGGTCCACCAATGGGAATGTAAGCATGACAAAAAAAGCCTTGCTTGAAGTCAGCAATTTGGTCCGAGAATTTCCTGCTGGTGAAAGTACTGTTCAAATTCTCAAAGGGATTGATCTGACCATTTACGAAGGCGAACTGGTTGCAATTGTCGGTCAATCAGGTTCGGGTAAATCCACCTTAATGAATATTCTCGGCTGTCTGGATCGTCCTACCTCAGGTAGCTATTTGGTCAAAGGCAGAGAGACTGGACAACTCGCACCCGATCAACTGGCTGAATTACGTCGTGAATATTTTGGCTTCATTTTCCAACGTTACCATTTACTAGGCGATTTAACTGCTGAAGGCAATGTTGAAGTTCCTGCCATTTATGCAGGCACCACCCCCTATGCCCGTAAGCAACGAGCAACCGCCTTGCTCACGGAACTCGGACTGGGCAATAAAACCCAAAACCGTCCGAGTCAACTCTCAGGGGGACAGCAACAGCGAGTGTCTATTGCGCGTGCGCTGATGAATGGTGGCGATGTCATTCTTGCCGATGAACCGACAGGTGCTTTGGACTCACACAGCGGCGTGGAAGTGATGCGGATTTTGCGTGAGCTGAATGCCGCAGGTCATACCATTATTTTGGTGACCCACGATATGCAAGTGGCGAAAAATGCCTCGCGGATTATTGAAATCAGCGATGGTCAAATTATTGCAGATCGTGTCAATCAACCAGAACATGACACTGAACTACATACTGACCCTGATGCAGAAACGGCGATTTCTGCCCAGCAAGAAAAAAATAAAAGTGTTTCTGCATGGCGTTCTCTACTCGACCGTTTAGGTGAAGCCTTCCGTATGGCGATCTTGTCCATGAATGCCCATCGTATGCGCACCTTTTTGACCATGCTCGGGATTATTATTGGGATTGCATCGGTGGTAACTGTAGTCGCATTAGGCAATGGTTCTCAGAAGCAGATCCTGAGTAATATTAGTAGTCTAGGCACCAATACCATTACCGTGTTCCAAGGTCGTGGTTTTGGTGACAACTCCAAAACGGCAAACTTTAAAACACTGGTTCCTGCTGATGCTGAAGCGCTCGCCACCCAGCCGTATGTCAGTGCCGTCAGTCCCATGGTGAGTTCATCGAAAACCATTCGCTATCAACAAAACGAAGCCAATGCCACCATCAATGGTGTTGGCGGAGATTATTTCACCGTTAAAGGGCTTACTTTTAAAAATGGGCAAACCTTTGATCAACGCAGTGTCCGTGACCGTACTCAAGATATCGTGATTGATAGCAATACCCAAAAGCAATTTTTTAGTGATGGTACCAATCCGATTGGACAAGTGATCTTACTTGGCAGTGTCCCCGGGCGAATTATCGGGGTCGTAGAACCACAAACCAGTGCGATGGGTTCCGATGATACCCTAAACGTATATATGCCTTACACCACGGTCATGAGCCGTATGCTGGGTCAGAGCAATGTACGGAATATTATTGTGCAAATTAATGACAAATACTCCACTAGCGCGGCTGAAAATGCGATTGTGAACCTATTAACACTGCGTCATGGTCAACAAGATGTCTTTACCATGAACAGTGACAGTATTCGTCAAACCATTGAAAAAACCACCAGTACCATGACCTTATTGGTCTCTGCTATTGCCGTGATTTCATTGGTGGTTGGCGGAATTGGGGTCATGAATATTATGTTGGTTTCGGTGACCGAACGAACCCAAGAGATTGGCGTACGAATGGCAGTGGGTGCACGTCAAAGTGACATTTTACAACAGTTTTTAATTGAAGCCATTTTGGTCTGCCTGATTGGCGGAGTTTTAGGTGTGTTGCTGTCCCTTGGTCTAGGACAAATCATTCAAAAATTTGCAGGTGGTAATTTTGGGGTTGCCTATTCAACCACTTCGATTATTGCCGCATTTGTATGCTCGACGTTAATTGGTGTGGTGTTTGGTTTCTTACCTGCAAAAAATGCAGCCAAACTCGACCCAGTAGCAGCACTTGCTAGAGAATAAGGACAAATTATGCAGTTTTCATTTACACGTCTGTGTACGGCAATGCTACTCGGTAGTACTTTAGTGGGTTGTGCGGCTGTAGTTAAAACACCTTATCAAGCACCCAGTGTGCAAACACCTGCTCAGTTCCAATATGCTCACACGACTGTACAACAACGACAGCAAGCCATTTATGCTGATCAATGGTGGACCTTATTTGGTGATGCGCAACTGAACCAATTAATTGATGAGGTCTTAGCTAAAAATACCGACTTGGCCGTTGCAGGCATCACCTTAAAGCAAGCACGTTTACAAGCAGCGCTCACAGAGAATCAGCAAAAGCCACGTGTTAACTCTACTGTTTCCACAGGTCATACTTTCGATTTAAATTCAGGCGATGACAGCTCCAAAGGGCTATCTTTAGGTGCAGGGTTGAGTTATGAATTAGATTTATTTGGCAAATTGGCACGTCAAACCGAAGCGAAAAAATGGGAAGCACTAGCAACTGAACAGGATTTGCAAGCCACAGCACAAAGCCTGATTGGCACCACAGCCAAACTGTATTGGCAATTGGCTTATTATCATGAAAGCCTCAGCACCGCACAGCAAAGTCTTGCCACCTCACAAAAACTCTATGACTTGGTTAAAGTTCAGTATCAAGCAGGTTCTGTTTCTGGCTTAGAACTGACTCAAGCTGAACAATCAGTACAAAGTCAGAAAGCCAGTCTCAGCCAAATTCAGCAAAGCTTAGTCGAAACACGTACTACGCTTGCGGTACTGCTGCATATGCCTATCCAGCAGTTGAATATTCAAGAACCACAACGTTTGCCACAACTGGCTTTACCGAGTATTGCAGCAGGCTTACCCGCAGATATCCTGTCACGTCGTCCAGACTTAAAAGCGGCTGAGCTGCGTTTACGTGAGAGTTTAGCCACTAAAGATGCCACTACGGCGAGTTATTATCCTTCCATCAGCTTAACTGGAAATTTAGGCAGCAGTAGTACCTCTTTAACGCAACTTTTGCGTAATCCTGCCCTGACTTTAGGTGCCAGTTTAAGCCTGCCATTTTTGCAATATAACGATATGAAAAAAGATATTGCGATTAGCCAATTAGACTATGAAAAAGCCATCGTGCAATATCGTCAGAGCTTATATCAGGCCTTTGGCGATGTTGAAAATGCCTTGTCTGCACGTAGTGAGTTGGATCAGCAAGTCAAGCTACAACAACGTAATCTCGAACTGGCTGAAAAAGCAGAGCGCTTAACCGATGTACGTTATCATTATGGTGCAGTCGCCTTAAAGAATTTGCTGGATCAACAAGAAACTACGCGTAGTGCACGTTTGACTTTGGTTAATACCAAACAAAGTCAATACAACGCCTATGTCACGCTGATGCAAGCTTTAGGGGGTAGTCCCATTCAGCAATTGCCGAACTAAGTATTAAAAACAAAAGACAAAAAAACGGCACTTAAAGTGCCGTTTTTTTGTCGCCAAAGCGATTAGTCATCACCCATCATATCAGGGCTCATACCGACCGTATTGAAACCTGCATCTACATACATGATTTCACCGGTAATCCCGTTTGCCCAAGGTGAGCAAAGGAACAATGCAGCATTACCGACATCTTCAATGGTTACATTGCGTTTAAGCGGTGAAATTTTTTCATTCGCGTCTAACATCTTACGGAATGATTTAATGCCTGAAGCCGCTAAAGTACGGATTGGACCCGCTGAAATTGCGTTAACGCGAATACCTTCAGCACCCAAGCTAGACGCCAAGTAGCGTACGCCTGCTTCTAGAGACGCTTTTGCCATACCCATCACGTTGTAGTTCGGCATCACACGCTCAGAACCTTGGTAAGTCAAAGTCAATAGACAACCTTGACGCGCCAATAACAATGGTTTTGCTGCACGCGCCATTGCAATAAAGCTATACGCACTGATGTCATGCGCAACACGGAAACCTTCACGATCTGTAACATCAGTAAAGTCACCATCTAAAGTATGCGCTGGCGCAAAACCGATAGAGTGAACTACACCATCTAGACCATCCCAGTGTTTTGCCAATTCAACGAATGCTTGGTCAATTTCTGCATCCACAGCAACATCACAAGGAAACACCAATGTTGAGCCAAATTGCGCTGCAAATTCATCAACACGTTTTTTGAGTTTCTCATTCGGATAGGTAAATGCCAATTCCGCACCTTCACGATGCAATGCTTGAGCAATACCAAATGCAATCGACAACTTACTTGCAATGCCCGCAATCAGAAAGCGTTTTCCCGCTAGTAGTCCTTGTGACATGTGAATCTCACTTAAAATAATTTAGGATGAATAATGCCAAGTCTGGCATCAGAACAAAATTGCAAAATGCGCCTTTTTTCAGTAAATCACAGATTCATAACAATTCACCCTGCCAAAGCAGGGTGAATTGTTATGAACTGAAAGATGATTTAACAGAATAATCAATCATCGCCTTGAATCAGGCTTAATAAACGCATGAATGAGTAATACATCCACACCAAAGTGGCCAATAGCGCAATCGCAGATAACCACTCCATAGACTTCGGAGCGTGTTGGGCCGCACTGCTTTCAATCAGATCAAAATCCAGAATTAGGTTTAAAGATGCAATCACCGCCACAAAAGCGGCAAAACCAATGCCTAACCAATTGCTTTCAAAAATATACGGCACACTTGAACCAAACGCTAAACGCATGATCAGTTGCACCACAAACACAATTGCAATGGCAATGCTGGCAGAAAGAACAACCGATTTAAATTTTTCTGTGGCACGCACAATTTGTAAACGATACAAAGTAAACATCACCAACGTTGTCACAAAAGTCGCCAATAATGCCTGCAATGGTACGCCTGGAAATTTCAATTGGAAAATAACCGAAACGCCACCTAAAAAAGCACCTTCAAAAAATGCATAGGGAATGGCAAGTATTCTCGCTGTATTGGGTTTAAATGTAGTGATGAGCGCCAAAATAAATCCACCAATGGCACCCACGATGGCAGCACTATAGGCGATAGAAATATTTAAGGTCATAAAGCTATAGAAGAAAATGCCTAAACCCAGTACCGCGGCAATTAAAGTCAACAATACAGACTTTTGAATCGCACCTTGAACGGTCATCGGTTGGCTATAATCTGCGTAAACTTCGACGCGATTGAGTATTGGATTATTACTTTGCATATTTAAACTCTTTTTTATAATTTAAAATGAATAAAAACAAAAATTTGTACTTTACTTTAGATCAACTTAAAGCCGTACACCCTCTAGCTTAATGTAGAAAATATAACCTAAAAATATGACAGACTAAAATAAAAATGGGGTTTAACACCCCATTTTCAGCCAATATTGATTTAGTCTTTATTCATGATAAAGAAGTATTCACGGTAATATTTTAGTTCTGCAATCGAATCACGAATATCATCCATGGCCAAATGAGAGGCATTTTTCTTGAGCCCACTCATAATTTCTGGGCGCCAACGCTTTGCCAACTCTTTCACTGAAGATACATCCAAGTTACGGTAATGGAAGTATTGTTCCATTTCAGGCATTAAACGATGTAAAAAACGGCGGTCCTGACAGATGGAGTTACCACACATCGGTGAACTCTTTGGATTGACCCATTTTTTTAAGAATTCAATGGTTTGTTGCTCAGCATCTCGTGCCGTCAATTTACTACGACGCACGCGTTCAATCAGACCTGACTGGCCATGTTGACGGGTATTCCACTCATCCATTGCATTCAGGATTAAATCCGATTGATGCACAGCCAATACTGGACCTTCCGCCAAAATATTCAAATGATCATCAGTCACAATCGTTGCAACTTCAATAATTTGGTCGTTATCGGTATCTAGACCTGTCATTTCAAGGTCAATCCAGATGAGGCGAGTATCAGGCGTGCTGCTCATAAATGTGCAATCTTATTGGCTGTAAAAACATTTATAGTAGCAAATTAATACCCTGAATGCTGTAATTCATCCCCCGCTTCATGCTATTTTTGCCATCTTGAATTCATGGTTTTTTAGGATATGAATGGCTTTAATTCGTAAACGTCGCTTAACTGAACAGCAGCAGCGTCGTATTCAGAAACAGCAGCAAACACGTCAAGAAGAAATTGACACGTCAAATGATCTGGAAGGGTTAGTGGTTCAACACTACGGACGTCAGCTTGAGGTGCAAGCCCTGTCGGTGCCAGACATGCATCCTGAAAAACCACATGTACAAGATGGTGAACCTGAACCTTTTTGGAAACCGATTGAATTGGGCAGTATTTGGCGTTGTCATACACGGACCAATCTTGAATTACTGGTCACGGGCGATCGAGTTAAATGGCAAGCCGACCCGAATACGGGTTTAGGTATTATTACGGCTATCCATCCGCGTCGTTCTCTGCTGACTCGTCCTGACCGTTATCATAAAGTGAAGCCTGTAGCAGCCAATATCAGTTTGATTGTGATTGTGTTTTCACCTTTACCAGAACCTGCACCTACGTTAATTGACCGCTATTTGGTGGCGTGTGCCGATGCGGATATTCCAGCCTTACTGGTACTGAATAAGATTGATTTACTCAAAGAAAATGATCCGATTCTGGACATGCTCAAAGAATATCAAGATCTGGGCTATGAAGTGCTGCAATGCCAATCTACAGGTGATCTCAGTGCTTTAGCACAACGCCTTGAAGGTGAAACGGTGGCTTTTGTGGGACAGTCTGGCGTGGGTAAAAGCTCATTAATTAATACCATGGTTCCGAATGCTGCACAAAAGACCAATATTATTTCTGAAAACTCAGCTTTAGGTCAGCACACCACCACATCAACGCGTTTAATTCCTTTTGGTCAGGGTGCATCACTGATTGATTCGCCTGGAATTCGTGAATTTGGTTTATGGCATCTGACCACTGAAAAAGTGCAACAAGGCTTCCCTGAGATTCAAAATCAATTGGGCTATTGTCAGTTCCGTAACTGTACTCATAAACATGAAAAACAGTGTGCACTGCGTTTAGCCGCCAGCAATGGTGAAATTTTACCTCGTCGTTTAGACAGTTTTTTACGTTTAATGGATGAAATTGCTGAAGCCCAGCAAAAAAATTAGACTTTCTGTCTGTCCTCCCCTTGAAGCGGTGATTTTGATCACCATATTTATGAGCTATACTCTAGGCAATTTTGAATTGTAATTAGGTGATTTGTGGAACGTTGGTTGGAATTTATGGGGAATCACCCCTTTTTATTTGGAACACTTGGGGCATTAGTGGTGTTGTTCTTCGTTTTAGAAGGTCAACGCAACGGTCGCAAAATCTCTCCACAATCTCTCGGTATTTTAGTGAAAGCAAAAAATGCCATGTTGATTGATTTACGTGATGCAAAAGACTTCCGTGAAGGTCACATCAGTGGCAGCCGTAACATTCCCTACAGCCAAATTGCAAGCCATGTCGAAGAGTTAAAATCTGCGGAACGTCCATTGGTGTTTATTTGCAACCTTGGTCAAGTCGCAGGTACCGCTTTGCAACAAGTTGGTCATGCAGATAGCTATCGTTTAGATGGTGGTATTAGCAACTGGAAAGCGCAAGGCTTACCTTTGGTAAAAGCGAAATAATTGCTTAAGGAGACTCTAATGGCTGAAGTAACGATCTATTCTACAACTGTATGTCCTTACTGCGTTCGTGCGAAACAACTTCTTGAGCGTAAAGGCGTTGAATATAAAGAAATTAATTTATCCAATGAAGCGCCTGAAGTACGTGTAGAACTCATGCAACGCACGAACCACCGTACTGTTCCACAAATTTTTATTGGTGAGCAATTTATTGGTGGGTTTGACCAGCTTTATGCTTTAGAGCGTGATGGTAAACTTGACGGATTATTGGCTTAACCATAAAGCATAGTTCAAATTTATATTAAGGATTTAAGAATGAGCGAAGAACAACAAGTTCAACCACAATTGGCACTCGAACGTATTTATACCAAAGACATTTCTTTCGAAGTTCCTGGCGCACAAGTCTTCACTAAAGAATGGCAGCCTGAACTGAATATCAACCTTTCTTCTTCTGCAGAAAAGATTGATCCAACCCATTTCGAAGTGTCTTTAAAAGTTGTTGTTCAAGCAAATAATGCGGGTGAGACTGCATTTATTGTTGATGTAACTCAAGCAGGTATCTTCCTGATTGATGCAGTTGAAGAAGAACGCCTTCCATATATTTTAGGTGCATACTGCCCGAACATTTTGTTCCCATTCTTGCGTGAAGCGGTAAATGATATGGTTACCAAAGGCAGCTTCCCTCAATTATTGTTAACACCAATCAACTTTGATGCTGAATTCGAAGCAAATATGCAACGCGCTCAAACAGCGATGGCTGAAGGTCAAGCATAATCCCAGACTTTTGCATTGCAAAATCATGGATTTTTAAAAGGCTGAATAGATTATTCAGCCTTTTTTTATTGCGCTTCATTCATCATTCTGAAGGTTAGATTTACCCTCACATCAAGCACCTTTTTGGTCGGAGGCAACCGATGCAACCAATAGCTTTGGGTTTCATCTTTCATGACCAGTAAACTGCCATGTGCCAACACCAACTCGACCTTTTCTTGAGTATGTTTATGCTTAAAAGCAAACTTCCGCTCGGCACCCAAGCTTAAAGAAGCAATCGCAGCATGTTGTTTCAGTTCTCGTTCGGCATCACTATGCCATGCCATTCCTTCTTCACCTGAATGATATAAGTTTAATAAGCAAGCATTAAACGTCTCACCCGTTTTGGCTTCAACCAAGGCTTTCAATCCCAATAGCTCAGGCGTCCACGGCAACGCTTGTTTGGTGGTTTTAGAATAGGTATAGGAAAAAGCCTGATCGGCATACCAAGCCACTTTACGCTTGGTCACAATGGTCTTACCAAAAATTACCGCCAAATCATTTTGCCAAACGATACTTTCTAATAGTCGATGTAAATAATGATCCGCCAAAACACTATCCATAATTTGACCGTAGTAATGCACACAGCCCTGATAAGGCAATAAATTCTGCTTAGAATCAAACTCGACGGGAAATAATGACATTTAAGCCTCTGCTGAATGGGCATGAATTTGGGCACTTTCCCAACCAATCATCGCCGTCTTGCGGGTTGCTCCCCAATGATAATTGCCGAGTACGCCTGACGCTTGAATGACCCGATGACATGGAATTAAAAATGCCACGGGATTATGTGCCACGGCACTCCCCACCGCACGTGCTGCTTTGGGTTGCTCAATCTGCGATGCCACGTCACGGTAACTCGCCAGTTGACCCGCAGGAATCTTAAGTAAACTTTCCCACACCTTTAATTGAAAAGCTGAACCCTTTAAATGCAGCTTGACGTGCTGTATCGAGTTTGGCTGTGCTGTCAACAAAGCCACTGCACGCTGCTGCATTTCATCCGTCTGCTCAATATATTCAGCATGAGGAAACTTGGCGTGTAATTCATTCAGGGCTTGCGCATTCTGTTCCACAAAAGCCAGTGCACAGATTCCTTTTGGTGTGGAAGCCACCAACACACGCCCAAATAAAGTTTCTGCAAAACTATAAGAAATCTTTAAGCCAGCCCCGCCCTGTTTATATTCGGCAGGTGTCATGCCTTCAATTTGAATAAATAAATCATGTAAGCGACTGCCACTGGATAATCCTGTGTCAAATGTCGCATCTAAAAGTGCATGAGATGCTGTTGAAGTTAGAATCGATTTGGCATGTTCCACGCTGATATATTGCAGAAATTTCTTAGGACTGGTGCCTGCCCATTCGCTAAATAAACGTTGAAAATATGCAGGACTTAAATGTACATGTGCCGCCACATCCTCCAGCGTCGGCTGATGCTGAAAATTTCGCTGAATATACTCAATCGCTTGAGCTACTCGCTGATAATGCTGTTGTGAAGACATATTCATTCATCCTTGCAGATTTCCTTTTCACTTTAGCAATTCTTGCTATAGCTGAAAATCCGAATCATGCTCAGTTTGAGTCACTACCTTAATTGATCAGGCATAAAAAAACTGCACCAACAAGGGTACAGTTTTTGATCTATCGCTGAGATGATTACCCCAGATCAATGTGCATAGTATTTATGACCTTGATCACGTAACGCCGCAATTTTTTTGCCTTCTTTTTTTGCTTCATCTAATTTACCAGCTTGCGCAAGTGCTTTAGTTTTATCAATTTCTACAATAATCTGGTCAAATAAAGCGCTTGAACTTGGCACTTTTTCAGCGGTATGCGCGGTCAATTTATATTGCTTAGCATGTACCGCAGCACCACGCATATTGTTCAAAGCACTGGTTGCAGCTTGTGGTGTTGAGGCTTGGTTAAAGGCTTTATAATTTTTCCCTAGGGTTTTCATATCATCTTGTAAACCCGCTGCCATAACGGTATTGCTCAATAGCAAAGATGACAACATTACAACGGTGGCTAAAGTTTTTTTAATCATGAGGATGTCCTATCAAAAACTGTGGCTATGATTTATTTATCGTGGGCAAATATACAAAAATGTTTATTTAAACATTCTGTTTTATTCTACTGATGTAGCATACATAAAAAATGCAACGGATTCGTTGCATTTTGATAAAAATTTCACACGTTTATTTGGCTTTATGTTGTTGTAAAGCATCGTGCATGGCTTCGACCAATTGTTGCGCAATCTCTTGTTTTGAGGCTTTTTCTAAATCACGTTTATCCATATGGTATTGATTGGCAAAAAACACCGTCATGGCATTTTCATCCGAAGCAAAACCAATATCAGCACGTGACACATCATTACAGGCAATCATGTCCAGTTTTTTGGCGACCAACTTGCCTGCTGCATATTCTTCCACATTACGTGTTTCTGCGGCAAAGCCAACCATAAATGGGCGCTTTTGTTGCTGAGCAATAGTCGCCACAATGTCTGGGTTTTTCACTAAAGCGACATTGAGCTCATCACCCGATTTTTTAATTTTATGTTCAGCCACTTCAGCAACGCGATAATCAGCGACTGCTGCTGTGGCAATGAAAATATCACAGCCTTCTTCCAACATTTGCATACTGCTATTCAACATTTGAATCGCAGAGGATACGTTCACACGGCGTACCCCATTTGGAGTATCTAAACTGACAGGACCTGCAATTAAAGTCACTTTTGCCCCAGCTGCATAACAGGCAGCCGCCAACGCAAAGCCCATTTTGCCTGTACTGTGATTAGAAATATAACGCACAGGGTCTATCGCTTCACGGGTTGGACCTGCTGTAATCACTACATGCTTACTTGCCAATAGACCAAATTTTTCAGCAATTGCGCGTTGTGCTTTATGAAAATATTCTGTGACTTGATAAGCCAAATCTTCTGGTTCAGGCATACGACCTAAACCCACATCACCACATGCTTGAGAACCGGCTTCTGGCATAATCACATGCACGCCATCTTCAATCAGGGTATTCAAATTACGCTGCGTGGCTTTAGCTGCCCACATTTGTTGATTCATGGCAGGTGCAACCCAAACGGGTGCTTTGGTCGCAAGATATAAAGTGCTGAGCAAATCATCTGCCAAACCTGCGGCAAACTTGGCTAAAGTATCGCAACTGGCAGGTGCCACCAACAATAAATCTGCCCAACGCGCCAATTCGATATGTCCCATGCCTGCTTCGGCTTCTGGATCAAGTAATTCTGTATGCACGGGATTGCCAGACAAGGCTTGAAAGGTCAGTGGGGTAATAAAAGCCTGAGCACCATGCGTCATCACGACACGGACATTAAATCCCTGATCTTTAAGTCGACGAACTAAGATGGCACTTTTATAGGCTGCAATTCCGCCTGTTACAGCCAAAATGATGTTTTTATTTGGAATTACACTTAAATCAAAGCTCACAAACAGTATACCTTTCTGTTGCAGTGGCGCTCACAATAGCATTAAATATCCGCATACCCAAGTGATTGACTAGGGTAAAACTTGATAATAAACATGAAAAAGCTCAACAAAAATGAATCTATCGATCAAACATTGGCCCGAACAAGAGCGTCCACGCGAACGCTTATTACAACAAGGGGCGAATAGCCTTTCAGATGCTGAATTATTGGCTATTTTTCTGCGCTCTGGTTCCAAACAACATTCAGCCGTTGAATTAGCCCGACTGCTCATTCATCACTTTGGTGGGCTAGCCCCTATTCTGAATGCTGAACTCCCTCAACTCAGTCAGTTTCATGGCATTGGAGCCACTAAATATTCTCAGCTCATGGCAGTCAAAGAATTGGGACGGCGTTATGTGGCACAGCAATTACAGCAACACAGTCTAGAAATTCAAAATTCCTCACAACTGCTTGATTATTTACGCTTTGAACTGTTGGGAGAAACGCAAGAAGTATTTGCGGTTCTGTGCCTAGACAGTCAACTGCGCAAACTGAATTTTAAAAAACTCTTTTTTGGTTCACTGAATAGTTGTACGGTCTCCCTGAATCAATTACTGCGTTATGCCTTGCAACAACAAGCCAGCTCGATTGTGATCGCACACAATCATCCTTTAGGACATGCCCTGCCTTCGGCTGCGGATATTGCCTTAACGCAACAAATTGCGCACGCCTGTCAACTGCTTGAAATACAATTGTTGGATCATTGCGTGATTGCTGCGACAGGTAGTTTTTCGTTTGCTGAGCAGGGCTTGATCAAGTCCACTTAAAGCTTTTCAACCGATATTGACAAAACCTAAACGACAGATGAAGATCAAGCAAAAATAAATGATGAATCAGCCCACATGATTGTGCGAGAACAACCCGACGTCTTTAAAATTTTATTTTCATGGCGCGGTACCATCCTTCCGAAAGTTTTACCCCCCTTAGGCGTGGTCATGCTGATTTCCACCATTGTCGGTGGTGTATCACACATGGGATATTTTCATTTTCCAGAACTTCCCTTGGTTGGCTTCACTTTGATTGGTGTTGTACTGTCCATTTTCCTTGGGTTTAAAAATACGGCTTGTTATGACCGCTGGTGGGAAGCGCGTAAACTTTGGGGCATGTTGATTGCCAATGCACGCCACTTTGACCGTAACTGTCGTATTCTTACACAGGCACGGCGTGAACGAGTCATTCAGCATGTCATTGTCTTTGCCAACGTATTGCGTGACCGACTGCGCCATCAGACTGAGAACCCAACCGAACTGACTGAAACTACAGGCTTAAGCCCGCAAGCGTTGGCTCAACTGTATCAACAGGTCAACGCTCCGCAGTACACGCTCAGTCTGATTCAATGGGAACTAATGCAGGCCTTAAAAGAAGGTGAAATCTCAGACATTATTTATGCACAAATGAATGAACATGTGGCGGAAATGAGCTTGGTACAAACAGGCTGTGACCGAATTGCCACAACGCCATTACCTTTTGCTTATTCTGTATTGCTAAATCGTACCGTGTATTTTTTCTGTTTCATGCTCCCGTTTAGTTTAGGTGCAACTTTAGGACTGGCTACGCCATTACTGGTCGGTATCTTGGCCTATACCTTTTTGGGCTTAGATGCCTTAAGTTCAGAAATTGAAGAACCGTTTGGCACACAAAGTAATGATTTACCCCTAGATGCAATGGTACGTACCATTGAAATTGAATTACTTGGCACCTTAGGTAAGCCGACTCCACCACCAATCCAAGCACAGGATAACAATCTCTTATAAAACCAACCATTCAAAATCAACAGTCCTCTTTGTAAAACAAAAAAGACGAAATTAAACAAATATTTAAAAATCAAGATCAGGAGTCAAAATATGATTAAAATTTTAGGACGAACAGATTCCATCAATGTCAGAAAAGTCCTCTGGTTATGTGATGAATTACATTTACCTTACCAGCGTGAAGATTGGGGTCGTGGCTTCCGCTCCCCGAAAGAACAAGAATTTGTACAATTAAACCCGAACGCCACCATTCCTGTACTCATTGATGATGAGTTGATTCTTTGGCAATCGAATTCGATTATTCGTTACTTGGCCAATGCTTATGGTGGTTCAGCACTTTATCCAACAGAGCCAAAAACACGTGCACTGATTGATCAATGGATTGATTGGCAAGGGATTGAGCTCAATAACAGTTGGGTCTATGCCCTGATGCACATTATTCGGAACTCTCCTGAACATCAAGATCAGAAGGAAGTTGAAAAAAGTATTCAAGCGTGGAATAGCATGATGCTCATTTTAGAAAACCAACTCGCAAACACTCAGGCGTATGTCGCGGGTCAGCAGTTTTCATTGGCAGATATTCCAATTGGGCTTTCTGTACAGCGTTGGTATCTAACACCATTTGAGAAACCTGACTGTCCACATGTAAAACGCTACTACGACCTTCTCAGTCAAAGAGAGCCTTACTTAAAATGGGGCAATAATGGTCAAAACTAATTCAGCATTTACTGAAAAAGTTCCCAAATCCCGACTTGCCCTACTTTCATAACAGGAATATGCCCCAGTTTAACCCACGGCATATTTTCACCATGAAAATCACTGCCCACAGACACTTTTAAACCCTGTTCCTCAATCATACGATCCACCATTTGGCGGGTCGCAGGTGGATCAATTTTCGGTGGTAATTCCACAGCATCCCCACCTGATTGTGCAAACAATTCAATTAAATAACGGACATTGGTCGCAGACAAGTCATATCGGGTTGGATGTGCCAGAACTGCAAAGCCACCACTGGCATGAATCGCTTGAATAGTTTCTTCAAGTCCTAATCCATCAAACTTTACATAGGCCTTCTTGCCTTCTTTAATATATTTATCAAACGCTTGTTGTACACGACTGACGATTCGCTTTTCCACCAAGGTTTTCGCAATGTGGGTTCGCGTGATGCGATCTGCCTCACCCTCAACCTTAGCCAGTACATCTGCATAAATATCCTGACCAATCAAAGGTGTAAGCAAGGTACAAATCTGCGCAGCACGTTCGGCTCGAATCTGTTTCTGTTGTTCTAACACGGCAAGCAAAGGCTCAGGATGCTGCATGTTCAGTGCGACAATATGGACGCTATAACTTTTCTGAGTGGCTGGACGTGACCATTGGCTGGAAATTTCCACCCCAGAGATGAGCTTCATGCCATAAGCTTGTGCAGTGCGTTCTGCCAATGCCAAGCCATCCATAGTATCGTGATCGGTCAATGCCAGCGTATGGATGCCTTTTTCATGCGCAGCATGCACCAGTTGCTCCGGTGACAAAGTTCCATCAGAAATATTACTATGTGTATGTAAATCTACGCCAAGCATCACTTATACTAAGCCACTTTATTAAACAGATTCAGATACTCTAACATGAAAGCACTTTTAGACTTTGTGCCACTCATTATTTTCTTTTATTTATATAAGACTGTAGATCCGAAAGATACCCAGCATCCGTTACTCCAATTGATCGGTTCCTCGGGTGGTGTAGACAATAATAATATTTTAGTGGCAACAACGGGCTTAATTCTTTCCATGCTGGTGGTTTATGGCGCATTGTTCGTCATGCAAAAATTCCGTTTAGACAAACAACAGTGGATTGTGTTGTTTATGACGGTCATTTTTGGTGGCATTACCCTCATGCTCAGTGATGACTTCTATATTCGTCTTAAAGCAGCATTGTTAAATATAGTCTTCGCAGGTGCTTTCCTGTTATCCCCGTATTTTAGTAAAGACCGTAGTCCACTCATCAAACGCTTATTTGCCCCTATTTTTAATTTGGGTGAACTGGGCTGGAAAAGACTCAATTATGCTTGGGCAGCCATGTTTGCGGTCATGTCTGGCTTACATGTCTTTTTTGCTTTCTTATTTATGAATGGAAAATATTGGGGCGAATTTACCGCTTTTGGTGACATGCTGGTGATGTTTTCCTTTATCATTATCCAGTTTATTGTATTACGTAAACATTTTAAGTCTTCTGAAGATTAATATTCGTTTCGCGCGCAGAGAATCATCATGCCATTATTTGTTGTGACTTGTACCGATCAAGACGGTACTGTAGAAAAACGCCTTGCGGTACGCCCTCAACATCTCGCACGTTTAGAGCAATTAGATGCTGAAGGCCGCTTAATTGTTGCAGGTGCAATGCCTAAAGACCCGAGCAATCCACAAGCAGGTTTTTACGGCAGTACCATTATTGTTGATTTTGACAGCCGTGAAGCACTCGATACTTGGCTACAAGATGAGCCTTTCTTGAAAGAAGGCGTCTATGCTCAAATTGAGGTTAAACCTTTTAACAAAGCGTTTCCTAAAGGATAAAGTTCATGCGCGCTGTTGTTCCTAGTTTACTGGGTCTTTCTTTATTGTGTTCTACGGCTTGGGCGGTAGAACCTGCAACAACTTCTCCAGTTCCTGCTGTAGCCCCTGCTGCCCCTACTGCACAAGCACCGACAGCGCCACCACAAACCCTTCCTGCGGACAAACCACGCGTGATTCCTGCTGTAGCAACAGTAAATCCCAACGGACAGCCGCAAGAGGTTCAACCCCTTACGGCGGAACAACTTGCCAAAAATAAAGCCTTACAAGATTTAAAAATCAAAGCTTTGGTCAAAGACCAATCCGTACGCCTACAACAATTGGAAAAGGCCAATTTAGAAGCATTGGCACAAAATCAAGAATTACAATTAAAAAATGATAGTTTAGGTGTTCAAGTGCAAGTGCTACAAAGTGAACGTAGTGCCCAGATGTTTATTTATGGCGCTGTTACACTTGCCGTTGGCGTACTATTGGGTTTCTTAATTGCCAGCTATGCACAGACGAAACGTCGGCGCCAATGGTAATTTTCTACGCTTAAATCATATAGGTTGCTGCTTTTGTCACATGCAATACAAACGGCCGATCTCGATTGGCATCTCGTCGATGGCATCGAGGTGCCTGTTTCTAAACAATTTGGCGATGTTTATTTTTCTAAAGACAATGGTTTATTAGAAACGCGTCATGTGTTTTTACATGGCAATGACCTGAGCCTGCGTCTGGCAAATCTAAGTGACTACCAATATTTTTCTGTTGGGGAAACAGGCTTTGGTACGGGCTTAAATATTCTGGCGCTGTGGCAAATGTGGCAACAATGTCGCCCCGATAACCATAGCCATTTACATGCCATCAGTGTGGAAAAGTTTCCGCTTGCCAAACCCGATTTAATTCGTGCCTTAAATGCTTGGCCTGAACTCAAACCATTGGCCGATCAACTGATTCAACAATATCCCTTACCGCTTGCGGGTTGTCATCGCCTAAATTTTCCTGAAGAACGCTTTAGCCTTGATCTTTGGCTAGGCGATGCGCATGATGTTTTTCCACAAATGGAAAAAATGCATCCCCTTAATGCGTGGTTCTTAGATGGTTTTGCACCTGCTTGCAATCCTGATATGTGGCAAGAACAAGTCTTGAATCATATCGTGCGACTCTCCGATTATGGAACGACTTTTGCCTCATTCAGTGTCGCGGGCGTATTAAAACGTGGGCTAAAACAACATGGTATTCAGATCACTCGTCCACGTGGTTTTGGTCATAAACGGGAAATGCTCAAAGCCTGTTGGTTACAACCAGAATCCACATCAGAAAATGATGCTGCTCATACCACAGCACTCAATCCAATTGACGTGATGCACCCGAAGCAACGTCAAATCGCGATTGTCGGTGCTGGCATTGCAGGTTTAAGCTGTGCTTGGGCCTTTGCCCAACGTGGACATCAGGTCACCCTATATGACCAAAGTGCACCACTCGCTGGCGGTTCGGGAAACCCCTTGGCTTTACTCAATCCTAAATTGTGTCCAATTGAGCAAAGTCATGAACACTTGATGACCCTGGCATGGCAACATGCACTGCGCCACTATGCCCAATTTCAGGCATTTCGCCCAATTCAAGTCAATCAGATGGCATTAAAAAATGCGGAAGATTTATTGAGCTTAGCCACTGAATATCCTGAACAAGTGCTGAACACCTCAACGGCACAGGACTGTGCCATTGCAACAGAGTTTCCGAGCTTAAATCTATTACAGGCAGGTGTGGTTTCTCCACATGCGCTACGCGATCAAATTCTGCAACATCCGCTGATTCAGTTTCAGCAAGCCACCATCAAGAACTTCAGTTCCAATCCAACTGTCCAGATCTTTGATACACAGAATCAGTGTCTGGGTGATTTTGATCATGTGATTGTGTGCTGTGCGCGCAACAGCCAAGCTTTTTTTGAACATTATCCCCAACTCAAACCCATTCGGGGTCAGGTCAGTTGGGTCAACAATCAGACGCAAACTTTAGCTGCCGATCAAGCCTATAGCTATGGTGGCTATTGTATGCAGCTTGATGCTGAGCATTTAATTCTGGGCGCATCCTTTTATCCTCATCGGGATGATTGTGAAGTGCTCGCAGAAGACCATGTGCATAACTTCAATTTTATCCACAGTGTGTTCCCCAATTATGCACATTCCTTGCCTCCAACCTCAACCTGGCAAGGTCGCGCGTCTGTCCGTGCACAGACCAATGATTATTTCCCTGTACTGGGTCGCTTGGATCAGACTAAAGAAATTTATAGCTTGGCGGGATTAGGCTCTAAAGGTTTTTTATTCGCACCACTGTGTAGTGAAATTTTGGCTGCAACAATTCTTTCAGAAGCTTGCCCTATTCCGAGCCCACTTTTGAAAAAGTTGGATATTCAACGTTTTGTAAAAAAATCTAAACCAAAGAAACCCTATTTTAAAGCTCATCCGAATGCACAGACTGAAAATTAACTCTCTTTTATATCAGTGTTGTTTTCTCTTCTTCATTTATGAAAAAAGCGCCATAAGGCGCTTTTTTTTGAATCAGGTTCCTTGTTCTAAAGGTAAACCTGCATCACGTGCCGCTCGGGTACCTCCCATCAGCACAACATACTCACGTGAATCATCTAAACCATCAAGAAGTTCAGCCGCACGTGGCGCCTTACTTCCGCCACCACATAAAATGTAAATGGTCTGATCCGCAGACACCTGAGTCAAACAATCTGCTGACAAGCCTGTAATTGGCTGATTTACCGCACCTTTAACGTGGGCTTCAGCATAAGCACTTGCATCACGGACATCCCAGATAATGGCATCGTCTGGGAACTCAAATGTTGTAATTTCTTGTTTACGGATCATTGCGCACTCCTTTGATGTAAACAACACTTGGCAAATGAAGAAAACATCCCTAGCATCTCAGATATTCTTTCCCTTTGTAAAGGTCTATTCCATGCCATCTTTCGATATTGTTTCAGAATTAGAGATTTTTGAAGTAAATCATGCAGTTCAGAACACGCAAAAAGAAATTGCGACGCGTTTTGACTTCCGCGGACAAGATGTTTCTATTGAACTCAATGAAAAGTCTAAAGAAATTAAAATTAGTACCGAAAGTGATTTCCAATGTGAGCAAGTCTATAGCATGCTGGAAAACCATTTTTATAAACGCAAAGTCGATGTACAAGCTTTAGATCCACAAAAAGCCACGGCTTCAGGTAAAAATGTGATTCAAGTGATCAAACTGAAAGATGGCCTTGACTCTGATACTGCAAAAAAAATTAATAAAGCCATTAAAGAAAGCGGCATTAAAGCGCAATCTTCAATTCAAGGCGACAAAATTCGCGTGACTGATAAAAAGCGCGACACTTTACAGCAAGTCATGAATTTCTTGCGTGAACAACAATTTGGGCTTCCATTGCAATTTAATAATTTTAAAGACTAATGTGAGACCATCCCCCTAACATCTAGAGGTATGATATGACACAAAGTAATCGTTTATCCAAACTGGTCAAAGCGACATCGAAATTTCCGCAAGGGATTCGAAGTACCCTTTGGAGCAAAGCCTTTGGTCGTATTGTGCCTATGGTGGGCACAGCCAATATTCGTTATCTGGAAGTCGATCAACAGCATGTGGTGGTGCGTATAGAAAATCAACGCAATATGCAAAACCACATTAAAGGCGTACATGCAGCAGCCATGGCGTTGTTGGCAGAAACGGCCACAGGTTTTTTAACAGGCCTGCATGTGCCAGATCATCGAATTTTGCTGATTAAAACCCTACATGTCGATTATTTAAAAGTCGCTCAAGGCGGGCTTACTGCCACCGCAAGCTTAAGCCCAGAACAGCAGAAGTTGATTGCTGAACAGGAAAAAGGGGAATTACTGATTCCTGTGACGGTGATTGATGATGCAGGCAATGAACCGATTCAATGCCAAATGCTTTGGGCTTGGTTACCTAAGCGCAAGTCGGCTTAAAATAGAGGCATAAAAAAACCAGCAATGTGCTGGTTTTTTTATTCACACTTAAGCCGATTGGGCTTCCATAAATTTCTGCTTCACTTCTTCAGGAATTTGACGTTTGTTGCCTTTTACATCCACCGCAACAAAAGTGAATACGCCCTCTGTCACGCGTTTTGCCTCACGTGAGCTATCATGGCTATCCCAAACTTCAATTTGCATTTGAATTGAAGTATTGCCGACTTTCAAAATTTTGGTATAGCAACTAATCACATCCCCAACTTTTACTGGCACCAGAAAAGTCATTTGATTAATTGAAATAGTTGCACAGCGCCCTTTACTAAAGCGTTCTGCATGGATTGCTCCCGCCAAGTCCATTTGTGACACAATCCAGCCACCAAATACATCGCCACTCCAGTTGGTATCTGCTGGCATCGCAATGGTTTGAAGGGATAACGTCCCTTCTGGTTTCACATGAATATCTGACACGATTTCTCCAAGCCTATTGTGCTTTGACTAGGCATTAGACATTTGAATGTTGATCTAGCCACTGTTGTAGTTCACTCGATCTAAGCGCACCGCTTATTCTAGCAATTTCATTGGTTTTATTCATCAACACTAGGGTTGGAATACTGCGCACATGAAAAGCGCTACTTAGACGAGGAGATTCTTCAGTATTAATTTTGGCAAAAATCACACGAGGGTTCTGTTTTGCCACGGCTGCGAAATGAGGAGCCATCATTTTACACGGTCCACACCAGTCTGCCCATAAATCAATCAAAATAGGTAAATCACTGTGCGTGATAAACTGACTAAAATTTTGTTCATTCAAATCAATAGGAGCTAAGGGAATCAAAGGTTGATGGCACTGACCACAGCTAGGCTGCGCTTCTATTTTTTCTTCAGGGACACGATTTTTCGCTAAACAAGAGGGGCATACAATAATCATGAGCTGACTCCAATGTGTTGGTGTAAGAATTCTAATTGGGTCGAAATGGCTTTTTCAAACCATGGATGATGATAAATATCGAAATGTTTCATCTCCCATTCATAATATTGTACGAATGGTGCGATATTGGTGGCTGCTTCACGACTGGAAGCGATTGGAAATAAACTGTCTTCTTTGGCCGCAATAAATAACACTGGAATGTTGATTTTACGGACTTCCTGAATAGGACGATAACGAATCAACTTAAAAAAGACGCGCGCTGGAATTTCGCCACTCCAGAAGTAGTCAGGATGAACAATCGACAAATAACCTGAATAACTATCTTCTGTCGGCATAAAGCTGAGATCAGCTGGACTCACGACAGGCAAGGTTTTAGCACTCATCCCTACTTTTCCGCCCATATAATCCTGACTGGAAATTTTTAGTGCTTTGGATAGTTGAGGAATAGGATAAAGCTTAGTAAGTTCACTGCCATCAACCATTGGGACTTGCACCATCACCGCTTGAATATTTTTCAGCTCGCTGGCCAAACTGAGTACATAACCACCACTGAGTGCCGTTCCCCACAAAATAATCCGTCGTGAATCAATCGACTTTCGTTCTTGGAGATGTGCAATCATCGTTCGCCAATCTTCTAACTGTGAACCAATAGAGACCAACTCCCGTGGTCGACCCGTACTGCCGCCCCAATAGCGATAATCAAATAACACCACCGCATAGCCCGCTTGTGCAAATTGTTTTGCATATTGCACTAATTTAAACTGACGTAAGCCCGCCAAGCCATGTGCCATCAATATAACAGCAGGTTTCTGTTCCGTTTTGGGCCGATAAAAATCTGCCGCAAGTACTTCCTGACCACTTTTGACATATAAAGGCTCGACCGTGTAAGCGTGCATACGCGCTCCAGTACGTTATTTTATGGTTGTAATCATTTATAAAAATTTCAACAGATTCAACTGTCGAATCTGCTTAATGCTATCATAAAGCATATATTGTTTAATTGGATGATGGAGTGACACAATGAGCGAAAATGTAGGCTTCGCAGGTCAAATCGGCCCTGAACATGTAGAACAAGTTGTCGAGAAAGGATTCAAATCTATTATCAACAACCGTCCAGACATGGAAGGTGGACCAGAGCAACCGACCAGTGCTCAAATTGAAGAAGCTGCGCGCGTTGCAGGACTCGACTATGTCTATCAACCTGTGGTTGCTGGTCAAATTACCGAGCTTGATGTACGTACTTTTGCCAATCATTTTAATGAACTTCCAAAACCTGTTTTAATGTTTTGTCGTACAGGCAATCGTTCTAATAACTTGTACCAACTGGCAAAGCAAATGGATTTGCTGGATGATTAAACAACTTACTTCAGCTTGTCTCTTATGCGGTTGTCTCTTAAGTCATTCATCTGTATTTGCACAAAAAAATCTCCCTGCAAGAGTGCTGAGTGAAGATTTGACTGTATCGGGTCAACTCAATGAAAAGTCATTTCAATTACTTTTAAAACAAGGGTTTAAATCTGTAATTGTAAATCGACCAGATCAAGAGGTGGGAAATAATATTGCGGTCAGTCAATTGCGCAATATTGCTGAACAGTCACAGGTGAGCGTCATTTACCAACCCATTGAAAACGGTAAAATTACGCAAACAGATATTCTCGAATTTGCCAAGTACTATAACGAACTTCCAAAACCGATTTTGATGATTTGCAAGAGTGGACATCGCTCAAGCGAGTTATTTAATGAAGCACGTAAACAAGGTTTGTTGCATGAATAAATTATTGATCGTTGTCCTCTGTACTTTAATCCTACCAGCTTGTAGTTCTATGAATGTACGTCCTACGGTTGGGGTGAGTGTTGGAACATCCATTTAAGTACTCCCTAAAAATAAAAAAACAGCGCCGAAGCGCTGTTTTTTATATTAATTGAGTGTTATTGTTCTAGTTGTTATCTTATTTGGAGTAGTGATCGTAATTTTGACGTCATCACCTACTACACATTTTTGTAATCGTGCCTCATATTTAACCCCTTCATTTGAATCTAGTGGAAAAGTTGAAGGTGTTAACATTGCAACAACGCTTGGTACTTTCACCTCGCCTGACAAGATATCTGCTTCACAATCCAAATTATTATCAGTATTGTCTTTCACTGTAACAGCTACTGTTGTTCCTGATGGCATTGGTACCGTTTTAGCGCTATTTCCATAAACTTGGAAGGTAAAAATATTAGATGTAATATCAGTCATAATAGTATTCACACCTGATACACCATAAAAAGTAGGTGTATCACTGGCAAATGCAAAAATAAGTTGTTGACGAATTACAGCATCTAAATTTGTGTCGCATGTTCCAACAACATTCGGCTGTGTCATTGAAGACGCCCCACAAGTTCCCGTTTCACCACGCTTATAGATGAATTCACCTAAGTTTGCATTATATGTATTGTCTTCATTATCATCACGGAAAAAATCACCAATGTTCGTGCTATTTCCAAATTTATCTTCTAGCTTATCAACGGCAGTGTTATAGACGTTGTCCCCATCAACATCAATAAATGATTTATCGCCCTCAACATAAGCTAAAACGGTTACGCGATTGTCCACAGGACGAGGATTCTGTGTTGCTAATGTCACTGAACATGCACCTGCTTTTGATGCACAATTAGGCGTAATACTTCCACCTTCTGCAAGGAAACTGATCACTGTACCATCTGGGACAGGGTTACCCACACGATCAACCATACGAGCGGTGACTATCGCAGTATCACCATCTGTATCATTTTGCAGTGAATTCTTAGAGACAGATATACTTAAGCCATTTTGTGTTACACGTCCAGTTGAGATAGCAACATTTTTAGATAAAGCATAAACATTAGGATTGGAAGCTAATGTCCCCTTTATTTCAACAGGACCTGGTTTATTACCAGGGTACAGATTAACTACAATTTTACCACTTGAATCACTTTTTAATGTTTTCGCTGTTTTGTTGCCAAACGTAACAAAGCTCAGCCCTTCTGGACCGCGTACCAATTCAATATTGACATCTTTATTCGAGGCAGGTACACCATTTGCATATACTGTAA
The DNA here is from genome assembly GCF_004331175.1 of Acinetobacter sp. ANC 4178. GTDB lineage: Bacteria > Pseudomonadota > Gammaproteobacteria > Pseudomonadales > Moraxellaceae > Acinetobacter. Next base: position 199,517 of record NZ_SJOD01000002.1, read on the forward strand.
ACTCAATTTGACCGCTTGATGCTGAACCACTACTTTGAATACCCAAATTAACAGCATCTGATGTATAAACTAGGGAATTAGCTTCAATTGCGGCAATATTTACGCTGATTGTTTTAGAGATAGCACCATTACTTCCACTTACTGTAATCGTTTGTGTACCTTCACAAAGTTTACCATTAGCATCAATCGCTTTATAAGTTGAAGTTACATCACCCTGATTTGAGGAAACTACAGAAGAATTATCAAAGGTACCACAGCTAGTTGTGAAGTTCACCGTCACATTATTTTGATTTTCACCAGTGCTCGCATCTTGAGTTTTCAAGTTAATATTTGTCGATGCGCCTGACTCTAGTATAGCATTCGTAGCAGAAAGGTTTGCAAAAAGAATATTCGCAGCTTGAAGCGTAAAGTAATAAGGATTTGATGTGGCTGTTTTTCCATCATATTCGGCTGTTGCCGAAAGTTGATAACTTCCAGTGTCTGTAATATTAGCTGGTTTAATTGCAATGCTAGCAATACCCTCAGCATTTGTTAATACAGCACCATTAGAGGTACTAAACTCTACACCGCCACCCGTAAATTTGACTAAAGCACCGCTAATACCCTTGCCAGATGAATCTGTTACTTTAACAGATGCTGTAGCCCCAGCAATAGTTACAGCTGCTGTAGCTTTATTGTTAACATCATAAAGCGAAATATTTCCAATGTTTACTGCAGAAGTTGAGGTGCCTCCACCAGTTGAGTTCCCCCCTGAATTATTATTTCCAAAATACCCATCACTTCCCCCTCCACCACAACTTGCTAGCAAAACACATAGTGTAATAGTCGATAGTTTTAACCCAATCTGTTTATTATTCATCAAAATTCCCCGAACATTATTTTGTTCAAAAGTCGTCATTAAAATTGTTAATTTGCAGTATGAAACCATAGAAGTAGCTTTATGTAAACAAAGCCAAATCAAATGTTTTACTATGTTAATCTGAAGAGCAATTATTTAAATAATATACACTATGTACGACATCATTATTATTGGTGCGGGAACAGCTGGACAAGCTGCTTATAAAGAAGCAATCAAACACACATCAAATATTTTAATTGTGAATTATGGTTCTTGGGATACTACCTGCGCACGCGTTGGTTGTATGCCTAGTAAAGTACTAATCTCTGTAGCAAATCAACTGCATGATGCACAAGCATTAAATAAAGTTGGTGTAACAACTCATCTAAACCTTGATTCTAAAAAAATCATGTTGCATATACAAGAATTAAGAAATCAATTTACACAAGCCGCGTTAAAAGATGTCGCTCGTTGGAATTCAGCCCATAAAATATCAGGCCAAGCTCACTTTGTTGATGCCTCCACGATTGAAGTTAATCAAAAGTACTATCAAGCACGAAGCTTTATTCTGGCCGTAGGATCAACGCCAAGTTTTGACCCACAGTGGAAGCAAGAATTAGGTCAAAAACTAATTACCTCGGATGAGGTATTTGAATTGGAACAATTACCTCAATCTATCGCAGTCATTGGCAGTGGTGTCATTGCACTTGAACTCGCACAAGCATTACAGCGCTTAGGCGTTAAAACCACGATCTTTGCACGTAGTCGAAAAGTCGGAACATTAACCAGTCCAATATTACAAAAAATGGCGCAAGAACTTTTAAGTCAAGAAATTGAAATCAAATTCGAAGTTTTACCCAATCAAGTTCAAAATTCAAAAGATGGCGTACAGATTATCTATCAAGAAGATGGACAAGAACACCATCTAGTCACAGATTATTTATTGGTCGCCACAGGGCGTCGTACCTTACTAGACACTTTAAAGTTAGAAAATATAAATACTCAATTTGCAGATCTCAAAAACTTACCTGTTCATCCAGAGACTAAACAACTCGCTCAATATCCTATTTTCATCGCGGGTGATGCCCATAGCGATACACCTATTCAACATGAAGCAGCGCATGAAGGTCGAAGCGCGGTTCTAAATTGCTTAAATTTAGAAAAAATTAATAAAATTAAAAATTTAATACCACTGGGAATTGTATTCTGTGAACCAGAAATGGCTATTGTTGGGCAAAGTTTTAAGCAACTTGAAAGCGGTAAAATTCCTTTTGTGACAGGTTATGTTTCTTATGCCCGACAAGGGCGAGCACAAGTATTAGGGAAAAATTATGGTGCACTCGAGATCTATGTTCATACAGAGAGTCGTAGAATTTTAGGTGCAGAATTACTGATGACGTCAGCCGAACATTTAGCACATTTACTATGTTGGATGATTTCTGAAGACTGCACACTTGATCAGCTACTTGAAAAACCATTTTATCACCCAACCTTAGAAGAAGGATTACGCACTGCCCTTAAACATGCTCGGCGCCAATTAAATACTATTGAATAGTATCTTGTTTCAATCAGACTGCGACTCTCTGAATACGGGCAATCAGATGAACAATTCCAACGTTGTTCAGTCATGAAAAGCAGCTAATTGTTGTTTTACTGAAGCATGGATAATCTTCTGACGAAGAAACTCTTGTTGCTCACTGTTAACTTGTTATGATTAAATTAAATCATTCACGAAATCTGTCGGAAATTTTGGAAAAGGTTACATCTTTAAATATTCAATCTGCTGTTCCAAATGTGCAACCAGCGCTAAAGGTAATTCTTACAATATTTGCTGTTTTTTCAATAATTCAACGTGCGCAACTTCTTGTAAATCATGTTTAAAACTCTGATATACACCACCAACCTTAATAACAGAATTAAATGTTATTGATCATGTAAAAATTGTGGTATAGCCATTATGCTCTAAATAAGATTCCACTTTTCTTATGATTGCATCTAGCCCATTGGTATTAATAACTAATGTAATAATCTCTTCATGAATAAATCTAATAAATAAGCGTTAAATCTCAGCTAACCCGAATCTCGGATAAGCCATTGCCTTGAAAAAAGAAGGACTAGAGCCATCAGTTGAGTTACCACACCAAACTCACAGCCCTAGTCCTTATGCTTGATAGTACCCAATTATTCTGTGTCATTGATGATTTTTTTAAGAAATTTGAATCAATCTACTGGAAATTTCTTAAACAAAACCATTTCCGTCTAAGAATCCGAAGTGCACAACTGCATATTTCTGAAATTGCATTCATCACCATTTGGTATAAATGCTCTCATTTCAATAACTTCAAAGCATTCTTTGCAACCTTAAAACACAATCATCGTCATCTGTTTAAACGTCATCCATGTTATCAGCGAATGGTTCATCTTATCCAATCACATCAACTCGCATTACATGCCCTGCATTATGCTCTGATGAAAAATCAGCAAAGTGCTTATCTATGGATTGATTCAACCTCACTACCTGTGTGTAAAAATCAGCGTATTCAGCACCATAAATCTTTATCAGCTATTGCTATGCGTGGCAAAAGCTCAATGGGATGGTTTTTTGGCTGTAAATTACATTTAATCATGAATCAGTCTCGTGAAATTATCGGAACGGCTTTGTCCAATGGACACATAGCAGATATCAAAATGGTTGAGCAGTTAGTCGAAGGACTAGCAGCAAAACTTTATGCTGATCGTGGCTATATTAGTCAAGAGCTGAAAAGCAAGCTTAAAGATCAAGATATTGATTTAATTACCTATCATCGTAAAAACGTGCAGTTAATTCATTTATCGAAAGAAGATGAATATCACTTAAAACAACGCAATAAAATAGAGACATTATTTAGTTTACTGAAAGGGACATATAATTTAGTCACGAGCAAAGCTCGAAGTGTTGCCAGCTATTTGGCAAGCATTTATGCCTCTTTATGTGCATATCAACTCTGCCATCAGAACAAGCCAATGATTCGGCTTATGGAAGCATCTGATTAAACAGGATTCGGGTTCAGCTAAGGTCTGCAACAGGACTCGTTTATATTAAAAATGACATGTACTACTACCCACTTTACACTGGTAATCGAACAAAATGCAGCCCACTGTAACAACCACCCTAACATCAGCTATAACCCAAATAAAGTTTGCTCTAAGTGAATCACCTGACTCGCCTACACTGCTTAAAATCAGGACTCCCGTACTCACAAATCCGATCGTCGCTAAACTAAAGTAGTTGCTATAGATGATTGCACAACAACGGTGATGGTTATACCTGAAATGATTACTTTTAAAGGAGGAATTAGTGAACCAAACCAAGTCTCAAAGCTTCCCCTAGAAGAGCCTTAAGGCTATTAGTCATTAGGCTCATTCCTAAAGAAATCCCCCCAAACCCTCTGCCCATTACGATGGTTTATCAGGATCTGTGTGGAAATAAAGTATTATTTTCCAGATAGAGAAACACCCCCTGATCTGATGACCAGGGGGTGTTTGAATTAATGAGCTGGCGATGACTTACTCTCACATGGGTAACCCCACACTACCATCAGCGCTAAGAGGTTTCACTTCTGAGTTCGGGAAGGGATCAGGTGGTTCACTCTTGCTATTGTCGCCAGCACAACTGTTTATGACTATTGGTTATGGTCTTATTTACACATTGTGTATGCCTAACTTTCGTCAAATGAGTTATTAACAGAACATCTGAGTTAATTTAATTTGCACATTGTACTTAGCTTTATAACTAAATCAAGTTGATTGTGCTGATTTGAACCACAACACCAACTGTTTGGGTGTTGTATAGTCAAGCCTCACGAGCAATTAGTATTGGTCAGCTTCACATATCACTATGCTTCCACATCCAACCTATCAACGTCGTAGTCTTCAACGGCTCTTTAGAGGACATAAAGTCCTAGGGAAATCTTATCTTGAGGTAGGCTTCCCGCTTAGATGCTTTCAGCGGTTATCCCTTCCGAACATAGCTACCCGGCGATGCGACTGGCGTCACAACCGGTACACCAGAGGTTCGTCCACTCTGGTCCTCTCGTACTAGGAGCAGATCCTCTCAAATTTCCAGCGCCCACGGTAGATAGGGACCGAACTGTCTCACGACGTTCTAAACCCAGCTCGCGTACCTCTTTAAATGGCGAACAGCCATACCCTTGGGACCTGCTTCAGCCCCAGGATGAGATGAGCCGACATCGAGGTGCCAAACACCGCCGTCGATATGAACTCTTGGGCGGTATCAGCCTGTTATCCCCAGAGTACCTTTTATCCGTTGAGCGATGGCCCTTCCATACAGAACCACCGGATCACTAAGACCTACTTTCGTACCTGCTCGACTTGTGGGTCTCGCAGTTAAGCGCGCTTTTGCCTTTATACTCTACGCGTGATTTCCGACCACGCTGAGCGCACCTTCGTACTCCTCCGTTACTCTTTAGGAGGAGACCGCCCCAGTCAAACTACCCACCAGACATGGTCCTCGTCCCGGATAACGGGACAGAGTTAGAACCTCAATATTACCAGGGTGGTATTTCAAGGACGGCTCCATTGGAACTAGCGTTCCAACTTCAAAGCCTCCCACCTATCCTACACAAGTAAGATCAAAGTTCAATGTCAAGCTGCAGTAAAGGTTCACGGGGTCTTTCCGTCTAGCCGCGGGTACACCGCATCTTCACGGCGAATTCGATTTCACTGAGTCTCTGCTGGAGACAGCGCCCCCATCATTATGCCATTCGTGCAGGTCGGAACTTACCCGACAAGGAATTTCGCTACCTTAGGACCGTTATAGTTACGGCCGCCGTTTACTGGGGCTTCGATCAAGAGCTTCGCTTACGCTAACCCCATCAATTAACCTTCCAGCACCGGGCAGGCATCACACCCTATACGTCCACTTTCGTGTTTGCAGAGTGCTATGTTTTTAATAAACAGTTGCAGGGGCCTGGTTTCTGTGGCTGCCAATAGCTCAGGGAGTAAATCCCATCACCGTCAACAGCGTACCTTCTCCCGAAGTTACGGTACCATTTTGCCTAGTTCCTTCAGCAGAGTTCTCTCAAGCGCTTTGGTCTACTCGACCTGACCACCTGTGTCGGTTTCGGGTACGATTCCTGTGTAACTGAAGCTTAGAGACTTTTCCTGGAAGCATGGTATCAGCCACTTCACTGTACAAGTACAGCTTGATATCAGTTCTCAGCATAGAGTACCCCGGATTTGCCTAAGATACATGCCTACAACCTTTCACCTGGACAACCAACGCCAGGCTGACTTAACCTTCTCCGTCCTCTCATCGCATTACACAGAAGTATTGGAATATTAACCAATTTCCCATCGACTACGCCTCTCGGCCTCGCCTTAGGGGTCGACTCACCCAGCCCCGATTAACGTTGGACTGGAACCCTTGGTCTTTCAGCGAACGGGTTTTTCACCCGTTTTGTCGTTACTCACGTCAGCATTCGCACTTCTGATACCTCCAGCATACTTCTCAATACACCTTCATCGGCTTACAGAACGCTCCCCTACCACTTGCAATAAATTGCAAATCCGCAGCTTCGGCATATAGTTTTAGCCCCGTTACATCTTCCGCGCAGGCCGACTCGACTAGTGAGCTATTACGCTTTCTTTAAAGGGTGGCTGCTTCTAAGCCAACCTCCTAGCTGTCTATGCCTTCCCACATCGTTTCCCACTTAACTATAATTTTGGGGCCTTAGCTGGCGGTCTGGATTGTTTTCCTCTTGACTACGGACGTTAGCACCCGCAGTCTGTCTCCCGGATAGTACTCATTGGTATTCGGAGTTTGCATCGGTTTGGTAAGTCGGGATGACCCCCTAGCCGAAACAGTGCTCTACCCCCAATGGTATTCGTCCGAGGCGCTACCTAAATAGCTTTCGGGGAGAACCAGCTATCACCAGGCTTGATTAGCCTTTCACCCCTATCCACAAGTCATCCCCTGGCTTTTCAACGACAGTGGGTTCGGTCCTCCAGTTAGTGTTACCCAACCTTCAACCTGCTCATGGATAGATCGCCTGGTTTCGGGTCTACACCCAGCAACTAAACGCCCTATTAAGACTCGATTTCTCTACGGCTCCCCTATGCGGTTAACCTTGCTACTGAATGTAAGTCGCTGACCCATTATACAAAAGGTACGCAGTCACCGAACTAGTCGGCTCCCACTGCTTGTATGCATGCGGTTTCAGGATCTATTTCACTCCCCTCACAGGGGTTCTTTTCGCCTTTCCCTCACGGTACTGGTTCACTATCGGTCAGTCAGGAGTATTTAGCCTTGGAGGATGGTCCCCCCATATTCAGACAAGGTTTCACGTGCCTCGCCCTACTCGACATCATCATATAAGCCCTTTCGTGTACAGGACTATCACCCACTATGGTTGCACTTCCCAGAGCATTCCACTAGAACTTATATGACTTAATGGGCTTTTCCCCGTTCGCTCGCCGCTACTGAGGGAATCTCAATTGATTTCTTTTCCTAAGGGTACTGAGATGTTTCACTTCCCCTCGTTCGCCTTGCAACACTATGTATTCATGTTGCAATACCTACCTTATAGTAGGTGGGTTTCCCCATTCAGAAATCTCCGGATCACAGGATATTTGCCGCCTCCCCGGAGCTTATCGCAGGCTATTACGTCTTTCATCGCCTCTGACTGCCAAGGCATCCACCACATGCACTTAATTACTTGACTATACAACCCCAAACAGTCGATCGTTCCTACAAGTGAGAACGTTCAACATTACAGTTTGAAGTACTGTGCGCTTAAGCACCGTACAGCTTCAATTCAAATTCACATACCAAAACGCTTGATTCAGTTAATTTCGCTAGTAACTCATCTAATCACTTCATAGTTGCCTATGTCGCTTTCAACGAGTATGAACAAATTATTTCAACTCAAATATATTCTGTTAATGATTTTTCCAGCCTTCGTCAGGTCAGGAAACTGTGATAAATCACAGAAGTTAATAAACCAAGATTTTTCAATCTCTATTTACTAATTTCTATAATCTAACAACTTCACTCAATGTGATGGTGGAGACTAGGAGAGTCGAACTCCTGACCTCCTGCGTGCAAAGCAGGCGCTCTACCAACTAAGCTAAGTCCCCAGCTTATCAATAAGTCAATGTCTCTGTTTTTCTGTATTCAGCATTTATTCAAATGCTTCGTTAGTCAGATTTGGTGGGTCTGACAAGACTTGAACTTGTGACCCCACGCTTATCAAGCGTGTGCTCTAACCAACTGAGCTACAGACCCTCAGATACATCGTCATGAAGAACAACTTGTTGTGGATTCTTACCAATCGTCAATCTTTCGTTAAGGAGGTGATCCAGCCGCAGGTTCCCCTACGGCTACCTTGTTACGACTTCACCCCAGTCATCGGCCACACCGTGGTAACCGCCCTCTTTACAGTTAGGCTAGCTACTTCTGGTGCAACAAACTCCCATGGTGTGACGGGCGGTGTGTACAAGGCCCGGGAACGTATTCACCGCGGCATTCTGATCCGCGATTACTAGCGATTCCGACTTCATGGAGTCGAGTTGCAGACTCCAATCCGGACTACGATCGGCTTTTTGAGATTAGCATCCTATCGCTAGGTAGCAACCCTTTGTACCGACCATTGTAGCACGTGTGTAGCCCTGGTCGTAAGGGCCATGATGACTTGACGTCGTCCCCGCCTTCCTCCAGTTTGTCACTGGCAGTATCCTTAAAGTTCCCACCCGAAGTGCTGGCAAATAAGGAAAAGGGTTGCGCTCGTTGCGGGACTTAACCCAACATCTCACGACACGAGCTGACGACAGCCATGCAGCACCTGTATGTAAGCTCCCGAAGGCACCAATCCATCTCTGGAAAGTTCTTACTATGTCAAGACCAGGTAAGGTTCTTCGCGTTGCATCGAATTAAACCACATGCTCCACCGCTTGTGCGGGCCCCCGTCAATTCATTTGAGTTTTAGTCTTGCGACCGTACTCCCCAGGCGGTCTACTTATCGCGTTAGCTGCGCCACTAAAGCCTCAAAGGCCCCAACGGCTAGTAGACATCGTTTACGGCATGGACTACCAGGGTATCTAATCCTGTTTGCTCCCCATGCTTTCGTACCTCAGCGTCAGTATTAGGCCAGATGGCTGCCTTCGCCATCGGTATTCCTCCAGATCTCTACGCATTTCACCGCTACACCTGGAATTCTACCATCCTCTCCCATACTCTAGCTGACCAGTATCGAATGCAATTCCTAAGTTAAGCTCAGGGATTTCACATCCGACTTAATCAGCCGCCTACGCACGCTTTACGCCCAGTAAATCCGATTAACGCTCGCACCCTCTGTATTACCGCGGCTGCTGGCACAGAGTTAGCCGGTGCTTATTCTGCGAGTAACGTCCACTATCCAAGAGTATTAGTCTCGGTAGCCTCCTCCTCGCTTAAAGTGCTTTACAACCAAAAGGCCTTCTTCACACACGCGGCATGGCTGGATCAGGGTTCCCCCCATTGTCCAATATTCCCCACTGCTGCCTCCCGTAGGAGTCTGGGCCGTGTCTCAGTCCCAGTGTGGCGGATCATCCTCTCAGACCCGCTACAGATCGTCGCCTTGGTAGGCCTTTACCCCACCAACTAGCTAATCCGACTTAGGCTCATCTATTAGCGCAAGGTCCGAAGATCCCCTGCTTTCCCCCGTAGGGCGTATGCGGTATTAGCATTCCTTTCGGAATGTTGTCCCCCACTAATAGGCAGATTCCTAAGCATTACTCACCCGTCCGCCGCTAGGTCAGTTACCGAAGCAACCTCCCCCGCTCGACTTGCATGTGTTAAGCCTGCCGCCAGCGTTCAATCTGAGCCATGATCAAACTCTTCAGTTTAATACTTGCTAGCACCTTAAAGGGTGCCAATCTTGGCTCATCAATTTTCTGACATCAATTTCTCAAATAAACTTCGAGTAATTTCTACCATCAATCAATGAAAATAATTTCGATCGATCAATCAGTAAAAATCCACACAAGTTGTTCTTCATAATCTCTTAATGATCTTCTCGATGATTCGTCACCATCAAGCTAGGTCGGCTATGTTACTCTCTTCTAAGAAGAAGTCAACAGGTTTTGTTAATTATTTTTCAAACTCATTCAAGACTTCCAGATTCTACCGCTTGGGCTAAATCCTTGTTTCTCAACAAGTTTTAATCAACATCACCGCCGATGGATGTGCATTCTACAGCATTCCTCACCCAACACAACCCCCTTTTTTGAATTAATTTATCAAGCGTTCTTTTTTTAGTCAAAAATCGTGATTTCTAGCAACTCTATCCTCAATACAGGAACTATTTTTATTGATTACTTTTCGTTACAATAGCTAACTTATTTCACTTATTAATTAAATTACTTGAAATGGTTAACACTAAAACAAGGGTTTTTGTATTTATTTTCATCACTACATTGATGTCAAAGCCCGTATATGCCGTTTCTACACATAATATGTTTATTATCACACTCTCTATTTTAAGTTATGCAAAATGGAATACCCCCACTCCAGCTTTATGCGTGATTGATAATCCAAACTATGCTCTGCAATTTAATCAAGCGATTCGCTTGCAGGGTTATCATTACAAAATTTCATCCATTCGCTTAAATGAATTAGATAAGTCTTCATGTAATGCCATTTTTTTATCGACTTTTTCACCTCAAGAAGAACAAAAAATTATTCATAGCCAAAGACAGGATCCACCCCTTTCTTTTAGTTCAACTAACCAAACCTGTGAAATTGGAAGCGCTTTCTGCCTTTATACACGGAATAACAACACCTCATTTAAAGTAAACCTAGACAGCTTGAGTCAATCCAAAGTACGAGTTGATCCACGGGTGTTATTGCTTGCGAAAGTGACGGAGCAATAAGAATGGCTAAACTTTCGCGCACGGTATCCCTACAATCCCTATTTAAACGTTCGCAATTGGCGATGTTTGCGTTAACTTTTTCGATTTGTACGATTATTTTTGTTGTCGTTTCAACCTACACCATGAACACTTATGCAAAACAAAGTTTAAATATTCTTGCAGAAGCATTGAGTGAGCGCATACAACCCGCAATGGTATTTAATGATCGCATGACCATTCAGCAAATTTTAAATAACTACACCACAGAATACGCTATTCGCTCCATTCAAGTCCTTGACCCATCTAAACATGAAATTGCAAACAGTAAACAAGTCGTTAAATCCTTCCAAAACACTCAAAGTATTTTAGATCATTTATTTTTTCAGCAACCCATTCAGATCACGATTCGACATAATCAGCAATATTACGGCTCGATCGTGGTCTATGGCAGCTCGCAAAGCTTGTTAGATTTCTTCTTTAAAATTTTAATCGGCCTAGGTCTAGCTATTATTTTAATTTTGTTTGCTCTGCTTTGGTCCGTCCGCTCGACCTACCAATATTTAATGCATTCTATTCATCCACTGGTCTCTACTGCGCGTGAAATTAGTGAATTTAAAGCCTATCAACTGCGTCTGCCACATTCGAACATCAAAGAACTACAACAACTGAATGATGTGTTTAATGAATTACTAGATAAAATTCAAGCATCAACCCAAAAACTGCGTGCTGAAAATGATGTATTGGCTCATCAGGCATTGCATGACCAACTCACACAACTTCCGAATCGCCATTATTTCTATCAAACGCTCTTGGCGAGCTTTGAACAATCCCCAAAAACCACTTCTACATTATTTTTTATTGATAACAATAACTTTAAAGAAATTAATGATCAATATGGACATTTGGCAGGTGATGCAGTGTTACAAGAAATGGCCAAACGACTGCAAAACAGCTTAAGACAAGATGATTTTATTGCACGTCTGGGTGGAGATGAGTTTGCCATCCTCATTCGAAATATCTCCAAAACTGAGCACCTCACCCAAATTAGTAAAAATTTATTGAAATGCTGTGAACAACCACTTCATTTTGATCAGCATCAGATTTATTTCAGTTTCTCTATCGGGATTGCTTCAACCGAACAGGCACACAGCCCTGAAGATCTCATCACGGCCGCCGACAGCGCAATGTATAAAGCAAAAACATTGCAACAAGGCTGGTACTTCTCTCTGCGTTAGGAACTTTACAATGATAACTTTTTCTCGCCCCATTAAACTTGCACTTATCCTCCTGCTCAGTAGCGTTTTGAGTGCGTGTGCCAGTTGGGGACATTTAAACTATAAGCAAGCTCGAATGCTAAAAAAGGAAGGCTTTGTATTAACCGATGAAGGCTGGAGTTTACGCCTACCAGAACGCCTATTATTTGGTTTTGACAGCTATGAGATTAAAGCCGAGCAAACGGATGAACTGAACCGTCTTTCAACACAATTACAAAAATATAAGCTCAATAAAATTAAGATTGTTGGACATACTGATAATATTGGCGACAGTACTTACAATCAAATTTTGTCAGAAAAACGCGCTAACAGCGTATCCACCATTTTTCTTCAGACCGGCTTTCAACCCAACAATCTTCACAGCATTGGACGTGGCTCTTCACAACCTCTTGTAGAAAATACCTCGGATGAAAATCGTGCGACCAACCGTCGTGTGAATATTATTATTATCCCTTAAGACTTAAATCCCTCAACGATCATTCGAGTTATAAACTAAGCGATAATCCAATCAACGCTTAATCATATTTTAGGTTGTCTAGCAATTTGCGAAGGCAACCTTTTTTATTGATTGAATAAAACCAGAGGTAAAATAAGGAGAATTCCATTACCAATTGTGATGATAAGAATTTAACAAGGACTAATATGGTTTTATTAAATTTTAGGCATAAAAAAACCGCTTAACGCGGCATCTTTATCTCGACCATTTTAATAAATGGTCGGAGCAGTAGGATTCGAACCTACGACCCCCTGGTCCCAAACCAGGTGCACTACCAGGCTGTGCTATGCTCCGAAATTGGGGTGAATGACGGGATTCGAACCCGCGACAACTGGAATCACAATCCAGGGCTCTACCAACTGAGCTACATCCACCACTATAAAGTTCTAGAATATCAAGCTACCAAATGGCGCGCCTGACAGGATTCGAACCTGTGACCATCCGCTTAGAAGGCGGATGCTCTATCCAACTGAGCTACAGGCGCATGACCGATGATACTAATATCATATGATACTTTGCCTTGAAGAATTGGTCGGAGCAGTAGGATTCGAACCTACGACCCCCTGGTCCCAAACCAGGTGCACTACCAGGCTGTGCTATGCTCCGATTCATCTCAGCTTTTACCGTATCGCACATCGTGCGGTACGGTGTGCATTCTAGGCGCGACGCCCAAGAACGTCAACACCTATATTTAAAAAAAGTTAAAAAAACACATCAACCGTATAAATATCAAGCATTTCTGATATTTTTTATACAAATTTTAACGTTTTAAGCTCGCACTGAAACCCAACATACGATCTAAAGGTAATTTAGCACGTTCTGCCAAAGCAGGATCAACATGAATTTCCTGATCACCTTGCTGCAAGACCTGCAAAATTCCATCCAATTCATTCATCGCCATCCAAGGACAATGTGCGCAAGAACGACATGTCGCTCCCTCACCTGCCGTCGGTGCTTCGACTAAAATTTTATTGGGCACCGCTTGTTGCATCTTGTAGAAAATACCGCGATCTGTCGCCACGATTAAACGTTCATGTGGCAATGTCTGTGCAGCTTTAATCAGTTGCGAAGTACTGCCCACAGCATCTGCAATTTCAACCACCGATTCTGGCGATTCAGGGTGAACTAAAACTGCCGCATCTGGATAGAGTGCTTTCATATTGGCAATACCGCGTGCACGGAATTCTTCATGTACGATACATGCACCATCCCAAAGCAGCATTTCTGCACCTGTTTTCTTTTGGATATAACGCCCTAAGTGCTGATCAGGTGCCCAAATAATCTTTTCACCTAAACTATCTAAGTGCTCAATAATTTCTACGGCGCAGCTAGATGTAACGACCCAATCTGCACGTGCTTTTACAGCAGCAGAGGTATTGGCATAAACCACAACGGTATAATCAGGATGCTGATCACAGAATGCCGTGAACTCATCGACAGGACACCCTAAGTCGAGTGAGCAGGTTGCTTCTAGCGTCGGCATCAGTACGGTTTTTTCAGGTGAGAGAATTTTTGCTGTTTCTCCCATGAATTTCACACCTGCTACAACCAAAGTTGAAGCTGGGTGATCACGACCAAAGCGCGCCATTTCCAAGGAATCAGATACACAGCCACCAGTTAATTCTGCCAACTCTTGTACTTCAGGATCGCAGTAATAATGCGCAACAAGAACAGCATCTCGTTTTTTCAATTCTGCTCTGATTTGTTCAAATTTTTCCTGTTTGGCTTGCTCAGTCCAATGATTGTCTTTTGGCTCGCCTAAACGGTCTAAATGCGCCTGCACAATCGATTTTGCGTCATTGGCAATTAAATTGGTCGCATCATTCATAAAAACGTCTTCTCTATCCCAGCTGCTTGTTCACAAGCGGTGCATCCATAACACGGTCAATTTGGCATTGTGCTGAATTGACCAGTCATTCAAAACTTTATTTGGTAAAAAAGCCTCACAACGGAGGCTTTTCTTCACTCAAATGCCATTAAGAACGGTAATCCGCATTAATTTTGACATAGTCATAAGATAAATCACAGGTATAGACCGTGTCCTTCGCTTGACCGCGACCTAAGTCCACCCGAATCGTAATCTCTGCTTGTGCCATTACGCGTGCGCCTTCTGCTTCCGTATAATCCGCTGCAGCGCCACCATCCTTACAGATTTGTACATCATCTAACCAAACCTGAATTTTTTCAACCTCTAAATTTTTTACTCCAGCATAACCAATGGCCGCCAAAATACGTCCCCAGTTTGGATCTGAAGCAAAGAATGCGGTTTTTACTAACGGAGAGTGCGCAATACTGTAGGCGATATCACAACATTCTTGCGTATCTGCACCACCTTCAACGGCTACCGTCATAAACTTTGTTGCGCCCTCACCATCACGTATGATCAGTTGTGCTAAGCGTTTCATCACACGGATCAATATTTCAAGCACAGTTGCATAGCGAGTATCTTCAGTCGAAGAAATTTCAACACCACCTGCTTGACCGGTTGCGACAAAAATACAAGAGTCATTAGTCGACATATCCCCATCAATCGTGATGCGATTAAAGGATTGATTCACGGCAATCTGGAGTAACTGTTGAACCAATTCACGTGAAATCGGCGCATCCGTCGCAACATAGCCCAACATGGTTGCCATATTTGGACGAATCATGCCAGCGCCTTTGGAAATACCAGTCATGGTGTACACCACACCATCCAGTTCAAACTGCTCAGATGCCCCTTTAGGTGTGGTATCTGTGGTCATAATACCAAAAGCCGCATCTGTCCAAGCATCTTCCTGCAAACTGTCTAATGCTGGTTGTAACCCTGCAACCAAACGTGGCAAAGGCAATTGCTCACCAATCACGCCTGTAGAAAAAGGTAAAATCTGTTCTGGATTAACGCCTGCCAATTTTGCCAATTGCACACAGCTTTCTTGGGCATTTTGCATTCCCAAAGTGCCAGTACCAGCATTGGCATTGCCTGTATTAATAATTAAATACCGTGGGTTCTCCACCGCCAAATGTGCCTTAGACACATGTACAGGTGCGGCACAGAATGCATTTTGCGTAAAAACGCCTGCAACATTTGAACCTTCGGCAAATTCAAAAATGACCAGATCACGTCGGTTCTGATAGCGAATATATGCTTCAGCCGAACCGATTTTTACACCTTTAACCACATGCATCTGTGGCATAGTAACGTCACCCACTGCCATTTTTAAATGTCCATTTCGTTGTTCAAGTAAGTGTCACAGCTTAGTAGAAATACAACTAAAAATCGAGGTGTTTCAGGCAATTTCCTTCGTATTCTGATTACACAACGTAAAATGATTTTTAACCCAATCAAAAATGGCATTTTGTTCAATTCAATTGAGCTTGAACTAAAATGCATGCAAAAAAAGCAGCTCGTAAGCTGCCCTTTGATATATCGACTTAGTTTGCTGCCAACTGTGTTGAGCCACCCGCAAGGGTTTGTTTCGCTTGTTCTTGGCTTTCTAGAGAAAGTGCTGGGTTTGTAGCGACAATACGCGTTGCTGTTACTGTAGTTGCAGCACTCACTGCTGCTGTTTTTAAGACGATTGGGCGCTGATGCGGATTAGGGAACGTATATTTAATTCCCGTACGTGGACTCATTACAGTCACATTAGTATCTTGTACAGTGGCCGAAGCAGTTGTTGGGCCTTGAGCAGCCTGCACTTTTGCAACCGTTGTTGTTTCAGGAGTATTTGCCATAGCCAAAGTCGGGATTGCTAAAACAGCAATGACTAAAGGTTGTAATAATTTTTTCATTATCTTTCGCTCTTCAGATTCCAATGAGCAACTTAATACCACTTAATAATACACACTGCAAACCTTATTCACATCTTGAAAATATTTAACTACAGTTCTCACAAAAACAAAAAACCCTTGCAGTACTTCAAAAAGATAGAAGCCATACAAGGGTTTAGTTTAGTCAGTTGATAAAATTAAATTTTACCGTGACATTGTTTATATTTTAGACCTGAACCACATGGACAAGGTGAGTTACGGCTTTCAGGTGCAACTACATTTTGATCTGCCACAGGACTAAAGCCTGAATGTTGCTCCGAAGTGACTTGAGTGACTTCACCCGTTAATCCATCCACTTCATCATGCGAAAGATTCAATTGCATTGCTTCGGCTTGCGCTTGCTTCTGCGCTTCCATTGCCGCTAACTCTTCTGGTGTTGGCACATGTACACG
The DNA here is from genome assembly GCF_004331175.1 of Acinetobacter sp. ANC 4178. GTDB lineage: Bacteria > Pseudomonadota > Gammaproteobacteria > Pseudomonadales > Moraxellaceae > Acinetobacter. The sequence goes on from NZ_SJOD01000002.1 coordinate 216,215, forward strand.
AGATAAATCAGTCACCACATCAGTTTTAATCACAGCCAACATATTGACGAATAAGTTGAATGCTTCTTTCTTATATTCTTGCTCAGGGTTCTTTTGTGCATAACCACGTAAGTGAATCCCTTGGCGTAAATAATCCATGGCTGCCAAATGATCTTTCCAGTGGCGATCTAAGGCACTTAAAACAAAATGACGCTCTAGCATGGCTGCCGATTCAGGCCCCATTTGCTCACGGCGTGAACGGTAACGTGAGACGATCTCATCCGTAATACGATCAACCAAAGCTTCTTCATCGAGACGACGTTCGTTTTCCAACCAGTGATTGACTGGTAAATCAACGCCAAACTCTTCACGCAAAGCACGTTCAAGCCCTTCAATATCCCACTGATCATGAATTGACTCTGGTGGAATGTAATTGGCAATCACGGCTTTCATCACTTCATGATGCATTTCTTCGACATAGTCTTGCAGCGTATTTTCCGCGAGAACATCATCACGTTGTGAATAAATGATCTTACGTTGTTCATTATTCACATCATCGTATTTCAATAGATTTTTACGAATATCGAAGTTACGTGCTTCCACTTTACGTTGTGCATTTTCAATCGAGCGCGACACCATTTTGTGTTCAATCGCTTCATCTTCTTGCAAGCCCATGGCACGCATCATCGCCACCACACGGTCACCCGCAAAGATACGCATCAAGTCATCTTCAAGTGACAAATAGAAGCGTGATACACCTGGGTCACCTTGACGTCCCGCACGACCACGTAACTGGTTGTCAATACGGCGTGATTCATGGCGTTCAGAACCAATAATATGTAAACCACCTGAAGCCAAGACCATTTCGTGGTTTTGTTCCCACTCTTCTTTTAAACGAGCTTCATCTTCAGATGTATGATTTTCAATTTTGCCCAGTTTTGCTTTCCAGTTACCACCCAAAATAATGTCGGTACCACGACCTGCCATGTTGGTTGCAATGGTTACGGCACGTGGTGAACCTGCTTGGGCAATAATATCGGCTTCACGTTCGTGCTGTTTGGCATTCAATACTTCATGCTGAATGCCCGCTTCTTTCAGCTTTTCTGACAAAATTTCAGAAGCTTCAATGGTTGCCGTACCAATCAAAATTGGCGCGACGCCCGCTTCATGTACACGTTGAATTTCTTGAATAATCGCATTGTATTTACCATTACGATTTAAGTAGATTAAATCGTTTTGATCCAGACGAATCATTGGTCGATGCGTTGGAATAATCACCACATCCAAACCATAGATTTCTTTCATTTCCGCCGCTTCTGTATCTGCGGTACCTGTCATGCCTGACAATTTTTTGTATAAACGGAAATAGTTCTGGAAGGTCGTGGTTGCCAAAGTTTGGTTTTCTGGCTGAATTTCTAAACCTTCTTTGGCTTCTACGGCTTGATGTAAACCTTCAGACCAACGGCGACCTGGCATGGTACGGCCTGTGTTCTCATCCACAATGATCACTTCACCTTCATGGATGATGTAATGTACATTGCGTTGATACAGGAAGTGCGCACGAATTGCAGCAGTCACATGGTGTACCAAGTTCAGATTTGATGCAGAATATAGGCTCTCACCTTCAGCCAGCAAACCCATCTCGATCAATTCATTTTCAACAGTTTCAAAACCAACTTCAGTCATTTCTACCGAACGTTGTTTTTCGTCAATCCAGAAATGACCGCCATCTGCGACTTTTTCTTCTTTTTGCGCATGCAGTTTTGGTGGAATGCTATTGATCGCGGCATAAAGCTGAGAAGAGTCATCACTTTGACCTGAGATAATCAACGGCGTACGCGCTTCATCAATTAAAATCGAATCCACTTCGTCAATGATGGCATAAATCAAACCACGTTGTTTTTTCTCAGCAAGCGCAAACACCATATTGTCGCGCAAGTAGTCAAAACCAAATTCATTGTTGGTACCGTAAGTGATATCTGCACGGTAGGCATCTGCTTTTTCCATTGGATTTTGCATGGAATAGATAATGCCAATGCTTAAACCCAAAAATTCAAACAGTGGACGGTTTAACTCAGCATCACGTTGTGCCAAGTAATCATTGACCGTAATGACATGCACGCCCTGACCACTGATCGCATTGAGATAACACGCCAGTGTACCCATGAGAGTTTTACCCTCGCCCGTGCGCATTTCGGCAATTTTCCCTTCATGTAGGGTAATACCACCAATCAACTGCACATCATAATGACGCATACCCATGACACGTTTTGCCGCTTCACGACAGACAGCAAATGCTTCAGGCAATAATTTATCGAGGCTTTCACCTTTGTTATAACGTTGTTTGAATTCTTCGGTTTTTGCAGATAAGTCTGCATCGCTTAAGGCAGATATCGTCGGCTCGAGCGCATTAATCTTGTCTACGATTTTACGCATGCGTTTGAGTTCGCGCTCATTTTTGGTACCGAAGATTCCTCCGATCAGACTTGCCAACATGAATAGACTCTCTAAATCTTGCTTGTCAATGAATAAATTTTTTCTCAGACGTTATTATGGTGCTAGAAATTTGAAGTACAAGGGTTTTGCACAAAACCAATAAAAAAATTCTGATCACAGATTCTAGCCACAGATCTAAGGCGAATTAATGTAACAAATTTCAGCCAAGCGATATAGAGCGTTCATCTTGAATGGCAGGATATTTTCTAGCCTACATCGGCTCTATTTATTCATTATTGCCATAAGCAAATACAAAAAAGCTATTTTTCAGCGAAAAAGAATTGCGCGATAGTCTTATTTAAATCAAATACACAAAACCATTGAGGTAAATAAAAATGTCATTGCGTTTAGGCGATATCGCACCCAATTTTGAACAAGACTCAAGTGAAGGTCTGATTAATTTTTATGATTATTTAGGTGATAGCTGGGGTATTCTATTTTCTCATCCAGCAGACTACACGCCTGTCTGTACCACAGAGCTGGGTTATACCGCAAAACTAAAAGATGAATTTGCGCAGCGCGGAGTCAAAGCGATTGCACTGTCTGTCGATGATGTGGAATCACATCATGGCTGGATTCAGGATATTAATGAAACCCAAAATACTACGGTCAATTTCCCGATTATTGCCGATAAAGATCGTAAGGTCTCCACCCTATATGACTTTATTCATCCCAATGCCAGTGAAACCTTGACGGTACGTTCTTTGGTGATTATTGACCCTAATAAAAAAGTGCGCTTAATCATTACTTATCCTGCGTCAACAGGACGTAATTTCCACGAGATTTTACGTGTTATTGATTCATTACAACTGACAGACCAGCATAAAGTTGCAACCCCTGCCAACTGGACGCATGGCGATGATGTGGTGATTGTACCGTCTTTACAAGATGAAACTGAACTGAAACAACGCTTCCCGAAAGGCTATACCGCAGTCAAGCCATATTTACGACTGACACCTCAGCCCAACCTCAAATAAAGCACTGGTATTTTCTGCAAGCATTTTTAACCTGTCTACGGGCAGGTTATTTTTATACTTCCCGTACCCACTGCAAGTTCTATTTGGTATTTTGGCCACAGTCAGTTATAAATACAGCAGACCATTTTAAGAATAACGACTGTGATCCATAACATTCACCATTTACACTGCGGCACCATGTGCCCTGTTTGCGGCCCCTTATTTGGGCAAAAAGGATTGCATGCGCATGTTATCTGTCATTGTTTGCTGTTAGAAACAGATCGTGGATTGGTCTTGATTGATACAGGTTTAGGTATGCAGGATCTCCTTCATACCCAAGCACGTCTTGGCAGCATGATTGCGCGGTTTGGAAAAATTGAAAACAATTTAGAATTGACGGCCATCGCGCAGATACAAAAACTTGGCTTTAACCCCAAAGATGTACAACATATTTTTGTTTCACATTTAGACTTTGATCATGCAGGGGGGATTTCAGATTTCCCTCAAGCGACGGTACATGTCCTGTCTTCCGAATACAATGCCACACAAAATCTGAACCATTACAAACGTAAAGCGCGCTATAAAGTAAAACAGTTTCAACAACATCGTTACTGGAACTTTATTGAACCAATTGCCAATGACGACTGGTTTAACCTCAAACAGATTCGCAATTTTGATTTATTTGAAAATGACTTATTGATGATCCCACTCTTGGGACATACCGCAGGACATAGTGGTATTGCTGTTCGTGAGCAAGATCAATGGATGCTATTTTGTGGCGATGCCTACTATTCACATTTACAACTTGATGGTCAGCATAAGCTCAGAACCTTAAATCAGGTTGAGCAATTCTTTGCCGAAGACAATCAAGCACGTGTGGAAAATTTAAAACGCCTGCAAACGCTGTCGCAAACCCATCCAGACATTCAACTCATTTGTGCGCATGACCCTGTAGAATTGGCCCGATACCAATGAAAATTCAAACCAGTATTCTCTATAGCTGCATCTGTTTCAGCATGCTAAATCTTTCTGGCTGTATGACCACACCAGCACTCCCACCCGAAGCTCGACCAACGCAATGGGGAACCTTGATCAATCAGGCTGATAATTTTTATCAAATCAGTCACGATGTCTTCCGTAGCGAACAACCCAATACAGAGATGGTCTCCGCACTCAAAGCCCATGATATTGATGTTGTGATTAATTTAAGAGCGCACGATCAAGACTCGCAAAATTTGAATGCGCAAAATTTTAAGTTGGTACACATCCCTATTCATACTTGGGCTATTGATCGGGAAGATTTATTGGCTGTGATGCGCCAAATTCAATTGGCCAAAGCACAACAACAAAAAGTACTCATACATTGTTATCACGGCTCAGACCGTACAGGCGCCAGCATTGCCATGTATCGAATTGTCTTTGAACATTGGAGTATTGAGGACGCTTTACAAGAAATGAAATATGGGGGCTATGGTTTTCACCCCATTTGGCAAAACATCGAAAATTTATTTACCCCTGAAAATGTAAAATGGATTCAAGAGCAACTCTCGAATCCATCTTAAAGCATCACTAAAGTGAATTAACGGCGGTCTAAGGGTACCCAATCAATGACCCACGCGGACTTCATATTTAAGCTCGCATCGGTGGTAATCTTTTTACGGGTTACATCTGCGACATCACGACTTTTGGCAGGTCCAACCATAATTCGAATACCTTTCGATGTTGGACTTTGTACCACTTTATAGCCTTTCGCCTTTAACCTAGAGATTACGCTATCCGCATTGGCAGCATTAGCAGCCAGTGCCACTTGAACCATCCACTGCTTATCACCATTTTCGAGTAAGTCTCGTGCCTTGTCTGCTTCAACTTTCTTCTTTGCGTCTTCTTTACGTTTCGCCTCAGCTTCACGCAGTTTCTTTTCTTCAGCGGCTTTGGCGGCGACTTGACGTTCTTGATCTGCTTTACGCTGTGCCTCTAATTTACGTTGAGCTTCAGCTTCACGTAATTTTTTTTCCTCAGCCGCTTTAGCAAGAGCTTTCCGTTCTTCATCTTCCTTCCGCTGTGCTTCTGCCTTAAGGCGCTCTGCACTCTGTTTTTTATCAGCTTCAGACTGTTGTTGTGTCTTCTGCTGATCTAGCTTCTTTTGTGCAGCAAGCTTTTCCTCCGCTAGACGCTTTTGCTTGGCTTTCTCATCTTCAACCAATTCAGGCGGAATATTATCTGAACTTTGTTGTGCACCTGTACGTGCCGCATTTAAAGCCGCATATTCTTCAGCGGCTTTACGTGCTGCGTCCGCTTCTGCTTGCTGTTGTGTGGCTAAAAATTCGGCTGCACGAGCTTCTTGCTCTGCTACCGCTTTTTCACGGGCACGACGTTGCTCTTCAAGCAAACGCTTTTCTGTTTCAACATCAACAGTGAGACCTTGCAATTGCACCATGCCACTGTCTGGTTTTGCATTCTGTTGCTGAACTTGCTCGACCTGTTCAGTTTGTTTGATATTATTTTGATGTATTTCTTCTTTACCTTTCAGAAGCAAGGCTGCCAATAAAACACCACCACCTAATAAAACAACGCCACCCATCCAGCGTTGTTTGTTATTCATTGACATTCTTCCAAATACTCCCAGACTGCTTCCAAGGTATGAAATGATCCACATACCAAAATCAGCTGATTATTTTTAGATTCATCGAGGGCTGATTGGAAAGCTAATTGAACATTAGTGAAATGCTGTACTGTTTGCTGTTGTAATGCGTCATCGAGTTGGGAAATTTCCGCAGCTCGTGGCACGACTAATGGTGCAATTTTCCACATTAAAATACTATTTTTCAATGACTCAACTACAGATTTAATATCTTTATCGGCCAACATTGAAAAAACAGCAACCACTTCTGTGTATTGTTTATTGTATTTTAGGAAATTTCGCAATTGCTTTAACAAAAAATCAACGCCATGTGGATTATGTCCCGCATCAAAAATCACGGTTTTATCGGCAATTTGACGAATTTCAAAACGCCCTGATAGCTGTGCTTGCTGAATACCTTGCGCAATGGCTTCTTGTCGAATCTCTAAGCCACTTACCAAAACAGCAGCAACAGCAGTGGAAATATTTTCCAGTGCCAAACGCCCGAGCGGTAATTTTAAAGTGGTACCAGAAGATGCAAATAACCAATGTTGTCCATCTTCACTCGGCTGATAAAAATAATCACGTTCAGCAACAAATAGCGGTGCATGACAGTCCCGTGCTTTTTTCACAATCGCTTCTGGCAAGCTTTGCAGCCCAGCAAAAATTACAGGAATATTGGGACGAATAATACCTGCCTTTTCATGGGCAATTTTTTCAATGGTATCGCCAAGCCAGTCAGTATGATCTAGACCAATATTGGTAATGACTGCGACATCTGGATCAATCACATTGACCACATCCAAACGTCCACCTAAACCTACTTCAAGCACCCAGACATCACAGGCATGCTGTTTAAAAATCAAAAAAGCAGCCAAAGTGGTCGCTTCAAAGAAAGATAAACTTAAATTGCATGCACGACGTGCTTGATCGACCTGTACAAAGGCATCAATCAAGCTTTGATCATCAACTTCCTGACCTGCAAGTTTCACACGTTCATTAAATCGATAAATATGCGGCGACTGATAGAGCCCAACCTTATAACCTTGCGCATTTAAAATTGCTGCCAAGGTGGTTGTGGTTGAACCTTTGCCATTGGTGCCCGCAACCGTAATCACTTTCGCTTTAGGTTGCGTTACACCAAGCATTTCAGCCACAGGGACGACTCGCTCTAAGCCTAAATCAATCCCCGTGACGTGAACATGGCTCCAATACGAGAGCCATGTGTCTAAATTATCTTGTGCAAGTGGTGCCGTATGGTTCAAGGTAAATTCATCAATTTAGTCACAATACGATATACAGTATCACGTAATGCATGACGATGAACGATTTGATCGATTACACCATGATCAAGCAAGTATTCGGCACGTTGGAACGGTTCTTCCAATTTCTCACGTACTGTTTGTTCAATCACACGTTTACCGGCAAAACCAATCATGGCTTTCGGCTCTGCAATGTGTACATCACCCAACATGGCTAATGAAGCAGTTACACCACCATATACTGGATGCGTTAACACCACGATGTACGGTAAACCCGCTTCTTTTACGCGTTGAATCGCTGCTGAAGTACGTGCCATTTGCATTAAAGACAACATGCCTTCTTGCATACGTGCACCACCAGATGCCGCAAAACAAATGAACGGTTGTTTCAGTGCAATTGCGCGTTCAGCTGCTTGTACAAAACGATCGCCAACAACTGTACCCATTGAACCGCCCATAAAGTCGAATTCAAAAGCACATGCCGTGATTGCGACATCTTTCAATGTACCTTGCATCACGATTAATGCTTCAGATTCACCCGTTTTCTTTTGCGCTTCAACCATACGTTCTGGGTAAGGTTTGCTGTCGACAAATTTAAGTGGATCTTTGGCAACAAATTCTTGACCCAATTCAGTTTTAACTTGGTCAAAGAACCACGTTAAACGATCACGCGCTTTCATGCGTAAATGCTCGTCACACTGTGGGCAAACATAAGCATTAAAAGTCATTGCGGTGCGTGTCACCAATGCATGACATTCAGGACATTCAACTGTTGGTTCAGTAAATGTTGCTTTGAGTGCTTGTTGCTCATCGGGAACTTCAATGCCTGGAACGCCACGTTCAGTCCACGGTGTCGATGGGCTAAGAATTTTCCCTGATTTCACTTCTTGATTCATACTAACTCATCGAGCGCTGCTCGAAGCTCCTTGACTTTATTAACCGTTTCAACAACGGCTTGTTCTGGTGTCAAGCTTGCAAATTGTTTTACAAATGCACTGCCGACAATCACAGCATCCGCTACACCGCCCATTGCTTTCGCAGAAGCAGCATCGCTAATACCAAAACCGACACCAACAGGGATATCCGTCTCTGCTTTAATTTTTTGGATCCGTGCTGCAGCTTCAGATACATCTAAAGTTGCTGCACCTGTTACCCCTTTCAAAGATACATAATAGACAAATCCACTGGCTTGCTTCACGACATGACGAATACGTTCATCCGTAGAGGTTGGCGCAAGTAAGAAAATTTGATCCATTTGATACTTTTTCAGGACATCATTCAGAGCTTGGGCTTCTTCTGGTGGTAAATCGACCAGTAAGATCCCATCAACACCACATTCGTTGGCATAGGCTACAAATTTTTCATAGCCAATGACTTCAACAGGATTTAAATATCCCATTAACACGACAGGTGTTTCTTGATCTTTTTGACGGAACTCTTTCACCATATTCAACGCATCTAGGGTATTGGTTCCACCAGCCAAAGCACGCTCAGCGGCCAAAGCAATGACAGGACCATCCGCCATAGGATCAGAAAATGGGAGTCCAAGTTCAATAACATCTACGCCCGCCTCAACCATTTGATGTAACAGAGGTACTGTTACTTGTGGATGAGGATCTCCAGCCATCACATAGGAAACTAGCGCTTTACGCTGTTGAGATTTAAGTTGTCCAAAACGAGTGGCTAAACGTGACATAGGGTTGTACTTTCCTTGAATTATTTAAAACTGAGGAGTTGGTTTTGTAGAAATACAAGACAACGCATTGTAACGCTATTTTTTACACCTTGAATAGAGTTCATGCACTTCCTTTGAATTTCATACAACATCACCTGATTCAGAACAACCCGAAAGCTACATTTACTAATATTTGGCGAGTTTTCTCAATGATCAAAGATGCCTAATTTTCGCTTTTATACACACCGAGCCAACCGCAAAAAATTGCTATGCTTCGAACAAAGCGACTCAATTCGCCCCTTAGGTTTTACATTTTAAATTTTTAGAAATTGTGCAAGCTCCATTATACTATGCGCACTTATTCGCTGTTTTCTCACATTTATGACCTCCGACCGACAGGGCAAAGTGCAAGCCCGAGCGCTTGCACTGCTCCCCCTTATTGTTTTTTTGGCTATCTTTTTAGGTAGCGGAATTTATCACACTCTAATTGGCACCGAATTTGCCTTTTACCAAGTTAAAGCACCTGTTGCTGCACTCACTGCTGTAATACTGGCTGTATTCATTTATAAAGGTCACCTCAACCAAGCCATTGAGACTTTTCTCAAAGGGGCAAGCCACCCTAACCTGATTCTCATGTTTATGGTGTTTATGCTGGCAGGTGCCTTTGCAACGACCAGCAATGCGATTGGCAGTGTAGATGCGACCGTCCAACTTGGACTATCGCTCATTCCGCCTGCCTTTGTTTTACCCATGCTGTTTGTCATCTCTGCTTTTATTGCAACAGCCATGGGCACTTCCATGGGCACCATTGCTGCCTGCGCACCGATTGCGTTTGGTTTTGCCCAAGTGACCAATATTGAAACTGTAATGGCGATTGGGGCAGTAGTGAGTGGCGCGATGTTTGGTGACAATCTCTCGATGATTTCAGACACCACCATTGCAGCAACCAGCAGTCAAAAAGTGCAACTCCGTGATAAATTTCGGGTCAATATTTGGATTGCAGGGCCAGCATCTATTATTACCATTCTGGTGTTTATTTTGATGAGTAAGGATTCTCAAGCCATTCAATATCAAGACTATGATTTATGGCTGATTCTGCCTTATGTTGCCGTATTTTTCTTGGCATTTAGTCGCTTGCATGTATTAGCCGTATTAACCATTGGAATTATGATTTCTGGTGTAATTGGTTTAATACAACAGAGTGGCTTCACCTTACTGAAGTTGAATACCTCAATTTATGATGGCTTTGTCGGCATGTTTGAAGTGGCTTTGCTCTCCATGCTATTAGGCGGTCTATCAAGCATCATGCAACGTGAAGGTGGCTTAGAATGGCTGATTCAGCGAATTTATAGCCTGACCCGTCTTTTAAAAGTTGGACAACAACGTGCGGGCGAGCTGGGTGTCAGCTTTTTGGTCATCTTCTCGAATTTGTTTGTTGCCAATAATACGGTCGCGATTATTCTATCAGGCGATATGGCGCGTGAAGTGGCACAAGAATACGGATTAGATCCGAAACGTGTGGCTGCCCTCATGGATATTTTCTCGTGCGTGATACAAGGTTTGATCCCCTATGGCGCACAACTCCTTTTGGCATGTTCCATCGCCAAACTCTCTCCTGTCGAATTGATTGGTCATATTTACTATTGTTGGGTCTTGGCGATTTTTGCCATTTTAGCCATCATCTTTCGTTACCCACGATTGAAGCAAAAGACGATCTAAAAAAAACTTACTCAATTCCAGCGGTTCACTGAACCGCTTTTTTTAATCTTATTCACGCAGTTTGAGCTGTTGCCGACGAACTAAAAGTGTCTGTCCTGTTGCCGCCTTATAAGCACGTGCCAAAGCCGATTGATCTGAATAGCCTAGTGCTAAAGCCACTTCACTTAAACTCATTTTTTGCTGTAGCAGAATATCGCACCGTTTCATCCGTTCTACTTCAATAATTTTTTTAAATGAACTGTCAAATTCACTGAGTTGTCGCTGTAAAGTACGTACCGATAAGTGCAGTTCTTGCGCCACCCATTCCAGTTTGGGTACCTCTTGATGAAAAATCAGATATTCGGCAACGAGCGCATGTAAATGGGTCATGAGCGTGATATGCGCTGATTTTGCTGCAATCACCTCCTCAGCATGTTTAAGGAGCAAATGATTAAGCGATGGATCGGGTTGCTGAGACTTCAGCAACAAACTTTCACGATTTAGCTCTAAGGCATAACGCACTTGATGAAAAAATATGTCACAGCCATAAAACCGCTGGTAACGATAAACCGCACAACGTGGTGCATGCGCAAAATATAATTTTTTCAATGAGAACTGATCAAAAGAGAAAATTTGCCGAGCCAGTTGTACCATTGCCGCAACCGTCATTTCATTAATCAGCACATGTTCACGATGGGAAAACCCCCAATGAATATGAATGCCCTGATCCACTTGTGACAGATGCATGGGTACCGTTTCCTGCCCATCAATCACAAGGCGATTAAAACGTAAAACAAATTGTAAAGCTTCTGCCACACTGGTACTTTTCGACGCGATATAACCCAATACCCCAAAATGTTCAGGTTGTATATGCTGCACAATATCGAAAATCAGGTGAGGACAGTTGAGTTGCTGTTCTGTTTGTTGTATTAAATCAATAAATAAAGCATACGATGATTGTGCATCAATCGGTTGTGATAAAATATAATGCAACTGTTGTTTTTGCACAGCCGAAAAAGGAAATGCAAAACCATCAATATCACGTGATTTAAGATAGCTATGCCATAAATGAAAAAAGCCATTGGGAATTTGTAATGTATACATGGCTCTACCTGTCTGATTGACATTTTTTTATTTTCGATATGGCATAAAATGTATAAAAAATGGCAAGTACTGTCAAAACTTCTCCGATAAACACCGACATACTGCTCTTATCGAAGGTTCTATTAGTAAAAAACAAATGAATACAATAGTCCGAAATCAAGTTCACCCCGTTGTGCGTACCGAATTCGATTTTAAATTGGATCAGGTTCCTCGCTTCTGGATGAACAATGACCCGTTTTTAACCCGTGTATTTGACGCGTTGAGCCTCACTTTTCCTGATGGCGAGCGTTACTTTATTCAATCGGTACGTTTGTTCCGCGATAAAATTACGGATCCTGAATTAGAACAACGTGTTGCCGCCTTCATTCGCCAAGAAGCCCAACACGGTATCGCGCATGAAAAAATGAACCATGTCATGCGCGCCCAAGGCATGCCTGTCGATCAATTTATTCAACGAATTAACCGCGTATTTAAGTTCGAACTTGAAGAACGCTCACCTCAATACAATATTGCCATGACCGCAGCGGCAGAGCATTTGACGGCCTTAATGGCAGAAACCTTTTATGGTAAAAAAGAAACTTTAGCCAATGCTCATCCTTATGTACGTGCGCTCTTGGCTTGGCATGCGATTGAAGAAATGGAGCATCGGGATGTCGCATTTGATGTGATGCAACAAGTGGGTGAAGTCTCAGAATCTATGCGTCGATGGGCACTTATTCTCACCACGCTGATGATGATTGGATTTACCCTCTATCGTGCCAATGTCATGTTAATACACGATGGCTTTAGCCGCTGGCAACGCTTCAATATGATTATGAAAGGATTGCCGTGGTTCTTTGGTCGTAAAGGCACCCTAACCAGTATTCGTAAGCAATATTTCGATTGGTTTAAAAAAGGATTTCATCCCAGTCAACAACCCATTATTCGTCAATACAATGTATGGGTCGACACCCTTGCAGCAACCGATGACCCTATTCAAGCAGGCGAAGCCTTCTGGCAGGCGGCGCAAAGTAAAAAATAAGATGCAACCTAGCCCATGTTGCATCTAAATGAAATGCCCAAATTTAGATGCAGCTCAAAGCTCACTACCATTTCGCATAATGTTGCTCCAAAAGACCATACTCATCGACCAGTACAATTTCTTGATTATCCAATATAATGCTGCCACTGATGCGTGCTTGCCACTGGCTAAACTGGCTACCGACCAATCTTAAGTTTAAGTTTTCATAACGACGCCAACTGGTCGTAACAATGAGATTTAGGCGTTGATCCAAAGAACGGATATTCCAACGCCCTTCTTCAAGATGCTCAAATAAAATATCCGTCAATTGAAACAACTGACCATTTACCCACAAGCAATTCTCATTACCAAAACTTTCATTCACACCTGAGGCTAAATTCAGCCCAATCCGTTGATTGTTGGTATCCCAAAAATTACAAGACAACCAAAACCAAGCCGTTTCTGGTCGGAGAAATCCACACGTATCATCTAAAGAAGCAAAAGTCTTCTCGTGAAATTGTACAAGCTCTGCCTGTTTATTGACGAAATATCCTTCACACCCCAAAGTGGTCAGTTTTTGGGTATAAGTCCAACCATTAATTCCTGTTGGGCTACACATGCTTAAGGGTTGTGTTCCTGCACAAAAAATACGGGCATTCAGTTTAATTTCGCCATATTTAGTCACACGGATATAACGCACCCCATTGGCATGTTGCATTTCAATTTGGAACGGCGATTTATGAAAAAAACTTTGGTTATATAACGGTTGCTCATCTAACAATGTATTCCGCGCTAAGAAATTAATGGCATTCCATTCCATGACGTCCTGAGTCAGATGGTTGTAAACATAAAAAAAACCATGTCCAGCCCATGCAATATCGGCAATTGCTACCCCAATGGTGTAATGCTCATGTTGAATTGAGCAAAATTTAAATTTCTTATATTTTAAACGCTTACGCCAACCCTCTAACACCTCGCCATAAGGTGTTTTATATTGGTATTTTTGAACATCAATATTTTGAGGTAATACATTAAAGCGACCATAATGTGGCTGCCCATTCGACTGAATTAAATCCATTTATCCAATTCCATTTCACATAGCGCTAGAACTGCTTTGATCTATCCCACATGTCATATTAAGAGTTTTCTTCATTCTTTTTATGCAGTAAGTGTCGATCATTTCTCACTCCTGCCATATTAGCACAAAAAAACACCACATCAGCACAACGAACTTAAAATGTTAAAAATTAATCATTTAACACAAGATAAGTGTTTTCCCAAAGGGTTGTATCAAACTCAGCTTCAACCAAGGCCACATAGCGCCCGTGTACACAATCAATGGCAATGCAGTCATCGATGTCTAAAACACGATCTGTATGTTGCTTTTGCCATTTTTGATCAAAGTACTGTTTACCAAGTTGTTTGGCCTCTGTGGCATGCGGAGCAACGACCAGTACATAACGATGTAACTCGCCAAATTCCCGTGTGTCATAACCCCCTAAATTAATCAGCCACAGCTTTTCATCTGCGGCTTGAGGTTGAGCATCACTAAACTGAATCTGGTATTTTTTTCCTGCACTTTCGACACCATTCACTTGTGCCCAAGCATCAATATGTAAGCCTTTTTGTTCACCAAACCATGCATTTTTAAGTTGCGGGTAACTCTCTTCTAAACGATCAGCAACGGCAAATACAACATCATGGACTTCGGTATTGGCTCGTGCATGACGTCCGCCAAGCATGACCATAAATAGGCTGGGCATTCTATTTCCTTTCTTTTGAGATATTTTTTTATAGCTAACAGGCGCTTCACGGAAGCATCATTCGCAATTGTTCGAGGTAAACTACACTTCGAGAGAAATGTTTTTGCAACTCCATTAATCACATGAAAGTATAGGACGAGTTTTGCGAATGACAATGCCTTTGGTTACTTTGGGCTTATCCAAAGTAACATTATGAACTCCTTACATTTGAGGTGTAAGCAGTAAGACTCCGTCAAAATTTAAATAACGTTACGACCAATACAATAAGATAGATTTGACCAAAGTTTTCATTGGCAGGAAATATCTTACTTTTGTTTCGGCAAAAGTAACAAAACCAGCTTATTGAGCAGACATTACATCCCTGTAAGGCTGCTCAACGGGCAACATCCATGTCGCCTTCCCTTATTCATGTTTTGGATAAACTTCTATTTCAAAAAAAATCGTGCTGAGCTTTCACCCAACACGATTTTTTAGAATCTGGTCTTTAAAGCGCTCGCAAATAGGGAGGCCTCAAAGAAGTCATTACATCTCAACCATTTCCACGCCATCAATACGTGCCACTGTCATCAAATCCTTATCACCACGACCAGAAACCGTCGCAATAATAATTTGATCCTTAGCCATCGTTGGCGCAAGTTTAGTGACATAAGCCATCGCATGAGAACTTTCTAATGCAGGAATGATGCCTTCAATCTGAGTTAAATCACGGAAACCTTGCAGAGCTTCATTGTCATTGATTGGCACATAATCCACACGGTGCATATCTTTTAGGAAACTATGCTCAGGACCTACACCTGGATAGTCCAGACCTGCTGAAATTGAATGCGTTTCAATGATTTGACCTTGTTCATCCGACATTAAATAAGTACGGTTACCATGTAAAACACCAACATGACCTGCATTCAATGGTGCAGAATGTTTACCTGTTTCAATGCCATAACCAGCAGCTTCAACACCATACATTTTCACATCTGGGTCATTCAAGAATGGATAGAACAAGCCCATTGCATTTGAACCACCACCGACACATGCCACCAAAGCATCAGGTAAACGCCCTGCTTGCTCTTGGATTTGCTTACGCGCTTCACGGCCAATAATCGATTGGAAATCACGTACCAATTGCGGATAAGGATGTGGGCCTGCAACCGTACCAATCACATAATAAGTTGAATCAACGTTGGTCACCCAATCACGCATGGCTTCGTTCATGGCATCTTTCAATGTTTTAGAGCCACTTTCTACAGGCACAACGGTTGCACCGAGTAAACGCATACGGTACACGTTCATGGCTTGACGTTTCACGTCCTCTGCACCCATGAACACCACACATTCAAGACCTAAACGTGCAGCAATCGTTGCTGTAGCTACGCCGTGCTGGCCCGCACCTGTTTCCGCAATAATTCGTTTTTTACCCGACAGTTTTGCCAATAAAGCCTGACCAATCGTGTTATTCACTTTATGTGAACCTGTATGATTAAGGTCTTCACGTTTTAAGTAAATTTGCGCGCCACCCAACTCTTTCGACCATCGCTCAGCATAATATAAAGGACTAGGACGACCTACATAGTAGGCGAGGTCACGGTCGAATTCTGCCAGAAACTGCTCATCATCTTTCATACGGAAATAGAGCTTTTCTAAGTCTTCTAATGCTGCCATTAGAGTTTCTGACACAAAACGTCCGCCATGGATACCAAAATGCCCACGTTCATCTGGGTATTGGGTATAGTCAATCACATTACTTTGCTGATCCACGATGGACTCCTTGCATGAAGTTATCTATAAGTTGTTGGTCTTTTATACCTTTTGCGGATTCTACGCCTCCGCTGACATCTACAGCATAAGCCCCAGTCGTCTTTATAGCGTCTTCAACATTAACGGGGGTTAAACCACCCGCTAAAATTAAAGGAATATCGAGCTTGGGGAATTGTGACCAGTCAAAACTGTGTCCTGTTCCCCCTTTTAATTCTGGATGCCAAGCATCTAAGAGTACTGCACTTGCACCTGCCTGTTGGTAGCATTGAACTTCTGCCACTACATCCAGTTCAGGTTTTACTTGAATAGCTTTATACCAGCGTCGTCCTACTTGTGCCGCAATCGCCTGACAGTCTTCTGGTGTTTCATCACCATGAAATTGCAACATATCTAAAGGTACATCCTTTAATACCTGAACAATTTCATCTGCCGTTGCATTTACAAATAAACCAATCACTTGTACATAAGCGGGAATTTTTTGTACCAAAACTTGTGCTTGCTCAATACTGACATGCCGCGGGCTTGGAGGATAAAAAACCAAGCCAATCGCATCCGCTCCCGACTGTACTACAGACTGGACATCTTCAACACGGGTAATTCCACAAATTTTGACACGAGTACGCATATTGCCTTAGCTCTAAACTCAGTCTGATTCATAGCCAGTCTATGAATATCAGGGCGTGTCATTGTAATGCAATTCTTTTCTCTTGAGTAAAGTTCATCCTGAATATTCTTTACATAGATTGTTTAATTCGCGTACAAACCTTATACTGCGCCCAAATGCAATAAGTCATAGCAATATGCTTTAGGGAAGTTGGTGCAAATCCAACACTGCCCCCGCAACGGTAAAACGAAACGTATATCTTTATAAGTTTGCACTTACATCACTGCACTCGTGTGGGAAGATGGGTATACCAATATTGTTCGCAATATTTATATTTAAGTCCGGAGACCTGCTTATCGCGCCGTTTAACTCAATCATTCACGGGGGGTGAATGTATGGAGCCAGCATGCCAAATTTATTTCAGCCTACTGCTTTAGTGGGCGCAATCGCTATTGCGATGGGTTTCTCTACGTCTGTATCTGCGCAAGATAACACGAATGTTGTGAATGCTTCTTTAGAAACATTGGTGGTTACTGCATCACGTTCTGAAGAAAAGATTGAAAATGTTCCTGCACGTATTTCTGTGATTGATGAAAAAACTATTGAACAGTCTCCAGTTACAGACCTTCCGACCCTACTCACTAAAGAAGCTGGCTTAACTGTAAAGCAAGTTGGTGGTTATGGACAAACAGCATCAGTATTCTTACGTGGTACCAATGCAGCGCATACTTTATTTCTACAAGATGGTATGCGTTCAAACATTGCAACTGTAGCTGGTACCAACATTCCTCTTTTTGACCTTTCAGATGTGAAACAAATTGAAATTCTAAAAGGTCCTGCCTCAGTTCAATATGGTACAGATGCAATTGGTGGTGTAATTCAGCTCATTTCCAAAATACCAACAGAAAACTCAATATTTACAACGATTGAAGCTGGTGAACGTAATACCTATAAAACCATTTTAGGTGTTGATGTTGCAGAAGACGGTTTTTATGCTCAGCTCCGCGGTCAACGTTTTGAAACTGATGGTGATCAAATTATTGCCAATGATGACCGTAAAGCAGGCTTTGACCAAAAAGGCTATAGTGCGAAAGTAGGCGTAGAAAAAGAAGCTTATGGTCTTTCTGCTGAAGTTAAAGAAAATAAAGGGACTGGTGATTATTTTTCTTATGGTGCACCAGAAGCTTATGACTTCCTTAACCGTCTCTATAACGTTCAAGGACGCTTAAACTTAAGCAATAATTTAACTTGGAATACGCGTCTTTCTCAGTTTGATGATCAATACAATGTAGTCAAGTCATCTTATCCTTCAATTGTAAATACAGAACAGCAAGAAATTGACTCCAACCTAAAATGGCAATTCACTCAGCATCAGAACATACTCTTTGGTGTTGAATACAATAAAACAGAAGCAGAGAAAGTCGCTGCTTATATCGGTGACACAGGCTTTAAATCCGACAATGAGACCATTGGCTATTACGTCCAACATCAGTTTAAAAATGATCTGTTCTCAACGCAAGCAGGTGTTCGTGTAGAAGATAATCAGCAGTTTGGTACACATACTGTTGGTCAACTCGCTGCTCGTTACTTTGCCACACCAAAAACAAGTTTTTACACCAATGTAGGTACAGCGTTTAGAGCACCTGTTGTAGGCCAAATTATTTCTGAACCATCATGGTGGGGCGGTAATCCAGACTTAAAACCAGAAGAAAGTATTTCTTATGAACTAGGTTTTGATCATTCCCTTAATTACGGTATTCAACTGTATGGTTCTGTTTATCAAACCAAAGTTGACAATCTTATGGTATCTAATGCCTCTACAGGATTTAAGTTTTACAATCTGAAGAAAGCAACGTTCACTGGATCCGAGCTTGGTTTAAAGTGGAAACAGGATAACTTATTCGCAAATGCAGAATATGCTTATGTACAACCCAAAAATGATGATACTGACGAAGATGCCCCAAACCGTCCACGTCAAAACTTCACATTATCTGCGGGTTGGGATAATGGAGTCTATGGTTTCACAACTTCTTTGGTTGCTAAAGGTTCATCTAAAGATATTCAACAGATTCCTGGATATGCCACGATCGACATGAATGCTTATTGGCAAATTAACCCACATGTAAAAGTGTTCTCAAACATTCACAACCTTGGGGATACAACTTATAAAGCGGCATGGAATAACGAAGTTAGCTCGTACTACCTTGCAAGCGGCCGCCTAGCTACCGCAGGAGTCACTTTCCGTTATTAATTTAACTTAAAGACTCAAAAAAATTTTAAAACAGCGCAGTTTATGGATAATGTTTTGACCGGCATTATCCTTTTTTTCATTTAAACCTAGGTAAAATTATGGGCCACCGTTTAAGTAAAATTTATACCCGCACAGGGGATACAGGAACCACAGGACTTGGTGATGGATCACGTGTAACTAAAGATGATCTACGAATTACCGCACTTGGTGATGTGGATGAACTCAATTCAACGATTGGTGTACTTCGTGCTCAAATTAGCGCAAGCCCTATTACTGACAAAGCAATCTGGGATAAAAGCTTAAGTCTCATTCAGCATTGGCTATTCGACTTAGGTGGTGAAGTATGCATTCCCAACTACCATTTACTACAACCTGTTTGTATTGAGTTTCTTGAAAAAGAAATTGACAACATGAATGAAAACTTGCCCATGCTGAAAGAATTTATTCTACCTTCAGGTTCTTTGGTATGTAGCTATGCACATCAAGCGCGAGCGGTATGCCGCCGTGCAGAACGTAGCCTAATGTCGGTACACACCCGTGACCAGAACATTCAAGCCACTGCACTACAGCTGCTCAACCGCCTATCTGACTGGCTCTTTGTTGCATCTCGCGCCTTACAGCGTGCTGAAGGTGGCTCGGAAGTACTGTGGCAAAAAAATATTAACGACACGATTTAAAAGTAAGTGCATTGATTGAGACTAAATCACCAGTATTCAGTCTCAATCATGACTTTTTCTGAATTTAAGATCATTTCAGCGAACTTTCATTTACATCAATATCCAAACATTTATTGAGGACTTAAATTTCTAAAAATAAGGGGACAAATACAAGACTATGGACTGTGAAATTTCAGATAAGTCCGTAATAATCAAACTAGAGCAATCACTAGGCAGATTAAAACATGCAAATTATCGGACATCGTGGCGCACGGGGTGAAGCCCCTGAAAATACTTTAGGTGGATTCCAATATTTACATGACTTAGGCATCCGTGCTGTCGAGTTTGATGTGCGCCAACTTAAAGATGACACCTTGGTCGTGATGCATGATGATAATTTTTTACGCACGACCTCAATTGAACAAAATCTTTACACCTGCACAGTGAATGATTTAGCTCACTACAACCAAGCCACGATCTGGATGGACTGGCAACCTCAGATAACGCCGACCCTAGAGCAAAGCTTGAATATTCTACGTGAATTTTCTCATCTAGAAGTGGAAGTGAAAGCCGTGAATGATTTTGCAGCAGCAGAAAAACTGATTCAAAGTTTAGAGCAAGCTTTGACAGGATTTGAGCACAATGCGGTTATCACCAGTTTTGACTTAAAAATTCACCAAGCTTTACAACAGTCTAACTCGCGATTTAACCGTGGACTTCTGATCGAAGAGGACATTCAAGAACGTGCCATTGAACAGGCACTAGCATTAGGCTGTAGCCGTATTGGCTGGATGAATCAATTGGCAAGTGATGCCTTAATTCAAGCAACCCAAGCAGCAGGATTAAAGGTTAGTGTCTGGACCGTCAATGATATTGATCGTGCCAAGCATCTACAAAGTTGCGGTATAGATGGTCTAATTACTGATTTTCCGAAGATGATGCAACAGCAATTACAGTCGGTTTAATTTCTAACGGTCAATACGAGTGAGCACAGCTTATAGGCCTCTTTCATTCGATTGACCCAAAGCACAGATAAAATACCTCAAGCAACCAATAAAAATAGCGGATTGGTTACGATAAATTCAATCTTAGCATAGTCTTATTCTGTTACTGTTTAGTACAATACAACTGTACAATAATGCTAGAGTACAAATGTTGCTCATGCTAATATGCCAGAATCTTAATCCTTACAACTTGTAATGATTTAAGTCCTCAATTTTAACCTGTATCAGGTTTCTAGGAGTGCTGTTGGAGATGAATCCTCCCCTACCTCAAGCCCCAATTAACTGGATTGCAATTTTTGCACTGGTTTTTTTACCTATTGTTGCAGTTATCGCTGTTCCACTCTATGCCATTAATCATGATTTTAGCGCAAGCGCGTGGGTCAGCATGATTGTGTTATTAGGTATAAGTAGTTTGGGTATTACTGCGGGCTATCATCGCTTATGGGCACATCGTGCTTATGAGGCGACGCTACCTTTAAAAATCATTCTGATGATTATGGGTACTTTTGCCGTTCAGAACAGTATTTTATTCTGGTCTTCTGGTCACCGTACACATCACCGTCATGTCGATGATGTGGAAAAAGATCCGTACTCAATCAATAAAGGCTTTTGGTTTGCCCATATGGGGTGGATGTTACATGACTATCCAGCAGCAGAGCCTAATTTTAAAAATGCACCTGACCTGTTAAATGACAAGTTGGTCATGTTCCAACATAAATATTATGTGCCTTTGGTTATTTTGGTACATACTGGTATTTTATTACCGATTGGTTGGGCGGTTGGCGATATGTGGGGCGTGTTACTTTTGGGTGGATTGGTACGTTTAATCCTGAGCCATCATGTGACCTTCTTCATTAACTCACTTTGCCATATGTGGGGTAAACGCCCATATACGGACGAAAATACTGCACGCGATAACTTCTTGCTTGCGATTGCCACTTGGGGTGAGGGTTATCACAACTATCACCATATTTTCCAATACGATTATCGTAATGGTGTGAAATGGTGGCAGTATGATCCAACCAAATGGTTAATCTGGTCATGTTCAAAACTCGGTTTAGCGAAAAACTTACGTCGTATTCCAAGCTTTAATATCAAAAAAGCTGAACTTGCGATGAAGTTCAAATACGCTGAACAAGACTTAGAAGTTCATGGTCTAAACGTTAGTGACGATATCAATTCGGCTAAAGCTCGTATTGCTCAAGAGTACGATGCATTTACTCAAACCTTGAATGACTGGGCAAAGTTGAAAGAACAAGAAATTCAAGCGAAGAAAACTGCTGTGGCTGAAAAAATCCATCTAATGGATGAGAAACTCAAAGTTGAATTTCAGTTGGTCGAAAAGCGTTTAGGACATCATCGTGAGACTTTAACCAAGCTGATGCGTAGCATTAAAAAAGCGCCTGTTTCACAGTAATTGCTGCCTAATGAATTGATCGTTTCGAAAGAAAGCTCCGCAAGGGGCTTTTTTTAGCAGTACATAAAAGAAAACCATATGAATATAGTGAACATCCCTTTCGGCATCACCCACTGGGCAGAGATACCAACCACGCATCATACAGGTGATCAAGGTTACGCCTTGTGGTGCACTCAGCAATTTGACACGATTCGCGTATGTATGGCGGAGTATTCGGAGAACTATTTGGCCCTTGCGTATAAACAAAGCAGTGCTTGATTTATCCTCATGGTGTTCTAAAGGGCATATCCTGTTGTGCTTAGAAGGCGAACTACACACCGAACTAGATGATGGTCGTAGCTTTACCCTCACGGCTGGCATGAGTTACCAAGTTGCGGATCAGGCCGAAGCCCATCGCTCATCTACCTCGAAGGGTGCCAAGCTGTTTATAGTTGACTAAAACAGTTGGATATATCTCTTAACACTAAAACTTTGCTATATTGATGGGGTCATGGCTTATCCCTTGTGATCCTTCACTATGCAGTTCAATTCGCGCTACTCCCTCCTTCCTTCAAAGCTTTATCACCATCAACAACCTCTGCCACTGAAAGGGGCAAAAGCAGGTCATTTCAATGCTGCATTGGCAGAACAGTTGCAATGGTCTGAAGTCGACAAACAGTCTTGGGTAGAGATTTGTAGCGGACAAAAACCCTTTAGTGAATTTGAACCATTGGCAATGGTCTATGCTGGGCATCAATTTGGTCAGTGGGCAGGGCAGCTCGGTGATGGTCGGGGTTTATTGATCGCGCAAATTCTCGATCAAAATGGGCAAACCATTGACATGCATTTAAAGGGTGCAGGCTCTACTCCTTACTCACGTATGGGCGATGGGCGTGCGGTATTACGCTCGGTTATTCGGGAGTATCTGGCTGGACATGCGCTGAATAGTTTAGGCATCGCATCGAGTAATGCCGTGGGCTTTACCTCATCGGCTCAAGGCGTGCAGCGGGAAAAACTAGAATTAGGTGCGATGATGTTACGCACATCAGACTGTCATATTCGTCTGGGGCACTTTGAGTGGATCAATCAGTATCAACCTGATTTACTCGCCGAATTTACCCAAAAATGTATGGAATGGCATTATCCTGAATGCTTACAAGCCGAACAACCCATCTTGGCTTTTGCCACCCAAGTGATTCAACGGACTGCGGTGATGATTGCCAAATGGCAATTGGTTGGTTTTGCACATGGCGTCATGAACACCGATAATTTGAATATTACGGGTTCAACCCTCGATTTTGGTCCTTACGGTTTTATGGAACGTTTCCGCCCCAATTGGATCAACAATCACTCGGATTACCAAGGTCGCTATACCTATCAGCAACAACCGAGCATTGGACACTGGAATTTATGGACATGGCTGAATAACCTCATTCCGCTTTGCCCTCAAGACTATGACAAAGAACAATGGAAGCAAGATCTTGCCACTTGCCTAGAGCACTATGAACCCACATTCTTGGAGCACTATAAACTAGGCTTAAGTCAGAAAATGGGCTTGCCTCATTTCCATACTGACAGTTTTGACTGTGCCATGACCTTCTTACGGATTCTACAAACCGAACAGCTCGACTACACCGAAAGCTTTATTCGTTTGCAAAATAAACAATATGAAATGATCAAAGATGATTGTCTCGACCGCCGTCAGTTTGAAAGTTTCCTTGTGCAATACCAACAGATTCGTGCCAATCAAGACACAGCAGAACTAGATGCTGCAATGCAACAAGCCAATCCTGTTTATCTCCTGCGCAATCACATGGCACAAAAAGCGATTGAACTGGCTGAGCGGAATGACTTTTCAGAAGTCGAACGTTTATTTGACCTACTCAGTCAACCGTTTGAGCGAAATGAGGCACTAGAGAAAGTTGGGGATTTAGCACCTTTGCCAACGGATGTTCCTGAAGTGATGGTGAGTTGTTCATCTTAAAAGATTGGCTTAAACTGTGGATAAATTCAACAATATCCACAGCCCCCTCCCATTAGAGTGATCATCACCATGTCCTTACATCTTGTTGCTGCAAAAGCTGCACTTGCCCTACCAGAAGTCACTTGTAGTCAGCCCTTTGGTGAAGGCTGTGATGTGTATAAAGTCATGGATAAAATATTTTTACTCAATTCATCTTTAAGTGGTGCAATTTTAAGTAACTTAAAAGTTACGCCTGACCACGGCGCGATGCTACGTGATATTTATCCATATATTCATGCAGGATGGCATATGAATAAAAAGCATTGGATTTCAATTTATGAGGATGAAAACATAGATTCGGATTTAGTCATTGATCTTGTTCAAAGTTCTTATGAACTCGTGGTATCCAAGCTGAATAAACAACAAAGACAGCGGATCGCTGCACTTAAAGCCATCACATAAATATTTGGTAAATACTTTTTCGAATTCTTCTCTTTAATTAATTCGAATTTTTCTCTTTAATTAATCTGACTTCGGCTTAAAAATTTATCTAATTTATTGAAAAACAATTATCTTGGCGGAGTGTTATTGAGTTCTCATCGAATTTCATCATTCGCCACTTCATCTTGCGCTTCGCCAAAGCTTTAGTCGCTTTGACTAGCTCGGGCTCGCCCTACTTTTGTTTAGGCAAAACCTGCTCACGTCTTTTATTTTTTTAAAATATATTTAAGAAACAATATCTTACTTACACCATGCAAGTTGCAGATGACATTTCCACATATTATCTCGGCTAAACAGCTTTCCGACATTTTCTATGTATTACCCACTTTGGAATAAAAAATCGAAATTAAAAGCAAAGTGGGTAATGCTAAGCTCATAAAAAAAGCCCAACATCCTGTCGGGCTTTTTCGTATTAGTTCGCTAGGTATAACTCCTGTCGTACCTCACATCCTAGTGTTGAACTTATCATTTTTGTTTTATGTTTTGGAACATCCTGTTCTCCATAACTGCATCTTATAAAAAATTTTAGGGCTGACCTAGACGCAATCCGCTTGAGTTGGTGTAAGCCAAAACGTACATAGAAAAATAAGCTTAATCAGACTTACCCCCAAAATTATCCGCAGAAATTGTGGATAGTTTTATGGATGACTGAAGCAGAACCTTACTCCTTAAAATTAATTTTTGCGTGATTTAAAACCAACTTTATAGCTCACTGCTTCAATCTGTTGGAAATACAACCTTTCCTTTCTCAATTTTGTTTATTTAATTACCTATACAGATCAATCCGAAAAGATTCAGTATGAGAGTCGCTCACTCTCCACCCAAGTTAATCAAAAGTCCATGCCAAACCTCAGACAAAAATCCTCTGAGGTTGAATAAAACCTAAGTCATTTTCCTGCTCAGTTGCTTATTTGATTTGATTATTGAAAAGTATGGGCTCTATCTCTCAATCCACCCCGAAGTGACATGCTCATCGCTAACGGAACGCTTCACTGACTTGAATACAGACTGATCGACCTTGTCTAAAACAAATGTAAAAGTAAAAAGACAAACTAAAATATTATTTAAGAGGCTTATAATTTACCCATGAGTCAGAACCCTAACGCTCAAAAGCCCAATAAAAAAGGACTCAGATTGAGTCCTTTTCAACATCATCACCTGCGCTTTAGCTTTTCTTCGACTTCAATGTTTTAAATAAAACAAATAACACGAAGATCCAGACAGGAAGCATCAAGACTGAAAGCATAAAACCTTGATTCCACATGATATATAAAATCATCAGCATAAAGGCCAAAACAAAATAATTGCTAAATGGTGCAAATAAGGCTGGAAACTTGGTCTGAATACCCTGTTTTTTCATACTCTGTCTAAATTTAAGATGAATCAAACTGATCATCATCCAATTCAACACCGCCGCACTGACCACAATATAAATCAGATAACTCAGTGCTTTTTCAGGCAAGAAGTAATTTAACAACACGCAACCAAAAATCAGTAATGCTGAAAATAAAACAGCCGCAATCGGTGTCCCTTGTCGATTAACCTGCTTAAAAACTTGCGGAGCATTGCCCTGTTCTGCCAGTCCTAATAGCATGCGACTATTGGCATACATGCCACTATTACACACAGAAACCGATGCAGTCAGAATAATAAAATTCAGTAAATGCGCTGCCCAATCAATGCCCATTTGCTTAAAAATAAGCACGAATGGACTTTTATCCAGCCCACCCAAATCCAATTGATTCCAAGGCACCAAAGATAAAAGAATCGCCAACGAGCAAATATAGAATAGGAAAACCCGAATCACGGTTTGATTGACTGCTTTTGGAATATTCTTTTCAGTATCTTCGGTTTCCGCAGCCGCCATACTGATCAGCTCAATGCCACCAAAAGCAAACATCATAAAGGCCAGCATATAAAACAAACCTTCAAAGCCATGTGGGAAAAACCCGCCATGTGCCCATAAGTTCGTGATGGATGCGGTTGAACCGACATCTGCCGTCAGCAAGAGGTAAACCCCGAAGATGATCATGGCGATAATCGCTACAACTTTAATCATCGACAGCCAAAATTCAGACTCTGCATACAGTTTGACATTGGCAAGATTGGCCAGTGTGATCACCACAAAGAACACCAACACCGAGACCCAAGCAGGAATATGTGGCCACCAGTAATTCACATACTTACCAATCGCAGTCAGCTCCGTCATCACCACCAAGATATACAGCACCCAGTAGTTCCAGCCCGTTAAAAAGCCTGAAAACCGCCCCCAATATTTAAAAGCAAAGTAGCTGAATGAACCCGTCACTGGCTCATGCACAATCATTTCACCGAGCTGACGCATAATTAAAAATGCAATCAAACCGCCAATCATATAACCCAAAATAATAGATGGGCCAGCAGACTCAATAATATGTGCTGAACCTAAAAACAATCCTGTACCAATTGCACCGCCCATAGCAATCAATTGGATATGGCGGTTCTTTAAACGGCGCTGAAGTTTAGGCATCTCGCTGCTCAAAACACATGCTCATCTGATAAAAAATGAATTGTACCGCTTGCACAAGCGATCAACCAGTCTTGTCCTTTAAAGTCGCTGATTGCTCTATCTCATTTTCACCCACTGGAGATTTAAAAGGACTACTAATTTTAAT
This sequence comes from Acinetobacter sp. ANC 4178, assembly GCF_004331175.1. Lineage (GTDB taxonomy): Bacteria > Pseudomonadota > Gammaproteobacteria > Pseudomonadales > Moraxellaceae > Acinetobacter. The sequence goes on from NZ_SJOD01000002.1 coordinate 243,549, forward strand.
TGCCGCCTTTGCTTAAATCCCATAAAAAAAGCGGATAACCCAAGGCTTATCCGCTTCTTCTATCACTCAGAAAACTGAATTAATCTTCTGGATACTCAAAACGATAACCGACACCATACACCGCTTGAATCCATTCATGACGGTTGCCTGTTTCGGCTGCATCCGAAATTTTTCTACGTAAGTTTTTGATATGACTATCAATAACACGGTCTGCCACATCAAAACTATCTGGATTAATATGGTCTAATAATTGTACGCGTGAATAAACTTGTCCCACATGCTCAAGGAACAATTCCAATAAACGAAATTCGGTTGGAGTTAAATTGAGGGTCTTTTGTTGATACCAGATGCGTTGTTGAGCTTTATCTACTCGAAACAAGCCATTTTCTTCAGGCTCAGCTTTACGGTCTAAACGGCGTAAAACCGCCTGCACACGTGCCACCAGTTCTTTCGGACTAAAGGGTTTACAGATGTAATCATCAGCCCCCATATTTAAGCCCAATACACGATCAATTTCTTCGGTTCGTGCCGTCACCATAATAATTGGCAAGTCAGACTGCTCTCTAACCTTACGACAAATGGTCAGACCATCCATTCGAGGCACCATCAAGTCTAAAATCATCAGGCTTGGTTTGCGTTGCATAAAACTGTCATAGGCTTCCTGCCCATCATGAAACAGACTGACTTCAAGACCTGCTGCTTCTAGATAATCACGGACCAATTGAGCCAGTTCAACTTCATCTTCAACCAGCATAATATGCTTCATGAATATTTCCTTTATGGTTTCATTTGTTTGGGAAAAGTGAGTTTGCAACGCAAACCACCTAATGGTGAATGTTCAAAACGCAAATGCCCACCGAGTGCCTGAGCAATCTTACATGAAAGTGCCAAACCTAGCCCTGTTCCACCTGTACTTCGGGTTCGTGAATCATCCACACGATAGAATCGTTCACCCAAGTGCTGCAATTGTTCATCGGTCAAACCATACGGGCTATCATCTACATAAAGGCTCCACGCTGTTTCAGTTTGTTCCGTGTGAATCTGGATTTCTCCACCCAGTTCGGTATAACGAATACTGTTGCTGAGTAAGTTGACCACAATTTGTTTGAATCGGTCTGTATCTAATTGTAAGACAGGAGCATCACCTTGCACGCTGACTTTTAGATTGGCTTGTTCAAACTTCGGCTTAAAGTTTTCGACCTCTTGTACAATCACATCCCATGGATTTACAGCAGTAACATAACATTTCAATTGCTGAGCATCGGCTTGGGCCAAATCGGCCAAATCTTGGGTCAATTTTTTCAGGCTACTCACTTGACGCATCATGGCATCCAAATGCTCAGGAGTTGCCTTGCGGATACCATCTTGCATCGCTTCGATTTGCGCTTGTAACACAGCCAAAGGGGTTTTTAATTCGTGCGAAGTATCAGCCACCCATTGCCGACGCGAAGTCTCATGCTGGTCCAAAATTTCCGCCAATTGATTCAATTCATTAGATAAATCACCTAATTCATCATTACGGTTAATTTTGACTTTATGTTGGTAGTTGCCCTGAGTCAATTCACGTGTCCCGTTCAACAAGCGCTGAATCGGTTTCTTAAAATAGGTCGCCAGCAATAATGCAGCAATTAGACTGGCTAAAATGGTCAAGCCATAAACCAAAAATAAGTAGCGTTTTTGATTACTAAAGAAGTTGATACTTAAGGCATCATCTTGATCAAGGACGGGCTTTAAACCTAAATAACCCACCACTTTGTCATTTACGATAATCGGGCGATAGGAAATTTGATCTGAAGAAGGCTCACCCACCACAAATTGTCGCTTGGCATCATATAAAGATAAACGTGAACTTAGCCCTAAACGGTCTGGCATTGAAATAAATTGCTTTTTCTTGTTGCTCTCTTTTAACTTATTTTGCGCTTGCCCTTCTTTACGATCAGGTGGTCGGAAAGCATTTTCATTCGATTTTAAAGGAAATTTTAATCCTTCAAAGGGTTGGTATTCAGAGGGCAAGTTTAACTCTAGCCAGCGTAATTCTTCTTGGTCGAGCAAAGGTTTTCCCTGATCTGCCCGAGCCAGCGTTGCTGGTAAATTCACAAAGGTGTGTTCTTCAAAATAACGCTGCTGCAAGGCAATATCATATTGTCGGCGCAACCACCAATGCGACAGTCGATCATAGTCATCTGGGTCGGCCTGACCCTCAATTTGTAAAATCTGAGCCTGAATGGCATTGCCCCAGTCATGATAAACCGAATACACCCCTGCCAAGTTGGAAATCAGATGATCGAGCTTTTGCATTTCGACATCTGCCACATACTTGGTGAAATTTTTCTGCATGGTCCAGTGCAACACCCCTAAACTCAGTGTGATAATCACTAAGGTAGTCAGCAATACAGTCAAGAAGAGGCGTAGCGCAATCGGGACACGTCGAGTATTCAACAGTGGTGCTCGGTTGTTATTGTGTTAGTGCTATTGTAACCAACCTATTTTCAAAAAACCCTCCATTGTTTCTTCATCTTTATTATTTAATCTTTAAGCACAAATGAAAAATAGCGTGCTGGGGTAACTTGTAATGAACTTGACGAAAAAAATTGTATTAGCAACCTGCGGTATTTTAAGTGTCGGAGCATTAACAGCTTGCCAATCCACACCAGAACCACAAGAGCACCCGCACCACACGATGGATGGTCGACATGCTGATCGTCTAACGCCTGAACAACGTGCTGAACGCGATCAAATGCGTACCGAACACAAGGCCATGTTTAAACAAATGCAACAAGCCTGTGATGGCAAAACTGTGGGGCAAACTGTTCAGGTAAAAGCAGGCACGCAAACCATTGATGGTCAATGTCATATGATATTCCAACCTGACCACAAACGTGGACATGAGATGCGTATGAGTCAAGCCCCAATGCAAGGTGATGAAGGCATGATGCGTCCTCAACGCGGTGAAAAACTAACCGATGCACAACGCCAACAAATGGTGCAACAATTCGATCAACGTTTGAAAGAAAAACAAGCGTTCCAACAAGCGGTAGAAACTGCTTGTAAAGGTCAAGCAGATGGCAAAGCCGTACAAATTAAAGCAGGTGAACAAACCCTTTCAGGCAAATGTTCGGTACGTTTCTTCCCTAACCCACCTCAACCGAATACGGCTCCAACTACAAATATGGCACCACCTCAAGCCGCATAAGCCGATTTACAACAAAAAAGACGCCTCAAGCGTCTTTTTTTATGCCTAAATGAGCAACATAACTTTTTACGTTTTTTGACTATTTGTATCACCTAAAAAAACATAAAATCGTTTACACTCAATGTACTTAGAAAATTCAAGCCACCTTTTCTTGACTTTGCAGTCACTAAGAAATGAGGGACAAGTGCTTGTACCTTATAACAAGATGTTGCACGATTAACTTGTACTTAAAAACGTGTCATTGAAGGCACGTCACCATGTTTATTAGGATTATAACGCTGGTTAAAACCAGTATTGAGGAAAACCGACATGCCACAATACAAAGCGCCCTTACGTGATATGCAGTTTGTTTTGCATGAATTACTAAATGCTGAACAACATTATGCAAAACTTCCTGCTTTCCAAGAAACCGTAAGCCGTGAATTGGTTGACCAATATTTAGAAGCTGCGGCAGATTTCTGTGAAAATGAATTGTCTCCAATCAATCAAAGCGGTGACCGTGAAGGTTGTACTTGGAATGATGGTGTGGTGACTACACCTACTGGTTTTAAAGAAGCGTACCAAAAATATATCGAACTTGGCTTCCCGTCTCTTTCTGCTGAAGAACAATACGGCGGTCAAGGTTTACCAGTTTCTTTAGGTAACGTGATTTCAGAAATGGTCGGTACTGCGAACTGGGCATGGGGCATGTACCCTGGACTTTCTCACGGTGCAGTCCGTACTTTAGAACATCATGGTTCTCCTGAACAAAAAGATGCTTACCTACCAAACCTTGTATCAGGTGTTTGGACAGGCACAATGTGCTTAACTGAATCTCATGCAGGTTCTGACTTAGGTATTATCCGTACTAAAGCTGAACCAAATGCTGATGGTAGCTATGCGATTACTGGCGAGAAAATCTTTATCTCTGCTGGTGAACATGACATGGCAGAGAACATTATTCATATTGTACTTGCTCGTCTTCCTGGCGCACCAAAAGGCACCAAAGGTATTTCTCTATTCATCGTACCAAAATTCAACTTAAATGCTGATGGTACTGTGGGTGAGCGTAATGCGGTACGTTGTGGTTCGATCGAACACAAAATGGGTATTCATGGTAACGCGACTTGCGTCATTAACTTTGACAACGCAAAAGGCTACCTGATTGGACCTGAAAACCGTGGTCTAAACTGTATGTTCACCTTCATGAACACGGCACGTATTGGTACTGCTGTTCAAGGTCTTGCTGCATCTGAAGGTTCATTCCAAGGTGCACTTGCATATGCTAAAGACCGTTTAGCAATGCGTTCACTTTCTGGTCCTAAAGCTCCAGAAAAAGAAGCAGATCCAATTATTGTTCACCCTGCTGTCCGTAACATGCTATTGACGCAAAAAGCATATGCTGAAGCGGGTCGTGCATTGGTTTACTTATTGTCTTTCCATGCAGATATCGTTGAGCAAGGTGCGACTGAAGAAGAACGTAAATACTCTGACAACATCCTCTCGCTACTTACACCGATTGCTAAAGCATTCTTAACCGAAACAGGTTCTGAATCTGCAAAACACGGCGTACAAGTGTTTGGTGGTCACGGCTTTATTTCTGAACATGGCATGGAACAAATTGTTCGTGATACTCGTATCGCTTGCTTATATGAAGGTACAACTGAAATTCAAGCTTTGGACTTGTTAGGTCGTAAAGTTTTGGGTACTCAAGGTGCAATGTTAAAAGACTTCACCAAGATTATTCACAAATTCTGCGAAGCAAACAAAGACAATGCAGCAATGAAAGAGTTTGTTGAGCCACTTGCTGCGCTTAACAAAGAATGGGGCGACCTCACCATGCAAATTGGTATGCGCGCTATGCAAAACCCAGATGAAGTAGGTGCCGCTGCTGTAGATTACTTGTATTTCTCTGGTTATGTCACGCTGGCTTACCTCTGGGCTCAAATGGCGTTGGTTGCACAACAAACACTTGCTACGGGTACCACTGATGTTGACTTCTACAATGCAAAAGTGACCACTGCACATTTCTACTTCAAGAAAATCTTGCCACGTGTTCGTTCACACGTCGATGTGATTGCGGGTGGTGTAGAGCCATTAATGTCATTAGATGCAGAACACTTTGCGTTCTAAACATACTTTAATGTTGCTTGCAATGTTAATTTAAGAAAAAAGGACTGGTCGGTTTTGACGGTCCTTTTTTTATGTAATCAATGCTAAATTTAATTCAATCCATAATACGTTGAATGCGTGTTATTCCACATTCAGCACATGCAAATGTATACAACAAAGGTGAACGAATATGCCAATTTATAATGCCCCACTTGCGGATATGAAGTTTATCCTCAATGACGTTTTCAACGCAGAACAATTCTGGCAGTCTAATGAAAATCTTGCTCATGTAGACAGCGCAACAGCTGAAGCAATTCTCGAAGAAATGGCTAAATTTGCACAAAACGTAACCTTACCGCTTAATCGCACTGGTGATGAAGAAGGTGCAACTTATAACAATGGCGCGGTGACTACACCTGCTGGTTTTAAAGAAGCGTTTAAGCAATATGCTGAAGGTGGTTGGATTGGTTTAGCTGCAGATGAAGAATGGGGCGGTCAAGGCATGCCTAAAATGCTGACCGTACTTGCAGACGAAATGTTATTTGCAACCAACCCATCGTTCATGCTTTACCCATTACTTTCTGTGGGTGCTGGTATGGCACTGAATAGCTATGCCTCTCAAGAGCAAAAAGAAACGTATTTACCTAAAATTTACTCAGGTGAATGGTCAGGTACCATGTGCTTAACAGAACCACACTCAGGTACAGATTTAGGTATTATCAAAACTAAAGCTGAACGTAACGAAGATGGTACTTACAACATTACTGGCACTAAAATCTTCATTACTGGCGGTGACCACGACTTAGCTGAGAACATTATTCACTTGGTGTTGGCAAAAACTCCAGATGCACCTGCGGGTTCACGTGGTATTTCATTGTTCATCGTACCAAAATTCCTTGTCAACGAAGATGGTTCAGTAGGCGAACGTAATGCCGCAGGTCCTGGTTCAATCGAACACAAAATGGGGATCAAAGCCTCTGCAACTTGCGTCATGAACTTTGATGCTGCCAAAGGTTACCTCGTAGGCAAAGAAAATGAAGGTCTTGCTGCGATGTTCGTGATGATGAACTACGAACGCTTGTCGATGGGTATTCAAGGTCTGGGGGCGTCTGAATATGCCTACCAAAATGCAGCACAATATGCGACGGATCGTTTACAAGGTCGTAGTGCATCTGGCGTGAAATCACCAAACAAACCTGCAGACAGTATTTTGGTACATGGCGATGTACGTCGTATGTTGTTAAACGTACGTGCCAACAATGAAGCATCGCGTGCCTTTGCTGTGTATGTGGGTCAACAGTTAGACATCACCAAGTTCTCTACTGATGCTGCAGCAGTAAAACAAGCCAATGACCGCGTTGCGCTACTTACACCAATTGCGAAAGCATATTTAACCGACACCGCGTTCCAAGCAACGCTAGATGCGCAAATGTGCTTCGGTGGTCATGGCTATATCCGTGAATGGGGTATGGAACAATGTGTACGTGACTTACGTATTGCCCAAATTTACGAAGGAACCAATGGCGTTCAGTCACAAGACTTGATCGGTCGTAAAACCATTAAGTGTAATGGTGCCTACATTGCTGAATACATCGAAGAAATTCGTGATTTTGCCAATGGTTTAGATGCAGACTTGAACTTCATTAAAGATGCGACCTTAGATGCAGCAACAGAAGTTGCTGACCTGACTCAATTCGTACTTGAACAAGCGGCTGAAAATGTAGAATTCCCGAACGCAGCAGCGGTTGACTACTTACACGCTGTGGGCCTACTTAGCTTTGCTTATATGTTTGCCCGTATTGCCAATGCGGCAAAAGATAAAGACGGTGAGTTCTTCCAAAACAAATTAGTACTTGCGCAATACTTTGCACAACGCATTCTTCCTGAACTAGACATGCGTATTGCTAAAGTGAAAGCAGGTTCTGACTTGATCATGAACTTCAGTGAAGACTATTTCACTAGCCAAGCATAAGCATTCAATATAAAAAACGCCTGCATTGTCAGGCGTTTTTTTATGCAACAATGTTCATGTGCATGAAATTTGCTTATGATTGAATATGTTGTTATTTCATTCAATTCAAGGAGGTAAAGATGTCTGAACGAGATCCTAAAGTGGTCAAAATTGAAACCCTCCTCGACCGACTAGGCAATATAGCGGTTGAAAGCTTTCACTACATTGCCCTATTCATTATTGGCTGTATGGTGGCATGGTCCGCGGTGCATACTGTAATCGAGATTTTAACCGTCAAACAATACGCCACGATCGATGACATTCTATTGTTATTTATCTATTTAGAATTGGGCGCCATGGTGGGCATTTATTTTAAAACCAATCATATGCCCGTGCGTTTTCTGATTTATGTGGCGATTACTGCCCTCACCCGTCTTTTGATTTCAGACATTCAACACGATCATAAAGCCGATATGGACTTGGTGATTATTACAGGTTCAATTTTGATTCTTGCGCTAGCCATTTTAATTGTGCGTTATGCGTCATGGACATTTCCTTCCGTCATCCGCGATAAACATCATGATAAACCCTTACCGCTAGGTAAAACCCCACGTCCTGAAGATGATGAATTGGCTTAATTGAATCTTGTAAAGATTATATAGCTACTTTCGATCACGGCAGAGGTCACTTTGCCCAGATCGAAAGATGGCAGCATGCCTCTATCTAGGGACTAACACATAACGACCATTTTCAAAGATCCAGTACATGTTTTGTGGCGGTTCAGGTAACCCTAAACGTTGCCAGTCATTAATAATCCGATAATTTGAACTTTCAATCCTTGAATTGGCATCACCAAAAACATAACTGGTACTTTGATGATTGTATTGCGTGTAAGTCGGCGCTTGTAAGTTAATACTCACGTTGGCTTGTGGTCGATCCCAATTCGGTGGACGATGATCATGTGGCGGATAAGGTCGATTTGGATAAGGCGGTTGGGGTGGATAAGGTCGATAATTGGGCCGTTTGGTACTGGTTCCCTGATAATTCGACCAGCCATTGGCATCTGCAGAGGCATAGCTAGAACTCAGCATCAAGATGGCTATTCCACATGCAAAACAGAACTTCTCTTTCATCTGCTGCTCCCAATGATCTTTGTTGATATTTTAACCTATCTTGTTGCTCAAGCATGTATAAAAATAGCAGGCTGGGCAAAGATTTGTACACGATGCTCTTCCCACTCTGAATGTGAATTTGGATTGCTATGCTTTATGTTAAAATAATTTTTTTCATGGATTAGGTGGAACATTGTGGCGGAATTAAACTTTGAACGACTGCATCAATTTTTCTCAAAAGTACCAAGCGTGCAAAAAAGATTAATCGACTCTTATGGAACAGACGGTCAACATGCATGGTGGTTTAAATTCCAAATTAATGTCGATCATCCTCTCGCATGGCAAACCGTACAAGAACTGGGGCATGTACTGAATTACATTTCGACCAATGAACGTTTACCTACTGTATTCATCCCCGTTTCTCCTCCACCTTATATGAATGGTGAAGCCAAGGCGTTTCTGGCGTGGGTTATTCAATGTAACCATCCAGATTTTCCACCCGATGTGGTTTGTGACTGGCTCGAAGCCCGTTTACCACAGCCTGTTGAAGATGAAACGCAGTGGAAAATTAAAACTGATCTACATGAATTAGATAACATGACCGACAAAGATTTGGATCAAATCATTCCGCCAAACCCTTAGGTCTAAACAATTTCCCCCTCTCAATTCCTGATTTAAATCAGGAATTTCCTCCCTTTATTAAAGGGAGGTTAGGAGGGATTAAAAATTAAAACGTCGATAAACCACTCCACTCCATAAAACGATATAACGCATATTTCAACTTCGAGTCATCTGCATACTTGGCATAATCCACACTCATTTGTTTCCCTTCGAGGTTTGACCATGCCGTATTAAAGTACTGATTCGCATCTTGAAACACTTGAGCCTGAGTCGAACCCAGTACACGTAAATCTGTCTCTAAATTATAATTTTTAATATTTCGCGCGGTAAAATTGGCTGAACCTAAAATCATTTCACTGCTATTGCCACTACGCTTCACAATCATTTTACTGTGGCATTGTTCGCCTTGAGTGTTGCACCAACGCACAGAGATACCAACCGCATGTAACTCAGAGGCTACCTGACGGTTAGGAATACCATTTTTTTGACGTCCAAAAGCATCTTTATTCGGATCAAGTAAAACCCGCAGTTGCACACCACGCTCCTGTGCCGCGATGAGGGCCTGAATAATTTGTCGCTCAGATAAATAGAACATTGCCAAATCAATCTGATTGTGTTTCTTTGCAGTCGTAATTAAGTTTAAAGTTGCCTCCAGAATCGCTTGTTCCGTCAGGACTTGCACTTGGGGTTCTGTTTTCGCGGCCTCAAACTCACCCAGAATAATCATCGGAATGTCACCACCAGACATTCGACCTACCGCTTGCTCGGTCTTTAAAATATCGATAGCGGTATTGCCCATCACCACTAAAGCGACATTAGAATGTCGTGAACTACCATCATGTGGGTTCATCGACGTGACTAAAGCCTTCCATCCCTGCACCGTATCCACCACCAAGGTTTTACGATGATTGGCTTTAAAGTTAAATAAATTAAAATAACTGCGTAGAGTGATCGGTTCTTTACCAAATGGATTTGGCAACCAACCTTTTTCAGGATTATTGCCTGCATTTTGACAGCACAAATACCAGAAGCCTGACCAAGTTGGATTGGATGCCCGTAGTGGACGCAAATCGGTTTCAATCACATCAATCCCCGCTTGGCGCAATTGACGATAATGTTCAGGCGCTACACCGCCATAGACTGAATTAATAGGGTCGGTAATAAATTTAATTTCAACCTGCGGATACTGGCGGCGTTTCGAAATTAAGGCATCAGTTAATTGTTGGGTTAATGCTTGCTGTTGCAGTTTCGATTCACCGACTTCTTTATTGAATAAAAACATATCCAATACAATGGTCGTTTGGGCTTCATCAATCATTTTTAGCATTTCATTAAAAATGACGTGCTGTTGCTGCTGTTTGCCATCACGGGTTAAATACGTCTGATCCGCTAAAAACTTCACTTGGGCATGCCGTAGTTTCCCCGTGTAATTTAAACCTTCAGGCAACGGTTTTAGCGTGTGATAAATCCCTGACGCCAAATAGCCCAGTGCCAAGAAACTAACAATGACCGCAGCATAACGCCGCGGTGTCCAATTTAATTTATGATGAATTTTTCGAAAAATACGCATAAGAAAAAACCTAACCCAATAGGTTCAGGCTAGGTTTTCTTGACACATTTTTCAAGTGGCTTTGTGTGACATCACCTTGAATCCATTCAAAAAGTCAATGTTTACTTAGAAACCAAATTCCAACCCAACTGTGAAGTTCCGCCCCATTTGTGGCAGTGTCGATAAGAATGATGCATGGTTATATACCGTTTCATCTAACAGGTTATTGGCTTTGGCATAAACCCGATAATCCGTTTTATCCGATAGGCGGGCGGCATAAGCTAAACCCAGATTTACCATATTGTAGCCATCGGTTTCTGTTTCATAGACTGCAATTTTGTCTTGTTTGAAAGCACGGTAATATTCCGCAGTTCCCGAGAAACCATCACCAAAATCAGCGTCAAAACGTGTTCCTACACGACCACCAGGAACACGTGGCGCATCCCCTTCAGCATCGATTTTTCCACGTACATAGTCACCAAATAACGTGGTGGTATAGATTGGCGACAGTTGATATGAAATTTCCCCTTCAGCACCATAAAAACGTGCTTTATCTTGCGCATATTGAATTAGACGGAAATCTTCATAACGATCCAGCGTTTGGGCATAGATATAATTATCAAACCAATTATGGAACACATGAACATGATAGTTCAGTCGATCGGTATCGTAATGGAAACCCAATTCAAGGTTATTCGATTTCTCAACAGCTAAATTTTCATTGCCCAACTCGTAGGTATTGGTTGCCAGATGCTTACCTTGTGAATACAGCTCCTGCGCCATCGGTAACCGTTCTTGATGGGAGGCCACCAAAGACAATTTATAATTCGGTGCAAATGCCCAGTTCGCCGCACCTGAATAAGAAAATGCATGATCGTCATAATCTTTTTGTGGTGAATCAATATCGATATTTTGCTGATCCAAACGTGCTGCCAGTTCAAAATGCACATCGTTCCATTGGCGATGCTCTAAAGCAAACACACTCCATTTATCTGTGGTACTTGGCCCCGCAAATAACGCTTCTTCTCCTATGATATCGAGTTTTTGGCGACCAAACTGAGTGCCAATCACGCCTTCCCATGCCCCAATCGGGTTATGCAGCAATTCTAAACGCGTGTCATAACCTTGGCTTTTAAAGGTTGTGGCCGCTTGACCTTCTTCAATTTCATCATGTTGATAATCGGTATAACTCGCTTGTACACGTAGTTTTTGGAAGCCTGCAAATGGGTCTGCCAACTCACTTCTAAAATCATAACGCTCTGATTTTAGATCTACCCAAGGTCCCGCATGACTATGGTCATGTGCCTCATGTATATCTGCTTCATGCTCATGATCGTGCTCACCACAATGTAAATGTGGTTGTCCTGCTAAATGTGCTTCACAGCTTTCATATTCATGATTATGACCGGGCAATCCATATTGATCTTGACGATTGGTATAAGAAACTCCTGTAAAACCATGATCATAAATCCATGACAGTCCTAAAGTCACATTTTGAGACTCCGCAAAAGTGTTATCTACGCGACGTTCTTTTTCACCTTCATGAACATAATCTGGGGCAATATAATTATTTGCATCTCGTTTCAGGCCTTCAACACGTAATGCGACTTGATCACCCAAACCAACGGTTACCCCTGCTGTAGCTAACTTTTCATCGTTGCCCGTGTTGTAACGTACACCAAGTTTTCCTTCATAGCCGTTCTCTGGCATCTGGGTGGGAATCTTATTGTCCGTGACATTGACCAAACCACCTACATTTCCAGCCCCGTACAATAAGGTTGACGGACCACGTACAATTTCAATTTGCTTGGCTAAAGTCGGATCTACGGTCACTGCATGATCAGGCGATAAAGTCGATACATCCATGGTTTCAGAAGCATTTGCCAAGACTTTGACACGTGCCGCATCTTGCCCTCGAATCACGGGGCGACTGGCACCTGGACCAAACTGATTAGAATATACACCGACTTGATTACTTAACGCTTCACCTATGGTGGTACTGCCTTGCGCCAACTGATCGCTTTTAATCACGTGATCGGCAGCCGAATAATCCACGGCGGTCTGCACCAATGGATGTGCGGTCACTTGAATGGTGTCTAATTTTTGCGTAGATTCATTATCTTGTGCAAATGCAGAAGGTGCGATTACCGCAAGAATCGCAACGGAAAGTAAATTCTTATGAAAGTGCATGAGTCAGGTTTGGTCTGGTGAAAGTCATTAACTGTTATAATATAACATTACTATTATTTTGCAATAAGAAACAGAATCTCCCTGCTCAGTTCTTTATCTTGGTTTTAGCGCATTATCCATTTTATCGCCTTATTTCGAATTATGGGATTAACCTGATTTCATGCCTTTTACTCTTTCTCATGCTGTTCTCGCACCGCCCCTTGCCAAACTTAGCAAAGGGTATTTACCCACGGCTGCCCTCGCCATTGGTTGTATGACGCCCGATCTAACTCGGCTGTTTACCCAACAGGATGGTGGAAAAACCCATCTCTGGAGTGCTTTGATTTATCCGAATTTAGCAATTGGGCTGATTTTTTGTCTGTTCTGGTATTTACTCTATCGACCTGTGCTATATCGTTTTTTAGGCTTACAAGATCCATTGCAGCTAACACAACTTAAAACACGCATGGGTTTTGTTATAGGCATTGTCATTGGCATTTTGGTTGGGATAAGTACCCACCTGATTTGGGACGGGCTGACCCATGTCGACTTCAGAACCTTTGCCTTTCGGGATTTCCTAAGTCAAAGCATTTCCCTATTCGGGCAGCATTTTCCTGTGCATCGTGTGCTTCAAATTGGCACATCCATCCTGACATTACCTATCCTTGCTTGGATGTGTATCCATTATTTTCAACAATTTCGACAAAGAGAAAAAGTTTCGTTCAAGATTAAGCTTTATGCTTGGAGTTTATTTGGCTTAACGCTGCTGAGCGGCTTTTATTCAGTTTGGGATTATGCGCGTTATTTTTCTCATGAAGTCTGGGTCGCCAATCTGTACTATTTTACAGGGCGAAGCATCAATGAATTTACTCAAGTCGCTTTAGTCATCTTCAGCACAGGCTGTCTTATTTTTATGTTCTTCGATCAAAAACAGCATTTCAAATAACCTCAGGTTCCTGAATTTTGCACCGAAAAGCCCTGAAATAATGTGGAATTTGGATCTAGTCCTTGTGACAAAATCCTCAACGAGGCATAATCCTTCCTTTACGAGCGGTACGCTGTTTACGTATGCGCTTCCTTAACCCATATAGTTGGATTTTATACGCTATGATGCGAACTCATTACTGCGGTTCTTTAACCGAAGCCCAAATTGATGAAACCGTAACCCTTTGCGGTTGGGTACATCGTCGCCGTGACCACGGTGGTGTGATCTTCCTCGACATGCGTGACCGTGATGGTTTAGTTCAAGTCGTGATTGATCCAGATACTCCTGAAGCATTCGCAACTGCGGACAAAGCACGTTCAGAATTCGTATTAAAAATTACAGGCCGTGTACGTCGCCGTTATGAAGGCACAGAAAATGCCAATATGGTGAGCGGTCAAATCGAAGTTTTAGGTAAAGACATTGAAGTTCTGGCTCAATCTGAAACTCCGCCATTCCCATTAAATGACGAAAATACCAATATTTCAGAAGAAATTCGTTTGAAATATCGTTTCTTGGACATCCGTCGTCCAGAAATGTTAGAGCGCTTACGTTTCCGCTCTAAAGTGACTAACTTGATCCGTAACTATTTTGAAGATCACGGTTTCCTTGACGTTGAAACACCAATCTTGACCCGTGCAACACCAGAAGGTGCACGTGACTATTTAGTGCCAAGCCGTGTTTCAAATGGTAGCTTCTACGCACTTCCACAATCACCACAATTGTTCAAACAGTTGTTGATGGTGGGTGGTATTGATCGTTACTACCAAATCGCGAAATGCTTCCGTGACGAAGATTTGCGTGCAGATCGTCAGCCTGAATTTACCCAAATCGACGTTGAAACATCGTTCATGAGTGACGATGACATCATGGATTTAATGGAAGGCTTAACGGTTAAAATGTTCAACGAATTATTGAATGTAAAATTCGATAAATTTGAACGTATGACCTATGCAGACGCAATGCGTGACTATGCCTCTGACAAACCAGATATGCGTATTCCATTGAAATTGGTTGACGTTGCAGACTTAATGCAAGACGTTGAGTTCAAAGTATTCGCAGGTCCTGCTAAAGATCCTAAAGGTCGTATTGTAGCTTTACGCGTTCCAGGTGCAGGTTCTCTTCCACGTAGTGCAATTGATGAATACACTAAATTCGTTGGCATCTACGGTGCGAAAGGTTTGGCTTACATCAAAGTTAACGAACTTGAAAAAGGCATCGAAGGTCTTCAATCTCCAATCGTTAAATTCATCGAGCCAATCGTGCTTGATTTGTTAAAACGTGTTGGTGCTGAAAATGGCGACATCGTGTTCTTCGGTGCAGACAAAGCCAAAGTTGTTAATGACGCAATGGGCGCACTTCGTGTGAAGATTGGCCATGACATGAACCTTGCAACTTGTGAGTGGGCGCCGCTTTGGGTGGTTGACTTCCCAATGTTTGAAGAAACTGATGATGGCAAATGGACCTCTGTGCATCACCCATTCACCCTTCCAAAATCAAGTGTTGAAGAAGTGAAGAATAACCCAGGCGCTGCGCTTTCTGTTGCCTATGACATGGTATTGAACGGTACTGAAGTCGGCGGTGGTTCACTCCGTATCTATACTTTAGAAATGCAAAAAGCAATTTTTGAAGCATTAGGTATTGGCGAAGAAGAAGCCGAAGAAAAATTCAGCTTCTTACTGAATGCATTGCGTTACGGTGCACCTCCACACGGTGGTTTGGCATTTGGTCTTGATCGTTTAATCATGTTAATGACAGGCGCGACTTCAATTCGTGATGTGATTGCATTCCCGAAAACGAAGACTGCTGAATGTCCATTAACTCAAGCGCCAGCGCCAGTTGAAGCCAACCAATTGCGTGACTTAGGTATTCGTTTACGTGAAAAACAAAAAGCTGAAGCAAAAGAAGCATAAGCTTTAGCTTCACTCAAAACCCTGCACTCGTGCAGGGTTTTTTATGCTCAAATGTTCCAATCAATGACATTTTTGAAAATTACATCTTTACTAAGCATTCTTTAAATTTTCTTTTGAACTTTTCTTTCATCCCGCTTAGAGTAAGCAACAATAGCCTATATTCTGTTGCAACAGTTCTTGCCTTAATTATTCTATTCAAAAATCCATTTTGTTCTTAAGATGCTCATCTTTTTTTGATTCTATCTATCTTAGATTTTTAAGTCTCTTTACAAAATTTTCTCTCATCCTTTCTTGTAAAAAGATTCTTGAGTCAAAATATGGCTATTTATTTCCTGCTTAAATTTATCGCAATTTTACCTTTGTCATTTTTACAAAGAATCGCGCTTTGGATTGCCTATCTACTCTTTCATACAAGCTCCTCCATCAAACGAATTACAACGATTAATCTCCGATTGGCATATCCTGAATTAAATGAACAAGCCTTACAAAAGCGTCTTCGTCTCAGCATTCAAAGCCAATGCATGACCTATATCGAATTTGTAAAATGCTGGGGAATGTCGCCTCAATACAACTTCAACTTACTCAAGAATATTCATGGTGCAGAGCTCTTAGAAAAGGCTTTAGCCAATCAAAAAGGCGTGATTGTGGTCGTTCCTCACTTTGGTTGCTGGGAACTGTTAAATGCTTGGTTAAATATTTATACGCAACCCATGATCATGTACAAACCTGACAAAATAAAAGGCGTGAATCGGTATATTTTAAATGCCCGACAGAAATTTAATGCCACCTTGGTACCAACAGATGAAACAGGAATACGTCAAATTTTTAAGCATCTAAAGCAAGGTGGTCTGACTGTCGTTTTGCCTGATCATTTACCTAAAGCTTCTGGCGGAATTTATTCACATTTTTTCCAGCAGAATACACTATCGGCAACATTGGTTTCGAAAATGGCGGCCAAGACGCAATGCAATGTCATTGGCTTAAGCTGTATCCGTAATCCTGAATTATCCAGTTTTGATGTATATTGCACCGAATTGCCTCAAACAATTCTTTCAAAAGATTTACAACAGTCTGTGGATAGCTTAAATCTGGCAATGCAAGAGATGATTCAGCTCGCGCCCGAACAGTATATCTGGTCATACAAACGCTTCAGGAATTGTTATGGCAATGTCAATGTTTACAGCAAACACCCCATGATCTAACATTCTTTAAGAATTTGTTTGGATTATAAAAATAAAAGCTCAAATTGATATAAATTTGTATTGCATTGAGCTAATTGTTTTTATTCATTTGAGATCAATTCTGAGCAGTGGCATAATAGCCGCCAGTTTTATGTCGATAGATGAGCAAGCTTATGGCTATGCGTCCTGAAGTCCGCCGTCGTGGTCTTGTGGTAATTGTTTTTGCAGTCGTTCAATGGTTATTCATGCGTTATATTCTTGCCAATGACTTATTTAACTTAGACACTTCTAGCCGTATTCTGTATTTCTGCGTGAGCAGTTTAGGCGGTGCCTTTGCAATTTTTGTCGGCTTGATTTACATGGTGCTTAAAGGCAATCCTGACCATAAATAAAATTCATGAACTTAATCCGGAATCAAGTTCATGAAAGTCTTAGCCATCGTTTCTATATCTATAGTACTTTTGACTTCTTTAGGTATGCTGTAAGGATGATTAACACATTCTTTTAAAGCAAGGGCTAACGTCTCTATGTCATTTTTTGGAACTAGATAACGGTTCATAGTCGGGTTATCAAAGAGTAATGCTATACTACTACTTGAGTTATAACTTACTATTGGTACATCCAAACTCAATGCCTGTAATAAAGATATCGGGCTTCCCTCACTTGATGAGCTCATAACAACACACTGAGATTGGCATATAAAATCTTGCGGGCTATTAGACCAACCAAGAAAATCTACACGATCCTGTATATTCAATTTATTCACTAAACTTTTTAAAGATAAAATTTCAGGGCCATCACCTAATATTCCAAGTTTTCCACTCACTTTTGCTTTATAAAACGCCATAATAGTATGATCAACCTGCTTAAGATTCACTAAGCGTCCTAAAAATAAAGCATCCCACTTTTTTGAATTAAAACGTTTTGTATTTTCTGGTAACTCAATACCATTTGGAATGGTTACAAACTGTGATAATTCAAGGATCTTTTTATAAGCTTCTTCTAGATGGTTGCTAACAATAACAATCTTTTTCCCATTAAGTAGCTGTTTAAAATAAAATTTATGACGCTCGTAACGTAAATAACTTCGCAACTGTCCCCAAATATTCTTAAAAGGTCTTTTCTCCAATATTTCTCCATGTACCCAAAACCAGATTTTATCTTTTTGCCCAAGATAGTCATAAAGATAATATCCATTGTGAAATCCTAAAATAATTAAAGTGAAATTCCTGTTATTAATTTTTTCTTCAACCATAGCCTGTTCAGCTTCTGTTAAAGTTTTCCTTTTCCACAATTTACCATAAGAAAAATCATGGCGAATATTTAAACTGATAAGTTCAACTGACGGTTCAAGATGACAATTCTGATTAGTATTATCAAGTGCACAAACAGTGACTTCAACTAATGAAGAGCGGCTTAAAAAGTTTGCCAGAGCACATGTAATGCTTTGAGCACCACCCTTACCTAGATTATCAACGATAAAAAGTACTTTCTTCATTTCCGGATTTTCAACTTTAATAAATAATATCTAAACCAGTTATTTACTCTTAGCCATAAATATCCAGAAAAAGATTTATTTGTTTTAAAAAGTGCTTTTGCTATTTGTCTATTAATTTTATATTCAGCCAGAGGATATAAAAAATGAATTTTATAGTCTTGTATAATTTTTTTCATATCATTATACATTACTAAATGATTATGAGAAAAGTTAGAGCCATGTACCCTATAGCCACAAAAGACTTCTGGTATATAGTCGAGTCTTTCACCATTCTTTGTTAGCTTTAACAACAAGTACCAATCTTCAACTTTTATACTTTCATCATACCCATTTACATCTTTTAAGCTAGTCAAACGAATCATTTGTGTACATGCGGGCAAATCGTGCTTATTTAAAATAATATCTTCAAATGAAAACGATGGCTTATTAGAGATTCTCGTAGTAACAGCATTTCCATTTGCATCAATAATTGCTACTGCACCAAATACTCCAATAACAGGAGTATTTTCAAGGTATTCGACTTGTCTGGACGTTTTCTCAGGGAACATTATGTCATCTGATGCAATCAGAGATACATATTTTCCCTGACACCATTTTATTGCTTCATTTAGTGTCGCACTCAGGCCTTTATTTTCACGTGTATAACATTCGAATCTGATAAATCTTCCCCGACATTCTGACTCTATTTTTTTTATTTCCTCAAATGAGTCGTCTTTTGAACCATCATCGATAACTATGAGTTCAATAGATTGATAAGTTTGATTTAAGATAGACTGGATACTCTCAAGAATATACTGTCTATGATTATAACAAGGTATAATGATCGAAACTAAAGGCTGCATTTAACATACTCATGTCTACTAGAAATACTAAAAACCTGAATTACTTGTATTTGACTATTTAAACTCAATATAGTTCTCACTTAAATCTGCCATTTCCAAAAGTATTCATTCAACTAATAATTACCTCAACTTATTGCATTTTTTACACTTAACCTTATGTAATGATATATGCCGATAGAGGATACCTATAAAAAACCAATAAAATAGGTATGTATATAATTAAAATCTTACTACAACTTACCTTTTGAATTGGTTAAATATCCAAACTTAATATCTTCACATTCACCCAAAATATCCGATTCAAAATAGTTGATTAAGCTTAATCAACTATTTGTAGCAATTATAGACATCATGGATAAAAGCATTATGCTCTTTAGCGATTTGATCAAAACAATAAATTTCCAATGCTTCTTTTTTGGCTTGCTGGGCAATTTTTAGTGCTTCATCTGGATGATGAATCAGATATTCAATTCCATTTGCAAGATCTTGTGCATCCCCAACTTTTGCAACCCAGGCATTTTGCCTATGTTTACACACCTGCAATGGTCCAATATGGTCACTACTTAAAACAACTTTGCCCCATCCAAAAGCATCCAAAATTCCAAGTGGTTGAATGTCATTCAATGAAGGAATCGCCATCATATCTGCAGACTGATAAATCTCAGATTTTTCTTCAGCATTAATCCATCCAGGAAATTGAACTAGATGCTCAATTTTAAAATCTTTGACCATTTGCTCATATTCGGCTTTATTCTCACCATCTCCTGCAAGTATTGCTCTAACTTGAATATTTTTTTCATTTAACAAATGAATTGCTTCTATCAGGACATGTACCCCTTTATTCGGAATCATACGTGTCAACATTGCAATAGTGACAGGCTTACGTAAAGGTTGCGGTAATGCTGGTTCTGCGGGTAGATGCATAAGATTAGAAATTACACGATGCATTTTATGAGAATTCTGAGCATCCGATAAACGTGATTTAACTAAATGTTGAATATGTGGTGTAATATGAATAAATGCATCCGCACGTACCGTACGCTTTACATTATGACTATGATTTACTGCAATAACAGGAATTTTAACTCCCATTGTTAGCATTGCATTTTTAAACAGCCAAACTGCTTTACCACTATGAGCAATAATTACATCAGGTTTTTGTTTCTCAATGAATTTACGGATTTTTAATGCTGCTCGCAGACTATAAAAACCAGTGTTTGCAATCACATGTATAGGTCGACTACCGCTGCTAAGATGAGCATTTTCAGTTCCCCTTAATAAAACCACTTCATGCCCATACTGTTCTAATGTATCAGCAATATTCAGCATTGCTTGCCAACGCCCACCTGTAGCATCGCCATAAACTGTATTAATAATTTTCATATAAAATCAACCTAAACTACAATATTTTCATTAACTAAATGGACTATTCATGAACTGACTCAGCCTAATTTTTTCCAAGCACTCTATCAAGCCGAAGAAGTATATTTTCTGCATGATTGTGCTTTTTTATTTTCACTATGCTTTGACTAAAGTTTTGACTATTCATTTGATCAAACAATCCAATCCACCCTTGCTTCGCAAAAAACATCAACTGTCGTTGAATATCTAAATCCTGCATGCCTTTTTTATTATAAAAGACCAATAATGGTTGCCCTGACATTACTACTTCAGCCATCATTGAGGTTGAATCTGCACTTGATAAAACCCAATTTGCCGCCAAAATATAATCTTTAATATCACACTGTTGACCCTGCGCCACCCAAGTCATTTGATCTTTATCTTGAAAAATATCATGGGCATGACAGAACTCTTCCAAGCTATGTTCAAACTCAATCGATGTTCTTCTGGAAGTCGTCAGCAAAATATGGGCAGCAGGATATTCCAAGCGTATTTTTTGAAGGACTGCACCCCATTCTTCTACAGATCCGATACTAACGGTCTTGGTATCCGCACCAATCAATACCGTTATGACTTGAGCAGAAGATTGAATACCTAATTTTGTTCTGGCTTGAATTTGAGTTAAAGCCAAAGCACACATTTTGTTTGGAGCGACTGGATAATACAGATAATGTGCTAAATTTTCCTGTTCCGCGTGTATGGTAAATACCACATCAAAATAATGAGACTTGATGCCACGTAAAGAACTTGCCACGATATTTTTTACAGCTCGTGTTTTGGAGAGTTCTAGCTTAAGCAATGCATTGGGCAACAGCGTATTTCCACCAGCGGAGACAATATAAGCAACCTGTTTCTGCTTTAAATTTTCCAATTGTTCATGGGTCAAAAATGCAGTTAACCATGCCGTATTAGGGCTGAATTTCATCAACCATTTTAGTATTCGATACTGCCATTTACTGGGTAATTTGAGTTTGAGCCATTCAACTTGATAAGTCTGCTGTTGATTTAACAGTTGTACAATACCTTGTGTTTGTGTTTCATGCCCTGCTTTCCCATCGGTGAGCGCAAGAATAAGTGGTTGATCATTCAGCATTTAAAACCTCCCGATAAACGGATTCTACGTTTCTCAGCATGCCATCGAGTACCAATTCTTTTGCAGCAAACGCATAGACTGCTTTATAATTTTTCTGCATTTCCTCTAAATCTACCAATGCGTTGCGCATGAGTTGATTTAATCTATCTACATCGTTTTCAGGACATAAATATTGCTCTGGCAAGACCATGGTCATTGCACCTACTGCTGTCGAAACCATTGGTGTTTTACACAGTAAAGCTTCAATCATTGTATATGGGCAACCTTCATAATGAGATGACATTACATATAAAGAGGCTTGCTGCATCAACTCTGCAATATCGGACCTAAAGCCTAAAAGTTTCACAGACTGTTCTAAATCCAACTCCGTAATCAAATGTTGTAATTTTTCTTTTTCAAAACCATCACCAACAATCCAGAGCTCAGCATTTTGGATGCCTTTCCATGCTTGAATAAGCACATCAAACCCCTTAACTGGCACTAGCCTTCCTACAGCAAGCACCACAGGTGGTGTATGTTTCATAATATTGGCATTTAAAATTGGAGGCTCTATTCCATTCAGCACCACATGTTTATGGGGATGATCCAATACTTCTGCTGCATTTGGACTCACCGCAATCACAGCATTAAAAGCTTTAAACATTTTGGTGTTTTTTTTACGGCTATGTAGTGTTGCAACACTCTTCAGCTTTAAATACGGTAAAAGTAAACTCACCATTGCAGCTGCTTTATTTCCATGCACATGGACAATATCAGCATTTTCATTTTTTAATGCTTTATATAACTGATAAAGTACAAAAATATTACGCCGACTTTTACTCAAATCCACAGCTACAAAATGTACCTGCAAGCGATCACGATATTTTTCATGTGCAATGACAGTCACCTGATGACCATGTTGTTGTAAACCATGTGCTAGCTCAACCACATGCTTTTCTAAACCACCTTCCTCATCACCTGCCATCACAAGCGTAATGTTCATACTTAGCCCTCACGCTTGCCTAATTTTAATCTTAACTTCACGGCAAAGAGTGAATCTTTCCCACTAATTTTAATACGTTGCAACTGCATAAAATCAGGTTGCTCACCATCGATCCCTTCAATCGTCGTTACCGCATTGTGATAACCAGCCTGTTTGGCCAATCCCACATCACGGGCAGAATAAATCCCAAAAGGATAGGCAAAACTGGTCACTGGCTGTTGAGTTAATTGTTCAAGCTGCTGTTTAGACTCTGTTAATTCTAAAAGACATTCAGCATCACCCAGTTTAGCAAGATTGGCGTGAGTCATGGTGTGTGATCCAATTTCAACCCATCCACTCTGGGCCAAAAACTTCACTTGCTCATCATTGAGTTTCGGTTCACGAGCAAGTTCACCGCTATTATGATGTGCCTTTTTATAAGTCGACCAGTCTCGATCATGACGATCGACCACCACATAAATGGTGGCTTTGGCTTGATATTTTTCTAAAATTGGATATGCATTTTCCAAGTTATCCAAATAACCATCATCAAAAGTAATTGCGACAGTTTTTTCAGGGTGTTTCCCCCAATTCTGTTGTAATTCTTGCATGGTGACAAAATGAAAACCTTGCGTGCTCATCCATGCAACTTGCTGCTCAAATTGTTCGGGTGTAACTCTGAGCTTATTAAATTTTGCCCCATCAATATGCTCTCGCACCATGTGATACATCAACACACGTGGTCGTTTCCAATCTACCGCAGGTTTCCACCACGCAAACTTGTAACTAAACAGTACCACCATCACGAACAGAACAAGAAATAAGTAAATCACAGGCAACTTCTGCTTATTGAGCTAAAAGATATGTTGCCACACGCTCTGCTTCTTTAAAAGCATTTGGTTCGGGCAACTGAGCTAACAAGAGCGATTCCGAGATAATTCCTTTCTCCAATAATCCATCTACCGATGTGGTAATTCGGTCTTTTTTCATCCGATCCATGGCAATCACACCAACTCTACAACCCGCGGTCAATGCCTCATAAATCATCGAAACACTATCTTCCGTGACCCAAACTGCTTCTGCCTGTTGCATTTCTTCAAAGATCCAACCTTGTGGCGTCTGTTCTACAGGAAAAAAGTGCACATGAGGTAAAAAAGGATATCTCTTCAAACGTTCAACAAACGGCTCAGGTGTTCGACGCGAAGTGGTAATAATGATTTCATTCTTCGAGTGTTGCTCAACAATCGTTTGAATAGATGCAAATACTTTTTCATCATTCCATCGATGGCGTTTAGAAGAACCACCCAATGCAATTAAAATCCGTCCAGATTGATGACGTTGCTCATTCACGATTGGATTCAGTGCGCCTTGGGTCACAATCACATGATCAGATGCTTGAACATCATCATGTGCAGGAATCACACTATAATCAAACCATGAAAATGGAAAATTTGGTTTCATTAAAATCACGGTTTTCGCTTGGCGATAAATTTTTCCAAGCAATAACACGCGTAATTGGGTATGACTACCAACGCCAATAATTAAATCTGGCGAGGTTTTCAACTGTGGAGTTGATTTACGGAATAATCCAAGCAAAAGTGGAAATAAAGCTAAATCTTCTATCGAAATTTCTTCAAAACTCATGCTTTCTACAGATTGTCTTTGCATGGCTTTAAACAGACCAAGTGCTTGTGAACGATGTCCTGCTTTTCCATCACTGACATAGACAATATGCATAAACTTAAACCATGATAAAATTTCAATAAAAAAGGCGAAACCGAAGTCTCGCCTTTTGATCTTAACCGATCAACTTAGTTTACGTAAGTCAACCAGTGTGCATATTTGTCGTTACGACCTTGAACTGCATCAAAATAAGTCTTTTGAATTTCAGTCGTAATCGGACCACGTGCACCACAACCGATTTGACGATCATCGTATTCACGAATTGGCGTAACTTCGGCAGCAGTTCCAGTAAAGAATGCTTCATCCGCAATATAGAATTCGTCACGGGTGATACGGCGTTCTACAACTTCGTAACCCAAGTCTTTAGCAATAGTAATCACCGTTTGACGGGTAATACCGTCCAGCGCGCCACCTGAAATATCTGGGGTATGTAACACACCATCTTTCACAAGGAATACGTTTTCGCCAGAACCTTGGCATACATAGCCTTGTGGATCCATTAACATTGCTTCATCGTAACCTGAATGTGCAACTTCTTGATGAGCCAAAATAGACAAAGTATAGTTGCCCGAAGCTTTTGCTTTACACATGGTCACGTTTGGATGGTGATGCGTGAAAGAAGAAGTTTTTACACGAATCCCTTTCGCCATCGCTTCTTCACCCAAATATGCACCCCACCCCCAAGCTGCTACTGCAGCATGAATGGTGTTGTTTGTTGCAGCAATACCGAGCTTTTCAGAACCAATCCAGATTAAAGGACGTAAATAGCAAGAGGCTAATTTATTTTCACGAACCACATCAATTTGAGCTTGTTCTAGCGTCGCTTGATCAAATGGGACTTTCATTTGATAAATTTTTGCAGAATTAAGCAAACGCTTAGTGTGGTCTTTTAAACGGAAAATCGCTGTACCTTTTGGTGTTTCATAAGCACGTACACCTTCAAAGACACCCATACTGTAATGCAAAGTATGCGTTAAAACGTGAACTTTCGCTTCACGCCAGTCAACCAATTGTCCATCTTGCCAAATAAAACCATCACGATCAGCCAAATTCATGGCACACACTCCAAATTTTTATATACAGTCATTTTTATCCAACAGCCGCAGCAGTTGGATCTATTAGTCTTTGCCATAACTTGCAAACGATCACGCGGGTATTGTGCCAATCCGCAGCATTGACTTGCATGGATTGATTCGCAAGTGCTAAACGGTGGCTCTCGGCTCGTTCACTGAGATAAGCTTGAATCAATGCTGTTGCATCGTTACTGGATAAGCAACCTGCTTTTGCAGCGTCTTCAAGGATTCGTACATTGTCGGAGTAGTGGGCGAGATCGGGATTCGACCCACTCCAGGCTAACACAGCATACTGTGCCATAAATTCAATATCAACGATACCTCCTGCATCCTGTTTTAAATGAAAAATTCCATCTTTTTGTTGTTCTTTAGAAGAACCTAAATGGTCTTTCATTTTTTGGCGCATTTTGAGGACTTCTTCACGAACATTGGCCTCATCTCTTGGTAGCGTTAAGATGCGACAGCGCAGTTGCTCGAACTTCTCTCGCAATGTTTCCTCACCCGCAATCGAACGTGCACGCACCAATGCCTGATGCTCCCATAACCATGCATTTTTAAGCTGGTATTGTTCAAAGGCTTTCAAACTAGTAACAAGTACACCTGCTTCCCCCGAAGGACGCAAACGTGTATCAATTTCATAAACACGACCATCTAAAGTCTGTGTGGTCATTAATGAGATAAACTTTTGCGCCACACGCATGGCAAATTCAAAACCACTGATGGATTTTGGTCCGTCAGTATCTGCCTGCTCATCCATATAATGAATAAACACCAGATCCAAATCTGAACCATAGCCCAACTCAATGCCGCCAAGCTTACCATAGCCCACAACGGCAAAAGCCATGTGGTCAATCGCACAGCGCTGCCCCTCAATATCCACAGGAAAACCATGTCGTTTTGCAACCATCTGATATGCCAGATTCAACGTTGCATTGACTGAAACTTCTGCAATATCGGTTAAGGCATCGGACACTTTCATGAGTGGGCTTTCTGCCAAAACATCACTCGCGGCAACTGCCAAAACATTGGATTTTTTAAATAGACGGAGCACCCGCATCAGATCTTCCACTTCATCCAGTTCAATGCGTAGCAATTGCTGGCGTAAAGAATCCTGTAAATCCTGACGGCGTGGCAACTCAAAATCCATCGATAAAAATTCATCTAACAACACTGGATAATGCGTCAATTCTTCACAAATCCATGGGCTGACCGTCGCCATTTTGACTAACCGCTGTAGTGCCCCTTTGCTTTCGATCAACATCACCAGATATACCGTACGACGCATCACCGATTCGACCAAAGGCATTAAACGCAATAAGGCGGTCTGGGGCTTATCCGACTCCAAAATCGCTTCAATCAAATGTGGCCAGAACATTTTCAAACGTTGAACGGCTTTTGCAGGCAACTTTTTCAAAGCATTGCCATACCAAAATTCATGCACCAATTTTTTGGCATCATCATCCAATACGGCTTGTAGACGTTGTTCAAGCTGACCAAAACTCTCGACCAATGGGTCGGGTTCTTTTTCTTTAATCAAATGCTCGAATTGATAAATGACTTTGGCACGTTTTTGATTGAGTACATCCAGAAATGCTTGCCAGTCGGTATAACCCAGTGTATCTACCATACGTTGGCGCAGTTCAGGCTCATTCGGTAAAGATTGCGTCTGTTGATCATTTAATGCCTGAATGGCATGTTCAACTCGACGTAAAAATAAATAAGCATCTTCCAGTTCAACCACAACTTGTGGATCAAGTAATCCCACCTCACCCAAATGATGCAGACTCACCAAACATTGACGATCTTGCAACTCAAGCTTTGAACCGCCATAAATTAATTGGAATACCTGTACGATAAATTCGACTTCACGAATTCCGCCTGCACCCAATTTAATGTCATCTTCAATATTACGACGCGCCACTTCTCGTTCGATCATGGCTTTCATTTCACGCATAGCTTCAAATGCGGTGTAATCAACGTAGCGTCGGAATACAAATGGACGCGTCATGGCAAGTAGCTCATCACCTTCCTTGCCGCCCGTCACAATACGCGCTTTGATCCAAGCATAACGCTCCCATTCGCGTCCATGCTGACTCAAATATTTTTCCAAAGCCACATGGCTGATGGCGAGCGCAGATCCATCTCCCCACGGACGCAGACGCATATCCACTCGAAACACAAAACCATCGGCAGTCATGTGATCCAGTAAATAAATTAGCTTTTGCCCCCAAAGAATACAAAACTGCTGAACATCAATGCATTTACGCCCATTGGTTTCGCCTTGCTCATCAAAAGCAAAAATCAGATCAATGTCACTGGATAGGTTTAACTCTTGTGCACCATGTTTCCCCATGGCAATCACGATCAGGTCCTGAACTTTACCGCTATAGCCTATTGGCTCACCATGCTTGGCAACCAGAGGTTTACGCGCAAAATCTTTCGCTGCGCAAACCATCGCATCCGCAAAATCAGAAAGTTCACGTGTTAAGGTCACAACATTGGTCAATTGGTTTGCATCTTGCCAAATCCAACGAAACATCAAACGTGCCCGCAAAATGCGACTTAAGCGTAGCCATGTCGTTTCATCTTCCACACTGTGTAATGCCTGTTGAACTTGCGTAAAAATTTGGGGGGTGGTTAATGAAGTTTGAAACTGATCAACGCCATAATCTTGTTCTAGTAAGGTTGTATGGATTGCCAAAACCTGTTCTGCATACTGGCTCGCACACAACGTTTTTTGCAATTGTTCAGCGTTCATCAAGAGCTACTCTCCTTCTTTGGCACATGCCTGATTCAACTTTTTTTTAAACCATCAAGCTTCATGACATCTTAATTTTCATATCTGGGCTCATCCTGCTGTTTTAATCCTGATTCGAGCATCACTGGCGCTTTGAATCAGCAAAATTCTGGTTAAACAACAAGCATATTTCGAAATAATCTGAGCTGATATTGGGCATAAGTCTGAATTCGACTTCAGCTCGAGTGTACTCAATCAAATGCTGGGATACTACCGAATGCGTGTAGTTTTGAATGATTTTTTTGAACCATGTGAATCATCTGGAAAAGGTGTATCGTTAAGGCGAAACTTCTTTTTTCTTTTGGCTTTGACTCAAGGCTAAATAAGATTCCGCTTGCGGTAACGTCACCTTAAACAAGGTGCCTTCTCCTTCTTTAGATTGCACCTGAATTTTACCCTGATTAATTTCTACAAAACGTTTACACAGCACTAAACCAAGCCCCATGCCCTTTTCGCCATCCGTGCCTTTAAAACTGACCGTTAACCGTGGTTGGAATAACTGTTCGATTTGTTGTGCGGTCATGCCCAAGCCCGTATCTTGAATGGCAATCTCGACCCCTTTGCTTGTGACTTCAGCAGAAATTTTGACTACGCCAGAACCATCCATATGGGTAAACTTCAACGCATTGGAAACCAAATTCTGAATCACCGAAGTAACCATATTAATATCGGCAAAAACTTTGATCTCTTCAGGTACGGCATCAATCAATTGGATTTTCTTTTTAATCGCTAAGCCATTCAACACATCAAAAACAATTTTGGAAGCTTGTTTCAACTGGAAATTAATCGGATGGAAAACAAAACGTCCACCTTCTGCCATAGCCCAATTGAGTAAACTTTCTAATAAGCTATATGTTGATTGCGTCGTGTCATGCAAATAGTCGGCAATATTTTGAATACTGTCTTCATCCAAACTGCCACGCTCTTGAGCTAACACCTCTGAAAAACCGAGCAAGCCATGAAATGGGGCACGTAAATCATGTGCAATAATTTGGAAGAATTTGGTTTTACTAAAATTTAATGCAGACTGCTGCTCATACATTTCTTTCAGTTCTGCATAATCGATTTTAAGTTCAATATGCTTCATTAAACTGGCAAATAACTCTTGCAGCATTTGAATTTGATCTTGTGTAAATGCTTGTGCTTGATGGTCAAATAAAGCCACGTGACCAACCGAATTACCTTGGCTATTTTGTAAATTCAAAACCACTACACGAGGCTGCGAAACCAAGCCTAAAGTCGAAATTGTTGTTACAAAATTTTCATAATCAGGATGTCGTGCATCAATATACGCTTGTCTAACCAAACTGGGAAACAATGACGCACTGGCATAGGCTTTTAAACCCGACTGCATTGATACCCATGCATAAGGCTCAGTATGAAATTGTAAAACTGCATAATCCACAGCAAGCAGTTGCCGCGCCAATTTGAGAAAACTCGAAATTTGATTCTGTGATGACGTAATCCCTAACAGCAATGACAGTCTACATGCACTTAACTGCTCGGTTTCTGAGCCAATCTCTAAGAGTTGTATGTTCATAATTGCCTCGAGAAAATCAAACATTGCGACAGTAGATTGTGCAGATTCAGTTAAATCTTTAATTAAGAATGAATTTTTGAATTATGATACAAAAAATTAAAATATATTTACAAAAACAATATAATACTTAATCGGTGACTTGACCAGTAATGCATGTGTTAAACACATAGATAAATTTCATCAAAACTAGATTTTTATCTCGTTTCTCTATACATTGTCCAATGTAAAACAAGTTTCATTCAGACTGACTTTCAATCCAATATCGTCACTCGACAGCATATAGCACACACGCCATTTTCAACAGCACCTGACCCATATTGTGATGACCATTTTGCAAAGGCTACTTTCAAAACTCAATCTAGATTTGAGAAAGTTAATTCTTTTTCTTGCGATGTTCAGTGTGTTTAGCCTATTTGTAATTTCACTGGCCGTCAGCTATTACATTCAGCGCCAACAACTCATTGAAAATTCATTGTCTGTTAATTTTGATTATGCTTCAAAAATTGCCCAAGGAACCGATTTACAATTTAAAAGTTTAGTCAAGCAACTGGCATATAGTGCAGAAATTTTGGGTCATTCTTTTGATGATTCGAGCGCACTGCAAAATGAAGTCAATCGCCTACGCTATCAATCCGATTTTTTTGATAGCGTCGTGGTGATTAATAAAGAAGGACGGTTTGTCAGTTATGCACCAGAGCATTTGGCATTTGATAAAAAGTTAGTCAATAAAACCTATGGCATTCAACTGTCCTTAGAAAAAAAAGCCCCTGTTATTACACCGCCTTATTATTCAATTCGACATAATTTAATTGTCTTTATCTCACAACCCATTTTTGACCAAAACCACCAATATCTCGGTTTCATTGGTGGGGCGCTGTATTTAAAGAAGAATAATCTAATCCGCGAATTGCTCAGTATCAAATATAATTATCAAAACAGTTATATGTATGTGCTTGATCAATATAATCGTATTATTTTCCACCCTGATCCGAAACGAATTGGTGAAACCGTAACGCATAACTCGGGGCTCGCCCACATTCAGGCCACTAAGTATGGAAAAATGCAATTGGTGAATAGCCAAGGACATGAAAACCTTGCTGGATTTGCCTATGTACCATCTACCAAATGGATCATCGTTTCTCAACAACCCACCGCAGTATTATTAGAACAAGCCACCAGTATTGTTTATAAAATTTTATTCGGTATGTCGATCTTTTATTTGGTTATTTTCTTTATTGTTTGGCGGATTGCCTATCTCATTTCCAATCCACTCGAACAGCTTGCCAAAATGGCGAGTGTATTGAATACCCCAGATATCGATCAAAAAATTAAAAGCATTGAACCTTGGTATTTTGAAGTTTTAAAATTTCGCCTCTCTTTACTGCTGAGTGCCCAAAACTTTAAAAAACGGATTAATGAGCTAAATTACCATGTTAATACCGACCCACTGACAGGCTTTTATAACCGTCGTGGTATGGATGTATTTACGCAAGAATTGATCAATGCCAAAACCCAATTTTGTGTGATCGCCATTGATATTGATCACTTTAAGCAAGTGAATGACACTTACGGACATGACAAAGGCGATTTGGTTTTACAAAAAGTGGCTGAACTGATTCAGGCTAACTTCCGTGATAATGATGTATGTTGCCGTTTTGGCGGTGAGGAATTTATTGTTCTAACACCAAGTACCGATTTGGATATTGGTTATAAATTGGCAGAACGCCTAAGACTAAAATTAGAATCGACTTTAATTGAAGGGATTGGCCCGATCACCATTTCGATTGGTCTAGCACATTGGCCCGATTCTTCCGCACATATCAAGGCGGTAATGAAACTGGCTGATGAAAACCTCTATCAAGCCAAAGCGGATGGACGCAATCGCATCTGTATGTAACTTAAACAGGTGCTTTAGAATTTAATCGCGCCCAATCAATCTCCGCTTGAGCAATCCACATCAGACTAACGCCTTCAACCGCCTTGAACTTGATGATTAAAAGCGTTCGAGTTGGTCGACTGCCATTGGCATCGCAAGTAAATAACCTTGTAACTGCTGACAGCCTAAACGCGATAAAATTTCGGCTTGTGAAGCACATTCCACCCCTTCAGCAGTCACCACCAAACCAAGTTTAATCGCCAATTGAATAATACTTTCTAGAATCATTTCTTCTTTAGAATCAACTTCTAAATCATAAATAAACTCACGATCGATTTTCAGCTCGTCCACTGGAAGATTTTTTAAATACAGAAAACTCGAATGCCCTGTACCAAAATCATCAATTGCTAATTTGATGCCCATTTGACGCAAACGCTCAAAACTCAAAATACTGGATTCAATATGATGCATCGCAGTCGTTTCTGTAATTTCAATCATCAAATGGCTTGGATCAATTTGATATTTTTCAAATAACTGCTCTAGGTTGGTAAATAAATGCTTGTGCTCAAATTGCACTGCAGAAAGGTTTACCGCAACAGGAAAAAACGGTGCGTTATTTTTTTCCCAAATTTGAATCTGACGGCAGGCTTGTTCAATCACCCAATAGCCCAGTTCAATAATAAGTCCCGTCTTTTCAGCGCCTCGAATAAACATATTGGGGGTTAATAGCCCCAAAGTTGGATGCTGCCAACGAATTAATGCTTCCACACCACAAATTTGATGATCGTGGGTAGTAAATTTAGGTTGGTAAAACAAGATAAATTGCTGTTCTTCCACAGCCTTATATAAATCATTGATTAATTTAGTTAAACTTTTTGTTTCCTGCTGATCTACCGTATAGTTAAACACTGAATAGGTATTGCGACCCTGATATTTCGAGGAAAGCATTGCCGCATCTGCGTTGATTAATAAATCTTGCAGATTATTGCCATGTTCAGGGAACATCGCAATACCGACACTTGCCGAGATATTAATTTCCTTCCCTGCAATCAAAAAGCTATTTTGAATTTGTTCAAGTGCAATATTTGCCATCTGCTCAGCTTGTTCTAAGCTTGCATCTTCAATCACCATCAAAAATTCATCTCCACCAATACGGAGCAATTTTTGATGTTCATTCAATTGTGCATGAATACGGCTTGATAGCTGTACCAACAATTGGTCACCAACATGATGACCAAAGACATCATTTACCCCCTTAAATCGATCTAAATCAATAAAAAGAAAAGCAATTTTTTGGTCATTGTAACGGTGATTGGTAAATAGAAAGTGGGCATATTCCGCTAAATACAAACGATTCGGCAATTTTGTTAGATTGTCCCGAACCGCTTGTTTCGCCAGCTCTTGGTTTGCAGTATATAATTGTATGTTGCGCTCTTCTAAACGTTGCTCTAACACCGCGACAAAAAAAGCAGCAATAAAAATCAGGGATGTCACCAATAATACAGTGAATAAAATTAGACTATAACCCGATTGGTTTAAGGTGATCAGATCTGTCGCATATTTCACAAACTTGGTTGCGGCCATACCACTAAAATGCATACCGACAATGGTGGTCGACATCATTAACGCGATACCTAGTTTTAACCAAAATTTATATTTGATTGCAGCTTTATATTTAAATGTTAACCATAAGGTTAAGCCTGAACCGCAAATTGCAAAAATAATCGAGAACACCACCAACATGGCATCGTATTGAATATGATAAGACGGCAATTCTAATGCCAACATCCCAGTATAGTGCATACCAGAGATACCCAACCCCATCAATACTGCCCCCATAATGAGACGTGCAAATGATAAGGTTGGACCGGTAATCAGCCATATGGCAAACGTAGAAGCAATAAATGCAATTAAATAAGAGGTTAAAGTCAGCCAAAAATCGACAGTAAATGATTCTGGAAAATGGCAGGCAAAAATAGCAATAAAATGCATACACCAAATGGCAACCCCAAGCACCAATCCACTGGTCACCAAAATTACGTTGTGAAGCTTCTGCTGTGGCCCACGGAATAATAATTGTTCGAGTGACACGACCATTAAACATGCCAACAAAGCAAATAAAATAGAACCTATAACTAGGCTTAAATCATAATGTATATGAACCATATAAAGCTTCCGTTTAGGTCATCTTTTTTTTATCAATACATTCAAAGTCGAGCTCTCAAGTGATAAAAACGTTAAGTTTTTTTCAAATTTTATAATCTTGTTTAGAATCTAATACTCTATCGTTTTGGTCAAGTGTTTATTCTTGATTATTTTTAAAAAAAAGTGCCTTAGTTGACCGTTATCCATTTATTTTTTATGCCTTTTTTAATACTCAAAATACCATAAAGCCAGCCCGATTGGGCTGGCTTTAAATCAGGTCGATGCAGTGAAGGAGTTAGGACTTCACTTTCTGTATTTTCGCATAATCGAGCAATACATTCGCTGCTTCGGTCACAAATGCTTCCTCTTCAGGTAATGCGGGACGTTGTGTTGCTTTCATTTTGGCACGGGACTCCGCCAAAGCATCTAGAGATGCTTGATAGCTCTCCCAATTTGCATATGGCTTTTGACCTGTCGCCTGACGACGTTGGTTTTCGGCCTGTAAAGTTGCTTGTTCTAGTGCAGTCAATTCCGCTTTACGCTGATCAATATCGAGAACAATACGTTTTTGCTCATCCGATTTTTTGGCAATCGCTTTGCGCTGTTCCAAATATTTGAACTGCGGCTCAACACTTACACGCTGTTCAGAAGCTTGATCCAGTTGCTGTACATAAGGTTTTACTGAACCTTCGCGTTTAAATGGTGCGGTCGGAATGGTATCCCATTTCAAGGCATTCTTCGCTTTACGCTCACCAAACTCTTCGTTATAAATATCCACCAAAGTCACATCTGGAATGACACCTTTATTTTGCGTACTTCCCCCAGTCACTCGATAGAACTTACGCTGCGTTAAGGTCGCCTGTCCATATGCCAAACTGTCTAGTTGAACTTGTGCAGTCCCCTTACCTGTGGTGGTACTCCCAATCACAATGCCACGCTCATAATCTTGAATCGCAGCAGAGTAAATTTCACTGGCCGAAGCTGAAGCTAAATTGACCAAGATTGCCAATGGCCCCGCATAGGTTTGCGCACCACCGTCATCATCTTCAAACACGCTCACATTGCCATTGCCATCGCGAATCTGTACCACTGGACCCGACTTAATCACCTGCCCAAGCATACGTGCAACTTCTTCTAAAGAGCCACCTGGGTTATTACGCAAATCAATAATGATGCCTTCTACATTTTTCGTTTGCAGATCTTTTAAGGCGTTGTTGGTATCTTCAGACACTGAACGATATTCATTGCCCGCACGACGCGCGCGATAATTCAAGTAGAACGATGGAATTTCAATCACTCCCATCCGATGCACTTTGCCATCACGTTTCACTTCGACCACACGTGAACGCACCC
Organism: Acinetobacter sp. ANC 4178; assembly: GCF_004331175.1. Classification (GTDB taxonomy): domain Bacteria; phylum Pseudomonadota; class Gammaproteobacteria; order Pseudomonadales; family Moraxellaceae; genus Acinetobacter. Next base: position 278,573 of record NZ_SJOD01000002.1, read on the forward strand.
CAGCATCTTCTTCCTGAATCACATCACGGACAATTGTCACATTCCGTGCTTGGCTCATTGAAGCACCTGTTGCCAACAAGCGTACCGTTACTTTGGTACCTCGTTTACCACGAATCAACCCGACAATTTCATTGCTTGGCCAACCCACAACATCAATCATTTTTTCGCCGTCTTGTGCCACACCAATAATGCGGTCACCCGACTTGACTTGCCCTGTTTTGCTTGCAGGGCCACCATCTACGATGGTTTCAATCTTGGTGTAGTCTTCATTGCCACGTTCTGGACGAATCGACACCCCAATCCCTTCCAACTGCAAGGTCGTTTGACGGTTTAATTCCATCGCATCGACAGGTGGGAAATAGTTGCTGTGCGGATCGTAGGTCAGCATCATCGCATTTAAGGTTTTATCTAGAACATCATCACTTTTGGTTCGGCTAATTCGCTCCAATTGACGCGTATAACGTTTGGTCAGCGTCTGAACAGGGGTTAAATCTTCTGGACTGGTCAAATCCTGCCCATTGGCAAGTTCAGGATTATCTTTTAAAACTTTTTGCTTGGCTTGCTCTTCTTGTTTACTGATGTTCAAATTAATGAGTTGTGACACCAGCATCTTTTGCCAATAAGTACGTTGTTCTTGGGCATTTTTAAAATAAGCCGCTTTTTCACGATCGACATCAATATAGACATTCGGCTGATTCAAGTTTTGCGGCTTTTTCAACTCTGCCAACATATATTCATAAAACTGTGACAAACGCTCACGATATTGGGCATGAATGGCATAAGGACCAGTTAAATCCCCTGCTTTTAATGCCGCACCAAAAGTTGCGCCATATTGCTTTTTGTATTGCTCAACTTCTGTGCTCAGGAAAATGGTATGGTCTGGATCTAAACTGTCCAGATAAAAATCAAGAATGCGGTTCGAAGTGTCTGCATCCAAACGCATATTTAAATAATGTTGACGGTCAACTAAGGTGGCCAATTGTCGTGAAACCAGCGCTTGTTCTTTTGTTGGCACGACAGATTTTGAGACTACAGCGGTATCGTTGGCTGCAATTGCTTGATTGATTGCGTGTGTGAAAAACAAACCACCAGTCGCAATGGCAACTGCACAAGCTATTGTTTGAAGTTTCATAAATAATTTGTACTTCCTTGGTTTTCGACCAAAATTACTGCGTCGTTATTCAACATGAATGGTGCAGATTCAACATCTTAAACAACTAAATATGTTTATGTCGTGTAGTTTTATCATAATCTGTGCTGACAAAATGTAGCAAATCATTGCAGAATTCGGGTATTGTTTCGCGGAAGCCGATCCCTTCAGCTTCTTTATTTAAATAATTCAAACACGGACACCGATATGATTGGCGCATTGATGCTAGACATCGCTGGCACAGAACTTACTCAAGAAGATATTGAACTATTGCAAGCTCCGCAAGTCGGTGGTGTGATTTTATTTGCACGAAATATTCAGTCCCCACAACAAGTCCGTGCACTGACCGATCATATGCGTCAAATTCGTCCTGAAATTTTAATTGCAGTCGATCAGGAAGGCGGACGTGTACAACGTTTAAAACAAGGTTTTACCCTACTACCTGCCATGGGTCGCTTTGGTGAGTTATACCAACAAGATGCAGCGCAAGCATTAGACCTTGCTGAACAATGTGGCTGGCTCATGGCAACTGAGGTGTTGGCTGTTGGAATTGATTTTAGCTTTGCGCCTGTACTCGACTTAAATGACATTAGCGATGTGATTGGTGACCGTGGTTTCGCCAAAAACATGCAAGACATTGTGCCGCTTGCCAGTGCCTTCCTAAAAGGAATGAAACGTGCAGGCATGGCGTCAACAGGTAAACATTTCCCTGGGCATGGCTCAGTGAAGGCCGACTCACATGTCGCAGCGGCAATTGATTCACGTCCTTATGCGGAAATCTTTGCCAAAGATATGCAAAGTTTTATCCAATTGATGCCGCAACTCGATGCCCTGATGCCTGCCCATGTGATTTATGATCAGGTCGATCCAAACCCAGCAGGCTTCTCTGAGTTCTGGATTCAAAACATTCTTCGTCAAGAATTAAAATTTGATGGCGTACTGTTCTCCGATGATTTAAGCATGCAGGCTGCCTGTGTTGCAGGCGGGGCTGATGCTCGTATTCAAGCTGCACTCAAAGCAGGCTGTGATATGGGTCTGGTATGTAATGATCGTGCTGCACAATGTATTGCTTTAGCTGGCATGACTGAACTGCCTCTACCAAATCAACAACGTTTAGAGCGTATGCGCGGGAAAATCCCGAATATTGAAATTGGTGAAACCTTCGCGCTGGGTGCTGAATGGCAACGCATAAGAGACAACATTACCGCCTTTAGAAATGCCAACTAACTATTCGACGGAAGGAGCACCACAAAGTGCTCCTTTTTATTTATGATGTGAATACTTTCAGCAACGATTGCTGTACTAAAATCAAAACAAAAAAGTAGGTCAGGAAGACATGACAGAAGGACTTTCACAACATCGCCACATCTCTTTTACCGCCCATTACACAGGCTATATTTGGTATCAAATGGGGATTTCAAATGCCGTTTTTGCCACAGCCAAAGGTAAATTTTTAGCAAAACTGGTACACCCTTTAGAGTCTTGGGCAGAACGTTATGTAGGGGGCAGTATGCGTAGCACCTTAAAACAACGCCACCGCATGATTGATGAACATCTCTATCAATTGATTGCCCAGCATCCAAAGTTACAGGTCTTAGAAATTGCGTGTGGGCTTTCACCGCGTGGCTGGAGTTTCCGTCGCAAGTTTCCCCATTTGGTCTATCGAGAATTAGACTTGCCCGAAATGGCACACGTCAAAACTCAAGCCTTGCAACAGCTTGAATCAAATAGTCCTCAGGTGCTGAGCGCAGATATTTTTAGCGATGAATTTACTCAGGTTTTTCAAAAGTTTGACACGCAATTTCCACTGGTCGTAATTAGCGAAGGTCTGATTAACTATTTTGATAAAACCTTATTGGCGCAATTATTCCAAGCCATTAACAACAATGGGCAGCATTTTCCCGAAATTCATTATCTCAGTGATATTTATCCTGAACCCGTCAAAAACAAATTGGCACATATCATTTGGAGTAGCAGCAAGCTGTTAAAAATGATGTCTCGCAGTGCCTTTAGTTTTCACTTTACTCAACCGAGTGAAGTGCAGATTTTTTTGCAAAATGCAGGTTTTCAAACGTCATCTGTCATTCAACCCAAACTCTATTTTCAAGCACAAACAGATCAAACCACATCAGAAGAACATCTTGGCGATTTGGTCTGGATGCTGCATGCCTCTAGTAAACCATGCCCCTCATCATCTATTTTAAAGTAGTAAAATAAAGGGAGCTTTAAATCGCTCCCTTTGATTGACACTTCATTGCAAATTTCTTGTCGCTGGTCTTTAGGCACTTGCAGACATCATTAAGGCTTGCTGGCGTTGAATATAGCGCAGTAGACGTTCTGCCACGTCAAAACTGCCATGCTTAAATAAAGCACGAACATGTGTTTCTCCTGTTTCAAAGATTAAACATTCAATCGCAAAAGAACCCTCTTCATCGTGCAGATGTAAAGCTAAATCACGTGGATATTGTGCAGCAATTTGACTGTCAGCTTGGGTAAAATTCAGTTTTAAACCAAAGAAATTCATATCTTCAATTTCAGTTGCAAGTACTAAATCTGAATGACGATGAGTTAACTGAGTAAAAGGTTGACTCACCTGAACTCGCGCTTCACCGCGGCGCTCCAAGGTTAATAGCTGCGCTCGGGTCATATTCAGAATGCCATCTAACTGCTGAATAGATTCACCACGTAAATAAGTTGCGAATAAATGCATGGTTTCTTTACGGCGTTGTAATTGTGGCACATGATCCGCATTGGCAATCATGGCAAATTCCATATCAGGACATTGCAAGGCAAAGTTGGCATTTTCATAAGGCAAGGTGAAACTGTCATATTGACCGCATGCGACCAAAACCTTACAGCTCGGAATCGGCACATCAGTTAAACGGAGCAAGCGATTACAGTTAATTTCATAACGTTCTTGCTCGGTTGCAGTAAATTCGGCCATCTGCCGAAAGAACAAGCGTTTTGCCGTTGGTGACATTCGAGTCACATCCAGTTTGGCATGATTCACCAAATACAAAATGACCGCCTGCCCGAATTCCTCCATACGCTGTTCTTGCATGAGAAATAAGGATTCTTCGAGTAACATGCGCCAGCTTTTGCGTGTTTTTTGCATCACCCCCATCAAAATCATGCGATCAATCAATTCTGGACGTAAATCTGCCAAACCCGATGCCAATACTGAACCTAAAGACATCCCCATGACCGAAACTCGCTTCAGCCCAACAATATCCAGCCATTGCCCCAACATGACTGCAAGATCACTTAACTCTAATGTCCCTGCCGAAAGCCCTGAATCGACATTGGTAATTTGCTGATTTGCACCCATAGAAGGTAAATCAATTAAAATGACAGGCCCTGCGGCAAACAGTTGTTCTACACAATATTTATAAGAGTTAAAATTTTGGAATGCGCCACCAATAATCACAATCGGGGTACGGTGAAGTGTTTCAGGTTCAGCAATCGCCATGTACTCGATTTTCCACCCATCTATCCAAGTGGTTCGAGCTGGCTGTTTAAAGCTGTGCTTATTATATAAATCAAAAAAACCATGACGGTTTATTGATGACTGTAATTCCGCGTCCAATTGGATAATGGAATTCATATTCCTTACCTCCATCCTTGTCTTATTTTTATTTTGCAAGACACTACTTTATGCAACGTATGTGCCTATTTTTAAGCACAAACTCATTCTATTTTTGTGTAAGACGTCAATGTCATTATCGCTTGTCATAATATACAAAGGTTGTTTTTAGACGCAACTCATTCCATGACCGCTTATCTTTTTTTTAAGGTAAAAGCGATGTAAGACACAATGCACGCTAAAGTTTTGCCTATTTTCACGGAGAGACTTCATTGTCACTACACAGGCTGTTAATATCGGAACTGAAATTTCTAAGTGATCAAACCGCCATGCAAGAGTCGATTGAACAATATATGCAAACGGTAGGACAACAAGCACGCCAAGCTTCTCGCGTGTTAGCTAGCGCTTCTACCCAAATGAAAAACAATGCTTTGTCAGCAATTTACACAGCATTGCAAAACAATGAGTCTACAATTTTAGCGGCCAACCAAATCGACATGGATAAAGGCCGTAACAATCAATTAGACAGTGCCTTGCTTGATCGCTTAGAACTCAACCCCACACGCTTCAAAGCGATGCTACAAGGTCTTAAAGATGTCATCAGTCTGGTCGATCCTATTGGTGAAATCACAGATTTAGCCTACCGTCCTTCTGGTATCCAAATTGGCAAAATGCGCGTACCACTGGGTGTGGTCGGGATGATTTATGAGTCGCGTCCGAACGTGACCTTGGAAGCCGCTTCACTTGCCTTAAAGTCTGGTAATGCCATTATTTTACGTGGTGGTTCTGAAGCATTAGAATCGAATAAAGCCATTGCGGCTGCTATTCAGCACGGACTTAAAGCATCAGGTTTGCCTGAAACTTCAGTTCAAGTGATTAATACAACAGATCGTGCAGCAGTCGGTCACTTGATCACCATGTCGGAATATGTGGATGTAATCGTTCCACGTGGAGGCAAAGGCTTAATTGAACGGATTAGCAATGAAGCCCGTATTCCTGTGATTAAACATTTAGATGGTAACTGCCATGTATTTATTGAGGCACAAGCAGACTTACACAAAGCTCTACCGATTGCACTGAATGCCAAAACCCATCGCTACGGCGTATGTAATGCCATGGAAACTTTACTGGTTGATGAGCAAGTTGCCGAAGAATTTTTACCGCGTATCGCAGAGCTGTATGCAGAGAAGAATGTTGAACTGCGTGGTTGTCTTGAAACACAACGTATTCTAGGCTCTGGGGTTAAACCTGCGAGTGAAGAAGATTGGTATACCGAATATTTAGGTCCAATTTTGGCAGTCAAAGTGGTCTCAGGAATGGATGAAGCGATTGATCATATTAACAAATATGGTTCACATCACACCGATGCGATTATTACTGAAAACTTCAGTTTGGCGCGTCAATTCCTTGCTCGCGTTGACTCAAGCTCAGTGATGGTGAATGCCTCAACTCGTTTTGCTGATGGCTTTGAATATGGTTTAGGTGCTGAAATTGGGATTTCTACCGACAAGATTCATGCCCGTGGCCCAGTCGGCTTAGAAGGTTTGACTTCGCAAAAATGGATTGTGTTAGGCGACGGACAAATTCGTCAATAATTCCTCTCTATCTAAAGTATTTTTATGTGTTCAGTTTCAGCCATGAAGCTGAACACAGCGACTACACTATCCCTGCCCTAAATCTTGTAACATGATAAAAAAATTGAAAAAGATAAAAGGGAAATCGCATGTTCTACTATTTGATCATTTGTACCTTTTTACTGGCATTACTGGTTTCTTTTACGGTAATGAAAATTTTTTCCAATTCGATTAATGCGATTCTGGCACGCATTATTCACGATCCGATTCATGAAGCTTGGGCAAAATACACCAAATTTGCCGGTATGGTGGTTGGAACATCTTCAGGCATTCGTATTTACGATATGGAAAAATACATCACGCCGCTGACTTATACTGAAAATGACAAGAAAATTGTGATTGAACTGACTCAAGAGCGTTGGGTATTGGAAATTTACCGAACGATCATCGAAACCTTACAAGGTCTGGCTTGGATGATGCTGGTCTTTTTTATGGTGGCATTAATTGCCTATGTGATTGTACGCTGGTCAGAAATCAAGTATCAAAACTAAGCATAAAAACAACACTTAGCACCTGCTCAAAATTCATTTCTCGTGTTAGGTTAAAGACGTATAGGAAGCAAAATTTATACTTGAGTACTATTTCATGAATAAATGGAAACCTTCAACCAATAAATTCTATTTATTATTATTTCACTGGTCGATAGTGCTTAAGTCTAATCTCCTAAAGTCTATCTAGGACAGAAAATCAACACATGATAAAACATCATTACTGATCTGGATTGCATTGAAAAGTACTGCATAAAGATCACTTTAGGGACGACTTATTTCAATTAAAATTCGGGTATTTAAACGTGTCTACATCAGTATTAGTAATTAACTGCGGTTCATCTTCAATTAAATATGCACTTGTTTCAGAACGCCGTGAAGATCGTATTTTTGGTTTAGCAGAAAACTTAGGCTCTGCTGAAGCCCGCATTAAAGGTGTCACTGTTGGTGGTGCACCACTAGAACTGTCTATTCCTCATGCTGATCATGAAAAAGCATTGGAAACAATCTTAGAGCGTCTATCTCACTATAACCCTCAAGCCATTGGTCATCGCGTTGTACATGGTGGTACATTGACCAAAGCTGAATTACTAACCCCAGAAATTATTGAACGTATTCGTGAAGCGACGCCGCTTGCACCGCTTCACAACCCTGCTCATCTTGTTGGCATTGACGCAACGATGCGTTTATTCCCTGAATTGCCACAAGTTGCGGTCTTTGATACTGCATTCCACCAAACGATGCCTGCACACGCTTACCGCTATGCAGTGCCTAAATTCCTCTACACTGAACACAATGTCCGTCGCTACGGCTTCCACGGTACCAGCCATGCTTACGTATCTGAACGTGGTTCTGAGTTGGCAGGCAGCTTAAAACAAGGTGGCTGGCTGACAGCTCATCTCGGCAATGGTAGCTCTACTTGTGCCATCTGGAATGGTCAAAGTGTTGACACTTCTATGGGCTTAACGCCACTTGAAGGCATTGTAATGGGGACACGTAGTGGCGATGTAGACCCAAGCTTACATAGTTTCTTAGCCTCTAACTTAGGTTGGGATGTCTATAAAATTGACAAAATGCTGAATAAAGAAAGTGGCTTACTCGGTTTATCAGACAACCTTTCAAATGACATGCGCACTTTGATTGAAGCATCTGAACAAGGTAATGAAGATGCGACTTTAGCGATTGAAGTTTTCTGCTATCGCCTTGCAAAATCTTTAGCTGGACTTAGCTGTGGTTTACCACGCTTAGATGGTTTGTTCTTCACAGGTGGTATTGGTGAAAACTCTGCCTATATCCGTGAAAAAACCATGACATACTTACCACACTTCGGCTTTAACCTAAATAAAGAGCAAAACAACAGCCTTAAACGTGGTACTGAAGGGCGTATTGATGCAGGGACTGGTCCACAAATTTGGGTCATTCCAACTGATGAAGAAGGTCGCATTGCCAAAGAGACAGCTAGCGTTGTCGACCATGAGGTTAATCAGACAACCGCAAAAAAGCCTGAATCAACTGCCGCGATTGCTTAAGCAATCGCGCCTTGATTGCCTTTCCTATTTTTAATGAATACATAACGACTATGAAAACAATTCTTTTAGTCCCAACTGGTGAAGGCGTTGGCCTAACATCGGCATGTTTAGGTTTAAGCTATGCTTTAGAATGCCAAGGTGTTAAAGCTGGCTTTCTAAAACCTTTTTCTCAAGAAACTAAAATTGAAGCTGATCGTACCAGCGCACTTTTTCAGCATCTTACCAAAAGTGAAACCGTTGAACCCATTCCCTATGCAACCGTCACTCAGCAATTAAACTGTGGCGAAAGTGATGAACTGCTGGAAGAAGCTGTTCGCTTACATCGTCAAATTGCAAAAAAACATGACATTATTATTGTTGAAGGTTTATTACCAAACGCACGTGATGCTTTTGCCTCTGAACTGAATGCCGCTTTAGCAAAAGCATTAGATGCTAAAGTCATTATCGTGAGCAATGCCGATATTCATAAAGCCTCTGCAACAGCTGAAAAAGTCGAAGCTCAACTGCGTCATTTTGGTGGTGCATCGAGTGATCGTACTGCTGGGGTGCTATTCATGCGTACCAAAGGCTTGCCTGAAGGTTCTGCACAAATTCCATTAACCTTCGATCCAAGCCTACGCTTAGTAAGTGATACCAACAAATTTGTAGCAGATATTCAAAAAACTCATGCCCATATTGGTACAGCGCAGTTGCCCGTCATTGGTCTGGTACCATTCAGTAATACACTGAGCGTACCGCGCATGTCTGATTTGGCAGCCAATTTACAAGCTGAATGGATTAGCCAAGGCGAAGCTTTACAACGTCGTGTGTTGCACAGCAGCCTGATTGCAGCCAATATTGAACACGAACTAGATAAGTTTGTTGCTGGCGAATTAATCATTAGTGCTTCAGACCGTATTGATGTTTTATTGGCAAGTAGCTTAGCCAGCAGTAATGGGACGCCGCTTGCGGGTCTATTATTGACTGAACATCATGCACCTAACAGTCAAATTCTAGATTTCTGCCAAGCTGCAATTAAACAAGGCTTACCAATCTTACATACCCCACTGAGTACGTTTGAAACTGCCCAAAGCTTAATGAATTTAAGCAATGAAATTCCAGTAGATGACACTGAACGTGCCGAGCAAGTCACCCGCTTTGTGTCTAGCCACATTAATGAAGAATGGCTCGCTCTACTCTTGAAGGGCACTTACAATCCACGTTTGTCTCCTTCTGCTTTCCGTCACGAACTGGTGCAAAAATCCATTCATGCCAAAAAGCGCATTGTATTACCTGAAGGTGATGAACCACGTACGATTCAAGCCGCAGCAATCTGTCAATCTCGTGGCATTGCCCAATGTATTCTTTTGGCAAAACCAGAAGCTGTGGTTGAGGTGGCAAAAGCACGTAATATCGAGTTGCCATTTGACCTTGAAATTATTGACCCAGACCTGATTCGTGAAAACTATGTCACGCCGATGGTCGAGTTACGTAAAGGCAAAATCAACGAATTACAGGCCCGTGAACAACTGCAAGACACCGTCGTTCTAGGCACAATGATGTTGGCGCTGGATCAAGTTGATGGTTTGGTTTCTGGTGCAGTTCATACCACAGCCAATACGGTTCGCCCTGCATTTCAGTTAATTAAAACTGCACCTGAATATTCATTGGTTTCTTCAGTATTCTTTATGCTGTTGCCTGATGAAGTCTATGTTTACGGTGACTGTGCGATTAATCCAGACCCAGATGCGGAACAACTGGCGGAAATTGCCATTCAATCGGCAGATTCAGCAAAAGCATTCGGCATTGACCCACGCATTGCCATGATTTCTTACTCTACAGGGACTTCGGGTGCAGGCGTAGAAGTCGAAAAAGTGGCTCAAGCAACAGCGATTGCCAAACAGCGTCGCCCTGATCTCTTGATTGATGGTCCATTACAGTACGATGCAGCTTCTGTCGAAAGTGTGGGGCGCTCGAAAGCACCAGACTCTAAAGTTGCAGGTCGTGCAAATGTCTTTATTTTCCCAGATTTAAATACAGGCAACACCACGTATAAAGCGGTACAACGTTCTGCCAATGTGGTGAGCGTTGGACCAATGCTGCAAGGGTTGAACAAACCTGTAAATGACTTGTCTCGTGGGGCATTGGTGGATGATATTGTATTCACGATTGCACTGACTGCGATTCAAGCAGAACAGCAAGTCGAAGCCAAAGCCAGCAAAGCCTCTTAAGTCATTTTCGGTTTTCCAAACCACTCTTTCGAGAGTGGTTTTTTTTGCTTTGCCCAATCCATCCAATTGCCCATTTATTCCCAAATATCTAAAGTGATTCAAGCTTTTTCGCCAACCACACGGTATGCCCTGTACATTCAGGATCTTCCGACACCATTTTCAGCACCTCAAAACCATATTGAGCCAATAAATGACGGTATTCTTCTGGGGCTAAACTGGCATGATATAACGCGTGACCAAACAGCTCCCCAATCGCTTCACCGTGTGTAGGACCACTGCTAAACATCAGCATGGTTCCCGATTTGGCATGTGATGCAAATTGAGCAAACATCTGCCGTTGATCGTCTTGCGTCAAATGAAAAAAACTGTCCCACGCCAAAATTGCATCAAATTTTTGTTCTAGATTGAGTTGGCGCATGTCCGCGTGAAGCCACGTTTGTTCGGGAAAATTTGCTCGCGCCATCATCAACATTGCTTCTGCACTGTCTACACCTGTTATTGTGCAACCCTGTTCAATTAAATAAGCGGCGATCGGTTTCCCCGCCCCACAACCTAAATCCAAAACATTGGCTTGATCTGGTAGCAACGCCAACATGCGATCCAACCACACTTTTTCAAATAACCACTCTCCACGCAATGCCACCCATTCACGTGCATACTTCTGATAAAGCTCAATAATATTTTCTGATAGATGATTGTTTGGCATAATATTTTTTATAACATTGAAAACATGAATTCACTGCTTATCATCGATGCAAGACTCAGCTTTGTTTAGACAGTTGTACAGCCTTTGACTGTGGCAGTTTAACAAAGAAAATTGCGTTACCACATAAAATTAGAATCACGCCAATCACCGCATTCCAATGCCATTGATAAGCTTCCCACACTGTTGAAATCACCAAAGCCACCAATGGAAATAGCAAAGTGCTGTATGCCGCCTTGCCCGAACCAATACGCCCCACCAAATAGAAATAGGCAGTAAAACCAATCACCGAACCAAAAAGTGCCAAATAAATTAAAGCTGAAATCGCACTTAAAGGCATCGTTGGAAAAAAATCGTCCTGTTGTACATATGAAATGAATGCCATTAAAAGAGCACCATACGACATGCCATAAGCATTGGTGGTAAAAATATCCAATCCATTTTTCTGATGGCGTGTACTAATCATATTGCCCAACGAAAACCCATAAGTTCCGAGTACACACAGTGAAATCCCCAATAAGGTTTGACTGTTTAATGTGGTGCCAACCACATCTTGCCAGAACAGAGCTATCATCCCAAGCACCCCAAGCAAAGCCGCAGGATAAAACCGAGACGAAATTTGCTGTGCAAAAAACAGTTTGGCATTCAAAGTGTTGAAGATGACCGCCATAGAAAAAATCACGGCTTCTAAGCCACTGCTGACATATTGCACTGCATAATAAAAACAAACAAAGTTAAAACCAAAAATACAGAAGGCCTGTAACATACAAAACAGATGATCTTTCACTGTTAGTTTTTGCAATTTACGCCACAGCGCAATAAAAGCAAACAACACCATTGCCGAAATAAAAAAGCGCCAGAACACCGCCACATTGGCTGATATTCCGCTTTGTTGTTGTAGGCTAATGGCAATCCATGTCGTTCCCCAGATCACCACAACCAAAGCATATAACAGCGCATTCATTCAATTTCAATCCAAGCTAATGACGTCGACCACATTATCTCTAAACCAAGAAACTCAATGCTTGCAGCTTCTTGCGGTCATTATCATCAACTTGTGATTTTTTATCGAATTTTACCCACGGATGACAAGACCGAATAGAAGTCCTACACTAGTTACTCAATTTGGCACTGCGTGTAGAAGATGAACTATCAGATTCTAGATCAATTACAACAACACAAAGCCCAACTTCTCGACTCAGTCGAATTGGGTTCAGGCATGCAGCTCGCCATGTGGCAAAATAACCAAGACTGCGTACAGGTCTGTAGTAATCACCACACTTTAAGTATGTACATTCAAGGTGGCTATCACAGTTATCAAAAGACCGTTCACGGTTGGCAGAATGGTGGCGGCCCCGACCATATGTGCCTGATGCCACAGGATTTTGAATCCACTTGGGATTTACGTGATCCGCTAACCTTCGTGCACTTGTACTACACTGAACAACACTTAAAACGCGTAGCCGAACAAGTCTGGGACCGTGAACCAAGCCAAATACAGTTAAATCCACAGAGCTTTGTCGCCGACCCGCAAATTGCGATGATCTATCGACACTTTTTACTGAGTGGTGCTTGGCAGAATCGTGAAAATCACTTACAGATGAGTACTGCCACCACTTTGTTGTTAAATCATTTAATTAAAAATTATAGTCATAGTGAGTGGCAAGCTCCCGAAGTCAAAGGAGGACTATCACCTTATATCCTCAAACAACTTTTACAATGGATTGATCAGCATCTACATTTAAGTTTAACCCTGTCCGATTTGGCACAACAAACCCAGCTCAGTGAATATCACTTTGCGCATATGTTTAAACGGTCGATGCATATGCCACCGCATCAATATGTGATGCTACGACGACTGGAATTGGCACATCAGACATTACAAACCACCACGGCCACAATCACAGAAGTTTCAACGCAATATGGATTTAGTTCCAGCAGCCATTTTAGTCATCGTTTTAAAAACCACTTTGGCTATTCGCCTTCGCAAATGCAAAAAACGCGAAAAACCTGATCTTAAAAAGAGACTTTTGAAGATTTGAAGATTTGAAGATTTGAAGATTTGAAGATTTGAAGATTTGAAGATTTGAAGAAAGCTTAAAACAAAAAAAGAAGATAAAGCTTAAGCCTGATCTTCTTTTTGACCGTAAAACCATGTTGCCGCAATAAAACAACTAAAACCAACAACCATTAGAATTGCAGATGCCATAACGAAACGCTCTGTTTGGGATGCGGATATTATGTGAAAGTTTTATGACAAATTTATGACAATCCTGTCATTTTAAAATTCATTCAAATTTCCTACACACTAAAGACAATCAATTCAATAGGTTAAATTTAAATCACCCATCCATCCTGCTACTTTTTAAATGAATAAAACCGTTTATTGAGATATCTCATGTGAAAGATCTCATACTTGATAACCGATTTTATCCATTAAACTTTAGCCCAAAAATGCAGCAAAACACCCACAACCGTGACGTTATACCTTATAATTTAGCCCGCTAGCTAACAGCCCGCTCAAGAGATATTTGATATGACAACTATTATCAAGCAAGATGACTTGATCACTTCGGTCAAGGACGCGCTTCAATTCATTTCGTACTATCACCCGCAAGACTTCATCCAAGCGATGAGCCGTGCGTACGACCGTGAAGAAAACAAAGCTGCGAAAGACGCCATTGCACAAATCTTGATTAACTCTCGTATGTGTGCAGAAGGTCATCGTCCAATCTGCCAAGATACTGGTATTGTTAACGTATTTGTTGAAGTGGGCATGGATGTTAAATTCGATTTAACCATGAGCCTCGATGATGCAATTAATGAAGGTGTACGCCAAGGTTACTTAGAAAACTCAAACGTACTTCGTGCATCTGTTTTGGCTGATCCTGCTTTTGGTCGTAAAAACACCAAAGACAACACACCTGCTGTGATTTACCACAAGCTTGTTCCAGGCAACAAAGTGGACATTACGGTTGCAGCCAAAGGTGGCGGTTCAGAAAACAAATCTAAACTGGCAATGCTAAACCCATCTGATTCGATTGTGGACTGGGTACTGAAAACTGTTCCAACGATGGGTGCAGGCTGGTGTCCTCCTGGTATGCTCGGTATTGGTATTGGTGGTACTGCTGAAAAAGCCATGATGCTTGCAAAAGAATCGCTCATGGAAGAAATCAACATGGACGAACTACTTCGTCGTGGGCCTGAAAATAAAATCGAAGAACTTCGTATGGAAATCTTCGAAAAAGTAAATGCACTTGGTATTGGTGCACAAGGTCTGGGCGGCTTAACCACAGTTCTTGATATTAAAATTAAAGACTACCCATGTCATGCTGCGGGCAAACCAGTCGGCATGATTCCAAACTGTGCAGCAACGCGTCACGCACACTTCCAATTAGATGGTTCAGGTGTTGCACATATTCAAGCACCGAAACTTGAAGACTACCCTTCTGTTACTTGGGATTCTTCAAGTTCTAAACGTGTAGACCTAGATACGATTACTCAAGAAGAAATGAACGCATGGCAACCAGGCGACACATTATTGCTTAACGGTACAATTTATACAGGTCGTGACGCTGCGCACAAACGTATGGTTGACATGTTGAACAATGGTGAAGAGCTTCCAGTTGACCTTAAAGGTAAATTCATTTACTACGTAGGTCCTGTAGACCCAGTCGGTGATGAAGTGGTTGGTCCTGCTGGCCCTACAACAGCAACACGTATGGACAAGTTCACTCGCCAAGTTTTAGAAGCGACTGGCATGTTCGGTATGATTGGTAAAGCTGACCGTGGTCCAGCGGCTGTTGAAGCCATCAAAGACAACAAAGCGACTTACTTGATGGCAGTGGGCGGCGCAGCTTACCTTGTGTCTAAAGCGATTCGTGAAGCCGAAGTAGTTGCCTTTGCTGACTTAGGTATGGAAGCGATTTACAAGTTTGTGGTTAAAGACATGCCTGTATCAGTTGCGGTTGATGTAAACGGTACGTCTATTCACGCAACAGCACCGAAAATCTGGCAAGCGAAAATTGGCAAAATTCCTGTAGTAGATGCTGCAGCGGGCTAAACCCTAAGTTTTGCTTTTTTCAATACCCTTAACATGCTAAGGTCTTGTTAAGGGTATTTTTTTGCCCAAAATTTATCTTTCTATAACGATCATTCATTCTAAATATTATGAAAAAATTAAGCCATATCCTGACCACACTTGCACTTTGTACACTCAGTTTCAGCACTTTTGCAAAACCTGCAACCGAGGCATCTGTCGAAAAAGCCCTTGTACTGAGCGACATTAAAGGCACTTTAGCCCAATCCCAACAGGAAATGCGTCCTGTCTATGAACAGCAAGCAGAAGAAATGCTCAAAAATATGTTTAAAACGACCACACTAAATGCCGAACAACAAAAAGCTGCGCAGCAAATTGCAGATATTACGGCCTCGTTCAGCGGTAAATTAATTTCTGATCCAAAATTTATGCAAATGCTAAAAGATGTCTATATGCAGACCTTCACTGAAGAAGAAGTCCTTGCCAATATTCAATTTCTTGAAACACCTGTTGGACAATCAATTAGCAAGAAAAGTAGCAAAATGATGAGCGAAATCATGCGTAACAGTATTGATATGTCTGCACAAATGATGCAAGACCCTGCAACGCAAGACGAAATCAATCAGCAAGTAGCACAAACACTTGAGCCATTATTCAAACAGGTAAAAAAGAGCAAATAACCAGATTACCACGTACGAATATCCCAAATTTTAAAGGGTTGTGTAAGTTGCACATCAGATTGAATATCATATTTTGCTGCTTTAATTTTTTGTGCTTTATGACGCACCTCGCCTGTTTGTTGGTCTTGCGCCACAAAGTTATAACTTGCAGATTTCAGTTGGGTAAATGCAATTTCATTTTGCCCAATTGTGTTCGGTACTAAAATTAACGGTCCCGAAACTTCCTTACGTGTATTCAGATTCTCTTCATCATATTTCACGTAATAACTCTTACCTGCTTCGACAGTAAAATCCAAATATTTTGGCTTTTGAAAATGCTGAATGCCCAAAGGTCGACTGCTCGATAGACGATAAGTTCCTGCTGGAAGCTCCAACCAATAATAATGATTATTCAGTAAACTCGGAATTCGCTGTTTATTGATAAAAAGACTGGAAGCCACAATTTCTTGACGATTCCATCGACTGTCTGGACGATAGAGATAGACCACAGCAGCCTGATCATGCTGTGCCTGCACAGGTTGGTAACGTTGACCTAATTTTTGATTGACCCAACCACCCACCGAAGTCATCCCGAATCGGTATTGTTCAACCATTCCTGGAGCCTGACTGGTATCCACTGAATGCAACGTAGAGCTTAATTCAGGTTGTTCTAAAACTGCCTGCTTATGGCATCCGAATAAAAATAAACTGCTACATAACACAAGATAAAGCGAACGCATGATTTTCCCTCACCACGTATTTTCTTTTATTTATTAGGGTAGATCTTGGATATCTTCCATTTTCTAGGCATCCTCGCCTTTGCCCAAGATTAACATTCAGTTTTTGGCTTGCAAATAAAAAAACGTGCGGAAATCATAAATTTCCGCACGTTTCAGACGAATAACAAATTAAGCAGATTTTGAGTTAATCACTTTCAAATCAACTTTATTTGCATCTTCAGTCGCTGTCTTCGGTTGACGTTCAGGCTGTAATTCAGGTTTTGCAGTACCATTAATCACGGCTTCATTTACCACCACAGTACCC
Source organism: Acinetobacter sp. ANC 4178 (assembly GCF_004331175.1). Classification (GTDB taxonomy): domain Bacteria; phylum Pseudomonadota; class Gammaproteobacteria; order Pseudomonadales; family Moraxellaceae; genus Acinetobacter. The sequence continues at coordinate 295,612 of NZ_SJOD01000002.1, forward strand.
ACATCGCTACGGCTTGGTAAGTCATACATCACTTCAAGTAAGGCATTTTCCAAAATTGAACGCAGACCACGCGCACCCGTATTACGTTCAAGCGCTTTTTTCGCAACCGCACGTAATGCCGAATCTTCAAACACAAGATCTACATGTTCCATATCGAACAAATGCTGATACTGACGTGTTAATGCATTCTTTGGTTCTGTCAAAATTTGCATTAATGCTTCTTCATCCAGTTCGTCCAATGTTGCAATAACAGGTAAACGACCAATGAATTCAGGGATTAAACCGAACTTGACTAAATCTGTTGCTTCAACTTGGCGGAACAAATCTGAAAGCTGTTTGCTTTCATCTTTTTTCTTTACATCTGCTGTAAAACCAATACCACCTTTTTCCTGACGCTGCTGCACAATCTTCTCTAAACCAGAGAATGCACCACCACAGATAAATAAGATGTTAGACGTATCAATTTGAATGAATTCTTGCTGCGGATGTTTACGACCACCTTGAGGTGGAATCGAAGCCACTGTGCCTTCAATCATTTTCAACAAAGCTTGTTGTACACCTTCACCCGACACATCACGCGTGATCGATGGGTTTTCAGACTTACGTGTGATTTTATCAATCTCATCAATGTAGATAATGCCTTTTTGTGCCTTTTCTACATCGTAATCTGCTTTTTGCAATAACTTTTGCACGATGTTTTCAACATCTTCACCGACATAACCCGCTTCGGTCAGAGTCGTTGCATCTGCCATGGCAAATGGGACATCAAGTAAACGCGCTAAGGTTTGAGCAAGTAAGGTTTTACCTGAACCTGTTGGTCCAACCAACAAGATATTACTTTTCGCAATCTCAACTGCGTCATCGTGCTTATGCCCACCATGCGTCGCTTTAAGACGTTTATAGTGGTTATACACTGCAACTGACAGGGTTTTCTTTGCAATATCTTGACCAATGACATATTGGTCTAATGCAGCACGAATTTCTTGAGGTTTCGGCAAAGGCTTCGCAGCCCAGTCACCAGATTCGACCTGTTGACTGGTTTGCACTAAGTCTAAGCATACGTCCACACATTCATTACAGATGTATGCGTCCTCACCTGCAATCAGTTTCCCGACTTCAGACTGCGTTTTACCGCAAAATGAACAATGCTTTTGTCCTTGAGGATGTTCGGACATATTTACTCCAATACTAAAATCTTAAAACTTATGGACGTTTGCTAAGCACTTCATCCACAAGACCGTATTCTTTTGCTGCCTGCGCAGTCATAAAGTTGTCACGGTCTGTATCTCTTGCCACAGTTTCATAGTCTTGACCACTATGTTCTGCCATCAAACGGTTTAAACGCTCTTTAATGAAAAGAATCTCACGGGCATGGATTTCAATATCCGATGCTTGTCCACGGAAACCACCGAGTGGCTGGTGAATCATAACACGTGCATTTTCTAAACAGTAACGTTTCCCTTTCGCACCGGCATTCAACAAGAATGCACCCATTGATGCGGCTTGACCCATACAATATGTCACCACATCAGGCTTAATAAACTGCATGGTATCGTAAATTGCCATACCCGCAGTAACTGAACCACCTGGTGAATTAATGTATAAGTGAATATCTTTATCTGGGTTCTCTGCTTCTAAAAACAACATCTGAGCCACAATTAAATTGGCCATGTTGTCTTCCACTTCACCCGTTAAAAAAATAACGCGTTCACGCAAGAGGCGCGAAAAAATATCAAATGAACGTTCACCACGAGACGATTGCTCAACTACAACTGGGACTAACGCGTTTTCAATAGTTGGAACATACATACGTTTATTTATTCCTAGATTTTTTGTGACTTAACCCATATCCACAATATGAGGGATAATGACCGAAATTGCAAAATATTCCCCATTAAATAACAGATATTTTTTGCATAAGCTTTGTGAATATAGGACAAGCCGATATCTTGTTGAGATAAAAAAAGGCGCTCAAAGCGCCTTTTTTAATTCAAGCTGAATTAGCCTTGTTGACGAGCTTGTTGCTCTTTCAACAATTCTTCATAGCTCACCGCTTTATCAGTTACTTTCGCAGCTGCTAAAATGTGATCAACAACTTGATCTTCTAATACAACAGCTTCAATTTGTGAACGTTGTTGTTTGTCATTTTTGAAGTATTCAATCACTTCAGTTGGATCTTCGTAAGAAGAAGCCATGTCTTCGATGTAAGCTTCAACGCGAGCTTGGTCAACTTCAAGTTTAGCATCAGCCAATACTTTGCTTACCAATACGCCAAGTTTTACAGATTTCTCAGCTTGTTCTTTGAACAATTCATCTGGAAGCATGCTGCTGTCAAATGCTTTCGCACCTTGAGCACCAAACTGTTGCGTGAATTGTTGGATCATTTGTTGACGTTGACGGTCAACTTCTTGAGCAACCATTGCAGCTGGAAGTTCAACTTCGTTTGCAGCTACAAGCGCATCAAAAGCAGCGCCTTTCACTTGGTTACGCAAACCATTTTTTACTTCGCGTTCCATGTTTTTACGCACGTCAGCTTTTAATTTTTCAACGCCTTCTTCTTCAGTTAAACCGAAGATTTTAAGGAATTCAGCATCAACTTCTGGAAGTTTTTGTTTTTCAACAAGCTTCACAGTAATTTTGAATTGAGCTGCTTTACCTGCAAGGTTCTCTGCTTGGTAGTCTTCAGGGAAAGTTACATCAATTACTTTCTCTTCGCCTTTCTTCATACCAACGATACCGTCTTCGAAGCCAGGGATCATACGACCAGAACCTAAAACTAGTTTAAAGTCTTCAGCAGCACCGCCTTCAAACTTCTCACCATCAACAGTACCTTCAAAGTCGAAAGTCACTTGCATGTCTTTTTTAGCCATGCCTTTCGTTTCAGCCCAAGAAGCACGTTGCTTCTGAAGGTTTTCGATCATTTGATCAACGTCTTTGTCTTCTACTGTTGCTGCTTTACGTTCAACTTCTAGACCGTCAAATTTCACGTCAACTTCTGGATAAACTTCAACAGTCGCTTCATATACAAGCGCGTCGTCTTTGTTTTCCACTTTATCAATGTTTGGCATGCCAACAGCATTGATTTTTTCTTGTTGAATTGCTTCGAATACTGTGTCACGGATAACGTCATTTACCACTTCTTGGTAAATACCCGCGCCATATTCACGGCGAACTACGTTTAATGGCACTTTACCTGGACGGAAGCCGTTAATCTTTACAGTTTTAGCAGTGCGTTTTAAACGTGCTTCAAATTGCTCGTTCACACGGCTCGTCGGTACAGATACATTTAAACGACGGGCAACGCCCGAAACCGCTTCAGAAGTTACTTGCATGGCTTCCTCGAAATTTAGTAATTACAGTTTATAAAAAGTGCCACATTATATGACAACATTCAAAGATATACAAAACTGGATGTTTAAACTACAAGATTTTATCTAATTTCTTATGATCTTTTGGTTAATTTTCTAAATTTCCGATCATTTCCTCATTTTCAAACGGTTTTTTATTGCAAATGATAAACTTTATCATTATTATATGCACAATTATTATATTTACATTATTTTTCAGCTATTTATCTCGTCCAAATCTGGAATTCTATTTATGAGTATGTTCAACCTTCGTCCACTTAGCCTTGCGATTCTTGGTTTATCCAGCAGTACTGCATTTGCAGAAAGCAGTTCCGAAACTCCCTCCTCGACGCATCAACTTTCAACCATTGTGGTTTCTGCTGCGGGGTTTGAACAAGATATAAAAAATGCGCCCGCTTCTATTAGCGTAGTCACCAAAGAAGATATTGAAAAGAAAAATGCCACGAGTATTGCAGACCTACTGGCTGATGTACCTGGAATTGACATTCGCTCGGGCGTGGGTAAAACCGCAGGCTTAAACATTAAAATGCGCGGTTTGGGCAATGATTACAGCCTCGTCTTAATTGATGGACGCCGCCAAACTACATCTTCTGACGTTACGCCAAACGGCTTTGGAGAAACATCAAATAGCTTTCTTCCACCTCTTTCCGCGATTGAACGCATCGAAGTGATTCGAGGCCCTATGGCGACTCGTTATGGTTCCGAGGCGATGGGTGGTGTTATTAATATTATTACCAAAAAAATCAGCAATGAATGGAATGGTAATGTCACAGTAAGTGGCAATTTAATGGAACATAAAGCTGAAGCTGACTCATGGAAAACCAGTTTTCTTCTCAACGGTCCACTCATTCAAAATCGTCTTGGACTACAACTTCGTGGCAGCTATTTAGATCGTCAAAGCTCTGAACGTATCGTTGCTGGCTCGACCTCACGTGACCCTCGTCCAAGTGAAGCAGATAACTATGATATTGGCGGTAAATTAAATCTAAGTTTAAATGAGAAAAATTCGCTTTGGGTAGATGCTTTTCAGTCAAAACAAACCTATAGCAATGCTGATAACCGCTTAGGAACAGAAGATACTTCTGCGCGCGCACGCGGTTATAAAGATGAACTGGAATTTAATCGAGAGCAATACTCTCTTGGGCATGATGGCAATTATGACTTCGGCACATGGAACACCTATATTAGCCAAACCAAAACGGAAACGATTGGGCGTACCATTCCGACCAATACTTTCCCGAATAATGCTGATGCAGGTCGCGATCGTACATTAGAAAATACAGATTTAGTTGCCGACAGTCATATTATTACTACACTCCAAAATCACAAGCTCACTTTAGGTGCTGAATACAAAAAAGCTGAAAGTGTAGATGATATTGCAGGTCTAGGCGCTGAGTTTGAGAAAGACTCTTACTCATTCTATGCAGAAGATGAGTGGAACCTGATGGATAGTCTGCATTTTACCTTTGGGGGACGCTATGAAGACCATTCAGGTTTTGGTGGACATTTTAGTCCACGCGCTTATCTGGTCTGGAACACAACAGATGCCTTAACCCTTAAAGGCGGTGTGAGTACGGGTTATAAAGCCCCTTCGGCTAAAGCTTTACACAATGGAATAATCAATTTTAGTGGGCAAGGAACCACTCCTGTTCTAGGTAATCCAGATTTAAAGCCTGAAACCTCGGTCAATTATGAACTAGGCTTAAATTATCAGCCTTCAGATCGATTGGATTTTAATACCACAGCATTTTTTAATGTTGTTAAAGATAAAACCGTATCTAAAGAATTTAATTGCAGTATCAGCGACTGTTCGGGATTGGGCAACGGTGTAACATCTTATTCCAAGAGCTTTAATGCAGATGAGGCAGAAATCTATGGCCTCGAAACCTCATTAAAATATCAAATCATTCCCGAGTGGGATATTAAAGCGGCCTATACCTTTACCGAATCTGAGATTACCAAAGGCGAAAACAAAGGTTATGCACTCGAGTCAACAGCTAAACATTTATTCAACCTCACATCGACATGGCATATCAATGATGCATTTGATCTATGGTTACAACATGAATATCAGTCTGGTCGTCCTCGCTACCTAGAAAGCCAAACTGGCGATGCACTGAATATTCAAAAGCAAACCGATAATGAGTTCGCTGGCTATAACCTATTTAACTTGGGTGGTAGTTATCAGCTCAATGATCAGATACGTATTAATGCGGCTGTAAATAATTTGCTAGATAAAGACTTTACCGAATACATGGACTATTACGACCTAAATGGTGATGCACAACAAGCATATAAATACCTTTCTATAGGTTCTGCTATGTCTGGAACATATATTTCTGGACGTAACTACTGGTTATCTATTTCTTACGATTTCTAAAATCCAAAATCCCAATAAAAAACCCTGCATTAGCAGGGTTTTTCTATTTATATAAAAAATCATGCACTTACATACAAAATGTTACACAATATCATTTTTTTTTACATTTTCTTTAGACGCCTTAATCGGCAATTCCAATCGTTTATAATTGGTAAAATAAATAAGAATTATTATTATTCGCATAAGAATTTTTACTACTCTTTGTGAGTTCAGAAATGTCATTTATTAAAACGCGTAAAAAATTAGTGTCGGCAGCAATTGCCTCATCATTATCAGTTGTTGCGACTACGGCTATTGCTCAAGATGACGCGACACAACTTCCAACAATTCAAACACAGGCAAGTGCTGAAACACAAAAGAGTTTAAAAGTAGATAATTCTGCAAATAACAAGTTTGTTGCTCCCCTTTTAGATACACCAAAATCTGTATCAGTCATTTCTAAGCAATTGATTGAAGATACACAAGTAACAACTTTAAGTGATGCACTTCGCACAGTGCCTGGTATTACCCTTGGTGCAGGTGAAGGCGGTAATCCAAATGGTGATCGTCCATTTATTCGAGGCTATAACTCAGAAAGCTCGATGTATGTAGATGGCGTTCGTAACTCTACTTCTCAAAACCGTGAAATGTTTGCCATTGAGCAAGTTGAAATCACCAAAGGTTCTGCATCTGCAATGGGCGGTGCTGGTACATCTGGTGGTAGCATCAACATGATTTCGAAAACCGCTAAAAAAGGTGACTTTTTAGAAGGCTCTGTAGGTTCTGGAACAGACGATTACCAACGTATTACTTTAGATGGTAATAAAGACTTTGGTAATGGTATCGCTGCTCGTGTTGCAGTCATGGGGCATCATAATGATAAAGCAGGACAAGATGATGGTACTGAATATGCCCGCGCAGGTATTGCGCCAAGTATTACTTTCGGTTTAGACAGTGATACGCGTGCAACTTTAAGCTACTACTACCTCAAAACTGACGATACTCCAGATTCAGGCATTCCGTATAACAACCCATTTGCTGCAACCAACGCCAATGCGGGCCTAAATGGTAATGGCAAGCCAATTGATGTAGCGCAAGGTACATACTATGGCTGGAAAGATCGTGATTTTCAAAAACAAGAAAACCAAGCAGGAACGATCAAGCTTGAGCACGACCTTACTGACAATTTAACCCTTAGCAATACCGCTGTTTATAACAAATCTAAAAATGATTACCTCTGGACCAATCCAGATGACTCTAAAGGTAACTTTTATAACAAAACCACAGGTGAGTTAACAGGTAATGTATGGGCACGTGTCAACTCACGCATAGCTGATACAGACACCTTTACCGATCAATTGGCTTTAACAGGTAAGTTCAATACAGGTGCTTTTAAGCATAGCTTTAACTTCGGTGCAGAGTATTCAAACCAAGAAACTGATCGTACCCAATACATTATTGATAATTTATCGTCTACAGGTACTGCGAATAGCTCATGTAATGCAGCTGCGATTGCATCGGGTTGGTGTACTTCTGTTCAAAATCCAAATCGTGGCGCGTGGACAGGTACAATTAGTACCCAAGGTGCAGATGTCTATAACATCAAAAATGAAAATACCTCTGTATTCTTCTTAGACAGCATCGAATTACATCCTCAATGGATTTTAGACTTGGGCGTTCGTTGGGATGATTATTCTGCTGAACAGACCATGACTTATGGTCAATTTAATAATTCAGTAACAGGTGCGAACAACACCAAAATCACTGCGAAAGCAGGTGATAAAGTCACCGTTAAAAATGATTCTGATTTCATCAACTATCAAGTTGGCTTAGTCTACAAACCTGTCGAAAATGGGTCGATTTATGCAAGTTATGCAACATCTTCAAACCCTGTAGGTGTAGATGGTGGTGATGGTTCAGAAGGTATTACTGCTGCTATTCAGAACTTAAAGCCTGAAGAAGTACGCACCATGGAACTAGGAACAAAATGGGATGTTTTAAACGACAAACTCAACTTGACCGCAGCCATTTTCCGTACGGAGAAAACCAATACTCGTGCAACAACAGATGAAGGTACAACCAAAAATATTGGTGAAACCCGTGTCGATGGTTTTGAATTGGGTATTAACGGTAACATTACTGACAAATGGGCAATGTCGGCTGGCTATACTTATTTAGACAGTGAACTTATTGACGGTGGCTTCGAAAATATTGGAACAACAGCAGCACCTATTTATATTGCGAACCGTAGCAATGGTAATCAAGTTCAAAACGTTGCGAAAAACTCAGCAACCTTATGGACCACCTACCAAGTCTTACCGCAATTCACTTTAGGTGCTGGTGCTGTTGCCATGGATAAAGTCTATGGTAATGCAACCAATACTAAATTCGTCCCTGGTTATGTGCGTTACGATGCAATGGCACGTTACAACGTCAACAAAAATGTTGATTTACAACTCAATGTGAACAACTTGACAGATAAACGTTATTTCACCAAGGCTTACTCTTCACACTATGCAACAGAGGCCGAAGGTCGTAGTGCTGTACTTTCTGTGAATTTTAAATATTAATTAAAAGCATTAAACCCATAAATTATTTATGGGTTTATGTTATAAAAAATAGCCTCTGCATGCAGGGGCTATTTGCATACACACTCTACTAAAATGAAGGGCATTCGCGTGATTCATCATATTCCCAATGTACTGACGAAAGAGCAAGTTCAATACTTCCGCGATGAAATGGATAAAATTGAATGGGTCAATGGTAAAGTCACTGCGGGTACTTTATCGGCTACAGTAAAACAAAACCAACAACTTCCTGAAGATCATCCCCTCACCCATCATCTCAGTACCATTATTTTAGAATCTCTGGGACAACATCCTTTATTCCTTTCTGCCGCCATTCCACTCGATATTATTCCGCCCCTATTCAACCGCTATGAAAATAATGAATCCTTTGGTTTTCATGTCGATAACTCGATTCGTCGTATTCGAGGCACCAATGAACGTCTGCGTACAGATTTATCTTGTACCGTCTTTTTAAGTGAACCTGAAGAATACGAAGGCGGTGATTTGGTGGTTGAAGACACCTATGGGTATCATGAAGTCAAACTTCCTGCGGGTGATATGATCCTTTACCCATCGACCAGTTTGCATGAAGTCACTGCGGTCACTTCTGGCTGTCGTATTGCATCATTCTTTTGGGTGCAAAGTATGGTCCGTGATGATGCTGAACGACATATGCTATTCAACCTTGATCAAACCGTACAAAATTTACGTCTGCAATTAGGCGATCAACATGCCGAAGTGATTAAACTAACCAATCTTTACCATAATTTAATGCGCAAATGGGCTGAACTTTAATTCTACAAAGCTTTTTGAAATCTTCGCTGCTGCTATTTTTTTCCAAATTAAAACAGCAGCGAGAAAAAACTAAGAAAATCTTGTAATTTACTTTGATAATTATTTAATTAACCCAAGATAAACAATAAAAAATACCCTTAAATACAACAAAAGAAGAAAAAAATTCCAATATTATTTTATTCAAACTAATATTCGGAAAACATTCTCAATCTAAGCACAGTATGATAGAAGTATAAGCTTTGCAGCGAATGCAATCTTCGCCTAGACTCAATCAAGTACTCTGCGAATACTTGCACAAGTAAAACTGCCCTATTGATCTTGATGGTTACATGATGAAAACGAATGATATTTTTGCTTTTCCGACTCACGCTCAACCTCAAATGAATCTCCTGATGCTGCGCCACGCGCGCGTATAAAAATTTTGCCTGTTTGGCAGCTTTCCCTATTTTTTCCCTTTAAATATTTTTAAATAAACACCATATATATTGTAGCAAGTTGCAGATTTCATTCGACCAAGCAACCCATGCTGCACAAGGAGTTCCTCATGATGTTGGCTGATCCAAGTAAAAAATACCGTCGCATGTACCAGCGTGTAGACTTGCCTGACCGTCAATGGCCAAACAAAGAAATTACCCAAGCGCCGATTTGGATGAGTACCGACCTTCGTGACGGTAACCAAGCAATTTTTGAACCAATGGATATGGAACAAAAGTTTAAAATGTTCCAAATGTTAGTCAAAATTGGCTTTAAACATATTGAAATTGGCTTCCCTTCTGCATCTCAAATCGACTTTGACTTCACACGTAAATTGATTGAAGAAGGTCATATCCCAGATGACGTTTACATTGAAGTTTTAGTTCAAGCACGTGATCACTTGATTCAACGTACTTTTGAATCCTTACAAGGTGCAAAACGTGCAATTGTGCATATCTACAATTCAAACTCTCCAACTTTCCGCCAAAAAGTATTGAATGTAGATGTTGCTGGTGCAAAACAATTGGCCATCAATGCCGCTGAAAAAGTGAAAGAATATGCGGCGCAGCAACCAGAAACTGAATGGGTTTTCCAATACAGCCCAGAATGCTTCTCTGCAACTGAATTAGAAGTTGCGAAAGATGTTTGTGATGCTGTGACTGAAATCTGGGATGCTCGTCCAGAGCATAAAGTGATTTTAAACTTGCCTGCAACTGTTGAAGTATCAACTCCAAACGTCTATGCAGACCAAATTGAATGGATGCATCGTAATATTCAACGTCGTGATGGCGTGATCATTTCAGTTCACTGTCACAATGACCGTGGCTGTGGTATCGCGGCTTCTGAATTGGCGATTATGGCGGGTGCTGACCGTGTAGAAGGTTGTGTATTTGGTAATGGCGAACGTACGGGTAATGTGGACGTTGCCGCAATTGCCTTGAACATGTATACCCAAGGTGTAGCGCCAAACTTAGACTTCTCTAACATTAATGAAGTGATTGCTACAGTTGAAGAATGTACTGGCTTACCTGTACATCCTCGTCATCCTTATGCAGGCGATTTGGTCTTCACTGCTTTCTCGGGCTCACATCAGGATGCGATTAAAAAAGGCTTTGAATACCAGAAAAACGAAGAAATCTGGGATATGCCGTACTTACCAATCGATCCGAAAGATTTGGGTCGTGACTACGATGCTGTGATTCGTGTTAACTCACAATCAGGTAAAGGTGGGATTGCCTACTTGTTGGAAGCAAACTACAACGTGGTGTTACCACGTCGTTTACAAATTGAATTCTCGCAAGTGGTACAACAAGTTGCCGATGATGAAGGCGTTGAAGTTTCAGCACAACAAATCTGGAGCTTGTTTAAAGATAAATATGTCAGCAGCAAAGATGCACATTATTCTGCAAAAAATTACCGCTTGTCTGATGATAATGGCAACCAAGTGATTGAGTTAGATATCGAACTTGATGGCGAAGTACAGCATTTACGTGGTGAAGGCAACGGCCCAATCTCGGCAATGTTAAATGCGCTTCAATTACCGATTGATGTCTTGAACTATGAAGAGCGTAGCATTAGCTCTGGCGCGCATGCTAAAGCCTTAGCCTTAATTGAAATTCAAGTCAAAGGCACAGGTAAATCTGCCTTTGGTGCAGGTGTGCATGACAACATTGTGACTGCCTCAATTGAAGCGATCCTTGCCTGTACCAACCGTTTAATTGAACAAGGTGTACTCAGCACTGAACAAGTGATTGCTGCTGCGGTATAAGTATTAACAATATTGATTAGCACTAAAATGACTTTAGAAGGATACCCTCAAGTGGTATCCTTTTGTTTATTGTTCTAAAAAATTAAAGGCGAAGTATTTCTGTGTCTTTTCCAGCTGACTCAGTGGGTCTCGTAACCCCACAAAAGTTCCAATTCGAAGAGCCGTTAGAACTAGAATGTGGTCGTGTTTTACCACGTTTCGAAATGATGGTTGAAACCTACGGTACACTCAACGCAGATCATTCTAATGCCATTCTCATTTGTCACGCCTTATCGGGACATCATCATGCTGCGGGTTATCATCACAAAGATGATAAAAAAGCAGGCTGGTGGGATGCATGTATTGGCCCTGGAAAAGCAATTGATACCTCTAAATTCTTTGTTATCTCCTTAAATAACATTGGGGGCTGTAGCGGTTCGACAGGTCCAACCTCGCCAAATCCTGAAAATGACAACCGTCCTTATGGACCAGATTTTCCTTTAGTGACCGTACGTGACTGGGTAAAAACGCAAGCTATGCTGTCTGATCGCTTAGGCATTCAAACTTGGTATGCAGTGATCGGTGGTTCTTTGGGGGGCATGCAGGCGTTACAATGGTCGGTTGATTATCCTGAGCGTTTACAGAAATGCGTGATTATTGCCAGCGCACCAAAACTATCTGCACAGAATATTGCCTTTAACGAAGTCGCACGTCAGTCGATTTTGTCTGACCCTGACTTTCATCAAGGTCGTTATTTAGAACATGACAGCTATCCGAAACGCGGCTTAATTTTGGCACGTATGGTCGGTCATATTACCTATCTGTCTGAAGAAGCCATGAAACAAAAATTTGGTCGCGACTTAAAGTCAGGCAAATTTATGTATGGCTTTGATGTCGAATTCCAAGTCGAAAGTTATTTGCGTTATCAAGGTGAACAATTCAGCCGTAACTTTGATGCCAACACTTACCTCATTATGACCAAGGCACTCGATTACTTTGATCCGTCGCGTGAATATGAACATTCATTGACCCAAGCGATGTCTCAGACCCAATGTCAATTCTTGGTGGTGTCCTTTACCACGGACTGGCGCTTTACTCCCGAACGTTCACAAGAAATTGTAGATGCACTCATTAGTAATCATAAGCCTGTGAGTTATCTGGATATTGAGGCAGAACAAGGTCATGACTCGTTCTTGTTCCCGATTCCGCTCTATGTAAAATCATTACGTGCATTTTTAGGTGGTGAAGAACAGCTTAAATCTACCGCTAAGGAGGCTGTGTAATGCGTATCGATCATCAACTCGCTGAAGCATGGATTAAACCCGACTCTAAAGTCCTCGATTTGGGCTGTGGTGATGGTGAATTGCTGGCTCATATGAGTAAACAGCACAATATTCGTGCATATGGCTTAGAAATTGATCAGGAAAAGATTGCAATTGCGATCAGCCGAGGGTTAAATATTATTCAGCAGGACTTAAATTTAGGTTTAAGTCGCTTTGCCGACCAGTCTTTTGACTATGTGGTCATGGCACAAGCTTTGCAAGCTGTAGATGCGCCTGACGTATTATTACGTGATATGGTGCGTGTGGGGAAACAAGCAATTATTACCTTTCCAAACTTTGCACATTGGAAGACTCGTTCTTTCTTGGCTTTAAAAGGAATGATGCCTGTTTCAGAAGCATTACCGTATATGTGGTATAATACTCCAAATATCCACTTATGTACTTTTCGAGATTTTGAAGCACTTTGTGCAGAAAACAACATCCGAATAATTAATCGACTCGCCGTGAATGGGGATCAGCAAGGTAGTTTACTCAGTAAACATATCCCAAATCTGTTTGGTGAAGTCGCAATTTATCGAGTGAGCGCGCTATGAAAAAATTATTATTAAGCACACTAGTTTTTGGACTTTTTAGCATTCAGTCTCATGCTGAGTACGTTTCGCCATCTGCTTCCATTTCTAGTCAAGCTGCCCAATATTCAACCATGGATATTGATAACTTAATCAAAGCTGCAAAAGCAGGTCAACCTGCTGCACAGTTTTACTTAGGCACCAAATACCAAACGGGTAAAGACGTCAAGCAAGATGACCGTCAAGCTTTTGCTTGGTTTAAAGCTGCGGCTGATCAGGGCTTATCCCCTGCACAGTTAAATGTAGGTCGTATGTATGCCGATGGTGTTGGAGTTGCCAAAAGTGAAACTTTGGCTCGCCAATACTTTGAAAAGGCAGCCAGCCATGGCGACAACCGTGCCAGCTTTAATCTTGCCATGATGGAAGAGCAAAAGAAAAACTACATTGGTGCTTACCAATGGTATGAACTTTCAACGCGTGATGGCATGCTCGACAATAAAGTCATTACCATGTCTGAAGGTAAAAAGACTGCTTTGGCAGCAAACCTGACCCAAGACCAAATTCGTTTGGCACGTGACCGTGCCGACAAATGGATTCAAGCGCAATAATATTGCACTGACTCTAGACAGCACCTTCGGGTGCTTTTTTATTTTCGGCAGTTGTGTTTTTTTGCATCATCACAAACCTTAAACCATGTGCTTCAATCACCTCCGATACAGCTTTAAAGCCAAATTTTTGATAAATAGGCTGCGCATAACAACTTGAATTTACGCTTATCACGGTGATATTTTCCTGTAGTTCAGCAACAACATAATTCCACAGCTTTCGACCAATGCCCTGCTGCTGTACAGCAATATCTACAAAAAAATGTACGAGATGGGCGGGTTCTTTATAAGCAATGATGCCTAAAATGGTTTCATTCTGTTCATACACATAATAATGAACCTGTTCCGTGTTTAATAATTTTAGAATGGTGGCTGAAGAAAATTTTTCTTCACCTTCCCGACTTATGGCAAAGTCGGCAATATAAGGCTGAATTAATCTCTCAATTTGTTCTAAATCTGCATGGGTGGCTGGACGAATCATATTCATTTATCTCTCTTGTTCTTATTCAAAGTCAGTTGTTGCTTTTAATCTTCATAGATTATGCTGCTTTTATACAATCTAATTCAGTTAAAATATAGACCATTATTTTCAATTCATGAGCACAAATACAATGTCTGCAAATGCATGGTTATCTCAAGGCACATTAGTACTTGCCAGTAATAACAAAGGTAAAATTGCTGAATTTGAGAAACTTTTTGCTGAACTTCAACTTCCAGTCAACGTTGTACCGCAAGGTCAACTCAATATTGAAGATGCCGTGGAAGACGGGCTCAGTTTTATTGAAAATGCCATTATTAAAGCCCGTCATGCCAGCCGTATTTCAGGCAAACCAGCGATTGCAGATGACTCGGGTATTTGTGTCCCAGTTTTAGATGGCGCACCTGGCATTTATTCAGCACGTTTTGCAGGTGAGCATGGCGATGATGCCGCCAACAACCAAACACTGTTAGAGAAATTAAAACCATTGCGTAAAGATGGTGAAACCATTGAAGGCATGTTTGTATGCGTATTAGCTTTGGTACAACATGCCGAAGATCCACTCCCACAAATTTTCCAAGGCATTTGGAAAGGTGAAGTATTAGAAGCAGCGCGTGGTGAAAATGGCTTTGGTTATGACCCATTATTCTGGTTACCTGAGCTGGGCATTTCTAGCGCTGAAATGAGCAAAGAAGAAAAAAATAAAATCAGCCATCGTGGTCAAGCCATGCAACTTTTTAAACACAGTTTAGAAAAGTAACTGAGACTTTCTGCTCTCTCTTTAGGGAGAGAGCAAGAGCCTTTTTACATAAACAAATGCAATAATACGCCATACAAACTGACCACAACACAACTGACAATTGTCCCCGAAGCGATATATTTTGCTGACGTTCCTGTACCCTGATAATGTGTTTCCAAAGCCACAATATTGGCCGCAGGTGGCAAACAAAATAATAAGAACATGACCCCAATCGATTGTTCAATATGGGGTATGGGCAAAAAGTGATACGCCAACCCACATAACACTAAACCACAAAGTAATTTCAAGCCTGCGGTTTGCGTACTTTGCCATAAATCTGCTACATGGACTTTGGTGTGCCTGAGCCACATGCCCAACACACACATGCCTGAAAAGCTCATGCCCAACTTTGCAGCAGCATAAATCCAGTCAATGCCATGCTGTTGTAGCCAGTGCTGTATACCCAATAACCAAAACAATGCAGCCAAACTTAAAGCAACAATTGGGGGGGAATACAGGACTTTTTTAAGAATAATACTGAGTGGCTGAGGCGTATCACTCACAGCAGTTACTGCCCAGAGATTGCCAAAAATAGAACCGCCGATATATAACGCCACCATCGCAGGGCTAATTTCTGTGCCAAATAGTGCAATGGCAAAAGGAAAGCCTAACCATGCCATGTTGACATAACTAAAGCACAAAGCACTCAACTTATTCTGTGAAAAATAGAGAAAAAAATAAAACAACAGAACAGCAACACCAAAGCTAAATAACATCAAGCTAAAGCTACCTGCCTGATAAAAAACCATGTTGTAGATAATCACGATGGGAATAAAGCAACGTGCCAAAAGACTGGACAACCCCGTTTTTAACTGCGAAGCAAAAGATGCGGTTGCAAGCATTAAACCTGTTAAAAATGCCAATAACGGCAACAGCAAAGCCACATCGATATTCCTTGAAATTTCACCAAAATATCATAGCACCTATGGGACTTTTTTCCAGAAAAGACTCTGTCTTGAAATTGCAATCCTATCGTCACACCCCTGTCATGTTGAACTGTTGAGATATGGCATAAATATAAAAGAGGAAAACAAGATGGCAGGTTTATCGATTTGGCATGTGCTAATTTTTGCAATTGTCGTGATCTTATTATTTGGTACATCTAAACTGAAAAATTTAGGTAAAGATGTTGGTGGCGCCATCAAAGACTTTAAAAAGTCGGTTAAAGAAGATGACAGAACAACCTCTACACTCGATGAACCACGTACTTTAGAACATCAAAGTACCGCGGAAGTTAAATCGTCAACACGATCATAGGCCACAGGTATTCACTAAATGCTCAATATTGGAATGACTGAACTGTTGACCTTCGGCATCATTGCATTATTGGTGCTGGGGCCAGACAAACTGCCTGAAGCAGCACGCTTTGCAGGTAAATGGTACGGCAAATTTAAACGTATGATCAGCAATGTTCAAAATGACATAGATCGCGAATTACGCATGTCTGAGTTACGTGAACAAATGCAAAATGAGATGAAACGGATTCAAGAACTTGAGCTTAAAATGCAGGCTCAGATGCAAGAATTACAACAACAAAGTCATAGCGCGATCGAACAACAACAGCAAAACAGCGTTACTGAAAATAAAAATTTATTTTTGACTTATATTCCACTCACACAGCAAAAATATTCAATGCTGCATCGACATCCATTAGCTTCGGCAATCCCTTGTACGAATAAAATGGAAACTTCGGTAGTGGATACTTTCGAACAATTACCTGAATTAAAGGTGGCAGTATGACTATGCCTATAGAATCCAGTCACTTGTCCAGTTCATTACAGCAAGAACAAGCGCCACTAGAAGAAATGCCCATTACCAAACATCTGGTTGCATTAAGACAGCATTTGTTCAAAGTTGTTGGTTTATTGCTTGTGCTATTTTTTTGCCTACTGCCTTTTGCCAATCATACCTATCAGCTCATGTCCGAGCCATTGCGTGCGCAGTTACCCATTTCATCGTCCATGATTGCGACAGATGTCACTGCGACTTTTATGGCACCCTTTAAGCTAAACTTTTTTGTGGCACTGATGCTGGCCATGCCATTTATTTTTTATCAAATCTGGGCATTTATTAAACCTGCGCTGTATGAAAAAGAAAAAACGCTCGCACTGCCCTTATTGGTCGGTAGCATTGGTTTATTCTATGCAGGGATTGCGTTTGCCTACTATGTGGCTTTGCCCTCAATCTTGCATTTCTTTATGAGTGTAACGCCTGAAACGGTTGCACCCATGACCGACATCAATAGCTATCTCACCTTTTGTTTAAAACTGTTTCTGGTCTTTGGTCTAACCTTTGAAATTCCAGTGATTACTTTATTGCTGATTCTGATTGGCTTGGTATCCACACAGCAGTTGGTGGAAAAACGGCGTTTTATTGTGGTCGGATGCTTTTTTATTTCCATGTTCATCACACCACCCGATGCTTTATCCATGATTATGCTGGCAGTGCCCATGTGGATCCTGTTCGAGCTGGGTTTGTTTTTTGGCAAACTGATTGAAAAGAAAAGAAGTCTTGCATAAAGACAATCGGTTTAACTCAGCAGACTTCGGTCTGCTTTTTTTCATCAAAATGACTCCATTTTTTCACCAGATTTTCACTATTTGGTAAAAGTCTTGTCACATTAATTCCCTAAGTTAACTACGACTTTATAACTTATTGACGAATTGGGAAAAAACATGACCGAGCTGACGCCATATCATGAAGATCAAGAACTAGATAACAACACCTCTGATAATGTTCACTTCAGTGACATTTTAGAACAGCGTATGACTCGCCGCAGTCTCATTGGTAAAACGGCAAGTGGTGCTGTGGCACTTGCATTGGCATCGTCATTGACTGCGTGTAGTGATGATGATAACGATAATGCGACACCGCCAAGCAAACCCGTTGATCCTAATAAAAAACCGACCGAGCTCACCTTCTCTGTGGTGAATAAAAACTTAGATGATATTGTGACTGTACCAGAAGGCTATCAAGCGACGGTACTGTATGCTCTTGGCGATTCAATCAATCCAAGCTATGCTGATTGGGATGACAACAACATTCCTTCAGGCCCAAGCTTCCAGTTCCGTTCTGGAGATTGCCATGACGGTATGCACTATTTTGGTTTAAGTAGTAGCAGTAAATTTGATGACACGGTGTCGACGGAAGGTTTGTTGGTGATGAACCACGAATATATCAACCAAACTTTCTTACATCCTACAGGTGCCACTAAAGTCAATGGTCGTCGCCCTGAAGAAGAAGTCATTCGTGAAACCAACGCGCATGGTGTATCGGTTGTTCATATTAAAAAAGACAACGCAACGCAAAAAGTTGAGATTGTGAAAAACTCACTCTTTAACCGTCGTATTACGGCATCAACCGTCATGGATTTTGCAGGTGCCGCAGCAAATTCAGATTGGGTCAAAACCAAGTTCTCTCCAGCGGGCAAGCAAACTCGCGGTACGCACAACAACTGTGGTAATGGCTATACCCCTTGGGGCACCTACCTCACTACGGAAGAAAACTTCATTGGTTATTTTGCGCGTAGTACAATGGATGATAGCAAGCGTAGTGCAGCCGAAATTGTGGCACTGAAACGTTATGGTCTAAAAGCAGGTTCAAGCTCACGTTACGGTTGGGAAACTGCACTCGGGCAACTTGAAGCTCAAGATTTATATGACCGTTGGAATGCCAGTGTCGTAGCAGATCAAGCGACAGCAGACTATCGTAATGGACCGAATACTTTTGGTTGGATGGTCGAAATTGATCCTTTTGACCGTGGTCAAAACCCTGTAAAACGTACCTCTCTTGGTCGTTTTGCTCATGAAGACAGTGCTTGCCGTGCGGTACAAGGTGAACCTTTAGCCTTCTATATGGGCGATGACTCACGCGGTGAATACATCTATAAATTTGTTTCCGCTGCCAACTGGGACAGTAAGGATGTTAACGGTGGTTATACCGCTGGTGACAAATACATGAATAACGGGACCTTATATGTCGCTAAATTCAATAGTGATGGTTCAGGTCAGTGGTTAGAACTGAGCTATGGTAAAAATGGTTTAGATGCATCCAATAGCGTGTATCCATTTGGCTCACAAGCCGATGTCGTGACTTTTGCCCGCCTTGCAGCAGACTCAGTGGGTGCAACCAAAATGGACCGTCCTGAGTGGGCAACGGTAAACCCTGTAAATGGCGAAGTTTACGTTACCCTCACCAACAACTCTAAGCGTGGACTTGACTACCCAACAGACGCTGCAAACCCGCGTAACTACGCTGATCCAGAAGGTGGTAAAGGGAACGTCAATGGTCACATTATCCGTTTTAAAGAAACCGATAATAAAACCACAGCAACAGCCTTTACGTGGGACATCTACCTATTTGGTTCTGAAGCTGCTATGGCAGCCAACATCAACTTATCAGGTTTAAGCGACAATAATGATTTGTCTTCACCAGATGGCATGTGGTTTGACCCACGCGGTGTATTGTGGATTCAAACCGATGATGGTGCCTATACCGACGTGACCAACTGTATGATGTTAGCGGCATTGCCGGGGCAAATTGGAGATGGTGCAGCAACCACAGCCATCAATGGTCAAGCCACCATTGCGGGTGCTCAAGTGACCGATAAAACCTTACGTCGTTTCTTAGTTGGACCCAAAGAGTGCGAAATTACAGGGATTGCCATGACACCAGATTACAAGGCCATCTTCATTAATGTACAGCACCCTGGTGAAGATTCAGCTAGCTATAATGCAGCAACCAGCCATTGGCCAGCAACGCAAACGAACCCAAGCAACAGCACGGCACGTCCACGCTCTGCAACAGTTGTGATTACCCGTAAAGATGGCGGTGTCATCGCGGGTGCATAATCCAGAATAATAAAAAAATGCCGACGTGATGTCGGCATTTTTATGTTTGATTGCTTACATATAAAGGCATTTGTACTTGCACAATTTGCCCTTGCAATTCGCCCTGTTGTGACTTTTCCAGCCAGTTCCAACTGTCACTACTCATTCTCAAGAAATTAGAGCAACGCGTACCATAGGCAGGACTCTGAATAAATGTTGAAGACAATAACGCTTCCATTTCAGGGCTAATACCCGTATTTGGCAAAAGCTCAGGAATAATTTTGCGTTCATCTTCCAGAATATCCCATACCGCATATTGCAGTTCCGCTTCGGAACTTTTTCCACCTTGCAGCATCGGCAATAATTCTTGAGTGAAACGTTTGCGCAAATGTCGAGTTTTTTCCCAATGCTCTGTTATCAAACCATTGGATACCACATAAACGCCTTTGGCGAGCACTTGCGGTGCTTCACCACGATTACTCATATAAATCGCCTGTTCCCGATCCCCCAAGAACAAATTAAAACCTGCATATTCGCGTTGTTGCAGTTCTAGCTGTTTGGCAAAACGAATCGGTGCCAAATCTGATTCTAAAAAGGCTTGTACCAAATGCCCACGTGAAGTTGGATAGCTCTGCTGATCTCGTCCATCACGAAAATTGGTCACAATGGCCCAACGACCTGTTGGTGTTACGCCCATCCAAGTCCCACCCGATTGTAAATCTTTGCCTGCGATGACTGGGCTGTATGACCATGCCGATAAGGCCTGCGTCGGACGATGATAGAACTCATCTCGGTTTGAAATCAGGCATAACGGCGTTTGCTCTAAAATATGCCATGCGAGTGCCACAATACACATAACTTTCGCTCTATATCTTTACACATTGAATGTACAACATTTTTCATTGTATTCCGCTAAAATCTCTACAAAACATAATGACTAGGAACAGGAATGCTCACCTATCCAAATATCGACCCGATTGCGATCTCATTGGGTCCCT
This sequence comes from Acinetobacter sp. ANC 4178, assembly GCF_004331175.1. Lineage (GTDB taxonomy): Bacteria > Pseudomonadota > Gammaproteobacteria > Pseudomonadales > Moraxellaceae > Acinetobacter. The sequence continues at coordinate 316,483 of NZ_SJOD01000002.1, forward strand.
TACAAGTCCACTGGTATGGACTGATGTACTTATTGGCTTTCCTTTTTGCATGGGGACTTGCCACGTATCGTGCCAAACTCAGAACAGGCTGGACTTCAGATATGGTCTCTGATCTGATTTTTTATGGCGCGCTTGGGGTAGTGATTGGTGGTCGTGTCGGTTATGTGTTCTTTTATGGCTTTGAACAATTTCTTGCCAATCCTTTGTGGTTATTCCAAGTCTGGACTGGTGGAATGAGTTTCCACGGTGGTTTTCTTGGGGTGATGATTGCCATGTTACTTTGGTGTAAAAAGTACCAAATGACGTGGTTCCAAACCTTGGACTTTATTGCGCCATGTGTCCCAACAGGCTTAATGTTTGGTCGTATTGGTAACTTTATTGGCGGTGAACTGTATGGTCGCCCTGTCTCTGACCCTAACTTTGCTTTGGGAATGATTTTTCCGACTGACCCGCTACAACTGGTTCGCCACCCCTCTCAGCTTTACCAAGCACTCTGTGAAGGGCTAATTCTGTTTATTGTCCTATGGTGGTTCAGCTCTAAACCCCGTCCTCGTATGGCGGTATCTGCACTGTTCCTGATTGGTTATGGCATTGCGCGCTTTGTGGTCGAGTTCTTCCGCGAGCCTGACAATGGTCAGTTGTTTATTGCATGGATGAGTAAAGGTCAATTCCTAACCATTCCAATGATTCTGATTGGTTTCTGGATGATGTGGTATGCCTATCAGAAAAAAGTCTACGATTGGGGACCACTCAAAAATAACTAACGCTCTGCCCCTCCTTACTCTGGAGCACGATCCGTGCGTCGTGCTCTAGCTTATGCTAAAGTTTCAATTCTCTTGCTACCTCACCCTCTTAAAATCTATGCTCGAATTCTGGTTTAATCCCCAAATCGCTGTATTCAAAAAACTGAGCCTATTTGTGCTGATTGCCTTAGTGACTGCGGGGTTGTATTGGATGCAACCCTTAACACTCGATGCCATTTTAATGTTCATGGGAACAGGGATTGTGTTTCTAATCTGTCGCTATTGTAAAATCCATTTCGCTAGCGATAACCCTACTGGGCTACTGTATCGTTTATTCACGTGGATTCCATTGGCACTGCTTTTAGCACTGATTTTTATGCATCTTAAATCAGGGGAAATTCTAATTCCTGGTGCACAAGGGATTGGCTTTATGGCTTTGTCTATTTGTCTGTTTTCGCCCTTATCACTACTCAATCAACATCAGCAGGATTAAACCAATTGATGCTCGAATTTTGGTATTCAGAACGCTGTAGCCGTGAAATCAAATTGGTCAGTAGCATTGTGGTATGTGGCGCTATTTATTTCTGCTCCAGCATTGCTCAACTTGCACCGCTGTGGGTAGGATTCAGTCTGGCATTGGGGATTTTCATTCATGTGCTGTTTACCCAGTTTCTTAAATTAGCGCCTTCCCATCCTTATCGGAAAACACTTCGTAATGGAATTTATATGTTCCAACTGTTTGCTCTTTTAAGCTTGGCCTATGTATTGCCAGCTCAGCATAAATGGGCGCTGTGGTTACAATGCATTGGCTTTCATGCCCTTGGATTGTTCTTGGTTTCAATTTATAGCAACCGCGCCAAACGCCATGCTTAGCGTCACCATCAAAGAGTGGATCGAATATCCCTTAAATAAAAAGACCGTTTATCTGTATAAATAAACGGTCTTTTTATTTGCTCATTACAATTTGATTTAATGATCTAAGCGGTAATAGCTGTATTGCACATTGGCATTTTTATAAACGGCATAACCTGTCTGTTTAAAATCAGATACCCAACCAGAACCTGAATAACCTGCAATATGCCCATAAGTATGACCTTGAGTACGGTCAATAATATAGATATCACCTTTTTTGGGTTGGTCAAAGGATGGACTAATACGACGATAGCCTAGTCGTTCTAGCGTATTACCCCAATCCGCAGCGGCAACTGGATGGCTTTGCACATTGGCACCAGCAGACTGCAACGCAAGACGAATACTTTTGGCACATTTCTGGGTACTGGTACGACGCGTAATGCCACTGAGTTTCTGCGTAAATTTATCAATATCAATACGCTGTGCATTGCTCGAAGTATAATTACGACTACGTTCTGTGTTCATGCGTTTATTATCAGGTTTTTGTTGCGCATTGGAACGAATAATGATTTGTGTCTCGGCAGGAGCATGAACATCACTCATACCCGTATTAACATCATAAATCATCTTTAAACCTCTAACTTCTTACATCAGACACATAAATCTTCGAGCGCTGATAGTAGCCCGTGAAATTTAATTTTTCAGGCGTAAAATGTAAAAAAATATAAATATGTAAACAAAGCGTTGCTAATTGCTTATTTTTAGGGCGTTTATGCAATAGATTCTCATTATTCTTTTGATCAAAAAACAATCAATCCGTAATACCAGATGATTTTCCGTTTGCGCTACATTTTTATCGCTTCCATTTTATTTTGGGTATAATCGACCTCAGAAATTAGATTTGACTCTGGATGGATAACTACAAATCTGTAGCAACTTGTCCTCCATTTTTTGTTTGAGAATTTTATGAAAACGTATTTAGACCTACTACAACACATCCTCGATCACGGTGGTGATAAAGGCGACCGTACGGGTACAGGTACGCGCTCGGTATTTGGTCATCAAATGCGTTTTGACCTGAATCAAGGCTTCCCTTTACTGACCACCAAGAAAGTTCATTTTCGCTCGATTGTGATTGAATTATTGTGGTTCCTTAAAGGCGACACCAACGTAAAGTACCTACAAGACAATAAAGTCAGCATTTGGGATGAATGGGCAACCGCAGAACAAACCGCTCGCTTTGGTCGCCCTGAAGCTGAATTGGGTCCTGTTTATGGTCATCAATGGCGGAACTTCGGCGCAACCAAACTTGAAAATGGACTATATGCGCAAGATGGCTTTGACCAAATTGCATGGTTGATCAATGAAATTAAAACCAATCCCAATTCACGCCGCTTAATTGTATCGGGTTGGAATCCACAAGAAGCAGGACAAGTCGCATTACCACCCTGTCATACCTTGTTCCAGTTCTTTGTCCAAGATGGCAAATTGTCTTGTCAGTTATATCAACGTAGTGCCGATGTGTTCTTAGGTGTACCTTTTAACATTGCCAGCTATGCCTTACTGACGCATATGGTGGCGCAAGTGTGTGGTTTAGGTGTGGGTGATTTTGTCTGGACTGGTGGTGATACACATCTCTATGCCAACCATTTTGAACAAGCCAAACTACAATTGAGCCGTGAACCTTTAGCGCTGTGTCAATTGAAACTAAACCCTGAGATTCAAGATATCTTCGATTTTAAATTTGAAGATATTGAAATTGTCGGTTATGAGTCGCACCCAGGCATTAAAGCCCCTGTAGCCGTTTAAGCTTCAGGACAGATGCTTGCTGCACAGAGAGCATCTTTTTTCCAAATATTTCCACAGGTTAGTGATTAATGACATTCCAGAATTTAGAAGTTGTGCATGTCGTGGCAATGGATCAGCAACGCTGTATCGGCAAAGCCAATGATTTACCTTGGCATATTCCTGCCGACCTTAAACACTTTAAAGCCATCACTCAAGGTGGTGTGGTGGTCATGGGGCGTAAAACCTTAGAGTCTATGGGACGCACCTTGCCTAAACGTGTTAATTGGGTCATTACCCGTGATCCAAACTGGTCTTTTGAAGGCACAAAGATAGCCTATAGCATTGAGGAAGCACTCACACACGCGGTAGCAGATGTACAAGCTTCAGAAAAGCCTGAAAGCATCTTTATTATTGGCGGTGGTGAAATTTTTAAACAAACCATGAACATTGCAGACCGTCTGGAATTGACCCACGTTGAACTTGATGTACAAGGTGATGCGTATTATCCTGAAATTCCAGCTGAATTTAAAAAAGTAAGCTCGGAAAAACAACAAGATGAAAACACTGGGATTATCTTTGAGTTTGCAACCTATACCAAATAACCCTTCACAATGAGTGGCTGAGCATGCAGCAAAAAGGATCAAGTACATTGTTGTTGAAAACGCTACAATGGTTGATTCACTGTATTTTCAGCCTGTTTGTACTCCTGTCCTCCATTTGGCTGTGCCTCGCGCTCTGGATTCAGCAGCCTATTCATCTTGTTGTGACCTATGGCTTAATTTTAGCGTGGACTTGCTTTTCTCTGAGCATATTAGGTATTTATTTCAGTCAGCATCTCATCAGTCGTAATAAAGATATTTTGCTGTATATGTTTGGCTTTCTGTTGGCATTGGGTTGGTACTTTGGCTTAGAAGCTCGTCAAGACCGCGACTGGAATCCTGAAGTCTCTCGTCTGCTGAGTTATCAAATTAACGGGCATCAAGTCACTTTACACAATGTTCGAGACTTTCACTGGCATGCCGATGGCAGTTATAGCGCTGCATGGCAAACGCGAGTTTTAGATTTAAATCAAATTACGGGGGTAAACATTATTACCTCGTACTGGACAGGCCCGCAGATTGCCCACACTTTGGTCAGTTTTGATTTTGCCGATACCGCCCCGCTTACATTTTCCATCGAAATTCGCAAAGAAAAAGGCGAAGAATTTTCCGCAATTGGTGGTTTTTTCCGTAAGTATGAACTGAATTTAGTCGCGGCCAATGAAACTGACATCCTCTACACCCGTAGCAATATTCGGCATGAGCAGGTCTATTTTTTCCCCACCAAAATGTCCAAAGCGCAAAGCCAAGCTCTATTTCTTGAATACCTCAACAAAGCCAGCGAATTGGCACAACATCCCAAATGGTATAATACCCTCAGCAGTAACTGCACCACGTTGGTATTTGACATGATTCAAGCTGTCACACAAAAACCGCTGCCTGTAGATTACCGCCTGTTGGCTTCAGGTTATTTACCCAATTATCTCTACGATTTAAATGCGATTTCACACAGTTACAGTATGCATGAATGGTATCGTCAGGCACATGTCAATCCCAAGGTACAGTCTTTAACTTCAATCCAAGACTATTCTCATACCATTCGCCTAGGCTTACCAAGCCATTAATTTTTCACTACGCACTCAAATACGCCAGAATAAATACGATAATCAACTGGAAATTTGAACATAGTTTGTTTATAAATTAAAAATAAAGTTAAAAAAACTGGAAATACAACATGTTAAAAAAAACTTTAAGTGTTGCTCTACTCGGGTCTGCATTGCTTTTTGCAGGCTGTCAATCCACACCAAGCTCCTCTGCTGCTGAGGTGAATAGTTTACAAATGCTTCAAAACCGCACATGGATTGCGACTCAAATTGGCGCTAAAAGCATTAAAACCAATCCAACTGCTCACAATATTCCAGCACTCCAGTTCGATCAAGCGACTCAACGTGTTTCAGGTGCAGATGGTTGTAACCGTCTGATGGGCACCTATCAAGCAACAGGCGACACCCTCGTATTTTCACAAATGGCTTCGACCAAAATGGCGTGTATTGATAACACCCTTCCAAATCAATTCAACATGGCACTTGCCAATGTGACCAATTATCAAGTGTATAACAACACGCTCAAATTACTGGATCGTAATGGCAATCTATTAATTGAATTTACCAGAGCAAAACAACCGCGTTAGTTTTATGATAAGGGTCTGTATTACAGACCTTTTTCATTTTTACAACCAAAATTACATCTGCGTGCCACAAAGTTCACTTATCGTAGTCATTCAGATTAAGAAGAGGAAAATTTCATGCAACAAGCATTATTGGGTGGCGGCTGCTTTTGGTGTGTCGAAGCAGTATTTCTTCAATTAAAAGGCGTGACTCGAGTGGTCAGTGGTTATGCAGGTGGTACAACTGAAAATCCGAACTATGAAGACATCTGCCGAGGAGATACGCAGCATGCAGAAGTCATTCTAATCGACTTTGATGAAAGCCAAATTCAATACGCACAATTGCTTGAAGTATTTTTTGCAACGCATGACCCAACGACGTTAAACCGCCAAGGCAATGATATTGGTACACAATATCGCTCAGTGATTTATTATTACAATCCAGAACAGCAGCAAGCAGCTGAACAGATCATTCAAGAATTAAAAGCCCAAGGCATCAACATTGTCACAGAAGTGACCCCTGCACCACAGTTTTACCCAGCCGAAGAATATCATCAAAATTACTTTGCTCGGAATCCGACCCAAGGTTACTGTAATTTTGCCATTCCACCCAAACTTTTAAAACTCCACAGCAAGTTCCAATCACTCCTGAAAACGGAATAAATCAGCAATAAAAAAGCGACCACTATGGTCGCTTTTTTGCATCATCAATGCTTAATTTTCACTAACAAAAGCAATATCACTGAGTCCGGCTTCACTCGCACGTGACATCACTTGTGCAACAGTATCATAACGTGATTCTTTATCTGCACGTAACTGTACAGTTGGCTTCTGTGCGGCGTGACCAGCCTCATTAAAACGAGTCTGCAACTCATCTAAACTAATGATTTGATCATTCCACGCCACTTCACCATTCGCATTAATACTGACTGTAATTGCTTCAGGTGGTGGATCAACAATATCCGCAGTGGTTTTTGGCAAGGTTAATGGAATTGATGGGTTGGCAACGGTCGCAGTCACCAAAAAGATGATCATCAATACCAACATAATATCGATGAGCGGAATGAGATTCATCTCATTCATGCCCGAATCGTTGTCTTCACCCAATTGAAAAGCCATTAAGCTTGACCTCCAACTAAACCTTGTTGTGTCGCTTTCACTTCAACTTTTTGTGTTGTTGTTTCTTGCTGTAACATGGTGTCAATCAATAAGCTGTGCGCTTGATCTTGCAGTTCATTTGACAAAGTACGGTTGGCACGTACACAAATGTTGTACGCCAATACCGCAGGAATCGCAACAGCCAAACCTAAACCCGTCATGATCAGTGCTTCGCCTACAGGAGTTGCTACTTGTGCTAAACCGGCTTGACCACTTTTACCTACAGCAACCAGCGCGTGAAAAATACCCCAAACCGTACCAAATAGACCCACAAAAGGGCCAATTGAAGCAATGGTCCCTAAAACAGAAATCCCTTTTTCAGCATTGGCTTTTTCTACAGAAATTTGACGCAATAGCGCTTGTTCTGCAACAGCTTTACGCTGTTCAAAACTTAAAGGTGCCAATTTTGCTTTCAGCTTGGTTAATGCTGCTGCAAGTTGAGCATGTGCTTGTTGTTTAAGTTGACGTGTGCCCATCAGACGTAAAATAAAAATCGTCCATGTTGCGATAGACATTGCCAATAATACGAAATACAGAGTTTTACTCACCGCATCCGCATGTTGCCAATAAACTGAAAAGTTCATACTCGAACTCCTGAAATAGTTAGCCGTTAGGATTCAATGTCAATTCAAATGGTTGCTCTGCTCGAATAGGGTAAGCAACGCCATTTTCCTTGTACGGTTTGAATTTTGCACTACGCACTGCGCGTAAAATCTTTTCATCTAAAGCTGGAACACCTGTCGACTTGGTCACACGTGCACTGGTAATCTTACCTTTGTCATCTGCTTCAATCAGAATCACGATGCTGCGTGTTTCACCCTTCAAGTCACTATTGCTATAACTTGGCTTTGGTGAACGACTCCATTGCACACCCGATCCACCAATTGAAACACTTTTGGTAGTTGGTGTTGGCGCAGCTTTCTCCACCACAGGCTGAGCTACAGGTGCAGGTTTACTGACCACTTTGGTTTCGACCACTGGCGTACTGATGACAGCAGGTTTCTGTGGTTGCTCCGTAGGCTTGGTGACAGGTTTGACGGTTTCTGCTTTTTTAACTTGTTGAACTTTTTCCACCTTTTTCGGAGGTTGTGGCTGAGGTTTTTCCACCACTTTAACCTCTTTTACTTCCTTTGGCTTAGGCTGCTCTTTTTTCGGTTCAGCTTTCGGCTTTGGCGGTAAAGGTTTTGGTTGTTCTTGAATTTTGACAAATCGTACTTTTAATGGCTCTTTTTCCACTTTAGGAAGTTCAGGCGCTTTCATTTGGCTAACCGCCCACAATACCCCAACATGCCCAATGGCAACTGCAATTAAGGCTGAGATGATTTTCTTTTTCATCGGATTAGGAGCTTGCATAGGGGGAGTAGAAATTTGACTCATTAGAATCTATGACCTAAAAGAAGCGACTGCTCACGACAGTTTAATCGTGGATTTAACAATCAAGCTCATCGGTTAGTACAATTAAAGTATCGCAATAATAAATGAGAAGTGTTTTCATTTGCAACTATTAATTTCACTGTTTTGATGAGTTTTTTGAATCAAAATAAAAAAAAGACCTGTCAAAAACAGGTCTCTTTTTACGTGGGCTAAAAATAGTTATTGGAAAACAACTGTTTTATTACCATCAACAATAATACGGTCTTCTAAATGCCATTTTACTGCACGTGCCAAAACATTACGCTCAACGTCTTGACCCAATTCACGTAATTGCTCAACGGTAAAGTCATGGTTCACACGCTCAACATCCTGCTCAATAATTGGACCTTGGTCTAAATCAGCAGTGACATAGTGAGCCGTAGCCCCAATCAGCTTCACACCTTTCTCATGTGCTTGCTTGTATGGATTTGCACCGACAAAAGCAGGTAAGAAAGAATGGTGAATATTGATGATTTTCATTTCCCAGTGCTTCACAAATTCTTCATCCAGAATTTGCATATAACGCGCTAAAACAAGTAAATCATTGCCTTGCATCAATTCATCAATCTTTGCGTAGGCTTCACGTTTGTTTTCTTTAGTTACTGGAACCACTTCAAACGGAATACCGAAGTTTTCTACCGCTTCACGTAAATCAGGATGATTCGAAACAACCTTCGTGATTTCACATGGTAAACCACCACGCGCATGACGCCATAACAGTTCAAGTAAAGCATGGTCGACTTTAGAGACTAAAATACCCACTTTTTTCACATCGCTCACCAAGGTCAAACGCCATTGCATGGTGTAGCGCTCTGCAACGTTTACCGCAAAAGTTTGGATCAAGCTTTCTTTGCGTGTTTGCAAATGGTCTAATTCAAACTCAACACGCATGAAATAACGCCCGCCCGAAGCTTCCGTTGCGTACTGATCAAGTGCGGTAATATTTGCTCCCTGATGATACAAAAAGCTCGATACAGCCTGCACGATCCCTGGCTTATCTTCACAAGTAATCAGTAAGCGCGCCGTGTTAGCAGTTGTCATGTTCATGTTGGTTCTTGTTACACCTAATTTCAATAAGCCGAGTATTCTAGCGCGTTTTACACGCTGACTAAATAGCTGCTTTCAGCTTCAATTGTTTTTCGCAAGCGAGAGGCTGGCAAATAATTCCGAAGAACCAAAACTTTCCAGTAATCGTTCATACGTTTCACGGCTTTCACCACGCAAATAAGCCCCCTCAAGGAACACCATTTGACGGAGTGCTTGCCAGACCCATTTTTCTTCCAAATGGTTAGAATCACTGATGTGTCCCGACATATATAAGAAGTTGGTCCAGTTGGTCAGCACAATCCATAAATTAATGACCAAGGCTTCAATTTCTGAAGGTGTCATTTGCATTAAACCTGCATCCACAAAGGCTTGATAAATTTTCTGACCTTGTTGCATGACCTGCCCAGCAAAACGCGGGTACATTTTGCGAAAATCTTCATTATTTTCAACCAAGTGATAAACATCACGGTGCAAAAAGCGATAAGCCCACAACTGGTTACTTAAGACTTGGAAATAACTAATTTTGTCATTTACGTCCAAAGCCCGATCATCAGGTAACGCGAGCATTTCTAGTGTTTCTTTCTGGTACTGCTCCATCAATTCTTTAATAATTTCGTTTTTATTGCGAAAGTGGTAATACAAATTGCCTGGGCTCATGCCCAATTCAGCCGCAATATGATTGGTCGTGACCGAGCGTTCACCACGTTCATTAAACAACTGCAAACTTAATTGCAAAATGCGTTCTTTGGTTTTCACCGTTTTGGAGTGAGACATCCTAAAGTAACCATATATTCAATGGGTTAGAAAACTAACACAGTAAGTGACTTGACTATTTAGAGCATTTGCTCTAAAAAATTAATTATCCGCTTTAATGTAACTGGTAGTGCGTCATGAACAGTCAAACAAAAACAACAGCAATGACACCACATGCTTTTGATCTTCAATACTTACACGACGTACTTGAACAACAAAAGCATGCTTACCAACGTTATCCTTTACCAACAGCAAAGGAACGTATTGATCGTTTAGCACGGCTTAAGCGTATCTTGGTTAAGTACCAAGATCAATTCGCTGAAGCAATCAACCTCGATTATGGTAACCGTTCTATTGCTGAAACCAAAATCGGTGAATTACTCACTTGCCTCGAGCAGATTAAATATTATAGCAAGCATTTAGCAAAATGGATGAAGCCCTCTAAGCGACACGTCGGAATCATCCATCAACCTGCCAAAGCTTGGGTGCAATATCAACCTTTAGGCATCATCGGGATTATTGCGCCTTGGAACTATCCTTTATTGCTCTCGGTTGGCCCACTGATTTGTGCTTTGGCTGCTGGCAACCATGCCATGATTAAAGTTTCAAGCTCATCCTCTAATTTTGGTCGTGTGCTTGAACTGGCGTTATCTGAAATTTTCCCACAAGAGTTGGTGGCGGTCATAAATGGTGGTGGCAGTATTTCAGATGCCTTTAGCCATTTGGCTTTTGACAAAATTATATTTACAGGCTCAACCAATGTTGGCAAAACCGTGATGGCGGCAGCATCGGAAAATTTAGTTCCTGTGATTCTTGAATTGGGTGGTAAATCCCCAGTCTTGGTGCACCCTTCTATTGATTTAGAGGATGTCGCACAGCGCGTTGCCGTCGGTAAATTGTGGAATGCAGGTCAAACCTGTGTGGCACCAGATTTTATGTTCTTGCCAAAGGGCAAAACCCAAGAGTTTATTGAAAAGTTTCAAGCTTGCGTTTTAGAGATGTATCCGAATTTTAAAGAGAATCTGGATTACACTTCTATTATTAATGACAAACAATACCGACGCATTCAAGGCTATCTGGAAGATGCTCAAGCGCATGGTGCACAAATTATTGCCATTAACCCACTGCACGAAGACCTACACGAGGTGCGTAAAATTGCCCCAACAATCGTCGCAGGCGTCACACCAGACATGCAGATTATGCAGAATGAAATCTTTGGCCCGCTTTTACCGATCATGGAATATGATCAAATAGATGATGTAATCGACTTTATTAATAGCCGTCCACGTCCACTTGCTTTATACTACTTCGACTTTGATCAGGCGCGTGCGAATTATGTCGCACAGCGTACCCATTCAGGGCATTTTGGACAAAACACGGTATTAACCCATGTTGCACAAGACGATTTACCATTTGGTGGCGTTGGTGCATCAGGAATGGGCAAGTATCATGGTCCAGAAGGTTTCTTCAGTTTGTCGCATGAACGGTCTATGATGTCGAATCCAAAGCTATATAGCTTTAAATACATCCTCCCACCGTTTAATAAGCCGATTCACAAATTGATTTTGAAAACTCTTCTTCGCTAAGTGATCAAGGCATGATCTATCGCGTTGGATCATGTCCCGTTTTATTAAAAATCGCTTGTCTTTTAAGCGCATTTTTGTTATAAAACGCCCCTTGAATGATTTCATCCGTTTACTTTTAATGACTAGCGCACAATCGGTGCTGTCTAGCAATGGAGTTCACCATGTCTAAGGTTTGCCAAGTTACCGGCAAGCGTCCAGTCGTTGGCAACAACGTCTCGCACGCCAATAACAAAACCAAACGCCGGTTCGAGCCGAACCTGCATCACCACCGTTTCTGGTTAGAAAGCGAAAAACGTTTCGTACGTCTTCGTTTAACCACTAAGGGTATGCGTATTATCGACAAATTGGGCATTGAAAAGGTTGTTGCTGACCTTCGTGCTCAAGGTCAAAAGATCTAAGGAGTCTGAACCATGCGTGATAAAATTCGCTTAGTTTCTACTGCTGGTACAGGTTATTTCTATACCACGACTAAGAACAAACGTACTATGCCGGAAAAAATGGAAATCAAAAAATTTGATCCAAAAATCCGTCAACACGTAATCTTCAAAGAAGCTAAAATTAAATAATTTTAGCTTCTTAAAAAAAAACGACCTAATCTTAGGTCGTTTTTTTTGCATTTTTTTTATGCATCTTGATAAACTTAAAACAATTTTTGGCATTCTTTGTGCTTATTTTCTTTTCACCCTTAACCTGTGTTTAAGGAGTTTTTAGTGCCACATAATGTAGATCTCATCATACTACTGGCTTTTGGGTTTGGGCTCGCACTTATTTTTGGTTACCTTGCTGCCCGTTTACGCCTCCCTCCACTGATTGGGTATTTAGTTGCTGGCATTATTCTGAGCCCAAATACCCCAGGAATTGTTGCGGACATTCAACTCGCCAACCAACTTGCCGAACTGGGTGTTATGTTCCTGATGTTTGGGGTCGGCATGCACTTTTCGCTGAATGATCTCTTACAAGTCCGACGCATTGCACTGCCGGGTGCCATTTTACAAATTGCCGTGGCAACACTATTAGGACTTGGGGTTTCCATGCTTTGGGGATGGAGCTTTGGTTCAGCACTGGTATTCGGTCTAAGTTTATCGTGTGCCAGTACTGTGGTATTACTCAAAGCCCTAGGTGATCGAGGTCTACTCAATTCAGTCAACGGTAAAATTGCGGTGGGCTGGCTCTTGGTTGAAGATCTGGTCATGGTCTTGGTGTTGGTCTTACTCCCTGCAACAGCGGTATTGCTGGGTGGTGAATCCATAACTACTCACGGTGGCAATGATAATATTTGGCTCACCTTGGGACTGACGTTATTAAAAGTTGCAGGCTTCATTGCCTTTATGCTGATTGTCGGTAAACGTTTAGTACCGATGATTATGCAGGTAGTTGCGCGTTTGGGTTCTCGTGAGCTGTTTACCCTCACTGTAGTTGCTGCCGCTGTTTCGATTGCTTTTGGTGCTTATAAAGTCTTTGGCGTTTCTATGGCGCTTGGCGCATTCTTTGCCGGTATGGTGGTGAAAGAATCTGATTTTAGCCATCGTGCCGAAGAAGAAACCCTGCCTTTACGTGAAATCTTTTCCATCCTGTTTTTTGTTTCGGTTGGTATGCTGTTTGATCCACGTATTTTATGGGAACAACCCGAACATGTCTTGGCGGTCGTTGCCATTATTATGATTGGTAAAACCATTGCTGCGATGGCACTGGTGCTTTTTTTCCGCTACCCAATCAATACCGCCCTGACCGTTGGCGCGAGTTTGGCGCAAATTGGCGAGTTCTCCTTCATTCTTGCCACTTTAGGACTCTCGTTAAAACTGCTTTCTCTTGAAGGGCAAAACTTGATTTTGGCAGGTGCGCTCATTTCCATTACCTTAAACTCCTTTATTTTCTCTGCAATAGAACCCATTCAAAACTGGATTCGTGAGCGCTCATCTCTGGCACGCTTGCTAGAACGCAGTGGCGACCCACTCGCGATGTTACCCGATGAAGTTTCACAAGATTATTTACGGGATCAGGTGGTCATTGTCGGTCATGGTGAAGTCGGACGTCGCATTACCAAAACACTTATGGCGGAAGACATTAAAGTGGTGATTGCGGAAGAAAACCGTGAAATTGTGGAAAATCTGCGTGAGAAAGGGATTGCAGCTGTTTCTGGTGTTGCAACCGAACCTGGGGTACTGATTCAAGCCCATATTCAACATGCGCGCTTATTGGTGCTATCCCCTATGGATATTATTGATATCCATAAAATTGTTGATATTGCTAAAACTCTAAATCCGCAAATTCAGGTGCTGATTTGTGCAGAAAGCAAACAAGAAGCTGACGTTATTCGTAGAGAAAACATTGGGGATGTGTATTTTGCCAAAGAGGAAATGGCAAAAAATATGAGCAATCATATTCTCAATCAAATTGAAATCGCACATCATCAAGCCCCCAGCCATTAAGCATCTCACTCAATCTTGAACATAAAAAAGCGCACTTCATGTGCGCTTTTTAAGCCAATATGGATTAGCTCATAAACTGTGGTTTTTCGTCTACAACCTCGGCTTGCCATTCATTCACTTGTTTTTCAAGCAAGCCAAATAAAGCAGCCTGAATCATGTGCTGTGCAATCACGGTTGTTTGGTCACCCAATAACGCTTTAACTTCTTCGTTAAACTGAATTTTGACCAAAGGTTCTTTTTCCGAGCCCGCGTTTCGCAACGCCAACTCACCACCTTCAAGTTGAACCAACTCTAGAACCGCGTCCTGATTCCCAAATAATTCTTTCAATTGCTCTATAGACATATGTTCCTCCATGTTCAACATGGTGGCAAAGGCCTGTTGCACTTTGCATCGCTTAGACTAATTAATATCGGGTCAAAAATCTAAACTTCAAGCACTCGCCATCTTTTCCTTAAAATTCGACCATCTCGTTACGAAAACCATCAATCAGCTGAGTCAAATCACGATGCCACTCACGTAAAATTTTCGTATCTGGCAACCATGCCTGAGGCGTTTGCGTCACCTTAATAATTAAGTTGGAAGAGGTTTCATCTTCTGGTTCTGGTGCACTTGGTTCTGGTGCATACTGACACATCCGATAAGCACGTTTCAGTTCTGCAATAAAGCCATCTTTAGAAAGCTGCTGCATGACCACCACCTCAGGAGAAACTTGGCCCTTGGCAGCCATTTGTTCTTCAATTGACTTTAACGTCGGCTGGAAGTCATTTAAACGGTAATAACGCACCAACTCCTGCAAGAACGCGAGCACTGCGCCATGCAAATGAAAAACCGCAGCTTCACGGTAAGCTTGGGCTTGTTGAATATGATCGATTTGCTCTGCTTGCTGGCACGACAAACGTGCAAAATATAATTTCTGGTTGGTTCGGTCGGCATGAAAGCGAGCTACACGAGACATACAATTTTCCTAATTTTGGGGCATTTGTTTCAGGTCTAAGATTAAACTTAATTGAATTCAATGCACAATAAAAAATTACACCGCATCCAATTCTACTCAATAAATTTTTCTTCGAGCTGGTATATCCACAGGAGGATGAATAGGCCTAACGTTTTCAATGACCCAAGCCCAATAGCCATCTTCCCAATAGTTTGCTTTAGCCTGTTCAATCTCACTTTTCTGCCAAGCATGAACAGATGAAATATCCACCCATGCAACTGCTCGACCTAATTCCTCATCGCCATGTTTGTTCAAATAGTGAGTATTTTCGACAATGATTAAATTTTTAAGAGGAAGTTGCTCAGGTCGCCAAGAGCGAATTTCTAATGTCTTTACACCTTGAGCAATATATTCACCAGATGGAGCCACTATAGAGAGTGCTTGATACAACTTTCTCATTATTTTCCCCTAAAAAAAGGAGCATCAATTGCTCCTCTTTACTTAGGCTTCTGGCTTCTCAGGCTTATTTTCCGCCTGCTTTACACGAATCCCTGTGCCATGTAAACGTAAGGTATTTAAACCTTTAATCGCTTTCACCGCTTCACGGCCATGCGGCATATCTACAAAAGCAAAGCCTTTAGATTTACCTGTTTCGGCATCTAGCACCAATTGACAAGTCTCTACTGTGCCATATTGTTGAAACAGTTTCAGTAACTCAGCTTCTGTCACGGTACGTTCTAAATTACGAACTAAAATTTTCATTTAACAACCTTCAAAAATAGGCAAAATCATCAAAAAGCAATCGCCTACGCTACTTTCTGAACATTGCACATCAAATACCACAATGTAATCTGTTTAGTTTAATCGAGATTAATCCCAAAATCTAAATTAATCGACTGGCGCTCAATTAAGGCACTTTTCACCGTTTGCTGCTGTGGTTTATGGTGGGTTTCCAATGTACATAAATTTCGGGTCAGATCATTTAAAAAGTAACTGTCAACTTTACGCCCTTGTTCATCCACCACGTCTCGCGCCCACAGATTCAGATTTTGCTTGGTGAGAATAAGTTCATTCTGCGCACGCGTCAGTGCCACATAGAGTACCCGACGTTCTTCTTCGACCGCGTCAAAATCACCCTGAGCACGTGCATGTGGGTACTGTCCAGCCGTTACATTTGCGACATAACATACTTTCTGCTCCGTACCTTTGGCAGAATGGATAGTAATTAATGTGACCACATCTGTATCGGACTGGCGTTCAATTTCAGAAATGGAGACAGGATCAAGTACATATTCCTCAAGAAACTCGCTCAATTGCCCATGTTTGGACGCCAATTGTTTGACCAATTCAAAGTCCCCTTGGCGACGGTTCCAGTCTTTTTTATAGTTCTCGGCCAATTGCGCTTCAAGGGCTTGAATACCTAAACTGACACACGCTTGCACGTCTTGTTTCAGCACTGTCATTTGCTTCATGATCAACAAAGTTTCAGCGGGAATACGACCAAATTTGTCTAATTGATTAAAGATCACATCAAACTCAGGCTCCAGTAAAAGTTGCTGAGCTAGACGACTTGCCCCCACATCTCCCACCCCATTCCATAAGGTGAGAAAACGCATCCATGCAATATCATCTAAAGGATTGGCAATCACGCGCAGCAAACTGAGTAAATCTTTCACATGCGCAGTTTCAAGCAGTTTCATCCCGCCAATAAAACGATAAGGAACATTGGCCGCTATACACGCCGCCTCAATATGCCGCGCTGCAAAGCTAGAGCGGACCAAGACCATATGATCCGACCATTTCTGCCCCTGCAAATAATGGCGCTCTTTAATATCAATTGCGATCCATTTGGCTTCATCAAACTCATTCGGAAAAATATGCATGCGGGGTTTTACACCCTCGCCCCGATAGGCATCTAGACGCTTGTCATATTGAATTTCAGATTGATCGAGCAACCAATTGGAGAGGTCTAAAATTTCTTGGGTGGAACGATAGTTTTGCTCAAGTTTAAACACTTGGGCATTCGGCACACGCTCTTTAAAATGATGAATATTTTCAAAATCCGCCCCACGAAAGCCGTAGATGGATTGTGCATCATCGCCAACACAGAACAGACTCACTTGATCTTTCAAGGGTTCAAGCAATGCCCACTGTAGGGGATTGGTGTCTTGCATCTCATCCACCAGCATGTGCTTGCAGATGGATGCGACATAATCAACCAAGCCTTCAGATTGATCGAGCGCTGACGCTACAATCGCCAAAATATCATCATAGTCCAGAAAGCTACGCGCACGCTTGCGTGTCTCATACTCTTGCATGATCTTGGCGATTTGATCCTTAAATGCCAAATATTCAGGATGTTGCTTTTCTAAAGCATCACTCAATTTCTGACGGGTATTGCGTGCAAAAGAATACAAATCACACAGCTCTTGTGGTTTAGGCAACTGATTGGGATTTTTCTTATCATCTTTTCCGCGAATCAGACGGAACATCATCAGTTGATCATCCCGATCGATAATCGAGAATTGCTCTAGACCAAAGGCTTTCGGTACACGGCGTAGCAGGTACATACAGAACGTATGAAAAGTCGATGCACGTAGTCCTTGAGCTTGCTCCCCCAAAGCCAACTCGACCCGCGCCACAATTTCACTGGCTGAACGACGGGTAAAGGTTAAAATTTGAATTTGATTGGCAGGAATCCCTTGCTCAATGAGATAAGCCGCACGCGCCACAATGGTTTTGGTTTTACCACAGCCAGCCCCTGCGAGCACCAGACTGTGTTGCGATGCAGTCGTGGCAGCTTGTTTTTGTTGCGGGTTTAATTCATCAATTAGGCTGGCTAAACTCATAATGTCTCATCGTACTGGGGAGATGGCTAGTTTAACAGAGCTATAGATGAATTATGAATTTTAGCCTGATGATCACGGCATTGTTTGATCTATCACAAATGAGCCGATCAAAATAAATCATTACAAATCAATAATTAGCATGACCATAGAATGAGCATTTTTTAAATCAAAGCAATTTAAATCAACCAAAATTTCTGGATTTAATTTATAAAATCTATCCAGACGGATACGCCGATTTTTAATTTCAAAAAAAATTTGATCCGAGACAAAACGGCATGGATGCCATTCGTTGGATTAGGGTATAGGGATATATCCTCAATCCAACAAAGGATTTTTGTTACTTTTTATCCTTGAAAAGCAAGGTATTCCCTACACAAAAAGTATTTAAATTGATTGAGAATAATGTGGTAGTTACGGCGTTAGAGTTAAGATCCTAGCAACATTCTGACAGGTTCTTTCCAAATTCTTCTCTCCATTTTCTAAAGCTGCTTGCAAATCACAAGCACTATCCATAATACCGAAAATCGCAGTAAAACCTGCTGCATAAAGTTCCTCTATGCCCTGACCCACATAGCCTGCACAAGCAATCACAGGTTTATTCAATCTTTTGGCAACTTGAGCCACACCATAGGGTGTTTTGCCAAATTTGGTTTGAAAATCTATGCCGCCTTCACCCGTAAAGACGTAATCTGCCCGTTCAATTTTTTCAACCAATCGTGTTTCTTCTATCACAATATCTACACCTGAACGGATTTTTGCCCCTGCAAATGCCATTAAGCCAAAACCCAAGCCACCTGCGGCACCCGCACCAGCAACATGAGCATAGTCCACCTGAAGTTGCGATGTAACCAAACCAGCAAAATACTTTAGGTTCTGATCTAATTGCTCCACCATGGTTGGATTTGCCCCTTTCTGTGGAGCAAATACGTAAGCCGCACCGTGTTCACCATAGAGCGGATTATTCACATCGCTGGCAATCAGCATCTCAACGTGTGCCAATCGAGTATCTAAATTCGATAAATCCATCTGGCTAATCTGATGTAATTGCCCGCCACCCTGAACCACCTCTTTTCCAGCAACATCTAAAAATCGGACACCAAGTGCTTGAGCCATGCCCATGCCTGCATCATTGGTGACACTGCCACCGAGCCCAACAATGATTTTTGTCACACCCTGATCAAGTGCCAGTTTGATCATTTCTCCTGTCCCAAAGGTTGATGTTAAAGCTGGATTACGCTCTGAAGGCTCCAGTAAATGAATGCCATTGGCTTTCGCCATTTCAATCACGGCCGTTTGACCTTCATCAATTAAGCCAAAATACGTCTCGACCTTCTGTTCGGTGAAAGGACCCGATACGCTACAGCTCACCATCTCACCGTGTGCAGCAGCAACCAAAGCATCCACCGTTCCCTCACCCCCATCCGCCATCGGGACATGAATATATTCAGCATCTGGAAAAACCCGCTGTAAGCCACGTTGCATGGCTTGGCAAGCCTGTTGTGCAGTCATACTTTCTTTAAATGCGTCTGGAGCAAGTACAAATGTTTTAGGCATAACAGTTCTGTTTTTTTAAGATTAATTACACCCGATCATACGCAATAAAAAAGAGTGCATATAGCACTCTTGATCAACTTAATCGGCCCTAGTACTACACATCAGCCGAACTCTTGGGTACTTCATGCTTAATATAAGAGGCCAAAGTGAGGTAGTTGATACCTTGGAATAGAATATCAATCGCTAAAAACATACCCAACACCCAAAATGGTGCTGTCGGTGACATCAAAATAATCACCCCTGTCATAAAGGTGAGAACCCCTGAAAATAGCGTCCAACCCCAACCTGCCAATGGTCTAAGCATAAAGGCATTTATACTCCGCACAATACCTGCAATCACCAAAAAGATAGCCAAGAAACTGGTCAGTACAATGGCGGTTTTTATCGGTGTGGTAAAAGCATAATAGCCAGCGATCAGATAGAAAATAGCAAATGCCGCCCAAAGCCAGCGATAGCCCCCTTCAAAGATTTTAAAAGCCGCAATGAAGTGCAGTGCCCCACCCACCATCATTAATATGCCAAACAAATAAACTGCGGACAGCGTGGCAAACGGTAAAGAGGCCAGCAACACCAGACCAAATAAAGTCAGGAGCACGCCTAAAACCAAGTACCATTTCCGATTTTCATGTAATTGATGACGAACAAGATCATTTCCAACTGTTTTCATATTTTTTCTCAAGTATTTACAATGGAATAAAATTATTGTGGTCTTTTTTTTATCAAATGTCTGTTATCAATCTGCATCATTTTTATCCACAACAAGTTCTCCTATTGTGGATAAAAGCGAATTTATACACAGCTTTATTTAATCCAGCCAATTTCAAGTGCTGTAATTTCATTGAGTACCGTGTCGTCTAAATGATCCGGCATTTTACCTTGCTCTGTAGAAACAGGAATGTGCCCAGCCATTAACTCTGCTTTGGCCTGAGGAAATAAAGGCTGTTGTTTCGGATAAGCATAGCCTTGTGGATAGAGCGGCTGTCCCGTCGCGACATCATATTTATCGGTTGCACCAAAAGCATGTAATAACTCATGCACCAGAACAATTTGATTTTGCTCGTTTTGCTTTTTGCTGGCATACAGATTCACTGCACCAATACGCCCTTTTTCCAGTGCAGTTGAGTGTTTTAATGCATTTGTACGAGCAGGGTCGTAATAATTTAAATACAGCGTGACCGCAGAAGCACCGTCACTACGCTCATGCTGTTGCCAATCATAAAAGCGGAATTTGAGACTCCAGAGCATGATATCTAAGATATTCGCCTGCTCAGGCACCTTCGGTGGTTTTTGGGTTAACTCGCGTCCTAAATTTAAATAGATTTGTATAGGTTGACCACGATAATGTGCTGACATTTGCTGTAAGTAAGGCTGCACAGCTGTAAGATCGCTCAAAGATAATTGTTGAATATATTGTTGCGTGCTGGCTTGACCATCTGCATTGATTGGATGCAACAGTACGATGATGGGTTTATCCCAGTTCTGATTTTGATCGCGCCAAGCGTTTACTGCCACAACCAACAAAATCAGTAATAGACATAAGATTCTAATTTTTTTCCACATTTATTTTAAGCACTCTGCTTCTTCATTTTTCTTAAATACATCTGGCTCATGTCTACTTTGGTTTCAAAAAGATTAAGCGTTTTAATTAAGCCTGATAATTTGGCTCTACCATAATTACGAGAATCAAATTCAGGTTTTACAGCACTGATATATTGCCCAACCATACTTAAATTTGCCCATCCATTTTCATCTGCATTATCTTTCACTGCTTTATAGATTAAATTCAAAGTTGCACGATCCATTATCTCTGTCGTGGTAGCGTCTTTAACTGAAGAAACAGCTTTTACATCGGATATTTTATTTGTATCTAATATCTTCTTCACTTGAAGATTTACAAGTTCATAATCTTCAGTATTCTTTAGATCACTCTCGGAAATCAAATTTTCAACAAAAACAAATTTATCACAGGCCTTTTTAAATGCTTCCGGCGTAGATTTCTTACCAAAGCCATAAACACTTAATCCATTTTCACGAATACGCGAGGCTAAAGGTGTAAAGTCACTGTCACTCGACACGATACAAAACCCATCTAACGCCCCGGCATAGAGTAAATCCATTGCATCAATGATTAAAATCATGTCTGTCGCATCTTTACCTTTTGTGTAGGCAAATTGCTGAACAGGGGTAATGGCATGTGGTAACAAAACATCACGCCATTTCTTTAGCGTTTCACTACTCCAATCTCCATAGACACGCTTTACACTTGCAATCCCATATTTGGCCACTTCTTCTAATACCAATGAAATAGCACTAATCGATGAATTATCTGCATCAATTAATACTGCAAACTTCTTCGTTTGAATATCCACAACTCCCCCATTTTTTTACTTTCTTATCTAAATTATTGTGACATAAAAAATGCCCACCGAAGTGAGCATTTATATTCAATAGGTTAAGCGATTAAGCCTCAACCCATTTTCCATCTTGGAAAACCAAAGACCATTTGGTTTGCTTGCCTTCTGGCGTTTCCGAACCAATATATTGTGCTTGGTTTTTACGGCTAAATTTCACCAAGGTTGGATTGCCTTCTGGGTCTACATCCGGTGCTTGCAAAATAAACTGATACTTCGGATCAAGCTGATCGGCAACACTACGAAGTTCCGAAACTTTAGGTGCACGTGTTTCACGTACTTTCGGGAACTTACTTGCCGCCAAGAATAGACCTGCCGCTCCATCACGCAGAACAAAAAAGTCATCATGCTTGGTCGAGCGTAAGTGTTCCATCTTAATTGGGTCCACACGCGGCGGTGCAGGCTGACCGCTTTTCAACACCTTGCGGGTATTGTCACAGCTCATGCAAGCAAAGTACGGTCCAAAACGACCTGTCTTGAGTTGCATTTCACCATCACACTTATCACATGGAATGGTTGGGCCATCATAACCTTTGATTTTGAACTCACCTTCTTCCAGTTCAAAACCCGCACAATCTGGGTTGTTACCACAAACATGCAGTTTGCGACCACCATCAATCACGTAACTGTCCATCGCTGTTGCGCAGATCGGACAGCGTTTTTTCGACATCAAGTCTGCTGTTTCTGCGGCATCATCATCAGACAACGCTGCAAGTGATTCGACTGGGGTTAAGTTCAAGGTACCTTTACAGCGTTCTTTCGGTGGCAAGTTATAGCCTGAACATCCCAAGAAGACACCTGTAGTCCCCGTACGAATCTGCATTGGTCGAGAACATTCTGGACAATGTACTGCATCAACTTCCACAGGTTGATTGCGGCGCATACCACTTTCACCTTGTGCGTTGGTCAGACGCGTTTTGAAATCGCCATAGAAGCTGTCAAGCAACTCTTTCCAGTTACGTTCACCATCGGCCACTTTATCCAGCTGACCTTCTAAGTCCGCGGTAAAGTCATAGTTCATCAGGTTATTGAAACTTTCATCCAAGCGATCAGTGACAATCTCGCCCATTTTTTCTGCATATAGACGACGGTTTTCCAGTTTCACATAACCACGGTCTTGAATGGTCGAAATAATCGCAGCATAAGTTGATGGTCGCCCAATGCCCTTTTTCTCAAGCTCTTTCACCAATGATGCTTCAGTAAAACGCGCAGGTGGCTTGGTAAAGTGCTGTGAAGGATCGAGTTTTTCCAGATTCAATACCTCACCCACTTTCACCGCAGGTAAGAGCACATCATCATCGGATTTGTTTTGACCACGGACTTTGGTAAAGCCATCAAACACCAAGGTACGACCTTTGGCTTTCAGTTCAACACCATTCGCATCGACCAAAATTGTGGAAGATAGATATTCGGCTGGTGTCATCTGACACGCCACAAATTGGCGCCAAATCAAATCATATAAACGTTGTGCATCACGTTCTACCCCCACCAAACTATCGCCTTTTAAGCCGACATTGGATGGACGAATGGCTTCATGCGCTTCTTGTGCACCCGCTTTATTACCATAACGGTTTGGCTTTGCAGGTATATATTTTTTACCAAACTCAGTCTCAATATGGTGACGCACCATATTTACCGCATCGTCACTTAAGAAGGTTGAGTCGGTACGCATATAGGTAATAAAACCTGCTTCGTACAAACGTTGCGCCAACATCATGGTTTTCTTCACAGAGAAACCTAAACGTGTGCTAGCCGCTTGTTGCAAGGTTGAGGTGATATACGGTGCACTCGGATTGACCTTAGTCGGTTTATCTTCACGTGCTGAAACTTTGTAATCGGCATCTTTCAAAATTTTCAATAAAGCATCAGTTTCTGCTTTATTACGTAATTTTAGCATCTTACCTGCTTGCTTCACCGCCTCTAAACGAATCTCATCGCTCGAAGATTTGGTGTCTGCAAATACTTGCCAATATTCTTCAGGAATGAAGGCGCGAATTTCACGCTCACGTTCTACCACCAGTTTAACTGCGACAGACTGAACGCGTCCTGCGGATAAACCACGTGCGATTTTCTCCCACAATAAAGGAGAAATCATAAAGCCAACCACACGGTCTAGAAAACGGCGCGCCTGTTGGGCATTGACTTTATTGGTGTCTAAACGTGCTGGATGCTTAAAGGCTTCTTGAATGGCATTTTTGGTAATTTCGTTAAACACGACACGTTGATAACGTGAATCATCACCACCAATCACTTCTTTTAAATGCCAAGCAATCGCTTCCCCTTCACGGTCCAAGTCCGTTGCGAGATAAACTTCATCGACTTGCGATGCCAGTTTTTTTAATTCAGCCACTACATTTTCTTTGCCTGGAAGCACTTCATAATGTGCCTTCCAGTCATGTTCAGGGTCAACCCCCATACGGTTAACCAAAGCTTGTTGTGCTTTTTCCGCTTTTTGCGCTTCGGTCAATTTGGTTCGAGTTGCTGTGGTTTTTTTATCCGCAGTTTTACCTGAACCACCCGTTGGCAAGTCACGTACATGACCTACAGAGGATTTTACAATGTAATTTGGACCTAAATATTTGTTGATTGTTTTCGCTTTTGCAGGCGACTCCACAATCACTAAGGCACGTTTAGTCCCAGCATCAGAAGCTTTTGCTGTTGTGCTTTTGGATGTGGATCGAGGAGCATTCGCCATAGTTAACCGTTTTTCCTATTTCAGTAAATCTTAAAATTAAAGTTCAGCCAAAGCATGTAAGTATGCTTTGATATCTTCTAATTGGGTTGCTTTTAAATCAGCTTCTTCATCCCAATAGAGTCCTACACAGTTTGCCTGCATATCAATAGCATAAATGCCCTTTAATGCAATTGGAAAATTATTAAATTTTTCATCACCATGCACGACCTTGAGCTGTTGATCTTCAACACGGGCGCGCATCAGCGGCAAACGTGCATCTGGAATCAGGACACTATAATAAGCAACCATACTGGCACGATTTGAAGATGCCAACGGAATTTTAGTCCAATCTGGTGCTGCCACTAAGCGCGGGTGTAACCCCATTTTTCGTGCTTTTTCACGCATTAAGCCCAAAGCTTTTTCTCGAGGGCTAACACGGAGTCCCAAAATTGACCCGAGCACAAACACAATAATGACAACAGCAACCCAAATTCCTGTATTTTCCATAGCAAAACCTTTTTTGTCTTTTATTAGAGTTGCATAAGCACAATATAAAACGCAAGTTGGAACGATGAAATTAATTTAGGAACATTTCATGACTATATAAGACTTCATGTCCGTTCCAGTAAATATAACCTTTTTCAATCAACTCTTTGAGTAACAAACGCACATCCGCTTTGGGAAACATTTGCTCTAATAAATCACGTAAGGCGTAGATGTCTTTCGGCTTATCATTTTTCAATTCGCGTAGTTTTTTCGCCACTTCAAGCTGGACAGGATCAATTTTTCCAAAATCTTTAAACAAAGCATCTTGTGCTTGTTGCACGTCTGGTTCCGCAGAGGGTAATTCAGCCGAACTCTGTAACTGCTCTACTGCTTGCGCTAGATTGGTTGGGGTCACCAACTCAGCTTGGTCTTGTTCAAGATGTAGCTGCGCCCACTGCTTTAATACTTTCTTACGAAAATTAATCTGTTCATCATAACGTTTGACGATTTTGAGATTAATCAACATGCCCACTAAGTGCTGCGCTTTCTCTGGCACCACTTGCAAGATATTCATCACCGAGTTTTTTAATGAATCAATGGTATTCGGTTTACCTGACATGTTTGCCAAAGCGTCACAATACTGTTTCACCATTTTTAAGTATGGTTTTCTTTGAATGGCATCCAAGCTTGGAATTTTATATTTGGGTTTGCTTATTTCAGCCACATCTTGAATTTGAATCAAGCTACAAGTCAGTGCCGAACCGCGCATTAATTCAATTAAAACAGCACTGGTTTTGGCTGCTGAAATGACTTCTACATGCGTATCGGGTTCGAGTAAAGCCATCAACTGCCCAACGACTACCGCATATTCAAACTCTTTCTCTTTGGCTTGGGCGGTTTCTAAAATCACCACTTGCCCTGTATTGATCCACATGGCAAATTCAGTCAGATCTTCCAGCGTATACGCAAACTGCCCTTTGCAATTAAACAAATACAAGGTCGGATAATGCTGCACCAAATCGCGTAGCATTTTTGCCGTTGGCATATTATTTTCTAGATCGAACAAAACCGCTTTAGCAGACATAAATACAAAATCATGAGAGATAAGCAAAGAGCGTGCATTAGAACGGGAAGCGGGCAAAAGGTCAAGCCTTGCCCATCGTTCCCTTTTTGGAAAGGCGTAGGATTAAACCATACCACTCAAGCCGCCAAACTCGATTAATAGTGCGGTGGTATATTGCTTAAAGGGTCAAAGGCTTCGATGCCTTCGGATAAATCGGCAGATTCCACACGTTGATAAAGAAACTGCATTTGTTTTTTTAAATCAGCAATTTCGGCATGTTGACGAATCACTTGTTCATTGAGTTGTTCAACTAAATCATCTAAAAATGCAATTCGGACTTGCAAATCTTCAATGGGTGCGGACAATGACGCCTGATTATCTAGATTTTGTTGCTTAGTCATTCAAAGTCCTCATTTGAGATTTCAGGAAACATTATGGCCTATATTACTTTAAGGGATGTCCAGCTTGCATTCGGTGGACCTGCCCTACTCGATGGCGCGAATTTCAACCTAGAACGCGGCGAACGGGTATGTTTGATTGGCCGTAATGGTGAAGGTAAGTCTACGCTACTTAAACTAATTGAAGGTACCTTATTGCCAGATTCTGGCGAAGTTGCAATTCAAAATGGCTTAACGGTATCTATGTTGGCACAAGACGTCCCTATGGATTCTGGCAAAGTCGCAGACATTGTGGCAGACGGCGCAGGTGAAGCTGCCACTGTACTTAAAGCATACCACGAAGCATGTGATGCCTGCATCTTAGGTGATATGGAAGCATGCGATCGCATGGGTAATTTACAACATAAATTGGATCAGCTCGATGGCTGGGCTTTAGAAAATAAAGTCAATTCCATTTTAAGTAAGATGGGGCTAGACCCAAATGCCGATTTAGCAGATTTATCGGGTGGACGTAAGCGTCGTGTTCTATTGGCACGTGCCTTACTGACTCAACCAGACGTCCTGTTACTGGACGAACCGACCAACCATTTGGATGTAGAAAGCATTGAATGGTTAGAAAAATTCTTACTCGATCAAAATAACCTAACCCTCTTATTTATCTCGCATGACCGTTCATTTGTGGACAGTATTGCCACCCGTATTGTCGAGCTTGATCGTGGGACTTTACGTAGCTACGAAGGTAACTATTCACGCTACTTAGACCTCAAAGCACAACAAATGGAAGCCGAAGAAAAACAAAATGCGTTGTTCGATAAACGATTAGCTGAAGAAGAAGTGTGGATTCGCCAAGGCATTAAAGCCCGTCGTACCCGTAATGAAGGTCGTGTCCGCGCCTTAAAAGCGCTGCGTGAAGAATCCAAAGCACGTCGTTTCCAGCAAGGCAAAGTCAGCATGGCAACCCAAGATGCCAATCGTTCTGGGAAATTGGTGTTTGACATTGAACACCTCAGTGTTTCTTACGGTGATAACCTACTGATCAAGGATTTCTCTGCGTTGGTGATGCGTGGCGACCGCATTGGTTTAGTTGGGGATAACGGTGTTGGAAAAACCACCTTAATTAAAGCCATTTTAGGTCAAATTGAACATGGCGGTTCAGTCAAAACAGGCACACAGCTTGAGATTGCCTATTTTGACCAATTGCGTAATGCACTTGATCTTGAAAAAACTGTCATGGCCAATGTGTCCGAAGGCTCTGACTTTGTCGATGTGAATGGTAATCGTCGTCATATCTACAGCTACTTACAAGACTTTCTATTTTCGCCAGAACGCGCGCGTACGCCAGTCAAAGCACTCTCTGGTGGTGAAAGAAACCGTATTCTGTTAGCCAAGTTGTTACTCAAACCATCCAATTTAATCGTGATGGATGAGCCAACCAATGACTTAGATATGGTGACTTTAGAACTGTTGGAAGAGATGCTGTCTGATTATAAAGGCACTTTACTGTTGATCTCGCATGACCGTGCTTTCATGGACAATGTGGTCACTTCAACTTGGGTGTTTGATGGCAAAGGCAATATTGATGAGTACATTGGTGGTTATCAGGATTACCTAGAACAACGTCCAGATCAAAAAGTGGTTGATCAAAAAAGTGATGTGAAAAAGGCACAAGCCAAAGCTGAAGCGGCTGCCGCAGCAGCAACGCCTGCGCCGAAAAAGGTCAAGCTGAGCTATAAAGATCAACGAGAACTCGATAGCTTACCTGCGGAAATTGAAGCTTTGGAAGCTGAGCAAACTCAACTTTCTGAAAAATTAGCAGATGGTTCTTGGTTTGTTTCAAATGCCGATGCCGCGACTCAAGCTTCACAGCGTCTGTCTGAAATTGAAGAACAGTTACTGGAAAAACTGGAACGTTGGGATGAATTAGAAAACCTCAGCAAAGGCAACTAATTTAATGCTCAATAACCCGATTGGCTGAGTCATTCAGCCAATCGGGCTTTTTTATATTCTCTGTTTGTACCAACAACACTTGCAATTGAATCAAGCAACAGTCGATGACTCGGTTATTTCTGCCACAATTTACGTGTGGGTCGTAGCAACCACTGTGATAATTGGCGGATCGTCTGATCAAAAATCTGTTGTTGTAGCAACCAACAAGTCAAAATTGACAACACCACACAAATCAATATTTCCACTGCCACAGGCAAATTGAGCTGAATCATTCGTGCAAGCCAAATCACCACAAAACCATGTAACAAATACACAGGCAAAGTGTTTTGCCCCAAGCGCATAAAACGTGTTCCCAAACCCTGAAATAAGGCCAACAGCGTAATCACCCCCCAACTGGACAACATGAAGCACATCAGACGAATCAAACTTCCCTGCCATAGCTCAACTTTCAGTTGGGCATAACTTAAACTGCCGTACCACCAGAATTGACTTAAATTCGTCCAATACAAGATGCATATAATCAAACCGAGGCTCAGACTTGCCCAAAACACCGCATGACTTTGCTGTTGTAGCTTTTGCATAATGGGCTGACCATATCGATAGCCCAAGACAAAAAAAGGCAAAAAGACACAGATTCGTCCAATGGAGTAGGCATAGTTATTCCACGGCGAAAAACCAACACTTAAAGCAATCAGTACTGCGAGTACAGGAGCAAAACGGTTTGCATGGAACACATGCATAAATAGGGTCCAAGCCATCATCCCCACCAGATACCACAGCAGCCAATAGGGTCGTTCAAACAGGCTAAAGTGCCATTGTCCAGTCATCAAAGCATTCGATGCCAAATACAACAGTTGGAAAGGGGTATAGAGTGCAATAAAAAAGAGGATGTTTTTGGACCAGTTTTTATCTTTATACAACATGCCTGAAATAAAAATAAAAGCAGGCATATGTATGGCATAAATGGTTTCAAGTAATAACTGGCTACTTGCTTGTGACCAACCAATCATCCGCTCTAGAAAGTGTCCCAACACCACCAGAAAAATTAGACCTGCTTTGGCAGTATCAATCGCATGGCTTCTCATCTATAAATGCAATCAATCAGAAATATATCCCTAGTCTAACACCACCGTTTTAAGTTGCTTCACATCCATACGCTTTAATCATTAGGGATAAAGTGGATTCCCTTTGTTTCCATCGCCCCCCGTAACGACAAAGCCGAATTTCTCATAAATCGGTTGTGCATAAAAACTCGAATTGACCGTAATGGAATGTACCGACTGCCGCTTAATTTTCGCTTCAATAAAGTTCCACATCACAGTACCGTAGCCCTGACCATGTAAGGCTTTAATCAGGAAAAAATGCATTAAATGTGCGGGTTCCAAATACGCGACCACCCCCACGATTTCCTATTCAAGTTCAGCAACAAAGTAATGAATATCTTCCCGTTCAAAAATGGTTTGAATGACTTCTGGTGTGAATTGTTTTCACCCTTACTGATGAGCAATAACGTCTTCAACAAATGGAGCAATCACCGCAACAATAGCAACAGTGTCATTTGGTGTTGCTTTTCGAATAAACAAGTTTGGACTATACATTTTTATTTTCTTCTGTGATCACAACTTTCAATAGTATTCCCACGCAAAAAGCATGCACAACTTCAATCGGATCTTTCACTTCATACTTTAAAAATCTAAGCCTAGAAGCCATTAAATTTATAATTTGAATGGCAATACCCCAAATTAAATCCATTCATTGGCAGCTCAAATCAGATTTATCAACACCAATATGCTATACCTATCAACATAAGAATAACTGAGCCTTTGATCATGTTGGATTTGTCACAAATTTTCGCATTTGCTTTGGTGAGTCTGGCAATGGTCCTCACCCCCGGCCCGAATATGATCTACCTCATTTCACGTTCAATTTCTCAAGGAAAAACAGCTGGTTTCATTTCTTTAGGCGGTATCGCACTGGGCTTTGTCTTATACATGCTCTGTGCTTCTTTTGGAATCACTGCGCTCGTTGTCGCAGTTCCATATGCTTATGACACGATTCGTATTGTAGGGGCTCTCTATTTACTCTGGTTGGCATGGAAAGCTTTACGCCCCAATGCGGCGCCTATTTTTAGTCTCAAAGATTTATCGAGCGATTCCCCGTTAAAATTATTTTTAATGGGCTTTTTGACCAGTTTACTGAATCCTAAAATTGCGATTATGTATTTGTCTTTATTGCCACAGTTTATTCACCCACAACAAGGCAGTATTTTAGCGCAGTCTATTCAACTCGGTACGATCCAAATTTTTGTCAGTGTTTCAGTAAATGCCATTATTGTTTTTTCTGCAGGTAGCATTGCACTTTTTCTACAGCGAAAACCACTTTGGGCAAATGTTCAGCGTTGGCTCATGGGCACAGTTCTCGCTGGGCTTGCAGTACGCATTCTTCTGGAAAGTCGTCGTTAGAATGCCATATCAAAACCAGCAGATGGTGACGGGCAAGGTTAATCCTGATTTTTAGCGTAGATAACCTTGACCAAATCAGTTCATGCTACACTTTGCACAGTCTTAACTTTTTCAAACTAATTATATCGTTATGAGCCAAGCACAGACCTATACACCTGGTGAATTTCAATGGTCATTCCTCCATCCTAAATATTGGGGAATTTGGCTTGGCATCGTTTTCTTAATGATACTGGCAATTTTGCCATGGGCAATTCAATATCGCTTAGCCACTTTTCTGGGAAATCTAACGTTTAATCAACTGAAATCCCGCCGTAAAACTACGCTGCGCAATTTAGAAGTCTGTTTTCCAGAATGGAGTCCAGAACAAGTCCAAGCCCATGCCCGTCAGGTTTTCGTTGATCAAATGCTTGGGATATTTGAAACCCTGAATGCTTGGTACTGCCCACAATGGTTCAAAAATCGAGTCACTATTGAGGGTTTAGAGCATATTCAAACCGCGCAAGCAGCGGGTAAAGGCGTGTTACTGCTCGGCACTCATTCCACCTTATTAGATGCAGGTGGTTATTTATGTGCACAATATTTTGAACCCGATGTGGTGTATCGTCCACAGAATAACCCGTTGTTAGACATGTTGATTTATCGTTGTCGTGCCACGATTTACGCCAATCAAATTGACCATGATGATATGCGTGGTCTGATTCGTAATTTAAAAAATGGACATGCCATTTGGTATAGTCCAGACCAAGATTTTGGTTTAAAACAAGGGGTGATGGCTCCCTTTTTTGGGGTGCCTGCCGCAACTGTTACGGCGCATCGACGTTTATTAAAAATCTCTAAAGCCGTTGCTGTACCGCTGTATTTCTATCGCCATGGCGATGTGGCAAATCCCCAATATCATCTGCTGATTGAACCTATGGTAGACAACTTACCCAGTGAAGATGAAGTGGATGATGCAACGCGGGTCAATCAAATTATTGAACGACAGCTTCGCATTGCGCCTACTCAATACATGTGGTTTCACCGTCGCTTTAAAACCCGCCCAGAAGGCTATGAAAAAATTTATTGATCAACTACATCGAGGAGAAAGCACGATTGCATCCTCGATATTTTGCTTGATACATGGCCCAAACGGCACAACAGGATAAAAAGGATAAACTCAATGAAGGTGATGCAGCTTCTCCCTGAACTGAATAGTGGTGGTGTTGAACGTGGCACACTCGAAATTGCTAAAGCGCTTATTCATCAGGGGCACGAGTCATTGGTGGTTTCCAATGGTGGACGTATGGTGGCACAACTTGAAGCCGAAGGCTCTACCCACTTAACCTTGCCCATTCACAAGAAATCATTGTCGAGTCTGTGGCAAATTCGTCCATTACGCCAACTCATTCAGCAGCATCGCCCAGACATTGTGCATGTTCGCTCACGCGTTCCTGCATGGTTGACGCATTTTGCCTTAAAAGGCATTCCTGCAACTGATCGTCCGCACTTGATTAGTACCGTACATGGTTTCTATTCAATTAATCGTTATAGTGCAATTATGACGCAAGCAGAGAAAGTCATTGCGGTTTCGGACAGTGTGGTGCAATACATCACCGAACATTATAAAAATTGCCCTCCGCAAGATATCGTCCGTATTTACCGTGGTATAGATCCCAAAGCATTCCCTCATGGATACCAACCATCAGTACAGTGGATTCAACACACCTTAAAAGACTATCCACAACTCGAACATAAGTTCCTCTTGTGCTTACCAGGGCGAATTACGCGTCTGAAAGGGCATGAAACCTTAATTGAATTAGTACAGCAACTGCATGCGCAATTCCCCTACCTGCATGCTATTGTGGTTGGCGGAGCTGATCCTAAAAAAGCCGCTTATTTGGATGAACTGCAACGCAATATTCAAAGCAAAGGCTTAGAACATCAGATTACCTTCGTCGGTCACCGCTCAGATATTCGTGAATGGCTTGCCTACAGCGATGTGGTCTTGTCTTTATCCAATCAGGCAGAAACCTTTGGACGTACCGCCTTAGAAGCGTTGTCTGTAGGTACACCCGTGATAGGTTGGAAAAGAGGTGGCGTTGCTGAAATTTTATCGTCAGTTTATCCGCAAGGTCTTATTCCTGTAGATGATCACGCCGAACTTATTCGCGTCGTACAACACCATATTGAACAACCTCAACACGTGGCTCCTGTCACGCAGTTTAGCTTACAAGACATGTGTGAGCAGACTTTAGCGCTTTATCAAGATATCTTGAAGTCGTCATAATTTTTAAATAAATTTCAGGTATCTTAAAGCACATAACCCGAGTTCTGCTTCCTGCAAAACTCGGGCATATGAGGTTGTGCTTTCAATCGTAATTTTTGTTTTGGGGTTTGGTCATCCTAACCAGCCATCATTTCCGTGATGATTTTCCTTCAGCGTCGTCTTCCTTAGTGGGATGTTCCGTTCCCTGTTCCGTGTGCTGATGGAGTAAGAATAAAAGAATTCTTAAAGTTCTACCATTCGTCAGAGACCGAAACCTTTGTAAGCAATTTCGTACACAATTTCTCATGCAATTTGTTTACTACTTCTCGTTTTTGTAATCCTGTGCAATTTCATCCGTCACTATTTTTTCTTCGCGCTCTGCTTTTTCAATCCCTTCTTGTATGGCGATCTGAGCTTCTTGTTCATCTGCATCCGTTTGCTCTAATTCTTCTTGCTGTTGCTCAAATAGACGTCCCGTTTGTAATTTGACATAGATCGGAAAGTGATCTGAACCGATATGCGGTAAACGCTGCATTTCAATAAGTGCAAAGTCTGTACTGTGAAAGACATGATCGAGTGACCAACGTAAAAAAGGATAATCCGCATGAAAAGTATTCACATAATGCCGTCCAACTCGCGGGTCGAGCAAGCCGCTGATCCGTTGGAATAGACGCGTCGTTCGTGACCAAGCCACATCGTTCAAATCCCCCATGACAATACAGCTTTGATCGAGCTCTTTAATTTGATCACCCACAATCAACAATTCAGCATCTCTTAAGGTTGAATCTTTGGCTTCCGTCGGACTTGGCGGTTTTGGATGTAGACAGTACAACTGTACAGGCTGCCCTGAAGGCAACAGCACCGTCGTATGAATCGAAGGAATTTCATCACTTAAAATAAACTTCACTTCTGCATCGATAAGTTTCAATCGACTATACAAATGCATGCCATACAGGTTGTCTAAGGGAATTGGAACGCGATAAGGATAGTCCGCCTCAAGCACCTGTAATGCCTGTTGCCAACACTGATCTGTTTCTAAGGTCAAAACCAGATCGGGCTTAAATTTGCTAATTTGTTCAATGAGTAAATGATGCTGGGTATTGGGCGTCAGCACATTCGAAACCAGTAATGAAATCTGTCGCTCAGGCTGCAATTGCTCGTGAGAAACGGTTTGAACCTGTTTTTTCCACACAAAGGTATAAGGCAACACCATTTTTAACTGATACGCTAAGGCTGCGATTAACGCGACGAGAATCAATTCACGTTGTAAATCCCAAGGATCAGGCCAAAAAATCAGTAAAATAAAGGCCAAAAGACCCAACGCCAGCATTTGTAGTCGTGGAAAATCGGCACCGCGAATCCACCATTCATCCCGTGGGATCAATGACCAAAACGTCAGAATCACCACAATAGCCGCCAAGACTTCCACCCAAATCATATGGTTTTTCTCAATCTTATTCTGTTTGGTAAAACTAAACCTAGACTAACTTTATCAATTTTGTATGTATCATAAACAAGTTATTTCGTTCAATTATAGTGATGTTTTACTTATGTAGTGCTTGCAGTTGTGGTCGCTTTTGATACACTCAAACCCCTTTTAAATTTTTAACGCACCGAGGCAAAATGACATGAAAGTAGGTCTGGTCGGTTGGCGCGGGATGGTTGGTTCCGTCCTTATGCAACGTATGGTTGAAGAGAATGACTTTGCTCACTTTGAGCCATTCTATTTTTCTACCAGTAATGCAGGTGGTGAAGCCCCTGCATTTGGTGGTAAGACTGCCCCAGCACTTATGGATGCGACAGACATTAATAGTCTGAAGCAAATGGATGTCATTATTACCTGTCAAGGTGGCGACTATACCTCTGAAGTCTTTCCAAAGTTAAAAGCCGAAGGCTGGAAAGGCTATTGGATTGATGCTGCGTCTACCTTGCGTATGGAAGATGAAGCCATCATCGTACTTGACCCAGTGAACATGAACGTCATTA
Organism: Acinetobacter sp. ANC 4178; assembly: GCF_004331175.1. Lineage (GTDB taxonomy): Bacteria > Pseudomonadota > Gammaproteobacteria > Pseudomonadales > Moraxellaceae > Acinetobacter. The sequence continues at coordinate 351,467 of NZ_SJOD01000002.1, forward strand.
AAGATGGTTTAGTCAATGGGACTAAAACATTTGTAGGCGGTAACTGTACCGTTTCGTTGATGCTGATGGGCTTAGGTGGTTTATTTCAAAACAACCTTGTGGAATGGGCAACCTCGATGACTTATCAAGCAGCATCGGGTGCAGGCGCGCAAAATATGCGTGAACTGATTTCTGGTATGGGCTATTTGTACAACAATACCAAAGATTTGTTAGATGACCCACGTTCTCCAATTTTAGACATCGACTCTAAAATTGCGGAATTACAACGTGGTGAAGGCTTCCCTTCTGCAAACTTTGGTGTGCCTTTAGCAGGCTCACTCATTCCATACATCGACAAACAGCTTGAAAGCGGTCAATCGAAAGAAGAATGGAAAGGTCAAGTTGAAACCAACAAAATTTTAGGCAATCAACAGATTGTTCCAATTGATGGTCACTGTGTCCGTATTGGTGCAATGCGTTGTCACTCACAAGCACTCACGTTGAAATTGAAAAAAGACGTACCGCTGGATGAGATTGAAGACATGTTACGTAGCGCCAACCAGTGGGCGAAAGTCGTTCCAAATACGCGTGAAGCATCAATGACTGATCTGACTCCTGTGGCAGTGACAGGCACGCTCAGCGTTCCTGTGGGTCGTTTACGTAAATTGAATATGGGTAAAGAGTACCTTGGTGCATTCACTGTGGGTGATCAACTGTTGTGGGGTGCTGCTGAGCCACTACGTCGCATGCTGCGTATTCTAATTGATTTTAAAAATGCATAAGCATTTTTAAATTTTCAAACAAAAGCCGATCAATTATGATCGGCTTTTTATGTAACTAGAATGTTATCCATTTACAATTCCTCAACATCTCGGTAATGTATAATTCTCTCGTTGCGATATATGACCAGAGTCAAAACTAAGATGACTGTATATAACAAATTAAAAATTGCTATTCTCGCCATTATTGCATCGCAACATCTTCATGCAATTAGTATTGATCCATTACAGATTCAGTCTGCACCTGGAGAATTACTCTACGCTGAAATTCCATTTCATCATGCGAAAACCGATGAGCCTGTCCAAGTCAGCTTGGCTACACCAGAAGATATCAATAGCTTAGGTGTTGTTCATCAACCTCCAGGTCATCTTAATTTCTTTTCTCGACAAAGCAGTTCCGGTGAGGGTGTTATTACCATCACCTCATCTCGTCCATTGACTGAATCTGAGCTGAATATCGTGGTCCGTATTCAGGAAGGCAGTGCCGTCCATTTACGCCATATCCGCACGCCAATCCAACGTACCGCCGTAGCGAAACCTATGTTTAGTACAAAGGCTAACGAAAAAGTGCTTAGCCCGATCATGATCGTAAGTGAAAAAGATATTGCGCTTAACTTACCGACCAGTGCTCAATTGCAGCCACCAGAAGCTGCGAAACTGAATCCAACGTCCAATTCGGTGGATTCACTCAAACTCAAAACAATACAACCACCAAAGTTAGCAGCAGTGACGGACTCAACTGAGGCGCCTATTGTCGTTTCTAGCTTAAATACAGCAACGGGTGCACCAGCCCAAGAAGCCAAGGGGCTTAACGAAACTACAGCGGACTCGGCAACGCCAAAGACAACCGTTGCAAAAAATACGGAAAATCCAGTAACTAAACCATCGCCTAGCCCTCAAGTACAGCAAAATCAGAAACGTTTGGATGCAGAGAAAGGTTCTGCCGCATCGGTTCAAGCAGCATCTTCAGCACCAAAATTACCTGCTGAACCAAAACCACAACCCATCAAGTCTGCTCCTGCTGCAACAGCATCGGAAGTAAAAAAAGTTCAGCCTAATCAGCATATCGTACAAAATAATGAATCGCTTTGGGCAATTGCACAACGGGTTGCCACTGAGCAAAATCGTCCAATTGGCGAAGTCATGCAGCAAATTAAAACCCAAAACTCGCATGCATTTATTCAGGGTGATATCAACCGATTACGTCGTGGGGTCACTTTAAACTTACAAACCAATACGACCCAAAAATCTCAACAAAAAATTGTGGCTCCGCCTAGTACAACGGTAAAACAGTCTGGCAAAGCAAAATATCGCCTGAATCAAGCCGAAATGAGCTTGGTGGCAGAAAAGAACCCAGAAACCACGAATGGAACGGCAAAACAGAAAGCTGAGAATGAGCAAATATCAAATGAATTGTCATTAAAAGTTATGACATCTCGAGAAAAAACCGTTAAATTACAGAGAAACGTAACTCAGCTGGAATTGGCACTACGTCAAAAGGACCAAAGAATTCAATTATTAAATGCTCGTCTTGCACAATTGCAACAACAGTTGAAAGCACAACAAGCACAGAAAAAGCCAAACAGCTAAATTGTTATATAATTTTGATATTAGAATCAATGAATTAAACGTACATTTGATTCATAAGGGGTAAAACATGCTGATTTATGTGATTCCGTTTGTACTTTTGTTAGTCGTGGCAATTGTTTTAAAAAAACGAGAAGCAAGTAAAGAAGCCGATACGGCACCAAAAAAAGCTACAACGGCTCGCAATAAAGCCAAAACTCCTGCAAGCAAACGGAAAACCCCACAAAAAACGCAAGTGGTGGAAGATCCTGTTATTGAGAAGAAACAGGAAACTCCACTCAGTGATGAGTTACGCAGCCAAATTCAAGGGCAAATTCGTGATCGGAATTTCTTTGCAGCAGAAGCTCAAATTAATCAGGCACTGAATAAAGACAATTCCCAACATGAACTGTATTTATTGTTATTAGATATTCATCTAGAACAAAAAGATGAATTTGCGGTTAGCCAACTCTTCAATCATTTACGTTCGCTTGAACTTGAAGAAACGCTGGCGCTCGCGGAACAGAAAAAAGCTGAACATGAAAAAGAGCATCTTTCATCAGCAGATACCATTGAGTTTCAACCACAAACCACAGCATATGTTGAAAGCAATCCTGTACAAAGCGCGCAAGATTTTGATGCGCTGATTGATGATAAGGTTACACCCTCAAATTTTGATCTGTTACAGGCGGAGACAAGCAATACCTCGCCAACTGAAGAACAGCCGTTAGAATTTAAGTCTTTCAGTATAAGCCCCGCAGCCATTGAACCTGTCGTAGAACCGACGCCAGAGATCAATACCGCGACACTGCAATTTGATGATTTAGTTGAAGTTAAACCCCAAGCTGAGGAACCCGTTCAGGTACAAAAAGAAAGTCCCCTACCTGTGACTGAACTTAAAGATTTAGAATTTTCGTTTAATCTAGATCCTGTACCAACGGCTGAAGCGGTCATTGAACCCATTGCAGCACCGATCACGGAAAAATCTGAAGATCAACCAGAATTCAAGTTTTCATTCGACCTTGAGCAACCAAGTGCTGAAAAATCAACGACTGAAGTCGAGGTGCAATCTGATGCACCGACAATGTCCTTTGACTTAGAATCACCAAAGACAGATCTTGCAACAGCGCACTCGATTCCTCAAGACATGACGGAAGCAACGGACTTTAGCACGCCTGTTGCACATGCAGATGTTAATCTACAAGATCCGTTGGTACAGTCTTTTCCAGAACTCGGACAAATCAATGAAGGCACGTTGAACTTTGATTTAGTACAACAGTATATTCAACTGGGTGCTTATGAAGCAGCTCGCCAACTGTTTGCTGAGAGTTCGAATAATTTTTCAGCAGAACAGCAACAACGCGCAGAACAGTTACTGAATCAAATAGCATCTTAAGACATTTCCCTCTACTATAAAGCAGTCATACATGACTGCTTTTTTTATGATGAAAAAAATTGCTTTGATTTATATGGGTGGAACCTTTGGCTGCGTGGGTGAACCCCTGAGCCCCATGCCTGCTGATGAATTTCTACCTCAACTGAAGAAAGTCTTACCTCTGGATTTGACCGTTGAATGCATGATTGCGCCTGTCATTAAAGACAGTAGCGCCTGCACACCTGCTGATTGGTTACAGTTAATCCAATTTATACAACAACTGCAACTCCAACAATTCCAGCATTTTGTGATTATTCATGGCACAGATACCATGAGTTATGCTTGTGCCATTCTCTCTCGATTTCTGGGACAATCCGCACATGTGGTGCTTACGGGTAGCCAATATCCTCTACTCAATATTCAAGGCACCAACACACGCGAATTTACCGATGCCATCGACAACCTGAGTCTGGCATTACACGCTGTTCAAACTCAACCCGTAGGTGTATATCTTGCCTTTCATCAGCAGTTATTTCATGGCCGCAGTGTTTTAAAACAACATACGACGGAACTTGATGCTTTCACAGGGCTAAACAGCCAGCAAGAACTGCTTCAACCCGAGTCGACTTATTTGGTTAAAGCTGAAGATTTAGTTAAAGCCAATCAATTCAATTGCCTGAATCTTATGATGCAGCCCATTGCATTAGATCCACAATTGCAAAATTTAAAGACCATTGCGCAACATCCACCTAGCTTCCTCATTTTACAAGGTTTTGGCACTGGCAATATCTCGGTCAATGCAGACTGTATCGAATGCTTTAAACAGCTACGTCAACAAGGTTGTATGGTTTTACTCACCACGCAAGTCAGCTTTGGTAAAATGGATCAGCGCTACGCAATTAGCCACTGGATTCAAGAGGCAGGAATTATGGTGAGTGATTGCATCAGCCATGCTGACCTATATGCCAAAGCGCTTTTGATGTATCTCAAGCATGATTCAATCGATCAATGTTTTACCCATTGGCATGACTCGGTTTAATGAAAGGTAACTAGATCTATGCAACGTTTTGCCATTGGCATCGAATTTTCAGGCGCGCGATATCGGGGTTGGCAAACTCAACAAGCGGGTGTCATCAGCGTACAAGAAACGCTTGAAACCATCCTAAGTAAAATTGCAGCCGAACCTATTGCACTGCATGGTGCAGGTCGTACTGATGCAGGTGTGCATGCAACCAATATGGTGGCTCATTTCGATACACAAGCAATCAGACCTCTACGTGGTTGGCTCATGGGTGCCAATAGCCAACTGCCTAAAGATATTGCCATCCAGTGGATTAAGGAGATGGATCATGAATTTCATGCTCGTTTCAAGGCTCAAGCACGTCGTTATCGCTATGTGGTCTATAACCATCCACAACGCCCAGCTTTATTGCATAAACAAGTGACTCATGCTCATTACACACTAGATGTAGACAAGATGATTGCGGCTGCAAAAAAGTTTGAAGGTACGCATAATTTTGAGAGTTTCCGCGCTGCGGCTTGTCAGTCCAATCAACCTGTGCGCCATGTAAGTCATTGTCGCTTAATTCGACATGGGGCTTATTTGGTACTGGATATTCAAGCGGATGGCTTCTTACACCATATGGTCCGTAATATTATGGGCTGTTTGCTGGAAATTGGACAAGGCATGTATGACGTTGACCAAATTGACCAAATTTTTGCGGCACAGGATCGGCAAGCAGCAGGCGTGACTGCCCCACCCGATGGCTTATATTTTATTCATGCCGACTATCCAACGCAGTTCGATTTACCCAAAGTGCCTTTAGGCCCTCATTGGTTAAATATGCCTGATTAGTGTGGCGCACATAATTAAAAAAACCTCCACATGGGAGGTTTTTTAATGTTTAGATTAACGTTGCTTACGCTTGCGATATTCAACTGGGGTTTCATTGGTCCAACGCTTAAATGCACGATAAAACGTACTTGGTTCTGAAAACCCTGTCAGATATACAATCCGCTCTACACTTTCACTGGTATTTGCGAGCAGTTTTTTCGCTAAACGACAGCGATAATCTGAAAGAATTTGCTGAAAGCTGGTATTGGCTTCGCTCAGTTGAGTACGTAAACGGCGCGGGGTAATATTTAAATGTGCAGCAACCGTTTCCAACGTGGTTTCACCACTTTCTAAAGTGGAACCAATTGCACGGCGCACTTCACCCACCAAGTCATAGCGTGCTAATTCTTGTAGTTTTTCAATTGCCAGTTGCTCATGCAGTTGTAATAACTCAGGCTCCGCCTGCCATAAAGGATAAGCCAAAATCGCTGGATCAAAATACAGCCGTGTTTCTTTTTGACCCAAGCTCACAGGGCACTCAAAGACACGAAAATATTCGTCATCTGGCGCACCTTGTGAAAAGTTAAAGTCGATATACAGCGCCTGAAAACGCCCTTCAGTAATAAACTTGAAGAAACGCAAGATTCCCGACAGGGCACATTCAGAAAAATGACGATTAATTAAATTTTCTGCCCACGGTTGCTCACCATTGGTCAAATAACAACGATCATCTTCAATCACCAAACGCGCATGAAAGGCATCGCTAATTAAACGCTGATACGCCAAAGCACGCTTGAGACCTTCACCAAAATTTTCACTACTAATAAATAAGTGTTCAATCACCTGCCCACGATATAAAGGCAAATGTTCACCCAAATGCAAACCGATATCAGGATCCTTACTGACTTCTTCGGCTGCCGTCCAAAAAGCAAACTGCGCATTTAATGGGGTACGATCGTTGGCCTGAACTTGATTTAAGGCGACCCCTGCTTTTGTTAAAATTTCTTCGGTTGGTAATCCTGAACGACGAATCGCCTGATAGCCCAATCGTAGTACAACCGATGCATCCGTTAGCTGACCCACGCAATGACCTTCCTTGTATGTGATTCATTTATACCTAAAACAATAAATTTAGATTAACTGCGATTGACCAAACTGACAACATATATAGTCAAATTTTTCTGGAATTTTTTGAAACCGCCAGTTCGCTTAATTTACTGCCAGCTAACACACGCCAAGGGGTTTGATTCTTGATTTTTTCTAAAAAATTGACTATAATTTGCCCCTTTCCAATTTGATCATCAGGTAGGCTATGGCCAATAAAGAGGAACTCATTGAGTTCGAAGGCGTTGTCACCGAAACGCTTCCTAATACGATGTTCCGTGTACGTTTAGAAAACGGTCACGAAGTGATTGCCCACATTTCTGGTAAAATGCGTAAACACTATATCCGCATTTTAACTGGCGACAGTGTGAAGGTAGAAATGACCCCTTATGACCTCACGAAAGGTCGTATCACTTATCGTGCACGCTAAGTTCTGATTAGTGAAAGCAAAAAAAGCCACATCATGTGGCTTTTTTTATATTCTGATTTTTTGCACTTATTCACTTAAACGTGAGGTTTTGCAGCCCACTGTTTGACATTCACGTAAACGCTCCTGTAACCAGTGATTACGATCCTGTGTGGTCGTTAAACGACACTGCACGTTGACCGTACTTTGCATATCATCGGTACATTCGGCATCACGATGACGTATCCATGCCAATTGCGACTTTTTCAACGTTTTTTGTTGTGTTGCATTGAGTTGTTTACGTAGTTGTTGATAGTTCTTATTCAAATCGGCATCTGCACTGGCATAAATTTTATTGGTGCAGTAGATATCATCATAGGTGTTACGGGCATTGTCACAGTTATCTGCATAGCTGAAGGTTGCTATTGCCCCACAAAAGAAAGCCAATATGATTTTGCGCATGAAATTGTCCCAATCGCTTTATTATGTTGTCTATCTAAGCATATTTTACTGAACTTGAACATTGCTCACAGACAGACAAGTTTGTATCTTTTTTATCCCCGCGTAGTACTGCACTAAACAGCAATTTACTTTTGACCTTGCATCAAAAAAGTAATCACTATAATCATTCATACCGCTCTGTTCTTCAGATCTCCTTCTGAGTGAATAAACTCGTAGTACTTCAACTCTAAAAACATCAGTTCATTTACCGCCTGTACTTAACCAATCTTTTCCCCCATAAAAAAACGCAGCAATTGCTGCGTTTTTTTACACGACAGAGAAATTATGCGAGTACGGCAACCACAGCCTGCCCCATTTCCACTGTACCTACTTTATTCATCCCTTCCGACATGATATCGGCAGTACGTAGGCCCTGATCCAAGACTTGTCCTACTGCATCTTCAATGGCCTGTGCAGCAGCCTCTTCACGGAAGGTATAACGCAACATCATGGCAACCGATAAAATGGTCGCCAATGGGTTCGCCACGTTCTGACCTGCGATATCAGGCGCCGAACCGTGACATGGTTCATACATGCCTTTGCCATTTTCGTCTAAAGATGCCGATGGCAACATGCCAATTGAGCCTGTCAACATTGCCGCTTCATCAGAAAGGATATCACCGAACAAGTTGCCCGTTACAATCACATCAAACTGCTTTGGTGCACGCACCAATTGCATGGCAGCGTTATCAACATACATATGTGACAAATTAATTTCAGGATATTGCTCTTCTTTTAATGCGGTAACGGTTTGCTTCCAAAGCTCCGTCACTTCCAATACATTGGCTTTATCGACTGAACAGACTTTACCACCACGCAAACCAGCTAATTCAAAAGCCACTTTCGCAATACGCTTAATTTCTGATTCTGAATAGACATCGGTGTTAAAGCCTTGCTTCTCACCATTTTCAAGTTCACGAATACCGCGTGGCTGACCGAAATAGATACCACCTGTTAATTCACGTACGATTAAGATATCCAAACCTGCCACGATTTCAGGTTTTAAGCTCGATGCGTCTGCCAATTGCGGATACAAGATTGCTGGACGTAAATTTGCAAATAAATTTAATTCACTACGGATTTTTAATAAACCACGTTCAGGACGAATTGAGCGCTCGATCGTATCCCATTTTGGACCGCCCACAGCACCTAACAAAATTGCATCAGCTTTTTTGGCTTGTTCCGCAGTCACTGCTGGGTACGGTTCGCCATGTGCATCAATCGCTGCGCCACCCAATAGGCCATGTTCCCATGTGAGACCTAAATTAAATTTTTCATTGACTCGATCGAGTACGTGCTCTGCGGCCTTGACAATTTCAGGACCAATACCATCACCCGCCAAAATCAAAATTTGTTTAGACATGAGAACTTCCATTATTTCATCAGTACTAGGACTGTTTAGAGATTAAATTTTTTGCTCTACAAACTCACCTAACCCTGTTTGCGGGTCATAGGGTCTGCAAAAGCGACGAATTGTTTTTTGTTCTTGCTGCAAATCTACGCACAATGGGTCTGGAGCAGATGCATTCAATAAACTGACATGTTGCCGAGTTCGATCCCGATACATTTTAAAGGTATAACTTTGTTTGGCTTTAAACGCATGAATTACATGTAATGTTTCTGCACGATCTGGTGAAATTGGATAAAATCGAATCACCAATTCTTGTTGTTTCGCTGGTGCAGATAAATACAAGGCATTCGGCTGATTCAAGGTTTTTGCCTGCAAACGCACCAGACCTTTATCTATAGCTTCAGAACTTACTCGATGAGTTCGCGCATCAACAATAAAAATATCGCCTAACCGCTCAAACTCACAATTATGTGTTCCAGAACAGTAAATTAAAGCATTTGATGATGGGCTTTCGGTATATTCCACTTGTTTAATGCGAGCACTATCTACCCACTGGCATGCGCTCAGGGTGCTGAACAACAATCCCGCAATAACACATTGACCGAAAACTTTCATCATTTTGCTAGCCCAACCTTGCGTAATAAAGCATTTATCATGTTGATTATGCCTCGATGTTAGCAAGAGTTGGGCGGTGTTGTCATGATTAAATATGCAACCTTTAGCCTTGAATTTCTTGGAAAACCCAAGGTCGTGATTGTTTGGTTTTCGCTTCATAAGCACGGATATCATCTTGCGCTTGTAAAGTTAAACCAATGTCATCCAAACCATTCAACAAGCAATGCTTACGAAATGGATCCACTTCAAATTTGAATGCTTCACCCGTTGGCGTACGTACTTCTTGCGCAGCAAGATCAATCGTCAATTGATAACCTTCTGTCGCAGCACATTCTTTGAATAACTGATCGACAATTTCTTCAGCCAAAATAACGGGTAACATGCCGTTTTTAAAGCTGTTATTAAAGAAAATATCGGCATAACTTGGGGCGATCACGGTACGGAAACCATACTCTTCCAACGCCCAAGGTGCATGCTCACGGCTCGAACCACAACCAAAATTGGCACGTGAAATGAGTACAGAAGCGCCTTGATAACGCGGTTGATTCAAGATGAAATCAGGGTTTTTCGGACGTTTTGAATTGTCCTGTCCCGGATAGCCTTCATCTAAATAGCGTAATTCATCAAATAAGTTATCGCCAAAACCTGTGCGCTTAATTGACTTTAAAAACTGCTTTGGAATAATTAAATCTGTATCGACATTGGCACGGTCTAATGGTGCAACAATACCTTGTTCAACGGTATAAGCTTTCATGTTTTGCTCCCCTTAGTCCAATTAGAATGTACGAACATCAACAAAATGACCTGCAATTGCCGCCGCCGCCGCCATTGCTGGACTCACCAAGTGCGTACGACCACCATTGCCCTGACGACCTTCAAAGTTTCGGTTTGAAGTCGAAGCACAGTGTTCACCCGGCTGTAATTTATCAGCATTCATCGCCAAACACATTGAGCAACCTGGTTCACGCCATTCAAAACCTGCCTCAAGAAAGACCTGATCTAAACCTTCTTCTTCAGCCTGCTTTTTCACTAAACCAGAACCCGGAACCACCATGGCTTGCTTGATGCTTGCAGCCACTTTACGACCTTTCACCACTTCAGCCGCAGCACGAATGTCTTCAATCCGTGAATTGGTACATGAACCAATAAATACGCGATCCAATTGAATATCTGACAATGCTTGACCCGCTTCTAAGCCCATGTAGTGATAGGCACGTGTCCAGTCATTGCGCTGCACGTCATCTTTCGCTTGTGCCAAAGTTGGTACCGCTTGTGATACTGGAATCACCATCTCAGGAGAAGTTCCCCAAGACACTTGTGGCTCAATCTCTTCGCCTTGTAACACCACGACGGTATCAAATTCAGCATCGGCATCAGAATGTAAAGTATTCCAATACTCAACCGCAGCATCCCATTGTTCTGCTTTTGGTGCATAAGGACGGTCTTTCACATAGGCAATGGTTTTGTCATCAACAGCAACCATACCCACGCGTGCGCCTGCTTCAATCGCCATGTTACACACGGTCATACGACCTTCGATCGACATGTCACGGAACACCTGACCGCCAAATTCAATCGCGTGACCTGTACCACCCGCTGTGCCAATTTTACCAATGATCGCCAACACGACGTCTTTTGATGTGACGCCCTGCCCTAAAGTCCCGTCGACACGCACCAACATGTTCTTCATTTTTTTCTGAACCAAGCATTGCGTTGCCAATACATGTTCAACTTCTGAAGTGCCAATCCCATGTGCTAAACAGCCAAAAGCACCATGTGTTGCCGTATGTGAATCGCCACATACCACCGTCATGCCCGGCAAAGTTAAACCTTGTTCGGGTCCAACGACATGTGCAATCCCTTGACGGATATCATTAATTTTAAATTCAACAATATTAAAGGCTTCACAGTTATCATCCAAAGTTTGCACTTGAATCCGGGAAGTATCATCTTCAATCCCTGCAATACCTTGCTCACGTTCTTTCTTTGACGTCGGTACGTTATGATCAGGAGTCGCGACATTGGCACTTAAACGCCAAGGTTGACGTCCTGCAAGCTGTAAACCTTCAAAGGCTTGCGGTGAAGTCACTTCATGTAATAAATGACGGTCGATATAAAGTAAGCACGAACCATCATCACGTTGTTTTACTAAGTGGTCATCCCACAATTTGTCATATAAGGTTTTGCCTGCCATGTCGACGCGCTCCATAGAACTGGGTAATTGCTTTACTTTAGGTGATTATAACGCTGAAATAATATAAATCTAATTTATCATTTTTATAAATTTAAAAACTTTTTGGAATAATTTAAATCTCGACTTATCATCTAATTATTCGATTAATTTTAAAAATATATTCGTTTTTACAGATCAAATAAATATCATTATCATTTAAACATATTCCGCAGCTCAAGACCCGACTTATGGCACATCTTTATCACTTTGTTCAAAACAATCAACGCACTTTGAAGAAAACCTTTAGTTACTACATGATGCATATCAGTGTCGCGATGTTGGTCGGATACTTTGTGACAGGTAGCCTGATCATGGCAATCACTTTAAGTTTACTCGAACCAACGGTTCAAGCATTTGCCTTTTTCTTCCATGAAAAAGTCTGGGATAAAAATGACGATCAAAACACATTAGCTCAAGAAAATTCAGCCTAATTAACATCAACTTGAGCGCGCTTCCCTCTTTGCACTCGGACTACGGGTGCTTTTTTTATTTGATAAATTCTAAAAGTTTCTAAATAATACTTAACATATAAAAAAACTTTATGGATTATTCCTATGAATCTGGCTGCCTTTGAAGCATTTGTAAAAGTCATGGAAACAGGTTCAATTTCTTTGGCAGCGGACCAACTGTTTATTACCCAACCTGCGGTCACCAAACGTATTCATAGCTTAGAAGATTATTTTGGGGTGAAATTATTTGAATCGGCAGGACGTGGCGTTCAAGCGACCCATGCTGCACATTCTTTATTGCCGAAAGTAAAAAACTGGTTAAATGAACTTGGCGATATTCACCATACCCTGAGCCATGAACAAGGGCAGGTACAAGGTAAACTCAAGATTGGCACCAGTCACCATATTGGTCTGCATCATCTGCCACATCATTTACGTCATTATGTACAACAATTTCCACAAGTCACCTTAGATGTACATTTTGTCGACTCCGAACAAGCACACGAGCAAGTCCTTGCAGGTGATTTAGAACTGGCTTTTCTTACTTTACCTCCGCAAGGTGATCATCGACTCAATTATGTCACCATTTGGAATGATCCTCTGGTGTTTGTTGCAGCCCCCTTTCACCCTTTGGCACAAAAGAAAAACCTGAAACTGGAAGATTTAATTGCCTATCCAAGTTTATTACCCTCTGCCCAAACCTATACCAGCCAAATTACCTTGGCAGAATTCGAAAAGCAGGGTCTAAAACCGAAAATTACCATGAGCAATAATCCACTTGAATCTATTCGGATGTTGGTTTCAATTGGTCTGGGCTGGTCAGTACTACCACAAACCTTGCTCAATCAAGATTTACAGCAACTCGATATTAATTTTGAGATGAACCGTCAATTGGGTATGGTTTGGCACCCTGGGCGTACCCAGTCAAAAGCAGTGTTAGAACTGATTGAAATGATGAAATAAGCTTGGAAATAATAAAAACCACCTCAAGGGTGGTTTTTTTAGCTTCGTTCCAGCTTAGAAACTTATGATTTTCAGCTCAACCAGCCCAAGTACAATCCGAACACAATCAGTAGAGGGAATGGGATTAAACCAGCGACGAAACTGGTTCCCCCTCGACGTTCAAGTTCAACCGTGAAGTCAGCATTGACATGCTGTCGTATCTTGGCAATTTGCTTATCAACATGCTGCTTATACAAAGTATTGCCAAATACCCCGAATGCGATACTCAAGCCCACCGTTGAACCCAAACCATTAATATCTAAAAGTGTTTCAATTACTCCGATCATGACAATTAAACCAATCGCCAGAAAGCCATAGCTATACATTTTTCGATAAAACAACCAAATCACGCCGAAGAAAAAGGCCGCAATATTAAAGCCTGCATACTGTCTCTTTGGGGTAATTCTGTCAAATTGTTGTTGATAATAAGCTTGATATTTTGCACCGACAAACACGGCACGATCTTGCTCCAGTTGATTCATGGAAGCCGAATTTTCTAAGAACGCTAAGGGCGGAACCGATTGTTGATCTAAAGTCATATTTTTCTTCTTAATTTAGTTATTTATTAGGTGGCACAAACACTTTAAATCGCCACAGCTATGCGGTAATTTATTTTTTAATCACCGACTCTTCATGTAACGATTCATTCAACTGATCCACGACAATCGCCCACTCTCCATCAGACTGAATTTTTTCTTCTAAAAATTGCCGTTGCGCTTCGCTCCAATAATCTGCCTGTACAATATGGGTCTGTGCATTGAGTTGATGGGTTACTATAAATAACGCAATTGCGTCTTCACTCGCATCTAAACCGAGTTGTTCAAATAAATATGTCATTCGTGGTCGAACTTGATTCATGCTCATGTCCTTCAGTTTTCTTATTTTCTAAATCAGCATAGCAACTCAAACAGCTTAAAACTGTTAAATATCTTTAACATTGATACAAAAAAAGCAGAGGCAGATTTCAGTCAACCCCTGCTGTTTAGCATCAATGTCTGATGATAATGATTTAAGCAATTGACCAATCTTGAATAGCCCAACCTTGTTCTTTGGCCAAAACTTCTAGACGATCATCTGGATTCACCGCAATAGCATGGTCTGCATATTCCAACAGAAAACGATCATTGATTGAATCTGAGTAAGCCCAAGACTCTTTAACTTCACGGCCCGCCAACCATAAATCTAAACGCGCCAATTTACCTTTTTGGTAGCAAGGAATATTAATCACTTTACCTGTGTACTTTCCATCAACCACTTCGGCATTGGTGGCAATAATTTCAGTAATACCAAATTCACGAAAAATCGGTGCAGTAATAAAATCTGATGTCGCAGTAATACCCACTAAGGCATGGCCTGCTTCACGATGCTTTTCAATAGCAGCGAAACCCTCAGGACGCATTTGCGGACGAATCACTTTCTGCATGAACAAGTCATGTAATTCGGTCAAATACTGGTTGTCATGCTGGGTCAAAAATTCAAATACAAATTCATTGTAGGCAATCGGGTCTAATTGCCCAGCCTTATAGTCTTCATAAAATTTGTCGTTCATTTGACGATGGCGGATGGGGTCAACCAGTCCTTCATTGACTAAAAACTCTCCCCAAGAATGATCTGAATCGGTATTCAGTAAGGTGTGATCGAGATCAAATAGCGCCAATTTCATGAAAATACTCGTAAAAACTGAAATTTAAGAAAAAAATTGTAAATCTATCACCGCTAGTCGATAGAAATTCGTTAAGATCATAGCAATTTTAACATTTTAGCTTTGTTTTGGTTCGAGTTGGGTAAAGAAATAACAATCCCCGAACACGAAGCCTCAATATTACACAAAATTTAGGTAGCCAAATGATCGACTCTGAAGGTTTCCGACCCAATGTCGGGATCATTTTGGCAAACGACTTTGGACAGGTTTTATGGGCAAAACGCATTGGACACAATGCTTGGCAATTTCCACAAGGAGGTATCCAATATGGAGAAACCCCCGAACAGGCACTTTATCGTGAGCTGAGAGAAGAAGTTGGCTTACTGCCCGAACACGTCGAAATCATAGCGCAAACTAAAGGGTGGTTGCGCTATCGTTTGCCACATCGGTATATACGTACGGATTCAGACCCCGTGTGTATAGGTCAAAAACAAAAGTGGTTTTTACTCAAGTTAACCGCTTCGGTACAGCATATTCAATTGAATTTGTCCGATCCACCTGAGTTCGACCAATGGCAATGGGTGAGCTATTGGTATCCATTGGGTCAGGTGGTGAATTTCAAGCGAGATGTCTACCGTAAAGCCATGGTGGAATTGTGCAATCAATTACCCATGAAAAAACCTTAAAAAAATTGTATAAATATGCAGATTTTTTAAGACACTATTGATATAAATAAAACTAATTTACACTTTTTTTTGGGAGCAGACTCTATGTCGAACATGCAACTGGATACCCTTAGACGTATTGTGCAAGAAATCAATGCGTCCACCAGTATGCACGAATCACTCGACATTATGGTCAATCAAGTCGCCGAAGCGATGCACGTCGATGTCTGCTCGATCTACCTTTTAGATGAACGTAACCAACGTTACCTGCTCATGGCCTCTAAAGGTCTAAATCCTGAATCTGTCGGACATGTGTCTTTACATACAGGTGAAGGGTTAGTCGGTCTGGTAGGACAACGTGAAGAAATTGTCAACCTAGACGATGCACCCAAACATGAACGCTTTATGTACCTACCCGAAACAGGGGAAGAAATTTATAACTCTTTCCTTGGCGTACCTGTCATGTACCGCCGTAAAGTGATGGGTGTGTTGGTTGTTCAAAATAAAGATAAACAAGATTTTAGTGAAGCGGCTGAATCCTTTCTGGTCACACTCTGTGCGCAGCTTTCAGGCGTAATCGCGCACGCTCATGCCGTCGGCAATATCGATGTATTCCGTAAACCCAACAATCTACCTGCTTACAAAACCTTCCAAGGGGTGTCAGGTTCGGGGGGAATTGCCTTAGGTCGTGCAGTCATTTTATATCCTCCAGCCGATTTATCGGCAGTACCAGACCGCGAAGCAGATGACATTAGTGAAGAATTGGCTTTGCTGGATAGCGCACTCAAGGCTGTTCGAGAAGAAATTCAATCGCTAGATGATAAAATGCAAGATGCTTTGATGGCAGAAGAACGAGCATTATTTAGCGTATTCTTGCGTATGTTGGATGAAAATGCCCTGCCTGCTGAAATTAAATCGGAAATTCGTGATGGTAACTGGGCACAAGGTGCCGTGCGTATTGTGATTGAAAACCATATTGCGCTATTTGCACAAATGGAAGATGACTATTTACGTGAACGGGTAGCCGACCTGAAAGATTTAGGTCGCCGTATTTTGGCATTTTTACAAGAAGCCGATTCTAGCCACCGTGAACTGACGGATGAAAGCATCTTAATTGGTGAAGAAATTTCGACCGCTGCATTGGTTGAATTGCCTGTCGACAAAATTGCTGCCATCGTGACCAGCGAAGGGGCCATGAATTCACACATGGTTATTGTGGCACGTGCACTGGGAATTCCAACCGTGGTTGGGGTGACTGAACTGCCAATTAATACCCTTGATGATGCTGAGATGATCGTCGATGCACATCAAGGTCGAGTATTTATTAATCCGCCACGTCGTTTACGTACTCGCTATAAAGAAATTCAAAAAGAAGAAGAGCAAATTGCCAAAGATCTCAAACAATATGAGACCAAAGATGCGATTACGCCTGATGGCGTTGCTGTGCCTCTTTATGTGAATACAGGTCTGATGATTGATGTCGTGCGTGGTGTACAACGTGGCGCCAAAGGCGTGGGTTTATATCGCTCTGAAATTCCCTTTATGCTACGTGATCGCTTCCCTGGGGAAGAGGAACAACGTGCCATCTACCGCCAGCAGCTCAGCCACTTTGCCAACAAGCCCGTGGTCATGCGTACTCTCGATATTGGTGCGGATAAAGATTTACCCTATTTCTCGATTGAAGAAGAAAACTCTGCTTTGGGCTGGCGAGGTATCCGTTTTACCTTAGATCATCCTGAAATTTTTTCTTCACAAATTCGCGCCATGCTCAAAGCCAGCATTGGGCTAAATAATCTGCATATTTTATTGCCGATGGTGACCAGTGTCAGTGAAGTCGAAGAAGCTCTGTACTTACTCGATCGTGACTGGCAAGCCGTGCAAGAAGAAGAACAGGTAAAAATCAATAAGCCGAAAATTGGCATAATGGTTGAAGTGCCAAGTGTACTGCTACAAATTGAAGAATTTGCCGAGTTGGTCGATTTCTTCTCGGTGGGTTCAAATGACTTAACCCAATATTTATTGGCAGTTGATCGTAATAATCCACGCGTTGCCAATGTCTACTCACACTTTCATCCTTCAATTTTAAGAGCGCTCACGCGTTTGGTTCAAGAATGTCATAAGTACAATAAGCCCATCAGTATTTGTGGTGAAATGGCGGGCGATCCACTCTCTGCCGTCCTGCTCATGGCAATGGGCTTTAATACGCTATCAATGAGTTCAAGTAACATCTTGCGTGTACGCAAAGCGATTTGTCATGTCCCAATGTCTGATGCCAAAGAACAACTGGATCGTGTTTTAAAAATGAGCAATCCACTCATGATCAAAAGCTGGATGGAATATTATTTCAAAACCCATGGTTTAGCCGATATGGTGAAATCAAGTACCCGTATTGTGGGGGTTTAACACATCCTTCATGCTGCACAGAACAGCAATAAAAAAGGGCGATAATCTTCGGAATATCGCCCTTGCTTATGTTTGCTATAACCTCGTTTTGCATTTTTCTTTCGATCCACAAAAACCTGGCTTTGGTTGACTTCATGCATGTGTTTTGCCACAAAGTTGTGAATCACGACTTTTGGCTCAGCTTTCTTCTTGGCCATTCTGTTCCACCTTTTAAATACAGTTTTCAATTTTCTACTTGTACAGCAGGAAAATAATAATACGCCTTTTTGTTTATTTTACAAGCAAATCACAGCCGATATTGAATGTCATGTTCTCCCCTGACCCCAATCCCTGCGCAGTACAATATCCATTTGCTCTCCCAGATTTTAGGTAGACACTGAATGTACAGATTGGGGTATAAGCAATCTGGGCTTAAAGTTATAATAGAAGTCATTTCACAGATCGGTACAGCCTAATGTCAAACCAAGAGGAGTTATTAAAGCTCGATAATCAACTTTGTTTTGCTTTATATTCGACTCATCTTGCGCTGAATCAATACTATCGAAAATTATTGCAACCGCATGGAATTACCTATCCACAATATTTGGTCATGTTGATTTTATGGGAACAAGATCAGCTCACTGTCTCTGAGATTGGGCAACGAATTTTTTTAGAATCTTCCACCCTCACCCCCTTATTAAAACGACTAGAAAGTTTAGGGTTTATTGAGCGCAAACGCTCAGTTGAAGATGAACGACGGGTATTGATTTCTTTGACCAGTCGCGGACAGGCTTTAAAACAAGCGGTTATGCCAATTCCTGAACAAATTCTGACCGCTATTCAATGTGCCCCAGATCAAGTCAGTCAGTTGCGTGAAGAACTCAATCGCTTACGTGCTCAATTAAAAGAGCAATGAAGCAAAAATGGATCAAAATCAGATTGAAATGTAATAGCTGTACATTTTACAATCATTTTATCGCATTCGTTTCACTGTAAAACCAGACCACCCTTGTGGCAGGCTGATACTTCTCATTTATTCATACATCAGTGAACCATGCCGTTCAGTATCTGGAATGATACAGCCTCAATAGCCGAGCTCTTCAGGAGAAGACGAACAGCAAAACACATTATCTAGCGCATAAGAAGAACGATATAAAGAACAGTAAAATCATCTACACAAGTGTAAACAAATAACGATTAAACGGTATTTCTTCACGCAACACTTTAGCTTGATCAGTGCAATATCAATGATAAAAAAGCAACTGAAAAAGGATGACAATCATGAGAAATCAAGCGTGTAGGTTGTCTAAATATCCACAAGGAAAATTGAGTATGGATATATTTGATCTGGTTCCCCTACCTCTGCCCATTTTAACTGTGGGTGAATTTCTGGTTAAGCAAACGCATATATGCTTAGACCCTGTTATGCCGTATTGGTTACAACAAAGACATGACAATAGCTTAAGTCCGACACAAAATAGTGAAATTGTTCAATCTTATGGTGTTGGTGAGGTCATTGAGTCTCTTAATCCTCAATTTCCCGTAGGGGTAAAGGTGATGGGGATTACAGGTTGGAATGAATATGTTTTAGGGCATTCTGAAATGTATATTATTGATTCGAGCCTATCTGCGGAAGCCGTACTTTCTTTATTCTATTTTACAGGTCTTACAGCATATATTGGGTTAATCAAACTCGCCCAACCAAAAGCTGGGGAAACGCTCCTGATTGCCAATGCAGCGAGCACACTGGGTTCCTTACTGGGGCAACTCGCAAAAGCTAAAGGTTTGAGGGTTATTGGCTGTTCAGACTCCAATAAAAAATGCCAACGCTTAGTGAATGAATTGGGTTTTGATGCAGCCATTCATATGGGCAACGCACATGCTGCCACCCAATTCAACATTGCGGCACCAGACGGTATCGACATCTTTTTTGATAATAAAGATGAGCCGCTGCAACAGCTAATTTATCCGCACATGAATCCATTTGGACGTGTCATCATCTTAGATAAGCAATTCACACTGCATCCCACGTCTGACTATTCATCAAATTTAAAGGACATTCAGCATCGCTACTTAAGCATACACGGCACAATGCTCAGTCCTTATTTAGAGTTTATGCATGAATCAAATCGAGTGATGGCAGAATATTTAACGCAAGGGAAAATTACTTATCAGGTGCATCTGGTTGAGGGCTTTGACCATTTGCCCGAAGCTTTAATTCATTATTTTAATGAAGAGGCAATGGGAACATTGATTGTAAAGTTTTAGCTCTATATGAATTTGCTACGCTTCGGATTTAAACGGCTTGGTTGCTGAAAAAGATACTACATCACAAATAAAAAAAGCCCAACATCCTGTCGGGCCTTTTCCATATTCGTTGCTCGGTATAACTTCCTGTTGCACCAAAACGATCCTTGCTTTAGAACATTTCAATCCTTGAATGTTCTGGAACATCCTGTTCCTGAATGAAATGCATGATAGGTGATTTGAAAAAAGTTGCCTATACGCAAAGTCCATCATTCATTGTACGCTTTAGCTTACACGTCTGATTAAAAAACATTCAATATTTTCGTATTTCCCCCAAAAACCAGTATTTTACAGCGCTAAAACCCGAGCCAATATTTTCTCAACATCCAACTGTTTTACTTCAAGCATCCCCACAACACGACCATGAAATGCCTGATAGCGCGATTGAATAAATGCATCTGCAATAAATGCAGGAGCATACTGCTGCAATAAACTGGCTTGCGCCAAAATCACCAACCGACTGACTAAACTTCTGGCCATAAACTGAAGTTGCTCAGGTGCTTGCTGAAATAACTGTAGCAATTGTTGCCGTTCTGCTTGTAATAAGGGCTGTTGCTTGGCGGCATCTGCAAAAGACTGCAATAACACCTGCATGGATTCTGGATCGCGTTGAATCGCACGGAGTACATCTAAGCACATCACATTGCCTGAACCTTCCCAAATGGTATTCACAGGTGCTTCTTTGAAAATGCGCGCCATAATGCCTGCATCGACATAGCCGTTGCCACCAAAGACTTCCATCATTTCCCCTGTGAGTTCCACAGCACGCTTACAAATCCAGAACTTTGCAGCTGGGGTCATCACCCGTTTCCATGCCACAGATAAAGCATCTTCCTGCGCATAGCAATGTGCCAAATGGAAACTGAGTTGTACTGCGGCTTCGGTTTCTAAAGCCAAATCCACCAAAACGGCTTGCATCAACGGTTGTTCTGCTAAAGTTTTACCAAAAGCTTTACGCTGTCGGGTATAAGCAAGACATTGCACTAAAGCCTGTCTTAACATGGCACTACTGCCTACCGAACAGGTGAGTCGAGTGTAGTTCGCCATTTCAATAATGGTAGGAATACCGCGTCCAACTTCACCAATCATGATGCCCCATGCATCTTTAAATTCAACCTCAGAGCTAGAGTTACTGCGATTACCCACTTTTTCTTTCAGGCGTTGTACCTGTACCGCATTTTTACTGCCATCTTCTAGCCAACGCGGTACAAAGAAACATGCCAAACCATCTTGTTCAGTTTGTGCTACCACCAAATGTGCATCACACATCGGCGCAGAAAAAAACCACTTATGACCAGTCAGCAAATAGGCTTGCCCTCGCCCCGCAGCTGCAACAGGTTTCGCTAAGGTTTGATTCGCGCGTACATCCGATCCTCCTTGTTTTTCGGTCATGCCCATACCGAGCCAAATTGATTTTTTCTGTGCAATTGGTAGATCACGTTCATCGTATTCAGTCGATAGCAACTTAGTGCCAATTTTTTCCCATAATGCGGGTTCAGATTGCAGCAATGGAATACTACCGAGCGTCATCGCGGTTGGGCAGAGGCTGCCACATTCAACTTGCCCACTCAAATAAAAACGTGCCGCCCAATCCACCCAAGCCGATGGTGTGTGTTGTGCAATAAAAGGATAGGCATGTACCGCATGCTTGCGATTCAATTGCATCCACTGATGCCATGCAGGATGGAACTCGATAAAGTCTTTACGGCGGCCACGCGCATCGAAGGCATGTAAGATGGGGACATGCCGATTGGCTTGATCTGCATATTGGTAATATTCTGCCGAACCTGCGGCTTGCCCTAGCGCTGTTAACGCGAGCTGATCTTGGCTGCCATATCGAGTCAAAATTTCTTGTAGCACTTGATCGGTGCTAAATAGGTTATAGTCCTGTTTTTCATCAAATTGATTGCTAATTTGATGGGTTGTCCATGCATTGATCATTTCTACTTTGCTCTTGTTCTAGTTCGCTTTTCATTTCAGTATAGAGAAAAATTCATCTTGATATGTTCAGCTTTGTGCCATGAAAAATCCTGAAGTCCAAGTACGTCGTAGACCGCGCCAATTCAGAGCCAAGCTCACCCAAGAAGCCTTACAAGAAAGTTTTGTTCGGCTTTTGCATGAGCGATCAGCCGATAAAATTACCATTCGGGAAATCACAGATGTAGCAGGTGTCGGTTTAGGGACTTTTTATGAGTACTTTTCTAAGAAGGAAGATTTGATTGCATTGACTATTCATCAACATGTGAAAAGCAATGCTGAACTACTTAAAAGTTATGCACAAAGTCTGATGGAGTTATCCACAAAATTAAGTTTTGTGGACTATTTACAGCAAATTATTCATTTTCAAATTGCACAAATTCAGGCTCAGCAGTTTGTCTGGGCGCAGACTTTTTTACTAGAACGACAGGTATCAAACATTGAAAGTTACCGTAAGAGTTATGCCATGATGCTGGAAATGTGGCATAGCATCCTTGTTCCCTTTTTTGAAGATACGGAACAACTCCAGCACATCAGTTTAAATGTGCAACGGGTCTGTTATGGCTTTGTGTCGCAGAGCTTGTTGGTTGAGCCTGAGTTTGGGGAGTGGGATCAACTTGAAAAGGACATTAACCAAAGTTTGGGAAAGTTTAAGCTTGAATAAAAACAATTTTTTATAAGCGAAGTAACCATCTTGAATTGGCAAAATAGAACTGAACTACTTTCAAAAAATCCGGCTTGTTTCAAAATTGGCTTTTCGTGTATTCTTTAGCAACAAATAAACAGCTAAGTATTTAATATTTAAGTAAAAAATAAATTTAACTTTACATCATATCTATGATATTAAATAGCGGAAATTTCTAAAACTGTTTTTGATAAAAACAGGCTAATTCTATATGTCTTATGATAGTAACCTTGAGCTACATAGATATTTATAAATTGATCGTAAAAATGTCATTAGCAATAATTTTAAGCATGTTCGTGTTCTCTCTAAGTATGTCTATTTCGCCTGGTCCTGTGAATATAACCATACTGTCAACAAGTTTAAATCATGGTTTTATTAAAACTTTTCCTTTTATATCAGGAGCAACTATTGGGTTCGTATTGCTTTTAATATCCGTAGGATTCGGATTTTCTAAAATTATAAATACTTATCCTATCATCTTTAAGTTATTAGAGTTTTTAGGCGCTTTTTTTATTATTTATATAGGCTATAAAATACTATCATCTAAACCAGAAATTGAAGTCAATCATAATAGCTCTATACCCAATTTCATCGATGGATTCTTATTGCAGTGGTTAAATCCTAAAGCATGGATTGCATGTGCTTCAGGTACTGCTTTATTTTCAGCACAGAATACCAACACTCCGCTTATAGTATTTATCTGTATTTACTTTCTAATTTGTTATTTATCTTTAGCTATATGGGGAGCTTTAGGTGAAAAACTATCTATTGCATTGAGTAATAGTAAGCGTATTTTATTGTTCAATAGATTGATGGGCTTTTCTTTAATCTTCATTTCTATATATATGATATTTAATATTTTCACTGTTAAATGAGCTATAAATTTTATTAATTAACGAATAGGCAATACTATTAATGGGTAAATTGGCTGGCCAAATTGCATATACGTTTAAAGGTTGTAGTTCCCATTGAGGTAAAACTTTTACAATATCCCCCTTAATAATGTCATTTTGAATTAAATAATCAGGAGGAGCAGCCAAACCAGCATCAAGTTTTGCTAGCTGATAAGAAGCTTCTACATTATTTACACAAATATTTGGATTATATGAAATTTTTATTTCTTCATCATTCTTGTTGTTTTTCAATATTCTTGAATGTGGACGCATACTTAGACCAATCCATTTCATTGCTTCTAAGTCATATGGTATTTTCGGTTCACCGTAGGTCTTAAGAAAGTTTTTTGTCGCAACAATACTTCTTGGTAGATCAAATAAATACTTCGCTTTTAGAGAGCTATCCAAAGGCTCTCCTATTCTAAAAGCTACATCTATATTTTCAAAAACAATGTCATTTTTTTCATCATCACAAGTAATATTTAATATTAAATCAGGAAAATCCTTTATGAAATCAGTAACATGATTCATAAATTCCCCATGGATAAAAATAGCAGGAATTGAGATATTTAATTTCTTATTTCCGATGATTGAACTTTTTCTTAAATCGTTAATACCTTGCTCATACGTTTCCAATATGGATTTAGCGGTTTCTAAAAGCTTTTCTCCATCATGAGTGAGAGTTATTTTTCTAGTATTTCTATAAAACAGAGCACACCCTAAATTTTTTTCTAATTTTGTAAGGTGTTGACTAGCGGTTGCACTAGATAAGCCAATCGCTTTAGCCCCTTTGCTAATAGAGCCTATTTCAGCAATTTTGGCAAAAACTATTAAGTATCTAATATCTTCAATCATTTCATACCATATATTAAATAAAATCTAAAATTAACATAATACACCGTCTAGGAAAGGTAATTCATAACCTAGATATTCAAATATCTTAAGGTGTAAAAAGCATTATTTGTACAACTCATTTAAGTTTAAATGAAAAGGCATCATTCCATAAAAAACCGCTCTTACGAGCGGTTTTAATTTTGCGAAAACTATTTCACGAAATTTACTTCACATCAAAACGGTCAGCATTCATCACTTTATTCCAAGCGGCAATAAAGTCATGGACAAATTTCTCTTTGTTGTCATCCTGCGCATACACCTCAGCATAAGAACGTAAAATTGAGTTTGAACCAAACACCAAATCCACACGGGTTGCCGTCCATTTCACTGTACCCGTCGCACGGTCAGCAATTTCGTAACGGTTTTTACCC
Source organism: Acinetobacter sp. ANC 4178 (assembly GCF_004331175.1). GTDB lineage: Bacteria > Pseudomonadota > Gammaproteobacteria > Pseudomonadales > Moraxellaceae > Acinetobacter. The sequence continues at coordinate 376,477 of NZ_SJOD01000002.1, forward strand.
GCAGGTTTCCATGTATTGTTCATGTCGGTTAAATTCACAAAGAAATCATTGCTGAGCACGCCAACACGGTCAGTCAATACGCCTTCTTTCGCACCGCCGTAGTTGGTATCGAGCACACGCATACCACCAATTAATACCGTCATTTCAGGCGCGGTTAGACCCATTAATTGGGTACGATCTAACAGCATTTCTTCAGGTTGCACCGCGTAATCTTGTTTTAACCAGTTACGGTAACCATCATGGATGGGTTCCAAGTCGGCAAAAGAATATTCGTCGGTTTGTTCCTGTAAAGCATCACCACGCCCAGGCGTAAATGGCACTTTCGCATTCACACCTGCGGCTTGCGCTGCTTTTTCTACCGCAGCCGTACCTCCCAATACAATCAGGTCAGCTATACTCACTTTCTTCGCTAACCCTGCCTGAATTTCTTCGAGCTTTGCGAGCACTCGTTGCAAACGCTCAGGCTCGTTGCCTATCCAGTCTTTTTGTGGCGACAAACGGATACGAGCACCATTGGCACCACCACGGAAGTCTGAACCACGATAAGTTCTTGCGCTATCCCAAGCAGTGGTAATGAGATCACTACTAGATAAACCACTATTCAGCAATTTTACTTTCAGCTCATCAATTTCTGCTTCAGACAACGTGTAATCCACTGTCGGTATTGGGTCTTGCCAAATTAAATCTTCTTCGGGCACATCTGCACCCAAATAGCGAGATTTTGGTCCCATATCACGGTGCGTTAACTTGTACCAAGCACGGGCAAAAACTTCAGCCAAATAAGCAGGATCTTGATAAAAACGCTCTGAAATTTTGCGGTACTCAGGATCCATTTTCAGTGCCATATCCGCATCGGTCATCATTGGATTACGGCGTACATTCGGATTGTGTGCATCAACAGGTTTATCTTCTTCCTTAATATTGACGGGTTCCCATTGTTTGGCACCTGCGGGACTGGTGGTTTTTTGCCAATCATAAGTTAACAATAAGTAGAGAAATTCATTATCCCATTTGGTTGGATGCGTGGTCCAAGCGCCTTCTAGGCCACTGACCATGGTATTAGGACCGTTACCTGTACCTTCTGGGTTATGCCAACCTAAACCTTGGAATTCGACATCAGCCCCCTCCACATCTTTGCCAAGTAATTCAGCTTTACCATTACCATGTGCTTTACCCACAGTATGACCACCGACTGTGAGCGCAACGGTTTCTTCATCGTCCATTCCCATACGGTCAAAGGTCACGCGCATGTCTTGTGCAGTACGCAAGGGATCTTGCACACCATCAACCCCTTCAGGGTTTACATAGATCAAACCCATTTGCACTGCAGCCAAAGGATTTTCCAGTGATTGGCGGTCTTGGTCGCTGCCATAGCGGTTTGCTGTTGGTGCCAACCATTGATGCTCTTCGCCCCAGTAAATGTCTTTTTCAGGATGCCAAATATCAACTCGACCACCACCGAAACCAAAGGTCTTTAAACCTGCAACGTCATACGCTACTGTTCCTGCAAGGACAATTAAATCGCCCCAAGACAGTTTGTTGCCATATTTTTTCTTAATTGGCCAAAGTAAACGACGGCCTTTATCGGTATTAACGTTATCTGGCCAGCTATTCAGTGGAGCAAAACGCTGATTCCCTGTGTTGGCACCACCACGACCATCTTGCTTACGGTATGAACCCGCCAAATGCCATGCCGTACGCACAAACATCCCGATGTAGCTGCCATAATCTGATGGCCACCAAGCTTGGCTACTGTTTATCAGGTCGCGGATATCTTGTTTAACGGCTTCTAAATCGAGAGATTTGAAGGCTTCTGCATAATTAAAGTCAGGATCGAGCGGATTGGTTTTGGTATCGTGTTGTGAAAGGATGTCTAAATTAAGTGAATTTGGCCACCAATCGGTATTTGAGCTGGCAGCAGAGGTATTGGCACCATGTGAAAATGGGCACTTACCTGACGAGGCTTGCGAATTATTGTCCATGTTATCTCTCCAAACTCAAGTCTTTCAATGTTTATTATTGAACCGTGTAAAAGTAGTGTTCGACTATCAACATAGCCTTTTTTCTAGACAAGCTAAAGCGGTATTTACTAATCAAAACAATCGAATTCTTCTATATAAGCATTGAAGAAAAAAAGATTTTTAAGTGGTTATCGACACACATTTGATGTCTACAGGCATCACAACACTCGTACCGTTTGGCATTTCAAACAATATGATTTTGGATAAAATGTAAGCTACATATGACCAGTAAATTCTGTTATTTTGAATAGATAAGAACTTTAGAACATAAAAAATGCAGAATGATCTCGATCACATCATTCAACAGTATGACATCATCTTATTTGATGCAATTTGTGTCATCTGTAATGGTTGGGCACGTTTTCTCATTCAACATGATCCACAGGCTCAATTCAAACTTGCTTCAGCTCAGTCCCCTGTGGGAGAAAAAATTCTTAAACATTATGGGATGTCGACCACACACTACACCACCATGATTGTGATGATAAATGGGGAGTTATTTACCGAATCTACCGCCTTATTAAAAGTTCTGGCTCGGCTCGGTCTACCTTTCTCTCTAATGAAAACGGGTTATCTTATTCCCCGACCAGTTCGAGATTTTCTTTATCGTCGGGTTGCACTTAATCGCTATACCCTTTTTGGTAAAACTGATGATTGCCTCATTCCATACCAAGAGAATCAGCATCATTTTCTAGAACAGGTCATCCGTGGATACTCAACGACTCAATAAAAAGACGCTTCAAACCATTCAGATGAGCCTAGCAATACTGTGGATTTATCAAGGTCTGATTCCCAAAATTCTATTTCAAGCCGATGATGAACGCCGCATTTGGATGCTACAGGGATTTAATGATCGAGCTGCAATTAGCCTTATGCAATGTTCTGGGGCAATCGAAATCATCTTCGGAGCATTATTTTTAACGGGTTATAAAACCTTAGCGCTCCATTATCTCAATATTGTCGGTATGCTCGGATTAAGCCTTTTAATTTTGATTGTCGACCCACACTATTTCACCCAAGCCTTTAATCCCTTTGTGATGAATATTGCGATGCTGGCTTTGTCCTTAACCGCCATTCGCCTCATAAAAGATCAAGAATAAACACTTTAAAACACGGGTGATGCTTTAAACAATTAAACGCTTACCTTCCCGAATGCAATAAAACGGATTCATTAATTTTGACGAACCACGCATCGCTACATGTAAATCATGTTCAGGCTGCTCACGTGCTTCATCGGTCAATTGATAACTACGGTAATGAATGGCCAATGAGCATTTGGCATGTAAATCTTTATGGGCCTGAAAAGCATCTTCAGGGTTCATATGCATATAACGCATCAACTCACGTGGCTCATAAGCACCAATCGGCAACAAGGCAATGCGTGGAGGCCCCAAACGAGTATGAATTTCCTTAAAATGCGGTGAATAGCCTGTATCGCCCGCAAAGAAACTATATTCACGTCCCTGTTTAACTGCAAAACCACCCCAAAGCGCCATGTTCTGATCACGTATTCCTCGACCAGAGCCATGTTGCGCAGGGGTATAAATCAATTCCAGTTCATGAAACTGTGCAGATTGCCACCAGTCCAGTTCAATCACATGCATACTTTTCGGTAAATACCAACCATTGCCCAAACCTGTGTAAATTGGCATGGCGAACTTGTCATGCAACCAATTCAGGCTTGCCAAATCCATATGATCATAATGATTATGACTGAGCAACACGGCATGAATGGTCGGTAATTCTTCCAAGGCAATGCCTGCTGGACAAAACCGTTTCGGTCCACGTCCCTGTTTCGGACTGACAAATTCCGCCCAAACAGGATCAGTTAAAAAATTATAAGGACCGATTTGTAACAGCACGGTGGCATGCCCCACAAACCAGACTTGCCAATCATTCAGTGCTGCATTGGGACGACTTTGTGGCAATACTCGTGGGGTTGCAGAAGCAGCCTCTAATGGGGTTTCTTTGTCCCAAGTCGATGACTTTCGTTTTAACAACCACTTGAACAAATCAAAATGACTACGCCCCTCTGGCGCATGCAGAGGATTGGAAAAACGCGTGCCGTTAAAGTGGGCAGATTCAAGATACTGAAAAGCGGGTTTACGCCAAGTATGTGACCAACACTCTTGGGTTTTAATCTGAAAATGTGGTTGTTCTAAGTTCTGCTTCATGTACTGTCATTATCTATAAGAAATATCACATTCACTGCAATAACATGAATGTCGAGATTGGCGTGTTTCTTATTGTAGATACTCTGTTTGGTAATTCAAGCCAAACTGTAAAATATACGCCTTAGTCTTCGATGGCGTCAGGTGAGAGAGTAACGCACGTGGTCATAGTAAAATTTGATGAAAAAAAGCGGCAGACTGGAATTCAACCCTGTCTGCCGAGGTTGTAAACCCTAATCTTAAGCAATCTTACGTAAATCTAAACCAAGATCTAAATGCTTTTCTGCTTCAAATGCGGCACTTTTAGCAATTAACTTTTTCAAGTGACGCATCTCCTTGGCTGCATTTACTGTAATACCGCCCACAATGATGCCATTGGTTACACCAAACAGCACACAAGAACAAGCTGAGCCTAAAGTGGCATCCATTTCACCGCGGACATGCCATTCTACTGCCTGCATATCACCAACAAACTGATAGTTAATATCCAGCTGATCCGTCCAAAACCATGCAGGATTTGGTTTTGGATGCTCCACACCCATCACGTGACGCGCAAAAATTCCAGCCTGTAAATTGGCATTTTCCCATGTTTCCACACGGCGATACTGCCCATCATCACGTAATTGAGTCGCGACATCACCCGCGGCATAAATATCGGGATGTGAAGTTTTGCAGTTTTGATTGACCTGAATCGCACCCTCTACCGCTAAACCTGCATCTATTGCAAGCTGTGCATTTGGGACAATCCCTACACCATAAATCACCGCATCTGCACGCAGTTCTTCACCACCCTCTAAGGTGATCACAACTTCGTCACCTTGCTGATTTTGCTCAAGATGACAGTTTGTAATTGACGTTGCAAGACGGACATCGACACCCGCGAGACGTTGCTGTGCCAATAAAAACTCACTCAAAATCTGCGGAGATGAACGCCCCATCACCATAGGTCCCATTTCAATCACGGTCACTTGGCAATCTTTAAAGCGTGCAGAGGAAGCTAACTCAAGACCAATTACACCACCACCAATCAGTACAATACGTTGTCCAGCTTGTAGCACAGGCACCAACGCTTGAGAGTCTTCCAGATTACGTAGTGTATAAACATGTTGACCTAAAGCATCGAAATTCGGCAGGCGACGTGCTGCACCGCCAGTCGCAAGGAGCAGTTTGTCATAAGCAATCACATCTCCCTTTTGCAATTCAACGGTTTTTGCCTCAGGATTAATTTTGATTACGCCATTACCACGGATATGCGTGACACCTAAAGTCGTCAATTTCTCTTCAGATAAAATCTCAACCTTGGTTTCTTCTGGCTTTAAAATCACATCTTTAGACAACGGCGGACGCTCATAAGGCAAATGCACTTCATCCCCAATCAGGATAATGTTGCCCTCATACTTGTTACCGCGAAGTTCTAAAATCGCACTCGCACCCGCCTGTCCCGCACCGACGATGACAATGGTTTCAATATTGCTCATTTGATTCACCCTTTTAACTCTGCCGATACAATACCAAAGCCCGCAATCCACTCGCTGATGTCTTCATAACAATGCGTGGTCATCTCGTATTCACCGAGTTCATGTAATGCTGCAAATGCCGCCATCCAAGAACGGACTTCCTGACCACCCCGCCCACCATCACGGCGAATGTCTGCTTCAGTCATGGCTTCAATTGTGGCGAAGTCTGCTTTGGCAAATGTTTCAAGCAATGCACGATCCCATTCTGGATTGAGTGGCACGGCAACAGATTGATCCCCCGCAGCCAATTTCTGCCCAACCGCAATAATTTTGGCTTGACGATTATTACGCGACTCTACGGATGGGTTACGTCCACAAATCAAAAACTCTTCAACTTCTGGCGGTACAGCGCCCATTTGCGGGGTCGGAGGATCATGCGAAAGCCCACCTGTTCCTAAAATTAACACCCGTTCATTTTCAAGATTTAAGGACTGGATAAACTGTCCAACGGCACGTCCCAAAGCAATCGTTCGCTTGGTGGTGGGCATCGGTGCCGCTGCGCCATTAATAAAAATCGGAATGGTGGGATAACGGTCTAGCTGTCCACCACACAGAAAATGTAGTGGTTGCGTCACGCCATGGTCGGCTTGCATTCGGTAGGAATAGGCAACATCGACACCTTCATCGAGTACACGACGCACCAAAGCAATCGCAGTGTCTTCAGGGACATTAATTTTGTCGTTGTCTTTGCCATAGTCCCAATCACCTGCCGCAGTTGCACGAATACCCACACAAAAACTTGGCATCAAATCATAGAAAAAACCATTAAAATGGTCTGGACCAAAGGTAATAATGAGGGTTGGGTCATACGCTTTGACTTCTGCTGAAAGTTGGGCAAAAGTATCACGTACAATCTGTTCTTTACGCTGTTCTTGCGGTGAAGCAAATTCCATTAAGGGACTGTGCGATGCACAAATGAGTTTAACGGCCATGTGTGACTCCAAAATAAAAATATCTACTAAAAAGACAGCTGCCCAGTAAAGTCTTTAGCAAATGGCTTAAATCATTGTGAGTGGTTTCAAATGAAATATAGAATTCACGATGCTATTCACTATCACGGTTGGCGACATGGATGTCGCCGTTGGGTGGAGGTTTCAGGGATGAACCTCTCACCCAACAATGGATTTTTGTTACTTTTGATCCGTCAAAAGTAAGGAAATGCCTGCGAAAAACCATCTAAACTTTCGCATTTATTTGTGGCTGTGCTTCATTTAATTTAAATCTGGGCTAATCAAAAATAAGGCACCATACCCAAATCACTCATCAAAGAACCCTGCACGAGGTTGGCGTAAACCACGGATGCCTAAACCACATTCGGCATTGATCAAAACACCTGTCAGTGGACGGTTGTTCTGACGCGATGCCAATAAAACGTATGAACCCGTCATCTCTTCAGGTTCAGGTAAGAAATTCAGTGGCATACCACGAGCAATTTTTTCAGGGTCTCGTGCATCGAGTAGCCCCAAGTTTTCTTGACCTAAAGATGCCGCCCCTTTGATATTGACATTCATACCTGACGGCGCCACCGCATTCACTCGTACTTTAGGCGCAAGTTCATAGGCCAATTCTTTCATCACACCTACACCTGCATGCTTAGAGGCTGTATATACGGGGCCTCCGCCTGCTGAGTACAAGGCTGAATTAGACAAAGTAAATATGATAGACCCTTCAGAAGCTATCAATGCATCCAGTGCAGCTTTTGCACCCAAGATGAGGGACTTGGTGTTAATGCCCATAATTTCATCAAAGGCTTTGTCTAACTGCTCACCCGAAGTATTGACGATATCGGCATAATGATCCCAAATACCTGCATTACCGACAAAACAGTCCAGTTTACCAAAACGCTCAAGCGTGGCATTCACGGCCCGGACATTGTCTTCATAACAAGCCACATCACCCGCAATGGCAAGAATGCGATCACCAAAATGTGCCTGTAATGCCTCGACTTTGGCTTGTGAACGCTGTAGCACAGCCACTTGAGCACCTTCTGCTAAAAAGCGCTCAACCAAAGCCCAACCCAGACCAGAACCGCCTCCCGTAATCAGGGCAACTTCACCTTGTAGCCAGCCCATGCTTATACCCCTGTCATTTCAACAAACAATTGTCCATCTTCCACAATCACAGGAAAAGTCTGAATAGGATCGGTCGCAGGTAGGCATAAAGCCTGACCTGTTTTTAGACAGAAACGAGCAGAATGTAATGGGCATTCCACCGTGCCATCCTCTTCCAAATAGCCTTCTGACATGGAGGCATTGCCATGTGAACAACGGTCATTCATGGCAAAGAACTCACCACCATTGTTGAATACAGCCAGTGCTTCGATACCGTTCACACCGCAGTCCACTTTCAATGCTTCGCCTTCATCTAATTCATCGATTTGGCACACAAAAATCTTATTCATTAGAAGAACACACTCAGGTTATGGGAGTTATACGTCACTTGGTCTAAAGTGATTTTGCGGTTGAAAATCTGGAAACCTTGCTCGGTATCCACTTTGCGAATCTTGTCATGACGCTTACCGCAGTAGATGGTGACATCTTTTTCTTTCTGGGTACGGTAGAGTAAATACGTCACGTAAACGTCATACTCACCTTCGACTTCAGTCGCTTCAACCATGATGTTAGAGACCATATGCGTGGTGCGTGATGGAGGTTCTTCAGCCCATGCCATCCCTGTTTCTAAACGCGCGACACGACGTTCTAACAAGTCTTTAGTATCGTTAAATACCCACGTCGTTGGTGGCTCAACCGATCGACGACGGTCACGAGTTTGCGCATTCGGTGTGGTGCGTAGGGTATAGGCAATATCATCTGCCAAGACATCCAACCACTCACGAAATTTCCAGTCGTCGAGCAATTTTGCTTCACGGTAAAGGAACTGAGTGATCTGATGTTGCAGTTCTAAGCTGATCTGACTCATTTCATCAACTCCTGCTCATAAGCATCCGCGGCTTTTTCGACTTCTTCCCATGTTTCATGAATCAACAAATCTGCCCAACGACGGTACATTGCACGTGCTGCTGTTTCAGAGAAAATGTAGTTGGTGATGCCCGGAATGCCGTCTTCACGGACTTTTTCATTGCCTAAGCCCATTTCCATGATCAACGGGTTGTTCCGTGCTTTATAACCACGAAGTACTTTTTGGATTTCAATCCAGTTTTCCGAGTCATCTTGCTCAAGGAAACCCGCAGGTCCAAAAGCACGCGTTGCAGAACGCTCAAAGGCTTCTTTCACTTCTTGAGAAGCTTCGGCATCGGCAATACAGAATGCCCAGACTTCAGTTTTATTTGGACCGCGCGGATGCCATACCCGCAGCGTTGCCGTCCCGTTTAACCACGACATGGTCGGGAACATAGTGTTATGCCCCGCAAGACGTAGTGCACGGACTTCACCCAAACGCTCTTTAACGTCCTCAAAGGTTTCACGGAAATAGTTTGCTACTTCACCATCCACCCAGACGTTTGCATCGGGCTTTTCTGTAAAGAAGAAGCCTGAACCATGACCACGTGAACCGTACTGAATGGCATCTTTAGCAGTTTCCCAAACTGGACGTGCAGTTTGTGCAGCACCGAGTTTTTTAGATGAGTCATCATCAGGTTTTGCACCCAAAACTTGAATGGCAGAGGCATGTGAAAACAATGCATGGTACTGGTCCGATGCAAACTGTTCCGCAGCAAATTTCCAGTTACACTCGATTTCCCACTTATGTACTCCACCAATAATTTCCGTGCCACCCGGACGACGATCCACCACTCCATCTAAATACCAAGCAATGTCGCCCATGTATTCAATCAGATCAGGTGTAGATTCATCCCAACAACCGAAAATTAAGCCTTTGTAGCTTTCGACACGGTTAACTTCAATCAAGCCCCATTTTTCTTTACAGGCACCTTGTGGAAAAGCACGATCTTCTAAAGGAATATCCTTGAGTGAACCATCAACCCCATAAGACCAGCCATGATATGGACAGGTAAAGGCACGGGTGTTGCCACAATCGGCAAAGCTAACCCGCATAGAACGGTGACGGCACTGGTTTAAAAGTGCCTTGATTGAGCCATCTTTTTGACGAACTACAATAATCGGGTCTTCACCCATGTAGGTATTAAAAAAATCACCTGCCTTTGGAATTTGGCTTTCATGACATAGGAATAACCATGTACGCCCAAACACACGTTCCAGTTCTAATTCGTATAAATCTGGATCGGTATAGATAGATGGCGAGATACGTCCATTTTGTGCATCGACCAAAGCGTCGATTTCACGCACATCAATTTTTCCACTCATGAAAAGCTCTCCTGCGACCAATACACGGCACAACGTAAATAGACTCAACTTTTCAGGCATCATGATTTTTTAGACGCTTTTAGGGAAATATTTTTTTTGTTTCAATTAATACGTTTTAGCAATTATTAGAAAAGCTATTTCTTATATTAAAATCTCGGGACTCGACTCAAGACCATTTATTTTCTAAATACTTGAATCATCTTCACGGCATAGTTGTTTATCGATTATACTTTGCCGTAGTCGTGGTAAGACATTTTTTGGATTACTCAGTGGGTTATTTATATGGAACTTAGACACCTTCGCTATTTCATTACTGTTGCTGAAGAACTGAACTTTAGCAAAGCCGCATTAAAACTTTACACCGCTCAACCCTCTTTAAGTCAGCAAATCAAAGACCTTGAAGAAGATGTGGGTGTGCAGTTACTGTATCGAACCAAGCGAAAAGTGGAACTCACGGAAGAAGGGGCGGTTTTTCTGGAACAGGCACGCCTGACACTGGCTCAAGCAGACAAAGCAGTCGCTATGGCACGTCAAGTGGCACAAGCCAAACAGCAGATGCTGCGCATTGGTTTTGTGCCTGTGGCGGAAATGAAAATCTTTCCTTATGTGCTGCCTAATTTGCGGGTACAAAACCCAGACTTAAAAATTGAATTGCTCAGTATGAACAATACCGAGCAAATGCGCTTGCTGAAAAAAGGTGAATTGGACATTACCTTTACCCGACATAATTTTCATAATGATGAAATTGAAAGTCAGTTTGTCTTACGTGAACCACTGATTTTCTTGCTACCGAAAGACCATCCTTTGGCAAAATATGAGCGTATTCCTGTTAAAGCTTTAAATGGCATTGATTTCATTATTCCCGCAGTCGAGCAATCACAGACCTTGCACCAGACCATTTTGGAATTTGCCAAAGCCAATAGTATTGAATTCAATATTGTGCAAAAAGCCGACAATATTCTGTTTAATATCAACTCGATTGGTATGGGCCTCGGTTGCACCATTTTACCAGGCTATGTTGCCCCCTTGACCATGAACAACACGGTGATTCGTCCACTTGAAGTCGAACTCCCCTATTTAGATTTGTATGTGAGTTATCGTAAAAACAACAGCTCACTGGCCGTGAATAAATTTCTAGAACTGCTGACACGAGTATTTTATTTGGATATTAACCGCGAATAAATCCACATCAATCATCCCATTCGGCACATCACTATTTTCTAAATAAATAGCGAGGTGTCTTTTTATGCTGAAATGCTCCGTACTGCCAAGCGTATTTCTCATTTATCCGCGATTGATGAGCTCGTACTTTCCATTTTGTCTGCTTTTTAAGCGAGCATAGGCGCATAAAGAGTAGACATTGTGTCAAGTTTTACCTACAACTTAAGTCTAAACTTGGACTTATTTTCAAACAAATCTGGGTACTTTAGCCACACGAAAAAATATAATAGAGAAGGAGAAAATCATGCCGATCCCCACTTTGCAGCGTTTAAAAACGGCCATGCAATTTCGTCCCTTCTTTTTTATTAGTTTTTTGGTCACGGCTGTTTTTTATGCTCTGCTGAATACGTTTACTGATTGGTCTTGGTCGACCAATTTATTGATTAGTTGGAATATTGCCTTGTCGAATTATTTACTCAAAACCATGACCACCTTGTGGTCGGTTGACCATCGGCACATTCTGCAACATGCACAACAACAAGATGCCAGTAAATGGATCATTCTATTGCTAGTGATCATGACCTTGGGAATGTGTTTGATTGCCATTGTATTGGAACTGACCCATCTCCCCAACGATCCAATCATTAAATATGGGCACTTGGCTCTGTCTTTGCTGACCATTATTAGTGCATGGTTTTTTATGCATACTGTGTTTGCCATTCATTATGCGCATGACTATTATCTCGCCCTCGCAGACCAACAGGATGCGGGCTTAGATTTCCCAAAAACTGCACAGCCAACCTACCCTGACTTCTTATACTTTAGTTATGTGATTGGCACCTCGGCGCAAACGGCAGATGTTTCAATTACTTCGCGCTCCATGCGCATTCTCAATATTGTGCATATTATTCTGGCTTATGGGTTTAACACGTCCATTTTAGCGATTAGCATTAATGTCGCGGCGGGTTTTATCACGCTGTAAATTTGCTTGACCACGATGAAATTTCAGGCATAAAAAGGGATGGCTTAACCATCCCCTATCTTGTTCAAGAGATTATTTGACACCACGTGCTGTCAAATAATCTTTAATCACTGTATTAAATTCTTCGGCTTTTTCCACTTGTGACCAATGTCCACACTGACTAAAAATATGTGCATCGGCAAATGGAACTGTATTCAGAATATCCCATGTGCGAGATACAGGAATCACCACATCCTGAACCCCATGAATCAGCAGTACAGGCACTTGAATGTCTTTCATCTTGTCAAAATCGAGCGGGAACTCGAAGCGATCACGGTCACGTGCACCGACCACATCCATTAAACGGTCTGAAGCATAATCATTTTTTGCCGCTTCATAACGAACTTTCACCAATTCATCGGTAATTAAGCTTTTATCGACCACAAACATCGACAAGGTGTTTTTAATGCCTTCTTCGGTTAACACTGGGTTGGCATGGGCTTTTAGTGCAGCAGTTTGCTTCGCACCGCCTGTACCCATCGACACAATGCCCAACACACGTTCAGGGTAATCGAGCACCATTTGGAAAGCTAACCAACCACCCAATGAGTTACCCACCAACCAAGTTTTTTCAATGCCTAAAGCATCCAATGTACGGACTGCATGATCTACCCATGCACGAATACCATAGGCCGTACCATCTGCCACAACGGTCTGACCATAGCCAATCGAGTCAATCGCGATACAACGGGCTTGTTCAGCAATTTGTGGTAAGTTCAACCACCAGTTTGCCGCTGCCGATACACCTGTACCTGAACCGTGTAAAAATAAAATTGGCGTTCCTTGACCCACTTCATGGTAATGGGTTAACTCACCTTCAGCCGTTTCAATCCATTTATCTTCCAAGCCAAAGAATGGGTCGGTGGTGTAATTGGGGATTTGGACCGTGCTCATACATACTCCTCGTACAGCCTAAGACCTGTCTGATGTTCTGTGTTCAGGACAGGTCAATTCATTCATTTCGACAGGTTTTTACTGCTCCATCTTACCTGTTCAAAAGCCTTGTACTGATACTTGTTTTCGATCACATACTATAAAAAAACGATTATTTAACATTGTGTTTTTAAACAATATTTTTACTTAAAAATGAATCACTAGCTCACAATAAACCATTGACACTCCACTGAAACAATAAAGAGCGATGTGTGACCAAATCGCTCGATGGCAGTTTTAAACTTAGAATTTATAGCTATAAGTGGTCGCGATACGGTACTCTTTCAGGTCGCTTTTCCAGTCATAATCGGTATCGATATACATCGCCTGAACGCCCAAACCTTTGAATTTGCCTTCAGGTACAGTGTAATTCACAATCAAGTTCAGCTCTTGTTCGTCCTGATTCGTTTTTCCGCCCGCTTTGGCATCAAAGCCTGCAAAGTAAATCGCATTGGCATTCAAGCCTTTTAGCCCCAATTCGGCAAAGTCATAGCCATAGGAGATATTCCAAGATTTCTCTTTGGCATTGGTAAAGGTTGCAACAGACCAATTCACCAAATAAGGTTGTGGCACCCAACCTGCCAATGTTGGGAAATTATTTTCCCCAAACATTTGTTGATAGCCCAGACCAAGCGTATGTGCACCATGATTGAATTTCGCCCCCATCGACAAGGCTTGGTTATCAATCTCACCATACAATTTATCGCCTGACGCTGAGTTATCAAAATAACGAACATGGCTGATTAGCTTAGTCTTCGAACCCAGCGTGGTGTTGTAATTGATACCTGCATAATGCTGCTGATAAATGTCTTTGACATCGGCATACCAATAGCTTGCTCCAATCGCAGGATTAAACTGATGATCAATCCCCGCGATATACATCCCGTCCGCGGCTTTGGCCGTATTTGGGTTATTGTTCGGAAATAAACTTAAGTCCTGAAACTGATTGTCATAACGTGCATTAATCCCATCAATATACGCCAAACTCAGTTTGGTATCCTTCAGCTCTTTAGACTCCAACCATGCCCCGCTATACGTGGTCAATAACTGACGCGATGGATCAAAGACTAAAACTGGAGAAACAGGCAATAACTCACCCACTTTCAATTCTGTTTGTGACACTTTGGCTTTTAAAGTCGCACCGACTTTGCCGAAATTGCTGGCTTGTTCCTGTCCATTATGTGGAAGTACCCAATCGGCATTTTTGTCACGGCCATTTAGACGAAATGCATGTTGCACCAAAAGATCGGCGCCCAATTGCAAACCACCTAATTCGGCATATCCTGATTTGGCATCTAAGGTGATGGCCTGCGACCAACTACCCCAGTTGTTTTGTGGCACAGTTTCATACTGGCGGTCTAAGTAGAAATTTCTGAATTTTAACTGGACTTGGCTATCGTCGATAAATTCTGCATTCGTTGCAGTTGTACCTAATGCTGCAATTGCAACACAGATGGCTGTCCATAAAGTTTGACGATGCATGATATTCATTCCAATGATCACGTTAAGCTATGACGCCATCATGCGGAACTCATCGAAGAGAAAAAATCCGACCACAGTCTTAAGAAAATGCGACTTCACCCACTATAAATGCGAAGGGAGTCCTCTCACTTTTTTCATTTAGATAAAATTACAATAACTCATGTTAAACACCATTTTGCAGCTCGTGCTGAAAGATTGAGCTTCTATAAGCTTGTTCGTTTGAAACCTCTTTCTTTTCTGAATAATTTTAATAATTAAGCGTTTTTTTGTTTAAGTAGTTCAAGCTCACTTTTCCATAGCGGCGTAGATTTATAAGAAAAAGCGCTCATATCACAGAAATTTTCTATATGTGCATAATGAGGTTAAATCGCTTTAAAACTAGAAGAATACGTAATCAAAAACAAGAAAAGTCTAATTTATTAAATGCGATATAAAATAAAAAATCACGTTGTAATAATAACTAGATTTAAAAAACTGCCTTCTTCTTAAGCTATTCACTACGGAGTCTTACTGCTTTAAATCCATTTTTCGGAGCTCATTTCGTTCTTTTGTTATGCCAAAAGAACCAAAAACATTTGTCATCAGCAAAACCTGTTCACCAGATACATTTAAATACTGCTATTGCAAAAACAGTCTATTTCAAATATCACGCAGGTTGCTGATGACATTCCCCCCGAATAATTTCTAAATGCCAAAAACAAAAAAGCGTCCCAAAGGACGCCTTTCAAATACATATTAATAAATTAAACCAAAGCTACCTTCGCTTTCGACATGGTCAAAGCCAAATCTTCAATCATATCTTCCTGACCACCAACCGTCCCACGACGACCTAATTCCAACAAGATTTCACGTGCAGACACACCATATTTCGCTTCCGCACGTTTTGCGAAGAGTAAGAATGATGAATAGACACCTGCATAACCTAAAGTTGCAGCATCACGGTCAGCACGAATTGGATTCAGCATCATTGGAATGACCAAATCTTCTGCCACGTCCTGGACTTTAAACAGATCCACACCTGTTTCTAAGCCCATACGGTTGGCAACTGCAATGAACAATTCCAGTGGTGTATTGCCTGCACCTGCACCTAAACCCGCAGATGCCAAGTCGACACGAATTGCACCAGCATCAACCGCGGCTACTGTATTTGCCACGCCCATACCCAAGTTATGGTGACCATGGAAACCCAGTTCAATACTGCTGTCCAACTCTTGACGGAGTAAACCCACGCGGTCCGTCACATCTTGCGGTAGCATATAACCCGCAGAATCAGTCACATAAATACAGTTTGCACCATAGGACACCATCTTTTTCGCTTCTTCAAGCAATTGAGCAGGCGATGCCATATGTGCCAACATCAAGAAACCAACGGTATCCATACCCAGCTGACGTGCCGCAGTAATATGCTGTTCTGAGCAATCCGCTTCGGTACAGTGGGTGGCCACACGGATGGTCGAAACGCCAATTTCATGTGCCATTTTTAAATGATCAACTGTACCAATTCCCGGCAACAATAATGCCGAAACTTTGGCGTTTTTCATGCGTGGGACAACCGCTGACAAATACTCTTCATCGGTTGCCGCAGCGAAACCATAATTCACTGATGAACCGCCCAAGCCGTCACCATGCGTCACTTCAATCAGCGGTACACCTGCATCATCCAATGCAGTCGAAATTGCAATCATTTGCTCAACAGTGGTTTGATGGCGCTGTGGGTGCATACCATCACGTAAAGTCATATCATGCACAATAATCTTAGACATGGGTTGCTCCTTATACTTCAGCCGTAGCCAATAAACGTTCCGCAAACATTTCCGCAGTACGCGCAGCTGCCGCAGTCATAATGTCCAAATTCCCTGCATATTTTGGCAAGAAATCACCCAAGCCTTCTACTTCAAGATATATCGACACGCGGTTGCCATCAAATACTGGGCCATTCACCAGTTTATAGCCTGGTACATATTTCTGAACTTCGGCAATCATGGCTTGAACAGAAGCCGTAATTGCTGCTTGATCAGGTTCACCTTCGACCAAGCAATGCACCGTATCACGCATCATCAATGGTGGTTCGGCTGGGTTAATAATGATGATGGCTTTGCCTTGTTTTGCACCGCCGACTTTTTCAATTGCGCCAGCCGTAGTACGGGTAAATTCATCAATGTTTTTACGCGTGCCTGGACCAACCGACTTGGTTGAAACGGTTGCAATAATTTCACCATAACTCACCGCTTGTACGCGAGAAATGGCAGCCACCATCGGAATGGTCGCTTGTCCACCACAGGTCACCATGTTCACATTCGGTAACTCACCTGCATCCAAGAGCTCTTGAAGGTTGACAGGCGGCACAGAGAATGGACCAATCGCAGCAGGCGTCAGATCAATCATCTGCACACCCAACTCATTCAACTTGCGGCTGTTTTCTGCATGCACATAAGCCGAGGTCGCATCAAAGGCAATTTGAATTTCATCCGCAAGCACATGTGGCAGTAGGCCATCTACACCCTCAGCTGTAGTTTTTAAGCCCATACTCGCTGCGCGGGTCAAACCTTCTGAAGTTGGGTCAATCCCCACCATCCAGACAGGTTCCAAAAACTCGCTGCGCTGTAACTTATATAGCAAATCAGTCCCAATATTTCCCGGACCGATTAATGCACATTTAATCTTTTTCATGCATCTACTCTCTCAAAATTTCAATTTATTCCACAGCAAACGCAGCGACCACTGAACCAAAGCCTTCAATTTCAACTTTGAATTCGTCACCCGGGTTTGCAATCACCATTGGGCCCAAAGCACCCGTTAAAATAATGTCACCAGCCAACAGTGGACGACCACGACGTACCATTTCATCGGCAAGCCAAACTGCGGCATTTAAAGGATTGGCTAAACAGGCTTTACCGATGCCTTGTGAAACCACTTCATCACCGCGGGTCATGGTCATTTTGCAATTAGCCAAATCAAGCTGATCTAATTTCACTGGGCGTGAACCCAACACAAAAGCAGCAGAAGACGCATTGTCCGCCACGGTATCAATCAGTGAAATTTTCCAGTTTTCAATACGGCTATCCACCACTTCTATGGCAGGCAAGGCATAAGCTGTAGCGCTGATAATGTCCGCATAGCTATGTTTTTCTTGGGTTAAATCTTTGTTAATAATCAGCGCAATTTCAGCTTCAACTTTAGGTTGAATCAATAACCCTGCTGGAATAGCCTCACCATCGCCATAAGCCATGTCGGCAAACAACATGCCAAAATCAGGTTGATCCACGCCCAATTGAGCTTGGACCACTTTAGAGGTGAGGCCAATTTTACGCCCCACTAAGCGGCGCCCTTCTTTCAAGGCACGTTGGGTATTCACTTCCTGAACCGCATACGCAATATCGACGTCTGCTTGTTCCGCGCCCAGTTGTGGGCGAATGGGTGCAATCGCAGTTTGTGTAAGCTCAGCGTTACGTAAAGCCTGCGCAACGGATTCAACAACAGCAGAGTTCGACATCTAGGTTTCCTTAAACTGCAAAATAGAGACAGATACCGTTTTAGCGAGCAAGGAAAATCAAGAAATCGTCAAAATAGACCTTGCAAATGACCGAAGGAGAAACCGAGGGCTTATCCCTAAGCACCACTAAAAACGAGTATGTTTTAGACCGCTTAAGCATCGGAAAATTGCGGGTTTTACGCCAATACTTATTTTATTTTCTATAATAGTTAGAACCTATAAATCTTTTTTTGTTTTATCCATCAACATAAACAGCGTAGAAAAATCAAAGAGAAAAATGACCAAATCATTCAGAATTTAGCTATGTATATGTCAATCGAACTTTTCATCTACGACTAAAAAATAAGAAGCAAGGCGTCTATTTATATAATATCTACCACAAAAAATAAGCCTCTTTTATAAGAGGCTTATCGGAGTAAAATGGTTTTACGCTGCAAATAAAGTAGGATTATTCTTTAAACTTTCACGTTGCTGTATGGCCGATACATAGCGATCAATTGCAGGATGTGGTTTTAATAAATTCATTTTTAATTGCCACATGATCATTGCCCCTAAACTGATATCGGCTGCTGTAAACTGTGAACCGCATAAATACGGGCTTGCTTGTTCCAAACCTTGAATCAACGCTTGATAGGTATCTTGATAATCGCCATAGCCCATAAACATTTTTTGCTCTGGTGCAACCTGAACTTTTAAATGTTCATTGTCAGAAGCGGCTGCAAAAGGTCCTGCGCCAAAAAACAACCAACGATAATATAAGCCTCGTTTCGGATCATCGAGTGCAGGCGCTAAACCTTTTTCAGAGAATTTATCTGCCAAATATGCACAAATGGCATCTAGCTCATAAACCACCACATCACCATCAACCAAAACTGGCACCTTACCAAAAGGGTTGAGTTTTAAAAATTCGGCTGATTTCATTTCCTCGCCATAAGCGACTTCTATGCGCTCAACTTCAATCCCCAAATCAAGAATAAGCCAATCCACCACTACGCCGCGAGATTGCTTATTTGTATATAAAGTTAAAGCCATTGTTCTATCCTCTGTGTTTATTGTTTTTTTAGAATAGAACGATGCTGTGTCAGTTTTTGTCAGTAGTGTTGGGGCATTTTTATGAATTTGAAAATTCCTTTTGACACCATTGCTGAAATAAATGACGTTTAAATTGAGGGTAGACTTGTTCAGTTAATATGAGCGTTTGTATTCGATCTAAACGGAAATTTCTAAAATCTTCCCGTAATTCACACCACGCAGCCAACAACATTTTGTCGTTAAAATATCCCAATGCAAACGGCCATAATTGCCTGTGTGAAATCTGTTTTTGTTCATCAATATAATCAATCTGGATTTTAGTTTGTAAACGAATGGCAATACGAACTTGTTCAACAATACTTTGATCAACTTCAATCCACGAATGAATCGATTTTAGATAAGTATCATTTAAAAACTCTTGTTTTCTTAGTGGCAAGACTGCTCTTAATTTGCTTAATACCGAATGTGAAGCCTGTTGTAATGCTTGATCAGGAATAGATTTAGCCCATTGTAATGCCAAATACATCGCCTCAATTTCTGATTCATCCAAACTCATGGGCGGAAGGAGAAAGTTTTCTTTTAATTGAAATCCTACGCCGACACTTCCCTCAATATTGACCCCTTGATCACGTAAACTTTCAATATCTCGATAAACACTTCGCACACTGATTTGTAAATGTTCAGCCAAACGTTGCGCCGTAACAGGATAACGCTGTTCACGGAGATGCTGTAATAAATGAAGTAATCGAATAGAACGACTCATAGCGGATTTTCTTGTTATTCAAAAGTAATTTTAGGCGCATATCCTTACACGCCTTGAAAAATAATCAACTGTGCTTAAGCCACATCAGAAGCATTTACTTGCAGATTTAAAAACTGATCCAAGCTTGCGACATCGTCTGCAATGGTCAACGGGTTAAACTGCTGCAAAATATTTTTTGTATGTACACCATAGGCGACGCCGACTCTTGGCATGGCAATGTTTTGCGCCATTTCCAAATCATAAGAAGTATCCCCGACCATAATCGCCTGTTCAGCTTTTACGCCTGTGCAAGCCAAGATTTCGGTCAACATCAGCGGATCAGGTTTAGACTTGGTTTCACTTGCTGCACGCGTAATCTCGAACAAATCATGACTATTGGTTTGAGTCAACACTCGATCCAAACCTCTACGGCTTTTACCTGTCGCCACCGCAAGTCGTGCACCCTGATTTTTGAGTCCGTACAACATTTCAGCAATACCCGCAAACCAAGCATCATCCTTTGAATGCGCAACATAATGATCGCCATAACATTTCAAAAGATCAGTATGTAATTCAGGTACTGCCGGAAATAAAACTTGAGCCACTTCAGGCAAACCCAAACCAATAATACTTTTTGCTGCTTCAGGTGTTAAGGGTTGTTCAAATTGCTGCGCTGCAAACAAAAGGCTGTCCACAATCTGCCCCACTGAATCAAATAATGTACCATCCCAATCAAAGATAATCAGTTCTACAGGTTTATTCATGCTGGGGTTCCAATATTTACTTTTATAAAGACAATTTACACAACGCATTTGCTACATGATGGCGACAAGGATGTCGCAGTTGAGCTGACTTGCACTTCGCTTTAAAGCAGTGCTTAAAGCGCGTTCAGGACGTTCCATCAGCTCAACAAAAGATTTTTGTTACTTTTCATCTTTGAAAAGTAAAGATGACCAATACAGCATCATTTTAAATTAATCACAACCAACAAAAGTCATGTCTTTATCACCTCTCCTAAAATGAAAGGGAAAAGACTTAATCCTTCTTCTGCGCTCTTAACTGCGCCACAATACTCTGCATATCTTCAGGTAAAGGCGCTTCAATTGGCGGATAACCTGGAATATCCAAACGCATGGCGTGTAGACATAATCGACGTGGTTTAGGACCATTGTACTCAGTTTCATGACCATATTTATCATCACCAACTAAGGGATGACCAATACTTAAACCATGTACGCGAATTTGATGAGTACGACCTGAAAGCGGTGAAGCATACACCAAAGTCGCATGCATAAAACGCTCAGCGACATTCCACTGAGTTTTCGAGTCTTTCCCTTCTTTCGATACGCGTACACGACGCTCACCATTTGAGAGTTCATAACGGTGTAAAGGCGCATCAATCAACTGTTTATCAAGACTCACGACACCTTTGACCACAGCAGCATAGGTCTTCTTAATTTTGTGTTCACGCAGCATATCTTGCAAAGTCTTTAACACACTGCGTTTCTTAGAAATCATCACCAAGCCTGAGGTATCACGGTCAATACGGTGAATCAGTTCTAAATATTTTTTACCCGTTGCAGCGCGTAAGCCTTCAATCAAACCATAGGCCACACCACTACCGCCATGTACTGCAATGCCCGATGGCTTATTCACCACCATCAGTCCTTCGTCTTCATATACCACACGGCTCAGTAGACTTTGTGCGACTTTGTCTGAAACAGGGGCAGCCGTTTCATCTTTTTGTTCATAACGAATTGGTGCAACGCGAATCTGATCCCCAATTGCCAATTTAGTTTCAGCTTTAATGCGCTTTTTATTCACGCGCACCTGCCCTTCACGAATTAAACGATAAATGCGACTTTTCGGCACACCTTTGAGTCGGCTAAATAAAAAATTATCGATGCGTTGACCCGCTTGATGCTCATCCACTTCAAACCAAGTGACACTTTGCCATTCTTGCGTAGAATTCATACAGATACTGTGACCTAAAAAAATACTAAAATTGATTAAAAACTGACCATTTAGGCTATACTTTTCACTAGAAACGTTAGCTTAGCCCATAGGCAGATGATGCAAGGTTTGCTATAGTCAGCGCACGGAAACCATCGTAAGTGAATCATCATCAAAGCATTTCAATTGAATTTAAGTTGAAATGTGACTGACATTTTGATTATAAACTCGAAAAGGTCCCAAAAGAATTATGCCGACGCCGAAGGCTTATTATATCGGCAAAACTGCAAACTGTTGCGTTTAATTGTACCTCAGGTACATAAATCAGTTTGCCTGAAAAAATATGTCGCCAACCTCAAGTTGGTTTTTAAACGTAAACTGATACACATCAGATTAGTCGCACCCTGAAACCACATTCAGGCTACAGCGTCTGATGCATTGGATCTGCACAATTTGTAAAGATACGACGATAATTCCGTATCAAGACACTCTTATGTAGGGATGCTCTTCGAGCAATGTGACAGTGAAAGTTACTCACATCCAATGCACCGCTCGTTCGCCAGTGAAGTGTACAGGTGTCTTTAATCGTTGAAAGATTGAAGCCGTATTGCCATCATCAATACGTGAATCAAAACTGGAGCCCACCTTAAAAAAGGCCAGTGAAAACCCTCAGACCACAATTGGTTTATTTGAGATCTGAGTTTGATCCATGATGTTTGATGTTCGCTACGTGAATAGCGATTTTTTGCTGTGTATCACTATAAGGTGTTACACCCATGAAACGTATGTTGATTAATGCAACACATGCTGAGGAAGTCCGCGTTGCACTTGTTACTGGTCAGCGTCTTTACGATTTTGATTTAGAAAATCGTACCCGTGAACAAAAAAAATCGAATATCTATAAAGGTCACGTGACTCGCGTCGAGCCTTCTTTAGAAGCTGTATTTGTAGAATACGGTGCAGGCCGCCAAGGCTTCCTGTCTATGCGCGAAATCGCAAATTCATACTACAAAGCTGACCCTCGCCAGACTTCGAATATCCGTGAACTGATTACTGAAGGTACTGAGCTTTTAGTCCAAGTGGAAAAAGAAGAACGCGGCAACAAAGGCGCGGCACTTTCCACCTTTATTTCTTTGGCAGGTCGCTATTTAGTCCTTATGCCAAACAATCCAAAAGGTGGTGGCATCAGCCGTCAAATTTCGGGTTCAGTTCGTGAAGAATTAAAAGAAATGTTAGCATCACTGAATGTCCCGCGTGGCATGAGCGTGATTGTACGTACCGCAGGTATTGGTCGTTCTCAAGAAGAGTTACAACTCGATCTTCAACATCTCCTCGATCTTTGGGCACAAATCCAAAGCACAGCAAATTCTGGTCCATCACCAATGTTGGTGCATCAAGAAGCAGGTGTGGTAACGCGTGCCATCCGTGATTATTTACGTGATGATGTTGCTGAAATTTTGATTGACTCTGAGCAAGCCTATAACGAAGCCTATAACTTCGTAAAAGCAGTCATGCCTCGTCAAATTGATAAATTAAAAACCTATACCTTAAACGAGCCATTATTTGCTCATTTTGGTATTGAGAGCCAAATTCAAACCGCGTATGAGCGTGAAGTAAAATTACCTTCTGGTGGTTCAATCGTGATTGACCAAACAGAAGCTTTGGTTTCGATTGATATTAACTCGGCAAAATCGACTCGTGGACATGATGTAGAAGAAACTGCACTGAATACCAACCTAGAAGCCGCAGAAGAAATTGCACGTCAATTGCGCTTACGTGATATTGGTGGCTTAGTGGTCATCGACTTCATCGATATGACCAAAGACCGCAACCAACGCATGGTTGAAGCGAAATTACGTGAAGCAACACAAAGCGACCGTGCCCGCATTCAGTTTGGTCAATTGTCACGCTTTGGTTTAATGGAAATGAGCCGTCAACGCTTACGTCCATCTTTAGAAGAAGCCACTGGTTACGTTTGCCCGCGCTGTCATGGTACAGGTATGGTGCGTGACTTGCGCTCACTTTCACTTTCAATTATGCGTAAAGTGGAAGAAATTGCCCTACGTGAACGTCATGGTGAAGTTCAGGTTGAAGTGCCAGTAGAAATTGCTGCATTCTTATTGAATGAAAAGCGTCACAGCTTGGTTTACTTAGAGCAAACCTCAGGTGTTCGTGTGACAGTATTACCACACCCTCACTTAGAAACACCACATTACGAAATTTCTTACAACCCTGAAGGCTTCGCGCCAACCAGCTATGAACGTACCGAAGCAACACGTTCTAGCGAAAAAGAATTGGGTTATGAAGCTTCAGATTGGCATTTAGAAGATGCTGATCAACAACCAAGCGTTGCACCAATTGCTGAAAAACATGGCAAGAAAAAGCCACAGCAAGCTGCTCAACAAAGCACGCAAGCCCCTAACCCTGCTGCTGTAGCAACTGCTTCAAGCAGCCCATGTGCATGGTTAGAAAACTTGTTTGTTCAAAAGCAAGCAGCAACTGTAGATCAAGCACGTACAGCAAATAATGCAGCTGCGGCAATTGAACAAATGGTGAATGGCGGTGCCGTCAGCCGTGGTCAATTTGGTCAAGTAACTACTGCTCCTGCTGCTGTGACAACAGCACCTGTAGCCAGCAACAATGTGTACTTATCAGCGACTCCTGCTCCACAAAAATCAGAGCAACGTGACTTTGCAGAAAAAAATTCTGAGAAAGAAGAAAAATCGCAACGTCACAACAAAAAGCGTAACAATAACAAGCAACGCGAACAACGTGAGCAACCACAAGAACAAAATCAAGTGGTTGAAGAAGTTGTTCAAATGTCGCGCCAAGATCAACGCCAAGAACAGCGTGAGCAAAAGCGTCAACGTCAGCAACAACGCCAACCACAGCAAGATCAACAAAGCGAAACACATGTTGAACAAGCTGTTCCACGTCGTGATCGTAACAACCAACAGCGTCCGAATCGCCCAAATCGCCACCGCGACCAAAGCGTATTTAACGAACAACAACAACCTGTAGCAGCGGCTCCAGCGCCAGTAGTTGTAGATGAGCAACAAGTCAAAGTGGAATTAATTGATGCTCCACGTCAAGACATGCTTCCTACAGCATTGGTAGTGAATGTTGATCAAGCGCAAAGTGAAATCATCGCCATCAACAACACCACAACCGCAAAGGCTGTTGAAGCCGTTGTTCCTGCTGTGACTGAAGCTCCAGAAGTGGTTGAAGCTGCTCCTACAACTGTAGTGACTGAAGCAAAAGTTGAAGTTCAGGTGGAAGCACCAACAACTCAAGTGGAAGAGCAAAAGCCTCGTTCTGATGGCAAACGTGCAAGCAATGACCCGCGTATGCGTCGTCGCCAACAACGTGATGCTCAAGCTAAACAAGCACAAGCGCCAAAGCTGAATCCATCACAAGTACCGACTTTAGCGCAATACACCGTTGGTAGCTTAATTCGCCATGTGTATGGTGAAGACTGCGCTGTGCTGATTGAGCAATTTGGCTTAATCCCGACTTTCAACCGCGCACTTCAAAAGTTCACTACTGAGTATGCAGCGAGCCTGAACTCAAGTAGCGTAGCCGTTGAAGCGGAGAAAAAACCTGTCACGCGTGATGTAGAAGTTGCGAAAGCTACGCCTGAAGCTGAACCTGCACCAGTGTTAGACTTAACACCACCAAAGCCAGAGTCAGAAAAGCGCGTAGCCAATGACCCACGTGAGCGTCGTCGTTTAGCAAAACAGGCTGCAGAACAAGCCCTAGCGCAAACGAAACAAGCTCAAGTAGAAGAGGCTCCTGTTGCGACTGAGCCTGCTGTCGCTCCAGTGGTTGAAGAGGTTGCAGCTGTAGTTGAGCCTGTAGAGACCACTACTACTGAAGTTACAGTAACCGAAGCTGTTGCTGAACCAGTAGTAGCAGAAGAAGCAACGGTTAAAACAAAGGCCCCTGCGAAAGCAAAAGCAAAAGCAGAACCTGTACAGACTGAGTTGGCTGTAGATGTTGTCGAAGATACGGCGACAGAAGAAACTGCAGCTGAAAAGGAAGAGAAAGAAAAAGCTCGTCCGCGTCGTCCACGTGGTCGCCCACCGAAAAAAGCAACACCTACAGCAGAGTAAGTATTTACCCAATTGCTGTAAAATAATTAAAACCTAGTCATTTCGATGGCTAGGTTTTTTTTGTTATTTTGAACAGATTAGGTTGATTGCACTAGAAAGAAACGATTAAAAGGACAACTGTACAGATTACTACGTTCAACCTGTAGATAAAGACATCGTATTGGACACGAAAAATAAATAGGATTCTTATGAGCCAAACCACACAAAGCGATCTTATTGGAATAACAGACGTCGCTGCAAAAATCCCGCAATTTATTGGAAAACTGCCACATCTGGTCACAGGCTTAAAACAGGCTTATTTGCGCACCCCAAACTCACCAGCAGGCCTAGGCATTGCTTTTGAAAAGGCCGTAAAACGCAACCCACATGGCTATGCCTTATTATTTGAAGAGCAGAAATATACCTACCAACAACTCAATGATTGGGCAAACCAAATTGGACATTATTACTTGTCAATTGGTGCGCAAAAAGGTGATGTCATTGCGGTGATGATTGAAAACCGCCCAGAACTGGTTGCCAGCATTTTAGCTTTGGCAAAAATCGGGGTCACAGCAGCTTTAGTAAACACCTCACAAGTCGGCAAAGTTTTGGCGCATAGTATTAATTTAGTCAATCCTATTGCACTTATTGTTGGAGAAGAATGCCGCGCCGCTGTAGATGAAATTCGCCAAGACCTTAACTTGGCAGAGCAGCGCTTTTATTGGTTTGCCGATCAAGAAACACGTCAGCATGTAGGTACAGCACCCACACATTATCTAAATTTAGCCGATGAAATCATCACCTTTCCGACCTTTAACACGCCCACCACGCACAGCGTGAAAGGCAAAGATGGCTTATTTTACATCTATACTTCGGGTACCACAGGCTTACCGAAAGCAGTCATCTTCACCCATAGTCGCTGGACCCTTGCCTATGGCACTTATGGGCACGTGCTGGATTTAAACAGTGACGATGTCATGTACGTTACCTTGCCGCTCTACCATGCGACAGGCATTGTGGTGTGCTGGTGTGGGGTGATTGCAAGTAGTGCGACTTTAGCATTACGACGCAAATATTCGACCTCTGCATTCTGGAAAGATGTGCAAAAA
The DNA here is from genome assembly GCF_004331175.1 of Acinetobacter sp. ANC 4178. Lineage (GTDB taxonomy): Bacteria > Pseudomonadota > Gammaproteobacteria > Pseudomonadales > Moraxellaceae > Acinetobacter. The sequence goes on from NZ_SJOD01000002.1 coordinate 403,486, forward strand.
TTCAATGCATCTGCGATTGGCTATGTCGGAGAGCTTTGCCGTTACTTAATGGATGCTCCTGCATCGGAGTTAGACCATGCCCATCGCGTCAAAAAAATGATTGGCAATGGCATGCGCCCGAATATCTGGGACAAATTTAAACAACGTTTTGGTGTAGAAGAAGTGCTCGAACTCTATGCATCCAGTGAAGGTAACGTTGGCTTTAGCAATGTATTTAATTTCGACAACACCGTCGGATTTTCCCCAACACCGTATGCCATTGTTCAATTCGACAAAGAAAAGAATGAACCAATTCGTGATGCAAACGGTTGGTGTCAAAAAGTGAGTAAAGGCGAAGTCGGTCTATTGATCGGTAAAATTACCCGTCGCTCCCCTTTTGATGGCTATACCGACCCTGAAAAAAACAAGTCCGTAATTATGCCGAATGTGTTTAAACATGGTGATGCCTACTTTAACACGGGTGATTTAGTCCGTGATATTGGCTTCCGCCATGCACAGTTTGTGGACCGCCTTGGCGATACCTTCCGCTGGAAAGGAGAAAATGTCTCGACCACCGAAGTTGAGAACATGTTGTGCGAATATCCCAAAATTGCTGAAGCTGTGGTGTATGGCGTGGAAATTCCACACACCAACGGACGTGCAGGGATGGCTGCCATTACCTTGGCAGAACAAGCTCAACTGAATGAACAAGACTTACACGCCATGCTCAGTTGCTTCAAGAAGAGCTTACCAGCCTATGCCATCCCTGTGTTCTTACGTGTTCAAAAACAAGTAGAAACCACAGGCACCTTTAAATATCAGAAGAGCAAGCTGAAAGAGCAAGCCTTCAATCCAGAAAAAACCAATGAGCAAATTTTAGTCTTGCTGCCCAATAGCAACGCCTATTGCGATATGAGTACTGAAATTTACAGCAATATTCAACAGTACCAATATCGCTTCTAAACTGAAATTCTGGCAATTTTTTGCATAAAATCAGGCAAAGTTGTTGTATTTATAATCAAACATCAACAACTTTGCGATTTTTCTCTTGCGCTCGTTCGATATCTTGCTACAATACGCTCCATCAAAACGAGATGGGTCGTTAGCTCAGTTGGTAGAGCAGCGGACTTTTAATCCGTTGGTCCCGCGTTCGAGTCGCGGACGACCCACCACTTATTTTGATTCCTGATGGGTCGTTAGCTCAGTTGGTAGAGCAGCGGACTTTTAATCCGTTGGTCCCGCGTTCGAGTCGCGGACGACCCACCATCTTTAAGCTTTATCAAAAAGCTGTCATAATGTGAAAGCATTCTAAATGGGTCGTTAGCTCAGTTGGTAGAGCAGCGGACTTTTAATCCGTTGGTCCCGCGTTCGAGTCGCGGACGACCCACCATTTACTGCAAAATTTCTTATAATATCTCTTTCAATACACTTCTATTGAGCTGTTTCAGCTTTAGACTTTCTTCAGGTCTTCTCATCTCAACTTGATATCAAGTTATTTATCTCGAATTAAACGATACGCTTGTGTAGGCATCGGATAGCCCGCTGCAAATAAATGCTGATTCATTTGATTGTCCAAATCTAAAGTTTGATCCAAATCTAAAATAAGATGATGCTGCTCATCGACCCGATAATAAAATTCCGCCCCCTCTTCTAAATGCACCACCAATTCAGCATCTTCTGGGTTCACTGACCACGTATCACGTCGATAAGTCCGAATATTGCTGTCTTCAGCCATTTTTTCACTAAACAGCTTGCCCGTGTAAACAATACTCCGATAAGCAGAACCATCGGCAGCCAAAGTCAAAATATATTCCGCCGAACCTTCGGAACATTGCACGAAGTCATCTTTACAGGAAATCTTGACATGATAACGCCCGACATAAGGGGCTTGCTCATCGACTAAATTTTGTTGCACTGTTGATGCCGACTCGTTGGGCATACTGGCCTGCCCCGCCAGTTCTGTGAGTTTTTTGCCTGACTGTGGCGGCAAATTGGCAGCAGATGCGGACTGTCCTTCAGCAGCAGATGCCGTTTCATTTGGAGTAGTTGAGCGACCACACGCCGCCAAAATGAGACTGGCCCATAAACAACCCAATAGCACCCCACCGAACTTCGGATGAAGTCTTACACTTTTCCATTTCATCACGTTAATACACAATCCACATTCATTTGACCGAACACCCAGAGGGTAAAAAAATGTTATCGCGTCATTTATCCTTAAATTCAGCAATAGCATTGCAAGTGCCTGTATTTACTTATCAAAAATAAAAGCATCTGTAAATTTGATCACATTTTATGTAGTGCACGGCTGAACGCCTATGTTTATTTACATAACTTAACTATTTTGGTGCTGGCTTTGCTTTAAAAATTGAATTACATCACCATTTATTTAGTATGAGATTACAAAATATCTCTCATTCAATTTTTAAGGAGACCTGAATGGCCAATGTTGGTTTATATCGTTCGAATCGCCAAAATATAATTGCAGGTGTTATGGGCGGTATTGCTGAACGTTTTGGTTGGAACGCAAATTTATTAAGAATTATCTTCTTTTTAGTTTCCGTCATGAGCGCCGCCTTTCCAGGCATTCTGGTGTATTTGGTTTTATGGTTGGTCATTCCTAAACGTCAGGATGACAGTTATTCAAATACATCGAATTACCAGCGCCCTATGCGGACTGTGAATAACAACAAGACGCCATTATAGGTTTTAAGCAACATCATTTGACCTACCGTTTTGGTCGCTACGGCTTTTTCCCCAAAGAGTCGTAGCTTTTTTTATTTTTACTTCCTCTATTTTTGATTTTTCAATTGAATTAATTGCTGGTTCAATGCCGCAATCATATCTGCACGACTAATCATTCCCACCAGTTGTTGCTGCTCAACCACAGGAATATAGTTAAACGAACGCTCAACAAAATAGGGCACCAAATCCTGTATCGGCTGATTTGGCTGTACCGTCACCACTTGTCGGTTCATAATCTGTTTCACCTGATGTTCCCAACTGGCTTTTGGGTCGGCAGCACGTTTAAACCACTCCACCACTTCATACAGCGCTAAAGTACCTACCAACTGCCGAGCGTCATTGACCACAGGCAAACTCATCAAATTAATCTGCTTGAATTTATCTAAAGCCAGATGAATATCATCCTGCTCATTCAACATCAGTACATCTTTAGACATCAGGTCTTTGCAGGTTAGTTCATTCACTGCACGTGCATTGGCAATTTCTTGTGCCTTAAGAATAATCTTTTGTAAGTCATATTCACTGATGTCGAGTAATTGCGGCTGATGCTCCAATACATTGTGAATATCTTGCGGCTGAATGGTGACTTTTTGAGTCGGGGTCGGATCGGTGGAACGTGAGTTGAGCTGTGCTGTTTGCGGATATTTGCGTCCCAACATTCGGTTAAAGATAATCGCAATTACCAATAGCAATAATGAATTCAATAACACAGGATAAGCAATAAAAGCGTAACCTAGCTCATGCACACTTTTACCACCCAACACCGCAGTAATCGCGACTGCACCACTGGGTGGATGTAAGGAATCTGTAGTCATCATCAAAAAGATCGACAACGCTACAGCAATACTAAAAGCTTCGGTTAAATTCGGCAGATACAGGGCGCAAGTGACGCCTATAAAGCCCGCCAAAGTATTGCCAACAATCATATTCCATGGCTGCGCCAAAGGACTGGCAGGTACAGCAAACAGCAATACCGAAGAGGCACCCATTGGGGCGATATACCACGCATTGATATCTCCTAGTACCCACCAACTCATCAGGGAGGACAATGCCAGACCTAACAACGCCCCTAAGCCACAGAGCAATCGTTCCTTTAACGGTAACACTTTAAAATTCGGCTTTAAGGTATTTAACCACTCAAACTGGGTCTGAAACACGATTATCCTTCTTTCTTATATGTAGGCTGTGCAAAATTATACGCGGACTGACCTAATAAGGTGCATTTATTTTATATCTTATAATCATCAGCATTTCTGATTGCCACATTGGCCCAATTTAGTTGACGTAGTGCTGCAACTGTAGCACTCGATCGGCATATTGCTCCATCGGGCAATACGCATACATTGGTGAACCAATATACTGTCCTGCATTATCACACTCTTGATCGACATAGGCTTTCCACAAACGCTGTGATTTCAAAATCGCTTGATAGCGTTCAGGCTGCTGCCATTCAGCACTTTGCACCCGAATTTGATCGAGTAATGCCACAATTTGCTTTTCATAACCTTGCTTGGCTTGATCCGCGCAAATTTGTACTACGCTATTGTTAATCCCTGCCAGTTGCTGTTCTTGAATAGTTTGCTCAACACAATCGTTATATGGATCAGATTCAGTCATCGGTTGCTGGGCACATGCCAATCCTATAGAGCCAAGAACCAATAAACTGGTGGATAGAATAAATTTCAGCATACTGGGCTGCTTTTGTTGTTATGAATGGTTGTCAATATAACAAAGAAAAACTTAAGAATTGATTCAGTAAGTTAAAAATATAATTAGATGTAAATCTAAAAACTATAATCTAAAATATGCTCAACTTTACAACCAGAAACATCAATGAAAGAAAATCAACGCGAAGAGCTTTTAAAACATTTAGCTGCGTCTCTACAAGATGCAAAAAAGGAAGGTGGAGCAATTTTACTGGTTGGTGCAGGTATTTCTGTTTCCGCAGGTATTCCACCCGCACAAAAGCTCATGCAAATTGCGATTGAAAACTTTCCTAATTACTTTACAGAAGAAGAACAACGGCTTGCTCAAGAAGATTTAAGCCAACTTCAATACAATAGCATTATGACCAAGCTTTCTAATGTTAAAAGAAAAGAACTATTTAAATGGTTTATTGAAGGTAATAAAGATAAAGGCATTCAAAAAGCAAAACTCAATTTTGCTCATATCGCAATTGCCGAACTTTTAAAACAAGGCTATTTCAGTCGTATTCTCACGGTTAACTTTGACCCTTTACTTATCAATGCTTGCTATATGGTCGGGATGTATCCTCTTCCTGCAATCTATGATATTGGTTCTGTGGATCGTATTAATCCAGAGCTTTTTAACGATCCATGTATCATTTATCTTAATGGACAACATGTAGGGCAAGTACAAAGAAACACTACAAATCAATTAACGCAGCATGACCCCATTTTACAAAAAGTCGTACATTCAACGGGTTGCACCAAAACATGGATTGTTGCAGGTTATAGTGGTGAAAATGATCCTCTTATGACCGCTCTTAAGGAGCTACGCCCTTATAGTAATTGGTTATATTGGCTTGAATATAATGATCAAATTTTACAAAATGAAAGTCATCAATTTTTAGAGACTGATGAAGAGTGTAAAGTCATTTATGCATGTGATGCTGATGAAACTTTTATGGAGATTACTGAAAATTTAAAATGTAGTTTAGATTTCATAGAAAAACCTTATAAAGAATTAGAAATGTACCTAAAGGAAATTAATTTTAATTCTGCAACATATTCAAAAGGGAGAATTTATAAAATTTTGATAGGTAAATATATAGATATCCTATCCAATGATGAGAATATTAAAAAACTTCAAGACATAAAAAAAACAGAAATTATATTAAATAATACTATGGGGTTTATGGCGCAATTTGTGCTAGATGATGATTTAACAATAGAAGCTTTAGATGAAGGTATCGCCTTTTTAAAAACTCAATATTCAGAAAATCAAATTATTGATATTTTAGAAGCTTTTTGTATGGGGCTATGCAAAAAATTTGAAATTTTAAAAGATACTAACACCCTTAAAGAAGAGATCGCATTTGCACTATCTGAAGCGCAACTGCACAAAACTAAAAGTGCAACTTTACACGCTCAGATTATTCGATTGCATTCCATCGTTGGTGAATTCGATTCAGCAATAACTGAATTAACCTTATTTCCTGTTTCGGAAGCATTAGAGCGCAAACCTTTCTTTTTAAATAATAATGAAATGCGTCAACTGAGTGTATTTTCACAATTTAAGAGTTGGTATTCGTCTACATTTAATGAAATTTATCCACATTAAGAGGCGAAGGCTATCATGTATGCTCAAATTTCTACCTTAGAAAGGTAGTTGTGCTATACCCTTTGCCACTCCCCTGCAAAATCCTTATACTTAGGGGCAATTTTTCTCTAATTTTTAATGGATGCACCATGAGTCGCGCCATATCGCATATTGATACATTTCAAGGCTTAATTCTTGCCTTACAAAACTACTGGGCTGAACAGGGTTGTGTGATTTTACAACCCTATGACATGGAAATGGGTGCAGGGACATTCCACACAGCAACCTTCCTTCGCGCTTTAGGGCCAGAAACTTGGAACGCGGCTTATGTACAACCATCACGTCGCCCGAAAGATGGCCGTTATGGGGAAAACCCGAACCGTCTACAGCATTACTACCAGTTCCAAGTGGTGTTAAAACCAAACCCAGATAACATTCAACAACTTTACCTCGACTCGCTTAAAGCGATTGGGATTGACCCGCTGGTACATGACATTCGTTTTGTCGAAGACAACTGGGAATCTCCAACACTCGGCGCTTGGGGCTTAGGTTGGGAAGTTTGGCTCAACGGTATGGAAGTCACTCAGTTTACTTATTTCCAACAAGTCGGTGGTGTTGAATGTTACCCTGTAACAGGCGAAATCACTTACGGTCTTGAACGTTTGGCTATGTACCTACAAGGTGTCGATTCTGTTTACGATCTTGTTTGGACCAAAGGTCAATTCGGTACTGTGACTTATGGTGATGTATTCCATCAAAACGAAGTTGAGCAATCAACGTATAACTTTGAATATGCCAACGTTGAAAAAATGTTTGAATTGTTCGATTTCTATGAAGCGGAAGCAACGCGCTTAATGGAAGCGGAACTTCCACTTCCTGCCTACGAACAAGTGATTAAAGCATCACACAGCTTTAACTTGCTCGATGCGCGTGGCGCGATTTCTGTGACTGAACGTCAACGTTATATTTTACGTGTACGTACTTTGGCACGCTCAATTGCGCAAAGTTATGTGGCTGCACGTGCCAAGCTTGGCTTCCCGATGGCAGAACCACATTTACGTGATGAAGTTTTAGCTCAATTGAAAGCTCAGGTTGAAGCAGAAGCAGCTCAAGCAGAAAAAACAGCGGAGAACAAATAATGTCTAAACATACCGTTTTATTTGAACTTGGCTGTGAAGAACTTCCCCCAAAAAGCTTAAAAACTTTACGTGATGCCTTACAAGCTGAAACGATTAAAGGCTTAAAAGATGCAGGCTTAGCCTTCGATACGATTGAAGCTTATGCAGCACCGCGTCGTTTGGCATTGAAAATTATCAATGTCGATGGCGCTCAAGCTGATACTCAAAAACGTTTCGACGGCCCTGCGGTACAAGCTGCTTATGATGCTGAAGGTAAACCAACCAAAGCACTTGAAGGCTTTATGCGTGGTCAAGGCATTACAGCAGATCAAGTTTCAACTTTCCAAGCAGGTAAAGTTGAAAAAGTTTGCTATCTAAAAGATGTACAAGGTCAAAGCCTTGAAGCACTCTTGCCACAAATTTTACAAACTGCTTTAGACAATCTTCCAATTGCAAAACGTATGCGTTCTGCGGCGAGCCGTACTGAATTCGTTCGACCTGTAAAATGGGTAGTGTTGCTTAAAGACAACGAGGTTGTTGATGCAACCATTCAAGATCACAAAGCAAGCAATGTCACTTATGGTCACCGCTTCCATGCACCTGAAGCAATTACTTTAGCCAATGCCGATGCCTACTTAGATGCACTTCGCGCTGCAAAAGTTGTGGCGAATTTTGAAGAACGCCAGGCGATGATTGATCAACAAGTCAAAGCACTTGCAGATGAAGTGAATGCGATTGCGATCGTGCCTGCGGATCTTCGTGATGAAGTGACCGCATTGGTTGAATGGCCAGTTGCGCTTCGTGCCAGCTTTGAAGAACGCTTCCTTGCTGTGCCTCAAGAAGCTTTAATTACCACAATGCAGGACAACCAAAAGTATTTCTGCTTGGTAAATGCGGACAATAAATTACAACCTTACTTCATTACCGTTTCCAATATTGAGTCGAAAGATCCGACGCAAATTATTGAGGGTAATGAAAAAGTGGTACGTCCACGTTTGTCTGATGCTGAATTCTTCTTCTTACAAGACCAAAAGCAACCGCTTGCATCTCGTAAAGAAAAATTAGCAAACATGGTATTCCAAGCACAATTGGGTACGCTTTGGAACAAATCTGAACGTATTGCCAAATTGGCGGTAGCCCTTGCGCCAATTACAGGTGCAACCGTTGCCGATGCTGAAAAAGCTGCATTACTTGCTAAATGCGACTTAACCTCAGAGCTTGTAGGTGAATTCCCAGAACTTCAAGGTATTGCAGGGACTTACTATGCACGCATTGAAGGCGAAAACACTGAAGTTTCTGAAGCTTTAGGTGAGCAGTATCTTCCGAAATTCGCTGGTGATGTTTTACCAAAAACCAAAACAGGTACAACCATTGCCCTTGCAGATCGTTTAGACACGCTCACAGGTATTTTCGGTATTGGTCAAGCACCGACTGGTTCTAAAGACCCGTTTGCTTTACGTCGTTCTGCGATTGGTATTTTGCGTTTAGTGACTGAAAACAACCTTGATGTTTCAATTGAAGAACTGATTAAGTTGGCTTTGGCGGCTTATGGCGATGTGTTGAAAGATCACGACAAAACTTTGGCAGATGCTGTTGCGTTCCTTGAAGGTCGTTACCGTGCAAAATATGAAGACCAAGGCGTTGCTGTTGATGTGATTCAAGCCGTTCAAGCGCTTTCTCCTAAATCACCACTTGATTTTGATAAGCGTGTCAATGCAGTCAACCACTTCCGTAACTTGCCTGAAGCGGCTGCTTTGGCTGCCGCGAATAAGCGTGTTGCCAACATTCTTGCAAAAGAAGCAACTCCTGAAGGAAGCGTTGTTGAAGCGAAATTGGTTGAAGATGCGGAGAAAGCATTATTCGCAGAACTTCAAGCGATTACCCCAGTGGTTGAACCATTATTGGCTGCAAAAGACTACACCGAAGCACTGTCTAAATTGGCTGCCCTTCGTGCACCAATTGATGCCTTCTTTGATGGTGTGATGGTTATGGCGGATGATGCTGAATTGAAAGCCAACCGTTTACGTTTACTGGCGCAGTTACGTGGCTTGTTTACCAGTGTTGCAGATATTTCAGTGTTGCAGCATTAAGCTTTAATTGGTTGTAAATTAATGAGAACCCCGCTATAAATTAGTGGGGTTTTTATTATTCATTAGAAATAACAATGCAAAGTACTGAAGAATTAAGAGATAAAATATTTTTACTACTTGGGAAGCACTTAATTCGCTTTCAGACTGTAGAAATGAGATTAAAGTCTTTACTAAAGCTCAATCGTACTATCATCTTTGAAAATAAAAATTCCCCATTAGTTATCGAACCACCTGTTAGAAATCAAACTTTAGGTGGATTAAGCACAAAAGCTTTAAATTCTCTGTTTCTGCTTGATTCTGTTGAAGAAGATCAGCTTATTAAAGAAGAGGCAAATACATTACGTATTGATATGAAAGTTTCATTTAATTTATCTGAAAATAAACATCTAGAACTTAACTCCCAACTACAAGAGTTTGTAGCAGATCGCAATCTGCTAACACACCACTTTCAAGAAAAATTCAATTTATCCAAACTAGCTGAATGCCAACAAGCTATAGATTTTTTATTAGAATTAGAAAAAAAGCATAAACCATTTCTAGATCGATTTGAACAATATTTCTTGACGGCACAAAAAGGTATAGATACCCAAATATCTTTCATGCAATCTAATCTATTTAAAACTCATTTTATTTTTCCTAGTGATGAGATTTATAAAGAAATTCAAATATTAATCAATAACAATACAAAAAATAATGGATGGATTTCTCTTACAACAATAGCTTCATCAATTAGTAAAAAATTTCCAGATGCTAATAAAAAAATCAAAATTGAATACGGCTTTAAGAATCTTCATGATTTAGTACTAAATAGCGGTATATTTTTACTTAAAATTGAACCAACGACAAAAGGGGAAAAAATATTGATCCACTTAAATCATGGAGAAAAAACTTTCGAAGTGATTGAGAATTAATTTTCCAACTATTTCTTCACTTTCTAATTTATTAAACAAAGAAATTTTAAACTTCTCCCAAAGTGGAGTTTTTATATAACTAAACTTATTTAAATCCCTTATAAAACTTAGCTCTTCTGAGTTTATACATAAAATGGCAGAACTATAGCCAATCTAAATTCAATTCCCTATACTCAAACCAACAACACTCAACAAGAAAGAACGTTAATATGAAATTAAAAACACTTTTACTTACGGGCTTCACTTGCGCAGCACTTACAGCATGTACTTCATCTCCTAAAATTCCACAATTGGAAACAGGCGTACTACAAGAAGTTCAAAACTTAGATGTATATCCAAACACAACCGACAATAAAGCCAAACTGACCAAATTTGTAGACAAATGCATCATCGAATTTACGGGGAACTTAGACGGCAACAAAGTCGTCGAACAATGGTCATTTAGAGGCAATACCCTCATTACAGGTGGTACAGCAACCTTCGCCAAAGATGGCACCAGTCAAGCCAGCAATTTCGACCTGAACAATGCCCAAGTCCAACAAAACTTTATTAAATTACGTAAAAACTTCGCCAAAGATGCCGTTGCGCAATGTAACTAAGTGGCACGTAGGTTTTACGTCAAAAAGGCGTAAAACCTATAAAAAATACTGTAAAATACAGAATAATAAATTCATTTCCTACATCCTTCTCTACACTTGCATGATTTTGCCAATGTGAACAAAAGGCCGTATTTAGATACATCAATACTCTCTAGTAGGCTTCTATCTCTACAATCTTGTAGCAAGTGTTAAGCTGCTGTATTGAACTGTGTAAGTTTCATCTCAAACACCAAAATACCTATTGAATCTGTTTATGATGGCTCACATTCATTACCCGCAATATAGGGTATCGTCACAGAGGAATATCCAACATGAACATGATAAAAACAGCATTAATGACTACTGCATTTTTTGCTTCTGCTTCGGTCTTTGCCAACGTGGCAGTCAATGGACAGGTTAATACTTCCGCCGAAGCACAAGCTAATCCTCACGGCGTATTACACAATATTCATGAAGGAGTCACAACTTCTGCCAAAAAAGTTGGCAATGGTTTAAGTACAGCGACAGAAAACGTGGGACATGGCATTCAACATAGCTCAACCCAAGTTGGACAGGGACTGAATACAGCATCGCAACATGTAGGACAAGGCATAGAAAAAGGTGCCGAGCAAACCAAATCTGCCAGTAAAACTGCATGGAACAACACTAAACAGTTCAGCGCAAAACAAGTGAAAAATGCACATCAAACCACGCATAAAGCCAAAGACTACAGTACAGAAAAAGCCAAAAGAACCCAAAACTATGTAGGGCACAAAGTGCAGCAAGGCAAAGCTACGACTCAACACACTTTGAACAAGAGTAAAACAGCATTAACCACACCTGCACAGGCTGATGTGAATGCACAAGTGGGCGTACATACCCCGATTGCCAAAACACAGCTTGGCATTTCATCACAAACCACAGTGAACACAGCAAAATAATGCGATCCATCCGTTGATCTAGACACATTTTTAAACCAAGCTGTGCTTGAGCACGCAATGAAAATTCTTGACGTTCGCTGGGATACAGCAGAAGATGAAGTATCCCATCGAGAGTGGCACTATAGAAAACATCTCAGCCTACAGCGTGTTTTCTGCATCATAGTGAACAGCAATAGAGGACAAGTGCATGCAGTTGATGAAAGCAGTTTTAATTTCCAGTACAGTGTTTGTGGCTATGACTCTATCTGCCCATGCAGCAGAAAGCAGCAAGAAAAAAGGCTATGGAGATAACCCGAATATTTTTGAAGTACTGGGACAAAAAACCTTAGATACCGCCCAAGATGCTGCCAATGCAGTAGATCGCGGCACACAAAAAGGCATTGCCAAAGTCAAACCGAAAGTCGCTGAAACTTGGAATGAAACCAAAATCTATAGTGAAGAACAGACGGAAATCGCCAAAGAAAACTCTCAAAAAGCGGCTGCCACGGTCAATAAAAAATGGCATGAAGCCAAAGCCAGTGTTTTAGGTGATCCCAACAGTCCACCAGCACCGATCGAATCCCACCCATTGAGTCAATCCAGCACAACACCTGCTCAGAATGGACAACTGAACTAAAGCAGACCATTTTTTAACGATAAAAAAGCGCAGCCTACCAACTGCGCTTTTTTTCATCTTTCGAGTTGGATATGCATATCCAACTCATCTTCACGCCACCTGACGAATAGGCTGCCCTTGCTGAAAGGCTATAACATTTTCCACCATCTGCTGCACAATGCGCTGTCGTGCATCAACACTGCCCCATGCACTGTGCGGCGTGATAATTAAATTCGGAATATCTGCTGCCAATAGCACATTACCCTCTTTCGGTGGTTCTACCGTTAATACATCGGTTGCAGCACCTGCAATATATCCTTCACGCAAAGCTTGAGCCAATGCCGCTTCATCGACAATCCCCCCACGTGCGCAGTTAATTAGAAAGGCGCTGGCTTTCATCCGTTCAAATTCATCCGTACTGATTAAGTTACGGGTAGAATCGGTTAGTGGACAATGTAACGTGAGAAAATCGACTTGTGGCAATAATTCAGCCAAAGGCAAACGGCCTTCGCGTTGTGGGCGATCTGGCAACGCCGCAATCAAGACGCGCATATCAAAGGCGTGTGCCAATTTGGCCACGGCCTGCCCTAGCTCACCATAACCGACAATACCCAAGGTTTTACCCGCCAATTCCACAATCGGGAAATCCAACAGACAGAACTGTTTGGCGTTATTCCATACACCCTGCTTCACCGCATGGTCATATTTTAATAATGAAGTTGCCAATGCCAACATCAGCGCCAAGGTGTGTTGTGCTACCGCCGAAGTCCCATACCCCTGACAGTTACACACCACAACGCCTTGTGCTTTGGCTTGAACTAGATCGACATTATTGGTGCCCGTGGCGGAGATTAAAATCAGTTTTAACTGTGGGCATTGCTGCATCACTTGTGCAGAAATCTGTACTTTATTGGTGATAATGACCTGTGCATCTTGCACGCGTTGTAGTACCTGATCAGTTGATGTTGCAGGATATAAAATCAGCTCATCAAAAGCGGCAGTTAACAGTCTCAAATCCAAATCGTGCTGATCTAAAGATTCCACATCTAAAAATACTGCCCTCATTCCCTGCTCCTGCTGTGCTTGCTCATGAATTGTCTACAGTTCATTAAAAGTCAAAGCAGGTTTTGGTTCAAGACATACACCGTAAAAAGAAAAATCCACTATTTTGCGGATTCTTTTATACATTCACGGACAGACAATCGAATTTGCTGATAGACATAACTCGCAAGCATCATTAGCACCACTACACCACTGACAAAGATGATGGCTGCCAAATCAAAGCCTTGATTAATGAGATAAATCAAACTGAGAATCAGTGTGGTAGACAAAAGTACAGCAGGTATAAATATCCTATTCATACAACCTGACCTTAAGTGAGAAATAAAAAAGAGTGGATAATTTTTACCCACTCTTTCGATCTTAACGCAATCTGGTTAAAAATCAAGCCATGTAAATCAAATAAGATTCACCTAATTTTCAGGCTTATTCTGCCTCTTCCGATTCTTCGGGTTGAGTCATAAACTTGGCAGTTTCAGGCGTATCTTCCACAAAATCATTGCCGCCATATTCATCACTGCTAAGGTTAAACTGCTTGTAACTCAACAAATAATAATCACTATATTTTTTTAACACCAACGGATGCATTCCCGCAGACAATTCATCCTGCTCTTTGAACAGTTTCATCACATGGCGGTCGTTCATGGCAATCACATAGCGTTCATCGTTCAGGCTAATCTGTACCAGCCCTGTGCCTTTGGCAAAAATTGGAATCAGGAACTTATGGTTCAGGTTAATCGCATTTTGCGCATAGCTTTCAATTTTCTGGCTAATCATGTTAAACACCAGACCATGCCCAAAACTGTCGAGCAACTGACTGTTACTTTCCTGCGGCAGATTGACCTGAATACCCAGTTTCAACAGATCTTGTTCACTGACCTGACGGTTACTGAGTAACTGACGAATAATGCTTTGTTTTAGTTTGACATCAAAGAACTGGCTATCCAACTGCATATCATTATTTCTGAGAATTTTACCCAGTGAACGACGATGATGCGGCAACAGGGTTTCAATTACTTTACGGTAATAAAACTTACTGCCTTTTTTCACCTGACGAATTTTTTGATAGAAATAAACACTGTCAAATTCGCGGGTTAGAAAATCTTTCAACAGTTCGGAGCTTGCCAATACGGCAATCGCATCATGGCCTGTAAATGGCAAGTTCAGCACTTTAATTTCTGGAATAACCTGTTCCAATTCAACAAAGTGCGCGCGGTCTTCTGGGCAGTAAGGGTCATAGACCACAATATATTCACAATCCGCGGCAATATCCTGTGGCTGAACCTGCATATCGGCATTGAGTTCTGCATGGTAAAACATGTTATAGCGGCTGTCTTCAATCACCTCAGGGTCAATTGAATATTGCGGCACCAAAGACACCACACGGCTTAAACCCAAGAGCTTGGAATATTTAATCGCAGCATAACCGCCCATTGAACCGCCATAACCAATGCGTTTTTGAAACGGCGCAATCACGTCTTCAATGGCAAGTAACAGATTGTGCATGGACTCCGCAGGAAACCATGATTTTTCTTTAGGCATAATGCCAATGACATTAAACTCAAATTTGGCTAATGATTTTTCCGCATTGATTGCAAGTCCTTTGGCACGAGTAATTAAGTCACCAAAAGAAAAAACTAACTCGTCAGACGAACCTTTTAAAAAAATAGCGCGAATTTGTTCGTCTTCAAAAATAATGTGTTTATCCATGTCCACACCGAAACAAATCGGCCCTAATTTTTTGTATCAATAAAATTTCATAGACCAGCTATTTATTACGCTGTCTATGTAGGAGAATGTGTCGATCTCATCTGAATCACAATCAACAACAAAATAAATCTACGGCATCACAAATCCGTGGCAACATTTTAACGTATGCTTCAACAGATGTATGTATTAGAAAAACAAGTCCTGCCAACGCTTGCTAAGATCACTCGGAAAGGACTATGTTATTTTATAGATGCACAGCAGATAAAAAAGCGCAAAATATGACACAATCACTTCATCCTGCCGCACAACAAGGTTTCAGTTCTGCCGCTGAACTTTATCAACAAGTCCGTCCAAATTATCCACAACAAATCGTGACTTGGTTACAACAACAATTAAATTTAGATGCGCAATCAGCAGTGGTCGACTTGGGTTCAGGCACAGGAAAATTTCTCCCTTATCTGCAACAGGTGACACCCCATATCATTGCCGTCGAACCAATTGCAGAAATGCTGGCACAATTACAGCAAGCCTATCCCCAGATTTCTACCTTACACGCCAGCAGTGATCAGTTATCCATTGAATCAGAAAGTATCGATGCTGTTATTTGTGCGCAATCTTTTCACTGGTTTGCCAATATTGATAGCCTGAATGAAATTTATCGGATCTTAAAACCTAGAGGTCAACTGGGCTTGGTCTGGAACCAACGGGATATTCAAGTGGATTGGGTCAAAGCATTGGCAGATGTGCTCGAACCGCTCGAAGGCAATACACCTCGTTTTCATAGCGGACAATGGCAACACGCCTTTGAACAGCAATGTTTATTCGAGTTCGATCAAGTCAAAACATTTCAGCAACGCCACATTGGACGCGTCGAAGACGTTGTGTCTGGACGGTTGCTCTCGACCAGTTTTATTGCCGCAATGCCAATCAAGCAACAACAGCAATTAAAAATGCAGTTTGAACAGATTGTTGCCGATTACACAGGCAAGACCGCACAGGATGAAATTGCGTTTCCTTATTTAACCCACGCCTATAACTTTAAGAAAACAGCACCAAATACTCTTTAGGATAACTAACATGAAGCACTTTAAAGCTTATTTGCTCCCACTGCTCTGTAGCACCCTGCTATTCACCGCATGCAGCAAAAACAATGAAAATGATGCCCCTGATCCTTCAGAAGATCGGATGATGCAGGAACTGGAATCTTCACCGATTAAGGAGTTTCCAAAAACTGCGAATGATCAACATGACATTTCACTTCTGGTCGATTATGACCGTCGTTTTAGTGAGATGAGTGATGCCATGGAAGATGAACTGATTAAAATGCGCGACAATGGCAGCCTCACCGATGAATTTGCCCGTAGCCGCAAGCAGGACAATATCCAATCGGCATTAACCATGCTGAAAGCGCTAGATTTAAAAACCGAACAAGGTCGCTATATTCAAGGATTAATGGCGCAATATTGGGAAAACCAAGCCAAGTTAATCAATCAAAATAGCAAGGCTTCACAAGATATTCCCAACTCCACACCCGACAACATTAAAGGCTTGGGTGAATTCTTGCATGCACAAGAACAATTGGATCATTGGGAGGCGCAATATGAACCAGCCGAGAAAAGTAAGTCTTAACTGAGATTTTCTGTACAGCAAGTTAACTATTTAAACTAAAAAACCAGATGTAACGATGTTGTCATCTGGTTTTTTTAACACTACAAATGAATTTAAGGACGTTCACTGTATTGTGGCAATTCATCCTGAATGCTGTCCCATTCTGCTTTAGAATCGACAAAAATATGCATCGTCGGTTTTTGCGTTAATGTGGTATCCAACGTGCCAAGGCGTAAGCGATAATATTCAGGTGTATCCGTTTTAATACTCATAATCGGCGAACCGCACTCACTGCAAAAGCAACGCTGTGTGGTTGCAGTCGACTGATAAGCTTTCAGGAATTGTTCACCTTGCACAATCTGAAAATCTGTTTTCTTAATTGGGGCATTGGTGGCAAAAGCTGTACCATTGGCTTTACGGCAACGTTGGCAGTGACACTGGACAATATCGCCAATTTCACCTCTCACTTCATAACGAATTGCACCGCATAAACAGCTTCCAGCATAACAATGTTGTGACATCAGTTCAGCCCTCTGAATGAAAGAGTTTTAAACTAGCATGTCTATCTCTGGCTTTACATCGCTTTTTCATGTGAAGCCAAATATTCATGTACCCCTTCACCTGCGGCACGTCCTGTCGCGAAACACGCGGTTAAGAGATAGCCGCCTGTGGGTGCATCCCAATCTAGCATTTCACCACAACAAAAAATCTGTGGTTGTTGCTGTAACTGCAAATGACTGGTTAAAGCTTCACGTTTCACACCACCTGCACAACTAATAGCTTCTTCAATGGGACGAAAACGGGTTAAAGGAATCGGCAACTGCTTAATTTGCTGTGCCAATTTTTCAGGGTCATGCCAATCTGCTTTCTGCACCAACTCACGAACTAAACTGGCCTTTGCTGCGTCTAACCCCGCTTTACGCCAAACATTGCTTAAAGACTGTTTCTTGCTCGGTTGTAATTTTTTTACCAATTGTGCATGACTCAGCTCAGGCAATAAATCAAGCACCAACTGCATTTTAGATTGCTGTCTTAAAGCTCGCCCCAGTTTATAAATCAGCCCACTTTCCAAGCCATAATGAGTGATGACAATATCGCCCTGACTCTTTTCCGCAGCATCGACCCAAGCAATAACCCGCTTCAACGGTTGCCCAAACACAGTTTGCATAAAGGCAGACCATTCTCGTTCAACCCCAGCATTACTGGCTTGAAATGGATTTAATTGTTCTGGCGCGAGCCATTGCTGCCACTGTCCATCACTGCCCAGTTGCGGCCAGGAGACGGCGCCACACGCCAGCACAATGACATCAAAGTCTTCACTAAATTCACGTTGCTGGAGCAAATCTTTAATTTTTACCGTATGAGACTGTATCCCTAAACACGAATGTCGGTAATGAAATTGTACGCCCTGCTCGGTTAAACGTTTTAACCATGCTCGGAGTAAGGGCGCTGCTTTCATTTCCTTCGGAAAAATACGCCCTGAAGACCCGATATAGGATGCGACCCCTAAATCCTGCATCCAATTTTGAATCCAACTTGCATCCCAACGGCGGATCCAATTTTCAAGCCATTCGAACTGATCATAACGCTGAATAAATTGCTCAAACGGCTCAGCATGTGAAATATTCAGCCCTGTCTTCCCTGCCATTAAAAACTTGCGCGCAGCAGACGGTTTCTGTTCATAGACATGTACATCATAATCCCACTGGCTTAACACCTCGGCAGCCATTAGGCCCGCAGGACCTGCACCGATAATCGCAATTCTTTTTTTCATGACTTATGCATCACTTTGTGCATCGGCAGAATTTGGTTTAGGCATATTTACCCCTGCCAAAGCCTGAAAATCATCAAAGCGCGTGCGGTAATACTCGGGTTTTTGAATCAATAATTGCTGACATAATTCACCACGCTCCAAATATTTAATCTCAAAATGAGTCCGTGCTGAATCAGAAACAATGACCTCTTTCACATAAGGCAGTTTCCAAACCTCTTGTAGTTGTTGTTCTGCTTCGGCGATGTATTCTGGAATATTACTGGCTAAAGTAATCTGACCGCCCACTTGTAGTCGGGACAACAGTAATTCGAAAAATGGCATATTCAACCAGCGCTGCGCAGGGTTATGCGGCTCTGGATTCGGATATAAAATAAAGAATTGCTGAACTTGTTGTGGGGCTAAGGCATGCACAACCCAAGGTAAGGCATCGGCATGCACCGTCTGTAAATTTGTCTGCCCTTCCAGTTGATGCTGTTTTTGCATCGCCACAAACTTCTCACGCGTGCGTTCTATGGCAATCAACTTGCTTTCAGGATGCTCACGAGTAAACAACAAAGCATGCTTGCCTTTACCCGCACCAATTTCTACACAAATTGGTGCTGAATCAATCATGATAAAATCACGTGGGGCATGCATGTACTGTGCTTGAAATTGACGAATCGGCATAATCAGATCAAACTAAGGAAAATCTGCGCCAGTCTAACACTGCACAAAGTTTTGACCAAATCTTCCTACCTATTTCACTGGAGCCTCTTATGCCGAAGACCTTTGCTTGCCCGCGTTGTGGTAAACCTTCAACTTGGGAAGGCAATCCATATCGACCATTTTGCTCTGAGCGTTGCAAGCTGATTGATTTAGGTGCTTGGGCAAGTGACGAATATCAATTACCCACTGAAGATGCGCCACAGGCAGAAAACTCAGAAGAATAAGGTTTTATTTTTACAATTCATCATAACGACATACAAATCATTAATTATTTTATACATGATTATTATTTGCACAGGTGCCTTTTTGGCACCATAATATAAATAATGAGAATCATTCTATTCTTTTTTTTATATTGTGCTGTGTCCTATTTTGAGAATTTCCCATGAAAGAATTAGCCTTAAAAATATTCTTCTATCTTTCTATTGTCTTTACATTGTGTAGTTTTATACTGGCAATTTACGCACAAGATCTTATGTTTGTTGGAATTGGGGTTTTACTGGCAATTGCAGCCATTTTATTGGGTTTAGAAAGCAAGCAATTTTCTGCAAATCCATTTCGAAAATAGCCCTTATACAGTTCATTACTCACGGATGGTCTGATTCAATATTACAGCCTAATGTCCAATCAAAAATTTAGGCTGTATATCTCATTTTTAAAATTTAAGTCAATTTTCTTCATCTCAACAGGGTGATGATGCCATTTGATTGATCGTGCCACTTGATTGAGCAAAGACTATGCTTAGTTGAAGAATTCATCCTACTGCCTCAAAATTTAACAAATAAATGCATCACAGTTATCATTTTTTTAATATTTATCTAGATTTTCCCAAAAACTCTCCTATAATTCATAAACTTTTACGCATCAAGTAACAATTTGTTAAGTTTGCTGCATTTTTGAAACATTGTGGAATCCTCCCATGAAAGAATTGGCTTTAAAGTTTTTTTTCTATCTCCTTATCGTTTTAACTTTATGTGCAGTGACGCTAAGCCTATTCACTCATGACATGATGATCATGGGCGTGGGCATTCTACTGGCAATTGCAACCCTTCTACTTGGTCTCGAGAAAAAACAATACAAAATAGATCCGTTTAGAAATTAATGCGCTTCGATGTACCGAACATATAAAAAATGGGAGTAAATAACTCCCATTTTTTATCCATACAATTGAATCGATACACCATTCAACCACATTGCATTTTACGCGGATGTTCTCTTTGATTCGCCCATCATCCCCTGTGCAGAAAATTAGCCTGCTTGACTTGCCACAAAAGGATTATGTTGTTTTTCAAAACCAATTGTGCTGAGAGGACCATGCCCAGAAATAAATTGCGTTTCATCAGGTAAGCTAAAACATTCGCGCTGAATTGAATCGATTAACTGTTGGTGATTGCCGCGTGGGAAATCTGTACGCCCAATCGAGCCTTTAAACAATACATCCCCTGTCCACAACAAACCATAGTCTGCGTTATAGAACATGACATGCCCAGGCGTATGACCGGGTGCAAAACGGACTTCAAAGCTTTGCTCGCCCAAGTGCAATGTTTCTCCACCTTCTAGCCACTGTGTCACTTCAACTTTTTCGGGAATTGGAAAACCATAACGTTCGGAGACCTCTTGGAGCATATCTAGCCAAAATTGATCTTCCTTATGTGGACCAATGACCGGGACGCTCCAAATGCGACTCAAAGTACCCACTGCACCCGCATGGTCTAAATGCCCATGCGTTAACCACAACGCTTTTACCGTTAACCCCAATGCTTCAACTTCTGCCTGTAATTTCTCAGGTTCACCCCCTGCATCAATCAGGACGGCTTCTTTGCTTTCAGAATCCCAAAGAATAGAACAGTTCTGCTGAAATGCAGTCACAGGTACAATTTTTACTTGAAGCATAATCTCAGGTCTCTGTTAGGCAAATGCTAATGTTTGTTTTAAACCATCAAGATTAGCTTGCAATAAGCACAAGAGCAATTGTAGATGGTCTTCACGTGTATTCAAGGCAGGAATATACGCATATTGCTCACCACCCAATGATAAAAATAATTCAGCATTTTGAATGGCAAGTTCTTCTAAAGTTTCTAGGCAATCGGCAGAAAATGCAGGACTCATAATCTGTATTGACTTAATCCCTTGTGCAGCCCAATCTTGTAATAATTGATCCGTATACGGCTTGACCCATTCCTGCTTACCAAAACGTGACTGGAAACTAATGGCCCATTCTTCATCGGTTAAATCCAAAGCCTGAGCCAATAATTGGGCTGTTTTTCGACAACGGTCTGCATAAGGATCTCCCTTATCAGCATAAGGCTGCGGAATGCCATGGAATGACATCAAGAGCTTTTCCGCGCGACCATGTTCTGCCCAATATTCTTTCACACTTTGGGCTAAAGACTGGATATACAAAGGATGCTGATAATAATCACGCACAATCGAAAGACCGGGCAAATTACGCTGTTTCTGCATCCACTGAGCCAATAAATCATATAAAGGGGCTGTCGAAGTCGCAGAATACTGCGGAAAAAGTGGCAATAAAATAATATGATCTTGCGGATTTCGGGTCATTTCTTCAAGCACCGCGTCCATTCCAGGTTGACCATAGCTCATAGCAGGAACCACGTTTAACTCAAACTCTGGATACGCTTTCGTTAAGGTCGCTCGAACTTGTTCTACCTGCGCCAATAAAATTTCACGCATGGGAGAATCTGCGGACCACACACTGGCATAAGCGTGTGCGACACGTTTCGGACGAAACGGTAAAATAAATAACCGTAAAATGATTTGCCATAATGGCTTTGGAATTTCAATCACACGTGGATCAGAAAGAAACTGTTGTAAAAACTTTCTGACCGCAGGTGCAGTGGGTGCATCGGGAGTACCCAAATTGGCTAAAATAACGGTGATTTTTGCTTTTTCCGCAAGCATGAGTTGACCTTCATTTCCAATTCAACCCACCCACTTTAACAACTTTTCAATGAAATGAAATACGAATAAATACAATTATTTCTATAGAGAAACACGATTATCCGAAAGCAAATGACTTTCTATTAAATGATGCCCTTTCTGAGTTAATTTCCATAACATGCGTTGGCGATCATCTCGTCCAGCTGGACTAATCCATTCGTTTTGACGCATCTGTATTTTAATATTATGTAATGCACGAATATTGATTTGTGCACGTGCAACCGCATGTGCACGAGGCATTTCGATGCGTGCATCGGCCAATCCAATCTCATTTAAATATTCATTCATACGTTTAGAAAAATATTCTTCGGGTGTTGGATTTAAAAAGGTACTGCCCAATACTGCCAAGAGTTGTGCCCATGTGAGGGTTTTCTGAATCTTAAGCTCTTTAAAATTGCCATCCTGATAAGCATGGACACGATATTCAAAACTAAAGGCTTCATTCATTGCCACTTTCGGCAAGGTTAAAAATGGGTCAACTTCACGTGTGCCTAAATCGCGTTCTAGCTGACTAATTTTGGCTTTAAGACGATCAATTTCATCATGTAATTTTTGTGTATTTTGTGGTCGCACCCACCCCGTGGTTGGATAACGTTCCAACATTTGCGTCATATTCAAACGCACGGCCATTTCTAAGTCGCGCAAAGTCCGATACGTAAAGACCTGATCAACTTCTTGCTGTAACAGTTTACGAAACTCATTAAATTTTTCTTTTAGTTCTGGTTTTTGGTCATGTAAAACAGGATCACGCGAGGCAGGGTCTTCATGCATAAAGACAATAATAGGTTTTTGCTTGGTCACAGCATAAATATATTCCAGATGCATATAGCCCACACCAGAAACCGACTGTTCGCCATATTGGCTGCCCAAAAGTATAATCACATAATCACAATCATCAATTTGACGGCGTGCAAAAGCGGTGCTTAAGGGTGTTCTTTGCTCCAGTCCCCAAGAAAAAAAACCCATGCCCACTAAGGTTTGAGACAAAATCATGCGCTCTGGCTGCATATCTGCCCCAGAAGTCGAAATAAATACCTGATAACGCTTATCGATCATTGGTTATCCTCACCTTTTCTTCTGCATACCGCAATCAAAGTCTTACAGTATGACAACCCCAATTTTTAATATTGATACTCAAGTTCTAAAACGGATTATTGTTCTGCATTTATTTCATGACAATATTGGCAATGCTCCAACTCAAATCAGGTTGCATCAGATGTTGCACAATCGGTTCTAAATGCTTGGCATTATTTCCACTGACATAACATGCTATGCGTGGTAAACCATCCTTCCGTCTCTGTTCAAATAATAACTCATTTTTTAACAAAATACGGGATGTTTGACGAGCAACGGCATATCCAGAGTCAATTAATGTCATTTTTTGCCCAAAAATTGACTCAATTGCAGGCTTTAAGAACGGATAATGCGTACATCCCAATACCAAATAGTCCGCACCCTGATCGACTACGGGTTGTAAAATGCGTTTTAAGGTATCTAAGCAGGCAGAACTCATTTGCTGACCACTTTCAACAAAAGGCACTAGCTCTAAACACGTCACGGCTAAAACATTCACCTGAGAAGGGATAGCAAAGCGCTGTACTACCTCATTAATTAACTTGCCACGAAATGTCGCAGGTGTTGCCAACACTGCAACGGTTTTACTTTGGCTTTGCAGCACCGCAGGCTTTAACGCAGGAACCAAACCAATAATCGGGAAATCTTCCCCATAATGCTCACGTAAATAATCCAGACTAAAAGCCGAAGCGGTATTACAAGCAACCACAGCAATTTTACAGCCTTGTCGATACAACCACTCAATCGCACGTGCCGTCAGTTCACGAATTTCCTGATCCTCACGTGGACCATAAGGCACATTCGCGGTATCAGCAAAATAGACAATGCGTTCATTCGGTAAATAGCGTGCAATTTCCTGTGCCACCGATAAGCCACCAATACCTGAATCAAAAATTCCAATAGGGGCATCTGATTGCGCTTTTGGCATGGGATCAACTAAGGGGTAAATCGGATGAATGGCTGTCATAACACACTATTTACAAAGAAAGACCAGAATGAACAAAGCTTAAACCTCAGGTGCCCAATTGCAAGTGAAAATCGCCACTTTGTAGGCTTAAAATGGTATCACCTTGCTCATTTTCAAGCAGTTCCCCCATTTCAATGAGATGAAAAAAGGCTGAACGCTGAATTAAGGCATTGATTCCAAAGCGCACATGCACATATGGGCGCAAAGCACCTGCAAATTCACGCATAAAAATGGGATGTTCAGCATCCACAATAATCAGATCATCATTGGTTGTGGTGAATTGAATATATTTTTTGCCTGCAATGACTGTAGAGTCAACTTGATTGACGAACAAGGGCTCATCTTCAACCTCGATTTCAATTTGCTCTACAGGTGTCTTTAAATAAAACCGCCCCTCTTCTTTCCAAAGCACACTAGAGAACAAGTCTAGTAAGGACTGGCGCTTAATCAATTGACCTTCGTGCCACCATTCTCCGTTAGCTAAAACCTTCAAATCCATTCTGCCACAATGCTTTGGCTGCCATTGCGCTAAAGGAGGGATTGACCTTTTGTGACCGCCCTGTGCACTTTTTAAGTATTGTGCAATACTCATTAAGTTTTTATCATCATTTTTCGCTGTATTATTCGTCGGATTGTTGGAATTAGTTTGATTTACCATGAATTAATGCCTACATGACGTAAAAATATTATGATTCAGCCAATTGGCTAGACCACGGTTTAAAACTATACTAGCCCACAATATATAAAGGCATGATAATCCAGTTGTGCTGACTATTTAAGAACACTCATGGCAGCACTGTAAAGAGTCATACAGTTGCCACCTTTAAGTAATATGAGGAGTCCTACATGGAACACATCGAACGTGAATCGATGGAGTTTGACGTCGTTATCGTAGGCGCAGGCCCTGCAGGTCTTTCTGCTGCGATCAAAATTCGTCAACTTGCGATTGAAAACAACTTATCTGATTTATCCGTTTGTGTGGTAGAAAAGGGCTCCGAAGTCGGTGCGCATATTCTTTCAGGTGCTGTACTAGAACCACGTGCAATTAACGAATTATTCCCGAATTGGAAAGAAGAAGGTGCGCCTTTAAATGTTCCTGTAACGGAAGATAAAACCTATTTCTTGATGTCGCCTGAAAAAGCACAAGAAGCACCGCACTGGATGGTTCCTAAAACCATGCACAATGACGGCAACTATGTAATTTCACTGGGCAACGTCGTTCGCTGGTTAGGTCAAAAAGCCGAAGAACTTGAAGTTTCGATTTTCCCGGGCTTTGCCGCATCAGAAGTGCTTTACCATGCAGATGGTACGGTAAAAGGTATTCAAACCGGTGACATGGGCATTGGTAAAGATGGTGAACCTACCCATAACTTTACTCCAGGCTATGAACTGCATGCCAAATACACCATTTTTGCTGAAGGCTGTCGTGGTCATTTAGGTAAGCGTTTGATCGCCAAATTTGATTTGGACAAAGATGCAGACCCACAGCACTACGGTATCGGCATTAAAGAACTTTGGGAAATCGATCCTGCAAAACACAAACCTGGTTTGGTGATGCACGGTGCTGGTTGGCCTTTAAGTGAAACAGGTTCTTCTGGTGGTTGGTGGTTATACCACGCCGAAAACAACCAAGTGACTTTGGGCATGATCGTGGATTTATCTTACGAAAACCCACATATGTACCCATTTGCAGAAATGCAACGCTGGAAAACTCACCCACTGGTGAAACAGTATTTGGAAGGTGGCAAACGCATTTCTTATGGCGCACGTGCCGTGGTAAAAGGTGGTTTCAACTCTTTGCCTAAATTCACTTTCCCGGGTGGCTCTTTAATTGGTGATGATGCAGGCTTCCTCAACTTCGCCAAAATTAAAGGCTCACATACTGCCATGAAATCAGGTATGTTGTGTGGCGAAGCAGTATTTGAAGCAATTGCGGCTGGCGTTAAAAAAGGTGGTGATCTTGCGATTGCCCGTGTAACCGAAGGTGAAGACTTCTTCGCCAAAGAACTCACAGCTTATACTGAAAAATTCAACAACAGCTGGTTAAAAGAAGAGTTATACAACGCGCGTAACTTTGGTCCAGCGATGCATAAATTTGGCACGTTCGGCGGTGGTGCATTTAACTTCATCGACCAAAACGTATTTAAAGTGCCATTTACACTGCACGACTTAGTACCTGACTTCAGCACATTAAAAACCGTTGATGCAGCAACAGTTAAGCCTAACTATCCAAAACCAGATGGCAAATTGACTTTTGACCGTTTGTCATCAGTGTTCGTTTCAAACACTGTGCATGAAGAAAACCAGCCTGCACATTTGAAACTGACCGATGCATCAATTCCTGTGAACGTGAACTTACCTAAATGGGATGAGCCTGCTCAGCGCTACTGCCCTGCAGGTGTTTACGAAATCATGGAAAATGATGACGGTTCAAAACGTTTCCAAATTAACGCTGCGAACTGTGTTCATTGCAAAACTTGCGATATTAAAGATCCATCACAGAACATCACTTGGGTAACGCCAGAAGGTGGCGGTGGTCCGAACTATCCAAATATGTAATGTATAATCCATAAAAAATCCCCTCCCTATGAGGGGATTTTTTATTAAAACATATCCGATTTTTGACTCAACACCATAACTGTTGGCCCGATGGCTGTATGTTCCGCACCATAGTCCTGATGAATCTCTATTCGATAATCATCACATTGATAGGTGTATTTATTCTTTTCTTGCACCCAACCTTTTTGGGCAACTTTAAATTTTTTGAGAATTCTACTTTTAAAAAGTTCCAGATCGGTCGCATAGCTTGCGATTGGCCCGTCCAGAAAGCTTAAACTAAATGAAGTGATCATTTTCGTATCTGGATCATAACGAATATGCTGAACCCAACTCACGCCTGTTTTTTTAATCTGATCGTCAGTTCCATCGGCAAACTCTAATTGGTAATTATTTCCCCCTAACACCACGGGTTTGGCTGTAGGGTGGAGCTTTTGAAATGCACTGATGCTTTGCCCAACCTTTAAACCTGCAACATTCATGGTTTGTATAGGAATTTCACAGGGTTTTGCCCACACGATTGCGCCCGATAAGGCAAAAATAACAACTCCTAAGCATTGAAATATACTTTTCATTTTCATGTCCTAAAATGAGCTGTATTTATTGTTTTAAACTCATATTATTAGGCTCAATTTTAAGATTCTAATGCTTAAACCTTAGCCCTTTTTCACCAAATAATGAAACTCTTTATTGCCATTTTCGTCTAAGCGTTCTTCTTGCAACAACAGCTCATGCCCCAAATGCATACAAAATTTAGGAATATCCCACGAAGTCGAATTATCTGTTGCAAATACCTCTACCACATCCCCAGATTTAGATTTACGAATGGCTTGATGCAACATCATCACAGGTTCAGGACAACGTAATCCACGGGTATTTAATTGCAGGGTCGGGGTAACAGAGAATTCAGACATCTAGGCACTCTTCATAAATTTTCAGCGCTATTCTAACATAAACTCGAAATGACACAGCAGCGCCTCCCCCGCTTATCTGTTTAACAAGCTAAACATAAACGTGGAGTTTAAAGTTTAAACCGATTTAGTTCAGTAAAAGATGACGATAACATTCATATTTTGCAGTACTTTTTGCATAGACATCTGCATTTTCTAAGGTATGATGAAAATAATTTTTTTCATATCTAGAGTCTTTAGGAAAGATCATGCACGATGAATCCAGCCCGTCGTGGGGCATGCGTGGCTTAAGAAAGTGGTTAGGAACTGCACCAGAAACTCGCGACGAATTGCTCAAACTCGTACAAGATTCACGTCGTTTTTTAGAGCCAGATACGGTTGCGATGCTTGAAGGTGTATTCGATCTTCCTGCGACTAAAATCCGCGAAGTCATGACGCCGCGCACAGCCATGATCAGCCTGCAAGAAGATGATGAATTACTCGATATTTTGCATGTCTTGATTGAATCAGCGCACTCACGTTTTCCTGTGTTTTCGTCAGATCAACCCGATAATGTGGTCGGCATTTTGTTGGCGAAAGATTTACTGCCTTTTTTGACCGAAAAAGCCAGCAAAGTCGATATTCGTGTGTTGATGCGTCAGCCTTTGTTTGTGCCAGAAAGTGCACGCTCTGACCAAGTGTTACGTATGCTGAAAAACACCCAAACGCATATTGCTGTGGTGATTGATGAATATGGCACCACATCAGGTTTGGTTACACTCGAAGATATTCTGGAAGAGATTGTGGGTGAGATTGAAGATGAACACGACATGGTCGATGAAGAAGCTTCCTATATTGTGCCTGATGATGACCCGAAAACGGCTAATACGTGGTTAGTTCAAGCACTTACACCAATCGAACACTTTAACAATCTTTTAGATGCTGATTTTCCTGATGATGAAGTAGAAACTATGGGCGGTTTATTGCTTCAAGAAATTGGTTTAGTGAGCGATTTACAAGGTCAAGTGATTGAAATTGGCGATTGGGAATTTACCATTGTAGAAGCAGATGCACGTACTATTCATCTGATTCGAGCTGTCCTTAAATGAGAACATACTTTCATGCGCTGTTGACGTCTTCACAACAACAAAAACAGCTACCCATGATTTTACCTTTTATTATTTCCCTTTGCTCGGGTGCCATGTTGAGTTTTTCCTTGGCACCTTATTATTATTGGTGGATTGCCCTACTTTCCCCCGCCTTACTTTATGCCTGCTTGCGTCAGCGTTCAGCTAAACAAGCATTCTTCATTGGCTGGGGTTATGGTTTTGGGTTATGGTTTGTCGGCGCTTTTTGGCTCTACACCTCCATCCATGTCTACGGCGATACCAGTGCCGTGCTCAGTGTACTCATGATTGCCATCATGGCACTGGTCATGGGTCTCTTCACTGCACTACAAACTTGGATATATCGCAGATTTTTCCCTGAAACACCTTTAACCTTTGCCCCACTTTGGGTATTTTTTGAATGGGCGAAAACTTGGGTATTTACAGGTTTTCCTTGGTTGTTTGTCGGCTATGCGTTTACCGAACGCTTCCTCGACGGCTATGCTCCATTGTTTGGCGTATTCGGGGTATCTTTCGTCGTCATCATTCTGGCCTGTGCGCTAGTCGAGATCTTAAATAAACGCCTATTCTGGTTGGTTCCTTCTCTGATTTTACTGCTCGGGGCTTGGGGGGCTGCACAACTACAGTTTGTTCAACCCAAAAATGAAAAATCTCTTTCGGTTTCTCTGATTCAAGGCAATATTCCGCAAGACTTGAAATGGCTCACCGAATACCAAACCCAAACCTTAATGATTTATGCAGGACTCAGTCGTAGTGAATGGGGACGTGATTTAATCGTTTGGCCAGAATCATCTATTCCAATGTTCCAAACCGACATTCAGCCATTTTTGGATGCCATGAAAGTTCAAGCGCAAAAAACGGGCACGGGATGGGTCACAGGAATTCCTTATTGGGATTTAAAAGCATCTCAGCAACAAGGCAGCTCGATGTTTTATAACAGCATCATGGCTTTGGGCAGCCAATCCGAAGGACTCTATAAAAAGCAACGTCTGGTGCCTTTTGGTGAATATATTCCCTTATCAGGTATGTTGAGTTGGGTCTTACCTGCCTTACAAAATGACCCCGCTATGAGCGGTTTCTCACGTGGGGCATCCGATCAGCAACCCTTACACATTAAACAACATAACTTAGCGGCAGCAATTTGCTATGAAGTGGCGTATCCGAATCTGACGCGACGGAATGCCAGCAACAGTGACTTCCTTGTGACCGTTTCCAATGATGCATGGTTTACAGGTACGGCAGGCCCTTGGCAACATCTGCAAATGGTGCAAATGCGTGCCAAAGAGAATGGGCGTTGGTTTATTCGTGCCACCAATACGGGCATCACAGCTTTTATTGATCATCAAGGGCATATTGTACGCCAAGCACCGATTGATCAACGCACAGTACTACGCGGGGACTTACCTGCAATGCAAGGTCAGACACTCTACAATCGTCTAAGCGACTGGCCAATCCTCGGATTTTCAGCGCTACTTTTAATTATGGGTTGGTTTTTCCGACCACGAAAAGTTGATGTCTCATTTAAAAGCAGACGCTAATAAAAAGGGAGATTTTGAAATCTCCCTTTTTTTATTCTGAAGTTTAATCAAACTCCAGAAATCTAGAATCGATTAAAACATGGATGTAAACTGACTGGCGAAATAAGCCACCAAGCTAGATAAAAACAGCATCGGCACATAACGATAAACAGAAAATATTTTTTGTTCAATGACAGAATGGAGACTTTGAGACTGCCAGACGGTTGCTTTGAGCGCACTCATAAAACATACCACTAACCACGCACTCATAACACTCAAGGCAAAAAAGCCAATCATAATCTGGCTACTGCCTTCGGTACCTTGCCATAAAGTCACTGCCCCATTCATCATCGGCAATACTGTTAAAATCAATAGAACAGATTTCAGCATCGCCCAATGAAATTGGGTGATTTCATCTGATAAAACGAATGCTTTCATTCTATTCCCCATCACATTTTTGTTCTTAAAATCATTATGCTAGGTTTTTTTTAAATAAAAAGTTTATTTATCTACATACTTGACAAATTTTGTAAACATTACGGTTAGGAATAATTATTATTATAACTCTCAAAAACCATTTATTATATTTATTTGTTTCAATTCAAATACTTGTATTTAAATATATAAATAAGAAAGATTATCACTTTATCTTTAATTGAAGTACTCAATTATATAAAGTGATAATTTTCATCGATTAACTTAGGCGATATTGCTTAAGGCTGATAATAAATATCGGCATCAGTCCCTTCACCACCTTCTTTACCATCGGCACCAAATGAATATAAATCGAAAGCGCGCCCTTCAGCACCCGGGCTAATATACTGAATATCATTTTCCCAACTGTCTTTTGGATAGCCACCTTTAACATAGCCCCCTTGCATCCAGTTTTTTGCCGACGCAGGTTGATTCACTAATGCATCTAAACCGCCATCTTGCATTGATGGGTATTTACCGTTATCTAATTTATATTGATCCAGTGCACCCGCAACCCCTTTTAAGGTAATCACCGTGGTGTCCACTTTGGCTTTCTCACCACGTCCCATGACATTCGGTACAATCAGCGCAGCCAGCACCCCTAAAATAACAATCACTACCATCACTTCAATTAAAGTAAAACCCGATTGTTTGGTTTGATATTTATTCACTTGCATTCAACCACTCACTTTTCAATCTTTATATTCTTTAAATCATATTGTTCATATTAACGATCGGCAGCATCACTGCAATCACAATCACCAATACAATACTGGCCATTAACACCAACATGAGCGGTTCGAGTAATGCCAATAACGTCGAAATTAGGGTTGTGACTTCTCGATCTTGCATGGTAGCAGCACGCTCCAACATGCGATCTAACTCACCTGAGGCTTCGCCACTTTTGATCATTTGTACCATCATCGGGGGGAAATAACCACTGCGCTCCAGTTGGGTTGCCAAATTGCTCCCTTCTGTGACTTTTTCAGCCGCCAAATCCACCGAATCACGAATCACCCAGTTACTACTGACCGCAGCACCAATGCGCAATGCATCTACCAGTGGTACACCCGACTTGGTTAAAATAGATAACGTACTTGCAAGGCGTGCAGAATTAATACCACGCGATAACTTACCAAATAATGGCAATTTGAGTGTTAAACGATCAAAAGCATAATGTCCTGCTGTACTCTTTAAAAACCGTAAAAGAAATACAATCCCCAACACGATTACAATGATTAAAAAAGGCCAAGCCACACGAATAAAGGCACTGGCTTTCATCAAGGCAACTGTAATCCAAGGGAGAGCATCTTTATTTTGATCGAAGGTTTTGACAATATCGGGAACCACGTAGGTCATCAAGCCCATCACAATCGCAAAAGACATTAGCATTAAAATAATTGGGTAGATCATGGCACCTTGAATTTTCTTTTGCATAGCAAAGCGATTCTCGGTGTAATCTGCCAATTGCTCCAAAATCAAATCCAGATGTCCAGAACGCTCACCTGCCGCAATTGTTGCACGATAAAGTTCGGGAAAACGCCCAGATTGCTGCAAAGCATTGGCTAAAGAGTGTCCTTCTAAAACCTTGGAGCGAACCGACGCAATTAATTGTTGCACATGGGCTTTTTCACTTTGTTTGGCAACGGCTCGCAAAGCTTCTTCCAGTGGAATTGCCGCAGCCACCAACACTGACAATTGACGGGTAAAAAGAGCTAAATCATAGGCAGTAATATTTTTTTGAAACCAGCGCGATCCTTGCTGCTTGGCTTTATGTTCTACAGGATCGACGCTAATCGGGATAAGCGATTTCTCACGTAGCTGCTGACGTATTTGTCGTGCCGAATCACCTTCTAGCACGCCTTTTTGCTGCTTCCCTAAAGCATCAATGGCGGTAAATTGATATGCAGGCATTGTAATGCTCTAATTTTCCAAAATTTCCTTCAGCGCTGTTGCGTCTGACCCCTAAAATCATTCATATTCTTCAATATAAATTGATTTGCACACTCTAACATAACTCAAGACTTCACACGACGAACATTCAGCTGGAACCTTTGACCCTTTTATGCCAAATACAGTACCGCCCCCTTTCGTACCTTATCGGATTCGCGTAGCCGTTCCAGCCCATGTTTATGACTGTTTCGACTATCAGATTTCCGCAGAGGATTATGCGCAGGCGAAGGTCGGAGCACGTGTTGCTGTGCCCTTTGGATCACGAAGTCTGATTGGTGTGATCATAGAAAAGCTTACACCCGACACACCCGAGAACCCCAAGTTCAAGCTAAAACCCATTCAAGCTTTGCTAGATGACGATGCCATTCTAGACAGTAAAGTTTTAACTTTGTTGACATGGGCAGCACAATATTATCAATTTCCGATTGGTGAAGTGGTACAAAGCGCTTTACCCACCTTATTACGTCAAGGCAAACCATATGACCTGTTGGCCCACATGTGGCGACTACTTGACCCACATGCAGATGAAAAAGTTAAACGTTCTGAAAAACAACAACATGCCTATAAAATTTTAAAATTACACCCCGCGGGTACAGCAGAGAATATTCTGAATTTAGCGGGCATTGAAACCGCTACGTTAAAAGCTTTGGAAAAGAAAGGCATCTGTGAGGCTTATTTAGAACAAAAAGATTTTAGCCCGCAAGCCCTGAGTTTGGCGCAAATGCCTCTGACCGCCAACCCCGATCAAAAGCATGCCATTCAGCAGGTGCTGAAATCACTCTCGTCTTATCATGCCTATTTACTGGATGGTTTAACGGGCAGTGGCAAGACTGAAGTTTACTTGCAAATCATGTATGAGGTACTGAAACAAGGTAAACAAGTGTTGGTGTTGGTACCTGAAATTGGTTTGACCCCCCAAACGATTAGTCGCTTTCAATCGCGTTTTCACTGTCATATTGCCCTGCTGCATTCGGGACTGACGGATGCCAAACGCTTGCAAGCATGGCAAAGTGCGCAAATGGGCAAAGCCTCGATTATTTTAGGCACGCGTTCTGCCATTTATACCCCATTGCACAATTTAGGCTTAATCATTTTAGATGAAGAGCATGATCTGTCTTTTAAACAGCAAGAAGGTTTTCGCTATCATGCACGTGATGTAGCGCTCTATCGCGCGCATTTGGAAAACTGCCCGATTATTTTGGGTTCAGCAACGCCGAGCATGGAAAGCTATGCACTGGCCGACCAAGGCAAACTGACCCGACTAGAATTAAATGAACGTGCAGGCACGGCATTGTTGCCTAAGTTGCACATCTTAGATTTAAAAGTCGGGCGCAAACAGCATGGTTTTAGTCAGTTTCTGCTGGATGAAATGCACAAACGTCTGGCGCGCAAAGAACAGGTGCTGATTTTTCTTAATCGACGCGGTTATGCCCCTGTACTGATTTGTGAAAGTTGTGCTTGGCAAGCAAAATGTCCGCATTGTGATGCCAACTTTACCCTACATACTCAGCCCTATCAGCATTTGCATTGTCATCATTGTGGCACCATTCATCGCATGCCAGACCATTGCCCACAATGTCATCATACTGAACTCAAACCGATTGGTATGGGCACCGCCAAAGTTGAAGAAAGTCTAAACGAACTCTTTCCAGAATTTGAGGTCATTCGGGTCGATCGAGACTCTACCAGCCGTGTCGGTAGCTGGCAAAAAATTTATGATCGCATTCAAAAAAGCGAGCCGATTATTTTACTCGGCACGCAAATGCTCGCCAAAGGGCATCATTTTCCTTATGTGTCTTTGGTGGCGATTTTGGACATTGATTCAGGCTTACTCAGTGTCGATTTTCGTGCACCAGAACGTACCGCCCAACTCATTGTTCAAGTGGCGGGACGCGCAGGTCGTGGTGAGAAAAAAGGCGATGTCTATTTACAAACCCTACGCCCAGAACACCCGTTATTGCACACTTTAGTGGATGGTGATTATCGACAATTTGCTCGCCAGACCTTAAAGGAACGACAACAGGCATTGTTCCCACCCTATCGTTATGCTGCCCTAATTCGCTGCGAGTCGAAAAGTCAGGAACAAAATCAGCAGTATCTGACTGAACATGCACAACAACTTCGTCAGATTGCAGAACTCAACATCGATATCTGGGGGCCTATTCCCGCCCCGATGGAACGTAAAGCAGGTCGTTATCAAGCGCATATGGTGTTATTTTCCCAAGATCGAGCACGTTTGCACTATTATTTGAGGGCATGGTGGCAAAACATGTTGCAGCACAAACCTGCCAGCATGAAACTTAGTCTGGATATCGACCCTCAGGAATTGAGTTGAGTCTAAACCAGTACTTCAGCAATTCATCACAACTTTTTAATTTCAGGACAGATGCATGTCGTTATTGTTGCAAATCACGCTTTTTTTAGGTGCAGCGCTGATGGTGGTGCCACTACTGAAACGATTCGGCATTGCTACAGTCTTGGGTTATTTAATCACAGGGATTCTCTTGGGACCTCATGTGCTGAACATTGCCAATGATCCCGAAGCCATTCAACAACTCGCTGAATTTGGCGTCATTCTCTTGATGTTTTTAATTGGTTTAGAACTACGACCACAACGACTCTGGAATTTACGTCAATCTATTTTTGTGATGGGTAGCGCCCAAGTCGGCATCACGGCGCTCGTCATTGGCTGCATTCTCTTATTGGTGTTGCAACAAGGTATTGCTGCCAGTTTAGTGATTGGCAGTGCACTCGCCTTGTCGTCCACCGCCTTCGTATTACAGCTGCTCACAGAAAAGCAGCAACTGAATACCAGTTATGGACAGCAGTCTTTCTCAATTTTATTGTTTCAAGACATCGCGGCGATTCCTCTGATTGCTGTAATTCCGTTGCTGGCAGGTGTGGAATCAACGCATTATGGTATCGCTTATTTTGCTGCCATTGTGGCGGCATTTACAGGACTGTTCCTTTTTAGCCGTTATTTAATTCGACCATTTTTCCGCTTTGTAGCAAAAACAGGTGCGCATGAACTGATCACCGCAGTGGGCTTATTTATTGTTTTAGCCGTGGTGATGTTGATGGATCTACTCAATATCAGCACCACACTAGGTGCATTCTTAACGGGAGTATTATTGGCAGATTCTGAATTCCGACATGAACTGGAAGCCAGTATTGCACCGTTTAAAGGACTGCTACTGGGTCTATTTTTTATGACGGTGGGTATGCTGACCCCGATTCATATTTTATGGCAACAACCGCTCTTCATTTTGGCAGGCGCAGTGCTGTTATTGCTCATCAAATTTACACTTTTAACTGCTATCGCACGCTATTATCAGGTCTCTTGGCCCAATAGCTTGCTGCTTGCCAGTTGTTTGGCACAGGGCGGAGAATTTGCCTTCGTGGTGTTTAGCGTGGCGCAAAATGAACAGCTGATTACTGAAGCGATTATCGCACCTATCAGCCTGATCGTGATTATCTCCATGATGTTGACGCCGATTTTGTATTGGATTGTGCGTAAAGGCATTGTGCCGCGTCTTACGCCTGTTACAGTCCCTGAATATGATGACATTCCTGAACAACAACCCGCCATGATTATTGCGGGCTTTGGTCGGTTCGGACAAATTATTGCTCGTGTCGCGCATTTACAACATCAAAAATTTACCGCCATCGACAGTAATTTAGAAAAAGTCGATTTTGTGCGCAACTATGGTGGTCATTTGTATTATGGCGATGCCACCCACCCTGATATTTTAAGAGCCGCAGGGATTGAACAGGCCAAGGTGTTTATTTTAGCCATTGATGACATTGAAGACTCGATGAATGTGGCACGGCATATCCGCCTGAATTACCCTGAGTTACAGTTATTAGTCAGAGCACGAGATCGACATCATGTACACTTATTACGTGACTTGGGTGTGCAGCATATTTGGCGAGAAACCTATTTATCTTCACTCGGCATGGCATATAAAGCCTTGCGTGACTTAGGCATTAGCGAAAGCGATGCCCAAAAAAGTATTGAGTTATTTCGCGATTATGATGAACAGCTCTTGGCACAGCAACAACGCGTCTATACCGACGAACAAAAGGTATATGAATCGCACCGCAACGCCCTTGCTGAGCTGGAACATTTGTTTGAACGTGATACAGAAATTCGAACAGTCGAGACAGGCGTAAATTTACAACGTAGTTTAGATTCTACCCGAATAGATGTAACACGAGATGAAGCAAATTGACTTGTGTTTTACAATATTGCCACCATTAAAGCAGGGTTTTGGAGAAAATTATGTCTGATATACGTCAACGCTTTTATATTGAAGATTGCCCTGTTCGTGGTGAAGTCGTTCATCTGGAAGAAACCTTACAAACGATTCTTGCCCAACGTGACTATGCTCAAGCCGTACAAATTTTACTGGGTGAAATGCTCAGCGCAACCGCTTTGCTTGCCAGCACGCTGAAAATTAAAGGGCGTATCAGCTTACAAATTCAAGCCTCTGGAACATTTAAATGGGCCATGGCGGAATGTAACCATTTAGGTGAAGTTCGTGCCTTAGCCGATTATGAAGAAGACCCGCGCTTCCAAGCAGCCACTGACAGCAGTACAGTGCTGAAAGCGCTCAGTAACCCCATTCTTTTTATTAATATTGAACCTGAATTTGGTGAGCGTTATCAAGGGATTGTACCGCTGGATCAAACAACCCTAGCGGGCTGCTTAATGCAGTATTATGACCTTTCTGCTCAAATTCCTACTCGGATTGTTTTGGCCAGTACAGCACAACGTTCGGGTGGTTTACTCATTCAATTGTTACCGCGCATTAATGAAGAAGAACAGCAACGTGTCGATGAAGATTTATGGCCACGTCTGACCATGCTCACGGAAACATTAAAAGCGGATGAACTCACTCAATTAGCGGCCAATGAAATTTTGTATCGTTTGTACAATGAAGAAGACGTTCGCCTACCTGAGATTGAGCAACTCAAGTTTGGTTGTACCTGTTCTAAAGAACGCTGTGCCAATGCTTTACAACAAATTGGTGTAGAAGCAGTCCGCGAAACCCTAGAACACCAAAATCCAATTACCATGGATTGCCAATTCTGTAATACCCAATATCAGTTCACGGCCGAAGAAGCCCTTGGTTTATTTGGCGAACATTTAAGTTAAACCTTCATCAACCATCTCTCTGCCTGTGGTTATACCTCTTTGATAGCCAACAGGCAGTTGCTCCACTGTCTAATAAGAAAGCCCGAAGAACATTCCATGTCCACTTGCTATGCCAAAGCACCGATTTCCGTGCGCTTGGAATAAGATGACATATTCAACGTATAAAAAGATACGCTAAAATTGCGTGACGAAGATAACAATTTTTTTGTTGAACTGCGTCTCTTCATGATAATAAATCCATCATTTTAATATGTGATTCATTCCAACTTAACTGATATACACTGAGGTAATCTCTCATGGGAACTCGCTTTCTTTCCCGTACGGTTTTCATTACAACTTTGCTGTGCAGTACTTACAGCTTAGCAAACACTGACCCCCTGATTGGCAAATGGAAAACCGTGGATGATCGTACTGGCCACTCACTGGCAGATGTGATCATCAGTAAAAACCAGCACAATGTCTACAGCGCACAAGTGATCGAAATACGCCCATTGTCTGGCAAAGAGAAACTGATTACTTGCCAAAAATGTACAGGCCATTTAAAAAATCAACCAATGATTGGCTTAACCATTTTATCGGGGTTAAAGAAAAATCCTGAAAAACACAACGAATATATTGAAGGCAAATTTCTTGATCCACTTTCAGGACAGCACTATGTTTCGGAAGCACATTTAGTTCAGGAAGCCAGATATCTGCAAGTTCGTGCTCAAGAGACCGACTCCTCGAATGTGCGCCTGATGACATGGATTAAAGTCCAATAAAATTAAAGCCAAACGACGCCAAGCAAAAAGCCCTCTGTGGGCTTTTTCTTATTGTTATGATTTGAAACAAATACGAACAGTTCTACACTACTTCCCACTTTCCGAAAGACAGCATAATATTGATTAAAATATCAGCGATTTTATTCAACGCGTATGTCTAAAAACTATTATGAGATTCTGGGAGTTTCACGCGATGCTCCTTCTGACCAAATTAAAAAAGCCTATCGAAAGCTGGCGCGAAAGTACCATCCCGATCTGAGCAAAGAAAGCGATGCTGAAGCCCGTATGCAAGAAATCAACGTTGCATACGACACCCTGAGTAATGAAGAAAAGAAAAAAGAATATGACTTTATCTTAGATCATCCTGAAGGTTTTTCAGGATTTGGGGGACAGGCGGGTGCATCTGGATTTGATGATGCTCAATTTTATCGACAAGGATTTAACCAAGGCAATTCATCCGATTTTGCAGGCTTTGAAGACCTATTTGGTCGCTTTGGAACAGGTTTTGGAGGAGGAAATTATCAATACAAACAACGACAACAATCTTTTCGAGGTGAAGATCAACATGCCAAGCTGGAGATTGACTTAGCTGTTGCCTTTCATGGTACTTCTCAACAAATTACGCTGCAAATTCCAAGCATAAATGCCTATGGTGAACCTGAAGTCCAACGTAAAACCCTAGAAGTCAAAATTCCGAAAGGGATGAAAGAAGGACAACAAATTCGCTTGGCAGGTCAAGGACAAACAGGTGTTCGTGGTGGTGAAAATGGTGATTTGTATATCGAAATCTACTACAAGGATACCGCACAATACCGCGTTGAAGGGGCAGATATCTATTACACCCTGCCTGTGACCCCATGGGAAGCTGCATTAGGGCAACAAATTGAGTTACTCACACCTGCGGGCACGAAAGTGCAGGTGAACCTCCCAAAAAATGCCAAAACAGGACAACAATTGCGTTTAAAAAATCAAGGGATTCCCAATAAAACAGCAGGACATTTATTTTTAATTCTAAACATTGTGAATCCACCTGCACACAACGCTGAGCAAGAACAAGCTTACCGCGCTTTTGCTGAAGCCTTTAAGCAGTTTAAGCCTCGACAACTTTAAGGAGAACGCTATGACAACTATTCATTATCGAGAAATTATTTGCGACGGTTATAGCACCGCAGAGATCGTCGATGAACATCGTAGTTTCGATTTAAAACATTTTGCCGAAGCCTGTGGTCAAAGCCCAGAATGGGTTTTACAACTGTTGGAATACGATATTTTACCCACACGCCCAGAAGAGCGGATTCATCAATTCTTTGGTGAAGATGTCTCACGTGCGCGTAAAGCCTATCGTTTACAACGTGATTTTGATGCCAGTTTTTCGGCAGTCGCGATGATGCTGGATCTCATTGATGAAGTACAACAATTACGTCGCCAAGTTCGGCATGCGCATATACAAGAATCATAAACCCTTTATATAGCCCGTTCCTTGAGATTGAAACATCATAGAACGGGTTGCTGTTCTTTTATCATTAACTTGAGAGAAATACGGTTACTATGAACACAAAAGAATGTAATAAGAAAGTGAAACTCATGTTCCCTGAGCATCGTGAAATTATTCCTCAATTACGTCAGGATAATCCACATTTTGCGAAAATTTTCGAAGAACATGCGGTGCTGGATCAGGAAATTTGTCGACGCGAACTTAATCCTATATCTCGTATCAATGATGATATTGAAGCTTTAAAACGTAAAAAACTTCGTCTCAAGGATGAGATTTATCGTTTACTGCAATATCATGTGAACTCACAAGTCTAAGTGACTCATGACGCCATTAAAATAAAATCAGATCGCACTTTTTGGCTCTATAAAGCATATAAAATGAAGATGTCAGTTTCATGACATCTTCTTGTATTTTCTGGTGATTATTTTAATTTTGTCAGTTTTTCCACCTCTTTTAAGGTCACTTTAACGCCTTGCTTAATTGGCTCGTAATCCAAGAACCAGAGCAAGCCCACATGCTGGTCTTGATGTTGCTGTGCCAACATATCAATCACGCTTTTTTCTCCACGTCCCACCAAATGACGACGATAGAAATACAATATGAGCCAAACGGTCGTGATCAACATCACCATCAACATTAACCAGAATCCGATTGGAGATTTTAATCCTGGTATAAATTCAAAATTCATACCATATATCCCTGTCAGTAGCGTTAATGGTGCGAAAATTGCAGTAATAATTGCCAGAATTCGCATATTTTCATTGGTTTGGTTAGCAATCGCTGAAAAATGTAATTCTATTGCTGCCTGTACTGCACTGCGTAAACGTGTCGTATGCTTTTGAATCCGCTCCACATGACTGACCAAATCATCGGTACGCACCAACACAATATCGCGTTTTTCGGAGCGCTTTTTAGCTTTTAAGTGGGAATAATTTTCCACGATTTCATCGCGTAATTCTTGCAACACCTCTATTTGCTCTTCACACAAATTTTCAATTTGCTGAAATGCCATGTTTTCTTGCAGCAACTGATTCCATTTGGTAAAACGTCGGTGTCCTTGTAATAACTCTTGTTGCCAATATTCCACACGTCGGGTCAGCGGAACTCGCAAATCTAAATAACCATCGACCATGGCATTGAGTAAACGTAAAGCTAAATCTAAAGGGCTATGCGACAGTTTACGGGGTTTGTTTTGCTCATCCAAAGCACGTGCTGCAATTGAATCTATCCGTTCAATATACTGCTCGATAATTTGATTTCCTTGCTCCCGCACCGTAATCAAGACTTGTGATGTCAAGATAAAACTAATCGGAGTCGTAGATAGCCCAAAAAAACGCTCATGCTGCTCTAAAGCTTGTTCACCAGTCTGAATCTTGTCATCTGGCGTAATCAGTTTTCGAAAAATAAGCAGGTCATAATCTGCCATCGCATCGAAAGCACACGGATGCTCTAGATTCAAAATATCTTTGACATGGAATTCATTTAGACTCACCCCTGCCATTTCAAATATTTGACTTTGCCAGTGTTCGGCATGATTGACGACATCTTCGCGGGTACTATCAATCCAGATAAATTCAGGCTCAACATCATCCAATGCCTGCTGTTGTACGTAAATATAAGCATCCGTGGGATGTTGATAAAAATAGTAGCTTTGCATCTATCCTGTCACTCTATTCCGTCAATCTTGTTGTTAAATTCATGGGATTGAGTGTAATGCATTCTGCTTAGGATGTTCATTTTTATCGCAATTTCACCACAAACTTTATCTCTTTATACCGCTCTTAAATAAAAAGTGTACGCATAAAAAAAGCCCACTCAGTAGAGCAGGCTTTTTATTAAAAGATGATCAAAGCATTAAACTTGTTCAACATCTTTCATGGTTAACTTGATACGACCACGGTTGTCGACATCAGCAACTTGTACTCTTACTTCTTGACCTTCAGATAACACGTCTGCAACATTGGCAATACGCTCATTTGAAATTTGTGAAATGTGAAGTAAGCCATCAGTACCCGGTAAGATATTTACAAATGCACCGAATTCAACAATACGAATCACTTTACCTGTGTAAATTGTGCCTGGTTCAACTTCAGCAGTTAAGGCTTGGATTT
Organism: Acinetobacter sp. ANC 4178; assembly: GCF_004331175.1. Lineage (GTDB taxonomy): Bacteria > Pseudomonadota > Gammaproteobacteria > Pseudomonadales > Moraxellaceae > Acinetobacter. The sequence continues at coordinate 445,625 of NZ_SJOD01000002.1, forward strand.
TCGCAATTGCTGCTTGAGCTGCTGCTTTCGTTTCACCAAACACACGAACTGTACCGTTATCTTCGATATCAATTGCCGCTTTAGTTTCTTCAGTAATCGCACGGATGGTTGCACCACCTTTACCAATCACATCACGAATCTTGTCTGGATTGATGTTGATGACTTGGAACGTTGGTGCGTGCATTGAAATTTCAGGGCGAGCACGTGAAATCACTTGGTTCATTTCGTTCAAAATGTGCATACGACCAGCATAAGCTTGGTTCAATGCAGATTCCATGATCTCTTCAGTGATCCCTTCAATTTTGATGTCCATTTGAAGTGCAGTAATACCGTTGGCAGAACCCGCAACTTTAAAGTCCATATCACCAAGATGGTCTTCATCACCCAAGATGTCAGAAAGAACCGCGAAACGTTCGCCTTCTTTCACTAGACCCATCGCGATACCAGCAACTGGTGCTTTCAATGGAACACCTGCATCCATAAGTGATAATGAAGCACCACATACAGAAGCCATTGAAGATGAACCGTTCGATTCAGTAATATCCGATACAATACGAATCACGTACGGGAAGCGGTCAGCCGCTGGAAGAACAGCTTGTACACCACGACGCGCCAAACGACCGTGACCAATTTCACGACGCTTAGGACCAGATTCACGACCTGTTTCACCTACAGAGTATGCAGGGAAGTTATAGTGCAACATGAAGTTGTCAGTTTTAGTACCTGCAAGCGTATCAACCATCAACGCATCACGAGTATTACCCAAAGTTGTTGTTACCAACGCCTGAGTTTCACCACGTGTGAACAATGCAGAACCGTGTGCACGGCCTAATACGCCTACTTGTACATCAATGGCACGGACAGTTTTGGTGTCACGGCCATCAATACGCGGCTTACCAGACAAGATGTTGTCACGTACAGTACGGTATTTAAGATCTTCGAATAATTCGTTCACTTCGTCAGCAATGCCAGTTTCGTCATTTTCTGGAACGAATTGAGCAACAGCTTCTGCATAAAGTGCATCAAGCGCTGCATAACGGTCTTGCTTAACCGCAATTGTGTACGCTTCAGAGATTTTCGCTTCGAAAGCTTCTTTCAATTTACCCAGAAGTTCTTCGTTTTTAGCTGGAGCAACCCAAGTTGACTCAACCGCACCCGCAGCAGCAGCAAATTCTTTAATCGCTTGAATTGCAATTTGCATTTCGTCATGACCGAACAGCACTGCACCTAACATTTGGTCTTCTGAAAGTTCTTTCGCTTCAGACTCAACCATAAGAACAGCAGATTCTGTACCCGCAACAACAAGATCAAGATCACTTTCTTTCAACTGTTCGTTGTTTGGGTTAAGAATATATTCACCGTTGATTAAACCAACACGTGCGCCACCAATTGGACCACGGAACGGTGTGCCAGCAATAGACATCGCAGCAGATGTACCTAACATTGCCGCAATATCAGCTTCCATGGTTTTATCAGAAGAAATAACTGTTGCAGTTACTTGAATTTCGTTGAAATAACCTTCTGGGAACAATGGACGAATTGGACGGTCAATCAAACGTGAAATTAAAGTTTCAGCTTCAGACGCACGACCTTCACGCTTGCCATAACCACCTGGGATACGACCCGCAGCATATTGTTTTTCTTGATAGTTAACAGTTAGTGGGAAGAAATCTTGACCCGCTTTTGCTTTAGGCTGTGCAACAACTGCAACTAAAACAGTCACGCCACCCATTGTAACCACAACAGTGTTTGCTTGACGTGCAACACGACCCGTTTCAAGTACGACATTGTACTGACCGTATTGGAATTCTTTACGAATAATATTAAACATAGACATGTATTTTTTTCCTAGTTCTTGTGAACAGCTATTCTAGTGGAGACCCCTAAGGTTTGGCATTCACAACCAAAAGCTTGCGCAAATGACAAAGCTTAGAAGCCGACCTCACTAGACACACTATTTTCAAACACAAAGAAGGAGCGAAACATTCGCCCCTTCCCCATTATCTAGACATAGCTAGATATACTTTAGTTTTCAGTAATACAGCATTGAACATGCAATAATCCGAAAATAAAAGTTTCAATCGAATTAACGACGTAAACCTAAAGCACCGATCAAAGCAACATAACGGCCGTGATCTTTACCATTTAGGTAGTCAAGTAACTTACGACGTTGGTTAACCATACGGATCAGACCGCGACGGCTATGATGGTCGTGTTTGTGCTCTTTAAAGTGACCTTGTAAGTCATTAATTTGAGCAGTTAAAAGCGCTACTTGAACTTCTGGTGAACCAGTGTCGTTTTCAGCACGAGCAAATTTAGCGATGATTTCTGCGCGATCTGTGTTTGTTAAAGCCATTCGATTTCTCCGAGATGCTTATAAGTTACATTTGATACAAATCAAATTGATTCTTCAAAACCAATTTGACTGCCGTGCATCACTACAGCAAGTCCGATATTTTAAGGGAAAATGAGGATGATTGCAAAATATGCACACTATTTAAATTTACTAAACAAAAAAGAAGCTGATTTTGGGCTTCAAGCATTCAATCTGGTATGAAATGTCATTCCTCACCAGATTGAACCTTAAAAAATGAATATTGGATCACATTTTTAATAAGTTTTAACTGTGAAAGATACATTTACCGACTATATAAAATGCAAAATCTCAGCAATCCACTTTTTAAGCCACAATACACAGCCTCGTACCCATTCAATCATGCATATTTATTCAAATCATAAAATGCCATCAACAAGCTCTCCTCATTGTATGCAACAAGCGGCACATCGGGCTTCAACACATCTAATAATGTGATTTGATTCTCACTAAGCACAACTTAATACCTGTTGTGTCATGGTTTAAATATTCAAACTTTTGATACTTTTTGCAAACTATAAAACATGTTCCAACAGAAAGAAAAAAGCCCAAGCAAAACTTGGGCTTTTTTCATTGCGCTGTAGTTCTTATATTTATTGTTATATTTGTTTTAGTTATTGCGCATAATGCGCTTATTGTGACAAACAGTCCTTGTTTTCACTTGATGTCCTTATGTGTAATATTTTGCCACAATAAAATCAGAAGACTAGAGGTGTTTTTCCCAACACAGTGTACGTTTTTACGTACATGAGGTTACATCAGCAGAAATGAAGGCTATGAGAAAAAATGCATTGTCGAAAACAAAACGCTAGGCGATAAAAAAGCCCTGTAGTCTCTCCCAAAACTACAAGGCTTAGCGGCTGTAAGTTTCCTCTTTCACCTACTTCACTGTAAGTTCGCTGTCCTATTCCGACTTTGTTCTTATCCTTTTGCGATTATGGCTCAACGTTCCGTGTTGTGCTCTTTATGTGAACTCATCTTCTCAGAAACCATATGAAAGCTCTATGCGCAAATATCTTGAATCAATGTAAGCTTTTTCGTACAAAGCATCCCATTATGTAGTACAAGTTAATAATCCAGAATACCTTTTATTTTTTCTAAAACTCCACTCACTCGAGTCGTCCTTTTAGACAACGCTTGAGCCAAAGCCTGAGGGTCTGCTAATAAACTCACCACCGTTTTAGCACGCGTAATTGCGGTATACAGCAGTTCCTGACTCAATAAGTTTTGCGCTTGTGCATCCAAAACCACTGCCGTATGAGTAAACTCTGAACCTTGTGATTTATGAATAGTCAAGGCAAATGCCGTTTCTATACTTTTAGGCAAACGAGTTGCCAGTACCCATTTTTCTAAACTTGGGAAATAGACTTCAAATTGAGACTGCCCTTGACGTTGCCTTTTAAAACAAATGCCAATATCTCCGTTAGACAATCCTAATTGATAGTCATTGTAAGTCATCATCACGGGGCGCCCGACATACCAATCCCCTTGTTTGGTGGTATAGCGACTGAGTTCATTCAGTAAGCGTTGCTCCATCTGCTGATTAAGCTGCTTTAAACCAAATGCGCCATGTCGAATGGCGGTGAGAATACGGTAATCATCAAAAACCTGAATCACATGTTGAAGAGAAGCCTCTGGATCTTCCGCAATCAAATGCGTTTTCAATACTTCTATATAATGCTGATAGCCCAACATCAGTTGATCGTAATATTGCTCTGATGTGGGATGCACTTGAGCAAAGTACTCCAGTTGTAATACATTCGGCATCTTGGCTAAAAGTGGCACAGTTTGAATTTCAGTGGGTGATACTACCTGTTGGTGAAATTGTTCCAGCAATGCTTGGGAGGATATGCCTGCTGGTGGCTGCTGAATAAATGCTGCCATTTGCCCAATTAAGGCCTCACCATCAAAGCGTCGACTGGTCTTTAAATGTACCCGATTCTCTTGCAAAGCATTCACTTGCTGTAAATCTGCCAATACCGCCCCAACATCAACCGAAGCCAATTGATTGGCATCTCCCAGTAAAATCAGTCGAGCTTGGTTGGGCACGGCAGCAAGCAACATACTGGCAAGATTCAAATCCAACATCGAGGCTTCATCCACCACAATTACATCATAGGGTAATGGTTGTTCAGCATCATAGCGTGGACGTGCAGAATGCCCCAAACCTAACAAGCGATGCAGTGTGACGGGGTTTAATTGTTTTAAAGCGGGAGTAACCAGAGGCTGCAATATTTCATCATTTAAGGCATTTTGCAGCGCTTCTTTCATACGTTGTGCAGCCTTACCTGTTGGTGCTGCCATCGCAATGCGTAAATTTGGTAAGGACTGATTCAATGCGGCAATAATGCGTGCCAAAGTGTACGTTTTACCTGTACCTGGTCCGCCTGTAATAATATTTAAGGCTTGCTGACACACCATGCTTAATGCCTGCTGTTGATGTTCATCACTCAGCAAACTCAAGTAAGCCTGAGGATCAACTACGGGAACGGTTTGTTGTTTTAACCTCGCCACGTGCCGTGCCAAAGTATCTTCCTGTTTCCAGTAACGATACAGATATAAATACTGGGTGTCATAAATGAAAGGTGCAACTCGATGTGCCACCTCATTTTCACTGATGGCCAAATGACCCAAATTATGCACCGCATCAGATTCTAACAATACGCAACTGTTGCCCTGTAACATCGCTTCTAATACGGACTGTATAACGGCATCTGCCTGTGGGTTTGGCGTTGCACTAAAAGGAGGCTGCTGAAGATATTGGCTCCACGATTTAATCCATTCAGCATTCAATTGCTGTTCCTGCTTGTTTTCCACACAGTTATCCTCAAAGTTATCCACAGCTTAATTCATTGTTTTTACATCACAGCCAGAGGTGTTGCTGCACTTTTATAAACATGCTCTTCAGCAAAATAGCCCAATAATGCATCTAAACGCAGTATAAATTCTGCCTCAGGGCACCAATAGTTGACCCCATATTGTGCATTACCCCACATACCACGCAAATACAGATAACTTGCACCGCCTAAATGTTTTTCAATGTCGTAATCTTCTAACTGCACTTGTAAGTAACGATGTAATGCCACCAAATACAGCCCCGCCTGCAACCAGTAACTGGCATGGGACATGCTTTCTTGTAGCTTTGTCGGCGTGTAATCCTCCACATTGGCCCCCAAAAAATTACTCTTATAATCGGCAATCTGGTAACGCTGCCCATCGAAATAAACCAAATCGATAGAGCCTGTTAAATAGCGTGCCGAATTTGCCATATTCAGTTCTGGCATATAAATGCCATATTCGACATATAAATCCTGTATGCGTTTAATCGCCAAGACATGATTCGATAAGGCCAAATAAAAGGGAAATTCTGCCAGATGAGACTCTGCACTCAACTGATTTAGACAAAACTGTTGATGCAATGGTGTCGAGAGTACCTGTCCCAGCCATTCGGTCATCCATGCCAATAGCTGTTCTTCATCTAATTGCTGAAAATCTTGCTGATATTTGTCACACAACGCCTGCCACAAACTTGGATAATCATTTTTAAAGCGACGGCGCACTTCGATTTTCCAGTCCTGTTGCTGTTGAAAATCAATGTGTTCAAAGATTTCATGCAAAAAATTACCCGCCAAAGTCCCCATCGGAAATTGACGTTGAATCCAGTTTAATGATTGAGTAATTTCTTCAGTTGACTCAATCACATCCAGATTGATTTCATCTGCGGCACTTTGTCGTTGTTCACGCTGTACCGCGAGTGCATCGAGTGCCTGCTGCCGACTCAAATGCTGCGCCAATGCACTAAAACTGGTTTTTGCACGCGGATAAAAACGTTGCATTGGAAATTCTGCGGCATACAGTTCAGGAATGTGCTGATCTTGCGTACGTTTCAATACTGTAGGACATTCGGTTAATACTGCTTCATCGACACTGTGTGGATGCTGAAAAACCTGTGCAGCATGTCCACGCCAAAATGCCAAGCCCGTGGTCGATTTACTGGCCTGATCTTGCAATATGGCATAAACCCGATGACTGGCACGAGTCAGTGCCACATACCATAGCCGATGTTGTTCTGCTTCTGCCCGTGCATTGTGCTGTTGAACTGCAACTTCATCTAAAAGGTGCTTATCATTCACCGCAATCACGCGCTGTGTTTCGAGCTGGCCTGTCACGGGATCCGGCAACTGTTGCGTGGAGAAATTCAGGGTCTTGTTCATTTCCCGAAAATCTTTATCGGCTCCTAACAGGAACACCAGTTTAAACTCTAAGCCTTTGGATTGGTGAATGGTCATCAACTGTACGCCAGCTTCATTCGACAGTTTACGTTCCAGTTCCCATTCACGCTCACTCGGTGCTTGAATCTGTCTAAGATACCAGTGATATAACGCCTGTGGCCCCTGAAATTGCTCACTGTGCTGGCTCAGCAATTCGGTTAAATGGCGTAAGTTCACCACACAGCGTTCGTTGTCACGACTTTGGCTTGCCACTAGATTTGACCATGCTTTAAACAGGTTCAAGGCATATTGCCACGCACTCAAAAAGCCCGTGTTAAACCACATTTCCCGAATGTAATCAAAATCTTCAATAAACTGACTCAATCCTTCGGGGCGTTGTTCCAATTCTATCAATTGACTCAGTTGGAAGTTCAGTAAGCGAGTGAGCAATGCCCGTTTGACCTTGGCTTCATCATAAGGATGCATGATTGCGGTCAAAATGGCCGCCACGTCCTGAGCAATTGGACTATCAAATACGCTGCGTTTGGAAGGACGGTTGACGCGAATCCCCAAACATTCTAATTCATATTGCACCTTATCTAGTCCATCATGGCTTTTGGATAAAATTGCAATATCATTTTCATCAATGCCACGGTTGCCTGTGGCTTCTGCCAAATACAACTGCTGCTGAATGCCTTGATTCAGCAAATCACGGATTTTCCATGCCACTTGAATAAATTCATCTTTTTTGTCTTGCAGCATCAACCAGCGCAAAGGCTGATGATTGTTGCCTTGTGCATCGACCAAGATCGGATGCGGTCGTGGTCCTGCCTCAACGGTGCTATATTCAACCTCTTCGCCCAATTGGATTTGACGTTGGAATAAAGCATCGACCACCGTAACCAATTCAGGTACAGAACGATGATTGTATTTCAGACTGTACAGTCGGCCTTGCTTACTCAGTACATCGGCACGCGCTTTGTTATAGGTCAGCATATCGCCGCCACGGAAACCATAAATGGCCTGTTTCGGATCCCCCACCATAATCATGCAACCTTTGGCATAATGTCCTGCATCACGCCAGATGCGTGCCAGCATATTGTCCTGATCTTGATTGGTATCCTGAAACTCATCCACCAAAATTAGGGGATAACGGGCTTGAACAAAACGAGCAAAGCGTGCGCCTTGTGCATCTTGCAAGGCATCGGCCAAGGTACGAATTTGCTGTGCAAAGGTGGTTTGGCCCTTTTGCTGCAAGATTTGCGGCAAACGTTTTTTCACTTCCGAGGCCAAATAGAACTGCAAATAGCTGTCCAGTGTTTCTAGATCAAAACTGAGTTGATCTAGGCTTTGCATAAAAGCCGTCAATTCACAAATCAAGGGATGCTGTTGAAATCCCTGTAAGACCTCATCGGGGCATTTATTCAAAACTTTATGGGTCGCATCGCTCAGATTTTTCAGGGTTTCGGCATATAAAGGTGCGAATAAGGCATAAGTCCCTTGTTGCTTTAACACCTGTAACAGTTCAGGCAGCTTGATCGTCAAGAGTTGCTGTAATTTGTTGTCATCACGCCATTTCTTGGCCAGTAATTTAAAATGGGTTCCTTCGGCAGAATAATAGTCTGCCAATTCAGTGATACAACTCCAATCCAGTCCCAATAAATGTTCGACTTGACGATTAAAGCCCTCCACATCGACTTCTGGAGCAGCCACTGCCTGAAAATGTGCGGAAGCAAAATTTAGGCTGTTTTCCACCACCGCCACATAAGCCTGTTGCGACTTTAATTTTTTATTCAGCAGCAGATAGTCCAAAATATTTTGTGGTTGCTGCTGAATCCATTCACGCAGTACGTCGTGAATCAATTGCTGAGTGTATTGTTTGGCATCATCGGTAATTTCTACCCGCTCAATTTTGCCACTTTCAAAGGCAAATTCACGTAGCAACTTCTGGCTAAAACTATCTAAGGTTCCAACAAAGAGTTCATCCAGTTGATCAATCACCAATTTCAGTCGTTCACGTGCATAGTCCACACGTGGCGCATAATCCTGTAAAACTTTTTGATATAAAGGATCAGATTCTGCCGCGATTTTCTGTTGCAGCTCCGATTGCGTCAGGCTTTGACAGGTCTCAAAGTAACGCAAAGTATCGACCAAACGACTGCGAATCCGTCCCTTCAATTCTGCCGCTGCGGCACGGGTAAAGGTGGTCGCAATCACCTGATTCGGCAAATAATCCCCCAAGAAAATCCGTACCATTAAACTGGACAAGGTAAAGGTTTTACCTGTACCAGCCGAAGCTTCGATCCAGTGCAGCCCTTTAAACTGCATATCCACAATTGGATGATAAGAAATTGAAGCAGGCGGAGTTGAAGTGGTCATCTGCATTATTCCTTGATCAACTGTTGATATTGAAAAATGGGGGCATACAACGTATAGGCATATTGCTGGCAGGCTTGAGCCAGCAAAGCCGTGCTGTCTTGCTGTTGCAAAATAAACTGCCAATCGCGATGTTGAGCACTGGCTTCATTTTCTAACACGGAAAAACCTGCAAAACGCCCATCATCCTGCCAATCTTTTACCACGCTGTCCCAGTCTTTGATCTGCGGTCTACCCTGCTCATCGGGTTGCCATTCCAGTTGTTTGCCTTTTTCTGCGACTTTAAATAATAAAGCTGCGGGTAAAACCACGGGCTGCATCTGGCCGTGTTGCCACATTTCAAACCACGTGGCCAAATATTGCTGCGCTTGGTTAGAAGAAATCCCCTGACACAGCACGGTCTGATCACTAAACACCACCAAGCGTGTTAAGTCCTGCCCAGCATCACCTAAATTTTCATGTGCCAGCCAAAATAAATATTCCAACCAGAGCTGCACCCGTCGTTTGGCACGTGCACTTGACGCTTCTAAACTGACCCATTGCTGTGTAGGCTGAGTCGGAACAGTGATTTGGAACTGAATATTTGCACTCATATTCCAAAGCTGTTGGGTGATGGCGGTGGCTGTTTCTGCATAACGTTGCAAACGTGCTTGTAATTGCTGTTGTTCAATCACGCTGATTTGCCATGCAGCTTGCTGCATTTTCCCGACAGGCAACTGATCCAATAACAGTTCAGGCTGGGTTGTTTGCCCTTGCTGTTGTAAGAAATTTCGGACTGCATAACGCCCCAAACCGTCTAAAACCAAGGGTTCAACTTCATCGGGCAGGTTTTCAGGTTTTAAGTTTTCTACCCCAAGGTTTTTTAAATATAAACGTGCAGGGAAACAAACATCCTGAATCCATTGTCGACTTTGAATACTGACAAAATCATTGGATGCAGCCATATAAAGCGTATCTTGCCAAGCCTGACGCTGCCCCGTGGGAGCTGCAATCTGCTGCGCCACTCGATACCAATGATCCTGAAAACGCATAGGTTTTTCCTGAGTAAAACCTAAAACATCAAAAGGTTGTAAAGGATGAACTTGATACAAGGAATGCAATTGTGCAGGTATCTCTAAGCCCTGTAAATCTGGACGGGTCGCTTCTCCCCCATCGACTTTTTGGGTAATCAAAGCCAAATATTGAATCAACTCTTGCACGGCAGTGGAAGGTTCACGCACTTCGCCATCATTGACATCAAAACCTTTATAAAATAACCACAAGTTTTGCTGTGCCAATAACAACGCATCCAAGAAAGCCCCCTGATCATCTTCTAAACGAGAACGATCGCCCAATTGCGGTTTCAGGATATCCATCAAATCAAACGGTAAGTGCTGATTGCGACTTGGGAATTTACCGCTATCCAAATTCAACATCACAATTAGACGATAAGGAATCGGACGAATCTGCCCCAACTGGCTAAAAGTGATCTGTCCAGTGGGTTCCGCCTGATCGAGCTGTGCATCTAAAGTGGCTTGAATTTCATCCAATAAATACGTTAAGGGTAAGCTTAATTGATCTAGTCCATACTGGTCTTGCCCCTCATAGAAGTTGGACAAAGTCAGCATACGCTCTTGTTTTTTAATAATTTGTGCAACACTTGCCAACACATCTACACCAGCTTGCTCAAACTCTGCCACTTCCTGCATTAAAGTTTTGAGCCACTGTTCTACGCGCTTTGGCTGCTGCTGTTCATGTGCCAACAACCAGTCACGACGTGCATCTAAATCCTGATAAATCTGAATCAATTTGGCAATCAATTCAAAATCACTCGGCATGACTTCTGCAAAACTAAGGGTATGATCAAATAAGGTATGTTCAGGAATAGCAATACCAATGGCCAAGCGGTCTAAGGCAAATTTAAAGCTAAAGCGATAATCCTGATCACCTTTCGTTAGACTCAAAGCCAAATGTTGCGCATCCAAGCCTCGCTTAAAGCCTGCTTGCTCCAGCAGTTCCAACATGCGTTCGACCCTATTCATGTCTAAGCCATAGCATTGCTGTGTGGCTGCCAAGCTCAACCAGTCGGCAAAATCATCTAAGCGAAAACGCCCTTGCGTCAGTTGTATACGGCCCAATACCGCACGCCATGCATTGGCGGCATCCAATTGGGTCACGCCTGCAATTTTCACAGGCAGATAAATACTGTCTTGGCTAATCCGTGTTTGTGCATTCGGCATGATGCGCTCGGCCTCGCGCTCCCGTGCAGGTGGTGCAAAAATGCTCCGAATATGCGGCTCAATGTCTTTTAAATTGGGACTTAATACCAAAATATCGCTAGGGCGGCGTGGCTGCTCCTTGCTGCCTTGTGCCAACCATGCAATCAGTTGTTCTTTCAGCACTTCCAGTTGACGCAAAGTGGAATGACAGACATGCACCTGAATTGAATCATCTTGTGCATCCAACACAAATTGATGTTGTTCTGGCTCAACCAAATACAAAATATCAGATTGGACTTTGCCCAATAAAGTAGCTGGATATTCATCCACAAATACATCTGCCCAAACCCCATCTTCCCCCGAAGAAAGTCCAGATAACAACGAAAAATGATCTCGCGCTTGCTTACCAAAACGGGTTAATAATGGATGACGTGACTCACGAATTTCAGCATTAAAATGCAGGGTAAAATCCTGAAAGAATCGTTGAATTTCGGCATCACTGGCCTGCGGATTTTTTGCAATAAAACGTTCTTTCACCCGCAAGTCATACCGCGCTTTCCAGTTCGGATCGACACTATCTGCCCAGTATTCCTGCGACGGGTTATAGTGCAACAGATACACATCAATATATTGCCCTAAGCGCTGTAAAAACTGTAACTGACTCGGTGGTAAATCCAGCAAGGTAAACACCACCAAGGGCTGTGGCAGCTTTTTCAGTGCCGCTGCATTCGGTTCCTCCACATTGCCTAGCGTCTGCCAAAATGCCGCATCAATCTGCTGCATGTCCATAAAATCTTGATGAAACACCACCTGCCACAGCCAACGCTGCCATGCTTCCAATTCATACGCTTGATTCAGCGTAAATGCCGAAATTTCAGTATTGGTCTGGAAGAACATCTGCTCGATCGGCAATGCTTGATTATTGCCCCATCGTTGTAACCAGTTGGTCGGACAGGAACATTGGTTGCTTGGACAATTTTTCTGGCAATGCCCTCGGTATTCCATGTAATGACTAAATAATTTAGACACCTGCTCGGCAACCCAATACAACATGCGCTGCTTTTTCAGTTGTTTTTCAATGCCCTGTTCAAGTTGGTCGGCACTGGCATAAATGCGTTGCACAATAGGAGTTAGTGGATGTTTGGCGTCTAAAGAACAATGTTCAGGCTGGATATAACCGAGCAAAGCCTGATAGACCCGCCATTTAATAATCATGCGTGGAATATTGGCTTTACGTACCTGCTCTTTGTCTTGATCCAGCACCCACTGATAGGCTGACCATTGAAAACCACGAATTCGATGATGAAACTGAGTGTTGGCACTAATGCCTTTTTGCTCGGCCAATTGCTGGGTCAGCCAAACTTCAACCGCAGGTGATGGCACAATAAAATGCTGGGTTTTTAACACCTGTAAAGCATGACTGCTCTGCGATTTTACCGTTTTTAACATGGCCTGTAACAAAACATCAATCCGTTGACTCTGAATCACGTGAATGGCCATGAATATTTTTTCTCCAACGATAAATGAACGGCAATCTACAAAAGCATAAAGATTATTGACTATACTTCATGTACTGTCTATGTCACGTTATAATCGAACTTCGATTTAAAAATGACTTTGAAAATCGAAGCTTAAAGATGCTTCAATATAAAAATGGATACAAGGTTTAGAGTACACAATGAAAATAGACAACATTCCCGATTCAATTGATGCCTCGTTAAATCTAGAACAAATACGGGCTGAATGCTTAGAAATGGTACAAAAACGTGCCTATGTTTCTGCGGGTGCAGCTGTTATCCCCGTCCCTTTTTTGGATGTCGTGATTGATGTCGGAATTTTGTCACAACTGATTCCCGAAATTAGTGCTCGCTTTGGTTTGGCACCCGAACAAATCAGTGTTTTCGATTTAGAAACCAAACAGATTCACTGGCATGAACTGCGTAAACGTGGTTTTGAGTTTTCTGGTTTAGTCGTGGCACGTACTGCTGTGAAAAACTCAATACACAATGTCGCCTCCAAAATGATTACCAAACAAGTCAGTAAATATATTCCTCTGGGCGGTCAGTTGGTCGCGGCAAGTCTCGGCTATTTTGTCATGAAAAAAGTGGCTGAGGCGCATGTAGAAGACTGCTACAAATTGGCTAAATCTATTCAGCAAAAGCAAAACCTACAAGCACTTGCTTAAAGATAGGTTCCGCCTAAATCCGATTGCTCAAAGCCATTTTTAATCGGCTTTGAGTTGCTTCAAAATACTTCTTAAAATTTCCAGTCGCGCACTGTATTTGTCATCATTGGCAATAATGTACCACGGTGCATAATCGGTATTGGTACGTTCAAACATATCCGCAGCAGCATGCAAATATTCATCCCACTTTTCCCGATTTCGCCAATCCTCTGGGGTAATTTTAAAGCGCTTATGTGGCGTTTTTTCTCGTTCTTTAAAGCGCGCATATTGCTCATCTTTACTGATCGAGAGCCATATTTTTACCACCACAGTTTGACTATCACTTAAATCCTTTTCAAAACGGTTAATTTCTTCAAAAGCGCGCTGCCACTCCACATCACTGGCAAAGCCTTCAACCCGCTCCACCAAGACTCGTCCATACCAAGTCCGATCAAAAATACTAATCCGCTCATTGGGTTGTATTTTGTTCCAGAAACGCCACAAATATGGATGACGCAATTCATATTTTTCGGGCGCAGCAATACTATAAATTTCATATTCGCGCGGGTCTAAACTTTTGACAATCCGTTTAATCGCGCCGCCTTTACCTGCGGCATCCATCCCTTCTAAGGCAATAATCACATTGCGTTCTCCAAAACGTAACGCATCTGCCACTTTACGGGTCAGCTTATCCAGCTCGAGCTTATATTCATTCTTATCGATTTTTTCCACAGGCGGCTGTTCTAGCATCACGGGAATATCCGCTTGCTTCCATTTATGCTGTGCCGATTTCACATGCTCTGGGCAGTGTTCTAAGGCTCTTAAAACATGTTTGGCAAATTGTTGATCACGCGATTTTTCATCTTCACAATCAATAATGATCCAATCTTCGGTAAAGCGTTGCCGTAATTTTTGTAAGCGATCATATTGTTTTTTATTGCGCCAGTTTAAACCATGCAATTTATGCCAGTGCAATTCACTGGCATCCATGTCATCCAAACGCTTCTGCAAAGACTTCCAAGACAAATCAAACCAGATTTTAATCACATCCACATGGTTGTTTTTTAAGTCTTGCTCATAGGCACGCATATTGTCGACATATTCATCATAGAGCGTTTCATCTAAGGGCTGTGACACATGCAAAGCCGTCGTGAGTAAATCTCCGTACCAATTCCCAAACATCACGGCAATTTGCCCTTCGGCAGGAATAAAGCGTGCATAAGGCTGCCAAAACGGCTGAGTATTGTTAAACATCACAGGGGCATCCGCTTTCACCCGTAAATAACGCGGATCCATCCATTCGCGGAGTTGTTTTACCGCCTCGCCTTTACCCGCCAGCTCAATACCACTAACTAACACCAAAACACTTTTGGCATTCGGCTGATCTTGAGTATCTTTTAAGGCGTATTGTGCATCGATTAAATCAAGCGACAGTTGATCCTCATCAGCCAAGGCTGGTTCTAGTTGTTCTTTTACCATAAGTTTCCGCCTTAAATTTCACATTATTTTTTCAATATTTTAAGCCATCATTTTGTTTCAGTATAAAACAAGCGGAATAGGCATTTTGACAGATCTTTGTATAATTTCATGACAAATTGGCTGATTTTCATGCCATATTCGATCATTTTGTCATAGCGAGAACGTGCAACAAGCTCTAAGATTTGCACACGTTTCAAATCGAGATAGCACATGTCTAAACTTGCGGTACTAGATGAATTACTAGAGCAGTACGATCAATTGCAATATCACAATAATGCTGAGCTATTTCAACGTCTGCAAGATGTGCAAATGTGGCAAAAACATCGCATGCAACGTACTCATCAACAGCACTTTGCAGTAAAAAACAACCAATTGATGGCGCAGTACTTTTTGAACCGTTTGTACGGTGGCCCCGACTTTGATGCTTTGGCCAAACAAATTGCACGCATGATGAAATATGTGCATAAAGCAGAGAAACTCATTCCAGACAATGCAATTAAAACAGGAACCGCAGGGGTTGAATTGGCCATTCTCGCAGTCCAGTTAGATGAACATGTCGCACGACAACTGTTAGAAGACTATGCTCCGAATACACCACTCACTGATGAAATGATGCGTCTTAGCTACCTTAAACTCGATCAAGGACAACCACGTTTACATCAACTGGAACTGCTCGATCAACTGGGTGCCAGCCTCGACAAATATATGCGCTCATTTGTGGTCTATACTGCGTTCAAAATGTGTAAAGGTGTGGCTTACAAACACCATTTCGATGTGATGTATGAGTTTATGCAGGACGGTTTTTTGGCGATGAAACCCTTAAAATCAGCGGAACAATTTGTCAAAGATTTCACCAAAATCGAACGACAAATTATTGGTAAAGTGCACGCAGGTGATCTGCATCCCTTTCAGTAAAACTGTCTCTACAGCAGGCTAAAATCTTGCGCGAACATGCCGCGCAAGGGTTTTTTTCTGTATATTATTCATAACAATTGCATGATGATTACTGTACATCGGCTGAGAATCTGTCATCATGCTTGCACTGCAACATTAACCCTATTTTTATGTTAGGAGTGACTTGAATGTCTAATGAAAATCAAACGCCTACCCCTACACCTGAGTCGGCTCAACAAACAGACAAAGTCAGCCCCTTCCTAAACAGCCCACTTCCTGAGGGTATCCCTCAAGGGCAGCAACAATCATTACAACAACAATTAACGGATACACCAGTCAGCGGTACAGTACCAAAATACAATCTGCCACGCGGGGCCAACACAGGCAACGTCGGTGCAACCACCCATTTCGGTTATCAAACTGTCAGCAGTGAAGATAAAGCACAGAAAGTTGCAGAAGTATTCCATTCAGTGGCTAGCAAATACGACATTATGAATGACTTGATGTCATTCGGTATTCACCGCTTATGGAAGCGTTTTGCTATCAACATGTCAGGTGTGCGTCGTGGTCAACACGTGCTAGACATTGCTGGTGGTACAGGTGACTTGGCTAAAGTGTTTAGTCGTGAAGTAGGACCTACGGGCCATGTCGTGCTTTCAGATATTAATGAATCGATGTTGAACGTCGGTCGTGATCGTCTGATTGATGCAGGCTGTACCAATGTCGACTTCGTTTTGGCGAATGCTGAAACTCTAGAACCTTTTGCCGATAACAGCTTTGACCTGCTCACCATCAGCTTTGGTTTACGTAACGTAACGGATAAAGATGCTGCACTGGCAGCGATGTATCGTGTACTTAAGCCAGGTGGTCGCCTACTGGTCTTAGAATTCTCTAAACCTGTGTTTGAGCCATTCTCAAAACTCTACGATTTGTATTCTTTCACTGCATTGCCAATCATGGGCAAAATTATTGCCAATGACTCAGAAAGCTATAAATACTTGGCTGAATCGATCCGTATGCATCCTGACCAACGTACCCTGAAAGGTATGATGGAACAGGCTGGCTTCCAGAACTGTGATTACCATAACCTGACAGGCGGTATCGTGGCTGTACACCGTGGTTTTAAACTCTAAACGGACTGGTGAAGGTTAAGCTATGTGGTCAATTCTGGCACTTGGTGCAGTTGAACGCTTGATTCACCATGTGATTGATCTGGATGCCATCACGCGCATTCAGCTCAATCAACTGCAAGGTAAAATGTTGCGTGTGGTACTCGATTCTCCGCAACTCTCGGTCGATGTATTCTTTGATCAAGACAAAGTTCGGCTTGAACCGACTGTCACAGGTCAGGCTGAGCGTCCGTCCATTTTTGAACAACGCCCGTTTGATCCGCAACACACCACCACCGCAGCAACAGCAACCTTACAGGTTAAAAATGTGGTGGAATTGCTGAAGTTATTTTTGGCGGAAGATGTAGGCACCATTCCTGTACAAGGTGATTACCATTTACTGCAAGATATTCAAAAGATTATGCAACAGGCTGAACCTGATTTAGCTGCGCATCTCAGTCCTTGGATTGGCCCTGCCTTGGCACATGAACTGGGTAAAATTCAACTTGCGCCCAAACATCTTAAGCGCTCCTTACAAAGCCATTTATTCTTTGCCGAAGATGCACTCAAAGAAGATTCAGGCCTATTTGCTGCCCGTTGGCAAATGGATGACCTGCAACAAGACACCCGTCTTTTGAATCAAAACCTTGACCGTGCAGAAGCCAAAATCCAACAACTGCAACGTCAAATCGATGCACTTCCAGACTCTATTTAAATTTAGGTAATACACTTTATGATTCCGCACGTTTCACGTTTACTCGAACTTTGGCGTATTGCTGCGCACTATAGACTCGACACGTTGTTTCCTGCGGAAGAATTACCTGAGAAGGCACGTCATGCCTTAGCCTTTATTCGTATGCACCCTGCGGCATGGTCGAGTAAAGAACGTAAAAATCCACTTAAACTCAAGCAAGCCCTCGAAGACATGGGGCCGTTGGCGATTAAGCTCGGACAGTTACTCTCGACGCGTCGTGACTTGATTCCACCTGAAGTCTTGGCGCAACTGGTGTTATTACAAGATCGAGTGAAACCATTCAGCACCGATGTCGCAAAAACACGCATTCAGCAATCGCTGAAAGCCGATGTTGCCACTTTGTTCAGCCGTTTTGATGAACAGCCGCTTGCTGCTGCTTCAATTGCACAAGTCCATACTGCTGCCCTGCATGATGGGCGTGAGGTCGTGGTGAAAGTCACCCGTCCTGATATCCGCAGCCAAATTCTGCAAGATTTTGAAATTTTAGAATGGCTCGGTGCGACTTTAGAAAAACGCCTCGAAGCTGCACGTGCGCTACATTTATCTGAAATTATTCAGGATTATCGTCAAATTATCCTGAATGAACTGGATTTAACTCTAGAAGCAGACAATACCCGTCGTATGCGTCATTACTTCACGGGTTCAAGCATGATGTATGTGCCTGAAGTCTATATGGACAGCAAAGAAGTGATGGTGGCCGAACGCATTACAGGCGTGCCAATTTCTGACACGGCGACTTTTGACCGTCTGGGTATGGATCGTAAAGATTTGTCAGAGAAAGGTTTAACCATCTTCTTTACCCAAGTGTTCCGCGACAACTTTTTCCATGCGGATATGCATCCAGGCAACGTGTTTGTCGAGACCATCAACCCAAGCAATCCACGCTTTATTGCACTGGACTGTGCGATTATGGGCGAGCTGTCTAAACACGACCAAATGACCGTTGCGCGCATGTTACTGGCGGTCATGAACAGTGACTTCATGCAACTGATTCAAATTGTGCATCAAGCCGGCTGGATTCCACCGGGCACCGACCAAGATGCCTTGGCACGTGAAATGCGCCGCACGGTCGGACCTATGGTCTCGAAGCCGATGCATGAGTTAGACTTTGCGGGCATTCTGATTCAGGTCATGGATATTGCACGCCGTTTCCATTTAGAAATTCCACCGCAACTCATGCTCTTACTCAAAACATTGGTACACGTGGAAGGCTTAGGCACTGACCTGTACCCAGAATTAGACATTTGGAGCTTGGCAAAACCAATCCTCACCGATTGGATCAAAGCCCAAATGAATCCACAAAAAAATCTGAAAGAACTCGGACAGAAAATTCCTGATTTACTGTTAGGTGCACAGGATTTTCCAACGCTGTTGGTCGATAGCTTAAATGGCCTAAAAAATCAGTCGGCTTGGAATGCGAAACAGCTCAATGAACTGCAAAGCCTGCGCCTACAAATGGAACACCAACAAAAGCGTAGCTGGATTTTCGGCAGCTTGATGGCCATTTTCCTCTCGATTGCAATTATTGCCCCATGGTACATCTCGATTATCTTAATTGCCTGTGCCAGCCTATTGTCAATTTGGCGTCTGTTTAAATAATTTTGTCGATAAAACATACTGTGGATAGCCCAAGAGTTATCCACAGTTTTGTGCATTTTTAACTCACACCTCTAAAGTGACTACCAAGTCACCTAAAGTTTTTCCCCGCCATTGAGCCTACAGACAGAACTTTTAAACTGAATGCACATTTGTATATTTATGATTGCACCATGGTTCAAATTCTTGAAAAGCGCTCTCCCGCCCTGAATATTCGTGCTGGTCATCTTGCTCGCCAACTCATACAACAACAAGGCTTACATGCCCAACAGGTTGATATTCTACCGGGTGCTGCAGGCGGTCCCAAAGGTATAGGCTTGACAGGACTTGATCAGGCGATTTTTGGCAGTTTCTTACCACAAGCTCCACAACGCCGCTTTTTGGTCGGCTCTTCAGTCGGTGCATGGCGTTTTGCAGGGATTTTAGCGCAAGGTGAAAAGCTTGGGCCTGAGCAATTGGCAGAGCTTTACATTCATTTGCCTTTTCATCACAAAATGAAAATTGCCGATATCGAAAAAATTTCACGCGAGATGTTGGCTGGAATTTTAAATCAGCAAACGCAAAAATTGGTTGATCATCCCGATTATCACCTCACCATCATTGCCACGAAAGCCGAACATTTATTCCAAAGTGATCAACGACTGGCACTGTATGGCTCTTTACTGGGGATTGTCGGCAGTAATGCCATTGCACGTCAGCATTTAAATCTTTTTATGCAACGAGTCATCTGCCAACCGAAAAATTTCCCGCAATTTAAAATCAAAGACGATAGTTTTAAAACCCATTATCTCAACTTCAATCCAGACAATGTTGCCGACTGGCTCATGGCATCAGGTTCCATTCCCGGTGTTACGCCTGCAGTAAAAAATATCCGTGATGCGCCACAAGGGGCTTATCGTGATGGGGGGTTGATTGACTATCACATCGATTTACCCTTTGAAAGCCAAGGCATTGTGCTCTATCCGCATTTCAGTGACAGCATTACTCCGGGTTGGTTCGACAAGATGTTTAAATCGCGTAAATCCAATCCGACCCATCAAGCACGCACCCTGCTGATTTCTCCTTCACAGGAATATCTGGCACGTTTACCCTTAGGTCGTTTACCTGATCGTAAGGATTTCACCCTCAAAGGCATGGAGCCACAACGCCGTATTCAACTCTGGAAACAGTGTGTAGCGGAAAGCCAACGCTTGGGCGATGAGTTCTTGGAGTTGGTGGAAAAACAGCGCTTTGCTGAAGTGATGCAAGAGCTTTAATTAGCTTAGGATGCAGCATGAACCCAGCCTCCAAGTTCATGTTGCTGCACATCCACTGACTAAATTGCTGAAAGATAATTCACACAAATCCAGCCTGATCACCTACAC
Source organism: Acinetobacter sp. ANC 4178 (assembly GCF_004331175.1). GTDB lineage: Bacteria > Pseudomonadota > Gammaproteobacteria > Pseudomonadales > Moraxellaceae > Acinetobacter. Next base: position 466,144 of record NZ_SJOD01000002.1, read on the forward strand.
TATAGCCTGATGTTTTTCGCATCAACTTGAATATTCTTTTCGATTAACTGATTTTGGTGAAGTCCCTATGAACAACGTGCGCTGGCTCGATGAAGTAAAATTTAACGAACAAGGTTTAGTCCCTGCCATTGCACAGCATCATCAAACAGGACGTGTGCTGATGGTCGCATGGATGAACCGCGAAGCCTTGGCACTCACTGCTGAAAAAAATCAGGCGGTTTATTTTTCCCGTTCACGCAATAAGCTGTGGCACAAAGGTGAAGAATCGGGACATTTTCAAACCGTGCATGAAATTCGCCTCGATTGCGATGCCGATGTCATTGTTTTGCAAATTGAACAACATGGCGGTATTGCCTGCCATACAGGTCGTGAATCGTGTTTTTACCGCAAACTCACCCCACAAGGCTGGGAAATTGTGGATGCGCAAATTAAAGATCCAAGCCAGATTTATGCGGCTGAAAAATCCAGCAATCCACATACCATTGCCATGAATGCATCCAATGCACAATCGGAGCAGGTTGAAGTGCTGTCTTACCTTGGTCAAATGATGACTGAGCGTAAAACTTCAGATCCAGACTCATCTTATGTGGCAAAGCTCTATCATAAAGGTCTCAATAAAATTCTAGAAAAAATCGGTGAAGAAGGCGTTGAAACAATTCTTGCCGCAAAAGAATTTCAATTGGTCGCCAATGAAGACAATAAAAATGATTTGATTTATGAAGTGGCAGATTTATGGTTCCATACCATTGTGATGTTGGGTCATTTTGACTTAGATCCACAACTGGTGTTGAATGAATTGGCACGACGCCAAGGACTCTCAGGTTTGGTCGAAAAAGCCAACCGTAGCCACTAAAGCGCTCTTTGCCTGTGTCAAATCAACATCAGAAACCGAGCGCAACCTATGAGCAGGCGACTGCCATTGATAACGCGCGTCTGGGGCAATCCTTTAAAGTGATTGCCTATGCCGGCACAGGTAAAACCACCACCTTACAAATGATCAGTGATGCCATGCCACACCGACGTGGCATGTATCTGGCGTTTAACAAAGCCATTGCCAGCGAAGCACAGCAGAAATTTCACTCCAATGTGGATTGCCGCACCTTCCATTCACTGGCATTTCGCAGTGTTCCACGTGGAATCACCGACAAACTGCGTTTACCCCGACTCAGCCCCAGCTTCATTGCCAAAGAGTATCGGCTAGAACCGATTACCTTAAGACGTATGATGGGCGGACGCTATGAAAAATACGTGCTGATGCCGAGTCGACTTGCCAGTTTAGTTGCCAATGCTGTGAGTTATTTCTGCTCCACCAGTTCGCAATACCCTGCACCGCGACATCTGCAGGCGCCCAACTGGCTTCATCCCGATGATATCGACAGCTTACAAAAGCATCTTTATCCTGCGGTAGAACGTCGTTGGCTAGAATCGATTGACCAAAATCATCAGGCTGGGATCGGACATGATGTTTATCTAAAACTGTGGGCCCTGTCTGAACCGAATATTCCTACCGACTACGTGCTATTCGACGAAGCACAAGATGCCGATCCGTTAATGTTAGGCATCTTATTACGTCAGAAAAATACGCAAGTGATTTATGTCGGTGATGCACATCAACAAATTTACGCTTGGCGCGGTGCGATCAACGCCATGCAACAACTTCCTTTACCCGAATCGCGCCTCACCACTTCATTTCGCTTTGGTGAGAGCATCGCCCACAATGCCAATGCGATTTTGGGTGCGCTCAATGAAAAAGTGCCGCTGTTGGGCAATCCACGACTGAATTCTCAAGTGGTGAATAAACCGCATACCAAAATGCGGGATGCCATTTTATGTCGGACCAATGCTCGTGCCATGGAACTGTTGCTTTCAGGGTTGGTACATGGCGATAAAGTCAGTCTACAAGCCGACCATGTCAAACTGAATCGTTTTGTCGATGCTGCCAGCATGTTGAAACAAGGCAAACGTGTCACTGATGTGCCTGAACTGGCTTGGTTTAACTCTTGGCACGATGTGCATGAATACTGCGAAACCAATGAAGGCAGTGACATCAAACCTTTGGTGAAATTGGTGGATGATCATGGCACCGATCCGCTTAAACGCGCTTTAGCCAAAATTACCCCCATTGAACAAGCCGACTATATTATTTCCACGGCGCACAAAGCCAAAGGGCTAGAATGGGACCGTGTGCACATCGAAGATGATTACCAATTTAAGCTGACTGAGCAAGATCATAAAATTAGTGACGAAGAGTTAAGATTGCTGTATGTCGCCTGCACTCGTGCTAAAGTAAGTCTAAATATTCACCATATTTACGACTTGATGCAACAACTGAAAAATAGGATGCCTGTCTCATTACGCCAATCGGCAGGCTAGCCATTGCTCGTATGCGGGGCTTATATGAAAATCGAATCGTTACAGCTCAAACACACCAATCTGTTTGCCAATTTACAGCTTCAGTTTCATTATCATGATCAACCGATCACCCTAATTTTAGGCGATCAAGCCACAGGCAAAACCAGCATTCTCAAACATGCTTATCAAGCCTTAACTTGGTTTTCTGCCCGTTACAAAGATTTGCGTAGTGCGGGTGTAGTGATGTTGGATCAAGATATCCTGCATAGTCGCCTACAGTCTAAGGTTCAGATTTGTGTCGAAATTCCTAGCGATATTGGCACCCTCGCAGAGTCTGAAACAGTACAACCTGAAATGTCCAACCGTTGTAGTTGGCAACTGTATAAAACGCTCAATCCACAAGGCATTGGACTGAGTAAAGCAGATACATTACAACTCGAACAATTGGTCCAGCTTTATCATCAAGCCCTACAACAAGATCCGATGCAAGGGTTGCCCTTAATTGCTTATTACCCTGCTGAACGCTTTGTCAATGAAATCAATTTACTGAGCAAGAACAATCCGATTGTATTTCAGGCCGGATATGCCTATGACGTAGCAGCCATTCCCTTTACCACCTTTAGCCGTTTCTTTGAATGGTTCCGTGAAATTAGTGATCTGGAAAATGCTCAGACGGCGCAATTGTTTCAACAGCTGATGCGCGATAAATTGCATTTAGGTCAACACTTACAACCCGAAAATATCCCGAATAGCTTATTTCAAGCCCATGCACAACTCCATGCCCCTTGCTTAAAAGCACTTAAAGAAAGTCTGAGTATTGTCTTACCTGAACTGAATGATATTTTCGTACAATATCAGCCCAAGCTACAATTGATGGTGACCTATCAAGGCAAGACCATGCAATTTCAACAGCTTTCCAGCAGTCAAAAAAACTGGATTGCATTGATTGGTGATATTGTGCGGCGCATGTGCTTACTCAATCCTTTAAGCCTCTATCCTTGCTTGGAAGGCGATGGCATCTTACTCATCGATGCGATTGATGAGCAGCTAGATCAGCAACATTGCAGTCAGATTTTGCAACAGTTACATCAGGCCTTTCCGCGACTACAAATTATCGCAACAGGGAACCGTACAGAACTCCTCGAAAATGCAGCTACCTATCAATGTCTGCAACTTTCTGCGCACGGTATACACGACATCGTACTGCAACCCTTCCAACAACAATTCGATCAGATTTATGCCGAACTGAGTCAAATCTCACTCTCGGGTTCAACTGAACTTGAGCCATTGTCTGACGAACCCGCAATCTCCGCAGCACAGCAGTTGTATACACAAATTCAACAACTCTCCCCAGAAGCACAAGCAGAGTTTCAACAACTTTGGCAACAAGAACATGACTCCTCTTTTCAGGATCCATCGTCCTAGTTTTCTGGCAACTGAATAGGTTATAAAGTTCAATTTCGCATTCAAAACGGATAATTCGATCGGTGTGTACGAAAAGGTTTGATGTTGTTTTGTTCATGTAATAAGATCAGATTTATTCAGCTTTTTTATAGTAAAATTTTGTTTTGCTATAGTTTTCAAGTTGCGCAACACAACTTGTTTTTCGCTTTTTTTATTTTCTTTACGGCTTTCAAGATTGAATTTTTTGGATATCTCTTTGCTGTCCTGTAATCCTTGAAAGATAAGATTCACCCATAGGTTTCGACCTATCACGACAATGGATACAAGTGTGCTACCAATTATTATCTTGTTACCGTTAGTACTGGGCACAACCCTTGTCTCGTGGCTGAAAAATTTTTCGCGCGGGGTAACGGCTTTCGGGGCTATCGGAGTCAGTCTAAGTAGTTTAATTCTGTTACTGACTCAAGCAAAGCAGGTCTTTCATGGCGAAGTCATTACTCAAAGTTGGTCTTGGTTACCACAACTGGGCATTGATCTCAGTTTCCGTCTGGACGCCTTAGGTCTACTTTTCTCTTTGCTGATCACTGGTATCGGCACGCTCATTTTTATTTACGCCTACTATTACCTTAGCCCTAAAAACTCATTGAGCAAACTCTATTTGTTGCTGATGTTGTTTATGGCGGCAATGTTGGGTATCTCTCTTTCCAATAATTTAATTTTGCTGTTAATTTTTTGGGAACTGACCAGCATCTCTTCTTTCCTCTTGGTCGGCTACTGGAGCAACTATGATGTTGCACAACGTGGCTCACGTATGGCACTCACCATTACGGGGATGGGGGGCTTAGCGATGCTGGGGGGCTTCATTTTACTGGGACAAATTACAGGGACTTATCAAATTGACCAGATTCTGACCATGTCAGAACATATTCAAAATCATGCCTTATTTACCCCGACCTTATTACTGATTTTACTCGGTGCCTTTACCAAAAGTGCGCAGTTCCCCTTCCACTTCTGGCTCCCGAATGCCATGGCTGCACCAACACCCGTGTCAGCTTATCTGCATTCGGCCACAATGGTGAAGGCGGGAATTTTCTTGCTGGCACGCTTACTCCCAATCTTTGCAGGTGCTGCGCTTTATCACAATATTGTGACCTTTGTTGGCTTATTTACTTTGTGTATGGCGGCATTCTTCGCCATTTTCAAAGAAGACCTGAAAGGGCTTCTGGCCTACTCGACCATCAGTCATCTGGGTTTAATCGTTTGCCTATTGGGTATTGGCTCGCCATTGGCTGTCGCTGCTGCAATTTTCCATATCATCAACCATGCCACCTTTAAGGCAGCGCTGTTTATGATTGCAGGTATTGTTGATCACGAAACAGGAACACGCGACTTACGTAAATTAAGTGGCGTATGGCAATTATTGCCGTTCTCAGCCACCCTTACTATGGTCACCGCAGCGGCTATGGCGGGTGTTCCACTGACCAATGGTTTCTTGTCTAAAGAAATGTTCTTTACTGAATTATTGGCAAACTTGAGTGGTCCAACACTGGTATTGTCGGCAATTGTTGCGACCTTGGCTGGTATTTTTGCAGTTGCTTATTCAGTACGTTTGGTACATGGCGTGTTTTTTGACGGTCCACTCGGTGAACAAGTTCCCAATAAAGATGGACATGAACCGCCTATCGGCATGCGTGCGCCAGCAATTCTCTTGGCCATTCTGTGTATTGTGGTGGGCATTTTCCCTGCGCTCACTGTTGAACAAATTGTTAATAGTACAGCGCGTGCGAGCACCCAGTTACATGACTTTTCAGGAACTCATTTAGCCATCTGGCATGGTTTTAATCTGCCTTTAGTGATGAGTTTAATTGCTCTAGTCGGTGGTTTAAGCTTTTACTTCGTTCTCGCAAAGAACCGTAAAATTCGCAGTATTGATTTAGATCTTGCCTTAGGCGCTTTTCAAGGCAAACTCTTGTTTGAATCTTTCCTCAAGCACTTGCTCCTTAAATCGCGCAAGATTAAACGCAAAACAGAAACAGGCTCCTTACAAACTTACCTGCTCTGGATTGTAGCGTTTAGTATTGTCTTAGTGGCTGTTCCTCTGATGGGGCAAGGGCTGACCACAGGTACCCGTGAGCTCACCCATGCGCCTATGCTGGCGATTGTACTGTGGCTATTATTGTTCTCTGCCTGTTGGATGATGCTTTGGTTCCACCATGAACGCATTAAAGCTGTGCTGATTAGTGGTGCCATCGGTTTAGTTGTCACCATGGTATTTGTCACTTTGTCTGCACCAGATTTGGCCCTAACGCAAATTACTGTGGATGTTGTGACCACTGTGTTGCTGCTCATGAGTTTATCGCTCTTACCTCAGCTTACACCTTATGAATCCAGTCAAGCACGTCGTTGGCGCGATGCCATTCTTTCTATTGTCGGTGGACTTGGCATTGGTTGGATCACTTGGCTGATTCTGACACGTGACCATAATTCGATTTCTTGGTTCTTCTTACAACAGTCTATTCCACTGGGTGGTGGTTCAAACGTCGTTAACGTAATTCTGGTCGATTTCCGTGGTTTCGATACCTTCGGTGAAATTACGGTATTGGGTATTGCTGGTATCGGCACACTCTGTCTAATGGATGGTATGCGTGCACATGGCACCAGCACCACCCAAGGCTTAACTTATCGCTTTAACCCCTCCCCTTTAATGCTTCGTATTGCATCTTCGTGGATTTTACCGCTGGCTTTGGTCATCAGTTTGTATATTTTCCTACGTGGACATAATGAACCGGGCGGTGGCTTTATTGCAGGCTTAATTACCGCATTGGCATTGATTATTCAATACATTGCCTTAGGTCAAGATCAAGCTGAACAACTGCTTCGCGCCAAATCTGGACGTTTATACGAAATCTGGATCGGTTCAGGTCTAAGCATTGCAGGATTAACCGCAATTGCTGCATGGTTCTGGGGACGTCCGTTCCTGACCAGTGCACACATCTACGTTTCACCGCCCTTTTTAGGTGAAATGCACTTGGCTTCTGCCGCTGCATTTGATGTTGGGGTCTATGTCACCGTGGTGGGCGCAACCATGCTGATGATTTCAGTTTTGGGTGACTCACGCCACTCAAGCATGTCTGGTCCATTACCAAAGGGGAAATAATATGATTAGTCTAGAATTTCTTATTGCCTCTGCGATTGGACTGTTAGTTTCAACGGGTATCTATCTGATTCTGCGTGCGCGTACCTTTCCTGTGGTACTTGGCCTAGCCATGATTGGCTATGCCGTAAACGTGTTCTTGTTTGCGATGGGGCGAGTCCAAATCAACTCGCCTGCGGTATTAACCGAAGCCTCCAAGTCCACGGACCCATTGCCACAAGCTCTGGTTTTAACAGCCATTGTGATTGGTTTTGCCACCACCGCCTTTATTGTACAACTGGCTTTACGCAGCCGTTATGAATCAGGGACCGACCACGTTGACTCAAAAGAAGAAATTAGTCTTGTTGACCCACGCGAGGATGAGCCTTAATGCATAACTTCATCCAATTTTGGGCAGAACATACACCAATTTTCAGCATCATTATTCCTGCATTTACCAGCTTTCTTCTGGTTTTACTGGGCAATCCGGGTTCAGGTTCACTTGCCTACGACTGGCGTCAACCTTGGCGTCGTGGCATCAGTCTCATTTCTGCTTTACTGGGATGTGCGACAGCAATCTGCTATTTAATGGTGGCCAGTCATGGTCAAATCAGTAGTTATAACCTGAGTGAGTGGACAGCACCCTTCGGGATCGTTTTGGTTTTAGACCAACTCTCGGCCTTAATGCTGGTATTAACCTATGCACTTGCAGTCCCCGTTTTGTGGTTTGCGAGCCGCGAATGGGATACCCGTGGTCGCTATTTCCATGCCATGTTCCATTTCTTATTGATGGGATTATGCGGAGCATTCCTCACAGGCGACTTATTTAACCTGTTTGTGTTCTTTGAAATTCTCCTGATGGCGTCTTATGTGTTGCTCTTGCATGGACAAGGTAAAGCACGCTTTCAGCTCGGCATTCACTACGTCACCATCAACCTATTGGCCTCTGCACTGTTCCTGATTGGTCTGGGCATGATTTATGGTAGCGTCGGCAGTTTGAATATGGCAGATGTCGCACGCTTGCTGCCAAGCTTACAACCTGATGAGCATAAATTGGCTGTAGCAGGTGGGCTATTGTTATTTGTGGTATTTGGCATTAAAGCCGCAATGTTACCTGTCGGCTTCTGGTTACCCAAAACCTATGCCGTAGCCACTACCCCTGTTGCCGCCATTTTCACCATCATGACCAAAGTCGGCATTTATGCGATTTTACGGGTCAATGGTACGGTGTTTGATGACGCCCTAAGTCAATCCATTCTACAAAATTGGTTATTGCCTATCGGTTTAATCACTTCGCTCTATGGTGCGATTGGTGCGATTGGTACGGAACGCCTACGCCGCTTTGTCGGTTTTATGGTGTTGTCTTCCATTGGAACCTTACTCATCGCGATTGCCATGTTTAATACCCAAGCGTGGTCAGCAACGCTTTATTATTTGGTACATAGCACGCTGATTGCAGCCGCTTTTTATCTGCTTTGTGGCTGGATTACCTCGCAACGTGGTGTTTACAAGGATCATTTAAAAATCGCACCACAGATGAAACAGCATCATGTGCTTTCGATTTGCTATTTCCTCATTGCCTTAATGATGGCGGGATTACCCCCATTCAGCGGCTTTCTTGGCAAGGTATTTATTCTTCAAGCCACGGCAAATGAACCTTATCAAGGTATTGTGATTACAGTGATTCTGGTTGTAAGTTTGCTCAGTATTCTCGCATTTACTCGTGTGGGTTTTATTCTGTTCTGGCGTGCCAGCAAGCCCGAAGAAATTGCACATATTGATGCCGAATATACAGCTTACCAAGCAACCCCAGAACAAGCGCCACCACGTAACGATCGCACCATCTATATCTTATTGGCAGGTCTGATTGGCTACATGGTCGCGGCAGGACCTATACAGCAATATACTCAGAATACTGCATTACAAATTCAAAATAATGCCTTGTATGAAGCGGCGATATTGAAGAAGGATGAGCTGAATCAAGTCATTAGTGTGCAACCATTTGATCCTGAAAATTTACCCGAAACCAAATATGGGGGGGAAGAACTCGATCCAAATGCACATCTCATTCCATATACCATCAGTGAAGATACTTTGTCTGGTGAGCACATTTCACCGTACAAGTTACGTCAGATTCAAGAACAACAGACCCATGAAGTGTTGATTCCTGATGATGCTCAACTTAAACCCGTGGAGCCGTAATGATGCAAAAAAAATCTTTTCTTCATCGCTGGCTCCCGCATCCGTTTGTTTCGGTTCTGGTTGCAATCACTTGGGTGATGCTGGCACATAGTTTCGATATCGCAACTTTAGTCATGGCAAGCTTGCTCGCTGTGTTTATTCCGCGCTTAGTACAACCCTTTATCCAGCAAACGCCCAATATCCACTGGAAGGCAGCCATTAAGCTATTTTTTGTTGTACTTTGGGATATTGTGATCTCCAATATTCGGATTGCCAAGTTGGTTTTGGGTCCAATGGATCAATTGCATCCTAAATGGTATCGCGTACCTTTAGACACCCAACATGATGAAGTCAATAGCTTACTGGCGATGATCATTACCACCACACCCGGTACAGTGTCAGCGGGCATCGATCAAGATCGTGGTGATATTTTGGTCCATGCATTAAGTTCGGATAATACCGAAATTGATATTCAAGACATCAAAAACCGTTATGAAAAACCATTAATGGAAATCTTCCACGTCAATTCAGGAGATGCCACATGACCGTTCTGCCCTATGCTTTAGGCATCTGTATGGTGGCGATCACACTTTCGATGATGATGTGCTTGGGTCGCCTGATTATTGGACCATCTATTGTGGATCGACTGTTGGCTTTAGATACCTTGTTCTTGAATGCAACTTGTCTCATTGTCGTACTTGGCATCTATTGGAGTACCACCTCTTTATTTGAAGGTGCACTACTGGTCGCTATGCTTGGGTTTGTATCTACTGTGGCCTTGGCACGCTACTTTACCTCTGGTCATGTCATCGATTAAGGAGCACATCACATGCAATTACTCATGGAAATACTGGTTTCTATTTTCTTGCTGATTGGTGCATTCTTCATGTTGGTCGGGGGAATAGGCATGATTCGCCTCCCCGATTTATTTATGCGTTTGCATGCACCGACCAAATCGAGCACTTTAGGTTTAGGAAGCTTTCTGATTGCCGCTATGATCTTCTCGGCTTTTCAGGGAAGAATTGGTTTTGCAGAAATTTTATTAACTCTTTTAGCATTCATTACCGCACCTGTATCGGCCAACTTGATGGCGCAAGCAGCACTTCATCTGCGCTTACGTTCAATGAGTGGTGATGTACCCGAAGCATTGAATCGACCGTTACCATGGCAACGACAACGTCGTCGTGAATAAATCATACGCATTAAAAAAGCCACCCTAAGGTGGCTTTTTTATCACTCAATGTAGACCTTGAGCTTATTCATCATCTTGTTTTGCTTCAGCAGCAGGTAAATCCTTCACTGCTTCTGCAATCAGACCAAACATATAGTTACCATAAGCATTGGTCTTGTCATAATGAAAACGCAAACGTGGCGTAATACGTGTCTTAATACGACGACCCAATTCATGGCGTAAGAAACCAGATGCCTTGTTTAGTACATCTAAAGTTTCTTTATTTGCCACTGCACTTTGCTCATCGCCAAGCTCACGTCCCATCACGGTGACATAGACTTCTGCATAGCCTAAATCTGGGCTGACCTTCACCGCTGAGATGGTCACAAGACCACCTAAGCGTGGATCTTTCAGCTCTTGGCGGATTAACTCAGACAACTCACGTTGTACGGTATCTGCCATTCGCTTAAGACGCTGACTACCCGCCATTAAAGACTCCGTTTAATCAGTTGAACATCATAGACTTCGATCTTATCTTTGACTTTGATGTCTTTATAACCTTTCACCGCAAGACCACATTCCATACCAGCACGAACGTCTTCAACCACTTCTTTATAACGACGAAGAGATTCGAGCTCGCCTTGGAACACAACCACGTCATCACGTAATACGCGAATCGGTTTATTACGGTGTAACATACCCTCAAGTACCATACAGCCTGCTGCTGCACCAAACTTACTTGAGTGGAACACTTCACGTACTTCAGCCACACCTAGAATCGTTTCACGGTGTTCTGGCGCAAGCTTACCGCTCATCGCTGCTTTCACATCATCAATCAATTGATAGATGATTGAGTAGTAACGAATATCGATACCATCTGCATCAGCTTTTTGACGCGCAGTGTTGTCTGCACGGACGTTAAAGCCAAGCAATACGGCTTCAGAAGATTCAGCCAATGTTACGTCAGACTCAGTGATTGCACCTACGCCTGAACCAATGATACGGACTTTCACTTCATCTGTTGCAAGTTCAGCAAGCGCAACATGTAATGCTTCCAACGTACCACGTACGTCAGTTTTCAATACCACATTAACGATAGGCACATCTTTCTTGCCCATAGACGCCATGATATTTTCAAGACGCATTGCACTTTGACGCTCAAGACGCTTTTGACGCTCACGATCCATACGCGCATCGGCAACTTCACGTGCTTTCTTCTCATCACTAACAACAAGAACTTCATCACCAGCCATTGGCGCTTCTGGTAGACCTAAGATTTCCACTGGAATCGAAGGACCTGCAGATTGAATACGTTTACCATTTTCATCCGTCATTGCACGAACGCGACCGTAAGATGCACCTGCAAGAACAAGGTCACCTACTTTCAATGTACCGTTTTGAACAAGGATAGACGTTACCGCACCACGGCTATTGTCAACACGTGCTTCAATAACAACACCTTGTGCAGCACCTTCTTCAGATGCTTTCAACTCAAGCAATTCAGCTTGGATTGAAATAAGATCTAGAAGCTCATCGATCCCTTGACCAGAATGTGCTGAAACCATTGCTACAGGTACATCACCGCCCCATTGTTCAGGCACGATTTCTTTTACTGTCAATTCGTTCAATACGCGATCTGGATCAGCAGATTCTTTATCCATCTTGTTGATTGCAACAATGATTGGTGTACCCGCTGCACGTGCATGATCAATTGCTTCCGCAGTTTGTGGCATTACACCATCATCTGCTGCTACAACAAGAACCACGATATCAGTCGCTTTCGCACCACGTGAACGCATTGCAGTAAATGCAGCATGTCCAGGAGTATCAAGGAAAGTGATCATACCTTTTTCAGTTGTAACGTGGTAAGCACCGATATGCTGTGTGATACCGCCCGCTTCGCCTTGAGCAACTTTTGCACGACGAATACGGTCAAGAAGCGATGTTTTACCATGGTCAACGTGACCCATGATTGTCACCACTGGTGCACGAGTAGATTGAACACCACGCGCGCCTTCAGCCGCTTCAAGTAAGTTATCTTCCGCTTGCGTATCAGATACAAGAACAGGGTTATGACCCATTTCTTCTACAATCAAGGCAGCAATTTCTTGCTCAATTGCTTGGTTCTGAGTAACCAGCTCACCCATTTTCATGAGTGACTTAATTACTTCACGTACTTTAATCGCCATTTTTGCTGCAAGATCTGCAACAACAATGGTTGAACCAATTTCAACATCATAAACTTGCTTTTTAACAGGTTTTTCAAAACCATGTTTATTTGCAGTACTGGTTTTCAAACCACGTTTATGCGAGTTATCACGGAAAGATTGCTCTTCGCCACGACGACCACCTTTCTTCGGTGCGCGCGCACCTGGTGTATTGGTTCCACGTTTGATATCGCGGTCTTCTTTCGCAAATGAGTCTTCATAAGCTTGACCAACGAGACCCGCAGCAAGTGGAGAATCATCCACTACACGAATGGTCGCTGTTGCATCTTCGTTTGAATACTTAGATGCCATTTGACGCATTTGTTCAAGTGTACGCTGCTGCGCTTCTTCAGCTGCTTTACGACGTGCAGCTTCTTCAGTCGCCTTAAGTTGTGCTGCCTGAGCTTCACGTGCTTTCTTTTGCTCAGGAGTTTCAATCACTTTAATTTGTGCTTTAACTACTGGCTTGTTGGTTGATTTACGCTTCACCACAACAGCCGCTTTAGCTGTTTCTTGCTTGGTGGTTTCTTGCTTTGCAGCAGCACGCATCGCTTCTAAGTTCGCAGCAGCTTTGTTTGCTACTGGACTTTCAGCTGTTGCTTTAGGTTCAGCAGTCGTACGTGTCTGTTGGCCAGCTTGTGCTTTCGCTAAAGCTTCTGCTTTGATTTGTTCAGGATCAGGCTTCGTAAATGTATGCTTCTTGCGAACTTCCACATTAATGGTTTTTGCCTTACCTGAGGTACTTGCTACTTTAGCAGTACCTGTAGTTTTACGTTTCAACGTGATTTGTCCTGCTTGCCCTACGTCCTGACCATGAACTTTCTTCAAATGGTTAACGAGGGTATCTTGTTGTTCAGTAGAAATAATGTCGTCAGCTTTACGTTGCGGTAAACCTGCATCGCGAACCTGCTCTAGGAGCTTGTCTACAGGACGTCCTACGCTGAGTGCTAACTCTTGAATCGACTTGTCCGTCATATATTACCTCCTAGTTAAACCATGATTCACGCGCTTTCATAATCAATTGACCCGCTTGTTCAGCCCCTAAACCTTCAATATCTGAGATATCGTCAGTCGCTTGGTCTGCCAAGTCATCAATAGTCACTACTCCGCGTGCAGCCAATGCATACGCGATTTCTTGTGTCATTCCTTCCATTGCAAGAAGTTCAGCACTTGGATCTTGGATGTTTTCTTGCTGTTGTAATGCATCTGCCAATGCCACTTCTTTGGCACGACTTTGCAACAATTCAACAGTTTCAGCATCCAACTCAATTTCATCAAATGTTTCAGCTGGGACATAAGCAATTTCTTCAAGAGAAGTAAAGCCCATCTCCACCAACGCCATTGCTAAATCTTCTTCAATATCTAGACGTGATACAAATAAGTCTAGGTATTGTTGTGCTTCATTTTGCTGACGTGCATGATACTCTTCTTCAAGCATCATGTTCAGTTTATAACCGGTCAGTTCAGAAGCCAAACGTACGTTTTGACCTTGAGAACCAATCGCACGCGCAAGTTGATCGCTGGTTGCGAAAATAATATCCGCAGTACGCTCTTCTTCATCAATCACGATACCAGATACATCCGCTGGCTCTAGTGCGCTTGCAATGTATTGTGCTGGATCATCAGACCACACCACCACATCAATGCGCTCACCATTCAATTCCTGCTGAACTGCTTGAATACGCGTACCACGCATACCAATACAAGCACCTACAGGATCAATACGATGGTCATTGGTTTTCACAGCGATTTTAGCACGAACACCTGGTTGACGCGCTGCAGCTTTAATCTCGATGATTTCTTCAGAAATTTCAGGAATTTCTTTTTTCATCAAAGCCATCAGCATTTCAGGCTTAGCACGTGACAATTGTAGTTGCGCACCACGGCCTTCACGATTTACGTTAAACAAAATCGCATTCACGCGTTGTTTTGGACGTAAAATTTCTTTTGCGATCATTTCTTCACGCGCAAGATATGCTTCAGCATTATCACCAAGGTCAATAATGAAACCATCTTTGGTTTGCTTTTTCACTTCACCGTAAATTAGCTCACCGACTTTAGATTCATAAGCATCAGCAACTAAAGCACGCTCAGCTTCACGAATCTTCTGTACGATTACTTGTTTGGCAATTTGCGCTGCAATACGACCGAAGTCAATTGAAGGCACTTCCAACTCACGAATGTCACCAATTGACCATTTCGCAGGATCGACATCTGAAATTGCATCTTGGCATGCTGGCATTTCATGATCTTCATCAGCAACCACTTCCCATTGACGGAAAGTACTATAGTCACCAGTTTTACGATCAATCTCTACACGAAGCTGAGCTTCTTCAGAGTTGGTTCCTTCGTAAAATTTCTTTTTCGTCGCAGCAACAAGCGCTTGTTCTAAGGCTTCGAAAATCGCTTCACGAGGTACACCTTTTTCATTACTAACCGTTTCAACGACGGTAAGAATTTCACGTGCCATAAGCCACCTATTCGTTCAGATTCTTATAAATTAAATTAATCTTGATAAACCAGATTTGCTTTGTCGATATTGTTGCTATCAATTTCAAGCACTTGTTGCTTTTCCACTTCAACCTGAATCATTTCATTTTCCAGATCTACAGCAACTAACTTGGCTTGGAATTTGCGACGATTTTCAACCGCACTGATCAGGCGTAATGCAACTAGTTGACCAATATATGCCGGCATCTGCTCCAATTGGAAAAATGGACGATCCCAACCTGGAGACGACACTTCAAGTGCATACTCGCCAGAAATTGGGTCATGAACATCAAGCATAGCACCCACTTGTTGAGTGACACGCACACAGTCTTGTACGCCAATACCACGGCCAAGCTCAAGCTCACCGTCTTCATTCATCATTGGTTCTACATTTTCATCAACAGTTTTGTCAATATAGATACGCAATAACGAACGTTTGCCCTGAGGGATAAATTCAATCCCCCATAAATCTACATTACAAGCTTGCACCGCAGGAGCGATTAAATCTTGGAGTGCTTGGGTTTTATTTGATAACTTCATTTACTCTCGTCATTTTGTGCGATTCAATGGCCGTGTTGACCGATAAAACAGACCTACTATAGTGAAGCATGACTATTTGACCAATTGATGTCGACACTACACGATAGCCAATAAAAAAGGGCGTAATCGCCCCAATTATTGCACAGAAAATTAATATCCACTGTGCAAAAAGGCCCACTTTGTTGTGAGCCTCTTTTAGAAACTTGGTAGCGGGAGCTGGATTTGAACCAACGACCTTCGGGTTATGAGCCCGACGAGCTACCAGACTGCTCCATCCCGCATCAACGTGCAAAAATTATATACAAATTTGAAATATTTTTCAATCTAAATACTTCACACTTGTTCTGATTTAGTTGCACCTAAATCAAATTGGTAGCGGGAGCTGGATTTGAACCAACGACCTTCGGGTTATGAGCCCGACGAGCTACCAGACTGCTCCATCCCGCAACAAAACGCAAAATTTCTTAATTTAACTACTTAAATTACTTATTTTAGTTTGCTTCTAAAATAAGGTTGATTGGTAGCGGGAGCTGGATTTGAACCAACGACCTTCGGGTTATGAGCCCGACGAGCTACCAGACTGCTCCATCCCGCATCAACAGATTTGCCGCATACACCAACTTAATCTTCTGGATTCATAAGTTGGTGCGGAAGGGGGGACTTGAACCCCCACGCCCGAAAGCACTACCACCTCAAGGTAGCGTGTCTACCAATTCCACCACCACCGCAGCTGTGACGCATTCTAGTAGCATCGCCACAAAAAAGAAAGGATTAATTCTAATTATTCGCTCGTTTTAGGTGCAGCTGGCGAAGTTTCACCCGAATTGGTTGTTGCGGGTGCTGTCGTCTGTACAGATTTCAAGCTATATGCTTCTGTAGTTTGCTGTTTTGCAAATACTGCCAGCGTTAAACTGGTAATAAAGAACAAGGCCGTCAAAATCGCAGTTAAACGTGTTAAGAAGTTACCTGAACCTGACGCACCAAAAACTGTTGCAGCACCGCCACCACCAAAAGAGGCACCCGCATCTGCGCCCTTACCATGCTGTACAAGAATCAAGCCGATCATTAACACGGCAAGAATAATATGCACCACCAGCACAAAAGTATGCATGATGAACTCCTCGTTATTTTGTATGCGCAAAGGCCTGAGCAATTTGATAAAAAGATGCAGCATTCAAAGATGCTCCACCCACTAAGGCGCCATTAATATCTGGACAGGCCGCTAACTCTACTGCATTTTCTGGCTTAACACTACCACCATATAAAATTGGCATTGTGCCACCTAATGTGGTGAGCTGTTTTAAACCTTCACGAATTTTAGCATGCATGTTTTGCGCATCTTCTGGTGATGCAGTCTTACCTGTACCAATGGCCCAAATTGGCTCATAAGCAATCACGATCTGCTGCCACTGTTCTGCTGTAACACAACTTGCAATATCACAAATCTGTTGTAATACCACTTGATCAGCTTGACCATTCTCTCGCTGCTCAAGGCTTTCGCCCACACAATAAATGACAGTCAAACCTTCAGCCAATGCGTGTTTTACTTTTTCGCGAATGACTGGTGGATGATCACCAAAAAATTCACGGCGCTCAGAGTGACCAATTAACACATGTTCAATCGCGCTATCTTTTAATAAAGTCGCACTCACTTCACCCGTATACGCCCCTGTTCCCGCCATACGAGAAACATCTTGCGCAACCACATGAACTGTACGGCTCGCTTGTTTTAATTCGTCTTTTACTAAATGGAGTGCGATTGAAATTGGTGCAACGGCTAAATGACATTGCGCTTGAGAAATTTCATTCTTATTCAATAATTCTTTAAATTCATTTATAAGTTGTTTGGCATTCACCTGCATTGGATTCATTTTCCAATTACCTACAACCCAAGGCGTGATCGTCGAATCCGACATACTTAACCCATTCACAAAACAATTGATTTAAACGGCGACATTCTACACGGAATTCCCGATTGAGAAGATAATTTTCTTGACAGTTTAGTATTAACTTCACTTTTTTATATTTTTTTCAGTCATTAAAATGGCAAAAAAAATCAGTTTCATTAGACTGGTTCATGCTTTTCATGAATAGTTGGCGAAACACAACACTTTCAGATATGGTATTTTTATACAACAAAAGTATAATTTTACAATACCAATTATAAACAATTTAATTGAAGTAGGCATTAAGCGAATGACAGCACTACAAGGTTCTCCACGATTTACAGGTTTTATTCGCCGTTTGGTCGAAGATGGGATCGTTTCTACTGAAAACATGCAGGCTGCAGTTAACAGTGCAAGAAAATCAAACCAAGATATTGTTCCTTATCTGATAGAAAACCTAAAACTCAAACCAATTGTCATTGCCGAAAAAATTTCTGAAGAGTTTGGTGAACCCTTATTTGATCTTTCGACTTATGACTCTGCCCATATTTTAAGAGATGTGGTTGAAGACAAACTGATTACCAAATTCCGCGTTTTACCGATTCTCCGACGTGGACATCAACTCTTTGTAGCCACCAGCAATCCAACCCATATGGATGCCATGGATGCTATGCGCTTCAACAGCAAGCTTAGTATTGAAGCGATTATTGTTGAACATGACAAATTAGAAAAAATTATTGAACAAAATTATGCCGAAGAAAGCACCTTCGAGTTTGATGATGACTTTGAATTGCACGTCCATGAAGAGCATACCGACCCAGAAGACAATGAGGATCAACCTCAAGAAGATGAAGCCCCGATTGTTAAATATATCAATAAATTATTGATTGATGCGATACGCATGGGAGCATCCGATTTACATTTCGAGCCATATGAAAAAGTCTATCGTGTACGCTACCGTGTGGATGGTGTTTTACGCCAGATTGCTACACCTCCATTACAGTTAGCCAACCGCCTTGCTTCGCGTTTAAAAGTCATGTCTCAAATGGACATTGCTGAAAAACGTGTTCCTCAAGATGGTCGTATTAAACTTAAAATATCAAAATCTAAAGCCATCGATTTTCGTGTCAACTCACTGCCAACCCTTTTTGGTGAAAAAATTGTACTGCGTATTTTAGATCCTTCGAGTGCAATGCTAGGGATTGATGCGCTAGGTTATGAACCTGAACAAAAAGCCTTATTTATGGAAGCGCTGGAAAAACCACAAGGGATGCTGCTCATCACAGGCCCCACAGGTTCAGGTAAAACGGTTTCTCTCTATACTGGTCTGAATATCCTGAACAAGGAAGATACCAATATTTCAACAGCCGAAGATCCCGTCGAAATTAACTTGGAAGGTATTAATCAGGTTAACGTGAACAATAAAGTCGGTCTGACTTTCTCCGCGGCATTAAAGTCTTTTTTACGACAAGATCCTGATATTGTCATGGTCGGTGAGATTCGAGACTTGGAAACGGCTGAAATTGCGATTAAAGCCGCGCAAACGGGTCATATGGTGATGTCTACCCTACATACCAATAGCGCACCAGAGACATTGACGCGTTTAAGAAATATGGGCGTCCCTTCCTTTAATATTGCAACCTCTGTAAACTTAGTGATTGCACAACGACTCGCTCGACGACTTTGTCCACAATGTAAAGTGCCTGCTGAAGTACCCAAAAATAGTTTGTTAGAAATGGGCTTTAGCGAACAACAGATACAGCAACCCGATTTTAAAATTTTTCAACCTGTGGGTTGTTCAGAATGTCGAGAAGGCTATAAAGGGCGTGTGGGCATCTATGAAGTAATGAAAGTTACATCTGAAATATCCAAAATTATTATGGAAGATGGTAATGCAATTCAAATTGCAGAAGCATCGGCAAAATTGGGGTTTAATAATTTACGTATTTCAGGTTTAAAGAAGGTCATGCAAGGGGTAACTTCACTACAAGAAGTCAATCGCGTGACCAGCGAATAAAGTATGTATTTAAAATAAGGATAAACGCATGGCTGTCAAAAAAGCACAGATGATGCCAACCTTCAGTTATGAAGGAGTTGACCGCAAAGGGGCAAAAATTAAAGGGGAACTCCCTGCACGGAATATGGCTTTGGCTAAAGTCACATTACGTAAGCAAGGGGTCGCAATTAAAACCATTCGGGAAAAGCGTAAGAATATTCTTGAAGGGTTATTAAAAAAGAAAGTCAGCACACTGGATATCACCATTTTCACCCGCCAATTGGCCACCATGATGAAAGCAGGTGTACCTTTGGTGCAAAGCTTTGAAATTGTGGCAGAGGGCTTGGAAAACCCGTCAATGCGAGAGGTGGTTTTGGGCATTAAAGGCGAAGTAGAAGGTGGGAATACCTTTGCTGGTGCGCTAAAAAAATACCCCCAGTACTTTGACAATTTATTTTGCTCTTTGGTCGAATCAGGTGAACAATCAGGTGCGCTTGAAACCATGCTGGATCGTGTCGCAATTTATAAAGAAAAAAGCGAACTCCTAAAACAGAAAATCAAAAAAGCCATGAAATATCCTATTGCTGTTATTGTCGTTGCAGTAATTGTGACTATAATTCTAATGGTCAAAGTAGTTCCAGTATTCCAAGATCTCTTTAGTTCATTTGGTGCCGACTTACCCGCTTTTACTAAAATGGTGGTGAATATGTCGGAATGGATGCAGAAATACTGGTTTATCTTCATTATTACTGTTGGTATCTTAATTTCACTATTTCTTGAAGTAAAAAAGCGGAGTAAAAAATTCCGCGACTTTTTAGATAAAGCGGCATTAAAGGCACCTATTTTTGGTGATCTGGTTTATAAAGCCATTATCGCGCGTTACAGCCGCACTTTGGCCACCACCTTTGCTGCCGGCGTTCCACTGATCGATGCTTTAGAATCGACTGCTGGAGCAACCAATAACGTGGTCTATGAGCAAGCAGTGCTTAAAATCCGAGATGATGTTGCGACTGGACAACAATTGCAGTTTGCTATGCGGGTCACGAATAAATTTCCTGCGATGGCGGTACAGATGGTTGCCATTGGTGAAGAATCAGGTGCACTAGATGCCATGCTAGATAAAGTCGCGACGCACTATGAAAATGAAGTCGATAATGCCGTCGATGGCTTAACCTCAATGATGGAACCCTTAATCATGGCGATTCTTGGGGTCCTTGTCGGTGGTCTGGTCATTGCTATGTATCTTCCAATCTTCCAAATGGGTTCTGTGGTCGGCTAAAAATGTTTTTAAATTTTCTCCAAGAATCAATAATCTATTTATATCAAAACTCAACTGCACTCTATGTCGCGGTTGGGATTTTTAGTTTATGTATTGGTAGTTTTTTAAATGTTGTCATCTACCGTACCCCAAAAATGATGGAACAAGAGTGGCGTCAAGACTGTCAACTACTCTTACATCCTGAACAAGCCATTTTGGATGAGAAAAAACTCAGTCTCAGCCAGCCCGCTTCAACCTGCCCAAAATGTAACAAATCCATTCATTGGTATCAGAATATCCCTATCATTAGCTGGTTAGCATTACGTGGAAAATGCGGCACCTGTAGCAACCCAATCAGTATTCGCTATCCTTTGGTTGAATTACTGACTGCCATTTGTGCTTTAACAGTGGTCGCGGTCTATGGTCCAACCCTTCAGATGCTGTTTGGTTTGATTCTCACCTATACTCTAATTGCACTGACTTTTATCGATTTTGATACCCAGCTTTTACCTGACCGTTACACGCTGCCATTGGCAGCTTTAGGGCTAGGCATTAACAGCTACTCCATTTATACCTCCCCAAGCGTTGCTATTTGGGGCTATATTATTGGTTTTCTTTGTCTTTGGATCGTGTATTACCTGTTTAAAATTATTACAGGTAAAGAAGGCATGGGCTATGGCGACTTTAAATTGCTAGCTGCTTTAGGGGCTTGGATGGGTCCTTTGATGCTGCCCTTAATCATACTGCTGTCTTCACTGGTCGGTGCAATCATCGGCATCATTCTTCTTAAAATTCGTAAAGAAAATCAACCTTTTGCTTTTGGCCCCTATATTGCGATTGCAGGCTGGGTTGCCTTTTTATGGGGTGAACAAATTATGAAAGTTTATTTAGGACAATAAGCATGCAAGACCCTTTTATTCTCGGTCTTACAGGTGGGATTGGCAGTGGAAAATCTGCTGCCAGCCATTGGTTTGAAACACAAGGTATTCAAGTGGTCGATGCCGATATTGTGGCCCGTGAAGTGGTCGAACCCGATCAGCCTGCCTTACATGCCATTCATGCCGCTTTTGGTGACTGGGTACTGGATAAAACAGGTGCACTGAATCGCAAAGCATTGCGTGAGCATATCTTTCAACATGCTGATGCACGTAAAATCCTAGAAAGCATTACCCACCCTGCTATTCGACAATCGATTCTTCAGCAATTGCAAGCGGCTACCAGTCCTTATGTAATTCTGGTCTCTCCTCTCTTGCTTGAAACCAATCAACATGAGTTGACTGATCATGTCTTGTTGATTGATGCTTCAGAAGACTTACAGATTGAACGTGCCAGCCAACGCGATCGACAAAGTATTCAGCAGATTCAACACATTATTCAAGCACAAATGCCACGAAAGCAAAAGCAACAGCTCGCCCATGATATTGTGCTCAATGATGGTCATCTCAACCATCTTTATGCACATCTTGAACCTTTACATCAAAAGTATTTAAGCATAGCACAGCAAAAGAAGTCGGTTTAAGATGACTTTTTTTGCTGATCAAGCTGCGCTTGTAATGAATCTTTACGCAACCAGCGCCACGGCTGCAAAGCCCCGATTCCCATGCCTAGCAAGCCACAGATAATCGCCAAACTTAATGATTCATGTAACAAAGGCACTGCCAAAATTGCCGCAATAAATGGCGCCAAAGTTACAATACTACCTGCCTTAAAAGCACCTAATCGCTTGATTGCTTCCACATAAGTTAACGTAGCAACAATCACCACAAAAATGCCATGAAAAAGCGTTTGTAATACCAAATGCATCGGCTCTGGTTGATCCAGATGTTTCGGTAAAAATAACAGATAAATGGGCAAATAGATGATGGCAGACCAAATCGCCACACTCGCCATAGAATGCCAAGCGGAAAGTTTCCACTGACGTAATAGAACAGTAAAAATTCCCCACCAGATTGCACTCAACAGAAACAGCAAGTCACCAAAACCAAAAGCAATTCCAGTTTCCTGATACATCAGATAAGACATTGAACCAATTGCGGTCAGCATAATAGCCAGACTCAACCACGTATGACGATCAAAAGGATGTTTAAACAGTACATACGCTGCGATTGCAGTACAGAGGGGTAAACAGCCATTCAAGAAAATGGCCGCATGTGCCGCAGGAACATAATGAAATGCGCTATACGATGTCAGGCAATACGCCACACCACCGATAAGTGCCAAAATGATCGGTTGTTTATGCCATAAAAAAGCCGTGTCTTTTTTATAAATGAGAATGGGCGTTAATATACAAAAAGCCAATGCAAAACGCAGTGCGGTGATATCCCACGCACTGATATGCCATTGTGCACTTAAGCGAGAAGTCAAAGTAAATCCGCCCCAAATGCACATGGTAATGGCAACAAACAAATAGCCTTGGGAGCGGTGTGAAATCATCTTTACAACAATATGTTCAGCAATAAAAAGTGAATTAAACGCTTTGGCGTTGACGGCATGCTTCGTAAAGCGCCATACCTGTCGCCACACTTACATTCAAGCTTTGTAAGTTACCCGCCATTGGAATATAGACAGTTTGATCACATTGAGACTGAGTAATTGGACGTAAGCCTGTATCTTCAGCCCCCATCACCACACATACTGCGGTTCCAGTAAAATCGAACTGCTGTAATGGCAAGGCTTTTTCATCCAACATGGTCCCCACTACACGCACGTTAAATTCATCTTTAATTTGCGCTAAAGTCCGTGCCAAATTGGTCACTTGGATAAATTTAACTTTTTCAGCACCACCCGCTGCAACTTTACGTGCGGTCGGGGTCAAACTTGCAGAACGATCACGCGGCACAATCACGGCTTCAACCCCCATGGCGGCCGCAGTACGGATACATGCGCCAAGATTATGCGGATCGGTGACTTGGTCTAAACCCAGCAATAAACAATTTGGTGATTGTTTCAGTAAGGCCTCTAGATCTTTTTCATTGAAAACTGGATTAGGACGGACAGCGGCCACTACCCCTTGGTGAAAGGGCAAGCCAGCCATTTTTTCTAACCGATCTCGACCCGTTTGTTGCACACTAATACCAAAAGGTTCAGCCAACTCAAGTACGCGCTTTAAACGCTGATCATCACGCCCTTTTAAGGTGAACAAAGTCAGAACACGTTCAGGCTCCAATTCTAAGAGCGACTCTACCGAATGAACGCCATAATAATATTCAGGTTTTGCCATGAACAACCTCGAGTAAGCAGAAAGACAGGAAAAAATACAAAAAAGAAAATCCTGCAAAGTTGCCTTTACAGGATTTTAACTTAAGCCATAGTTTAACTGATTTTGGTTAAAATAGCTTTGCTTATCCGTTCTAGACTTAGCCTTCTAAATGGCACACATAGTCTAAAACTTCATCTGTTTCGATTTTAAAACGGCTATTGCCAGGTACATAAAAAGATTGTCCTGCACGGAACAATTCACTTTCTTCGCTATCTGCAATTTTGACACGGCACTCACCCGAAATAATTTCCATACGCTCAGGCACATGTGTTTCAAACGTTAAGGCTTGTTCAGTTGGAAGAATAACGCCTAGGGTTTTTTTGGTTCCATCTTCAAATTGAACGGTATGACTAATACATAACCCACCAAAGTAAACGTTCGATTTTTTAATAACTGATACATGATCAAACTGAGCTGACATGCGTATTCTCCAGATGATGCGCATAAATATCTTAATGATTGATGTAGTTTAAATAGGCAATCGCAACTAATCAATCGGTGTTTATCTGTAAACAGCATTTTTCCTAGAAAACCTAGCGTCACACTTTTACAGCCCCATTTTTAACTGAAAAAGTGTATATGATTGGCGCTTGAGACTCAAATTGCTTTAGTCTTAAATCTTTACTATGCAATTGAAAAATTTACGCTAATATAGAATCCAACACAGTTTCAGCATCGTCTGTAACTTGTGATAATTAAAAAATTTGACTATCTTACAGAAACCAAACTTTTCGCAGCTTGGACGCGTTTATGCTGACACATTTAACTCTCATCAATTTTGCCTTAGCTGATCACTTAGCCATTGATATTGATCAAGGTTTTAATGTTCTTACGGGTGAAACTGGTGCAGGAAAATCATTATTACTAGATGCGCTTTCAGCCAGCTTAGGCGAGCGCACAGACACCAATTATGTACGCTATGGTGCAGATAAGGCCGATATTACTGCTGTGTTTAGTTATGCACAGCATAGTCCTGAAGCCGCTTGGTTACAGCAACATGAGTTAGATGATGATTCAGGTGAAATTCATTTAAGACGTGTCATCTTTGCTACAGGTCGCAGCAAAGCTTGGATTAATGGCCGCCCAAGTAGTTTGTCCGAACTCAAAGAGTTAGGGCGACTTCTGGTTCAACTCTATAGTCAGCATAGTCAACAGCAACTTTTAGAGCCGCCTTATCCTAAACACTGGCTCGATCGTTACAGTAATTTTGCTCAACCTGCACAGCAAGTTAAAGAAGCTTATTCAGATTGGCTCCACACGATTCGCCAGCATCAAGCGGCTCTCGATGCCCAAGCCAGCCGCAAACAACGCATTGGAACACTTGAATTACAACTCGAAGAATTAGAAGACGTGGTTCAATTGGCCTATAAAGAGATTGAACAGGAGTTCGATCGACTCAGTCATCATGAACACATCATGCAAGATTGCAGTTATGCCTTAAATGCACTGGATGAAGCCGAGCAGAATATTAATCAAGAGTTGTCTGGACTGATTCGTCGCTTAGAATCCCATGCAGGGCGTAGTGAACAATTGGCAGAAATACATAACTCTATTCTAAATGCGCAAAGTGAATTGGACGATGCAACCGCAAATTTACGCCAGTTCATAGACCGTCAAAGCTATGACCCTGAGCGCATGGAAGAATTAAATACCCAACTTGAAATGTTCCATCGTTTTTCCCGTAAATACCGTACACAACCTGAAGCCTTAAATCAGGAATACCAAAGCTGGCAGGCAGAATTAGCACAGTTACATGCCCTAGAAGACCCTGAAACTTTAGCGGAACAAGTCGAACTGGCACATCAAGACTTTTTAAATAAAGCCCAGCACTTAGATGAAATTCGTCGTGCGGCAGCAACACCATTGGCCAAACAATTAACCGAACAAGTCAAGCAACTGGCGCTGCCCGAGGCACATTTTGAGTTTAAATTTGAACCGCTAGAACACGCTTCTGCTGATGGATTGAGCTTTATCCAATTACTCTTCACTGCCAATAAAGGCATTCCTGCACAACCTCTGGCACGTGTGGCATCAGGCGGTGAACTCTCGCGTATTGCTCTCGTGATGCAAGTCATGAATGCCGAGAAAACCGAAGCTGAAGTTTTGGTCTTTGATGAAATTGATGTCGGAATTAGTGGTGGCACTGCGGAAATTGTGGGTCGCCTACTGGCTGATTTAGCCCAACATGTACAAATTCTCTGTATTACCCATCAAGCACAAGTAGCAGCACAATCGGATCAGCATTTACTCGTCAAAAAACAACAAACCGATCCTGCCAGCAGCACCATTATTTCACTAGAAGAACCGCAGCGAATTTTGGAATTGGCACGTATGACAGGTGGGGTTGAAATTAGTGAAACCACGCTACAACACGCCAAACAACTGCGACAATTAAAATTCCAGCCCGTATAAATTTAAGCTCGAAGCTGTAAAAAAAGATTGGTGAATAGCGCAAAGTCTTGTAAGTTGAACATATACGGACTGTAGTTGTCACATAGATGACTTTTTAAGGAGAAATGCTTAGGTGACCAAACAATATCTCACGCATCGTTGTCTGATTGCTCCGCCAGAAATGAACGATGAGCTTTTTGCTCATACCGTCATTTATTTGGCTCGACATGATGATGAAGGCGCGCAAGGCATTATTATCAATCGACCTTCTGGCATTTCCGTAAAAGAATTACTTAATGATCTAGAAATTGATGCTGATCATGTGCATCCGCATGATGTGCTACAGGGAGGTCCTTTACGCCCAGAAGCAGGTTTTGTGTTGCATACCGGACAACCGACTTGGCATTCATCTATTGCCGTGGGAGAAAACGTCTGTATCACGACGTCTAAAGATATTTTGGATGCGATTGCACATAACGAAGGTGTGGGACGTTATCAAATTGCCTTAGGGTATGCCAGTTGGGCAAAACACCAACTGGAAGATGAAATTGCGCGTGGTGACTGGCTCATTTGTGATGCTGATATGGATTTGATTTTTAACTTGCCTTATGGTGACCGTTGGGACGCAGCGTATAAAAAAATGGGCGTCGACCGTAATTGGTTATCTTCAGAGATTGGTCATGCCTGATTTATCTCAACCACAATTAATCATGGCTTTTGACTTCGGCACACAAAAAATGGGGATGGCTGTCGGACAGTCTATTATTTCCAGTGCCAATCCACTGGCTTTATTTCCCATGAAAGATGGTATTCCTCATTGGGACAATTTACTTAAATTGGTCAAACAGCATCAACCGAACTTATTTTTAGTCGGCTTGCCATTGAATATGGACGATAGTGAATCGGAGCTTTCAACCCGTGCACGCAAATTTGCTCGTCGTTTACGCCATCAAACCAATATTGAAACCTTGATGGTGGATGAGCGCCTGACCACCCGCGAAGCACGCGATGAATTGGATCATTATCAAGCACAAGGACGCGGAAAAAAACTTTCTGCCGATAGTCTTGCCGCTGCATTACTGATCGAAAGTTGGTATCGCCACCCTGAAGGGGTACAGCCTTAATACTTGATCTGGAAAAGGATAAATATCCTTTTCCATGCTCTTCTTCTATTGCTTGGTTTGAATATGAATGGTTGCGGTTCGACCTGCGACAAAAGCCAACTGGTTTTTCGGCATTTCATCTAACACAATTTTCACAGGTACCCGCTGCGCCAGACGCACCCAAGTAAAGGTTGGATTTACATTGGCCAACAAGGTCGAACTATTCGAACGCTCACGGTCTTCAATGCCCGAAGCAATCCCCTGCACATGACCTTTGATTTTCTGATCATCGCCCATTAACTGAATCGTGGCAGGATCGCCAATTTGAATATGGTTCAATTTGGTTTCTTCAAAATAACCCACCACATACAGTTGTTGACGATTCACTAGGGCAGCAACAGCATCCCCTGTTTTAACATAATTACCCACTTGTAAACTAAAGTTAGATAAGCTTCCATCGGCGGGAGCAAGCACCTCAGAACGGCTCAAATTGAGCTGTGCCAAATGTAAATTACTGTTGGCCACTTCAATTAATGCTTTTTGTTGCACAATATTGGCTTTGGCTTGTTCAATGGCGGCCAACATTTGCTCATGCTCGGCATGTGATTGATCACGCGCTGCAAACATTTGATCCTGTTCTTGTTTCGAAATTGCCCCTTCCATTAAATTGCCATAACGACTGGCATTTTTATCTGCCAAATTGGCATTGGCTTGCGACTTAATCACATTGGCTTTGGCTTGAGCCAATGCTGCTTCTGCCTCTGCCAAACTTGCATGGGCTTTTGCTAAATCTGATTTGGCTTGCTCTACATCCAGTGCCTGACGTGCGACATCAATTTTAAATAGCACCTGTCCTTTTTTAACGCTTTGATTATCTTCAACCAAAACCTGAGTCACTAAACCAGAAACGTCCGAAGATACTTGCATAACATCGCCTCTGACACGGCCATCACGTGTCCAAGGTGCTGAATTATAATAATTCCATAAATGCACCACCACGTAGATCGCTGCCAGCAACATCACGGCTGTAACGATGGGGCGTATTACTTTACGTGTATCCAAGGTATTCATTTCTGTTTCCTCTTAACTAATTCAATCATTTGTATGGCCTAAATACCCCAAAACACCAAAAACACTTCATGTACGCCCATTAACAAAATGATATAGAGGCAAATATTGAAGACACCTGGCAATGCGGCCCAACCTTTATCCAGCCATGGATTGGTAAAGATTGAAACGCATTTAAAAATTAAAAACGCAGCAATAGCTTGTATCAAGAACACTGGGATATAAATTCCATAAGCATTTAACTCACCCATCTCAAGCTCCTGTCACTGTCGCACGTGGCATTTTCGCTGAGGGTGGCTCATGGAAAATACTGCTGCGGATATTGTTGATATTCATTTTGACCCGCATACAAAAATCCGCATTCGCTTCATCTTGCAAACTTTGCTCTACTTTCAGCAAGTCATCAAAAACCTGCTGTTTTAATACTTCAGGTAAAATCTGTTGTTTTTCTTGCACCCAAAAGGCTTGTTCTAAGCTGTTCTGTAGGGCCATACAAGCCTGTTGTAGATTCACATTAATGTTTGGATTTTGAACGAATTCAGCCAGTCGACTCAAATTGATGGCGGCACTGGTTTCAATCAATGCCATATTCATGGCCTGTTTGAGCTGCTCGGACTGAACCAACTTAGTATTCAACACACCAATACGGTCGAGCATACTGCGCAAATGAATTCGGAATTCAACCCCATACGGAATAAACAAAGCTTCGCGCATAGCACGGTAATGTAAAGTCAAAATGCGGCTGGCGCTGGTCTCTGGCGACATGGCGCGAATAAAATAAATGGCAAAAATCGAGATAATGGGACCCATCACACCCGCCAAAGCTGTATCAATGAGTAAGACAGCATCGGTACTATAACGATTTTGCAAATTTAAACTCATAATGAAGTTAATCAACATTGGCAATGCCAACCCCATTAAAGGCGGATTTGGCAACATACTCAGCAAGTACAACGATAACGGCGCCAATACAAATGCCAACTGCCAGAATTCATGTACTTCGGGCATAATCACAAAAGCATAGAACATGGTAATGATTGCCGCATAGACTGAACCACGAATAAACAAGCGCAACGCAGGTACAGGGTTGTCTAAGCCTGACAAAATACACACCGTAACTGCGGTCAACTGCGCCATCATATAGCCCGCATGCCAACCGCTATAAATCCAAAGCAAAAATGAAATTATCGTGGCAATCACTGCCGCCACCGCACTACGTGCCGCGACACCATGATCCCGATGTAAACTTGGATACGATGTGGTTAAAGTGACAATTTGTTCTGGAATACGCTTATCACCTTGCTGAATCAACTCCCATAAACATTTGATGGTCACTACATTTTCTACAAAATGGCGAATGTCCATTTTCAAGGCATGTAAAATGATCTGCTGTTCAGCCGTCGCCAATGTTGATAAAGCAGAGAAATCTTGCTCAAAACTGTCTGGTAGTTTTTTGAGTTGATCCACTTGCACATGGTGCTGTGCCTGTAAAAACTGTAATACATGCTCATGTAGCAGCGGTAAAACTTGCCGATAACGGATATCTATTTGATCTAGCTGTGCAACCCGCTCAGACATGGCCACCAAGTTGGCAACCGTCATACTCACCTGATGCAA
This sequence comes from Acinetobacter sp. ANC 4178, assembly GCF_004331175.1. Lineage (GTDB taxonomy): Bacteria > Pseudomonadota > Gammaproteobacteria > Pseudomonadales > Moraxellaceae > Acinetobacter. The sequence continues at coordinate 496,200 of NZ_SJOD01000002.1, forward strand.
TAATTCTTGTAATGATTTGGTCATGCCTTGTAGGGCACTCCGTTCATAACTTAGATGTACCGCCAGAGCATGAATATCCGAAGTATCACGGGTAATTGCCGCCAACAATTGGGTATAGCGATGGCTGTGTTCTGGATCGGTTAAAATACTGCGGAAAACTTGGCGGGTATCATCCAAAGTCTTTTGCACTCGCTTTTGCACCAAAGTACCTAAATGCACTGGAAATAAAGTACTCGATACCACCGCACTACATAAGACGGCAACTGAAATTTCCAATATTCGTCCCAAAGCCATATCAAACACGCTATGGGTACTAATACTATTAATGGAGCTACACACCACCATGACCGTGGTATAACCTGCCAACATAAACACATAGCTACGCGGCGTGCGGTCTAATAAGGAGATATACAGACATAACCCCACCCACCCTGCGAGAACCAGTGTAAAAAAGATCGGAAGATCAATAAATTGCGGCGTCAGCACAATGGCGACAATCCCGCCAATTAGCGTACCCAAAATGCGATAGACTGCCTTAGACGACACCATACCTGCATAGGGATGTGCCACAATAATCACGGTACCTGCTGCCCACATGGGATAGGTCAGGTCGAGTGAAAATGCAATAAAAAGTGCCAAGAGCATCGCAACAAATGTTTTAACGGCAAAAACCATATCCATACGACTTGGACGAAATGCCAAAATCGGCTTAATTAACAACATCGCCCCATCCTTTAGACGAAATTAAATGGATCATCTTTTTCAAAGTCACACCAATGTCGACAATATTAATATGCAAACGCTGTCCAATCCGCTGAATTACGGTAACAGAAGATATTCATGAAATGAGAGGGCAGGTTTTGACGCAGGAGAAACGTCACCGCTGCAATTCAAGCGTAAATTTTGAATCGCAAAATTTACAGTGAGAAATTCAATATGGCTATTTTGCTAACAACTTGACTAAAAGTCAAACAAAATATCTTATTATGATAATTTGATTTATTATTTTGAATTTTTTGTGGAGTTTAATTAACCAAATTATCGACTGATCTCTAATTTAGACTCTTCCGTCGTTTTATTACAAAAGCCCTGCATGCCTCACAACAATTTGTTATAACATTACTTTAAATGTCTTTTTCTTTTTGACGTTGTGGCTTCTTATGACACTTTCTAGTTTTGGTAAAATTCTTACCGTTTTAGATCTATTTTCAGTATCTCGCCCGATCATTAATGTCGATATCATTAGTGAAGAACTTGGCCTTTCCAAACCAACCAGCTATCGCTATTTAAAAGAATTGGTTTCTGCTGAACTGTTACAGCGCCTCAGTGGTACTTCTGGCGACTATACCCTCGGCTCAAAAATTGCCGTTTTAGATTATATCTCGCACAAATCTGATCCTTTAATTCAAATCAGTATTCCGTTCATGAAAGAAATTGCTGAACGAACAGAATTTTGCTGTCTATTGACGCATTTAAATCATGATTCTTGTATCGACTTGCATCATGAAGTCACCAAAGGAGTGACTTTATTGTCCTATGGTCGAGGCTGCCCTCGTCCTGTTTATGTCGGTTCTTCTCCAAAAACCATCATTTCGCATTTATCCAAGCAAGGCATTTTAGATTATTATCAACGTTTTTCTACACAACTGGCGGAAGTTGGATTTGCTCAGAATGACCAAGAATTTCTGAATAAAATGAAAAAAATCAAGAAACAAGGTTATTATTTCTCGAATGGTGAAGTCGATCCGAATGTATCGGGTCTGTCTGTTCCAATCAAGTTTTCCAGTAAAGAACCGCCGTTGGCTTTGACCGTACTCGGCTCCAGAAAACGGTTTGAATTTGTGAATTTAGACAAACTGATTGAAGTCTTACATAGCAATGCCGCCTTGATTGAACAACAATTCATTGCTTTATCGACTCAGACCGCATCTGAAGTGTAAGTTATGTCACGTATACAAGAATTGAACAAAGCAATTTAGCTTTTATGGTTGATAAAGCCAATCTATTCTCATAATATGATTATAGTTCTTCAGCGGCTTTATGTTTCCATGACGTATTGCATGCTCTATTCTCCTCAGTGTTAAAAAGCTCAAGTAATGTCTTGGGCTTTTTAATGCGTGAATCCTTCTGCGCTATACTCTTTTCCAATTTTCAGGCATAAAAAAACTCCACATTTGGAGTTTTTTGAATCTGACCGATTAAGGCTGCTTTAAATACGGCCACGCCGCTTTTAAATAAATGAACATTGACCATAAAGTCAGTCCGACAGCGGTATACAGTAGTAAATAAGCCAAGGTTTCTAAGGGTTGCCAATTGAGTAAAAACACTGAAATCGCAATCATTTGAAAGGCTGTTTTGTATTTTCCTACGGTCGAGACAGCCACATTGGTCCGTGCTCCAAGCTCCGCCATCCACTCTCTTAATGCAGACACCGTAATCTCACGTGAAATAATCACAATTGCCGCAAATGCCATTGAAATTGAGGGCTGCCATTGCACCAACACAATTAATGCCGCTGCAACCATCAGCTTATCTGCCACTGGATCAAGAAACCGACCAAATGCAGATGTCTGATTTAAAGTTCTTGCCAGATAACCATCAAACCAATCTGTTATCGCAGCAAGGACAAAAATTGCAGTCAGAATAATATGCCGTGTTAAGCCGCCATCATGGCCTGCCACACCAATGCTAGGTGGCCAATAGGCAATTAATAAAAATACAGGAATCAAGGCGATACGCGCCAAGGTCAAGATATTTGGAATATTCAGGATTCGACCTGCTGTCATAGACACCGCCAACTTTTCCCCTTTGAGAGCGATGATTCTATGGTTCAAACGAACACATTTAACTCATCGTATTTAGCGCCACTTTATACGAATTGAGGTACAGTGTCACTAGGCAAACACGGTAACTGTCTGTCTAGAAATCGCAATTAAGCGATTTTTTTCATCCCACAAATGTGCATATTCCGTGGCATAACCTTCTGCTGCATAGTCGGTGAATACTTTATATTTAAACCAATCATGCAAATTTTGCTGTAATGGATTGACATAAGTCACATGCCACGTCAAAGAACTGGCAGGTGCGAGTGTCTTAAACAGCGGTAAAACCCCAGGTGGCCAAATATCAAAAAGCGTCATTAGATCGGCTACTCCAAAAGCACGGTCTGTATGCTTTTCAGGATGAAACCGACACCAACCGCCAAAGTCGCTTTGTGCACTGTTGGTACAGGGTGTCTCCCCTTCCGCCCAACGTACATCAAACTGCTGATAACACTGCGGAAACTGAGCATTGAGTTGCATGCTTTGTAATTGTTGAGGAGCGATATAATTTGGTGCGGTGCGTTCTTGGCGCACATGAATTTCAGAAGATCGAGCTGCGCCAAAACTGGCAATTAAAATACTTTGTACTGCATCATCTTGCCATAAGCGGACTTCAATGGTGGTCACTGACTTACCCTGACGTAAAATCTCGGCGGTCAGTCGTGCTGTTCCTTGTTGTACAGGTCCAACAAAAGTAACACTGGTACTGAGCAAGCGTTTAGAACTATCGGCAATACTCACCAAGGCCTTTTGCATCATTAAGCCTGCAATGACTCCACCGTAAATGGTTCGCCCCTGTAACCAACCTGTCGGGATTTCAATCCATTCATTCTGCTCAAGTGCTTGATACACAGCTAACAGTGTCATGCCTGTCTCTTATTTTATCCTTAGGAAAATATTGTTCACCATGTATTCGCATTTGTGAATGCCTTATGACTCATGCGTCACTGAGCATTTTTGCTATTTACTGCGAGTTATTCATGCAGAATCTTATAAATGGTGCGTGCCATAACTTCCCCTAAACCGGGCACGAGCATCAGTTCATTTTCTGAAGCTTTCAGTACCCCTTGAATACCCCCAAAATGAGTCAGTAAGTCACGACGACGTTTTGGCCCCAACCCCGGAATAACCTCTAAGATAGAAGAACCCCGCTTCTTATCTCGTTTAGCACGATGTTTGGTAATGGCAAAACGATGGGCTTCATCACGCACTTGCTGAATTAAATGTAGAGCCTTGTGATCCTCGGGCAATTGGATTTTAGTGCCATCCGTAAAATGTAGAGTTTCCAGTCCGGGTTTTCGTCCCTCACCTTTCGATACCCCCACCATAAAGGCATCTAGCTCCAAGTCCTGCATCACTTGCATGGCCATATTTAATTGCCCTTTGCCCCCATCAATCAGCAATAAATCTGGAAGCATGGCTTTTTTATAACGGCGAGTCAGCGCTTGGCGCATTGCTGCATAATCATCGCCTTCGGTAATATCCTGAATCGAAAACTGACGGTAATCGCGTTTTCGCGCGCCACCCGCATCGAACACCACACAAGAAGCAACCGTCGCTTCACCCATGGTATGTGAAATATCAAAGCATTCAATCCGATCGACCGGGCGACCGACCACCTGCTCAAGTTGATGAAAACGCTCATTTAACTCTAAATGATTGGCAAGTTTGCCTTTAATGGCATGTTGCACATTCATCTGTGCCAGCTCTAACCATTCTGCACGCGTTTCCCGCACATTGTGTTTAACTTGAATTTTCTTTTCAAATTGCTGATGTAGTGCTTCTTCTAATTGTTTTCGATCAGGAACTTCAACATTTACAATCAATTCCGTTGGAACTTCATCCGCCACTTGGAAATAGAAGTTCGCCATAAAGTCTGACAACATTTGTCCTAGATCATCACCCAACATATCAGGAAAATAAGCTTTTCCGCCCAGCATTTTGCCGTTGCGGACATGCATAATCTGTACGCAAGTCACACCTGCTTGATAGGCAATAGCCAGAATATCGGCTTCGCCTTTGACTTTATAAATTGCTTGCTGTGCTTGAACATCACGTAAAAGTGCCATTCGATCACGATAAAATACGGCTTTTTCAAACTCCAAAGCTTCAGCCGCTGCTTCCATTTTCTGAATCAACTCCTGATTCAGTTCTTTGGTATCGCCTTGTAAAAAGCGAATCGAGTTTTGCACATCTTCCTGATAATCTTCAGGACTAATCAAACCGACACAGGGCGCAGTACAACGTTTAATTTGGTATTGCAAACATGGGCGCTTACGTTGTGAGAAATAGCTATTTTCACATTGGCGTACATTAAATAATTTTTGTAAAACCAGTAAGGTATCTCGCGCATTATATGCACTCGGATAAGGCCCAAAAAACTTGCCAATTTGATGCTTACCCTTACCACGTCCACTGGCAATGCGCGGATAAGGTTTGTCAGCCGAAATAAAGATATAGACATAGGATTTATCATCGCGCAGCATAATATTGTACGGCGGACGATGCAGTTTAATCAGGTTTTGCTCAAGCAATAAGGCTTCAGTTTCAGACCGAACCACCAAGGTTTCAATATCATAAATCCGCGCCACTAAAGCCTGCGTTTTAGGATGTTCAATAGTTTTAACGAAATAACTCGACACCCGATTCTTCAGATTTTTGGCTTTGCCGACATACAGCAATTCCCCCTCTTTACCCAACATCCGATAAACACCGGGCAAGGTGGTCATATTGGCCAGAATCTTTTCGATATGTTCGCGGGCGTTTTCGTTCACAGTGGGTTAAAACCTTGGAAAGTTATTCAATGATGTGGATGTGCGAAGGGGCTTTTTCAAGCCAGTCAATCAAATCGTTTGATCGACAATTTTATTCTGATGATTTTAGAGCAATACAGTGGGCTTAAAGTTACAAATCTCAAGTTGGCTCTACAGCTTGAGGTTGTAACATGACTTGTCCATACAAATCCATGTGCCCATCTCCCCAAGCTTTTAGCGCCAATAAAATCTCACGTAAGCTCATGCCTAAAGGCGTCAAACTATATTCCACTTTTGGCGGAACTTGTGGATAGACTTCACGATGAATAATTCCATCCTCTTCCAGCTCACGCAGTTGATTGGTCAGCATGCGTTGGGTGACATTGGGAATCCGTTTACGAATTTCACCAAAACGTAAGGTATGCTCGGTCAATAAATGCCATAGAATGATACTTTTCCACTTGCCATCTAAAATGCCAATTGCAGCCTCAACCGCACAGCCTGGACTGCAATTAAAGCGAGAGTGCTTTGCTTTACTCATTTCAATAGTATCCTTTTCTACACTATATGCAGAATTTAACCGTATATACCAAATTTAAAACTACGTTAAGATTTTAATCATAAACCCAATTTGAGATTAAAAATATGAAAGCTGTTGGATATTTACAGGCAGGTACTGCCGAGCAATTACAAGATATTGAACTCCCAACGCCCACTCCAAAAAACCGTGAAGTCTTGGTGGCAGTCAAAGCCGTTTCGGTGAATCCCGTCGATTGTAAAATCCGCACCCGCGTTGCACCCGAACAGGGACAATATAAAATTTTGGGTTGGGATGCCGCAGGCGAAGTGGTCGACGTTGGTCCAGAAGTAGAACACTTTAAAGTGGGCGATCAGGTTTGGTATGCAGGCGACTTGACCAAAGCAGGCACCAATGCGGAATTTCATGTGGTCGATGAACGAATTATCAGCTTAAAACCGCAGAACCTATCTTTTGCTGAAGCGGCAGCATTGCCACTGACCGCCATTACTGCTTGGGAAATGTTGTTCGACCGTCTACAAGTGCAACAGCATGATCACCCACATGAATCCATTTTGATTATTGGCGGTGCAGGAGGTGTCGGCTCCATGGCCATTCAACTGCTCAAAGCCAAAACCCAATTGCAAGTGATTGCCACGGCATCTCGTGCAGAAACACAGGCATGGGTAAAACAGTTAGGTGCGGATATCGTACTTGACCATCGTCAATCCTTGGTTGAGCAACTACAGGCACACAATATAACGGCGCCACGTTACGTATTTTCCACCACGCACACAGGCAGTTATCTTAGCCAGATTGCTGAACTGATTGCGCCACAAGGTCGGTTTGGTCTAATTGATGATCCTGAACAGTTGGATATTAACCTGTTTAAACGTAAATCAATTTCAGTACATTGGGAGTTTATGTTTACCCGCTCTATGTTCCAAACTGCGGATATGACAGCACAATCGCATCTGCTGCAACAGGTCGCGCAACTGATTGAAACAGGAAAAATCAAAACCACCCTCAATCAGGTCATGGGCAGTATCAATGCGGAGAGTATCCGTCAAGCCCACCATGCGATTGAATCAGAACGGACGCAAGGTAAATTGGTGCTTGAAGGTTTTTAAATACTAAAAAAGCCCGCTGTCTAGCTGATGAAAGCGGGCTTTTTATGCGATTCAACCAGAGACCGATTTAACTGATCGACTGCTGTGCCTGTTGCAAAGCAAGCGTAAAAGCCTGTTTATCTTTGGGTGAAATTAAAATGAATTTGGCTTTGCCCTGTTTTTGATAATCAATTCGAAGACGATCCAAAGAAAGTGCAGGTGAAGACACTGAATTATTGCTGGGACTAATTTTTTGAATGGCAGATAAGGGAATTTTCCAAGTCAAAAACATACTGGTAATGACCAATTGCTCCGCTTCAATCCGATACTGTGTATTCCACACAGGCCACCACAATACCGCAATGGTCAACACATAAGTGAACGTATGCACAGGATATTGTGCCATGTTTCCTTTGGCATACATGGTCAATAACAATTGAAGCAATAAGCCCGTCATGGCAATGATAAAGCCTAAAATCCACCAATCTTTTTTTGAACGAAATTTTTGCATAATATTCCCCATTTGTTCTTATCTTACACAAAAAATAGCAAACTGTAAGAGCAAGTGCCCACGACTTTCAGACCTGAAAAACGTCCCGCAGGACCTTCTGGTTTAGCAAGGTTTAGACTACGTAAGGACGTACAAAAATTAGGAAAAAAATACCGAGCATCAGGAACCATTTCAAGAAATAGTACAATTTGCGATGGGTTTTCTTTAAGGCTTTGGCCTTTAACCGAGCTTGATAGACTGTTCCAAGGCTGATGGATGTACAGCACCATCCCACTTCAGATAAAAGCGCTTCCAACCTGTTTTAAAAAACGAGTAAACCCAAGACCATCCACTTCATCATACAGCACTCATTTCATTGCTTTTGAGGGTCACATCTGACGACGTGCCCCCTGGGGCTAGACCTCAATTTGGCAAATTTAATCCAAAAATTCATGCCAGTATCTGATCAATGCCATCTGAACGGTCTCCCCCACACATTATCGAATGAAGTTGAAAGTCGCCAATTTGTCTGCTGCAACTTTGTTATAGATAAAACAGCCTCGTTCCAAACTGGCAATCGTGAGTTGGGATGTTCTGAGCTGTTCGGGATGATCTTGATAAACATCATAGGCAATGCTGTCTTTTTCAAATTGAATTTGATTCTTTGCCGTCCATTCATTGGCACTATTCAAATTGGCAGCATAAACCTGATCATTGAATTGCACTTTGCTTAAACCTGAAATTTCCTGTCCTGTCGCTGTACTGAAAAGCACGCTCCAATCTAAGTGAGTTGCCCATTGCCCTGTTGCGTGTTCTAGACCCAGCTTAGGCCAATTTTTTTGTGCAAAATTGGCGGTCGACTGGTTTTGCGCTTGAACCTGAGCAAAGGTTTGTGATTCTGCACGATCGGTTTGAAAGCTAAAATAAGGTTGATTATTCTTCGTGGAGATCAAACGGTAACAGGTACTGCCTTGTGGGAATTTTTCTGCACCATGTGAAGCTAAAAAGATTCTTGCATTGGCATATGGACTTTGAGTGTCAAAACGTAAGTCGCGATAGCCTGGCATGACTGTATCAAAGACGTTTTTTCCACTGAGTGCGACCTGTTCGAATTTCCAGTCTGTTTTCAAATTGGCAATTAAATTTAAAGTCCAGTGTGACATTGAATGCACATCAATATCCGCTTGATAGCGCTGAGATGGCTCATACACGGCTTGTTGAGTCACAATATATTGATTCAATGGCTGACGACTGTCAGCGGTGACAATTTTTCTATTTTGTAATTCAAAATGGGAAGCAGTAAACGCATCGCCTTTGTCATCAAAATAATACTGGATGCGATAGTATTTTGTGCCATTGGCAGTGTCTTCAGTTGCAGGTTTGAAGCTACCAGCGCCATCTCCACCCCCTCCACAAGCACTGAGCAACAATGCGATTAAAGATAACAGCAACAAATGTTTATTTTTTAAAGTCATAATATTTTCTTTTTTGAATGGTTGTTAAAATAAAACCCGAACAAATTTTAACTTTTCTTAACAGATAATCAAGTCATATAAAATAAAGTTCTCTTCTTTATCATTAGTGGAAACATCCAAAATACAATTGACTTTTTTGACACAAATAGCATAGTGATGGACGGTGGTTTTTTATTCTCCATCAAGTACAACAAAAGCATTAGCAGTACAATTTTTGTATAAAAAACAGATGCATTTTATTGAACAATTTTAAGTACGGTTTTCACCTCAATAATTTTTGCTGTAAATGAAATTAAAATTGATGACCATTGCGTCACTGCTTGATACAACTTGTTATGTTCTTTTTGGATATAGTTATCGTAAGATTAGCGAAGCATTTTCGTGCGCAGAACAAGCGAACACGCTTCAAAACATCAACTTAGAAGTCCTCCAAAATAAAGGAGATCAGGCATGATCCACGCTGGCAATGCCATTACCGTCCAAATGCTTTCGGACGGAATTGCAGAATTCCGCTTTGACTTACAAGGTGAGTCGGTCAACAAATTTAACCGTGCAACGATTGAAGATTTTAAAGCGGCTATTGCTGCTGTAAAAGCAGACAGTTCAGTAAAAGGTTTAGTTGTTACTTCAGGTAAATCGACATTCATCGTTGGCGCAGACATCACCGAGTTTGGTGAAAATTTCGCGCAAGGTGAACAAGCGATTATCGACTGGGCAATGCCTGTACATGACATCTTCAATAGCTTTGAAGATTTAGATATTCCTAAAGTTGCTGCAATCAATGGTATGGCATTGGGCGGTGGTTTTGAAATGTGTTTAGTCTGTGACTACCGTGTCATGTCTGAACAAGCACAAGTTGGCTTACCAGAAATCAAACTCGGGATCTTCCCTGGTTTCGGTGGTACAGTTCGTTTAAGCCGCGTGATTGGTATCGACAATGCGGTTGAATGGATGGCGATGGCTGCGCCGAAAAAACCTGCTGCTGCACTCAAAGATGGTGCTGTAGATGCGGTTGTAACGGCTGATAAACTTCAAGATGCTGCTGTTGATTTAGTTAAACAAGCACTTGCTGGTCGCGTAGACTGGAAAGCAAAACGTCAAGAAAAAATTGACCCAGTCAAGCTCAACCAACTTGAACAAATGATGGCGTTCAACTCGGCGAAAGGTGCGGTCCTTGCAAAAGCAAACCCTGCTCAATACCCTGCGCCTAAACTTCTACTTGACTCATTACAAGCAGGTGCAAGCCTTTCACGTAATGAAGCTCTTCAAGCTGAAGCAGCTGGTTTTGCAAAAGCAGCGATTACACCACAAGCAAATGCGTTAATTGGTCTATTCATTAATGACCAAGTGGTGAAGAAAACTTCGAAGAAATATGAAAAAGGTGCGCACCCTGTCAACCAAGCGGCTGTATTAGGCGCGGGTATCATGGGTGGTGGTATTGCTTACCAAGCGGCAAGCAAAGGCACACCTATTATCATGAAAGACATTGGTAATCCACAACTTGCTTTGGGTATGAAAGAAGCCAATGGCTTACTGACCAAACAAGTTGAACGTAAGAAGATGAAACCTGCGCAAATGGGTGAAACTCTTGCGCGCATCCGTCCAACTTTAAGCTATGACGAGTTTAAAGAAGTGGACATCGTGATTGAAGCGGTAACAGAGAACCCTAAAGTGAAGGGTATCGTACTGGCTGAAACTGAGAAACACGTTCGTGAAAACACGATCATTGCTTCAAATACTTCAACGATTTCAATCACACGTTTGGCTGAAAACCTACAACGTCCTGAAAACTTCGTGGGTATGCACTTCTTTAACCCAGTACACATGATGCCGTTGGTAGAAGTGATCCGTGGTGAGAAGACTTCTGCTGAAGCGATTGCGACCACTGTAGTTCTTGCTCAGAAAATGGGTAAAACTCCAATCGTTGTGAACGACTGCCCAGGTTTCCTTGTCAACCGCGTATTGTTCCCTTACTTCGGTGCATTCGACCTTCTATTGAAAGACGGTGCTGACTTCCAACAAGTCGACAAAGTGATGGAAAAATTCGGCTGGCCTATGGGTCCTGCTTACCTCATCGACGTTGTTGGTATCGACACGGGCGTTCACGGTGCAGAAGTGATGGCGGAAGGTTTCCCTGACCGTATGAAGCCAGATTTCAAAGGCGCGACTTTAACCATGTACGAAAACAAACGTCTTGGCCAAAAGAACGATGTTGGTTTCTACAAATACGAGCTTGACCGTAAAGGCAAAAAAGCCAAAGTGGTTGATCCAACTGCATACGAGCTGGTTGCTTCTGTTGCGACTGCGGAAAAACATGAATTTGATGCTCAAGAAATCATTGACCGTATGATGCTTGCTTTCTGTAACGAAACTGTTCGTTGCCTAGAAGACAACATCGTAGCGACTGCTTCTGAAGCAGACATGGCGATGATTATGGGTGTAGGTTTCCCTCCATTCCGTGGTGGTCCATGCCGTTACATCGACCAAACAGGTGTTGCTGAATACGTTGCACTTTGCGACAAATATGCACACTTAGGTAAGGCTTATGAAGCGCCACAAATGTTGCGTGACATGGCTGCTAACAACAAAAAATTCTACGGTTAAGGAGCAACGTGAATGGCTACTTTAAATCCACGTGACGTTGTCATCGTTGATGGCGTACGTTCAGCAATGGGTAAAACCAAAAACGGTATGTTCCGCAATGTACGTGCCGACAGCTTATCTGCTGAATTGGTTCGTGCACTCGTTGCTCGTAACCAGTTTGACACCAATGAAGTTGAAGACCTGATCTGGGGCTGTGTAAACCAGACTTTAGAACAAGGTATGAACATTGGCCGTAACATTGGTTTATTGGCTGACCTTCCAAAAACTGTGGCAGGTCAAACGGTTAACCGTCTTTGTGGTTCATCTATGCAAGCGCTTCACACGGCTGCTGCACAGATTGCTACCAACCAAGGTGATATCTTCATCATCGGTGGTGTAGAACACATGGGTCACGTAGGCATGATGCACGGCATCGACCTGAATCCAGAAGCATCTAAACACTATGCAAAAGCATCTAACATGATGGGCTTAACTGCCGAGATGTTAGGTCGTATGAATGGCATTAGCCGTGAAGAACAAGATGCGTTTGGTGTTGAATCTCACCGCCGCGCTTGGGCTGCAACGCAAGAAGGTCGTTTCAAAAACGAAATCGTGGGTGTTGAAGGTCACGATGCAAATGGTTTTAAAATCCTGTGCGACATCGACGAAGTGATTCGTCCAGATGCCAACCTTGAAGCATTCAAAGCATTGAAACCAGTTTTCGATCCTAAAGGTGGTTCAGTAACAGCAGCAACATCTTCAGCTTTGTCTGACGGTGCATCTGCAATGTTATTGATGTCTGCTGAACGTGCCCTTGCTTTAGGTCTTAAGCCACGTGCTGTAATTCGCTCTATGGCAGTTGCAGGTTGTGATGCTGCAATCATGGGTTATGGTCCTGTACCTGCGACTCAAAAAGCGTTGAAACGCGCTGGTTTAACGATGGCTGATATTCAAACCATCGAGTTAAACGAAGCATTTGCAGCTCAAGGCTTATCAGTAATGAAAGGCTTAGGCGTGTATGACAAGCAAGACATCATTAACTTAAATGGTGGTGCGATTGCATTGGGTCACCCATTGGGCTGTTCAGGTGCGCGTATTACCACGACGTTGTTAAACGTGATGGAACAACAAGATACACAAATTGGTCTTGCGACCATGTGTATTGGTCTTGGTCAAGGTATCGCGACAATTATCGAACGTGTTTAATGTTTAATTAAATACTGAGATGAGAAGAAACCCCGCTTATTGCGGGGTTTCTTTTAACAGAATAAAAAAAGTACAATGCAGTTAAATATCAAATTTTAAAATACAATATGACTTATATGGAAAAATCACAGGATTTTTTAATTAGCTTAGTAAATGAATTAAGAAAAATGCCTCGTGAAACTACATGGTTAGAATTCAAAGAGAATATTTCTGAACCTGAACGTATTGGCAAATATATTTCCGCTCTTTCTAATTCTGCTACTTTAGCGAACAAAAGTAATGGATATCTAATATGGGGAATTCACGATGAAAATCATGAAATAGTTGGTACTTCTTTTAAACCACATCTAGCCAAAAAAGGTAATCAAGATTTAGAAAGTTGGTTGATGCAACAATGTAGTCCAAAAATATATTTTAAGTTTTATGAAGTTAGTATCCCAGTTACACATGAACATGAACATGAACATGAACATGAAATTATCGAAAAAAAAGTAGTGATCCTAGAAATTCCTCAGGCACAAAATCAACCTACCTCATTCAATGGTCAACAGTACATCCGTATTTCATCAAATGTGAAACCACTAGATCAATATCCTGAACATGAAAAAAACTTATGGCTATGCTTTGATAAAACACCATTCGAACAGCAAATCGCAGCCCACGATTTAAGAGCTTCTGAATTATTCAATTTAATTGATTATGCTGGATTCTTTGATTTAATTTCATATCCATTACCAACTAATCATGACAGCATTCTGCACCAGTTGGAATCAGAAGGTTTAATTATCAAAAATGAAAGTGGAAATTGGGATATTAAAAATTTAGGTGCAATATTATTTGCCAAGTCATTAAACAAGTTCTCTCATCTAAAAAGGAAAGCTATCCGAGTAATTCAATATGCTGGAAACAACCGCATTCAAACAATTAAAGAGCAAAGTGGTGACAAAGGTTATGCCATAGGATTTGAGGGACTTATTTCATATGTAGATAACCTTTTACCTCAAAATGAAGTCATCGGAAAGGCTCTAAGACGCGAAGTAAGTATGTACCCTGAATTATCAATACGTGAGTTAATAGCTAATGCCATCATCCATCAGGATTTCACTATTTCAGGTATGGGTACGACAATTGAGATATTCAAAGATAGAATTGAAATTACCAATCCTGGAAATCCCCTTGTAAGTATTGATCGCCTGCTCGATAGTCCACCTCAATCGCGAAATGAAAACATTGCATCCTTAATGAGAAGAATTGGTATCTGTGAAGAACGTGGTAGTGGTATTGACAAAGTTGTACATGAAACAGAATTTTTTCAACTGCCACCGCCACTTTTCGAAAATTTTGACAATGCTACTAGGATCGTACTATTTGCACATAAAGAATTTAAAGAAATGGATACTCAAGAAAAAATTCGTGCATGCTACTTACATGCTTGTCTCAAATATGTTCAGAGAGACTATCTTACAAATGCAAGCTTACGGGATCGATTCAAAATTGAAGCTCAAAACAGTGCTATTGCATCTAGAATAATCAAAGATACCTTAGAAATAGGTCTTATTAAACCTTTCGATCCAGAGCAAGGAAGAAAACATGCTCGCTATATTCCCCATTGGGCGTAATCTAACTCAAAAAGTAGTGATTTTTATTTGATAGAAATCATCACCAACTCAAGTTTTTATTTTTTTACAATATAAATCATACACTTGCTTTTTGATGGTTATTTGATGAGTTAAACCGTCTTTTATTACAAATTGCTATTTATCTTTAGCATCTAAAAAAAATATTTGATGATTTTCTTATAGATGCTTTTTGATCGTTATTTGATAGATAGTTTCTAAAAGAAAAGAACCAACTTATTCTTACAGCCTACCTACTTAAAAATGTAAACTTATTTCTATCTATTTTTCTGTTAGATTAGTTTTCTCATTTTTTAGAAAAAAGCTTTTACAATCATTTGAATCTTTTAATGATAGGCTTAACAACAATAAAAAATTTGCTTTATAACTTCTTCATAATTCGGAGTGACGGATGTTTTCATCACCAGTAAAAACCATCATCAGTGCAGGCATCTTAGCGACACTTTTCACAGGTTGCGCCACCAAAACCCTGATGACCAAAGACAATAAAACCTATACCCGCTCCAACAAAGTCACTTTAGTTGAAGACCAAGTGGTTGCATTCGGTAAACCCGCTCAAGCACTCACCACCCTACCTGCCAACAGCTTGGTCATTGCGGGACAAAAAAATAGTTATATATTGACCCAAGGCGGGACTCAGTTTGTCGCACTGATCACGAAACTAGACCCCAAAAATATTCAAATGACCAAAGAACTCAGTTTCTATTCAGAGAAAAATGATGGTCATTTCACAGGTACACTGCCACTGTCTTATGTCAAACTCAAAGAAGACATCAGTAAAAAAGACCTCGAATTCTTTATCGAAAATGGCGCAAAGGAGTGTTCAACTTATAGTGATGAACGCATGAAGGCGCAACGCTTCTGTTTCGACGTTGCTTTGGCTGGTGTGGTCTACCCTGCTGCGAACAATTTGGCATCGTTAAAAGCCTTGAGTAAGCCTTATCAGGTCAGCATTTATAGCTATCAAGAGGAAAGCTACAAATCAAAATCGGGACTCAATCCTTTTGAAAAACTGGTGTTACTGCCTTTTGCTGTCGCAATCGATGTCGTCAGCCTGCCATTCCAAGCAGCCGAAAAAATCTTTGATTAGTGTTAGAAAAACTAGAAGTCCATATTCAATGGATGGACTTCTAAAATTGATGCCAGCGGCTAAGCCAGTAACTCTGCCATCAACCATGCCATGTATTTTTCTTGGTCCATAAAATCGGGAGCACTGCCCGTATCCAAACTGTAATACTGCCGATTAAACTCAATCACAATTTGTTCGGTATGGTGCCAGTCTTCAATTAAATGGAAATGTTGGCTAAAGAAAAAACGGTTTTTACCCCAGTTACTCAAACTTTCCAGTTTGGGATAGGCTTTATTTTGTAAAAATTCCACATATACCTGTTGAATATCATCAAAGACCTGAATGGTTTTCATTGCTGTACCTGCTTTAAATCTGATGCGTAAAGGTGTTCAACAGTTCTAACTTAACGCAATCATTTTAAAGTTATATGACACTGATCTCGTGTTTATTCATGCTTTTGTTCCAGCGCCTTTTGATTTTTCTGCTGGATCTGTTTCATCTGTGCATTCAGTTTTAACACCTCTTGATACAACGTATTAAATTGTTTTAATGCTGCATCATCATAAAACATGAAGGTATTATTTTTGCTCTGCCAACGGTTATTTTTTAACACCAAAAAAATCTGATCGGCTTTTTCAAGCACTTGTTTTTCTATTTCAAATAACGCTAAAGCCTCATTTTTCTTATCACTTTCCCGCAAATTTTCTGCCAGTTGATGGCGATAACGCGATTGAATCGGCAGTTGTTTCGCTTGCTCTAAGGCATTTTGTTGCGCTTGTTCAATCTTGACCTGATACTCTGTTGCCAAGGCGTGTGCTTGCTGCAACATCAAGTCGGTTTCTTGATAATTCTGTTTTTTGTCCTTATTCAAGCGCTCAATATTTAAAAATTCATCCCAATGAATCGCTTTTAACTCACGCAAATAAGCATTACGCGCTTCGGCACTTTGAATCATCTGGCTCAAAACAAAACTGGCCATCACCTCATAATCACCCTGTAAGCGTGTATCGGTCACATCGACGTCTATGGGCTTGTTCCAGTCTTTGGCTTGGGCGTAAATTAAATCGGTTTTTTCGTACAGCACCTTTTGATATTGTTCGAGTTGTATCGCTTCTTTTTGTTGCGCATGATATTGATAAAATAATCCACCAAATACAGCGGCAGTGGCTAATCCTAAAACCAGAAAGATACGTGGCATAGTCCGCTCCGACTCCCCTTTGCATCTATCATAGCAAACAACAGAACATGCTGAATATTTCATCATGTTATTACGCTTACAAAATCATGATGTACTGCAAATTCAAGTAACAATAACAATGCTTTAGCTTTAAAATATTGAAGGTTTTATTTTGTAGTGGGTGCTCGGGGTAACTGCGTATTCGGTTGATTCCCTTGCATAAAATTATAATCGACTTGCCCAATAGAAATTTGTTCACGCACAATTTGGACATTTTTCGCATTCCGATCAATCCCAAAAGGTTGCAACATAATATACAGCCCCTCAGTCGGGTCAGATGACTGTAAACCCGCGGCAATATTTAACACATGCTCGCGCAATAATGGGGGCAATGACCCTAAATCTGGTGTTGCAGCAGGGGCTAAAATATCTAGATTATGCACGAGAGTCGGATCCACCACAAAAGACTGCGTATCATCCTGTAATTGCATCATCCGATGCTGTAACGCCTTACGAATATTTTCATCTTGCTGATAAGGAATGACACCTGATTCTGCACGTAGTTCTGACTCCGCCATGACTTTAAATGTCGGTAAACTCACGATTTCACCGTTGGCTTGAACACCCGTCGGCATCAAAACCAAAGTCAAAGGAAGTGCAGTAAGATATTTCCACAAATTCATAAAACCATCCCAAAATTAGAGATATATCAGGATTATGTAATACATAACCCAGACCGTATTGTATATTTTCCAGCCACATCCAGTTTGGTTGTCAGATAAACGGTCATTTGTGAATGAAAGCGCACGATGCCCATTACATGTAACACAACGCTTTTTTTCATCTCATTTGCTTTAAATTCTAGGAATCATCCCCATCATTTTCTGAATTGCTACTGTTACTTTTTAGAGAAATTACATGCGTGTTGATATTTGGTCCGATGTCGTTTGTCCATTTTGCTATATCGGAAAAAAACGTTTAGAAGCTGCAGCGGAGCAAGCTGGTGTAGAACTGGAAGTGCATTGGCACAGTTTTGAACTTGATCCAGACGCCCCAACACGCCAAGAAATTTCAAATTCTGAGCGTTTGGCACAAAAATATGGTCGTACTCTTGCCGAAGTCGAAGACATGCAACGCAATATTGCCACTATGGCAGCAGCAGAAGGGATTGAGTTTAATTGGGAAAATGCCAATTCTGGCAATACCTTCAATGCACACCGTATTATCCACTTGGCGCAAAGCAAAGGTTTGGGTTCAGAAGCCAAAGAAGCCTTCTTCTACAGCTATATGACTCAAGGTTTGCCGATTGGTGAGCGTGAAACCATTGAAGATGTTGCTGCGCGTATCGGACTAAATCCTGTTGAAGTCGATGACGTACTCAATTCAGATGAATACGCCGACTTTGTTAAATTCGATCAAGAAGTGGCACGTGATCAACTCCAAGTGACGGGCGTACCTTTCTTTGTGTTTGATCAGCGCGTTGCTTTAGCTGGTGCACAACCACGCGAAGTTTTCTTACAAGTTTTAGAAAAAGCGATGGAAACAGCACATGATACAGATACAGCGCCTGACGCAAATCAATGTGATGTTAATGGACAATGTGATCCAGCATCAGAACAACCGAAATAAGTATTCCACAGTTTAACTGCTTCGGTTTTCAAAGCCTCCTGAGTGCAAACTTTGGAGGCTTTTTTTTGCCATAAATAAAGCGCCTTGCCTAAAAAAACGGATCCGACTGAATCCATACGCAGTACACATTTTCATCAACAATCAACACAATTCGCCTGCATAAAGCCAGCTATCAGTACACAGGAACATGACAATCCTTACAGAACACTGGGATAGGCTAGAACAGTAAGTGACTTATCCAACTTTGACATGAGGTTTATATGAATCATCAAGCTCCTCCAAATCAAATGATTGACTCCCCCGCTACACAAGATTTTTCCCGAGCCAGATCAACCCAGACAAAAAGAAAATCTCGCATCTCTCCCGCCTTTGCAGGTGCCGTGATGGGTGCAATTGCAGGACGATTTCTCCCCAAACTCAGCCCTTTTTCTGGTGCTGTTCTCGGTATTATGAGTGCAAAAATGTATCAAAAGCGGCAGTCTCAACACCGTTAAATGGTTTATTTTTCACCATTTTTTCACAAGCACAAGATTGTCTTAACCGTTAAGGCAATCTTAGAGTAATAACTCTATTACATTGATTTAGAACAATAATTTGACTGCACGTTCATCTTTTTTCTGGATAAAATACATCACTTTTTGATCATTTTTTGATATTATTAATTTGCTTATTTTTTCTCCTTATCCATTTTGGATATTCTCTCTGTTATCAAGGTGATTTTTATGTCAATCATGAAATCTATTTTGGCTATTGCCGCATTTGCTATTTCTGCTCAAGTTTCTGCTCAAGTGGTTTTTGTACCAAATTTCCCTGTGCAAGATGATGTAAAAACACAAACCTCAACAGCAACACCAACTGAACATATTGCTCAAGATGCCTCTGCGCCAGCAAAAGATGCTGCCTAAGACTGAGTTGTTTATATGCTAAAAAACAGCCCTCAAGCGGGCTGTTTTTTTATGGCTGAGATCTGCATAAACGTTTAAAACAACACGTAAAAATGTTCAAACCCTTCCTCTTTTTCAACAGCAGGTGTCGTTGTAGTGCGGTTAAAATGAATTGTTACGAATATTTTTAATCAAAAATTTTAAATAAATGTCATATTCGCCTAGAAATGCGTCAAAGATGACAAAAATTTTCATGTTTTTTTCTTATAAATCCATATAATCAAGTGATCTAGATGCATTAATCGAGGAATTTGATTTTATGTACATGCAAGATATTCAAGCCCTGATTCAAGGAACCGTTCCCCCTCAAGCAATTAATTTGGATGAATTGATTGCTATGGCAGAACGCTATCCTCAACACACGTCTACAGAATATAAATTATTAGAAATAGCGGCCAATATTGTTTTGGCAAGTTATTTGGAAAAGGCTCAACAGCATCTATAAAGACTGTCTATGAATGTTTTAGAAAAAGCCCATTTAGCCAAGGAATTACAAGGTCTTATTCATGGCTTAGACCAGCGGCCTTTGTCATTTTATGAAATTGCTAAATCAAAATGCCGTATTAAAGAAATCTTTTTACGTTGTGATGAGCCGATTTTTAAAAAGCAAATTCTGAATTTTAAATGCCATATGCATCCCGAGCATGCAGCAGATGAATTTGCTAAACATTCATTGTATAGACAAACCTTTCGAGGCGTATTTCTGCATGATCATGCCTTAGAGCACGCCCTTGAACAACATCCGAACATGGGATGGGCCATTTTATATCGCGCAAATATGGGCTTTCAACTCTGGTATATCCCAGCCCCACATCGTACCGCGCTCATCAGTGACTGGAGTGGGCTTGAACAAAATTATGCTTGGATGCTAGAACAACAAGAAATCTATGCGGCATTAAAAACGGATGCTGAGCTGAATCAACTGTCCGTTGAAACGGCTAAAAATTTTAAAACCAGTAAAAAAAGCGCTGTTTCATTTGCTAGTTCTAAAAAAGCGGAAAGCATAATTGCATCAAACACAGCCCCTAGCCCCTTTTCTTTTGAACCACTCACGCTACAGCAAAATTTGACCGTCTCAACCGACCCAATTCAAGCTCTGGAGTCAGATTCACCAAGTCTCACAATCAACATGCTTGAATTAAGCCCTAAAGAAGAGGATGCAGCGCCCTCGTTGCGTTCGACCAATGTAGCAGCAGTGACTTCACTCCCTAAAGCAGCCACTCTGCCGCTCAAATCCAATCATCTATTGCCACAAGTGGTTGAGCTTGGACAGTGGAAATGTCGTTTAAGCGCATTACAATTCCCTCAAGCACAAGAGTCAGAGCTTTGTAGTTTAACGCTAGAAAATATTCCTGAGATCATGCCTCTACTTGAGATTATTATCTCGGCTTCACAACTAGAACAGTATATCAATCAACCTGTTTATTTAGCCGAGCAAATCAATGCTCAAGGACGCTTTGTTAAATTTGTTGTGATTTTAGGCGCAGAAGATCAATTACATGCCATACGCCTCGGCAATATTGTCAGCCAGCATTATGCCTATGAGCTTACCGCACTCAAGCTTCTGCCAAATGAGCAATCCCTCAAACAATGTAAGAATGCAGAGCAATTTTTTGAACTGTATAGCGAACAAGCCGAATTAGTCTGGCGCACTGAAACCTATCAACCGTTTATTCCTGCAAAATGCATTCAAAAGCATAAATTAATTGCATTTGAAGAAACCTCAGCCAACTACACAACCCCGATTATCTTGCTGAAAGAACGTCAGAAAATTCGTGTCATTCATGGTCAGGCCCGACTACAACTATCACGTGAAGAACCCGCTTATCCTTATATTCTCTTAGATCGTAATCAGGGCGTGTCATGGCAATTAATCCAAAGGATTATTCAAACGCTACCACAACCCATTTCGGCTTCAAAATTGCATGATGCCATTCAAATCCATATTGGCCATTAATTTATTTTATTTTGTAGCAAAAGCTTGATTTTCATCCCTAAAATTTACCAAACTGGTGAAGTAAATTTAGAATAAAAGATCATGATAATGCCTACAATGAGAAAAACTTTTACCCAGCCACTTGTGTTGATGGTTGCCTTGGGGATGGGGCATACCTCAAGCTGGGCAAATACCAGTGACACACAAGAAATTTCCCCAGCGCCCCCTTATACCATCGAACAAGCACCTACCCCAGAAGATAGCGTGTTCTATACGATTCCACGTTGGGTCGATTCAGCCCCAACAGTGCTACCAGAACAATCCGATGAACAAATTGTGCCTTTAACGGTAGTCACAGAAAATCAGACTTGGGTCGATCGTCAACAGAAGCGCATTCGTAACTGGGCGGATGATACCTCTCAGAACATTGATGGTTGGTTTGGTGAGAAAAATACCGACACCCCAGCTTCTGCCACTTTAAGGGTACTGATTGATAACCGTTGGAACAGATATGATGAATACGACGTTAAACCTCGTATTCGCGGTAAGATCAATTTGCCCAACTTAGAAAAAAAACTCAGTCTGGTCTTTGGTGATGACTCACTCGATAACGAGTTGGCCAACAACGTGGCCATTACCAATGAAAACCCACCTAGCCCAGACAATGACAAAGCTTATGATCGTCGCCAAAACCGAGATGCCAATAGCTCATTGGCTTTACGTTGGTCGGATATTTCCAAACGACTGCCATTTGCAACCGATGTTGACGTCGGGGTACGTTCGGGAGATGACATTTATCTTCGTTTGAAAGCCAAAAAGGATTGGGCGCTAGAAAATGACTTTTTCTTCCATGCTGAACAGATTTACCGTTATGGCGTAGACAGTGAAAATTATTTAAGAACCAACTTAGAGCTGACCCATGCACGTCCTCATGAAGCTTTTTTAAGTGACCAGTTTAGCTTGACCTATGCCGATATGCAGAAAGATGACTTGAATTGGGACAACTATGCCTTCCGCCAACATCAATTCTTCCAAGGCAATCAGTTTAACTACGGGCTTTACACGGGTGGATATTTAGATAATTCAGATTTACGCTTAAATAGCTGGGGACCTTTTATTTCTTGGCGGCAACCCCTATGGCGTGAGTGGTTTTATGTGCAAACCGATATCAATTATTACAATGATCATCGTGCCGATCGTAGCCACTTTTTCAGTACCCTACTCCGTTTAGAAGCACTCTTTTAACCCCATTGTGGATAACTTCGCGTTTATCCACATCTGTTGATCAATAAAAAAGGCAACCTATAATAGGTTGCCTTTTTACATCAGCTCTTGCCTTATTTTAGTAACAACTGATTAATACGCTTCACATATTCCACTGGATTTTCAGGTAACCCACCTTCTGCAATCACGGCTTGATCAAAGATCACATTGGCAAGGTCTTCAAAATGGCTGGTGCCATCAAGTTTTTTCACCAATGGATGTTCAGGGTTAATTTCCAGAATTGGTTTACTTTCAGGGACGGTCTGACCCGCTTGTTTCAACATACGGATAAGTTGTGGTGAAAGCTCACCTTCACTGGTCACTAAACACGCTGGTGAATCAACTAAACGTGTGGTCACACGAACTTCTTTGGTTTTCGTTTTTAAGGCATCCGACAATTTATCCACGACAGGTTTAAATTGCTCAGCAGCCGCTTCAAGTGCTTTCTTCTCTTCGGCATCTTGCAAATCGCCTAAATCCACTGCACCTTTAGACACGTTTTGCATTGGCGTACCATCGAAGTCTTGGACAAAATTCATGGCCCATTCATCTACTCGGTCAGCCATCAATAATACTTCAATGCCTTTTTTCTTAAACAGCTCTAATTGTGGCGAGTTCTTCGCAGCATTTAAACTGTCCGCGGTCACATAGTAAATGGCTTTCTGCCCTTCTTTCATGCGTGCTTTATAGTCTGCTAAAGAGGTGCTAATGTCATCATTCGTTGAAGTCGCAAAACGTAATAACTTTAAGATACGCTCACGGTTACCAAAATCTTCACCCAAACCTTCTTTCAAAACTGAACCAAATTCAGCATAGAAAGTTTTGAATTTCTCTTGGTCTTGCTCATCTTCCGATTTCGCCAGAGCATCCAACACGGTCAAAATACGGCGCGCATTACCTTCACGAATGGTTCGAACATCACGGCTTTCTTGTAACAGTTCACGGCTGACATTCAGCGGTAAATCTGCACTATCCACCACACCTTGCACAAAGCGGAGATAATTTGGAATTAAATTATCTGCATCGTCCATAATAAAGACACGCTTCACATACAGCTTGATACCAGCTTTAGCCTCACGAGTGAAAATATCGTGCGGTGCCTTGCTTGGAATGTACAGTAATTGCGTATATTCGGTACTACCTTCGACACGGTTATGTGCCCATGCCAATGGAGCGTCAAAATCATGACTCAAGTTCTTATAAAACTCGATATATTGCTCTTCAGTGACTTCATTTTTACTGCGTGTCCATAAAGCACTGGCCGAGTTAATCGCTTCCCATTCATCCGTTTTGACCATCTGACCGCCTTTCGGTGTTTCACCTTCGGCTACTTCTTCTTCTTGCCAAACCTCTTTTTGCATTTCAATTGGCAAGCTAATATGGTCGGAATATTTGTTAATGATTTGCTTAACTTTATAGCTTTCTAAATAGTCTAAAGCATCTTCACGTAAGTGCAGAATAATGTCTGTACCACGAGTTGCTTTTTCAATTTGCTTAACTTCAAAGTCACCTGTACCACCACTGATCCAGCGTACCGCTTCTTGCTCAGGCGCACCCGCATGACGTGATTCAACTGTAATCTTATCCGCGACAATAAAGCCCGAATAAAAACCGACACCAAACTGACCAATTAACTGTGCATCGGCTTTTTGATCACCTGTCAGTTTTGACATAAAGTCCTTGGTACCCGACTTGGCAATCGTTCCAAGGTTATCAATTGCTTCTTGTTCAGTCAGACCAATACCATTATCAGAAATCGTCAGTGTTTTTTGTTCTTTATCTAAAATGACCCGCACATGTAAATTCGGGTCATTTTCATAAAACTCAGGGTGGTTAATACCTTCAAAACGCAGTTTATCGCAGGCATCAGACGCATTCGAAATTAACTCACGCAAAAAGATTTCTGGGTTTGAATAAAGTGAGTGGGTCACCAAATGGAGTAATTGCGCTACTTCCGCTTGAAAGCTATGTTTTTGTGTATTGTGTTCGCTCATATAACGTTCCTCGAATTCATGCACACAGTGTTTTTATCGGATGCTTAATGAATTGGAGTGACTCGATGATTTTTCAATAGCAATTGAATTTTTTTTCAACATTTGCGCATTTAGTAAGGTCCGCGTTGATAGATCTGCTGTAAATATAAATCCAAACGTTGCTGACGCATCGCATACACATCCGTTAAACAACGCAGGTTATCCCGACATTGGTCACGTAAACGCAGCCATTTCACCTGTTCATCCTGAATCACAGAACGGGTTCCCATGGGCACCAACCGCTTTAAAATATTATAGCTGGTCGCCATTTTCACATCGGCATCATTCAAGTTTAATTGATGGCAAATCTTATGCTCTGTCACGGTTTCAGCACGTGTACAATCAAAGCTAGCAGCATAACCAGCCACGTTAAACAATGCAGTCATCACCAATACTATTATTTTTAAAATCCGCATGTTGAATTACTCTATTTTTTATTCAATTTAAACAAAATCAGTAACATAAAGTGTAATCTTTTGCGTCTACATGGTGAAAGATTGTTGCTTGCTCTAGAGCCGAACAAAACAATAAAAAAACCCCATCAAATGATGAGGTTTTAGCGCTGTTATTATTCTTGTTATTTTTATTACTTAGAATTTATAGCTATAACCGATGGTATAAACTATTGGATCGATATTTAAATCAAATTTATTTTTCCCTACCGCCTGAGCAGTCGCATCGTCCAATGTAACTTCTGGGCTTAAATCAGCATAACGCACATCTAAATATACACCCCAATTTTTCGCATCTGCTGGTTGGAAATTAAAACCAATCTGACCTGCAAAGCCATAATCGTTTTTAACGTCTTTTGCGACACCTTCTTCATCCCAAGCAATAAATGCTGTTCCACCTACCCCAATATAGGGTGTGAAACGGGTTGAATTTTTAAAGTTATATTTTGCAGTAATGGTTGGTGGTAAGTGTTTTACACTCGCCACTTTGCTGCCATTTAAAAGCACATCATGATTAAATGGGGTTGCCAATAATAATTCAGCAGAAATAGGAGAATCACCAAAGAAATATTCAATAGAAGGCGTAAAACCAAACTCGTGATCTGCTTCCACTAAAAGACCTGGTGCTAAAGTTGAATCACCTGTTGGAGAAAGAACTGAAGCTCCTACTTTTGCCTGCCAGCCACCTGCCATCGCAGATGCCGAAATCCCCATTAATGCAATAAGAGCAGCTTGTTTTAACATAATAAACCAACCTTTTTATAATAAGAAACTTAACGCTTAATTAATATTAAACAAGACCATTATTAATATGCAAGACCCATTAATTAATATAAATTGAATTTATTTTTAAACACATGATTAATATAAATATTTATTTTAAATTGACCAATATGGTTGGTATTTAAAACCAACCATATTAATCAGATATTTATTATTATATTCAGAGTATATTACTCAAGTTTTTAATATAACCATATTTATTAATATATTTTAAATACACCTTTTAATCTATTAAAATAAAATAGATTAAAATACTCAGCATTTAATTAAAGTACCATTGCGGCAATCCAACCAAAGACCAATAAAGGAATATTAAAATGAATAAATGTTGGCACTACACTATCGCGCATGTGATCGTGTTGACCATCCATATTTAAACCTGAAGTTGGGCCTAGTGTTGAATCTGATGCGGGTGAGCCTGCATCACCAAGCGCAGCAGCAGTTCCAATAATCGCAATCGTCGCGGATGGACTGAAACCAAACTGAAGACATAATGGAACATAGATAATCGCTAAAATCGGCACAGTCGAGAAAGAGGAACCAATCCCCAAGGTAATCAACAAACCAATCAACAGCATAAGGAAGGCGGCAAGGGCTTTACTGTTACCAATCCATTCAACAGATGCTTCAACCAAGGCAGGAACCTGATTGGTCGCTTCAATCACTGCTGCAAAACCTTGTGCTGCAATCATAATAAAACCAATCAAAGCCATCATCCGCATACCGCTAATGATCACATCATCCGCTTCTTTCCACTTGAAAATGCCCGCGCAGCTTAAAATGGCTACCCCAACCAGACCCGCAAGGATCATAGAGTCTGAATATAACTGCACTGCTAGAGTCGCAAGCACGGCAAATGCTGCCATCCACAAGGTAAATTGAGCGATTTGTGGCTTACCATCATGGTTCTGATTTACATCAATTGAAATACGGTGAAGGGTATTGCCGACTTCTAAATCTTCATATACACGCGGTTTTCGATAGCTAAAAAAGACTGCGGTTAATAAGCCCAAGAACATACCTGCCACAGGAATAATCATCGCATGTGGAATTTGCTCATTGGTGATGGAAAAACCGTAAGGCTTACCAAAGGTATTGATGTTATGTGCCAAAATGTCATTTAAGAAAATAGCACCGAAGCCGACAGGCAAACACATATAAGTTGCCACGAGACCAAAAGTCAGCAAACAAGCGACTGCGCGACGGTCTAAATTTAAGTGGTTAAATACACTCAATAGCGGTGGAATCAATACTGGAATAAACGCGATATGTACAGGAATCAAGTTCTGTGAAAAAACTGCTGCTAAAGCCACGGTAAAAAAGATCACATATTTCACTTTGGTTTGTGCTTTGTGATCTGCTTCATTTTTCACCGTTTTAATTAATTTATAGGCCAGTAAATCAGGTAAACCTGAACGAGCCAAAGCCAATGCAAATGCCCCTAAGATGCCATAAGCCAAAGCAATTTTTGCCCCGCCTCCTAGCCCATTGTTAAAAGCATCCAGTGTACCTTGCAAGCCTAAACCAGCCAACAAACCTCCTGTAACTGCACCAGTAACCAATGCAAATACCACAGGAACACGAGCTAAAGACAGTCCGAACATGACTGTAATAGCAGCAATAATCGCGAACATAACACACAAGTATGAGAAAAAAAGAAGCATTCTATCAGAGTTAAAACTGAAAATTACTTCTCTTTCTTCTCTTGGTCTAGGAACACGCTTGGCAAAGCAAGTGACAGTTTAACTAGCGAGTTGATTACGTTCGATAAAGCGCTGAATATACGAAGCCACTTGTTCAGGCTGACTCAAAATCGCCCAATGGTTGGCATCTAAATCGACCCGTTGGAAATCTGGACTCCACTTTGGCATTTCATCAATCAGTGCTGGGCTGACAAAATTATCCTTCTTCAACACAATGGCTTGTACTGCACATTGAGCAAAGCGTTGTCGCGGCTGAGTCAGTCTGGGTAGAAAGTTCGCCCGATACAGCCCCACGCCATACTGACCATCTTTGGCAATATGCGTATTTAATGGCAAGTCCTGAGTATGTTCCAACTTTTGTAGCACGCGTCCCCAATACTGCGGTTTAAAGAAACGCCAAACCGTAGGCGCCACGAGTGGGAGATGAAATGCCATGATGTACCATGACTTGCCCAGTTGTTTCAAAAACTGTTGTGGTTGTGTCTTAAATTGCTCACGCATCCAAAATGCAGCGTGATCTAAACACGGACCAGAAATCGTGGTATAGGATAAAATCCGCGGCCCGAAGTGCTGATCCGTCACCGATTCCCAAGATTGTATAGAGCCCCAATCATGCGCCGCCAGATGAAAATCACGCTGAGGCAGTACACTGTCGACCACCGCCTGCAAATCTGCCGAGAGTTGTGGCAAAGCATAAGCCTGAATCGATTTGGGTACAGAAGATTGCCCTGCTCCACGCACATCATAGCTAATAATATAAAATTGGTTGACCAATAACTGGATTACAGGCTCCCATACTTCCTGATTATCAGGATAACCATGCACCAAAACCAAGGCTGGATTGTGTACTTCCCCCCATGCTTTTACATAAAGGCGCTGATGATCTGTGGTTGTTACCCATTGGGTTTGGACTTGCATATTGTCTTTCCTTTTTGTTTTATCGTAATTTTTCTACAATCAGACGAGCTACCGTCGCTTCATTTGCTTTTTTTGGATGTCAGGTTAAGATGAGATCAGACTCTAAGAAAAATATTTTGCATCATGAGTATTCTCAAAAGATTACAAGGCATTCCAGCCATCACTAAATTTATCCTGAATCATTACGCTCCTTATCGGGGTGCTGGCATTCAGGTCGAAAAGATCGATTTTCCGAACTACCATATTCGGGTCAAAATGCCCCTGACACGCAAGAACCAAAATATTGTTGGGGTACATTTTGGTGGCAGTCTTTATTCGATGATTGATCCATTCTACATGTTGTTGCTGATGCATCACCTTGGCTCAAAATACATCGTCTGGGACAAAGCTGCCAAGATTCAGTTTTTATCCCCTGGACGTGGTACAGTCTATGCCGATATCCGAATTGATGCAGCCGAAATTAAACACATTAAAACGCTGGCAGAGGACTATTCTCCAGTCAATCGTATTTATCAGTTAAGTATTTATGATGAAACTGGAGTGCGCATTGCTGAAGTCGAAAAAACGGTCTACATTCGCCGTAAAAAATCCAAACCCGATTTAAAATAAAAAAGGTGCCTCATTCAGCACCTTTTTTCAACGCTCAAAATTTCAAATCAAACATCGACTATCGCTTATTATTTTCTATTGCAGCGCCAGCACCACCGCCAATTGCCCCACCAATTGCAGCACCTGCATCACCACCAAATACCGACTTACCAATCACGGCACCGACACCTGCACCGACACCACTATAGGTTGCATTCTTGGTCGAACCATTTTGGGATTTACTTCCTACCGCGGCACCTGCACCTGCACCAAGAGCAGCACCCGTACTGCCACCTACACGACTACCAACACCACCACCCACAGCACCACCTAAGGCCGCTGCACCTACGCGCTGCTCTGATGTCGACATATTGCTACATCCTGTGAAAAAGAATGCAGAAACTGTTGCAATAATGGCTAAATTCATCAATTTTTTCATGAGTGTATCTCCATGTTCTATTTGTCCTAGCATTAACTGTATAAAAGTATTAAGGAGCGAAGATGAAGTTTTATGTAAAAATCCCCATAAAATTACGAAGATTTTGTAACCGCAGGACTAACAAAGTCTAGCTCATACTACTCATTCTTAATGACCACTACATCTTTAGTGGTTTTGCCATCATTTTGAATTACAGCATGGGTTGCACTCTTACTATGTTCAGGATTTTTAATTTGATTCATTTTCAAGTTCTTCTGTACAGGCGCTTGCCCTTTTTTAAACTCAACTCCAGAAGCATCTAGTTGCTTTCCTTCAGCAACCACTTCACCCTCTCTTATCACTTTTGAATCTACTTCAATTTTTGAAGTCGGCACAATGACACTGCCTTTTTGCACCATAGGTGCTTTCATTTTTCATCAGAAAATTCAGCCTTGTCATCCACAATCACCACATCGCGTGCAACAACATCTTTACCCTTATTCGTCACTTCAAAAATGGTGGCATTCACGGTACGAACAGGCGCTCTACCCGGCATGGTTCGAATCACTTGGGTTTTTACAATAGGGACTACCGCTTTATCTTCAATCACAATGGCATTGGGCATGGGTGCTGCAAATGATGAACTCGCTGCCATCACCCCAAATACGCTTAAAATCATTTTTTTATTAAAATTCATATTGTTAAACCTTGTACTTAATTATAGATTTACGTTTAAGCATAAAACTTTATGCCTTTTGTTATGTGATTTTTTTTAGTCATTCTGCTTCAAAGTGTAAAAGAGCCATCCAAAGATGCCCCATACTTATTCTGTTGGATCTCTATTTTTCTTTAATGAAATAATAAGCCCATACACTGCCATAAAAATCATTAACTGACTGAATAGCAAAAAAGAACTAAAAAATAACTCCCCAAAAACAATACCAAGTTTATATTGATACAAGTTTTGGAATAGATAACCATTTCGGCTCAAACCCACTGTCATATCTAGTTTCGAAAAATGCCATTGCATCATCAAAAAGCTAAAATAAATAAATCCAATGCTGAATGTGCTTAGGATTAGACCATCCCAAAACTTAAATTGTGTGATTTTGGGAATACGATCCCGTTCTTCTCGCCAAATCATCCAGAATAAAATGATGGCCCAAATTGTGCTAAATACAGAAAAATACGCAGCAACAGTTACCGTATAAAAAGGGAATGGTCCAGATGCTCCAGTCTGAATTTTTAGTTTTTGTGTGATGAATTCTAAAATAGCATGTTGCCAATGCATTTCAGGCTGTGGGGCCAAAAAGATCATGCCCAATACTGGAACAAACATCACGATCAATAAAATAATGAAAATCTGTCGAATTTGAATCACCATTTCTAATATGTATAGATTTGATTCTGATCAGTATATAAAAAAGCCACCCGAAGGTGGCTTTTTATGAGAGCTTAAGGACTAATTACAGACCGTTAAACTCATCGTTAAATGCTTGGCTAAGCGCTTGGTCTACGTCAGAGAAATCATTGTGAAGCTCAATCTCTGCAGCTTCTGCTTCTTGACGACGACGCTCTAAGTGATACGCCAAACCTGTACCTGCAGGGATCAAACGCCCCACAACAACGTTCTCTTTCAAACCACGTAAATCATCTTCTTTACCTGTTACAGCCGCTTCAGTTAACACACGTGTTGTTTCCTGGAACGATGCAGCAGAGATGAACGAGTCAGTAGAAAGCGATGCTTTGGTAATACCCATCAACTGGCGTTCAAACTTCGCTGGGAACTTATTCTGTGCAAGCACAGCTTGGTTTTCACCCATAACACGGATGTAATCCACTTGTTCGCCTTTGATGAAGCTCGTATCACCACCATCAGTGATATCAACTTTACGCAACATTTGACGTACGATGACTTCAATGTGCTTGTCGTTGATTTTTACACCTTGCAGACGGTAAACGTCTTGAACTTCGTTCACGATGTAGTTGGTCAACGCAACTTCGCCTTTCAAGCGTAAGATGTCATGTGGGTTTTGTGGACCGTCAGAAACAGTCTCACCACGGTTCACATGTTCACCTTCGAACACGTTCATGGTACGCCATTTTGGAATCAGTTCTTCGTAGATCTCAGAACCATCATCTGGTGTAATCACTAAACGGTTCTTACCTTTAGTCTCTTTACCAAAGCTTACAACACCTGAAATTTCAGCAAGAATTGCATGTTCTTTCGGTTTACGTGCTTCGAACAAGTCAGCTACACGCGGTAGACCACCGGTAATATCACGCGTACGTGAAGTTTCTTGAGGTACACGACCAATTACATCACCCACACCAATTGTTTCGCCATCACGGACAGAAAGAATGGTGTTTTGTGGTAGGAAGTAGAACTGCTCACCACCATCAGTCGTATCAAGAACAACCGCAGGACGTAAATCTTTACCAGACGCAGGACGTGCTGTAACAGGCAAGATTTCAACCGTCGTCATACCTGTTGCATCATCCGTCTTAGATGTTGCTGTTACACCGTCAGCGATTTGGCTGAAACGGATTTTACCTGCAACTTCTGTAACGAGTGGATGTGTATGTGGATCCCAAGTCGCTACGATACCACCCGCTTCAACAGCTTCGCCATCTTTCAACAAGATTGACGCACCGTATGGCAGTTTATAACGCTCACGCTCACGACCTAAGTCATCTGCAATACCGATTTCACCTGAACGTGAAACAGAGACCAAGTGACCTTTGGCATGTTGTACAGTTTTCACATTATGGAAACGTACAGTACCTTTGTTACGAACTTGTACACTGTTTGCCGCAGAAGTTCGGCTCGCTGCACCACCCACGTGGAAGGTACGCATCGTTAACTGTGTACCTGGCTCACCAATCGATTGAGCAGCCATTACACCTACAGATTCACCTGGGTTCACCAAGTGACCGCGTGCCAAGTCACGACCATAACATTTCGCACACACGCCAAATGTAGATTCACAGTTTACAACCGAACGAACTTTAACTTCATCGACACCCGCTTCTTCAAGGAAGTTCGCAAGTTTTTCGTCAATTAAAGTGTTACGTGGCAGGATAACGTCGTCAGAACCCGCTTTCTTCACGTCTTCTGCAACTACACGACCCAATACTCGAGTACCTAAGTTCTCGATTACGTCACCGCCTTGAATGAACGGAGTCATCACAAGACCGCCCAACGTACCACAATCAGGTTCAGTAATAACTAAATCTTGTGCTACATCTACCAGACGACGTGTTAAGTAACCAGAGTTCGCCGTTTTCAATGCTGTATCGGCCAAACCTTTACGTGCACCGTGCGTCGAAATAAAGTACTGAAGTACCGTTAAGCCTTCACGGAAGTTCGCCTTAATTGGCGTTTCAATGATCGAGCCATCCGGTTTTGCCATCAAACCACGCATACCCGCTAACTGACGAATCTGAGCTGCCGAACCACGGGCACCTGAGTCAGACATCATATAGATCGAGTTGAATGATTTTTGCTTCTCATCTTCACCCTGTTTATTTTTCACAGTGGTGTAAGACAAGTTGTCCATCATCGCTTTCGCAACTTGGTCATTGGTACGTGCCCAAATATCGACTACTTTGTTATAGCGCTCACCCGCTGTTACAAAGCCTTGTTCGAACTGTTGTTCGATTTCACGAACTTCAGTTTCCGCTTTATCGATAATCACTTGCTTCGTTGGTGGAATAACCATGTCTTCCATACCAACAGATACGCCTGAACGTGTCGCTTGACGGAAACCAAGGTACATCAACTGGTCAGCAAAGATAACAGTATCTTTTAGACCCAATTTACGGTAGCAAGAGTTGATTAACTTCGAGATGTTTTTCTTAGTCATCTCAACGTTAATTTGTTGGAAATCCATACCTTCAGGAACAACTTCCCAAAGTAAGCAACGACCCGGTGTTGTATCTACAACGATGGTTTGCTGTTCACGGTTACCATTTTCATCAATGACAGTTTGGTGTACACGTGCTTTAACGCGAGCGTGTAATGCAACCTGACCAGTCGCCAATGCACGGTTAACTTCATGCGTATCCGCAAACACCATGCCTTCACCTTTGGCATTGATTGCATCACGCGTGATGTAATACAAGCCCAAGACAACGTCCTGAGAAGGTACGATGATTGGCTCACCGTTTGCAGGTGACAAGATGTTGTTGGTTGACATCATTAACGCACGAGCTTCTAACTGAGCTTCAAGTGTTAATGGTACGTGTACCGCCATTTGGTCACCATCGAAGTCGGCGTTAAACGCAGCACAGACGAGCGGATGTAAACGGATTGCCTTACCTTCAATTAGGATCGGTTCAAATGCTTGAAGACCCAAACGGTGAAGTGTTGGTGCACGGTTCAACATCACTGGATGTTGACGAATTACCGATGCAAGAACGTCCCAAACTTCTGGAGTCTCGCGCTCAACCATTTTCTTCGCAGCTTTAATGGTGGTTGCTTGGCCAGATGCTTGTAATTTTGCGAAAATAAACGGCTTGAATAATTCTAGTGCCATTTTCTTCGGAAGACCACATTGGTGCAAACGTAAGTTAGGACCTACCGTAATTACCGAACGACCCGAGTAGTCAACACGCTTACCAAGTAAGTTTTGACGGAAACGACCTTGTTTACCTTTGATCATGTCTGCCAAAGATTTCAATGGGCGTTTGTTCGAACCTGTAATTGCACGACCACGACGACCGTTATCAAGCAACGCATCTACAGACTCTTGTAACATACGTTTTTCGTTACGTACGATGATGTCTGGTGCAGCAAGGTCAAGAAGACGCTTCAAACGGTTGTTACGGTTAATCACACGACGATAAAGATCGTTCAAATCAGAAGTCGCGAAACGGCCACCTTCAAGTGGAACCAACGGACGAAGATCTGGTGGAAGTACTGGAAGTACGTTCATCACCATCCATTCTGGTTTGTTGTTCGACTCTTTGAATGCTTCCATCAATTTCAAGCGTTTAGATGCTTTTTTCAACTTCGTTTCAGAAGTTGTTTGTGGAATTTCTTCACGAAGACGAGAAATCTCAGCTTCAAGATCGATGTCTTTCAACAAATCTTGAACCGCTTCCGCACCCATTTTTGCAGTGAATTCATCACCGTGTTCTTCTAACGCATTGAAGTATTCTTCATCGTTAAGAAGTTGGTATTTCTCAAATGGAGTCATACCTGGGTCAGTTACTACATAAGATTCGAAATACAATACACGTTCGATATCACGTAGCGTCATATCAAGAAGCAAACCGATACGGCTTGGTAATGATTTCAAGAACCAGATGTGTGCAACTGGAGAAGCCAATTCGATGTGACCCATACGCTCACGACGAACTTTCGCAGTTGTTACTTCAACGCCACATTTTTCACAAATGACGCCTTTGTATTTCATACGCTTGTATTTACCACACAAGCATTCGTAATCTTTGACTGGACCAAAGATTTTGGCACAGAATAAACCATCACGTTCTGGCTTGAACGTACGATAGTTAATTGTCTCAGGCTTTTTCACTTCACCGTGAGACCATGACTTAATCATTTCTGGTGACGCAAGACCAATACGGATGCGATCAAACTCAACTGGAGCATGACCGTCTGAGTCCGTCTTTTTGCGCATGATATCGAGCAAGTCTTTCAATTTTTTTCTCCGTGTGTCGAGGAGATTTTCACTTCTCGACTGGGTCACAAATATTGTTTTTTCACTGAATAGGGAATCTCAAAAAATCCCCCTAAGTCCCCCTTTACTAAGGGGGACTTCTCCCCTCTTTCTTAAAGAGGGGTCGGGGGAGATTTCTTAGTCACCATTTTTCAGTTCAATGTTGATACCTAAAGAACGGATCTCTTTGGTCAATACGTTGAACGATTCAGGCATACCTGGATCCATATAATGGTTACCATCTACAATGTTCTTATAGATACGAGTACGACCTTCAACGTCATCCGATTTCACAGTAAGCATTTCTTGTAGTGTATAAGCTGCGCCATACGCTTCAAGTGCCCAGACCTCCATCTCACCGAAACGCTGACCACCGAACTGAGCTTTACCGCCCAATGGCTGTTGCGTTACTAATGAGTAAGAACCTGTAGAACGTGCATGCATTTTGTCGTCAACCAAGTGGTTCAACTTGAGCATGTACATATAACCTACAGTAACAGGACGGTCGAAACGTTCACCTGTACGTCCATCATACAATACGGTTTGACCCGAGCGTGGAATTTCAGCCAGCTCTAGCAACTCTTTGATTTGGCTTTCTTCAGCACCATCAAATACAGGTGTTGCTAAAGGTACACCAGCACGTAAATTACCTGCCAATACCAAGATTTCATCATCAGTTAAGCTGTCTAAATCTTCTTGCTGACCGCCCACTTTGTTGTAGATCTTGTCAAGGAAAACACGTAGCTCTGCAATTTCACGCTGTTGTTTGAGCATCTTATCAATTTGCTCACCCAAACCTTTCGCAGCCATACCCAAGTGAGTTTCAAGAATCTGACCCACGTTCATACGTGACGGTACACCCAATGGGTTCAATACGATATCGACTGGTACACCATTGGCATCATGCGGCATGTCTTCAACTGGTAAGATGTTAGACACAACACCCTTGTTACCATGACGACCCGCCATCTTATCACCCGGCTGGATACGACGTTTAACCGCAAGGTAAACCTTCACAACTTTCAATACGCCAGTTGTAAGTTCATCACCTGTAGAAAGTTTGCGTTTTTTCTCAGCAAATTTCTCGTCAATTTCGAAGCTTTTCTCTTTCAAGAACACTTGAATTTGGGTTAAACGTTCAGCAATCGCTTCATCGCTTGGTTGGATTTCAAGTAAATCAACCAGCTCTAAACCAGACAACATATCTTCAGACAGTTTGTCGCCACGCTTAGTACCGCCACCGCCATTCGACTCTTGATTGCTTAACAAGCGAACAATACGTTCACGAGCTGCTTCTTCGAAGATTTTGTATTCTTCTTTCAAGTCTTTACGGTAAGCATCTAATTGCGCCTTTTCAATTGCTTGCGCACGTTCGTCTTTTTCAAGACCGTCACGTGTAAACACTTGAACGTCAATCACTGTACCTTTGGTACCAGATGGAACACGTAAAGAAGAGTCTTTAACGTCAGCCGCTTTTTCACCAAAAATTGCACGAAGCAGTTTTTCTTCTGGGGTTAATTGCGTTTCACCTTTAGGCGTTACTTTACCTACAAGGATGTCACCCGCAGCAACTTCAGCACCGATATATACGATACCTGATTCATCGAGCTTAGATAGTGCAGCTTCACCCACGTTCGGGATATCCGCAGTAATTTCTTCAGCACCCAATTTGGTATCACGTGCAACACACGATAATTCTTGGATATGAATCGAGGTTAAACGATCTTCTTGAAGGACACGCTCAGAAAGCAAGATCGAGTCTTCATAGTTATAACCGTTCCAGGTCATGAACGCGACGCGCATGTTTTGACCTAGCGCAAGTTCACCACCATCAGTCGATGGACCGTCAGCCAATACATCACCACGAGCAACTTTGTCACCCATGCGAACAACAACGTTTTGGTTGATACATGTATTTTGGTTAGAACGTGTATATTTGATCAGGTTGTAGATATCTACACCCGCTTCACCCGCGATCATCTCTTCTTCGTTTACACGAATCACGATACGAGAAGCATCAACGTATTCAATCGCACCACCACGGTTTGCGATAACACACACACCAGAATCACGCGCTACGTTTGCTTCCATCCCTGTACCAACAAGCGGTTTATCCGCCAATAATGTTGGAACAGCCTGACGTTGCATGTTCGAACCCATTAATGCACGGTTCGCATCATCGTGTTCAAGGAACGGAATCAATGACGCTGCAACAGATACAACCTGCTGAGCAGATACATCCATATGCGTCACTTTTTCAGGCGGCATACGCACGAAATCACCTTGGTGACGTACAGAAACAAATTCTTCAGTCAAGTGATTGTCTGCATCAACTGCAGAGTCGGCTTGTGCAATGACGGTGCCTACTTCTTCAATCGCAGATAAGTATTCAACTTCATCCGTTACGCGACCATCAACAACTTTACGGTATGGAGTTTCCAAGAAACCGAAGTTATTACATTTTGCATAAACAGATAGCGAGTTGATCAAACCAATGTTTGGACCTTCAGGCGTTTCAATCGGACATACACGACCATAGTGAGTTTGATGTACGTCACGTACTTCAAAGCCCGCACGTTCACGTGTCAAACCACCAGGACCAAGTGCAGATACACGACGTTTGTGTGTAATCTCAGACAATGGGTTGTTTTGATCCATGAACTGAGACAATTGGCTTGAACCAAAGAATTCTTTGATTGCTGCCGCAACTGGTTTCGCATTGATTAAATCTTGCGGAGACAAGTTGTCTGCTTCTGCTTGGCTTAAACGTTCTTTTACAGCACGTTCAACACGAACCAAACCAACACGGAATTGGTTTTCTGTCATTTCACCAACAGAACGAACACGACGGTTACCCAAGTGGTCAATATCATCCACTTCGCCTTTACCGTTACGAATTTCAACCAATGTTTTTAATACATCAGTGATATCGCTGTTCGAAAGAATACCTTCAACTTCACGTGACTTCTGGTCAGTTCCCACTTCGTAAGGACGACCCAAACGACGGTTGAACTTCATACGACCTACTGGCGATAAATCATAACGCTCAGAAGAGAAGAACAAGTTATTGAATAGATTTTCAGCTGCTTCTTTCGTTGGTGGCTCACCTGGACGCATAACTTTGTAGATTTCAACAAGCGCTTCTTCACGACCCGTTGTTGTATCTGCACGCAAAGAATCCGCAATGAATGAACCACGGTCGATGTCATTCGTGAACAGAATATTGAACTGTTTCACGCCGCCTTCAGCCAATTTCACCATGATTTCATGGCTTAATAAGGTGTTCGCAGCAATGACTTCGCCATCACGTAAAGTGATATCTTCAGCAGTGATACGCTCATACAAGTATTCATCTGGAACAGACAGCTTAGTTAAGCCTGAAGCTTCCATTTGACGTACATGACGTGCGTTAATACGTTTACCTTGCTCAACAATCACTTTACCTTCATTATCGGTAATGTCGAATTGTGCCATTTCGCCACGCAGACGTTCTGGAACAAGGTCAATTTGGTAGCTACCCATATCTAAATAGACAGGTACTTTCTCGTAGAACAAGTCTAGAATTTGTTCGTTGCTATAATCCAATGCACGAAGCACCACAGTCGCAAGCAATTTACGACGACGGTCAATACGTACATAGACTAAATCTTTCGCATCAAACTCAAAGTCTAACCATGAACCACGGTAAGGAATAATACGTGCTGAATAAAGCACTTTACCGCTAGAATGAGTTTTACCTTTATCATGATCAAAGAACACGCCAGGGGAACGGTGTAACTGAGATACGATTACACGCTCAGTACCATTAATAACGAATGTCCCGTTATCCGTCATGAGTGGCATTTCACCCATGTACACTTCTTGCTCACGCACGTCTTTGATTGATTTCGTTTCACGATCTTTAATGATCAAACGAATTTTTACACGCATTGGCGCCGCATAAGTTGAACCACGTAAAATACATTCACGCACGTCAAACTCTGGCTTACCAAGGCTATACTCAACAAATTCTAGAGCAGCATTGCCAGAATAACTTTCTATAGGAAAAACTGAACGAAATGCGGCTTGGAGACCGATATCTTCGCGGTTTTTTGGTGATTTGCCATCTTGCAAGAACGTTCTGTACGAGTCGACTTGAATCGCGAGCAAGTACGGAGCATCCATAACACTAGGCAATTTACCAAAATTCTTACGGATCCGTTTCTTTTCGGTATATGAGTATGCCATCTGGAGTCCTCGGAAAGTAAACTAAACCCGCCTGCAGAACGGGTTTAGAAGGAATTACGCAGGCCGATATGGCCACCACTGTTTACAAATGCTGCAATTTTTAGTGGTATTAAAACGCTTAACAATATTTTTTGAATGGAAAAATATTGGTAAGCGTTTAAAATTTGTCTTTATTGTTTAAATTCGATGATTTTTAAATCAATCAAATTAAAGTCGAGCCGATTATTGTAACGCAAAAAGGCTGATGACCCAAGAGCCATCAGCCATTTTGTGGAGCCGATTATAAAAAATCGACTCCTCTTAAGATTACTTAAGAGTAACTGTAGCACCAGCTTCTTCAAGTTTCTTCTTAAGTTCTTCGCCTTCTTCTTTAGACACGCCTTCTTTAAGAACAGCAGGAGCGCCTTCAACCATATCTTTAGCTTCTTTAAGACCAAGGCCAGTAGCTTCACGAACTGCTTTAATTACAGCAACTTTGTTAGCACCGAAAGAAGTCAACTCTACGTTGAATTCAGTTTGTTCTTCAACAGCAGCAGCAGCAGGACCTGCAGCTACAGCTACAGCAGCAGCAGACACGTTGAATTTTTCTTCGAAAGCAGAAATAAGTTCAACAAGTTCAAGAACAGTTTTTTCAGCAACTGCGTTTAAGATTTCTTCGTTTGTTAAAGCCATGAGAATAACTCCAAATGGATATTGAATGGTGTGGAAATAGGATTAAGCCGCTTCTGACTCGTTTTTCTCTTGAAGCGCTGTAAGTAAGCGACCCAATTTCGAAATAGGAGCTTGAAGAACAGACGCAAGCATAGTAAGCGCTTTTTCTTGGTTCGGAAGGTTTGCGATAACGCTAACTTCAGCACCTTGATAAACTTTGCCATCAAAGGCAGCAGCTTTAAGTTCAAATGCTTTATTAGTTTTTGCAAATTCTTCGAACAAGCGTGCAGCTGCACCCATGTCATCTTCAGAAGTTGAGAAACCGAGAATGGTTGGGCCAACAAGGTCGTCGTTCAAGATATCAAATTGAGTATCTTGAAGAGCGCGTTTAGCTAAAGTATTACGCACGATACGTGTAGTAACACCCAACTTACGAGCTTCAACACGAAGTTGTGTTAATTGCTCTACGCTTGAACCTTGATAGTTAGCCACAACAACAGAAAACGCTTTAGCAGCAACTTCGCTTACTTCAGCAACAATCTGTTTTTTGTCTTCGATAAGAAGAGCCATTGTAAAACCTCCTAACGGTGATTTATGCACCCATACAGGCACACCCCAATTCGTAAGCCCTTTCAGACTTACACGCGGAGGAGGAAATAAATCACACCACCGCGTCTACTCAGACTGGACTATTAAGAGAAAAGCATAAAACTCCCCTCGCCTGAGGTCTTTGACGCTGATAAATATACATTTATCAATTCAAAGTTTGCCTAAGTTCACAAGAACACCAAAACTGGTTTTTCTTGTGTAATATTTGAAGCAATGCTTCAAATATTACTCAGGGCTTTAAAATTCTGTCTAAGTAAAAACTTAGTTAGAAACGTTGTTTACATCAACAACAAGACCAGGACCCATAGTAGAGCTCAAAGTGATCTTTTTGATGTATACGCCTTTAGAAGTTGCAGGCTTTAACTTTTTCAAGTCTGCAATCAAAGTTTCAACGTTTTGGCGGACAGCTTCAGCAGAGAAATCTACTTGACCGATCGCAGCATGGATAATACCCGCTTTGTCAACACGGTAGCGTGCTTGACCAGCTTTCGCATTTTTAACTGCACCAGCAACGTCTGGAGTTACAGTACCCACTTTCGGGTTTGGCATCAAACCACGTGGACCAAGGATTGTACCTAACTTACCTACAACGCGCATTGCATCTGGAGCAGCAATTACTACGTCAAAGTCAAGGTTACCTTGTTGAATGCTTTCAGCCAAGTCATCAAAACCAACGATGTCAGCGCCTTCAGCTTTAGCAGCTTCAGCAGCAGCGCCTTGAGCAAACACAGCTACACGTACAGTTTTACCAGTACCTGCAGGAAGTGTAGTCGCACCACGAACAACTTGGTCAGATTTACGAGGGTCAACACCTAGGTTTACCGCAACATCCAAAGATTCTTTGAATTTCGCAGCAGGAAGACCAGCAAGAACTGCTACAGCTTCTTCCAAAGTGTAAACTTTGTTTGCTTCAATAGCAGCAGCAATGGCTTTTTGACGTTTAGTTAACTTTGCCATGTCTTATAGCTCCACTTCCAAGCCCATAGAACGTGCAGAACCAGCAATGGTACGAACACGTGCGTCTAAATCAGCACCAGTTAAATCTGGTTCTTTAGTAGTCGCAATTTCTTCTAATTGAGCACGAGTCAACTTACCAACTTTAGTTTTGTTAGGTACAGATGAACCCTTTTGAATACCAGCAGCTTTCTTAAGAAGAATAGATGCAGGTGGAGTTTTCATGATGAATGTGAACGACTTGTCGTTGTACACAGTGATCACGACTGGAATTGGTAAACCAACTTCAAGTTTTTGTGTCGCAGCATTGAATTCTTTACAGAATGCCATGATGTTAACACCACGTTGACCCAATGCAGGACCAATCGGTGGAGATGGATTCGCTTTACCAGCTGGAACTTGCAGCTTGATATAGCCGTCAATCTTCTTAGCCATTTCAAATTACCTCTGGGTACAAACGCCTTTGACAGCTCCCCAATATTTCATGCAGTGATAACCACTACAACAACAATGCCCGATTAAATAAATCGGGCGTTTTTAACCAATCCAGATTAAATTGTTTTTTCGACTTGGCGAAATTCCAATTCAACTTGCGTTGGTCGATTAAATACATTAATCGTCAACGTTAAACGTGACTTCTCGTATAGAACTTCTTCCACCACGCCTTTAAAATCGGTGAATGGACCGTCAATTACGAGTAATTCTTCACCTGGCTCAAACATCGTCTTAGGACGAGGTGCTTCACCAGTATTACGTACACGCGCAAGAATCGCGTCTGCTTCTTTTTGCGTAATTGGTGCAGGTTTTTCCGCCGTACCACCAATAAAACCTAAAACTTTAGGACATTCTTTAACAATGTGCCAAGTCTCATCATTCATTTCCATTTCAACTAACACATAGCCAGGAAAGAATTTACGCTCAGACTTACGTTTCTTACCATCCTTCATTTCTACCACTTCTTCGGTAGGAACAAGAACTTCACCAAAGCTATCGGCTACAGCGCTACGCTGGATTCGATCATTAAGTGAACGCATCACCTGTTTTTCATAGCCTGAGTAGGCATGAATAATGTACCAACGTTTCATAGCTCTCTTACCCGATAATAAACTTCATAAACCAGCCCAAAATATAGTCAAAACACCACAATAAAATGGATGCTACAACGACTACAGCAAGAACCTGCCACGATGTGGTCACCGTCTCTTGCTTGGTTGGCCATGTGACACGACGCAATTCAATGCGCGCATCTTTTAGCAAACGAACAAAGCCTTTGCCTTGATGGGTGGCGTATAATAAACCTAAAGCCACAATGATACAAGACAAAATTACACCAACACGCACCCAAATATTATTTGCTGGTGCCCAATATGCTGGCAAATGCTGATTCACCATGGTTGCACCAATAATTAAAATTAATGCAATAATCCATAGCACAACATCTAATGGTGAGCCAGAACTAACAACTTCAGCAGAATTATTTCTTTGAGGGATTGGCGCGTCGCTTAATGCGTCACGCGATTTATCATTCGACATTTTTTTACTCGTCGTAGAATTCGCGATTTATTATATGACTAGTTTAGCCAGCATCAAGCTCTTTTGCGAAAAAAGTGGCAGGCCAGGAGGGACTCGAACCCCCAACATTCGGTTTTGGAGACCGACGCTCTACCAATTGAACTACTAGCCTGCAGTGTAAGTCGAGAATCGAAATTCTCGACTTAAAACTTGTGTACCTATTATGCAGTTACTTTCGCAACAACACCAGCACCAACTGTACGACCACCTTCACGGATCGCAAAACGTAGACCTGGGTCCATTGCGATTGGGTGGATTAATTCTACTGACATTTCAACGTTGTCACCTGGCATTACCATTTCAACGCCGTCTTGTAATTGGATTGCGCCAGTTACGTCAGTCGTACGGAAATAGAATTGTGGACGGTAACCGTTAAGGAATGGAGTATGACGACCACCCTCTTCTTTAGAAAGTACGTATACTTCTGCGTCGAATTTAGTGTGCGGCTTGATTGTACCTGGTTTAGCAAGTACTTGACCACGTTGTACGTCTTCACGCTTAGTACCACGAAGAAGAACACCACAGTTCTCGCCCGCACGACCTTCGTCAAGAAGTTTACGGAACATTTCAACGCCAGTAACTGTAGTTGTTTGAGTATCACGGATACCAACGATTTCAACTGATTCGCCTACTTTCACAATACCAGCTTCTACACGACCAGTTACTACTGTACCACGGCCAGAAATAGAGAATACGTCTTCGATTGGCATTAAGAATGCTTTATCGATAGCACGTTCTGGTTCTGGAATGTAAGAGTCAAGCGCTTCAACAAGAGCAAGAACTGAAGACTCACCGTACTGACCAGCATCACCATTAAGCGCAGCAAGAGCAGAACCACGGATAACTGGAGTGTCATCACCTGGGAAGTCATAAGTAGAAAGAAGTTCACGAACTTCCATTTCTACTAATTCAAGTAATTCTTCGTCATCAACAAGGTCGCATTTGTTTAAGAATACGATGATGTAAGGTACACCAACCTGACGTGAAAGAAGGATGTGTTCACGAGTTTGTGGCATTGGACCATCAGTCGCAGCACACACAAGGATCGCGCCGTCCATCTGAGCAGCACCAGTAATCATGTTTTTAACATAATCGGCGTGGCCCGGGCAGTCTACGTGCGCGTAGTGACGGATTGGAGAATCGTATTCTACGTGTGAAGTATTAATTGTAATACCACGTGCTTTTTCTTCAGGAGCAGAGTCGA
Organism: Acinetobacter sp. ANC 4178; assembly: GCF_004331175.1. Taxonomy (GTDB): domain Bacteria; phylum Pseudomonadota; class Gammaproteobacteria; order Pseudomonadales; family Moraxellaceae; genus Acinetobacter. The sequence continues at coordinate 540,606 of NZ_SJOD01000002.1, forward strand.
TTTGTGAGTAATCTTTCGCTTCACCGCCGTAAGTTTTTGCACAAATAGTTGCAATCGCAGCAGTTAAAGTAGTTTTACCATGGTCAACGTGACCGATTGTGCCCACGTTCACGTGTGGCTTATTACGTTCAAACTTAGCCTTAGCCATTTGATTTTCCTTTTTAAACTACTCATGCAGGATCGCTGCATGAGCAACTGGTTATTAACTAAAAAATTAGTTTGGGCTTATAGTAATCGAAAGATTACTCGTCGTCACCTTTTTTACCGCCAGACTGGAATTTAGAAATAATGCCTTCCGCCACGTTACGTGGAGTTTCAGCATATTTAGCAAATTCCATAGAATATGTCGCACGACCTTGAGACATAGAACGCATTTGAGTCGCGTAACCAAACATCTCAGCAAGTGGTACTTCAGCTTTAATTGCTTTCGTTCCACCAGGAAGATCGTCCATACCTTGAACCATACCACGACGACGGTTTAAGTCACCCATGATATCGCCCATGTAGTCTTCTGGAGTTTCTACTTCAACTTTCATGATTGGTTCAAGCAAGATAGGATCTGCTTTCATGAAACCATCACGGAATGCGTAAGAACCCGCCATTTTGAACGATAATTCGTCAGAGTCGACATCGTGGTAAGAACCGTCGAATAATGTCGCTTTGATACCCACAACAGGGTAACCAGCCAATACACCATTCTTCATACGTTCTTGAATACCTTTATCAACTGCACCGAAGAATTCTTTAGGTACAGTACCACCTACAACTTCTTCAGCGAATTGGTATTCTTTACCAGCTTCTTCAACATCCATAGGCTCTAAACGAACATATACATGACCGAATTTACCTTTACCACCAGTTTGACGAACGAACTTACCTTCTTGCTCAACAGTCTTTTTGATTGTTTCGCGGTAAGCAACCATTGGTTTACCAATGTTCGCTTCAACACCGAATTCACGCTTCATACGGTCAACGATGATGTCAAGGTGAAGCTCACCCATACCAGCAATAATTGTTTGACCAGATTCTTCATCTGTACGAACGCGGAATGATGGATCTTCTTTTGCCAAACGACCTAAAGCAATTGACATTTTTTCTTGGTCAGCTTTAGTTTTTGGTTCAACAGCCAATGAAATTACTGGCTCTGGGAATTCCATACGCTCAAGTGTAATGATGTTTTTCTCATCACATAATGTATCACCCGTTGTAACGTCTTTAAGACCTACGCACGCTGCGATATCACCTGCACGGATTTCATCAAGATCTTGACGTTCGTTCGCATGCATTTGCACGATACGACCAATACGCTCACGCTTAGACTTCACTGGGTTATAAACTGGGTCACCTTGTTTAAGAACACCAGAGTAAACACGTACGAATGTTAAGTTACCTACGAATTTGTCGTTCATGATTTTGAACGCTAACGCAGAGAACGGTGCTTCGTCAGATGCTTCACGAGATGCTTTAGTTTCAGCTTTATCGTCAAGAACACCTTCAATCGCTTTAACTTCTGTAGGAGAAGGTAAGAATTGAATTACTGCATCCAACATACGTTGAACACCTTTGTTCTTGAATGCAGAACCACAAAGCATTACTTGAATTTCAGATGCTAGTGTACGAGCACGAAGACCAGCGATGATTTCTTCTTTAGAAAGATCACCTTCTTCTAGGTACTTGTCCATTAACTCTTCAGATGCTTCAGCCGCAGCTTCAACCATCTTAGTACGCCATTCGTTAGCAGTATCAACGAGGTCAGCTGGGATGTCGCCATATTCGAACTTCATACCTTGAGACGCTTCGTCCCAGATAATCGCTTTCATTTCGATAAGGTCTACAACACCTGCAAACGTATCTTCTGCACCAATTGGCACAACGATAGGTACAGGATTACCACCTAGACGAGTTTTAACTTGCTCAACAGCACGGAAGAAGTTTGCACCAGTACGGTCCATCTTGTTCACGAATGCTAAACGAGGCACTTTATATTTGTTTGCCTGACGCCATACAGTTTCAGACTGAGGTTGTACACCACCTACCGCACAGTAAACCATGCACGCACCGTCAAGAACACGCATAGAACGTTCAACTTCGATTGTGAAGTCTACGTGTCCCGGTGTATCGATTACGTTGATACGGTGTTGTGGGAATTGGCTACTCATACCTGACCAGAAACAAGTTGTCGCAGCAGAAGTAATGGTAATACCACGTTCTTGCTCTTGTTCCATCCAGTCCATTGTTGCTGCACCATCGTGTACTTCACCAATTTTGTGAGATACACCTGTGTAGAACAAAATACGTTCAGTCGTAGTTGTTTTACCTGCGTCAATGTGCGCAGAGATACCAATGTTACGGTAACGAGAAATTGGGGTTTGACGAGCCATGATTTCTAGCATTCCTAAATTTTGTTGTTAAAACAGGACGCTTTAAGCTGCTTAGCAACTTAAAGCGATTTGATGACAATTATGTGAAACATAATTGTCATTGTCCTGATTAAGGCCTGTTTTATCCGCTTAGAAACGGTAGTGAGAGAAGGCTTTGTTGGCTTCAGCCATACGGTGCACATCTTCACGTTTTTTAACAGCTGCGCCTTTACCTTCAGCTGCATCAAGCAACTCACCAGCAAGACGTAAAGCCATAGTTTTTTCAGAACGCTTAGCAGCAGCATCTACTAACCAACGCATAGCCAAGGCAGTACGACGGGATGGGCGCACTTCCATAGGTACTTGATAAGTAGCACCACCAACACGGCGTGCTTTTACTTCGACCATAGGACGAACTTTTTCAAGAGTAGTCTCGAAAAATTCAACTGGGTCTACTTTGTTTTTTTCTTGAACGCGGTCTAAAGCACCGTAAACGATACTTTCAGCAATAGATTTTTTACCATCTTGCATTACGTGGTTCATGAATTTAGCGATTGTTTGGCTACTGAACTTAGGATCCGGAAGGATTTCACGAGCAGCAACTACGCGACGTCTTGGCATTTTAAACTACCTATAGATATGACACTTCAGGTTAATCCAGCAGTGGTACAAAGTGTCGTGTACCTTCGCTGGCCTTACTACACGTCGCTTGAATTTCACAAAATAAATGCAGAAATCAGACAAGCGAGACGATAAAGGATTGCAGTTCTAATGAACTAAGATTTTAATCTCGAAAGATTATTTCTTAGGACGTTTAGTACCGTATTTAGAACGTGACTGGTTACGATCTTTCACACCAGCACAGTCTAAAGAACCACGAACGGTATGGTAACGTACACCTGGTAAGTCTTTAACACGACCACCACGGATAAGAACAACACTGTGCTCTTGTAAGTTATGACCTTCACCACCGATGTAGCTAGAAACTTCAAAACCTGAAGTTAAGCGAACACGGCAAACTTTACGCATTGCTGAGTTAGGTTTTTTAGGTGTAGTCGTGTAAACACGTGTACAAACACCACGACGTTGTGGACAAGCCTTCAACGCAGGAACTTTAGATTTTTCAACTAAAGTCGTACGACCCTTGCGGATCAACTGATTTGTTGTTGCCATATGGCAATTCTCCCGTTAATAAAAAGCCCCAAAAAATACTACTTTTTGAGGGCATGCAATTGTAAGTCAAGATGCAAAAATGGTCAACATTCGAGAACGCTCTATCCGCAAACCATCTTGCTTTTCTTGACGTTTTTTGAACAATTTTCGGGATTTATTTTTCATTGGGCGGAATTGGCTTTTTTGTAACCCTTTTGGTAGGGACCTTCCGTGGACGCTTTGCAGCCACTGTTGGCTCTGCCAAAGGGTTTTCAATTTGTTCCGAAACACCATCTACAATAACCTCTATAACATCACTATTTAAGGTTAATGCTGGCTGTTGAAGCTTTACTTCTGCCTGTGGTTCGACCAAATGATCCGCCAGTTTTTCTAAGCCCTGCTCAATTTGCTGTTGTTGCTCAGCTTCATGGTTTGGTTTTGGTGTGGTTTTTTTTCTTACGCTAACTTTGGTAATATTTTTATTATTTTCCAGTGTGGCCTCAGCAACAGCATTGATGGCCTCTGCCTCAAGCAAACTGGGTTGAACCGTTTCGGTAAAGAGTTTTGGTGTGGCTTGAGACAATAAAGCCAATGATCGCTCATAAGCAGTAACCACCGAGAGTTCGAGGTCTTTATGTTGCTGGATATATTGGCGTGCTTGAGCAAAAACCACTTGTGCTTTTTGATTGACATCTTCAATAAGCTTCCAACTATATACCGCACTTAAAGTCGCACTGGCCACAGGCGTCAATTTATCGAGGAAACTATAGTTCGGGACTTTATTCATCCAAGACCATTTATAATCGCCCTGTTCATTGTGCAGCCATTTTTTCAGCATTTCAATGTCATTGCTGGAGCCCAATAAATATTGCAACTGCCCAACGTCGTGTGTTTGCAACATTTTAGACACGGTTTTAATTGCCATTAATAAAGCTTGCTTCTCGGCAATCAGTCCTAAATCAATCTGTTTGAAAATAAATTGGATTATCTCTTGTTCAGTATCCTTATTCAGCTCAAAGCCATAAGATCGCCCGACCTGATAAATGGTTCTCAATGACAAAATTAAAGACAATGGAATATCTACACTGGAGCCGATGGTTCCCGTTGCCCCTGTAAGCAAGCCTTGTAAAGATGCAATCCATTTATTTTGCTCTGCTAAGGCTTGACTGATCCGTTTAGAACGATCGATATCTTGCGTTAAAGTTTCCAGATCACGTACACCAGCCTGATCTAAAACGTCATCGATAGAACTAATATCTGAACTAAAAGCATTCAGTTTTTCAAAAAAATAGTCAGTAATTTTGTCGGTATATTGTGGTGCAACTAAATTTGCCACATTATTCACTTTGGAATAATGTCGCCCTAAAAGTTGTCGGGAAACTTGCGGAAAATGTTCTCGTAAAATTTGCTGTGCATCTTGATATTTTTTGGTCTCAAAAGCTGATTTAGAATGCGCTTTCCCTTCAATAAACGCTGAATTTCCCGCACCTTGCGGATAAGCTGCAACAGAGCCTGGTGCAACATGTTGCAAAACATCTATTCTAGTTTGGCTGAGCTTTTTAGCCACTCCAAAGGCATTTGAGAGGAATCCTGTTGATTGTTTATTATTAGCTTCTGTCATTCTTGACCCTTCTTGTTCAATTCTTTCATTTCTCGCTAAATACTAGGTATAGTCTAAGTTTATCTCAACATCAAACTGTTTCTTTTAGTTAAGAACTTCGCCTAAATTCACTTTTTTCCTTTCTTCCAAATACGCATCATATTTGCCATAAGAATTCAAAAATCTTTCTGCTATCATGATTGCAAATCAAACATATGAAGACTTGTAGCATAAAGGCTCTCCCCTGACTGCATACAGTCATGCAAAATATCACCATATAAGGGATCTTTAGATGAAACGTGTTGTAATTACGGGTATGGGCATCAACTCATGTATCGGTAACACTTTAGAAGCTGTCACTCATTCATTGCAAAACGGGATTTCTGGAACACGTTTTAACCCAATTTATGCTGAACTTAATTTCAAAAGTCACATCAGCGCAGCAGCAGAGCAAGATTTCGATCACATTGACCGTAAATTAAAACGTTTTATGGGCGTATGTGCAATGTATGCATATAACGCCGCAGTTGCTGCGGTAGAAAATGCAGGTCTAACTGCTGAGCAAATTGGTGGCAATCCGCGCTACGGTATTGCAGGTGGTTCTGGTGGTGGTTCAACTGCTTCTGTGATTGAAATGAAAGAATTGCTCGACACCAAAGGTGCGCGTAAAGTTGGTCCTTTCTTCGTACCACGTAACATGTCGAACACCATCACTGCGAACGTCGGTGTTGCTTTTAAAATGCAAGGTGTTGCACACACGATTACTAGCGCATGCGCAACGTCTGCTGATGCAATTGGTTATGCCTACAACCTAATTCAATTGGGTAAACAAGACTTAATGCTTGCTGGTGGTGGTGAAGAAGATCACTGGTCACAAAGTTTATTGTTTGATGCGATGGGCGCACTGTGCTCAAAATATAACGACACACCTGAAACAGCTTCACGCCCATATTCAGCAGACCGTGATGGTTTTGTGATTGCAGGTGGTGGCGGTTTCGTGGTGCTTGAATCACTTGAACACGCTCAAGCACGTGGTGCCAACATTTTAGCTGAAGTGGTGGGCTATGCTGCAAACAGTGACGGTGCAGACATGGTTGCTCCATCAGGTGAAGGTGCAACACGTTGCGTACTCATGGCACTTGAAGAAGCGAAACAGCATGGCGTAGACAAGATTGACTATGTGAATACGCATGGTACGTCGACACCTGCGGGTGATGTGACTGAATTGTTGGCAATGGAACGCGCATTTGGTGAAGGTCAAGTCCCTCCTCTCAGCTCAACCAAGTCAATGACTGGTCACAGCTTAGGTGCTGCTGGCGTACAAGAAGCAATTTATTCTGTATTGATGATGCAAAATGACTTTATTGCACCAAACATCAACGTGACTGAACTGGATGAAGGCGCAAAACCATTTGATATCGTGCTTGAAAAACGTGACGCAAAATTGAATACTGTGATGAGTAACAGTTTCGGTTTTGGCGGTGTAAATGCTTGTCTCATTTTCAAAAAATGGGAAAGTTAATTTAAGAAATCTTGATCATTCATTGCTGATGCAGTGAATGATCAACTTTCCACACTGCCCTTAAAAGGGTGAATTGATGGATGCTCCTTCTGATGCTTTCCTTTGGGTAAAAGCATTACATATCATTGCAGTCGTTTGTTGGTTCGCTGCGCTCTTCTACCTCCCTCGTTTATATGTCTATCACGCCATGAGCGATGATGCAGTCAGTCATCAGCGTTTTGAAGTGATGGAACGCAAGTTGTACCGCGGCATTATGTGGCCCGCGATGATTGCTACGCTTATTACGGCACATTTTTTGGTGGATTGGGGCGATGCGACACGTCATTACCATGAAGCATTGTGGTTTTACCTGAAAGTCGGCTTAGTTGGTCTATTGGTGATTTACCATTTTGTCTGCGGTTATTACCGTAAAAAGCTTATTGGCAATGCACATTATAAATCCCACAAGTTCTGGCGCTTTTTTAATGAAATGCCGACTTTGATTTTATTTGCTGTGGTGATTTTAGTCGTGGTGAAACCGACGTTTTAAAATCCGTGAAATGAAAAGCCCTGATTAGTTCAGGGCTTTTTTATATCTATAAAAATCAACAGCACATCCAAAAATTAGAGCTATCAGCATATCCAAGCTTGACGTATTTTTATATTGAGCGGAGTCGAATAATATTTCTCAATCGCCCAACTTAAAATAAACACTGCGATAAAATAAACAGGCAACAGCATCAGCTTTTCAGCCGCTAAAGTTTCTTTTGGGAAATACACCACTTTCATTAAACCCAAAACAATTAGGTGAAACAAATACATTTCATAGCTACGCTGTCCAATCCAGACCAAACTCCGTGCAGCATATGAGAAAGGTTCACCTTTCGGGTCTTGGGTAAAACAAAATATGAGTAACGCCGTAAGTAGCGCAAAGATGCTGATACCCCATGTACTCACCTCTTTGATTGGTGCATAAAAATATAAAGCGGTCATCAAAAATACCGTCACTGCAACAATCACTTTTGGATTGTAAATGGCACCTTTAAAATGCTGTGCATACATTGCGGTGAGGCAGCCAATCGCAATTCCATCAAAACTAGAAAAGTAGTGATACAGATAAGCACCGCTTTCCTCTGCAAAATGTAGCGCGCGAAAATAAGGTGCATACGCGATGATAAGGAGCAGAAAAACAATAAACCCTTTACCTCGACCAAGCACTAAACACAGTATAGGAAAGGCTAAATAAAAGACCTCTTCTACGGATAAAGACCACAGAACACCCAAGGCATAATTGACCCAGCCGTATTCAATAATCAATATGTTCATCCAAAAACTAAAAGCAGAAAGGACGGTCACAGCATATGGTACGTCCACATCATTCGGTGCCTGATTCATGAATGGTCTGAGTCCCAAAGCCCCAAGTATCGTAACCATGAGCACCAGCAACACTAAGCACGGCATAATTCGGGCAATACGACGGATATAAAAATCTTTCAGATTAATCTGCGCCAAAGAACCACTGCGTTGCAAGGTATGCTGGGTAATCAAAAATCCTGAAATCACAAAAAATATGGTCACACCATAGTTGCCATTTCTTGCAATCAAAGTACTTAAGCTTTCGCCCGCGATCGGGATACCTAGAAACGTATCGTATAATTTATACGGAATATTGAAATGGTGAATCAGCACCAAAAGGATGGACACTCCGCGCAGGATGTCGATTTTATAATTACGCATAGACCGTTGTTAGAATTTTAAAGTGCCTTATTAAAAGTTAAACCCTCTGATTTAAATAGCTTTTATACATAAACTCATACAATTATATAACACTTCATTAGAATCCATTTATTTAGCTCAAACAAAAAGAAAGCCCTGCTGATCATGATGCGGGGCTTTCTCTCAAATATTGCCAGTGAAGGATGCGTTTTACTTAGCCATCGAGTTGCTGTTCTAACAGACGTTTTTTCGCACGCGGTAAATACAACACGCGATAAGTAATGGCCAAAATAATGAGCCAAATTGGACTAATGATTAAGGCACGTAAAGTATCCGGTTCTAAGCTTAAAATAACCAAAGTAAAGAATAAGAAAATCAATACCACATAGGACATCCACACCCCACCTGGCATTTTAAATTTCGATTGTGCATGTAATTCAGGGCGTAGTTTACGGTAGCGTAAGTAGCACACCATAATGAGTCCCCAAATACTGATAAATAGAATTACACACAACGAACTTGCCAAGGTGAATGCTTCTACAGTATTCGGAACGAAATACTGTAATGCTGCGCCTGCCATAATAAAGAGACATGAAAACAACAAGCCTTTGGCAGGTACAGCTCGGCTAGATAATTCACCCAATCCTTTTGGTGCCTGACCACCTTGAGATAAACCGTACAACATACGGCTGGTCGAGAACACGCCACTATTCATTGATGACATCACCGAAGATAACACCACCAAGTTCATAATCACTGCTGCACCGCCAATCCCTGCATGTAAAAACAGGCTGACGAATGGGCTTTGATCCGCTGGAATTTCATTCCATGGTGTTACTGACATGACAATAAATAACGCCAACACATAGAATAGAATGATTCGGGTTGGAATAGCATTCACGGCTTTGGGTAAGTTCTTTTCTGGATCTTTCGCTTCAGCAGCCATTGTTCCAATTAATTCCACCCCTACAAACGCAAAGAGTGCAATTTGGAAGCCTGCCAAGAAGCCACTGGCGCCTTTCGGGAACATACCACCATGTGCCCAGACATTGCTAAAGCTAGCAACTGAGCCTTGCGGTGCTTGGAAATGACTGAACACCATAAAGCCACCAATCACAATCAAGCCTAAAATGGCGAGAATTTTGATTAATGCAAACCAAAATTCAATTTCACCAAAGAGCTTGACGGTTAAAAGATTCAGTCCAAGGACAAACAATACGCAACCTGCACTAATCAGCGCCTGCCCTATGGGCGTAAACGCCATATCGGGCGGTAACCAGAAATTCAGATAATTGATAATCGCCGCAAGGTCAGCAATACCGACCAAGACCCAACCGAGCCAATACGACCAACCGATATAATAGCCTGCCGCAGGACCAATTAAATCGTGTGCCATATCGATGAAAGATTTGTAATGCAAATTGGACAGTAGAATTTCGCCTAATGCACGCATCAGGAAAAAGAACATACCACCAATAATCATGTAGATAATTAAAATTGAAGGTCCAGCGAGGGAGATAGTTTTCCCTGAACCCATAAATAAACCTGTACCAATAGCTCCGCCAATTGCAATCAATTGTAAATGACGATTAGAGAGCTTGCGTTGCAACTCATGGGTTGCTTGTTCAGCTTTTGGCTCACGCATTGTGGTCATAACTCAACATCCTTTTTTAATTCCTTTACATGACTTCACCCAGATCTAGCTCCTCTCGAGCAATAAGATTGATCTAGGGTCAAGCCCTTATCCTTAACAAAGTAATCCTTAACCTTCTTAGTTAATCAGTTGATCACTTTGCTCATGACTTACATCCTCCATTCCATGGATGAATACTTACTTTTGTGCCGCAATGACTGCAATTTCGATGAGCCATTTTGGATTGACCAAATCGGCTTGAATCGTGGCACGTGCAGGCGTTGCATGGTCTTTGAACCAATCAATCCAAATTTCATTCACCACTGAAAAATCCGATAAGTCTTTCAGAAAAAGCTGTGCTGAAAGAATACGACTTTTATCACTATTGGCTTGTGCCAAAAGTTGATCAATGGTGTTTAATACATCTTGAGTTTGTCCTGTAATATCCAAATCAGGATTTTTAGGCACCTGACCTGATAAATACACCACGTTGTTAAAAACTGTCACGGCGCTCATTACAGGGGTGGTATTGAAGCGTTGAATATCCTGTTGTGACATGATTAATTCCTTATTCCTGAATTGAAAAATTGACTCGTGCAGTCACTGCACACATCAGTTCATAACCAATCGTTCCCGAAGTGGCTGCAACCTCATCAATCGGTAACACAGTTCCAGAACTCGATTGACCCCATAACACCACTTCACTGCCTATTTGCGCATCGGGAATTGGATCAAGGTCAACGGCAAGCATGTCCATGCTGACACGGCCTAAAGTACGGGTACGAATGGAGTTCACCAACACAGGTGTGCCTGTCGGTGAGATGCGTTGATAACCATCGGCATAGCCACATGCCACAATACCCACACGCATAGGTCGGTCTGTGACAAAACTAGAGCCATAGCCAATACTGTCATTTGGATTTAACTGTTGAATCGAGATGATTTCACTGCGCAAACTCATACTCGGTTGTAGATTCCAGTCTTGAATGGTATGACTTGGAAAATCTGGAGAACTGCCATACAGCATGATGCCACTGCGCGCATAATCGGAACGCAACTGGGTAGAATATCTTAAAATTGCGGCACTATTACTGACCGAACAAGGCCCCGGATACTGTTGCAAAATTTGTTGGAACACTTGATGCTGATATTCAATCCCAGATTGCCCCTGACGCTCACCATCGGCATCAGAGAAATGCATCATGTGCACCAATTCTTTGACCGAAGCTAAATCCTTCAGTTTTTTCCACGCGCCGACATAGTGTTCTGGTGTGAACCCTAAACGATTCATGCCATTGTTCATTTTTAAGAACACTTTGAATTGTGCTGCAACGGGAAACTGTTGTAACCATTGAATTTGCAATTCATTATGCACGGTAAAATTCAATTGATACTGTGCACAATCATATAAATCTTGCGGCGAGAAAATACCTTCCAGTAACAGGATTTCCCCTGTCCAGCCCAAAGCACGAATACGCTTGGCTTCTTCAATATCAAGCAATGCAAAACCATCAGCAGATTTAAATGCCTGATATACGCGCTCAACGCCATGCCCGTAGGCATTGGCTTTGACCACAGCAAAAACTTGACTGTCTGGCATTGCGGCACGCGCAATCGCCAGATTATGTTTGAGTGCGGATAGATGAATCACCGCAGTAATTGGACGTGGCATAACCCTTCTTCCCTAAAGTTCAAACAACTCCCTAAATTCAGGAATTATGCTGCACTTAAATAACGTGCAATCGATAGTCCATCAATGCTGATGTCTGGTTTATGGTTCATCACCAAGTCACTGATTAGCTTGCCTGAACCACATGCCATGGTCCAACCTAAGGTGCCATGTCCTGTGTTCAAGAACAGATTTTTAAAGCGTGTTGCGCCAATAATTGGCGTACTGTCTGGAGTCATTGGGCGTAAGCCAGTCCAGAACGTTGCATTCGGTAAATCACCGCCTGGGAATAAATCTTTGGTGACCATTTCTAATGTGCCACGGCGGTCATCATTCAATTTCAAGTTGAAACCACTTAGCTCTGCCATACCACCCACACGGATACGTTGATCAAAACGGGTAATCGCAATTTTGTAAGTTTCATCGAGTACAGTTGATTGTGGTGCAAACGCAGGGTCAACAATTGGCACTGTCAGTGAATACCCTTTGACTGGATAAACAGGTAAATTCAATTCAAGTGGTTTTAAGAAATCACGTGAATAACTACCAAAAGCCAACACATAACGGTCAGCCGTCAACACTTGACCATTCACCACGACGCCTTTAATTTCGTCACCTTCAACCACTAAACGCTCGACATTTTGGTTAAACAGGAAATTCACACCCTTAGCTTTAGCAATCTCTGCAAGTGAATTGGTGAACTTATAGCAATCGCCCGTTTCGTCATTCGGCAAATGTAAACCACCGACCAATTTATCTTTGGCAAAACCTAACGCTGGCTCTACGCGAGCTAAGTCATCTTTCAATAACAATTCATGTGGCACGCCACACTCTTTTAAGACTTGAATATCACGTTGCACCGCTTCTAATTGCGCTTCATTACGGAATACCTGTAATGTACCTTTTGAGCGGTTTTCATAGCTAATACCCGTATCTTTACGTAATTCACGTAAACAATCACGGCTGTATTCCGCTACACGGGTCATACGTTCTTTGTTGACTGCATAACTTTGTGGATTACAGTTTTTCAGCATTTGTGCCATCCACTGTAACTGCCACATGCTGCCATCCATATTGATTGCTAATGGCGCATGATGCTGAAACATCCACTTGACCGCTTTAAACGGAATGCCAGGTGCTGCCCAAGGGGTCGAATACCCTGGCGAGATTTGCCCTGCATTACCAAAACTTGTTTCCTCTGCTGGACCTGCTTGGCGGTCCAATACAGTTACTTCTGCTCCCTGCTGCGCAAGATAATATGCACTTGCTACACCAATTACACCACTACCTAGAACGATTACGCGCATTTCCTTTCTCTCACTGCTTCACCAGTTTATTTAACTAGTATATTTCCACATCAATAGTGAATTTGACTGATTTAACAGGTATAGTTGAGATATATTCATGCCATTTTCACTAAATAAAGGCTAAAAACAGAGAAAAACATATGCGTAAATTAGACCGTGTAGATCGCCTGATTTTGGATATTCTGCAAATGGAAGGGCGAATTGCGATTAGTGAACTGGCTTCTCGGGTCAATTTATCTACCACGCCTTGTTCAGAACGAGTCAAGCGACTGGAACGCGACGGCATTATCACGGGCTATCACGCGCGGCTTAATCCTGCACTGGTCGATCGAAATTTACTGGTATTTTTAGAGATTAAACTCTCGGCCAAGTCGGGAGATGTTTTTGATCAAGTCGCACGAGATTTGGTCGAAATTCCTGAAGTTTTGGAATGTCACTTAATTTCGGGTGAGTTCGATTATTTGGTCAAAGCACGCTTAAAAGAAATGAGTGCTTACCGCCGTTTACTGGGTGATTTACTCAAAAAACTGCCCTCATCTGCTTCATCGCATAGTTATATTGTGATGGAAGAAATTAAGGAAACGTTGTATTTAGACATGCGTTAAATTTTCGCTAGACCATGCTACTCTCGAATGCATTTTGAATTACTGAACATCCTTCATCATTATTTATTTTTTGGAATTTTTACATCATGTTGAATAAACTTATGTCGAGCTTAGGTCTACAAGGCATTCAGGTAGATACCCGCATCCATAACAATCAACTAGAAGCAGGGCAAGTTCTGAATGGCGAAGTGATTTTTACTGGCGCATCTTCCAATAAAAACATTAATGGCATGTATTTAAAATTAATGACCACAGCCGAAGTCGAATCGAACGACTCAGAGTACAATACAAATCTGACGATTGCGGAATGGCATATTAGTGGCGCATTTGAATTACAAGCCAACCAGACCCACACCTTCCCGTTCTCAATTCAATTGCCCTTTGAAACACCGTTGACCGATCTGGCTTGTCGCAGCAATAAAACCAGAGTTTGGCTGCATACTTATTTAGATGTAGATTGGGGGCTGGATGCCACCGATAAAGACTATCTACAGATTAGCCCGACGCCAACCATGCATAGCTTTATTCAAGCCATGCAACAATGTGGTTTTCACTTGGTGACTGCCGATGTTGAAAAAGGGCAACTGCGTGGCAATGGGTTTTACTCGACCCTCGGCTGTTATCAAGAGCTAGAGTTTAAACCTGCGCAGTTCTTTAGTGGCATCAATGAAATTGAAGTGTCCTTTGTGGCAGAACAGCATCAAACTCACGTGTTATTAGAAGTGGATCGTAAATTTAGAGGCGATGGCTTTAAAAGTTTTAGCATTCCACATCAACATTCCAATCCCACAGCTTTAGCCAATGAAATCCGCAGAACATTAGGCATATAAAACCAAGCACTTCACTTTTCAACAAGGGAAAGTGAGGTGCTTAATGGATCAATGCTTGATTAAATCAGGTTCAGCAAATCGGCAAAACGTTGAATTCGAGCTTTAGGTTGAGCTGCATCAAGCTCAACCATAGAGCCATAACCATATTCTACGGCAATGGTTTCAATGCCATTGCTACGTGCGCCGAAAATATCATGTTCTCGGTCACCCACCATCAAACATTCTTCAGGCTGAAGCTGTTCTTGTTCAAGAATATAAGCAATTAAATCCCCTTTATTGGTTCGTTCGCCATTTAGCTCACTGCCATAGGGATATTCAAAATACTGTAATAAATCAAAATGATCTAAAATCTGACGTGCATAAACTTCAGGTTTTGCCGTTGCCAAAAACAATCGATAACCTTTATTTTTTAATGCATCTAAAGTTTGTGCAACATCTTCAAACACGTGATTTTCAAATAAACCTGTGACCGAGAAACGCTCGCGATAACCCAATAAGGCTTGATCCGCCAAAACATCATGTGGCTCAACATTTAAAATTTTAGCCAAGGATGCTTTCAGCGGTGGACCGATAATCCAGTCAATATTTTCTGACTCAGGAATGGGGTGCCCCACTTTTGCCAAACCATAACGTGCAGAAGTGGTAATCCCGACTTTGGGATCTGTCAGTGTTCCATCTAAATCAATCAAGATATTCTTAATCATTGTCCAACCCAATAAATTACGCTCGAGACTTCGCTCAAAGTTGCCTATACTATCGCAAATCTCATGAATGAAGGAAATGTACATGCGCCCGACTGTACTGTGCTTTTCGGGTTTAGACCCTTCTGGCGGTGCTGGCTTACAAGCGGATATTGAAGCGATTGGTCAAAGTGGTGCGCATGCCGCAATTGCATGTACCGCACTGACCATTCAAAACTCACAACAAGTCTTTGGCTTTGAGGCAACCTCCAAAGAGTTGCTTTTGGCTCAAGCACATGCCGTGGTGGGTGACCTCCCCATTCAGTGCGTGAAGTCTGGCATGCTCGGCACCACCGACAATATTGCAGCGCTAGCTGAGTTTTTACGTGAACATCCAGAATATCGTTATGTGCTTGACCCTGTTTTGGTTGCCAATAGCGGTGGTTCTTTGGGTGATCAAGCGACACTAGTCAAAGCCTTTGTTGAACTCATTCCATTGGCGACTATTCTTACCCCGAATACGGTTGAACTGCGTGCTTTAACGGGCGAACAAGACTTGGAAGCTGCCACGCAGAAATTGTTTGCCATGGGTGCAAAAGCGGTTTTGGTGAAAGGTGGGCATGAAGATACTGCCGACTATATTCGCAATGCCTTATATATTGATGGGGAATTTGTGGCTGAAAGCCATTGTCCTCGTTTGGCAGGTGAATATCATGGTTCGGGCTGTTCTCTCGCGAGTTTTATTGCTGGTCGTCTCGCGATGGGCGATGAGTTAAAAATTGCGGTGCAACATGCAGAAACGTGGTTATTTGGCGTATTAAAACAAGCTGAAACACCCGTGCCGAATGGACAGAAAATTCCAAAACGATTCTAAGTTTTCGCTTTAATCTATAAAACCCACAGTTCAAGCAAGCGCTGTGGGTTTATTTTTATTCACTGTGTTTGAGCTTTAAATTTTCAATATGTTGCCGATTGGTTTTCCACGACTTTTCGAGTACTTCTTTTTCAATCCGCAATTGAATCCGTTTTAACTTCATTGGCGGAATCGTTACTTCTTGAAAATTTTTCACATAATCCGTCCAACCTGCCCCACGAAAAACATGCTGTGGCATCTGGGTTTTAAATTCGCAATCTGGCATAAATACCACCAGAGAATGAATGAACTGAGGCTCAACAATATCCGATAACACCGCTTCTAACACCTTTTGGTGTTTATAGTTTTGATGTAATGGATTTTGAAACTTAAAACTCTTTTTATAAATTTTCTGTGTCCACATTTTTTGATGCTGACTTCCAAAAATCCAGCCTTTATAGTTTTTGGTTTCAATCACAAAAATACCAAAAGGACTCAGCAAAATATGATCAATTTGTGTGGTCTGGTTTTGCTCATCTGGTAAAGTACAATCATTAAGTAGTGTATAACGATCTTGATCTAAATAAAGTTTGGCATGAGCTGCAACGGCAAACTCCCCCATTTTTCCTTTTAAATAAGGTTTAAATGCTTTGATGATGCCTATAACGATAAATAGCAATAATATCCACCAAAATGTGGACAGTAGTGGCGCGAAAATCTGTGAAATCATTTTTGACTAAATATTATAAAGAATTAAGTCATCAAGTTTATTGAAGTTGTTCTATTTTTAAAAGAATCTCTTTATTGTCTAAACCACCTGCAAAGCCCACCAATTTACCGCTTGAACCAATGACCCGATGACACGGTGCAATAATGGAAATTGGATTTTTACCATTGGCTGCTCCCACAGCACGTACCGCTTTGGGATTGCCCAATTGTTCTGCAATGTCTTTATAACTGCGAGTTTCACCAAAGGGAATATTCAATAAAGCTTGCCAAACCTGCTTCTGAAATTCAGTGCCTTCAAAATCTAAAGGCAGATCAAACTGCTGTCGGGTACCTGCAAAATATTGCATTAATTGCTGTTGCGTTTGCAGCAAGATCGGGTGATCGAGCTGTTCCACCAATTCTGCCAAACGAACCCGTTTTGGATTTTCATTTTCCCAAAGTACTGCAACCAACGCGGTATCATGCGCAACTAATTTCAACTGCCCAACAGGAGAAGCCATATACATAAATGCAAGTTTCATTGTCTGCTCCTGCGGTATTTAGAAATAAAAAGAAGACTGATTATGAAGATGAAAGCTTCATTAATACAAGCCCTGAAATAATTAAGATGGCGGCAAGCATCCGCATAGCGGTTGCAGGCTCACCTAAAATAAAAATGCCCACCAGAAAAGAACCGATTGCACCAATTCCTGTCCAAATTGTATATGCCGTTCCCAAGGGTAAAGTGCGCATCGCATACGCCAATAATGCAAAGCTTAAGATCATAAAAATGAGGGTGATAATACTCGGACCAATTCGACTAAAGCCTTCTGACAGCTTCATGGAATATGCCCAGACGATTTCAAAAATACCCGCAAAAATAAGTACAATCCAAGCCATGACGACCTCCAAATTTAAATCAAAAATCAGGTCGTCCTGAGGAATTTTCTTGGTGCATCTTTAGAGTTTAAGCACCAAGGGAGGTCGTTCCTCCTTATATTTCTCCAAAATTATACTGGATGTAGCGCTTTTATGGTGCAAAACCATAATGCAATAACATTAAATACACCTATAAAAAATAAGGCTTTAAAACCGAAGTTTTAAAAGCCTTATGAATTTATTAAACTGAATAAAACGCGAGTAAACTCAAATCTTAGAACTTAAAACGAATGCCTGCACCATAGAGCCAGCCTTTTTCAGAGCCACTTTCAATTTGCCAAGGTGTTGCGTCTTTGCCTTTTGAATATTCATAAGCCATATCGATATAAGGCATGACCTTTTTGCTTATTTCATAACGGGTTTCCAAACCCGCCGTCACATTACTCAAGCCTGTTTTTTGGGCATATTTAGAATCATCACTAAACACAAGATCTACATCTAAGTAAGGTTTGAAAATCAGTTTTTGTGTCAGCAACAAATCTCGTTCTGTTTCCAGACTAAAGCCTGAATACTGGTCTGCACCTGCATATAAATAGGCATCTGTTTCAAAGAAATACGGCGCCAAACCATGTAAACCAATTACGGCATCCAGTTTTTCTTCCGTATCTTTACGATGCTGATCTAACTCGACCTTTTCTACACGGTAACGTGTACCGATTTGTGCATCCCAAAAGTCTGAAATCATACGACTATAGAGTGTCTTTACCTCATATTCAGCCGCATGTGACTCATGCTTATCCAAATGCGCTTTAATAAAGAGTTTATTTTCATCTGTACCAATACGGGTTTCAAATTCAGATTTTAAAGTGCCTTTCCCCTCTTCATTCAACAACCACTTATTATCCACAGTCGTGACTGCATAAATCTGAGCACCATGTTCTGCACGATGATCATGTCCTGAATGCTTGTTTTCAGATGGTTCTTCTTTCCCCTGAACTTGTTGATGGTGTGAATGATCTGTTGATTGTGACGCTTGTACTGGTTTGACAGAATCAGGAGCTGAAGTCATGCCAGAAGATGCCGTTTGCTGCATGCTGGAATGATCCATACTCGGCATATTATGCTGCATTTGAGAATGATCCATTTCAGCCTGCTGACCCTGTGATTCAGTTTGCTGCTGATGCACGGTAGGGTCTTGCTGTGCTTGTGCTAAGGTCAACTGACTCAGCAACAACAAAGAACCCGCCAGAACAGTCTGTGGAAATACATTAATGCTGCGCATGTTGATCTCCCTGCTGTTCAGTGTTGGCTTGTTTCTTTTTAGCATCGCGGGATTCTTTTTTTGAAGATGGTTCTTTCGAACTGACGGGCATTGCCATCTGCTGCATGTTGGAATGATCCATATTGTGCATTTCATGCTGCATTTGAGAATGATCCATCTCAGCGTGATGACCCTCTAATTCAGTCATGGACTGATGTGCAGCATGTGCCTGTTGTTCTTGTGCGAAAGCCACTTGGCTCAATAATAATGAACTGAGGAGAACAATTTTCGGCAATAAATTAGTGATGTGCATGTTGATCTCCTTGTTGTTCTGTATTTGAGTTTTGATCTTTAGAAAGGTTAGTTTTTGATATCGGCGTTGTTGATACTTTCCCATCTGTTACATTGGCAACAATTAATTTATTCATCATGCCTGCGCTCATGTGGTACAGCAAATGGCAATGAATCGCCCATTCGCCCAATTCATCGGCGGTTAAGAGTACCGTGACCGTTTTTGCGGGGGGCACAACAATAGTATGTTTATTTGGCATATCGACCGCTGCTTGCCCATTTTCTAATTGCATAAACATGCCATGCAAATGCATCGGGTGCGCCATCATACTGTCATTGATAAATTTAATTCGGATACGCTCGCCATACTTCACTTTCAGTGGCTCTGCATCACTAAATTTTTTCCCGTTGATTGTCCACATATAGCGTTCCATAGTGCCGCCTAAACGAATCACCAATTCACTGCTTGCTTCACGGGTATCTGGCTGTGGAGTTAATGATTTTAAATCACTATATTGCAAGGCCTTATCACCTGCTGGCGTAGAAGCATTTGCCCAACCGTCAACCACAGCATTATTTTGAGTCGATGTCATCTGTTGATGCTGTGAATGATCCATACCTTGCATTTCTGCTTGGTTCATTTTCGAATGATCCATACCTTGCATTTCTGCTTGATTCATCTTCGAATGATCCATACCTTGCATCTCGGCGTGATTCATCATTGAATGGTCCATGCCTTGCATCTCGGCGTGATTCATCATTGAATGATCCATACTTTGCATTTCCGTGTGGTTCATTTTCGAATGATCCATACCTTGCATCTCAGCATGATTCATCTCCGAATGATCCATACCTTGCATTTCCGTATGATTCATCTTTGAATGGTCCATACCTTGCATTTCTGCGTGATTCATCATCGAATGATCCATGCCCTGCATCTCTGCATGATTCATCATCGAATGATCCATACCTTGCATTTCTGCATGATTCATCATCGAATGATCCATGCTCTGCATTGCTGCATGATTCATCTTCGAATGATCCATACTGGAAGATTGATCACCACTACCATGTCCCATATCGGCCATATTCAACAAGGCGCGCGGTCGAGCTTGTGGCATCTGTATGGCTGGCTTCACAGCAGCAAGTTCATTCTGCAAGGTCCCAATGGCAAAACCAGAACGATCTATGGATTCAGCTTCAATTTGATAATGCGCTTGTTTTGGCTCAACAATTACATCGTAAGTTTCAGCCGTTCCAATACGAAATTCATCGACATTCACAGGCTGAACGGGTTGACCATCCGCACTGACTACCGTCATTTTTAAGTTCGGAATCCGCACGTCAAAAAAGGACATGGCAGAGGCATTAATGAAGCGTAAACGGACTTTTTCATTCGGCTTAAACAGTCCAGTCCAGTTTTGTTCAGGCGTTTTACCATTGACCAAAAAGGTATAACCCGTCACATCGGACAGATCTGTTTTCAACATCCGCATCTGATTCCACATTTTACGATCAGACCATGTGGCTTTCAGTCCATCACGTTGAGTTTGCTGCCAAACATTCCCCAAAGTCTCACGTTGGTTTTGATAATATTCAGCAGAAATTTTTAAATTTTTCTGAATTTGATCGCTTTTTTGTTCATGAAAATCTGACAGCATGACCACATAATCACGTTCAGCTTTTTCATGTGCTGCTAAGGGCTGTTTATTTTTCGGATAAATGACCAAAGCGCCATATAAACCATCTTGTTCCTGCCCTTTAGAATGGGCGTGATACCAATAAGTTCCATTCTGGCGAACTTTAAAACGGTAGACAAAATCTTGATTGGGTTTAATCCCTGTAAACCCGTTAAAACCAGGTACACCATCCATCAAACCAGGCAACAATAAACCATGCCAATGTAGGGAAGAATCCTGATTTTTTAAATTATTATGGACATGGATAACCGCTTCATCCCCCTCTTCAAATTCAAGTAAGGGGGCTGGAAACTTGCCATTTACGATAATACGTTTCAGCGGTTTACCAGTAACATTAACCAAACCTTCATCGATGGTTAAATGATATTCCTTGACCGCAGCCAAAGTCCAAGAAGATGAAAATACACATAGCCCAATCAAAAGGCTGTGACGAAATAAAATAGACATGACTTAACCTTTATTCGAAATTAATAAAAATTTTGTTTCTGGAATAAAGTTAAGCTTTGGGAGGACGTAAAATTTCTTGCCAATAACCAATTAAATGTTTAGCCGTGTAGCGGCTATGTAAATTGGTTAACGCATCTGGAGAAAGCTGTTGGAGTGATTCTGCAACTGAGGTATCTAGCCAAACGGTTAAAGTTTGGCAATGTAATTGAGCACAATCCGCACATTGTTTGACTGCGCTACTCTGCAAACCACTTTCGCAATGATTCTTTTGAGCATCCATATGTGCATTATGCTGCTGATGCTGGACGGCCATTGTTGAATGACAATCAGGATGTGTCTTAGCAACATGATGTTGCTTATGCTCAGGAATAACTACTGCTGCGACTTGCTGCCGATCCACCCATTGCTGTTGCAGCATTTTTGCATGCATAGGCATTGTGGATGCAAACACGAGACTACTCCACCCCATGACAAAAGCCATGAAGCAAACTAACCAAGACTGTCTGCGGAGAGTCGTTGACACTTTTAAAATCCTAAATGAGGAAGGTCATTACAGCAAAATTCGTCTATACAGCATACCCAACAAATGCGTGAGACACAATTTTTTCTCATTTTTTGCTTAGGTTTCATTGAGTATTTATTTTTAAAATTCGCTGATATTTATTATTTTTTAATCTGTATGCTTTTTAAGCTCAGCTGAATAAAACAACTATTTTTTCAAAGCTTAATAACAATAAAAAAGAGCACAAATGTGCTCTTTTTATACATATAAAGTCTAATCCATAAACACTTGATGCAAAATTGTTTATTGTTTAAACGAGATATCCATATGGTTATCTACATAGATATCTACAAGCTTACCCACAAAGTTATCCACAATTCACACCATATTTATTGATAAGACTTACACTGTAACCGAACCCACTTTCGCAAGTTCATCACGCATATCATCAATCACAGCTTTATAATCTGGTTTACCAAAAATGGCTGAACCCGCGACAAACATATCTGCGCCTGCTTCTGCAATTTCACGAATGTTTGCTGGACCAACACCACCATCGACTTCTAAACGAATGTCACGACCTGAGGCATCAATAATCTTGCGTGCCTGACGTAATTTTTCCAAGGTCATTGGAATAAATTTTTGTCCGCCAAAACCAGGGTTTACGCTCATTAATAAAATTTGATCAACTTTATCTAATACATAATCCAAATAATGTAATGGAGTTGCTGGGTTAAAGACTAAACCTGCTTTAGCGCCGCCTGCTTTAATCAACTGTAAAGAACGATCAATATGGTCAGTGGCTTCTGGGTGGAAAGTAATAATATCTGCCCCCGCCTCCAAGAAATCACCAATCATACGGTCTACAGGAGAAACCATTAAATGCACATCGATCGGTGCTTTAATGCCATAGTTTTTTAATGCCTTACATATCCCTGCACCGAAGGTTAAATTCGGTACATAGTGATTATCCATCACATCAAAATGCACCACGTCAGCGCCTGCTTCTAATACTTTTTCAACATCTTCACCTAGACGTGCAAAATCAGCAGATAAAATAGAAGGTGCAATTAAATAAGGCTTGGACATGGATTAACCTGGCTGTTCATTAATTTAATGGCATCATTATAGCAAACTGCGACCGAGGTCTGTGACATTTCATTTTTGCAACATTGCGTTGCAGTGATACGCTATGCAAGCCTGCTAGATTTGTTATGGTAAAGTTCCAACCTCATGATGAAAAAAAATGAAAAGCTCGAGCCAAATTGCCACACTAGAATCTGCCCGTATTGCCAAGCGTTTATATAATCACTGGAAACATAAATTTGAAGTGAAAGAAACTGAACAGCAATTTGAGATTCTTATGCCAGAAGCACAGGTTAGCCTTATCCCACACGCAGAATATTTAGCGGTTGAAATTACTACGTCCGCAGAAAAAATGGATCACTTGGAAAACGTGGTACTTGATCATTTAAGCCGTATGGCGCAGCAAGAATTTGAAACAGAATGGCAGCGGAGTTAAACTCCGCGCATTTGGAAAAGTGATTTAAGATTCAAGTTGTACGGCATGAAATTGCAGATGATCATCCATAAAACTTTGAATAAAATAATATCCATGATCATAGCCTGCATGCTCGCGTAAGGTCAGGGCTTGCCCAACTTGCGCACAGGCTTGTTGAAATAATGCAGGGTGCAACTGGCTATAAAATTGATCATCCAAACCTTGATCAATCAAAATTTCATTAAATAAAGCACCTTTTTCGCCCACCAATATTGTCGCATCGTGTTGCTTCCAAAGCGCTTGATGCTTACCTAAATAGGCAGAAAATGCTTTTTCTCCCCAAGGACATTGAGTCGGTGCACAGATAGGTGCAAAGGCTGACACTGATTTAAATTTTTCAGGATATTTAAATGCTAACGTTAATGCACCGTGCCCACCCATCGAATGACCAAAAATGCCGATGCGCTGTTTTTGAATCGGGAATTGTTGTGCTACTAGATCATAAAGCTCATCGACAATAAAGCTTTCCATTTGATAGTGTTCAGCCCACGGCGCTTGTGTCGCATTGATATAGAAACCCGCCCCTTGACCAATATCCCAATGATCACCTTGCGCGACTTGCTCACCACGCGGCGAAGTGTCAGGCATAATCAGAATCAAACCTAATTGTGCCGCCATACGCTGTGCATGTGCTTTAATGGCAAAAGTTTCTTCGGTACAGGTTAAGCCTGCAAGGTAAAACAAAGCTGGGCAAGCTTCACCCTCAAGCGCTTGTGGCGGTAAGTACACTGCAAAACGACTATCGCCTTTAAGAGTTTGGGAATTAAAACGATAAATGCGTTGCTCACCATCAAAACAGCGATTTTTTTGTAATAATTCCATCTTAAGTTCCTTTTTAAGGTGTATGCGCAACCGCTTGCGCTTGAACTGGTGCTGTGGTTGTTTCTGGTGGGAACAAACGCTGCTCTAATTGTGGCAACATCAATTCCATATTTTTACCAATCGACCATTGTGGTTCAGAAGGATCAAAGCCCTGAGCACTTTCCCATTGCGCAACGGTGCCTTTGGCTTGTGCAAAAGCATCTTTCATCGAATGTTGTTCACGCATGGCTTGATCAAAGAAAGCGCGACCAAAATAGGTATAATCAGCTTCATTAGAACAACCAAATGAAGCCCGATCTGCTGCTGAAGCCGTAATAATCAAAGTATTATCATTTTGTAATGCCGAGACAAAACTACCTGAATAACAGGCTGAAATCACAATAACGCGCCAACGAATACCCGAACGGTCTAGGGCATCTCGTAACCATTTTGGATCAACTTGTGCCAAATCGAGCGGTGCATTTTCCATTTCAAATTCATTTTGCAAACCATGCGAGGTCATATAAAGGAAAAGCACATCACTTTCACGGTTCATCTGCTGACCAATACGCTTTAATGACAGTTCCATACTGGTTCGTGAAGCAATTGGAATTTCAGTACGGGTCGCAGGATTATTCACCAAAATCATGGAACGACCAAAGGTGCCAAAACGGGTATCGAATTGTTCACGAATGCGTTTTACTTCAGACATAAAGACATCTTGGTAACTGGCACCTGCCACCCCTAAAAAGTACCAATGTGACTGAGCAAACTCTCCATATTCAATCGCTTGTAAATTCTTATTCAGTAGTCGACTTTGCGCGTAAAAGGCATCTTCTGCAAAAGTCGGCGGAACATCTTCAACTTTCCAAATGGGTTGGCTCTTCACTGACATCTGCCACACCACCAAAGTAAATAGTGTTGCTAACATAATCAGCGCACGTTCCCACCATGGCCATTTTAACTCACGGGCGAACACCCACACCACAGCCAGACTTTGCCAGACAAACAGCACCATAAAAATGGTCGGCAAATAATCATAAAAAGCATAAGGCAGAATATCGAGCATGCCCAAATATTGGATGAAACTTTGTAATAACGCGATATGGGTATCTAAAACCAACCACAATAAAGCGGGAACCAACATTAAACGTGGATTATTTACCCGTTGGGAGAGGAAAATACCGACAATCAGTGCAATGAAAGGCCATAGCGCATAACTGACCAAACCTTGCGAGTTAAATTCACCGACTTCGCCCGCACTGAGCCAGCTAAATAAGGTATTGGCACAACCGCCTAATATCCCCCAGAAAATCAACTGTAAAATTGAAGGATGGACAATTTGTAATGCACGTCGCGAACCCAAAAACAGCCACAATCCCGCCATTTGGTTGCTTTTAAAATCGTGCCAAAAATTAATGGAGGGCTTAAAATCAATCTTCATAAGGTTTTCAGGTGGCTAGTGCTACTCGCTTCATTGCATAGTTAGTTTATGCTTGATCAGGTTTTTATCAATATTATTTTTAACTATATAACAAATCTTTGCCCAATATTGAAGCAATTATCCTAAGGTCTGATGATCCAACTGAAAGTAGGCATCAAAACGGCAAGCATCACCCTGCCATTGCGTATCCGGTTGCTGGTCATTGAGACATACCGCCAAGCGAGGGCGTTTCACCACCACACGTTTTGCAATCTGCTGAGCCAAAGGCAACAGTTGATCCCCCAAATCCATTTCGCCATGCTCTGGCAGCAGTAAATGCAGCAATTGCATCTGCTTTTTGACCTGAGCTTGCTTTTTAATGGCTTGTTGATTCTGATCACGTTGCGGGAACATTGGATCTAAATACACCACATCACTGTGCTGCTGTCGTTCTGCACATTGCTTTAAATAGTCTGCCGAATCTGAAAAGACCAAATGAATTCGTGCTGCAATCGGGGCAAGATAAGGATGAGCCAGTGCTTGTCGCTGAGTGTCTTCAAGCAACGTAAATAAAATCGGGTGTCGCTCCACCAAAGTGACACTTGCACCCAGTGCCGCCAACAACAAACTGTCGTGCCCTAAACCCGCAGTAGCATCAATTAGACGTGGTTTTTCTGCCAACTGGCAAGCACGAGCAATCATTTCTGATTTAAGCGATGCACGTTTTAAACGTGGAATTTCTGCCTGCCAATCGGGCTGCATTTTCATGCCATTGGCGCATAGCCAAAGCCCTTGCTCATCGACACACAAGGCCAATTCAGGATTTAAACGTAAAAAACGCGCATTCAATTTTTCAATTGATTCAACCTGAACCTCAACGCCGCGGGACGCAAGCACAGCCGCATAGTGCTGTGCCTGAGCTTGAAACTGAGGTTCTGTAAATAAATGCATTACCAAGTGACCCAACCTGTCCACCAAGTTGCCAAAATAAATAAACCAAAGCCAATACGGTAATACGCAAATGCAGTAAAGTCGTGTTTAGACACATAACGAATTAAGGCACGGATGACGATAAGTGCAGAGATAAATGCGACAATAATCCCGACAGCCAGAACAGCCATATCATTACTGTGCAAATCAGCTCGCATTTTATACATATCTAGTAAGCCTGCACCCATTAAAACTGGGATGCCGAGGAAGAAAGAGAATTCCGCTGCTGCTTTACGCGATACACCTAAAAATAAAGAACCAATAATGGTTGAACCTGAACGTGATGTGCCTGGAAACAGGGCTAAACATTGAATTAAACCAATCAAAGTCGCTTGTTTATAAGTCAGATCATCAACTTCTTGTGTTTGAATGCTGTGCGGACGACGTTCGGCCCACAAAATAATAAAACCACCGATAATTAAAGCAATCGCAACGGTAATGGCATTAAATAAATAAGCCTTAATAACGTCGCCAAAGGTTAAGCCCACAATCACAATCGGTATAGAGGCAATAATTAAGTTAATACTTAAACGGCGACCTTGTTCTTGTCCTTTTAGACCACCAATTAAAGCGCCCCAAAGTTTACTCCAGTATTCATAAATTACGGCTGCAATGGCACCAATCTGGACTGCAACTGCAAACATATCTCTTTTTTCAAGTGTCCAGAAATCTAGAAGTTGACCTGCTAAGATTAAGTGTCCAGTACTTGAAATCGGTAGAAATTCAGTAATCCCCTCTACCAAGCCCATTATGGCTGCTTTAAATAATAATAAAAGATCCATATCTAACCTTAAGTTGCTTTAATTTGTTCTGGAATTTTTTTCCATGCGTTATCACGTAAATACACTGGTAGGGCTTCTTCTGCCTTGACCCATTGCGCTTTGAGCGCCGCTGCACGTGCAATTTGAGCAATATCTTGTGCCGTGGCGACCACATCTTTAAATTCTAAAGCATCAGGCTTAAGTAAAGCTGAACCCAGCCCCACTAAAGTAAATTGGGTAATACTGGCTGCCTGTTGATAGGCTAATAATTGTTCTTCATCAACCGCCTGCATAATGCCTTGATCATCCAGTTGAAAACTCGCGATATACACTTCATTCATGCGTGCATCAAGGACTGCGGTTACAGCCGTCAAACCATGTAGTCGATAAGCAGCTTGCGCCAAAGCTTGTAAAGTTGATACAGGAATCACAGGCAAATCATGTGACCAAGCGAGTGCTTGGGTCACGGCTGCATTAATACGCACACCACTGAATGAACCCGGACCCCGACTAAAAGCAATCGCTGTTAAATCTTCTGTCGTCACACCTAATTGAGCATAGCCCTGTTCAACCATAGGTAAAATGGTTTGCGTTTGAGCCTTTGCACGCGTATCTAATTGGAAAAACAGTTCTTGATTTTCATCTACGATAGAAACAGAACACTGTTCATTGGCTGTTTCTAATGCCAGCAATTTCATGCTCAACCTTGCTTCAACTTTATCTTAAAAAACGAGGGCTATCATACTCTACTCAATTCTTGGACGCGAGAATTTCCCAATCTAGATACAAAAAAACCAAGCATCGGCTTGGTTTAAAAAAACAACACTTTTCTTAGAACTCAAAAACTTCCAGTTGGGTAAATTTCTTATAATGTTCAGCATAATGTAAAGCACTCAGCTTTAATTTCGCTTCGACATCGGCATCCAGCGTTTTTACCACTTTCCCGGGCGATCCCATCACCAAAGAGTTATCAGGAATCACCTTTCCTTCCGGAATTAAGGCATTTGCTCCAATAATGCAATTTTTTCCAATCACTGCATTGTTCAAAATCACGGCGTTAATTCCAATTAAAGAATTATCACCCACCGTACAGCCATGTAGCATAGCTTGATGTCCAATGGTCACGTAATTTCCAATGTGCATCGGAATCCCTGCATCGGTATGCAAGACCGCATTTTCCTGTACATTGGTAAAATCGCCCAAGTGAATACTGCTATTATCTGCGCGAATCACTGCCCCAAACCAAACACTGACTTGTTGTCCCAATTCAACTTGACCAATTACGGTTGCGTTGTCCGCCACCCAACCATCAAAAGGAACATGCGTGGCTTTGGGTGCATGTCCGGCAAACTTGTACATCATGTTCAATTACGTCCTTTGGTTTTGAGTAATGCCTGCTGGGCATAGAATAATGGTGAATTTAATAAAAATGGCCATTCTTTTTGATAATTCAATCCATATTGAAACAGTGAAATGAGCATTCTTGCTGTAAGCCCCCAGACAATTTCATCTTCAACCCGCATACTGGGGAAATACAACGATTGTTGCGCATAACGAACTTCATGAGGCGTAGGTGGTGCTTCCATTAAATTTTGCAGGGAAGCAAAAAAGATTCGATCAATTTCTGAAGGTTGAGCAATCAATTCAACTTGTGGCGGAATTAAACCCACAATCGGTTTGACCAACATACCATTACGGGCTTTTTGCATGGGTAAATCACCCAATAACTGTACATCAAACGGATTTAAAGCGGTTTCTTCTTGGGCTTCTCTCAGCGCAACCACAATATTACTGGTGTCTTGCGGATCGCGTTTGCCTCCAGGAAAAGACACTTCGCCTGCATGATTGGACAAATACACTGAACGGCGGGTTAAGAGCACTTTGGGGTCAGCTTCATCAGTAATCGCAATTAACACGGCAGCTTCAGCTTCTCGCTTACGGGTCGAGAATCTTAAATGCTGTTGTAACACATGTGTTAATGAACGATCATCCATATCACTCACCTCTATTCTTCTTCATTTCATCATAGCTGAATTTTGATCGGTTTGGAGAGAATAGATGTCAAACTTGTTTTTTTCAGTTATGCTGAGTGGCAACTTTATCATTGATGATGAATATGGACTTCTGCGGAAATTGTGGACATAAAACGACTGAAAAAATTCCACTGGGCGATCATCAATTACGTCGCGTTTGTACAGAATGTGGTCATATTCATTATGTAAATCCCAAAGTCATTTGTGGTGCTTTGGCACTCTGGGACAATAAAGTTTTACTTTGCCGTCGTGCGATTGAACCACGTTACGGTTTATGGACTTTACCCGCAGGTTACATGGAACTTTTTGAAACCATGGAACAAGGTGCTGCACGTGAAACTCGTGAAGAAGCACAGGCAGAAGTCGAAATTGAGCAACTGTACTGCATGTACAATATTCCACGTATCGGGCAAATTTATGTGCTATTTAAAGCCCAACTGATCGATGGAACCTTTGGCGCAGGCGAAGAAAGTATTGAGTGCCGCCTGTTTGAAGAACATGAAATTCCGTGGACAGAATTAGCATTCCCAAGTGTAGAACAAACGCTAAAGCACTATTTTGCTGATCGGAAAACCAATGCGTTTATTACGCATTTAGAAACCTTAGGTACGCGTTTAGACCATACTGGTTAAACCCGTTTAACGCATTGATAAAAATAAAAGCCGATTCGTTTGAATCGGCTTTTTTATTCAGAATATCGAAATTTAGCTTTTGGCTTTAACGCTATAGCAAGGCGCTAAACTCATCTCTAAAGTTCCACCACTCAATTTCGCTAAAGCGGTGTCATCCGTCGTTTCATCGGTATTATTGGCATTATAAACCTTTTGGAAACTGGCATAACTGTTCGCCCATTTAACTGCACTGCCAGCAGAATCGGTAAAGGTGATACGTCCTGTACCTCCCGTTGATGCATTTAATAAATTCTGTAAGTGAACTAAAGCCCCACCCACCACGATTTTTTCACCTGTGGCAGATATTTGAATGGTTGAGTTTACCCCAACCAAAGCACCATTAACTGACTTTAATGCCTCATCGCCTAAAATCATACGAATAGAAATAGCGCGATCATCAATAAAGGCACGAGATGTTGTGCCTAAGCGATATTGCTGTACACCATTACTGTCTTTCAGATTACTACCTACTGTTGTATTACAGCTTCCTGTACTCATATCAGTATCGGTCGCAGCAGGCTTCATATTGGTTCGTATATCGCCTTTCTCATCAATCACAATACCCAATTTTAGACTTGGCACACTGCTATCAGTGAATTTGAACGTTAAATCTGCATATAATGGGAAAATGTAATTTTCACCTGCTGAGACATTATTACTCGATTTAAATACTTGTTTGTCTAAATAGGTAATTGGATAAACTTTAAAAAGATCTAAGGAACCTTTAAACGTATCTGAGATACCATAACGCTGTTGCCATTGTCCGAGGTCTTTCAAGTCCTCAGCAGTGACCGTGGTTTTTTGTGTCAGTAATTTATAGAATTTTTCCTTACCCGCAATCATATAATCGTTATACAACTTCCCTTGATTGATAATCAGATCTTCAGAATTCACGTCATCTACGCCAATATAATAATTTTGATCGATGCGTTTATTCAGCGGGTTAATCCAATGGTTTTGTGGCAATGCCGTCATACGGGTCGGTTTATAGCTGCGGAGTAATTCTGCATTTACTCCAGCAATCGAGGTCAGGCCTGATTTTGCCAAACCTCTCCATTGCAAACCACTGCCAAATGTATAGCCTTGGCGATCCGTCAACAACATAAAATGTCCAAACAAATGTTTGGTGGTCGTGTCATTTGCAGCACAAACGTCTTTATTACAGCCCGTTAAGCCATCCGACCCCGTTAAGCTACTCACCACACTGCCAGTAGTCGAGAATAAAGAAAACTCAGGCTGATACACCGCGGCATTGCTAATATTCAATAATTGACTGACCACCGCAAAAGCGTCTGCATCTGAAATGACAGAGACATCTAACCACGGTTTAATGATGGCGGCGTACTCTCCATTCACCATCTGTTGCGCGGTTACAGAACTGGTAATTTTATCTAAACTTTCACGGATCGAATCATTCATATACAGCGCTTGAATATCCGTTTTCGTGTTTATACTTTTTTGCTGTAGAGCCAATGCCTGAATAATTTTAACCAAGTTCATGGCAGTTTTGACTGTAGCATCACTTGAATCAAGTACGGTCGCATCACGGTTAGTCATCCCTCTGGCAATATCTAATACCGTCAAACGCGGAATTTGATCGGTACTGACCAAGGCAATATTACTGATTGGGAAAGACCCTAAAGCAATCCGTTTATCGGCTTTACCCAATAAGAATACATTGACTTTATCACTATAATTACAAGTGCCTGTGGCAACACCATTCTTCAAATCCATTAAAGTCACAAAGGTATTTTGTGTATCACTGCTACAGGAAAAATTTAAACCATCAAAAGGATAATCCAGTGCAAACTGAATGCAGTTGGTTGTGCCCGCAGTACAACTCCCATTTACCGTGCTGTTATTATTTTTCTCTGGAATAATATTGGCACTTTCCCCACCACAAGCAGTGAGTCCTGACATTAACGTTGAAAGTGCGATGGTTAATAAATATTTATTTTTCATTCCTATTACTCTATTTTTCTAACTAACGAACCGCGGTCAGTTTGATTTGTCCTTGATTGCTTAACGCTTGCTCTTCAACATCCACTGCTGAAAGTAAAGGGGTCATAAAAATATATCGGGTTTGCGTAGGCAGCTGTAACATGCCGTCAATCACAGCATGGCGGTATTTATTTTCGGCACGATCCTGATTTTTAAAACCCGTCACGCCTTCAATCACACAGCCTGAGTCATCTAAAAAAGCCACAAAAGGCCAGTAATAACTTGGTTGATTTTGACTCGAGGCATAAGAACTGAGTTGCACATTTTTAATGCCCGTCTGTACTTCCACGACTTCATAATCAAAATGATTTTTTAACGGTTGGCGAGGCCATAAATTGACGTCTTGCTGAGCTTTGAGTAATTTTGCTTTTTGTATTTTTTTATCGCGATAACAGCTTTGACCCAAGCTTTGTACCACTTGATCTTTTGCAATGGGATAATACTGAGTCGATAAAGCAATCACTGAGTTTTCAACTGGATTATTCTTCTTAAATAATCGGTCGAGTACGCCTTGATTCACCCCTTTTTCACGTTCAACCACTTGCAAACGAGGTGGACCTAACTCTTTATCCATCACACCTTCAGGCATGACATAAAAGCGTTTTTTATTTTCTAAATTAAATTCTTTCCCTTCTAAATATTCATTTTTCACATAACGATCACCATTAATTTCCAGAAATCCTTCTTGTGTAGATTGCGTGGAAACCGAACTGGTTTCATGTTTGCTTTTTAATTGTGTGGCTTTTTCAATGGCCACATTGGTTTCAATTTTATGAAGTGCTCGCTCAACCTGTGCAGAAGTTGCCTTCTGAGTTATAGATGGTTGAGCGAGTTCCAAGGGCGGCTTTTGAAATGTAGTAATTTGCTGACTGAGCTGCTCATTCACTTGTTTTGGAATTTCGGCAGATTTTGCTATGACAGCAACTTTCGACTCAACAGACGTGAGTTTTTTTTCATTATTTGCCGGTGGAATAGATTTACTTTGATCAACTATTTCAGGCTGTACCACGACAGGATTTTTTTGCACTTCAGTAAGTTGGGGTTTAGTTTTCACTTGAGATTCAACTTTTTCAGCGACACCAGTCGGTGGTACCACAACTTGTGCTTTTGGCATCGGTTGAACCACCTGAACAGACGGTACATCCTTTACTTTCGTTTTTTCTTGTTCTATTTTTGGCTTTGATGGAAGCGCAACCTGAGATTGAGCTTCCACTTTTTGGGTTTCAGCAGGCACACGAGGAATCACCATGGGACGACCATCTGGCCCAATGATGGTATAAAACTCACCCGCATTTGCAGACAGTGCCATCATCCCACATAAAACCCAAGTCGATGATGACACCCACGTAAACCGCTTAGCTTTATTGTTTTTTCTTACCATTTTGTACGATAACTCAAGCCTAAAATAGTGATATTGGTTTCGGTTTTTACGTTTAAGCCCGCATATGGGTTAAATACAATATTATTCACCCCAGTTTGGTTCAATAAAGTACTGGTATTGGCAGGAATACTGTCTTTACTGCGTAAATAACCAATGGATAAATCTAAGTCGGTATCGGCATCGAAGCGATAACCCACACCCAAACCAAATAATTGCGCATTATTAATAGGCACCATGGTATTTCGTTTGTCATCAGGGATGGCGCTGGTTCTTGGCTCATATCCAGCTCGTAACTTCAAACGATCAGTTGCAGAATATTCAATCCCGATGCCATAGTTCCAAGGGGAGTCAAACTTCAAAGGCAATGACAAACTGTTGTCAGTAATATCTGGTGAAAGGAGTTTGGCAATTTTTAATGCCGAGATAGAGCGGTCAAACTCAAATTTGAACTTGTCCCATGCACGATAATCTGTCCAGCCCACATCTACATTCACTTGTAAATCGGGCAGAAGCATATATTTGATCCCGGCCTGAATATGCTGTGGATACTCAAAATCCATCGACACCAGACCTGATTCGGTCGCAGGAATACTTTGTGGAAAACCTAAAATTGCCGCAAGAATCTGCCCTGTCGGTGAAGACATCAAACCATTGATCAACTCACGTGGCGCTTTTGAGTTATCAATCGTGTATTTGCCCTTCAAACGCATTTTTGAAGCACTTTGATACACCATACCAAAGCTAAATTCGTCGGTGGGTTCCCACATGACCCCAAGGTTAAAACTCGGACTCAATGATTGCTCCATCGCCACTTCCATCCGACCAAAACGACCAAATGGATTCATTCCTTCTTGAGCATTACAAATCCCGAGCAATAAAATATCGGTAATCACATCCGAGTTGTCTTTAAATGGGGTACAGACCACCTCATCAATCATGCGTAACATCCCAATCATTTCATTCGGGAAACGCAAATCTGTTTTTAAGGCAAAAGCTTGATAAGACATGCCCACCGAGGCGCCAATCGAAAGTTCATCATTGACTTCATAGGCGATAGACGGCGACAAATAGGTAAAGCGCTCCAATGCCACCTGTTGTCCCATAAAATTACTTGGATTGCCGTTTTCCGCACCAAATCCAGCCACTAAGGGTGCATAAAATGCTGTGGCAAAAGTAGTTTTAGAACCGGGTGGTTTATATGCTGCGCCCGCCGTTGGTGCAAGCATAGGCATCCCCTCACCTAAATCGACGACTTTCTTTAAAAATGGCACATACAGACTAATATATTCTACATCGCCATTTACAGGGCCTTTGTAATCTGTACAAATGTCTGAAGCCACTTCAGGACCATCATTACACACCAAAGGGTCATCTGAATAACCAAAAACGTTATAGCCTTCAGGTGCTGAATACTGACGTTTGATATTAAAGTTTGCCAGAATCCCTTGTACATCTGTTTGCAAACCCTCAATTTTCGTCAATGCGGCAGGGTTATAATGAACCGCACTTACCCCTGGAGGATCGGCTGTGACCGCATTCCCCATTGCAAGTGATCGAATATCTACTGACAAATTTTGCCCGAGTTGAGCAAAAGCCATACTTGAACAGCCCGATAAAATTATCGCTGAAACTAACGGGCTAAGTCGTACCTTGTACATGCGACTGCCCTCTTAGCTGATTTTTTTACCGAAACCTGCAATATCTAATGGGAAAGACAAACCTAAAGATACATCAGGTGCATCTTCGGTTAAGCCAATGCCTAAGGTGCCATTCACAATAGTTTCTGGTGAAACACGTACACCTAATGAAATAGCAAAGGTTGAACTGGTTTGATCGGCTGGTGAGTAACTTTCACCTGAGGTATATGTAAATTCTGCCCCCGTATTGAAACTTTGCTGGTATGACATGGTCATAGACACATCATAGTTAAATGAGTAAGCAAAACCGAATGAAAAACCTCCGCTAATGCCTGGGTCAAATTCTTCAATGACTCGTGGACCACGGCGCTGATCTAAACCCGACTCTTTGAAACCATAGTTGGCCGATACTGAAGCAAAAAGTACCACAGGATCAATATACTTACGTGTGCTCGCACCGACACCTGCTGAATAATAACCTTTACCAGTAGCCAAGTCGGTAGTTGGATTAATTTCATAAGGGCTATCGCCTGTTTTGGTCGAGATGTTTCCAAATAAAATTAAAGGTAAACGTCCCGTTTTAAGCGGGAACGGTTCCCAACGTGTACCTAAAGAAATATCGCCCAAACCTGCGGTAGAGGTGTCTTTTAAATTGTCTGTTTTAGCAACTAGAGGTAATGAAGCCGTGAAGGTTAAATTATCGAGTACCCCATACTGTACGGTAAAAGTATTGGTCAAAGTATGGCTGGCATTTTCCTGCACGCGTAATTGATACAGGCTACCTTGTGCCATTTCTAGATCTAATTGGGTATCGCGATAGTAGGTATAATCCACATCGTAAAATGCAGAAATATCGCCTTTTTTAATTAAAGAATATTGACGCTCGTTTGAGGTAAAAACTTCTTCAAGATTGGTTTGTTTAGTCGCATCACCCTCTTGTTGCTGTAATGCATTAGAAGCATCATGCGGTGGTGTTGTGGCATTGGTTTCTACACTTGATGCAACTGCTGTTTCTTGAGCTCCAACGGTTGTTCCCTGTGTTTCAGCTGTCGTATCGGCTGCATAAGCAGTCCCCATCAAAATTTGAATACTCAGCACCAATAAAGTTTTATTCATCCATTGATTTTTCATTTCCGTCCACTCTATTCTTTTTTTATTTGCTTTAAACCGCGTGCTATTTGCTCTTGTAATATAGGCGTAAATGTCGATCGACATATTGGCCGTTCATCTCCGATTCTGGGTTATTATTGACAATTCTTGAGATCGTCGCTCCCCGATCTGCCAGTTTTTCCATATAAAACTGTGGATATTGAATATCAACCAATGCATAACGGTTCACTGTTGCATCCTCAACATGACGCATATCACTATCCTGTAATGCCAATAAATTTTTACGTTGTTCTGGTGGAACACTAATTAGAAATAGGGTGTTATTTTCCCAAATTTCTTTAAAGCGTTCTTCATCAAAACTAATGTTTCCCAAAGCTGGATCAGCGACGTAAACACGCCTATCCTTATAGGCCTTAAACACCACAAAGTGTTTAAACCCCGCATAAGAGATTGGAACAATGGCAGGCTGACCTTGTGCAACTAAATCTGAGAATTCACCTTTATAGCCTCCACTCTCTAAACCGAGTGCAGCGACAAAACGCTTCATATCCAGTAATGAAAAGCTACGACGCTCAATAATCCGTTCTGACTCACCGAACTTGAGTAAGCCAGTCATGGTTTGTTGTTCCGTCAACTGCGTTCCCACATAACCATTGAGTAAAGTCGTTAATGCAGCGGAACCACAGCTATAGTCATAGGCTTGACGTACAATGCCACGAAATTGATCGATCAATGCAGGTTTAATTTGAACGGTTTCACGGTGCATGCGGGTAAAGGAATCTTGCCGTGAATCGAGTGTTTCAGTGTAATAGACTGCTTCAGGAGGTTTTTCTTTTATTTCAAAGGCTTGCGTGGCAAAATAGTACATCAATGCCGAGCCCAATGCGATCTCTAACATATTCCCTAACTTTCTGATGTTCGGCATGACGTGCCTGAAATTTATTATTTTTCTAGAGTAAAAACTCTATACTTCCTTGTATTTTGACAACATACCTGTTTTTTTAAAAAAGAAACAGCCTTTTCTTACATTTTTAGATGAACTGAATGGTTTTTTGTAAAAAAAAGCGCGTGAATTCACGCGCTTTTCCTAGGAAATGATTAGTGACCAGAAATCGTGATGACTGCACCTGGAGTGTAAACACCTAAAGATGGGCTGAAATAGGTTTGTAAACCTTGTACTTCTACATCACCAATTGATGAAGCAGCTTGACTACCTAAATGCACACCTTTCACATAGTTATCTACTGCACCGCTAGAGCTGATAATACGTAAATAGCCTTTGTTCGCACCTTCTGTACCAATCACACTGATTGATTGATTCAAGGTTAAATCTTTAGCATTTGCATCCGCTACTTTAATGCTATCTACGAAGATTTGACCTGCTGCACGGTTACCTGTAGTACCATCCCCAGTGCCTTGTTTAGTTGAGTTATCCAAAATACCAAGGTTGGTAATTTCTAGACCACCGATCATCTGTGCATTCAACTTAACCATAGCCCCTTGTGGTGCTGCACCCAGTTGAATATTGGCAGACATAGGACCTGTTTTTAAAGATAGACCTGATAAAATTGCATTGTAGTTGGTATCATCTCCACCACGACGAATACTGGTTGAAGCTGCTGTTGGAAGCGCGCCTGAACCTGTTACCCCAATTTCCCCAATTTTAATATCCAAACCAGAAACTTGCGCACCGATGTTCAGGAACGCACCACCTGTTCCTGAAGTACCTGCATCAGTATCAATGGT
The DNA here is from genome assembly GCF_004331175.1 of Acinetobacter sp. ANC 4178. GTDB lineage: Bacteria > Pseudomonadota > Gammaproteobacteria > Pseudomonadales > Moraxellaceae > Acinetobacter. Next base: position 578,415 of record NZ_SJOD01000002.1, read on the forward strand.
TAAATCTGCAAGGTTACGTGAAGCAAGTAAGTATGCACCCGCATTATCATAGTTTGCACCAATCACAATACCTTTGGTTGCAGTCGCACCGGTACCATTGCCCTTAATTACAATGGCACCCGCAGTTGAAGTACCGCCCAATCCAGCTGTTGCAAGACCGTCATTGTCGTGAATGAATAATTTCTCAATCTCGACTTTAGAAATGCCAATACCGATATTTAAACCATCTTGACCCGTTGTCGCGCTTAATGAAGCATCGTCCATTGCTTGCATAGCCATCGCATTCGCGCTAATAGCCATTGAAGAAACTAAAACAAGTTTAGTTAATTTTTTCATGTTCCACTCTCCCAAGAGTATTCTTTTTCTTTAAATGTCAACCACTCGATGCATCTGTTGTTTTATTTGTTTTTCGACAACAGTACATAGTTCCTTGAGTGATCCGTTGGCACCCATAACGTTATAGGTCTGTTATTTTTTGTTCAACTGCTGTTGGTCGTAATGTGAATCTTGCCGACAAACGGTATTTACTGTGTTGTTTCCTTCACATTCGAGTAAAATATAGAATATAGTTTTAATGCCAGCTTTATTAAGCATATGACCAGCCCTTCTCTTTTCCAAAATGTGATTTGTGATCAACCTGTTAATGTTCAAGAAATTCTTTCATGTCTCGATGATCTTCCACATTTAATTTATTTAAAAAACAATCAAAGCCCGGTCATTGCTTTTCTTCCATGTCAATTTGAATGTGTAAAAAATGGCGTCCGTCAAACTTACCAAAGAACACAGCTTGACCAATATATCCCCATTGAATCCAGTTTAAGGTTTAAACAGTCTGAAAATCTTCAATCCAATACTGATGGATTTCAGGGCGGCTTAATGGGCTTCATCAGTTATGATTTTGCCAGTGCACAACATGTGAAAGTTCACTCAAAAGATCAACCTAGTTTTTGGCTTGGTTTATTTCAAACTTATTTAAAATTTCAGGATGATGCTTGGTATTTTTATAGTGATGAGCCAGAAGCTGAACAAATTTTCGCATTCATTCAGAACAAATTAGAAGCTACATCCAAAGTCACTCCATTACAGCTCACTCAAACCTGTCACGCACGTTGGAATAAGCAACAATATCAAGCGGCTTTTGCACAAGTTCAAGAATATATTAAGGCAGGTGATTGTTATCAAATTAACCTGACCCAAGAATTTAAGGGACAAGCTGAAGGGCGTTTACTTTCCGTGGCACAAGCGTTCTGGCAACTGACTGATGCACCGTATTCTGGGTATTTAAAAACAGAAGAGTTTGAATTACTGAGCTGCTCGCCTGAACTTTTTATCGAATTTCTAGCAGGAAAAAAACTGGTCACTAAACCCATTAAGGGTACTATGCCACGTTATGCAGATGCAGAGCGCGATGCACAATCTAAACACCAATTACAACACTCTTCTAAAGATCAGGCTGAAAATGTCATGATCGTAGATTTGTTACGTAATGATTTAAGTGTTTATGCGGAAACAGGAACGGTTAAAACACCAAAATTATTTGAAATTGAATCATTTAATCAAGTTCATCACATGGTCAGTGAAGTCACAGCAACCCTGAAACCTGCTGTCAAAGCTTTAGATGTATTGTTGGCGGCTCTACCTGGTGGCTCAATTACAGGTGCGCCCAAAATTCGTGCCATGCAAATTATAGAAGAATTAGAAGGTGCGCCACGCGGTGCATATTGTGGATCATTAGGTTATTTTAATTTTGATGGTACAGGTTCATGGAATATTTTGATTCGCTCCATTCAGAAATATCAACAACATATTTCTCTTTGGGCAGGCGGCGGAATCACCATTGCGTCTGACTGCGATGCGGAATACCAAGAATGTTTTGATAAAGTTTCTGCCATGCTGGACTTACTCAACACATGGCAGAAGCCACAATCTTAAACCAAAATATCTTGCTTTAAGGTTTCAACCAAACGCTGATTTTGCTCATCTGTACCAATGGTAATACGCAAGAATTGATTAATGCGTGGCTTATTGAAATAACGCACAATAATGCCACACGCACGTAATTCAGCCGCCAATTCACCCGCATCTTTATTGGGTAAAGATGCAAAAATGAAGTTGGCTTTAGATGGCAATACCACAAAACCAATCGCTTGCAGTTCATTGACCAGTTTTTCACGGCTGCGAATGACTTTTTCACATTGCTGTTCAAAATACGCCTGATCTTCAAAAGAAGCTACGGCTGCAGCAATGGCAAAACGATCCATTGGATAAGAATTAAAACTATTTTTCACCGCTTCCAGTGCTGCAATTAAATGTGGCTGTGCAATCGCAAAACCAACACGTAAACCAGCCAATGAACGAGACTTGGATGTGGTTTGGCAAACCACCAAGTTCTCATACTTTTCCACTAATTTAACAGCAGATTCAGCACCAAAATCGACATAAGCTTCATCAATTACCACCACTGAATCAGGATTGGCTTGCAAAACTTCTTCAATGGCTTGCAGACCTAAAGCGATACTGGTTGGCGCATTCGGATTGGTGATAATAATGCCACCATTGGCTTGCTTATAATCATCTACCACAATTTCAAAAGCATCATTCAACGGTAAAACTTGTGTTTCAACCCCAAAGAATTGGCTATAAACAGGATAAAAACTGTAGGTAATATCTGGATAAAGGATGGGTTTATCTTGGACAAAAAAAGCCTTAAAGATATGTGCCAAAACCTCGTCTGAACCATTACCCACAAAAACATTCTCAAGCGCAACATTTTGTTGTTTGGCAATCGCCTGCTTTAAAGCGGAAGCATCAGGGTCAGGATATAAACGTAGGGCATCCGCAGAATCCACTAATACCGCTTGAACAGCTTCTACCACTTTTGGAGATGGCGGGTATGGGTTTTCATTGGTATTTAATTTTAATAAATTTTGAATTTTCGGTTGCTCACCTGGTACATACGGTTCTAATTCACGTACTTGAGGGCTCCAAAAACGCATTTGTGCTGGACTGATATTTGACATTTTATTTCTCTATATTTCCTCTCCTAACCTCTCTTGCACTTCGCCTTAAGGGAATCCTTAAAACTTGCTCAAGGAGAGGAATTACGCCTCAGATTGATTTCATCGATGCGTTCCCTCTCCGTTTAGGAGAGGTAGGGAGAGGTTTTAAAATAATTTATTGATAACGATAACGTGCTGAACGCGCATGCGCATCTAAGTTTTCTTGCTGCGCTAGAATATCCGCGGTTTTCGCCAAAGTTTTCACACCTTGCTCAGAGCACATAATCAAACTTGAACGCTTTTGAAAATCATATACACCCAGCGGCGAAGAAAAGCGTGCCGTACCAGAAGTTGGCAAAACGTGGTTTGGCCCTGCACAATAGTCACCGATTGCCTCTGGGGTATAACGCCCCATGAAGATTGCGCCTGCATGGCGAATATCTTCTGCCATTTCCTGCGCTTCATCTAGGCAAAGCTCTAAATGCTCTGGTGCAACCTGATTAATTAAATCAATGGCTTCTTGACGGTCTTTGACCAATACCAAAGCCCCACGATTTGCAATTGAAGTGCGCGCAATTTCAGCTTTTGGTAATACGGCTAAATGCTCTTCTACCGCTTGAGCAACATCATTCAGTAATTGCTCATCAGGTGTGATAAACACCGCTTGCGCTACAGTATCATGCTCGGCTTGGGACAATAAATCCATTGCCAACCATTGTGCATTATTCACGCCTTCAGCATAAACTAAAATTTCAGACGGCCCTGCAATCATATCGATACCGACTTGTCCGAATACTGCACGTTTCGCAGCCGCGACAAAACGGTTGCCCGGTCCTGTAATCTTATCCACTGCCGGAATCGTTTCTGTACCATAGGCTAAAGCCGCAACCGCTTGTGCCCCACCAATGGTGAAGACACGGCTGACACCAGCCAAATAAGCGGCTGCTAATACCAAAGGATTCAACTCACCGTTCGGTGCAGGCACGACCATAATAATTTCAGGCACACCCGCCACATGCGCAGGCACAGCATTCATTAACACAGAAGACGGATAAGATGCCAAACCACCAGGTACATAAATCCCAACGCGATCTAAAGGCGTTACTTTTTGCCCAAGTGTGTTCCCCAAGGCATCCACATAGGTCCAGCCTTCTTGTTTTTGCGCTTGGTGAAACTCACGAATACGGTTTGCAGCAAGCTCTAACGCCTCGCGGACTTCGATACTCAAACCATCAAAAGCGGTTTTTAATTGTTCTTGGGTCAGTTCTAAATCTGAAAATTGATGCGCTGGATGTCGATCGAACTGTTGAGTGAGTTTAAGAACATGAGCATTACCATGCTGACGAACATCAGCGATGATTTGATCTACGGTTTTTAAAAGTTCTGGGTCACTCACGGTTTCAAAAGCCAACAAATCAGCAAAGACTTGTTTAAAGTTCTGATCTTGAGTCGATAAACGTCGCATCAATTTATCCACAATGAAAATAAAGGGAAGCTTTAGTTTACCTTGTTTCCTGTATTTTGTGGGCAACAATCCTCCAGCTAAACACGGAGTGTAATGAAAAATTACTTTTAACTTCATCGGGAAATGAATGTGATCATGATTTTTAAACTAGAATTACCGAATCTAAATAAAAAAAGTCAAAAAAAGATGACCCTCACGGACATAGCCACATGCTTTTCAACGGGACAATTTAGCCCAATCCAACCCTATTTTTCAGAAACCATTACATGGGAAATTGTGGGTAAACAACAGATTTCAGGTTTTGATCAAGTGCTCAAACATTGCCAGTCTATCGAGCATTATTTTACGACCATCGCGTATGAGTTCCATATTCAAGCAATTCATCAAACGGGCCATCATGTGATTGTTCAAGGGGAAGCACAATTTCATGACACCAAGCAGACATCCCGAATTTCTGCTTGTGATATCTATACGTTTGATACTTTAAATCAACTGGTTCAGATTCAATCCTATTGTATTTCAATCCAATAAAAATATTAAAAAATGAGCAGGCACAAAAAAACCGCCATCATGGATGGCGGTTTCTTTAAACAAAAAAGATCAACTATTTGTTCTTTAATGCTTCACGTTCAGCGACTGCTGTTTCTAACTGTGCAAGAATTGGGTTTAACAACGCTTGCTTCCGCTTGAAGCTTGCCTTGTTCACGATCAAACGAGAAGATACTTTACAGATTTCTTCCAATGGTTCTAAACCGTTGGCACGTAGCGTATTCCCTGTATCAACCACATCGACAATGTAATCGCCCAAACCCACCAATGGTGCCAGTTCCATAGAGCCGTACAACTTAATCACATCGACTTGCTCACCTAAGCTAGCATAGTACTGACGGGTTAAGTTCACGTATTTGGTGGCAATTTTTAAACGCCCTTTTGGACGTTCCATGCCAACTTTGCCCGCGGTCATCAGTTTACATACTGCGATTTTGAGATCGAGTGGTTCATAAACGTTTTGCGCGCCATGTTCCATAAGCACGTCTTTGCCCGCAACACCAATATCTGCCGCACCATTTTCTACATAAGTCGGTACATCAGAAGCACGTAAAATTAAAATACGGACTTGCTTATGTGTGGTCGGAAAAATCAATTTACGTGATTTATCAGGATCTTCGAGTAAATTGATACCCGCTGTTTCAAGTAAGGGTAAAGTCTCCTTGAGAATACGCCCCTTACTCAATGCCAATGTTAAACCATGATCAAAATTACCCATTACATTGAAATTAGGATCATCGTTTCTCATGTCACTCATGCACTTACTCGCTTAATTTGAGCACCTAAACCTTGTAATTTTGCTTCTACATCTTCATAACCGCGATCAATATGATAAATACGGTCAATCAACGTTTCACCTTCAGCAGCCAAGGCAGCCAATACCAAAGAGAATGATGCACGTAAATCTGTTGCCATCACGGGTGCAGCAGAAAGCTTCTCGACACCGGTTACGATTGCATCATTTCCTTCAACTTCAATATTTGCCCCCATACGAGACAACTCAGGCACATGCATAAAACGGTTTTCAAAAATCGTTTCTGAAATGGTCGCAAAACCACGACCAATCACGTTTACAGCCATTAACTGAGCTTGCATATCAGTTGGAAACTCAGGATGAGGAAGCGTACGGAAGCTCACTGCTTTAGGACGTTTACCCAACATATCCAGTTCAATCCAATCGTCACCACGGGTCACTTCCGCACCCATTTCTTCAAACTTTTCCAGTACTGACTCCATTAAACTTGGGTCAGTATGCGTGGTCTTCACACGACCACCTGTAATCGCAGCAGCGGCTAAATATGAACCTGTTTCAATACGATCGGCTACAACGGCATATTCACAACCATGTAAGCTTTCAACACCCGTTACAACAAGCGTATCTGTGTCCAAGCCTTCAATTTTAGCCCCCATCTTGATCAACATTTTCGCAAGATCGGTAATTTCAGGTTCACGTGCAGCATTACGAATGGTCGTTACACCTTCCGCGAGCGCAGCTGCCATTAAAATATTTTCTGTTCCACCCACAGTCACCATGTCAAAAACGACTTCACCACCTTTTAGGCGACCATCGACTTTGGCATGTACATAACCATTTTCAACTTCAATTTCAGCACCTAATGCTTCAAGTGCTTTTAAATGTTGATCGACTGGACGCGAACCAATCGCACATCCACCAGGCAAAGACACTTTAGCACTGCCATAACGTGCAACCAAAGGACCAAGCACTAAAATTGAAGCCCGCATGGTTTTAACCAATTCATAAGGTGCAAATTGGTTATCTAAGGTTGACGTATCTGCAGTAACCGTATCGCCTTCATAGGTCATTTGAATGCCTAAACCCGCAATCAATTTCACTAAAGTATTGACGTCTTTTAAATGCGGTACATTGGTCAGTTTGATCGGTGAATCTGCCAAAATCATGGCAGCAAGCAACGGCAATGCCGCATTTTTTGCACCCGAAATTCGAACTTCACCTTCAAGCTTAACGCCACCTTCAATCAAAAATTTATCCATTAATTTTTAAGCTCCAAAAAGGCTAGCTTTGCGCCATTCTTCTTTTGTCATTGCGCGAATGGTCACAGCATGGACTTCACCACTTGCGATGTAAGAGTTCAACGGAGCATAAACAGTCTGTTGGCGTGCAACAGGACGTTTTCCTTCAAACTGATCATCAACAATTCGAAGATCAAACTTGCCCGCTTGCCCACTAACTGCAACTTCAGCTTCAGGAAAAGCAGTTTTTAAAATTTCAGTGAGCTGTTCACTATTCATGACAAAGACCTCTATACAGGACCAATGGTGTAAAACCCGCCATTTTACTATAAATCAGGAAAAATAATGCATTCATCGCACATTTTTTATATATAAAAAAAGGAGGTTTGTGATAAACCTCCCTCGATTGAAATTTAGATCAAACTAAAAGTGGAACATAATCCATCTGTAATTCTCGATGTTTGTGCAATTGTCGTTTTAATTTTTCTGTCAATTTTTTAATTGAAGTGTACATATCATCTGCCGTGGCCTGCGCAAACAATTCTATACCCGGTAAACGAATAATAGCTTCGGCTATATGATTCGCACTCCCTTTTTTAGAATGTTTATCAATTTGATGATCTTTAGAGAGTTTCACCTGCATACTATTGACTTGATCTAAGTGCTTCGTCATTTGGGCAAATTTTTCACGAATATTTTCTTCGATCGCAGGGGTGATAGTTAAATGATGACCACGAATTGTTATTTGCATAATTCTATCCCTCACCTTCTTTTAGGATTAGCAAAGGTACAGCCGAAATGTTTCACAGCCAGAAAAGAATCTGCGCAATCTGATCAAATCATTTCAACCGTCCTTTAAAATAAAAAAGAGATTCATTATTTCGTCATAATGAATCTCTAGAATAGTCATACTTTAAATTTTAGATCAAGACTTTTCGCTCGGAAGAAGACGGAATATGTAACGATTCACGATACTTTGCGACCGTACGACGTGCCACATCAATACCCTCATCCTTCAACATATTGGCAATCGCATTATCAGACAAAGGCTTACGTGTATTTTCTTCTGCAATCATTTTCTTAATTTTGGCACGAATCGCTGTAGAAGAGGCTTCACCACCCGACGTTGTCCCCACGTGACTTGAGAAAAAATACTTCAATTCAAACAACCCACGTGGCGTCAACATATACTTATTGGTTGTCACCCGCGAAACGGTTGACTCATGTAACTCAACTTCTTCTGCAATATCACGCAGCACCAAAGGCTTCATCCCTTCAGCACCAATCTCAAGAAATGCCTTTTGATGCTCGACAATACACGAAGCTACTTTCAATAAAGTTTTATGGCGTTCATCGACACTTTTAATAAAATTCTTGGCTTCCAACATTTGATTACGCAAATATTGATTTTCATCACTTTGATCTGCTCGACGAATCATGTTCGCATAAAATGAATTTACTCTTAATTTAGGCATTACATCAGGATTCAATTGAATTTGCCAATGATCATTGCGCTTCATGACCACAACATCTGGAATTTGGTAATCCGAATCTTTATCTTCAAACTCAAGTCCTGGATGTGCTTTTAATGTTTTTAATAAATTCACCGCAGATTTGAGTTGGTCTGTATTTAATCCTGTCTGTTTAAGCAACTTCGCAAGCTCATTAGAAATCAATAATTCATAATGTTTAAGCAAAATCATCGCTTCATGACGATAAGTCGTTTGAACGGGTAAACTTTCCAGTTGAACCATTAAGCATTCAGCCAGATTTCTAGACCCTATTCCAATTGGATCAAGACGTTGAATATGTTTTAAGACAACAATGACTTCATCATCTTCGATGACTTCATCATAATCCATAGATGCTAAAAGGTGTTGAACGGATGTTGTAATTTCTGAAATCTCGACATCCAAAAAGCCCTTATTATCTAATGAGTCAATAATACAGTAGGCAATTAAACGATCAATTTGAGAAAAATGAAGCAAGTTAATTTGTTCAAGCATATGCTCTTTTAAGCCTATGTGACCTTGGCGATTATCCTCTCGCTCCTCAAATTCGGCACTCCCCAAACTGGTTGATTGATGGGTATAAACATCATCCCAATCCGTATCTACAGGTAAGTCATCGGGTAGATGATCGGCATTTAATTCACTGGTTAAATCAGTATTATCATGTTCTTTTTCTAAGCTTGATAAACTTTCGACACTATTTTGTTCTTCTACTTTTTCTAATAATGGGTTACTGTCGAGTTGAATTTGAATTTCTTGTTCCAATTCCAAACTGGACAATTGAAGCAAACGAATGGCTTGTTGCAACTGAGGAGTCAACGACAATGAGTTCGCAACTTTGAGTCCAACCGATAACTTCATATAACCCTACTCATTATTAATCATTAAATACAAGCAATTTTTATGCCGCTTTATGTTTTTATAGCATAGTTTTAGTAAAAGTCATACAAAATTCTGCTGCACTTAAGCCCACCAATAATCTTCTGTTATTTCAAGCCTAATCCTTTATTTTCAAATTACCAATCATTTACTCGTATTCGCATCAACCACAAGGTCTCCAGTAACCAGTGTGATCAACAACTATCCAACCCTATTTTCATGCTTTTTAAATCCCCTATAAATTGCAGCGCTCAAATGAGCATGCAATATCTTTCCAATAAAAGATACGTCTTGCCAGTCCTCATGTAAAAAATTCTTATTCTTTAAAATTTTTTCAAGAATGACCTATATCTGAATACCTCTCACCCCATATACAGCACAATATATTGATTTTTATTAAAAAAATTTTAGACTCCTTATCTCAATACTAAATACAAAGGAATTGGATAAAAATCAAAACTTGCCTTAACCCAAATCTATAAAATGGAACTCGCTTTAAAATTTTTTGAATAGTTCTTTTTGTTAGCTTGGAAATTGAAATTTTTAAACCGAGTAGAACAACCATATTTTAATAATTTTCTATATTTATCAGGATCTGTGTGGAAATAAAGTATTATTTTCCAGATAGAGAAACACCCCCTGATCTGATGACCAGGGGGTGTTTGAATAATGAGCTGGCGATGACTTACTCTCACATGGGTAACCCCACACTACCATCAGCGCTAAGAGGTTTCACTTCTGAGTTCGGGAAGGGATCAGGTGGTTCACTCTTGCTATTGTCGCCAGCACAACTGTTTATGACTATTGGTTATGGTCTTATTTACACATTGTGTATGCCTAACTTTCGTCAAATGAGTTATTAACA
>NZ_SJOD01000003.1 GCF_004331175.1 Acinetobacter sp. ANC 4178
AAAGCTCAACAAGCCGATGCTGCCACAAAAGCTAAAGCGCAAGCGGATGCTACTGCAAAAGCTAAAGCACAAGCGGATGCTGCTGCGAAAGCCAAGGCACAAGCTGATGCTGCCGCCAAAGCCAAAACTCAGGCGGATGCCGCTGCAAAAGCCAAAGCACAGGCGGATGCTACTGCAAAAGCCAAGGCACAAGCGGATGCCGCTGCAAAAGCCAAAGCACAAGCCGATGCTGCTGCAAAAGCCAAAGCTCAGGCAGATGCTGCTATAAAAGCCAAGGCACAAGCGGATGCCGCTGCAAAAGCCAAAGCACAAGCCGATGCCGCTGCAAAAGCCAAGGCACAAGCGGATGCTGCTGCGAAAGCCAAAGCGCAAGCAGATGCCGCTGCAAAAGCCAAGGCACAAGCCGATGCCGCTGCAAAAGCCAAGGCACAAGCGGATGCTGCTGCGAAAGCCAAAGCGCAAGCAGATGCCGCTGCAAAAGCCAAGGCACAAGCGGATGCCGCTGCAAAAGCCAAAGCACAAGCGGATGCCGCTGCAAAAGCCAAAGCACAAGCCGATGCTGCTGCAAAAGCCAAAGCTCAGGCAGATGCTGCTAAAGCAGCTAAAGCACAAGCCGATGCGGATGCAAAAGAACGTGCTGAAGCAGAAGCCAAAGCCTCAGCTGCGAAGAAAGCTGCGGAAGAAGCTGCCAATAAAAAAGCCGAAGCAAAACGTATTGCCTCTACAGCAAAACGAGACTTTGAAAACAAAGTGAAACGTGCTTGGAATCCACCTGCAAGCGCATCTGGTCAGAAAGCCAGTGCTCGAGTTACCTTAAGTGAGAGTGGTTCAGTTTTATCCGTTGTCGTCAATGCAAGCGACCCAGATATGAAAGCCAGTGTGGAAGCAGCGGTTCGTGCAGCAGCACCTTATCCTATGCCTTCAGACCCTGATGCACGGCGTGAAGCGCGCACATTTACCTCATCTTTTAGTGCTCAATAATCACAATCGCCATGCCAAACGCATGGCGATTAAGCATTTTCACAGTGTTATAACAGTTTAGCCATAATGTAATACTTTAAATCATGCAAATTCATGCCATTATGTTAGGCAATTTCACACAACCCACAAAGACTGACGTTTCAGAGTATACAGCGAATGATGGAAAATACGCGTAAACATCTGCTTGGTTTGGCAATCATGACGGCTCTTATGCCGCTACTGGTTCAAACCAGCCATGCACAACTTCATTTAGAAATTGCAAAGGCACCTGAGCAAGCCCCTAAAATTGCGATTATTCCATTTAGTAATGATCAAACCATTTATTCTATTGTTGAAAATGACTTGAATCGTTCAGGAAAATTCAGCAGTGCATCGCAAAACTTACCTGCAAGCGCAAGTATGAATAATCCCAATGCTGCTGCATGGCAATCTGCTGGCGTTCCTTATGTTGTCACAGGGGAAATTAAACAAAATGCTGCGGGAAGTTACGAAGTTCACTACCAACTTTATGACATTCAAAAACAACAATATCTGCTGAATGAATTATTGACCGTACCCACCTCACGCGTACGTCAAGCCGCACATATGATCAGTGATGCTATTTACCAAGCATTGACGGGCATTCAAGGGGATTTTAGTGGACGTATTGCCTATGTCCTCCGTAACCCTGCAACACCTGAGCAACGTTATACTTTACAGATTGCAGATACAGATGGTGAACAGCCTAAAACTATTCTCACCTCGCGTGATCCAATCTTATCTCCTGCGTGGACTCCTGATGCACAAAAAATTGCGTATGTGTCATTTGAAAGCAAACGTCCTGCAATTTATGTACAAGATTTAGCCACAGGTCAACGCGAAAAACTGGCGAGCTTCCGTGGCTTAAATGGTGCACCAAGTTTCTCTCCAGATGGCAAATCCATGTTATTTACTGCATCTATGCATGGTAATCCAGAAATTTATCAAATGGATTTAAATACGCGTCAGTTACAACGCATGACCAATGACAGTGCAATTGATACCGAAGCACGTTATGCACCTGATGGTAAATCCTTTATTTTCACTTCAGACCGTGGTGGATCACCACAAATTTACCGTTATAGCTTCGCAGATGGCAGTAGCAAGCGGATTACCTTCCGTGGTGCATTCAACGCACGCGGTACTTTAAGTGCTGATGGTCAAAAAGTGGCATTGGTGCATCGTCCAAGTGGCAGCAGCTACAAAGTTGCAATTCAAGACATTAATACGGGGATCACCAATATTCTGACCCCAACCAGTCTAGACGAATCCCCAAGCTTCTCACCAAATGGGCAAATGGTGGTTTATGCCACTCGTGAAGATAACCGTGGCTTGCTTTCTATTATGTCGGTCGATGGTCGTTTCCGTATGAATTTACCAAGTGAACAAGGCGAAGTTCGTGAACCCGCTTGGGCACCTAAATAATTTTTTAAAAATCAATCTTTATGGAGATGAAGATGAACGCTATTAAACTATTAGTTTTACCTGTTTTGGCTTCAGCCTTAATTATGACTGGCTGTGCTAGCCGTAAACCAGCAGCCGAAATACAAACAGGTCAAACACCAAATTCTGCGGGCACAACAGTCAGCACTGAAGGATTAAGTGAAGATGCTGCGTTAAATGCGCAGAATCTTGCAGGTGCATCTTCAAAGGGTGTTACAGCTGCAAACAAAGCATTTTTAGCGAAACGTGCGGTGCATTTTGACTACGACAGTAGTGATCTTTCAAATGAAGACTACCAAACACTTCAAGCTCACGCGCAGTTCCTTATGGCAAATGCAAATTCGAAAGTTGCATTAACTGGTCATACTGATGAACGTGGCACACGTGAATACAATATGGCATTGGGTGAGCGTCGTGCCAAAGCAGTAGAAAGCTTCTTAATCACCAATGGTGTAAGCCCGACTCAATTAGAAGCTGTTAGCTATGGTAAAGAAATGCCAATTAATGCAGGGCATGATGAAAATGCGTGGAAAGAAAACCGCCGCGTAGAAATCAACTATGAAGCTGTGCCGCCTTTATTAAAATAAGCTTGTCTACAGACATAAAAAAAGCGCTTTAAAAATTAAAGCGCTTTTTTTATGGGCTAAGCAGGTTTGTGCTCATCTTCTTCATGTTCATGCTGCATGGACTCAATCAAATCATGCTTATTGAAATCCTTATATTCAGGCTTGGCTTCATATTCTTTCCAAGCTTCTTTTACCTTTTCAGGACTAATATCATCTAAACTAATGCCTTCATTTTCTGTTGGCATCGCATCAAACTTTTGCGTTGTCATCATTCTTCTCCCACATTCTTCTTCATCCTTCCCATCAACATAGCACTATCCCTAAAAGTTGCAAGGGTAAAATCAAGCCAAATAATCGAGTTTAATTTTTCTTTTGCGGCATTCTCATCTAAACTAGCTGTCTAAATTTTTTTTGCTCAATTTGATTGGTTTTCACTCGGAGTTTTCCTGCCATGGCATACCTCACCCTTTCCCAATTCTTAGAACAACAAACTGGGAATCTTACACCTGAACTTGCAAAAGTCATTGATACTATTGCAAATACGTGTAAAACCATTGATCAAGCTTTACAAAAAGGCGCGCTTGCTGGGGTATTGGGCAGTGCTGAAAATGAAAATGTGCAAGGTGAAGAACAGAAAAAACTGGATGTGATTTCAAATGACTATTTAATTGACGCATTAAAAATTCATCCACATGTGGGTGGTTTAGCTTCGGAAGAATTAGACGACTTTACTCCTGCCCAAGAAAATGGTGAATATTTAGTGTTATTTGATCCACTTGATGGTTCAAGCAACATCGACATTAACATGTGCGTAGGTACTATTTTCTCAATCTTGCCTGCAAAAAATGCAGTGACTCAGTCAGCAGATTTCATGCAGGCAGGCACTCAGCAAGTTGCTGCGGGTTATGTGCTTTATGGTCCATCAACCATGTTGGCATTAACAGTCGGTGCGGGTACGGTATTCTTTACCTTTGACCCAGAAACTCAACAATTCTTACTCACCTCTGAAAATATTCAAGTCGCAGCAGATACCAAAGAATATGCTATTAACTCATCAAACCAACGTCACTGGGAAAACCCAGTAAAACGTTATATTGAAGAACTTCTTGCAGGTAAAACAGGCCCACGTGAGAAAGACTTCAACATGCGTTGGGTTGCATGTATGGTTGGCGACATTCACCGCATCCTTTGCCGTAGCGGTATTTTCATGTATCCATACGATCTTAAAGATCCGAAAAAAGCAGGTCGCCTGCGTTTGATGTATGAAGCAAACCCTATGAGTATGCTGATTGAACAAGCTGGCGGTGCATCTACCACAGGTCGCGTTCGTATTCTTGACATTGAACCAACTGACCTACACCAACGTGTCCCTGTGATTATTGGTTCTAAAAACGAAGTCAATTTAGTGACTGGCTACCACAACTAATTTTTTTTTAAATGCGCATAGCCATCTAACGCGTTATGCGCATGAGTCTCCTCCATGTCCATTATTTTCCTTGAATCAAAAGACAACCCAAAGATTAAACATCTCCGTGGTTTAATAGAGCAAAGTAGCTACCGTAAAAAGCAAGGTCAAACCGTGCTTGAAGGGACACACTTAGGCTTAGCTTGGGTTGAAAAAAAGAAGAAACTCAATTCCATTTTCACCACTGAAAATGCACTCGAACACCCTGATATTTGCGATATTTTAGATGAATATGAAGGTGCTGTTTTTGTCATTGCTGAAAGCCTATATCGTGACTTAAGCACATTGGGAACCACTTTGCCCTTCTTGGCAGTTGTAGACTTACCAAGTTCAAGCCAAAGTGTAGACTTTAGCTTGGATACCTTGATTTTGGAAAATATTCAAGATCCAGGCAATGTAGGCACACTACTTCGCTCTGCTGCGGCAGCTGGTATCAAGCAAGTTATTTGTACCAAAGGTTCTGCAGCACTCTGGTCACCACGTGTATTACGTGCAGGCATGGGTGCACACTTCTCACTCAACACCTACGAAAACGTTGCCATCGAAGATGTACTCGACCGCTTTGAAATTCCAGTGTATGTGACCAGCTCGCATCAAGCGGAAAGTTTATATCAAAAAGATTTAACACAAGCTTGTGTCTGGATCTTAGGTAATGAAGGCCAAGGGGTTTCTGACTTTGCTTTAGCACATGCTCAAGCACTGAGCATTCCACAGCCAGGCGGTCAAGAATCTCTCAATGTCGCTATTGCGGGTTCAATCTGCTTTTTTGAAATGGTTCGTCAACGCATCTAATACACTTTTTATTTTAAATTGTCGTGCCCAATTTCAAAAATAGATTACACTTGAAAAAATAATAACGGGTATTGTCAACCAAACCATTATTTCCAACGTTATTAAGGATATGTATTGGAAATAATGGTGATGATCCAATGACAGGGTTTTCCATCTCTATGGATTTAGCGCCGAAACAGTCTCAGCCTGAAAATTTAAGTGCTTTAAAAAGTACGGCTGAACAACGTCTAAAGAATTTTATGCAAGACGTTACTGGGCGCGCACTCGTAATGATGGAAAATGCAACGCAAGGACAACAAGGCATCGCAATGGATCTGGTCCAAGAAGCCTTTATTTCTTTGCATAAATCCTATTCTGAAAAATCAACTGAAGAATGGTATCCCCTGTTTTACACCATTTTAAATAACAAACTGCAAGATTGGCGTCGTAAAGAAGTTCGTCGCTCTCAACCTTTTTCATTTTTTAAAAAGGTGAGTCTAGATGAAGATGATCTTGAAATTCAGGATGTTATTGATGAAACAACCCCTAGCCCACTTGAGTTTCTGGATCAGGCAGTCACAATTGAAGAAATTCAAGCTGCGATTCGCCAACTACCAGTTCGTCAGCAGCAAGCGTTTATGCTTCGGGCTTGGGAAGGATTTGACACACAAACGACTGCCCAAATTATGAATTGTAGTGAAGGCAGTGTAAAAACCCATTATCATCGCGCGATTCAAGGTTTGCGGTCTGCGTTATCGCACATGAATCCATATTCGGGAGGGTCATCTGAATGAAACAAGATGATTTCTTAAAACAAGTCTCTTCCAAACTTGACGGTCTTGCTCAGCAGCATAAGGCAAAACCTGTCGTGATGAATCATGTTCTGGATCATATCCAGCAGCAAAAATCATCACGCTTTGTCTATTTCAAAATGACTGGGTTTGCTCTGGCAGCGGCAATTGCAGGAATTGTGGTTTTACCAAATTCTATCGACCTGTCTGAAAAACCACAGAATCAAGTTGTAGTAACACCAAAACTCTCTCCACAGATGGTTGAGGATTTGGAAATGTTAATGGTTTTAGGTGAGGACAAGGTTCCACATGGCAGCTAGACGGTTAGCTTTTGCTTTTTGTGCACTCGGTTTCTTGCAAACAAGTTTTGCAGGTTTTGAACGTTTTTGGATTTTTTCTAAAGATGCCAATACTCAAGTGGCTGAAACGTGGGAAACGCTTTCAGAGCAAGAACAGCGTGCATTAATCAAACGTTATCAATCCCTTAAAGAAATCCCTGATGAACAAAGCAACAGCTTACAACAACGTATGGACTGGTTTACGCAATTACCTGAACAAGAAAAACAGAAAATGCGGGAAACTTGGCAACAAATGAGTAGCCAAGAACGTAATGATTTGCGCGCACGCATGCAAAAAGCGACACCCGAAGAACGTATTACCATACGTGAAGAATATATGAATAAATACCTACATCACACCAGTGAACAGCATTAATAGCCACTTATACCAATCTCAATTGCCATATAAAAAGCCAATCTACAATATACGTAGGATTGGCTTTTTAGCTTTCTATTTAGCGTTTTAATATTAACTTCATCATGACTCAATGAAGTTCATATTCATGCTTAATTCATTACTTTTTTGTTTGACTATGACGACGATATAAACCTAAGCCCAATAAACCCAGTAAACTCCACCATCCAATTGAACCGCCACCACCGCCAGATGTGACTGTATTCTTAGCCGTGTTATTTAAATAAATTTTTGCTCGATTTGAAGCCAAACCTTCAGCATCAAATACGGTATATTCCAAAATCTGGTCGAACGGACTGTAATTATTTTTTACCTGCACCACCAAGTCGCTCGAATAACAAGTATCTCGCATTGCACTTCCAGGACATGGGCCATGCGGAACTGACGGGTCGACCATCATAGCACTAGGTAAACTATCCAAGCGAATTGCCAATTCTTGACCTGCTTCATTATGATAAAAGTCGGCTTTGTTCAATCCGGCAATACTGCCTTTGGGACCATCATCATCAAAGTCATTTTCTAGTGGATGCAACGAAATTTTCTGGCTAGATCCATATTGCAAGCGATAAGTATCCTCTTTTGCAATTGGGGCAATATTGGTAAAACTCGCGCTCAATAAGCCTGATGTCGTTTTGGTCGCATCTTTTTTCGAGGTGATGCTATAAGTACATAAAGCATTCTCACCAATGGTCGAAATACTATCATCTAGGCGATAAAACATAATTCGTTTAAGTTCTGGCACCCATTCACATTTTAACTTCGGATCTTGATCACCAATAAATTGGAAGTTACTGCCTTCACCAGAATAATGCCCCACACCCAAAATTTGGGTACTAATCGTATAGTTTTCTGTAGTTAATGCCTGAACCTGCGATTCATTATTCACCCACTGTTCATCTGGCAATGCCAATGCAAATGGATCAATATAAATCGCACGATATTTAGCATATTTTTCAGTATTGCTCTTCAAGTCTTTAAAAGCAGTCAACTCAGCTTGATATTGCGTCAAATATTTCGCATCCGTCGCTTTATCATCTATACGTGCTTGATATAAATCAATCGCTTGCTGATAGTCATCCATCATTTGCGAATAAGATAAATTCTTTAAATTAATAATATCCGCAGCAGTTAAGCGCATGAGCTCAACCGAACCAATATCACAGGTATTTTTCATACTCGGATTGAGAATTAATGTGGCATCCGTAATGCGGCTAAATCCACGTTGATCAACATCACTACATCCAACTGTATCCAGATTGACCAAATCATTTGCTGTCTGATTATTTTTAGGATAATACAGCGGTAGATATTCGGTATTGGCATTCGGTTCTGTATAGGCCGTTAGTAATGTTCCCATCGAAATATTACTGACATCAATATTGGTATTGCTTCCAGAAACATTACTTTCATAAGCAACTTTCGGTAAATTACATTGTCCTGCCACTGCCGCGAATTGAAGGGCATTATTCATTGCCACCATATTGAGTTTTGCATCGGTCACATTCCCATTATTCAATGCATAGCGACAAGATTGCCCCGAATTATAAGCCAACACATTAAATGAAATAGCTTTACTACCCAACTGATCATAAAGCAGCGTACTGGCGGCAGTATTCTCAACAATGGTATTACTGAGCAATATAAGCGTACTATTTTCACTTAAGTTTGCCTGTGCTGCATTAGAGGAGATATTTTTAATGATCGCCCCTGTACTGCTATTCGCCTGATTTTTGGCAATGGTATTGGTTTGCAGTAAAGTTGATGCTTCACCACAAAGCTCTAACATACTCTGATTATTCGCTGCACCATTCGCCACAAGACTACTGTTTTGAATGGTAATAGTCGGCTTGGTAAATAACAAATTATTCAGGCAGGTCATTGCTAGAACGCTACCCTGTACCGCTTGGTTACCTTGTATTAAACCATGATCCATCGTCAGTGCAATATTACCATCTAAGTAAATTGCACCACCTTGTGCTGCACGTGAATTCAAAATCGTAACATTGGACAAATTAATGTCTGCACCAGCATAAATCGCTCCACCCAATCCAGTACTTACCGCATTCGCCAACGTTAAGTTTTTAAATGAAACCCCATATTTGGACAAAGAACTATTCAAGATTCGTGTTTGATTTTCGCCACTGATGGTGGTTTTAATCGCGGTTGTGGCAGGATAAGTATTGGTTAATACATGCTTCTTGGAATAATCAAGCGGTTCAGCACCATAAATCTCTATCACTGATTGCGGGACCAATTCACGCTTCAGTTTATACGTGCCTTCTTTTAACTGAATCCGATCTTTTTGCCCTAAACGTGTATCACCCGCGTTACATCCACCAAAAGCTTTATTATCGGCGGCAGTTTTAATGGCTTCGCGCAAAGAACATTGATTTAGATTTTCACCATCTTCATCATCAAACGTAGTGACGTGAATAAATGTATCTTCTGCCGCCATCAATGACATTGCAGAAAGTACCATTAACGTCAGTAAACCTTTTTTATAATTTTTCACGGTCAATTCCCTTGCCTATTTCTTGTAACGACGTAATCCGATCAATGCTAATAAACCGAATAAACTGAATACCCCTGCACTCCCGCCCGAAGTTTTCACTTTGCTGCTTTCCATTTGTCCAGCTGGTGCCTGAGAGACTTGCACTTTTATCTCTAAATACGGATTTTGAGAATCATTGAATCGTGTCGTGGTGGTGACTAAGCGAATCTTGAAAATATCAGCACCATGCCAGTTTCCATTCGGCTTGTACTGAATGTTTCCTTCCTCATCTATCGTTAAAGTCCCTTTAGGCTGAGTAATTGTTGGAACGACCTGTAAACATCCATCTTGCCAAGCACCGCCCGCTGGATTCGCACCTAATAAGGCTTCACATTGATCTTTCGGCAAAAGTTCGCCATCACCCAGTAAATCGGCAACCGACATTTTCGCAACTTCACCGTAATTGATATCATCACCAATTAGCGCGATTGTTGTTGGAAACACCAGTTCAACTGCACCACGGTCACAAAGGACATTATTTGAATCACGTACTTGTCCACGTTGATCATTTGATTCACATTCAACCAGCGCCGTATCTGAACCTGTAGATTGCTTGCCCTTATTCACAATCAGTGAATCACTCAAGTTCTGATAAGACACCAATAAACGTGGCTTAAAGTAGCCTAAAAAGTCACTGGTTCCCTGATTAAATGGACAGACCAAACTTTGTCGATCTAAATTTGCACTGCTACATTTTCCTTCGAGCGTACTGCCTGCAACTAAAGCGGTTTGAGTCAAAATATCATTCGGATATTCTGCTAAACCTTGTCCACACACCGCAGAAACTAAATTATTTTGTAAAATGCTTTGATCACCAGACTCAAATTTACAATCCTGCTGATTTGTAATCGGATACGGATTCCCCACCAAAATACTGTTTGCTAGAAAAGCTTTCCCTTGAGGAGCAACAAATTGGATGCCTTGGCCATTCCCAATCATGGTCAGGTTATTTAAGCCAATGCCATCACGTAAATTCAGCAAGTAACCTTTATTCTGTAAAAAGGTAGTGTTCTTAATAAAATTGGCGACATTTAATATAGAGGTCGGTAACTGATTGGTATTGAATAATAACGATGAATAAATGCCTGCCGATGTGGCACTTGCAGTTTCATTATTTCGAATGACACTATTTAAAATTTTATAGGCAGGATGTTGGGTAAATAAAACCGCACCTTCATTCGCATAGTTTTTCTCAAACAAACTGTTCTGGATTACAACCAAACTGTCCGTCGTATTCTCTACAGTTGAATGGCCTACATTATAAATTGCCCCGCCTTGGGTGGCGTATCCCCCAGATAATGCTGCATAACTTAATTGTAGATATTCATTGTTGTAAATCAGTCCACCTTGTTGAGCACATTGAACCTGCCCACAACCTTGCAGGCTGACTTCATATAACACTACACTCAGCAGCTTCTCTTGTGAGCCATCGTCAATGCGTAAAATATTGTCTTTTGCCTGCATTTGTAATACAGCATTATTTTTACCCAGAACAGGCGTCTCATTAAAATCAACGTCATAATTGGTTTTAATGGTTACTTCACGCTGAATGTTTAAGTGTGAATTGAGTTTATACACTTTCTGTTTTTCTAATAAAATGACAGGACTTGCGTCTGCCCCACCACAGCCAAAATACCCCTCTTTAGGCATATCTTGATTGATATAGTTCACTGCCTCTCGCAATGAGCATTCTTTATCATCTTTCACAATATCTTCAGTGGTGGTGACACTAATATTTGCACTATAAGCATGCCCAGCTAGACATAACATTCCCACACCAATGCTCTGCTTGAGCATACACCTCTCCTTAATTTTTTAATTATCTTGTTTTTCTAGATTGCATTGTCTAAGCAATTTCAATGCAATCTGATTGCAGTCCTTTTGCTGTACAGCCTAAAAGATGCCAATACAAATAAAATTGACTAAATTGCCAAATTATTTGGGCATTAATGCAACTACAGCACAAGCGTGCTGCCAATTTTATGGTTTAGGATAAGATTTAAGTGGGGTTGGGCACACTGAAGCTTCATGCTCATTTGCAGCATCCTGTTCTCCTTAACTTACATTTCTATTATTTTTCTATGCTCGCAAATCCATGCGATGCGAATTCATGAGTACTTTGTCACAGCTTTTTAAATTACTCAAGCGCTTTTATCTGTTATTGATATTCATCAATCAAGGCATAAATTTGTCTTAAAGTCGCATGACTGAGTTTAGTTTTTTCGCCTTTAAGCAATTGAATTAATTGCTCTAAAGTCTGCAAAAGTATCGAAGCCTGCTGTGGGCCATGCAACAAAAGATAATCAATAATTTGCTGATCGATATTAATGCCACGACGAGCCAGCACTGAACTGACTAAAATTTGTCGATCTGCATATAAACTGCCATTTGGCACCCTTACACTGACCGCTTGAGTTAATCGGGACTGTAAATCAGGTAATTCCAATTTCAATTCAATTGGTGCAAAGCGAGAAGAAAAAACTAATTGTCCACCCACTTCATTATTATAGTTAATCAAGTGAAAGACTGCTTTTTGCCAATGTGGGACGCCGCAAATCGCTTCGATATCATCAAGCGCGACCAAATCATAGCGCTCTAAAGAGGTAATTGCTTCGGTAGGTGCATCAAGCAACTCTAATAAAGAAACCTTTATTGCTGATTTACCCACATCCAAATAAGAATCACAAATCGCAGAAAGTAAATGGCTTTTACCCGTTCCAGCACCACCATACACATAGAATCGGTTCATTAAACCTGCATGTAGTTGACGAATTGCATCAATGACGTGACCCCAACCTGGACCAGAGAAATCACTGATTCGGGCATCGAGTTGGGGTTCAATATCTAATTGCAGTTGACGCATATTCGTGATTAAGCCTTATACGCTTTATGTTTTAGGTTCAATGTTACTCGATTTCTCAGTAACGTGCTGATCTTTCGAAGTTGGCTCTTTAAGTTCAATATCAATGTCCAATTGCGAGGTTTCTATACTAATAGAATTTGTTTCGGCAAAGGAAGTCACAACTGCTTGCGTACCATACAACTGACTCTGCTCATACCATTCTCGTGCATGTTTCAGCAGCACAACAATCACCGCAGCCACAGGCAATGCAATTAACATTCCGAGGAATCCTGCCAATTGTGCACCTGCCAATACCGCAAAAACCACAGCAACAGGTGACAAGCCAATCTTATCACCCAACAAAAATGGCTGAAGAATATAGCCTTCTACGGCCTGACCAATCATAAACACCACAAGCACTAAGGCCAAATGCATCCAATCCAAGCCAAATTGGAACAGTGATGCAATCACTGCGGCAATAATCCCAACAGCAAAACCTAAATAAGGAATAATACTCGCCAAGCCAGCAACCATACCAATAATCAGTCCGACTTCTAATCCAATTAATTGCAGACCAACCGCATAAACGATGCCAAGCAACAGCATCACCAAAAACTGGCCCTTTACAAATGCGCCCAATACACTGTGGCATTCACTCACAATTTTTAAGGTAGATTCTTCATAAGGACGAGGTACAAGGCGGCGCATACTATCGAGCATACGATCCCAATCTAATAAGAAATAAAAAGCAATAATTGGAATAAGAACAACTGTCCCACCAACTTGAATAAAACTCAGTCCAGACTGGGCAATTTTCAATGCCATAGCTTGCAGACTGTCCGCACTATAGTTGGTTTGAATATAATCCATGACGACGGTAGACAATTGATGTTTATCAATTTCCATCTGAACTAAATTAAAAGTACGCGACAACCAAGGTAAAAAAGTATCATTCAGCCAATGAATCCCTGCAGGAATACTGCTTTTGGCATACATTAACTGCTGCCAAATCAAAGGCACCAAATAAGAAATTGCTAAAGTTAAAGCAACACCAATTCCAATAAATACGATGCTGATAGATAACCAGCGAGGCAATCCAATCTGATGAAATTTTTGAACCAACGGATTAAACAAATAAGCGACTAAAAAGGCGACAATAAATGGTAGTACAACTGGCTTTAATAAATACAATACCCATAAAATAAGTACGATACCCGTAAGAATAAAAATACGCCGTAAGGTTCGATCGACCATATAGACCCGCCTTTTTCGATTTAATCGTTATAAAAAGTAAAATATTTAATTAAAGATAGCATTTTAGAGCATAAATAACATAAGAGTTTCGTTTATTCAGGTTATAATCCCCGCGCAAATGCGGAGACTTCACTATGAGCAACTCAACTTCTACCCCAAACACTGGTTTAAGCTATAAAGATGCAGGTGTCGATATTGAAGCGGGCGACGCACTTGTCGATCGAATCAAATCTGTCGCTAAGCGTACAACTCGCCCTGAAGTGATGGGCGGATTAGGTGGCTTTGGCGCACTATGTAAAATTCCTAAAGGCTATGAAGAGCCTGTTCTTGTATCTGGCACAGATGGTGTAGGTACAAAATTACGTTTAGCTTTGAACTTAAACCGTCATGACACAATTGGTCAAGACTTGGTTGCAATGTGCGTAAACGATCTTTTAGTGTGTGGTGCAGAACCTTTATTCTTCCTCGACTACTATGCAACAGGTCACTTAAATGTTGATGTTGCTGCTGATGTCGTTACGGGTATTGGTAAAGGCTGTGAGCTTGCTGGCTGTGCATTAGTCGGTGGTGAAACTGCTGAAATGCCAGGCATGTATGAAGGCGAAGATTATGACCTTGCAGGTTTCTGCGTAGGTGTCGTTGAGCAAAGCAAAATCATTGATGGCTCTAAAGTAAAAGCGGGTGATATCTTAATTGGTGTTGCATCAAGCGGTGCACATTCAAATGGCTACTCTCTGCTTCGTAAAATCTTAGACGTGAAAAACGTCGATCTTACGCAAATCGTAGATGGTCGCCCACTTGCTGATACAGCAATGGAACCAACACGCATTTATGTAAAATCAATTCTTGAACTTTGCAAACAAGTTGACGTGCATGCAATGGCGCACATCACTGGTGGCGGTTTGCCGGGTAACTTACCTCGCGTACTTCCAAATGGTGCTCAAGCGATTATTAATGAATCTTCTTGGGAATGGCCAGAATTGTTCAAACTTCTTCAAAAAGAAGGTGGTGTTGAACAATTTGAAATGTACCGTACGTTTAACTGTGGCGTAGGTATGGTTATTGCTGTTGACGCAAATGATGCAGATAAAACCATTGCGCTTTTAACCGAACAAGGTGAAAAAGCATGGGCTATGGGTCACATCGTAGACAATGCTGAATCTGTTGAAGGTGCTGACGAGAAAGTCCGCGTAATCTTTGCATAATGAAAATTGCTGTCCTTGTTTCAGGAAGTGGCAGTAACTTACAAGCCCTCATAGACGCCCGTCTATCTGGGCAAATTGTAGGTGTTATTTGCAACAAGCCTGAAGCGTATGCGCTAAAACGTGCTCAGCAAGCGGGCATTCAAACTGCCGTCATTGAGCACAAGCAATATCCAACTCGTGAAATATTTGATGATGCGATGCATCAACAGTTATTAGATTGGAATGTTGATTTAGTGGTATTGGCAGGTTTCATGCGTATTTTGAGCGCCAAATTTGTCCGTGCTTGGGAAGGGAAAATGTTAAATATTCACCCTTCTCTTTTACCACATTACAAAGGTATGCATACCCACCAAAGGGTATTAAATACAGGTGATGTCTATCATGGCTGCACAGTACATTTTGTCACAGCAGAATTAGACGCAGGTCAATCGCTTGCACAAGGTGTATTGAAAGTTGGCCTTCAAGATCACGTTGAGCAACTGGCTCAACGCGTGCATGAACTTGAGCACTTAATCTATCCTCAAGTCGTCGAATGGATTTGTACAGGTGCGCTGCAATATCACAATGCCGATACAGTTCTCTATCGAAATCAACCTTTAGATGAACCAATTCAATTTTGTAAACTATAAATAAAATTTTTCCAATAAAAAATGCATCCTCGGATGCATTTTTTATTGGATTCTACTTTATTGTTGAATCAGTTTTTTTATCACTTCTACCGTGGCTTCAGGGCGTTCCAGAGGGAACATATGCCCTCCTTCAACCACACTAAATGGAATACCGACTTTTTTCTTGGCAACTTGCGGAAAGCCGTGTTTTAAAAACTCACTTTGATCCCCAACCACCAGATGCATTGGAACTTTAGGTTTCGACATGGGTAACCACCACCAAGATGGTGTATTACGAAATATTGAGACTTCAGCCGCTTTAGGAATGGTCAAGGTTACACCACCACGCTCCGTATCTTCGATTAAGGCATGATCTAGGTAAGCTTGAAAACACTCAGGATCAAATCTTTGATATAAGCTTTTCGGTCGCAACATTTCACCTGCCTGCTCACGAGACTCCCAATGATCACGGCGGCGATTACTCAGACCTGCTGGCGTCATACGATCCACCAGTTTCGGTTGAAATAGCTTCGCAGTATGGAACAGCAAAGAAGCTTTGCCCATAATCAACGGCGGATCTAACATAATCACTTGCTGAAATAATTCAGGACGCTTATATGCTGTCATCATGGTCAGGACAGAACCTAAAGAATGCCCCAATCCAATGACGGGACGCCCATGGGCTTGACGTACAATACTGTCGGTCAGTTGATCCACCAAGCGTGGCCAATGGTTAGTGATCGGATAACGTTGATCCGTCCCAATCAAAGGTACATACACAATATCGTAATCTTCCCGAAGTAGATTAAACAGCTTCTCGTAGACTTTAGATGGTACGCCATTGGCGTGTGCAAAGTGGATTAATGGCTTCATTGTAGTTTTGTCGTTTGCTCAGCTTGAACCTGTTGAGAAAGTGAAGTCGCAAAACCTTGACCGATTGAGCTTCCCATACGTCCTAGAACAGAATCCAATGGATTATATTGAACGGTATAGTCCACTGTTTTATCGATTTTCAATTCACGTTTCAAGCTATTTAGACTACCTGTACGGTCAGCAATACCTAACTTCACCGCTTGTTCACCTGTCCAGAATAGTCCAGAGAAAATTGCAGGATCTTGCGATTTCAATTTATTACCACGACCTTTTTTAACCGCTTCAATGAAGTGATCATGTACATTGTCTAATACGGCTTGCACATGTGCCTTCTGTGCTGCATCAACAGGTTGTGTCATGGATAAAATTGCTTTGTTCTCACCCGAAGTCATGGTGCGATCTTCTACCCCTAACTTTTGCATGAGACCATTCACACCATAATTCGGCATGATGACACCAATAGAACCAACCAAACTCGATGGATTGACAATAATTTCATCCGCAGCCGAGGCAATATAGTAAGCACCTGATGCACCCGTATCACCAATAATCGCATACAGTTTTTTATCTTTATGTTGTTGTTTTAAATATTGGATTTCTTGCCAAATTTCATCTGACTGAACAGGTGAACCGCCAGGTGAATTAATATTCAACACAACAGCCTGACTACTATTGTTTTCAAATGCTTTTTTCAAAGATTTGATTGTATCTTGGCTATTCACACTTTGTTTATCGGCAGCAATTGTGCCAATAATATCAACTACTGCAATATGTGAACCTGTAGTTGAACTTACATCCGTAGGAGTGGTACTACAGCTTTTACCCAAAATAACCAAGATAAAGAGAAGATAAGCAAAGGTCAGTAGCTTGAAGAAAATACTCCAACGACGCGCTCGGCGTTGCTCCTCAACTGAAGCCAATACAGCTTTCTCAAGAATTTGCCATTCTTTTCCTGACTGCTTTTCTAAATTTTGTTGTGTCGTTTGACTTTCGTTTTGTGGTTTAGGTGGCCAATCGGACATTTAAGATGATCCAATAATGAATAAAATTACTCCCATTATATACATGCGGACGCAATAAACTATTTAAACCCTGTATTTTCGCCTATAATAATTACTGTTTTATATTTCTTATACCCATAATCTTTAGGCAATGACTGATAAAACTTCAAAAACAATGACTGATCATTTACTCCAATTTGTAAGTCGACAACCTATTCAAATTTCTCGAATGATTGCCCGTTCACTCGCGGGTTTAGTGAACGTATTAAAAATATCTAAAACATCACAAACAATTCGTCTAAATCTTGAAATTGCCTTACCTGAACTCAGTAACAGCCACCGTGAACAGATTACCCAACAAGCCATTCGAAATGAACTCACTTCTTATTTCGAGTTCTTTAGTATCTGGGGATCTGAGAGTCAGAAAAATATTTCGCGTATTCATTCAATTACAGGGGAGCAATATTTACATGATGCTCTTGCTGAACAAAAAGGGGTGGTATTAATTGTTCCACATTTTGGAACATGGGAAGTCATGAATGCTTGGATTGCTCAATTCACTCAAATGACGATTCTATACAAACCTGTCAAAAATCCCTCAGCAGATAATTTTGTACGCAGTGCACGTAGCCGAGAACAAGCCCATTTGGTTCCGACCGATGAAACGGGTGTACGACAAATTTTTAAAGCATTAAAACAAGGTGGAACAACTGTTATCTTACCTGACCACACTCCGAATGTCGGTGGAGAGCTTGTCCCTCTGTTTGGTCTACCCTTAGAGTCTAGTAATTTAAGTGCAAAGCTGATTCAAAAAACCAAAGCTAAAGCGTTGTTACTTTATACAGTTCGTAATGACGCGCATGGCTTTGACATGTCTATCGAACCCATCTCTGATGAAATTTATCATGGCAGTGCTAATGATGGGACTAAAGTCATTCATCATGAAATTGAAAACCTGATTCAACGTTTTCCAGAACATTATCATTGGAGTTACAAGCGCTTTAAAGCGAATCCTGCACTACGCAATCTCTATAACTTACCTCATGAACAAGCCATGCAGCTGGTTACCGAAATTAGACAACAGCAGACTAGCGACTAAGCCAACGCTGCTGATCACGATAAAAATGTAATTGCATTGTTTGATCCTGAGTCTGAATAAATTGAATGCTGCCCTTATTGGCTGTGCTATAGAGTGGAATATTAAGCTCTTTTAATCGCTGCTGTGTGAGCTGACTCGGATGCCCATAACGGTTATTAAATCCTGCTGATGCGATGGCAACTTTAGGTTTAAGTTGCTTTAAAAAGTCATAAGCAGAACTATGCTTACTACCATGATGACCCAAAACTAGAACATCTACTTTCAGATCTGGATAGTTTTTTAGCAGTTGATACTCCGCTTCCCAACCCGCATCTCCCATAAGTAGAAAATTGGCATAGGGTCGAGCATTTTGTACCTGAATATACAGCACACAAGAACGTTCATTTTGATTATTAGCTACTTCAGTTAATTGCTGTTGCTGTGGTGATAGCACCTGAATCTTCACACCATCTAATTGCCACACTTGCCCTGAATAACAATAGTGGAATTGAGATTCAGGCATTACTTGAATCGGCTCATTACTGTAAATCGTTTGAATAGGTAAACTAGAACGTAAAGAAAAATAGGCACCGCTATGATCTTGATCTAAATGAGTCAATACCAGCTGATCTAAATCCGATATGCCTTTACTATTCAAAAAAGGGCGAATTAACTGCTGTCCTACACTAAATTTTTGCTCATCATAATGACCGCCCATATCAATCATCATCTGCTGATCATGGTTTTGTAAAAAAACTGCTTGCCCCTGCCCAACGTCTAGAACTTGCAATTCAAAAGCATCTTGCGATTCATCCAGTATAAAAATAGGTATAAAACAGACAATGCTCCAACTTTTAGGCACAACTCCCCGAGGTAGGAATAAAATAGTCAGTCCTAAAATCAGCCCAAACATCACTGTCCAGTTCATGGCAATATTTTGTACTGTTGAGCCGAATATCTGGTCACCAGTATTTAAAATTGAAAGTAAAAAAGACACACTTAGATCATTCAATTTAAATAACAAAATTCCCAAGGGCGGAATAACCCACAAACACAAGGTTGCAATAATACTCAATGGAACAACAAGAATACTTAACCACGGTAATGCCAACAGATTGCTGAAAGGAGCAATCCAGACCACCTGCTGAAAAAAGATCAACATTAATGGCAAGAGCGCTAAAAATATTTTCCATTGCGATTCAAATAAGATGCCTATATATAATTTAAGCTGTGCATAGCGTGTTCGCGTTAATTGCTCGGGTTGCTGTTGTAGGGTTTGATAAATTCTTAACAAGACTAAACAGGCGCAATAGGACAACCAAAAGGCAGCGGACAGAATACTAAATGGATCTATAAATAGTAGCATTGCAGCGCTGAGCAGCAGTACTTGCAAAGCTTGTAATTTGAATCTCAATAAAATCAGCACAGCAATAATACAACTGGTTAACAGCGTCCGTAACGCAGGGATTTCAAACCCAACAAAAGCGCTATACAGCAATACCCCCATACAAAAAGGAATCACCAATAAATAGGGTTTGGGATAACGCAAATACCAACTGGGTCTAAAACGGATAATCAACCGATGAATCCCCCCGCATAACAATGCTGCAAAGATCAAAACATGCGGGCCAGAAATAGCCAATAAATGACTTAACCCCATACCTTTAAATAAGTCCTCAACTTCGGGGCTCAATAAGCTTTGATCACCCGTTAACAAAGCCAAAAGTAAGCCTGAGTGATGTAGCGACTGTTTTTGTAATGTATTGCGCAGAGTTAATCTTTGCTGTTCAATGGCCAATAATATTTTGGCAACCGTACGCTGCTGCTGCCTGACATAGGACATCAATCCCATAGCATAAAGCTGTTGCTTGGTTAGCTTTTCTGCGCTTTGCACCTGAAATGCAGACATGATGTTCTGCTGTAAAAACCATTTTTCCTGATCAAATGCACCTGCAATCGCATAACTATGTGCGGGTAAAACTTTCCCATGCAATCGGTAATATTGCCCCAATTCGAGCGAAATATCTGAAGATGGATGGATATAAGCTAACCATTTCACAGGTTGCTTAGGATTATTCAGTACAATAATCTGTTGTTGAATATGATTGGGTTGAAGCTGATTTAATGATTTTACATGCACAATTACTTCAGCAGGTTTTGCCGTCAATTCACGTAAAGATAGACGCTGGGTTAATTCACTGTCTGCATATAAATAAGCCAAATTAAAACTAAACAGGCACAATAAACTTAGCAGTATCCATCGCATTAATTGCCGATTGAATTGCGGGAATTTAAAGAGAAAACTCTGAACAATCAGCCATGCAATTGCAAATAAGGTACACGTTTGACCTGTCAGTGCCCAAACTTTCCCCATTCCGGCAATACCAAGAATCCAAGCGATCAGTACGTAATACATCATTATTTTTCATATTGTTTTTATAAGTGCCGCACATCATAAAGCCCACCGAGGTGGGCTTCAAGTGCAACAGAAGAATTTAAATTTTATTGAGGGTCGGCCCAAAGCCCATCTTGCATATGCAAAATAGAATCTGCCGTTTGCGCCAATTGTTCATCATGGGTCACAATTAACATGGCCATGTTAAATTCTTGGCGTAAATCGCTGAGTAATTCAAAAATTTTAACCGCAGTTTTCCGATCTAAATTACCTGTAGGCTCATCCGCCATCATCAAGGCCGGTTTTGCCACCAATGCACGTGCAAGCGCGACACGTTGGCGTTCACCACCAGACAACTCGCCTGGCTTATGCGTTAAACGATGTGATAGCCCAACACGGTTTAATAAATATTCTGCCTGTTCTTTGACGTCTTTATAATTCGTCCCTTCACGTAACATCAAAGGCATTGCGACATTCTCTAAAGCCGAAAATTCTGGCAATAAATGATGAAACTGATAAACAAAACCAAGATGCTGATTACGTAAATAACCCCGCTCTGCCTCGCCCATATGGTCGAAGCGCTGACCATTGAGCCAGACTTGCCCTTCTGTAGGACGATCTAATCCCCCTAACACATGCAGCAAGGTACTTTTACCCGAACCACTTGACCCTACAATTGAAATAAACTCACCTGCATGGACTTTTAAAGATAAGCCTTTAATCACTTCAACCGTTGATTTGCCATCCGTAAAATGTTTGACCACATTTTTGGCTTCTAATACCACGTTACTCATAACGCAAAGCCTCCGCAGGTTGAATTTTGGCAGCACGCAAGGCTGGGTAAATGGTCGCCAAGAAACTTAAAATTAAAGACAGGCTGACAATAATCACCACATCTTGCCATCTTAAATAGGATGGTAAGTAGTTGATAAAATAAGCATCGAATAAATGTAAACCGAGTGTAGTATTTACCCAATCAATAAAACCACTGATTCCTGTCGCCAAAATAATACCTAAAACTGCACCCGCTACAGTACCAATGACCCCAATAACCGTACCCTGCACCATAAAAATTTTGGTAATGGTGGCAGGTGAAGCACCGAGCGTTCGCAATATCGCAATATCTGCCTTCTTATCCGTTACCACCATGACCAGTGAAGAAACAATATTAAATGCTGCAACCAAAACAATTAGGAACAACAATAGACTAACCATTGCCTTTTCCATCTGGATTGCACTGAACAAATTCCCGTGGGTATACGTCCAGTCTGAGGCGTAATAGTTGCCTGGCAATTCGCGCACAATATCATTACTCACTTGCGGGGCAACAAAAATATCATCCAGCTTTAAGCGAATCCCTTGTGCACCATCAGGTAAGCGAAGCAGCGTTGAAGCATCATTGAGTGCGATATAACCCATCATAGAGTCGACTTCTGCACCAATACTAAAAATACCGACAATCTTAAATCGCTTGAAGCGAGGTACCACACCTGCTGGTGAAGGTGTCGCTTCTGGCAAGACCAAAGTGACACTATCATTCAGACCCAAGCCCAACGCATCCGTTAACTGCTTGCCTAAAACGATACCAAACTCACCTTTTTTTAATTGATCAATATTACCTTCGACCATGTGGTCTTGAATAATCGAGACTTTTTTCTCGTATTCTGGCTCAATACCTGTCACCATAAGACCAGAAACCTGACCATGCGCAGTGATCATGCCCTGCAACTGTGTAAAGGGTGCTACACCTTTAACATGTTCATGCTGTTCAACTTTTTTTGCAAGTTCAGGCCAATCTGTTAAAATTTGTGTTGATGAAACAGTGGCTTGAGGTATCATGCCCAGTACACGGTTTTTCAATTCTCGGTCAAATCCATTCATCACAGATAAAACTGTAATGAGGACAGCCACACCTAATGTGAGACCGATCATTGAAACCAGAGCAATAAAAGAAATAAAGTGGTTGCTACGCCGTGCGCGAGTATATCTTAGCCCGATGTACAGCGAGATTGGTTTAAACATACCATCTAGTCCGAGGTAATACATTATGGAAAATTTACAGCATCAAAGCGCCTCAGCGGAACGTCGCGTTATGTCACGTATCGATGCTGCCTTGCGAATTAACTATCAGATTATTTCTGATGATGTTGCTCTTAATGATCCTTACGATCCAAATTTTGTCTTGCCCCGCTATTTTCTACTACTCGCAGAATTAGATCAATTTGATCTGGCATTAAACTACGAATTAGAACAATTAACTGAAAAAGATCAACAAATTGCTCGAATATTATCCTTATTCAATCAAAAATTAAACCTGATTACAGGGTCTTTATACGATGCAATTGTACAGTCCATGTTACCTGTGCCCGAACATGTCAATTTTTCAGAGAGCGGATTTAGTTTCCATAGCGATCGTGAGATTCAGGAAGGTACTTATATTCATGTCACCTTAAGCCATCCTGAAAACTTCTTCCATATTGCTGCAACTGCGCAAGTGGTGTATAGCCGTGATGAAGGGAAAGGAAAATACCGTACAGGGGCATATTTCATTACTCTACATCCACAAGATCGAGTCAAACTGGCTGAATGTGTCAACTTTGAACAATCTCCAGACTAGACTCATGAACTATCTGGATCGCTTTACTTTCAGAGCGAGTGCTTTGCTCGCTTTTAAATCTCGATAAAAATAGATAAACAAACCTAACAATAAAATACCCGCCCCCACAAAGACCATCAGTGACAACATTTCCTGATTGAGTATTGCCCCAATCAACATTGCTAAAATTGGCGTCATGACGGTAGTTAATGAAATGGTGGTCGGTTGTAAGTTTTGTACCAATTTAAAATAACAGAACATGGCAATCAGGGATGCCATGATCACCGTATAAAATAATGCCAACACCGATTTCAGTTGTGGCATATGAGTAGGTGCATACTGCCAAATGAAAGGAATTAAACAAGCCGCCGCAAGACTTGAAATCAGAATCGATCCCGTGGCTTGTGCAATTGGATTAATCGGCGCATTGACTTTTTTTACCCAAAACATCGATAAAGCATAAATAAATACGCTGAGCAGCATCAATAAAATACCAATCGGATGCACATGCTGCTGGCTACCCGTAAAGCAAATAATAGCTAAACCTGACACCGAAATCGTCATACCTAACCATTGCAGACGATGTAAATGTTGTTGAAAAGCAAAGCGACCTATCAGTCCTGCCATAATCGGAGCTAAACCGAACATCAAAGCAATCATCCCTGAGGATAAATACTGGGTCGCCATATAAGTAAAGATTTGCGAACCAATAAAACTCGCTGCGCCTGCCAGATAACTTTGCAAACTGATTCGGTCAAATGGCAAATGCACTTTGAGGATATAAACAAGACCCAAAGCCAACGGTAATGCAATAAAAAAGCGCAACACCAAAGCCCACATTAAATGGATGTCAGAAACACTCCATACTATGGCTAAAGGCGTCGTTGCCCAGATGAATACCAATAATGCATAGGTAGACGCCAAATTGGCTTTGGATGGCATAGTCAATTCCACTTAAACGCTGGTTTTGCGCTTTTGCTTTTGAATGGTTTGATCAAGACTGCTCGAAAATTCGCGTTTATCCCGTTCTGAAATTGGCGGTGGTCCACCCGTTTGTACGCCAGCCCCGCGTAAGGTGTCCATAAAATCACGTAAATGTAAGCGTGCTTTGACATTCGCTGTCGTATAAATTTCACCACGAGGATGAATCGCAATTCCGCCGTTCTCAATCACCTGAGCTGCCAAAGGAATATCTTGGGTTATCACAATGTCATTGGCTTGCATACGCGACACAATTTCTTGATCAGCTGCATCGGCACCACTCATCACTTGTATGGAATTAATACGTACCGAAGGCGTAATCCCCACGTTTTGATTGGCTACAAAAGTCACTTCCAACTGATAGCGATCTGAAGCACGTAAAATGACTTCACGTAAAATTTTTGGTAATGCATCAGCATCAACCCAAAGTTTAAAAGGCAGCACAGGCATCTACGATGTTAAAAAAAAAGTCTGCTCAGTGTAGCAAAAAGCCAAGCATTACTCTGCTGTTCATTTTAAATATACTTGAAAAGTATAATATTATTAAAAAAGCAAATAAAAACAATCTGTTCATTTAAAAGCAAGATTATGACAAATATACAACAGGCTTTACTTGCTCAGTCCAGATTCATCACTTAGTTTGTATTTTTACCCTTATTTTCATCCAGATAGACTTGAAATCTCCAAATCACCCTCGATTAATAGATTAAAGCCACTGAACATTCAAAATTGTGCTTATGAAAAATCAAAACAGACCAGAAATGATCAGCATCGAAGATCAAAACTTCGGCAGCCATGTAGAACATTGGAATCTGCTGACAGAAAATCCAACCACTGAAGTTCCCAAATGGTTAGGTCTGGCACTTGATGCACCCATTATGCCGATGGGGCTTTGTCGTGAAGAATGTGATATGGATACATCTGTATGGCTTATTCAAGGTCCTAGCAAAGAAAAAGTCCAACTGTGCCAAGTCATTGCGGTTGAAAACAACAAACCTAAAGCAGTTAAAACCGCTTTTCCGAGTTTTGAAAGCCCATACAAAGTCAAAGCCTCAATTGAGCGTATTATTACTTGTAAATCCAATACACAAGCCGTACTGCGTTTAAATTTAGGTGATAACAGCATTGTCTATGCCTTTGATAGCCTCTATAGCGTCAATCATGATCAATACCAAAAAGATCAAACGTACTTAGTCCAATTAAATGCATGGGCCTATGAATTAGAAGCAGTTTCTGAGCATGAGCAACTGGTTGTAGATGATCCAGCTTCGATTAAGCACCATCGTGCCTTGAACGATATTCTTGCAGCCAATGACGGCATTGCACCTGCCAATCTACAAGAACAAATCAATGCTTGGGAACCTAAGTGTGAGGATGACAAAGCACCTGTCACAGTAGATTTCTCCAAAATGGTTGCTTATTTGTATGGCGAAAAAATGGGGCAAGAAGATGAAGCTTGGTTCCAAGGTAATATTGTTGGCAAAACCAGCCTAGAATTTATGGGACAAGAATATACGCTCTATGATGTAACGCTTATTCATGATGAAAATCAAGAAGCCACACTCATTCGTATTGCGACCAAAGATGATCAATATAAACATTTTAATATTGGTCAATACATTCGTGGCAATATTTGGGTTCAAGTAAGTATTCACTCAAAAAACTAGTTTTTTCATCAAGATAGCGTTAAAAAACGGAATACAGAGATCGTCATGGATCAATAATTTGTATTCCGTTTTTTCGTATTTATTCGAATCAAAAGTATAGCCGCATTTTTTTGTTTATATTTTATCCACATTTTTTATTTTAAGATTCTTTTTTAAATTCAAATAATATAGAGTTATCCACAATTTTAAATTTATTTAAGGCTGTATTCCTCTTAAAATAAAAAACAAATAAAAACATTTAGTTATAATAATACTGAGTAAAAGTTAGATTTATTGAATATAGAGAAGTTATTTAAATTAAAATATGCACGATTTTCGAATTAATGCAAATTAGTACTTTATTTAATCAATTTTTTATGTCTATAATATGAACAAGCAATAGGATTTAACGATAATATAGATCGGAACGAAATATCTATGAAAATCGTACAAGAAGAAAATTTACAGCGCGTTGAAACTCAACTTGAACAACGCTACCCTCTTGATGTGATGTCATGCATTTTTTTTATTTTTGGCATGATGTCATCGGCTTATATTCTGCACCAGTTTATTCTTTAATTTGATGCTTAAAATAAAAAACCCATCTTATTCAGATGGGTTTTTGCATATTAGGATTAACCGTTACGTTTTGCAAAGTCATCCATAAAGTTAACCAATGCCTGTACCCCTTCTAAAGGAACAGCATTATAAATACTTGCACGCATGCCTCCCACAGAACGGTGGCCTGCCAAATTCAACAAGTGGTTTTCTTCAGCTTCTTTCAAGAATAACTTTTCCAAGTCAGGATTTGCCAAAGTAAATGGTACATTCATGATTGAACGGTTTGCTTCTACAATTGGATTTGCATAGAAGTCGCTAGAATCAATATAACCGTAAAGCAATTGGGCTTTTTGTAGATTCACTTGATGCATGGCATCTACACCACCATTTTCAAGTAACCATTCAAACACCAAACCAGACAAATACCATGCATACGTTGATGGCGTATTCACCATAGAATCATTTTTAGCTTGAGCCGAATATTTTAGCAAGCTTGGGATTTCAGGTTTTGCCTGATCCAATAAATCTTCACGAATAATGACCAGAGTTAAACCTGCTGGACCAATATTCTTTTGTGCGCCAGCATAAATCAGACCGAATTTAGACACATCTAAAGGTGCAGACAATATGCTTGATGACAAATCAGAGACCAATGGTTTATCTGTTTCTGGAATACCCGCAAACTGTAAACCACCAATCGTTTCATTGTCCGCATAATGCACATAAGCAACATCCGCTGATAAATTCCATTGACTTTGTGGTGTAATTGCCAGTTTACCGTCAATTTTTGTTCCAGCTTCTACAACATTAATATCGCCATAACGTTGAGCTTCTTGCAAGGCTTTTTCAGACCAAATACCCGTATGGATATAGTCGGCTTTATTATTTTTACCTAACAGGTTTAAAGGAATTGCAGAAAACTGTAATGATGCTCCACCCTGCAAAAACAAAACTTTGTAATTTTCTGGAATGTTCATGAGCTTACGTAAGTCAGCTTCTGCTTTTTCTGCAACCGCAACATAATCTTTGCTACGGTGGCTCATTTCCATAATGGACAATCCCTTGCCATGCCAATCCAACATCTCTTGTTGAGCTTTTTCTAAAACGGCAGTAGGTAATGCAGCAGGACCAGCACAGAAATTGTACGCGCGCATGATTTTTCCTTTCAGAGGTGAAACACAATAAAATGATGGCATTTAATCATATCTTGCTCAGGCTTGCAGTAAATTATCCTGAAAATATTTCAATGCTGTCGGGTATTTAAAGTCAAAACATCAATAAAGATCAGTTCTTTTTTTAGGTTGAATGGCTTTAATTAAAGACTCTCCTGCCACTAAGTAACTGACTATACGCACAATTAATGCTGGAATAACCACAAGCACATGAATCAGTATCGCGAATATTAAATATCCACCAAACTCCACATAACGCCATACCTGAATTTTTTTATTTTTTTGCTCCGTTAGATGTCGTGCTTTTAAATCTTTTAAAAATGTATTGCCATGTGCATCAATCCAGTTACGTGTGGACGGCGTATACAAATTTTGACAGGTGGTTCCGCGCTGAAATGCCAACCACATTCGTTGTGGTTTTAAGAAAAATCCCGTCGAAAGTGCAATTAAATTCATGATGCCAAGTATGGGATGATTCAACATAGAACCCGTTCCTAACTCCCAAGCGCTGACCTCGCCCTCACCAATTCTACCGACGCTGTAACCTGTTAAAATATGGTGTAAGTCATGATATTTTAGATATTTATGTCTGAGTGCAATATTCGGAAGTGGCACGAGCAAGCAGCCATTATAAACATGAACAGTACAAGGTTCTTGTTCAGCTTGAATCGGGGCAAAACCATTGTTTTGATAAAATAAATCTAAGGCTTGATGAATACTGATCTGGTCTGATTGTATTGAAGCAAGCGCTTGCATATTGAAAACATATTCAGCCATAACTATTTTTATCTAGGTTATTTTTTAAAAATTTAAATTTATCGTATTATATATTGACAGAAAAATGAGTCTAGCATCGGCGACACTCAAAATGTAAACGCGCTCGTTTACACCAATAAAATAAAGATCTGTATAATTCATTACAACGACAATGCGAGTTTGATTAATGCCACAGTGCTTTCAATTAAAACCAAGAAAATTAATGCCGACCATGAATCCCGTTTTCTCTGGTTTTATTTGCTTATGCACGAGCGTGTTATTTCATACTCCAAGTTATGCAAAATCAATTAGCTATATTGAGGCTGAACAAAACATACTGACTCAATCCTATAGCACTCGAGCTGCGCAAGCTCTACAACAATCTGCTCAACTGCAAGCCGAAGCAGTGAAAGGGCTTGGACTGCCGCGTATTGATTTAAATGTGCGTGCTTATGCCTTTCATAATGAAGTAGATGTGCCGCTAAATTCCTTAAAAAACAATCTGGATAATACGCTTACTCAGGGTGTGAATAATCAAATTGATCAATGGCAAAATAATAGTGGCATACCCACTGGAGTTACAGACACGCTAAAAGATGGTGTTGGGCAAGTCATTGACCGTGGTGTTGGGTTAATTCCCAATGAGACGACTGTAAATTTAGATGACCAAGTTGTACGCCCGACCGTTTCTGTTTTTATGCCTTTATATACTGGCGGACTGACCTCAAGTGCCAAACAAATGGCACAAATTCAGTCCGAACGCAGTGTCATCAATAATAAACAGCAACAAGACCTTCAGCGTTTCGAAATTATTCAAGCCTATTTTAACTCGCAGTTACAGACACAATTATTCGCGGCAAGTCGCTTTAATGCTCAAGCGATGCAAACGCATTATCAAAATGCGCTGAAATTAGAACAGCAAGGCTTTATTAGTAAAGGGCAACGCATGCAATTTGAAGTTGCTAAAAACAATGCTGAACGTTTAGCACAAAATGCCCGAGCCAACCTACAAGCCAGCTTGTTTCAGTTGAATAATCTCCTGCAAAGCAGTGAAATCACAGAATTAAGCACGCCTCTTTTTGTCAATACAACCCAAAATCATTCGATTAATCAATTATTAGCCAGTTACCCTGAACAATCCTCTCTGGTTCAAAAACTGCAAAAGGATACCGAACTTGCTGGAGTAAAAGTAAAAGCGGAATCGGCAGCCAAAAAGCCGACTGTATTTGCCTTCGGTGAATACAGCTTAGATGAACATCAAAACTGGATTGTTGGTATTGCCGCTCAGTACAATTTATTTTCTGGCATCGACAAACAGAAAAATATACAAGCTGCTGAATTACAAAGATACGCTTTACAGTTAACCACTCAGCGCACCAAGCAAGAGATCGAAAATATAATTTATAAATCGTATAGCGAGCTTGAAACTGCACAACAAAGTCATGTTTTACTGCAACAAAACATGCAAGCCGCTCAAGAGAATTTACGCATTCAAACGCTTTCATTTAAAGAAGATATGGGCACAGCCACACAAGTCATTGATGCTCAAAATGCCATGACCGCTCTTAAATCTGAAATGGCACTGAATGCGTATAAATATGTCATGTCATTAGCCACTTTATTACAAAACCATGGTTCCATCGCTGAGTTTCAAAGCTATGTAAATCAAAAAAATACACAATTTATTCGTTAACTTTAATGGGGAAACCACATGCATCAAGATCAATCAACACCTGATCAAGAACCGAATGCTTCCTCATTGGAAGAAGAAAATGCAGGTAAATCTGAAACTGATGTATCAGAGCAACTGACCGAAAATAACACTGGGACAGAAAATTCAGCAGAACACCTAAATGATGTCTCTGAAAAAGAGACTGATCCAACATCTAAAACTAAGCTTATTAAAAGTATTGGTATTGTCCTTGTCATCTTACTGCTTGGATTGATTGCATTTGGTTTGTGGAAAAGCTACCAACCCAAAATGGTTGAAATACAAGGAAGAGTTGAAGCGGAAACCCTTCATATCAGTACCAAAATACCGAGCCGCATTGAAGAACTCTATGTCCATGATGGTGAAAAAGTTCAAAAAAATCAGCCCCTCGTACGTTTGTATAGCCCTGAGATTGATGCTAAAAAGCAGCAGGCACTGGCTACTTTGCAATCTGCACTGGCACTGCAATCGACAGCTGATCGAGGCTCACAACAAGAGAATATTGATACCCTATTTGCCAACTGGCAAGCGATGAAAGCTCAACAAAACTTGGCTCAAACCACCTATCAACGTGGGGCCAAACTCTTTCAGGAGGGTGTTATTTCTCGTCAACGTCGTGATGAAATGCAAGCTGCTGCGCAATCAGCTGCTCAGTTGACTGAAGCTGCCTACCAACAATATGCTCGAGCAAAACGTGGAAGTACAACCGAACAAAAATCCACAGCCGATGCTCAAGTCGAAATCGCCAAAGCTGCTGTGGCAGAAGCCAATGCGCTAGATGCTGAAACAAAATTATTTTCACCTGTAAA
This sequence comes from Acinetobacter sp. ANC 4178, assembly GCF_004331175.1. Lineage (GTDB taxonomy): Bacteria > Pseudomonadota > Gammaproteobacteria > Pseudomonadales > Moraxellaceae > Acinetobacter. The sequence goes on from NZ_SJOD01000003.1 coordinate 30,828, forward strand.
TGGTACGATTTCCAAAACTTACGGCAAAGTCTCAGAATTAGTCGCGATTGGCGTGCCTGTCATGAGTATTATTTTAGACGATGAGCTCTGGGTGAGTTTAAATGTTCGTGAAGATCAGTATGCTCAGGTCTATCAAGCCAAAACATTGCAAGGATTTATTCCCGCTTTAAATAAAACTGCACAATTTAAAATTGAAAACATTGATGCAGAGGGTGAGTTTGCCACCATTAAAACCACACGACAAACTGGAGGCTACGACATCCGTAGTTTTAAGCTCCATTTAACGCCAAGTACGCCCATCCCAGATCTTAAAGTTGGTATGAGTGTACTGTTTAAAGTCAAAGAGCCATCCTGATGTGGGCTGGTCTCTGGCGTGAACTTCGCTATTTAATCACACACAAATGGGACTTGTGTTTAGTTACTCTCGCCCCGCTAGGTGTTATTGTTCTATTTAGTTGTATGTTTGCGCAGGGAAAGCCTGAACATTTACCCATTGCGATTATTGATCAAGATCAAAGTAATCTAAGTCGTAATATCGAAAAATATTTATCCAGTAATCAAAGCTTGGCTATTTATACCGTAACGCCCGATTCCAATGAGGCCGAACGCCTGCTGAATGAAACAAAAATTTGGGGCTACGTACTCATTCCAGAAGGTGCTGAACAACGACTGGTTCAAGCCAAGGATGCTGAAATTGCTCTTGCGTTTAATCAAAGCTACTTCAGTGTGGGAAATTCTATTTCTTCTGCGATGCTCAGCAGTACTGTGCAAGCCATGGCAAATTACATGGGACAAAATTATTTAGAAAATAATATTCCTTACTTAGACATCCCTACCCCTAATGTCAAAATCTCGCCACTCTATAATCCAAGCCTCAGTTACGAATTTTATTTAGAACCTTTTGTCATTCCTGCTGTTCTACATTTATTACTCTGTTGTTGTGTGGCATTTTCCGTAGGTCAAGAATTTCAATTTGGGTCTGCAAAAAACTGGCTCAGATCTTCAACAATATGGACAGCGTTACTCAGTAAAATTCTTGTTTATGTTTTTATTTTCAGTATTTGGACATGGCTATGGATGTTCTGGCTTATAGAAATTCGAGGGTGGTTTGTGGCTGGTCAACTCTGGCTACTACTTTTAGCTCAGTTTTTATTTTATTTTGCCTATGCCTTAATTAGTACAACTGTAGTATTAGCTACTCATAATTTAGCCAAAACTTTTGGCTTTATTGCTGTATATGGCGGTTCATCCTTAAGTTTTGCAGGTGTGACACTCCCCTTAAATAATGCTCCTGCATTTACCAAATTTTGGGCAAATATTATTCCCTATACCCCTTATGCCAAGCTACAAACCGAACAATGGGTGGTTGGTAGTCCGATACAACTTTCATTCATTCCTTTAGCAATTCTAGGTTTTTATTGCCTCTTCTATTGGACAACTTCTCTCCTGTTATTAAAAAAACGTCGTGTAGAGGTGCAGGAATGAAACAAACATTAAAGTCATTTCTTTTCTACTTTGTAAAAACATTCAAAGATATTACAAAGAATAGTTCCATTCTTACCACGATGGTGCTTTCTATCTTCTTTTATAGTTTTTTCTACCCCACCGCATATAAAGCACAACATGCTCAAGCCTTACCCATCATTATTGTGGATGAAGAGCAAAGCACTTTAACTGCCAGTATCATTAATGCAGCAAGTAACAGTCCAAATATTCAGGTTCGTGCTGTAACAGGAAATTTTGCCGAAGCAGAGATGTGGGTAAAGCAGCAACGTGCCGATGGTATTTTGCTATTACCAAATAATTTGTCTAATAGTATTCATCGCGGTGAAGTCGGAGGTGTAGGGTTATATTTAAGTGCTGCCTATTTCTTAAGAACCAAACAAATTGGTTTGGGATTGGCAACAGCCATTGAAAATACCCTCGCTGAACGCGCAGAAAAGTTTGGACAGATTTCACATTTTTCACCCGTCCTTTCAGTTCATCAAATTCCACTATTTAATACCCTTTCAGGCTATGGCAGTTATATTTTTCCAGCGATTGCCCCATTAATTATCCATCAAACCATTGTCTTGGGCTTGTGTATGCTGGTTGCAGGTTATCGCAACTCAAATTGGCGGAGCAAAACAACTGAGTTTTGGGGCTTATATGCTGCTGCGCTAAGCATAGGTTGTTTGGGCTGCTTTTATTTATTTGGTTTTACCTTTTGGTTATATGACTATCCGCGTGGCGGAAATTTTTGGGGAATGCTAATTGCTGTCCCAATTTTTATAAGCAGTGTGATTGGACTAAGTCTGGTCTTGGCTTCTTATCTAGATCTTCCTGAACGTGCAGGTCATCTCATTGTTTTCACCTCCATTCCGCTATTTTTACTTTCGGGTACGGCATGGCCACATGCAGCTATGCCACAATGGATGCAATACTTAGGCTCAGTTCTACCCTCCACTCAAGGCATTCAAATGTTTATTCAATTGAATCAGATGGGTGTGCCTACGCAAATGGTGATACCTAAGCTCATTTATTTGAGCGTTTTTGCAGCTGTCTGTTTAAGCTGGGCATATTATCGCTTATCTAACACACGCAACTAATCGTTTATTCACCACTTTTATCCTACAAACTAATGGTATATTTAAATACAATCGTATTATTGAATAAAACGGTATAAATAATCATCAATCAATAATAATAAGTTAAAAAAAGATCGCTCATTCTTCATAATAACTTCACAATAGCCACCTTCCATCTGCCAGCATTCTTCTTTTTTTCATGCCATCGTATTTTGATGCAGCATAAGAGTTCTTGCAGATATTTTTTGCCCCTAATTTTTTTTCTGAGCTGAGTATGAAAAAAATTAAGATAAGCCTTGCATGGCAAATTGTAATTGCACTCATTTTAGGTGTCCTTTTAGGCTCTTTTCTGCATTATTCTCCTGAATATCGTGATGCCTTTGTAACTAATTTATTGAGTCCATTAGGCTCAATATTTATTAGCCTCATCAAAATGATTGTAATCCCACTTGTGGTTTCAATGCTGATTCTAGGCATTGCAAATACAAGTCATGGCACCAATGTCGGCCGACTTGGTTTCAAAACTATTCTATATTTTGAAATTATTACAACTATTGCCATCATTGTTGGCTTGGTTGCTGCAAATGTATTCCAGCCAGGTGCTGGTATTGATATGTCGACGCTAACTCAAGTCGATATCTCAAAATATCAAGAAACTAGTCACGAAGTTAGCCAACATTCACATGGTTTAGTACAAACCATTTTGTCGCTAATTCCACCCAACATCTTTGCTGCATTAACTAGCGGTCAAATGCTACCGATTATTTTCTTCTCGGTATTGTTTGGTATTGGTTTAGGTTCTTTGTCTAAAGAAACTAAACAACCGCTGATTCAGGTATTGCATGGTGTTTCTGAGACAATGTTCAAAGTTACACACATGATCATGAAGTTTGCGCCTTTAGGTGTATTCGGCTTAATCGCTGCGACAGTTGCAAACTTTGGTTTTAGCTCATTACTTCCATTGGTCAAACTTGCAGTATTGGTGTATGCCGCTATTTTCTTCTTCACTTTTATTGTATTAGGGTTTGTTGCCAAAATTTGCGGATTCAGCATTTGGACCATTATCAAAATCTTAAAAGATGAATTGATTTTAGCTTACTCAACTGCCAGTTCAGAAACCGTTCTTCCACGTATTATGGAAAAAATGGAAGCTTATGGTGCACCAAAAACAATTACCAGTTTTGTCATTCCAATTGGCTACTCATTCAATTTGGATGGCTCAACACTGTATCAAAGTATCGCCGCGATTTTCATTGCTCAGCTCTATGGCATTGACTTAAGCTTGGGTCAGCAAATCATTTTAGTGCTTACTTTAATGATTACCTCTAAAGGTATTGCAGGTGTACCTGGTGTTTCTTTCGTGGTGCTATTGGCGACTTTAGGCAGTGTGGGGATTCCACTTGAAGGTCTAGCATTTATTGCGGGTATCGACCGTATTTTAGATATGGCGCGTACTGCATTGAATGTGGTGGGTAATGCATTGGCTGTTCTCGTAATCAGTAAATGGGAAGGTCAATTCGATACTGAAAAGCAAAAAAACTACAATGTACAACTGAATGATACTTTGTAATTTTAATTGCATATAAAAAAGGACGCTACGGCGTCCTTTTTTATTTCATGTAACTTGTGCCCATTAAATTTTCTCACCAAATATAGACACACTAATATCTCGAATTTTGCTACTGCCATTTGGTTTATCAAAACTGACATCATATTGCACTAAGTTTTTATCATAACCGTATTCATAGGTGACAGTATATTTACTTGGCTGATTGGCTTCATTGTGCAATTTCTTTGACACGATTTTCTTGGTTTTATAATGCTCTTGAGGTAAACCACGTGCAAATTTTTGCATGCCTTTTTGATTACCTTGATAGCGTGCTTGCAACTCTGGTTCAAAATGCGTCATCAATTGGTCAAAATTCTGCGCACGTAAATTATCATAGGCTTCTTGAGCAACTTGTGCTTGCTCAGCACTTGGGTCAGGAATTTTCTCTTGTCCCAGCTCACATCCACTGAACACCATTACCGATGCTAAAATCGCATATTTCATTTTCATCATCATTCTTTCCCATTATTTATGCAACAAATCATATAGAAAAAGGACGCCGTAGCGTCCTTTTTCTTTAGATCATGACTTATTCTTCTTCAGATTCATTCAAATCTGATTCGTTTTCAGTTTCATCTACAATCATTTCTTCATCTACTAACTTTTCATTAGCTACTACTGATTCTATAGTTTCAATTTCATCTTCTTCTACAGCATCAATCGCTTCTACACCCACCAATGTTTCATCTTCACCTAAACGGATCAGACGAACACCTTGTGCATTACGACCTGTTTGAGCCACTTCCGAAGCGCGTGTACGAACCAAAGTACCACCGTCTGAAATCAGCATCAGTTCTTTGGTTTCATCAATCGAAACAGCACCAACCAATTCACCATTACGCTCAGAGGTCTTAATGGCAATCACACCTTTCCCGCCACGTTTCTTGGTTGGGAAGTCATCAACTGGTGTACGTTTACCATAACCATTAGCAGAAGCACATAACACTTCACCGGTTTCAGGAACAACCACTAAAGACACGATACGACTAATGAAGCTTGCATCTGCTGCATCATCTTCATCCGATTCGACTTCTTCAACTTCTTCAGCTTGAGCCGAACCAATCGTGACACGCATACCGCGTACACCTTTGGCAGAACGACCCATCGCGCGCACATCAGTTTCAGCAAAACGAATCGCCTTACCTTCATTCGAGAACAACATAATTTGCTGTTCGCCATCAGTAATCGCAACACCAATCAAGGTATCTTCTTCATTCAACTCAATGGCACGTAAACCATTTGAACGTACATTACTGAATTGTTCCAGCTCTACACGTTTCACAGTGCCTGAAGCTGTTGCCATAAATACAAAGAAGTTTTTGCGTAACTTTTCAGTCAGTTCTGCAAATTCAGCAACAATTTCATCATCAAGATCTGTTGCTGAAAGTTCTACACCCAACTCTTTTAATTGTTTACGCAATGCATCTGATAATTCATCCGCATCTTCAGCCAATCCATCAAAGGATGCTTTTAAAGCGTCATAATGCGCTTCAATGATACTGTTTTCACGTAGTTTCACCACATGAGCACGAACAAAAGCTTTAAAGTCGGCTAAACGATCTTTAAATTTCTTCGGCGCATCAATTACAGGTAAAATTGCGGTGATCGTTTCATCTGCTTCTAACGGAAGTAAGTTCACCATTGGGCGACCTTTTGCACCACGAGAAGCTTGTGGCACTTCAAACACTTTCAAACGATACACTTTACCAACGTTAGTAAAGCATAAAACCGTCGCATGGTTTGAGGTGACAATCAAATGCTGAATGTAATCATCTTCCTTCATTGAAGTCGCAGATTTACCACGTCCACCACGGCGTTGCGCAGCATAGTCAGACAACGGTTGAGTTTTCGCATAACCTGTTTTCGAAACAGTTAATACCACTTGCTCTTCTGGAATTAAATCTTCACGAGAGAAGTCAATACGCGATTCAACAATTGCTGTGCGACGTGCATCGCCATATTGCTGAAGAATCAAAGCCAACTCTTCTTTAATCACAGCCATCAATAAATTAAAATCGTTCAAAATTGCAGTAAGTTCAGCAATTTGCCCCAAAATTTCCGTATATTCAGCGTGAAGTTTGTCTTGTTCTAAACCTGTTAAGCGATGCAGACGTAATTCTAGAATTGCGCCAACTTGGGTAGGAGACAGACGATAGACATCACCATCTAAACCAAATGGACGGTTTAGATCTTCACCTTCAATCACTTCTGGACGAACAGAAACTGAACCTGCTTTTTCTAGGAGTGAAACCACGCCACCCGCAGACCATTCACCCGCTTGTAAACGCTCACGTGCTTCGGCAGGGTTAGCAGAAGTCTTGATGGTTTCAATGATGGCATCGATATTCGCCAATGCAACCGTTAAACCTTCCAAGATATGACCACGTTCACGCGCTTTACGTAATTCGAACATGGTACGGCGAGTTACGACTTCTTGACGATGGCGAATAAATGCCGCAATGATATCTTTAAGATTCATTAATTTTGGCTGTCCGTTGTCCAGACACACCATGTTAATGCTGAAAGAGTTTTCGAGTTGCGTATTCAAGAATAAGTTGTTCACCACAACTTCAGCATTTTCACCACGTTTTAAATCAATGGCGATACGCATCCCGTCTTTATCAGATTCGTCGCGTAGTTCTGAAATACCTTCGAGTTTCTTCTCTTTTACTAACTCAGCAATACGCTCAATGGTTTTTGCTTTGTTGACTTGATATGGAATTTCAGTGAAAACAATGGTCGTACGACCAGTTTTTTGATCTTCTTCAAAGTGGTATTTACCACGGATATGCAAACGACCCTTACCTGTACGGTAAGCATCGACAATACCCGATTTACCATAAATAATGCCGCCAGTCGGGAAATCTGGACCCGAAATATGCTGCATTAAGCCTTCAATACTGATATTTGGGTTTTCAGCATAAGCCAAACATGCATTGACGACTTCAGTCATGTTATGCGGCGCCATATTGGTCGCCATACCCACTGCAATACCAGTCGTACCGTTAATTAACAAATTCGGAATACGTGTCGGCATCACTTGCGGGATACGTTCTGAACCGTCGTAGTTGTCTTCCCAATCTACGGTATCTTTTTCGAGATCCGCCAGAATTTCATGGGTGAGCTTTTGCATACGAACTTCGGTATAACGCATTGCTGCTGCACTATCACCATCGACAGAACCGAAGTTACCTTGACCATCTACAAGCATATAACGCAAACTGAAATCTTGCGCCATACGAACAATAGTTTCATAAACAGCAGAATCACCGTGAGGGTGATATTTACCGATCACGTCACCGACAACACGGGCAGACTTTTTGTATGCTTTGTTGTAGTCATTACCCAATTCGTGCATTGCAAAAAGCACACGACGATGAACAGGTTTTAGACCATCTCGTACATCAGGTAAAGCGCGTGATACAATCACGCTCATTGCATAATCCAAATACGAGTGCTTGAGTTCATCCTCAATGGCAATCGGTCTAATTTCCGATACGCTCATGCATACTCCTTGTTATACAAGCAGGAATTCTGCCCGCATTTATATCTTAAATCTTGCAAAAATTTAACTCAGGGAATTGAGCTAAAAAACTAAAATACAGCCGTAAATTTTAGCATATTTTATCCCTTTTAGGTGCGTATTTAGACGAGTTAATTTCGTTTGTTTTCCTTTGTTTATCGTCTTTTTTTTATACGTTTTTTTGACCTAAATTAAGTTGAAAAATAAGCTATTTTGTAATCTCGCTATTCATATTACAGACAATATTTTAAATTCTTGTTTTATTTGTATTATTCGTAAATTGATTAAATTTTCATAACGATGCGAATCACTTTCGCGCTCTACAGCTTTTCTATACCCAATTTTGCGTTGTGAGTTAATTTATATTGAAGCCCAATGGGGTGAGTAATAAGCATAAAAAACGCCCCCGAGCAGAACAATTTAAGTAGGACTTAAATTGCTTGCACAAGAGCGTTTTTAGAACAGGCGTTCAGAAATTAGATTTTAGATACTAATTCAGGAACAACTGTGTTCAAATCACCAACTAACCAGTAGTCAGCAACTGCATTGATTGGCGCTTCTTCGTCTTTGTTGATCGCAACGATCACTTTAGAGTCTTTCATACCTGCCAAGTGCTGAATCGCACCAGAGATACCTACAGCGATGTAAAGGTCAGGTGCAACAATTTTACCTGTTTGACCTACTTGCATGTCGTTTGGAACGAAACCAGCATCGACTGCAGCACGTGAAGCACCTTGAGCAGCACCAAGCTTGTCAGCTAATGGGTCAAGTACTTTATGGTAGTTCTCACCAGAACCAACACCACGACCACCAGAAACAACGATACGCGCAGCCGTTAATTCAGGTCGTTCAGATTTTACAATCTCTTCAGAAACGAACTTAGAGATACCAGCATCTTTTGCTTCGCTTACAGCTTCAACCGCAGCAGCACCGCCTTCAGCAGCTACAGGATCAAATGCTGTACCACGTACTGTACCCACGATGATTGCTTCGTCAGATTGAACAGTTGCAATCGCGTTACCTGCATAGATTGGACGCTTGAACGTGTTAGCAGATTCAACAGCAATGATGTCTGTAATCATACTTACGTCAAGAAGTGCAGCAACACGTGGAAGAATGTTCTTAGCTGTTGTTGTAGAGGCAGCCAATACGTGTTTGAAACCACCTTTCGCTACGTCAGCAACTAAAGCTGCAACGTTTTCAGCCAATTGGTTTGCATAAGCAGCGTTGTCAGCAAGTAATACTTTGCTTACGCCTGCAACTTTTGCAGCAGCATCAGCAACTGCTTGCGCGCCAGAACCTGCTACCAATACAGTGATATCACCACCGATTTTTTGTGCCGCAGCAACAACGTTTAAAGTTGCACCGTTAAGTGTCTTGTTGTCGTGCTCAGCGATAACTAAAATACTCATGATTTTATCCTTCTGTATTAGATCACTTTCGCTTCGTTTTTCAATTTTTCAACAAGTTCATCCACAGATTTCACTTGTACGCCTGCTTTACGGTCAGCAGGTGGTTCAACTTTAACTGTTTTAAGCTTAGTTGCAGTAGAAACACCAAAATCAGCAGGTGACTTAGTATCAAGCGGTTTTTTACGCGCTTTCATGATGTTTGGAAGTGCAGCATAACGCGGCTCATTCAAACGTAAGTCAGTAGTGATGATTGCTGGAAGTGATAATTCAACAGTTTGTAAACCACCGTCAACTTCACGAGTCACTTGTACTTTGTCGCCATCTACTTTCACTTCAGATGCGAATGTACCTTGACCTGCACCTAAAAGTGCACCAAGCATTTGACCAACTTGGTTAGAGTCGTCATCAATTGCTTGTTTACCCAGAAGGATTAACTGTGGTTGTTCAGCTTCAACAACACCTTTAAGGATTTTAGCAACTTCTAACGCACCAAGTTGGCTGTCATCAGCTTCAACTAAGATACCGCGGTCAGCGCCAAGTGCCATTGCAGAACGGATTTGTTCTTGAGCTTCTTTAGGACCAATAGAAACAACAACGATTTCTGAAACAGTTCCTTTTTCTTTTAAGCGAACCGCTTCTTCCACTGCGATTTCACAGAATGGGTTAATTGACATCTTAACGTTAGTAAGGTCTACCCCACTATTGTCCGGTTTAACGCGAACTTTAACGTTGGCATCAACCACACGTTTTACAGCAACAAGAGCCTTCATGTAATCCTCGGCTGTTTTAGCAAATGTAAATGTTGAGAAAAGTTATATTAACTCTTCACTTAAAATTTTTTAGGTGTCCTATCTTGCAATTGTATGGCATTTCGGTCAAGTCACAATTACTGAATCCACTGTAAAAATGCGTAAAAATGGCTGAACGTCGCGTTCAAAGTTTTATTTGCATGAATTTTAATTCTAAAATAGCGGTTTTAGTGTACTAATTTTAAATATTGATTTTTATTATTTTTTTACTTTATTTACTACATAATTTTTTCTGATCAATCACTTCAATATTCAGCTGTAATAAGCAGTTGCTATACGATGCAATACTTTTAAACACCCTCAGTGACTTGTCAGTTTTGACAGAAACCAATTCAGTTTATCCATTTTAGCGTTGTACAAACATAATCATTAAATTTAGACATCCTATGAAAAGGTACTCCTCAATTTACCCTAAGTATAAAAAACACACCCTTTTACAAGCATGCTTAATACGACCATCAATTCGCGATTAACCAAGTTGCAGCCACCATCAATAACCCACCTGACCCTGCATCAACCCATTTTTGTTTTTGAGCATCTAATTGTGTATTTGCAGTAACTTTAGCAATAACAATACTTAATCCACTATATACCACCAAGCATAAGCCTATAAAAATAGATGATAAAATTAGACCTTGTGTGACAGTATTTTCTGCATTGCGCATAAACTGCGGCAAAATTGCAAAGTAAATCAGCATCCCTTTTGGATTTAACAATGAAGTTAAAAAGCCTTTAGCAATTGGACTGCCCGCAGATGCCTTGGGCACATGCAAAGATTTACTGTTAAAAACAGAGCGAAATAAACTAAAAGCAAGATATAAAAGATAAGCGATCCCTAACCAGCGGATTGTTTCGAACAACATCGGGAAAGAAACCAATATTGCCGCGATACCCAAGGCAACCAAGACCGAATGCACCATATACCCCATGCAAATACCGAGGGTTGCCATAATCCCAGCCTTTACCCCTTTCGACATGACTTGTGAAAAGATAAATAGCATGTCGGGGCCTGGAGTAAAAACTAGAGGCAAAACGGTCAGTGCAAACAGTAAATATACAGACATATCCTTTTTCCCTTTCGAATAGGCTGAAAGTGAAAATTAGTATCTGCGAATTTATACAAAATAGGATTGCAAATATTCTATAATTAGATTTAATTTTCGAATTTAATTCTATTTTATGAAATCATCTTCCAAGAATATTTTAATCAAACTTGATCGTATTGATAAAAGTATCATTCGTGCTTTGCAGCAAAATGGTCGTATTCAAAATAATGATTTGGCTAAAGAAGTTGGGCTGTCACCTTCATCTTGTTTAAGACGGGTCAAACTACTGGAAGAAGCTGGGGTAATCCAAAATTACACCACCGTAGTTGATCCACAAAAGATTGGTTTCCAACTGATTTTGTTTTCACGTATTTGGTTGGTGGGACAAGATGCTGAAACCATTGATCGTTTTATTGAAGCCATGAAAGAACTGCCTCAAGTTATGGAGTGTTATATTATTTTGGGTGAATGTGATGCCATGCTGAAAGTTGTCGTCCCTGATTTAGAAAGCTATCGAAAATTTCAGTCCACACATTTAACCAAAAAAAATGGCATTACCAGTGTCAAAACCGATTTGCCTAGCCAAATTATTAAGCAAAGTTTTCAACTACCGCTTGAAGATTTATAAGAGACACAATGCAAAAATTTCTAGAAAGCCCACGTTTAATTTTACGTCCGTGGCAAGAGGCAGATCGTTTGCCATTTTATCAGCTCAATGCAGATCCTGCCGTCATGCGTTATTTTCCTAAATGCCTGACTCGGGCTGAAAGTGATCTGCTTATTGATAAATGCCAAGCTTCAATTGAACAGCGTGGCTGGGGATTTTGGGCGGTCGAATTAAAATCTGAACACCGCTTGATTGGCATGACAGGATTGCATGATCAACCTGATCAATTTAGTTTTTCACCTTGTACCGAAATTGGCTGGCGGTTGAACAAAGATTATTGGGGTCAAGGCTATGCGACTGAAGCAGCTCAACTTGCATTGAATTTTGCCTTTAAAACGCTCAATCTCAATGAAGTAGTTGCTTTTACCGCATCAATTAACCATCCCTCTCAAGCTGTGATGAAAAGGTTAGGTATGCAATATCAACAAGAGTTTTTACATCCTGCACTGACTGCTGAGAGTATTTTGCAAAAGCATGTGCTGTATTTCATTCATCACCATGAATTTAGCTCAAACGTGCGCATTGCCTAAAAAATCTCGATGCACATGACTCAGTTCAATCAATTCATAAAGTGACAAATCAAAAATTTCCCAAACCGATTGAAAGTCATCGGTTGTATCCATAATTGGAATAGAGCTAGATACATTCCACGTTGTGCCATCCCAGATATAGCACTTGCGGGTCTCCTGTTGTATGGCTTGTACCATACCAGAGGTATTAATCCCTTCAATCACTGAATTTTCAGGCAAAAGTGGTTGTACTTCAGGTAAGCAGTATTCAATAAAATGTTTAATCTGGCGCAAACCATATCCTGCAAAAATATCCTTTTGCACTGAATTTAATTGATCATATTTTTCTTGTATGTTGGAAATCATGGCTTGCTCTCCTCTTTCATTCAAAGTTCAAAATTCGCAATCGGTATGTTTATGTTCAATACCGCATGCCATGCGACACTTATACTGCATCTTTTGATTTTTTATTATTCTACAATAGTACAAATATGCTCCTTTTCATTTTGCTTATGTAATAAGCAAAGCAAATTTTGTACCAGAGTAAAATCATTCAGGCCTATATCTACACTGGAATTGTTACTGTTTTTTGAATTGAGCACGTGGATGTGCTTGATCATAGACATTGGCAAGCCGATCAAAATCAACATGGGTATAAATTTGTGTGGTACTTAAATTACTGTGCCCCAACATTTCCTGCACCGCTCTTAAATCACCGCTATTTGACAGCATATGACTCGCAAAACAATGTCTTAATAAATGTGGATGCAAATCGACACTCACTCCCGCACGTTGTGCCTGAAATTTGACACGATTTTCAATTTGTCTGGCGCCCAGTGGATTGCCTTTACGACTAATGAATACATGAGCATCGGGGACAAAATCACCATGCCACAATGGATACACCTTTAGCCAATCCATTAATGCATCTCTGGCTTTGGAACCAAAGGGAACTACACGGGTTTTGTTACCTTTACCCGTAATCCGTAATAGAAGCCGATTAAAATCAATGTCTTTAATTTTAAGGCTTTGGACTTCTGCCAAACGTAATCCACTGGAATACAATAATTCCAAAATGGCTTTGTCGCGCAGCCATAACTCCTGATCAGATTCTTTTTCAGGTTGGGTCTGATCTAAAATTTGCTGAATGGTTTCAATATCCACCATACCTGGCAAGGGTCGCGGTTGTCGCTTTAATTGAAAATCATCGGATGGATTAAACGTCAGATAATTGCCTTCTTTTGCCCACTTCATAAACTGACGAATCGCAGACAATAATCGCTGTAAACTACTAGAGCTCAATTGCTGTTGCTCGACTTTGACGGCCAAATATTCACGCAAATCTGCCGTTTCGATATCTTGTAGCAACAGTTTTTTCTGATCACAAAACTGTAAAAAATCGCCAACATCACGCTCATACGCGAGTAAAGTTAATTTAGACTGATTTTGTATTTCTCGTGCTTTCAGCCACATGGCGAGTAATTGTTGGGATTCTACAGACATCATCCCCACCCTAAACCTGAAAATTAAAATGAGTTAAATACTGCTGAATATATGCTGCAACTTCTTCTGCATGCTGTTCTGCGAAAGCATGATCACCACCATGAATAATATGCAGTTCAGCTTGCGGGAATTTTTGCTGCAAAGTCTGCCCAACGGCGATTGGGCTAATCGGATCTTGATCTCCCCACAATAACAATACTGGTGTTCTGATCTTTTCAAGTTGCGGTGATAAATCGATTTGAATATCCACAAACCAGTCTGGATAGTTGAGATACTGTTGTTGATAAGCGGTTCGCCAATCTTGTACCTGAAATGGCGTTAAATCGATTCCACCTGAAGTTGCCAGAAGAACAAGGCCCTTGACTAAATCAGGGCGTGCTATTGCAGCCTGCACAGCAAAAATACCGCCCATAGACTGTGCAATCAAAATAGATTCCGACTGAATCTGTTGCTGAACATAATTTGACAAACTGGCAAAATCATACACAGTCTCTTGGCTTGGTTCCTCACCAAAACTCGGATAAGCAATGACCTGTTTCGACTCCACGAGAGATAAATTCTTAATTAAAGGATGCCAAAAAGTGGTACTTCCCGATGCGCCCGGCAGAAAAATTAAATTTGGCATGTCTATACGTTATCTCTATTTATATTTGGCTTCAGCATAGCCGATTTTAATCCATAAAAAAGCACCATCATAAAGACAGTGCTTTTTTCAAATCAATGTGGGTTTAGCCTTGGAAATAACGTAGGTCAATACGTCCTTCATAAACGTTAGATGTCGGACCTGTCATCCAGACCACATCGCCATCACGCCATTCAATTTGTAATTTTCCGCCCGCCAACTCAATTTCAACCTGATTCGCCAATAAACCACGACGAATACCAGAAACAGCAGCAGCACATGCCCCTGTACCACAGGCTAAAGTTTCACCAACACCACGTTCAAATACACGTAAACGGGCATGTTGTTCGTCAATAATCTGCATGAAGCCTGCGTTCACACGTGCAGGGAAACGCGCATGTGACTCGACTTGGGGGCCTATTGTTGCGACATCAGCCGTAATCACATCAGACACAATGGTCACCGCATGGGGATTCCCCATGTTCACCACATCAATTTGAATCTGCTGTTGATTTGCCAACTCTAGATCATACAAATTTTCTGGTTCGTCTGCTAAAAATGGAATTTCCTGCGGTAGAAATTTTGGATAACCCATATTGACGCGCACCCAACCATTCGACCCCAATTCAGGCTCTACAATGCCTGCTTTGGTTTGTACTTTAATTTTGGTTTTGGTGGTGAGTTGTCGTTCATGTACAAAACGGGCAAAACAACGCACGCCATTTCCACATTGTTCAACTTCTGAACCATCAGCATTAAAAATACGATATTTAAAATCCGCTTCTGGTACATCAGGTGGTTCAACAATCAGTAACTGATCAAAACCAATGCCAAAATGGCGGTCTGCAAGACGTTGGATCGTCAGTGCATCTAAATACGCGCGCTGACTAATTAAATCCACAACCATGAAGTCATTGCCTAGACCATGCATTTTAGTAAATTCTAAAAACATTTTTAGTGACTCCTTTAAGGCAATAAACGCTCTTTTTCCCAAAGCGATTCAATGGTTTCACGCTCACGAATCAGATGTGAGTTCGCGCCATCGACCATGACTTCAGCCGCTCGTCCACGCGTATTGTAATTTGAACTCATCACAAAACCGTATGCACCCGCACCTAAGACAGCAAGCGTATCGTTTTCGCGGAGGGCTAAATCACGTTCTTTACCCAAGAAATCGCCTGTTTCACAAATTGCACCCACCACATCCCATTGCAAAGTTTCGACATCATCACGTGGAGTAACAGCTTGGATATCCATCCATGCTTCATACAAAGCTGGACGAATCAAATCGTTCATCGCTGCATCAATAATGGCAAAGTTACGATGATTGGTCGGTTTCAATAAATCCACTTTGGTCAGTAACACGCCTGCATTGGCAGAAATGCTACGCCCCGGTTCCATATACACTTTTAAACCTAACTTTTCTAAAGCAGGTTTCAAGGCATTGGCATATTCTTCAACCGTTGGTGGAACTTCATCTTTATAGGTCACACCCAAACCACCACCAATATCGATATGCTTCAACTGAATACCTAACTCTTTCAGTTGCTCAATCATAAGCATGACACGATCAAGTGCATCGACAAATGGTTTAGTTTCAGTCAACTGTGAACCAATATGACAGTCAATGCCGATAATTTCTAAATTCGGTAAACTTGCAGCATATTGATAGGTTTCAAATACTGTATCCGAAGGAATACCGAATTTATTTTCTTTTAATCCAGTTGAAATATAAGGATGCGTTTTTGCATCGACATCTGGATTCACACGTAAGGAAATTGGCGCTTTTTGACCTAAAGCCGCTGCCACTTTCTGAATGCGATCTAATTCGGCATGAGACTCAACGTTAAAACATGCAATCCCGACTTCCAGTGCCTTTTGAATATCTGCTTCAGTTTTACCTAAACCTGAAAAGACAACTTTAGATGCATCACCGCCTGCTGCCAATACACGAGCAAGCTCACCGCCAGTCACGATATCGAAACCGCAGCCTAACTTTGCCAAGACATTGAGTACCGCAATATTTGAGTTAGACTTTACCGCAAAACAAATTTGATGGTCGATAAAATCAAACGCACGATCCATATCTAAATAATGTTTTTCAAAAGTCGCTTTTGAATACACATACAGTGGCGTGCCGAATTGCTGCGCAAGCTGTTCTAGGGAACACTGCTCTGCGTGCAATACCCCATTAATGCGGGTAAAACTCATGGAAGATGTCCTTTCAATGACAAGTTAAGGAGTAGAAGATTTTGATTCTGTAGTTGCCTGTTGTTCAGCGGATTGATCCGTTGGAACTTGCTCTTTTTTGTGAGCAGACTCTACATTTGGATATAACAAATATTTTGCACGTTTGTCATAATTTGAATCGCTTGGTAATTGTAATGCACCCGATTGACCACAACCGACTAATGAAGAACCCAACACCAATACACTTATGCAGCAAATGACGTGACGCATCTGACCACCTATCTCAAATTTTCACAAAGTATAACCTGATCAACGCATTGACCAAAGCATTAAACGCTAGAGATTATCGCCAGACATAAAAAAACGCCAGTTCTAAACTGACGTTTTTCTGTATAGGTCACGATTATTTATGTTTAGGCTTATAAAAACAGAAATAACCGATCGCCAGAAGGATGAGCCAAATTGGGCTAACCATCAAAGCTTTCATGGTATCGGGTTCTAACGACAACACATAAATCATGCCAATGAAGAACACTATCACCACCCAACATGTCAAAGGACCACCAGGCAATTTAAAGGTCGATTTAGCATGTAATTCTGGACGTGTTTTGTAGTAAACCAAATAGCTCCACAAAATAATCAACCACACCAAAATAAACAGAATCGTGGATAAAGTCGTTGCTAAAGTAAAGGCTTCAACGGTATTTGGTACAAAATACTGTAAGGCTGCTCCACCCAACAAACAAATTGCAGAGAAATATAAAGCATTTGCAGGAACTGCTCGCTTATTCAAATGACCAAACGCTTGTGGCCCTTGTTTCTCACGCGATAAACCGAACAGCATACGACTGGTCGAGAATACCCCACTGTTCATAGATGACATTACTGACGACAGCACCACTAAATTCATAATAATCGCCGCGGCTGCAATACCTGCCTGACTAAATAAATTCACGAATGGGCTAACTTCTGGATTGATTCTGTTCCACGGTGTCACCGACATCACAATCACCAATGCCAATACGTAGAAAAAGATAATACGAATTGGAATTGAGTTCACTGCTTTAGGCAAGTTACGCTCAGGATCTTTGGTTTCTGCTGCTGTCGTCCCGACCAACTCGACCCCTACAAAGGCAAAAATCGCAATTTGGAACCCTGCCAAGAAACCACTCATTCCCGTAGGGAACATCCCGCCATTCGCCCACAAGTGCGTGAATGATGCCACTTCACCCGTAGTGGAAGTAAAGCCTGTAAAAATCATCCACAAACCAACGGCAATGAGGACCACAATGGCAATAATTTTGACCAAAGCAAACCAGAATTCAAGCTCACCAAACAGCTTCACCGTCATCAGGTTCAAACCCATAATGAAGACGATGGCAGCAACACTGATCATGGCACCTTCAACGGGGCTAAATGGTAGTCCATTGTTGAAGAATTGCAGATAATAAATAATGGCAGATAAGTCCGCGATACCAATGGTGATCCAACATAACCAGTAAGTCCAACCAACAAAATAACCCGCCCAAGGACCAATCAAGTCTGTCGAGAAGTCAATAAATGACTTATATTTGAGGTTAGATAATAGTAGTTCCCCTAATGCACGCATTACGAAGAACACCATTAAACCGATGATCATATAAATAAATAAAATTGATGGGCCTGCCAAACTAATGGTTTTGCCCGACCCCATGAATAACCCCGTACCAATTGCACCACCAATCGCAATTAGCTGTAGATGTCGATTCGACAAACTACGATGGAGTTCACCTTGTGCAGCTGACTCATTCGTGTTTTGATTTAACATCGCTATAAAAACTCTCTATTAATCCTTTAAGATTTTTTAACCTAATTAATCCAAATTACACATTTGCACTATGTTTAAGCACGCCTTCGCCATGTAAGTCTTTGGGTCAATCTAAGCTAAACAACTAAATCTGTATTGTTCAGCATTCAAGCCTTATACAATTGGCGCCGATAATACGCACTACATCAATGCAATACAATGCACCTTTTGGACACATCAGTTCATATAAATCTTATACCATTCAATAAAAAAAACAGCCGCAGCGACTGCTTTTTAAGTTCTACTTCACATCAATATTCAATTCTTTTATTGATTATTCTGTTGTTTCTTTAAACGCTCTTCCCAATAAGTTGCATTACGGATACCCAGTTTCACAGGATCGAAGGTGTATTCTGTTACCCCTGCTTTTTGTTGCTGCTCATAATCTTTCAATGCTTTGATGGTTGGTTTCCATACAAAGTAGGTCACAATAATACCGATAATATTAATCCACGCCATTAAGCCCACGCCAATATCACCAATTCCCCAGATATAACCCGTTGCACTAATTACTCCGTAAGCCACTGAAATCATGATAAAACATTTGGTAATGAACAATAGTGATGGTGCTTTCGTGATATAACTGAGATAGGTAATGTTGGTTTCCGCAATATAGTAATACGCAACAATTGTGGTAAACGCGAAGAAAAACACCGCCAAGGCAACAAAGATTTGACCAAAACCACCAAAGACTGTACTGACTGCCATTTGAGTAAATGCTGGCGAACCAATTTCGACTGTCCCTGCAACGTTTTGAACAATAAATTGCCCTGCTTCTAAAGTGCCTTGAACGTTATACATGCCTGTAATTAAAATCATGAAGGCTGTTGCAGAACAAACAAACAACGTATCGACATAAATTGAGAAAGCTTGTACAAAACCTTGTTGCGCTGGATGTTGTACTTCTGCTGCTGCTGCTGCATGCGGGCCAGTACCCTGACCAGCCTCATTCGAATACACACCACGTTTAACACCCCAACCAATGGCAGCACCTAGTCCTGCCATTGGACTAAATGCATCGTCAAAAATAAGTTGCAGCACACGTGGCAATTCGTGAATATTGATTACAACAATCACGATGGCCATTAAAATATAGCCTAGCGCCATAAAAGGAACAACAAACTCAGCAAAACGTGCAATACGCTTAATACCACCAAAAATAATGATGGCCAACAAAGATAAAATCACAACTAAAGCGACTAATTTGAATGAACCTACATTCCCAAAGACGATGGAACCTTCACCTGTAATTTGTGTAAAGGCATTCCCCACCGCATTGGCTTGAATTCCTGGTAGGAACAAACCACAAGCAACAATTGCGGCAATCGCAAATACCACACCCAACCAACGTTGCCCTAAACCTTTATCAAAATAAAAAGCCGGTCCACCACGGTACTGACCTTGGTATTCCACCTTATAAATTTGACCCAAGGTAGATTCTACGTAAGCTGTACTTGCCCCCAAGAAAGCCACAAGCCACATCCAAAATACTGCACCCGGACCACCAAAACCAATTGCTGCGGCAACCCCAGCAATGTTACCCACACCAACACGTCCTGAAAGTGAAACTGCTAGCGCTTGAAATGAGGAAATTCCTTGTTCTGAAGAACCGCCGTGTATTAATAATCTTGCCATCTCTTTCATTTGGCGAACTTGAACAAAGCGCGTCAAAATAGAGAAAAATAAACCTGCCCCCAAACACAAATAGATAAGAGCTTTGCTCCAAATAATGCTATTAACCCAATCAACAATTTCTGCTGCACTCATAGACATCAACCTTTTTTATATAATTTGAAAATGTTGCAACTGCTTTATTTTCATTTGTCTGAGCATGAGCAATATCTATGCCATCAAAACGCTGTGTCATGACAAGAAACAACCAAATGCTCAAACTCCTTCCATGGAAAAAGTGAACTGAACAAATCACTTGACTCAAAACACACTGTTTCTTACTTGTAAAAGTCTTATATCATGTTATTTTTCTGAGCAATTCCCTTTAACCCGTAATTACGATCAACAGCGATACTTCTTATTCCTTAAGAATTGCATTCACTGCATTTAATTGTTTTCGTAACTATTACTTTTATCTAATTTACAGATTATTTTCAATTTTATTTATGGCAAAAATTAAAACTGTATATCGCTGCGAACAATGCGGCGCAGACCATTCAAAATGGGCTGGACAATGTATTGAATGTGGCGAATGGAATAGTCTGGTTGAAGTCCGTGTTGAACCTGTGGTGGCGCATCGCGCCCAACCCAAAATGGGCGGAGGCTACGCAGGACAGGCAGCCAATATCACGACTTTAAATCAAGTCTCAGTTTCACATGAAACTCGCCTTGCTACAGGGATTGGTGAATTTGACCGCGTACTCGGTGGAGGGTTGGTCACTGGTTCTGTGGTATTGATTGGCGGCGATCCTGGTATTGGTAAATCAACCATTCTCTTACAAACCGCAACTTACATGGCGGCTGCTAAAAGTTCTGCGCTTTATGTTACAGGCGAAGAATCACTATCGCAGGTTGCACTGCGTGCACAGCGTCTAGATTTGCCCACCGACCAATTAAAAGTCATGGCAGAAACCTGTGTAGAACGTATTTGTGAAGTTTTAGCACAAGAACGTCCTGCCGTTGCCATTCTCGATTCTATTCAAACCCTTTACACAGAAACCTTACAATCTGCCCCGGGTGGAGTCTCGCAAATTCGAGAATCGGCTGCATTACTCACGCGTTTTGCTAAAAATAGCGGCACTGCACTTTTTCTTGTCGGTCATGTGACTAAAGAAGGCGCCTTGGCAGGTCCACGCGTGCTTGAACACATGGTCGACTGCGTGCTGTATTTTGAAGGTCAATCAGACTCACGTTATCGTATGATTCGTGCAGTAAAAAACCGCTTTGGTGCAGTGAATGAATTGGGCGTGTTCGGCATGACCGATAAAGGTTTACGTGAAGTCGCCAATCCTTCAGCAATTTTCTTAAGTCGCTACGATGAAGCGATTCCCGGTTCGATCGTGATGATCAGCCGTGAAGGTACACGTCCGCTATTGGTTGAAGTACAAGCGTTGGTCGATGATGCACATGGACAACCACGCCGCGTTGCCTTGGGCTTGGAACAAAACCGCTTGAACATGTTGCTCGCAGTCATGCACCGTCACGGTGGTGTGCAAACTTCTGGACAAGATGTCTACGTTAATGTGGTCGGTGGTTTGAAAATTACCGAAACGGGTTCGGACTTAGCCGTTTTACTCGCTTGTGCTTCTAGTTTAAGAGGTAAAGCATTGCCTCAACAATTGGCTGTCTTTGGTGAAGTTGGATTATCTGGTGAAATCCGCCCCGTACCGAATGGTCAAGAACGCTTGAAAGAAGCCATTAAACACGGCTTTAAACACATTATCGTGCCACGTGGCAATGCTCCCCAGAAAACCATTTCAGGTGTGCAGATTATTGCGGTAGCTCGACTCCATGAAGCATTAACCGAAGCGATGAATCTATCCGAATAGCTTAACGCCAACGTTAAAATTTAACTGTGCAAAATTAAACAAAAAAATTGCTTTTTCTTATTGAAAAAATTAACAAATGCCTGCATAAATACAGGGCTATTTAACATTTTTATAGGAAAATTGAATGGAAGTTCGACAGCGTAGTTTAGTTGCAGGTATTTTAGCGGCGACGTTATTGGTAGCACCTTTGGCTGAGGCGAAGCGTGCGGGTGGTGGTAAAAGTCATGGCATGAGCCGTTCTGCAACACCAACCCAGTCTTATCAGCAACCCCGTCAAGCGACTCCTGCACAACAACCTGTTGCCCCTGCGACTGCACCACAAAAATCTGGTCCAGGCGTAGGTAGTATGGTTGCTGCGGGTGTTGCAGGTGCTGCTATTGGTGCAGTTGCTGCAAATGCACTTGCAGATGATCATCCAGCAAGCCAAGCCGCTGCACCAGCAGAAGAAAAAGGTGGAATTCCAAGCTGGATTTGGATTTTACTTGCTGCAGCTGCTGCCTTCTTCATTTTCCGCAAGATGGGCGCAAAAAAAAAATTAACATCCGCTAACCCGTATGCACCAAATAATGGCGGTCAAGCTGCATCGCCATTTGGTCAAGCACCTGCTGCACCACGCGCATCTACTGACAACACCAATATTTTTGGTCAATCTGTAGCTGGCGGTGCGGCAACTCAAGCACCTGTCAATACTGCACCATTTGGTTCAGCCTATACCAACAGTGGTAATCAACTCCCTGATGGTACAGAACCTGCGGCATTCTTACGTATTGCACGCCAACGCTTTAATCATATCCAATCGATGAATACAGCCAGCAATATTGAAGAAATCCGTCGATACCTCACGCCAGATTTATATCAATCAATGTATAACGACATTATGGCCAACCGCGATCAAGATGTTGCAGAGTTCTCAAACCTAAATGCAATGGTGACAGATGCTGCAACTGAAAATGGTCAATATGTGGTGAGCGTGCGCTTTACAGGTACAGTGAGTGAAGATTTAAACAGTTTGCCGCAACCTTTTGCAGAAATCTGGCATTTTGCTAAACCTGCGGGTTCAACCCAAGACTGGTTAGTTGCGGGTATTCAACAAGCTTAATCATTGAAACATTTTAAAACAGCGACTTCGGTCGCTGTTTTTATTTTGAATCAGAACAAGTGACTGTCAAATTAAGAACATAATTTAAAAAAACACGTTTAGCGGAGATCAAGCTCCAAACATAAGGATACCGACATGCCATCACTGCTTTGCTATAAAACCCTTCCCATTTGGAAGCATGACACCATACCACAAGCGTTTCAGCAGGCTCACAATACCAAACAAGGCACATGGGCAAAACTCAATATTTTAAAAGGCGAATTAGACTTTGCCATGCTGAATGAACAAGGTAAAATTCTGTCTGAGCATCATTTCAGCTCAACCCAACAACCGCCATTCATCGAGCCCCAAGCTTGGCATCGTATTGTGGCATTCAGTCCTGATATTGAATGCCAACTCAGTTTCTATTGTCCAGCAGATCAATTGTTCACTCAAAAATATCAACTTACACCAACCCATTCCGAAATTTTGGCAGCCCATTCATATCTTCAAGGTGGCAAAGCACTTGATGTGGGCTGTGGTTCAGGACGTAATGCCCTTTTTTTAAATCAGCACGGCTTTGAAGTCGATGCATGGGATGTAAATACACAAAGCCTACAACGTCTAGAGCAAATTATTCAGGCTGAACAGATTCCCAATATTCACACCCAACTTCGGGATTTAAACGAAAATCAGCAGATTCAAAATCAATATGATTTTATCTATTGCACCGTAGTCATGATGTTTCTAAAAGCCCATAGCATTCCACCGCTCATCGCACAAATGCAGCAAGCGACCAAGTCTGGCGGTTATAACTTGATTGTATGTGCAATGGACAGTGAAGATTATCCAGTGCAACCTGACTTCCCTTTTAGCTTTAAAGTCGGTGAACTAAAAGCATATTATGAAAGTTGGACCATCCTTAAATACAATGAAAATGTTGGTGAACTCCACCGCACCGATGAACAAGGGCAACGCATTAAACAGCGCTTTGCCACGCTTTTTGCACAGAAAGTTTAGTTTAGAATAAAGCTACAAGTCATAAAAAAAACCGCTAGATTGATCTGCCCCCAATACGTTGGACGGATTAATTAAGCAGCTTCAAAATGAGGCTACTTCGATGTCTAAGATACTGGGAGCAGTCCATTTTTGTGACATAATTGCTTTCACTATTCGTTACTTTGCAAGTTTATTGAGCTTATTTGAACATAGATAGAAAAAGGAATGAAGTCAGGACGGACTTATGTATTAAGTGTTGACAACATACAGGGAAGAAAATCCTCTCACCTATAATCGAAAAAAATTTAGTTGATGATATGCCCAAGAATAAGTCTTAGTTATTTTTTAATATTCTTAAATTTTATTTAGACATTAAAAAACCACCTATTGGTGGTTTTTTAGAATTGTCACTGATTAGGCAACTTCATCCATTTTTTGCTTAACTTTACCTAACGATAAAAAGCTAGTTACTTTTTCATCTTCGCTTTCAAATACTTGAAATGCAATCTTCGCAATTAATTCAGCACAGAGATGAATATCAAACTCTTCATTTTGTTTAGAAGAGTTAAAATTAATTATAGTTTTATCAATACTCATTTTGAGACCTTTTAGATTAGAATTACTTACGTGCAAAAGTCAAAAAACGACCTTCTGTCTTAAAAGTTATGTTCAGTTTATCAACTAACTCTTCAGCTGTTAAACCATTACCAATTTTTTTAAGCTGCTCAAGTGTATACTGATCTTCAGCATAAACTTTAGCACGACCACCTACAGTTGAAGTATTTGCTAACAAAATAGCAACGCTATTACCTAAAGCCTTAGCATGATAGCTATGATAATCAGCTTTATTCAAAAGCACAATATCCGATCGATGACTGATTGACATAAGCTTAACTAAAGGAGTAGAACCGTTTAAATTATATACCACTTCTACTAAAGTTAAAATCTCGCCATCTTTATTTTGTAAGCCAAAGTACGTTTGCTTATTTACACGGTGCGTGTAATCTCCGACTAATTCTTCATCCAAAATACGAGAAAAATCACTTTTTAGGATGGAAATTTGATCCTCATCCAATTCCATATTAATCGCGGATTGAATCCATTGATTTTCCACATCACTAATTGTCTTTAAGTTCAACTGAACTTTCTCAATAGGATGAGCTATTTTCTTAAGTTTGGTGTTTGGGTCAGCTCTTATCACCATTTCAAAATCAAGAGCATTTAATTTTTGATTTTGCTCCAACTTTAATGAACTACGGTTTAGCTCCAATATCCACGCTGATAATGTTTTAGAATAGCGATATAATACTTTGCCAATAGTTTTGTAAAAATAGTTAGTTGAGTAGTTATAAAATTCATAACTAGACTTAATTTCAGCTACTTGTTCATCCGTGTAATACTTTAAAAGTGCCATAACCCCTCTTTTCTTCAATGTTTTAAGTAAAATAAACAGTTTGAAATATTTTTTCAACAATATAAATAAAACCCGCCATAAAGACGGGTTTCTTTTAAATCAGCCCAGTCTTATAAACGAACCAATTCGACAATCTTCTCTGCAAGTTCTTCGACCGCATCTTGAGCAAATGTAACATCTGTACCGTCTACAAGATCAGTCACAACAACCACACCCGTTTCACACAACAACGCGACTTGCTCAGCGGTTAAGCCTGCTTTCGCAATTGCAACCACACCTTGTTGAATCAACAAGCTTTCTAACACTTGTGCTTGCTCAAGTGCTTTTGCTGTTACAGTCACAACTGCTGGTTTTTGACCTAAACGTGCAGCACGGTCTTCCGCAGAAACAGGGTTTACATGTGCAGACCACTCAACAGATTCTTCCACCATACCCGCACCAATCGTTACGTTATTCAAACGATCAATGAAGATAAACGAACCTGTATAACGGCTGTCTTGATAACGGTCAAACACCACTGGCGCATCAAATTCAACAGTCACATTAGCAATCGCATTGAGATCAAGATGATCCACTTGCATTTGCTCAAGTGTGTTCACGTTCGTACGGAAGTTAATGGCAGTCACTTTCGCAGGAACAGTTTGCGTACCCACTTTTAAGTTATACAACTTGCCAATCACAAGCGGCTGATCCGCCATCCACACCACAGTCGCTTTTACCGAACGAGAAATTGCAGGAATACCCTGATCCGCACGGACCAACATATTGCCGCGTGATACATCAATCTCATCGTTTAGCGTTAATGTCACCGCTTGACCTGCAAATGCATGTTCAAGGTTGCCATCAAAAGTTACGATTTCTTTAACTGTTGAAGACTTACCTGATGGTAAAGCAACAACTTTATCGCCCACGTTAATTTCACCCAGAGCAATCGTTCCCGCAAAACCACGGAAGTCGAGGTTTGGACGGTTTACATATTGCACAGGGAAACGGAAATCACGTTTCGCGGTATCACGGTTAATTTGTACCGACTCCAACGTACCCATTAAGGTTTCGCCCTTGTACCACGGGGTGTGTTCCGAAACATTCACCACGTTATCGCCATTCAATGCAGAAATAGGCGTAAAGATGATGTTGCTTGGCTTACGGTCACCCAATTGGCTGACGAAGTTGCCATATTCCGCTTGAATTTCATTGAAACGGGTTTCAGAGAATTCAACCAAGTCCATTTTGTTGATCGCAACAATAATGTTCTTAATACCCAACAAGCTTGCAATATACGTGTGACGACGTGTTTGCGTTTGTACGCCATAACGCGCATCAATCAAAATGATCGCAAGGTCACAAGTAGACGCACCTGTAGCCATGTTACGCGTGTATTGCTCATGTCCCGGGGTATCGGCAATGATAAACTTACGTTTTTCAGTCGAGAAATAACGATAAGCAACGTCAATGGTAATGCCTTGCTCACGTTCTGCTTGCAAACCATCTACAAGCAATGCCAAGTCAGGGGCATCGCCCGTCGTACCGACTTTTTTAGAGTCTCGCGTTACGGCTTGCAATTGATCTTCATAAATCAATTTTGAATCGTAAAGCAAACGACCAATTAAAGTTGACTTACCATCATCGACGTTACCGCAAGTCAAAAAACGTAATAAGTCTTTATTTTCGTGTTGTTTCAAATATGCCAAGATATCTTGGCTAATCAGGTCAGATTGATGAGACATTGCTCAAACTCCACAAATTCGTTGAAATCGTTTTAATCCTGAATCTCCCTACATCCCTCTTTATCAAAGAGGGACTTTTTCTCCTCTCTTTCTTAAAGAGAGGTTGGGAGAGATTAATTAGAAATAGCCTTCTTGCTTTTTCTTTTCCATCGAGCCTGCTTCATCATGGTCAATCATACGACCTTGACGTTCAGAGCTTGTGGCAAGAAGCATTTCTTGAATAATTTCCGGTAAAGTATTAGCCGTTGATTCAACCGCACCCGTGAGTGGGTAACAGCCTAAAGTACGGAAACGTACCGATTTCATTTGTGGAACTTCACCTTCTTTTAAAGGCATACGTTCATCATCAACCATGATGAGTGTACCGCTACGTTCAACCACAGGACGTTCTGCAGCCAAATATAAAGGTACTAGTGGAATACTTTCTAAATAGATGTATTGCCAAATATCCAGCTCAGTCCAGTTTGACAATGGGAACACGCGAATACTTTCACCTTTGTTCACTTTACCGTTGTAAAGATTCCAAAGTTCAGGACGTTGGTTTTTAGGATCCCAACGATGCTTGCTATCACGGAAAGAATACACACGTTCTTTGGCACGTGATTTTTCTTCGTCACGACGTGCGCCACCAAAAGCGGCATCAAAACCATACTTATCCAGTGCTTGTTTTAAGCCCTGAGTTTTCATGATGTCGGTATATTTTGAACTGCCATGATCAAACGGATTGATTCCAGCGTCTTTACCTTCTTTATTTTGATGAACGATCAAATCGAAACCATGGGTTTTCGCCATGTTGTCACGGAAGGTGATCATCTCTTTGAATTTCCAGCCTGTATCGACATGCAATAGTGGGAATGGAAGTTTTGCAGGATAGAACGCTTTCAAGGCAAGATGCAGCATGACCGCTGAGTCTTTACCAATAGAATACAACATCACCGGATTTTCGAATTCGGCAGCTACTTCACGAATAATGTGAATACTCTCAGCTTCAAGCTGTTTAAGATGAGTAAGTCTTTCCTCATTTATTGACATCGACAACACCGATTACTAATTCGTGCTTATTACACATTCAACAATTGATATTCATTATAGAGATTTACTATTCACAACTATTGCTTGTTTTATTATATTGATATGCAAAATTATCATATAGAGCATAACTAATAATAACTATAAGTTTTCAAGCTATAGTAGACCCCTACCCGTTCAAAATGATTGCAAAGTTCTGGAAGATTTTAGCCTATTCACTCTTTGCCTGCGCAGCAGCTTCGCGCTGTTGCCTTAATTCAACACGCTTTTGAATTTCTGCACGCTCTAAATCATATTGCTTTTTATTCTCTGCATCGCTTTTTGCAGCTAAAAGTGCCATGCCAAGGATAAACACTGGAATGAGCAGCCCTAAGACCATTAATTTCCAAGGTATGGGCTTTTTATTCACTTCTGGTTGGCTCATAGGTGATTTAACTCAAATCTTGCTTTCTTCATTGTGCAACAATATAACAAAAAAGAGCCTCAATAATGAGACTCTTTTTCACAAAGATTAATCTAAAAATGACTTAGAAATTGCCCGTACATTGTGGGTTTTGACTTGCATCTTTCTGAGCATCGGTTAACACGATACCCGTAGCCGCTGACATATTTGCTTGAATGAAATCTACAGCATCTGCATTTTTACAAACGATCGTTTGCGTATGTGTTGCATTCGGCACGATAGTCAGCTTGTAGCCATCAGCATAAGTATTTTGCGGGAAATACTTTGTGGCATTTGCTTGCATATTTGCATACAACGCTTGTGTCATTGGAGGTAATACCGCTTGATCATTCGCCCCTTGAATAATAAATACTGGGGTTTTAATCACTTTTGCTGCGGTTGCATTAGTGGCTGGCTGATTATCCACTAAGAATTTCTGAACCACTGGATCGGTTTTAATTTTATTTAAATCAATTCCGTATTGGGCAATTAAATGTGTAGGGTCTTCATTTAAGAAAGCAAGTACCCCGACTTTAAATTGTTCTTGTAAACCATTCGCACTATTCGGGTCGGCATAACCTAAACATGCGCCATCATCGCCCGTACGGCCATAGGCTTTTTCTGCAATATCCGCCGCACCCGCAGTAAAGATATTTTTTAAATCGTAATTGGGTTGATATGCTTTAATACCTGAACTGGTCAGTGCTGCATAAGCCAACAACTCAGCATAACCATCTGCAATTTGACCAATTGCTGCTTGTCCTTGTGCTGCTGTAATTAAGTTGTTTGCAACTGCATAACGAACTTTTAGTAATTGTTCATCTAATCTATTCACACCCTTAGATTGATTATTTTCATCAAGATTCAACTGCGGATCGAGATAAATTTGAATAATTGTTCCTAAGCTTGATGCTGGCGCACCCGCAACTGCCCCTTTATAACTGCTATCAGTATTGGCAAATTCCGCAGTGCCCAAGGAAGCATGTCCACCTTGTGACTGACCAATCGACATCCATGCGCCATTTAACTGCGTACCATAATGATCCTTTGCTGCTTTAACTGCCGCAATTGCTGAGTTTGCGGCACTAGATAAGTTCAAATAAGGGTGTACACCTGGTGTACCCAAACCTTCATAATCTGGTGCAACTATCACGTAACCTGCTGCCAATAAGGTATCTGCAAGAATTTTAAAGCGAGGGTTAAGTAGATTTTTGCTTGGCGCACAGCCATCTCCACCTCCGACTGTACCATGCTCCCAAACCACAACTCGATAACCATCTTTAGGCTGAATGGCTTTTGGAAATAAAACCATGGCAGTGGCTGTTGCAGTTTTCCCTTGAACATTGGTCATATTATAGGTCATGACTTTAATCGATGAGCTATTCTCTACTGTATCTAAAGAATAATTCCCTTCAGATAAATAGGTTTTATTTGAATCGGCTACCGTATTATCGTCATCATCATTACAAGCTGTTAAAAATAGACTTGAAAGTGTCAATGTAAGTGCCAAAGCTATTTTCGTGCGCTTCATAAAATATCCTTTTTTAATCTTTATTTTTGGGCATGAAACTACATGCAGAATTATTAAGGCATAAAAAAAGTGCCCTGTATAGGACACTCTTTAACCATATGGTCATTTTAAACTATTAATTCTAAAAAAATTCCCATAAATATTATCATTCCTACCCAACGATTGTGACGGAATGCCCAAAAACATATTTGTGGATCACGATCTTTGGTTTTAACCGCTTGAAAGATAAAATCACCTGCAACTAAAATTAATGCAAGCATGCCAAATGGCATCAATAATTGCTCTAGAAATAAAGCAGTCGCAATTAAAATCAGGCTTAATATCTGCAACGCACCAATAATTTGAATATCGTAACGTCCAAATAAAATCGCGGTTGATTTCACTCCAATCTTTAAGTCATATTCACGGTCAGTAATGGCATATTGCGTATCATAAGCAACTGTCCATGCCAAATTACCAAAATATAATAGCCAGCAGGTTAATCCCAAAGGTTCTCCCACTGCGGTATAAGCCATAGGAATAGACCACGAAAATGCAGCCCCCAGAAAGACTTGCGGCAAATGGGTATAGCGCTTCATAAAGGGATAGATAAAAGCGAGAAATAGCGCACCAAAAGAACAATAGAAGGTTTCTATCGGTAAAAACAGCAGCATACATGCGCTGGCAAAAACCAGAATTAGAAACACATAAATCGCTTCTTTCGCACTAATGACTCCTGTTGCCAAAGGTCTATTTTTTGTTCGTTCAACGTGTGCATCGACTTTACGATCAGCGAAGTCATTAATCGCACAACCTGCCGCACGCATAAAAATGGTGCCCAAAATCATTGGAATTAAAATTCCTAAACTTGGCATTCCTTTATTCGCTATCCATAAAGCCCACATGGTTGGCCAAAAAACCAACTCTGTACCAATAGGTTTATCAAAACGACATAAATAATAATAAGCTTCTAAGCGTTCACGCCAAGTAATATGTTGCACCGTAGCCATGAAAATCCTTCAACAATTTCATAATTTGGTTTTGCGTAGATACTGCTCGAATGCAGGTAAGAACGTTTCTTGCACAATAAATTTACAACCATGCCAAGTATAACAACTTTGACGTGTCCAACCATCTTCCAGCCAAATCACACGGCGTTCACATGCTGGATTGGTGCGCTGAAACAAGAACCAGCCAATCGGTTTTGTGCCAATATGTTTAAACAGTCGTGCCCGACCTTGCAAACTTAGAATTGGAAAAATACTTTTCGCTTTGACCCAAGGCTGCTCTTCACAACCATACAGATAACTTTCTCGCACCCACGAGGTATGTTGTGGCGGCATTCTCATCCATTTCGCATTGATAAAATGCAGGCGCTGAAAATGCTCTTGAGTGGGCTGTACCCTAAATTTTCCACCCGCTAAATCCGTGAGTTGCTGCGTCAATGAACCTGAAGCATATAACCATGTTTTCAGTTCAGCTGGAATTTGCTGCTGCATAACCTTACCTGTTTAATTGATCTACTTTATGTTCAAACCCTTTTAGAGTTTATAAAGAATGTTATTGATTTAAGTTAAAGATCAATTATTAACAATTATCTGTTTTTGCAATGACTTCAAATTTTCCTTGTGGTGTTTTCACCAAAATAAACCCTTCTGCACTCAAGTAAAAACTTTGAGGATAATCATAATCGAGTGCCAATTCTGGGCTTTTTAGTGCAACAAACTCTGCCTGTTTATACCCTTCTGCTGTTCGACCAACTTCGACATAAGTCACCATTGAAAAGTTCAGTTTAAAACCTTTGTCATGGTCTTTGGGATCGATCCACGGATAAAAACTGGTGTGTTTCTTACGTTGAGCCATAAAGCTGATCTATTTTTTAAATAAAACAGATCATACAAAAAAAACCCGCGACAAGCGCGGGTTTTTTACAGTGAAATTCAGTTCAGAATCACAAGCTGTAGTACATATCAAATTCAACTGGGTGAGTTGTCGTATTTAAACGACGAACTTCTTCAGTTTTAAGTTCGATGTACGCATCAAGCATTTCTTTAGTGAATACGCCACCTTTCAATAAGAATTCGTTATCCGCTTGAAGTGCTTCAAGTGCCATATCTAGGCTATGCGCAACTGTAGGGATTTTCGCTTCTTCTTCTGGAGGAAGGTCATACAAGTTCTTGTCAGCAGCTTCACCTGGGTGAATCTTGTTTTGGATACCGTCGATACCCGCCATTAACAATGCTGCGAAACCTAAGTACGGGTTCATCATTGGATCTGGGAAACGAGCTTCGATACGCTTACCTTTAGGGCTAGAAACGTAAGGAATACGGATTGATGCAGAACGGTTACGCGCTGAGTATGCCAACATAATTGGTGCTTCAAAGTGCGGAACTAAACGCTTGTACGAGTTTGTAGAAGGGTTAGTAATTGCATTCAATGCACGAGCGTGCTTGATTACACCACCGATGAAGTAAAGCGCCATTTCTGAAAGACCAGCGTATTCATCACCAGCAAACAAGTTCTTGCCATCTTTAGAGATAGACATGTGAACGTGCATACCTGAACCGTTGTCACCTACCATTGGTTTAGGCATAAACGTTGCAGTTTTTGCATATTGGTGCGCAACGTTCCAAACAGCATATTTAAACTGTTGAACTTCGTCAGCTTTACGAACCATAGTGTTGAAGCTCACACCAATTTCTAATTGGCAAGATGCAACTTCGTGGTGATGTACTTCTACACGACCTGGGCCCATGATGTCTTCAATTTTCGCACACATTTCTGCACGCATGTCATGTGAAGAATCAACTGGAGGAACTGGGAAGTAACCACCTTTTACACGTGGACGGTGACCAGAGTTACCAGACTCGTAGTCTTTACCAGTAGACCAAGCAGCTTCTTCAGCGATTAATGTATGACGAGCGCCAGACATATCGATGTCCCACTTCACTTCGTCAAATACAAAGAATTCTGGTTCTGGACCAAAGAATGCAGTATCACCAATCCCTGTAGATTTTAGGTATTCTTCTGCACGGCGAGCGATAGAACGTGGATCACGGTCATAACCTTGACCAGTTGATGGCTCGATGACATCACAAGTAACAACTACTGTAGGCTCAGCGAAGAACGGGTCAATAAAACCAGTTTCAGCATCTGGGCGTAAAATCATGTCAGACGCTTCGATACCTTTCCAACCAGCAATTGAAGAACCGTCAAACATTTTACCGTCTTCAAACGTATCTTCATCAATTGTATCTGCTGGGTAAGTTACGTGTTGTTCCTTACCTTTAGTATCAGTAAAGCGGAAATCGACCCATTTTGCGCCACTTTCTTGGATGAGTTGAAGGACCTTGTTCGCCATGCTCATTTTGCTCCGATGATTTTTTGTTGCACCTGTGGAGTGCGTGTTAGTAGTTGGCAGTTATAAAGCAATTCTCGTACCAACTTTCAAAAAGCAAAGCTAAAACATTGAATTATTTATCAGAATACAAGATTTATAAACTTCGCTTCAAACCTATTATACTGTTTGAAAAATGAAATGCACCATATTCAAACATTTTCATTATTCAGCAATTAACCAAACCACAAAAGGAACCAAAATAGTGCATTAAAATACAAATGACATAATCCAGTGCATTTTTAAGCGTATTTTTTGACGCTTATGCCTTTTTTATTTATAGACCATAGATCCATCCATCAGAAAAGCTTATAAATAATATAGAATGCTATCCAAGCCCCCATAAAACCTCATACCTTTGAGCTGATTTAGTCGTCCCTATCCTTCATCTAATCATTTAAAACGGCGCTCAAGATCCAAAAGATGCACCACTTTATTGCCAGTACTCCTTATCTGATTAATATTTCTTCCATGCTTTGGGTAGAACAATAAAAATTTCAATAATGCCGTTTAGGACAAACGTTTAGCTTAAAAATTAAGTTCACTTTATAGACAACGCTGTTGTTTTAACCAATACTACCACTACCGTTGATTGTTCTAAGTCACTCTTTGTATAGGTATTCCAAGGATAATAGATCAACATGATTTCCCGTGGTTGCAACAATGAATCCTTTTAATACTGAATAAGTTAACAAGAAATAAAACTGCTTTTATTCTAGATTGATTCAAAAATATTAAAGAAATAGAAATAAGCAGCTGATCCAGAGGTCAAAATGAATAAAAAATTGTGTTTGGGTATTGGTCTTCTGCTCTCTTCAGTCAGTCAGAGTTATGCAGCAGATACGGCAGACTTAGCAAAACAGCTATCTAACCCTGTTGCGGCCATGGTGAGTGTGCCTTTTCAATTTAACTATGATGAGAAGATTGGTGCGAATGAAAACATTGAACGCTATCAGCTCAATATTCAGCCCGTCATTCCAATCAGTTTAAATGAAGATTGGAACTTAATTTCCCGTACTGTACTTCCTGTTCTTTATCAGACCTACGGCGATAACTCTAAATATGATGACTGGGGTACGGGCGATATTGTTCAAAGCCTATTCTTATCTCCTGTTAAATCCGGTCCAGGTGGAATAATTTGGGGTGTTGGACCTGCGATGTTATTACCCACCGCTTCTGAAAAAACCTTAGGCGCAGACCAGTGGGGACTCGGTCCCACAGCTGTAGCGCTAAAGCAAAAGAATGGCTGGACTTTTGGTGCGCTTGCTAACCATATTTGGGCGGTTGAACACAAGGACAATACCGAAGGTATAAATAGTACATTCTTCCAACCTTTTGTAAGCTATACCTACCCAAGTAGCTTAACCCTTGCCCTTAACAGTGAAATCACTTATGACTGGAACAGCGAAGATGCAACTGTGCCAATAAATGTAACAGCCACCAAAATTGTGAATTTAAATGGGCAGTTGATAAGCGTAGGTGGTGGTGTACGTTACTGGGCAGATGATACGACAGGTAGTGCCAAAGAATGGGGTGGTCGCCTAATTGCTTCCTTCATTTTCCCCAAATAATTTTGCATAACACTTGATGATAAACTGAATGGGAGATACTGATATCTCCCATTTTCACGACCGAGTACGTGTAGACCACCAACATAAAAATGAACCTAAAGTGACCAAAGCAGCACCCTGCCAAAATGACCATGAAAGCTCTAAATCAAGCAACTGCATCGCAATTAAAGAGGAAATAATGGGGGTGAAATAAGATGCGGCTGTCAGTAGTTGAATATTGCCATGCAAAATTCCAATGTTCCAAGCCGCATAACCCAATCCAAATGCAGCAGCACTAACGACCAAATAGACAAAACTCTGTAGTTGAAGTTCAGGAACTTGAAAATCACCCACCCAAAGATATTTAAGCCATAAAACCACAGAAGTTAGACAAAAAAATAGAGCGATTGCATTCTGACCATTACCTATTTTTTTTGTGAGTGTGCAATACGCGGCCCAGATAAAAGCACCGATAAATGCTAAAGCGTAGCTGATGGGGTTCACCGCAATATTCTGTATCAGTTG
Source organism: Acinetobacter sp. ANC 4178 (assembly GCF_004331175.1). Classification (GTDB taxonomy): domain Bacteria; phylum Pseudomonadota; class Gammaproteobacteria; order Pseudomonadales; family Moraxellaceae; genus Acinetobacter. The sequence continues at coordinate 66,302 of NZ_SJOD01000003.1, forward strand.
ATTTAAGCTAAACTCGCCACTTCCGACTTGAACTTGAATAATGCCAAATAAAGTCAGCAACATTCCCACAATTACCCAAGGATGGAACTTTTGCTCTTTGGTTAAAATTAAAAGTAAAACGGTCAAACTCGGCCACAAATAATTCAAAATACTCACTTCAACGGCTTGTTGATTGTTTTGAGCAAATGCTAAAGAAAGTGATAGGCATAACTCATAGGCAACAAACAGAATTGAGCCAAAAATCAGATAAGCTTTAGGGAATAAATGCAATTTTGGTGGTTTAAATACGATCAATAAAAGAATAGAGCTTAAGCTGTAAATTAAACAGACCCCTAAAATTGGACCAAATCCATCCGTGACTTGTCTTAACAGCCCTACAATAGAAGCCCAGAACAAAAGAGCGCATAGCCCAATCGTAGTGGCAAAACGATGTGACATAATCCCCTACTTAACCCGTGTAAAATTCATGTGAATGTAGCAATAGTCAGATGAGGGAACAAGGTTTTTGTGGCAAAGACTAATCAATATAATTTAATCTAAGTTCTATCAAAATCGTACTGATAATACGAATACACAGTTTAAAATCACATACTTTGCCTTATCCTCTCTTACCCAAAAGAAATGTAATACAGTAAATATTTATCTGACAGAAAAATAATCATAAAGTCTAAAATTGACGTCCATGTTTAATTCGCACCTTGCACCAAATTTTGCTTGGGTAATAACTTACAACCACAAGATAAGGCATCATTGACTCGTGCAACTGCCTTCCCCATGACTAACATATGCGCATCTCCAGAAACAATAGTCGCGACCACTTTATGTAAGGGACAAGTCGCTTTATCTCCGACACAAGCAATCGCAATACCATCGACCAAAAAACTAGAATTGCCAGAAATTACTTTTCCACCACCTGTTGTTGGACATCCGACTGTTATATAAGGCATCGCCATAGCCTATCCCCTTATTGCCAATTACAATACTTCAAACTCAATTCTACGATTTTTTTTACGTCCCTCTATTGAGGCATTATCTGCGACAGGTTTTTCTGAACCTAATCCAGCCGTACTTAAACGTCCTGCAACAATCTCTTTCTGAATTAGATACGTTTTGACTGCTTCTGCGCGTGCCAAGCTCAATGCCACATTCTTTTTAGCATCACCAGAGCTGTCAGTATGACCAATAATTTTGACGTTCTTGTCTCGTACTTTATTTAATGCGACTGCCATCTCATCCAGAATTTTTGTTCCTATCGGAGTTAAAATGGCACTTCCAGATTCAAATTCTACAATTCGATCTTTCAAAGCATCATCTACGATTTTTTGTTCGGATTGATTAATCGAAAAACTTGTATTTACCCGATAAGGTGGCAGTACAAGGGATTGAAACATAGATGTAACTGGTTGAATTTCTGTTGGGTTCATCAGTTTTCCAGTTAATTCAACTTGCGTTCCTTTTACAGTTAACTTACCAGCTGTGATTTTTTTTAAATCAGAAGTAATCACCCGTGCCACAGTATCATCCCAAGCTGGGGGGGTGGCGACGGATCGTATTTGGATTTTATCAACAATCTGATCCTGCCCGTAAACAGCATACAATTTCTGTAAAATTGCCTGTTTACTGGTTTGATTAGCAACCACACCCTCTACAATAACAGGCTGTGCATAAAGCAAAGCACTAGATAAAAGCCCACATGCCAAGATGATATTTTTGTAAATCGTTCTATTTTTAAAATTCATTTTTCTATTAGCCGCGAATAAAGGTCTGTTTAAAAAATTTAATCCCTTGATTGAGACTTAATTGTCGCTCGCACAAAGCTTGTTCTAATACCGCTAGACCTGCATTTTGTTCTAAATAGCGATCAATCCATTCTGCATGAATCAGAGAAACCCAACGTTCAGCAGTAAAATTCTGCATAAAAATATCGCTAAGTGCTGAAATATCAGCACCTTGAAAACCAAAGAGTAAAATAGGTTCTTCGGCATGTAGCAGCCCAATCAAGACCTCAGTATTTTGGTTACCAATGAACAAATGAATTAAATTGACCCAAAATGCTGCTATTTCATAACGATAACGTGCATTATGTATGGGCAGAATCAACACCTTATTTAAATTGGCAACACCCACACTGAGAATAGGCTGTAATAATAATCCTAAGCCAATCATACTTTGCGCCAGCTGATAACTATTCATTTTCATTAAATTGGCAAATGAATACATGGTTTGATTATCAAAAAAATCTGGGCTGACATTAAGATTACAGCTCAGATTGTCACGACCAAAATTTGCTAATTGTTCTAGTAGCTGATCGGGTTCCTGAATCGCTTGCAGCTTTTTATTGGTTTGAAATAAATCAATTAACAAAGGTTTATACACAACAGGTGCATAGGACAAATTCTGTATTGGCTTCGGCACTTCAAGTAAATGGCACAACACCATTGGAAACTTTCGCCCCGAAGCATCTTCACTAACTTCTAAGTTAGCAAGTAACAGCGGTGATTCCATTGGATTAGCAATGAAAAAGTCTAAGCTTGGTAAAGCTTGATATGCTCTTTCGAAATCTGGTTTTTGCATCGCCAACTCTAATGCTTCCGTCATCCAGCGATCAATCATTTGAATAACATTAGACTGTCCCTTACTTTTTAAGAAGTCACCACGCGCTGGGCACTTGCCAAAATAAAAAGATGCCGTTTTATTTACTTGCATTGAGCCTCTCCCCTACTTCTTCTCAAGCCTCGTATCATTGTGGTTTTACTCCTAATAAAGCTTGCGAAGTAGATGCCAAATTTTGCGGTTCTGCTTTTATATTGACTTGCGTAGGTGCAACTTGTGCAGCAACAACCCGTACAGCTTTGTCCATCACTACTTTATCGACCAATTGCAGCCCTGCATAACCTCGACCAGCACCAACATTGCTACCACTATTACCGCTAATGAGGCGGAAATTTAATTTCACAGCAAGTGATGGATCTTGCGGGCTTGCCCAAGTCATTTCAAAACTACCGTTTTGTGGCTTTCTTTGCGCAGAATCAATCAAGCGGTTAATGCCATATTCACCTGGTGCCTCAAAAATAGTATGGGTTTGCCCTGCTAAGTCGACAGCAGTGATTCTGACACCGGGAATAGCACTCGGATTTGGCCAAATAAAATTCACCCACTGTTGTATTCCATTTTCATACACCATTCTTTGACCATCAATATCGATGCTATAAGACAGAAATTTTGGATTCGGTAATGGATAAAATTGGAAATTCGATTGATTCGCTGCAGCAGACGGCGCTGTTTGATTTAAATCACCCGTCGCTACACCATTCGCTGGTGCAACATAACTTTGAAAATTCATCACAAACTGTGGATTTAAACCTATACCTAAATCTTTCCATGTTTTAGATGACAACATATATCCACGTCGAATCACTAAAGGATCCAGACTTTCTTTAACAAAACGAGCGATACTGCCTGTTTCGCCAAAAATCTGTGCAATTTCAGCACTGGTCGCTTGTATCGTCGCACCCTGATTAAATGGATATTTTTGTCCCAAAGTCGTGCTAAATGGTTGATATGCCTGCATGACCCATAATTTATTCAGTTCATTTTGTGCAGGAGGCAATAAAGCATTAAAAGCTTGGGTTAATGGACTCACCAATAGACGTTGTAACACCTGCTGATCTGTCGCATTCAGCCCAACCATTAACTTTTCATCGACAATTTTCTGCGTAGTATTAAATACAGAAGCTTGTTCATTAATGGTTTGTTTAACGACGGTTAAAGCGCTTGGACCAATATCACCTGCATTTTTTAAATCATTAAACTTACTACGTACCTGAGAAAGGTTATTTAAATATTCATCCAGAAGAGACTGATTTTGCTGATCATCACGCTTACGTATTAGTTGGTAGAAAAATACAAACTCTTGCGATATTGGTCCTTGAGCCTGATTGATAGCTTTCTTTACGGCATCTTCGTTATTTTGTCTTAATATCGTCCGCTTGAACCATGCAACAAAACCTGTTTGTGGTGCTGCCAATTCAGCTTGTACAACAGGATTATCCCAGCTGGTTTCTTTAGTCACACGCTCGATTAATATTCTGATTGGTGAGTTTTGCGGTTCACCTAAGATTTCGACAATACGAGCATCACTTTTAAAGTCTGTTCCTTTCGCATAATGTACGGCATTCAGGAACTTTTTCCATTCTGCGATATATTCCTGCTTATACAACTGCGTGAGTTGTTTTCGAATTTGATCTGGGCTTCCAGTAAAAGTTAAATCATCCGACTGAGTCGTATTTAGCACCCAATCTTTTGTATCAGTCGGTTTATTCGCAGCATCTTCAATCGCTTGGTCAACGTAATCATTCCATGCCTTGTAAGTGAATACACCAGGTAGCGCATAGCCTCCCATTAACGTGGTCTTATTGCTTTCACCGACAATCTGACCAACAGTCAGTGCAGGGAAACGAACTGATGCCCGCATTTTAATTTCATTATAAACTCGGTCTCTGGCTGGCATACCACGCACTACAGCCACCATGACCTGACGTGTTTGATCCACCAATTGGGTATCGGCTTCTAATACAGGGAACTGTTTTTGATTGGCTAAAGACATTGCATAAGTTAAAATTTGCTCCGCTTTTTGCGTCAGCTCACTTTGCGGCATGGCTCCACGATTTGCCAATAACCAAGAACGCCAGAACTTTGTCACCTGATCACTGAGATGACTTGCATCCATATACTGTGGATTGCTCAGCATGATATACGCTTTTAAAGCATTATAAGCATCTTGAGGATTGGTATCAGACGGTTCAAAGTACTGTTGATTTTTATTGGCAGCCAATTGTTGAATTTGTACATTGACATGATTTGCCTTTAACGTGGCTTCATTACTTTTAACCCTTTGCAAATATTGCGCAATATTCTGCTGCGAAGGTTCCAGTACAATCTGCCGAATACCTTTTAAATATTCACCTTGTAATTTCTCACGCAATTCATTGCCTTGATATAAACCAAATGAAAATTTGAAAGGATGATCTTGATCAAAGGTATCTAATTGCTGCAATCGATTTTGTAGAATTAACAGGGCGTCTAATTGTGTCGCTAAATCATTTTCGGATGTTTTTTCCAACTGTTGGACTTTGTTTAGGTCCGCTTGCACATCCAAAATCAACTGCTGGTTATTACGATAAGACCAAACCCATACACCAAGTACCATAGCAACTGTTATTAAACCCACCATAAAGCCCAAGTAACGTTGGCGTTTACGCAAAGGATTAATATGCTGCTTAACTAAATTTTTATCTTTTAAAATTACATTTGAAAATAAACCTTTTAAAAAATAACCATGATTTTGCGCACTGATTTTCTTCGAGGCATCTTCAACATGTAGCCGATTCAAATCAAATTCTTGTGCAATTTGCTCAGTCATCGGGCTTTCAATGATGCCCTCTTGTAATGCACTGGTAAAATAGAAACCACGGAAAACAGGTTTAAATTGATAAGGGTTGTCTTCAAATAATGCGGCAATAAAGGTCTTTACCGCTGGTTTTAATGTTTTAAACTCGAGCGGAAATGTCATTACCCCAGGTGAAATATTTTGTGCATGGCGACGACTTAAATGCGTGGTACTTACGCTTTTTAAGCCATCAAATAGCGTATTATAATGTTGCTCAAATAAGTCTGAAGCATTGGGCGAAGAGTCAGCATGATATGGAAGTGTTGCACCCCACACTTGATCGAATTCCTGCCCCTCATAACATTCAAAAAACTCAGTAAAACCCGCAATCAAATCCATTTTCGTAAACACCACATAAACTGGTGCAAATACTTCTAATCGTTCGGTTAAGTCTTGAATCCGTGCTCTTAAATTTTTGGCTAGTTTTAGTGATTTCTCAGGACTCTGACTAATCAATTCGGCAATACTAACCACCACAATTAAGCCATTTACGGGTGCTTTCGGTCGATTTCTTTTCAATAGTTTAAGAAAACCAAGCCATTCACCATGATCCTCAGCATACACAGAATAACGACCTGCTGTATCCAATAAAACACCATCAGTTGAGAAAAACCAGTCACAGTTTCGGGTTCCGCTTAACCCCGCAGAGACCACTTTTTGATGGGATTCCTCAAATGGAAACTTCAATCCAGAATTATAAATCGCCGAACTTTTACCAGCTGCTGGATTACCAATCACCATATACCAAGGCAATTCATATAAAGCCGTATTCCCCTTTTTATCCCCCAACTTTGATTTGCGAATCAGTTGAATGGATTCTTTCATCTGCTGCTGAATCAGTCTTAATTCTTCATTATTTTTGGTTTGACTGTACTCAGATTCAGTTTCCTTGCCAATTGCTTCTGCAAGTTGCTCACCTTGCTGTTCATGCTTTCGACGTTGAATCAGCCAATAAATACCATAACCGATTAAACCTAAAAGATAGGCAATACACAGCATAATAAAGATATGCCGAGGCACCACATTAAATGAAGATATCAGAGCAACCAGTATGGAAAGTGCAATGATTGCTTTGGGATTGGTAATGTACTGCCACAAGTAGCCTAAAATTGTATACATTGTTATCTCGTCAATTTTAATATTCTTAAGTATTTAATTCTGATCATCATTATTCAGGCAGGAACACCACATGCGTGTCTGGAGCATCTAGACTGAACATAAAACTATGTATTGATTCGGATGCTTGTAGCCCAAGAAAAAATCCGAAAATCTTAGCCAAACTTTGCGTATGTCCTAAACTGTAATGACTATATAAGCAGTGATACGACTGTATGTTTGATGCACCAATATGTGTTGCTATTTGTTGAGCAACTTTGATTTGAGCAATATTGTCTGGCACCACAAAAAATGGAGTTTCGTTGGCATATTGTTCTAAATTCTCAATGCCTAATTTGGTAATAAAGTTCATTACATTGGTTTCATTTTCAACCAGTTCAATTACCTTGACTCTAGAGAGTTCAGATACTTGTAACGATTCGGCAGAAATACAACAACTACCAATAAACTCTGCAGGAATATATTGATCAATTGCCCATAGATGTTCGTCGATAATGTCCTGATCTATGGCTGAGTCAACCACCGTGATATATGAAACTTCATCCTTTTGGTGCTGAATATCTTTAAGTAGTTCAATCCATTCCACATAGGCATTTTCGGTACCCCAATAATGGTAATGCACGTTTATTTGTTGGACTAATAGCCCTAAACTCTGCAAGTATTCTTCAATCAATACATCACTCGATTGTTCATTCCAAACATGCAGTAAGTAATCGGAAAGTACGACATGAATATTCAACATATTGAGGCGAGGAACATCCATAACCACTGTTTGCTCTTCTTCATCTTCCTGATAATCGGAGCGAATCCAAGCAGGATGCATACGATATTCATAAGCAAGTTGCTGATCATAAAACATCGCTGAATTTTTCAAATGCTCCACAATAGTTAATAAGGGTGCACAATTTTCATTGAGTTCTGCCTGCATCAATGCCTGTATGCGTTGTTGAATTTCGCTTATCTCAGGGCGATCCACTTCATGGTCTAAAGTCTCATCGACAGGATCAGGCATTCGGTAAGATAAAATTGGATTACCCATCTGATTCACAAGTTTGGAATCCAATGCAGGTGCAGGCATCTCAGCCATTTTGGCAAATATTTCTTGGTTTCGCCCTAAAGCCGATTGCAACGATGCTGCATAAACATTTAAACGTAAATACTCAGGACACAGCTGATTTTGTGTATTTACACTGCCAGAAGATGAATGTGCTTCTATCAGTTGTGCATCTCGTTGCCTATTTTGTATAAATTGGTACAGCTTCCATAGGAGATAAGGACTGAGTACTACCAATGAAATCAAAAAAGGCATCAACACAAAATAAAGCAATAAATCTTGTGCTGTCGGTTCAAATTTAGCATCGCGCCAATAATAAATAATCAGCGTAGAACTTACGAAAAATATGCTTAAAACTGTACTGAATATAATTTTAAGCATTTTAGATCTCTCGTATTAACGCATAACAAAATTCGTTATGATCTTCTGTCAATGTCGGCATTAAGAAAGTTCCCTGCCCCAAACCTAATGATTGGTTTGCACCAATTTGAACTGCTTTTTTGTCAGTTCTTTTCAAAATTAAACGAACATCGACATGCAAAGTCGGGTCACACCAACTCTTAAAAATCTTTCGGAGTTGTTCGCTTAATCCTTTCCCAGGCAAATAATCTAAATAATGTGGGTAGGTTAAAGGCCCGATTTGAACTTCAATTTTTCCATCCACCTGACGAACTTTTTCGCCACAAAAAGTATTTAAACCCAAAGCATTTTTAGCCAAGCCACCCAAACTGGTTTTTTGAGCATCATTCAACTGAAAGGTTTCTACAATAAATTCTTTAATTTCGATCTTTTGCTTAAACACACAGCACAACATCGTTTTCAAGGCATGTACATTATTATTCTGTCCTTGCATTAATCCTGAAAACTCGGCAAAAAAATCTTCCAAGTCAGAAGGCTGATGTTGCTGGCGCACAAAACCATTCAATGCATGTAAAATCGTTAAATAGTGATTATTCTGATCAATTTCGTAACGAACGGGTAAGTTATATACCAGACTGGAATCGACATACTGAGCGGTCAACTTGTGATTAAAAAGTCCAATAAATTTCTGTACTTCATCACGTTGCTTGCGCGGTGATAACTTAATTTTCTGTGTATAGCTATACGGTAATGCCCCTTGTATCCCGAGCAATCCCACCATCAAGTTTTTGAGTTCAATTTTATCGTCTACTAGATTTAAGGACTCAAGCTCAGAAACAGGAAAGTTGAGCTGAATTGAGCTCTCAAAACTAAAATGATCCGCCCAATGTTGAACCTGATTAAAAATAGGATCATGCCGTAACAAGCGAGTCGTTTGGATAAACTCATAAGCCGTGGGTGTATGAAACAGACCATCAATTACAGAAGCTTCTTGCCACCAACGTTCTGAACGCATTGGTATAACTCCTGTCCTGATTGATCATCAAAAATAATTAAATCAACGAAACTGTTCATTTGTACTTTTAAGTTGAATACATAGCTCAATAACTGGCTAAAAATATATAAACTATGCCCCCGAAAGACTTCCGCTTTGATTGATACTTTGACTTTTATACCGCGGACAAAAGCTGGGAATGGCTTGATATTCATCATTTTATGGGTAGATTCAAATTCAATGCCCTGAATAGCATCAATCAATAGATGATTTTCTTTAGTATTTGATAAATTATATAAAGCCAACAATTCTTGAATATGGGGTACAGCATTTTCTTGCATTAATGTCATTAAATTCAAAGATAAGTGTGAAATCAGTCGCCACTGCTCTTCTTTATTTCCATTAAAAACATAACATGGGGTAGGTCGTTTTAAGACCTGTGCACGCCGAACCAAGCCTGTACCATTCATATTTAAAGTATGCTGACTCAGACTCATGCTCTCGTAAGGCAAATTACCATTCGAGCACAATAAGTTTGTACTAATAAAATCAGACTTGATTTCATGGGGATTCAAATGCCGAGAAATAATGGAATAACCCAATTCAATGTTCTTATGTTGGTATTGTTTTTGATTCAGTGCATAAAAATATCGCACATTCTCTTTATGGGCATGACTCATGGCAAAAAATGGTGAAATCGGATAGGTCACAGCATCCTGATCATGTTTTTCTCTCATCATTTGCATATTAAGAATTGAATAAACACGATAAAATTCAGGGTGATGTGCATCCGTTAAAATTGGATATTCTAATTTTCTATGATCTATCTTTTGGGGTTCGGCTTTTTTCTCAAACAAATTTACTGCGGGACTACTAAATAACTTGAAATTTGCAATATTCAAAGCTGAATAATTATGAACAATTGCAGGGTCAGTCAAATTGAGTTTTAAATGAACATGTAATTCAAATTGGCTATTTCGTTGTGTTAATTTTTTCAGTCCCTTTAAATTTAATTTAAGATAGTTGAATTTTTCTGAAAAGCAAAAATACTCCATTAAAAGCCGATAAGCATGATGGGTATGCTGATCAAGAGGCAATAGACTTTCATTTTCTGCAAAGCCCATCACTTCAAATGGATTCTCAATTGCTAAAGTCTGTTGACCTGATTTCAAGCTAAAACTGGTTTCAGATTTAAAAACTGCATCTAAAAACTGCAAAGGAAAATTTGAAATAGCATCTAAATAAATAGGCAAGACTTCATTGTCCAACCATGCTTCTGCCCCATTAAACGCTTCAAAAGAAAAAACCAAAGTGGCATTTTGATTCAAATGTAAATGTGAGCTCTGATTGGTCTTAAATTCCAGAGATTTCAATTGGAGGGGTAAGAGCTGCACAGCCATACTGGTTTTAAACTCACACTGCACCCCTTTTACACTTCGTGATTTCAGTGTTGTATTTTCTGGGACAATCGTACCTTCCGTAAGCTTCTTCTGTTTTTCTATATCTTCGAAACTCACCACGGTACAAGCAGGAAAATGTCTCAAATATTGAGGAAACATCACCTCAAATAATGACCGTGTAAACACGTCATAACTGTCTTCTAATTTTTTATCAATTCTTGCTGCAATTAACGAAAACGCTTGAATCAGCCGTTCAATGTGCGGGTCATCAATTTGCTCTTGATTTAGAGATAAACGTTGCGCAATTTTAGGATACTTTTTTGCAAATACTCTGGACTGTAGCGCAAACTCTTGCAACTGCTTTTCATAATAAGGTAAAAGTTCTTCGATCACAGCATTGTCCTTATACCTTAAGCTTGCGCAGAAATAACATATTGTTGCGTCGTTGGTTTCAACAATGCATCAAAAACGACGGGCTCATATAAGGGATGAATATTTAAATAAGCCTGAATGGTTAAACACAATGCCCCCATATTGTGACCATCTAAAAGCATCTCTACTTTGACTTGTTTTAAGCGTGGTTCATGTGCAGAAATAGATTGCTCTATCGACTGACAAATTTTATCGCGATCAAGAGGATTTGCGGTCGAAAGTCCAACAAAATCAATAATGCCAAATTGTACAATCGATTGTTTTGACAAAGGATAAGCATCAATAAGATGATCTAATTTTGCTATACGGCTGTTCAGTAAATCTTCAAGATCATTGGCGACTGACTGTCTTAATTCTTGAATTGAAAGTCCTTTTATACTTTCAGTTTCAGGAAGTAAGCGATCAAACAGCGTGGACTGAAAGCCGTAGGGGTGTAATTGTTCTAAACTCATGCTCATTATCTCAGTCAATTTATTCTGCATTCAAAAAATAGAGGACAACATTAGTTATCCTCTATGTATTGATCTGAGTTTAGTTACGCAGCATAAGATGCTGTATTATTCGATAATGACCATTTCTTGGTCACAGCACCTTTCGCAGTACCGTTAATATCTTGTTGATTATAGGTCCACTCAACTGCAGCATATTTCAAACCGAAAGTTTCAGTTGGCACACCCTCTTCATTCACACTTGGCGCAACACTTGAAACTAAAACATGCTTCAATTTAATTTGAAGATATTTAATACGCTTATCACCATTGGCACGGTAAAAATCGATTTGCACTTCATCAAAAGTGTAACCTGCTGAACACGCTTCCCATAGTTTCGGGCTAGTCGCATCAAGGTCTTTTACAAAGTGCATATCGGCATGTTCAACACGTTCAGCAGTGTGACCACCCACGCTAGATGAAGTTGCAGACTTAGGCTGACGAATATTGTGCGCCCAAGAGTTTACTTCTAACCAACCCTTGTGCTCTGAGTCACGTGACTCGCCATCAACTTTGTATTTACCTCGAAATTCGACGTATATATCTTTCATGAAATTATCCTATATTATAAAGTTCTTAATTATTGAGCTGTTCTTAATTTAATTAGAAGACTGAGGCAACTCAGTGACGAGTCGCAAAGATACGGACAACTCGTCCAGCTGGAAATGTGGTCTTAAAAAGACCACAGACTTGTAGTGACCAGGCTCTGCTGGATTTTCTACAACTTTCACGGAAGCTTCTCTTAATGGAAATTGGGCTTTTGCTTCTTGAGAAGCCCCATCATCCAAGAGCACATATTTTGCTAACCATTCATTTAAAAAGGCTTCGACATTGCCTGCCGATGCAAAACTACCCACTTTGTCACGCATCATGGCTTTTAAATAATGTGCAATACGAGAAACTGCCATAATGTATTGAATCTGGCTCGATAAAGCTGAATTGGCATTTGCAGTATCGCTGTCATATTTCTTTGGTTTTTGCGCGGATTGCGCACCAAAAAATGCTGCATAATCCGTGTTCTTACAATGTACCAATGGAATAAAGCCAAGATCACTTAGCTCTTTTTCGCGGCGGTCTGTAATCGCAATTTCAGTTGGACATTTGAATGCAACTTCACCATCGCTGGTTTTAAAGGTATGTACTGGTAAACCTTCTACCAATCCCCCGCCTTCTACGCCACGAATTGCAGCACACCAACCATGCATATCAAATGCATTGGTTAAACGTGTACCAAATGCATAAGCAGCATTCATCCATAAATATTCATCGTGGTTTTGACCCGAAACCTCTTCTACAAAATTAAAGCCTTCGGTTTGCATGCCTTGCTTTGGATCATAAGGTAAACGACCTAAAACACGTGGCATGGTTAATGCCACATAACGGGCATCATCACTTTCACGGAATGAACGCCACTGCACATATTCAGCGGTTTCAAAAATTTTTGATACATCTCGCGGTCGGTCAATATCAGTAAAAGATTCCAGACCTAACATATTGGCACTGGCAGCAGAGATAAACGGAGCATGAGATGCCGCAGCAACATGTGAGATTTGCTCTAACAAATACATATCTGCTGGGGTACGGTCAAATTCAAAATCACCAATCAAAGTTGCATACGGTGCTCCACCAAAGGAACCATATTCTTCTTCATAAATTTTCTTGAATAAGGTGCTTTGATCAAAATCTGTAGCGCTTTGAAAATCTTTAATCAACTCTTTTTTCGTGGTGTTTAATACCCGAATTTTAATGAGTGGATTTGAAGGTGATTCTTGGCAGAAGTAATATAATCCGCGCCATGTCGATTCGATTTTCTGAAACTCAGCATGATGCATAATTTGACTTAATTGTTTGGAAATTAAATCATCGATTTCGGCAATTCGCTTATCAATCGACATCGACATGTTGTCTGAAACCGTAATTGTTCCAGCCATAACTTCTTTTGCTAGTTCAGCGATGAGGCTTTTCGCACGGTCATGTTCTTCATCGTTTCGAGCAATACGGCTTTGCTCAACAATAGAATCAAGTAAAGTAAATTCTGCTGAACTATCTTGCACAGCAAGTGCAGATTGCATGTTATTCATTGTCCGCTCCCACATCTTGACTCAGTTGACGGACTTGTTCGGTATTTTTTAAAACGTCATCTAATAAATCTTCTAAACGTTCACTATTCGATATTTTGTTACGTAAATCCGTTAAACGCTCACGTGCTTCGACCAGTTTACGCAGAGGTTCAATTTGCTGTGCAATATTTTCAGGTCTAAAGTCATCCATTGATTTAAAGGTTAAATCAACTCCAAAGCGCCCACCCGTTTCAGAAAGCGTATTTTGTACCTGAAAAGTTGCTCGTGGCGAAAGTGATTCCATGACTTCATCAATATTTTCTAAATCAACATTCACGAACTTCTTATCTTTAAGTTTGGTTTTTTCCTGCTCCGAAGCTGCAGAAAAATCGCCTAAAACTCCAACGACAAAAGGGAGCTCCTTAATTTCTTTCCCCTCACCCACTTCTACGTCATAAGTAAGTTGGACACGCGGGGGGCGGATACGCTGCAATTTTTTTTGCACGCTTTCTCGTTTAGCCATGTTTTAAAGCCTTATATTTTAAATTGTTATAAACCCGCAAAAGGGTTGCTACTGCTATTTGTACTCGTATTGGTCGTATTGACTTTAACTGTCGCTGTACTTGCCTTCACCTTATTGGTTGTTACTGCTGCGGGTTTAGTTTTGGTCTTATTCTTTGTAGTTGTGCTAACTTTTGCTGATTTTTTTTTCGATGATTTTGATGTCGTTTGATTCTTTTCAGCATTATCTAAAGCAGTTTCTAATAAAACTGAGGCTGGTTTTGCCAAATCAATTGATCGAATGAGTTCATTTGCTGCTGGATAAGTAATGTCCGAACTGAGATAACGCATTTCTTTCTGACGCATTTGTTTTAATGCATCATTTGCAATATTGGTCGCTGCAAGAAACTTAACATCAGTCAGGGTATTACCTTGTACTTTTTCAGCTTCAAGCTGCTGTACCAGTGCTAAAGCTTTTTCGCTTCGACCAATTTGCTGAAAACGTTGCGCTGCTTGAACTAAATAACCATTTTTATTATCTGCATTTTTTTTATCGCAAATTTGGCTATATGTTTTTAATAAAACAGGATCATTTTCACCAGAAACTAACGGATTTTTCTTGATGCAACTTCGAGAAATATCAATATCTGAATTACTCGCAAGCGTACTCATAGATAAACTAGACAGCATTAAGCCTGCCCATAAGAGAATATTTGTCTTCAAAACAACCTCTATTATTAAGTATTTGTCTAAAGTTTTAACCCGTTTATTTACTGGTTTTTACTTTATGTATTTTTAAAGTACGCAGATTTAACTAAAAATCGACCACAATAGTCAAGACAAATTTGGTCAGTTAATGACATTTAATAAATTTAAATAACACTTTTTTTCTTAAAATTTATGATATATGATTCGCACGACTTTATACCAATTACTTAAAAACATAATTTTTCATGCTAGAAAGTTATGATTTTTTTGACTAAGAAAATTTGATTATTACTTTTTTATTAATAACTTAACCAACAAAAATATTCGTATGAAAGTAGTGATTCAAATCTTAGTCTCAAAAGCTGAGATCCATAATGAATAATTTAAAAGTTTTAATTACAAAACTGTCTATTCCTGCACGTGAAGCTTTAGAAAAGGCGGCGAACTTTTGTGTTTCTCAACAAAATTTTGAAATAGAGATTGAGCATTTACTGACTGAATTGATGAAACAAAATTCAGATAATGATCTGCAACTCATATTAAAAAAATACAAAATTGCGCATGAAGAACTTTTAAATGATTTAAGCCAAAGCATTGCATTATTGCCTAAAGGTAACACTCGTACCCCTATTTTTGCTTTGTCTATTGTTCGTTTATTTGAACAAGCTTGGTTAGTGGCCTCTGCTGAGAAAATACCTGTTATTCGGAGTAGCCATTTATTGGTTGCATTACTTACCGCGACTGATTTACACCAGATTGCAACCCGAGCATCTGTACACTTAACCATGTTGCCAATCGACACGATAAAACATCAGTTTTTAGACATTTGTCGAAACAGTACCGAATGTCATACAACACCAGCAGTACAAGATCTTCCCTCTAGTTCTATCCAACCATCAACTTCGCAGACACCTGCTTTAAATCAATACACCATCAACTTGACGCAAAAAGCACAAAACGGACAAATTGACCCTGTAATTGGACGCGAACATGAAATTCGCCTCATGCTCGATATTCTGATGCGACGTAGACAAAACAACCCGATTTTAACGGGCGAACCAGGCGTCGGAAAAACAGCGGTTGTTGAAGGACTGGCTTTAAAAATTGCACAAAATTCCGTTCCAGATGCGCTCAAAAATGTACAACTTCACACCTTAGATATGGGGTTATTACAAGCAGGAGCCAGTGTCAAAGGCGAGTTTGAAAACCGACTGAAACAAATTATTCAGGAAGTGCAACGTTCAAGTCATCCTATTATTTTATTTATTGATGAAGCACATACACTGATTGGTGCAGGAGGACAAGCGGGACAAAATGATGCTGCAAATTTACTTAAACCTGCACTAGCTCGTGGTGAACTGCGCACTATTGCTGCAACAACTTGGGCAGAATATAAACAATACTTTGAAAAAGATGCAGCCTTAAGTCGTCGCTTTCAAGTCATTCAAGTGGAGGAACCAACCGAAGCTGTCGCAATTGATATGCTACGCGCCATGATTCCAGTTATGACTGAACATTTTAAGTTACAAATTGATGATGAAGCAATTATAACCGCTGTTCATGCATCACATCGTTATATTACAGGGCGCCAACTCCCCGATAAGGCGATTAGCGTTTTAGACACTGCGGCTGCACGTGTCGCACTGACGCAGAATGCTCAACCTATTCAATTAGACCAATTTCAAGCGCAATTACACAATCTCAAATTAGAACTAAACATTCTACAGAATGAACACCAAAGTAATCCAATTCATGAAGAACGTCTGAACAGCATTCAAGAAAACATTCTGTCTTTAGAACAAAATATTCAAGTCATACAACAAAAATGGCAGCAAGAACTGGCTTTAGTCAAACAAATCCAAGCGCTGCAAGATGGTCAAACCGTTAACTGTAATGAGCAAATTGCTGAACTAAGATTCAAACTGCTCCAATTACAAGACAATAACCCCCTCGTGTTTGACCGTGTGAATGCCACCATCATCAATGAAATTATTTCTGATTGGACAGGTATTCCTGTAGGTAACATGGTCAGCGATGAAATTAAGCAAATACTGAACCTAAAAAGCAAACTTGAACAACGCGTCATGGGGCAAGATTATGCATTAAAACTGCTAGTTCAAGGCATTAAAACCGCTAAAGCCAAGCTTGAAGACCCCAATAAACCACAAGGTGTGTTTATGTTAGTGGGACCAAGTGGTGTAGGTAAGACCGAAACAGCACTGGCACTAGCACAGGAGTTATATGGCGGTGAATCGCACCTCATTACCATTAACATGTCCGAATACCAAGAAGCCCATACCGTTTCCTCGTTAAAAGGTTCGCCTCCGGGTTATGTCGGTTATGGTCAAGGTGGCGTATTGACCGAAGCGGTACGACGAAATCCGTATAGTGTTGTTTTACTGGATGAAATTGAAAAAGCACATCAAGATGTTCAAGAATTATTTTTCCAAGTCTTCGACAAAGGTACTCTAGAAGATGGTGAAGGACGTATCATTGATTTTAAAAATACTACGATCTTACTGACTTCAAATACAGGCTCTAGCAGCATCATGCAAGCCTGTCTAAATCATCCTGTCGAGCAATGGCCTACTGCTGAGCAACTACTTGATAAATTAAAACCAAGTTTATATCAGCAATTTAAACCTGCATTTTTAGGTCGCATGCAAATTGTTCCTTACTTCCCATTACATGATGATCTTTTAATTCAAATTATTGAGCATAAATTAGGAAAAATTATCCAGCGCATCGAGCAGCAATACAATGTGCAGGTTCAGTATAGTGATGATGTCAGTGAGCTATTACTTAGCCGTTGCACTGAAGTGGATAGCGGTGCCCGAAATGTAGATCATATTTTAAATGCTTCGATTCTGCCTGCTTTAGCAACGGAAATTTTACTGGCTTTAAGCGAGCAAAAGTTGCCAAATCAAATTT
This sequence comes from Acinetobacter sp. ANC 4178, assembly GCF_004331175.1. Lineage (GTDB taxonomy): Bacteria > Pseudomonadota > Gammaproteobacteria > Pseudomonadales > Moraxellaceae > Acinetobacter. The sequence continues at coordinate 83,795 of NZ_SJOD01000003.1, forward strand.
GCATAGACGTGCAAAATGACGAATTCATTTATGTTCTTGATCCCAATATTAAGCAAACTAAAAAGAAAAAAACCAAAACGGTCAAAGCTGAAACTGTATAAAACGTAAATTGGATTATTTCATACCATGAATATAGAGTTAGACAAGTTACTCGAACCCATTTCGGGTACAAAAGCATGTGGGGAAGATTTATCCTTTTCCAATGAATTTCATGCCATTAAAAAAGCCAAGACTGAAGATGATCCATCTTTGGTCTTGGGTGACTGGATTACAGAACCGAAACAAGCTGACTGGAATTTTGTTGCAGAACAAAGTTGCCAACTTCTAATTGAAAAAACCAAAGATATTCGACTGCTCACTTGGTTATCTGAAGCATGGGCAAATTTGTATGGTTTCTATGGCTTATCGAAGAGTCTGGAACTGTCACACCGTTTATTAGAACAATTCTGGCTCAAGTTACACCCTGCAATTGAAGAAGATGACTTAGATCAACGCTTGGGATTATTAAAAGGTTTAGTCAATCAACTTCCGCTATTAATCAAAAAAACACCATTGATTGAAAGTTCGCCAGCTTATTCTTTATGTGATTATGAAAATTTTCTTTATCAAAACAACAATCAAAGAAAACAAGCCGATGATGAGGCTGTATTTTCGAATCAACTCGAACAATTTGACCTCGCACTGGCGCAAAGTTCCCGAACGGTACAATTACAGAATTACCAAAGTTTTGAACAACTTTTATTGCATTGGGAAACCTTAAAACTGGTACTAGATCAACTCATGCAACTGGAAGCTCCAAGCTTTGCGCATATCGATTCACAGCTTGAAGATATCCATAAGTCATTAAAGAAAATTTATAAAGCGGATCAATTTCAACATGGATCTGACACTTTAGACACTTCATCTACGCTTGAAATATCAACAGATACCCGTCAATTGCCTCACACCGAAACAGCTTTCGCTATGCCCCTGCATTCACAACAAGGTTTTCAACCTTCCCCACAAAGTCATTTACAAAATCGGGAACAAGCTATCAAAGTTTTGCAGGACATTGCCGATTATTTTCAAACACATGAACCCCATAGCCCAGTGAGTTATATGCTGCAAAAGACAGTGAAATGGAGCCAAATGCCTTTACATGAATGGTTAGCTCAGGTCATTAAACAGGAAAATCCACTTGAATCTGTTCAAGAATTATTGGGCATCTCCTCAACCAACAATGAAACAAGTAACTGGTAATTGACATGTTTAAAGCAGAAAAAATTCTTTGGGGCGAAGGTTTGTTTTTACGTCCTCAACACTTTCAATTACAAGACCGTTATCACGAACAACATCTGAATCAGACCATTCGTGCCACCATTCCTTTTGCCTACGGTATTCAAAAAATTAGCTTCGATGAAAGCCAATTGAACTTAAATGTTTTGGCTTTAGAAGCTATTGAAATGATCTGGCAAGACGGTGAAATTTATGCCGCTCCCTCACGTGACCTTTTACCTGAACCCATTTTATTGGACAATTTAAACTTGCAAGGTGAAATGCAAATTTATTTGGCGATTCCTATCGTACAAGCCAATAAAAAAAATGTCTCATATGAAAAAAGTTCACAGTCAAGTCGTTATCATTGTTATTTGACAGAAACCCATGACCTGTTTACCGATGCGTCTCCTGCTGAAATTTCCCTATTGCAACGTCGCGCAGAATTTAAGTTATTAGAACCACATATGATGCCAACCCATGAAATGGATGGGTTCTTATATCTACCTGTTGGCATGATTAAACGCCAAAGTTCAGGACATTTTGAACTTGACCCGAAGTTTATTCCGCCGTTATTGCATATTGAATCAAATGCAGCATTGCTAAATCAGTTGAAACGTTTGCTAAATATCATTCGTGCCAAGATTAAAACCATTCAATCTAATAATCGTGAAAATGAACAAAAACTGATTGAATTTCGTTCTGGTGATATTGTGTCTTTTTGGTTGGTCAATGCACTTAATACAGCATATTCTTGCCTCAATCACATTTTTCAACACCCTCAGATTCATCCTGAACGCTTATTTTCCGAACTGTTACGATTGACTGGTTCTTTACTGACTTTCTCATCCGTCTATGACGTAGACCAACTGCCCAAATATCAACATCACCAACTGCAACAAAGTTTCAGTGATTTAGAGCAAATTTTACGTGACTTACTTGATACGATTATTTCTAATCGCTACATCAGTATTAGCTTAAAAGAAACACGCCCATCGTACTGGGTCGGTAGTCTTGAAACTGACAAGATTACCCGAGATACCCGACTCTATGTTTCTGTCTCTAGTAGCATGATGCAAACGCATGAACTAATTCAAATTGTGCCTTTACGCTTTAAAGTGGGCAGTACCATTGACGTCGAACAACGTGTGGTTGCAGCACTTCCTGCAATTCCATTACATCACTTAATGCAAGTTCCTACGGCCATTCCTGTGCGTTCAGGGGTGAGTTATTTTGAAATTGAACCTCATCATGAACTTTACCAACAGATGTTGTCTTCTGAAACCATTTGTATTTATGTTCCATCTGGTTTCCAAGACATTAGTATTGAATTAATTGCTGTGATGAATAGCTAAGGAATAATAAAAATGAATTCTTCTAGTCAGGCACCCTCTTTGTTTGATGATGGTCAAATTGGCTCAAATACCTTGCCTTATCACCCTGCGATTGTGAAGCCAACATCCTGCCTAATTGATTTACTGTATGACGGTTTTTATGTGGTTTTTTTATTAAGAAACCAATATGTCCCTCAACAACCCGAACAATTTAGACAAAAAGTTCTGGATTTATTACACCGCTTTGAACAGCAGGCACGCAAATTACAATTTTCTGCGGAAGATATTCATGATGCTAAATATGCCTATTGTGCCTTGTTGGATGAAACCATCGTTACGCAGCAAAACGATGCTTTTTTTAATTTGCAAAATCTATGGTTAATTAATCCATTACAACTAAGCCTGTTTGGTTCACAACTGGCAGGTTATCAATTTTTTGAAGTTTTAGAGCAACTGCGTAGTAAAGGTAAAGACCGACTCGCCTCACTCGAAGTTTTTCATTATTGCTTGCTGTTGGGCTTTCAAGGTAAATATCGAATTGAATCGACTGAAAGCCTAAATCATTTGGTGGCACGAATTGGAGATGAAATTGATTATTTAAAAGGGAAAAAAGCTGCTTTCTCGCCTTTTTCGGCTCTACCTGATCAAATCAAGAACATCATTCATCGTGAACTTCCATTCGTCTGGATTATTCTATTTTTACTGATTTTTAGCCTTCTGGCTTTTGCAGGCTTAAGATACACCCTTAACCAGCAAACACAAAAGTCGCTTGCGCCATTTAACAATGTGATTAGTACGCCAACTGAACAGGCCAATATCACGATTTATTTACCATAAATGGTGGTAGCTCCATGGCCCAAGAAAAGCAAAATACCCTACGCATTTTAAAAGCAAATCCTGCAAAGCCACAAAAGCGTTCAAGCATTTATGTGATTGCAGGTTTTGTCGGTGGCATTATTTTAAGTTGTGGATTTTTCGGTTTTTATCTTTATGCACAAAACTCTGAAAAAACGACATCTACTGACATAGAACCGAATCAAGCTGAGACAATTACGCATACACCTCCCCACGAAACTAAGCCCGTGGAAAATGCGACTACAACAGATGAGGATATTGATTATCCAAATCAAATCAATGAACAAGAGATGTCCGCACTGTTTAAGCATTCAGTGAATAATACGACCAATCTGAATACGCATACGCCAAACAGCTCACCCTTCGCCAATCTGGGTCAAGAACCCAAATCAGCGAGTAAAGCCGTGGTCTCAATCGAAAAAAGAATGCAGAAACATCACACATCAACCCCGACAGTACAACCCTTGGCTCAAGGCGTAGTGAAGCCTGCCTTATTAGATCAACTGGATAAAGAAGCTGAATTGGTTCAGCCTCAAGTACAAACCACACATCCATCATCACCTGCTACCCATTAAAACCAAGATGATTATTTTTATTGGCTGTAGCTTTCTGGCGTTGGTGATTGGTTTGAGCTTGTTAATGTCTTACGAGCTTCGGCTGCGAACCCTAAATTATGTACGGTTGATTTTACCCAACAGCAAACAAAAGCTTGGGCACGCACGTCAGTTTGCGCAAGAAATGGGTTATGCAGCTTCTGCCGAACAGACTCAAACCCATTGGCATCTACAACAATGGTGGATTTTGATTGCTGGATTCTTTTTACTGGGCAGTATTCTACTTTTTGCCTTTACCCGCCCCATTGATCCAACCAAAGTTGAGGCCAATTATCTGGAAAAAGTCGACCCACAAATTTATGCCTTATTGAATGGTGAAATACTGACACCACCACCAGAGGTTGATGAACAGTTGGTGGATGCTGCAATTGTTGAGGCCATGCAACTAGAACAGCAATATCAAGCACAGAACAACAGTGTCACGGCTCAACCTTTCTCTTTAGAACGCGATACGACATTTGAACAAAGCCATGGGCATTTTGATACTTCATTGATTGACCGAAAATGGGATCGGATGAATTTACGCTACAAGCAACGGTTATTGATGGTTTTTAAAATCATGAAGGAACGTTATGGTTATGAACTGGTATTGTTAGAGGGTTACCGTAGTCCCGCGCGTCAAAATATGCTTTCTGGCAATAAAAATACCACGCGTGCTAAAGCCTTCCAAAGCTATCACCAATTTGGCTTGGCTGCAGATGTTGCATTTAAACGGGATGGCAAAGTGGTCATTTCTGAACGTGATCCTTGGGCTTGGAAAGGCTATCAACTATATGGTGAAGTTGCCGAGTCGGTTGGTTTAACTTGGGGCGGACGCTGGAAGTCTATTCATGACTATGGTCATACCGAGTTCCGTATGCTAGGTTTGAAAAAAACAGCAGAAATGGCCGAAAAACTCACGACTGAAGGACAGCTTTTAGCACAAGAGTTAAATTAATAATACGCCCAATTGGGATGACTGAATACCAAGTCATATCCCTTTATATGGTTCATGACAACAAAAAGCCCTATGGATGAATAGGGCTTTTTTTAAAACAGGGATATCTGTTTTAATGTTGTTGCTTAGTCACTTTTATTTTTGAAATTGAGTGCAAGCGCATTTGGTACACGGGGGTAAACGATCAGTACCAATTTCTAAGTAGACTCGACGTCCGCATTGAACACAAAAATAGAAGCCTGTTCCAGGTTTAGAGCCAGCAGTAACCATTTTTGTCCTCCTTATGTTGTTTTAGAAATGGTAGCCCTAGTATAACGCGCTTATGCTCAATGTCTATTGATCATTTTTAAAAATAATGGTGTCATAAATGTAAGAAATAATGTATTGAAAAAACTGGTGAGCTAAATAGAATTTAGTCATCAAAGCGAAGTTTTACTCATTTTGTAAACACAAATAAGGCTTTAGGTCGCATATGCCATGTTCTTTAGAGGGATCCGTTGTCCACAATACTGTCTAGGATCAAAGTACTAAAATCAGGTTTCATTTCCCTCTATAGTTTTCTTGATACAAATAAAAAGCCCTATCTGGTGTGACAGGGCTTTATTCAAACAGCAGATCACTGTTTGTAGTGTGCAGCTTAGGCAATCTTGTTGTTAAATTGACTGCCAAGGCATTTGGTACACGGGGGTAAACGGTCTGTACCAATTTCTAAGTAAACGCGGTGTCCGCATTGAATACAAAAATAGAAGCCTGTTCCAGGTTTTTCGCCAGCAGTTACCATTTTTGTTCTCCATGTGTTTTAGAAATGGTGAACAGAGTATAGACAAGCTTTTGAGATTGTAGAGTCTAATTTGTGACCGCAGGGGTCAGAAATATTAATCATCATTTACATAATCAGGATCATGTCTACAAACAGGACACATTTTTTCAATATGCCCCTCATCTGTCCATTCAATATGTGAAATTTCTGAATTAGGCCACATTGAACCACACATAGTGCACTGTACCTCTATTTCATCAGACTCTTCATTTTCACAATAAATACATTTATAGCCTGTAGAACTTAATTCATTGTGAATCATTGCTTCTAAGCCACATTCTGGACATTCTAAAACATCTATTTGATACTCCCTTATTCCTTTATTATGATATAGCTCATTTACCATTTGTTTTTTAAATTGTTTCACTTTATCCAAAGCTAACTTCTTCTTTATTTCATCATAAAAAAAATCATGACTATCACTTATCTTGGTTAAATTAAACTGAATAGCAGACTTTGAAAAATTATTTTTATTATAAATTTCAGTCGTATCTCTAACTTCCCGAACAGCACTATCAGATATCTCAACATTTAAATAATTAGATGCATAACTAAGAAATTTTTCTGAATCATACATTATAAAATTTTTCACTCCCCCTACAATTAATGCTTCATCTATTAATTCTGGTCGAGGTTGATTAAATTTTTCACCTGAAGCATCATATTTTTTCCACCAATCTCCTTTTAAATCATTAGTAATAAAAACAATATTCTCAATATTCTGATTTTTTTTTGCATGTTCCAATATTTGATTCCACACCATATAATCACCAAACTTCTTCTTATAAATTAATGAAGAATCGACACATATATCAGTTTTATTTTCATCTAAGTATCCAGGTGGAATCTTATTTTTATATCTAGTTTCCGCAATTTTATACAATTCATCTAATTCTTTTTGACTCTGAGGTGGATTACCCACTTTATTTTCAAACAATAATTCCAATTGTTCTTTTAAACTATCTTGATGAGATAAGTGTTGTTGAGTTGACTTTAAATCATCTAAACCACTATTAAATTCTTTAATTAAATTATCAATTTTTTCAACAAATTGATCAATCTTTATTAAAGAATGTCTTTTTCTTAACTGTAGTTTATCCAATTCAGTACTTAAGGTTTTTGACGTAGAATTCAAAGCATTTTTGGTTTTTGAAAATAATGATTTTTGCTCACAAATCACATCTAGTCTATTTCTTTGAAATTCCAAAGCAACATGGTGCGGTATCCATATTCTATTCGAAATTTTATCAAGAACTTGTAAAAATTCATTCTTTGTTTCTTCTTGATAACGATATAGGTTTAATAAAGCATTTGTATCAAATACAAACAATGCATTCTCCCAAATATCTTTATATTGCTCAGGCGTATAAAAATAATTGTACTGTTTGAACATATTTTTCATAGAAAGTATTAATCTTTAAAAGACCACATATAGATTTAGGAACAAAAATCGACTTTTATTTCAATTATTCAGCTACTTAACCACCACAAAAACCCAATTAAAGAATCGTATATTCATTACTTACAAGGATTTTAATGGAGTATTTATAGTGACTATTTCACCAATACATAAGAGTAGTTTTATTGCTTAGATTTTAAATTAATGTATAAAAATAATTTGTATTTCCAATTGGATTACTAATTATTTCATACATACATTTTTCATAATGTTCTTCTTTAAGTTGCCCCAAATGAACACCCAAACACCAAAGATTTCTATCCGTACTTATTCCAGTATATTTAATATTTCCAAACTTCTTAACATCGCTCAACATATTTCTTAAACATGTAGTTGGACTAACATCTTGTTTAATTTCTAATGGGATAGCCGAAGTTTTATTCTTTTCATGAATCATAAAATCAAGAATAGCAGAACGCTTGATTTTACTTTTTCGACCATCTAGAAAACAGCGAATTTCTCTATCTACTTTTTTTACTTGAGGATGATTGCTTAAAAAAATAAAATATTCTACTTGAAGCCAGATCTCCCATCCTTTAATACCAAACTGACTAAATTCATGAAGTTTGCTAATAATATTATCTTGCTGAAAAAATTCTTCACTTATTTGTAAAATGAAAGCACGATCTTTCTTTAAAATACTTATATTCACTTATTAATCTCTAAAAAAGCCCCACATAAATGTAGAGCTTTTTTTAAACAATTTCAAATACTTTTAATAATTAAGCTCTTAATTGCTCTTTCTCTTCTTGGCTTTCCAAAAAGTCTTGTGCAAAACGCTGTAATACACCACCTGCTTCATATACAGAAACTTCTTCTTCTGTATCTAAACGGCAAGTCACGGGCACTTCCACGATTTCATTCTTACCATCAGCAGTTGAGCGCTCAATCACCAACGTTAAATCAGAACGTGGCGCGATATTACCAATCACGCTATAAAGCTCTGTACCATCTAATTTTAAAGTCTTGCGGTTTACACCCGGTTTAAACTCAAGTGGTAACACGCCCATACCCACCAAGTTAGTACGGTGAATACGTTCAAAACCTTCTGCCACAATTGCTTCAACACCTGCAAGGCGTACACCTTTTGCAGCCCAGTCACGGCTTGAACCCTGACCGTAGTCAGCACCCGCAACAATAATTAATGGCTGCTTACGGTTCATGTAGGTTTCAATCGCTTCCCACATACGCATCACTTCGCCTTCTGGCTCTACACGCGCTTTTGAACCTTGCTTAATGGTGCCATCTGAACGAACCACCATTTCGTTATACAGTTTCGGGTTAGCAAATGTTGCACGTTGTGCAGTCAAATGGTCACCACGGTGAGTTGCATATGAGTTGAAGTCTTCTTCTGGTAAACCCATTTTGTGAAGATATTCACCCGCAGCCGAGTCCATCAAAATCGCGTTTGAAGGCGACAAGTGGTCAGTGGTGATGTTGTCACCCAAAATCGCAAGCGGACGCATGTTCGCCAAAGTACGTGGTGCAGCCAACGCCCCTTCCCAATATGGTGGACGGCGGATGTAAGTACTTTGTGGACGCCAGTCATAAAGAGGACTTTCAGCCTCTACGGTTACGCCTAAGTCAAACATTGGAATGTAGACTTTACGGAACTGTTCAGGCTTCACAGCTTCTTTTACTAATGCATCAATTTCAGCGTCAGATGGCCAAATGTCTTTCAGGTAAATCGGATTACCGTCTTTATCGTGACCCAAAGCATCTTTTTCGATGTCAAAACGAATCGTGCCCGCTATTGCATATGCCACAACTAGTGGTGGGGATGCCAAGAACGCTTGTTTTGCATATGGATGGATACGGCCATCGAAGTTACGGTTACCAGAGAGTACTGCGGTTGCGTACAAGTCACGGTCGATAATTTCTTGTTGAATGACTGGATCTAACGCACCCGACATACCGTTACATGTCGTACAAGCGTAAGCCACAATACCAAAACCAAGTTGTTCCAAGTCTTTTAGAACACCCGCTTCTTCGAGGTAAAGTGCAGCCGCTTTTGAACCCGGTGCAAATGATGATTTCACCCAAGGTTTACGAACTAAGCCTAACTCATTTGCTTTACGTGCCAACAAACCTGCTGCCACGGTGTTACGCGGGTTAGAGGTATTTGTACACGAAGTAATTGCAGCAATAATGATTGCGCCATCAGGCATTAAGCCGTCAGAACGGTTTTCAACAACGCCCGCAATACCTTTTTCTTTTAGGTCCGCAGTTGAAACACGTGCATGTGGGTTTGATGGCCCAGCAATGTTACGTGTTACTTTTGATAGGTCAAAACGTAGTACACGTGGATACTCTGCTTTGATCATGTCAGTTGCCCAAAGGCCAATTTCTTTTGCGTACTGTTCAACCAATGCCACTTGAGCATCTTCACGGCCTGTTAGGCGTAAGTAGTCAATCGTGTTCTGGTCGATGTAGAACATTGCAGCCGTAGCGCCATATTCTGGTGTCATATTCGAAATGGTTGCACGGTCGCCCACAGACATGCTGTCAGCGCCTTCACCAAAGAACTCAAGATATGCACCGACTACACGTTCTTTACGCAAGAATTCAGTTAGAGCAAGTACGATATCTGTTGCAGTAATACCTGCCTGACGCTGACCTACAAACTCAACACCAATAATGTCTGGCAGACGCATCCAAGATGCACGGCCCAACATTACGTTTTCAGCTTCTAAACCACCTACACCCACAGAAATCACGCCCAAAGCGTCTGTATGCGGAGTGTGTGAATCTGTACCTACGCACGTGTCTGGATATGCCACGCCATCACGCGCCTGAATCACCGGAGACATTTTCTCTAAGTTAATCTGGTGCATGATGCCGTTCCCCGCAGGGATCACATCAACATTTTTAAATGCAGTTTTGGTCCACTCAATAAAGTGGAAACGGTCTTCGTTACGACGGTCTTCAACAGCACGGTTTTTTTCAAAAGCGTCTGGATCAGCACCACCGAATTCCACTGCTAAAGAGTGGTCAACAATGAGCTGTGTTGGTACAACCGGATTGACTTTAGATGGGTCGCCGCCTTTGTCGGCAATTGCATCACGTAAACCTGCAAGGTCAACCAAAGCAGTTTGACCCAAGATGTCGTGACACACCACGCGCGCTGGGTACCAAGGAAAATCCAAGTCCTGACGGCGTTCAATTAGCTGCGTTAAATAGGCAGTTAAGTTCTCGGCATCGGCACGGCGTACCAATTGCTCTGCAAGTACTTTAGACGTGTAAGGCAGTTTTTCGTATGCGCCTGGCTGAATATCTTCAACGGCTTGACGCACGTCGTAATATTCAAGCTGGGTTCCTGCCAGCGGTTTACGGTATTTTGTGTTCATTAACCACGCTCCGCCAATGGTTTAAATTTGAGGTTTTCAGGGCCTGTGTAGTTCGCGCTTGGACGAATGATTTTGCCGTCTTGGCGTTGTTCAATCACGTGAGCTGACCAACCTGCTGTACGTGCGATCACGAATAATGGTGTGAACATTGCAGTTGGAACGCCCATTAAGTGATAACTCACAGCACTGAACCAGTCGAGGTTCGGGAACATGTTTTTCGCATCTTTCATCACTGCTTCTAAGCGTTCAGCGATGAGGTACATCTTGGTGTTCTCTTGTGCTTGTGCCAAGTCATGTGCCACTTTTTTGATGACTTCGTTACGTGGGTCAGAGATTGTATAGACAGGGTGACCAAAACCGATCACAACTTCTTTCTTCTCAACACGGCTACGGATGTCTGCTTCTGCTTCGTCTGCGTTGTCGTAACGTTGTTGAATTACGAATGCAACTTCGTTTGCACCACCATGTTTAGGTCCGCGAAGCGCACCAATACCGCCTGTAATTGCCGAGTACATGTCAGAACCTGTACCTGCAACTACACGTGACGTAAATGTAGATGCGTTGAATTCGTGCTCAGCATACAAAATGAGTGATGTATGCATTGCTTCAATCCACTCTTCAGATGGTTTTTCACCATGAAGTAAATGCAAGAAATGCGCTGCAATTGAGTCATCATCGGTTTCAACTTCAATGCGACGACCGTTGTTGCTGAAGTGGTGCCAATAGAGCAGCATTGAACCTAGGCTTGCCATTAATTTGTCGGCAATATCTTTTGCACCAGCTTCATTGTGGTCTTCGTGTTCTGGAGTTAAGCAACCTAAAACTGAAACACCAGTACGCATTACATCCATTGGGTGTGCATATGGTGGGAGCTGTTCTAAAGCCGCTTTAAGTGATGCAGGCAAACCACGCAGCGCTTTCAGTTTATTTTTATAGGCTTTGAGTTCCGCTTTATTCGGTAATTTGCCATGAACCAAAAGGTAAGCCACTTCTTCAAATTCGCTTTGACCCGCAAGGTCTAAAATGTCGTAACCACGGTAGTGCAAATCATTACCACTACGACCTACGGTGCAAAGTGCTGTATTACCCGCCACTTGTCCGCTGAGTGCGACTGATTTTTTTGGCTTGAATCCGTTTGTTGTTGCATTCATGAGATCTTCCTTCTTCCATTGGGTGGATCAATTCATTTTTATGCTTTGCGTCAGTTTTATTTCCTACACTGACGCAAAGATTTTATGGTTAAACTGTTATTTATTTTTGACAAAAGAGGCATCAAGGTATTGTTCAAACGCATGGTAGTTAATGCGATCATACAATTCTTGACGGGTTTGCATGGTATCGACCACGTTCTTTTGTGTGCCTTCTTTACGTAAAGTAGTGTAGACATTTTCCGCTGCCTTGTTCATGGCACGGAAAGCTGAAAGAGGATAAAGCGCAATGCTGACATCCGCAGAAGCCAATTCCTCTGTGGTGAATAATGGCGTAGAACCAAATTCAGTAATGTTTGCCAAAATTGGAACATTCGTTGCAGCAGCAAATTGTTTATACATCGCCAATTCAGTAATCGCTTCTGGGAACAACATGTCCGCGCCTGCTTCAATATAAGCACCTGCACGGTCAATTGCCGCTTGCAAACCTTCTACAGCCAAAGCATCGGTACGCGCCATAATCACAAACTTATCATCACCACGCGCATCAACCGCCGCTTTAATACGGTCTACCATTTCTTGTTGTGAAACAATGGCTTTGTTTGGACGATGCCCACAACGTTTCGCGCCCACTTGGTCTTCAATATGCATAGCCGCTGCACCAAACTTAATTAAAGCTTTGGTGGTACGTGCAATGTTAAATGCTGAAGCACCAAAACCAGTATCGGCATCGACCAATAAAGGCAAGTCACATACATCAGTAATACGGCGTACATCGGTGAGTACATCATCAAGGTTGCTAATACCTAAGTCAGGTAAACCCAAAGAGCCAGCAGCCACCCCACCGCCAGATAAATAAATCGCTTTATAGCCAGCACGTTTTGCCAATAAAGCATGATTAGCATTGATGGTCCCGACCACTTGTAGTGGATGTTCACTTGCAACCGCATCGCGGAATTTCTGCCCTGCTGATAACGTTGACATACGTCCTCCCTCTCTCTTCATCATTAAATTAGGTTTTGTTCAATGTTTTGATAAGACGCAGCAATGTGGCGTCGCATCAGTAATTCCGCAAGTTCTGCATCACCTTCGGCAATGGCATCTAAAATACGAATATGTTCCGATAAGGCTCTGTGCGGACGATTTGGGGTTTTGGAATACTGAATTCGATACATCCGAATCAAGTGATACAACTCATCACACAACATCTTTTCTAGGGTTTTATTGCCACTGTTTTTGATGATGCAATAATGAAAATCGTCCTGACCTTCTTGTAAGTAATAGCCTTTCCCTTCTTTAAAATTTGGGTCTTGTGCATGTAAGTGCAGCACTTCACGCAAATTTAAAATCTGCTGTTTATCGATGCTTTGTGCAGCCAAACGGCAAGCCAAACCTTCCAAGTTTTCACGAATTTGATACAGCTCAAACAATTGTTGATGCGATAAAGACACTACACGCGCGCCGACATGAGCAGTGCGTTCTACCAATTTTTGCCCTTCTAAGCGGTGGATGGCTTCGCGCAAAGGTCCACGACTAATGCCATATACACGTGCCAGCTCAGGTTCAGAAATTTTACTACCCGCTGCAATTTCACCACTCACAATCGCAGTTTGAATTTTTCTGAAGATCTGGTCAGTTAAAGTCGCTGTAGCGACTTGTTTTGTCTGTGTAGACAGCTCGTCAATTTGCATATTGTCAACAATCAGTTCAATTATTAGCTAAAATAAGCACAAATAAATTAAAATGCAACAAGATTGTCAACAACTTTGGTATTAGAGTTGCAAATGTGATGGACGAAGACTTGACAACGTTTAAGTAAAATCATATTGGGTATCCGTTCTGAAGATGCTTCAATACAACAGTTCTACAATTTATTTTAATTCAATAGCTTAAATCTTATTTCCATGCTTATTCTGTGATAGAACTACATTTTTTATATCCATGTCGTGACCTGTTCTTCTAACGCTTGGTTTGAGTCCAATCATGACGTTATCCTGAATGACCCTTGAGTTCTATTGTCGACACTTCAGTTTTTGTTTTGTTCTATCTGTTATGCCGTAAATGTAAAAAAGCCTCAAGGAAATGCTTGAGGCTTTTGTTACCATTTATATGCGGCTGGACTTATTTCGCTTTTTGCAAACGCAAGGCATTTAAAACCACAGACAATGAACTGAGCGACATCGCCACTGCGGCTAACATCGGAGTCAATAGCAAGCCAGTCAATGGATAGAAAATCCCCGCTGCGACAGGTACACCCAAACCGTTATACACAAAAGAAAAGGCAAGGTTCTGTTTCATATTACGTACACCCAGTTTCGCCATATGCAGGGCATCGGCTGCTCCACGAATGTCACCTTTGACTAACGTCACTTGTGCCGTCTGTTTGGCAATATCAGTTCCATTCCCCATCGCAATTCCGACATTGGCTTGTGCAAGCGCTGGTGCATCGTTAATGCCATCTCCAGCCATCGCCACAATTTTGCCCTGCGCCTGATATTTCTTCACAATCTCCAATTTTTCGATTGGGGTACAATTGCCATGCACATGCTGAATGCCTAACTCTTTTGCCACCAGTTGCGCATTTTGCTCATGGTCACCTGTGGCCATCACCACTTCAATGCCATCGGCAATCAATTGTTGAATCACTTGCTGCGCATTGGCTTTAATTGCATCGTGAATAGAAATATAAGCCAGCACTTCTTGGCTATTGCTCAAGAAACTTATGACATTGCCTATTGCACGTTGCTGATCTAACTGGCTTTGTACAGTAGTGTCTAACGTGATGCCGAGTTGTTCTAGCAACTTTTGACTGCCGATATACAAGGTTTGCTCTGCAATCTGACCTTTCACGCCAAAGCCCGCGACATCTTCAAAGTCTTCCACTTTTAGCAACTGCTGTGCAGGAACAATTTGAGTCAGAGTTTGAGCAATAGGGTGACTTGAATATTGCTCAATCGAGGCAATCCACTGTTCAACTTGAGTTTGTTCCACATTTGGGCTGAGCAACTGAATTTCTTTAAGACTCGGTTTACCTTCCGTCAGAGTCCCTGTTTTATCGACAATCAAGGTATTCACTTTACTTAAGGCTTCAATCGCTTCCGCATCTTTAAACAGTACCCCTTTTTGTGCTGCACGACCTGTAGTGGCCATCACGGACATTGGCGTCGCCAAACCAAGCGCGCATGGGCAGGCAATAATCAGTACCGCCACCGCACACATCAATGCCAAATCAAATTGCGCCCCACCAAACACCATCCATGCAACGAAGGTCAAAGCACTAATTAACAACACCACAATCACAAAATACTTGGCAAACACGTCGGCTAAACGTTGCAACGGCGCTTTAGAACGTTGCGCTTCTGCAACCGTCTGAATCATTTTTGATAACGTTGTATTAGCACCTACAGCCGTGGTTTGTATACGAATGCTGCCTTGCTGATTCACTGTGCCGCCAATGACTGTGTCATGCACTTGCTTTTTCACTGGCACAGGTTCACCCGTCATCATGGCTTCATCGACATAGGTTTTGCCTTCCACCACCACGCCATCCAGTGGAATCTGATCACCTGAAGAAATTTGTAAAATATCGCCTTGTTTGACCATGCCAATATCTACTTCAATCACTTGATCGTTTTGAACCAACTTGGCGGTGTTGACTTGGAGTTTAAGCAAGGCTTTCAATGAATCGGCTGTTTTAGCACGTGCTTTCAGCTCCATGATTTGACCAAGTAAACTCAGAGATACAATCATACAGGCTGCTTCAAAGTACACCGCGACGCCATGCCCTGTTTTGGCTGCCATCGGAATCACACTTGGGAAAATGGTCGCCACGACACTATAAATATAGGCGGCTAATACCCCAACCCCAATCAGGCTCCACATATTTAAGTTACGAGTTTTATATGAGGTCCAACAACGCTCAATAAAGGGTTTACCTGCCCACAGCACTACAGGGGTCGCCAGTACCAACTCAATCCACGGCTGAATATGCGGTGAAATAAAACTATGAATGTGTGAACCCATCGCCAAGACAAACACAATCAACGTCAACGGTAAGGTCATCCAAAAGCGATGGCTAAAATCCACCAACTCAGGATTCGGTGCATCATCTAAAGTCGGTTGCATCGGCTCCAGCGCCATACCACAAATCGGACACGTGCCCGGTCCTTTTTGCACAATCTCAGGATCCATCGGACAGGTATAATCCATATCCGCAGCACCTTCAGGCACAGGACGCTGATCGGCTGGAATTAGATAAAACTCAGGATCTCCCTTAAATTTGTCTAAGCAAGATGGGTTACAGAAATAATAGATCTGTTGCTGATAATCAGTTTTTAACTCTGTATTTGAGTCAACAGACATACCGCAGACAGGGTCAATAAATGTGGATGACCCCGATGGAGCAAGATGTTCATGTTGATTTTTCCCACCACCACAGCAGCTACTTTTTGCAGCTTCTACTTTCGGCTTGGGTGCACAGCAACTTGCTTTGGTGTCTGGTTCTGTTTGCGGCTTAGGCTCACAACAAGACGTTTTTTTCTCTGTCTCTTTCGGAGTTGAACCACAACAGCCCGCAGTAGAAGTAGACACCGATACTGCATCTTCAGTTTTTACGTAAGCCTCTGGGGTTGCAATAAACTTTTGCAAACATTTTTCACTACAAAAATAGTAGTCCTGTCCCTGCCACTCGGTGTGCGGTTTACTTAAATCCGTTACGGTCATACCGCATACAGGATCAATAAATGTGGTCTTCTCTGTATCTGACACAGCTTTTGATCCGCAACCACAACCTTTGGAAGTAACTACAGCACTTCCCTCTTTCGCCTGAGATGAGGCATCTCTTATATATGTTTTCGGTTGATTGCAACAAGTGCTTGCTTGTTTTTCTGAGCTTAAGTAAGCCTCTGGGTTAGCGGCAAATTTCTTTAAACAGCCTGAGCAACAAAACAAATAACGAACTGATTGATGCTCATACACATGTGGAGAACCCTCTGCCACCGTCATTCCACAGACAGGATCAATATTCACCACCGTAGGCGCTAATTTCTGTTTGGAACAGCAAGACGTTTTGTGTTGTTCACTCATTCTGACTCACCTTTTATTTTTTGATTGTGTTAGCATAAAGTCTGTACCTAGGTACTGAGTCAAGCCTTTTGGAGATTATTTTATGCTCACTATCGGCAAACTGGCAAAACAGTGTCATGTTAATGTTGAAACGATTCGTTATTATCAGCGAATTGGTCTCATGCGCATTCCAGAAACCACACAAAACTATCGTTATTACAGCCAACAAGACATTGAAACTTTAAGCTTTATTCAAAAAGGAAAAGATGCAGGCTTGCAGCTCAGTGAAATTCAAGATCTATTACATTTACAATTGGATGACCGAGAAAAAGTCCGTGAAGTGATTCAGCAACGACTGGAAAAAATTGATCAACGGATTCAAGAATTAAATGCACTGAAACAGCGTCTTTCAAGTTGGGTGGATGAATGTAAAACCACCACCGACAGTTGCTGCCCAATTTTGCAAGAACTAAAAAAAGGTTCAACAACTGAACCATAAACAGTTGCCGTCTTTTAAATTTGGCGATCACTTTCCCACTCACCTTTTCGATACTCAGGACTGCGTTCACTATGTCGATTGAACTTGCTCAACTCAGAAAACAGCTTCGCAAACAACGCAGACAAGTTTCCGCTTATCGACAGCAGCAGTCCGAACAGCAAATTTTACAGCGCCTAAGACCTGTGCCCGAATTTAAACAGGCCAAGCATGTCGGCATTTATCTACATGCCTTTGGAGAAATTCAGACCCGTAAAATCATTGAATATTGTTTTCATCAAAAAAAAGTGGTGTATTTGCCGATGATTTGCAATATGAATCAACGTTTGGTGTGGGTCAAAGTTTCACGCAATCAATTTCAAAATAAGCGTTTTTCTCATCATCCGCTGGGTATGCAAGAACCCATGGCAACACGTGGGCAACACGTTTCACACCTAGACCTGCTACTAATGCCTTTATTGGCATGTGATCTTTATGGCACGCGTATTGGCATGGGCGGCGGTTTTTACGACAAAACCTTAGCTGCTGCACCCTATCACCGTCCGTTTCGTCTTGGTTTGGCCCATCACTTCCAGTTAGTGCCACAGCGCTTGATTCGAGAAAAATGGGACCAGCCTTTAGATGGACTGCTCACCCCTCAACAATATTTACGCTTCAAACGCTAAAATTGACATTTTTGACTGTTGAGAATACTTAAAAATCACATGTTTAGTCATTTTTTATACAATTTGTTTTGAGCGGCCCTTGTATTTTTTAAAATACCCATCACTATAAAAAACATGGCAACACCGTTGTCACTCATTAGGAGTGCCCATGTCTGAAATTATTATGAATCAAGAAACCTTAGAGCCTCAGGTTCCAAGTGTATTACCGCTTTTAGCGTTACGTGATGTGGTAGTTTATCCGCACATGCAAATCGCGCTATTTGTAGGTCGTGAAAAATCGATCAATGCAGTTGATGTGGCTCGTAACAGTGACAATCTAGTATTTGTAGTTGCTCAGAAAGATTCTCTTTCAGAAGAAATTGATCACGACAACTTATATCAATACGGTACTGTCGCGAAGATTGTGCAAGTTGTGAATCATGAGAATGACGAAAACTGTATAAAAGTATTAATTGAAGGCTTACATCGTTCAAAGTTAGAAAAAATCATTGATGAAAATGACTATCTAACTGCTGAACATGCCCTCAGCCCAATGTCTGTTCAGATTGATGAAACAACCCAAGAAACACGTGTCCAAGAATTACGTGCCTTGTTTGCTCAGTATGCTGAAGCAAAATTGCGTAACGCACGTGAGTTAGTTGCTGCCGCGAACAAAATTGAAGATTTATTGCAATTATTATTCTTTGTCGCAACACGTGTGCCTTTAAATATTGATGTGAAACAAAAGTTTCTTGAGCACGATGAATTTGAAGCACATTTACAAGAGCTCATGACCTATTTATTGCAACAGTCTGAAGAGCAACAGATTGAGCAAACTTTACATGACTCTGTAAAACGTCAAATGGAGAAAAATCAACGCGAATACTTCCTCAATGAAAAAATGAAGGTGATTCAGCGTGAACTTTCTGACATGAATGGCGGTGCGGAAGATGATGTTGCTGAAATTGAAAAACGTCTTGCCGAAGCTGATTTGCCTGAGCACGTACGTAAAAAAGCAGAAGCCGAATTCCGTAAACTGAAAGCAATGCAACCTGCCTCAAGTGAAGCGGCTGTGGTGCGCAACTATTTAGAGGTGATTTTAGATACACCTTGGAATAAAGCCAGCAAAGTCAGCATTAACTTAAGCAAAGCGCAAGAAATTCTCGATGCAGACCATTACGGCTTAGATGACGTAAAAGATCGTATTGTGGAATATCTTGCAGTTCAATCCCGCGTGAAAAAACTCAAAGGTCCAATCCTTTGTTTGGTTGGTCCTCCGGGTGTTGGTAAAACCTCATTGGGCGAATCTGTTGCGAAAGCGACTGGTCGTGAGTTTGTCCGTATGGCGCTGGGTGGTGTACGTGACGAAGCTGAAATTCGTGGTCACCGTCGTACCTATATCGGTGCGATGCCGGGTAAAATTGTGCAGTCTTTAACGAAAGTCGGCGTAAAGAACCCATTGTTCTTGCTCGATGAAATCGACAAGATGGCGCAAGACTACCGTGGTGATCCTGCTTCTGCATTGCTTGAAGTGCTCGATCCATCACAGAACAATAAGTTCAACGATCACTATTTAGATCTTGATCTTGACTTATCTGAAGTGATGTTTATCTGTACTGCCAACAGCATGAATATTCCTGAAGCGTTGTTGGATCGTATGGAAGTGATTCGTCTACCGGGTTATACCGAAGATGAAAAAGTTAATATTGCTGAACGTTACCTTGTTCCAAAAGCGATTAAGAACAATGGTCTACGTGCTAAAGAACTGACTGTTCACGAAGAAGCAATTCGTGACATCGTGCAGCGTTATACACGTGAAGCCGGTGTACGGAGCTTAGAACGAGAAGTCTCTAAAATTGCCCGTAAAGTGGTAAAAGAAGCGGTCAGCAAAAAGGCGAAAAACCTACAAGTTGATGTCACTTCGGCTAATCTTCCAGACTACTTAGGTCCGCATAAGTTTGACTTTGGTATGGCGGAAGATGAAGCACAAGTTGGTCGTGTTAACGGCTTAGCATGGACTTCAGTCGGTGGTGAGTTATT
Organism: Acinetobacter sp. ANC 4178; assembly: GCF_004331175.1. Taxonomy (GTDB): domain Bacteria; phylum Pseudomonadota; class Gammaproteobacteria; order Pseudomonadales; family Moraxellaceae; genus Acinetobacter. The sequence continues at coordinate 103,807 of NZ_SJOD01000003.1, forward strand.
GACCATTGAAGTTGCAGCGGTTAAAGGTAAAGGTAAATTCATTACCACGGGTTCACTCGGCGATGTAATGAAAGAGTCGATTACCGCAGCCATGACCGTAGTACGTACTCGTGCAGATGAGTTGGGCATCGAGTCGACACGCTTCGAAGAAACGGATGTTCACGTTCACTTACCAGAAGGTGCAACACCAAAAGATGGTCCTTCTGCCGGTCTAGCGTTAACGACTGCATTGGTTTCTGCTTTCACAGGCATTCCAATTCGTCCAGATATTGCTATGACAGGTGAAACCAGTCTTGGTGGCCGTGCAATGCGTATTGGTGGTTTGAAAGAAAAATTACTTGCTGCACACCGTGGTGGCATTAAATTAGTCTTCATTCCTCAAGACAACGTGCGTGATCTCGCAGAGATTCCTGAAAATGTGAAAGAAGGGCTTGAGATTAAAGCAGTAAAATCGATTGATGAGATTTTACCTCTTGCCTTGACGTCTAAGCCTGAACCGTTGGTTAAAGCACCGATTGTAAAACCCGTTGATGACGGCAAAAAAGCAGCACGTCACTAATTTCAGCAAGAATGAGAAGAGAGCTACGGCTCTCTTTTTTTATTACAATTTACTGTAGATAACACCACACATCTTCGCGCTTTTATCCCCTACAATAAATTGCATTCAAAGGATGATACAGGACAATTAAAATGAAAAACCCTGTCGGATGGTTTGAAATTTATGTCGATGACATACCCCGTGCCAAACAATTTTATGAAGCAGTATTTAATATTCAACTCTCAGAACTCACGCCTCCATCTGAGGGCAACTCACTGCAAATGTGGGCTTTCCCATCAGATATGCAAGTCTATGGTGCTTCTGGTGCTTTGGTTAAAATGTCAGGTATCGCCGCAGGCGGAAACAGCACATTAATCTATTTTTCATGTGAAGACTGTGCAGATGAAGCCGCACGAATTGGTGAAGCGGGTGGCAAAATTCATGAAGCAAAAACTTCCATTGGTGAGTATGGATTTATTGTTTTAGCTTTTGATACAGAAGGAAATATGATTGGTTTGCATTCAATGAAGTAAACCAAGCTATCACAAACAATTTAAGAATTTTGTGTTTTCGGGCTTTCAGTATTGCGCAAGTTTTTCTGTAAAAACTCAACTTGAAAAAACTGAAAAAAACCCAATATTAAATAGTAAGAATACATATGTGCTGTATGTTTCTTATTTCTAAAGGTTATCTGTTTCTCCAGGCAGATAATCTCTTGATCGCAGTCCTTACACTATTCAAGGACTGCGTTTTTTATTTCTATTATTTATTTTTTCTACATAAAACCCAGTTATATCCGTTTTACTCGACACCATTTACTTCAATAGGGTTTGCACCAGCCCATCAATCACCTGTGTCATCTTTTCAAGATTCAACGTCTTTAATGTATCCTCAGCCGTATGATAGTTCTTATTCCGATAAAAGGCTGTATCGGTCACCATAATGGCAGGAATATCATAATTCCAATAATTGCTATGACTTGAAAAATTCAGCCCTGGAGTAAATGAGGGTGCAACCAAACGCTGGCATTCCAACTGCTGCATAGCAGCACAAAAATTCTCACCAAGTCCACGCGAATCAATATCACTCACCGCTGCAATAAAATTGCCATGGCTTGGATAAATCCATTTCAATCCAACAGGGTATTCTTGTACCAGTGCGGCATCGTAGTAGCCAATCATTTCAAGAATATAGACGCCTTGAATCTTGTCACGCTGTGCTTGTACCGACTTAGCATGTACATAACTGCCCATATATTCAGTATTGGTATACGGAGGTTCTTCCAGTGTATAAAAAGCAAACTCAACATTATGCGTCAGACTATTCTTCTCCTGCGCCAAAATACGAGCCGTTTCAATTACTCCTGCAACTCCCGAGGCATTGTCATCTGCTCCCTGTAATTGACCGAACACATCATAATGCGCGCCAACAATAACTTTTTCAGCACCGCCCACATTTAATGAACAGACCACGTTGCGATAATTTTCTCGGTTCACAATATAATTCTGAAATTGACAAGGAATCCCAAACAAACGCATTTGCTCTTTAATCCAAGCCGAAACCCGATTTAATTCGGCCGTATTTTGATGATTCCGAAATGAACCCGTACCAATAATCTGTTGTAGATAGACTTGTACATTCTGGACGTCAGCTTGCTGACTGATGGCAGAATTGGCTTGGCTCTGCGTAACCACTGAAATAGCCACAGTCAGCAATCCAAGCCAGCCAACGTTTAAAAGTTTATTCCTTTTCATTTATTATTATTCCACCGTCATTGCAATTTTTTTCATTCTTAAAGAGCATTAATGCAACAGCCAGTAATTATTTTCAATTGCAAAATGTATATCCATATGGGTTTGTGCGATTTCAAGGCTATAATTCTGCTGAATTAGCATGTGATGCCAGATATGAAAATACGAATTCTGACCATCGGTCAAAAAATGCCAGCTTGGGTTCTGACGGGTTTTGAAGATTATTTCAAACGAATTCAACCTTTTGTACAAACTCAAATTATTGAGCTACCGATGGCAAAGCGCGGAAAAAATGATTCTGAAGCCGACATTTTAAAATATCGACAAATTGAAGGCGACAGTATTTTAAATGCACTCAAACAAAATGAAACCCTCATCGCGCTTGAAGTGGGTGGTCGTGAATTCAGTACGGAAAAACTGGCAGACACCATGAAATCATGGATGTTGGAAGGCAATGATGTCGCCTTAGCGATTGGTGGACCAGATGGTCATTCTGAAGCGGTACGCAAAGCAGCCGCATGGCATTGGTCGTTATCGAAGCTGACCTTGCCACATCCATTGGTGCGTGTCATGCTGATCGAACAGTTATATCGAGCCATGAGTATTAATCACAATCATCCCTATCATCGAGCGGGTTAAACCTATCTCCCATCATTCTATAATTGCAACAATACGTTGAATAGAAACTCTTTATTCAATTATTCGTATTTGGCATGATGAACATATTCTCTTATTCAAATTAGGCGCAAGACGATGAATCTACAAACTTTACCAGGTTTATTTATTTCTCATGGATCTCCCATGCTTGCGCTTAACCCCGAACAAGTTGGCCCAGCTTTACACCGTTTAAGCTTAAATCTCCCGACACCCAAAGCCATTGTTGTGATGTCAGCACATTGGGAAAGTCAGGCACTTGAAGTTAATACGGGCATCCGTCCAGAAACATGGCATGATTTTCGTGGTTTTCCACCTGCGCTGTATGAAATTCGCTATCCCGCTCCCGGTGAACCTAAACTTGCAGAAGATATTTTAAAACGACTGTCTGATGCGGGAATTGATGCACATGCCAATAATAGCCGCCCACGTGATCACGGTGTATGGATGCCACTTTTGCATATGTTCCCAAATGCAGATATTCCAGTGGTTGAAATTTCACTCCCCATACACATGTCCGCAGAACAGATTTATCAAATTGGGCAAACTCTTTCAGCATTACGTGAACAACAAGTTTTACTCATAGGTTCTGGCAGTATTACCCACAATTTGTCTGAATTGTCATGGCATGGGGAATCTCAGGATGTCCCTGTATGGGCATCGACCTTCCGTAACCATGTGGTTCAGAAACTGACGCATCAAGATTATGACGCTATATTAGACTGGAACAGTATTCCTTATGTACAGCGCAACCACCCGACTCTAGAACATTTTGCTCCGTTATTTTTTGCAATGGGTACGGGTACGCGATTCAACATTGTACATAGCAGTTTTTCTATGGGTTCATTGGGAATGGACATTTACCGTTTTGACTAATCCTTTATAAACATTAAAGAAATGAATACAAATGTTGTACACGTATTCATTTCTTTTTTTTATTAATCATTTAACCTTAAGTTTTGTATCTATCTAACTTAAGTGTTAATTCTAAAATGAAATTGAAATACCTTTTACTTGCTTTGTTACCTTTTTCTCTTGCTGCTTGCCAATCAACTCAAACACCATCAAATATGGATCAAGCCGTGAATGTACAATCAATTCCTGATCAAAATAAAACACTTGCTGCCTATGAATGGATCAGCACCACATCAACCACGCCAAAGCCTTTAACACTGTCTTTTAATGCACAAGGACAATTGGCTGTTAAAACTAGCTGTAATGGTTTGGGCACCAATTGGAAAATTGAAGGTGACAAAATTGTCACAGGTGCAATGATGGGCACGCAAATGGCTTGTGCTGAACCTGCGATGCAACAAGAACGCTTAGCAGCAGATTTACTCGGTCAACGTTCAATTCAATTCACGTTGAATAGCCAAAATGCTGAAGCCCCGACATTAACACTGGTTTCTGCGAAAGGCGAAAAACATGTCTTTGTTGGGAAAATGACCCCTGAAACCAAATACCAATCTCAAGGCGAAACCCTCTTTTTAGAAATTTCACCAGAAACAAAAACTTGTTCTACAGGCGTGGCTCGCATTGAGTGCTTACAAGTTCGTGAAATCAAATATGATGACAAGGGTGCAAAAACTCAAGTAAATAAAGATTGGAACTTATTCTACGATCATATTGAAGGCTATACTCACGACTCTAAAACCCGCCAAATTGTTCGCGTAAAACGTTTTGAACGTCAAAACCCTGCTGCGGATCAATCAAAATATGCTTATGTCAAAGACATGGTGATTGAAACCGAAACTGTAAAATAAATACAAGCAAATAAAAAAAGCCGATGCAATTGCATCGGCTTTTTTATGATGTTCTACTGATTTAGTCTTAAAACACACCCTGTGACAGCATCGCATCGGCAACTTTTACAAAGCCTGCGATATTGGCACCATCCACATAATTAATGCTACCGTCTGCTTTTGTGCCATATTTAACGCAATTACGGTGAATGTCTTTCATAATTGCATGTAAACGCTCATCGACTTCTTCGAAACCCCAACCTAAACGCAAAGCATTTTGTGACATTTCTAGACCTGATGTTGCAACACCCCCTGCATTGGATGCCTTACCTGGTGCATACAAAATTTTTGCTGCAACAAATTTTTCTACAGCATCGAGGGTTGAAGGCATATTGGCACCTTCTGCAACACATAACACACCATTGGCTAATAACACTTCTGCGTCTTCACCCGTTAATTCATTCTGAGTTGCACATGGTAAAGCGATGTCACAAGGAATTCCCCAAGGGCGTTTGCCTTCTAAATATTCAAATCCATGCTGAGAGGCAAATTCAGAAATACGTCCACGGGCTTCATTTTTCAAATGCATCACTTCTGCAAGAAGTTCGTCAGTAAAGCCATCTTTGACATAAACCGTACCATTCGAGTCTGAAAGTGATACGACTTTTGCACCCAAGAACATGGCTTTTTCCGCAGCAAATTGCGCGACATTGCCCGAACCTGAAATAGTCACGGTTTTTCCTTGGAAACTGTCACCACGTGTTTTTAGCATTTCTTCGGCAAAATAGACTGTGCCGTAACCTGTTGCTTCTGGACGTGCCAAAGATCCGCCAAATGCCAAGCCTTTTCCAGTAAATACACAAGAAGTATCATTACTGAGCTTTTTCATCATCCCAGCCATATAACCGACTTCACGACCACCAACACCAATATCCCCAGCAGGAATATCAGTGTTAGAACCTAAGTGACGGTATAACTCAATCATTAATGCTTGGCAGAAACGCATAATTTCGCCTTCTGACTTCCCTTTAGGGTCAAAGTCAGAACCGCCTTTTCCGCCACCCATAGGCAACGTTGTTAAGGCATTTTTAAAAGTCTGTTCAAAACCCAAGAACTTCAAAATAGATAAATTGACTGAAGGATGGAAACGCATTCCCCCCTTAAATGGGCCAATTGCTGAGTTGTATTGAACACGAAATGCTCGATTTACATGGGTATTGCCTTGATCATCGACCCACGACACGCGGAATTGGATAGCACGTTCTGGTTCAATTAAACGCTCAAGTAATCCATGTGCTGCATATTTTGGGTTCTTTTCAATGAATGGCCACAGACTGGTCATCACCTCTTCTACCGCTTGTAGAAACTCGGGTTGGTGGGCATCACGTGTTTTTACGTAATCCAAAAAGTCGTTTAGGCTACTATATTTCAACACTTCATCCTCAGCAATTTATGAATCAAAATAGGTCAAAATTAAATTAAGTGATAAATTTTGGCGCAAAATATTAAATACTTTTTATCCACTGCCCACAATATTTATTTAAAATAATGTGATATTTTTAATATATAACAAATAATTATTTTAACTATTACACAAAGTTTGTCTTCCCTATTTTTAAACCCAGACTTAACAATAAACTCAATATATGCACCATACAAATACACGCAATGCATCAATTTGGAACACAAGATTAATCACCCGAATCATGCTAAAATTCGGGAAAATTTGACTCCCATCTTTCTAATCCTGCTTTAAAGGCAGGTGTGGTTTTCACATGATTTCGCAAATTGCTCTCATTCAACGCATCGACGCGCTACTCCCCCAAACTCAATGTGGTTTATGTGGTCATCGAGATGGTTGCCTTCCCTACGCCAAAGCAATTGCAGAAGGAGAAGCAGCCAATAAATGCGTGCCAGGTGGGCAACCTGTAGCGGATGCTTTAGCTGAATTGCTACAACGTCCATCTCTCAAAGCTGAGGAAAGCGTATGGCCACTTCAGTCGGATGGACGTCCGCAACGGATGAAAGCCGTTATTCGGGAAGATGAATGTATTGGTTGTACCAAATGTATTAGTGCATGCCCTGTCGATGCGATTATTGGATCAGGCAAACTGATGCATAGCGTATTGACTGATTTGTGTACGGGCTGTGAACTTTGCATTCCGCCTTGCCCAGTCGACTGTATTGATTTGGTCGAAGACTTGAATCGCTTACCGAATCAAATTGAACGTACGACAGAACAAAACGATTTACGCCAGCGTTACTATGCGCACATTCAGCGTGAAGAAACACGACGTTTGCAGCGTAAAGGGCCTGTGGTACGTGCCGAAATTGATACAACATTATTTGCCCAATTCTCTACTCAGCTTGATTCAGTCCCCGTGATTGAAGTTGCAGATAAAACATCTGTCGTCGCCAATCAAAATGCTCAATCAACCATTGAATTGGCAAAGCTACGAACACAAATCAAAAAATTAGAAAAGCAACTCAGTGTTCGTGAAGATGTAACTAAGCGCGCTCAATTGCTGACATTGACCGAACAACTCAATGCATTGCAAGGAGCTTAAACATGGTGACTAAAACCTCTTCTGTCAAAAACATGACCAAGAAGCAAGTTCAAACCTTCTTTGAACGTTTACGTGATCAACGCCCAAATCCGACAACGGAGTTAAACTTTTCAACCCCATTTGAGCTATTAATTGCTGTCACGTTATCGGCTCAAGCCACCGACGTGAGTGTCAATAAAGCCACAGACAAATTGTTTCCGATTGCCAATACCCCTGAAGCCATTTTTGGACTGGGTGTTGAAGGGCTCAAGCAATACATCAAAACCATTGGTTTATATAATTCCAAAGCTGAAAATGTCATTAAAACTTGCCAAATTTTAATTGAACGACACAACAGTCAAGTGCCGAATAATCGTGCAGACCTAGAAGCTTTACCTGGCGTTGGACGTAAAACTGCAAATGTGGTGTTGAATACTGCATTTGGACATCCAACCATGGCGGTGGATACACATATTTTTCGTTTAGGTAATCGGACTGGGTTGGCAGTAGGCAAAAATGTACTCGAAGTCGAACATAGACTGGTTAAAGTCATTCCTAAAGAATTTATGGTGGATGCCCACCACTGGCTGATTCTACATGGTCGTTACTGCTGTATTGCACGTAAACCCAAGTGTGCCGAATGCGTGGTATCGGATGTCTGCAACTGGCCTGAGCGCTTTGAATTTGGGGCTACACGCGCAATTCCTGTCAGTAATATTTAAAGAGTGCCGTGCATATCGATTAATAAGCACGGTCATTCAAAAACCACGCTCTTATTTTTTATGCTGTTTTTGTTTCAATTTCGGGTGTAACTGATATTCAGGTTTTGCCGCAGTTCTATTTTGTTCTTTTTGTTTTTGCTGGGTTTCTCTGAGCATTTTAAAACTGATATATAACAAACCTAGCAACAATGCCAAGCAAGCCACTATTAAAATGAATAAACCAATTTTTAACAAAATCGTATCCTCAAAAGTTCGGACAAATAAAAAGAGCCCTAATATGACTTAGGACTCTTTTAAAGTCAAAAACTCAGACTTGAATTATTTTGACTGATCTAAAATAGCAAACAAATCTTTTTGTACGTCTTCAATTGCACGTAAACCATTTAATTTGTCATAAGTCGGAGCATTTTCACCAGAAGCAGCACGACCTTGGTAGAATCCAACCAACTGTTCAGTTTCTGTATGATATGAACCTAGACGCTTACGAATGGTTTCTTCTTGGTCATCTGGACGTTGAACCAAATCTTCACCAGTTTCGTCGTCTTTCCCTTCAACTTTAGGTGGGTTGTAAACAACATGATAAACGCGACCAGATGCAGGGTGCTGACGACGACCAGACAAACGCTGAACAATTTCTTCGTCAGGGACTTCAATTTCGATCACGTGATCGATATTGATGCCTTCTTTTTCCAAAGCTTCAGCCTGCGGAATCGTGCGCGGGAAACCATCGAAAATGCAGCCGTTCACACAATCAGGTTGAGCAATGCGTTCTTTTACCAGACCAATGATCAGTTCATCAGAAACGAGACCACCGCTTTCCATTACGCTTTTAGCTTTAAGACCTAATTCAGTACCTTCACGAATTGCAGCACGGAGCATATCACCGGTTGAAATTTGTGGGACATTGTAGCGCTTACAGATCAACTGAGCTTGTGTACCTTTACCTGCTCCAGGTGGTCCGAGTAAGATAATGCGCATAAAAAAACATCCTCATTTAAAACAATATGTATGATACTTCGAGCCAACAATTCTGCAGATCTAAACAGTCGGCAAGTATCTAATTATAAGAAAGCCACAAACAAATGTATTGTACCAGCTATAAATCCAGTGACCCCACCTAATACAATCAGAATCCATTCATCTTCCTGAAATGCAGGACGTAATAGGTTCTGGAACTCTTTCGGCGTTAACTCTCGAATACGCTCTCGGAACATTTGAAAGATTTTCTGTGCACGGCTCGCATTGAATGCAGGGTCGCATACTGGCACCATCGTAATTTCAATTGAGCGATCAATCAAGTCCGTCTTGAGTTTTGCGTACTCTTTTGGCCCTAAAGATAGCTGTAATGATGTACGAACCAGTGGAGTTTCCATAATTTGGTTAATATGCCGTTTGACGATACGACGTGTTTTGTCCTTTTTACTACCATACATCATTTCAGTCATGATGGATTTTAACGTAATCAGGTCTTCTGTTACTACACTAGCAAATACGTCCGACACTTCTTCCTGACGCTTCATGAAAGCACCTTGGATATTATACGTTCCGATTCTCGGCCAGACTGGTTTCACCCAAGGAAACTTACGATCTTTAGTTAATTCAGTCAGTTGTGGATAACGTACATAATGCGGCTCTATTGGGTTAAATACCATCCAGATGGCAATCCAGTTGGTTAAAAAACCCCAAACCGATGCCCAAAATGGAACTGTCCAATGCCACGGCACCACAAACCATACAACCATTTGGAACACGCCAAAAAACATCCCGATTAGAGCACTAATATGCCAAATGAAATTGATTTCTTTCTGTCCCACTTTTAAAAACATACGTACCATTAAACGACGATCACCCTCCATTTGGCTGACCACCATTTCACGCATGTTGACCAATGACTCGACGTTCACAGTTAATTCTGTTACCAGTTCTCTTAACACTTCTGGAAGCTGTTTATGTGCCTGTGCATAGATACGGCGTTTAATGGAATAAGGTAGATTTTCCCAAAGTACGGCATTGCGATCGATCATAACTTCATCAATCAAATGTTCCAGTTCAAAGCCAACCTGCTCACCAATAATACGCGCCATATCTTCAGGATCCATGGCATCTAAAAATTCACGCAAAGACCCGAGTTTAGACAAGGTATTATCGGTAATGATGCCTGAGATGCGTCCTGCCTTTCGCGGCACAATGCCCTGCCATCCCACAGGCAAAGGTCCCAAATGGAAGCCCCAAAACGTAATTGGATAGAACACCATTTTGAGCGCCATCCAAACATGGGCCCAAGTTACGAAAGCAGTTACAGGAATAATGCTCAGCACAGCCCAAAAATCGGGACGATTCAAAAAGGTTTGCCACAACTGATTGATGTACTCAAGCATGCATATTTTCCAAAATAATGACTAAATAACAGAGATTAATTCTTAATTTTTTAAACAGGTTATTTTCTGCCTAAGCCCATACTTAATGTATAAGAGAATTGTATTTTCGGTTCTATGTGTTCCACAACCTTACCCTCACGATTTTTTAATTCTTCTCCTGCCCCAAGCCCAACACTGAATGTGCTAATACGATCTTTATCCAACAAAACATATGCAAGATCTACACCTGCACCTAGGCGAGTTTCATCTTTATTATCCACTTGCTTACTGGCAATGTGACCTGCATAAGCCCCCACATAATACCCGTTTTTATCCTTCCCTGTGAAATAGTAAGGATATCTAAAACCAATTTGTGTTCCAAAAGGGGAATCATCGGTAAGGAAAAAACCTGCTTTGGCGTAGGCAATACCATAAGGATTGACCCATTCTGTATTTAAGTGAATCAGTTGTTGGGTTACCCCTGCACCCAGATTCCATGTACTGACACTTTCAGATGTCAATTTAGCCTCTGGTAGATAATGATGATCCTGTGCGTAAGCTGTATTGAATAATGTTATCAATGCTAACAAGGGATAAACTCTTGTCATTATTGTCACCTTTGTCCTTATTTTAATTGTGCATGCATTCCAAGTTTTTTTGCATGTTTTTGACTTTAACAGAATTGTTTCTATTCTTATATACAACACCTGATCTTTTTACTGTCTATAAAGTCAAAACACCCTGTTGCAATTAAACAACCCAGCCTCGCTCACTTCCAACAGATAAGCATTATCAAAGCCAGTGACTTGAGTTAGAATAGCGCCTTCCTGATTCTCCCCCACAGTGTAAGTCAATCGCGTATGAAGCAGCACTTTCCTTTAAAAAATGTCCAACAAGAAAAGCGCATTTATCGCAATCGAGTGTTTATCTCTGTCGGGATCGTCAGCTTTTTTATGTTGCTGTTGGTGGCACGTTATGCCTACTTGCAGATTATGCAATATCAACAGTTTTCAACAGCATCGGATCAAAACCGCATTCGACTTCAACCGCTTGCTCCAGCACGTGGTTATATTTATGACCGTAATGGTATTTTATTGGCCGATAACTACCCTGTCTTTACCGCGACCATGAGCCGAGCCGATGTGGAAGATATTGAAGATACCGTTAAACGTCTTACCCCAGTTTTGGGTTTGACTGACGAAGATATCGAACGCTTCCTATCACGTATTAAAACCTCGAAGAAAACCGAACGTGTCTCGATCAAACTCAATTTAACTGAAACCGATATTGCCAAATTCAGTGAAGTTAAATTCCAGTTTCCTGGGGTCAATATCGAGACCCAAATGACCCGTTATTATCCACATGGTGAACTGTTTGCCCATGTGATTGGTTATGTAGGTCGTATTAATGACAAAGAACTTAAAAGTATTGATAAAGACTTATATGCAGGTACCAACCTCATTGGAAAGATTGGGGTGGAAAAGTCTTATGAGGAGCTGCTACACGGTGTACCGGGTAATGAATCCGTTGAAGCCGATGCGCATGGTAATGTCCTGCGTCATTTAGGACGTAAAGAACCCGTTCGTGGCAATGATTTATATCTTTCTCTGGATTATGGCTTACAGACTGTCGCGACTGAACAACTGGCAGGTCGACGCGGTGCCATTGTCGCTATGGATCCCCGTACAGGTGAAATTCTAGCGCTCGTTTCTAGCCCAAGCTTTAACCCAAACTTGTTTGTGACAGGAATTAGCCATACCGACTATAGCGGTTTACGCGACAATTTAGATCAGCCACTTTATAACCGTGCAGTACAAGGCGCATATCCACCGGGTTCGACCATTAAACCCATGTTTGGTTTAGGGGGTATTCACTACGGTTATATCGACTGGGGTACCGCCATTTCTGATCATGGTTACTTTACCCTGCCAGGTGACTCTCATAAATTCCGTGATTGGAAAAAATCGGGGCATGGGGTCGTCAATCTGCATAAAGCTCAAGTCGTTTCTTGCGATACCTTCTATTACGTGCTCTCTTACCGTATGGGTATTGAGAAAATGAACGCTTGGATGCGCCAATTTGGCTTCGGTCAAAAAACGGGAGTAGATTTACCGAGCGAAAGTGAAGGTTTATACCCAAATCCAGACTGGAAAATGCGCACTCGTAAAAGTAAATGGTTAAAGGGTGAAACGATTTCAGTGAGTATTGGACAGGGTGCTTTTACCGCCACACCTTTGCAATTAGCCATGGCTACTGCTATCACTGCTAATCATGGTGCACATGTGATTCCACATGTATTGCAAGCCAGTAAAGGGGCTAAACCACATCAAGTTTTAAATGCACCCGATGGACATATTCAGTTTAACGGCAAAGATGAAGACTGGGTTCAAATGCGTGACGCCATGGTCGATGTTATTGAAACAGGAACAGGTCGCGGTATTCGGACACCGATGTATAAAATTGCAGGAAAAACGGGTACGGCGCAGGTCAAAAGTATTGCGCAAGGGAAAAAGTATAATGAAGCTTTGCTGACAGAACGTCAGTTAGACCACGGTCTTTTTGTGGGTTTTGCCCCTGCTGAAAATCCTGAGATTGCAATTGCTGTCGTTTGGGAAAATGGTCGTCATGGTGGTTCTGCTGCACAATTGGCACGACCTGTATTTGACTATTGGTTAATGCAACGTAAGAAAAACCCGATTAAACCCGAAGGGCATCAAATTAGTGGCGGATTGATGACAGCAGGTATTAAACCTGGTGAACTACCGAGTGGCTCTGGCGCAGCCCCAACGTCTGCAACAACAGGCTCTCAGGCGCGACCAGCAAGCTCAACCACTCACACAGCTCAGCAACCAGCTACTCCTACTACCACCCAAGCTGCTCCTGCGGCTGCAGCGGATGATGTCGAATAATGAAAAATCAATTGAGAATTATTGGCGGAGAGTGGAAACGCCGCCAACTCGCTTTTGCCAGTATTGAAGGGTTACGCCCAACCCCTGACCGAGTCCGCGAAACGCTGTTTAACTGGTTAATGTGGGATATTCAAAATGCCCAAGTCCTAGATTTGTGTACAGGTTCTGGGGCTTTAAGTTTTGAAGCCCTATCACGTGGTGCCAAGCATGTGATTATGATTGAACCAGACCGAACTCAAGCCCAGTTTTTAAAGCAAAATATTCAGTTATTAAAAGCAGAAAACTGTGAATTAAAAGTGGCGACTGCGCAACAAACCCTCCCCACTCTAAAGTCGAATTTTGATTTAGTATTTTTAGATCCGCCTTACAGCTTAAATCTTTGGGAAGAACTGGCAAAACTAAGCGATCCGTTGATTGCTGAAAATGGGTTGATTTATATAGAGGCAGATCGTGATCTCAATACGCTGAATTTACCTCGCAGTTGGCAATCTATAAAGCAAACCAAAGCGGGTACTGTTCGAGCAGCCTTATATAAAAAAGTAACAGCTTCTTAATGCAGATTTAATTTTAAGCCAGTCATCTACACTCAGCCTTGACTGGCTTAAAATGGTAAACACAAATGCTCAATGCAATACCATCACATTAACGCGGTGGTGGTCGGTTATGATCATCATTCTGATTGTCTGCATGATCATGGTGATTAGAATCTGGTCGATGCTCTGGCGGGCGACTTTCAGGTGGTCGACCTTCAGGTGGGCGATGCTCTGGTGGCCTATTTTCTGGAGGACGATGCTCTGAAGGACGATCATGCGGAGGCCTATAATCTGGACGCCCACCCCATTCATAACCATAAGATGGTCGATGATCATAGTCATGTGAATAATGATGACCACGGTCGTACCAATCATCATCATACCAAACACAACCCGATAACATGATGACCGACAAAGTGGATAACACAATTAGTTTTATCATAATGTTCCCCTTGTCAAATGGGTGTATTTCTTCATTATTCAGGATAAGCATGAATAAAAAACAAGCAACTTGTTCATTTTTTGTTATGTCAAAATAAATGCGGTGCTATGACTAAAAATCTATATTTCCATTGATTGAAACTGGATACCACTCCACCACCTTCACGCCTTTTATCAAACGGCTATTCCTCTGGCTTAAAGCAAGATAACAGACCCCTTCAAATCGTAGTGACTGAGTATTTCTAAAATAAGATGCTTTTTAATATATTTAATTTCTGTGCACTAAATCACACCGAGACATAATTTCTTACAAGTCTACCTTCGCCCAGCAAGACCTAAAACAGTGTATATCACACAGCTTTGTGTGGTTTAAGTAAATGAAAATTGCCTGATTACATGCCGTTGAAATATCTAAATACAAATCCTGATGACCGTTTCACCTCATTGTTACCCTAGCTACACAGTTTGCACATTATTGTATTATTCACGTAATTCATTCTGTTTCGCTTTGTTGTTTTCATTGATTGAATGCCTGTGAATACTTAGCATGAGTCCTGTTCTGACTTAAGTGATGATAAGTAGAACATCTTTCATTTTATATCGTTAATAACACAGGATGCCTATTATGAAATTAACTCATATCCTACTTGCTACAACATTTGCTGCTGCCGCAACTACTACTTTCGCTGCGACAACTAAACAACCTCAAACTGAAGAAAAAGTGATTGTTTCTACCCAAGAGCAACCTACTACTTCTGCAATTGAAGGCACGGCTGCTCAACCAAGCACTCAACCTGCTGCAGATTCTGCAAGCGAAGCGACACCTTCACAATAAATAACGTACCAGTTTTCTAAGACCTTCACTCCACCTCATTCACTCGAAGGTCTTAGAAATGCTCAGGTGATTCAGCGTATTCTGTCTCACCTGAATTTTCTTAGAAATGCATAATTATCTAAGTACTCTGAACAATAAACATAGTTAATTACGATGATTCCCATGACATCAACTATGATTAAGATTTAAATAAAATTATAAAAATCATATAAATATTAGAATTTTCAACATTAACCCCAAAGCTATTCATGCTAGCTATCCACTATGGCATAGCTTGTTTGCAATCATGACTTCATCGTTAATAGCATCATTGTGAATGGATTGAATGGAATTCGCTGTGAGCACAAAAAATACTGAATTTACCACTGAAGTGGCAATCCTTGGCGCTGGTCCTGTAGGGCTTACGCTTGCAAATTATTTAAGCAAGCAAGGGGTGCAAGTCACCGTCATAGAACAACTGGATCAACTAATCGATTATCCGCGTGCCATTGGTATTGATGATGAAGCATTGCGCACGATTCAATCACTTGGGCTAGTAGAGCAAGTTTTACCCCATACGACCCCAAATCATGCCATGCGCTTTTTGACCCCTAAAGGGCATTGCTTTGCGGATATTCAACCGTTAACACGTGAGTTTGGTTTCTCGCGTCGTAATGCTTTTATTCAACCGCAAGTCGACAATGTTTTACTACAAGGGTTGAAGCAATACCCACAAACCCAAGTGCTATTTGCACGTCAACTGACTGAATTTAGCCAAGATACGCAATCAGTCACCTTGAATATGCAAAATAAACAGGGAGAAGCTGAAGTTGTAAAAGCCAAATATCTAATCGCCTGCGATGGGGGTAACTCTGTCGTACGTCGGACTTTAAATATCGGTTTTGACGGTAAAACTGCTCCGAATCAATGGATTGTCATTGATATAGAAAATGACCCATTAGCAACCCCACATATCTATTTATGCTGTGACCCCGTGCGTCCTTATGTCTCGGCTGCATTACCGCATGGTATTCGTCGTTTCGAATTTATGGTGATGCCTGGTGAAACCCAAGAAGAACTCAGCAAACCAGAAAGCATTAATCAACTGTTGGCAAAAGTTTTACCGAATACCCAAAACATTGAAGTGATTCGTCAACGTGTATATACCCATAATGCCCGCATTGCAGACAAATTCCGTGTAGATCGTATTTTACTGGCAGGTGATGCTGCCCACATTATGCCCGTCTGGCAAGGTCAGGGCTATAACAGCGGTATGCGTGATGCCTTTAACTTAGGCTGGAAATTGGCTTTGGTCGTAAAAGGAAAAGCTGGACCTGAACTCTTAGATTCATACCAAATTGAACGTAAAGATCATGCTAAAGCCATGATTGATCTTTCGGTTATGGCGGGTCATGTCCTCGCTCCACCTAAAAAATGGCAAGGTTTTGTCCGTGATGGAATTGCTTATGCACTTAATTATATTAAGCCCATTAAACAATACTTATTGGAAATGCGCTTTAAACCCATGCCGCAATACCATGATGGCGTGTTGATTCAAAATAAGCTGAAAAACTCACCTGTCGGTAAAATGTTTATTCAGCCCAAAGTTGAATTGGTTTCTGGTGAACAAGTTTTATTAGATGAAATCATTGGCAATGACTTTGCGATTCTGGCTTGGGGTGTAGACCCACAATGGGGATTGTCTGAGACAAGCTTGCAGCAATGGAAAAAATTGGGGGTGAAATTCATTCAAGTTTTACCTGCTGTTCAGCTACAAAACGAAAAGCGTAAACAATTTGATGGTGTGATTTGTGTCGGTGATATTGGGACTGACATTCGGACTTGGTTTGGTCGTACCAATGACTCAATGGTGATTTTACGCCCTGACCGCTTTGTAGCAGCCCTTGCAATTCCACAAAGTGTCGATCAAATTAGCCAAGCCTTGTTCTCAAAACTACATAGCAAAGCTTAAGTTATTTGAATTATCTCCCCCTGTAAAATGACAAAGCCCAGCACATATGCTGGGCTTTACTCATTCATCAAAACAATTATTCAATGGCATCAAACCAAGCGATTCCTTGTAGCGAAGCGCGAGTTTTCATCTGTCTTAAAAAGGGTTTCGCTTCTTCAAAATACGGAATCAACTTAAACGACATGGCATATACCAACCAATACGCCAAATATAAATCTGCTGCGGTGCACTTTTCTCCAAGTAAATAAGGGCTTGCCTGACTGAGGCCTTGCTTTAAAAATTGGAATAATCGTTGCTCATCGCCAAAACTTAAGCCCATTTTCTTACTTTCAATCTGATCAGCTGCAACATTCAAATTTTTGATGTCCATATATTCAGTTAATGGACCATGAATGTAGAACAGCCACTTTAAGTAAGCACCGCGCTTCGGGTCATTCAGTGCAGGAGCAAAATCCTGCTCGATATACTTATCTGCCAGATAGGCAATAATTGCGGGTACTTCAGTGACGACAATGTCACCATCTTTCAAACAAGGTACTTTTGCCATAGGATTAATGGCGAGATAAGTTGCCTGATGCATCTCTTCATAGCTGATATTAATCAGTTCGACCTGATCTTCAATCTTTAGCTCTTTGAGGAAAGGTAAAATGATATTACCTCGAGATTGCGGATTGGTATAAAGCTGCATCATTGTTCTGGTTCCACTGTTGTTATTTTACGCTACCTTAGCATAGCCTACCTCACAACTACGTGGCGATTCTGTCATCCATGAACCGAAATGTTAAAGTACCTTCTGCACGAAGCATTAGAAAATTCCGGTATAAAATTGCTCTTTTAAAATTTTTAAAATGAGGTTAATCGCTTCATTACGTTGCTCTTTACGATAGCTGGCATACAGACCAATGGTCGGTAAAGGCTCAATGGTGTTTTTCACCACAATTTTATCGCCCAACAAGGGAATTACATAGGCAGGTACCAAGCTCCAACCCACACCCATTCCCACCAAATTCACATTTAAAAGAATGTTGGTTGAATGCTGAACTACATTTACATTGAGTTTGGATTGTTTGAAAAAATCCTGAATAATTTTATAAAGTTGAGGTGAAGCCCCTTCATCGCTGATAATAAAATCTTGCTGATTAAAGCTTTTAATACTGACATGACGCTGCGCTGCCACAGCTGAATCTTTCGGTACAATGAGCGCCAAAGGTTCATTGAAAATTTGTACAAACTCCAATTCACTCGATTCATCAATATAGCGGGTGAAAGCAATATCAATATCACCTTTCTTTAAGGCTCTAAACTGATCTGCATCGGTCAAACTATGAAAATGAATTTTCAACTCAGGAAAGTGCGCTCGAATATTGGGCATGATGTAGGGGAAAATTTTCATCTCCGCCACAGGTACAAAACCAATATGTAATTGGTCTTTGCTCATATTAGCCACTTTACGTGCATCGTGAATGGCTTTTTCGGCATGTTCCAAACTGAGCAAGGCTTCTTTTAAAAAGGCTCTTCCTTCTTCCGTTAATTCCACTTTACGGTTAGAGCGAACCAACAACTGCACCCCAACTTCTTGCTCCAAATCTTTGATTTGCTGGCTTAATGAAGGTTGCACCGTACACATGCGCTGTGCTGCTTTGGTAAAATTTAATTCTTCAGCCACCGCGACAAAGTAACGTAAATGACGTAATTCCATCAGTGTTCTCCTTCCTGTTGAACAGGTACAACTTTAGATGCCACTTTCATTCGATACACCACAAGCGTGACCAAAGTCATCATGGCACAAAACAAATACGTCATGGCGTAGCCCCAGCAGGCAATTAAAATCCCCATGAATATGGAACCTACCGCTAAACCTAAATCAAACAAGGTAAAATAAGTCGAAATGGCATGTCCAATCCGTTGCTTCGGTACACTCTGAATCGCAACAGTCTGCAAGCATGGAAATAAAGTGCCGTAACCTATGCCAATGAGGACTGCTGATAACCAGAGTACCCACGGCTGATTCAACTGACTGAGCACAGCTAAACCAAGAGCAAACAGAAGAAAAGATGGATAAATCACCATGCTGGCACCTTTCTGGTCAAAGCAACGCCCCACCCATGGTCGAACCAAAATCATGGAACAAGCAAAGACCAGAAAGAAACTACTGGTATATGCCATTAGTTGCTTGGTTTCGGTATACGCCGCAATAAAGCTCATCACACTCGAATACGCAAATGCAGTTAACAACGCCACCATACCCACGGACAGAACTCGAAACTCAATAATATCGTGTCGCGTCAAACTGGAAGTTGGTGGCGCGACTAAAGCTCGGCTATCTTCATCATGAATAGGAATACACAAACAGAAAATAAATCCAAGCATCATTAGCCCCGATAAAATGGCAAACAACACAGTAAAATTGGCATATTGGGTAATGGTTAAAGCCAATAAGGGGCCGAACACCACACCCAAATTGGTCGACATGACAAAATAGCCCATGCCTTCACCTTTGCGCTGTTCAGGAATAAATTCATTGGCAACAGGTATTGTGACTGTCGTCAAAATACTGAACCATATCCCATGAATAAAACGCACCAATAACAGGCTCCACATGCTGTCGATGCATAAATAACTAAATGCAAACAACACAAATAAAATTTCTGAGCCACGAAAACTAAGCTTCTTGCCTATTTTTTCCGAAATCAATCCTGAAAATGGACGTACCAAAATGGATGAAATCAGAAATAGTGTCAGTGCCAAGCCTGCTTCTTTGACTGTGCCACCCAAATCTTTCATGATGTAGACAGGTAAAATGGCCAGCAAGGCAAAATAATAGGTAAATAAAAACAGGTTATTCAGAACACAAAATACAAATGCCCGATTCCACAGCCGATCTACACGTCCATCCGATCTCATTTTATGGACTCACTTTCTCAGCGACATGCATGCGTGCGGGTTGCAGAACCATGTTCAGCAACGCTTGAATATAAGCTTCATCAGGCTGACGATTAAAGAAAATCATCTGGTAGTGAATGGGTGCATATAAGGTATCGAGCATCAGTTCAAAGGGATAATCGGCACGAATCTCTCCATTTTGAATGGCCAATTGAATTAACTTGCGGGTCGCTTCACGGCGGGGTAATAAATACTGGCTAAAAAACTCCCCTGCGGCTTGACGATGCTCGGATAGCACCACCAATAATGCTCGTCCAATTGGGCGATTTAAAGCATCTGATAATTTGAGTAATTGTTGCTTCAAATTAAATTCCAGACTTTGCGTATAGTCCAATTCGAATACTGAAGCCGTTTCCTGCTTGAAGGCTTCAAAGACCAAATCAGATTTATGTTTCCACCAACGGTAAATGGTGGACTTCCCCACACCCGCCCGAGCCGCAATCTCTTCAATCGTCAATTTACTGTATTCATAATCCTCTAAAGCTGTAATGACAGCATCTAAAATACATTGCTTACGACGTGAAGATTTTTCTAACTCTGACATAGCTCACCACAAAACGAAACGATACGTATCGTTTTATATTAATGTAATTTTACCCGCCAAACTAGAGGATTAAGACCAAGGGATGATAGATCCTTATAATTTTTAGCGGCATAAAAAAACCCGTAAGTTAGTTACACTCACGGGTTTCGCTTGAACAAAGCTAAATTTTAACTTGGTGTCGAAGACTTTTTATAAATGCTGCAAGATGGATGATGATTTTCTTGCAAACGAGCCACTTTACGTTGTTCTGCGGCTTCAAAACGACAACGCTTCCATTCATTGGTTAAGTCCAATGGTGGAATTTGTTTAGGTTGACCTGTTTCATCTACCGCAACCATCGTGAAATAGCAGCTATTGGTATGACGTACAGTACGTTTTTGAATGTTTTGTGCTTCTACACGAATACCGATTTCCATAGAAGTACGGCCCACATGGTTCACACTGGCGAGGAAAGTGACCAACTCACCAACATGAATCGGCTCTTTAAAGTTCACTTTATCAACCGATAGTGTCACAACATAACTACCTGAATAGCGGCTTGCACAGGCATACGCCACCTGATCCAGCAACTTTAAAATAGTTCCACCATGAACATTACCCGAGAAATTTGCCATATCTGGAGTCATCAATACAGACATGGTCAACTCCGACTGATCATCTAAAATTGGAGTAATTTGATCTAATGGGGACATCGCGTTCTCTAGACTCTTGTAAAGATAGTAGAATATGTACACATTATTATATAACTTTTGTCACAAATAACATGTTCAAATCGGCAATTAAGTCATCATTATTATTTATAGTGATTACCATATCATTCAGTAAAATATATATTAATACACTCAACTTAAATATAAGCCCATAATTTTATTGTATTTATCTAAAAATCACTCAATAGTATCTACAGTACCCGACAACTCACCTTATCTTTGCAAGGCTCAATTTAAATGACTTGGAAACTCAATCCAAAGCTATCTTCCGCTTGAAATACCCCTGTTTGAGGTTTTTAGCATGCCATTTCACCAAATTTGAGCATACTCATTAAAACAGACACGGCGCTCAATTCATGCAATTACTACGATGGATGAATTTTACCGTACTGAGCCGTTTCACTTCAGCTTTGAGAGAATGGATACAAGAGTCTCGCTATGTCCACTTCAGAATAATCTAGTTTTGTACAGAGAATTGCGGAATTTTATAACCACGCGAGTAATTCTGTTGATCAAAAACTTTTAAGATATTACTCAATTGTTTATCCGCAGCATTCATGCCTGCCTGCATGGTTTCTTCACGCCCTTTAACATCAAAAATATGCGCTTTTTCACGTAAATCTGGCTGAATGACAATATCGGCATGTTTCAATTCTTCTTGAGCCAAGTGATTCTGCATAATATTAATGTTTTGGTTAAACAAGCCCCATACATTGGTGGTTTCAGTATGTTCAGGCTGAGCCAATATATCTACAGCAATCACAATGTCTGCACCTAATTCACGGGCAACATTCACAGGTACAGGACTAACCAATCCACCATCGACATATTCATCTCCCGCAATTTTGGTTGGAATGAACATGCTTGGAATAGAGACAGAAGCACGGACTGCTTGCCCAGTATTCCCGTAATTAAAAACCACTTTTTTGCCTTCTTTGAGCTCAGTCGCCACCACATACATTGGCGTTTTTAAAAGTTCTAATGGGGTACTCAGCACTTGTTCATTCACATAATCTTGAACTTTTTGACCATCAAAGAAACCCGTCATCGCCAACTTTACATCACGGACATCATTGGCTTTCATATTCAGCGCAATCTCACGTAATTGTTGGGCATTTTTCCCACTGGCATAAATTGAACCCACTACACTGCCCGCACTGGTACCCACAATAAAATCTGGATGAATACCGTATTGTTCTAGTACCTGAATCACGCCTATATGGGCATAACCACGCGCACCGCCACTACCCAAAACCAATGCCACAATCGGACGATGTTCTGTTTGTTTGAGTTTTTTAAAATCAATGCGATTCGCCTGCACCTGTGCTTCGGCAGCTAAAGGCTTAGTGTTCGGCTGAGCTGAGGAAAATAATGATGACTGAGCCATACTCTGCCCAGAGCACATTCCCAGAATAATGCCAATAACTAAACTAGATTGAAGCGGTTTCAAGGTAGGTAAACTCTCTGATCGTGACTCATAGTTATTCTATGCAAAATCGATGGTTTCACTGTTGCATTTCGTAAAAATGCAACCTCAGTTCATTAAGATAATGCAGAAAAACCGTGAAATCATGAAGACTGTGCTGCATTTTTGCAATGTGGTTTCAATGAGCTAGGTTAAACCTTTTATCTAGTCTGATCATCATCAGCAAAATAAAAAAGCCAGCCTTGCAAATGCAGGCTGGCTTTTTTAGTATCAGGTAATCTTTTTTATGACCAGATATCTGAATCAACTTTTTTCTTCAATTCCGGATATTTATCAATTTTAAACTCAGGCTCTTTAATGCCTTTTTTCAATTGTTCACGGTAATCTTTCAACAATGTGCGTGCCATCGGTGTTAACAGTAAAATTGCAATCAAGTTAATGGTTGCCATGATACCCATAAACAAGTCGGCCATAGACCAAACCAGTGGAACACTACCAATTGCACCGAAGTACACCATCACCAATACAAAAATACGGAAGATGAACATGACTTTCGGGTTGTTATTAATAAACTGCACATTACCTTCTGCATAAGCATAGTTACCGAGTACAGCTGAATAACAGAATAAGAATAATAGAACAGCAAGGAAGTCTGATCCCCAATGTCCCACTTGAGTTTCTAAAGCACGTTGTGTCAATTCAACACCGACAAAACCTGCATCTTGGTAAACACCAGACACCAAAATAATGATTGCGGTACTTGTACATACAATAAAAGTATCTACAAATACACCGAGCATTTGTACCAAACCTTGGTTTACAGGATGTTTTACATCAGACGCCGCCGCTGCGTTTGGTGCAGAACCCATCCCCGCTTCGTTAGAGAACAAGCCACGCTTAATCCCTTGCATCATCGCCATAGAGATAGCAGCACCAAAGAAACCACCTGCCGCAGCATTAAAATGGAAAGCTTCAGTCACGATCAGCTTTAAAATATCAGGCAAAATTGCATAGTTACTGATTGCAATATAGAGAGCAACAGATAGGTAAAGACCTGCTTTTAAAGGTACAAACATCTCTGCAAATTTAGCGATACGCTTAATACCACCAAAAATTGCCAATGCCACTAAAACGACAAGCGCAAGGCCAACCCATGAAATTTCTAGATCAACGCCGCCTAAATGAGCAATAAGATTAGCTTTATCCCAACCCCAAGCATGTGAAGAAGCATTAGCAATCGCATTGATTTGAACTGAGTTGAATACGAAACCGTAGGTAAAGATCAATGCAAGTGCGAAGACCACACCAAAGGTTTTACTGCGTAAACCTTGAGTAATATAGTAGGCTGGTCCACCGCGGAACTGTTTACTCTTACTATCTCTAACTTTAAATAGCTGAGCAAGCGTAGACTCAATAAAAGCGGAGCTCATACCAAGAACCGCAGTTACCCACATCCAGAACACGGCACCAGGACCACCAATGGCAATCGCAATTGCTACACCAGCAATATTACCTACCCCAACACGGCTCGCAAGACCAGTTACAAACGCCTGAAAAGGTGTAAGACCATGCTCATCTTCCCCTTCTGTACGACTGCTTTTCATCACTCGGATACTTTGCAAGAACATGCGAATTTGCACAGCTCCTGTTACAGCCGTATAAAAAACACCTACAACCAGCAAGAAAATAACCAAAAAGTCCCATAAAGGGTCATTAAAAAATTTAACCCACGACATCAGTGTGGCATTCAGTTGTTCGTTCATTTTCTTATTCCTTAAGACTCAGCAGATAGTATTTCGCAATTCAAAAAAGGCCTTGTGACCAAGACCTTTTGCTTTCTCTTAAGCAAAGAACTTAAGAATAATTTGAATAACAGTTGCGTTGATTAAATCAACGAAGAATGCCCCACAAAGTGGAACAATCAAAAATGCTTTATGTGAAGCGCCATACATATTGGTGATGGCTTGCATATTGGCAACAGCAGTTGGTGTTGCCCCCATACCAAAACCACAATGACCTGCAGAAAGTACGGCTGCATCATAATTTTTACCCATGACTCGGAACGTCACAAATGCCGCGTAAAGCGCCATAGTAATAGTTTGTGCACCCAAAATGACAACCAATGGACCAGCAAGGTCTGCAAGTTGCCATAATTTCAGCGAAAGTAATGCCATTGCCAAGTACAAAGAAAGTGACGCATTACCAAAGACATCAATTGCACGATCAAAGATATTTACTTTGAACACACTCTCAAGAATGTTACGTAAAATTACCCCACCGCCCAGTGTCCACACAAAAGTTGGTAATTCAAACCACGTACCCTTACTAAAGCCTGTCATGAAATCGGCAAATGCTAGACATGCAGCAAACATCCCTAAGGTGGTAATCGCATTATCCGCAGTAATCAAACGTACTTGGTGTGGATATTCAAACGGTGCAGACTCTTCAGCTTCTTTGTCGGTCATTGGCGTATGATCACGCTTCTCAATCTGAGCATTGGTATTGGCTTCAGCCAATTGATAACGATTAATCAACATTTTCGCCAAAGGGCCACCAATTAAACCGCCAATGATTAGACCAAAAGTCGCACTGGCCATACCCAATGCCAATGCACCTTGAATGCCATGCTCAACTTCCAGAATTTCGCCCCAAGCACCCGCAGTACCATGACCACCAGTTAAAGTAATTGAACCTGCAATCAGACCAATCAGTGGATCAATACCCAGTAAAGTCGCAAGACTTATACCGACGAAATTCTGCAACACGATGAATGAAGCCACAGCAATCAGGAAGATCACCAAGCCCATTCCACCTTCTTTCAATTTTGAGAAATTTGCACTTAAACCAATCGAAGCAAAGAAAATGAGCATAAAGCTCGTTTGCAACTCACTACTGGTACTAATACTAAAACCCCAAATGTTGTATACAACTAGGGAAAGGACAGCCGCAACCAAACCACCTGCAACTGGCTCTGGGATATTATAACGACGTAAAAAGTCGATATGATTCACAAGGAATCGACCCAACAACAATACAATGACTGCTGCAATCAGCGTATAAAACGCATTAAAAGTAAGTGCCATAATTCTTGTCCGTCAATTTTATCTGTTGTTATACAGATAAATAATAACGCTCTATAAAGGAAAAGCTGCTTAAAGCTTTGTACAAAAAGTGAATACCCTATTTGTAACAAGCGCTTGCAGTTTGACTTTAGAGCAAGAGTTTTCAGAAATCGTAACGTGCCATAATACCAACGCGATTATCATTGCCTTTTTTCAGAGAAAGTTTCTTGCTTCCCTTAGACATACTTCATCCCAAGCGTAACTGGAGTCACTGGGCTATACATCAAATTGAGCCGACCTTGTTCCAAGGTGTTGATCTTTACTGTATCTGTGGATATTAAGTTGTCAGCAAAGTTATTCGTATAATTTGCCAACATAAGGCCATTTCCTAAAATACGATGAGCCTTAGGATGGAATTGATCACTTGTGCCTAAGATTGTCGCAGCAAGATGAACTGGTGTTTTCTCAACAACTGTAGATATTGTCGTTTTTAGTTTTATTGTGTTGCTTACCACGGGTACTTGTTTTACTTGTGGAAAATTTTGTTTAATCAAAGCTTGTAATGCTTCGACATCCACGCGTAATTGTGCAATTTCCTCTTGCTCAGCAGACGCTGCATGAGTCACTGTCATCATCAAAGTTGCAATGGTAACTGCCAAGCTTTGACGAATTGCAGGCTTCTTCATGAGGGATAAACTCATTCTAAGCTCCTTGTTCGTTTGGTAATTTGCAAGTGATAAATCTATTTACATTGGGTAAATACAAATAGAGCTATACGACAATATCAATTTTTTAATCAATATCTATCAAAAACGAAAGCGCAACATTATGCTTAATTTTTACTAAAAATCTTATTATTTTTTTTAAACTCTGATTTAAGTGTTTCTAATTTAATCTACTTTTTGTTCAATTATTCTCTTTTTGTAACTTTTAATTTCAGCTAACCATTTGTTTAAATCAATAAAAAAAGAGGCTTATGCCTCTTTTTTTTATTTGAATAGAATATTTAGAAATTATACAGTGCAACCACGTTTACACGATTTTCTTCACCTGTTTTACTGGTTAAAGGTGTTGTTGCATTTGGTGCAGCGAAGGTTTCACGTTCGCCATAAGTATATTCAAGACCTAAACTAACGGGTTTGATTGGGCTATAAAATACATTTGCCCATGCTTGCCATAAGTCTTTATTCAAAGCACTTGGGCTTTTAGAGGCATTAATATAATCCAAATCTGTATCATGCTTCATATAACCATAACCCAAGGTACCACGCAATTTTGGATTAAACTGCTGAGTAATACCGACCGTAATTGAGTCAAATTCACTTTGTTGAATATTTTTGTTGGCATCAATGGCATAGCCTGGATTTGACCAAGAAACAAAGCTGCTATCGCCTTTGACATGGTAATAATCTGCTTTTAAGGTCGTGCTTGGCGTTACGTTGTATTTTGTTCCTAAACCTATACCCCAAGCGACTTTTTCATCGTCAGAAGTTTGCTTGTCTGCCACCATGGTACGTGCTGAAATAATACCTGCATTGTTGGCAAATTTATGATTCAAACGTGCTGTAAGTGCTGGAATTCGCATTTGGTTATCTGGATCTGAACCTAATGCTGTTACAGTTGTAACATTTTTAACACCTGTAATTATACCATTAGTATCCTTAGTAACTTCCAGTTTAGTTCCTGTCGTATTATCGCTATATTTAGAATCTTCCAGCGCAAAGATTAAGTTGGTTTCGGGTGTAAAAGTGCTGGTATAACGTACTTGTGGTGTACGCTTAACTGCACCACCTACATAGCCTAAAGCATCAATTGTTTCTGGCATATAATCAGGCACAGCAAAGTTTGACCATGTTTGACCAATGAGCCAGTTGGCATAAGTTAAGTACGCATGACGAATACGTAAAGTATCATTGCTACCCAAAAAGTCGACTTCAACTTTACCAGCAACATCTCCCGCTTGAGTTGGCGTCTTAAAGTCAAAACCTAAACGTGTTGCAGCTAGTGTAGATTTGAATAGATCACTATTTCCTGGTGCTCCATCTAAAGCAGCTTTATTAATTTGGTTATATGGATGTGCTCGGCTCGGACCGCCATCAATCTGATAAGTCGCATCTGCGCGAATATTCCCATAGAAATTAACTTCAGCCCCACCAACCGTCATACCCAAGCCTTTTTTCTCTGCTACTGGTTTGGCTGGTGAAGTTTGTGCAGCTACCTGAACTGGATAATTTTGCTGCTGCGTATTCATTTGCTTTTGCTGCTGTGCATATTGCTCCAACATGCCGCGCAACTCTTGAACTTCTTTACGTAATTGTTCAACTTCCGTATTGGTATCTGCATGCGCAGTCCCTGCTGCTACTATACCCATCGCTAATACTAACGTTTTTAAACGTACAGACATCTTTTGAGTCGTCATCCTAAGTTCCCTATCCATCACAGTTCAAATTATTGTTTGTTCATTCCACTGAACATTTCTTGAGCCAAAATGTGACAGATAAGTTTTATATCGACTATATATGCTTTAGTCGAAGGCTATTTTTTTGTTTTTTAAACAAATTACCATTCCGTTTACAATGAAATTAAGACTAAGTCTTTGTCTTTTCAATATAAGTATCGAATTATTATTCACAAATAATGAATTATTATTCATTATTTTAAAAATATGGTTTAACTAAGCTGATGATTCCCATCACCACCAATACCTTTAAGGTATTGAAATCAACCTATTAGATGTCATTTTTCCTTAAATTAATACCTAGAAATTTCTTATTCAGCGGTCTTATTCTTCTAATGTTATAAGATCTTGGGCATTCAGCTCATCTACTCAAACTAAATAACACCAGAAAATCTCTACAAAGATTCAACTCAGATCGATACGTTGCGATCAGCAATTTCGACCAAAACACTACTCAACACTACTCAGTGAAATTCATTCTCTAGGCAGGCATTCTGTATATGAATCACACATAAAAAAGGCGTAATTTAAATTACGCCTTTTAGGTTCTGCTTAAAAATTAAATCGGCTGATTAAAGGTATCGCAGTCTTTTAAGTTGCCTGATTTAAGACCAGCTTGAAACCATTTCATCCGCTGCTCACTCGAGCCATGCGTGAAGCTGTCAGGCACAACCTGCCCTGTAGATTGCTTTTGCAAATAATCATCCCCAATTTTATGGGCTGCATCCATCGCTTCTTCAATATCACCCTGTTGCAAAAATTGGGTCCGCTGTTGGTTGTGATAGGCCCAAATACCTGCCAAGCAGTCTGCTTGTAATTCTTGACGGACAGAAAGTTGATTGGCTTCAACTCTCGAAGCTTGGGTGCGTGCTTTATGAACCTGATCGGAAATCCCTAAAAGATTCTGCACATGATGCCCAACCTCATGTGCAACTACATAGGCTTGAGCAAAGTCGCCCGCTTGATCTTGGCGAGTAAGTTCAGTCTGGTTTTGTTCGCCACTAATCCCCATTTGCTGTCGCATATCTTTAAAGAAAGTGGTATCAATATAAACTTTCTGATCGACTGGACAATAAAATGGTCCCATCGCCGCCTGCGCTGCCCCACAGCCTGAATTGACAGCTCCAGTAAACATCACCAGTTTTGGTGCGGTATATTGCCGATTCAATTGCTGCTGAAAAACCGTATTCCATGTGTCTTCAGTATCTGCCAACACTGTACCAATAAAATCAATGGCTTCTTGTTGCTCTGGGCTTGGATTATCCAAACCTTTGGTTTCTGCACCAACCGAAGCTTGCTGTGTCACTTGTTGAGTGGCTTGATACGCCTGCTGCGGATCTACTCCAAAAAATTTCCACGCGACAAATGCAACCACCAAGCCAAGAATACTGAAGCCGCCCATTTTACGACCAGCACCACCGCCACGGCGGTCTTCAATATTGCTACTGACGCGACGACCTTTCCAACGCATAGCCTGATTCCTTATTTTTATGAAGTAGACCGTTATAGCTTAAGCCTGTTTTGAATTCGGCCAAATCTTTTTAAACACAGTTAGTACAAGAATGACTGCCAAACCTGCGGCAATACCAATCATCAAATTAATTAATGTCGGTGTAAATGCCCCAACAATGCTGCCAAAATTTGGAATCAACTCTAAGTGATCCACAGTATCTTCTGTAAAATGATGAATCAGTGGAACTGCATGGTTAATAATCCCGCCCCCCACCAAGAACATCGCAATGGTGCCTACTACAGTTAAGGTTTTCATGAGCTTAGGTGCAAAAGCCAGTAAAAAACGTCCAATCGACTGTTTTAGATTCGAGCTTTGCTGAGTTAAGTACAATCCAATATCATCAATTTTGACAATCAAGCCAACAAATCCATACACACCAATGGTCATTACAATTGCAATAATGCTGAGTACGGTCAGTTTACTGATAAAGGTTGCTGTTGCCACAGTACCTAATGAAATCACCACAATTTCTGCTGACAGAATAAAGTCGGTACGAACCGCACCTTTAATTTTCTCTTTCTCATAGGTAACGAGGTCAGTTTCAATAGTGTTAAGCTCTTCTTCTGCTTCCTGCTCATTGCTCGCCTTACGATGTTGCAAACTGTGTAAAACTTTTTCCACACCTTCATAACATAAAAATAAACCACCAATCATTAATAATGGATTGATTAGCCAAGGTGCAACTACACTAATCAGCAAAGCGAGAGGAACTAAAATTAATTTATTAATAAAAGACCCTTTGGCGACATTCCAAACCACAGGCAATTCACGGTCAGCTCGTACACCACTGACTTGCTGCGCATTCAATGCCAAGTCATCCCCTAAAACGCCAGCTGTTTTCTTTGCTGCAACTTTACTCATCAGAGCAACATCGTCTAATACAGTCGCAATATCATCTAATAATATTAATAAGCTACTCGCCATTATATTTATCCTAAGAACTTTGCTTTATTTTAATGTGATATAAAGAAAAAAACTGTATTTGCTTAATGATTTCTGTCCCAATTTATTTTTTTTTGACTTCTATTTTTTTCTGACTGACATTAAAAAAAATTATGCCGTACAATGTAGCCCATTAATTGACTGCAGATGTAGTAAATACACTACTTTTTGGAAAAGAAAATGAGTAATCAAGATAATCGTCCAGTCATTTTGACTGGCGACCGTCCTACAGGGCAACTTCACTTAGGTCATTTTGTTGGTTCGTTACGTTCACGTGTGGGTTTACAAGATTCGCATCATCAACATTTGCTGTTGGCAGATGCTCAAGCGCTGACTGACAATGCCGACAATTTTGAAAAAGTACGTCGTAATATTCTTGAAGTTGCTACCGATTACTTGGCAGTTGGGATTGATCCAACCAAAACGACCATCTGTGTGCAATCTTGTTTACCTGCATTAAATGAACTCACGATGTTGTATCTCAACTTCGTGACCGTTTCACGTCTAGAGCGTAACCCAACCATTAAATCTGAAATTCAGATGCGCGGTTTTGAGCGTGATATTCCAGCAGGCTTCCTATGCTATCCAGTCGCTCAAGCTGCTGACATTACCGCATTTAAAGCGACTGTTGTTCC
Source organism: Acinetobacter sp. ANC 4178 (assembly GCF_004331175.1). Lineage (GTDB taxonomy): Bacteria > Pseudomonadota > Gammaproteobacteria > Pseudomonadales > Moraxellaceae > Acinetobacter. Next base: position 135,019 of record NZ_SJOD01000003.1, read on the forward strand.
TGTTGGTGAAGACCAAATTCCAATGATTGAACAAACCAACGAGATTGTTCGTCGTATTAACCGTCAAATTGGTCAAGACCTATTACCAGAATGTAAAGCACTACTTTCGAATATGAGTCGTTTACCAGGCTTTGATGGTAAGGCAAAAATGTCAAAATCTTTAGGCAACACCATCGTGCTTGATGCCAGCGATAAAGACATTAAAAAAGCCGTAAATGCCATGTATACCGACCCGAACCACCTGCGTATTGAAGATCCAGGTCAAGTCGAAGGTAATATCGTATTCACTTATTTAGATGCTTTTGATCCAAATAAAGAAGAAGTTGAAGAATTAAAAGCACATTATCGTCGTGGTGGTTTAGGCGATGGTACCGTGAAAAAACGCTTGGAAGCTGTCTTAAAAGAGTTAATCGGACCAATTCGTGAACGTCGTATCGAACTTGCCAAAGATCCTGATTATATTATGGATATTTTAAAGACTGGCACAGATAAATGCCGTGATATTACCCAACAAACTTTAGATGAAGTGAAATCTGGTTTAGGTGTATTCCACTTCTAAGCTCATTTAAACTGCATCATACATTAAAGGTCTTAATATAAGGCCTTTAATTTTTTATAGCGCAAAAAAATACCAACCTGATCACAAGACCCTCTTATTATTAACGTTATTTAACATGAAGTAACGTGATTGCTCATGATCTTAAAATTCATTCCGATTACCATTAGCACATGATTTAGGGAATCCTAAATTGATAACATTTCTCCTTAACCGAACTGTGCAAACAGATTCGTTGTTCTACGCAATGATCACCCCAATCGTTGCGTATTTTTTTGTCTCAAAGTTTTTTAGACTTATTCTCATTTCGGTGATATCTTAGACATTAAAGAATAAATTTGTATTTTATTTGTTATAAATAACATTAAAAAAAGAGAATTCGATCATGTGGGAACTTGTGACGCACCCGTCAAATCTCATTTTTAGCATTTCTATATGCCTACTCTTTCTCTTTGCCTTTTTTGAGCTGACTTTATTGTTACTGGGTGGTGGTACTCAAGGTATTCTCGACCAACTTTTACCCGCTGATCTCACTTCACCTGAAGTTGATATAGATACTGAAGCCAGTTGGCTGTTACAGGTCTTGGACTGGTTATATTTGGGGCGTGTGCCTTTATTAATCTGGTTTATTATTTTTCTGACTATCTTTGGCCTGTTTGGGCTGCTATTACAAACCGTTGCTCACTTCATTACAGGAAGCTATTGGAGTGCTTGGTTGTTAGCTCCCGCCAGCTTCTTCTTGTGTATGCCATTGGTCCGTTTCACCGCAAAAGTTGTCTCAAGAGTTTTACCGCAAGATGAAACCACAGCAATATTTAGTGAAGAACTGGTTGGTCGTACTGCCGTAATTGTTATTGGTATTGCTAAACCCCATTCCCCTGCACAAGCCAAAGTCAAAGATCAATTTGGACAAATTCATTATGTTTTGGTTGAACCAGAGCAAGAAGATGCCTTTAAACAAGGTCAGCAAGTAATTTTGACCCAAAAAACAAAAATGGGCTTTCAAGCCATACGTTCTGAAACTTAACAACACTTAAATTTTGAGTATACGATGCTAAATTCAAATCTTATTAATCTATTCGTGATTGCAGGCATTATTTTTGTCGCAATTATTGCGATTGGTTTTATAGTCGCCCGCTTATATCAACGTTCAAGCAAAGAAATTTCATTTGTGCGCACAGGATTTGGTGGTGAAAAAGTCATCTTGAATGGCGGTGCCATCGTGCTTCCTGTATTGCACGAAATTATTCCAGTCAACATGAATACCCTTCGACTTGAAGTAGTTCGTGCAGAAGAACAAGCGCTCATTACACGTGATCGTATGCGTGTAGATGTGATGGCAGAGTTTTATGTGCGGGTAAAACCAACAGCAGAATCGATTGCAACAGCGGCTCAGACTTTAGGTCGTAAAACCATGTCACCGAATGAACTGAAAAATTTGGTGGAAGGTAAATTTGTTGACTCCTTGCGCGCAGTCGCTGCTGAAATGGCGATGGAAGAACTACACGAAAAACGTGTGGACTTCGTGCAAAAAGTTCAACAAGTCGTATCAGAAGATTTATTTAAGAATGGTTTAGAACTTGAAACGGTGTCTTTAACTGGCTTAGATCAGACCAGTTTTAAATACTTTAACCCGCAAAATGCGTTCGATGCAGAAGGTCTAACCAAACTGACCGAGACCATTGAAGACCGTCGTAAAAAACGTAATGTCATTGAACAAGATGCAGATCTTGCAATTAAAACTAAAAACTTAGAAGCTGAGCAAGCACGTTTACAAATTCTACGTGAAGAAGAATATGCCAAATTACAACAAGAACGTGAAATTTCAGTTCGTCGAGCTGAACAGCTTGCAGAAATTGCAGCGCAAGAAGCAGCTAAAAAACGTGAGGCAGAAGAAGCACAAATTGCGGCTGAACGTGAAGTTGAATTAAAGCGTATCGCTTCCGCCCGTGACGTAGAAAATGAAAATATTTTGAAAGCTCAACTCATTCAAAAAGCCCAAGTTGAGCAAAAGAAAACCATTGAATTGGCAGAGCAAGATCGCGCAATTGCGATTGCTGAAAAGTCTCGTGCAGAATCAGAAGCCAAAGCTCAAGCAGATCAAGCCCGTGCACAGGCTGTCAAAGCAGAAGAAGAGGTTCTCACCGTCCGTGAAACTCAACGTGCTGAACGTGAAAAAGCGGTTGAATTAGTTGCAGCAAAACAAGCTGCTGAAAAAGATGCGATTGCCATTACTGTTGCTGCCGAAGCAGGTAAAAAAGCAGCGGTGGACGAAGCGGAAGCAATTCGAATTGCTGCGGAAGCAGAAGCAGAAAAAGCCCGCTTACATGCCAAAGGTGAAGCAGATGCCAAAATTTTACTGGCACAAGCCATGGAAAAACAATATCAAGTTGATGCTGAAGGTACTCGCGCAGTACATGAGGCCAATAACACCTTGTCATCTGAGCAAGTTGAAATGCAAATTCGACTGGCTTTACTTAAATATCTACCTGAAATTATTCGTGAAAGTGTTAAACCAATGGAAGGTATTGATGATATTAAAATTTTGCAGGTCAATGGTTTAGGAAGTGTTGCACATCCTCATAGTCATGAATCCGCACCTGAGCATTCAACGGCTTCCCTATCCGATCAAGTTGTGAATAGTGCTTTACGCTATCGCTCACAAGCTCCATTAATTGATAGTCTAATGAGTGAACTTGGGCTTCATGGTGGTGATATCAATGGTTTGACTCAACAACTGAAACCGCAAAGCAAAGTGTAAATTCGATTTTTTAAAGTTAAGCGCAACTTCTGTTGCGCTTTTTTCATCAAAATATTACATATTGCAACTTCGCACTCGGTTAAAATTCAACCCTATAGCTAAACACAAGGACCATGCATGCATCTTACGATTTATCCTGCTTTGTGGTTTGATAATCAAGCGTTAGAAGCGTTTGAATTCTATTGCTCTGTTTTTCCAAACAGCATGATCCATGAACATAATCCAACTGTCGTAAAAGCATCTTTGTCCAATCAATGCTTTATTGGAATTAATGGAGGGCCTTATTTCTTACCAAATCCAGCCATCTCTTTTACTGTTATTTGCGATAGTCGCCAAGAAATTACTGCATTGTGGCAAAAACTGATTCTCGGTGGTACAAGTCTTATTGATCTCGGACATTATGCTTGGAATGCTTATTATGGTTGGGTTCAAGATCAGTTTGGCTACACATGGCAATTGCAACTGGGTAACTGTGATAAAACAAAACAACACATTCTTCCCAATTTATTATTCTGTGGTATCCATCAAAACCAGTGTTCACAAGCCTTACAATATTATCAAAAAATTTTTCCAGATTTTCAGCGTCATCAACTGCTTCGCTACCCTTCAGGTGATTTAAAAGGACAAATCCAAGACTGTATGTTCAGCTTGAACCATCTCACATTCATGGCAAAAGACAGTCCAGATCCCCATATTTTTGATTTTAATGAATCGGTTTCTTTTGTGATTCCCTGTAAAACACAACAAGAAATTGATTATTACTGGAATTATTTTACTGAGCATGGCTCGGAAAGCCATTGTGGTTGGTGCAAAGATGTTTTTGGAATCAGTTGGCAAGTCATTCCTGAAAATATTGCACAAATATTGGCAACACAGCCCAAAGCCTTAGCAGCACTTACACGTATGAATAAAATTATTCTGGCAGATCTCTGCTGATTTTGAAAAAATAAAATCTATTTGTCATTATCAATTTTTAGAAGATCCGCACCCAAAAAAAGCGGATTAACTGCCCACGATCATAGGGGAAATTTGACAGATACTCATAGCCGAGTTTATTTCGCTTATTCAATTTAATTTCAATACCATAACCAAATGATATTCTTAAAGCATCTAAATCTGAACTATGGAACTCACCTGTCCCGAGTTTATTGGTGAAATTATCAGAATTATAAGCAGTGTAATTAAACACCCGAATATATTCATTCTCATAAAAGTCATTATTGACTACACTATAATCATTTTCTTTTTCATTATGCTGCTCCGCAAGATGCTGATAATAATGAAAAATATCATCACCAAGAAATTCATCCATGTAGACATCTTTATTTTCGGCCATAGCAGCATTCATCAATAAAAAAATCAGAGTGAATATTCGGAAAAAGAACACATAAACATGTCTTAACATCTGTAATACGGTGTTGTGAAAATAGAATTTTATGCATCAATATAGCATAGGTAAACAACATCACATACCATGCCAAATTAAACTACAACTCTGATTTTTCAGAAAATAAAAATCCTTTCTAAAAGAAAAAGGGCTTCATCATCTTGATGCCCTTTATCACTTTAAAATAATTATTTTCTAGATTAAAATTGTTTGGTCAAAGAGAATACAACACTGCCTTTCATCATATTGGCATCACTATCAATATTATTATCAATCCATACCAACTCTGAACTCAGCCCCAAGACTTCAGCACCCAAACCTACTTTATAATCGAAATAATCATCTTGCTGACCATCACCACCAAAGGCTTTAGCAAACTGTTCATTATCTTCCAGTTTGGTATAACCCAAGCTCGAAACAAGTTTAATATTTTTATACACTGGGAACTTATAACTTGTATTTAAATAGATTTCTGTACCTGATTTAAAGGCAAACTCAGGTGAGTAAAACACACCCGCTGTGAAATAGTCACCCCCTATCATTAAATCACTATGGTTATAATTCACACCAAACTCACTAAAATCGGTGTGATATTCTTTGATCGTGCCCGGATAATTGACATCGGCATAGTTAATATCTAAGAATGATTTTTCTGTGATAGGTAAAATATAGCCCACAAAAAAGTCAGCTTCGACATTCCCTCCTGCGCCCACATCGGCATTTGATGCCCATAGGCTTAAGTACGCCCCAGATTTATGTGTAAAGTTTAAAGCCCCCTGAACAGATGGATCTCGGTTCGACATTGACACACCACGGAAACGGTAATCCGTTGCCATGGTCATTGAACCTGAAACACTAATTGCAGGTGTAGTTTCAGTCGATTCTTCAGCAAAAGTCGCTGCCGAAGCCAATAAAAGTGACACAGTCAACAACTGTTGAGCACATGATTTAAACATAGATTCCCCCAAATCTTTAGACATGCCATATCAAATGCTTGATATGGCATATTGGATTGCTATCGCAGCATTAGTGTTGATGTGTTGTTGTATCTTTTGGTGTATTCAAGTTCAAAGATGGTGTCTCATCAAAGAAGTTCCACGGCTTAAGCAATACATTCACCCATTCCGTAGGCATGATTGGCCACTCTTCTGCACGAGCCACATGTGTTGTCCCCGTGGTTAACCACACCACCAAGTCTTTGTTGTCGATGTTGTCGTTATTTTGAACAAATTGCCCCAAACCTGTATCTTTGTCAGAACGGTTTGGATATGCACCCTCAGGATATAATTCTGTAGGATTATATTTGGTGACCCAAATTTGCTTGTCCATGAAGTTTAAACGCTTGAATAACCATTCATCTGGACTAAAGTTTGCACCTTTGGCGATTGGGTGTGTACCACCAGCAAATGGTATCAGTTGATAAGAAACTGGATTGCCGACTTTGTTCTCTTTCGAATAATTACTGATTAAACGAATGGTCGATGGATTAAATTTCTCTGCTGCTTCTTGTTCGTTATTCACAACATGCTTTTCGATTTCCATCGTGCTCTTACGCACACCTTTTTTATTCACATTCACAACTGGGTTCATGTGGGTCAGTGTATTGTTCTCACCATCGACATCTAAATCTAGACGGAAGTTATAAATATGCTGATGGGTTGTTCCCACAATATTATGATCAATCAAAGTACCGTAACGGGTGTCTTCTTTGGCTGTTGCATCATGCATCGTTGAAGCTTTTACCCCTTTCACCGCTTCAATACCTGTAGCACCCGCATTAATCCCTATGGTGCCATTGTCTGAGAAGACCCAGTCAAACATGTAGTCATAGTTACCGACTGTACTAATCCAGCGCACCACAAGCTCACGGCGCTCGGCACTTACATTGGTTTGCCCCATTTCCTGATGTTTAAACTCTGGTCCCGCATAACGTTCAAATACAGCAATTGCATTTGGAATCGTCATTGGTTTACCTTCGTAATCAGCAATCACTGCATCAAGCAGTACAGCATTCTCAGGAACATCCTTACCCCGCTCAATAGATGAGGTCAACGTACCCATTCCATATTCACCAGAGTCGAGATAAGACTTGAAGTACCAGCCCATGTCTGGATCACCGTAAGGAACCACCATGCCGCCAAGGTTTCCTTGGTACATCACCTTGCGTTTTACACCTTTATCTTTAAACGTAACGGTACCGACTTGTAGACCTACACGAGAATCAAGCCCGACATGGAAACACCAGTTACCCCAGTGGATATACTGCCCTGAGATGCTGTAGTTTTTCCCCTCAGGTTCCACAATATTTAAAGGCTTACGTGTTTGTGCCTTTTTATCACGACCATCATAAGGACGTGGTGTCATAGGTACAGGCACTAAACTGCCTTCTTCAATTTTGACAATTTTCTTTTTGTCTAAATCAACCACAGCAACTAGATTTTCAATTGGATGTGCCCAGTAGTTACCATCACCCACATCAAGATAACTGACAATTTTCAGTAGGCTAAGTTCTTTGTTTAAACCATCTTCACCACCAAAATATCCTACAGTCAGTGGTGTACCCACGACTTTGGTCACATCTGTAATGCCACGTTTTGCTAACGCAGCTTTGTACTCTGGACTCTTTTGAATAACTTCTTGGACCATCATAAAGTCATCCAACAACACCATGCCATGCGTTGCAGGCAAGACCTTCCAAGCCGTCACTTGTTGTGTGTTCAGATCAACCACACCCTCAATAATATTACCGCTTTGCAATAAGCTAAATTCGGCTAAGCGTGGGCCTTTATACTCAGTATGATTCAGTACACTGTTCCAAACCGCATTTTTCTCAGGCTCTTGCAAACGAATACGACTGAAACGTAATGCTTTTGGTGCACGTTGATCTGCCTGAATAATTTTAGTCACTGACTGAATTTCTTCTGTCGTTAAAGTATTTAACGGATGCTTTACCGTTTCAACTTGAAAAGTTTGATCAAGTCCAGATTGGAAAATCTCATTCGCCAATGTTTCAGATGCCATAGCTTGACCATCTTTTACAATAATGGGTGCTGAAATTTTTAATGGCTTGCCATTCACCATAATGGTGGTTGAATTGGGTTTTGCTCGGACTAAGGTCGAGTTTTTGCTGATGGTGTAGACATTGGCATATTGATCTTGCTGTACCGTTGCACCAACCGATTGCATGGCTTGTTGTAACGGTAACATTTTCGCTGCTTCACCATGCGCCATAGCTTGAGTTGCACATGCACCAATTGCCATTACACCAACAACATTTGATATTTGTTTAAGATATTTTTTCAGCATTTGTGAATGTAATGTTTTCATCGCGGATTTCCTTAGCCTTACAAACTGTTTTTCTATGCTGAAAAATTACGCTGTTCCCTATACAAAAAAATCATCCCAAAGGATGATTTTTAAAATTGAAGATAGATTGCATTTTAATCTATTAAGGAGGTCAGCCAGACAGTACACGGCTCATTAATTCCTGACGGCTTCTGACCTGTGTTTTTTGATAGATATGCTGTAGGTGGGTTTTAATGGTGGATATTCCACAATGCATTTCATTTGCAAGCGCTTGATTATTTAAACCTTTGCATAACAAGCCTAATATTTTAGATTCTTGTCGGGTTAGTGACTCTGTTAGACCTTCATTAAATAGACTGACCTGATGGCTAGAAACATCATAAATTTGATTAAAACAACATGCTGTTAAATCATAAAATGACTCTATCATTTTTAATTCTTGATCGGAAAATTCCGTATACGCTGAAGATCGAACTAAACTCATACCACGTACAGGAACCCCATTCTGCCTAAAAAAAAGCTCAATCGTGTCTTTTACATCCCATTTTTTTCTAAAGTCATCATAGTCTTCATTCGATTCGGCTGCTTGTAATACACTAAACTTCATATCAGCTTGATGGTATGCAAAACGAAAATGCACAGGATCAAAATATTGCATACGCCCCAAGTATTCATTCACTGCTTGATAAGGTATGCCCTTGAACAAGTATTGACTCGCTGTTGTTTCAGCGTCGATCTGAAATGCAACCAATCCATCAAATGGCAGCACTTTTTGGATATTACGGGTGAACTCTTCGCTGAACTGATTCCAATTTACCGCTTGCATCGTATCAAGACACTATTTTGAAAGAATACTTGCTCAGAGCAATTTATGTACCAAATGTAATGCGATAAACGTAAAAAAGCGCATGCTACCTAAGTAACACACGCTTTCTATACTCAATGAGTCTGAAAAAAATTAAGCTAAACCTTTTTCTTTCAATACTTGCAACATGGTAGAACCGAGCTCGGCAGGACTCCGTGTATACGCCATTCCAGCACGTTCAAAGGCTGCAAATTTTTCTTCAGCAGTCCCCTTACCACCTGAAATAATCGCACCAGCATGCCCCATACGCTTACCTTTTGGTGCGGTTACTCCTGCAATATAACCCACGACAGGTTTAGTAACATTCGACTGAATATATTCAGCTGCTTCTTCTTCAGCCGAACCTCCAATTTCACCAATCATGATAATGGCATCTGTATCTGGATCATCTTGGAATAGTTTTAATGCATCAATTTGGTTCATACCCGGAATTGGGTCGCCACCAATACCGATACAGGTGGATTGCCCAAGACCCAGTTTAGTGGTCTGTGCAACAGCTTCGTAAGTTAGAGTCCCTGAACGTGAAATAATCCCGATACGACCCGGTTGATGAATATGACCCGGCATAATTCCAATCTTACATTCGCCTGGTGTAATCACTCCAGGACAGTTTGGACCGACTAAACGTGTTCCATTGCCATTGGTCTCTAAATAACGTTTGGCTTTTAACATGTCTAAGGTTGGTACACCTTCGGTAATGACCACAATCAGTCCAACCCCTGAATCGACAGCTTCAATAATCGAATCAAGTACATAAGGTGCTGGTACATAAATCACAGATGCGTCTGCTTGCGTTTCGCGCACAGCATCTTTCATGGTATTAAAGACGGGTAAATCTAAATGCGTCGTGCCACCTTTACCCGGAGTCACCCCACCCACGACTTTGGTTCCATAGTCGAGTGCTTGTGCAGAATGGAACGTACCATTTTTACCTGTGAAACCTTGTACCAATACTTTTGTGTTTTTATTAATTAATACGCTCATGATGGCATTCCTTATGCTTTTACTGCTGCAACAATTTTTTCTGCTGCATCAGCCAAGCCGTTTGCAGAAGTTAATTTCAAACCTGATTCATCTAGAATTTTTGCACCCAATTCCGCATTGTTGCCTTCTAAACGAACCACGACAGGAACACTCACATGTACTTCCTGAACCGCAGCAATAATGGCTTCTGCAATCATGTCACAACGAACAATACCGCCAAAAATGTTAATCAAAACGCCTTGTACCGAGGTATCTGCCAAGATCAATTTAAATGCTTCAATAACGCGCTCTTTGGTTGCACCACCACCGACATCTAAAAAGTTTGCAGGTTGCCCACCATATAGTTTAATGATGTCCATGGTTGCCATTGCCAAACCTGCACCATTGACCATACATCCAATATTGCCTTCTAAAGCAACATAGTTCAGATCAAATTCAGATGCTTTTAATTCACGTTCATTTTCTTGTGATTTATCTCGAAGTGCAGAAACTTCTGGCAAACGATATAAAGCATTTGAATCAATACCAACTTTGGCATCGACACATAAGATTTCACCATTTTCACGAACAGATAATGGGTTAATCTCAAATAAAGCAAAATCATTTTCAATAAATGCCTGATATGCAGCTGTCATAATTTTCACAAATTGCGCAACCTGAGCATCTTTTAATTTCAAAGCAAATGCAACTTCACGTGCTTGAAAAGGCTGTAACCCTACTAATGGATCTACTTCTACTTTGATAATTTTTTCTGGGGTTTCTTCTGCAACTTTTTCAATTTCAACACCACCTTCAGTCGATGCCATAAAAGTTACGCGTCGACTTGAACGATCAACGACTGCACCAAGATATAACTCACGTTCTACTGGATAGACATCCTCACAAACCAAAACGCTATTCACGGGCTGTCCATTGGCATCAGTCTGATAAGTAACTAAACGAGTACCGATGATATGGTTTGCATAATCTGCCGCTTCAATACTGGATTTTACAACTTTAACACCGCCAGCTTTACCACGACCACCAGCATGTACCTGCGCTTTCATGACCGCAAATTTTCCACCAAGTTGCTCGAAGGCTTTTACAGCTTCTTCTGCATTGGTTGCCAATACACCGTCTTGAACAGGCATACCATATTTTTTTAATAACGCTTTGGCTTGATACTCATGTAGATTCATTGACTAACCTTTTACTACTTCTTTGCTTTGTTATGGACTGACTAATCCCTAGACTCACGTCTTATTTGGTATTAGTCCTTATTACATTTTTTCTTTCTTATTTGTAGTAGATTGTTCTGCTAAAAACAACCTTTAATCAAAAAAAAAGAGCGGTTAAAACCGCTCTTTTCTTATCTTATTTACGCTTACGCTGAATTGCGTGAATTGCTCGACCATCGACAGCCAATGCAGCTTCATGTACAACTTCAGAGAACGTTGGGTGACCAAAAGTCATCAACTGTAGATCTTCAACAGAAGATACAAACTCAAGTGCGATCATACCTTGGTGTACGATATCAGACGCAGCAGGTCCAATCACGTGCATACCGAGTAAACGATCTGTTTTCGCATCCGCAACAAACTTCACGAAACCAGCATTTTCACCAGCAGCCATTGCACGGCCGTTTGCAGCGAAACCGAATTGACCCGTTTTCACTTCGTGACCTTTCTCGATCGCTTGCTGTTCAGTTAAACCGACCCACGCCGCTTCTGGGTGTGTATAGATCACAGAAATGATGGTGTCATAGTTGACTTGAGCTGCATGACCGTGAATACGCTCAACAGCCATTACGCCTTCTTCCATTGCTTTATGTGCAAGCATTGGACCACGAACTAAGTCACCAATTGCATATACGCCTTCAACAGACGTTGCACACCAATCGTTCACTTCAACTAAACCACGTTCAGTGAGTTTAATGCCGCAATCATCAGCCAATAGACCTTCAGCGTATGCACGACGACCTACACAAACGATCAACTTGTCGAAAGTTTGAGTTTTGTCTTCGCCACCTTGGGTGTACTGAACAGTAACTTCTGAACCATTGACTTCTGTACCAGCAACTTTAGCGCCAACACGAATATCAAGACCTTGTTTCGTCAAAAGTTTTTGATAGTCTTTTGCCAAAGCTTTATCAGCCATTGGTAAGAATGCATCCATTGCTTCAAATACAACAACTTCAGCACCCAAACGACGCCAAACAGAACCAAGCTCTAGACCAATCACACCAGCACCAATCACACCTAAACGCTTAGGTACTTCTTGGAATTCTAGTGCGCCAGTCGAGTCAACAATAATGTTTTGATCAACTGGTGCTGATGGAATGTTAATTGGCACAGAACCCGTTGCAAGAATCACGTACTTAGGTTCTAAAACTTGAGTTTCACCTTCGTGAGATACAAATTCTACTTTTTTACCTGCAAGTAATTTACCTGTACCTTTTAACCACTCGATACCATTACCTTTGAGAAGGCCATCAATACCCATGGTAAGCTGGTCAACAATTTTGTCTTTACGTGCAAGAAGTTTAGACAAATCAAAGTTCACATCACCTGTGGTAATACCGTGATCAGCTAAGTGATGTACGGTATCTTCATAACGATGTGAAGAGTCAAGTAATGCTTTAGACGGAATACAACCCACGTTTAAGCAAGTACCACCCAAAGATGGTTTGCCTTTGTGAATACGTTTTTCGATACACGCAACTTTAAAGCCCAATTGTGCTGCACGAATTGCTGCTTCATAGCCACCTGGGCCACCGCCAATTACAACAAGATCAAATTGTTGAGACATGTTTATCTCCAAATACAGGCTTAGAGGATCGCTCTAAGCCTGTTATTTTTATTCTATCGATTAAAGGTCAAGGATCAATTTAGCAGGTTCTTCTAACAATTCTTTGATTGTTACCAAGAAACCAACTGCTTCTTTACCATCGATTAAACGGTGGTCATAAGAAAGCGCTAAATACATCATCGGTAAGATTTCTACTTGACCGTTTACAGCCATTGGACGCTCTTGGATTTTATGCATACCCAAAATCGCAGTTTGTGGTGTATTCAAAATCGGAGTTGATAACAATGAACCGAACGTACCACCATTAGTAATGGTGAACGTACCGCCAGTCATGTCTTCGATGCCCAACTTGCCATCACGTGCTTTGTAAGCAAAGTCACGGATGCCATTTTCAACTTCAGCATAGTTCATGCGATCTGTATCACGAAGCACAGGTACAACTAGACCGCGCTCAGAAGATACTGCTACACCGATGTCATAGTAACCGTGGTAAACAATGTCATCACCATCAATTGAAGCATTCACTGCTGGGTAGCGTTTAAGCGCTTCAGTTGCCGCTTTAACAAAGAAAGACATAAAACCAAGACGCGCACCATGACGCTTCTCAAATGCATCTTTATATTGTGCACGCATTTCCATGATTGGCTTCATGTTCACTTCGTTAAACGTTGTCAACATTGCAGTTTCTTGAGTTGCTGCAAGTAAACGTTCAGCTACACGCTTACGAAGACGTGTCATTGGAACACGTTTTTCGATGCGCTCACCCACCGCAACGCTTAAAGGCGCTGCTGCAGTAGCCGCTGGCTTAGTTTGGTGATTTGCAACATCTTCTTTAGTGATACGGCCACCGCGACCAGTACCTGCAACGTCAGTAGCTGCAATACCAGTTTCAGTTAATGCTTTACGTACAGCAGGAGCTTGATCTTGAACTTGTTGAGCACGTTCAACTACTGGTGCAGCACCCGCTTGAGTATTTGCAGCAGCTTGTTCAACTTTTGCTTCACCTTGAACTGCTTCTGTTGCAGCAGCACCAGAAACCGCACCTTCTTCAAACTGAGCAATTACTTCAGCAGAAAGAACTGTGTCGCCTTCACCTTTAATGATTGTAACGATTGTACCGTCAGCAGGAGCAACGACTTCTAAAACAACTTTGTCGGTTTCAATGTCACAGATCACTTCATCACGTGATACTGCTTCACCTGGTTGTTTGTGCCAAGTTGCAATCGTACCGTCTGCAACTGACTCTGGGAATACCGGTGCTTTAATTTCGGTTGCCATTACTTAGAATCTCCTGATTGTTCAGCTACGATCGCTAAAGCGTCATTAACCAGCTGAGCTTGTTGTTTTGCATGCAAATATGGTGAACCACAAGCCGGTGCAGCAGAAGCTTCACGACCTGCATAACTGATACGTACTGGTTTACCTGATTTCATCACATCATCATATAGACGTGGTGCGATGAATAACCAAGCACCTTGGTTCTTAGGCTCTTCTTGCGTCCAAACAATTTCTTTTACATTTGGATATTGAGCTAGAACTTCAGCAATACGTTGTTCTGGGTATGGATACAACTGTTCAATACGAATGATTGCAGTGTTATTTAACTCTTGCTCACGACGTTTCTCAAGCAAGTCGTAGTAAACCTTACCACCACAAAGAACCAAACGAGTTACGTCTGCTTTGTTGATGTTATCGATTTCATCAATCACCGTTTGGAATGTACCATTTGCAAGTTCACTTAAAGTAGACGTTGCAAGTTTGTGACGAAGCAAAGACTTCGGTGACATGATGATCATTGGCTTACGAATTGGGCGAATCGCCTGACGACGTAAAGCATGGAAAATCTGCGCAGGTGTTGTTGGAGTCATCACTTGCATGTTGTCTTCAGCACATAGCTGTAAGAAACGTTCTAAACGTGCAGATGAGTGCTCTGGACCTTGACCTTCAAAACCGTGCGGAAGAAGCAGAGTTAAACCACACACACGCTCCCACTTGGTTTCGCCAGATGCGATGAACTGATCGATTACCACTTGCGCACAGTTTGCGAAGTCACCAAATTGTGCTTCCCAAATCACCAAGCTCTTAGGAAGCGTGGTTGCATAACCATACTCAAAACCTAACACCGCCATTTCAGACAATAATGAGTCGTAAATTGCAGTACGTGGTTGGTTTTCTTTGATGTGGCAAAGCGGAATATAGGTAGAACCATCCACTTGGTTATGTAGCTTCGCATGACGGTGTGAGAAGGTACCACGACCAACGTCTTCACCAGTTAAACGAACTAAATAGCCATCATCTAAAATAGATGCATAAGCTAAAGTTTCAGCTGCACCCCAGTTCAAAGGCATTTCGCCAGTTTGCATTTTCAAGCGATCATCAATCACTTTTGCAACTTGACGCTGCATGACAAAGCCTTCAGGAAGCTCACGCATTTTGAGACCAAGTTCTTTCAAACGGTCTTCAGAGAACGTGGTATCCCAAATGTCTGTATATTCATGACCTAAGTACGGCGTCCAATCTACAAACATTTTTGTATTTGGCTCAAGTACCAGCGCATTCGCAACATGTTTACCCGCTTCTAAATCAGAACGGTAATCTTCAACCATTTGATCAGCTTTCGCACGGTCTAACACATTTTGCTGAACCAATTGGTCTGCATACAATGCACGTGTCGTGGTTTTCTTGTTGATAACTTGATACATCATTGGCTGTGTTGCAGCTGGCTCGTCCGCTTCGTTATGACCACGACGACGGTAACAGAACATGTCAATTACAACGTCTTTACGGAAAGTATGACGGAAATCATGTGCCAATTGAGCAACAAACAATACCGATTCAGGATCATCACCGTTCACATGGAAAATCGGCGCTTGGATCATTTTCGCGATGTCCGTACAGTATTCTGTAGAACGCGCATCACGTGGATCAGACGTTGTGAAACCCACTTGGTTATTCACCACAATGTGAACTGTACCACCCACTGTATAGCCACGAGTTTGTGACATTTGGAAGGTTTCTTGGTTAACACCTTGACCTGCAAATGCAGCATCACCGTGAACAATTACTGGCAATACATCATCACCGCCAATGTCTTTACGACGAACTTGACGTGCACGTACTGAACCTTCAACCACAGGGCCGACGATTTCTAAGTGTGATGGGTTAAATGCCAATGCCAAGTGAACTTCGCCACCTTGAGTCATGACGTTTGAAGAGAAACCTTGGTGGTACTTCACGTCACCAGAACCTTTTTTATGGATGCTCTTACCTTCGAACTCACCAAATAGGTCTGCTGGGTTTTTACCCATGATGTTCACAAGAAGGTTCAAACGACCACGGTGTGGCATACCAATAACAACTTCTTTACAACCTACAGAACCTGCACGTTGAATCAAAGCATCAACCATTGGAATGAAAGATTCGCCACCTTCAACGCCAAAACGTTTTGCGCCAACGTATTTATTACCTAGGAATTTTTCTAGACCTTCAGCAGCAGTTAAACGCTCCAATACGTGCTTTTTCTGTTCTGCAGTAAAGTTGAATTGACCACGGGCACCTTCAAGGCGTTGTTGAATCCAGCGTTTTTCTTTGGTATCAACAATGTGCATGTATTCTGCACCAATCGAAGCACAGTAAGTTGCTTCCATGGCTTGAACCATTTCACCTAAAGTTGCTTCGTCTTTACCAATCAAAAGATTCCCTGTATTGAATACAGTGTCTAAATCCGATTGAGTTAAGCCATGTGCAGCAAGATCAAGATCTGGCACGATTTCACGTTTTGCCAAACCTAGTGGATCAAGCTTTGCTTTCTGATGACCACGGTTACGATACGCTGCAATAAGTTGTAATACGCCAATTTGACGACGCTCATGTTCAGTACTAACTGTGCTTTGAACCACCGCCTGAACACGGCTTGAATTGCGGCCTAATAAGAGGAATTGCTCACGTACATTGCTGTGTGGTTGATCACCTTTCGGGAATTTATCGAAGTATTCGCGCCAATCAGCACCAACTGATTCAGGTGACGTCAAATACTGCTCATAAAGTTCTTCAATATACGCTGCACTATCAGCGGAAAGTTCAGTGTCAAGACGCAGAGCGTCAGCAACTTCTTGCATTTGTGGACCCATTTCCTATTGCAAAAATATTTCAGGTGCCTTTTAAGCAACCCAATGATTGATAATGTCAAATTGGTAACATGACATTAGTCCCCAGCAGACATCAGCCTCAGGGCGTTATCACCACATTAGGAGTATCCTGATGTGAAAAATGAACAACAACACCCACAATGGCATCATCACTCATCCATATATACTCGACCGAAACCGAGCAATTTTTTGCAAAATCGTTTTAGAAAAGATAAATTCTTGATTTAGCTTTTCTAAAACCACTTAGAAAGTATGTAAGCACTCAATATATATCAAAAAATGTGTATTAATTAACCACAGTTTTTTTCAATATAACGATGTATCAAATCGTAACATGTTCCTCTTTCTTCAATTGATTTTTTTGACACATACCATTCATAAATCAGCGAAATACACATCATATTTTATGCTGTAAACTATGGTGATTTATCATCAATCAAGAAGCAATTTAGACCAAAGTCCTATTTCAGTTTAGCAAATAATAAAAAAGAGCATCCTCTTACAAACTGCCCTTTTCTAACGTTATATAATAGCATTTATTCTACGCGACAAATGCTTTTCAGCATAAATAATCCGCCCGTTTTTACATGAATTGCACAAATTATGTTTACATTTTTGCCCCTTCCCAGCAAAACAGTATTACGCGCGATAATTTTGATGTTTCATAAAAAAAGCACACTCGTAAGTGTGCTTTTTTCAATCATCTTTAATTGCTAAAGATTAGCCCGCCATATCTAAAAGCATGTTACGGATGTGACCGATTGCTTTCGTCGGGTTCAAACCTTTAGGACATACTGATACACAGTTCATGATCCCTTTACAACGGAACAATGAGAATGGATCGTCAAGACGAGCCAAACGCTCTTGAGTTGCTGTATCACGAGAGTCGATGATAAAACGGTAAGCATTCAACAATGCTGAAGGACCCAAGAATTTATCAGGGTTCCACCAGAACGATGGGCATGATGTTGAACAACATGCACAAAGAATACATTCGTATAAACCATCTAAGTGTTCACGCTCTTCAGGAGCCTGTAAACGTTCTTTTGGTGGTGCAGGTTGGTTATTGATCAAGAATGGATGAATTTTGTTGTACTGATCGTAGAACTGATTCATATCCACAACTAAATCTTTAACCACTGGCAAACCTGGTAAAGGACGCACAGTGATCACTTCTGGTAAGTCGTTTAGGTTCCAAAGACACGCTAAACCATTTTTACCATTAATGTTTACACCATCAGAACCACAAATACCTTCACGGCATGAACGACGGAACGTTAAAGTTTCATCTTGTACTTTTAATGCAAGAAGCGCATCAAGCAACATACGGTGCTTATCAGTCAACTCTAGCTTAAAAGTTTGCATGTATGGTGCTGCATCCTTATCAGGATCGTAGCGGTAGATATTAAATGTACGAGTACCTCTACTCATCTTACTTCTCCCAATTAGAATGTACGTGGTTTAGGTGGAATGGCAGCTACAGATAGCGGCTTGTAACGCACTGGCTTGTACTCAAGACGGTTATCGCTAGAGAACCATAATGTGTGCTTCATCCACTCATCATCACGGCGACCGTACGGATACTCTGGATGATCAGGAGATTCTTCAAAATCTACAACCGTATGCGCACCACGACACTCTTTACGTGCAGCAGCTGAAATCAGGGTCGCTTTAGCAACTTCATATAAGTTTTCAACTTCTAAAGCTTCAATACGTGCCGTATTAAATACTTTTGATTTGTCTTTTAAATGAATGTTACGTACGCGTGATTCAATCGCAAGAATTTCTTTCACACCTTTATCAAGCAATGCTTCTGTACGGAATACGCCAGCATGGTCTTGTACGATGTCACGAATTGCATCAGCAACTTCTTGTGCATTTTCGCCTGTTGTTGAGTCATCCAATTTACGGATACGCGCAACAGTTTGCTCAAGTACAGTCGTAGGAAGTGGTTGGTATTCATCACCGTGGTGTTTAGTCACGTAATCAATGATGTGTTCACCCGCAGCCTTACCAAATACAACCAAGTCAAGCAGTGAGTTCGTACCTAAACGGTTTGCACCATGTACAGATACACAAGAACACTCACCAATTGCATAGAAGCCTTTAACAGGTTTCGTAAAGTTACGTTCACCTGCATTGGTAGAATAAACATCAGTCTCTTTGTTGTAGTTTGCTTCAAGCGGTGAAACTTCAGCACTTTCAGGCACAACAACTTGACCATGAATATTCGTTGGAATACCACCCATTTGATAATGGATTGTTGGTACTACAGGAATTGGTTCTTTAGTGATATCAACGTTCGCAAATTTCTTACCAATCTCAAATACAGATGGAAGACGTTTCATGATTGTTTCAGCACCCAAGTGCGTCATATCAAGTAAGATGTAGTCTTTCTTCGGACCACAACCGCGACCTTCTTTAATTTCTTGGTCCATAGAACGTGATACGAAGTCACGTGGCGCCAAGTCTTTTAAAGTTGGTGCATAGCGTTCCATGAACGGCTCACCAGCATCGTTACGAAGGATCGCACCTTCACCACGACAACCTTCTGTCAACAATACACCTGCGCCCGCCACACCTGTAGGGTGGAATTGCCAGAATTCCATATCTTGTAATGGAATACCTGCACGAGCCGCCATACCAAGACCGTCACCCGTGTTGATATATGCGTTAGTAGATGCACGGTAAACACGACCTGCACCACCTGTAGCAAACAATGTCGCTTTGGCTTGGAATACTGCAATTTTACCAGTTTCTTGGTCGTATGCAGTTACACCGAGTACATCACCCGCTTCATTACGAATAAGGTCAAGTGCAATCCATTCAACGAAGAATTGCGTGCCCATTTTCACGTTGCTTTGATAAAGCGTATGAAGAAGTGCATGACCTGTACGGTCAGCAGCAGCACATGCACGTGGAACTGCTTTTTCACCGTAGTTTGCAGAGTGACCACCGAATGGACGTTGGTAAATCGTACCATCTGCGTTACGGTCAAACGGCATACCTAAGTGTTCTAACTCATAAACCACTTGTGGTGCTTCACGCGTCATAAATTCGATCGCGTCTTGGTCACCTAACCAGTCTGAACCTTTAACAGTGTCGTAGAAGTGGTAGTGCCAGTTATCTTCTTGCATGTTACCAAGAGATGCACCAATACCGCCCTGCGCAGCAACTGTGTGTGAACGTGTTGGGAATACTTTAGTCAGAACCGCAACTTTTAAACCAGCTTGAGCAAGTTGGTAAGATGCGCGCATACCTGAACCACCACCACCAACGATGACTGCATCGAAAGTTTCGTGTGGAATATTTGTGTAATCTTCTTTAGGGGTTATAGCGCCCATGATCTCTTCCTATCAATTCGCCCAAAAAATCTGGATTGCCCAGATCGCATATGCAAATACAGCAATAATTACTGCTGAAGTTAGTACAAGGCGTAAACCTGAAGCTGAAGGCCCCATTTGACGAGTAGTCACATAATCCGTGAATACCTGCCACATACCAATCCATGCATGTGCAACAAGAGATAAGACTGCTAATAAAGATAAGATCTTCATTGGAGCTGTCATCATAAAGCCGTACCACTGTTCGTAGCTAAAACCGCCATTGCATAGGATCCAACCTAAAACAACAACAGTATAAACTGCTAATACGACAGCACTTACGCGTTGGATAAACCAATCACGAGAACCTGAACCCGTTAAACCAGTAGCACTTTTCATTAGATAACAATCCATACAAATGCCGCAATGATACCGATTGCAGACAAGATCAATGAAATAGTAGCTGCGACACGACCACTTTGCAGTTCTTCAGCAATACCTAGATCCGCAAGTAAATGCTTAACCCCCGCAATAAAGTGGAAAATTAAGCCGGCTACAAATACCCATACGATAAAACGCACGATGAAGCTATTAAAAATAGCTTGCACTTGCGCAAAACCTTCAGGAGAAGACAATGATTTGTCTAAAATCCATAAAAGTACTGGTACGAGTAAAAATACGATAACGCCAGATAGGCGGTGTAAAATTGATGCAATAGCCACAGGGGATTTTAAGTTTACTTCTAAAACTTGACCCATGGACAAATTGACAGGTCTGTTGCTTTTCACAGCGGGCATCCTGTAAGTAAAAACTCCATCCGGAGTTTGTTGGAATTAATTCGAAGGAAAGCTGGCATTGTCAGGCAAATAAATGCCTAAACTTAAAACGACATCGAATTATAAAACGCGAAAAGTCAAAATACAAACAATCAAAGACTGGTTTTTTAACAAAAAACCTTTAAATAAGAATCATTAACAAAAACAACATTCTATAAAAACCAATAATTTAGCTCAAATTTATTGCTATGCTATTGGTTTTTATCACTTATCCACCAAAACACATCCCTTTTAGCCATCTCCTGTAATTTTGCATTTTTAGACTAAAGATAAGGAAGATATTTACCCTATTTGATAATCCTTTCCTTTATATGGAGAGACTTGCATTTCCTATCAAAATGTTCAGTATTTATTTAAAGCGATAATTTTGCGATATAACGTGATTAAATAATGACTTAGCCAAAACAAAATACAGATCACGTATAAATTTTAAGGGCTTAATCCGTTCAAAATTTGCAAAAAATCATGCAAAAAGATCATTTTTCATTCAGAATCAAAAATCCAATTAGTCATTTTTTGATCAATCAAACCATCCCCTTGGATTAGAATTTAATGTCAAATTAGACTCAAAAATGAAATAAAATATGAACAAAAAAGAGTGTAAGTTATGAAAATTAGATGAATTTCGATTCAATTTGCTTGCACCATTTGTTCTAAAATACTCCCCCCATAATTTTTATAAATATTTACAATTAAGATGGAGTGCTATTTTTTTTCTGCACCTCAAGAATTTTTTGACATATTATAGCGCGGCGGTGCTTTGATTTTACTCATTCCACTCAGGACGGATTTGACTAAACCTCTGTGAGGACGTCAGTTTTTATCCATAAGTATAATTGACAAAATTTCAGCACGCTCTAATCTAATTAGCAAATTTTTG
This sequence comes from Acinetobacter sp. ANC 4178, assembly GCF_004331175.1. GTDB lineage: Bacteria > Pseudomonadota > Gammaproteobacteria > Pseudomonadales > Moraxellaceae > Acinetobacter. The sequence continues at coordinate 156,852 of NZ_SJOD01000003.1, forward strand.
ATCCGTCTGATTCGCGCATTACAAGATTAGTACTACGAGTCAGATTAAACATTCACCAGGACAGGAGATCTTTGAATGTCTGAAGCAACTGGCAAAAAAGCCGTATTACAGCTTGATGGCAAAGAAATTGAATTACCAATTTACAGCGGCACATTGGGCCCAGATGTAATCGACGTTAAGGATGTGTTGGCCGCGGGTCACTTTACTTTTGATCCTGGTTTTATGGCAACAGCAGCTTGCGAATCAAAAATTACCTTCATTGACGGTAACAAAGGTGTACTTTTACACCGCGGTTACCCAATTGACCAACTTGCTACTAAAGCAGACTACTTAGAAACTTGCTACCTATTATTAAATGGCGAGCTTCCAACTGCTGAGCAAAAAGCTGAATTTGACGCTAAAGTACGTAACCACACTATGGTTCACGACCAAGTTAGCCGTTTCTTCAACGGTTTCCGTCGTGACGCTCACCCTATGGCAATCATGGTGGGTGTAGTAGGTGCACTTTCTGCGTTCTATCACAATGGTTTAGACATTGAAGATGTTAACCACCGTGAAATCACTGCAATTCGTTTAATCGCGAAAGTACCTACACTTGCAGCTTGGAGCTACAAGTACACTGTAGGTCAACCATTTGTTTACCCACGTAATGACTTAAACTATGCAGAAAACTTCTTGCATATGATGTTTGCTACTCCAGCAGACCGTGATTACAAAGTAAACCCTATTCTTGCAAAAGCAATGGATCGTATTTTCACGCTTCATGCTGACCACGAACAAAACGCGTCTACATCTACTGTACGTTTAGCTGGTTCTACTGGTGCTAACCCGTATGCATGTATTGCTGCTGGTATCTCTGCACTTTGGGGCCCTGCTCACGGTGGTGCGAATGAAGCTGTTCTTAAGATGCTTGATGAAATCGGCACTGTAGAAAACGTTGCTGGCTTCATGGAAAAAGTGAAAACTAAAGAAGTTAAACTTATGGGCTTCGGTCACCGAGTTTATAAAAACTTCGATCCACGTGCGAAAGTAATGAAAGAAACTTGTGACGAAGTTCTTGCTGCGCTTGGCATCAACGATCCACAGCTTGCTCTTGCTATGGAACTTGAACGTATCGCACTTTCTGACGAATACTTCATTAAACGTAACTTATACCCGAACGTAGACTTCTACTCAGGTATCATTCTTAAAGCGATTGGTATCCCAACAGAAATGTTTACTGTAATCTTCGCGCTTGCACGTACTGTTGGTTGGATCAGCCACTGGTTAGAAATGCACAGCGGACCATACAAAATTGGTCGTCCACGTCAGCTTTACACTGGTGAAGTTCAACGTGACATCCAAGGTCGTTAATTCGAAAGAATTAAGGATTTTAAAAAACCACCCTTCGGGTGGTTTTTTATTTCGCGTGGAATAAAACTAAATATCAAGCAATATCATAATCAGCCAAGTCTAATTTTTTTAGTTGTTGCTTTAATTGCTTTAACGACCACGGCCATGCGGCAAAATTTCGCCCATTTTGATCTAAATAATAAGATTTACAACCACCACGGTTAAAAACCGTCTTCTGCAAGTTTTTTTGTACTGCAACATTATGCTCATGAAGTACTTTAGGCTTAATTTCTATGCGCTTAATACCCTGATCACGCATTTGCACTAAGCCGCTAATAATGTAATCCAGTTGCGCTTCAGCAATCCCAATAAATGAGTCATAGACCAGAATATTTGGACCCAGCACTAAAAAGACATTGGGCACATGTTCCAAACTGGCACCCAAAAATGCTTCTGGAGAGCTTTCCTTCCAACGCTCTGCCAAGAGTTGCTCATTCGCATCATAGACTCGCTTACCTATAGGCGGATGTGAAACCTCAAAGCCTGTCCCCCAGATAATCACATCGGCCTCGTACTGCTCACCATTTGCAGCAATGAGTTTATTCCCTTGTATTTCAATCAAACCCTGTGGCACAAGCTGTACATTTTTTTGCTGTAAGGCAGGATAATAATCATTGGCGAATAAAAGCCGTTTACAGCCAATTGAGAAATGAGGGGTCACATTTTTTCGTAATGCTTGATCTTGAATTTGCAGCTTTAATAGCTGTTTGCTCAGCAGATTAATCGGCTCTAATATTTGAGGATGGCGTAGTCCAAAATTAATCCCATTTAAAATTTGCGCCACACTGCTACGCCACAACTGTTGAATCACAGGATATTTGGCAATAACACCTTTAGCAGCATTATTCAATGCGAGATCTGCTTTGGGTAATACCCACGGTGCAGTACGCTGAAAAACAATCAACTCCTTAACGAGAGGTTGAATTTGAGGAATAAACTGAATTGCAGATGCACCTGTACCAATCACTGCAACCCGTTTACCTGTTAAATCGTAGTCATGTTTCCAAAGTGCTGAATGAAACATTTCCCCTGCAAAAGTATCAACTCCCTTAATCTGTGGTACAGACGGCTCCGTAATAGGGCCAGTAGAGAAAACCACTGTCTTGGCGAGAAATTTTCCCTGTGAAGTTTCTAAAACCCATCGTTGCTGCGCTTCATTCCATTTGGCGGATAAAAGCTCATGCTGAAATTTAATTTGGTCATGCAAATTGAATTGCTTCGTGACCTGCTCCAGATAGGTCAAAATTTCTGTTTGCTTAGCAAAGAGATGACTCCAAGCATGACTTGGCGCAAACGAGAAAGAATATAAGGCAGATGGTACGTCACAACCACAGCCAGGATAAGTGTTGTCACGCCAAGTTCCACCGACGCGATCTGCTTTTTCGAGCACTAAAAAGTCAGCATAACCAGCTTGTATCATCTTATAGGCAGCTGCAATACCCGATATTCCTGCTCCAATCACAATACAATCATATATACGCGTTGGCTGCGGTTGTTTCGCTTGAGTTCGTAATTTTGGTTTTTGTTGAGTCACGGAAGTTGGGTTTTCCTCTACCCCAATAGAATCAGCACCTTCTTCTGAGGCAGATTCAATTTTTTGATCTGAATTTTCCACTAAAATATTTTCTGTCATGTTGAATCTCTTATTTTTATTTCACATATTTTTGGAACAATGGATAACCCACGCCAAGCAGCTTGGCATACAGACTTGGAGCCGCTCGTTTTAACCACCAAAACAACTTGGCATCTGGCTGCGGAATGGTATACAGCTTATTCGCATCTAGCCGATTCAAGGTTTTAACCGCCACTTGGTCGCTATTGATAAAAGCATGATTCATCAGCAAATGATCTGCCAAACCAGAGTAATGTTGTGGTAAACGCCCATTTTTCATAATGTTGGTTGGCACTAACGTTGGACAAAGTACATTGACACGAATATTGGCACTGCGAAGTTCTGCGGACAGCGTTTCAGACAATGCTAAAACGCTCGATTTGGTGACGTTATATGCTGTCATTTCGGGTGCAGCAGTAAACCCTGCGGCAGAGGCGACATTAATAATCGCACCATAGCCTTGCTGTTTAAATTGGGGGACAAAATAATGGCATCCATGAATCACACCCCATAAATTGACATGCATACACCATTGCCAATCTTCTAGGCTGACTTCATCAAACTTTCCACCCAAACCAACTCCCGCATTGTTAATAATTAAGGTGGTCGCGTACCCCATTAATTGTTCGGCTTGCTCAGCTAATGCTTTGACTTGCTCAGCGCAACCCACATCACATTGCACAGCAAAAGCATCTGTTTGATATTGATTTTGAATCAAGCTGACGGTTTCTTCAGCAGCGTTGAGATGAATATCTGCACAAACCACCACCCCTCCGCGCCGCGCAAGCTCCAGCGCAAAACTCCGCCCAATACCACTCCCCGCACCTGTTACCACGGCATAAGCATGCTTGCTTGGTTTACTTTTCTTATTAAAAATTGTCATTTTAAAATCCCCCACTTTGTTATGAACGTAAACTAGGAGTAAATTCACGCGTAAAATAAGGCGTTAAAATGCCATGTTCAGGGTTTAACAGCTTTTCTTTGTAATAACTTAAATAGGCAGAAGTATCATAATCATTGGGATGAAAATCAGGGCGTAAATAATCAAAAATATGCTGCATAGTGCTGCCATAAACACCATCTTTTAAGCCAAAAATTAGGCTAAAACTATAAGGCAGCTCCCTCCAGTAACTCCAACGAATTAAATTCTTCGGTTCTCGGTAGAATGGCACCATGAGTGAAGCGGCTGAAATTAAAATAAGAATCGTGATGAGCGCAGGGAAAAAGCCTGCTATACGAAGCGCATAATTATTGGATAAGGCTTGGAAGACATCATAGGCAATGTCTTTATGCTCAGACTCTTCGAGCATATGCCACATCCAGATCGCACGCTGCTTTTCATCTCTCGAGCTGAAGAAAATTTCCTCATGCTTCATCATGTATTCCGCCAATACCGCAGTGAAATGCTCAATACCCGCCATGAGTGATAATTTCATGGGTTGAGGTAAACGGTTAAATCCATAGTCAAATACCCAACCCGCCCACGTGCGAAACAACTGCACGGGATAATCCACTTCCAGCAATGCATCATTTAACTCATTGTGCATTTTCGAATGGATGGCTTCTTGACCAATCAAAGCCGTCACACGTTGTTTCAGCAGCGGATCTTGTACCAAATCACGATGATAACGTGCCGTATCTATCACCAAGTCCTCTCCAAAAGTTAGAAAAATGGAAAGTGATGCAAAATATGCACTTGCCAATTCTGTATTGAGATAAAACTTGGGATCAATTGCTTTCGGATCAAAGTCAAACCGCATGTGCCGAATCGGAATCATGGGAGACTGTTTCAGAGCATCAAAAAGAGGTCCAGAAAATACATGATTCAATGTATTTCTAAGCGGTGTAATGAATTGCATGACTATTCCTTATTTTTCTACTGTAAGTGCAACTTTGTGGTATTGCGCATGCTGCTTAAGCATGTACCTACAATAAAAAACTAAGTGAGCTTAGGCGGCTTGCCACTAGCAATTCAGGTCATTTGATTTGCAATTTCTGCCTTTCCTTATGCTTGTCAGACAGTTTTCTGACAAAATTATCTGCATGGGACAAAATCACGCTTTGGGTGCCAAAAAAGGAATGCATTGTTCATAAGCATCGCAGTCCTGTCCTTGAGCTTTTTTAATAAAATAATCTTGTACCATTTGTGCCTGCTGCTCTATTCCATAATTTAAAAATAATTTTCCTTGCTGGATTACATAGCGATAACGGCGATCAAACAATGCCTTACGTACTACAGCAATGCCTTGCTGGTATTGCCACACATGCGTCATCTCATGAATAAACCAAGATTGCAAACCGAGTGAACACTTTGAAAAGTCATGACAGTAATTTTGTGCATGAAAATAAATATGTCCATTTGGACTCATCGCATGATTTTTGAGAACTGCTTTATGCGCAATAATTTGAACCTGATCCAACTGAATCGTGTCTGCAAAAATCCATCGAACCAATGATTTTTCACCTTCGGTCAAAGAACGTCGAGACAAAACGCCTAAGCTTCGGATAGCCTGAATCAGCGTTGATAAATATCGTGACATATCTTTAACCTTTTCAGTGAAATATAGATAACTTCCCATGTACAATCATGAATTGTTTTTCTAAATGCAAATAAGAATTTTTTTTGAATTTATACACTACATTTATCGCAATTCGTATATAGTATCAACGCAAATTATTTATTCATTGTTTTGTCGTTGATTACACAGTACTGAACCGATAACGATAAGAAACTCAGTCGTCTGTGTGCACATCCCTATAGCTTTAGGATTAAGTTGGAATGAAAAGTTTTAAAATTGCCCTAGCACAATTCTCTCCGCATATTGGCAATATCGAAGCAAATGCTGAAAAAATGCAACAATTGGCAAATGAAGCCAAAGCGCAAAAATCAGATTTAATTATCTTTCCTGAATTAGCAACCATTGGTTACCCAGCCGAAGATTTACTGTTGCGCCCAAGCCTATCAAAACGCACACAACAAGCGTTTGAACAGCTTAGCCAAGTGAAAGACATTGTCATGGTCTTTGGTTTTGTCAATCAAACCGAAGACGGTCAACGCTACAACTCTGCCGCGGTCATGAAAGACGGTAAAATTCTCGGTATTTACAACAAGCAAAACTTACCAAATTATGGTGTGTTTGATGAAAAACGTTATTTTAACGAAGGACATCAGCACTTGGTATTTGAATACCTCGGTCATAAATTTGGTGTACTGATTTGCGAAGATATCTGGTCACTGAATACTGTTCAGCAACTTGCGCAACTCAATGTAGAAACCGCTTTAGTCCTAAATGCTTCACCATATGAAGTGGGTAAGCCACAGCATCGTGTTGAAACCATGTCTGCTCTTGCGAAACAAATGAACCTCAATTTGGTTTATACCAACCAAGTTGGTGGTCAAGATGATTTAATTTTTGACGGCACCAGCTTTGTCATTAATAAAGACGGCGCTGTTGCACTACAAGCACCAAGTTTTAAAGAAGCACTGCTTTATTCGGACTATATTGCTGAACAACAAAGCTATCAAGTGACTGAAAGCACTCCAACCCTCGAAACCATGGCAGAAATTTATCAAGCCTTGGTGATGGCAACGCGTGACTACGTTCAACGCTCAGGCTTCCCTGGCGTGATTTTAGGTCTTTCAGGTGGGATTGACTCAGCATTGACCCTTGCGATTGCTGTAGATGCGATTGGTGCTGACAAAGTACAAGCCGTTATGATGCCTTATACTTATACATCACAAATCAGTGTAGAAGATGCAGCAGCACAAGCGAAGAATATGGGCATTACCTTTGGTATCGCGGAAATTAATCCGATTGTAAACAGCTTCATGCAAACGCTTTATCCATTCTTTGGCAATGCACCTGCGGATGCCACTGAAGAAAACTTACAAGCACGTACACGCGGTACGCTGCTGATGGGTTTATCGAATAAATTTGGTAACCTTGTTCTATCTACAGGCAATAAATCAGAACTTTCTGTCGGCTATTGCACGCTGTACGGTGATATGGTTGGCGGTTTTGCTGTTCTAAAAGATGTGTATAAGACCATTGTATTTGAATTGGCGAAATACCGTAACAGCATCTCTGAAACCCCTGTGATTCCAGAGCGTGTGATTACTCGCCCACCTTCAGCAGAACTTCGTCCAGACCAAACCGACCAAGACTCATTGCCTGCTTATGATGTCCTCGATGCAATCCTGTATGCCTACATTGAAGAAGACATGAGCCAAGATGATATTATTGCCAAAGGCTTTGATGCAGATGTGGTGAAAAAAGTGATTCGCCTCGTCGACTTTAATGAATACAAACGTCGCCAAGGCTCTATTGGGCCGCGTATTAGCTCACGTGCCTTTAGCCGCGAACGTCGTTACCCAATCATCAATGGTTGGAAAGCTGGCGTATAACAGCGAATAAAAACACAAAAGCCCAAACCAATGTTTGGGCTTTTTTATGCGTTATATATTTTCTTCTCTTTTTCACGCACAAAAAAAGAGACCAAGCTGAGAGCTTGGTCTATAAAAATGGTGGCTATGACGAGACTTGAACTTGTGACCCCCGCATTATGAGTGCGGTGCTCTAACCAACTGAGCTACATAGCCGTAAACTGTGTGCGCATTATCTAAATTTCATGCCTGTGCGTCAAGCTTTTTTACTTATGAATGTTCAGAGTTTAGGCAATTGATATATTTAGCCCGTTCATTCATACATCTTTGTATATTTTTCATCATATTAGTATCAAAGTGATGAACATAAGGAGCATTTTTTCACTATCTTTTCTAGGTTAATTGTACATAGCACGTTTAAATAGCCTCCTTTATGCCTCTAAGCGGTCAATACGTGCAGAGAACCAGAATGAGCTAACCGACCCAAACATATAAACAGGTGATGCAGCAATAAACTTAAAATATTTAGGGGGGAAATGCACACCTCATCTCTAACTCGGCACGACAATCCTTAGGGAGACATCAAATTTTCGATCACAAGGTCATCATTTTAATACGTATGCCAAGCTACTTTTTATAGATACTTGCACCAAACAATAAATAGCAAATTTTGGACAAAAAAAATCACGTTATAGGAACGTGATTTATAAAATGGTGGCTATGACGAGACTTGAACTTGTGACCCCCGCATTATGAGTGCGGTGCTCTAACCAACTGAGCTACATAGCCGTAAACTGTGCGCGCATTATGTGATTTTATCTTTAGTACGTCAAGTACCTAATGCGCTTAATTGATCAAAATTTGGTGAAGTGAGCCGATAAGCCGGGTTCTGTCGTGAACGATCATTCCTCTAGGCGTACAATCACTCATACGCTCCAGCGACCTACCCGGATCCAGCATGGGCCATGCCTAAAGGATCCCTATTTGGTCTTGCTTCCGGTGGGGTTTACCATGCCATGAACTGTTACCAGCCATGCGGTGCGCTCTTACCGCACCCTTTCACCCTTACCTCCGATCTCGATTGCTCGAAACCATAATGAAGGCGGTCTACTCTCTGCTGCACTTTCCGTCGGCTCGCGCCGCCCAGGCGTTACCTGGCACCTTGCCCGTTGAAGCCCGGACTTTCCTCCCCTGCTTTAGTCACGGAGACCTCCACAGCAGCGATCGTCTGGCTCACTTCGAGGCGCATCTTATCAAATTTAAAAGCTATTTGCTTGTGCTTTTTTGATCAATTAAACGTTGATACTTATCTAACAACTGTTCTTGCGTCTCCGCATGATTGGGATCAAGCGGAATACAGTCCACAGGACAAAAGAGCTGACACTGTGGTTGATCATGATGCCCTACACATTCAGTGCATAAGTCTGGGTTAATTTCATAAATCAATTCGCCCATAAAAATGGCTTCATTGGGGCAAACAGGTTCACAAACATCACAATTGATGCATTCATCAGTTATATATAAAGACACTCTACCAACCCTGTTGATGCTTTTGCTCAAAGGCTTTCACCACCGCTTCTGGAACGAATTTGGTGACATCGCCTTTCAGACGAGCAATTTCACGAATTAACGTGGAAGAAATAAATGAATATTGTTCAGATGGGGTGAGAAACACCGCTTCAAAGCGTGAATCGAGTTGACGATTCATATTCGCCAATTGAAATTCATATTCAAAGTCAGACACTGCACGCAAACCACGTAAAACGGCTGTTGCATTCTGTTCACGGAAAAAATTTACCAATAAACCATCAAACCCTACAAATTCTACATTAGGTAAATGGCTCAGAGAAGCCTGTGCCAAAGCCACACGTTCTTCTAATTTAAACAATGGATTCTTATGATGCCCAATCGCAATGGCCACCACAACTTCATCAAACATTTTTGATGCACGCGTCACAAGGTCGACATGCCCATTGGTAATTGGATCAAATGTTCCTGGATAGATTACGCGAGTTTTAGTCATCCATTTGTACTCTGATTCATTTTATTGGGATGTATTTTAACAAAATCTTGTTTTTTTGGTGAAGAAACTGCATAAATTTGAAAAATCTTCATTATTCGCACAAAAACTATTGGCCTGTTTTCCTTAAACGAAATAGCCCTATTCCATCTGGTTGTATATTTGATTTAGATTAAACCTTTCCAACCTGATTTAAGAATTGTCAGTAGGTTCATGTTGGGGCACAATAGTCATAACTTTGGAAGTAATTGATTATGGCGAAAGCAACTGTAGTTAAAAAACATAATGGCGGTACGATTGCCCAAAATAAGCGTGCCCGCCATGATTATTTTATTGAAGAAAAATTTGAAGCTGGACTTTCCCTACAAGGTTGGGAAGTTAAATCATTACGCGCTGGTCGTATGACACTGTCTGAAAGTTATATTACTTTCAAAAATGGTGAGGCATTCCTTTTCGGTGCACAAATTCAACCTTTACTGAGTGCGTCTACGCATATCGTTGCTGAATCAACCCGTACACGTAAGTTACTGTTAAACCGTCGCGAGCTGGAAAAATTGCTTGGTGCAGTCAATCAAAAAGGGTATTCGTGCGTTCCGCTAGCCGCTTACTGGAAAGGCCCACGTGCAAAGTTAGAAATCGCCTTAGTGAAAGGTAAACAACTGCATGACAAGCGCGCCACTGAAAAAGATCGTGATTGGCAACGTGATAAAGCTCGTATATTTCATAAATAATAAAAAAACCTCCCATTGGGAGGTTTTTTTATTATTTGCACTGTTAATAGTCAGCTTTTAGTTCGACCAAATATTTACCAAACTTGCGCGCTGTTTCCAAATCCCCTTCTGGCGGGGTCACTTCAACACTGGCATTATCGGACTGGGTCATTAAACCTAAAAAGCTCGACATACGGTTAATATCTTGCTGGCTACGCCCAGTGGGCATAAACGGCAAACCCGCCCACAACATCCCATGCTGCATGGCAAATAAATTAATCTGTTGCAAGACTGCCAATTTATCGCCACTTAAGCCACCGCCATTGGTAAAACCAGCAGCAAGTTTTCCTTGCCAAGCACGAGCCAACCAACGCTTAGAAGAATCTTCCATAAATTGTTTCAGGGCTGATGTCAGGCTTCCCATATACGTTGGGCAGCCCATAATAATAATATCAGCCTGATCTAGAAGCTCCCACTGAACTGCTGCCACAGAAATCAAATGCACATCTGCACCTGCCTGCTCTGCACCTTGCGCAATATATTGGGCTACCTTGGCCGTATGACCATAAGGACTATGATAAACCACACATACATGTACTGGAGTAGAAGAAACGGGATCAGTGACAGACATGGAAACTTTTAAAACCAAATAATTAAGTCAAGTTTAACACTTTTCATTCGCCTGAGGGAGTGTATAACCCAATGTAAAATCGGCGAACCAATTAAGCTGACCGTGCCTATTTTAAAAAGACAAAAGTCGCCATTCTTCCAGTTTTAGCATTACGGCGATAAGAATAATATTCTTCAGTTTGTCTATAGGTACACTGGTCGCCACCTAAGATCTTAGTGACACCATGCTGCTGCAAAATATAGCGTGCGATTGCATATAAATCAGCAAAGTATTTTCCTTGTTCTTTTGATGGTTCAAAAGCCGAAGCTAAAGCAGGATATTTACTACAGAAGCTTTGTTTGACTTCTGCCCCTACCTCAAAGCAAGGCTGGCTAATGGCTGCCCCTAACCATGCCCAAGCAGGAGGATGCTGCATCGCGGCAATGGTATTTTCTACAATCCCATTGGCCAGTCCACGCCAACCTGCATGTAGGTTCGCCACCTCAATCGCATCGGCATCACCAAGGACAATGGGTAAACAATCCGCAGTCATCATCATTAAGGCATGCTGCTTCTGTTGAGTCACTAAGCCATCGCCTTCAAGTGCCTCAAAGCAGATTTGCTCATTCACCACGTGACAAATCGTGCTATGGGTTTGTGTCATCCACGTGATTTTTTCCACGCCCAAAGCAGAGAATTCTTCAAGTAACTGCATTCGGTGTTGTTGTACTCGATGGGCATTATCCTGAACATGCAATGCCAAATTAAAACCCTCAAGTTCAGGTTTATCCGATACCAAAGTATGCTCATGGTGTACACGCGTTTGTCCGACAAAAACACCTTCTGGAAAGCCTTGAACAAATTGCATGTTAAATTCCTTATGTAACTTAAATCATCTTTGCGTTATTCCTTTTTAGCATCAGGAACTTCGCAAAGATTACATTTTCAATTGCTTTTAATAAGCTGCATTCTCGCTACGCAAGACCTCAACCAATGCTGCAAAATCTTCTGACCATGGGGCTTCAAACATCATGTCTTTACCCGTACGTGGATGGACTAAACCCAATTGCACAGCATGCAATGCCTGACGTCTAAAGCCACGCAAAGTATCATTCAACAATTCAGATGCTCCCGCTGGAACACGCACACGAGGCATATAAACTGGATCTCCGACCAGACCATAACCAATGTAGGCAAAATGCACACGAATTTGATGCGTACGTCCAGTTTCCAAACGTGCCTGTACGCGCGTAAAATGTTGAAAACGTTCTTTTACATTATAGTGGGTCACAGCATCTTTGCCGCCCGGTAATACAGTCATTTTAACGCGATCAACAGGATGGCGTTTAATTGGCTCATCAATCGTACCGCCTGCAATCATGTTGCCATAAACAATCAAATCATAGACACGATAAACTGATTTACTTGCTAGTTGCTTGCTTAATGCAAACTGAGCTTCCAAGTTCTTTGCCACAACCAACAAGCCGCTTGTGTCTTTATCAATACGATGCACCAGACCTGCACGTGACAGTTCAGCCGACTTTGGATAATGATAAAGCAGCGCATTGACCAAAGTCCCTGTGCTATTTCCAGCGCCGGGATGGACCACCATTCCAACAGGTTTGTTAATCACAATGATGTCATCATCTTCATAAACAATATTAAGTGGAATGTTTTCAGGCTGACTAGTCGTTTGTGCTTCTAGCTCAACATCTAGAGTAAGTTGCTCATATCCTTCACATTTGTACTTTGGTTTAACAATGTTACCATTTACCAACAAATGCCCATCCTTCAGCCACTGCTTGAGTTTTTCGCGTGAGAAATCGCTCCAAACATTCGCCGCAACCTGATCAATACGCTGTCCGATATAGCTTTCATCCAATTGAAATTGCAACGATAAACGTGTTGCAGTTGCATCAGAAGTATGGTTATCTGCTTCGTCTGTTTCTTCAAGTAAATTGAAATCAGTTTCTGCAAAATTTGTATCAGTAGATTGTGCTTGGGTCATTTGATCATTCAAACAAAAGTGGTTTAATAGCGCAATTGTAGCTCATTGCCCGTATTAACAGAGGAATTTTTATGTCGCTGCCACGTTATAAAATTACAATGCTCGCTCTTTCTTTAGGCATTGCATCGGCAATGGTGGGCTGTAGCAGTAATCCAAAAAAAGAAGTGGTGGATACAGGTCCACAATTAAGTGAGCAAGTGTATATACAAAAAGCTGAAAAAGCGCTAGATAATGGTCAATATACTGATGCAGCCAAATACCTAGAAGCGATTGATACTTACTACCCAACGGGTGATTATGCACAGCAAGCTCAGCTTGATTTGTTGTACGCTAAATTCCAGCAAAAAGATTATGAAGGCACCATCAGTCTTGCAGAGCGTTTTATTCGCTTAAACCCGCAGCACCCAAATGTAGATTATGCTTACTATGTACGCGGTGTAGCGAACATGGAACAAAACTATGATGGTTTAATGCGTTATACCTCATTAAAGCAATCACATCGTGATACCAGTTATTTAAAACAGGCTTACCAAAACTTTGTCGATTTCATTCGTCGCTATCCATCAAGCACCTATGCAGTAGATGCGGCCCAACGTATGAAATATATTGGCAATGAGCTGGCTGAAAGTGAAATGAACGTGGCGCGCTTTAACATTAAGCGTAAAGCGTGGTTAGCCGCTGTTGAACGTTCGCAATGGGTGATTGAACATTACCCACAAACACCACAAATTCCAGAAGCTTTAGCAACAGTTGCCTATGGTTACGAACAACTGGGTGATAAAGCCACTGCGCAACAATATATAGATGTTCTTAAACTGAACTATCCGAATCTGGTGAAATCTGATGGTAGCGTGAATTTACGTGCTGCGCGTAAAGAAGGTAGCTGGCTCAACCGTGCAACTTTAGGGGTCTTTGGTCGTGAAGAACAGAGTTCTATCGAAACCCATAAAACGACAGCACCAGCCGAACAACGCAGCATCACCAACCGCATGACTTTTGGTTTGCTTGATCGTCCAAAAGTTTCTAGTGAAGTACCTGCATCAAGCACATCTGGCGAATAAAACTCGTAACACGTCGTGCAATTTGATCAAGGGCAAGTTATCATACTTGCCCTTTTATATTTTGCATTTGGCTTGATCAAGTTGATTAAACCATATACAAATAAATAGTTTTCTTTTGCAAAAGTTAGATTCGCGCAAATCTCACTTTGCATTTTCTTTTTGCTGCACGTATCACGATAACGACTATGGCCATTCCTCAGCACACGATAGATCAAATTCTCGATCGAACTGATATTGTCGATTTAATTGGTCAACGCGTGAAACTTAAAAAAACGGGACGTACCTACTCAGGTTGTTGCCCGTTTCATCAGGAAAAGTCGCCCTCTTTTCATGTCTATCGTGACAAACAGTATTATCACTGCTTTGGCTGTCAGGCCAATGGTAATGCCATTCGCTTTTTAATGGACATCGACAATCGTAATTTTGTCGATGTGATGAAAGATCTGTCGAGCCAAGCGGGTATTGAATTACCCAAAGACAATCAAGATTCTAAACGTCTCTCCTACAAACGAGAAACTAAACCTGTAGCAGCAGATCCAGTTGCTCCTGCAAATCCTGTTCAGATTCCAACACCTCACAACCCGCAAATCGATCATGACCCATTTGAAGAATTTGGAAATAGCGATGACCCTTTTGCTCATTTTGAACAATTTCAAGCGTTCAATGAAGCCCCTGCGCAAGATGGTAATCTGTACGATTTGCTGGAAAATATCGCGCAATTTTACGAACGACAATTGCCACAGAGTCAAAGCGCACAACAATATTTTAGACACCGTGGCTTAGGCGCAGACACCATTCAATTCTGGCGTTTAGGCTATGCACCGGAAGATTGGCAACATTTGGAAAAGGCCTTTCCACAAGATGTTCAGGGCTTAAAATTATTGGGACTTATCCGTACCAGTGACAGTGGACGTGATTTTGACTTACTGCGTGACCGCGTGATTTTCCCGATTCGTGATGCCAAAGGCCGTGTGGTCGGCTTTGGTGGCCGTGCCCTGAATGATGAAATTAAACCAAAATATATCAACTCGCCAGATTCCGAAGTTTTCCATAAAAATCAGTTGCTGTATGGGCTGTATGAAGGTCGTAAACAAAAAGCCCAAGACTGGCTGATGGTTGAAGGCTATATGGATGTGATTGCGCTGCAACAAAATGGCATTCATGGTGCAGTCGCAACTTTGGGAACCGCGAGTAATACTGAACATTTAAATATTCTGTTCAAACAGAACAGCCGTATTACCATTGCCTTTGATGGTGATGCCGCAGGTCAAAAAGCCGCACGACGCACCTTAGATATTGCCTTACCCTTATTGAATGATGGTCGCGAACTGAAGTTTTTTGTGCTCCCAAATGATCATGACCCTGACTCACTGATTCGACGTGAAGGTTTAGAAAATTTCCAGCGCTTATTACAGCAAGCGCCCCTACTTTCGGATTTCGTGTTTGCACACCTCACCCAAAATCAGGATATCAGTAGTCCTGAAGGTAAAAGTCTGGTCATGGCCGAACTGCGCCAGTTGACCGAATTACTACCTAAAACGGGTTCTTTTCGTTATCTTTTAAATCAATCCTTTAAGGAGAAATTGGGGTTTGGTAAACGTTGGACACCGCAACTCAGCAATGATGCCTCCCTGTCTTTTAACATTCGAACCAAAGACGAAGATTTCGCCATCGCTATTCTGATGAATCATCCATTTTTGTATATTCATTTTGAAACTTTACGAGCCTTTGTTCCAAGTCAGGAATTGCTTTCGCATGTTCTCAACATTCTCAACCGGATTTTTGACAACTTACCTGATGACCAAGAACTGGCAACTTATTACGTATTGGGCGCATGCAGTACCTATGGCTTAGAAATTGCCGATATTATGCGACGTACCAATATTGAAGTGCTGACCCATGCACCCGAAATGGCAGATAAACTGGCGACTGAATACGCCTTAGGTTTACAAGAAAAATATTTACGACAGAAATTAAAAGACCCGAACTCATTGCTCGAATCACGTAATTTACGTCAACAACTGAATGAACTGACCAAGAAAATTGGACTGCGCCTATTATCTTAAGCCATAGAAAGCATGGTTATTTTTTAGCTTTACGTCGATGAGCTGCAACATGGGCTAAACTTTGCTGCAATTGTTCAAAATAAGCAGGATCTTCTGCTTTGGCTGCATCTCGCAACACAATAGAAGTTGGATGTAGCAATTTCTGCGTTAGACGATGCGCAAAATCTTGCATAATTTGTGCAGCATTTTCGCCTTTGGCTAAACGAGATAGGGCCAACTGTAATTCTTCTTGTTGTAATTCATGTCCATGTTGGCGATATTGATGAATGGTTTCGCCCGCTTCATTGACCCGTTCATGGGTAATCAGCTCAATGGCTAATTGATTCACCATTACTTCCGCTTCAACTGCCGCCTGACGACGCTGTGCAAGATTTTCATCAATAACCGACTGTAAATCATCCACACCGTAGAGATAGACACCATCTAAAGATTCAACTTTTGGCTCTATATCCCGCGGTACAGCAAGATCAACCAAGAGCATTTGCTGATAACGGCGTTTCTTTAAGGCTCGTTTCACATCTTGATAGGAAATAACCTGATGCAAACTTCCTGTACAACTTGAAATCACATCTGCGCGATGCAAATTCTCAGCTAAATCGGCAAACTCAATAATTTCGACTTCAACCTGATGGGCAATTTCTTGAGCTAATAATTCGGCACGTTCACGGGTTCGGTTACAAATCAGCACCTTACCCACACCCATTTCCGCCAAATGCTTTGCAACGAGGCTATTCATTTCACCTGCCGCAACCACCAGAATGGTCAATTTTTCAGGCTGACTAAAAACTTGTAAGGCTAGCTGCGCAACGGCATAACCCATTGAAACGGCATGGCTACCCACCGCAGTTTCTGAACGAACACGCTTGGCCGCATAAAAGGCATATTCAAAAATTCGGTTTAAATTACCTGAAACCGTGTGCGCATCTTTGGCTAAAGACAGGGCAGATTTGACCTGTCCTAAAATTTGCGGTTCACCGAGCATTAAGGAGTCTAGCCCGCTAGCCACGCGCATTAAATGCGTCACCGCTTGCGCATCCTCATAGCGGTAAACATGATTGACCAGTTGCTTTACATCTAGATCATTTGCTTGGGCGAGCCAACTGAGTACCATATCCGCATTTTCAGATATGGCATAAACCTCTGTGCGGTTGCATGTAGACACCACCACCAAATCATTTAATTCAGTGTTGTGACTTTGCTGGGCAAGCAATACACTAAGCTTTTCAGCATTAAATGCAATTTGCTCACGCAACGCTACAGACGCGGTTTGATGGTTGACCCCCAATGCAAAGAAAGACATATCAAATCATCAATTCACTAAATTTATGCTATTGTGCAACATCGGTGTCATAAAAAGCATTACTTGGATCAAGAAAAAATTGCGTCAAACAAACAGCCGTATAAACGGCACGACGATAAAACAGTATTCTACCACATTCTTACTGGTTGGTAGCATGGCTTCTGGTACTCATGCAAGAGCATCAGAGGCAGTTTATCATGCAAATTCAAACAATAATGCCATAAAACAAAGCATGATTGCGGAATTTGCTTTGGCATATCATGATATCCCAACCGCTTTGCACAACTACACTGTTCTGGCTATTCGGAGTAATTCCACGCTTGTGAAACAACGTGCACTCAATATTGCGCTAGAACAAGATGATTTAAAAGCAGCACTCGATATTGCAACACATTGGGTGGTACAAGAACCTGAAGATGTGCCCGCACTATTTTATTTATCGCATATCGCCTTAAAAGCACATGAATACGAGCTGGCAGCAGAAACACTCGATAAAATATTAATGATTGATCCCAATGCGGATTTAGAGCAAATTTTGGCGGGTAT
Organism: Acinetobacter sp. ANC 4178; assembly: GCF_004331175.1. Taxonomy (GTDB): domain Bacteria; phylum Pseudomonadota; class Gammaproteobacteria; order Pseudomonadales; family Moraxellaceae; genus Acinetobacter. The sequence goes on from NZ_SJOD01000003.1 coordinate 174,561, forward strand.
TTCACCTGAATCACAAACAGACCGTGAAGTTCTGCTCAAAACCTTATCTGCCAGTAAAGAAAAAGACAATCCATCCATTTTGGTGCTAATCGCTGGCTTAGACGCACAAAATGGTCAATTCGATCAAGCACTAATTACCATTAACCGTGCTTTGCGCAAGCGCCCAAAAGTCACCGGCTTTATTCTCATGAAAGCCAATTTGCTCAATGCCTTGGGTGACCAACAAGAAACTTTGAAATGGTATGATAAATCTAGTCGTAAACATCGTGACAATTTAGAAGTTCGACTCGCAGAAGCCAAATACTTAATTAAATTAAATCAATCTGATACTGCGCTTAAAAAGCTCGAAAGCATCTTAAAAAAGTGGCCTAAACAAGAAGAGGCCCTCTTTTTAGCAGGTCTGACCAGTATTGACTTAAAACAATATGAAGATGCGGAAAAATTTTTGGTCGAACTGAGATATTCAGCTCAATATCAAAATGATGCCTACTACTATTTGGCCGTCAATGCTGAACGCAAGCAGCACTTTGAAACAGCCAAAGCCTACTACCGCTTGGTCGATGGTAGCCTCTACCCTGTCTCTAGACGCAGCATGATTAATATTTTTGCACAGCAAAATAAGCTACAAGATGCCTTGCGCTTTTTAACTCAAGAACGGGTCAACTACCCACAACACGCCAGTTTCCTCTATCAAGCGCAAGCAGATATTTTAAAGCGAATGAACAACACCAAAGCGGCACGCCGTTTATTGGATGAAGCCATAAAAAATCTGCCGGACGATCCTGACTTAATCTATGCCGAAGTCTTATTACTTGATCCATTTCAAGATCGTGCCAAATTAGAGCAACTCCTCAATCGCTTATTGGAAATCGAACCCAATAGCCCCACTTATTTAAATGCCTACGCCTATACGCTCGCCTTACAAAATCGACGTTTAGATGATGCACGGCATTATGTTGAACTCGCATTAGAATATACGCCTGATCAAGCATCCATTTTGGATACGCTCGGTTATATCACCTATTTACAGAATGACTTTGAGACTTCTGCGCAAGTACTTGGCAAGGCATATACCTTAAGCAATAGTGTTTCAATAGGCGTTCGATACGCTAAAGCATTATATATGCAAGGAAAAATTACTGAATTCAGTACTGTGTTACAACAATTAAAACAAAAACACCCAAATGATCCTCAATTGGAACAACTGAATTCGTTACTGTTACCTCAACAAATGAAAAAGAGCTAATTGATTTTGATGCGTGTATTTTCAAAAGTCGGTCTAACCGTATTCACCAGTAGTGTTTTATTCCTAACAGGCTGTCAACAATTTACTAAACCACAAATTCCTGCTGAAGGCCCAAATGCTGCTGAACAGAATCATTTCAATTTACAAGGTAAAATTGGTGTTCGCACCCCACAACAATCGGGTAGTGCTTTTTTTACTTGGCAGCAACAACAGCAAGAATTTGATATCGAACTTAGTGGCATTCTTGGGGTCGGTAAAACTCAAATTACAGGAAGACCAGGCGCTGTGAGCCTCAATAGTGCTAAAACAGGTTTAATCCAAGCCGCTACACCAGAAGAACTCCTAGAGCAAGCAACGGGTTGGCAAGCGCCGATTACTCATATAATTGATTGGGTACAGGCTCGACCAGCAACACTGCAAGCACAAATCAACAAAGATGCAGCGAATCGTCCGCAACGAATTATTGAAGATGGCTGGCAAGTCGATCTCAGTTATAACGACACGGCACAACTACCCAATAAATTAGTTCTGAAACAAGAACTTGAATCTGGTAAAGAAAATCGTATTACAATGCTTATTCAAAACCGTTAATTCTGGCTGGCTATGATTCGTGTACCTTCTCCTGCAAAACTCAATCTGTTTTTACACATCACAGGACGTCGTGAAAATGGATATCACGAGCTACAAAGTATTTTTCAACTGATCGACTTATGCGATTGGTTGGAATTTGAACCTACACAGCAAAAGGACATTCAGATCGAAGGCTTAAATGCCGTCGATTTGGAACAGAATTTAATTTACAAAGCCACACAGATGTTAAAACCACTAGCAAAACATCTCACTGGCTTAAAAATCAACATTGAAAAAAATATTCCAATGGGTGCTGGACTCGGCGGTGGTTCATCCAATGCGGCTACCACCCTGATTGTGGTGAACCAACTCTGGCAATGCGGTTTAACAATTGAACAATTGGCTGAGTTAGGAGTGAAACTTGGTGCGGATGTTCCTATTTTTGTACATGGGAAAAATGCATGGGCAGAAGGCATAGGTGAACACTTAACATTCATCAACTTAGATCAAAAACAGTACATAGTGCTAAAACCTGATTGTTTTATCAGCACTCAACTGCTTTTTTCACAAAAGACGTTGACAAGAAACTCAAAGCCATCTAAATTTTGCGCCTATCAGATAAAGCCATCTGACTTTGGAAATAACTTTGAACCTTTGGTAAGAAGTCTATATCCTGAAGTCAATGAAGCGATGCAATATTTAGATCAGTTCGGTGTTGCAAAACTTACAGGTACAGGTGCTTGTGTTTTTACTGAAGTAACTGCTGAAATGCACGTCAATGAAATTCTTAAACATTCGCCTTGTAAAGCTTACTTGGTCAATAGTTTAAATGAATCTCCATTACGTCATTTTAAAGTTCAATAGGGGCGTCGCCAAGTGGTAAGGCAGCGGGTTTTGATCTCGCCATCCGTTGGTTCGAATCCAGCCGCCCCTGCCAATTTCACCTGTAGATGTATGTATTAGGGGCGTCGCCAAGTGGTAAGGCAGCGGGTTTTGATCTCGCCATCCGTTGGTTCGAATCCAGCCGCCCCTGCCATATACACACATCAAATTTAGGGGCGTCGCCAAGTGGTAAGGCAGCGGGTTTTGATCTCGCCATCCGTTGGTTCGAATCCAGCCGCCCCTGCCAATTTCAAGTTTAAAAGACAGAACAACACTTTGCATCTTCTTGTTAATTTACCTTGACATGAACGCGCAAAAATATTAAAGTTCTGCCGCATTAGGGGCGTCGCCAAGTGGTAAGGCAGCGGGTTTTGATCTCGCCATCCGTTGGTTCGAATCCAGCCGCCCCTGCCATCTAATTTCAAACACACCAACCGCCAAGGGTGCTTCATGCCCAATCTTGTCGTTTTTAGTGGAACTGCTCATCCACAATTCGCTCAAAAAGTCGTAAGCCATTTGCACATTCCTTTAGGTGCTGCTTCAGTTTCAACCTTCTCTGATGGTGAGATTGCTGTAGAAATCACTGAAAATGTTCGTGGTAAAGACGTATTTGTCGTACAACCTACTTGTGCGCCTACTAATGATAACCTTATGGAAATCTTAGTGATGGCAGACGCCTTACGTCGTGCAAGTGCTGGTCGTATAACTGCTGTCATTCCTTACTTCGGTTATGCACGTCAAGACCGTCGTCCTCGTTCATCACGTGTTCCAATCACTGCAAAAGTTGTCGCAGACATGCTGACCACTGTAGGTATTGACCGTGTTGTAATGATCGACCTACATGCAGACCAAATCCAAGGTTTCTTCGATATCCCAGTAGACAACATTTACGGCACTCCAGCATTACTTGCTGACTTACGCCAACAGTCTCATGACAACCTCATGGTTGTTTCTCCAGACGTTGGTGGTGTAGTTCGTGCTCGTGCTGTTGCTAAACAAATGGGTGATATTGACCTTGCGATTATCGATAAACGTCGTCAAAAAGCGAATGAATCACAAGTGATGCATTTGATTGGTGATGTGAAAGGTCGTGATTGTGTCATTGTTGATGACATGGTAGATACAGCAGGTACTTTATGTAAAGCTGCTGATGCACTAAAAACTTTTGGTGCTCGCCGTGTTGTTGCCTATGCAACTCACCCTGTACTTTCAGGCAAAGCAATTGAGAATTTGAAAAACTCTGTCATCGACGAACTCGTAGTGACAGATACAATTCCGCTTTCTGAAGAAGCACAACAGCTTGGTAAGATTCGCCAAGTTTCGGTTGCCAGTATGGTTGCTGAAACAATTCGTCGTATTAACAACGAAGAATCTATTAGCGCAATGTTCGATAGTTATCTATAATATAACGCTAAAATTCCAAAGCCCTGCCCAGTGCAGGGCTTTGTCTCACTAGGTCGGTCGCAGATCTAGTTTATTTAATAAACTTAAATTAAGGATGTCTATCATGGCAAACTTCGTATTAAACGCACAAGCACGTGAAGCAGCTAACCAAGGGAAAGGTGCGAGCCGCCGCCTTCGTCACGCTGCACAAGTTCCAGCAATCATCTACGGTGGTAACGCTGAACCTGTAGCTGTTACTTTAGAACTTCGTGAGCTTGTTAAAGCTTTAGAAAACAACGCTTTCTTCGAAGAAGTTGTTGAAATCAAAGTTGGCGACAAAGTTGAAAACGTTAAAATCCAAGCGTTACAACGTCACCCAGCTAAAAACACACCTATGCACGCTGACTTCAAACGCGCATAAGTGTTAAATGGTGTAATTAGTGGCTAATTTATCGCTAATTGTTGGTTTGGGTAATCCTGGAAAGGAATATGCCCAAACCCGCCATAATGCAGGCTTCTGGTTTGTAGAACGCATTGCAGAAAAATATGGCATTACATTAAAAGCCGATCCAAAATTCCATGGAATAAGTGGTCGTGGTAATATCGAAGGTCAAGACGTTCGTCTGCTTTTACCAACAACCTTTATGAACCTTTCAGGCAAAAGTGTTGTTCCCTTCTGCAAATTTTATCAAGTTGCACCTGAAGCAATGTTAATTGCCCATGATGAACTTGATATGAACCCTGGTGTCATTCGCCTCAAAACTGGCGGTGGTCATGGTGGTCATAATGGACTACGTGACATTGTTCCACACCTCGGTCCAAATTTTCATCGTCTACGTATTGGTATTGGTCATCCTGGTTCTAAAGAACGCGTCTCTGGACATGTGCTTAGCAAAGCGCCAAGCAGTGAACAAAGTTTAATGGATGATGCAATCGATCATGCACTATCACGACTCAAGTTACTCGTGAATGGTGATATTCAGCAAGCAATGAATCAAATCAATGCTTATAAACCCAACTGAATTTATTTGAATTGTTAAACAATCTTTCTTGCCATGTTGTTTATTTCAGAGCAAAATGCGTTTTTTGCTGATTACTGATGTTGTAAGAAGCGATTGATTCAAACAAAAGATAACGGTCTTAGGTCCACTCAGGAGACGCTCGCCATGCTATCTCGTTTACTAAAATGCAAAATTCACCGCGCTGTAGTTACCCATGCTGAACTTCATTATGAAGGTTCATGTGCAATTGATGGTGTGTTAATGGATTTAGCTGGTATTCGTGAATACGAAGAAATCCATGTTTGGAACGTGACGAACGGTAAACGTTTCGCGACTTATGCGATTCGCGGTGAAGACAATTCTGGAATTATTTCAGTAAATGGTGGTGCTGCTCACCAAGCAGATGTGGGTGATCTTGTGATCATTGCGACTTTTGGTGCATTTACCGAAGCAGAAGCCAATGCACATAAACCTCGTTTGGTTTACGCTAACCCAGACAATACAGTCAATCACACTGCAAACTGTATTCCAGTCCAAGTGGCATAAAATAAATAAGAAGCTCGCAAATTGCGGGCTTTTTTATTTCTCACCTATAAAAATCTACGTACAATTCGCGTTCTTTCTATACGCCACTACTCTTCTCAATTGGCTTAGCGAATTTCTTGCAATCATTGTCAGAAATAATGATGATGCTAAAGTTAGATGAAATATCACATTTTCTGTAAAAAAGTTTATACTGGCAGCACATCGCTTCAGGGCGGGGTGTAATTCCCCACCGGTGGTAATTTCAGCTGAATATTTTACAACTGCTGACTCAGCCCACGAGCGTGTAGCCTTAAAGCTACATGCAGATTTGGTTCAAAGCCAAAGCCGACGGTATAGTCCGGATGAAAGAAGACGACGTGACCAATAAAGTCTCAGGCCAAACCTGTGATTATTTATTGCTACGCCAATTTTTCAAAGTCCTGAAATGTTCAACCGTATCTTCAACTTACGCGAGCGTTTCAATGTCTAGTTTAATCCAACCAGAACTCTTTTTTTCAGCACTTCCCCCAGCAGAACAGCGTATTCAACAAGCATTAGCCGATATCCGCCAAGGTAAACCTGTCTTGGTCATGGATGATTTTGATCGTGAAAATGAAGCGGATTTAATCATTGCCGCGGAAACATTAACGATCGAGACCATGGCGCGTATGATTCGTGATGGTTCTGGTATTGTTTGCCTTTGCATCACTAACGAACTTGCAGATCATTTAGAACTACCACCGATGGTCAGTGATAACTCAAGCCAATTTAAAACTGCATTTACGGTCACGATTGAAGCCTCTCAAGGGGTAACAACTGGGGTTTCAGCACAAGACCGTGTAACCACCATTCAAGCAGCAACACGTACTGGCGCAGTAGCCAGTGACTTGAACCGTCCGGGTCATGTATTCCCATTACGTGCGCGTGATGGTGGGGTCTTGAGTCGTCGTGGACATACTGAAGGTACAATTGACCTTGCTCGCTTAGCTGGGCTTAAACCCGCTGGTGTTTTATGCGAGTTAACCAATCCCGATGGCAGCATGGCTTCGGGGATACAAGTTTTGGCTTATGCTCAAACTCATCAGCTTACAGTCATTACCATTGAAGAACTGGTGCAATATCGCTTAACTCATTACGTATAAATGACACAGTCCCAGTCTTCATGCTGGGACTTTTTTAATCTGATCAAGGATCACATTTAAAATAATGTGGCATAAATACCATAAAGTGCGACAACAATTAAAATCATACCGCAACAAGCCAACAGATGTTGATACATCTTCGAGCGTGAAAAACGATTAAACATCAAATAAACAAAGGATAACGTCGCAAAATCGAGCGCAATCCAGCTCAGCGTTAGAATGCTTAAACTCAAATTTAAATTTGGCGTAATCTGTACAAACTGCGGAAAAAATGAAGCAAAGAAAATAATATCTTTGGGATTAGAAATAGCGACTAGAAAACCTTGCTTAAATCCACCATTTGCAACTGTACCCGAGGTACTCTCAGCCCCAACATCTCCCTGCCAAACTTCTCTTAAAATTTGTAGACCAAGATAAACAATATATAGACAGCCTAAAATTTTAACCACATTAAACCATTGCTCACTAATGGTTAAAAAGCCTTTAAGAATTGCAATAGACGCGGCAATTAAAACTAAAGAAGCCAGATTCGTACCAAAAATGGTTTGTAATGCACGACGATAGCCCCCTTTCAAACCCGCACTTGCCACCAATAGCATGACAGGTCCAGGTGTAGCGATCATAATCACAACGGCAAAACAATATAAAAAGTATTCAATATAATTCACAAGTCATTACTTTCTTTTATACAAATTAAAATAAAGTGCGTGTTTTAATCTTCTTCATCATCACGTAATAAGCTATGACTAATTCCATCAGCACGTAAAAATGCCAAATCATAACTTGCAGTCGCCAATGCCAATACACGACGCTCAAACTCTTGCCACAAAGCTTTCACTTGCTGCTCAGCAATACCCAAGCCACTTTCTTGAGTAAAATTTTTGTTCTTTTCACAAATTTTAAGTGCATGATATAACTTACGCCCTTTAGAAGCTTCTGGCCGCAAACGCACGCGCTTCGACAAGACAAAACCTTCAACATGTCTTAAATCTGCAAAGGGTAGCATTGGCACTAGAATCTGATCTAGCTGAGCATCTAAGCGAACCCAAACAGCATTTTGCTGCGTTGCTGAATAAGTATTCCACTGAATGACTTCATGATTAAAACGACGACACCCCCGACAAACTGCATCACCAAAGACCGTAGAACAACGCCCTGCACATGGCGTAAGTGAAGCGATTCGACGATCATTACTCAAAATAAACTCCTAAAATCATATAGATAAACACTATAAAACAAAATTTAATTCCATTAATTTTCAATTAAGATTGCTTAAGCATCATACCGTTTATCGCCTAATTTAAAAACCATAATTCTTGACGGGTTTTCTCGCTTATTACTGTAATTCGCGCTAAAATATGCGCCTTAAATTTTGTCCTATCGTTTATATTTGGAGTACTCCATGAACGCTACTGTAGAACAGCTTGCACCTGTAGAACAGCAAGCGACCGCTGATTGGGTTGTTGCCGCACTTTATCAATTCAAAGAAGTTCAAGATTCTGCTGATTTACAACAGCGTCTTTTAAACTTGGTAAACACTATCAATCTATGTGGTACTCTAATTGTTGCAGATGAAGGAATTAACGGTACCGTTGCGGGTGACCGTGCAGCAATTGATGCTGTACACCAATTTCTTTTAAACGAAGGCTTTAACGCCATGGAATATAAAGAGTCAACCAGCTCTGAAAAACCATTTCGTAAAATGAAAATTAAACTAAAAAAAGAAATTGTCACGCTGGGCGTAGAAGTTAAACCACGTGATTTAGTTGGTCACTACCTAGACCCTAAAGAATGGAACGATCTGATTGCACGTGATGACGTGATTCTGATTGATACTCGCAATGATTACGAATATAAAGCCGGTACTTTTAAAGGCGCAATCGACCCACAAACTGAGACTTTCCGTGAATTTCCAGATTATGTAAAACAAAATCTTGCTCAACATAAAGACAAGAAAATTGCGATGTTCTGTACTGGTGGTATTCGTTGTGAAAAATCGACTTCTTTGCTTTTACAAGAAGGCTTTGACGAGGTGTATCACCTGAAAGGTGGTATCCTAAAGTATTTAGAAGAAACCCCTGCCGAAGAAAGCATGTGGGAAGGTGAATGTTTCGTATTTGACGGTCGTACAGCGGTGACTCACGGTGTAGAAGAAGGTCAAAACATTAAATGTCACGCATGTGGTTGGCCATTAATTCCAGCCGAAGTGGAAGAGCCAAGTTATGAACATGGTGTATCTTGTAAGTATTGTGTAGACAAAACCACGGACAAACAAAAAGATGGCTTCCGTATGCGTCAATCTCAAATTGCTGCGGCAAAACGCAAACGTCTTTAATTTTTTGCAATCTTCCCCAAAGCCTCCTCTTTCGGAGGCTTTTTTGTACTTAGCCCAAAGTAAACAAATACAAAACAGAGCTTTACCACTGTTTCAAATCCAATTAGGATAAATTGTCTTCACTTTCATAAACGTATATGAACCTGACAGAATGGATTATCTTCATTATGGAGAAACTGGGCTATCTCGGTATAGCCCTATTGATGTTTTTAGATAACGTCTTCCCTCCTGTACCTTCCGAAATTATCATGCCTTCCGCAGGTTATTCCGCCTCGCGTGGCGAGCTACTGCTCATCGGTGTGATTATTGCGGGTTGTATCGGCTCTTTAGTTGCCGCGGCAGTTCTATATTGGATTGGTTATAAATTTAATCATGAAACCATCTTTCGTTTCGTTGACCGATATGGCAAATATTTCTTTATTCAATCAACCGATGTCAAAACTGCCTTAGACTGGTTCGAACATTACGGACACCGTATCGTCTTTTTTGGTCGTATGGTCCCTGCTGTCCGTTCTCTAATCAGTATTCCTGCAGGCATGAGTCGTATGCCATTTTGGAAATTCATGTTCTACAGCAGCTTAGGTACCATTATTTGGACCAGTTTCTTAGCCTGCGTAGGCTTCTATTTCGGTGAAAATCAAGCACTCATGCATCAAATTTTTAGCCAAGTGGGCTATGTGATGCTTGGTATTGCCCTGCTCATTATGGTATGGATTTTCTATCGACGACATCAGCAAAAAAGAAGAAATTTCAAAGACTAAGCACATTTAACTTAAGGATTTACATGAAGCATTATTTAAAACATTTTACTGCAATTTACAGTATCGCTTTAGTGATCCTCGTAACTATTCTCATTTTTGGTTTACATTTAGGCGGAATCACCTTAATTCCAGCCTTAATCGCTTCAGCTTTGCTAAATGCCAACCATTTTGTCAAAAAAGAACAACGTTTACCTAGCAGTGATGAAAAAATTCAATTGGTTTGGGGTTGTAGCGCTATTGCCATTGTTATTGAGAGTTTCTTCGTGTTCTTCTTGGTATTGATAAACCCAAATGCAGAACAAATTTTAAAAGCTGCCGATGAAGCTGGTCTCGGTCTTTCAGCACTCATCATGTTGTGCTTAATCGCAGTGCATGGTGTCATTTTTCATTTTGCCTATGGCTGGTATGCAAGTTTTATCGCAATAAAACAGCATCGGATTTAACGCTCCATTCACATTAAACTCAACATCAATAAGATGGCTTTTAGCTTATCATTAACATAAAAAAAGCACCTGACGGTGCTTTTCTTTTAATGCTATAAGATTAATTTGGTGTGTGGTGATACATGAGCCGCGATTGTAGCGGCGCAAGATGTCACATCACGCTGGCGTGTGGTACATTAAATAAATTTCATTTAAATTGTCTGGAATTTCTTCCGCCAATTCATCCATTAATTGACCATTGCGACGGAAAGATTCCATTTGTGGATCTTCGTCATCAATGCCACTGAACACCATGATTGGTAAAGTTAAATCAACCAATTGTTCTTCGTATTCTGGTGCAAACCATGCTTCTTCATTTAAGAACATCGCATCGACAAAGCCAACACTCCAGTCACCTAAACTTGATTCCACATCAGCTTCTTCAATTTCAAAAGGAAATTCAATTCCTTCTTCATTTGCCAAATTCTGACGAATACTGTCTAGCCAAGATTTGACTTGCGCAATAATCTCAGCAGGAACTTTTTTCTGATTACTTTCAAAAAGTTCATCTAACCAGCGATCAAATTGCGGGCCAACAGCAATTGCACATAAAAAACCATGAGTCGCTGCGAAATCTAGACCATGCTCATTTTGGTCACCATCTAGATATTCACTCAATAGGTCTAAATCTAAAGCACTCATTTTATATCCAAGCTTAAAATTGTAAGACGTATCATAACATTTTCAGCACACGATTCTCATCGTGAGTTTTAATCATCCTCATCATCGAAATCGTCGTCATCGTCTATATCGTAATCAAAATCTTTTAACTCGCGCTCTAAACGGCGTTGTGCGAGTAAGTCATCAATTAATCGACGTTTTTCCAGCGACTCTTTTGCGCTAATCTTGCTTGATGCTTCGTCAAAATTGACGTCATCATCACCGTAGTTATCATCTAATTCAAAATCTGTTGAAGACACTCAAACTACCTCAGAATAAAAATATAATGGGTCTAGGCGCTATTTATCGTTCTTCCGAAATCTTGTCAAGCTTTATTTAAATTTATTGCATTTTATTTGAATTTTGGTCTTTATTTTTAACCAATTTCATGGCATGATATAATCCACCCTGCGTCTTTTAGTTTTGCGGTATTTTTAATATCAAATCCAAAATGTTTTTTGATTCCAAATGTTGGATTTTGAACTGACGAACGCAAGGGATGAACTTGAAAATAACAAATTCACCCCCATCTTTATCCTTAAATTTACATTAAATATTTTATCAGGCGGCTTATTTGCTGATCATTCCTGATGAGATACATTGCAATTTACAGATAAGTTTATGAAGCAAACTGAGCTATCCAGCACGGTTTTTCACAGTCACAGATTCAACCAAGAGTAAGCAAAGATGAGCGATATGACTTCCCCTACTTCGCAAGTAGCGGCTCTGATTAGCCGAGGCAAAGAGCAAGGTTACTTAACTTATGCTGAGGTTAACGATCATCTCCCAGACTCGATTACTGAAAGCGAACAGATTGAAGACATTATTCAAATGCTTCAAGACGTGGGTATTCCTGTACACGAACGTGCACCTGAATCTGACGATACAATGTTCGAAGACAATGCAGAAGCTGCCGATGAAGTTGCAGAAGAAGAAGCTGCTGCCGTTCTTGCCTCTGTAGAAAACGAACCTGGTCGCACCACAGACCCTGTACGTATGTACATGCGTGAAATGGGTACTGTTGAGCTTTTAACCCGTGAGGGTGAAATTAGCATTGCGAAACGTATCGAAGAAGGTATTCGCGATGTTCTGCATTCTATTGCCTACTGGCCAAATGCAGTTGAAGTCGTTTTACAAGAATATAATGATTTTCTAGAAGGCGAACGTCGTCTTGCAGATATTTTATCAGGCTATTTAGACCCTGAAACTGATGAAGAGATTCCAGAAGTCTTGGAAGAAGAAGCTGAAGAAATTGAAGAAATTGCAGACTCTTCAAGCAAGTCAACCAAAGATGTCAAACTTGATGATGAAGATGAAGATGAAGAGTCTGAAAGTGATGATGATTCTGAAGGTGATTCTGGCCCAGACCCTGAAGTTGCGAAAGTACGTTTTTCAGAACTTTCAAATGCGTGGGAACAAACCAAAACCGTAATTGCGAAACATGGTCGTAATAGCGACGAGGCTAAAGCTGCGCTTGAAGCCCTTGCAACTGTGTTTATGATGTTCAAATTTACTCCGCGTCTATTTGATATCATTTCAGAAATGATTCGTGGCACTCACGACCAAATTCGTACGTCTGAACGCGAAGTAATGCGCTACGCAGTTCGTCGTGGCCGTATGGATCGTACTCAATTCCGTACATCTTTCCCAGGTCAAGAATCAAACTTTGCTTGGTTAGATGAACAAATTGCCAAAGCGCCAGCTGAGCATAAAGCGCATTTAGAAAAAGTGCGTCCTGATGTGCTTGCTTTCCAACAGAAAATTGCCGACATCGAAAAAGAATTGGACTTGAATGTAAAAGACATTAAAGACATTTCTAAACGTATGGCTGTGGGTGAAGCAAAAGCACGTCGTGCGAAAAAGGAAATGGTTGAAGCCAACCTTCGTTTGGTAATTTCGATTGCGAAAAAATATACCAACCGTGGCTTACAGTTCCTAGACTTAATTCAAGAAGGTAACATCGGCTTGATGAAGGCAGTTGACAAGTTTGAATACCGTCGTGGTTATAAGTTCTCGACTTATGCAACATGGTGGATTCGTCAGGCGATTACCCGCTCAATTGCCGACCAAGCACGTACCATTCGTATTCCAGTACACATGATCGAAACCATTAACAAGATCAACCGTGTATCTCGTCAACTTCTTCAAGAAATGGGCCGTGAACCTACACCTGAAGAACTCGGCGAACGTTTGGAAATGGACGAGGTTAAAGTTCGTAAAGTCCTCAAAATTGCCAAAGAGCCGATTTCTATGGAAACGCCAATTGGTGATGATGAAGATTCGCACTTGGGTGACTTCATTGAAGACAGTAACATCACCTCACCAGTTGATGCTGCAACGTCTGAAGGCTTAAAAGAAGCAACACGTGAAGTGCTTGAAAACTTGACTGAACGTGAAGCCAAAGTCTTGAAAATGCGTTTTGGTATTGATATGCCAACCGATCATACTTTAGAAGAAGTAGGTAAACAGTTTGATGTAACACGTGAACGTATTCGTCAGATTGAAGCCAAAGCACTTCGTAAGTTACGTCATCCTTCTCGTTCTGAACACTTACGTTCATTCCTAGAAAACGACTAATTTGTATAGATACGATGGAGACTTGAAATTTTATCGCTTGTCTCCATTATGTATTTAAGAGCAACACCTAACGCCTGCAGTTTCGCAGGCGTTTGAAATAAGGGGGACTGACGCTCATGACTATGTTAGACCGTACACCATCTCGTGAATTACAAGAACATCTTTGGGTGTTCCCAATGGACTACCCGATTAAACTCATAGGTCTTGCTGGCACTGAGTTACATGTTGCTGTAGTTGAAATTTTAGTAAAACATTTCCCTGAGTTTGATGGTAAATCGATTCAAGTACAACCATCACGCACGGGTAAATATCATTCTTTAACCGCTCAATTGCGTTTTGAAGAATTAGAACAAGTTCATCAGTTATATGCAGATCTTGCGGCTTGTCCGTTAATTAAAACTGCACTATAAGCACTCAAAAAAACACGCGAACTGCGTGTTTTTTTATGTCACTTTGAATTCCATTCCAGATATATCTCCCTATCCTACTCAGCTCGGCTTATAATTTAGCTCACATTCCAATATTGATAAGGATGCTGTCGACGTGACTGATGCTGTACTCAAACCCACTTTAATCATTCGTCAATTTACTCAGCTTACCCCTTATGCCGATCGCTTTCAGGACATGAAACAATTGACCGAGCAGCGTGATGCAGAAACACCTGACGAACTGTGGTTATTACAACATCCCGATGTCTTGACTCAAGGTCAAGCAGGCAAACCAGAACACATTTTAATTCCTTCCAACATTCCTGTGGTACAGACAGATCGGGGCGGACAAGTGACATGGCATGGCCCTGGTCAATTGGTGGCTTACTTCATGTTTGATTTAAATCGCCTAGGTTGGAATGTGCGCACACTGGTGTCTTATGCGGAAAACTTGATGATTGAGTTACTGAATAAGTACGGAATTGAAGCGTATGCCAAACCCGATGCGCCTGGTGTGTATGTAAATGAGCGCAAAATAGGATCTTTAGGGTTTAAAATTCGTCGTGGACGTAGTTATCACGGACTCGCACTCAATATTAATTGTGATTTAACTGGTTTTCATACCATCAATCCATGTGGCTACGCGGGTCTAGAAATGGTCCGCATTCATGACTTAATTGAACAAAACCCACCAAGTTTTGAAAACTTATGCGTCGATATCATTGAAACTTTAGAAAACAGCGGGTACTTTAATAAAGTTCAAATTGTTCAACAATAAGCACTTTACTTTATACAGTGAAATAAATTAGAGTATTTACTCTAAATAAAATAAAAGACTCTTAAACTAAGGGATAAGCAAGTGATTTTAAACAAATCAGTAAAACCTGCTTTACAGCTCGGCTATGTCAAACTCATGATGGATGTGATTGGCAGAGGATTGGTTATGGCAAGTCAGGTGGATGATGAAGTTAAGCAGGAAGTTGCAAAATTTCCTGCAAATTTCGTATTGTCCATGAAGGTATTCCCGCATGGTCCTGCTTTTATTGCCAAAGTCACCGATAATCATGAATTGATATTATTGAATGAAACCGAGCAAAAACCAGACCTCACCATTACATTCAAACATCTCAGTCATGCCTTTTTAGTCTTTTCTTTTCAGGAAAGTACAGCCCAAGCATTTGCCAATGACCGAATGATTGCCGATGGTGATTTATCTTATGCCATTCGTTTAGTTCGTTGCTTGAATAAAATGGAAGCGTTGATTTTACCGAAATTACTGGCTGAACTTGCAGTCAAACAATACCCACACGAACTAAGCCTAAAAGAAAAGCTTACAGGCGCAGCCAATATTTATCTTAAAGTGGCTCAATCATATTTCAAACGGAGTGCATAACATGGCAAAGCCTTATTATGAATTTTTTTGCCCAGTTAAAGTTATTGCAGGTAATGCCGCGTTAGAGCATATTCCTTTTGAACTTGCGACTTTAGGTGCCAAACGCCCTATGATCATTACCGACAAAGGTGTACGTGGTAACCAATTATTAGCACCCATTGAAGCTGCCTTTGAATCAACCGACGCCGTGATTGGCTGTATTTTTGATGATGTTCCACCTGATTCAAGCCTAGATACTGTTCGTCAAGCTGCTGCCTTATATCGTGAAAACCAATGTGATGCGATTATTGCCGTTGGTGGTGGTTCAGTGATTGATACATCTAAAGCTACCAATATTTTAGTCAGTGAAGGCGGTGATGATTTACTGCAATATTCAGGCGCACACAACTTACCTAAGCCTTTAAAACCTTTCTTTGTGATTCCAACCACATCAGGTACAGGCTCTGAAGTGACTATGGTTGCTGTTGTATCAGACAAGACCAAGAATGTAAAAATGGCTTTTGCTTCATACTATCTAATGCCACATGCTGCAATTCTTGATCCGCGTATGACCCTTACTTTGCCGCCACATCTCACCGCGATGACTGCGATGGATGCACTGACACATGCTGTTGAAGCCTACACTTGCATGGCCGCCAACCCAATCAGTGATGCCTATGCAACGGCTGCAATCAAAAAAATCTGCAGCAACTTGTTTAATGTTTTAGATAACCCAAACGATTCACAAGGTCGTTTAGAATTGGCGCAAGCATCGACTATGGCTGGTATTGCCTTCTCTAATTCTATGGTTGGTCTGGTTCATTCTTTAGGACATGCACTCGGTGCTGTGGCTCACCTCCCCCACGGTCTATGCATGAATTTATTCTTGCCTTATGTATTGGAATACAACAAAGAAGTGAATGGTGACAAAATCGCAGATCTATTACTTCCTCTTGCAGGAGCCGATATTTATGCACAAACCCCAGCACATTTACGTGCAGGTAAAGCCATCACGACCATTCAAGCGATGCGTGACCGTTTGTTCAGCCTAACTAAACTACCAAGAACGCTTCAAGAAACAGGTAAAGTTACCGAGGCTCAACTAGATGAAGTGGCTGAAAAAGCCTTAAATGATGGTTCCATCATCTATAATCCGAAAGAAGCATCCTTTGAAGACTTAAGATCAATTCTTCAAAAAGCATGGTAAAAATGCAATAAATAAAAAAGCCTGATGTTCCAACATCAGGCTTTTTTATAAATGACACATTAGTCATTTATTTTTTACCTATTTGGCAGAGAATTTGCTAAAAAATTCTACAAAAATACTGACAAGTGACATCAATTTAGGATAGATTGGCGCACTTTATTTTATTCGTAGGGGGGATCGTTCGTCTCAAACGATCCTTATAAACATGACTGATCCTTGATCAACGATTAAGAGGATAACGCCGTTGACAAATAACTCTGGGACTCAATCGGCAGCTAAACTGCAAAAAACGCTTGGATTTTGGCACATCGTCATTATTGGCCTAGCATATATTCAGCCAATGACCTTGTTTGATACTTTTGGTTTAGTATCTGAAGAAAGCCATTATCATGTTCCAACCTCTTATATTATTGCCTTGGTTGCGATCCTATTTACCTCTATTAGTTACGGACACATGATCCGTCGCTACCCATCCTCAGGTTCCGCCTATACCTATGCCCAAAAATCCATTCACCCGAATGTCGGCTTTATGGTGGGTTGGTCATCTTGGTTAGACTATCTATTATCGCCAATGGTCAACATTGTTCTGGCAGTAATTTATTTAGAGGCCTTATTCCCAGATGTAAACCATTGGGTTTGGGTTTTAGGTCTTACTGCACTGATGACAGGGGTTAACTTACGCGGTGCGCGTTTTGTTGCAAACTTTAACAGTCTGATTGTTTTCGTTCAGTTGGGGGTAATTGCATACTTTACATGGATGGTGTATCAATTACTGGCTGGTGGCGTGAATGCAGATGGCACTCTGGTCAATGCGAAATATCAGCTTTGGAGCCTTGAACCATTTTGGAACGAGATGACCACTGTTGGTGCATTAATTACAGGTGCAACGTTACTCTGCTTCTCTTTCACAGGGTTTGACTCTTTAAGTTCGTTGGCAGAAGAAACCAAAGACACTGAAAAAACCCTACCTAAAGCTATTTTCATGACGGCATTATTTGCAGGTGTGATTTTCATCATCAGCACCTATTTCATGCAAATTTACTTCCCGAATGATCCAAAAACTTACTTTGAAGATGTCGCTGCAACTCAGCCAGATATCTTACAAGCTGTAGGTGGCGTGGCCTTCAAAACAGCGGTACTGTATTTTGCAATTGTAACGGTAATGGCATCAGGTATTTCTGCACATGCGGGTGTATCACGCTTAATGTATGTGATGGGTCGTGATGGCGTAATCAATAAAAAAATCTTTGGTCATATCAGCCCAAAAACCTATACTCCGTCTTACAATATTTTGATTGTCGGTGTGGTGGCTTTAACTGCTGGCTTTATGGACCTCGATATTGTGATCTCAATGATTAGTTTTGGTGCTTTAACCGCTTTCACTTTTGTGAATCTATCGGTGATTTCACGTTATGCACTACGTGATGGTCGTACTAAATCAGCCAAAGAGATTATCAACTTCGTGGTTATTCCAATGCTTGGTTTCCTCAGTATTTTTGCCATGTGGCTTGAAATTGAAGAAACTGCTTTGAAATATGGTCTGTGGTGGGCAATGTTTGGGATTTTATACTTAGGTTATAAAACCAAAGGGTTCAAACAACCAGCTCCGCAACATAATGAATTTGATGATCATCATCATTAATTTTCATAAAAAAAAGACGCTTAATGCGTCTTTTTTTATTCTGGCTTATGCCAAAAACTTATCGGTAATGGTGGCGATACGCTGTGCATAAACTTTTGCTGTTGCGAGGTCACCACTCGGAATTTCATCAACACTTGCATCTGACGGTGTTTGGACCAATAAGCCCACAGAACCACCTAAATTGTTCACATCTTCACGGGTGGCTGATTTACTATTGGCAGGCAATAAACCTAAGCTTACCCAAATCCCTCCATGCTGTGAAGCAAGGGTTTGCAATTGAATCAAAGTAACCTGTTTATCTCCATTTAAACTGGCACTATTGGTAAATCCACCAAAAATTTTGTCTTGCCACGCACGTGTGAACCATTTTTTTGACGATGCATCTGCAAACTTTTTAAATTGCCAAGGTGCAGTTCCCATGTAAGTAGGTGCACCAAATACAATCGCATCAGATTGATCGAGTGTCGCCCAATCCTGTTCTTGAATATCACCATTTGCATCAATTTCAATTAGATTTGCTGAAATTTCCTGAGCAAAAGTTTGTGCAATCACTTTGGTATGACCATAGCCAGAAAAATAAACCACTGAAATATTCGACATCTTGTTTTCCTCAATTTAAATAAAACTATTTTGTATTCGATTGTTGATTAATATTTTGAGGCTTCATGTTAATACCATCATGCAGCCACACCATTACTTTTTACTAAATCTGATCAGGTTTCAGTTTGACATAGCTTGCAACTACATCACTCAAACCTTGTTTCAAACTTTGTGTTTTCTCTCCCACCAAAACTTCATAAGCATTTTGTTGAATCCCAGCAAAGATCTGCTCTGCAACAAACTCAGGACTAAACTTGGGAATTGGTAAACCCCGTGTTAAATCAGTATCAATAAATCCGACATGCACCCCCATTACCTGAATATGAAACTGAGATAACCACTGGCGACTGGAGTTGGTATAAGACCATGCGGCAGCTTTAGAAATTGCATAACCAGTTAATGACGTACTTGGTTCCCAAGATACATCCGATAAAATATTCACGACATAACTTTGTTGGTTTTGCTGCAAAATGGGTGAAAATATTTGTGTCACCCGCATCATGCCAAACAAATTGGTTTCTAAAATTTTATGGGTGGTCTCAATAATATTGGCATCAACGGGATGCGTATTTAAAAGGGCGATACCCGCATTGTTCACCAAAATGGTGGTATCGGCACAGGTTTGCGCTGCACGCTGGATAGACTGCTCATCATTCACATCAAGTTGCACAGGAATTAAACCTTGTTCTTGAAAACCCGCAATCTCGCGCATTCCAACATATACTTTTTTTGCGCCTTGTTTCCGTGCTTCACGCGCAATAGCTAAACCTAAACCGCGATTAGCACCTGTAATAAAAACAACGGCATCCGTAACGTTCATTGCATGACCCATCCCCAAAATGACTGTTGATTACGATACAGCCCCTAATTAAGGCAGTAGCATAATCTTTATTCATTCATGATACACTTATGAAACCTAGTATCAATTAGTTACCACTTGGTAACTGGTATTAAAATTGATATTTAAAGTGGAAAAATGTAAGCAGTGAGGTCGACAATTCATGAATAAACCATTGAAATTTAATATTTTTCATCCAGATTGTCCTGCCCGACTTTTTTTTGAAAAATTTGCAGACAAGTGGATTTTATTGATTGTGTATACGCTGGATCAAGAATCACAACATTTTAATGAATTGAAAAAGAATATCTTAGGGATTTCACCCAAAGTACTCTCACAAAAATTAAAGATATTAGAACGAGACGGTTTTTTAACACGCACTATTCACGAAGACAATGTGATTCGCGTTGAATATGCACTGACGGAGATAGGCAAAGATTTTGTGCAAAATGCCTATCAAATGAAGGATTGGGTCGAAGCCAATATGGGGAAAGTCTTAAAATCTAGACATGGATTTGATCAACGTCTAGAACAAGCAGAGTCCGTTTAAATCGACTCTGCCACGCTACTTATTTTATTCTTCTGCCAGTTGTTTAAAGCCTTGCTGACGCCATGCTTCATAGACGATTACCGCAGTGGCATTGGATAAATTCAAACTGCGAGAATTCGCTGCCATCGGTAAACGAATCCAATGTTGCTGCGGAAACATTAAACGCACATGTTCAGGTAAACCCCGTGTTTCTGGTCCCATTAATAATGCAATTGGTCGATTCAAATCAGAAGTATGTGGAGTCTCTGTACCTTTGGTGGTTAAAGGATAGATGGCATCTTTATCCACACCTTGCGTTGCCAAAAATTCAAGACATTGTTCAATATTGTCCCAAATTTGCATGCGTGCCCACTCATGATAATCCAAACCAGCACGCTTTAATTTTTTATCATCCAACTCAAAGCCTAAAGGCTTGACCAAATGTAACTGCGCTCCTGTATTGGCACATAAACGAATGATATTTCCTGTGTTGGCAGGAATTTCAGGCTCGTATAAAACAACATGAATCACAGGATTTCTCTACTTAAAAACATGGCTAGCACAAAGATTGCTTATTCCTTTCCGAATAATTATTTCCTGATGCTTAGCGGATTGAATGAAACAATGGCAAGCTTTTCACTGCCATTGTAATTGTTCACGTAAACTGACCACTTCACCTATGATGGTTAAAGTTGGCGCTTGAATATGATGCTCGCTCACTTTACTCGCAATATCTGCCAAAGTGCCTACAATCACTTTTTGCTCTGGTGTTGTACCTTTAGAAATCAAGGCAACAGGCATATTGGGACGTTGCCCATGTGCAATCAGTTGTTGGCAGGTATTTTCCAACCCAACCAAGCCCATGTACAACACCAAGGTTTGATTTTCGTAGACCAACTCATCCCAAGGTAACTCAGGTGAACCTTCTTTGAGATGTCCCGTGAGGAAACGGACACTTTGCGCATAATCACGATGCGTCAGTGGAATACCTGCATAAGCTGAACAACCGGATGCCGCAGTAATCCCAGGCACCACTTGGAAGGTAATGCCTGCATCAAACAACTCTTGAATTTCTTCGCCGCCACGGCCAAAAATAAATGGATCACCGCCTTTTAGCCGACAAACACGTTTACCTTGACTGGCATATTTGACCAATAATGCATTAATGCCTTCTTGAGGTACTGAATGATTAGAGCGAGCTTTGCCTACATAAATTTTTTCTGCATCACGACGACATAGGTCCATAATCGGCTGTGATACCAAACGATCATAAATCACCACATCGGCTTGTTGCATTAAGCGTAAGGCTTTTAAGGTCAAGAGTTCAGGATCACCAGGTCCCGCACCGACCAAATAGACTTCCCCTTTCGGAGTTTTCCATGCTTGTAATGCCTGCTCAATCAGTTGATCGGCTTCAGCTTCATTACCATTAAACACCTGCTCTTTGAGTGGACTTGCATACAAGTCTTCCCAAAAAATGCGACGCTCATCTGGATTGGTAATTTTTTGCTTTACTGTCGCGCGCCATTTACCCGAAAACTCCGCCAGCTTACCCATCCCATGTGGAATTAAGGTTTCTAACTGCGTCCGAATTTGGCGAGATAAAACGGGAGATGTGCCATTGCTTGCCACAGAAATAATCAATGGTGAACGATCAATAATGGCAGGAACCATAAAACGACAATGGGGTGGATCATCTACACTATTAACCAGCACCTTTTCAGCTTCACAGACTTCAAATACCTGTTGATTGACAGCGCGATCATTGGTTGCAGCAATCACAAGACGGTAATCGCGTAAATTCACCTGTTGCTGAAAGGCTTCAGCAATATACTGACCTTGAGTTTGCTCAAGCAATCCCAATAACTCAGGCTCAATTGCAGGCGCAATTACATCCAGAATTGCCCCTGCTTTGGCTAATAAAACCGCTTTACGGTAAGCGATACGCCCACCACCGACAATCAGACAAGGTTGCTGTTGCAGCTTTAAAGAGATTGGAAATATTTCCACGGAATACCTCTAACATTTACATCTGATCGTCTTAAAGCAATTTTCGTGCACAAACGCACACTCATCGAAAAATCAATTAATCGATGTATTCTGCACCGCCCATATATGGACGTAATGCTGCTGGAACTTCAATTGATCCATCAGCGCGTTGATAGTTTTCCATCACTGCCAATAAAGTACGTCCTACCGCCAATCCAGAACCATTCAAAGTATGCACGAACTCTGTCTTCTTCTGATCAGCACGGTAACGTGCTTTCATACGACGCGCTTGGAAATCCCACATATTTGAGCATGACGAAATTTCACGATAAGTATTTTGGCTTGGCACCCAAACTTCAAGATCGTAAGTTTTTGCAGCACCAAAGCCCATATCTCCGCCACATAACGTAATTTTACGGTAAGGTAAGCCTAGCGCTTGTAAAATACCTTCTGCATGACCTGTTAATTCTTCTAAGGCTTGCATTGAATCTTCTGGTTTTACAATTTGCACCATCTCAACTTTATCAAATTGGTGCTGGCGAATTAAACCACGTGTATCACGACCATAAGAACCTGCCTCACTACGGAAACATGGCGTGTGTGCTGCATATTTTAATGGTAAACGATCTGCATCAATAATTTCATCGCGCACAAAGTTGGTGACTGGTACTTCAGCCGTCGGAATCAGGTAATATTCTTTTTCACCTTGTAATTTGAATAAATCTTCTTCAAATTTAGGTAATTGTCCCGTACCACGTAAAGAATCTGCATTCACCAAATACGGTACATAGGCTTCGGTATAACCATTTTTTAAGGTATGCGTATCGAGCATAAATTGAGTTAGCGCACGTTGTAAACGCGCTAATGGTCCTTTCAAAACACTAAAACGTGAACCTGTTAATTTGGTTGCCGTTTCAAACTCTAAACCACCCATCCACTCGCCAAGATCGGTGTGATCTTTAATCTCAAAATCGAAGCTACGTGGTGTACCCCATGTATATACTTCAACATTATCACTCTCGTCTTTACCTTCTGGCACAGATTCGTGTGGCATGTTTGGAATAGAAAGTAGTTTTGCTTCAAGTTCCGCTTGCAACTCAGCTAAAGCAACTTCAGCTGCTTTAATTTCATCACCAATAGCACCCATACGCGCCATGATTTCGGATGCATCACCACCCGCTTTTTTAATTTGACCAACTTGTTTCGCGCCCGCATTACGCTCAGCTTGCAACGTTTCAGTTTTGGATTGTAAATCTTTACGGCGAGCTTCTAATGATGCCCACTCTGCCACATCCAATTGAATACCACGTTTTGCCAAGGCTAAATTTACAGCCTCAATATTTGTTCTGATTAATTTCGGGTCGATCATAGCCAGTCTTTACTAAAGAAAAAAACTGGCTATAGTGTAAGCTGTTCATGCCAAAAAATACAGTCGGCAACGTTCCCGCTTCACCACATTCAGGCAATAATCCATCAATTAGGCTTATTCATGCGTATTTTAATGCTCAGGATATTGCGGCAAACTTGGTAAATATTCAGGGCGTACAAATTTTTTCAAACTATAGTACGGTAGTGTCAACTCACTCATACCTTCTGCATAAGAGGCTAACTCATAAAGTGGGTACACAAACACTAAACCATTTGCACCATAATAAAAGTTATCGCTGAGCTGTAATTTAGCCTTTTCGATATTGTGTTCTTGCAACCAATTTAAATTATTGTCATACAGCGCATCTAAAACCTGTGCATCTACACCTTTTATTAAAACATCTTGCAGAGCTAAACGCTTTTTCTTGTTCAAATCAAAATTCACAAATTCCTGATGGTACATGCCATGTGCCGCGCCTGCTGAATAGCTATAACTTTGCATGGCAAAGGTTGCGAAATTATCGTTTTGCCCTACATAACGCACATAGGTCGAACTTTGATTTAAGCCCGGTTGAACATCTTCTTCAATACGTACTTTTTGATTGGGTTGATCCGAAAATGCAATTGGATCGGCTTTTTTAATCCGATCCATAAAATACTGATCAATCCATTTGAAATTGGTTTCAACCGTTTGAATATCGTATTGGGTACAACCTTCCGTTTCACATGCTTCAGGTTTAGCCAATTTAACTGGTACGACTTTTGCCTGAATAGCAGGAATAACTTGCGTAGCCGATGCTTCCGTGGTTGTAGTTTTAGCCTCCGCAGATTTCTGCGAGGTATCTTTAGGCTGACAACCCACAAATAAAACCACTGAACACAACAGTGGCAAAACCAAATTTCGTTGTTCTAATTGGAAAGTGTTCATAAATAAACCTTATATTCGGTATCTTCAAACGATGTATCTCACTATACAAACTCTAACTTTAAGATGAAATTACAAAATGTAGCCCAAGTTAGAAGGATCTGTCCCGCACTATTTTAAACCTGCGCACAAACATATTTCGATAACTTCAAATGAAAAAAGCAGCGATTACGCTGCTTTTGTCTGATTAGAACACAGTTCTAAATCATGCTGAATTATTGATCAACAATATCTGTACCCTTCGGTGGGGTAAAATTAAAAGTCGATGCTGGAATGGCGGCATTCACTTTCACATTATTAAATTTTACGTATGTCGTTTGACCCAATGAATCTTGTAAAATCATCAAATTCGGAGCTTTGTTACCACCAAAACTAATGGTTAAACTCTGGAAGGCACCATCGTCACTTTTCGGATAAAGGGTGTAATAGGTTTTGCCTTTATTGGGTTGGGTAACACGGTAAGACTGCATAATCTGGTTGGTGTTGCCCGATAATAGCAACGCGGGTGTATTTGCGACTTGTTCATCCAAGCTTTGACGAACTGCTTGCTGTAAATCTGGATCATAAATCCATACTGTTTTACCTGAGGTCACAATAGTTTGTTTTGCAGGTGTGGTTGTTTCCCAATAGAACTTTCCTGGGCGTGCAACTTTCATCGTCCCTTTAAAGGTTTGATTCATGTGTTGTGCCGTTAAACCTTTTTTTTGTGCCGTCTTAGCACCACTTGAAGCTTTTGTTGTTTGCTCAAAATTAGCTGATAAACTTTGAATACCACTTAACTGCTTAACCAAGTTTGCAGTTGCTTGTTGCTCCGATGCCGCTACAGGTGCTGCAAAAACAGTAGTACTGATCATCGGCGCTAGTGTCACTGCACCCAATGCTACAGTACACATGGTTTTACGAAGCATGTTCATGTCATCACCTTTTTTATTTGCTA
The DNA here is from genome assembly GCF_004331175.1 of Acinetobacter sp. ANC 4178. Taxonomy (GTDB): domain Bacteria; phylum Pseudomonadota; class Gammaproteobacteria; order Pseudomonadales; family Moraxellaceae; genus Acinetobacter. The sequence continues at coordinate 199,960 of NZ_SJOD01000003.1, forward strand.
TTTCGCAATCTATTGAAAGCCACATATTAAACCAAATTCAGTGGCTAATAATTGAGAAAATAAGAAGATTTGTATAAATATTAATGTTTAATGTAGTGACATATCCATCATGATGAAGAGCAATTTTTTAGTGTATATGCAAAAAAGCCCCTGAAGTTCAGGAGCTTTTCTGCTTGAGCTACTAAGATCAATTTACACTTACTTCCATTGATAACCTATCGAAGCACCGCCACCAAAGTCACCTTGGCTATTGCCAGTCAAAGCAACTTTATAGACATATTTATTATTTTCGGTGACACCACTTACACCGAGGGCATAACCTTGCTCACCTTCCCACATTCCAATACCACCACTCACCATACTCATACCTGCTTCAGTCGGTTGTGGTAAAGAAGCAATTGCGATACTAGAAGCTACAGCAGCGTATGTTCGATCTTCTAATTTACGCATGTCGTTATTCAGTGCGTTTACTCGACTATCGGTATAGGCTTTTGCATCATTCAAGGTTTGCTGACCCACTTGATTTACATAAGTTTTGGCTTGGTTCAATATGGTGGTATCCGCAGCAGCCATTTCCTCTGGAGTAATACCATTTGTACCATCTGCACCATCTTTACCTTTTAAGCTAGCCAACCACTGAGTAATTGTTCCTTTATAACCACCATCTATAGCCAGTTGATAAGCACTCACACCGTTGGTTCCAGTAGTACCATTTGCACCCTTAAGACTTGCCAACCATTCTACAACAGTGCCATCAAAGCCATTTTCTACAGCTTGTTGATAGGCATTTAGACCTTGAGCTCCCATTGCTCCAGTAGCACCTGTCACTCCTGTTACACCCTGAATACCTTGGGCTCCCATTGCTCCAGTCGCACCTGTGGCTCCAGTATCACCTTTAATACCTTGAGCTCCCATTGCTCCAGTAGCGCCTGTGGCTCCAGTATCACCTTTAATACCTTGAGCTCCCATTGCTCCAGTAGCGCCTGTGGCTCCAGTATCACCTTTAACACCTTGGGCTCCCATTGCTCCAGTAGCACCTGTCGCTCCAGTATCACCTTTAACACCTTGGGCTCCCATTGCTCCAGTAGCACCTGTGGCTCCAGTATCACCTTTAACACCTTGGGCTCCCATTGCTCCAGTAGCGCCTGTGGCTCCAGTATCACCTTTAACACCTTGGGCTCCCATTGCTCCAGTAGCGCCTGTGGCTCCAGTATCACCTTTAACACCTTGGGCTCCCATTGCTCCAGTAGCGCCTGTGGCTCCAGTATCACCTTTAACACCTTGGGCTCCCATTGCTCCAGTAGCACCTGTCGCTCCTGTTACACCCTGAAGACCTTGTAGACCTTGAGCGCCTGTAGCTCCCGTTGCACCAGTATCACCTTTTGCACCAGTTACACCCTGAAGACCTTGCAGACCTTGAGCACCTGTAGCTCCCGTTGCACCAGTCGCTCCTGTTACACCCTGAATACCTTGAGCTCCCATTGCTCCAGTAGCACCTGTGGCTCCAGTATCACCTTTAACACCTTGGGCTCCTATTGCTCCAGTAGCACCTGTGGCTCCAGTATCACCTTTAACACCTTGGGCTCCCATTGCTCCAGTAGCACCTGTCGCTCCAGTCACCCCCTGAATGCCTTGAATACCCTGAGCACCTGTAGCTCCCGTTGCACCAGTCGCTCCTGTTGGACCAGTAGGCCCTGGTATTCCTGAATCAGGACAACTACCTGTGTCTTGATTAGAATTACACGAACCAGCAAAAACACTTGCATTAGCAGTCATCAAAATTGCGCTTAATAAAAATACTTTCGCAGCAAACTTTTGTTTACGAAGATAATGATTTGGCTCAAGTGTTTGTAGATTCATCGCAGCTGATACTGCAGTACTAATATGAGTTTGTTCTTTTTCGAGCTTATTTTCTAAGGCTTTTGCCATTTGACTATTCGGAACACCCAAGACATTTTGGTTTAATTTTCTCATGCCCTTCTTCCTTATCCTTCTCCTATTTCGTCCATTACACGTTTAAAATAGTGTGACGTATATCACTATTTTTTGGTATTTTGTGACTAATAATATTTTAATAAGAAGGACGGCGTTGAAGAACAATGCTATGGTTCATCTCTTGGTTTAAATCATTCTTTTTAAAATTTTTCTTAAAAATTTCATTTTTTAAATATAAAAAAACCCGCATAAAATGCGGGTTTCTCTGAACTTTTAAAACTTATGCAGTTTCAACAGTTACATAGCGACGGCCAAATTGACCTTTCACTTCAAACTTAATTACGCCGTCAGCAGTAGCAAATAAAGTATGGTCACGGCCCATACCAACATTTGCACCAGCGTGGAATTCTGTACCACGTTGACGAACGATAATGTTACCAGCAGTCACAGCTTGACCACCGTACATTTTAACACCTAACATCTTAGGATTTGAGTCACGACCGTTCTTAGTCGAGCCACCGGCTTTTTTAGATGCCATGTCTATATACTCCTAGTGATTAGCCTGCGATCGCAGTAATTTTCAACTCGGTAAACCATTGACGGTGACCTTGTTGTTTACGGTAATGTTTACGACGACGCATTTTAACAATACGGATTTTGTCGTGACGACCATGACCAACCACTTCTGCAGTTACTTTTGCGCCAGCAACAACTGGAGCACCGATTTGAATGCTTTCGCCATTCACAACCATTAATACGTCATCAAACGTAATAGTCGCGCCAGTTTCAGCTTTCAATAATTCAACTTTAAGGGTTTCACCCTCAACTACACGGTGCTGTTTACCACCGCTTTGGATTACTGCGTACATAATGTACTCCAACTTGCCCGTGTCGTCGTGCCGATAAAGGAATATATCGATCTTAAGACGAACGCCACTGGGGGTTATTTAAGGGGACAGATTTTAAGTGATTATCGCATAAACAACAAGCCATCTTCACAAAAAAAACCAAACTTCGTCCTAAGTTTGATTTGCAGCGCCAAGCTGCTAAATTAAAATAGAATGAAACACATACGACTGTGTAATAAACAATAGATTTTTAAAATCAATTCGCTACTATAGTCACAGATATATTTTTGATGTCATCCAAAACGTCGTTTACGTGTCTATAATAATCAGCCAGTTCAAATTATCGCACTTCAGTAACTCGGTTTACTGTGTATTTTTTTGAGTCTAATTTTTGATTACACTACAAATAACGACGCTTCCGTTGAAAACATCACTTAACCAATAGAGGTTCCTATTCCTATGGCCATCGATTTTAAGCAAGATATTCTCGCCCCTGTAGCTCAAGACTTTGCTGAGATGGACACATTTATTAATGAAGGAATTACATCTAAAGTGGCATTAGTGATGGCCGTCAGTAAACACGTGGTTGAAGCAGGCGGAAAACGTATGCGCCCGATTATGTGCTTACTTGCAGCCAAAGCCTGCGGTGCTGAAGATTTAGCACAACAACGAAAATTGGCAGCGATTATTGAAATGTTGCACACTGCAACGCTTGTGCATGATGATGTGGTCGATGAATCTGGTTTACGTCGTGGCCGCCCTACTGCAAATGCAACATGGAATAATCAGACTGCTGTTTTAGTCGGTGATTTTCTAATTTCACGTTCTTTCGACTTACTGGTCGATTTGAACAATATGACGTTATTAAAAGACTTTTCTACAGGAACTTGTGAAATTGCTGAAGGTGAAGTGTTACAGCTACAAGCGCAACACCAACCTGATACCAATGAACAAACTTACTTAGATATTATTCATGGCAAGACTTCGCGTTTGTTTGAGTTAGCTACTGAAGGGGCTGCAATCCTGGCTGGTACACCAGAATACCGCGAACCCCTCAGAAAATTTGCAGGTCATTTTGGCAATGCCTTCCAAATTATTGACGATATTTTAGATTACACATCCGATGCTGAAACGCTTGGGAAAAATATTGGCGATGATTTAATGGAAGGTAAACCGACTTTGCCACTCATCTCTGCACTACAACACACCACGGGTGAACAACACCAAATTATCCGTAAGAGCATTGCAACAGGCGGCACAGCACAACTCGAACAAGTCATTGAAATTGTACAGCAGTCTGGCGCTTTGGATTATTGCCGTAAACGCGCAACTGAAGAAACTGAAGCGGCTTTGACAGCACTTATGGCTTTGCCCGATACACAATATCGTCAAGCATTATCAAACTTGGCACAATTGGCTTTACACCGAATTCAATAAAGTAGACTTCCTTATTTGCTTATGCATATACAATTTAATGATGTATTGCGGAACATGCAGCAACAGCTTGAGCTTCCTCAGGCTGTTGATGATCTTCTGTTGATTGAACTGGTCAATCACATTCGACCCAGTGACAGCAAAAACCTAGACGAAATAGAACAAAAATTTCAGCAATTTACTCAAACCCTTTTACTTACGCCACATGCTGCAATTACCTTACAAAGTTTTCTTCTGCGGCTGATCAATCAATACAAACAGACCAGTTTATTTGCCGATACGGGAATTTTATCACTTGATGGTTTTTGGAATCAGTTGGCTCAACGCGTAGGCGCACACTTCTTACCCTTAATCCATGATGGAACCCAACTGCAAGAATTGGTTCGTCGGGTGTTTCATCAGCCAAATGACCAATACTGGCTAGATCAAATTTCTGAAAAAAATTGGCAGCAGTTATTTCAGCTCTTAAACCAAGGTCATAGCAATCAGAAAGAAAAGCTCAAAATTAAACACGAGCTGATTAAAGCGATTACTGTAATTTCATATCGAATTAGTGGCATTGGCTTATACCCTGAATTTATTAATGCTCAACCTGAACTGACTGAATATGAATCTCCGTTTTTAGAACAAAATCGTGAGATTATTGAATTTATTCAACATTATAAAAAGCTGCATCAAAATCGGGATGAATTTGCGGTCATTGCACCACCCGACGCATCACAAGCCTTGGTCATGATTGATCAATGTCGAGAAGTGGTCTTAAAAATTCGTCGTGCGACCAAAAGGATTGGGGTGAGTATTAGCCTCACTTATTTGCTCTCTTTATTAGAGCAATGTCTTGATCGAGTCGAACTCCTTCTGCAATTGATTGTTGAAGAAGACGATGTTCGTTACCACGCCATAGGCAGTTTGCTTACCGATATAAGCCAAGCGATTTACAATGAACGCAGTGTCCGTGCATTATTGGCCAACAACAGCGAACTGATTGCCTTACAAGTCACTGAAAATGCCAGTAAAACGGGCGAGCACTATGTAAGTACCGACAAAAAAAGTTTTTGGTCCATGTACCGTTCCGCTGCTGGTGCTGGGGTGATTATTGCCATCATGGCCACCCTAAAAACTTTAGCCTCTCGTGTCGTGATGGCACCGATCATGCAGGCGTTTGTGTATAGCATGAACTATTCTTTTGGTTTCATGCTTATTCATATTGTGCATTGTACCGTTGCAACCAAACAACCCGCCATGACGGCTGCTGCCCTTGCATCAACCGTACAGCATCGTAAAGGCACTAAGACTGCGCAAATTGCTGAATTAGCCGCTTTAATTATTAATATTATTCGCACCCAATTTATTGCAATTATTGGCAATATTTCCATAGCAATTCCAACCGCAGCATTGATTGCTTGGTTATGGCAAACTGGTTTGCATGAACCATTAATGAATCATGCTAAAGCTGCAAAGACATTACATGATTTAAATCCATTTACCTCTTTAGCAATTCCGCATGCTGCAATTGCAGGGGTTTGTCTGTTCTTATCAGGTTTAATTGCGGGATATTTCGATAATATGGCGGTTTACCGAAAAGTAGGCCCCAGACTTAAAGCACATCAGCAATTGAAACTGTATATTGGGCAAGAACGTTTAAATAAGTTTGCAGAATATGTAGAGCGAAATTTAGGTGCGCTCGCGGGTAATTTTATTTTTGGGATCATGCTCGGCAGCATGGGCACTCTAGGTTTTATTTTAGGTCTTCCCTTAGATATCCGACATATTGCCTTTGCATCCGCCAATTTTATACAAGGTCTCATGAATATTAATGATAGCCCTGATATTGGCCTAATTATTGTATCTTTTTTAGGTGTGCTTTTAATTGGTTTAACCAACTTATTTGTGAGTTTCACCCTTACAATTATTGTGGCTTTGAGAGCACGTCGCGTTCGTTTTGAACAATGGAAACCATTAGCAAAATTAGTATTAACCCACTTTTTAACGCGTCCAAGTGACTTCTTTTGGCCACCAAAATCGCCTTTAGTTGTTGAAGAAACTACAAATACTCACAAAACTTTAAGTAAATGATTTGTTATATTTCCACATTACTATAGAGAAATTTAACCGAGTTCACACAGACTTGAAAAAAAGTGTACTGACTAGTACACTTTGACCCAGATATTAACTGGGGGGAGGTCCGGTTAAACGAACAAGAGGTTAATGCATGCCGTACTTGTTGCTTATTATTGGTTGTTTTTTGTTATTTTTCAGTGTTTTGATTTTAAACACTCCCACTCTGCTTTCATTCGATTTGGCTATTGTCGAATGGGCAAGTCATCATCGTACTGAAAATTTGAATCAAATAACAACGCTACTATCAGCAATTGGGGGCATGCCAGCTGTACTTTTTTTTACCACTTTATGGAGTTTCTACCTAACTTGGTATAAAAAATACACATACATATTACTGATTTGTTTAGGACTAATTGGAAGCGGAGCCTTTGCTTGGCTACTTAAATACTGGATTGCAAGACCACGCCCACCTGAAATCTTTCATTTGGTTCAGAGTTATGGTGCTTCTTTTCCAAGTGCGCATAGTGTTTATGCTGCTGCATTAAGTGGTCTGGTTATTTATTTATACCGTGGACACTCCAAATACTCATATATTTGTTGTTTTGCAGTTATATGGTTCATTTTAATGGGGTGCTCAAGAGTGTATTTGGGTGTACATTTTCCTTCTGATGTTCTTGCAGGTTGGGGCATAAGTTTTATTTGGATTACCCTGCTATATATAGTGTTACAACACACTATGAAGCAAAAAATAATTTAATTTTTAGATAATAATCTAACCGAGGTGGAACAATGATGTCTGCAAAGCTTTGGGCTCCAGCCCTCACCGCTTGCGCATTAGCAACAAGTATTGCACTTGTTGGTTGTAGCAAAGATCAAAAAGATGCGCAGCAGGCTGGTGCATCTCAACAAATGCCACCAACAGAAGTTGGTATTATTGTTGCGCAACCGCAAAGCGTAGAACAATCTGTAGAGTTATCTGGCAGAACCACAGCATTTGAAGTATCAGAAGTTCGCCCGCAAACCAGTGGTATTATTCTGAAACGCTTATTTGCAGAAGGGAGCTATGTCCGTGAAGGTCAAGCACTTTACGAGCTAGACTCTCGTACCAACCGAGCTACACTTGATAATGCAAAAGCTGCCCTCTTACAACAAGAAGCCAACTTAAGCTCGCTGAAAACAAAACTCAATCGCTATCAACAACTAGTTTCAAGCAATGCTGTTTCGAAGCAAGAATATGATGATTTAGTCGGTCAAGTGAGAGTGGCTGATGCTCAAGTTGCCGCTGCACGAGCACAAGTCAAAAATGCTGAAGTGGACTTAGGTTATTCAACCATTCGCTCTCCTATTTCTGGACAAACTAACCGTTCAACAGTAACGGCGGGTGCATTGGTTACAGCAAATCAAGTCGATCCATTGGTGACCATTCAACGTTTAGATCCAATTTATGTGGATATTAACCAATCGAGCACCGAATTATTGCGTCTACGCCAGCAACTCAGCAAAGGCAGTTTGGACAGCAGTAATAACACACGCGTAAAACTTAAATTGGAAGATGGTAGCTACTACCCAATTGAAGGTCGTTTAGCATTCTCAGATGCCAGTGTAAATACAGAAACAGGAACAGTCACGATTCGTGCGGTATTCCCAAATCCAAATCACTTGCTATTACCTGGTATGTTTGCCAATGCGCAAATTGTACAAGGTGTGATTCCTAATGCAATTTTAGTCCCTCAAGCAGCAATTACGCGTACACCAACAGGTCAAGCGATGGCAATGATTGTGGATGCAAAAGGCGCAATTGAGTCACGTCCTGTAACCACTGTGGGTGTTCAAGGTCAGGATTGGATTGTGACTGAAGGCATTAAAACAGGTGAAAAAATTGTGGTGGATGGTGTTGCGAAAGTAAAACCAGGACAATCCGTTTCTGCGAAACCATATCAACCTCAAACTGAGGCACCAAAAGCATCTGCACCAGCATCTGCTGAAAAACCGCAAGCGAAACAAGCAGAATCAAACACTGAACAAAAAGCTACTTCACACGCATAAGGGGTAGACTGAATGGCTCAATTTTTTATTCATCGCCCCATTTTTGCGTGGGTGATTGCACTGGTCATTATGCTGGCGGGTATTCTAACCCTCACCAAAATGCCCGTTGCCCAATATCCGACGATTGCACCGCCAACGGTGACAATTGCTGCGACTTATCCTGGTGCATCTGCACAAACTGTAGAAAACACAGTCACTCAAATCATTGAACAACAAATGAATGGTTTGGATGGTTTACGTTATATTTCATCTAACAGTGCGGGTAATGGTCAGGCATCCATCAACTTGAACTTTGAGCAAGGGATTGACCCTGATATTGCGCAAGTTCAAGTACAGAACAAACTACAATCGGCAACAGCGCTTTTACCTGAAGATGTACAACGTCAAGGGGTTAAAGTCACCAAGTCGGGCGCGAGTTTTATGCAGGTTCTTGCATTTTACTCTCCTGATGGAAGCTTATCTGCTGCCGACATTAAAGACTATGTGAATTCAAACATTTCAGAACCGTTAAGTCGTGTTGCTGGTGTGGGCGAAGTGCAAGTTTTTGGTGGTTCATACGCCATGCGTATTTGGCTTGATCCTGCCAAAATGACCAGCTTACAAGTCACACCAAGTGATGTTTCCGCTGCGATTAATGCCCAAAACTCTCAAGTAGCGGTTGGTCAGTTAGGCGGTGCACCAGCGGTACAAGGTCAAGTGCTGAACGCAACGGTAAATGCTCAAAGTATGTTGCAAACACCTGAGCAGTTTAGAAATATCTTTCTGAAAAATACAACTTCAGGTGCCCAAGTTCGCTTAGGTGATGTTGCACGTGTTGAACTCGGTTCAGATAACTATCAATTTGACTCTAAATTTAATGGTAAAGCTGCTGGCGGTGTTGCGATTAAACTGGCAACAGGTGCCAACGCACTCGATACTGCCGCGGCTGTTGAAAAACGCTTAAGTGAACTTCGTCAAAACTACCCAGAGGGTTTAAAAGATCAACTGGCTTATGACACCACACCATTTATTAAGCTTTCAATTGAAAGTGTAGTACATACTTTAATTGAAGCCGTATTCTTGGTATTCATTGTGATGTTCCTGTTCTTACAGAACTGGCGCGCAACGATTATTCCGACACTTGCCGTACCTGTTGTTGTATTAGGTACATTCGCAGTCATTAACATTTTTGGCTTCTCAATCAACACGCTCACCATGTTTGCAATGGTACTTGCCATTGGTCTTCTGGTAGATGATGCGATTGTTGTCGTCGAGAACGTTGAACGTGTAATGCAAGAGGAACACCTCGATCCAGTGGTTGCTACTGAAAAGTCAATGCAACAGATTTCTGGTGCTTTGGTGGGTATTACCAGTGTGTTAACTGCGGTATTCGTTCCAATGGCATTCTTTGGCGGGACGACTGGGGTTATTTATCGTCAGTTCTCGATTACCCTTGTTACCGCAATGATTTTGTCACTGATTGTGGCATTAACCTTTACACCTGCCCTGTGCGCAACCCTGTTAAAACAACACGATCCGAATGCAGCAGAAAGTAACAATATTTTTGCGCGTTTCTTCCGTTGGTTTAACAACAGCTTCGAAAAAGTTGCCCTGAAGTACCAAGGTGGTGTCAACCGTATGACCCATCATAAAGTCTTCTCAGGTCTTGTTTATGTATTGGTGATTGCAGGTTTAGTGGGTCTGTACAAAGTCTTACCATCTTCGTTCTTACCGAATGAAGACCAAGGCGTCGTTATGACGCTAGTTCAGCTTCCACCAAGTGCAAGCCTTGAACGTACCGACAAAGTCATCACCAGCATGACAGACTACTTCTTGAATAAAGAAAAAGAAAATGTAGCTTCGATCTTTACCGTTTCTGGTTTCTCATTCACAGGGGTAGGTCAAAACGCAGGTCTTGCCTTTATTAAGCTAAAAGACTGGGACGAACGTACTACTCCAGAATCTCAGATTGGTGCAATTATTCAACGCGGTATGTCATTGAATATGATCAAAGATGCCTCTTACATCATGCCATTGCAATTACCAGCAATGCCTGAATTAGGTGTAGCATCAGGTTTTGATCTTCAATTGAAAGATGCAAGTGGTCAGGGACATGACAAGCTAATTGCTGCACGTAATGCAATTTTAGGTATGGCTGCACAAGATAAGCGTCTTGCAGGCGTCCGTCCAAATGGTCAAGAAGATACCCCTCAATACCAAATTACAATTGACCAAGCGCAAGCTGGTGCAATGGGTGTCAGCATCGCAGATATTAATAGCACTATGGGCATGGCTTGGGGCGGTTCATATATTAATGACTTCGTAGACCGTGGTCGTGTGAAAAAAGTCTATGTTCAAGGTGAAGCAAGTACACGTATGATGCCTGAAGACTTGAACAAATGGTATGTGCGTAATAACGCAGGCACGATGGTTCCGTTCTCAGCATTTGCAACAGGAAAATGGACTTATGGTTCACCACGTTTAGAGCGTTATAACGGCGTATCTTCCGTGAACATTCAAGGTACTCCAGCACCAGGCGTAAGTTCAGGTGATGCGATGATTGCAATGGAAGAAATCATTGCCAAGTTACCGTCTATGGGCTTACAAGGTTTCGACTATGAGTGGACAGGCTTATCTTTAGAAGAACGTGATTCAGGTAGCCAAACAGGTCCTTTACTGGTTCTTTCGATGCTCATCGTCTTCTTATGTCTTGCCGCATTATATGAAAGCTGGTCTATCCCTGTTTCAGTATTACTGGTTGTACCTCTAGGTATTATCGGTGCATTTACTTTGACATGGTTAGGTATGATCATTAAAGGCGATCCAAATCTGTCGTTTAACATCTACTTCCAAGTCGCAATTGTTGCCGTAATTGGTCTTTCCGCAAAAAATGCCATCTTGATTGTAGAATTTGCGAAAGAATTGCAGGAAAAAGGCGAAGATCTATTTGACGCAACCTTACATGCTGCAAAAATGCGTTTACGCCCAATTATCATGACTACGCTTGCCTTTGGTTTTGGTGTACTTCCGCTTGCACTTTCTACAGGTGCGGGTGCAGGAAGTCAGCACTCTGTCGGCTTTGGTGTACTTGGTGGTGTAATTAGTTCTACACTTTTGGGTATTTTCTTTATTCCAGTATTCTTCGTTTGGATTCGTAGTATCTTTAAATACAAACCTAAGAAACAAAACAATCAGGAGCAAACATCGTGATGCCAAAAGTATGGTCTATTTCAGGTCGTAGCATTGCGGTATCAGCACTTGCGCTTGCTTTGACAGCATGTCAAAGCATGCGTGGTCCAGAACCCGTCGCTCAAGCGAATATTCCACAAGGTTACACAGCGAGTGCTTCTGGTACTTCAGTTGCTGAACAAGGGTATAAAGACTTTTTTGCTGATCCGCGTCTCGTACAAGTGATTGACATGGCTTTAGCCAATAACCGAGACTTACGTACAGCAACGTTGAACATCCAACGTGCGCAGCAAGCGTATCAAATTAGCGAAAACAACCAACTGCCAACCATTGGCGCAAGTGGTAGTGTGCTTCGTCAAGATACCCTGAGCAGCAACAAACCAATGACAACTTATAATGTTGGTCTCGGTGTGACTGCTTATGAGTTAGATTTTTGGGGTCGTGTTCGTAGCCTAAAAGACAATGCTTTAGATAGCTATTTGGCCACCCAAAGTGCGCGTGATGCAACGCAAATTTCATTGATTGGTCAGGTTGCACAAGCATGGCTGAGCTATTCGTTTGCCAATGCCAACTTAAAACTGGCAGATCAAACCTTAAAAGCACAGCTTGAATCGTACAACTTGAACAAAAAGCGTTTTGATGTCGGCATCGATAGCGAAGTTCCTGTACGTCAAGCACAAATTTCGGTTGAAACTGCACGTAACGATGTTGCTAACTACAAAACTCAAGTTGCACAGGCACAGAATCTGTTGAACCTGTTGGTGGGTCAAGCTGTTCCTGAAAACTTATTGGCTTCACAACCTGTTAAACGCATTACCCAAAGTACGGCGTTGACAGCGGGCTTGCCAAGCGACTTGTTAAATAACCGTCCAGATGTCCGTGCTGCGGAATACCAATTGTCTGCTGCGGGCGCCAACATTGGCGCGGCAAAAGCAAAGTTGTATCCAACCATCAGCTTAACGGGCTCAGCAGGTTATGCATCAACAGATTTAAGCGACTTATTTAAATCTGGCGCTTTTGTCTGGTCACTCGGCCCAAGCTTGGATATTCCAATCTTTGACTGGGGTACACGTCGTGCCAATGTGAAGATTTCAGAAACTGACCAAAAAATTGCATTGTCAGACTATGAAAAGACGATCCAAACTGCATTCCGTGAAGTGAATGATGCTTTGGCTGTACGTGAAAATATTGGTGACCGTTTGGCTGCGCAACGTCGTCTGGTAGATGCAACCAATACCACCTATAAACTTTCAACTGCTCGCTTCCGTGCAGGTATCGATAACTACCTGACTGTACTTGATGCACAGCGTACATCGTACTCAGCGGAACAAGGGTTGTTATTGCTTGAACAAGCAAACTTAAACAACCAAGTTGAAGTGTATAAAACCCTCGGTGGCGGCGTAAAAGCCAATACGTCTGATCAAGTGGTGAAACAACCTTCATCTTCAGATGTGAAATACAACAAAACAGCAAACTAAGGTTTACGCTATGAAAAGCTCACTTCGGTGGGCTTTTTTATTGCTTTTTTCTTGCATTTTTCCTATCTTCAAGATTCCATTTAAATTCAAACGATTGGTTTTATTATCCTTATGCTATTAAGTAATCTTGAAACTGTTCCAGCACATCACATTCGCCAACAACTTGATGTTGTATATGGCAGCACGGTACGCAGCAAACATGTGGGACGTGATTTAATGGCGGGGTTAAAAAATATTGTGGGGGGAGAACTGACCGCTTATACCGAATTATTAGAAGAATCACGCCAAGAAGCCATGAATCGTATGATTGAAAAAGCACATGCCTTAGGTGCGAATGCGGTGGTTGGTATTCGCTTTTCGACCTCCAATATTGCGCAAGGTGCATCAGAACTGTTTGTCTATGGCACCGCAGTGATTGTTGAACCCATCCAACGTATTCCAGACCCATTTTCAGCATAAGGCAATATTATGGAGGGTTTAATTTTTCAACTAATTGTCTTTGCGGTTCTATTTGCTGTGGGCTGGGGCTTTGGACGACATAATGAACGTCAGCATCTCTTACAATTGGTGCAACAAGAACAACGTCTAGCGTATATTACTTTAGACAGCAGTCGCTTTAAGCAAAATACCGCGGCAGGCTACATGGTCAGTAGTAATGTGGTCATCTCACATGACTATTTCAAATATATTATTGCCAATATTCAAAATTTCTTTGGTGGTCGGCTCACCAGTTATGAAAGCGTGGTTGATCGCGCACGTCGTGAAGCCATCGTCCGCTTAAAACAAGAAGCAGAAAAAATGGGCGCAACTCAAATACAGGGGCTGCGACTCAGCACTACGGAAATGGGGTTGCAAGGCGGCATGGTCGAAGTATTCGCCTATGGTACAGCCATTTTAAAACCATAAATCATCTTCTGCATTCACCAAATTCAAACAGCATGAGCTATTCTAAATAGTTCGTGCTCTATCACCGACTATTGTGCATTTGGCATGATAGATTACTCGCTAGCGTATAACGCTCTACACTGAACAAAAATAAAAATGGATATCACTTACCCTACAAATAGGTCACAGATAATGAAATCGTTAGCACTGAAAATAAGTATGGCTGTACTCAGCATGATTCCACTTGTAGCCAAAGCTGAATTAATTGTATTGGCCTCTCCGCAAAATCATGATGCTTACTATGCAAAAGTGATGGATGATATTTTCGACTTTCACGTCGATTATGCAAAAAAAATTATTAAAAACGGAGACAATGTCGTTGTTCTAACAGACAAACACCTCTACCCCGACTATGTCAAAGCCTTGGGCAAAAAGCATGTCGCTATTGCACCGATGCAGGACATTTGGATGCGCGATTTCAGCAGTGCTAATCCTGCTCAACCCATCATGTTTCGCTACACTGCCGCAGGGCAAGGTGGAGGAAAGAAAGGACAAGCCATTTCAGATGAAGTGCAAGACCAGTTTAAATCCTATAGCCAGAAAGTGGGTTTACAGTTTACTCAAAGTAAGCTGCTGAACGATGGCGGCAATTGGGTTGAAGACGGTTATGGCAATGTCGTACTGAGCACCAAATTTTTAACCGACAATAAGCTCACCGAGAATGAAGCCCGTAAGCAATTAATGGCATTAACAGGTGCAAAGCAGATTGCCTTTATTGAAGCCGATGAACAAGGTGGCTTGGAACATGCAGATGGTGTGGTCAGTTTTGTCGATCAAAATACTTTGGTGATTAATACCTACCCTGAAGATCCTGACTATGCCAAACAACTTAAAGCGGATTTAAAGCGCGGCATTCCGAATCTTAAAATTCATGAAATCATTACCCCTTATGATGGCAGTGAAATCTACGATGAAAAATTTGGTTCTGCATGTGGCTTATACACCAACATGCTGGTCACACCTGAACGGATTTACTTCCCACAGTTTGGCATTAAACAAGATACTGTCGCTTTACAACAAATTCGGAGCATGACGAAACGTACTGTTGTTCCAGTACAATCTTCCAATGTGTGCCATATGGGCGGCGGCGTACGTTGTATGTCTTGGCAAGTTCGTGGCAAAAATGCGGAATTATTGTTAAATTATTTAAACAAAATCAATCAATAGAACATTCATTGGTTTTTATCTTTATGATCAAAAAAGGAGAAAGCTTTGCTTTCTCCTATGCTTCCCAATTTACTTTACTTTCGCTTTACGAATCATACGATACAGTGCGCTTGGCGATAAACGTGAAACCAGCACGCCTAATTTTTCTTTACGCCCACCAATCACAATATATTCATCGCCTTGCATCAATGCTTTGACCGAGTATTGTGCAAATTCATCTGCTTCTAGACCATTGGCGGTTGCTTCATTATCAAAACCTTGTGCCTGACCCGCTCCATTTAAAGCATTAATCGATACATTAGTTTTTACAAAACCAGGAAAAACTACCGAAACATCTACCCCATCCTCTGCCACTTCTGCTCTTAAACTATTGGCCCACATGTGAATTGCCGCTTTTGCCGCAGAATACGACGCACGATATTGCGTACCTAATAATCCTGCAATACTCGAAACAAATACCACTCGACCAGACTTTTGCTTTAAGAAAGTCGGCAATACCGTCTTGGTCAAAAATACCTGCGAGAAATAATCCACTTCCATAATGGTGCGTTCAGTTTGCATGGTGGTTTCAGTAATCAGGGCACGCTGACTTAAACCCGCATTATTGATCAACCAGTCAATACGTCCTTTGACCGCCAAGACTTGTTCATATGCATGTAAGACTTGAGCTTCATTGGTAATATCTGCACAAATTGAAAGATGTAAATCTGGATTTAACAATCCAACACGTACCTTTTCCAATTCATCAATGCGACGGGCAGTCAGCACCACATGTGCGCCTTGTAATGCACATTCCTGCGCCAAGGCTTTACCTAAACCTGAAGATGCTCCAGTAATCCATACCACTTTATTTTCTAAACTGTCTAGCTTGGCCATTGTTGTCTACCCTGATTCGATTACGGCAATTGCCTAATTGTTGGTTGAATTTCCTAAAAAAACAAGAAAATGATTGAAATAATGACTCATGGTTTTCGCATCATATTGCGTGCCCAATTTATCAAAACGCTTATAGCCCATTTGTGTCGTGACATGAATAACCCCGTTTAAGGTTTTATCCACCACCAGATTAAATTTCAGCATTTTTTTCGGAATCCGAATTAAATGCGTCACCCCCTGATCCACAATTTGAGTAAATGCCTGTAAAGCAGGAATCACTGCGGCATTATTACCTTGTTGCATTTCTTCGGCAGAATGAAGCAGTTCCTTCACATTTTCAGAATCAACTGGATAGGACAAATAAAATTCACCCTCTTTTTGATACATCAGTTCATGCAGATAATTCACCATTGGCAGCAAACGTTCATTGCCAAAAAGTGACACCGACCACGGCATATATTTACGTGTGGTTTCCATAATATGCTGAATCACTTTGGCAGATTCGTTGTCTCCCGAATGCGAAATGCGGGTGATCTCACCAAAAACTTGATCAATCACTTCATAGGAAATATCTGCCAGCACCTCACCTAATGCTTTAGCCAAACTCTCGGTTTGGCCTTGATTGAGTTGTTGATGAATATCCTGAAAACGTTGATGGGTTTCTGATTTCAACTTAAGTGAAATAACATAACTCATTCTATTTTTTCCTTTTTATCAAGTCCTAGGATCTTATGCGCAGTCGATATACAGACTTCATCATAAAACCTCTCACTTGCTATGACAATTGCAGAAACAAAGCATTTGACGAACATCCCAAAGCCGTTATTTTTTGCTACACTAGGTGCAATTTTTTATTCACTTTTTATCTATTCTGACTATGACTGATTCTGCGCAAAACATTGCTACGACTTACGATCCGACTGAGATCGAGAAAAAATGGTACCAAACTTGGGAAGAACGTGGCTATTTCAAGCCCTCTGAAAAAGGTGAGTCATTTTGTATCATGATTCCGCCACCAAACGTCACTGGCAGTTTGCATATGGGTCATGGTTTTAACAATGCCATTATGGATGCCTTAACACGCTACAACCGTATGTCAGGCAAAAACACCTTATGGCAACCGGGTACAGACCATGCAGGGATTGCCACACAAATGGTGGTTGAGCGTCAGTTGGGTGCTCAAGGTGTGAGCCGTCATGACCTCGGCCGTGAAAAATTCATTGAAAAAATTTGGGAATGGAAAGAGCAATCAGGCAACACCATTACCCGTCAAATCCGTCGTTTAGGTTCATCGGTAGATTGGTCGCGTGAACGCTTTACCATGGATGAAGGTTTATCCAATGCCGTGAAAGAAGTGTTCGTTAAACTGCACGAAGACGGCTTGATCTACCGTGGCAAACGTCTGGTGAACTGGGATCCAAAACTACAAACTGCGCTTTCTGACCTCGAAGTTGAGTCGGATAAAGAAGAAGCAGGTTCATTGTGGCACTTCAAATACTTCTTTGAAGATAAAAACCTACGTACCCATGACGGCAAAGACCACATTGTTGTAGCAACCACACGTCCTGAAACATTACTGGGCGATACTGCTGTTGCTGTTGCACTAGATGATGAGCGCTATACGCACCTCGTTGGTCAGAACATCATTCTGCCAATTACAGGCCGTGCTGTTCCAATCGTTAAAGATGAATATGTCGATAAAGAATTCGGTACAGGCTGTGTGAAAATCACTCCTGCGCACGACTTTAACGACTATGAAGTCGGTAAGCGTTGTGAACTCCCAATCATCAACATCTTCAATAAAAATGCAGAAGTGTTGGCTGAGTTTGAATACATCGCGAAAGCGGGCGAACAAATTTCTAAAACCATTGCTGCACCTGCGGACTATATTGGTTTAGAGCGTTTTGAAGCACGTAAAAAGCTGGTTGAACAAGCAGAGGCTGAAGGTTGGTTAGATCAAATTCAACCGTACACACTTAAACCACCTCGCGGTGACCGTTCAGGTGTGATCGTTGAGCCATTATTGACGGATCAATGGTATGTGAAAATTGAACCATTGGCGCAACCTGCCATTGAAGCGGTTCAAGATGGACGCATCAAGTTTGTTCCTGAACAGTACAGCAACATGTACATGGCGTGGATGAACAACATCCAAGACTGGTGTATCTCTCGACAACTTTGGTGGGGTCACCGTATTCCCGCTTGGTACGATGCCGAAGGTAACATCTATGTGGGTCGTGACGAAGCTGAAGTGCGTGCCAAAAACAACATCCCTGCTGATGTTGCGCTTAGCCAAGACGAAGACGTACTGGATACTTGGTTCTCTTCTGCACTTTGGACTTTCTCAACCCTTGGTTGGACTGGCGATGCCAAGAAAGATGCGGAAAACTATTTCCTCAATACTTTCCACCCAACTGATGTGTTAGTGACTGGTTTTGACATCATCTTCTTCTGGGTTGCTCGTATGATTATGTTTACGATGCACTTCATGAAAAATGAAGATGGTACGCCACAAGTTCCGTTTAAAACGGTCTATGTACACGGTTTAGTTCGTGATGGCGAAGGTCAAAAAATGTCGAAGTCTAAGGGCAACGTGCTTGATCCTTTAGACCTCATTGACGGTGTAGACCTTGAGACTTTGGTACAGAAACGTACTACAGGTCTAATGAACCCGAAACAAGCGGCGAAGATTGAGAAATCAACCCGTAAAGAGTTCCCAGAAGGCATTCAAGCCTATGGTACGGACGCAGTTCGTTTCACCTTCTGTGCACTTGCCAACACCGGTCGTGACATTAAGTTCGATATGAAACGTGTTGAAGGTTACCGTAACTTTGCCAACAAAATCTGGAACGCAACCCGTTTCGTGATGATGAACTGTGAAAATCAAGAAATTGGTAGCGAAGTTCGTCAAGACCTTTGGGAATTGCCTGAACAGTGGATCGTAAGCCGTCTACAAAAAGCAGAAGCTGCGGTACAACAAGCCTTTGCAACTTATCGTTTAGACTTGGCTGCACAAGCGATTTACGAGTTCATTTGGAATGAATACTGTGACTGGTATGTCGAACTGACAAAACCTGTTCTGAATGATGAAAACGTATCGGTTGAGCGTAAAGCTGAAGTTCGTCGTGTACTCCTTGCTGTAATGGAAGCATCTTTACGTCTTGCACATCCGCTTATGCCGTATTTGACTGAAGAAATTTGGCAGACACTTGCACCGAAACTCGGTATTTCTGGCGAAACTATTATGTTGGCGCAATACCCTGTTGCCAACCCTGAGCGTGTAAACGAACAGGCTGAAGCGGATATGCAATGGCTTCAAGGTTTGATTGGTGCAGTACGTAACATCCGTGGTGAAATGGGCTTGGGTAATGCACGTTTATTACCAGTTCTTCTACAAAACACGACGGAAGCTGAGAAAGCTCAAATCACGCGTATTGAAACGTTGTTTAAAGCTTTGGCGAAAGTAGAAAGCATTACGTTCTTGGCTGACGGTGAGCAACCGCCATTGTCTTCTTCTTCTGTTGTAGGCCATGCGTCCGTCTTTGTTCCAATGAAGGGCTTAATTGACCCAAAAGCGGAATTAGGTCGTCTACAGAAAGACTTAGACAAGGTTCAAAAGCAACATAATCAAATTGCGACTAAACTAGGCAATGAAGGTTTTGTAGCGAAAGCACCTGCGGCTGTGGTTGAAGGTGAAAAAGTGAAACTTGCTGAATTTGCTGACCAGTTAGTGAAGATTAAAGCGAATATGGAGCAAATTGCAGCGCTTTGATACTGTAATCTGACTACTATTCAATCTAAAATCCTCTTCAACTTTGAAGGGGATTTTTTATGTATCCAATAATTGGACATCATATTTTTTTATTTTTATTAGGAATACTTTTATTCTTTACAGTGAACTTTATAGGTAAATATTCAAAAGGATTTGGGTATGCAGAAATTAAATTTGATATTCATAGTGATGAACTAGTAGGGTTTAATTTCATTCTTAGAATACTCACACCCGTAGTTTTTACTATTCTTGTTTCCTCAGTACTTTTTTACTTCAAATGGGACTATTTAGTGACCAATATCTACTTGCTAGTAGCCTACAGTTTTGTATTTCGAGCACTTTGGAACTTAGCACATAATCGCACTAAGTTAATAAATTGGTATGCACAAATTGGATATGCCTCTATTGCAATAGCAGCTACATATTTAGCTTATAAATATTTAATTTTACCGAAAACACCTCTTTTTCCCGATTTAGAGACTATTGCTAATGAGCTATGGATTATAATTTTTTTGTTTTTATATAAGATCTTTAATGAAATTAAGTTTGAACCCAGATTCAAGAAAAAAAGAGTTGATAGTTATATTGAAAACCGTTTATCTGTATTTAAAAATAAATATGAAAACATCATTGATGTGACAATAGACAAAGAGCTTAAAAATTTTAAGAATAAAGCTAATAGCTATCTAATTGATCAAAAAAACTTAGAGAATTTTAAGTTTTTAAGACATACTTCACTAATGCCTTTTGATTGCATTTTTAAATTTTTTATAAAAGATATAATTTTTTCTATTATGATTAATGAAGATTTTAATAGACCATTTATTTTTAGAAAATTAGAAAAAATATTGTGTAAAGTATCAGGTAAACGTTATACACAAGGTATTATGCAAGTTTCATCGACCATCCCTTTATCTGATGAGGAAAGCATCAAATTAGCAATCCATAAAATTTTTGAAGATGCATATAACTGCTTTCTTGAAGAAACTGTTTATCTATCAGAGTCCCTATTGGTGACTTATATTGGGCGAAACTATAATCCATGTGATGACTATATCAGTTCAGTTGACGATATATATAACATTATTAAAAATGAAAAATCTGGTGAGCTACAGATTTTTATTAATGACCACACATTAATAGGTTTAGATTCATCATTTAATCTTGAATAATTTTTCCTCATCCCCCTATCACATAGGGAGAGGGAGCATCATCTGACCTAAAGATTACGCATGAATTTAACAATGGATGTTCCCTCTCCTTTTAGGAGAGGGTTAGGGAGAGGTCTGTTTTAGTTCAGAACATCTCATCCACAAATCCTCCAACACCACATCCGTCCGATTCAACACGTCATGATTCCAATACCTCACCACTCTCAAATCCAAAGCCTCTAAAAACCTTGTCCTTTCAGCATCATATTCAATCGCATCGTCTGTGCCATGCTGACTACCATCTAGCTCAATCACCAAACCCAACTCATGACAGTAAAAATCTACAATATAGGGTGCAATCACATACTGTCTGCGAAATTTAAGATTCATAAATCGTTTAGCACGAAGTAGTTGCCACATGAGGTGTTCTGCATCTGTAGCATTGCTTCGCATAGTTTTAGCGAATTCTAATAATTGTGGGTCTAGTTTCATTTTTTATTTTCCATTTTAATTACCCTCACCCCAGCCCTCTCCCATAGGGAGAGGGAGCAATCATTTGATTTCATGCCTATGTGAACTTCTCAATGGAGTTCCCTCTCCTTTCAGGAGAGGGTTAGGGAGAGGTTCTTTTAAAAACTTACAATACCCCATGCCCCAATAACATCTCTACCCCACTCACCTTTTTCATATGCTTTAAACGTTCTTTTTCCCACTTCACCTGCTGTTTTAACTCAGCAGTATCCTTATCTATCACCTTATACACATCACTCATTTTGAGCTTTTTAGTGTTGATATGACTGCTCAAGTGAAAAGACGCAAAGATCTCCTCTAACTGACTTTGCAAATTCTGACTTTGCGCTTCCAAAGACAACTGGTAAAACTTGACTTGCTCAGAGCTTAAAGCTTTTGAGCTTAAGCCTTTATTGGTTTCTAGCTGTAACTGAAGTTTCAGTAAGTAAAATAAATCCTGCGCTGCATAAGCTTCATTGACCTTCTGCAAAAGTTCAGTTTTTTCTAATTTCTTCACTTCATCAGGTTCACGGTCAGGGTGAATCATCGCGGTAATTTTTAAATACACGGTTTTCAGCGACTGCGCTGCCATTTTGGCTGCTTGCTCACGTTTTTCTTGTTGTTTTAACTGCTTGGCACGTTCTCGCTCTGCTTCATACTGGGCAGAATCATATTCATAATTTTCCCAGTCTACATCTACGTTTTGTTCTACCGTTTCAGCGTGGTCATGATTTTGTATTGAGTTTGCTTTGGCTTTCTTCGCGTGTAGATGCTCTGCATGCTGCATATAGAAAGTATCAATTTTATCTACCTGCTCTTGTTGCGCGGAAGTTAGCCTCTGAGATTTTTTCAACATCTTGGCTAAAGCGGCTATTTGGGTGTCAATCTGCACCAAATCTGCTTTGCTAAAAGCATCACTGGCTAAGTGATTCCACAAGCTATCGAGCTGTGCAAATAAAACCGTGTGTAACTCGCTATACACAGGTAAAAGCTTACTGCGCGTATAATTTTGAATATCGGCTTGCGCATTTTTCCATGTTGCCAGTTCTTGTTTTTGTTGTTCAATCTGGTCAATTAAACGATTTAATTTTTTCTGCTGTGGAGACTGTTCAGCCCTGTGCTGTAAGCTGATTTTGAGATCAAAGGACATACTCATTCACACGCTGCAAAATAAAAGCACTATAACAAGATTACCCCGATGATTGAATGTTCATGCCCGATATAGCCCAATCTAAATCTTTGATTCATATCAACAGAAATAAATGCACAATCACAGTGCCCTGCATGGTGCGACATACAAATAATGGGCTTTAAACAGCATAGTTAAATCGATGCTTTCGCACTTTTCTTATCTTTTTAAAGTGGATGGTGAGGTATATATTGGTATGTATATAAGCAACCCTAAAATTTAAAAAATAATTTTAAAATCATTTGGTTATATTCAAATTAAAAACTTACTATCGATTTATCAATTTGGAATATTCTGACAACGAATTGTTTATTTTTATTAAACACAGTATTTTATTAAATTATGTAATTCTATTCAGGCATAGATTCTGCTTTGTTCACTCTAAATTTTATTTATTGGCTTTAAATCTGTTTAAAACTTAAAGATTTATCGTTAACAAAGCATCAACAATCTGACCTGCGCAACTGACTAAAACTCGCGCTAAGATGAAGTTAAACCTGTTTGTTAAACAAGCAGCCAATAATGCAAAAACAAATAAACTGATGGATATTCAGTCAATAAATAAAGTGAATGATGAGAACAAAACACAAGGAGTTTTACTTATGTTATTAAAACGGCCCCTGACTTCCCTGCTCTGTGCCAGTACGTTGGTATTCGGTTTAAGCGCCTGTAGTGGCGATAAGACACCAAGTAGTAATGATTCTGCGGGCAAAGAAAGTTCCGCATCGGGAACGCTACAAAAAATTAAACAGTCAGGTACTATTGTATTGGGCTATCGTGACTCTTCCATTCCATTTTCCTATATTGCCGACAATCCGAATCAACCTGTAGGCTATGCACATGATTTACAACTTAAAGTTGTAGATGCAGTCAAACAAAAACTAAATATGCCTGATTTAAAAATTCGCTATAACTTGGTCACCAGTCAAAACCGTATTCCATTGGTCTCTAATGGTACAGTCGACTTAGAATGTGGCTCGACCACCAACAACAAAGAACGCCAACAACAAGTCGATTTTTCTGTGGGATATTTTGAAGTGGGTTCGCGTTTACTCACCGCCAAAGACTCTGGGGTTAAAGACTTTGCCGACTTAAAAGGCAAAAAATTGGTCACCACCGCAGGAACCACTTCAGAACGTTATATTCGCCAACATGAAAAAGAACTGGGGATTGGTGAAGTTATTTCTGCCAAAGACCATGCCGAATCTTTCTTAATGCTACAAAATGGTCGTGCTGCGGCATTTATGATGGATGATATTTTACTTGCGGGGGAAAAATCGAAAGCCAAAGACCCAAATCAATGGGTGATTGTAGGCACTGCACCTATTCATGAAATTTATGGCTGTATGCTCAGAAAAGGCGACCCTGAATTTAAACAAGTGGTAGATGATGCAATTAAAGCAGTCTATAGCTCAGGTGAAATTAATAACATGTATAAAAAATGGTTCGAACAACCTATTCCACCTAAAAATATCAACCTGAACTTTGCAATGTCAGAACAATTAAAAGCCCTGATTGCATCACCACATGACCGTGATCAGTAATTTACGCTGATTATTCTCTCAATGATTCTCAGGTAGTGCTTTCGCCTACCTGATTAAGAATATGGAGCTCCTATGAACTATAGCTGGAACTGGGGCGTACTATTTCAATCTACCGGTGTCGGTGACAGTAGCTATTTCAACTGGATTTTAACAGGCTTAGGTTGGTTATTGTTTATTGCCATCGTGGCATGGTCTATCGCATTTGTCTTGGGTAGTTTACTTGGCATAATGCGTACGCTTCCCAATAAAACTGCACGTGCAATTGGCACAGCTTATGTGACTATTTTTCGTAATGTCCCTTTATTAATACAACTGTTTATTTGGTTTTATGTGGTGCCCAATTTTTTACCTGCGGGACTGAAAGATTGGTGGATCAATGATTTAAGTGCCAATACTAGTGCCCTCATTTCTGCCAGTATTGGCTTAGGGCTGTTTACTGCTGCACGGGTCGGTGAACAAGTCCGTACAGGGATTGAAGCCTTGCCCATTGGGCAAATTAATGCAGGCTATGCCATGGGGTTCAGTACTGCACAATTATACCGTTACATTATTTTGCCCCAGTCTTTCCGTACCATTTTACCTCCACTCAGCTCAGAACTGACCAACTGTGTAAAAAACACCTCGGTCGCGTCACTGGTCGGTGTGGCTGAAATTATTTCACAGATGAAAACGATCAGTGAGTACACGCAAAATACCATCGAGATTTATACCTACGTCACCATTATTTTTATTGTGATTAACATCTGCTTAATTCAATTTATGACTTTGCTGGAAAAACGCTTGCGTATTCCTGGCACGATTGCAGGAGATAAATAATGGACTGGCTCACTGCATTTTTTCAAGATTTACATCTCTCTGCACCTGCCCTATGGCATGGCCTCAGCATTACCCTAAAAGTCGTCTGTATATCGACCGTGGGGGGTATTTTTATTGGGACTTTACTGGCTTTGATGCGACTGTCTTCAATTCGGATATTGAATTTGATTGCGCAAACCTATGTCAATTTATTCCGTTCTATTCCCCTGCTGTTGGTACTGATGTGGTTTTACTTTGCCGTTCCATTTTTCTATACCGCAATTACAGGCAATTATTTGACCATCGATACCGCTTTGGTTTCGAGTATTGTCGCCTTTATGCTGTTTGAGGCGGCTTATTTTTCTGAAATTGTCCGCGCAGGTATTCAGTCTATTCCCAAAGGACAAAACGCCGCAGCTTATGCCCTAGGAATGAGCTATGGTCAATCCATGCGTCTCATTATTCTGCCACAAGCCTTTCGAAAAATGACGCCCTTGCTACTCCAGCAAACCATTATCTTGTTCCAAGATTCGACCATGGTGTATGCAATTGGCCTGCTCGATTTTTTCCGTACCAACTATGTTCGTGGCGACCTGATGTCATTATTGACCCAGTACATTCTATTTGCAGGTCTGGTCTACTTTAGCATCAGTGTGTTGGCAACATTTATTGTGAAAAAAATTCAAAGGAGATTAAAAGTATGAGTGACCCAAAAATAATGATTGATCTCCAAAATGTCAGTAAATGGTATCAACAGTTTCAAGTTCTGACCGATTGCACCACGCAAATTTGCCAAGGTGAAGTCGTGGTGGTTTGTGGACCTTCGGGTTCAGGCAAATCGACCCTCATTAAAACCGTCAATGGTTTAGAACCCTTTCAAAAAGGGCAAATTTTTGTGGATGGTATCCCAATTGCAGACCCAAAAACCGATCTAAATAAATTGCGTAGCCGTGTAGGTATGGTATTCCAACACTTTGAATTATTTCCGCATTTAAGTGTGACTGAAAATCTAACCATCGGCCAAATCAAAGTTTTAGGGCGTAGTGCTGATGAAGCGAAGAAAAAAGGACTGGCTTACCTAGACCGTGTTGGATTAAGTTCGCAAGCCGATAAATTCCCTGCACAGCTGTCTGGTGGACAACAGCAACGTGTCGCCATTGCGCGTGCTTTGAGTATGGACCCCATTGCCATGTTGTTTGATGAGCCGACTTCCGCACTCGACCCTGAAATGATTAATGAAGTACTCGAAGTAATGGTCGGTCTGGCAAAAGAAGGCATGACCATGATGTGTGTTACACATGAAATGGGCTTTGCACGCCAAGTGGCGAATCGGATTATCTTTATGGATCAAGGCAAAATTGTCGAGGACTGCTCCAAAGATGAATTCTTTACCACACCTCGTAGCGAACGGGCTCAACAATTCTTAGAGAATATTTTGCATTAATTTCGTGCACATTCATCAAGAGGAACTCAGCCTCTTGATGAAATTTGTTAGGAATCCTAGAACAATAAAAATTCACTTCAATCTGCTGATTTAGCAAATTTAAATGACAAAAAAAATTCTGAACGAATATTCAATTTATATCTATGATTTTTAATTTAATTAAATAGAAACCATAATTTCACATGATTTTAAATTGCAACATAGAGCACTTTTTTAAGTCGTTACGCACTATTTTCCACCGAATAATTCATGGTTTTATCTGAATTGGTGCATTTTTTGCTTAATTATATGCATGAACGGAGTGTTTGGTTGCTGAACTCCAATTTTTAGATTTACTAAACTATTTTGGTGCAAATTCTCTTCCCAAATTTGCACCTAAAGTCGTATTTAGCACTTTTTTCGAGCAAGCTATGCAAGATATCGATTTACTTTTTTTACTGCTAGGAGCAGTGCTGGTACTGGCCATGCATGCCGGTTTCGCATTTTTAGAACTAGGAACAGTTCGACATAAAAATCAGGTGAATGCCTTAAGTAAAATCCTAACAGATTTTGCGCTGTCCGCGATGGCTTACTTTTTTGTGGGTTACTACATTGCCTATGGACATCATTTCTTCCACATGGGAGCAACTTTAGCAGCAGATCATGGTTATAACCTGATGCGCTGCTTCTTTTTACTGACTTTTGCTGCGGCTATTCCTGCTATTATTTCTGGTGGCATTGCGGAACGTGCCAAAATGCGTTCCCAAGCCCTTGCTACGCTGCTTTTAGTCGCCTTGGTCTATCCATTTTTCGAAGGCATTGTGTGGAATGGTAATTTTGGCATTCAGGCATGGTTAGAGCACTCTTTTGGTGCACCATTCCATGACTTTGCAGGGTCGGTAGTTGTACATGCCATGGGTGGATGGATTGCTTTAGCGGCGGTGATTTTACTGGGTGCACGTCATGGTCGTTATAAAAAAGATGGTCGCGTCAGTGCGCACCCACCTTCATCCATTCCTTTCCTTGCCTTAGGTTCTTGGATTCTAATCGTGGGCTGGTTTGGCTTTAACGTCATGAGTGCACAACGTTTAGATGCGATTTCAGGCATGGTTGCCATTAATTCACTCATGGCTATGGTGGGCGGAACTATTACAGCCAACATGATCGGCAAAAATGACCCCGGCTTCTTACATAATGGGCCACTTGCTGGCTTAGTTGCCATCTGTGCAGGCTCTGACATTGTGCATCCTTTTGGTGCGCTTGTGATTGGTGCCATTGCTGGGATTATTTTTGTGAAGTTCTTTACTTACACCCAAAACAAACTCAAAGTGGATGATGTATTGGGGGTGTGGCCTCTACACGGAATTTGTGGTGCTTTTGGTGGTCTTGCAGTGGGTATTTTCGGTCAGCAATCGTTAGGTGGTATTGGTGGCGTGTCCATGATGTCACAAATCATTGGCACTCTATTTGCGATTGTGGTTGCCCTTGCGGGTGGATTTGCAGTGTACGGTGGTTTAAAAGCCTGCATCGGTATTCGTTTATCACAAGAAGATGAATTTCGTGGTGCCGATTTGTCCATCCACAAAATTTCAGCCAATTCTGACGACAGTATGTTTTAAAGCTTTTTCAATTTCCGCATGTTGCGAAGCGATTCTCAGGAATCGCTTTTTTTATGACTTAAATTTTATGGTTGCTCTAAATAAGCATATAACTCATGTAACTGCTGGATACGTGAAACCTTTAAACTTTCATCTTCAGGGTGAAAACCTTGCAACCAGATGGCTTGCATCCCTGCTTGCTGAGCTCCTCGAATATCATTCACAGGATGATCTCCAATAAACAAACATTCTGAAGGATGTACCTTTAAGCTTTCCGCACCATGTAAAAAGATTTCTTTATGAGGTTTGCTCATTCCCACCAGTTCGGAACTAATAATTTCATCAAAATAATCCGTAAAGCCTAAACCTTGCAAAATGTTTAAGCGTGTTGCATGTCCGCCATTCGACACCACCGCTAAAGCGTAATCTTGTTGTTTCAAGCGTTCTAACAGCTCCAATGCGCCTGGCATAGCCACAGCACACTGCCCAAAATGCTGAAACCAAAAATCGGTTAAGTCTTGAAAATCTATCTCAGTTTTCCAAGCCAACTCTTGCAATAAAGCAAATGCAACCGATGCCCCAATGCTCGGATGAGTCAGTTGTTCTTTTTTGGGATATCCGCCATTATCAATTCGACGGATAATCTGCTGTATTTTTTCCAAATCAGGTGCGAATAAGTCCGACTGAAACTGTTGCAGTAAAAACTTACTATACTGCTGAATACTTTGGTCACGATGGGTTAAGGTATTGTCCAAATCAAATAATACGGCACGGATAGGCATAACAATCTCAGTGACTTTTTTCTCTAATCTAACACTTTCATACCGCTTTACATTACACATTGTCTGCTAAGTTTCGCATTAAAACTGTTTAATCTATCGGTTTAGCACGCTGTATTTAAGCTTCAATTAAGTCCGATTTAAGTTTATATTGGTTAAATCAAAATAATTAAAATATCGTTTGTGTAACCATGCCTGAATTACAACGCTTTAGCTTAAAACAAGGATTGATTCTGCTGTGCTGTTTTATTCTTTTACAGTTCTGGTTCCCTGTTGGTGGAAAACTCGACCTTATGCTCATACAGCCATGGACGGGTATACATGGTCAATTTCCATGGCGCTATGACTGGTTCTTGGAAAAACTGAATCATAAATATGTCAAAAACCTTTTAATCCTCTGTGATGTGAGCTTTCTTGCTCTTTGGCTTGCCAGCTTTAAAATCAAACGTTTACATGCGCAGCGTTGGCAATATGCCTATCTATTTGGATTACTCATCCTCAGTACCAGTGTTGTTGGCATACTGAAATCACAATCGGGACATGCATGCCCATGGAATATGACAGAAGCCACAGCAACAGGCTTTCTCTGGAATTTCAACCTCAGTCATGGTCACTGTTTCCCAGGTGGTCATGCCGCCACAGGTTTTGCCTTAATGACAGGATTTTTTGCCTTTAGACAAACAGCACCCAAACGTGCTTATTTTTATCTGATTGCAGGCTTGATTTTAGGTTTTGGTATGGGCTGGGCTCAAATGATGCGTGGTGCTCATTTCCTCAGTCACAATTTGTGGACAGCATGGGTCATTTGGTGCTGTAACGTTGCACTTTATCCATTATTTTATAAACGATTGACATCATCTCAAACTGTAGAGTCAGCGCAACCTTCTGCTTCTATTCAACAGCCTGCAACGGCAAACACTGAAGAAGCAGCTTAAAACTTTCTCTAACGGCAGTTGTAATGATGATAACAACTGCCAAATTGATGGTGCGTCTCAACGATTAAATGAGCTGAGCTAAAGTCAGCCTCAGCCTGTATTTCTGTGTTCTTAGATTACATATTTGATGAGAGCCTCACCTTTGAATCGTCTCATTTATCGCAGGATATTTTTAAAATAAAAATCTATTCAATCTGATTTGAGCGAACTTTTATGCTCGCCCCGCTAGTTTCAACTTAGAGGGATGGTTGATCTGACTTCACCTGTTTAGGAAACTGTACTTGTACAAATAAGCCTCCTAAAGTTTGACTCTTGCCAAACTGGATTTTTCCACCTAAATGTTCGGCAGCCTTTTGTACAATCGAAAGACCTAAACCACTTCCCATCTCTAAATGATGATGAATGCGATAAAAACGTTTCATAATCTGTTCATGTAAAGCAGGATCAATGCCGGGACCACTGTCTTCAACCTGAATAATGGCCTCATTTCCTTGAGAAAAAATCGAGACATTAATCACGCCATTTTTAGGTGTGTATTTAATTGCATTATCAATCAGATTATAAATTATTGAGCGTGCAGCAGATTCTAAACCATTGACCAATACTTCCTCTTGGTGCTCCATCCCCAAATCAATATCTTTATGCAAAGCCACATGAATCAATTGTTCCACACAGTTTACTGCCACTTGGTTTAAGTAAAATGGCTGTTGTTGCATGGTGTGTAGGCTACTTGCATCTTGCTTGGCTAAATCGAGTAACTGGCTAATTAAATGCTGAATACGAATTAAACCTTGGCTTAAATTTTCTAATGCTAGGTTTCCTGGAAACTCACGCAATAGAATTTGCATCTGTAAATTCAGCGCGGTAATGGGTGTTCTGAGCTCATGTGCGGCATCTGCAATAAACTGACGCTGTTCTTGTTGTGCCAACTCAATGCGTTCAAATAAATGATTCATCTCTTGAATCGTGGGTATTAACTCCACTGGATAGCGATTCAGCTTAATAGGCGTAAGTTCATCCAGACCACGGCGGGCAATTTCTTGTCTAAACTCATCCATTGGCCTTAAGCTTCGTAAAATGACCCAGCCTAAACCCCATAAAATAAACGGGATCATGACGAGATACGGCACGAACATACTGGCTGCCAACTCCAACGCTAAATGACTTCTTGCAGAAAGAGGCTGACTGACCTGAATTTGATAATGTTCTGTTGGTAATACATACATACGCCACACCCCTTGCGTGGTGGAGCGGTCATAAAAACCTGCCTGATCTACATTATGTAATAACAAATTGAACTGATGTTGGGGTTGTTCCTTTTTTTTCCAGACATCAATAAACAAATCTTCTTCATGATAGCGTTTATGAATATCAAAATGACTTTTGATAGGCGCGGGATCATGTGCGACGATCCGTTCCGCAAGGTTCTGCATTTGAGCATCAAGAATTTCATCCAGTTCACCCAATGAAATCCAGTATGCCGTTGCAATTAACACGCAGCCTAACAGTAAACTAAACCCCGAAACAAAGATCAGTAATCTTTTCTTTAAAGATGTTTGTGTTGACATTGCGTGCAGTTGCTGCATAAAACCCTAATCCAATTTGCCTAAACGATAACCCATACCACGAATTGTGCGGATAAAATCCTTACCCAACTTTGCACGCAAGTGATGGACATACACTTCAATAGTGTTGCTATTCACTTCACTATCGAAGTCATACAGCTTATCTTCTAAATTGGCTTTGGAAAAAATCTTATTCGGATAACTGACCAGTGGCACCAGAATTGCCCATTCACGATTGGAAAGCTCCAACTCCAATCCATTCAGTAAAGCAATATGTTGCTCTACATCTAATACAAGATCACCATAACGAAGTACCAACGTTTCACTTGCTGGTACTTCGTGGTTAGTGCGACGTAATAAGGCTTGAATGCGTGCTAAAAGCTCCACAAACTCATAGGGCTTAACCAGATAATCATCTGCGCCCTGATTCAAACCATCTACCCGATTCTGCACCTGATCCCGTGCAGAAATAATCAAAATGGGTAAACTCGGAAAACTTTGACGGATTTTTGCCAACACCTGCATACCATCCATCATCGGCAAGCCTAAATCTAATAGCACGACATCAAAACTTTGCTGCTGTAGAAGCTTTAACGCATCTAAGCCATTATTCACCCATTCCACTTGATAATCATGCAATTGCAACAATGTCTTGCTGGATTCTGCAATCATGAAGTCATCTTCGATCATTAAGATTGTGGTCATTCTGCTTGTCCCGGCTTATGCCTTTCCATCTGGATTGGTTGCACATTGTTTTAACATATCATTTTTATCATCAATCACTTGGGTTTTAATTTCAAGCATCGACAATAAGGTTGGGAATAAATTATCCTGACTACGAAGAGCTTGTTTTTGCTGCTGTAAACAACTGACTTCAGTTGCATTATGCTGTTGCCATGCAGGTGAGAACCACATGATCATTGGCACATGAGTTTGCTGAATTGGAGCAATTGCATATGGTGCACCATGCAAATACATACCGCTTTCACCCGTAGACTCACCATGATCGGATAAATACCAGAATCCAGTTTGATAATTTGGCACATCTTTGATGGTCTGAATGACCTGATTTAAAACATGATCTGTATACACAATGGAGTTGTCATAACTATTCAACAATTCATCTCGGCTACAACCTTGAATGGCATTGGTTGAACACATTGGCTTAAAGGGTTGGAACTGCTCCGTAGAACGTTTGTAATAAGCTGGACCATGACTTCCCATCTGATGTAACACGATGAGTTGTGGTGTCTTATCTTCGGCTGGAATGCTCGCCAAATATGACTTCAAGCTATCCACTAAGACCTCATCCTTACACTCACCTTCAGCATCACACCATTTTTGTTTTAATGGTGCTGGAATTTCAAACTTATGCACACGGTCACAAGTACCTTTACACCCTGAGTTATTATCAATCCACGTCACCTTATAGCCTGCACGCTGTGCAATATCGAGTAAACCTTCACGGTGACTTGCCAATCGCTCATCATAATCCTTACGCGGCATTCCAGAGAACATACATGGCACTGACACTGCTGTTGCTGTACCACAAGAGCTAACTTGTGCAAAACTAATCACATTCTGCTTAGACAATTCTGGATTGGTATTTTTGGTATAGCCATTCAAAGAAAAACTCTCAGCACGTGCTGTTTCACCAACCACCAATACCATTAATTTTGGTTGTGTTGGCTTACTGGTATTAATAACTCGATGTGCATCAGTCCCATAAGTCACTAAGGGTAAATTTTCTTTTGGCGCTTTCTTTTTATAATACGATATAAACGATGCAATCATGTTTTGTGGCGAAATCATCCCTTTCAAATCTCGGTTTCCACGAAAAATGGCTGCAAAATCAACGTAAAATACAAATAATAGACTACAAACAATTGCAATAGAAACAACTGAAGCAATGCCTTTCTTCACGATTTGACGCAGAATAGGCTCTGGTTTGAATTTAACCATTAAAATGGCAATGATCGGTAAAACCGTCATTCCCAAAGTCCACACCACTAAATGCCATGACCATGTATCCTTTGCTTCAGAAATATCTGTCTGCATCAAATTCTGGATCTGATCTGGAGTAATTAAAACACCCAAACTGCTCACCGCATAAGATGCAAAGCCCCCAATAAATACCAATGCAATTGCAATCGGTTTGGCTGTCCATTTCCAGTTCAAAATTTGAAAAAGGAATGTATATGCAGCAACCAACACACCAACTGAAGCAGCAATGAATAAACTAGACTTTATGCCTGTATGTGGGGTAAGCGATTGCATTCGCTCATAAAATGGCACATTTAAAACAGCGGCTAACCATATTGCCAGCAATAGGTTAAACGTGAGTAAAGACATCGATTTTATTTTAAATTTCTGTAGTAACATAACCATCACAATCAAAAAGAAAAATCCTAGCTTTGCTAAGATATAAATTAAAACTTAAACCTGACTTAAAATAAAAAAAGGACGCCGCTTTTGCACCGTCCTTTTGAATTGTTTTTCTAATTAAAATTAGAATTTGAATTCTAAGCCTGTACCGACTACAGGTTGTTTAGTTTCTAAATCACCACGTTCAAGTGTTAAATAACCACCGTAACCATATAACTTCACTTGCTTGCTGAAAGCGTAGTCTACGCCCGCCATAATTTGGTCAGCATCGTAGTCATCTGAGTTGTCTTTAAAGCTGGTCGAGTTCGCACTGTACTGTGCTTTGATAGTCCACGCTTTTGCAGATGGAATGTTATATTCCGCACCCACTAACCAACCATCTGACTTATCAATGTTTGCTGCACGTGCAATTTGTGTAGCTCCATCAGTATCAGAGTTTGGCTTCTCTTCTACTTCAGAAGTTTGATACAGCGCTTTTAATGCCAAGCTGTTGTCGAGCACATTTAAACGACCAATCGCACGTAACGTATTTGCTGCTGCAAATGCAGTATTTGCACCCGTAACACCACTACCCACTTCGGGATTAGTTGCGTTTGTCATACCACGACCTGCAAATGTCGTTGGAACCGCTTTATCGTATGCAACACCCGCCACAAACATTGAGCTGTCATAGACTAAAGATGCTGACCAAGTATCACCTAAACCACGACCCGCTGCTTTAGAAGCACCATTGCCTTTTGCAATGCCACTGTCTTCACCAGTTGCAAGTAAAGCATTAAATTTGATTGCACCTGTAGGTAATGTCAGTGCTGGCGCTTCATAGACTACAACATTTGCAAGACGAGTCTCACCCGTCATAATGCCGGTGATGTCTGCTTTATTTGCAACATAGTTGTTAAACGTATCTACAACACTAGAAAGCTGTTTTAATGGAGTATCATGCGTACCTACTTTCACAGTCCCTAATTTGGCATCTTTTAAACCTACATAACGGTTACGTGCAGACCAATCAGTCCCTTCACCATCTGCGTTAAATGCCCATTCAGCCAAATACACAGCGCTTAAGCGGTCATTTAATTTTTCATCACCTTTTACACCAAGGTAAGAACTGTTTGAACTGACTTCTACGACATCTTTATCTGGAGTACCTGACTTATTGTCTTCTGGTAAATAGTCCACACTCGCATCAATCTCACCATAAAACGTTGGTGCCGCAAAAGTTGAACCCGCTAACAAACTTAAAGCAATCGCTGCTGCAATTTTGGTTTTCATTAATCATTTCCCTGGTGTTAATTTTGTTACAAATATTACATTGCAGTCACATATTACAAAAGGATTAAATTTTTATTTATATATATGTTTTAATACTTTAGGCTAATAACAACCAAACAACTGAATTGTAAGATTATTTTTCACAATCCACCCATCGAAAAATTGTAACAAGGCAGAAAATTGCTATAAAAACGATCAAAAATAGATAATTTGCATAGCCTAAAGCATCACCAACCACGCCACTGACACTGTATAGAATTCCGCTTACCGTTGCCATAACCGCAACCTGAAAAGTGAAATCTGTAGCCGCATACTCAGTACGACTATATTGCATGATCAAGGTTAACATCATCACCAGCAACATAGCGGAAACTGCATCTTCCGCAGCATTAATGGCATAAATCACGATAGACGCTACCGTCTGTTGCTGTTCATATTGATAAGCTAACCAAGCATAAGCCGCTAAAGACATAATTTTAAGCCAAGAAAACAACCACAATGCTTGAGCGCGGCACATTGTTCTCAATAATACTCCAGCTACACCCGCCCCACACAAGGCTGCTATTGCCCCCAATATGGTCACATACACACCTATTTGACTAAAGCTCAAACCCAAATCGACCATTAAAGGTTTGAGCAGAGGCCCTGCTAATCCATCTGCCACTTTAAAGGTCAATAACACCCAAAACCACCGCCATAACACAGGACTGCTGCGGTAATACTTTAAATATTGAGCAATCGCTTTGCTTTTCTGTCGCCATGAAGTTGAGGGCTGATGCATCACCTGAACTTGTGTAGACTCCCGATACAACCATACGGGCAATGTATTCAGTAAGACCAATCCCGCCAACAGCAAAAACGTCGTCTGCCATTCAAACCCATCTAACATCCAGAGCATCGCACCGCCACCGACAATAAACCCCAAACGAGAACCTATCACTTGAAAGGTGTTACCCCAGTGTTGCTGTTCAGATTTTAAAATACGAACGGCTAGTCCATCTGTTGCAATATCCTGCGTCGCACCTACAAAGTTCAAACTCAGTAAAACAATAAAAAATAAGAATAAATATTGAGGTTCATTCAAGGTATGAATAGGTAAAAATGACAGCACAATCAATACAATGACCGTGAGCAATTGTGTCGGAATAATCCAACTTCGATAATGCCCACGCTGATGACTACCTAATCTGTCTATCCACGGTGCCCAAAGGATTTTGATTGACCATGGCAACATTAATAAGCCAAAACCACCAATATGCGCCAATGACACCCCTTCTGCACGTAGAATGACAGGCAGCGCATGTGTCATAAATCCCACAGGCAAACCCTGCGCCCAATATAGAGAGAACAGCAATAAATAAACATTTTGTGCAATAGGCATAAGCCGTAATCCTACGATGGGTTCTTGGTGCACTGCGGTGAGCATTTTTGCACATCGAAGCTCACATTTTGCCAATGAAGCCATTATTTCGAAAGCGTAATATCAAGAAAAACCAAGAATATTTGTCAGGATGACAAGCTCATGTCCGCTTCATATTTTCCTGTGCTACCGCCCCACGTTCCTAAACGAGGCACAGCATTGAGCAAGCGATTTTTCCGACAGCTCTTTCTCGCACAAGGCTGGTCTTTTTCTGGTGAATTTCCCGATTTACCCAAAGCAGTTGCGATTATTTCCCCCCATACCTCCAATATCGATGCATGGCATGGCTTTACTGCACTATTGGGTTTAGGTATTCAAATTACCGTATTCGGCAAACATACGCTGTTTAATACCCCACTGAAACCACTATTAAAATGGATTGGCGTAATTCCTGTTAATCGAACTTCGCCACAAGGGCTAACTGAGCAAATTATCCAAATCATACAAGCGAAAGAGCAAATTTGGATTGGTATGGCGCCAGAAGGAACACGAAAAAATGCCACTAACATTAAGAGTGGTTTTTACCACATCGCAGTCGCTGCGAATATTCCAATTGTCATGTTCGCCTTTGATTATGAAGAGAAAACCATTCGTTGTTTAGGTGTCTTTTATCCAAGCGGTGACTTTAGTCAAGATTTACCGAAAATTTTAGCCTGTTATGCAGGACAATTCTCTGCAAAAAATCCTGAATGGCTGGCAAAACCGTTACAAACTCTCGTCAAAAAGTGACTGGAAATATGTGTCAAAATTTGATCTGATATGCGCAATTTTCATCCTGTTTAGAGTGCAATGTCTCAGCTACGCTTTTTTCAATATGGCCTGATTGGCTTACTCGGTTTTACCCTTGCGGGCTGTGATAAAGCAGCAACCAAACCACCTGTAACCACTCCCATCAAGGCACGTGAACCCGTTATCGCAATTGCTCTCGGTGGTGGTGGTGCCAAGGGTTTTGCACATATTGGCGTACTTAAAGTGCTCGAATCGCATGGCATTAAACCCAAAATTGTCACTGGTACCAGTGCAGGGAGTTTTGTTGGCAGTATTTATGCCAGTGGCAAAAGCCCTTATCAGCTGCAACAGCTCGCACTACAATTACAAGAGTCCGATCTGCGTGACTTGACCCTAAACAGCCAAGGCATTGTGTTGGGGCAAAAACTACAGAACTATGTCAATAAAAATGTCGGCAATCAGCCCATCGAAAAATTTCCGATACGCTTTGCTGCGGTTGCAACTCGCTTAGACAATGGCAAAAAAGCTGACTTTATTTCAGGTAATGCAGGTCAAGCCGTTCGTGCATCCTGCAGTATTCCAAATGTCTTTGTCCCTACCACTATTCGGGGGAGTAAATATGTTGATGGTGGCTTGGTTAGCCCGATTCCTGTGACTACGGCAAAAGCCATGGGTGCAGATATTGTCATTGCAGTCGATATTTCTGCCCGCCCCGTTGGCAATAAACCGCTGAATATGTGGGGTTTACTGGATCAAACCATTAATATTATGGGGCAACAAAGTATTAATACAGAGTTAAATCAAGCCAGTATTGTAATTCAACCTAAAGTTGGGCATGTCGGAACTTTAGATTTAAAAGCCAGCAATGAATCCATTCTTGAAGGTGAAAAAGCAGCACAACTCAAAATTAAAGCGATTGAAACGGCTATTAGTAACTTTAAGAAGTCTCCCGCAGCATTTAAACCTGCACCGAAGGCAAAATTCTAAATAAACACTTTTTTAATATTCATCATCTTAGACATCTGTTACAGTGAATAATGATACCTTTGTAAGCACTATTCACTAACACAATACACGAGTAGATGTATGGAATTTGTTTTTGAACCGTGGCACTGGTTTGTCCTCGGTGTTTTATTAATGCTGTCTGAATTGATCCTTCCTGCTTTCGCAGCGTTGTGGTTTGGGATTAGCGCCATTTTGGTGGGTATTTTATTGTGGATTTTTCCTGCCCTCGACTCAACAGCACAATTGGTGCTGTGGATGATTCTGTCCATCCTTTGCACCATCGCGTGGTTTAGATTCATCAAACCTCTCTCCATTGATAAAACTAAAGCAGGGCTTTCACGCGAAGCAACCATTGGTCAAATCGGAATGGTCATTCAAGTCAATATGGAACATGAACAAATCCGCGTCAGATTTCCAATGCCAGTTTTAGGCTCTGATGAATGGAACTGCCGCACTCTCTCGAGTGTGAATGTTGGTGATCGGGTACGTGTAGTCGATATTCTGGGGAATGATCTTGTGGTACAGCCACATCGTCCAAATCATGACAATCAATAAAAGCGAGTAAAACTATGTCAGCGGGATCTATTATTGTTATTGCGTTGTTGGCTTTTGTCGGCATCACGATTTTTAAGGGGGTGCGTATTGTTCCCCAAGGCTACAAATGGATTGTGCAACGTCTAGGTAAATACCATACGACACTAAATCCTGGTCTAAACTTTGTTATTCCATATGTCGATGAAGTGGCTTATAAAGTCACCACCAAAGATATTGTTTTAGATATTCCCTCTCAAGAAGTGATTACCCGTGATAATGCCGTATTGGTCATGAACGCGGTGGCATACATTAATTTAACTACGCCTGAAAAAGCAGTCTACGGGATTGAAAACTACACATGGGCGATTCAAAACTTGGTGCAAACCTCGCTTCGCTCTATCGTAGGCGAAATGGATTTAGATGATGCACTTTCTTCACGTGACCACATTAAAGCGAAACTCAAAGCCGCCATTTCTGATGACATTTCAGATTGGGGGATTACTTTAAAAACTGTTGAGATTCAAGATATTCAACCTTCTCAGACCATGCAGTCAGCGATGGAAGCTCAAGCTGCTGCTGAGCGTCAACGTCGTGCAACCGTAACCAAGGCAGATGGTGAAAAACAAGCGGCCATTTTAGAAGCCGATGGTCGACTCGAAGCCTCACGTCGTGATGCAGAAGCACAAGTGGTACTCGCAGAAGCCTCACAACGTGCGATTGAAATGGTCAGTTCAGCCGTGGGGGATAAAGAAATTCCTGTTGCCTATTTATTAGGTGAACAGTATGTGAAAGCCATGCAAGAGATGGCGAAATCCAATAATGCCAAGACAGTAGTTTTACCTGCTGATGTTTTAAATACTATTCGCGGTGTCATGGGTCGTAACAATTAATCCGACAGATGATATCCCTTTGCATTTCAGCAAAATAGGCAGTTTATGACTGCCTATTCTTTTTTTTAGAACAAAAAACTCAGAAAACTTTGTGAATTTATGTTTAAATCCCGCGCTTATTTTTAGGATATTGTTTGCTTTTTGTAACTATTTTAACAAAAAGCGGAAATTCCAGTTTGTGATTTAACTCCCAAGGATAAGCGTATGAGTTCACTGAATCCGACCTTAATCACTTTTTTCTTTTATATCATTGCCATAGTTTTTATTGGCTTGATGGCTTACCGTGCGACCAACAATTTTGATGATTATATCTTGGGTGGTCGTAGTCTAGGAAGTTTTGTGACTGCACTTTCAGCGGGTGCATCTGACATGAGTGGTTGGTTACTCATGGGTTTACCTGGTGCAATCTATTTATCAGGTTTATCTGAAATGTGGATTGGTATTGGTTTAATTATTGGTGCTTGGCTTAACTGGCTATTGGTCGCAGGACGTTTACGTGTGCATACCGAAGTGCAATACAACGCACTAACCCTCCCAGACTATTTTTCCAATCGTTTTAATGACCATAAAAAAGTCCTACGTATTGTCTCTGCCTGCGTGATTTTAATTTTCTTCGCGATTTATTGTGCTTCTGGCATGGTGGCTGGTGCACGATTATTCGAAAACATGTTTGGTATGTCTTATACAACTGCGCTTTGGGTCAGCGCGATTGCAACCATCAGCTATGTATTTATTGGTGGTTTTCTTGCTGTAAGCTGGACAGATACCATTCAAGCCACCTTAATGATTTTTGCCCTCGTACTCACACCTATTGTTGCTGTACTCAGCTTTTCTGATACGCAACAACTGACCATGGCTCTTGAAGCTGCTCGCCCTCAAGCAATGAATTTATTTGGTGACTTGAGTACAGTAGCCATCATTTCATTAATGGCTTGGGGTTTAGGTTACTTTGGTCAACCGCACATTCTGGTACGCTTTATGGCAGCAGATTCGGTGAAATCAATTCCAAATGCTCGTCGTATTGGTATGGCATGGATGACCTTCTGTTTAGGCGGTGCGGTGGCCGCGGGCTTCTTCGGGATTGCCTACTTCCAACAACATCCTGAATACGCTGCTGTTGTCAGTGCCAATCCTGAAACCGTATTCATGGAGTTAACCAAAGTTCTGTTTAATCCATGGATTGCGGGGATTGTACTTGCGGCAATTTTGGCGGCTGTGATGAGTACTTTAAGCTGCCAATTATTGGTATGTTCTAGCACCTTAACTGAAGACTTCTACAAAGCATTTCTACGTAAAAATGCTTCGCAAAAAGAATTAGTTTGGGTTGGTCGCCTTATGGTGTTATTGGTCTCTGTTCTCGCCATTTGGATGGCTGGTAATCCTGATGCCAAAGTATTAGGACTGGTTGCTTATGCTTGGGCTGGCTTTGGTGCCGCATTTGGTCCGCTGATTATCTTGTCTTTATTCTGGAAACGTATGACGCTCACGGGTGCGCTTGCAGGGATGCTTACAGGCGCAGTCATGGTTATTGTGTGGAAGAATGCCTTTTCTGCAACAGGTATTTATGAAATTATTCCAGGTTTCATCTGTGCAACAATCGCGATTATTATGGTCAGTCTATTCAGCAAAGCGCCTGAACAAGACATTACTGATCGTTTTGATGAAGCTGATAAACTTTACAAAGCATCAAAATCATAGTCATAAAAAAACTCTATATGACCCACGGGTGATATAGAGTTTCTTGTTCATCATGGATGGTATATTTAGCTTAGAAAATACATCCATCTACTGCTTAAAATTGTCGAGCCAATAAGAATTGAGAAATTTGCTCTAATTCTTGCGCTTGCCCTTCAAAAAACTGCAAAGCTGCAAACGCTTGGTCATGCAAGTTTTGCGCATAAACTTTGGCTGGTTCTAAACCCATTAATGCAGGATACGTCGACTTATCGACCTGTTCATCTTTACCCGCAGTCTTACCGAGTTGTTCTGTATTGGCAATAATGTCTAAGATATCATCTTGGACTTGAAAAGCCAGACCAATATTTTGCCCATACTGACGTAATTGCGGAATCGCAGGATCCGTGCCCTGAAAAATCGTCACCGCTGCCATCATAATTGCCGCAGTAATTAAAGCACCCGTTTTATTACGATGAATGGTTTCTAAAGCCTGCTGATCAATTTGCTTGCCTTCAGCCTGTAAGTCTAGTACCTGCCCACAGACCATTTTTGACGAAGCTGTCGCTAGAATTTGCATTTGCTTAAGTACGATAGACGGGTCAACCGCTTCACCTTGGTCAAATAAGCGGCTACCCAAAACTTCAAATGCCATAGATTGTAAAATATCACCAGCTAAAAGCGCAGTATCTTCCCCATAAGCCACATGACAAGTCGGCTGACCACGTCGCAACTGATCATTATCCATGCAAGGTAAATCATCATGTGCCAAGGAATAGCAATGAATCAATTCTACCGCTACGGCTGCACGACGCACGGCTGCCCTATTCTGATTGGGGCGAATTGCTGCTGTGGCATAACATAAGGCTGGACGTACGCGTTTTCCGCCCAACATCACCGCATGATGCACTGCACTTTTTAACGGCTCTGGTAAAGAAAAAGCCTGTAATGCGGCAAGAAGATCTTGCTGAATCTGCTGTTGCGCTTGATGCAACGTATTATTTTGTACGTCAGTTAAAGATGACACATTTGCCTCGAGTATTTTGCTATACAGCGCCACAAAGATGCTGCATGACCATCAAAGTTCGGATTACTCGTGATTGTACGCTAAATGCGAAGCCTGCCATACACCTTGATCTAGATTTGATAAAAGTTAGTTTGATAAATCTTAATGCTATAGACGGCATACTTCATTTCAGCCAAGCAACTTAAAGTATTCTGCATTAAAACCTACTTCCACTTAGCTCAGACCGTACGTTTCCACACAATGAGAACTCTATTACTTATAAACAAGACTCATGACATCGCTGCTGTTTTGGGTAGGAATAACATTCGGTATGGGTACTATAATACACGCTATTTTTAAGCCCTTTTTTAGCACAATATAGAGCTTGATCTGCCAACTCATAGAATGAGCGAGCAAACATAAATTCCTGAGTATTCACCACACCCACTGAAATAGACAATTCATGCAAAATTTGACCACGGAAATGCTGTCCTAAAATCTCAACCGAACTGCGATAAACTTCTGCCTGCTCACAACCTTGCTGTAAGGAAAAGTTCGGCAATAAAATCGCAAACTCTTCTCCGCCAATACGATAAATATGATGTGCAACTTCAATCGGGCTTACATTGAATAATGTCCGTGCCAAAGCTTTGAGCACATTGTCCCCCAAATTTTGCCCATAGAGATCATTCATTTGTTTAAAATTATCAATGTCGATCAGCAATAGCGTTAGTTCGGATATTGTATGCTGCGTCATGCCATACAAATAATGTTTTAATTTCAAATCAAAAACACGACGATTAGATAAACCCGTTAAATGATCCTTTTCACTGATACGTCGAAGTTCTAAATGACTTGCCTCAAACTGAATTTGCTTATGCATTAAATTGGAAATATCTGAACAACATAATAAAATAGATTGTACTTCACCATTGTCACTATAATTCGGCTTCAACATGACCCAATAATAGCGACCAAACACTTGATATTCAAAGGGTTCGACTGAAAGCCCTTGTCTGAAACGTAATACATTTTGACTAAACACCTGAAAGCATGCTTCAGAAAATTGTGCGAGATTTTGTAAATACATCTGCTCAACTGAAACATCAAAACCACTTGCAAAAAAGCGATTGGCAAACAAAATATCTCCTGTAGGTGAGAGTAATGCGGTTGCCAAGGGCAAAGAATCTAACACTTCATGGGTATTAATATTTAAATTATTTTGAAGAGAATGTGCATTCATAATACATACATTTTTTTAGGTTAAAGCTACGCAAAATGCTAGCAAAAATTAGGCTCTAAACATTCAAATATAAAACGGATAGCTTATAAAAATATAATATATACAAATTTATGAATTGCTTATTCATATTTAAGCAATAACCAATAAAAAAGCCCCTATCAACAAGATAAGGGCTTTAACAATGTGCTAGAAATAGCTTATTTTAAACAATCTTCAGGCACGCGTACCCAGCCTTCCATCAATACGCGAGCACTACGACTCATAATGGCTTTTTTCACCTGCCATTGACCATTTTCCAAGATCGCTTGCGCACCCACCCGCAATG
This sequence comes from Acinetobacter sp. ANC 4178, assembly GCF_004331175.1. Classification (GTDB taxonomy): domain Bacteria; phylum Pseudomonadota; class Gammaproteobacteria; order Pseudomonadales; family Moraxellaceae; genus Acinetobacter. The sequence goes on from NZ_SJOD01000003.1 coordinate 243,662, forward strand.
TCCCTGAAGGATGTCCAAAACGTACCGCTTCTCGTGCACCGCCACCTGCTGCTAAATTTACCAATGTTCCAGGAATTGCCGCAGCAGTACCAATCGCAACAGCAGCCGTCCCCATCATGGCATGATGCAGCTTACCCATCGACAATGCACGTACCAGTAAATCGCTATCTGCTTCGGTAATGGCTTTACCACTCGAAGATACATAGGCTTTCGGTTTGGAAACAAAGGCAATTTTGGGTGTATGTTGGCGTGTAGCCGCTTCAGCAATGTCCTGAATCAAGCCCATCTGCTTTGCACCATATGCACGAATGGTTTCAAAACACTTTAATGCCGCAGCATCACCATTAATTGCTTCTTGGAGTTCTGTCCCCGTATAGCCAATATCTTCAGCATTTAAGAAAATCGTCGGAATACCCGCATTAATAAATGTCGCTGAGAATGTCCCCACCTCTGGTACTTCTAGCGTATCCACAACATTTCCTGTTGGGAACATGGCACCACCATCTTCACCATCATCCGCAGGATCTAAAAATTCAATCTGAACTTCCGCCGCGGGGAACGTCACACCATCAAGTTCGAAATCACCTGTTTCTTGAACTTGTCCATTGGTAATAGGTACATGTGCAATAATGGTTTTTTGAATATTGACTTGCCAAATACGTACCGTACATATGCCGTTTTCAGGAATACGTGCCGCATCCACCAAACCATTGGAAATCGCAAATGAGCCCACAGCAGCGGTTAAATTACCGCAGTTACCACTCCAATCCACAAAAGGTTGATCGATAGACACTTGTCCAAACAAATAATCGACATCATGCTCAGCTTGTGTACTTTTCGCTAAAATGACGGTTTTACTGGTGCTTGATGTTGCTCCACCCATCCCGTCAATTTGTTTTGCATACGGATCTGGACTACCAATGACGCGCAGCAAGATTTGATCACGAATTTTACCCGCCACCTGTGCAGCTTCTGGTAAATCATCGCACTTAAAAAACACACCCTTACTGGTACCGCCACGCATATAAGTCGCTGGAATTTTAATTTGAGGAGCGAAAATCATTGTCCTTCTATCCTTCCTGATTCATTTTTTTAACAGATTGCTTCGTTTAAACCTTATCCATCATACTGCTTTTTATGAAAAAAAATTGTCTTGCAGGACTTAAGTATAAAAAATCAACGTTTGATCATTTTTTTTACAGCATGCAGAACGATAGAGTCATTTTTTAAATAAATCTAAACAATTGATTCATCATTCAATTTTATATGTTAAAAAAGAAATACGCATAGTGAAATGATTTGACCGATCGTTCATCTACTAGGCTAAGTGTAATCAATCCTTTACAATCCATATACATTCATCGTCGGGCTGAGAACTTTGAACAATAACTCTTCACAACTTCAGCGTGGCTTAAAGAACCGTCACATCCAACTTATCGCCATGGGTGGCGCAATTGGTACAGGCTTATTCTTAGGTTCCGCACAGGTTATCCAATCTGCAGGTCCATCCATCATTTTAGGCTATGCCATTGGTGGTTTAATTGCATTTTTAATTATGCGTCAGTTGGGGGAAATGATTGTCCATGAACCTGTTGCTGGTTCATTTAGTCATTTTGCTTATCAATACTGGGGCAAATTCCCTGGCTTCCTTGCTGGTTGGAATTACTGGATTCTGTATATTTTAGTGGCGATGACTGAACTCACCGCAGTCGCTAAATATATTAATTACTGGTGGCCTTTTATCCCTGCATGGGCTTCGGTACTGTTCTTCTTCGTTGTCATCACCCTCATTAACTTGGGTAATGTAAAGTTCTATGGAGAGTCGGAATTCTGGTTAGCAATTATTAAAGTTGCTGCCGTCATTTCCATGATTGTATTCGGTTTATATTTATTATTTACCGCAGACGCAAACTCAACGGCTTCATTTAGCAACCTTTGGACACACGGTGGATTCTTCCCGAATGGCTTTGAAGGTCTATTTTATATGTTGGCTTTCCTAATGTTCGCCTTTGGGGGGATTGAACTGATTGGGATGGCAGCAGCAGAAGCTAAAGATCCTGAAAAGACGATTCCTAAAGCCATCAACCAAGTTGTGTTCCGTATCCTGATTTTCTATGTGGGTTCATTGACTATTCTGTTGTCTTTAGTGCCTTGGAACCAATTGGATTTGGGTGGTTTGGACAAAAGTCCATTCGTGATGATTTTTAGCCAAATGGGCATTCAATGGGCCGCGCATTTACTGAATTTCATTATTCTAACTGCGGCTTTATCTGTATATAACAGTGGGATGTATGCCAATAGCCGTATGTTGTTTGGTTTAGCGGAACAGGGAAATGCGCCAAAAGTTTTCTTGAAAGTGAACAAACAAGGGGTGCCAATTCCTGCGGTATTGTTCTCGGCATTGCTCATTTTCGGTTGCGTATTGTTAAACTACTTTGTCCCTGAAGATGCGCTTGGTCATTTAATGTATATCGTTGTGGGTGCATTGGTATTGAACTGGGCAATGATTAGTTTGACACATTTAAAATTCCGTCAAGCCATGAAAGCCAGCTCAACTCTAACTAAATTCCCTGCGCTTTGGTCACCAGTAAGCAACTATTTAGTCCTGATCTTTATTGCAACTGTGCTATACATTATGTGGACGCAAGGCTTTAAAGAGTCTGTACTGATGATTCCAGTGTGGATTGTGTTAATGCTAATCTTCTTTAAAATGATTAAACCAACCAAGAGCTAAGTAACTTTGGGTTGAATTTAAAAAAGTTATTGCCTTGGCAATAACTTTTTTTTTGCTTTAAAATCAGGTACATTATTTCCACTTTAGCGCCCTTAGCTTAACTGGATAGAGCAGTTGCCTCCTAAGCGACCGACGTGGGTTCGAGTCCCGCAGGGCGCACCATTTTATGGTTTATTTTGATTTTAATTGATCTTATTAAATATCTTGTAGACTAATATTTTTACACTACAAAATTTTATATGCAAAACCTTGTACTGTAAAAATGCCCAAGATAGTCAAAAGTCTCACCGATAGTAAGATCAAAAGCCTCAAAGCAGATCCAAACCAGCACCAACGAATTTCAGATGGTTGGGGGCTTTATCTATTCATTCACAAAAATGGTTATAAATATTGGAAGTTTGACTACAGTCGCCCTTACACTAAAACACGTAATACCATTACATTAATTTTGGTATCTACCCAACGACTAGCCTTGCAGAAGCTCACATTAGAAGAGATGAAGCCCATAACCGTGCCAAACATTTAGAGAAGAGAAAAGAGATGATGCAGAGATGGGCTGATTATTGTGGAAAGATAAAAACTGATCGTAACTTTCTTTAATTTTTAGAAACAGTAATTGTTACTATCCCCTCTTAGAGTTAGTTTCGTATATTAAAATATGTTACTATTATTTCAGTAGTAACTTTTAAATTGATTAATTCTTATGAGCAAAAATACCAGTCTTGAAGTCTGTCCAATTGCAAGAAGTCTTTCAGTTCTTGGCGATGCTTGGAGCATGCTAATCTTACGAGATGCACATACAGGTTTTACTCGATTTGACCAATTTCGTAAAAGTTTAGGTATTGCTCCCACAATGCTAACGAAACGTTTGTCTGTTTTAGTTGATGAAGGACTACTTGAAAAACGGCAATATTCTGAACATCCGCCACGTGAAGAATATGTACTCACTCAAGCAGGCCAAGATTTTCTACCAGTTCTGTTTGTGATTGGAGCTTGGGGACGTAAGCATAAACCGTTTGAAAATCCTGAAAAAATGCCTATATTCCTTGATGCTAAGAATGGTACTGAAATTAAGCCTATTGTGATTGATCAAGTGACGGGAGCCGAAATTGGCACTCGAGCTATTCACCAACAAACTGAATAAAGCTAAAAAAGCACTCAATATGGGTCATACTGATCAGTTAAGGAGTTTGGTCATAAACGCCTTAACTTTTTGGTTCTTCACAACCGAGTCTTACATTTTTTAAATCCAATATTTGGAGCTCATCTATTACTTTAGATAAGCCCAAATGAGAAACTCAAAATATATTTTGAGTTCGCAAGAAAGGCATCTTGCGACGCAGTGCGCCTCACCGCAAAACTCGCCAAATACCTTTTATTGATTAATAAATTGCAGAAACTGTACTTTTCCAAAGTAGTCTTTCCTCGAACAATTGCGGATGACGTTTTCACATATCGAATAACATCATGAATTTAAAAAATAAAATGCCAGTCAATTTCTTAACTGACTGGCATGACTCAATATAAGTGCCTTTTTATACGGTTTATTTTAATGATCGATTCATGATTTTATTCGAGTACGCTGCGTCGCATACGTTCCCCAACCACTGCGTAAAACTGACTTGATAAATGCCCATAAGCCACTCTCTTTAGGTTTGGGTGCTTTACCTTGAGCAATACGGTTAAGTTGTCGGGTGTACCACAGCACTTCCATAATTCCAAGATGATCGATTTTTTTAATGCCAGTCTTAATCGGTTGAACCTTTTGTTTGCTATTGGTTCCTGCTAACAAATATTTTGCTGCATCTGGATCTATTGCCATAAGCCTTGCAATTCCGACAACATCAAATGCATTAGATTCTAACGCTTGATTCATTCCCTCCGCACTTCTAAAGCCACCTGTAACCATTAATGGTGTTGTTACACGCTTTCTCACTTTTTCAGCAAAATCAATAAAAAATGCTTCACGCGCAATGGTTGAAGATTTCTGCGGTGCTTTAGCTACACCAGACTCATAAGTACCACCTGAAATTTCAATCAGGTCAATCCCTGCGGCTGCTAATGCCTTAATGACCTCTAAAGAATCCTCTTCAGTAAATCCACCCTTTTGGAAATCAGCGGAGTTGAGTTTTATGGCAATTGGAAAATCTGCACCGACCTGTTTTCGTATTTCTGTATAAACGGACATTAGAAATTTACGACGCTTTTCAGGTGTACCACCCCACTCGTCAGTTCTTAAATTGTGTAATGGTGATAAGAATTGATTAATCAAATATCCATGTGCAGCATGGATTTCAACACCACTGAATCCAGCCTTTTTACATATCACTGCACTACGACCAAAGCGTTGAATAATCTCTATGATCTCATCATGAGTTGCTTCATCGGGAGTCGCAAATAAAGATTGCATTTCAGCCCCAAATGGCACAGCCGATGCAGAAATATTACGGACATTTAATCCTTTTGGTGATTGTTTCCCCGGATGGTTGAGTTGCGCCCACAATTGTGAACCTTGCTCGGTAACGCATTTCGCCCACTTCTTTAAACTTTCAAAATCACGCTCATCTTCAATCACAACATTGCCAGGCTCACCTAAGGCACGTCGATCAATCATAATGTTGCCCGTGATAATCATGCCAATCCCTGATGATGCCCAACGCTGATATAGCCGAACATGTTTTTCGTTTGGATTATTGGAATAACTGGCTAAAGTTTCACTGGTTGCAGCCTTCGCTAACCGGTTTGGAATGATGACACCATTCGGTAAAGTTAAAGGCTGATTCAAAAGATTCGTTTTTAATTGCAGATGAGTCATGGCTTATCTCACACAGTTAAAGAGGGTTTTGAATGGGGTTGAATAAAGTCCACTAAACTTTGAAACTACATCACATCCACAAAATTTCCGGTAATGACAAGGTCTTGTGTTTTAAGTGCAGTTAGAAACGTATTGACACTATCTTTCGCTGACAACACGGCAAAACCCGTACTACCTGTTTTAAAGGTAAAGGTAAAACTTGGAGATTTAGTTTGTCCTGCGTGAGAACTTATCTTGCCATTTTTGACTTCAAAATAACGCCCTTCACCACTTGCCGTCTGGATTTGGAATGTGACATTTTTATCGTTCACATAAGCCGCACATTTCGGATTCTTTTTTACCGCACGCTGCATGAGCTTGGTCAGTATCCACAGCAATAATTTAAATTTCATCATTTTTATCTTCTTGATTCATCAAATTGAATGGACCGAACTCATGGGCATTATTCATCTAAAAACTGTATTGCATGTTTTACGAAGCGTTCAGGGTACTGAAATTGGGCACCATGTCCTGCATCTGGGTAAATAAACAGCTGTGCATTTGGAATATTCAGTGCCATCTGATAGGCATTGATGGTCGGAATCATCACATCATCCACACCATTGAGGATAAAAGTAGGCTGTTTAATCTCACGTAAATGTGCAAATGGGTCTTGTTCATCAAGCTTCGGTAAAAAGTGCATATTGGCTTCAATCTGAGCCTGCATTACGTCGACTGAACTTGCTGGATCCTGATCTTTACGCTCATGACGACGTTGCCAAAAATCACGACCTGCTTGAATTGCTTTTGGTGATCGACCAAAGAATAAAAATAAAAAGTCCTCTTCGGAAGGCACTGCACTGGTGGCATGTTTCAAGACCAAAGCAGGGACATCTGGATCATCACCGCGTGGTTTTCCTCCTCTTGGGCCTGTACCCAAAAGCATTAATTTTCTGACCAGTTCAGGGTGACGACGTACTAAATCCTGTGCCTGAAATCCTCCCAATGAAAAACCAAGTAGATCCACTTGGTTTAAACCCAATGCACGAATCACTGCGGCAGCATCATCAGCCATATCTTCAATGCGAGTACGTGGCTGACCTGTGGATGAAGCGACACCGCGACCATTAAATAAAATAACTTCTCGCCCTGCTGCTAACCCATCTGTAATCAATGGATCCCAATTGTCCAAACCGCCTCGGAAATGCTGAAGAAAAAATAAAGGCGGTTGCTGAGTGTCTGGATTCCCCCAGCGACGATAGGCAAATGTTGCTCCATCAACTTCTATAAACTGGGTTTCAGCTGTTTGATGTGTAATTGCAGTCATCTTCATTGTCCTCATTTAAATATCTGATTGGGTCTAAATTTATTTAGCCAAGAACGTGAGCGTTTGTTTTACAAAATCTTGATTAAACTGAAAGATCCCACCATGTCCTGCATCTGGATAGATAATGAGCGAGCTATTTGGGAGGCGTTTTGCTAAGTCGTAGGTATTCACTGTTGGAACCATACGGTCATGATCACCATTGGCAACTAACACAGGTTGTTGAATCACAGAAAGGTCAGCAGGTTTTTTACTTCCCCATTTTTTGAGTGCTTTAAGCTGAGCACGATAGGCAGAAAGCGTGATTTCTTTATCACGCTTTTCAGTTCGTTCATTAATACGTTGAATAAACTGTTTTGCAGCAGCTTTACCGTTGTCTGTCCGAGTAAAAAATAAATAAACTTTAGGATCTTGGCGAGTCGTCATACCACGGACTAAATCCCAATTTGAAACTCGCCCTACTGTACTGATTCCTATCCCACCTGCGGGGCCAGTTCCCGATAAAATCATTTTACGAATCAAGTTTGGCTGTTTTAAAACAATCTCTTGCGAAATCATGCCGCCCATTGAAAAACCAAATAAATCGACTTTTTTAAATCCTTTTGCTTGAATAAAAGTAATGGCATCATCTGCCATTTGTTCAATCGACTGGGCAGGTTCACCCGTAGAAGCACCAACACCACGGTTATCAAAAACCACCACGTGATGTTTCGCGGCAATACCATCAATGATTCTTGGATCCCAATTGTCTAAGACAGCAGCCAAATGATTGAGAAAAATGACAGGCGTTCCACCATTTTGTTGACCATATTCTCGGTAAGCGAAGTTAACGCCACCTGCACTAATAAATTGAGTTGGTACATTCTTCCAATTTGTATCTTGTTGAGCGTTTTGCCCTGCTTGCGGATTGCTAACAGCACTTGATAACACTTTATGTGCCTGAATTGATGGTTCATTAAAAGAAACCGATGGCACAACTTCTGCCTGAGTTAAGGGAGCACTAAAAATAGATATCGCCGTCAAACTCATAGCAACTGTATTTAATAAAAACTTCATTTCTCTAATCCTCAAATTTAATTCATTGATCTGATTCATCTGTTTTTTTATGAGTGATCTTTCAAAGGGAGAAAAGATAAAAAACAGAGTAAGTATCGATTTAATACCAACTATACACCGGCAAAAATACATTGTCACTATCTTTTTAGTAGTAACTATTTTAATTTTGTATTATGATCAAAACATCAAGGTGAAATTGGTTATCCAATCACCAACATATTACAAGTGAGAAATTTGGTATGACGAGTAAAGTAGTTCTCATTACAGGCGCATCTTCGGGTATTGGTTTAGCAACAGCAGAGCTTTTACATGAGGCAGGATTTATTGTTTACGGTACGAGTCGACGTACAAGTGATGCTTTGCAATATAAATTCCATCTGATTGAGCTAGATGTAAATAATGATGATTCAGTGAATCATGCAATAGAAAAAGTGATTCAGAATGAAGGTCGAATTGATGTTTTGATCAATAATGCAGGATTTGCAATCGCACCAGCTGGCGCTGAAGAAAGTTCTATGCAACAAGCTCAAGCTATTTTTGATACCAATTTTTTTGGTGCTGTCCGGATGACCCGTGTGGTACTTCCAGTCATGCGTGAACAGAAATCTGGACTTATTCTAAATATCAGCTCAATTTTAGGACTTTTACCAACACCTTTTGGTGCGCTTTATTCTGCATCAAAACATGCGCTTGAAGGTTATTCAGAGTCTTTAGATCATGAGTTAAGGTCTCAAGGCATTCGTGTTTCACTTATTGAACCTGCTTATACCAAAACCTCATTAGGAATAAACTTACTTGAAGCAGATGCAAAAGTCTCAGCGTATGACCACATTCGTGAGAAGCTACATCTACAAATGATAAAATCAATTAATAAGTCAGATGATCCGAGTGTTGTTGCTAAGACCATTTTAACGGTCATCAACAGTCAAAACATATTACCCCGCTATACCTCGGGCAAGGCAGCAAAACATTTGAAGAATTTACGAAAATTTGCCCCAGTGAAGATCTTTGATAAATTAATTCAACGCAGCTTGAAAGTTTAATGATGCTTATAAAACGTTAAAACAAAATTCAAAAAATAGAGGTCCTAATATGAAAGCAGCCTACATTAACCGCTACGGCAATATCAATGATGTACAACTGGATGAACAATCCAAACCAGTTCTAACAGAAAATGATGTACTCATTAAAGTTCATGCCGCAAGTATTAACCCACTCGACTTAAGAGTTTTAGAAGGTGAATTTAAGGCAATTCTGCCCGTTCAATTTCCTTTTATTTTAGGCAATGATTTCGCTGGCACAGTTGTTCAAGTTGGGGCAAATGTCACTCAGTTCAAAGTCGGTGATGAAGTGTATGCCAAGACAGATCTGAATGGTGCTTTTGCCGAATATACGGTCGTTCATCAATCGTCACTGGCACTGAAACCTCAAAATATTTCTATGGAACTCGCAGCGTCTCTTCCCCTTGTTTCTTTAACTGCATGGCAAGCTTTGGTCGAAATTGCGAGAGTTCAAGCAGGACAAAAAGTACTGATTCATGCTGGTTCTGGCGGTGTTGGCTCAATTGCTATTCAGCTTGCGAAACACTTAGGTGCGACTGTTGCGACAACCACGAGTGGTAAAAACGCTCAATGGGTCAAAGCATTAGGCGCAGACATTATCATAGACTACAAAACCACTGATTTTGAACAAGAACTTAGAGACTATGACGTAGTGTTAGATACGCAAGGTGGAAAAACCTTAGAGAAGTCTCTAAATGTCCTTAAACGTGGTGGGCGTATTATCAGTATCTCAGGTCCACCAGATCGTGAGTTCGCAGAAGCAATCAAAGCCAACTGGTTACTGAAATGTATTATCCCCTTTTTAAGTTGGTCAATCCGAAATAAAGCCAAAAAAAGAGGCATCACCTACTCATTTTTGTTTATGCAACCGAATGGTCAGCAGCTATCTGAAATTTCAAAATTAGTCGAGTCGGGGAAAATAAATCCAATCGTTGATAAGACTTATGAATTCAATGAAATTAAAGACGCTTTTCAATATGTAAATACTGGACGAGCAAAAGGTAAAGTCGTGTTAAAAATTGCAGATTAATATAAAAACCAGAGATTCAAATAAAAAATAAGGGAGCCAAAGCTCCCCGTTTTTATCGACTCACCAACTTAGATTCGATCCACGGATGAATCTCCCAAACTGACCAACCAACACGAGCAGCTGTTAAATTAGTTTTTTTGGGGGAACGTTGGAGCATACTGTTTATGCTTTTCATTTCTAATGTTTTAAATCGTTGCACGACTTAAACTTGTAATTTGCATGACCATATTCAGTATTTACGAAATAGAAAAAAAAGAGGTAGCGGACAAATTTATTCCGATGAATTCAAGACGTGCTCAAAATTAAATCACTATTTGGCATCAGCAGGTGATAACGATCTATATATTTATTTTATATACAAAAATTTTAAAATTATCCTAAAAACCCCAAAGCCAATTGCCGATATTTATTTCAAAAAGAAAATAAGAAGGAACGCGTATTAACCTCTGGTTCATATCCATTTTGGATATATTATTTGCATAAAATATGATCTAATAATTATAAAAATACAATATACTTAACAAAATATGTTGAGTATATAACATGAAAATATCTTTGCTCATCTCATCACTTCCCACACAGAACACAACTACTCGGATGCGGGTGTGGCGCGCTCTTAAGGCAAGTGGCGCTGCAACCCTTAGAGATGGCGTCTATGTACTCCCGATTGCACATGGCGAGAAATTTGATGCTATTGCCAATGATGTTATTTCTGAGCAAGGAACTGCTTATATATTCCATACAGAGTCCCTTTCAAATCTTGATCTTTCGAGTATTTTCAGTCGAAAAGAAGAATACGATGCTATTTATCAAAAGCTTACAGGATTACGGGATAGCCTGACTCAAGCAGAAAAGAAAGAGCTACTCAAGCAAGTTCGTAAACTCCGAAAAAGTATCGATGCAATTGTAAAAATTGACTATTACCCTGATGAAACTCAAGCACAGGTTTTAAATGAACTTTCATTATTAGAATGCTCGATTGCACATCTGGGCGAAGTCAATGAACCTCATGCAATACAAACCCACATTCAACTTTTAGACAAAGCAGAGTATCAAAACCAGCTTTGGGCAACGCGAAAAAGACCTTGGATTGATCGGCTAGCTTCTGCATGGCTGATTAAGACTTTGATTGATTCCAAGCCTACCTTTATGTGGTTAGAAACTCCCGATGATTGTCCTGAAGAAGCATTAGGATTCGATTTTGATGGCGCAAGGTTTAGCCACGTGAATCATTGGGTCACCTTCGAAGTTCTTTTGCATAGTTTTAATTTAGAAACACCCGCACTCAAAAAAATCGCTGAAATTGTGCATTACCTTGATGTCGGTGGGATTGAACCTCCTGAAGCAAATGGTATTGAAAAAGTCATACAAGGTCTTCGAAGCCAAATCAACAACGATGACCAATTATTTGAATTATCCAATCATATTTTTGATGGCCTCTATGCCAACCTATCCAGAGAATAATCATGGAACAAGAACGGATTACATCCCCTGAAGCAGACATACAAGCTGTTTCATTTTGGCAAGCTTTTCTGTTTTGGCTTAAATTAGGGTTTATTAGTTTTGGTGGCCCCGCAGGTCAAATCGCAGTCATGCACCAAGAGCTGGTGGAACAAAAGCGTTGGATTTCAGAGAAACGTTTTTTACATGCCCTGAACTATTGCATGCTCTTGCCTGGGCCAGAAGCACAACAATTAGCGACTTATATCGGTTGGTTAATGCATAGAACCGCTGGAGGTTTGGTTGCAGGCATTCTGTTTGTATTACCCTCGCTCTTTATTTTAATTGGTCTTTCATGGGTCTATGTCAAATTTGGTGATGTCCCTATTATTGCGGGACTGTTTTACGGGATTAAACCTGCCGTTGTTGCAATTGTTTTTCATGCAACACATCGAATTGGGAGTCGATCACTCAAGAATAAATTCTTATGGCTGATTGCAGCGCTTTCGTTTATTGCGATTTTTTTCTTCAATTTACCTTTTCCTTTAATCGTTTTCTCTGCTGCGATCATTGGATATCTCACCAGTAAAAAATATCCAAGCCTATTTTCTGGCGGAAATACCCATCAACAGAGTAAAAAAGATTATGGGCAGGCTTTAATTGATGATGATACGCCTACGCCCGAACATGCAATCTTTAGCTGGAAACGATTGGGCCGTATTGTGCTAATTGGTGGTCTCCTGTGGTTTCTTCCGATCCTGAGTCTAAGCTTAATGCTTGGGTGGGATCACGCTTATACTCAAATGGCTTGGTTCTTCACTAAAGCTGCCCTGCTCACCTTTGGCGGTGCCTATGCCGTATTACCTTATGTTTATCAAGGGGCTGTAAACTATTACGCTTGGTTAAGTCCGACTCAAATGATTGATGGCTTGGCATTAGGCGAAAGCACCCCCGGTCCGTTGATTATGGTGGTTGCCTTCGTTGGTTTTTTGGGTGCATTCAATCATGCATTATTAGGTTCAGAACATCTATTCTTGGCAGGAGCAATTGGAGCGACAATCGTCACTTGGTTTACCTTTCTTTTTTCCTTTGTCTTTATTCTCGCTGGCGCACCGATTATTGAATCAACGCATAATGAGCTCAAATTTACGGCACCATTAACTGCCATTACAGCAGCGGTTGTTGGCGTGATTCTGAATCTTGCGCTATTTTTTAGTTATCACGTACTCTGGCCAACAGGATTTAGTGGTTCTTTTGATCTTGTTGCTGCATTGATTGCATTTGCTGCTCTAATTGGACTGTTCTATTTTGAGTTGAAAGTGATGTATGTCCTTGCAGCTTCGGCTTTAGTCGGCTTACTTTGTTTTAGTTTTCTCTAATGTAGCTGAATTGAATGAAGGCATTCTTTTGTGGGATTTGATTGAATCAGTCCCACAATATTTTTGAGCCACTTATGTTCTTATTATGCTCTATTCAAGTTGATCATTAGGATTCACCTAAAAAACGCAGCCCCACGCCTGCAATGGTAAAAATATAGTTTGGACTGATGGCAGAATCTCCAATTTTGCTGCGGAGTTTTTTCACCAAGATTCGAAGATAATGGGTATCTTCTTCATGCGTGATGCCCCACAACTTCGTCATAATTTGTTTTTGCGTGACAATCTTCCCCTGATGACGAATTAGCAGTGCTAATAGTTGAAATTCTTTTTTGGTGAGGACAATTTCTTCCTGGGCAAACGTCACCACATGCTCAGCCACATCCACAGATAATTGACCATCATCAAATACAATGTTCTGTTCAGACTGTTGTGGTTTATTGCGAAACATCACCCGAATACGGGCACATAATTCCTGAATGCTAAACGGTTTGGTGACATAGTCGTTTGCACCTGCATCGAGCAATTTAATTTTTTGATTTTCATCAGGACGTGCAGATAACACAATCACAGGAATATCTGACCACTGTCTCATCTCGGTCAACACCTGCTGTCCTTCCATATCTGGCAAACCTAAATCTAAAATCAGTAAATCCGCACCTCGTGTTGCCAAAATTTCTAAGCCTTTCATGCCATTTTCAGCCACCTGCACCTGATAACCTTGCGCACGTAAAGCAATGTCTAAAAATTTTCGAATTTGAGGTTCATCATCAATAATTAAAATTGATGCATTCGGATAGATTGTTTGCGGCATAAAAGATCATTTAACCCTGATATAACGGTAATCGTATGCGAATTAAGGTGCCTTGACCATCTGTTCCAGCAAAAGCTTCAATACTGCCCATATGAGCGCCAATAATGGCTTTGACAATCGCAAGTCCTAAACCTGTACCTGTTTTCCCTCGATCACCGCGTTGCATGGTGTAGAACATATCAAAGATTTGCTCGCGTTCATGTTCAGGAATGCCGATCCCTTGATCGGTAATGTCAATTTGCAGACATTGTTCCTCTTGCTGAATCTTTATTTCAATCGGAACATTCTCTGGTGAAAATTTGGCAGCATTTTCCAAGACATTAAAAATGGCTTGTTCAATTAAAGCAGGATGCACATACAATTGAGGAAGTTCTTCCGCCAAAGCAACCTCAATTTTTACCTCAGGCTGATAGCGTTTAAGCCGTTGCGTTGCCGAGCCAATCAGTTCATCCACACCGATCCAAGCACGACTCAAAGTCAAACCCTGATGACCTAGTCGAGTCATATCCAACAGGTTTTGAATATAACGATCCAATCGTTCGCCCTCGATATGAATGGTGTCTAATAATTCATGGCGATCGCTTTCAGGCATCTGTTCACCATAATATTTGAGCGTATCTGCTGAACCAATCATCGCTGCTAAGGGTGAACGTAAATCATGCGATACCGAAGAAAGCAAAGCTGAACGTAGCTTTTCCGTTTCAGCCACCACACGAGAATTTTCCAACTGTAACGAGAGTTGAACCCGAGCAACAGTTTGCGCAATATCTTCAATCATCAACTCAGTTAAACGTTGCAATTCAAAACTGATGGTTTGAGCATTTTGATGAAAGCGAATCGCAATCACCCCATATTCCTTTACTAGATTCAACGGAATAAACCACCATTCAGAATTGGTCAGTGTGTTGGTAAAGCGTCCACAGGGTTTCGCATTCTTCTGCGTCCAATCTGCGGCTATTTGATCTTTTTCATTTAAAGCAGAGACATCACCCAAAGACTGATTTTCAACTTTTAACCAGACCGTCGCATTTAATGAGGTTTCTAAATGTTGTTTGGCGACGGTTAATACCTGTTCAATATCCACACAGGTCGATAGTTTTCTTTCCAATTCTTGCAACTGTAACGAGACTGAATTTGCAGCACGTAAACTCAATACCTGCGCACGTAATTGGTTGGCTAAACGCCCGACCAGTAAGGCTGAGACAATAAAAGTAATGATGGTAATCACGCCTCGTTCAGCGCTAATCATAAAGGTAAATCGAGGTTCGATAAAAAAATAATTGTAGAGTAGAAAACAGATGAATACGCTGATAATCGTAATCAACATGCGTGCGCGTATCGCAACCAATAATACAGTCACAATAAAAATTAAGGCTAAATCACTATACCCAATAAAATGATCACTGATTGCAGCCACAATCAATCCTAGCAATACAATGATAATACTTTCAAACACTTCACGTTGATTAAACACCAAGCCTTGTTCCAGCCAAGATGAATAAGCCACATTTGTCTGCAAACGCTTTTCATTATTTTTGGCTTTTAAAGGCTGAACAAAGGTGATTTCAAAAGGGTGCTGTTTCTCTAACAGTTGATCGGCAATATGATCTGAAAATAGACGCTGCCATAACGATTTTTGAGGGCTTTTACCAAGTAAAATATTCGATGCACCATAATCATAAGCTGCCTGTAAAATGGTCGATGCAATATGATTGCTATAGAGTAAATAAGTGTCTGCACCAAGCTTACGCGCTAGATTAAAAGCCTTCGTCACTGCAAAAGCTTGGGTCGTTTCAACCTTACTTTTTTGAATCGAAATGACGCTCCACGTTGCATTGCGCCTTTCCGCAATCCGATGGGCACGGCGTACCAAATCTTCAGAGAATTCAGAACCATCTATCGCCAACATGACGTGATTTTGAATCGGAATAATCTGCCCTTGCGCAACAAATTTTTCTCGATAATCAATATCAACCTGCCCTGCAACAGTTTGAATTGCCAGATCACGTAACGCTGTCAAATTCGCAGCTTTAAAAAAACCTTGTAATGCATGGGGTGCAACATCGGCGAAATAAATCTTGCCATGATTCATCCGTTCTAATAGTTCGGGAACAGGTAAATCAACCAGTCGAATATCTTTCAAACGTTTCAGTAGAGCATCAGGTACAGTTTCAGTGACCCGAATCCCCGTAATTTGAAAAACTACATCATTCAGACTTTCCAAATGCTGAATATTTAAGGTGCTATAGACATCAATGCCTGCATCCAACAACTCATTGACATCTTGCCAACGATATTCATGCCGACTATTGGGTACATTACGATGGGCCAATTCATCAACAAGCACTATTTGAGGCTTTAATTTAAGAATTTGGTCGAGATCCATCTCGTCCAACATTCGCCCCTGATATTCCACAGGCTTCCTTGGAATAACATTCAACCCTTGAATCAAACGTTCGGTATCAGATCGACCGTGGGTTTCTACGACCCCAACCACCACATGCTGCCCTTGTTGCATCAATTCATGCGCTCGGGTCAGCATGGCATAGGTTTTCCCTACACCTGGTGCTGCACCCAAGAAAATGGTCAAACGTCCAGATTGTTCACGTTGACTATGTGCCAACCATGCATCTGCTTTGTTATTACGGTCGATCTGCATAATTACGCTCTATCAACGTGTGGTCGATGACAATTGATCTAAGGCTAAATTTAGCTGTAGCACATTGACCCGCGCTTGCCGATAGACGCCGAACTGTGCAGGCTGAATTTGTTGTTGTACCAAATCACGCACTCGCTGCTCAGGTAAATGATGTTGCTGTGCCACCC
Source organism: Acinetobacter sp. ANC 4178 (assembly GCF_004331175.1). Classification (GTDB taxonomy): domain Bacteria; phylum Pseudomonadota; class Gammaproteobacteria; order Pseudomonadales; family Moraxellaceae; genus Acinetobacter. The sequence continues at coordinate 260,117 of NZ_SJOD01000003.1, forward strand.
GTTTCACCTGTAATAAAGCACTTTCAGGTGAAATATCAGGATCAATCCCGCTGCCCGATGCCGTTACCATCTCATTAGGCACTTGTTGCTCAGTCATCTGATTGTTTTGCGCAAACTGTGCAGTTCGTTCCTTGATCTGTTTTTGCAAATCAGGGTTTGAGATTGCTAAATTACTGCCTGCCATGCCATCGACATTGTAACTTACCGCACTTGGTCGTCCATGAAAATATTGTTCACTAACAAAGTTTTGTCCTACCAAGCTTGAACCAATAATTTTACCATTCAGTTCAATGACACTACCATTGGCTTGTTTGGGAAAGATCAACTGCGCAATGGAGACACTTGCTGTAGCGTACAACATGCCTGCAATCAAGAAACCAACTGCAATTAAACCCAGACTCGGACGTAGGACTGAATGTCCTTGACTAGATAATGCTAAGTCCTGTTGATTCAATTGCTCATGACTCAATAAAGTATTCATATCTCACTCCTAAATCCACAATGACACAACAAGGTCAATCAGCTTGATCACAATAAACGGAAAGATCACCCCACCTACACCGTAAATCAGCATATTACGGCGTAACAATTGCAACGCACTGGCAGGTTTGAATTGAACGCCTTTGAGTGCCAATGGAATCAACATTGGAATAATCAAAGCATTAAAGATCAAAGCGGAAATCACGGCACTGCTTGGACTACTAAGCTGTAAAATATTCAGTACCCCAAGTTGTGGAATCGCCACGGCAAACAATGCAGGTAAAATCACAAAATACTTAGAGACGTCATTTGCCAACGAAAAAGTGGTTAATGCTCCACGAGTAATCAATTGCTGTTTACCAATTTCAACCACATCTAGCAATTTGGTCGGATCGGAATCCAAGTCCACCATATTGCCTGCTTCTTTGGCAGCCTGAGTACCCGAATTCATGGCTAAACCAATATCAGCTTGAGCCAAGGCTGGTGCATCATTGGTACCATCACCCACCATTGCGACTAATTTTCCTGCTGCTTGCTCATTACGAATGCACGCTAATTTGTCCTCAGGTCTCGCCTCCGCAATATAGTCATCCACCCCTGCTTCAGCCGCAATCGCAGCCGCAGTCAATGGATTGTCTCCTGTGACCATAATGGTTTTGATGCCCATCTCACGTAACAGTGCAAAGCGCTCTTTAATGCCTTGTTTAATCACATCAGACAGTTCAATCACGCCTAAAATACTGTGATTTGAAGCCACTACGAGTGGTGTTGCACCTTTTGATGCCACTTGTTCGACACGAGTTTTAAGCTCAATGTTGTCCTTAATCTCTTGATGGGTAAAATGAAGAATGGCATCGACTGCACCTTTACGAATCTTTTGTCCCGTAGCCAAGTCCACACCCGATAAACGTGTTGAGGCACTAAATTGAATGAACTCAGCATCTTTCGGCTCTTGGATGCTTTCACCTAACTCTTTCCCAAGGCTGATGACCGACTTCCCTTCAGGCGTTGGATCAGCAAAAGAAGTCAGCATTGCTGCTTGGCGTAACTCACTTGGGGTTACACCTGCCAATGGATAAAAAGCCGTGGCTTGGCGGTCACCATAAGTAATCGTGCCAGTTTTATCCAACAACAACACATCAATATCACCCGCAACTTCAACCGCTTTACCTGATTTGGCTAAGACATTGGCTTTTAAAGCACGGTTCATCCCTGCAATCCCAATCGCAGGCAGCAAGCCGCCAATCGTGGTGGGAATCAAACACACCAACAGTGCAATCAGCAAGACGATGCTAATTTTGATCCCAACCATTGAACCAATAAAAGGTAAGGTTGCTACCACCACAATAAAAGTAATGGTCATGATATTCAGTAAGATACTCAGTGCGATCTCATTCGGTGTTTTCTGACGATTGGCACCTTCCACCAAGGCAATCATACGATCTAAGAAGCTATGCCCTGCCTCATTACTGACTCGAATAATAATTTCATCCGACAAAACCTTAGTTCCACCAATCACGCCTGAACGGTCGGTATTAGCTTCACGCAGTACGGGCGCAGATTCACCTGTAACCGCTGATTCATTGATGGTTGCAAAGCCTTGAATAATCTCACCATCCGCAGGAACAATTTCACCTGCTTTGACGATGACTAAATCATCCTTTTTGAGTAAGTTTGCAGAAATCACTGTCGGTATAGCATTTAAATCGAGAATACGATTTGCAGTTAAATTTTCACGCGCCTGACGTAAAGATGCTGCTTGCCCACGTCCCTTGGCTTCTGCAACCGCCTCGGCATAGTTGGCAAATAAGACCGTGACCAATAAAATCAAACTTAGGACTAAACCAAAACCTAAGCTAGTACTGCCCATCAAGGTTGCGATAATCGTTAAGATTGTTCCCACCCAGACACATGCCATCACTGGATTTTTAAAAGCGTGTTGAGGCAGCAATTTATGGAAAGTTTGCTGAATAATTTCTTTATTCAAAATATCCATGTGTTGTGTCGCATTTGAATGTTTCATTGTGCTTGCTCCACGCTTAGATTTTAATCGACAAATAGTCAGCAATTGGCCCAATCACCAACACTGGCATGAATTGCAACAAAGTCAGAATCAGCACGATTCCAATTAAAGTCAGGGCAAAGGTTGGAGACTCTATGTGTAAAGAACCTTTGCTTTCTGCTGCTTGTGGTTTGGTTGCTAAACTCACCGCGATCAAGACTGGAATGATCAACACGCTATAACGACCTGCCAATAACGCGACACTGGCACTCAGGTTCCACCATAAAGTGTTATCACCTAAACCTTCAAAACCTGAACCATTGTTGGCATAGGCAGAGACATACTCATAAAACACTTGGCTAATGCCGTGAAATGCTGGATTTGAATTGCCTGTAATGGATGGAAATGCAATGGCGATGGCCGTCAAGCCAAGAATGACTACAGGCTGTAACAGAATCACCAGTGCCAATAACTTAATTTCAGTCACTTCAACTTTTCGGCCAAACAGTTCAGGGGTACGCCCTGTCATCAGACCTGCAATAAATACCGCAAGAAATAGGTAAATAAAGAACTGTAATAGCCCACAACCAATCCCGCCCCAAATGGCATTGATCAGCATATTGCACAGTTCAACCAACCCCGTCAGTGGTGAAGCCGAGTCATGCATCATATTGACCGAGCCATTATTCACTTGTGTGGTCAAACTCCCCCACAACGCCGATGCCTCAGCACCGAAACGGACTTCCTTGCCTTCCATCAATGCAGTATTTGGAATCAGTGAAGATTTTTCAGTCCACAGGGTCAATAGCGTTGAAGACAGTGACATCAACAACATCGTGCCAAAAATCATCCACATCAGTTTTTTACGTTGAATAAAGCGCCCCACCATAAACACCGCAGAGAGTGGAATCAGTAAAATCGCGATCATTTCAATCACATTGGACAATGGTGTTGGATTTTCTAAAGGCACACTACTGTTTGGCCCATACCAGCCCCCACCATTACTACCGAGTTGTTTAATCGCCACCATCGGTGCAACGGGGCCCAGTGGAATATGTTGAGTTTTAACTTCTGTAGTTTGGTCTAAAACTTGCGCTGTAGGACCCGCAGAGAGCGTTGCAGGTACACCTTGAAAGGTCAAAAGGACAGAAAAAACTAAGCCGAGTGGAATGAAAAACCGAAATAAAGGTCGGATGATATCCATCCAATAATTACCCAGATTAATGCGATTCCATTTGTTTTGCTCTGAGTCTTCTGCTTGAGCTGATTGTAAAAATAAGGCTCTTAACATGGCGACCAATAAGGCAAGTCCAATAATTGGCGACAAATATTGTAGTCCCACAATCACCGTCATTTGCGATAAATAGGACAGTTGTGCTTGCCCTGAGTAATGCTGTTGGTTGGTATTGGTCAGGAAGGAAATGGTGGTATGTAAAGCCAGATCCCAATTCATATTTGGAATATGGTCGGGGTTTAGGGGTAACCATGCCTGTGTCATTAAAATAGTGACACTCGCCCCAAGCAATACAACATTACTCAGGACAAAAGCACCCAAATATTGCCGCCAGTTCATGCCCACTTGTTTTACGTTTAGAGCAGCATAGATTGGCTGCTCAATCCATTTAAACAAACGATCGCTCTTCATGGGTTTGGCTTGCATCACATCCGCAAGATAGTGCCCGAGCGGATAAGCCAACAATAATGAAAAGACAAATACAGTAATAAATTCCCACATAGCAAATGCCATTTAAAATAGGTCAGCATTAGTATGGAAATTAAGGGCGTAAATTCTCTATATTGAAAAAAGTAAGACGCGTAAATTTTTAAATGATTCATATAACAAATAAAAATTGACTTTAAAAAGATAACCTAAAATCTTCATTAGCCTACATAGATAAAACTTAAATTTGGCATAAGCCAGCATGTCCTATTCCGTTGTAAATGCGTACTAATTCTATTTGAATATAAATTGCCCTTTATCCCTCAATAGCAAAACAAAACATCCGCCTTTAAATTTGAAAATCTAATGTCTAAAACAGAGTAACCAAATTGCTGTGGCAGCATTTACATGTTAAAAATAAAGAACTTTATAATTTTATATATGAATCCCAATGAATAAATATATTGCTGCAACTTTCATCTGCGCAAGTTTGATCAGCCACGCGGCATTTGCCACTTCTCCACCCGCCCCAATTCAACAGCAAAAACAAATCGCAGGTTATTACCAATATCAAGCGGGTGATGTGCAAATCACGGCCCTATTAGACGGCACCAATTTCATGTCACCGAAGCTATTTCAAAATATTCCAGAAAAAGAAGTACATGATATTTTAAAGAAATACTATGCTGACCAAGCCAAAGGCATACAAACCTCGATCAATGCCTTTTTAGTCAATACAGGTCATTCACTGGTTTTGGTAGATAGTGGTGCAGCCAGCTGTTTTGGTCCACATTTGGGTTCAGTGCTCAGTAACTTAAAAGCATCTGGCTATAAACCTGAACAAGTCGATACGATTTTACTGACTCACCTCCACCCAGACCATGTTTGTGGGATCAGCCAAAATGGCGTAGCCAACTTCCCAAATGCTACAGTGTATGTCTCGAATGATGAAGCAAACTATTGGCTAAACCCGAAACAAGTCGACAAAATTCCTAAAGATAAACAAGCTGGCTATGTCGGCACTGTGGAAAAAATTAAACAAGCCATTGCACCCTATCAAGCCAAACAACGCTTCAAAACGTATCAGTTAGGCGATCAAATTCAGGACTTTAAAGTGATTAATACCGCGGGGCATACACCGGGACATTTTAGCTATGAACTAAAAACCAAAGATGAAACTGTGGTATTTATTGGTGACATTGTGCACTCACATACTGTGCAATTCGACAAACCAGAAACTGCGATTGATTATGATATCGACCCGAAAAAAGCAGTGCAAACACGCTTAAAACAATTTGCTGAATATGCTAAAGGCGGACAAACCATTGCAGCACCGCATTTACCTTTCCCGGGGGTTGGGCACATCTATTCAGCAGATGGAAAAAGTTATCAGTGGATTCCTGTGCATTTTAAGGATTAGTCTATAACAAAACACCCTCTCCGTTTAGGAGAGGGTCAGGCAGATGTAAAACTGTTACTTCATCCCAAAAATAAGTTTTAACCCAAGCAAAGTCATAACCCCACCCGCTACACGGTCAAAAATCGCTTTCGATTTTAAATAAACTTTACGTGGACCTTCTGCTGACAAAGCAACCGCGACCAATGAATACCAACCTGCATCAATAAAGAAACACAGCATAGGCAATACCACATAAAAATAGGTCGGAATGTCTTTTGGCAATAAAGCGGTGAAAATGCTCGCCAACACAATCGCAATTTTGGGATTACTCATTTGTGTAATTAAACCCAATCGGTACGCTTGTTTATAGCTCATCGGCTCCGCTGCACCATTCGTGGTTTCCATTGGCTCCTTAGCATGCTTAATAATTTTAAATGCCAGCCAAAGTAAATAAATACCACCACAGATTTTTAAAGCGAGATATGCCGAAGGCACTGCCAATAGAATGGCTTGCAAACCCATCACCGCCAATAACCCGAACAACGCTGCGCCTGTTCCTGTACCCAATGCGGTAAACAAACCGTGTTTACGCGAAATTGCAATTGAGTTTTTCGCCACATAAATAAAGGTCGGCCCGGGGCTAATTGCACCTAACATTAAAGCCAAGGTAATTGAACCTAATATAATGAGCGATTCCAAAGAGCACCTCGATGCATTGGGATAAAAAATGGGTGCATCATTTTAGACAAAATTTGCACCAAAACCTATCAAAAAATACGCTTAGTGCAATAAAAAATACTATAAATCGTATCATCAAAACGGATTGAACCCAATTAAAGGTTGTTATTTAAATACACTTGTAAAGTATTTTATTCATACTGCAAAGATAGGCTTAATTAGAGTAATTACTTAATATAATTTTAATTATCATATATTTAAAATAATACCACATGATTTCTTTATTTTAATCCAATCACTTTTTTCCCCATAAAACCTTTTTTTTAATCAAAATTTCACATTAAATTTTCACATTTCTTTCATAGTATTTTCACACGCGCAATCACATAATAAAAATATGGTTTTATTTTACTTTCCGATAAAAATGACACAAGAGGGTTTATCATGCCGAATAAAAAAACATTCGACGCCAAACAAGCACATCTCTGGATCGTTGGGGGTGGCATTGCAGGTATGGCAGCAGCAGCCTTTGCCATTCGTGATGCGCAAGTCCCTGCCCAAAACATTCATATCCTAGAAGAATTAAATATTACAGGTGGCTCCATGGATGGTGGCACAACACCTGAAGCGGCACATGCATGGGTTACACGCGGCGGCCGAATGCTCACGGATGAAACCTATTTATGTTTATGGGATTTATTTTCGAGCATTCCCTCTTTAGAAAACCCAGACATTTCTGTACGTGAAGAATGTCGTGAGTTTAATGAGCAAGTGAAAACTCACGCCAATGCACGATTAATTGATGCCCAGCACAATATTTTGGATGCGGAAAAATTAGGTTTAAGCAATTTGCATCGAGCTCAAATGCTACGCTTATTAGCATCAAAAGAAGAGCGCATTGGCAGCCGCCGTATTGATGAGTTTTTTGATGAATCTTTTTTTCAAAGTAATTTTTGGCGCATGTGGCGAACCACTTTTGCCTTTCAAAAATGGCATAGCGCGGCTGAATTAAGACGTTACTTCTTACGCTTTATTCAAGAACTGCCTCGCATTCATACTTTGGCTGGGGTAAAAAGAACCAAATATAATCAATATGATTCGATGATTCTGCCTTTACAGCGTTGGTTAGTTGAACAAGGCGTTGATGTGCGCTTTGGCAATTATGTCACCGATGCAGATTTTAGTACGGATGAAACCACGCAAGAACGTCGTGCGACTAAACTTTATGTCACATTACCTGAAGGCAAAGAAGAAATAGACCTGAAACCGCATGATCTTGCCATTTTTACCTTGGGTTCAATCACTGCCGACTCACGTTATGGCGGTAACGATGATGTTCCCGCACTCATTCGAGATCGCCAAGATCATGGCTGGCGTTTATGGGAAACGCTTTCTAAAAAAGCACCTGATTTTGGACGACCGATGAGCTTCTATGGCAATGTGGATGAACACAAGTGGGAGTCGTTCACGCTAACCATGAAAGATGATGTGCTACTAAAACGGATTGTTGACTATACAAGTAATGAACCCGGCACAGGTGCATTAATGACATGGTTTGAGTCAGGTTGGCATTTGTCGATTGTGGTTCCTGCACAACCCCACTTTGCCAATTTACCACAAGGGACTTTTACCCTATGGGGCTATGGTTTCCAAATTGACCATATGGGCGATTACATCAAAAAACCCATGTCCGAAGCCACTGGTCAAGAAATCTTAACTGAGCTAGTCAAACAATTAGGCTTTGACGACATTTTAGATCATGTTTTGGCAAGCACCGATGTGACAACAGCCATGATGCCGTATGCCTCTGCCCTATTTGCTTGCCGTAAACCGGGAGATCGTCCTTGTGTGATTCCGAAAGGGTCACAGAATTTTGCATTCTTGGGGCAATTTGTAGAAATTGAAGATGATGTGGTCTTTACTGTCGAATACTCTGTACGCGGCGCCATGCTTGCGATCTATGAATTTTTCGGCGTAGAACGAGACATCCCTGAAATCTATAATGGTTTGCTCGATCCTAAAGTTGGATTAAAGGCTTTAGAAGCGGTTTTCCACTAATCATTTAGATTAAAAAAAAGAGCGTCTTTCTGATGCTCTTTTTTCGTTTCATCTGTTTTGAATCACTCTTGCCTTCTCAAGTTCAGTGAAACTCATCAAGCTGCCTATCACACTAAGGTTGCGAATGATCGACATGAGACCTTTGGTCACGCGCAACCGACTGATAATCATGATCAGCTACAGGCACTCCCCCAATGACCATGGTTCTAACCATCGTTTGAGGTTTATTCAGCTCATCTTTTGCATCACAAGCTGTGAGCAACCCAGCCAGAATACAGATCAGTATCAAGGATATTTTGTTCATCACATCCCTCTTTTTCTTTCTTATTGTTCATTCAGCATAGCACTTTTATTTTTCCAAGCCTATCAACTTTGTTACAGCTTTTATCCATGAGCATGGCCGTTTTACAGTTTTTTTCTTTATTTAAAAAAGCATCAATTTTTCATAGATAAAACAATACGATAAGTAAATTAAATTAGAAAAACAAAAAGTGATTTACAAAATCTTACAGGACTGAATATTTACAACGGACACTTTTGTCCGTTAAATATTACAACCACCTTGCTAAAAGATATGCATTCATCATGACTATTCGCCAACAGCGTGCTGCACAAAACCGTGAAGAGTTGCTCGAAGCCGCTGTTCAGGTTTTTCGTACTCAAGGCATTAATGCGCCGTTGCAAATGGTGATTGATGCAGCCAATGTCGGGCGAGCAACTTTTTATCGTAATTTTGCTGACCGTCGTGCGTTGGTGATTGCACTCATGGAACAAGCCTTAGAACGTCTTGCAGTTCGTGCTGAAGCATTTTCTCAATATGAAGATGGTTTTATTCGTCTCATTGAAAACCATGTCTATAACTTACCGTATTTAACCGCACTAATGGAATATTGGCGGGTGATTGAGCGTGATGATCCCATCATGGTCGATATCTATGCGCGTCGCGATGCGATTTTACAGCCTTTGATTGATCAGGCTATTCAGCACGGCGTTTGTCGCCCCGATTTGACCACTCAAGATTACGCCATGATTACGGCGATTTTAAGGACTTCATTTCAGGGACTGACCGATATAGAGCAGCAACAACTTGCGCAACGTGCGATTGAGCTCTTACTCAATGGTATTCGGGCATAAAGGTCATCACTTATGACACAACCACCGCGTTTACTCGAACCTGCGCCAAACTGGACAGCTGAAGAAAAGCCAACTCTGCCCGGCTCTCCTGCCGTAATTGCTCACTCCAATACCAAACGTATTCTATATTTTTGTATTGGCTTATTTGTCGCACTGTCTGCAAGCCTCAGTAACGGTTTCATTACTGCGAATTTGCCCTTAATTCAGGGTGAATATGGACTCACTCCTTCTGAAGTGGCTTGGATTCCTGCGGCTTATGTCATGGCAAACGTCAGTTCTAACCTGATTTTGTTTAAAGCCCGCCAACAATACGGTTTACGTCTATTTTCTGAAATTGGCCTACTGATTTTTATTGCGGTTTTGGTTTTACACGTCTTTGTACATACCTTTGAAATGGCGGTATTGGTACGTTTTATTAGCGGCATGGTCGCAGCACCTCTCAGCTCTTTAGGTATGTATTACATTATGCAGGCCTTTAAGCGGGAAAATTTTGGTCGCAGTATCTATTTGGCTTTAGGCTTCCAACAACTCGGTATTCCCTTGGCATGGATCATTTCTCCATACCTCATTGATGTGAATAACTGGAATGTCCTGTATACCTTTGAAATTGGTTTAGCGCTCTGTTGTTTTGCCATGGTCGTTGCGCTGAAACTCCCGCGCAGCTTACGTGTCGCTGTTTTTGAAAAGCAGGACTTTTTCACCTTTGCCCTGCTCGCACCCGGCTTTGCCTTTTTGTGTATTGTACTGACCCAAGGGCCTATCTTGTGGTGGTTTGAAGTGAAGTGGTTGGCTTATTTGCTGATCGCAGGATTCAGCCTGATTGTGATTGGTTTGGTCTACGAGCATTATCGGGTCAATCCACTGATTATGACGCGTTGGCTAGGTGCAGCATCCACTATTCGCTTTATCATCGGTGCTTTTGCTATTCGCTTTTTAATGTCCGAGCAAAGCTATGCCGCAGTCAATTTCTTAAAAACTATGGGTATGGGCCCTGATCAATTTGTGCCGCTCTATGTGGTGATCTTTTTAGGCATTGTGTCTGGAACCTTATTTAGTGCGATCACCTTTTCACGTGAACGGATTATTTGGCACTTACTATTAGCAGAAGCTTTGGTATTGATTGCTTGCGGGTTGGATTTCCACCTCACCAGCGATATTCGCCCTTCCAACTTCTACGGCAGTCAGTTTTTGGTGGGCTTTGCCAGTGGAGTATTTATTGGTCCATTGCTGGTTACAGGAATTTTAAGCGCCATGCAAAAAGGCCCCACCCATATTGTCACGTTTATTGTTTTATTTTCAGCGACCCAAACTTTTGGTGGCTTAGTCGGTTCATCCTTTTATTCCACCTATCAACAAGTCCGCACCCAGAACTATCGTGCCGAAATGATTCAACAACTGCCCGAAACCAATCCGTTGATTGCACAGCGCCTTTTAGCGTATCAGCAAAGTTCGCATAGTTACACGCTCGATCAGCAGTTAGAGCAGCAACAAGCCTTAAAAAATTTAAATCAAGTGGTGACTCGAGAAGCCCAAGTACGTGCCTATAACGACGTGATTAGCCTAAATGGCGTTGTTGCGATGCTGCTATTGCTGTGGGGCACATTCCTGATTGCACGGAATCAATACCAACTGCGACAACAAGCGAAAATCGGTCCTACCTAATGTCACCGCTCCCTATTTATTGAGAAATTGTTATGTCTGAAGATCAAAAACCAGCAGCTCCTGCTGAAACAACCGCAACGTCTGAAGATGCCTCTCAGCCTGAACAGCCAGCGGCAGCGACAACAGCGATTACACCGCCTTCAAGCAAACTGATTCCAACAGCAAAACGTACCTTGATTTTGATGTTTTTAGTACTGATCGTCGGTATCGGGATCATTTTATGGGCATGGAAAATTGGACCTTTTGACAGTGCAGTTGAGTCCACTGACAACAGCTATGTCAAAGGCAAAACCACGGTACTTTCTTCACAAATTAACGGCTACGTGAAAGATGTATTGGTCAGTGATTTTGATCATGTCAAAAAAGGACAGGTATTGATGCATATTGATGCCACCACCTATGACCAAAAAGTCACGCAGGCTGAAGCTGGCGTGGATCAGGCGCAAAATAACCTATCGAATCAAACGCAAAGTATAGCTCAGCGTAAAGCCGATATTGTTGCGGCAGAAGCCAAAGTCGAACAAGCTCGAGCAGCCTATCAATTGTCACAAGCACAACAGCAGCGCTATCAACAGTTGGGCGACACAGGTGCAACGTCTAAATCAGAACAAGACAAAGCAGTTGCCGACACGCAAAATAATTTAGCCTTATTGCAACAGGCGCAAGCCAATGTATTGGTGGCAAAAGAAGCGCTCAAAACCGCACAAGTGGCTGAAACAGGACTCAAAGCACAAGTGACCAATGCTGCGGCACAACTGGATCAAGCTCAAACTACCAAAAATTACAGTAGCATTATTGCCCCGATGGATGGACAACTAGGTGAAGTCAATCCACGTGTAGGACAATATGTAGCAGCAGGCACACAATTGCTCTATCTGATTCCGCAGCAAACTTGGGTCACTGCGAACTTTAAAGAAACTCAAATTGCTAACATGAAAATTGGGCAAAAAGCATGGTTTACGGTGGATGCTTTAAATCATCAAAAATTTACAGGTCATGTGGAACAAATTTCCCCTGCCGCAGGTTCAGAGTTCAGTGTGCTTAAAGCCGATAATGCTACGGGCAACTTTACCAAAGTGGTACAACGTATTGCTGTACGGATTGCAATTGATCCGAATCAAACAGACATAGAAAATTTACGTCCCGGCATGTCGGTGATTAGTTCGGTCGATACCCACTCTGCACAGCGTTAATTCTGTGCAGAAACCACGACTTTTCACTTACACTATGCCTTGAGCCCAATTGATAAAAATCCTATGTTTAACCAGATTGCCCAAACCATTCCTTATCAGCAGATTACTGTCGAAGGATTTGAGATCAGCATCAAACGTTTAGACCTAGTCCATCCGCAAATCTCAGGCAATAAGTTTTTTAAACTCAAATACAATCTGTTAGCGGCACAGCAACAAGGCTATAAAAAACTGCTGACCTTCGGTGGCGCTTATTCCAATCATATTGCCGCAACGGCTTATGCAGCACAGTTATTTGGTTTTGAGAGTCTGGGCATTATTCGAGGTGAAGAGCTGGCCAGCAAACCCTTAAACCCCACTCTAAATACGGCGCAACAATTTGGTATGCAGTTGCAGTTTGTAACGCGTGAAACCTATCGGCAAAAGCAAAGCCCAGCCTACTTAGCACAGTTACAACAAGATTACCCTGACTATTATGTGATTCCTGAAGGAGGGACAAATCCCCTTGCCATTCAAGGCTGCACAGAAATTCTCTCTGATATGGATCGACAAAATTTCGATCTGATTTGCTGCGCAGTCGGTACAGGTGGCACCATTGCAGGCCTCATTGAAGCCAGTACTTCACAACAGCAAATTTTGGGCTTCTCCGCGCTAAAAGGCGATTTTCTTACAGCAGAAGTGCAGCAACTCACCCAAAAACATAATTGGCAAATTACCGATCAATATTGTTGTGGCGGTTATGCCAAAACTACGCCTGAACTACTGCAATTTATTCAAGACTTTGAGCAGCAATATGACATTCCATTGGAACAAATTTACACAGGCAAAATGCTATTGGGCTTAACCGATTTAATTCAACAAGGGATATTTCCAGTAGATCATCGTATTTTGGTGATTCATTCAGGTGGGTTACAAGGTCGTTTAGCCGCACTTTAGATAGTCCTGAAAAAGCAAAAAAGATGGTCTATAATGCCCTGCTTTATTCTCCCGCGAGTGTGTCATGTCCACAAATCAATATGATGTCTTAGTTTTAGGTGCTGGTGCATCTGGCTTAATGACAGCCTATATGGCAGCTCAGCGTGGACGTAAAGTCGTAGTGGTAGAAAAAGCCAATAAAGTCGGCAAAAAAATTCTTATGTCGGGTGGTGGTAAATGTAACTTTACCAACCTTTATGTCGAGCCAAGCAACTTTATTTCACATAATCCGCACTTTGTAATTTCAGCCCTGACCCGCTATACCAATTGGGATTTTATAGGCCTAGTTTGTGAATACGGCATTGAATATGAAGAACGTAAACATGGTCAGCTTTTCACCCTAAAAGGTGCCAAAGAAATTTTAGCTATGCTGTTGAGCGAGTGTGAAAAAACAGGTTTGGTCGATATTAAAACCAATTGTGAAGTGAAAGCCATCACTGCACTTGATCAGCAAGGTTTTCAAATTGCCACGACACTGGGTTATTTTGAAGCTGAATCTGTCGTGGTTGCATCAGGTGGTTTATCCATTCCAACTTTAGGCGGTTCTGGCATTGGTTATGAAATTGCGAAACAATTTGGTCATCATGTATATCCAACTCGCGCAGGTTTAGTGCCTTTTACCTTCTCGGATAGTTTTAAAGAAGTGACCACTCGCCTAAGTGGCAACGCGGTCGATGCAACTTTATCAAATGACTTAAACGCTTTCACCGAAGCCCTTTTATTTACTCATCGTGGGCTCAGCGGGCCAAGCTCGCTACAACTATCGAATTATTGGGATGTGGGACAAAGTTTCAAAATTGACTTTCTACCAAGCGTAGATTTGCACGATTACTTAAAAGCCAAGAAACACAGTCAACCTAAAGCGTTACTTCGTACTTTACTGGGTGAACATTTCCCTAAAAGTGTAGTGGTTGAACTACAAAACCTCATTTGGCCTGAACTGGCTGAAACAGCAATTGGTCAGCTTTCTGATGAAAAACTCGAACACATTGCAACGCGCTTGCATGCGTTTGAAGTCAAACCATCAGGAACAGAAGGCTACCGTACTGCTGAGGTGACTTTAGGTGGCGTAGATACCACTGAAGTTTCATCGAAAACCATGGAAAGTAAAAAGCAAAAAGGTCTGTACTTTGTCGGTGAAATATTGGATGTCACAGGACATTTGGGCGGTTTTAACTTTCAATGGGCATGGTCATCTGCACATGCTGCTTCGGAATATGTCTAATCGTTTTATATAAAAAACAGGCAGTGTAAATTTGCACTGCCTGTTTTCATTAGACCCAGCCTATCATCAATAGACTGAAATCTCATCCGTTACTCTAAATAATCAGTACGCAGTAAATGTACTTGCGGATTGGCATGCACACGCTGAATAGCTTTTTGCATTTGATCTAAACTTTGTTGTGTATCGGTCACTACATTCAAACGGGTCAATAAAAATTTTAACATTGGAATTCCCTTCATTTTATCTTTTTAGTTCTAAATCTAATTCAGAAATATGTCAGCCGTATTAAACTAAATACTAAATGATGCTGAACATTTTCTATCAATAACACAATCAAATTTAAAATGCGACTCTCTCAGCATAAAGTATTAGAATTCCTGTTTTGTCGAATCCTCTGCTTCATTGGCATTGGAATGCGCCGATTGCTGTGCAAAAATAAATTTATAAGCACTCACTAAAAATCCAAAGGTAATTCCCGCAATAATGATTGGGGCAATGATCTTATTCGGTACTTTATTCTTCATCCTCTTTCCTCATTTACAAGATCGATCAGTCTAAGCATGATCGATCTCGACAAAATTCAACACGTTATTTCGGGTCATCTTTTGGCTGAATATCAATATTCCCTTCAGCTTCACCTGTAGAACCATACGGGTTATTTAAAGGTTTATGCTCAGGGTCGACCAGTAGATCATCTGGTACAACCTGATCCGTAGATGATGTTGCAGAGGGTTGTTGCTTGACCTGAGTAGATGCCATTGGGTTTGATGTTTTCGGTTGTGGATTGGGTTGCTTCGCCTGCTTTTTCGCACAATCAATCAATTCAGTCAAAATTCGCTCCGCAGGTTGACGTCCCCCAAGACCAAAGGCAAGGGCAAATGCGACGGCGACAGCGCCCAAGGTTAAACCAAAAGCCAAGTTCACAATCGAATCAGCGATTCCCATCGCTCTTAAGCCCATAGCAATGACTAATCCCATAATGAGCACACGGACCAAATTGGCTAACCAAAGCGAACTCTGATATTCACCGCGTTGTACGATATTTGCCACCAAGTTTGCCAACCAAAATCCAATCACTAGAATAACTGCACCTAATAGAATATTGGCACCAAACTGAATAAACATGGAAATCAGTAGGCTGACTTGCTCTAAACCCAAACGATTGGCTGCTTCTGATACTGCAAACAACATAGTAAAAAATACAATGAAATAACCCACCACGCATGAAATTTTTGTGGTGCCTAAAAAGCGCTGTAAGTCGAGTTTGGCAGGAATGTCATCAACACCTGTCCCAGAGACGATATCTACCACCAAATTTGCCACAAACCGCGAAACCACATAGGCAATAATCAGAATTAGCCCAGCTGCAATAATTTGCGGAATTGCATTCATAATTTCGTACAACATGGCAGTAGCAGGTTGTGAAATTGAATCAATACCCAAGGCTTCAAATGCGATAATTAAGGCGGTAATAATAATAATTGCAAATACAAATGAGCCCAATACATGCGCTAAATTCGAGTTCTTAAACAGTCCGATTTTTTGTGCTTGCTTCTGTAAATCTAAGCCTTGCACCAATCCTTCAAGAATGCCTCGAACAATTTTTGCCAAAATATAGCCAACAAATACAATCACGATGGCAATAAATAAATTAGGTAGATATGAAATGGCTTCATTCAGCATATTTTGAATTGGGAACAGCAAACCATTTAAACCTAAAATCGAAAGAACAATCGGTAAAAATAATAATAAAATCAGCCAGTAAACGATCTCACTGATATTTTGGCTAATGGGACTAACCCCCACATCTTCACTCAGTTTTTCATCGAGCTGAGTTCGATCCAGTAATTTCTTCAGTCCAACTTTCACCAAGTTGGCAAAAATCCAACCAATAAAAGCAACCGCTGCTGCGGCCAAAAGCTGTGGAATAAACAACAAGAACTGTTGGATCATATTACTGAATGGACCACTCACACTGGTCAGATTCAAGACATTCAGTGCTCCAATCACGGCGATCAGCAGCACAATCCAAAAGACTATTCTAGACACGATGTTTTCAATATTGGAACGATGTCCCGTTGCACCAGAAAGCTTTTCATTGGTGCCTAATTTAGATAATACTTTTTTTACCGCGGCGGCAATGACTAAAGCAATCACCCAACCAATGAGCAAAATAGCGACAGCAGATAAAATCGGATGCAATTGATCCCAATAATACATCCCATTCATTTCAGGGGTTCTCATTCCCCCTTCAAAAAATTCATTCATGTCTATTCCCTCTTCTTATTTCTGTTAATGACTGACGCCATTAGGAGCTTGATTGTTGTATTCATAAAAAGCATGGAGGTACTTCATCACATTAGGATTTGTATTTTTTTTAATCAACAAGCATATGCAGAATTACAACAAAAGGGCACATTCCAATAGCAAAAAAGCTCTGGCTTATTGAGCCAGAGCTTTTATTTTATAGACAGCATTCCGTTAAATTATTCGTTTCAACTCAAGCGAACCCACCCTGAATTATTGCATCGAACCCCGTCTTCAAGCATTGCTTCAAAGACATTCCCCGTTGCACATTCTTAACTTGGCGTTCCGCTTGAGAGCATATACACCACAAGTGCCAAGAAAAAAATACCGACTAAGATTAGCATGTACACTGGTAAGCGTTTTTTTTGTCTTATTTCTTCAGCACTCGTGACATGAGGCGGTTTATTGAAATCATGTACCATGTTCCCCTCACTCAATTCATCCCTTGTTGAATTTTTATACTAACAACAAAAAGTATGAAATTGTGTGACAAAGCATTATGTGATCGTGAGCGCTTGTAAATTACCTCTAGAACGAGCAGCTTAGCTTTTATTTTGGCTTAGCATCACGTCGCTCTTTTAGAAAATCCCATGCAGTAATTGTGACTGCCCCTGTTCAATGGTCATTTCATGTTCATCCTTTAAATTCACACCAGAAAATTGTAATTGTTTGGACTTAGACATCAGGGCAATCAGGCGTTGTACCGCCGTCACTTCATCCAAGCCTGCTGGGCGCACATTAGAAATACAATTACGCATAGCATCATGGCAACCTTTTTGAGCTTGCCAAGTGTAATAAATACCCATGCTATCAGGGGAACTCAAACCCGGACGCTCGCCAATTAACATGACTAACATCTGCGCATTTAAGATTTGCGCGATTTCATCCCCCAAAGCTACTCGACTTCCTGTTGCAACAACGATGGGAGCCACAGACCAACCTTGCTGGGCACAGGCATCGAACATTTTCGTGATAAAACTGGCTGCATTGTCTTCAATGGCACGTGCCGATAAGCCATCACCTGCCACAATTAACACATCATATTGCTGTTGCACAGATTGCATTGCTGTGAGCATTTGCCGTGAAGTCTCAGAAAGTTCCCGCCCTAAATCAGGACGTTTCAAATAAGTATCTTTATCGACTGCACAACTGCTGACTTGCACAAAAGGAATGGTCTGCTGCTTAAGTTGCTGGCTTAACAATTCAAGATCAAGCGGCTTTAATACGGCATCTTTGGCTTGAGCATGGGCCAATTGAAATTCTAATAGTGGACGAGTCGGAAGGCTTCCACCTGTTCGCCCCAAAGCAATTCGGGCATCGGTAAACTGTTTCAGTTGTTCCCAACGGTTTTGTTCAAATTGCTGCGGATACTGCACATCATAATGTAGTTTCATCCATATCTCCCCGAACTATGACATCAGCAAACGTGAGAACTTTTCTGGCATGTGCTGTGGCCATTCCAGCTTTGAACACTGCTGTTTTAAAATACCCTGCTGCTCCAACCAATTGGCAAATTCAGGTGCTGGCGCAAGTCCTAAAAGCTGACGAATGTATAAAGCATCATGGAACGATGTGGTTTGATAGTTCAACATCACATCATCCGAACCTGGAATGCCCATAATAAAATTAATGCCTGCATTGGCTAATAAAGTGAGCAAGATATCCATGTCATCCTGATCTGCATCGGCATGGTTGGTATAGCAAATATCGCAGCCCATCGGGACGCCCAGCAATTTTCCACAGAAGTGATCTTCCAAGCCCGCACGAATAATCTGTTTACCGTTATATAAATATTCAGGGCCGATAAACCCCACCACAGTATTCACTAAAAATGGCTTGTACTTGCGCGCCACTGCATAGGCTCTGGCTTCAATAGTTTGTTGATCTACCCCATGATGGGTTTGACTTGAAAGCGCACTGCCCTGACCCGTTTCAAAGTACATGACATTTTGCCCTACAGTTCCCCGCTTCAAGCTCAATGCCGCGTCATAGCCTTCTTGGAGTAACGCTAAATTAATCCCAAAGGCGCTATTGGCTTGCTCTGTTCCTGCAATCGACTGAAACATCAAATCAATTGGCACATTTTTATTGGCCAGTTGAATACCTGAACTTACATGCGTCAGTACGCAAGATTGGGTTGGAATCTCGTATTCGTGAATAATGTAATCTAGCAGCTTTAATAATTCTGACAGGTTTTGCAGGTTATCAGTCGCAGGATTAATCCCAATCACCGCATCCCCATTACCATACATCAGACCATCCAAAATACTGGCAGAAATCCCTAAAACATCATCGGTGGGATGATTGGGTTGTAAGCGTGTCGACAAATGCCCTTCTAAGCCAATAGTGTTGCGAAACTGGGTAATCACACGGCATTTTTTTGCCACCAGAATTAAATCCTGATTACGCATAATCTTGCTCACGGCAGCCACCATTTCTGGCGTTAACCCAGCTTGTAGTGCAGTCAATTTTTCCGTAGTAGCATCGGCACTCAGTAACCAATTACGCAAGTCACCTACTGTAAAATGCGAAATTGGATAGAATGCATCGGCATCATGTTCATCTAAAATCAGACGGGTCACTTCGTCCTGTTCATACGGAATCAGTGCTTCATTCAAAAACTGTTTTAAAGGTACATCTGCCAAACACATTTGTGCCGCCACACGCTCTGTTGCATTCTGTGCTGCAATACCCGCAAGCTGATCTCCTGAACGCTCAGGCGTAGCCTTTGCCATCAGCGTTTTTAAATCTGAAAAAACATAATGTTGATGAGCAACATCTATCCGATAAATCACGGCTCACACTCCTTATGTATTAAGTTCTTGTTCTGCTGCCTGAATATTGGCAAATTCTTCTTCTGGGGTGCCTGCGACCAAATGATGACGGCTATACAATAAGAAATAAAGAATAAATACAGCATAAATTGCGGCTGCCATAAACCACACTTTCGGATCCACCACAAAACCTGCAACCGTCGCTATAGCAGCTAAAACTAAGGCAATCGAAGCGGTGACAATTCCACCAGGTGCTTTATAAGGACGTGGCATATTCGGTTTTGCAATTTTTAATTTGATGTATGCCATCATCATTAACACATAAGAAATGGTGGCACCAAAGACTGCCATCAAAATCAGCAAATCGCCTTCACCAGATAAAGACAGCATAAACCCAATCACTCCAGGAATAATGATGGCTAAATGGGGTGCATGGTTTTTATTTGTTAATGAAAGTTTATTGGGTAAATAACCTGCGCGAGACAGAGCAAAAATTTGGCGTGAATAGGCATAAATAATCGAGAAGAAACTGGCAACTAAACCTGCCAATCCGACAAAATTAACAAAACCTGCTAACCAAGTATTTTCGCCATAGACCACTTTTAAAGCATCTACCAATGGCGCACCTGACTCTTTTAAGGTATCTGCTCCTGCGGCACCCGCACCCAAAAATAAAATGGCTAAGGCAAACACCGCTAAAATCAGCATTGAACCAATCAAACCACGCGGTAAAGATTTATGTGGTTCTTTGGCTTCTTCTGCCGCCAAAGGTACACCTTCTACCGCCAAAAAGAACCAAATGGCATAAGGCACAGCCGCCCAGATGCCTAAATAGCCCAAAGGCAAAAATGCACTTGCTCCAGCCGCATCGGTTTTGACAGGAATATTGAGTAAATTCTGACTGTCAAAATGTGGCACCATCGCCACAATAAAGACCAGTAATGCTACGGCAGCCACGGCGGTAATAACGAAAATAATTTTTAAGGCTTCTCCTGCACCTTTAAGGTGAATGCCCATAAAAAACAAATAGCAAAGTAAATAAACGAACCAGCCGCCTATCCCAAATAAGGACTCACAGTAAGCGCCAATAAATACCGCAATTGCTGCAGGTGCAATCGCGTATTCAATCAGGATTGCGGTTCCTGTTAAATAGCCACCCAAAGGTCCAAAAGCTGTACGAGCAAAACTATAACCGCCTCCCGCTGTCGGTAACATAGTCGACATTTCCGACATGGCTAAGCACATACATAAATACATAATCGCGACAATAATGGTGGCAATAAACATCCCGCCCCATCCGCCTTGCGCCAAGCCAAAGTTCCAGCCTGCAAAGTCACCAGAAATAACGTAGGCAACGCCTAGCCCTATAAGCAATAGCCATCCAACAGCGCCTTGTTTAAGTTTGCGTTGAGCAAAATATTCTGTATTGGAATGATGTTCTGAATTGCCTTCTGCAACTACACTTTTAACATTTGACATAGGCACCTCGCCCTCGCTTGATGCTAAACACAGATGCATAAGCCATACCAATTTTGACTTTTAGTTCAAAAATTTTGTATTCATTTATAAAAACAGCAGCTTATTTCGCTCAAGAATAGAGCCATTTTTAGCGGTATAATAGACAAGGTTACCGCAACGCCAGCCTCAAAGAATATGTAACCAATCTGCCTCAATACCACGAAACTAGAGTATAATTATCCACCTCATTTTAAATGCTCCTAATCTTTATGGCGTATAGTCAACAAAGTGTCACACTTGATCTTGACACCGACGTCACACATCAATGTTCACTACACTACACACGTGATCAGCATCTGATTGGTATTATTGAATTTACCAAACCTAGCTATGTGCTGAAATGGGGCGATTTAGAATATTTTCGTCGTCGCACTGAAGAGTTTTCAGTCATGCCCTTTCCAGAATGTGTGAATGCCATGGTTGTTGATATTCGCAATATTGCCGCATTCTTGGACAATGAAGTTCCAATTCTGCCTTGGCGCTTACTGGAAGAGGATTGTCCTGTGCGATTAGTGGTTCCACAAGACCGTCTGGAATATTATGCAGGTCTGTTTGAACCCATTTGGCTCAGTACAGATTTAGACAGTGCCATTTATGAAATTCGTGATTTTATGGATATGTTCGTGCACTAAATTGTAGTGACAAAAAAATCCTCCCAAATGGAGGATTTTTTATTTCTCATTCAATCGACTCATGATCGAATAGCATGATTTTACCAATAATTTTCAACTGCAATATTGCCTTCACCACGGCGGTTCATGGTTAAACCACGAGCTTTCAACGCCTCTTTAGTATCTTCTACCATTTGTGGATTACCGCACAACATTACATGACTGGTCACAGGATTCAGTTCGCAGCCAACAGCCCGTTCCAATGCACCATTCTCGATCAATATCGGCAAACGATCATGCAACACGGCTTGCGGATCACGGGTCACAATCGGCACAAATTTAAAACCTGTATGGCCTTCTCCGAAAGTTTCTGCAATCTCTTGAATACGTTCGACATAAGCCAATTCGGAAGCAGTACGAACACTGTAGACCAAATGAATTTTTTGATATTTGCTCCACGTTTCGAAGTCTTGCAGCATGGAAACAAAAGGTGCCAAGCCTGTGCCTGTCGCCAATAACCATAAATCCTGAGGTAAGGGCAATTGGTAACGGGTAAGGGTTAAAAATCCGTAAGGGATTTTTTCTAAATACAGTTCATTGCCCACTTGTAAATGCTGCAAGTTGGATGTAAATGCTCCATCTGGCACTACAATTGAAAAAAATTCTAAGGTTTCGTCAAACGGTGAGGACACAATTGAATAAGCACGAACCACCAATTCATCCCCGACTTTTAAGCCAATGCGGGCAAATTGACCTGCGGTAAACTTAAAATGTGCAGGACGTGTCATGGTGAAACTAAATAAAGTATTGGTCCAACGCTGTACAGATAAAACCTTTTCTACGCTAAATTTTTCAATTGACATGATTTCGACGTGGCATCAAAGACTGTGCTCATGTTAGCATGACAGCATAATTTATTAATATTTTTTAAATGTTAAGGCTACATTCATGCGCATGACTTTACGCCAATTGGCTGTTTTTGTAGCAGTCGCTCAAGAAGGCACCGTGACCAAAGCCAGCGACGCGGTGAAGTTGACTCAAAGTGCTGCAAGTATGGCACTGGCAGATCTAGAAGATGGTTTAGGGGCTCCGCTATTTGACCGTTTAGGCAAACGTCTGCAATTGAATGATTTAGGTCGTTTTCTATTGCCACAAGCGCTTGAAATTTTAGGGCGCTGCGAAGCCTTTGAACAAGCCGCTAAAGGCGAATTACAAAGTATCGATTTGCGTTTAGGGGCAACCTTAACCATTAGCGACTACTTAATGCCTGACCTGATGGCTAATTTTTTACAAATTCAACCGCAAGCGCATTTACAACTTCAGGTTGGAAATACGCGCCAAATGATTGAAGCAGTGAATCAATTCCAATTAGATCTTGCTTTGATTGAAGGTTCTTGTCATTTACCACAGCTCCAATGTATCCATTGGCGTGATGATGAACTGGCAGTGTGCTGTGCACCTAACCACCCTTTAGCACGCTTAAATCGTGAACTCAGCCCTGCTGACTTTGACAATGTAGAATGGATTCTACGTGAAGAAGGCTCAGGTACACGTGAAGTCTTTGATAATGCGATCTTACAAGACTTACCAGATGCCAATATTCGTCTCACCCTTGGACACAACGAAGCGATTCTTAAAATTGTTGCGGGTGGTTTAGGCATGTCGTGTATTTCTAAACTCGCGATTGAACCTTTACAAGAAAAAGGACATTTGGTGGTTCTGAAAACACCATTCTGGCAACTTTCACGACCTTTATTCATGTTGGTGCATCGCCAAAAGTATCAAGGACCCGGTTTAAAAGCCTTTATGAAATTCTGCGAAGGTTAATCACCTTCATCGTTAAAAATGCTCCTCACATGGAGCATTTTTTATTCCAAAATTTATCTTCCAAACTGCTTCTCACACGGTTCACCATCGTGATTGCCATCCATTTGTGTATTTGGGCAATTTCTTAAGAAAAATACAGCTTCATCATAAGATCGCATTTGACTACAGTGGGTCCGTCCGTCACATTTAAAATGCGCCAGTTGCTCATCCTTTTGTACCTTTGCAGCGTGAGTCGTTGTAACGCCAAAGGATGATGCTGTACTCACCTGCTGAACATTAACCGCATAACCCACTTTATCCAAATTTTTTCTGCCCTGCGTTGAAAGAATTCGGTCGGGTAAATCACCCTGTGCTTCTCGCTGTTGTTCTACAATTCTTTTTTGCTGTTGTATCAATTGCTCGGCTCTCAATTGTTTAGTAATACGATAATCCTGAACTTTTTGATAGGCCACAAAACCTAATCCAGCCAATAAGATCAGGATGAATAAAACGATATATTTGAAGCGCGATACAGATTTCTTGGGTAGAATAATTTTCTCTGAAATCGGTATCGTTCGATATACAAAGCTATGCTGCTCGATGAGGAGTGAATCATCCTCTGGCTTTAGATCTAAACGTACAATATCTGAGGCTTTAAACTTTCCTTGTTCTTCCACAACTCTAAACTTCAGTTGTTCTCCCATATTTGGCTTAATGTGCCAGCTTGGGAAATCTTTAATATGGAAAAAAATATCTTCCGATTCATCTGCGACACGAATAAAACCAAAACCACGTGCCGAATTGTAGTTTTTAATCTTCCCCTCAATAAACATAATTCGCCCTGATCTTTTTTATTTTTTTTATTGTAATTAATAAAAAAGAGACCCTAAAGTCTCTTTCTTCAATTTGAAATGAAATAAATCAAACAGTTCGTGATCAACGTCTAAAGTTTGTCAATAAAGCGGATGTAATCGATTTATTGTGTGTCGACACTTTAGACTTTTTCGCTTTGGCAGAATTGTCTGCTACACGTTCAATTTTAATTGCTTTGAATTTATTGCCATTCTCGACGACTAAAAATTTCACACGCTCATTGCGTTTCGGCTCACCATCTGCAAGCGGAAAATCAGAGATATGAAAGAAAATATCTTGCTCAGGCGTCGTAATAAAACCATAGCCTTTATCTGCGTTGTATTGGGTAATTTTCCCTTGTTGAAATTCAGATTTCATTCATTTCCACCTATTCTGTCAACATGCTGGATATAGTATATAAAAAAGAGGCTGTTACAGCCCCCCTTTCGAGCCATAACATTATTAATCTTTTTGCACTGAGCCAAAAATTTTGTCACCCGCATCACCTAGACCTGGCACGATATAGCCTTGCGCGTTTAAGCCGTCATCGACAGAAGCGGTGAAAATGGTCACATCTGGGTGTGCAGTTTCCACTTTTTTAATACCTTCAGGTGCCGCCACCAAAACCATGACACGAATGTCTTTACAACCGCTAGCTTTTAATACATCAATGGCCGCAACTAATGAAGAACCCGTTGCCAGCATTGGATCAATGATCATGGCAATACGGTTTTGTACATCTGGAACCAATTTTTTATAGTAAGTACGCGCTTCTAAAGTTTCTTCATCGCGCTCGAGGCCCAATACTGAAACTTTCGCACTTGGAATCAGGTTTAAGAAACCATCCAACATGCCAATCCCTGCACGTAGAATTGGCACTACAGTAATTTTTTTACCCGCAATACGTTGTGTCGTGACTTTACCTGCCCAACCATCTACTTCATGATCAACGACAGCTAAGTCTTTGGTCGCTTCGTAGGTCAGCAACATCGTCACTTCCTGTGCCAATTCACGGAAATTCTTTGTACTAATATCAGCACGACGCAATAAACCCAGTTTATGTCGAATTAGAGGATGACGAATTTCATGAATAGCCACGGGAGTACACCTAAAAAAATCAAAAACATTATTCATCTTATTATAAATGTTTTTTATAAATCTTATAACAAAAAAAGCCCCCGACTGGCGGAGGCTTTTTAATTAACACAATAATTTTTTCAATTATTGACGCGTTAACATGAAATGCAATGGAGATAAAATCTCAGCTTGTAAGGCCAGTTTAATAATTGGATCTGGATAAATACCAATCACCAATACTGCAAGTGCTGCGAGTAATACCATGATACCACCCACTTTTTGACCCCAGTGATCAACAGCATCAATACGTGGTGTTTCTGGCGGAGTCATATACATCACAACCATTACACGGAGGTAATAGTACAAACCAATACCTGAACCAACCACAATCATTGCAGCCAAGAACCAGTGTTGAGTTGTTACAGCAGCCATCACTACCAAGAACTTACCAATGAAGCCCGCTGTTAACGGAATGCCCGCTAAAGACAACATCATCACAGTTAAAGTCGCTGTTAATACTGGACGGCGCCAGAATAAACCACGGTAGTCAGCCAGACTTTCTGCTTCATCGACGTTGTTGTATGGGCTAGACATTAATGCCACAGCACCAAATGCACCAATGGTCGTTAACACATAAGTAATGACGTAAACTGATACGTTACCAAGGCTTGCATAGGTCATGCTGATTAAACCAATCAACAAGTAACCAAAGTGTGCAATCGATGAATAACCCAGAATACGTTTCAGGTTCACTTGACGTACCGCCAAGAAGTTACCCACCAAGATTGAAAGCACTGCAATGATGGTAATAATCGTCACTAAAGACTCAACCAAAATTGCGCCTGAAGTCAGCAAGTAACGTACAAATAGACCAATCGTCGCAACTTTCGCTGCTGTTGCAAGGAAGGTTGCAATCGGAGCTGGTGCCCCTGCATAAACGTCTGGTGTCCATTTGTGGAATGGTGCCAATGAAAGCTTAAAGCCCACTGCAAAAATAATCAGTGCTAAACCAAGAAGTACCATTGGTTGATGAATATTTTGCATTAATGCTTGGAAAGATTCGTAGAAAGACAACGAACCTGTATAAGCATAAATATACGCCATTCCCATCAGCAGCATTGCCGAAGCTGTTGCTGAAAGAACCAAGTATTTAATACCCGCTTCTAATGAGTTTGCACGTTGATGTGTATAAGCCAACATACCGTAAACAGGAATCGACATTAACTCAAGGCTAATGAAGAAAGATGCATAGTGTGAGCTTGCCACCATTAACATTGCACCCGCAACCGAGCACAGCATTAAGATATACAGTTCTTCACGGTTATCTTTATAGCTTTCAATATATGCATGTGACAACGTACAACATGCAAGTGATGCAATTAAGATCACCAATTGGTAAAGCATGGTGAACGGATCCACCATGAACATACCCATCACGTTTGATGGTGCAAATTGCCCACCAAACATGTTGAATAAAATATTTGCCGCAGCAAGGTTTAAGCCAACCACAGAAGCTGTTGCGATTAAATTATGGTTACGTTTAATCGAAGTGAGGACCATCACAACGACCGCGGTCAACGCCACGATCATTACAGGAGCTAATGGCATAAGCTCAGAAAAAGACATTGTGAAGTTCATGGCTTATTGCATCTCCACATTTTCGAGTTGAACAGATGCTTGATGCACAACGTCAACGACTTCTTGAACTGGAATATAGCTGTTTGCTAACCACGCCATACTTGAATTTGAAATATCAAGGAAGGATTGTGGGTAGAGACCAAGCCAAAGCAGACCAAACGCACAAATGAGCAAAATACCAACTTCACGTGCATTCAAATCTTTCAGTGGACTTGCGTAATGTTGTTTCTGCTCTTCATTTGGCGTACCAAATAAAGCTTTGTGAATCAAAATCAGACCATAAAGACCTGCGAATACTAAGCTGATTGCAGCTAAAATTGTGAATACAGGGAACTTCGCATAAGAACCCATCAAGATTAAGAACTCACCAATGAAGTTACCTAAACCTGGAATACCCACCAACGCTGCCACGAAGAACATCAAGAAGAATGAAAGGTATTGGAATTGACCACGAATACCACCCATTAAACGCATGTCACGTGTATGTAAGCGCTCATAAACCTGACCACACATAATGAACAGTGCAGCAGAAGATAAACCATGCGCCAACATCATGATCATCAGACCTTGGAAGGTCAAAATGTTACCTGCATACAATGCAAGTAAGATGAAGCCCATGTGTGAAATTGAGGTATAAGCCAACAGACGTTTCATGTCGGTTTGCTGGAAAGCACACCAAGCACCATAGAAAATGCCAATTAAACCCATGATGATTGCAATATCGGCAAACTGTGCAGACGCCGCTGGGAAGAATGGAATTACAAAACGGAGTAAACCGTACGCCGCTGTTTTAATCAAGATACCGGCTAAGTCTACAGAACCTGCTGTAGGTGCTTGCGCATGTGCATCAGGTAACCAACCGTGTAATGGAAACACTGGAAGTTTAACCGCGAAACCAACAAACAAACACAACATGAAGGCATAAGCCACCGCTGGAAGCTGAGCATCAAGCGTATTCGCCACACCTAACAAGTAGTTGTAGTCGAAGCCAATCATGCCAGTCATCATGTATCCATAAACCACTAGGCCTAGGATACCAATCAGCATAATTAAACCAGCAACTTGCGTATAGATGAAGAACTTAGTTGCAGCGTAAACACGTGATTTACCATCTGCACCACTGTGTCCCCAAAGTGCAATCAAGAAGTAGATTGGAACAAGCATCATCTCCCAGAAGAAGAAGAACAAGAACATATCAATCGAAATGAATACACCGATAACCCCGCCCAATGACCATAAAAGGTTCAAATGGAAGAAGCCTACGTTCTTTTGAATTTCACCCCAAGAACAACCAACTGCCAAAATACCCAACAGCGCAGTTAAGCCCACCATTAATAATGATAAGCCATCAACTGCCAAGTGAATATTGATGCCGAGGGTTTGAATCCACGGCAAGAAGAACTCTGCAGACCATGTTGGGACTTTTGCACCCAATTCATAGCTGTAAGTACCCGTTTGCCATAAAGCGACCGTTAAGCCCAAAGTAATGAGCATCCCTACGAGCGCAATATAGCGTGGTAGTTGTTGGTCGATTTTATCGACCACCCAACATAAAAAACCTGCAATGAACGGTACGAGGATCAGCGCGGGCAAAACCAAATTGTTTGTGATTTCCATCTTATTTCCCCACGACCTGAATCACGACTAAGATCATCAGTAGAACCACAATGCCCAGTGACATGCTCGAAGCGTATTCACGCAATGAACCTGTTTGACGAGAGCTTGTAAAGCCGTTACCAGCTTTCACAATTGCAGGTAATACGAGCCATAAACCATCAATTGGATCACGACCACAAATCTTAGCAATCAGTAAATATGGTTTTACGAAGATTAAGTCATACAAGGTATCGAAACCTAATGCATTACGGCAAATATTCGCCAAACCTGCACCCAGTGAAGTTTTCGCAAAACTTTTCACTGCACCGTAAGCAAAAGCAAATAAGATCACACCAATCACAAGACCAGCAAGTGCGATACCCACAGCCATATGTTCTGCGCCATGTACACCCGCTTCCATCGCTTCTGGAATAATCACTGCTGGAATTTTTGCAGCATTCAAAATGCTTTCTACAGGTGCTTTAAGTGCCGCACCCACGAAAGTTGAAAGAACCGCTAAAATTGACAAAGGCCCCCAGTAAGTCACGCCTTTGATTGCATGATATGGCGTATTTTCTTTTCCAAAGAATACAACCCAAATTAAGCGGAATGTATAAATTGAAGTCAAGAAAGCACCTGCAACACCTGTCCAGTACAAGCAGTCATATAACGCTACTGCCTGACCTTTCATCCATACAGCACCCAAGATTGCATCTTTCGAGAAGAAGCCAACGGTAATGAATGGAATTGCAGCCAATGCACCGCCACCAATGGCGAAGCAAGCAAATAGGAATTTATTCTTGTAGAACAAACCTCCCATTTTGAAAATGTTTTGTTCGTGGTGGTAAGCCAAGATCACCGCACCAGAAGACAAGAATAATAATGCCTTGAAGAATGCGTGAGTCAACATGTGGAACAGACCCGCTTGGTATGCTTCCGCACCGACTGCCATAAACATATAGCCCAACTGACTCATAGTTGAGTAAGCCAAGATACGTTTGATATCGGTTTGAACCAATGCAGCAAAGCCAGCAACCAATAAGGTCACAGCACCTGTAATCGAAATGAACATCATCACTTGCGGAGCCATTTCAAATACAGTGTGCATACGACAGCAAAGGTAAACACCCGCCGTCACCATTGTCGCTGCATGGATCAATGCAGATACTGGTGTAGGACCAGCCATTGCATCTGCTAACCATGTTTGCAGTGGAATCTGTGCAGATTTACCCGCAGCACCCAAGAACAACATTAATGCTGTCCAGATGGCCATAGATGAACCTTGCGTTAATACCGTTGGTGCCGCAGCAACCACTTCTGCAATGTTTAATGTACCGAACTGTTGGTAGATTAAGAACAATGCAATCAATAAGAACACATCACCGACACGCGTTACGGTAAATGCTTTGATTGCAGCAAAACCGTTTTCTGGGTTTTGGTAGTAATAACCAATCAGCAAGTACGAGCAAAGACCAACGCCTTCCCAACCTAGGAATAACAATGCCAAGTTATCGCCAAGAACCAGCAATAACATACTAGCAACGAACAGGTTGAAATAAGAGAAGAAACGTGCAAAGTCTTCTTCGCCACGCATGTACCATGAAGCAAAGATATGAATGAGGAAACCTACACCCGTCACCATACCCATCATCAATAATGACAAGCCATCAAGGTGCAAGCTAATGCCTGGTGCAAGACCGCCAACATTGAACCATGTCCACAAGTGTTGTACTTGCGGCACCGAACCGTTGTTAACGAAATCCATCCCCGCAATAAGGGCAAATAAAGCAGATAGACCTACAGCCCCAACGCCAATAATCGCTGCAACTTTCTCAGGTAAATTCTGGCGCCCCGCCGCTAATAAAATAAAACCGATTAGCGGAAATAAAACTGTTAAATATAAATAACTCATCCGCGCATCTCACTAGCAGCATCCACATCCAAATGATGGAAGCGATGATAAAACTGAAGGACAATCGCAAGACCGATACAAGCCTCTGCCGCAGCAAGGGTCAAAATCAGAATGAACATAATTTGTCCATCTGGTTGCACCCAAGCACTACCCGCCAAAACGAATGCCAACGCAGCAGCATTCATCATGACTTCAAGGCTCATTAACATAAATAATAGGTTGCGTCGCACCATTACACCGTAAAAACCCAGTGCAAAAAGAATGGTCGCAACGATCAAACCATGTTCTAAAGGGATGTTGCCCATTATTGTTTGTCCTCTTCTGCACTTGGCTCACGTTTACCTAAGTGGAATGCTGCAACCAAGGCTGCTAGCAATAACATCGCGGCAACTTCTACCAATAATAAGTAGTGAGTAAAGAGTGCTTGACCAACGGCTTTCGGACCTACAATTTCAGTGCCCATTACTGGACCTGCTGTGGTGTAGTCTGAACCTAACATCCAAACTAAAATCAAGCCCATTAGAAAGCTCATGAGTGCTGGATATGCCCAAGCAGATGACGTTAACCATTTGCGCTCTTGATCAACCGTATGTTGACCAAGATTCAGCATCATCACCACGAACACGAATAACACCATGATCGCGCCAGCATAAACGATAATTTCCAGTGCACCCGCAAATGGTGCACCCACAATCATGAACATCCCTGCAACAGCAAGTAAAGACACGATCAAGCTAAGTAACGCATGTACAGGGTTCGCGTTAGTAACTACACGAACCGTAGAAACGATGGCCACGAGTGCCATCAAATAAAACGGCCACATCATGGTAATAGACTCCGTACATCAACAGGTGCGCTTTCACGTTGCGCCTGACCTTTTTCTTTACCTGTTACAGCCATACCTGTAACACGGTAGAAGTTGTAGTCTGGATATTTACCAGGACCTGAAATGAGTAAATTCTCTTTCTCATATACTAGGTCTTGACGAACGTACTCGCCTAATTCGAAATCAGGTGTCATCTGAATTGCTGTAGTTGGACACGCTTCTTCACACATCCCGCAGAAAATACAACGCGAGAAATTAATACGGAAGAATTCTGGATACCAACGACCATCTTCTTTTTCAGCTTTTTGTAATGAAATACAGCCAACTGGGCATGCAACAGCACATAAGTTACATGCCACACAACGCTCTTCACCATCTGGATCGCGCGTTAATACAATACGACCACGGAAACGTGGTGGTACGATTTCTTCAGCTGGTACTTCTGGATATAAAATCGTGTCACGTTTACGCGTCACGTGGCTGAATACCATCCACAATGAACGTACAATTGACCCAACTCCAGCTAGAAACTTAAACATTTTGTTCTCCCTGCCGTCTTAGGCCTGATTCATCAGAATCACAGCACCAGTCACAAGTAAGTTGACCAATGCCAATGGCAAGCAAATTTTCCAACCAAAGTTCATTACTTGGTCATAACGTGGACGCATTAATGAACCACGTGCCAATACAAACATCATCACAAAAAATGCTGTTTTGATAATGAACCAGAATACGGGTGGAATAAACGGAATTTCAAGGTTGAATGGTGCTAACCAACCACCGAAGAATAGCGTTACGATCAATGCAGAAATCAGAACCACGTTGACATATTCAGCAACGAAGAACATCCCCCATTTCATACCGCCATATTCTACGTGGTAACCTTCCGCCAATTCTTGTTCTGCTTCGGGTTGGTCAAATGGGTGACGATGCGTTACCGCAACACCCGCAACCACGAAAATTAAGAAACCTAAGAACTGTGGAATCACAAACCATACATCTTTTTGTGCTTCTACGATTTCACGCATGTTGAATGAGCCTGCAATCGCAACCACACCCATAAGTGAAATACCCAAGAACACTTCATATGAAATGGTTTGCGCAGCAGAACGTAGACCGCCAAGTAATGCATATTTGTTGTTTGAAGCCCAACCACCAAATAACACTGCATAGACTGCAATACCCGCCATTGCCATAAAGAACAATAAGCCAATGCTCATGTCTGCCACACCCAAATATGGGCTTACAGGAATCACCATGAACGACAGTACCGCAGTTGCCATGGCAACTGCTGGTGCTAAACGGAACGTTAACTTATCCGCAAACTTTGGTGTCCAGTCTTCCTTAAACATGATTTTCAACATGTCGGCAACAATCTGGAACATACCGCCAGGACCAACACGGTTTGGACCGTAACGGTCTTGCCATAAGCCGAGCAAACGGCGCTCGACAAATGACATCAGTGCTGCAATCAAAACCACCACCAATAAAATGACAATGGCTTGAATAACAGAGTACGCAATTGGCCAATTCTCTGCCCAGAGCGGTGTTTGACGTATAATTTCTTGATTCATGAATTACACTCCTACCGCGACTGAAACTGGTTCTGCTAAAGAAACAGTCGGTGCAAGACCAATTGGATAACCGATATAACCTGCTGGTAAATATTCAATGACTTGAACTGGCAAGCTAATGCTGGTTTCGCCTGCTTTCACCGTAATTTGCTGCCCATTTTGAACATTCAAACGTGCTGCATCTTGTTCACCTACCGCAAACATTGCTTCAGGAATACGAGATTGCATCGCAGGTGTTTTCACCGTGAATTCACTGGAAGCAAAAATGTGATGCATCGGCACAAGGCGGAAGCTTTCAGGGTTAACAACAACCGCTGAAGGTGCAACATAGCTACGTGCTGGACGTTTCGGTAAGCGATCGAATAAACGCACACCCGAATCACCGCCTTTTAAATGGCCGCCCACATTGTCTTGGAATTTATTCCATGCTTGTGGAGAGTTCCAACCTGCTGACCATGCAAATGGCACAAGTGCAGATGGAGTTTGTGTCCCCACATAACCTTCCATCGAGAAAGTTAATGCTGAGTCAATGTCCGTCGGTTGTTTTGGCTCGTGAATCGATAACGGTGCACGAATCGCAGTACGACCTGAATAACGGCGTGGTTCACGTGCAATTTTCAAACCATGTACACGGAAGCCTGCATCAGGTGCAACATCTTGAATCGCTTGTAATGCTGGAACATTTTTCGCAACTGTTTCAATTACATCATCAAGCAAGGTCCAAGAAATCGCTTTACCTTTCACACCTGTTTCAATGGCATGTAACCAGCGCCAAGATTCTTTAATTGCATATTCAGGCTTGTAGTAACTTGGGTCATACACTTGGTAGAAACGTTGTGCACGGCCTTCTTGACTCACGACAGTACCATCACCTTCAGCGAAGCTTGCAGCAGAAAGTACAATCGATGCTTTCGCAACGGTCGCAGTTTCAGAGTGATCAAGTACGACCACATCTTTTGCTTTTGCAAGTGCTGCGTCGACCTGAGCTGTAGGTAAACGACGGTAAAGATCGTTTTCAACCACAATCACGGTGTCATAGTCTTGTGCAAAAACTTGCTCTAGGCTTTGACCACCAAGAATTGCTAAGCCCATTGAGTTCACTTCTGGAACAGTCAAGGTTAAGCCTGCATTGCCCAGATTCTGTGCAACTTGTGCAGCAGCTTCCATAATCGCAGGATCTTGTAAGCTCGTACCCGAAATCACTAAAGGTTTCTTCGCCGCTTTTAAAGTGTCCGCAATCGTTTGCGCAAATGCTTTCGCATCATCGGCCAAACCAAGAATTGCATCGCCTTTCACTGCCGCAGCAATCGCAAAACCTAAACGCGCAATATCGTTTGGAGAAGCAACTACTTCACCTGTCGCAACATCAGCTAAACGCGTTTGAGTTGCTGCCAAGATATAAATTGGTGATTTCGCATCTTGTGCAATACGTTGCACAGGCTCTGCCAACCAATCTTGCGTACGGCGTTCTGCCGCCATTTCTTTAGCTTTGTTTTTCGATGCTTGACGAACAGACAATGCCATACGAGGTGCTGTTTGAGTTAAATCTTCACCCAAAATCAGGACCGCATCGTAACTTTCAATTTCGCGCATGTTCGGGTTGTAAACACCCTCGGTTTGCATAATTGAAGCCGCCAATTCAACCAAGTTTTGCTCTTTTTGAGACATACCCGTTGAATAGTTGTCTTGACCCACCAACTCACGTAGTGCGTAGTTCGACTCAAGCGATGCACGTGGTGAACCAATACCCAATACTTTTTTGCCTTGGATATTTGCAATCACGGTATCTAATGCTTGATCAACAGAAACTGGAGTTGCTTCTGCTCCGTCACGGAATTGCGGTTGACGTGGACGATCTGCACGGTTTACATAACCCGTACCGAAACGACCTTTGTCACACAAGAAGTATTGGTTCACTTCACCGTTGAAACGGTTTTCTACACGACGTAATTCACCATAACGTTCACCTGGTGAAATGTTACAACCTGAAGAACAGCCTTGGCATACGCTTGGCGCATACTGCATGTCCCACTTACGGTTGTAGCGTTCAGAGTGAGTCTTATCGGTAAATACACCTGTAGGACAGACTTCAGTCAAGTTACCCGAGAATTCAGATTCCAAAGTCCCAGATTCTGGACGACCAAAGTAAACACGCGATGCATTGGCATACACGCCAAAATCCGTACCGCCTGCATAGTCTTTATA
Source organism: Acinetobacter sp. ANC 4178 (assembly GCF_004331175.1). Taxonomy (GTDB): domain Bacteria; phylum Pseudomonadota; class Gammaproteobacteria; order Pseudomonadales; family Moraxellaceae; genus Acinetobacter. The sequence goes on from NZ_SJOD01000003.1 coordinate 295,276, forward strand.
GTAACGAACACAACGGTAGCATGCGATACAACGGTTCATTTCATGCGAAATGAATGAGCCAAGCTCTTGGTTGTAGTGCGTACGTTTAGTGAAACGGTAACGACGACGGTCGTGTTGCGTCATTACAGTCATATCCTGTAAATGACAGTGACCACCTTCTTCACAAACTGGACAGTCGTGTGGGTGGTTAGTCATCAAGAACTCAACAATAGAAGCACGGAAATCAGTCGCTTCTTTGTCTTCAATCGAGATGTAGGTATTGTCAGATGCAGGCGTCATGCATGACATCACTAAGCGGCCGCGAGTATCTTCCGGATTCGCATATTGAGTCACAGCACATTGACGGCAAGAACCGACAGAACCTAAGGATGGATGCCAACAAAAGTACGGAATATCAATACCCAAAGACAAACATGCTTGTAGCAAGTTCTCTGAGCCATTGACTTCGTACGATTTGCCATCGACATGAATTGTAGCCATAGTCGAATTCCTTAAGCTTGTTCTACGTTGCGAGTTTGCGCAGCAGCATTCACTACTTTTGCTTCAAATTCGCCACGGAAATATTTGAGTGCGCCCATCAACGGTTCCATTGCACCTGGAGCATGTGCACAGAAAGTCTTACCAATCCAAAGCTTACGCGTCAATTCTTGTAAGTGATCGATATCTTCTTTCTTGCCTGTGCCATCTTCCAAGGCTTTTAGTGCTTTCACCGCCCACGGTAAACCATCACGACAAGGCGTACAGAAACCACATGACTCACGTGCAAAGAATTCTTCTAAGTTACGTGTCGCTGAAACCATACATTGTGTTTCATCCACCACCATGAGCAAACACGTACCTAAACGTGAACCTGCTTTCATGATGCTTTCAGCATCCATTGGAAGATCAATGTGTTCCGCTGCCAAGAAGTCAGTTGATGCACCACCTGGTAACCATGCTTTAAGTGTTAAACCATCACGCATACCGCCTGCATGGTCTTCAATCACTTCACGTGCAGTCGTACCAAATGGAAGTTCCCATAACCCAGGGAATTTAACCTTACCTGAAGCGCCATAAATCTTGGTGCCTGGATCTTTCGATTTACCCGCAGATAAATTGATGTACCACTCAGGACCACGCAGCATAATTGCAGGTAAGTTGTTGTAGGTCTCTACGTTGTTGACAATCGTAGGACGACCCCAAGCACCCGCAACTTGTGGGAATGGTGGTTTAGTACGTGGGTTTGCACGACGGCCTTCTAGCGAGTTAATCAATGCAGTTTCTTCACCACAGATATAACGACCCGCACCCGTATGCACGTGCATTTCGAAGTTCCAGCCAGTTCCAAGGATGTTTTCACCCAAGTAACCTTTGGCACGGATTTGCTCTAATGCTTCATTTAAGTAAGCAGCAGCTTCAATGTACTCACCACGGATAAAGATATAACCATGTGTTGCTTCAAGGGTATAACCCGCGATCAACATCCCTTCAATCAATTGATGAGGAAGTTTTTCCATCAACAAGCGATCTTTAAAAGTACCTGGTTCCATCTCATCGGCATTACAGATTAAATAGCGTGGACCACCATCATTTGGTGCCATCAACGACCATTTAATCCCTGCTGGGAAGCCTGCACCACCACGACCTTTAACGGTTGCAGCTTTAATAACTTCAAGCACGTCTTTTGGTGGCATAGTCAAAGCTTTTTTAAAGCCCGCATAACCTTCAAGTGCTTCGTAGTCATCGGCACTACGTACAAACTCTTGTTTACTCAAGCGCCAAGTTAATGGATGAGTTTCTGGGTTACCGTCGCCATAAATTGGTTTTGGTTCGGTATTCATACATACTTCTCCAATAACTGTTTCACTGAGGTCACTTCAACCAGACCGTGCGTGTCTTCATCAATCATCAGCGTCGGACCTTTATCACAGTTACCTAAACAGCAAATTGGTAGCAAGGTAAAACGACCATCTGCTGTCGTTTGACCAAACTGGATACCAAGTTCACGCTGAAATGCTTCTGCCAAAGTTTCCGCACCCATTAAGAAGCACGCAATCGAATCACAAAGCAAAATTACGTGACGACCTACAGGTTGACGGTAGATACGGTTATAGAAGGTTGCGACACCTTCAAGGTCAGCAACGCTCATGCTCAGCATTTGAGCAATCGCATTCATTTGCGCATCATCTACCCAACCATTACGGCGTTGTACACACTTCAGCGCATCAAGACAGGCTGCACGTGGGTATGGGTAGTGATCAATGTGATGTTCGATATCGTGGATTTCTTCCGCAGTCAAAATCCCTTCAACGTTCACACGTGGCTTTTTATCAGTCAAAATCATCATAATGCGTTACCCCTTAACGATCCACATCAGCCATTACGACGTCAATTGTCGCTAAATAAATGATCAAGTCAGATACCAGACTGCCGTTAATCACTGAAGGCATTTGCTGTAAATGGGTGAAAGTTGGTGTACGAATACGGGTACGATAACTCATCGTCGACTTATCAGAAGTCAAATAGTAGTTACTTGCACCTTTCACCACTTCAGCCATAACAGAGGCTTCACCAGCAGGCATTACAGGACCCCACGATACGCTCAAGAAGTGCGTAATTAAGGTTTCAATGTCTTGTAAAGTCTTGTCTTTTGGTGGTGGAACAGCCAATGGGTGATCCGCTTTATATGGACCAGATGGCATGTTATCCAAGCACTGTTTGATGATTTTCAATGATTGTTCGATTTCACGGTAGTGAACGATAACACGTGCATACGCATCGCCTTCGTACTCGACTGGAACTTCGAAATCATAGTTTTCATAACCACTGTATGGACGGTATTTACGTACATCAAAGTCAATCCCTGTTGCACGCAGACCTGTACCTGTTACACCCCAAGCCAATGCAGATTTTGCATCGTATTGCGCAACATTACGGGTACGACCTTCAAATACAGAGTTTTTAAGCGCTGCTGTGTGGTATTCCTTCAAACGTTTTGGCATCCATTCGAGGATTTCACGAATCAGGTGCTGCCAGTTGTTTGGAAGGTCATGTGCCGTACCACCGATACGGAACCACGCTGGGTGCATACGGTATCCAGTGATCGCTTCAATTGCGTCATAGATCTTTTGACGGTCAGCGAACATATAGAATACAGGGGTCATACCACCCGCATCCTGAATTGCAGTACCGATATACAACAAGTGGTTATTGATACGGAACAATTCAGACATCATGACACGGATACATTGCGCACGATCAGGAACTGTAATACCTGCAAGCTGCTCAACACCCATCACATATGGCATGTTTTGCGCACAACCACCTAAGTAGTCGACACGGTCAGTATACGGAATGAATGAATGCCAAGTTTGACGTTCAGCCATCTTTTCCACACCACGGTGGTGATAACCGATATCAGGCACACAGTCTTTCACTTCTTCACCGTCTAACTGCAAGATCACACGGAATGCACCGTGCGCAGATGGATGGTTTGGACCTAAGTTTAGGAACATGAAGTCTTCGTCAGCATTTCCACGTTTTAGACCCCAATCTTCAGGGACAAAACGTAAATGCTCTTGTTCGAAGTCCTGCTTCGCTTGGTTCTGCATATACGGGGTATATTCCGTAGCACGTGCAGAATATTCCTTACGTAGCGGGTGACCTTCCCAATAAGTTGGCAACAAAATACGACGGAGCATTGGATGCCCTTCGAAATTAATGCCGAACATATCGTAAGCTTCACGCTCGTACCAGTTTGCATTTGGCCAGATATTGGTCGCAGTTGGAATGTTGAGATCACTCTCATTCAATGCAACTTTAATACGAATATCCGTATTGCGCTCTAATGACAATAAGTGGTAGAACACTGTAAAGTCAGACGTAGGCAAACTGTCACGGTGAGTACGTAAACGCTCATCTACCGCAGATAAGTCAAACAGCATCACGTAAGGACGTGACACTGTACGCAAGAACATTAAAACTTCTTGTACGCGTGCGCGCTCAACCCAGACCGTTGGAAAATCTTCACGAGTCGTTTGCACATAAAAGTTCTCACCAAATTTGGTTTTGAGCTCTTCTATAATTGCAAATGCTGGGCGTGAATCAACTGCTGTTGATTCTGGCATAGCAATGTCAGTTTCAGCCATTGGCTTGGCTTCCTATTTAATACAAATTCAGTCAACCTTAACGACAATTACACCCATCTCGGGTGCATCAAACATTCATCGTTAAAATTATTTAATTTCATCCATAGAGCGTAAGTTTTTCACTGCAATACGCTGTGCATTCTTACGATCGCGTTCTGGCATCATCTTTGGCTTATATACTGGCTGAAGATCATCACCAATCACGGCAGATAGTGGACGGCGCTCTAATTGAATTTGGTCCTGTAGCAACATTAACGCTTGGATTAATGCTTCTGGACGAGGTGGGCAACCTGGGATGTACACATCGACAGGAATAATTTTATCGACACCTTGCACTACAGAGTAGATGTCATACATACCACCTGAGTTTGCACAAGCACCCATTGAAATCACCCATTTAGGCTCTAACATTTGCTCATACAAACGTTGAATAACAGGCGCCATTTTTACAAAGCATGTGCCTGCTACAATCATCAAATCCGCCTGACGCGGTGAAGCACGAATAACCTCAGCACCGAAACGTGACAAGTCATGCACGCCAGTTAAGGTTGTTGCATACTCTACGTAACAGCAAGATGTACCAAAGTTAAACGGCCAAACTGAGTTCTTACGTCCCCAGTTTACTGCTGTGTGTAACACGTCTTCTAAACGAGTCATGAACACATTCTTATTCACTTCTTCTTCAAGCGGATCGGTAACGATCTGACGCTCCTGAAGTGGATATTGATCAGCATTCGGATTCGCACGGGTTAAGGTATATTTCATCCCGAGTTACTCCTTATCAGATGAGACAGTCGGTGATGTTGCTTTCACACGACCAGATGATTGAGCTGGAATATGACCCGTAGGGTCTGTTACCAATTCTTCAATAGAGTTAAAACGTGTAATGTCAGCAATGTTCATATTTGGAGAACCAATTTTAATCACTTTACCGGCAGCTTTACGACGATCCGTAGGTGCCCAATTTAATGCACCAACCGAAACTGCATAAACTAAAGCAATCAATAAATCGACCACAAAAATTACGACAGTTGTAAAACCTAACCAGCCTACTTCACGTACAGAGGTAGACCATGCGTAAAGATAAAGCGCTTCTAAGTCAAAAACCACGAAGAAAATAGCAACCAAATAGAACTTAGCAGACAAGCGAATACGTGCACCACCTGCACCCACTACGCCTGACTCAAACTGCTCTTGTTTAGCACGGCCCCATGACTTACCCCCAAGGAGTAATGGAACTGTGAGCATAAAAGCACAAAGAAATGTAACGCCGATCACGAAGGCAATAATTGCCCATTCGTATGGAGTAATGGCACTCATGCGGGGATAACTCCTGGCAGGCCTATTTATTAACAAAGAATGTATGTATTGGCCTTCAAATACACCAAACACAAAATTAATCCCGCCAATTGTACCTGATTTATGATTTCACTTGCTAGTTTATAGGTCTTAGTCTTTTGGATGATTTTTTGAGCTTTTTTCTATATTTCCACGCATAAAACACTGAAACCCACCCTACTATCGCTTTATTGAATAAAAAAATAAAATTCCATCATTTTTTTCAACATGGCTTTCATTTAATGCGGATTTCTGCACAAAGCTTAATTGCTGAAATCCTTTATTTATCCCATTGAGCAGCAAATTTTTACAACACAATAAATCCACGAACTTCGTATTCAGACAATCTACAAGCAATACAAGTTTGGGGTAAAAACCCTCATGATTTCGGGATTATTTTTAAATAATGCTTTCTTTTATTTACAACACTGCTACACGACTAAATTACGCAAAGATCATGATTATGGTATTCCTATATCATCATGTAAAACAAATAATAAGGAGCAAACACATGAATCTAGAATTCACTCATAAACCCAATTATTACTTGTTTGCACAACTGCTGATTCGCCATATTGAAAATTATATTGCAAAGCATCCTGATGCAGACAATGCAATATTTGATCTGCGTGATATCTATGAGTTATTCCGACAAGATCGTGCTTCAACCACCACCAATTTAGACGGAATATTCAACATTGTAGATGACTATAAAGTGGAAACGCTAAATGGTGACCAAAAATTAATTACAGGTCATTCGATTGATACCGTGAACAATTCATTATTGGTTGATTTCAATCAGGAAGCTCTAGAAAGCCTAAAAAGCGGCAAACAAATTATCGAACCTGATGCCAGTATTTTGGATTAAAACACGATAGATAGAAGTAGATAAAAGCCCAGCTAAACTCCCATCAAGAGCAATACTGGGCTAATCAAAAATTAAAAAAGATCAAACCTTAATTATCCAAATTCTCTTTAGATCCTAATTTCTTTTTATTACTCTTCGCGAAACGCTTTGCAGGCCAACTCATGGTGAATCTTGCACCTTTTAAGGTTGGACTCGCATCAACCTCAATTCGTCCGCCAAACCAATAAGCAATCCGACTTACAATGGAAAGCCCTAAACCATAGCCACCTGAAGCACGAGTACGGCTATCATCTAAACGTGCAAAAGCCTCAAAAATGCGTTTACGATCTTCTTCAGGAATACCCGGACCATCGTCTTCAACGCAAACATAAGCCATGCCCGCATCTGTAATACCGCCACTGATCACAATCTTATGATCACAGTAACGTACCGCATTTCCAACCAAGTTTTGCACCACACGATGTAAATAGCGGCGCTCTGCATCTGCAATAACACTTGGCAAAGGCGCATCTACAATAATTTCTTTTTGGGTTTTCAATGCTTCAGTTTCTGTAGCAACTTGCTCAAGCACTTCCGCTAACACAATTTTTTCAAAATCGAGCGAAGGCGTGCCCTGCTCTAACTTGGCATAGGTCATAATTTCATCAATTAAGGTATTTAGTGCCTCAATATCTTTATCAATCATCTCGACTTGCTGTATGCGATATTCGTAATCGTCTTCCTCCGCCAGCATTTCCATGGCAAATCGAATACGCGCTACGGGTGTTCTGAGTTCATGTGATACCGCACGCATTAACTCTCGCTGGGCTTCAATCAAACGCTGAATATGGTCCGACATGCTGTTATAGCTTGACGCCAAGCTTGCCATTTCATCGGTACCATCAATCGGCAAACGTAAGCTCAAATCGCCCGATTTCATGCGATTTAATGCATAGTTCACTTCACGAATCTTACGTTGCATTGGCAAAATTAGACCATAAACCCCCAAGCTCAAGACAAACAAGCTCAGCAAGGTAATCCCTGCTGCCAACTGGAATGGCATCCAGTTAAACAAAGGCACTGGCCCCAATACCAACACTTCTGTTGGCGTACTTGGAATAGGAGAAACAATCGAAATGGTTGTGCCGCGCACTGTAGCACTATCACGATATAAGATAATGCTATGATCTAAGCGTAAACGCCCAATTTGCTCTGAATCTAAAGGAAGATTTTGTACTTTCTCAATTTCAATTGGATAGGAAAAATGCTTCTGAATTTTTTCTAGATATTCTTTTTCCTGCCCAGGGTAATACACCAGATAATCCAGAATAAAAATCGGTAGTGCTTTCATTTGACGTTCACCAATTTTATCTACCTTTACGTATAGATAATGATTGGTGTCGTTTTTTAAGCCAATAATAATATAAGCAATTGAGTTTTGCGCATCATAACGCACAGCAGCTTTTTGCTGACTAATACGTTTTTGTTCAGCTCTCGAAAGGTCAACCTTGTTAGCATCGACATAATAAATAGGCAATTCTAACAAATCTGAAGCATCAGAAATCCAGTCTACCTTTTGTTGTACTGTCTGCTGACGCGCAATCCCCTCACTGATAATAAATGAAATACCATCAGTTAAAGACTCACGATATTCTTGCGCACGCTGGTAATTAATAATTTGCACGAGCAAATAAGCAAACAGTGCCACGATTGCAACCAGCACAACCAGACCTGCATAGATGCGCAAGAATATACTGTGTTTAAACACGAAAATGTCCTGTGTGAATCAATAGAGATGTCAATTACATTCCGTTGGTTTCTTTAACAAAAAGATAGCCTTTACTACGCACAGTCTTAATTCGTTTCGGATTTTCCGGATCATCACCAATTTTTGGACGAATACGCGAAATACGCACGTCAATTGAACGGTCTTGACCATCGTATTCAATGCCACGTAGACGCTCAAAAATATCTTCGCGTGACAAAATACGTCCTGCATTTGAAGCCAACAACCAAAGTAAGTCGTACTCGGCGCTGGTAAAATCGACCAACTCTCCATTTAGAGTTACAGAGCGACCACCATTATCAATCACTAAATCATCAAATTCGATGCGTTGTGCTACTTCATCTTCAGGCGCTTTGTCTGTACGACGCAATAATGCACGAATACGCGCTAGCAAAACACGAGGTTGAACGGGTTTAGCGACGTAATCATCCGCACCCATCTCTAAGCCAAGCACCTGATCCATATCTTCAGTACGGGCGGTAAGCATTAAAATTGGTTGATGATAATGCGGACGTACTTCACGACAAATGGTTAAACCATCTGCACCAGGTAACATGACATCAAGCACCACTAAATCTGGTTGCTCAGCAATAATACGACGAATGGCACGATTACCATCTGGCTCTACCCCAACTTCCAATCCATTACGGATTAAGTATTCTTGGGTTAAACGCGCAAGACGCTCATCATCTTCTACAATTAAAATTTTCGGTAACTTTTCTTCTTGGCTCATAAACTGCCCCTTCAATAGGATGAAGCGTATCTTTTAAAAATCCGACAGATACGACGTAATATAATTTTGCAATATACACACGTTTACATTGTAAACAAGATGCTATTCACCAAACTGATACATCTAAGTAGCTTTTTGTAATATTTTTTAATCGTTGAATTAATTGGCTTTTTCAGTTTGTAATTTTTTCGGCTTAATTCAACACATCTTATTACAAAATGAACAATTATCAACCAAAACAAACAATTGATCATAAACTGTCTGATCAGTTTTATTCTTTTTTACTTATCCACAAGGTTATCTATAAGCAGATAAATAGAGCTTTGCTATGCTATACCCTTGTCTAATAAGGCTTAAACCATAAGCATAAAAATAGGGAAATTTGAGCTAATTTTTTTTGACAGAAATCAGAAAAATTTTTAGTAAAATGTCAATATTGATCTACCCTCAATTTTCCCGTATCTTGTGTTCAATTCAATTTTAAACCACTAAGTCTTGTGTTTATTCCTCAAACACTGTGGCACACTTTTTGCCCAGTTCAAATGGTCCATAAACATAACAATAGATGACAATGGAGCTATGCTGACATGAGCGTAATCACATCCACCCCTGGGCAACTTCAGGTGATTAAACGAACTGGTGATGTTGCTGCTTTTGATGCCGAAAAAATTTCTGTCGCAATTGGTAAAGCCTTTTTAGCGGTAGAAGGACAACAAAGTGCCGACTCTAGCCGTATTCATGACCGCATTTCACAACTTACTGAAATGGTAATGAATACCTTTAACCGTCGTTTACCTTCTGGCGGTACAATTCATATTGAAGAAATCCAAGACCAAGTGGAATTGGCACTCATGCGTACTGGCGAACAGAAAGTTGCGCGTGCCTATGTGATTTATCGTGAACAACGTACATCTGCTCGTCAGCAAACAGGTGCACACCATCACCCAACCTTGCAAATCACTGCACAAGACGGTCAACTTAAGCCATTAGACTTAAGCGCGCTCCAAGCCAAAGTCAACAAAGCAGCGGAAGGTTTAGAAGGTATTGATGCGCAAGCCATTATCGATGAAACCATTAAAAACCTTTATAACGGTGTAAAAGAGTCAGACATCTCAACTACGATGATGATGGCAACCCGTACCCGTATTGAACAAGAACCAAACTATACCTACGTAACCGCTCGTCTACTTCGTGATGAATTGGTTGCAACTGGTTTAAGCTTCCTTGGTTTGTCTGAAGACACCGTTGAAGGCGACGCTTTAGAAACTTTCCTTAAAAAAGGGATTGAGCTAGAGCTACTTTCACCAGAACTTCTTAACTTTGACCTTGCAAAATTGGCAGCAGCGATTCAACCAGAACGCTCAAACCAATTCACTTACTTAGGTCTACAAACTTTATTTGATCGTTACTTCATCCATTCAGATGGCGTACGTTTCGAATTACCACAATTATTCTTCATGCGTGTTTCGATGGGTCTTGCACTTAACGAAGAAAACCGTGAAGAACGTGCAATCGAGTTCTATAACTTATTGTCGAGCTTCGATTACATGGCGTCTACTCCGACGTTATTTAACTCAGGTACGCTGCGTCCACAGTTATCAAGCTGCTACTTAACCACAATTGATGATGACTTGTATGACATTTATGGCGCGATGCGTGATAACGCAATGTTGTCTAAATGGGCTGGCGGTTTAGGGAATGACTGGACTCCTGTTCGTGCCTTGAACTCGTATATCAAAGGTACAAACGGTAAATCACAAGGTGTTGTTCCATTCCTTAAAGTAGCGAACGATACCGCTGTTGCAGTTAACCAAGGTGGTAAGCGTAAAGGTGCCGTGTGTGCATACCTTGAAACTTGGCACTTGGACATCGAAGAATTCCTAGAACTACGTAAAAATACGGGTGATGACCGTCGCCGTACACATGACATGAACACAGCAAACTGGGTTCCTGACTTGTTTATGCAACGTGTATTTGAAGATGCTGAATGGACACTGTTCACGCCGTCTGAAACACCAGATCTACACGATTTAATGGGTGCAGAATTCGCAGAGCGTTATGCACACTATGAAGCGATTGCGAAAGAAACAAATATGTTGCACAAGAAAATCCGTGCAAAAGATTTGTGGCGTAAAATGCTGTCAATGTTGTTTGAAACAGGTCACCCGTGGATCACTTTCAAAGACGTATGTAACTTACGTTCACCACAACAACATGTGGGTGTAGTTCACTCTTCTAACTTGTGTACAGAAATTACTTTGAACACAAGCAAAGATGAAATTGCGGTATGTAACTTAGGTTCGATCAACCTTGTACAACACGTTCAAGGTGGTGTGTTAGATCGTGAAAAGCTTGCTCGTACCGTGAAAACTGCGGTTCGTATGCTCGATAACGTAATCGACATTAACTACTACGCTGTTCCACAAGCTCGCAATTCGAACTTAAAGCACCGCCCTGTCGGTATGGGTATCATGGGCTTCCAAGATGCTTTATATGAAATGGGCATGGCGTATGGTTCTGATGCTGCAGTCGATTTTGCTGATGAATCGATGGAAGTGATTAGCTACTACGCAATTTCAACATCAAGTGATTTGGCTGTTGAACGTGGTACTTACGAGACATTTAAAGGTTCACTTTGGGATCAAGGTATCCTACCGATTGACTCGCTTGACCTTGTCGCTAAAACACGTCCTGAGCGTATGTTTGAAGTTGACCGTACTCAACGTTTGGACTGGGACACTTTACGTGCCAAAGTTCAAAAAGACGGTATGCGCAACTCAAATGTTATGGCAATTGCACCTACTGCAACCATCTCTAACATTTGTGGCGTATCACAATCAATTGAACCGACATTCCAAAACTTATATGTGAAATCTAACCTTTCTGGTGAATTCACAGTAATCAACCCGTACCTTGTACGTGCGTTGAAAGACCGTGGTCTGTGGGACTCTGTGATGGTGAATGATCTGAAACACTTCGAAGGTTCAGTTCAAAAGATTTCACGTATCCCAGAAGAGTTAAAAGCAATTTTTGCAACAGCGTTTGAAGTTGAGCCACGCTGGATTGTAGATGCTGCATCACGTCGTCAAAAATGGATTGACCAAGCGCAATCGCTGAATCTTTACATTGCTGGTGCAAATGGTAAAAAACTTGACATCACCTATAAGATGGCATGGTTACGTGGTTTAAAAACGACTTATTACCTCCGTGCATTAGGTGCAACTTCTGCTGAGAAATCGACCATTAACACAGGTGCATTAAATGCGGTTAAAGCAACGACAGTTGCAGCGCCTGTTGCAGCTGTCGCCGAAGAAAAGCCAGTTGCAACCCCTGTAGCTGAAGATGAAGGCTTCGGTCAAGCAGCTCCAGTGCCAATGGCATGTTCAATTGACAATCCAGATTGCGAGGCTTGTCAGTAATCTGACGAGTTTCAAATCCTCCCCGCCCCTCTTTTCAAAGAGGGTTTTAGGGAGATTAAAATATAAATAAAGGAAAAGACCATGCTCCATATGACCCATAACTACATGTTAGGACTCACGGTTTTGGTCTTTTCTTTTGTTTTCTTTTACGTGCCAATGGTCTACGCATTTGTTGCCATTCGCAATCAAAAGCGTAAGCAAAATAAGTCGTGAGAATCTCGTTCTATGCACAGTTTTAGAGCAATGATTGGCAAAACTTAATTTTGCTTTCACAAATTAAGCGTATAGTAAGACATCTCAGCATTGCTGGATGTCTATAAAAGATATAAAGCAACGAAGAGAGAATTGATATGTCTATCCTAAGTTGGGACGATTTAGAAGATGATTCGCAAAAACCGGCTGCACCTGAGCACAAGTCTGCGCCCGTCGAACCGCAAAAAGCGCCTACTGCGCCGTTGGTATCTAATGCAGAGCAACCACAGAAGAATGTGGCAGCTCCACAATCCGCTGGAACCCGTTCAGTGCGATCAACAGATCCAGCCGATCCGTTGGCAAGAGCATCTAACGCTCTAGAAACTTTGGACGTTGCGCCTGGTCTTGAAGAACTTGAGATGGGTGCTCAACGTGTACAAGTTGATGATAAAGCCATGATTAACTGTCGTGCTGACTTGAACCAACTTGTACCCTTCAAATACGAATGGGCTTGGCAGAAATATCTAGACGGTTGTGCAAACCACTGGATGCCTCAAGAAGTCAACATGAACCATGACATCGCGCTTTGGAAGTCTGAAAATGGCTTAACTGAAGATGAGCGTACGATTGTGATGCGTTCTTTAGGTTTCTTCTCGACTGCGGATTCATTGGTTGCAAATAACTTGGTCTTGGCAATTTACCGTCACATTACCAACCCTGAATGCCGTCAGTACATTTTACGTCAAGCATTTGAAGAAGCGATTCATACTCATGCTTACCAATACTGTATCGAATCTTTAGGCATGGATGAAGGCGAAGTCTTTAACATGTACCGTGAGGTTCCATCTGTAGCGCGTAAAGCAGCGTGGGGCTTAAAGTATACTCAATCTTTAACTGACCCTAATTTCCACACAGGTACACCTGAAAACGACCAAATTTTGCTGCGCAACTTGATTGCATTCTACTGTGTCCTTGAAGGGATCTTCTTCTACTGTGGTTTCAGCCAAATCTTGTCGATGGGCCGCCGTAACAAGATGAATGGTGTTGCTGAGCAATTCCAATACATCTTACGTGATGAGTCGATGCACTTGAACTTTGGTATCGACATGATTAACCAAATCAAGATCGAAAACCCAAGCTTATGGACTGCTGAATTCCAAGAAGAAATCATTCAGATGATTCTTGAAGGTACCATGCTTGAAATCGAATATGCACGTGACACGATGCCGCGCGGTGTATTGGGTATGAATGCTGCGATGATGGAAGAATATTTGAAGTTTATCTGTAACCGTCGTTTAAGCCAGTTGGGCTTACCTGAACAATTTGCTGGTGTGAATAACCCATTCCAGTGGATGTCTGAAATGATGGACTTACGTAAAGAGAAGAACTTCTTTGAAACGCGTGTGACAGATTATCAGACTGGCGGTGCGTTAAGCTGGTAAGTAAATTACGCTCAAAAATCCCGCCTTAATGGCGGGATTTTTTACATTAGACAGTTCTAACCTTAATGGATAAAACTCAATAAAGAAAAACCTCCCTGATAAATCAGAGAGGCTCATTGTGTTATTTAAATTAATATAGATAGCTGAGCGATCAATTAAAGGACGATCACCCCCATGCCATTCACAATGTCATTATCCACAAATACAGTGTTTGCACCGAGTGTATATTGAGTCATTGTCACACCATTAATGGTTGATTCTATACCCTTAATTGCACCGATCATTTGTACCTGATCATGTGAATCACCAAAAATTTGCAGTGTATTTGTTCCTGTCACTTCCAGAACATCCGCGGCAGTCAAGGTTAATTTTGAGCCATCAGCTCCATTCCCCAAATCAATCCGTTCAATATTATGAATAGTAGCTTCACCTACTCCGTTATAATTCGAGAAATCTAAATCTATTCCACCCAATAAGGTTAAGGTATCTGTACCTGAACCACCATCAATAGCAGCAAAGCCTGTACCTGAAATAATGATCACGTCATTGCCATTACCACCATTTAAGATATCGGCACCATTTCCATCAATCAACAGGTCATTGCCATCACCACCATTTAAGGTGTCATTCCCTGCACCTCCACGGAGCAAGTCATTTCCAGAACCACCATTTAGTGTATCATCACCATCGTAGCCATAAAGACGCTCATGAATTGTGCCAGATGCGCTATTGTTTAAAATATCATTTGCTGAAGTTCCTTGAATAATATCAGGATTTCCTCCAGCCCCTAATAAGTTCTGTAGTACTTGAGCATTCAGCAATGATGAGAAACTGTCTGAATCTGTTGCACCGTAACTATCTGTTGCTGTCACAGTAAAACTACCCAAGGCACTCACACTCAAGCCCGCAATCAAGCTCAGTAAATTTACATCGGAATTGAGTTGAATTGTGGCTAATAATTCATTCACTGCAAGATTATCAATGTTTCCACCGTCCAGTGCCGTAATGGTTATTGTCGATGTTGCACCTAGCAGACCCAACACACCTGAGGTATTGTTGATATGAATTTCGAGCCCCAAATCTGCGGCTAACTGTGCAGAGGCAGAGAAACTTAAGCTTCCTAAATTTACCGTGAGTAGACCGTTAAATTTAACTTCTACTGAACGCAAGTTTTGGTTTTGATCGACTGCAATAAATGCTTGCTGATTCAAGTCAATGATGCCAAGCGCATTGACGCCAATTAAGCCCAGTAAAGTTGCATCGGCAGCTTGCGTAATCGGTGCTACATTCGGCTGGCCTGAGGATGCAGGTGAGCTTGAATCAAAGGTAATATTGGTTGAAGCAGTATCACCATCATTATCTACAATCACCACATCAAATGATGAAGAACCATTTAAATCCGTGTTTGTGGTTGCTTGATCCACCAAGAGATTTCCATTTTTGAGTAAATTCGAAATAATCTCTTGCTGAGTGGTATAGCTACCTACCAAATCGACATTTGTAAATGTAATGTGCTGATTAGAAGTTGTTGTTGGTGTAGCAGCCGATAGTGTACCTGCTGTACTGATATAAAGAATTGTATTGGTACCATCAAACACAAAGTATAAATAATTTGCCAAGTTTCCAATACTTGTGCCCTTCGCCAATTCACCGACCAATAAGCTACGCAAATCCAGAATATCTCCACCACCTGCAACAGGTTGTTTAGAAAAATCAGTAATAGTATCTACTGCTGGTGCTACAACAGTGCCCTGATCCCCTTTCTCCCAAAGGAAGGTATCATTGCCCGAACCACCAGTAAGTGTGTCATTTCCAGTACCACCACTCAATATGTCGTTACCAGCACCACCACTTAAAGTATCGTTACCTGCGCCACCGCGTAGCAAATCATTACCTTGGTTACCTGTTAAGGTATCGTTTCCAGC
Organism: Acinetobacter sp. ANC 4178; assembly: GCF_004331175.1. Lineage (GTDB taxonomy): Bacteria > Pseudomonadota > Gammaproteobacteria > Pseudomonadales > Moraxellaceae > Acinetobacter. Next base: position 311,085 of record NZ_SJOD01000003.1, read on the forward strand.
ATAGCCATATAAACGATCATCACCACTGGTACCATTGAGCGTATTTATACCGCTTGTACCCTCGACAATCCCTGCGGGGTCATTATTTGGATCTAATAAACTTACACCGAGTAAATCTGTATAAGAGGTGGTAGATGTCACAGGTTGACTGTCTGTTGCGGAAATAGAAATAGTCGGCGCGATACCTAATGATAATAAATCTAGACCATATTGATGAACGTAAACAGTTGCTAAAAACTCATTCAATTTAAAGTTATCAATTGGTCCACCATCTAAGGATGTGATTGTCAGTCTTGAATAAGATTGGGTTGTAACTAATAGTAAATTTATAATGTCATTATTTTCTACAACATTTAAACCGAACTCCGCAGCCATAGCTGTCGACCAATCTAATTTATAGTAATTTAAGACCCCAATACTTATGGCAGCACCCGCATTTACTACAACCGATTTAATATCGTTATTTGGATCAACTGCTGTTAAAAGTTGATTGGTGCCAATTCCTATCAGACCCAAAGCATCAGCATTCACAAGACCCAATAAGCTTGCCGATTTATTAATGCCGACAACTGGTGCTTGGGCTGCTTCCGTTACCGCTAATGATGAATAGCTATAATGCCCCGTCAACATGTCCACAACAAGAACTTCACCTGTACCTTTGTTGATTGTTAACTCATCATTTGTGGCATTAAAGCTGTAAGTAATTGAACCTGCAACTCCTGAAGCTGAAACTGAATCTGTTACAGATGAATAGCTTAAGGTATAACCATCGACCGTAATACTTTGTACATGACCGTGATCTGCGCCATAACTAACGACTAACTCTCCCTCCACCGCAGCAGGCTGTACATCAACGCCATATGTGATACTCGGAGCAGCAATTGGTGAGTCATCTTCTACATTAATCATTAATGTAGAATTGGTTGAACCCACAGCATCGGTCGATGTTATGGTAAAGCCAAGTCCTAGAATATTTTCAAGTGAAGCCATTGGGTGGTCTATTGGCTGTTTCAAGCTAAAGGTATAAGCCCCTGAAGTTGAAAGTGTGAGTACCGCGACCTCTTTCCCTCCTGCTGTTCCTGTCAATGTATAAACACCTGCCGTAAGTGAACCACTCCAAGTCACCGTCTGGCCTCCAGAAGTAATACCCAATGGTCCTGCTACAGCAACTGAAGTTAGAGTACCTAAATATAGAGTGCCTGTAATAGACGTCGCATTGGTTGTATCCTCAGGGTTGCCAACAGCATCAGCATTTGCACCTGCAAGCCCTTCTTCTGAGACGGAGACGATCACGACATCGCCTTTGGCAGTATCACTATCTAATGCAAAATTATTTGAAACATCAAAACCATACGAAGTAACTACACTCCCATCTTTAACTGCATCCTGACCAATCGTTACAACACCCGTAATCGAGTTGATACTTACCCCAGTTGGCAATGGGGTTGGTATTGGATTATTGACAATACTCCACGTACCATCGCCTGCTTGTGATGCAGATAAGACAACAAGAGTATTTTCTTCATCAATATAATAAATGTCCTGCTCAACATTATCCGCACCCGGAGTTACAGTGACGGAACCATCATCCAATGCAACGACATCTGGCGCATCTGCGGTCAATGGTGTTGTATCATCTGGATATGTTGTATCACTGTCCTGAGCAGTATTGCCTAAAAAGTCTGTACCAATGGAAGTAACAAGACTGCCATCTTTTACGGCATCACGTCCGATACTGACTACACCCGTTGTACTATTAATACTGACATTCAATGGGGTTGTATCCAAACTCCAAGTTCCATCAGGCGCTTTAGTCGCAGTTAAAGTTACATCAACATCCAATTCATTCTTATAAGTGATGACCTGTTGAAGATTATCACCACCAGGAACAATACTCACTGAACCGCCCAGTACTGCAAGGACATCTGGTGCATCAGCAACTGTATCGACTATTACATTCTGATTACTGCTTGCCGTGTTGCCTGCGGTATCCGTCACCGTGGCCACTACTGCATAAGTATCATCAGCCAAAGTGATCCCTGTTAGATCGAGGGTCCAATTCCCTGCTGGATCAACCGTTAAATGTGGATCGGCTGTGGTGTAGGTGGTCGCACCCACTTTCACGCTGAGGCTGTTACCATCATCCAGATCCACCGTGCCTTTAAACAGCAAGGTGTTGTCATTGGTGATGAAGTCGGTCGCTGAGCTGCCCGTGTCATTGGTGATCGAGTCGAAGGTCACGGTTTTACCATCCGCATCGGTATCGATCTTGGTATCAATCACTACGTTTTGGCTGGTGCTGCTGGCAGTGTTGCCTGCGGTATCGGTCACCGTGGCCACAACGGGATAGGTACCATCAGGGAAAGGACTGCCCGTGAGGTTTAGGGTCCAGTTGCCCAAGGCATCTACGGTCAGGCGTGGGTCGGTAGAAAGATAAGTGGTGCTGCCGACTTTCACGCTGAGGCTGTTGCCATCATCCAGATCCACCGTGCCTTTAAACAGCAAGGTGTTGTCATTGGTGATGAAGTCGGTTGCTGAGCTGCCCGTGTCATTGGTGATCGAGTCGAAGGTCACGGTTTTACCATCCGCATCGGTATCGATCTTGGTGTCAATCACTACGTTTTGGCTGGTGCTGCTGGCGGTGTTGCCTGCGGTATCCGTCACGGTCGCGACTACGGCATAAGTCGCATCAGCCAAAGTGGTCCCTGTTAGATCGAGGGTCCAATTCCCTGCTGGATCAACCGTTAAACGTGGGTCAGCTGTGGTGTAGGTGGTCGCACCCACTTTCACGCTGAGGCTGTTACCATCATCCAGATCCACCGTGCCTTTAAACAGCAAGGTGTTGTCATTGGTGATGAAGTCGGTTGCTGAGCTGCCCGTGTCATTGGTGATCGAGTCGAAGCTGACGGTTTTACCATCCGCATCGGTGTCGATCTTGGTGTCAATCACCACGTTTTGGCTGGTGCTGCTGGCGGTGTTGCCTGCAGTATCGGTCACCGTGGCGACTACGGCATAGGTGCCGTCAGTTAAGCTCGTGCCCGTGAGGTTTAGGGTCCAGTTGCCCAAGGCATCTACGGTCAGGCGTGGATCGGTAGAAAGATAAGTGGTGCTACCGACTTTGACACTGAGGCTATTGCCATCATCCAGATCCACCGTGCCTTTAAACAGCAAGGTGTTGTCATTGGTGATGAAGTCTGTCGCTGAGCTGCCCGTGTCATCAGTGATCGAGTCGAAGCTGACGGTTTTACCATCCGCATCGGTATCGATCTTGGTGTCAATCACTACGTTTTGGCTGGTGGTACTTTTGCTATTACCTGCTGCATCACTGACGGTTGCCACGACCGCATAGGTGCCATCTGCCAATGCATTACCTGTGAGGTTTAAGGTCCAGTTACCAGCACTATCTACTGTTATTTTTGAATTTAGGTCACTGGTACTATAGGTCGTGCCACCGACTTTGACACTGAGAACATTGAGGGTAGTACTAGCATCGGTATCCACCTTACCTTTAAATAATAAGGTATTGTCATTGGTGATGAAGTCACCTGCTGTACCTGAGTCAGTGGTAATTGAATTAAAGGTGACTAATAAATTTGCATTTTGAGTATCAATCTGATCAACTTTGGATACGTCACTATCTGAAGCAGTATTGTTATAAGTATCACTTCCTACAGACGTAACAGTTGAAAGGTCTTTAACTGCATTAGGACCAAGTGCAATTCCGCCTGTCGTTGGGTCAATGGCAACATTGGCAGGTGTTTTATCTAGACTCCATTTACCATCAGCTCCTTTTGTTGCGGTTAAGGTCACTGCATTGTTAGATTCATCTATATATGTAACAACTTGCTTAACATTATCTGCGCCTGGTTTTACTACAACTGCACCTGTATCCAGAGCCACAACATCAGGTGCATCTGCTGAAGTTGGGGTACTATCATCAATCTGCGCTATATCACTATCTGTAGCAGTATTATTGCTAGAGTTAGTCCCTGTAGAAGTTACGGTGCTGCCATCTTTCACAGCATCCATACCAATAGTCACCAAACCTGTTGATGAATTGATACTTACACCTGTTGGAGTTTTGTCTAAAATCCATTGACCATCTGAACCCTTTGAAGCAGTTAAGGTCACGGGATTATTAGATTCATCCGTATAAGTAATCACTTGTTTAACATTATTTGCACCCGGCTTAACTGTGACGACACCACCATTTAAAGCCACTACATCGGGTTTGTCCGCAGATGGAGCTGGTGGTGTCCCACCACCTCCGCCCCCACCACCTCCAGCAGCAGCTAAGCCTGCAAGCGGAATTAAAGCCAGTAACCAATATGGGTTAAATTCATAAGATGCAGAAGTTAAAGGTTCACCACCCAAGGCTTGCCCAGCACTCATTTGATCAGCCAACATACTGACAGCATTCTGCTGTACACCAGTTTCAGGTACATACGCGTAATAACTGCCATTTTCATGCAAACCAATCAGCAAATTGGTTGTAGTGCCATCCGTTCCGTAATAACCTTGAATAATCAAATCAGGATCAAGCGCGTTAACACCATCATCTTCAAAGCCTATATATAGATCATTACCTACACGCTGAATTTTGATATTTTCTGGCGCAAATTGAGTTGCATCATCAATCAACTCATAATTAATACCTTTTTGTGCCTGAATCGTTACAGGCTGATCATGAGTTTTAGTAACTTGGAAAGCCGAAATAATGGTTTTCGCATCATGCAATTTTATAGTGACTGTTTGATTTGGCATTTTATTTATCCTTTTCTTATAACTTGATTTTTAAAATTGTGAATAAATACAGAGAGCAATGTTTATTCAGCTTTCATTCCGTAGGTCACAATTTCTACCCGTCGGTTTGGTAAATCACATTGCTCACGTGCTGCCTTATCATTGGCATATTTCTGGTCACAATCACTCACTACAAGCTCTTGTTCACCACGCCCTTCAACCAAAATATTCTTTTTCACTGCTCCATTTTGAACCAACAGTGCTCGTACTGTTTCTGCTCTACGCTGTGCAAGTTGCTGATTTGAATTATCCGACCCAACAGGATCTGTATATCCAATGACTGCAATATGGCTAATGGCTTCTTGATCCTGCGTAATTTCAGAAGCAATTTCTGCAACTTCTTTACGCCCTTGAGCAGTCAAATCATTTGGACCAGACTTCGCATAATTGAACAAAGTACTGGCTTGTAAGGTGTATTTTTTGAGGATGGTTTTAACAGGGACTTGTACATAAACAGGTTGCGCACATTCTTCGATCTCTTTTACGCGCGATTTAGTCGCCACTGCTTCTTTAAGATCAGGTAACAGCGGTTGTGCTTGAGCCTCGGTCAGCTCTTGTACTTGTAACGCTTGATTCGTGCCTGCAACTAGCTTGAAATATTGTGTCGAACCGTCTGTGAGCGATTGGGTAGAATTCTGTCGACGTGCATTGGCATAGTTCAGAGTACTTTGCGTGTAAATTGCATTTATTCGGGTAGAACGCGCACATAACTGCATTGCTTTAAATGAACCTGGTAATAATGATGTTAAATAATGCCCATCAATAAATACATTGGCTGCTGGCCCTTTTAATCCTTCTTTATCACGAATAAATACAACCTGCGTGTGCCCCTCTTTAACTACTTTCGGTTGTAAGTAGGGTTTTGAACCAAATTGCTCCCAGTGCTCAAAAGGAGGGTTTTTATTTGTAGTTGAACACCCAGCCCAAAATAATGAGCATCCAACCATTAATACTAATATTTTAACATTCATCACACCCACCTCTTTTATTTCTATTTCAATTTCCCACCATTTAACTAAGGGTGGATTATTTTTATTCCACGAAAACCCTTAAAAAAATTAAGCATTTACGTGATGGATTTTTATAATACTTATATAAAAGAATATAAAAAAATATAAAAAAAACAATAGAATTAATTATTTTTTTAAAAAAACATTGAACTGGTTCACATATTTTCAAGATGAATAAATTATATTTTTATACTAATTATTCTTTGAATAAAGATTGGACAGCTTAACATTATAAATATGATCTAAAAATCAACACCATATAATATATATTACAAATATATATTAATTCATTAAAACAATAAGCGATTAACCCAATTATGACCAATTTATTTTAATAACAAAAACCCTATTAAAATATAGAGTTTCTGCCAACAGAATATTTTATCTCTCTTGCAAAGCTTGCTTCATTCGAGTGATTGGTTTTATTAAATATTGGAATATGGTTTTTTCTCCTGTTTTAACATCCACACTAGCAATCATGCCCGGAATAATCGGCATGGTTTTACCATTTTTATCAGTTAATGAGTTCTGATTCGTTTCAACCAAAATACGGTAGTACGCCTCATCTGGATTGAGATTGAGTTCACTCGGTCGTGTTTTATCTCTTAATGTGTCAGGGCTGATTAACGTCACCTTACCTTCCAAGCCACCATATAAGGCATAGTCATACGCAGTCACTTTTACAATCGCGCCAAGCCCAGGGTGTACAAATGCAACATCTTGAGGACGGATATAGGCTTCAACCAATAATTTGTCATTAAGCGGTACAATTTCCATAATGTCTTGTCCAGCCTGTACCACCCCTCCCACCGTATTAATCTTGATATTTTTAACAATCCCTCTTAAGGGTGCACGAATGAGTGAGCGATCTACAGGGTCTGCACGCATCGCCATATTTTCTTTGGCTTGTGCCAATTCTGACTCAACACGTACCAACTCATTATTCGCATCTGCGGCATATTGATTGCGCTTTTCATCTATTTGCAAAGCCAAATCAGAAGATTGACGTCGCATACGCAACAACTCAACTTCGGACATCACCCCCTCTGCCACCATAGGTGAAGTAATCGAAATTTCACGATCCAACATGGCTTTACTGGTTTGGAGTCCTGCAACAGCGTCATCGACTGCACGCCGACGCGCAACATATGCTGCACGTTCACGATGTTTTAAAGATTCACTAATTCCATCAGGAAACTGAATTTTCGTACCATAAGATTCCGCCCTTAAACGAGCAGACATGGCTTCAAGATTGGCAACTTTTGCCTCACTCTCTCTTAAAATGGCAGAACTACGGGTATCATCTAGACGAAGGAGAATCTGTCCTTTTTCAACAACATCACCTTCTTTCACTAGCATTTCCTTGATGGTTCCTGGGTCTAAACTTTGCAAAATTTGTTCACGACTGGTTGGAATAACACTACCTTGACCCCGTGTCACTTCTTCTACATGGCTGTGATAAGCCCAAAAAACAAACACAATCAAAAATACAAAAAGCAATCCAACTGTCCAGAACAAACCCGTATGCTTTTCCGTTTGTAAGGCAGCATTCAAGTCATTTAACAATTTCAAGTCTTTCGACTGAACCCGATCTGCGGGTGGATTTCGATATTCTTCCATATGCCTCACTTATGTTGATGTCGCTGTACTACACACGACTACTCAACATTTATTTTTTCTAATTGTGTATTGTTAGGGTGATTCTGCACTGTCGATGCATGATCTGGTGTGATCACGATGGTGCGACCTTCTTTTTGCTCTACGGTCCCTGCCGAACTGGTTTGCCCTGTCGCAGCCGCAGCATTCTGTTGTGTTGCCGATTTTGTCTGCTCATTTATGGCAAGTTTTTTCAGCACTTCGTCTCTAGGACCATCCATGACCACCTGACCTTGGTCAATCACAATAACGCGATTCACAATGCTCAGAACTTGAGTTCGATGCGTCACTACCAACAAAGTTTTGTCTTTACACCATTGATGCAATGCCATCAGGGTTTGTCGTTCAGTTAACTGATCTAAGCCATTGGTCGGCTCATCCAATAACACTACACGTGGAGAACGCAACGTTAATCGAGCCAAGGCGATAATTTGCTTCTGCCCACCAGAAAGCCCTAAACCATCTTCTCCTAAAGGCATGTCTAAACCACGCGGATGATTTTGAATTAAGCTGTCCAGACCAAAGCGTTTCAAAGCCTGTAACAACTCTTGATCCGTAGAAAAACCATCTTGTCTGGACAAGTCTAAATTTTCACGTAACGTCCCAAGAAAAAGACGCGGTGCTTGCCCCAGTAAAGCAACCTGATTACGCAAATAATTCGGATCTAACTGACGTAAATCCACACCATCCAGCGTGACATTTCCCTCTAGCGGTTCAAACATGCCACTGGCGAGCTTTAACGTGGTCGTTTTACCACTGCCGATTTTCCCGAGTATTCCCACTTTTTCACCGGGCGCGATATTCAGATTTAAGCCCTTAAGCGCAGGAGGAATATCTTTTTGATATTTAAAGCTTACGTTTTGAAATTTAAGTGCACCATTGACCTGATCTAGGCTGATATATTGCCGATCGGGATGACGTTCAATTTTACGATCAATAATGCTTTGCAGCCCTTGTAGACCAATTTTGGCCTGTTGAAAACGAATCGCTAAACTCGAAATTTGTGCCAATGGCGCCAATGCGCGTCCCGATAAAATCACCGAAGCAATCAATGCCCCCATGGTAATTTTATGATTTGGGTCTGGACTATGAATGAGATAAGTTCCAACAATGACTAAAATCACAGTGTTTAATTGCTGTACAGCAACAGAAAAATTCACCACAAAGTTGCTTAAATCTTTAGTTTTGGTACTTGAGGCTGCATTTTTAGCCGTGTAAAAATCCCATTTTTGCTGTGCCCAACTGGTTGCATTATTGGCTTTTAACGTTTCAATCCCTTCAATTGCCTCTACCGCCAAACCTTGGCGTTGCGAAGACTCTTTCATTGATTCATTGATATAGCGTGCTAAAGGTCTCTGAGACAGCATTCCAATCAACATCACGATTGGAATTAAAATTAAGGGAACAATTGCCAGTACACCGCCAATCATCCAAATCACAGTAATAAAAAGCAAAAGAAATGGTAAATCAACCAACACCAACAGACTAGCGCTGGTCATGAATTCCCGCACAGATTCAAATTCACGCAGATTATTGGCATAAGAACCCGATGACACTGGACGTTCCGCTAAATCCAAACTCATCACACGACGAAAAATAGCCGAACTGATAATTAAATCGGCTTTTTTACCCGCTATATCGGTTAAATGCCCACGGATCATTTTTGCAGCGAATTCAAAGCTGATTGCCAAAATAACCCCAATACTGAGCACCCAAAGGGTTTCATAAGATTTGTTCGGAATAACACGGTCGTAAACATTCATGACATACAGTGAGCTGACCAATGCCAAGAAATTAATAATGAAAGTCGCTAAGATAACTTGCGAATAATAGGCACGGAAACGCCAAATAACCTTCCAGAACCATGCTTTGGGTAAGTGATATTCTGGTAATTCAGAACGTAAATCACTGGCTAATTTCGGCTTAATAAACCAACAGTACCCTAAGTACAGTTCTGATAATTGCGCATGATCAACTCTTTGCTTTAAACCATCAATTTGTTGCAATTCATAAATTCGGTCAGCTCCTCCGCCATGAATTTGAGTAATCACTGCGGCTTCATTTTGCTGTAAAACAATCACTACAGGCACAGCTAAAGCGGGAATTTCATTGAGCGCTTTTTTACTTAACGTATTTTCAAAGCCATGACTTTTTAATACCTCAACCAAGGAAGGGAAATTCACATTTAAATTTTGATCATGCGTTACCTGTGCCATCAACGTTGCCACGGGTAAAGGGCTCCCCAATAGTCGGGTTACCAAAGCAATATGCTCTATTATGGATTTCATTCTCTTTATGTCATCCTATTTTAATGACTTGACCTTCAGGTCAATTACGCATGATCCACATCCACTTTGGATCAACAGTTTTTATTGTTACTGCTTCACCCAATTGCTAATATTGGCTTGAGCACGCAAATAAGCCAGTGCTGCCATTCGATAATCATTCTGTGCCGTCACATAAGCCATTTCGACACCTGCTAATTCGTTATACGCATTCAACACATCAATTAAGCTTTTGCGCGCAATCTTGAACTGCTTTTCATTGTCACTGACCACTTTACGAGATGCTAAAATTTGCTCCTGTGAAATATTCATTTTTTGCTGGCTTTGAAACATATCAATTTCAGCCGTACGTGCACGCTCCTCAATATCGCGCTGAATTTGATCAAGTCGTGCTTTAGCTGCCACCGCAGATTGCCCACTTTGTTCAACAGAATATTTCGCCCCACGGTTCAATAAATCCCACGACATATTCACATACACTTCACGATCTTCAGTGCTTACATTGCCTTCCAAATTAATACTTGGATAACGCTTTGCTTTACGATATTTCACTTCAGAACGAATACTCTCGAGCTCTGCCTCCTGAGCCAAATAAGAAGGATGGTGCGTAACCTCTCCCAGTTGATAACGCGATATAAATTCAGAGGGCGCCAGACCAATAAACGGATCACTCAGCGTGTCTTGATCAATCACTTCTGGGGAATATTTCTTAAGATGACTGAGCGCAAAACCCAATTCACGCTGCAAACTGCTAATGGTGTGTTCGACCTGCATTTGACGAGCACGTGCTTGTGTGAGTTCAGAACGACGTCCCGCATCATATTGCACAATCACACTGATATCTTGCGTAAACTTATTGTGACGCTGCAAACTTCGCATCTGTACAGCAAGCGCTTCATGTGCGTTCAGCGCCTTTAAATATTCAGAACCAATGTTGTAGCCTAGCTCCTCCGCAGTCTCATCAATTTTCTGTTCAAAATATTGAGATTTCTTCTCATCACGATCGACTTGAGCACTAATCGCGCCAAAAGAATAGAGGTTCAAACTTCCCCTCACTCCAGGTGTAAAATCTTCACTCACATAGTCATATTGTTTCTTGTGAGATTGACCAAGAATCTGGTTACCGGTCAAAGCCAAGGTTGGATAATGTAGCGATTTTGACTCTTTGACTTTACTTAATGCGGCTTCTTCATTTGCTTGTGCTTCCAACATCATTGGGTCTTGCTCCAAAGCTGTTTTTAACAATGTCTGTAACTGAACCGCATAAACCGAACTGCTACATAATAATGTGATCAATAAAGCAATTCTTTTATGCCAAGTCATTTGTTTTACTTGTTTATTTCGCATTCTCATATTTTTACTTTAGATATTTCTTATATACACAGAAAACTGTGACTTGCCTCTTAATGTAATTTTAGCAATTAAATTCAATAAGATAATTAAATATTTACAAAGCAAAACAAGACACGCATTATTAAGTTAAAATTAATTATGATAAAAAATAGACAGATGAATTTTTTATTCAATCAGAATATTAGAATAAATTTAATCAATATAGAGAGATTAATTTACAGAAAAAATGTGCATTAGTTAACTAAAAACTAATATTTATTTTTTATTTTGTACATATGTATATTAATTATGCATTCATTTAATTATTATCACTTTTGCTTATCTTTTAAACAAAACTTATCAGCATGCAAAACCAAGCATCTTGGTATACATTATTTGTTACAAATAAACCAACTGTATTACTCAACTTTAGCGATGAAATACATCACTTTTCTAGTTTTAAGTCTTTTCATTATTTTGTCTTTAATACAGTAAAATTGAATCCCAACAAGCACTATCCCCAATTCTTGGTATATTTCACATGAATGAACTGATTTCTCATCACAGTACATCTAAAAGCTTAGTCCATACAGACATTAAAAAAGCCACCTAAAAGGTGGCTTTTCTTTCAGCAGCGCTGAACATCAACAATTAACCAAGTTTCTTAGAAACATAGTCAATAGCAGATTGAACTGTAGTGATTTCGTTAGAATCTTCATCAGGAATAGTGATGTCGAAGTCATTTTCGAAAGACATTACAAGTTCAACTAGGTCTAGAGAGTCAGCACCCAAGTCATCCATGAAAGATGCTTCGTTTTTGATCTCTTCTACTTTAAGACCCAATTGTTCTGCAACCGCTTGTTTAACGCGTTGTTCGATATCGCTCACAGGAATTCTCCTCATTGCTTGTGGCGTTTTTAAATGCCGTTAGTTTAATTGAAACTCTAATTTTTTGAAAGTTTATCCATCAGCTAATTAGCTCATGTATAAACCACCATTTACGTGTATAACCGTACCCGTAATATAACTTGCCTTCTCAGAAGCCAAGAAACTTACAGCATTCGCGATATCTTGTGGTTCACCTAAACGTTGAAGTGCCACTTGATCACTCATTTTTTTACGAATTTCTTCGCTTAATTGTTCTGTCATTTCTGTTGCGATGAAACCTGGTGCAACTGAGTTTACAGTAATTTGGCGGCTACCCATCTCTTTTGCAAGGCTGCGGCTAAATGCCTCAATCCCTGCTTTAGCAGCTGAATAGTTTGCCTGTCCTGGGTTTGCGAAATGTGCAACCACAGAACTAATATTAATAATTCGTCCAAAACGCGCTTTGGTCATACCTTTAAGAACGCGTTTTGATAAGCGGTAGACCGCTTTTAAATGAATATTGAGAATATCATCCCAGTCATCTTCAGACATACGCAACAACAAATTATCTTTGGTAATCCCTGCATTATTTACAAGTGCAAGAACTGGACCATAATTTTGTTCGATATCTGTAACCAAAGCATCAATTGCAGTACCGTCACGTACATCGAGTACCTTACCTGCACCATTTTCACCAAATGCTGCTGATAATTTTTCCGCACCAGACTCAGAAGTCGCTGTACCTACTACAAAATAACCGTCTTGAATGAGTTGTTGAGCGATGGCAGCACCAATCCCTCGACTCGCGCCTGTCACCAATGCAACTTTGCGTTCTTGTGTCATGCAATTTTCCCTTCCGCCACTAAAATGGCATTCAGCGCATCCTCCATACGACCTTTCGTATCGATTGGGAATGCTTTTTCTATATTCGGCAAACGTTTCGCAAGATTGGCAAGGACATTACCAGGACCACATTCAACAATATATTGTATGCCCTGATCTTGCACAGTCTGCATTGTCTTTGTCCACTGTACCGATTGATACAATTGTGCAGTCAATGCTTGACGTAATTGCGCTACATCTGTCGCGATTTCCGCGTTGACATTTTGTATTACAGGAATACTAGGTAGCTCAATGGCAGTTTGTTCCAAAGCTTGCGCGAATTGCTCAGCAGCAGGTTTCATCAGCGAACAATGTGATGGAACCGACACAGGAAGCGCAATTGCCTTGCCTGATTGTTCTTTTGCAATGGCCATTACTGCTTCTACTGCAGCTTTATCACCCGCGATCACCACCTGACCTTGCGCATTATAATTTGCAGCTTCTACTGAACCCTGACCCTGCGCTGAAACTTCAGCACACAGCTCAAGGACTTTGGCATCCTCTAAACCCAAAATAGCCGCCATTGCGCCTTGACCTTGCGGAACAGCACTTTGCATCAGTTTGCCACGTAAATTGACGAGCTTAACAGCATCACCCAAGGTCATTGCACCCGCAGCCACCAAAGCACTGTATTCACCTAATGAGTGACCCGCAAGATATTTAGGTACAACACCACCCAACTCCAACCATACACGCCATAAAGCAATACTGGCTGTGAGCAATACAGGTTGAGTAAATTCAGTTTGGTCTAAACCTTCACCAGATTGTGCAATGTGCCACAAATCGAATCCAACCGCTTTAGAGGCTTCTGCAAATGTTGCTTCAACACTGGCAAATTGTTCTGCCAATTCAGCCAGCATGCCAACTTTTTGCGAACCTTGACCTGGAAACACAAATGCAGTTTTTGTTGCTTGAGCTGCTTGTTCAAGTGGTCTAGCAGACATATAAAAAATCCTTTATGTAGTCACTGCTCATTCATGGAGCGGAAATTTAACACTTAATTTTGTTTTTGGTAATTGCGAAATACAACAAAAATCGAAGACAAAAAAAAGGGAGCTTACGCTCCCAATTTTTTCACTAAGCTCATCGCTTAATGCTTCATCAATTATTCAGCAGATGCTTTAGCGAATAATTGACGACCACGGTAGATACCATCTTTAGATACGTGGTGACGACGGTGAGTCTCACCAGTAGCTTGGTCTACAGTTAATGCATTCTCAGTTAAAGCGTCATGTGAACGGCGCATGTCACGGCGAGAGCGACTTTTACGGTTTTGCTGAACGGCCATGATGGCTCCTTACAAATCGAAAAATATGGATCAGAACAAATTCAGTTGTCTTATACGGAAGAGTATAACACAAAAATTAGTTAAGTTTACCCTTCAAACTTGCCAAAACATCAAACGGGTTATCCCGCTTTTCTTCAACAAGCTCTTCAATGGCAGGTTGGTGCTTATGTTCACAAGCATCATGCTTAGGAGACAAAGGCATCAACAATAACAATTCATCTTCTATCAGAGACAGTAAATCAGCCGTCGCAGGTGCATCATAGCTACCTTTCGTCGTTGCTTCACTTTCACCTAAGACGATGAAATCAGCATCCTCATCCAAGCGCTCTATCAGTGACTCATCATCCACTAGAGCTAGATGAAAATCTGAAACGAGTTCAATACTAACCGCGTCTAAACAACGCTGGCATTCCATTGGGACATGCGTTTCAACGCGACCATCTAGCCATACAATGCGATGATACGCATCCATTGATAGCTTACAGTCTATGTTAATCAATTGATCATCAATTGATCCAACAGCTTCACGAGCGATACGAGCAAAGCGAGACAATGGCAGGGTACCTGACCATGTAAAGCCTTGTTCAGCCCATTTAAACGGCTCAATCTGTGCCGGAAAGGTATTTGCTGACATAATTAAGGCGGCAATTCTACAAATTCATCAGTACTCTGTCAAAGATTAAGATACAATTTTGTACTTATTTAGACAGACCATTTTGGGTAACACAGTCATGCATCTGTTGCAGCCGCAAACAGAAGTGAATAAAAAATCACTTGTTAGCACACTTTCAACTGTTCATTTTGACATTTCACCAGACCAAGTGCAACGTTTGGAATGGGCGAATTTACAGTCAGAAACGGAACAAGTTGACTGGCTCATCTTACACTTTAATTACTGGTTTTCCCACCTTAATGTGAATTTGATTCGTGGCGAACATGAACCTGAATATTTTCCAGCGACACAACAACAACCTGCACGTATTCAATTTGCCCATGGTTTCTTTAATAGTGCGTTGCATGAAATTAGTCATTGGACCATTGCAGGTGAACAACGTCGTCTCCTTCCCGATTTGGGTTATTGGTATGCCCCAGATGGCCGCACACAAGAACAACAAGCTTTATTTGAGCAAGTAGAAATTAAGCCTCAAGCCATTGAATGGATGTTTGCCAAAGCCTTTGGACGTAAATTCCGTGTTTCGCTCGACAATCTGACGGGTGACGGTGGCGATGGCTCTGCCTTTAAAGATCATGTATACGCACAAGTTCAGCATTATTGCTCTGGAGAAATAACTCTGCCACGAGATGCCCAATACTTTATTGACTGCATCTGTATATGCACACGAGGTGGCAAAAGATTACAAAGTGCCGAGTTTCAACGCGAAATGCTGGACTAATTACAAAATTCATCAAAGTTACATGACAAGATGTTGTAATTTCAGCAGATAATATATAAAAAATCAGGAGAATAATGATGTTGCACTTAAGAATACATCCTGATAATCCACAACCGCGCTTAATCAGTCAGGCAGTGGAACGCATTCGTGCGGGCGATGTGGTGGTTTATCCGACCGATGCTGCTTATGCAATTGGATGTCAGATTGGAAATAAGAATGCCATGGAGCGTATTTCTCAGATCCGTGGCTTAGGACCAAAGCATCAGTACGCAATTATTTGTTCAGATTTATCTGACATTGCCACCTACGCCAAAGTAGACAATGCCATGTATCGTTTACTGAAAAACAATACTCCCGCAGTTACCACCTTTATTTTACCTGCCACCAGTGAAGTACCACGTCGACTGATGCACCCGAAAAAGAAAACCATTGGTCTACGCATTCCAAGCAATCCGATTTGTCAGCTGCTTCTGAGAGAATTGGGTGAGCCATTACTGACCAGTACGCTGATTTTACCGGGTATTGAGGGTCCTTTAGATGATCCTTATGAAATCGAAATGCAACTTGAAAAACGCATTGATGTGTTTATTGATGGTGGCTTAGGTACTTTAAGCACCACCAGTATTGTGGATTTATCAGGAGAGAGTCCTGTTGTGATTCGTAAAGGCGTAGGTGATGTGAGTGCTTTTGAATAAGTTTAACCATCTGGGTTGAGGGGGTTATCCCCCTTACCCTAATCCCTTTTCTAAGGCTTATTGTCTTGTTTCATTTTGATTTTATAAGTTTTTTCCACTCTTATCCTGTTTAAAATAATGCTTTATGCTTCATCACGGAAATAAATACTCCGTATTTATTTGGCGCTTTTTTTGTTATTTGATCCCTCAAGTAATTTATTCATCACCTAATATGCATTACACTAAGGCCTATTAAAATTATGTATTTTTTAATCACCTCTACTTTCTCCCCTAAGTACTGATTCGAAAACACATAATCATGCCTTTGAAAATTCGCGTGGCCAATAACTGTAATGAATCAACTCGTCCCTAATGCAATGGAAGAAACGCCGCACATCCGCGTTCTAGATGAATGGCACGACTCCATCCCTGAGGATTTATATATTCCTCCTGCCGCATTTGAAATTCTCTTGGAGCATTTCGAAGGACCACTCGACTTTTTAATTTACTTAATTCAAAAAAATGGCTTCGACTTATTACAGTTAGATATTGCACCGATTGCGGCCCAATATCTTTCTTATATGGATGCCATGAAGTCACTAAATATTGAGCTAACTGCTGACTATATGGTGATGGCAGCGTTATTGGCTGATTTAAAATCTCGTTTATTGCTGCCAAAACCGACCAGTATTGCAGTTGAAAAAGACCCGAAACAAGCGCTGATTGATCGCCTAGAAACTTATCTTCGTGTGAAACAGGCGGCTGAGCGTTTGGGGCAAATGAGTATTTTAGAACGAGATACTTTTGAAACCAATGTTAGCCTTGGTGATGTTGCTGTCCAGCATGAAGGCTTTTCCGTCAATCTATTGCATGATGCTTTGTTCTGCGTGTTTAACCGCCCAGAACCAGTGACTCATAAAATTGAACAAGAACCAGTATTGCTTGAAGAACGAATTGCCTTTATTGAAGAAAAGTTGCAGGCCGGTGAAATTTTAGATTTTATTGAATTACTCAAACCCAGTCAGGGTCGTATGGGCGTAGTTGTGACTTTTATGGCTGTATTGGAGCTGACCCGTCAACAACGGATTCAAATTATTGGTTCAGGCATAGAGGCGCCACTTAGTGTTCAAGGAGCGCACGTATGAGTGAAGCGGATCTATTTTCGCAATCAGAAATTCAGCATGAAATGTTGATGCAACTGGAAGCCATTATTTTTGCCAGTGATGCGCCTGTTTCTTTGGCACGTCTGAAAGAAGCATTTCAAGATCAATACTCCAAATCTGAATTACGCCAACTGATACAACAACTCATGGTTTTACAACATGGTCGCTCAATTGAACTGGTCGAAACTGCGCAAGGTTTCCGCTTTCAAGTACGCGCCAAATACCGTCAAATCATTACCCAAACTTGGCCTGAGCGCCCAACGCGCTTATCGCCTTCTCTGCTCGAAATCTTGGCGGTGGTGGCTTACCATCAACCCGTGACTCGTGCGGACATTGAACAAATTCGTGGAGTCTCTAATAATAGTCAAATATTAAGAACCCTATTTGACTGGAACTGGATTAAAGAATCTGGTTTTAGGGATCTCCCTGGAAGACCCGCGTTGTTAGTTACAACGCCCCAGTTTTTAAATGCTTTTGGCCTAACATCGGTTGGTCAATTGCCTCCCCTACAGGATGCCAAGGAAGCTTTTATGGCTCTCGATGCGCAAGCACCGAAGTCTTAAATAGGTGAACTGTTGATGATAATTTCTAAGGTTATGCTGTCATGAGTGAAAAATTGCAAAAGGTGCTCGCACGAGTTGGTCTCGGCTCTCGCCGTTATATGGAAGAGGTCATTGCTGCTGGTCGTGTAAGTGTCAACGGTAGCGTTGCTCAAGTGGGCGAACGTATTGAGCCAGGTGATGAGCTTCGCATCGATGGTCGTAAAGTGCAGTTCCAAATTGAAGATGAAATTCGTCGTCGAGTTCTGATTTACTACAAACCAGAAGGCGAAATTTGTTCACGTAACGACCCTGAACAACGTCCAACTGTGTTTGATAACTTACCAAGCATTGCTAATGATCGTTGGGTCATGGTGGGGCGTCTGGATATTAACTCTACAGGCTTATTGCTGTTCACAAATGATGGTGAACTCGCAAACCGCTTAATGCACCCATCGAATGAAATTGAGCGTGAATACGCAGTGCGTGTAATGGGTGAAGTAACGCCGCAAATTAAAAACAATATGCTGCGTGGCGTGGTGCTAGACGATGGTCCTGCAAAATTTGAATCATTCTCTGAAATTGGCGGTGAAGGAATTAACCGTTGGTTCCAAGTGGTCGTAAAAGAAGGCCGTAACCGCGAAGTACGTCGTATTTTTGAATCTCAAGGTTTGAAAGTGAGCCGTCTATTACGTACCCGCTATGGTACCGTAATTTTACCACGTGACTTACGTACAGGTCGTTGGATCGAGTTGGACAAAAACGACATCGATAATTTAACCAAATCGGTTGAACTTAAGCCACGTCAAGGTACGGGTTTATTTGGCATGGCAAAACGCCGTACTGAACGTATGCAAGACAAACCATTGGCAGCACGTCGTGGTGGTTTCTTACGTCAGCAACGTCGTGACAATGAAGATGAAGGTCAACAACAAGCAAAGCCAGCCTTCAACCGTGAACGCCGTGAAAACCCAAATGGCCATAGCCAACGTCGTCAGGACAATGCGCAAACAGGTTATGGTCAACGTGAACCACGCCAAAACTCTGGCTATGCACAACGTGACAGTCGCCCTGAAAACTTTGGTAACAAAGGCTCATATGGTCAACGCGATGCTCGTGATGAAAATGCACCACGTAAACCTTTTGGAAATAAAAGCTTTAAAAAGTTTTAATCATTGACGTTAAAATTTGAGCCACTTTCGAGTGGCTCTTTTTATGGGTAATGTATATGCCGTGTAATAAACCACTTTATGTTATGGATTGCAAAGAAGCGTAAAATTTAGCACTTTTAAAAACACCCAATCTATTGAGCACTTTAGTTATCCTACTACCCTTACATGAATTACACACCCTGTGGAATGGCACTGAGTAAGCGTTTGGTATATTCATGCTGTGGCGACTGATACAAATCATCTGAATTGGCTATTTCGACAATATCTCCATGATTCATGACCATGATTTGATCTGAAATATATTTCACCACCGACAAATCATGTGAGATAAAAATATAGCTAAGTCCAAATTCATCCTGTAAATCTTGCAGAAGATTAAGCACCTGTGCTTGTACGGAAACATCCAATGCCGACACAGACTCATCACAGATCAAAATTTCTGGTTTTAGGGTTAAACAACGTGCTATCGCAATACGTTGCCGTTGTCCACCTGAAAACTCATGTGGATAACGATGATAGGCTGAGGCAGGCAGACTGACCCGCTCCAGCAAATCCAAAGCCATTTTTTTGCGTTCAGCATCATCGGCACCAATTGCATGCACTTGCATTGGCTCCAGTAGAATTTGTCCTACCGTAAAGCGTGGATTTAAAGAGGCATAAGGGTTTTGGAAAATAATTTGAATCTTGCGTTGATAGCGAGCAAACTCTTTTTCTGACATGGCTAAAATATCTTGACCTTCAAACAGGGCTTTTCCGCCTGTCGCATCCTGTAAACGCATGAGCAATAATCCGATCGTGGTTTTACCCGAACCAGACTCCCCCACCAAACCTAAGGTTTTGCCTTTCGCCAATTGGAAGGAAACCCCTTTCACTGCCTGAAACTCATCTTTACCAAATAGTCCTTTACGGCTATAAAATGATTTTTTTAAATCACGAACATCCAGAATAATTTCTTCATTGCCTTTTAAGCCCCGTTGTCGCTGTGCTCGATGCGGTTCAGTTGCAGCTTTTTTTTCTACCCAAATCTGACCTTGTTGCTGCATAAAGTCACTGATCATCGGCAAGCGGAACGGGCGTTGTGACAGTTGCGGACGACATTGTAGTAAAGCACGAGTATAAATATCTTGCGGTTGCTCCAAGACCGATTTTACTGCGCCTTGCTCACGGATTTCGCCATGACGCATTACAATCACGTGATCAGCAATTTCACCCACCAATGCCAGATCATGGGTAATAAACAGCATCGACATGTTACGGCGTTGCTGTAAGTCTTGTAATAAATCCAGAATTTGCTTTTGAATGGTTACATCTAGTGCCGTGGTCGGTTCATCCGCAATCAACAACTTCGGTTCACAGGCAATTGCCATCGCAATCATCACACGTTGTTGCTGCCCACCCGAAAGCTGACTGGGATAAGCATCAATTTTGGTTTCAGGTGTGGGAATCCCCACCTCTTTGAGTAACTCCAAAGTACGCGTTCTGGCTTGCTTGCGCCCCATAGCCAAATGCAATCTAAGCACTTCTGCAATCTGATCACCGACAGTAAATACTGGATTGAGCGAAGACATCGGTTCCTGAAAAATCATGGCGATGTCTTTGCCACAAATTTTTCGCATCTCAGCACGTGATAAGGTCAGTAAATTCACGCCTTCAAACACAATTTTACTTTCTGCCGAAATCAGGCTTTGCTCTGGCGGCAATAAACCCATGGTTGCAAGCGATGTCACCGATTTACCACTGCCCGACTCACCCACTAAGGCAACCGTGGTATGCGTTGGAATTTCAAATGATATTCCCTTCACAGTTTCGATGTACTGCTTATTTTCCCCCTTAAAACTGACTTTAAGGTTTTCAACTTTTAATAAGATTGAGTTTTGTTTTGATTCAGTCATGTTCATACACCTCTTATTTTAGTTTTGGGTCCAATGCATCACGCAATGCATCGGTAAACATGGAAAATGCCGTGACCAACACGGCCATTGCGACTGAAGCTGCAACCAGTTGCCACCATTTACCTAAAATCAATTCGCTTTGTGCCTCATTCAGCATACTACCCCAAGACACGACCCCTACAGGTACACCAAAACCCAAGAAGCTCAGAATGACTTCAGACTTAATAAACGCCACCACAAGAATCGAGATTTGTACCAAAGCAATATGACTAACATTCGGGAAAATATGGACAAACATACGTCTAAAATGACTGACCCCAATGGCTTTGGCAGCCAGTACATATTCACGCGAGGTATGTTTCATATACTCAGCACGAATTAAACGATAAACACCCGTCCAACCTGTTAAACCCAGAATCAATACAATCGAAACAATCCCTTTTTGCTGTAGTACCGCTGCGATGGCTAAAATCAGTAACAGGTAGGGAATAGAAGTAAAGATGTTATAAAACCAGTTCAAAACATCATCAACCCAACCACCAAAGTAACCTGAAATTGCCCCAAGTACCGTCCCAATCACTACCGCCAATAAGGCAGCGACCACGCCCACAATAATGGATGTTTCTGCACCTTTAATGGTTTTTTGCAGGACATCTTGCCCCCATTTGTCCGCGCCAAAAGGAAGGGTTTGTTTTAATTCAGCCTGTTGATCAAGCAAATGTCCGTCCAATTGCTGATCTATCGCTTTCATATCCTCCGCTAAGGGATCAACCACACCGTAATAATCTATCGTGCCTCCTGTACCCTGCTCTTTGGCAATTTCGGCATTCAGTTCATGGATGACATCTTTTAAAGGATCGACAGGATTTTCAGGCAATGCCTGTGATTGAGTAACGACTTTTTCGGTTGTATCGCGGACAGGATCTGCACCAATAAAGGTGGGAGGTGCATAGCTGACAGCGACTTCTTTATTCCAGTTTGAGGCAATCACCCCTGTCATGGACAGCAGCAACATCACGAAATAACACAGCACCACAAACAATGAGATCATGGCGATGCGATCTGCTTTTAAACGGCGCATGGCCAGTTGCCAAAGCCCAGAAGATGCGGTGTCTGCGGTATCCAGTGCTTTTCTTTTAAATATCACACTTAGCATAGTTCACCTACTTCAACTGTACGCGAGGATCGACCAGCTTATACACCAGATCGGCAATCAGGTTAAAAATCATGGTGGCTGCTGCAACATAAACCGTGATGGCTTTAATCACAGGAAAATCACTACGTTCAACTGCAATAATCACTTCTCGCCCAATGCCGGGAATACCGAAAAAGCGCTCAATCAAAAATGCCCCTATTAATAATGCAGGTAAGGTCGCCATAACATCGGTAATAATCGGGATAGAGGCATTCCGTAGTACATGCACACCAAGGATGCGACGTTCTCCCACTCCTTTGGCACGTGCAGTGCGCACATAGTCCTGATTCACTTCATCAAGAACAAAGCTGCGGTAGAGTCTTAAGGTCGGAGCAATGCTCACCACCAACATAATTAAAATCGGTAGTAAGGCGTATTTAAACAGGTTTTCACTAAAACGGTCACTCCAACCTTGCACGGGAAACCAACTCAGTTGATAAGCAAATACATACTGAAAAACAATGATATACACCAAAATACTGATCGACATACCAATCGTGCACATCATCATGACCATACGATCCGTTAGCGTGCCGCGCACCGCAGAAACCGCCAATGCCAAAATAATCGAGATCACAGTTTGTAAAATCGTGAGCGGAATGAGTAAGGTCAGTGACGGACCTAAACGCGTGGTGATAATTTGTGAAACAGACTCCCCCGTACTCCAGCTCAGACCATAATCAAAGGTCAAAATCTGTTTGATGAAAATCCACAACTGTACATAGTAGGGTTGATCAACTCCTAACTGTTGGCGAATATTTTCAATCTGTTCTGGATTAGACATTTTGCCTGCCAGAATATAAGCAGGATCTCCCCCCACCCAGTTAAACAAAAAGAAGATTAGCAGCACCACTCCGAGCATGGTCGGAATCATTTGCCATAGGCGACGTATGATATATGCCAGCATCTTGATGCCCCCTATTTAACCCGTTGACCTGTAATTTCATCAAAAAAGGCTTTGTTATCTGGTTTACGCCCCAAGAAATCTTTCACCAAGTCTTCTGCGGGTTTCTGACCACCTTGAGATAAAATGGTTTGGCGATAACGCTGGCCAACTTCAGGATTATTCAAATTCTTGCCAAAAGCAGAAAGCATGTCTAAAGCCAGCACTTCAGACCACATATAGCCGTAATACCCCACTTGATAGCCACCCATGATGTGCCCAAACTGCCCAGGAAATTCCGTGTTGGGTACATAGCCCAATGCGGTTGAGCCTTCCATTTTCTTCCAGACATCTAAGGGCTGCTCCTTCAAAGCATTACTGCCATGTAGGGCCATATCATATTGGGCGTACAGAGTTTGACGGGCATAATGCAAGCCACGACCATAACTGTGTACTGCATTGAGTTTGGCAATCAACTTATCGTCGACTCGTGGACATGCAGGTTGGCAATAATCTGCCACTTTCGATAATGTTTCCTTGCGTCTTGCCCATTCCTCATACATTTGCGAAGGGGCTTCAACAAAATCACGTTCCACCGATGTGCCCGATTGGGCTGAATAACGGGTAGTCGACAAAATGCCATGTAAGGCATGTCCAAACTCATGCACAAAGGTTTCCAGTTCATCACTGTTTAAACCTTTGCGATTGAAATTGGTCACCAATGCCGAAATCGGTTTGCGCCCCGTTAAACTACTACCACCATAAACTCCCCAGACTGCGGCATGTCCATATTTGCCTTCACGCGGGAATTTATCGACATACAATCCACCCAAAAGTTGCCCTGTTTTCTGATCGGTCACATCGTAATATTCAACTTCATTTTGCCAAACATCAACTTTGGCAGGTTTAAATTCAATGCCATAAAGATTAGATGAAATGGCGAATAGCCAGTCCTGTGCTGCTTGAGTTGGGAAATATTCCCGCATTTTTTCTTGATCGACCTGATACTTGGCTTTACGTAGCTTTTCACTCCAATATGCCTCGCTCCAACGCTCAATCTTGGCTTGCTTTAATGGAATTTTTAAAGTTTTGGCTTGAAACTCGCGTAGCGTGTCCACCTCTTTTTGCTCTAAAGGCGCAACCTTCGCGTGTACTTCAGACAGAAATTTGTTCACATTTTCTGGGGTTTCTGCCATACGTTTATGCAGCGCCCACTCGGCATAACTGGATTTACCAAACAATTGTGCCAATTCATAACGCAAGTCCATGGCTTGTTTCAGTAATGCCAAATTACGCTCCCCCCCACGGCGGGTATAAGCTATCTGATAACGCTGACGTGCAGCATCGTTGTCTGCCAACTCCATGAAAGGACGATATTCAGGGTATTCAAAACCGAGTAAGTAATTGCCTTGGTCATTTTTCTTTAAGGCATCGATATAGCTTTGCGGCAATCCTGTTAATTCAGCAGGCGTAAACTCTAACTTTTGTGGATTATCACGTACATTACGCGCATATTCCTGCTCAATCTTCGCCAGTTCTGCCAAAATCACTTTTAAACGTGCTTGCTTTTCGGCACTTAACTGAATCCCTGTTTTTTCAAAATCGTTGAGTAAATCTTCCCGAAACTTGCTATCAATCGCATCTTTGGCTTGGGTGCTCTTGATTTGTTGATACAGTTTTGGGTTTTGATAAATATCGGTTTGGAACTGACTAATCTTGATTTCACAATCTTCAGCCGCTTTACGCAAAGCTGCATCTGGAGAAACATTGCTGTATAAGCCAATAGGCCCATAAAAATCTTCAAATGAGGCAAAGATACGATCCCATTCCGCCAGTACAGGCGCAGCATTGTTCTGTGCCGTCATCGGCTTGGCTTCAAATTGTGTGAGTTGCCTTTGAATATCCTTGATTTTGGCATCACACAAAGTCGGAATATCTTCGGCTTGAAATTGCGGCAAGGTTTGACGCGTAGGAGAATCTGCAAAAGTGAACTGCTGTACTGCAAAAGTCAAAACACTGAGTGCGGTCAATTTGAAGGTTGGGTGATTCATCATTACTCCAGTTTTATTTAATTTCTATTTCTTCATGTCAATATCGA
The DNA here is from genome assembly GCF_004331175.1 of Acinetobacter sp. ANC 4178. Classification (GTDB taxonomy): domain Bacteria; phylum Pseudomonadota; class Gammaproteobacteria; order Pseudomonadales; family Moraxellaceae; genus Acinetobacter. The sequence continues at coordinate 336,218 of NZ_SJOD01000003.1, forward strand.
TGTACATCCATTCCGCAGGCAAAATCGGATGCTTTTTAAAACCAATCACACGGGGCTGTGCCAAGACATTGCGATAACGCGCACCAATAATCTGTACGGGCATATACACTTCCAGCAAACGTGACATTTTCCGATACAGTGCATCTCGTTCTGGGCTAGGCGGCATTTTCTGAGTTTGTTCATACAAACGGTCATATTCGGGAATTTTCACGCAGGCACTGTTGGTTATATTGATATTTTTGCCATAGAACAACTGCATAAAGTTGTCGGCATCTGGGTAATCGGCAATCCAAGCTGAGCTTTTAAACATAGTCTTGCATTGCTTTTCTAACTTGAGTGCTTCGGCAAATGGTAAGGACTGGGTGCTCATTTTAATTTTGATGCTATCTAAAGTTTTTTTCCAAAACTCGGCCTGTTGTTGACTTCGCGCACTATTACCCGAGATCGTCATATTAATTTGCAAAGGCTTCCCATTCGGCAAAGTTCGCCATCCATCCGCACCGACTTTATAGTGATAACGGTCTAACAGCAGATTGGCGGCTTTAACCGAATAAGGAATACTGCTTTTATAGTTCGGATCATAGCCCACCACGCCATTTGGAATCGGGGCTTGCAAACGTTGTGCATCGCCTTTTTGTAAAATATTAATGTAGTTATCTGCCGAAAAGGCCATCGCCATGGCACGGCGTAAGGCAATTTTGTCTTTACTAAAACCGCCCACGACTGGGTTTTGCATGTTCCAATAATGATAATCAATCGAAGGATCGGTAATCCGCGACAGGTGTACGCCTTTTTTCGCTAGTTCAGGTTTGAGTTTGCCATTTTGCAACGCTTGAACGGTTAACTCTCCATCTAAAGCAAATAGATCTATTTCATCTTTGATAAAAGATAACCAACGTGATTGCCCTTCTTCCATCACCTGAATATCAATCACGCCAATTTGTGGCATTTTTTTGCCTTGCATAGCTTTGACAATTTTCTGGTCTTCTGCCGTAGAAGCCTTAAAGTTCCAGACAAAACTACGAAAATCAGGATTGGCTTTCAAAATAATGCGGGAACCAGGCGTCCAGCGGGTCAGCAAATACGGCCCAGTCCCGACAGGATGCCCCATAACGAATCCTGATTTATCCCGATATTTTTCAATAACTTCACGTGCCACGGCTCCCGCAGGCTGATGTGCCAGCAACATCGGAAAGTTTTGATCAGGGCTGGTTAAACGAATCACCAAGGTATATCGGTCAGGTGTTTGCAAACCTGCAACAGCTTGATCGTAATTAAACTTGCCTGTTTGAGTCGCCTGTTTTAATACCGCATCCATCCCTAAAATACGTCCATCCAGCAACCAACTGTTCGGAGAACGCAAGTTTGGATCGAGTAGGCGTTTAAAGGTATACACATAATCTGCCGAAGTTAGCTCCCGCTTTTTGCCCTTAAAGACTGGATCTGCGGCAAAATAAATGCCCTTTTGGATACGAATGGTATAGGTCAAACCATCGGCGCTGACTTCTGGTAAGGCAACCGCAGTACGTGGAACCAACTTTGCAGGCGATGCCAAATAATCGTAGGTAAATAAAGTTTCAAAAATTGAACCGTTGACATGTGCCGAGTACAAATCATGCACACCTGCGGGGTCAAACCCTGTTTCGGCCACAGGAAACACATAACGTAAGACTTTATGCGGATCGGCAGGGCTTTGTGCCAATAAACTCATAGCGCTTGAGATTAAAAGGCTGCCTGCCAATATACTTTTGAGCCAATACTGCTTTTTTTGATTCAACTGTTTCATTCTTCGTCCAAACTTATTTATTTTTTACAGGCTGTATATCCAAATATTGCCAGTTGCTATTCATCATGGGATGGGCTTTAAAGCCCTGAACTTGTGGATGCAACAACCAGTTGCGAATACGGCTACTATGAATAATCCATGGATTATCAGCTTCGATTTGACGGCTTAATTTTTCGTAATACGGTAAGCGTTGCTGCGGGGGTAAATGCAACATTTGCTGATACAGCGCATCATAGCTTTTCGATTGATAGCAACTTAAATTGCCCTGTGCTGAATTCGGCCCATACAGCAACTGCGCAAAATTTTCCCCTTCTGGATAATCCGCAATCCAAGCCCCACCCCACAACATATACTTGCATTGCGTTGCTGCTTTTAAGTTATCGGCAAAGTTACTCACTTGAAAATCAACCCGAATGCCTATCGCATCCAGATTCTTTTTCCACAGTTCAGATTGCACCACGGAACTGGAACTATTTTCCGTCATAAACTTTAAAGTGAGTGCTTTGCCATTGGGTAAAGTCCGATAACCATCTGCACCTTTTTTATAGCCAAAACGATCCAGTAGTTTATTGGCCAAGATAGGATTATAGGCGAGGCTACTGCGATAATTCGGATTAAAGCCCTGCACACCGTCTGGAACCAACATTTCAGACCGAACCGCCTGTCCCTTATAGAGTTGTTTAATCGCTTCATCTTGGTTAAACGACAAGGTAATGGCACGACGTAAGGCAATTTTATCTAGACTGAATCCACCAACAACCGGATCTTTCATATTGAACATGGTGTAGGTAATTTCGGGGTCTTTATTGGGGTAGTGCTGAATCCCTTGCTTCACCAATTCAGGTTTGAGCTTCTGACCATCCAGTGCTTGCGGCACAGCATTCGAAGTTAATTTGTCGAAATCGAGTTGCCCTGTTTTAAATGCCAACCAGCGCGATTGTTCTTCTTCAATAATGCTGACCTCGACTTTACCAATTTGTGGCATCTGCTTGCCTGACATTTCTTGTACCAATCGGTTATCCCAAGCACTACCTGTCGATTTGAAATCCCAGACAAAACCACGGTAATACGGGTTGGCGGTCAATTCAATTTTGCTACGTGGCACATACTTGCTCAGTTGATACGGCCCAGTCCCGACAGGATGCTGTGCAATACGATCACCATAATATTCAACCACTTCGCGTGCTGTGGCGCCAAAAGTCACATACGCCAGAATATATTGAAAATTATAATCAGGACGAGTCAGGGTAATTTGCAAAGTATAGGGATCAAGGGCTTTTAAGCCTGCAATCGGAGCATCGTAATTAAACTTTCCCGTTTTCTTGGCTAGGGCATTGGCTTCATTACCCCCCACAATTTTTCCATCAATGAATGAATAAGTGGTTGAACGGTTTTTCGGGTCTAAAATACGTTGAATGCTGTAAATATAATCTTGGGCTTTGAGTTCACGACGTTGCCCCTTAAGCGCAGGATCAGGTGAAAAATAAATTCCTGATTTAATTTTAAAGGTATAAACCTTGCCATTTTGCTCAATACGCGGCAAAGCCTGTACCGTATTCGGTACCAATTGCACAGGACGGGCTAAATAATCGTATTTCAGCAAAGGTTCAAAAATGACTTCGGCTATTTTGCCACTGTAAAAATTGTAGGTTTTGATCATGTCAAAACCATCATCAGGTGCTTCTATCGCCACGTGTAAAATTTTGTTAGGCTGTGCAGCAGCATTGGCTTGCCCCATGCAGCCCGATGAAATCAACAAGGTTAAAATGGCAATTCTTAATTTTTTGGCTTCCAATTTTTACCTTTCCTGTGATGCTCGCTTAAGCGCTGCGTCATTCATTGTTTTAAACTGATGTGTTTATTTTTATCCATGTTCCATTTAAGCAAATTCTCTGAAATTAATCCTCTGCTTAAATCATGAATCTATAATGATTTGAGGCTAAAGCGAATTTCGTGCCATCCTGAAAAACTTGCCCGTATTTAAAAAAACCACATTATTTAAAGTTATTTTTTATTAGATATTTATCGTATTTTTATCTAACTATTTCTTACAACTTATTGACCAAAAAGTACAACAATAAACCCATTAACGAATACTTACATAACGCACAAAAAAAACACATATATGATTCATAATAGCTCACGCTTAATTTATTTATAACAATAAATATATTCAATATACTGTTTTATATAAATTTTATCATTTATACGTTTCATAAAAATAAATTATCATTTAAATAAAAACATGAAATTTCGTTTATTTTTTATACAAAAATTAAAAATATCAAAAATCCGCCCTGACTTTTAGTTCCAAATTGACGCATTTTCACCCGCGCGCTATTTTTTGCTTAGCCTACTTATATAGCTAATAAAAGTTGTGAGTAAAATCACAATTTAACTTTATAAAATATCTTTATTTCAACAACTTAAATTTTAAACATCTCTCAAAAAACAACTTGGCATCTGAATTGCTTAAACCTAGCCAGCAATCTCGCTAAATACAAAAAAAGGATTACTTTTACGATGATAAAGAACAAATCTGCTAAGGTGATGGACAAGCCATCGGTTAGCAAAGCAATTCTTAAATTAAGTACGCTGAGTTTAAGTATGATGTGTTTGTCTTTAGCTCATGCTGAAGATACAGAACGACAAGAACAACCCGTAAAAGTTGCAAAAGTTACAGTAACAGGGTCTTCAATTAAGGGGGTGGCCGCGCAAAGTACCTCTCCAATTACAATTATTAAGGGCGAAGACTTAACCAATCAGGGGATTACCACCGTCGAAGAAGCATTGACCAAGGTCAGTGCCAACCAAGCGGGTTTTTCGACCTCACAGAACGTCGGGGCAAGTAATACCGAAGGCTCATCGGCCAACCTTCGAGCCTTAGGGACTGACAAAACCCTCGTTCTACTGAATGGTCGCCGTCTGGCCTATAGTGCATTTAGCACCTCCACCACCAACCTGAACATTATTCCATTGGCAATGATTGAGCGCATTGAAATTCTGCGTGATGGTGCTTCTGCCGTGTATGGTGCCGATGCAATTGCAGGGGTCATTAACTTAATTACCAAAAAAAGCTACGAGGGATTCAGTGTCAGTGGCGGCTTACTACAACCTGAACAGTCAGGTGGAGATAAACAAGACGTTCAAATTTTTGGTGGCTACGGCAATCTAGATGAGCAAGGCTTTAACGTCTTTGGTGTAGTCGATTACCGCCGTTCTAATGACATTATGGCAAAAGACCGTAAAGTCAGTAAACGTGGTGGCTTAATACCTGAACTCGGTATTGACGCCAGTTCAGCCAATGGCTTTCCTGCTAACTTTTATGACCCGACCACAGGAACTTTGGGCAATCCGTATGGCAATAGTAACTGTAATAACACCTCAAATGTTGTCGCAGATGGTGGGCTGTGTTATCTCAATACCCAAGCACTGATTGGCATTGCCCCTGAAACAGAAACCATTTCGGCAATGGGTCGCGGTACATTCAAACTCAGCGACACCTTCAATGCAATTGGTGAATATATCTATTCTCACAACGAAGTCACCACGTCCATCGCACCCGATGTCTATAGCCGCTCCGTGACCCTACCTAAAACCAGTCCTTATTATCCTGGTGAAGGAATTACACCATCTGTGGATGGTTTAAGCGGTGTGCCATTACAACTGTATTTACGCTCCCAAGCAGGTAACCGGGTTTCGCAATCTGTCAATGAGTCGCACCGTGCCTTTGTCGGCATTGAAGGTGAAGCCTATGGATGGGACATGAATGGAGGTGTGACCTATGCCAAAAGTGAAGCGACCGACAGTTTTGTCAGTGGTTATTTAAACCGCAGCAAGTTACAAGCCGCTTTAGATGATGGCTTGATCAATCCCTTTGGTGCCAGTGCGGACTCAAGTTTATGGAACTCTTTTTCCGTCAGTGGCGAATCTAATGTCGCTTCATTAGATTCCACCACAGTCGATCTAACCGTAAGCCGCGCCATTTATACCTTACCCGCAGGTGATGTTGGTTTAGCACTGGGTGGCAGTTTCAGTAAACAAGAATGGGAAGCCAAAGTTAATTCAGACATTGTGAGTCAAGTCCCGAGTAGCGGTACAGACCCGAATAAACCACTCAGCCAAGGTGACCGTGATATCACAGCCTTCTTTGGTGAGTTACATATTCCAATCACCAAAACTTTAGAAGCACAACTGGCGGCACGTTACGATGACTATAGTGACTTTGGCGATACCTTTAACCCGAAAATTGCTTTCCGTTGGGAACCACTCAAACAACTGATGTTCCGCACCTCCTACAGTACAGGTTTCCGCGCACCAAGCTTATATGACATCAATGCACCGCAGAGCGAAACCTACACTGGGGCAAAATATGATGACCCAGTACTCTGCTCGGGCGGTAAAGATGCAACACCTGCTCAATATAAAACCGAATGTAATGTACAGTTCAAACGTATGCAAGGTGGTTCACCCGATCTACAACCAGAAGAATCTACCTCATATACTGCGGGTTTTGTACTTGAGCCCATCAAGAATTTAGTGTTCACAGCCGATTACTACAACATCGAAATTGATGGTCTGATCGACACCATTAGTGATGCCATGATTTTTGAAAACCCAACAAAATATGCAGACCGTTTTATCCGTGATGCTGAAGGTCGGATTAAATATGTCAACACCACACTGGTGAATATGGGCGGGATTAAAACCGAAGGGATTGACCTGACCCTAAACTATTTAACCCCAATGACCGCAACAGGTCGCTTTGGTTTTGGCATCGATGGCACCTATATCATCAAATATGACAAACAAGAAGAAGCTGGCGGAGCATGGGAAGGCAAAGTCGGAACCTATGACGACCCTGCAATTCTTCGTTGGAAACATGTTGCCAACATTAACTGGAGTTATGAAAACTGGAAGATGATGTTTGAGCAAGAATTCTACCGTGGTTACGATGACCAAAATGCCATAGGCGATGATGCTTATGACCACCACAAAGTCAGTGACTACACCCTCTATAACGTTTCAGGCACCTATAAAGGCTTTAAAAATTTAGAGCTGACAGCTGGCATTAAAAACCTATTTGATGCCGAGCCTGCCGCATCGAATGTGATGGATAACTTCCAATACGGTTATGACCCACGTTATAGCGACCCAACTGGACGCGCTTACTACCTGCGAGGGACGTACAAATTCTAATTGGTGTTCTGTCCATACTGTCTTGAGAACCTCCAGCCATACAGTATGGACAGAACTTTTAATCCTTCGTTTAGCCAAACAGCAAATACCGTCAATCGGTCCATCTTTCATAAGCAGTGATGCGTGAACGATTTATTGTTTGTCTCAAATTTCAGGAGTAACCATGGGCACAAGTTTCACAGCATTAGAGAACAATTCAGCCAAACGCCTGATTGGTATTGGGGCAGTCATCTTTCTGCATCTTATTATTTTCTATGCCCTTATGGCGGGTTTGTCCAAAACCATACATAAGCCCGAAGAACCCACTGTGGAATTGATGATTATTCAAGATAAACCACCTGAACCCGAAAAACCCAAACCCAAAGAAATTCCACCCGAACCACCTAAAATGGTTAAAGAGGTCGTAAAAACCCCTGCACCCGAAAAGCCTGTAGAGAAAGTCGAGCGTGTACAAAAAACAGCGGTGGTGAGTCCGACTCAACCTGTAAAAACAGCGATACCAACGACTACAGCAGCCCCTCCACCAAGTCCAGTGCCTGCCCCTGCACCTGTTGCGGCAGCAGCAACACCCGCCCCAACACCAAAACCTGCGGGCGCAACTCGCGGAGCTTCACAAGGTGAAGGAGGCTGTAAACAACCAGAAATGCCACGTGAAGCGCAAATGAATGGTGAATTTGGTGCAGTAACCATTTCGGTACTGGTCGGGACAGATGGAAAAGCCAAACAAGTCAAAGTGAAAAAATCCAGCGGTGTGAAGAGCTTAGATAAAGCAGCCTCTAAAGCTTATAGCTTATGCACCTTTAATCCCGCATTAAAAAATGGTGAACCACAAGAAACTTGGTTTGAAATTCCTTATGAATTTGCACTGGACTAATGAATTAAACAAAAATTGGAGTATATAGATGAATAAAATGATCAATCCTGTAAAAAAAATGGCCACTGTTGGCTTACTTGCAGCAAGTACCCTTCTCCCGATTCATCCTGCATTTGCTGAAGATACTGCCCCAGCAACGACGACAGCAGTAACTTCGAGTAACACCGCCACAGCACCGCAACCACCGGCTAAATCAGAAGCCCCTGCTTATAACCCTTATGGCTTAGAAGCAATGTGGAAAGAAGGTGATATGGTCGCCAAAACCACGCTGTTTATTTTGGTCATGATGTCAATTGGCACGTGGTACATCATGATTACCAAACTGCTGCAACAATCGAAAATTAAAGGGCAAGGTCGTAAAGCGGAGGCTGAGTTTTGGGATGCCAGTACACTCGAAAGCGCAACAGATAGCTTAGATAAAGACAGTGTTTTCCGCTTTATTGCGGAAAAAGGCATTCACTCGACCAAAAACCACGAAGGAACTTTATTAGAACGTATCGACTTTAATACTTGGGTGACCATTTCCATTCAACGCGCCATCGACAAAATTCAAAGTCATTTGAGTGGCGGACTGGCGTTTCTGGCCACCGTTGGCTCAACTGCGCCATTTGTAGGGCTATTTGGGACAGTTTGGGGAATTTATCATGCACTTACCGCCATCGGCATGTCGGGTCAAGCCTCGATTGATAAAGTTGCAGGTCCTGTTGGTGAAGCCCTCATTATGACGGCGATTGGTCTGGCTGTCGCAGTGCCCGCGGTACTCGGCTACAACTGGCTGACCCGTCGCAATAAAGCAGTGATGGAAAATGTCCGTACTTTTGGCTCTGATTTACACACCGTTTTACTGAGTGGAGAAATCAGCAGCAATCCAAATCATAAAAAAGTCGTGAATAAATAAAAGAGGACATCCACCATGGGCATGATGGTCAGTTCAGATGACAGTGAAGATGATGTAATCGGAACCATTAATACAACTCCACTGGTTGATATCATGTTGGTTCTGCTGATTATTTTCCTTATTACGGTGCCTGTCGCTATTCATACCGTACCCGTGAAATTACCCGAGGAAAAAAATACGCCTTATGCCAATAAACCTGAAAATATTCAACTTGCAGTCAATAAAAATGGCGATGTGTTCTGGAATGAAAAATATATCGGAGACAAAGCCACACTCATGACACGCCTACAAGCTGAGGCGCAAAAACGCCCACAGCCCGAAGTGCATATTCGTGGCGATCAACAGACTCACTTTGACGCGATTGATCAGGTGATTAATGCAACCAAACAAGCTGGGATTGGCAAAATTGCATTTGTGACCACTCCCCCAGCTTCACCATAATCGACTCAGAAGGAGCAAGTTATGGGTATGAATATTGGCTCACATGATGACGATGATGTCCTACTTGATGTCAATATGACACCATTGATTGATGTCATGTTGGTGTTGATTATTATGTTTATTATCACCATCCCAATTCCAAATAATGCCATCAATATTAATTTGCCGAATGGTGCTCCGCCACCACAAAGCAATGAAAAACCACCTGAAATCATCAATCTCAAATTAGACGCACAAGGAAAAATCTTTTGGAATGGTCAACCTGTAGAGAATAAACAGGCTTTAGAAAACTTATTTATGACGGTGTCAAAAAAGTCCGAACAAGACCAAATTAAACTACAGCCTGACCGTATGACTGAATACAAACAAGTGGCAATGGTCATGGCGATGGCACAACGTCTAAATATCACTAAAATTGGAATTGAGAGTAACGCTTCACTTTAATCTTGTAGAAAAAAATCCGCATTTCATTTTCTATAAAATGCGGATTTTTTTGTTTGTAAAATCGACTTATTCACTGGTCATTTGGCTACAAAAATCCAGTATGAAAACACTCGGCATTCAAATGCTCTGATTAACCTCATGATGCATTTTATAAGTCATCACATATAAGAATAAAAATTATTCACCATACAGACCATTCTGTATATAATCCGCTTCTAACTTTAAAACTTAATAATTCAATAATTTAAAACCTAGAGTCACACAAATGAAGAAATTTACAACTTTAGCATTCTCTATATCCATTACAGTTTTAAGTGGATGTGGAGGAGGATCAGGTGGTTCCACCTCCTCGACAACTCCATCAGCTTCAAATTCAAATTCTGGAGGATCGACCACGTTAGCATGTAATCGAGGAATTCTTTTGAATTCCCAAATTACCGGAACTACTATTTTTGATGAGCCTTTATACAATTTGGATTATGAATATAAAAGTAGTGTCAATACTCCGAATTATGTAACTCAACTATATGCAGACGTGATTCAAAGAAATGGACAAATGCTCTATGTGAACTATGCACCCATTTATAATGTTAGTGCAGAAGAATTAGATAAAAGTACCGCAGAAAATGAAGAAATTTACGAAGGTTACATATTAAATAGCCAGGGGCTTTATACTCAAAAAACACTTCAAAAACAATCTAGTGGATGGCCTTACTATTACCTATCTTCATCTCAAGGGCTACAAGTTTCAACAGCATTATTTAATGATGAATGCGGCCTCAATGTAGGAAAGCAAAATTTTAATTTTGAAAAGATTGATCTGTCAGGTAAAACGATAGCAGATATTTTCCCGACCAATATACTCACAGGATATCCTAAAACTCAGGATTATATTTACCTACACAATCAAGTTGGCATGATTCTAAAAGGGAATAAAGATGCTTTAGCTGCCTTACTTTCAAGCACTGCGACATTCCCAGCTGGTTCTTATGTTTATATTCCCAAATCTATTATTAATGATGATTATCAATTTTACTTTTCCGAATCTACAGTAACAGATGCAACTAGTTTAAATGACTGGATTCAAAAACATTATGGTCAATTAAATTATACCTATAAGATTGGTAAAGTTTCTAATCTCGATGTGGCATATAGTGTAGATAGTAGTGGTAATCCTCTATATGAAGGTGGTGCTGATCCTGCAATTAGCAAAGATGGAAAAATTTATGATGGAGAATGGGATGTCAAAGGCGACATACTTTCTCCAGAATATGGCATGATTTTTAATGGCGAATTAGTCAACTACGATTCCAAAGGAAGTTATACGTTATTTAATAAATCAAGTTTTGAGTTTATTGCTCAACAGATTAAAAATAACTATCCAAGCATTAATTAAATTTTAAGCCAATAATAAACGAGGAGTTATTTAAAAATAACTCCTTTTTTTACATTTACAGCACAGGAATATCAATCCATTGCGCGTCTGGGAAATGCTTGGTTAAATAAGCTTTCAGATATTCAGAAGTATCTTTGGAAATTAACGGATCTTGCGATTCATCATTTAAGTTATACGCCAACGCATATAAAGATAAACCTCGTGCTTTGAGTGCTTCTAGGCTCAGTAAAGTATGGTTAATACTGCCCAAACGCCCAGAACTGACTAAAATAACAGGAAACTTTTTCTGTTCAAGATAATCAATGGTCAGTAACTCTGTGGTGAGTGGCACCATTAAACCGCCAGCACCTTCCAGTAACACCACCTCAAATTTTTCTGCCAATTGCTGTGTTGCCGCTTCAATCTTGGCAAAATCAATGTCACGACCATCGAGTTTGGTGGCTAAATGTGGTGATGCCGGATAGCTAAAAATTTCAGGCATGGTCAGTTTACTTTCATCTTCTGGCAACCAACCTGTCCCCATAATTTCACGGTGCTGCTGAATATCTTCAGAGACATCGACATTACCCGTTTGAATCAATTTTTGGGTGATAACCTGCTGACCTTGCGCATTCCATAACTTCGCCAGATATCCTGTGGTATAGGTCTTGCCAATGCCTGTATCAATCCCACTGATAAAATAGATGTCTGCTGTCATGTTGTTCTCCGTGCAATACAATAAATCGGGTGATAGCTGAGTTTGTACTGCACATGCCCTTGCTGATCCATCTCCGAAAATTGCTGATAATCTTGATAAAACTGTTGTAACGAATGCTTGGTCCAACGATGTGCTGTATTGGTTGCGGTCACACCCGTAGCTTTTAAATGCTGTAACACCTGCTTGGGATGGGTAAAATGCAAGCTCGTGACCTGTTCACTCAGATGTAACACGTCAAAACCTGTTTGTGTTAATACCTGTTGCAACTCAGGCAAGGTATGATATTCAAGCCCCTGCCCCGTTAAGGCTTTAATTTCTTTTAAGTTCTGCTGTCCAAAAATAGAAAAGCAAAAAAATCCCTCTTGCACCAAAGACTGTGCCACTTTGGTAAAAACTGCCTGTAAATTCGTCATCCATTGCAAAGCAGAACTGGAAGTCACCACGTTTAATTGTGTTGGAAACTCGAGTTGTTCAATATCCCCAATTCGCCACTCAATTTGTTGCAGTTCTGAAAAATGGCGTTCAACCTCAGCATATAAGTCATTCAGAATAAGACTATCCATTTGCAAATTTTGCAATAACAGATGACTCAAATTTCCAGAACCACAGCCAATTTCAAAGACCCGTGCCTGATGAGGAGTCGGCAAATGATCCAGTATCAATTGCATTAAATGCTGACAAATTTGCTTTTGCACGATGGCATGTTCAGTATAGCTTTGTCCCGCTTGTGCAAAACGCTGAGCAACGCGAGATTTATCTATTTGAGATGGATTCAACACTAAAACTCATAACAAAACGACAAACTGATCCAGTTCATCTTGCTGAAATTGGGTATTTAAACAAATACGTAAACGCGAACTTTGTACCGGAACCGTCGGTGGACGGACAGGCATAATATAAAAGCCTGCTTGCTGTAATTGTGCCGCAGTATCAACCGTTTTTTGTGACTCACCAATAATGACGGGCACAATATGGCTGGTCGATGGACAAGCATAGCCTTTTGCCTGTATCGCTTGTTGTAAATAACTGCTTAATTGTTGTAAATGCTGACGACTGGCATTCATGCTCAACGCTTTTTGGAAAATGAAGTTGGTCCATGCCATACAGATTGGCGGTTGCGCAGTACTAAAAATTAAAGAACGCATCCGATTTATCAGAAATGCTCGGATAATCGGATGGCAAATCAAGTAACCACCGACTGAGGCCATCGCCTTACCAAATGTCCCTACCAAGAAGTCAATCTGCTCAATCACTTGATGTTGTTCAGCGCAGCCTAAACCTTGTTCACCACGCACCCCAATGGCATGCGCTTCATCTACATACAGCATGACTTTGGCAAATTGGGATTTAATCCGTACCAACTCAGCCAAATCAGTTTCATCGCCATCCATACTAAAAATGGATTCAGTCACCACAATAATGCGCTCAAAAGCCTCATCATCATGATATTTTTGTAGTAACTGTGACAAATGTTGTAAGTCATTATGGCGATAACGTACATATTTGGCAGAGGAAAGACGAATCCCGTCAATCATACTGGCATGTATCAACTTATCCGCAAGAATGAGCGTCTTGGCATCACTGACCGCAGGTAAAATCCCAATATTCATGTGGTAGCCACTGTTAAATAACAGCGCGGCACGTCCAGCAAAAGCCTGACTCAAACTGGCTTCGAGCTGTTCATATTCAGGGAAATTCCCTGTCAATAAACGCGAAGAAGATGAGCTCATTAAACGATGTGCATTTGGGGTTTCATCAAAAAATTGTTCACGTAAGCTCAGATCAGAAGCCAAGCCCAAATAGTCATTGGACGCTAAATTCAACATACGGCGTTGCTGAATTTCAATCCACTTCCCCTGTTGGGTGTTCGAAGTGAATTGACGTAAATTGCCCTGCTGTTTTAGCTCATCCAACTGTACAGCGTAATGGTCTAATAAATTCATGCGGCTTCCTCTTGCATATGGCGCACCACATCTACCAGTTCAGTCAATAAAGTATCGAGCTGCGTTTCAGAAATAACATACGGTGGCATGACATAGACCAACTTACCAAATGGGCGGATCCAGATGCCACGTTTTACAAATTCTTGTTGTAGCGTTTTCATATCGACATTAAAGTTCAGCTCAACCACACCAATCGCGCCCAATACACGCACATCCTGCACGTAATTGAGTTGTGCTAATGGGGCGAGATGTTGCTGCAATTGGTTGCCAATACGCTGAATGGTACTTTGCCAGTCTTGAGACACCAAGAGCTGTGTGCTGCGTAATGCCACTGCACAAGCCAATGGATTAGCCATAAAGGTTGGACCGTGCATAAATACGCCCGCTTCACCTTTAGAGATGGTTTCTGCTACATGCTTCGAGGTTAAGGTTGCAGACAGCGTCATATAACCACCCGTTAAGCCTTTGCCTATACACATAATATCGGGTTCAACTTGCGCATGTTCCCAAGCAAAGAGTTTGCCTGTACGCCCAAAACCTGTCGCAATTTCATCAAAAATGAGCAGGATGTTATATTTTTCACAAAGCAGTTTGGCTTGGCGCAAATACTCAGGATGGTAGAAGCGCATTCCCCCAGCACCCTGCACAATCGGCTCAATAATCAGACCCGCAATACTGTGATGATGCTGTTCTAAGGTTTGCGCGAGTTCAGCAATATCCGCGGGGTCCCAAGTCTGATCAAAACCGACTTGTGGTGCAGGAACAAAAATTCGATTGGGCAAACTGCTGCCAAAAATCTGATGCATGCCCGTTACAGGATCACACACCGACATTGCATTCCACGTATCCCCGTGATAGCCCGAGCGTGGCGTCACAAAATTGGTCTTTTCGATATTGCCTTGCGAAGTCCAATATTGCACTGCCATTTTCAAGGAGACTTCAACCGCAACAGAACCTGAATCAGCATAGAAAATTTTGTCTAAACTGGGTGGGGTAATTTCTAATAATAGTTTACCCAATTCAATCGCAGGATCATGGGTAAAACCACCAAACATAATATGCGACATATTTTGTAATTGATCAGTCACCGCCTGATTCAAATCTGGATGGTTATAACCATGAATCGCACACCACCATGAAGACATACCATCAATCAGTTGGCGTCCATCATCTAGTTCAATGACTGCCCCATACGCTTTCTTTACTTTGAAAGTTGGCAGTGGATTGGTCATAGAAGTATAAGGATGCCAGATATGTTCAAGGTCAAATAAATCAGTCATCCATAACTCCTGTGGTGTCGTATTTTTTGCAATGAGGGCTATCTTAAACCTGCAAGTTTCTAAAAAACATTGCGAGAATGGTCATTCCTAGACAGCCTGAAGCGGTTGCTTCAGAAAATCTTCAATAATTTGCATAGTTTGTTCAACATGGAAGCGAGGAAAACCATGCGAAGCGCGTTCAATACTTACAACTTTTACATTTTCTGTAAGTAATTGCTGCATATTTTGAATAATTTCGCAAGGAACCAGTGCATCATGCTGTGCAAACACATGTAATTGCTGTCCTGTATAATGCGCTAAAGTTTCGGTTAAATTCAACTGCTCTAGTAAGACTAAACCTTGTTCTAAGAGTGAAATTGGCTGAGGTTTAATCAGTTTTTGCATTTGGATAAAATCTTTCTTGGCAGAATCTGCTCCTTGGCACACCAAAAATCCAAAGCGCTTGAGCGTTGCCACAGCATCTTGTTGAAAGGACAGTTTGAATTGCTTAAATGTTTCTTGTGGCATTGCGGTTGACCAGTTTGGTTGTGCAACAAAACATGGATTCGATGCCAAAGTAATCAAGGTTTTTTGTTCTGCATATTGTTGTTGTAGTTGCTGCGTCAATAGAGTTGCCAGTTGTCCACCCAACGACCAGCCCATAATCACATCAAAGCGATGGGCCAATTCGACATGTTGTTGCAGAATCTCCTCATCCAAGGCATTAAAAATATTGATCAGTTCAACATGATGTCCCTGTTGTTGTAGTTTGTGCTGTAAGGATTCCAACAACTGTGTTCCACCACCCCAACCCGTAATCAGTAAAATACTCGCGTTCAACGTTTTGCTCTAAAAATGAAACTTTGTACAGCAGTATAACGACTTTTATTTTACGACTGAGCTGCATTTCCTATCATTCTCAAACTGCAAAGTCACACAGTTTCAGCTTATAAAGTCATTCCACATATGGTTCAAGTTTTAATCCCCCTCGCCAATCACTTCACATAGGCATTCTGGAATTTTGTTGTACGGGTGACAGCAATAGTTTGCTAAGATGAAACTTCCATAGCGTCGAAAAATCAGAAGAAAATGACTTTAAATCAATTGCTCCGTGTCGGTTTAATGGGTATAACCTGTACTTTCGGAATTTATCATCTCAGTCATGCCGAAACTTCGATTTTTTCTTCTTCCACCGCAAGCCAAAAACAATGGGTTGGACAAGCAGCGCCTAGCTTTAAGTTACAAGATCAAAATGGCAAATGGCATGAGTCCAAACAATATCGTGGTCAATGGATGGTCTTATATTTTTACCCCAAAGATGACTCTCCTGGCTGCACTCAAGAAGCCAACCAGTTTAAAGCACTGTATCCTCAATTTTTAAAAGCAAATGCGGTGGTATTGGGCGTTAGCCTAGACGATGTTAAATCCCATCAAAAATTTTCCAGCAAATTGGGATTACCTTTTCCAATTTTGGCAGATCAAAAACAACAACTGGCAGGTCAGTTCGGCATAGTCCGTAATTTTGGAGTCGCTCAAATTGCGAAGCGTGAAACTTTCTTGATTGATCCCAAAGGCACGATTGTCTATCACTACAGCAGTGTGAATACACAAACTCATGCCAATCAGGTTTTAGCAGACATTCAAAAAATAAAATGGTAATAACTAATGCAATTACAAAACAATGAAAAAATTTTATATAAAACAAAACCTATAAGTTCTATTTACCTATTTTTCCTATGTATGGTCATAGGAATATATGTTTCTTTTGCACTTCCGTTGCAGTCTAAACATTTTATAATGTTGGCTATATTATGCTTGTTGAGTTTTTTTAGATTTTTTGACTCTATCATTATTACCAACCAACGTATCATTTCACATCTGTTTTTACGCCAGCGTACAGTTCAACTTTCGACATTGCAACAACCACCTTTTCTCACGATTGACCCTAAAAAATTCAGACAATATGAATGGCAACGTAAATTATTAAAACAAAATTTCCAAGATTTTTGGCTATATAAAACAGATATTTATTTTAAAAAATTAATTGGTGTAGTAGAGCCAAACCCTTTAGAAAGAATCCCTTTATCTCTTTTTTCAAAAAAACAGAAAGATCGAATCATTCAAACATTGGCACAATCATGGCAACTTGATCCAACGATTGAACATCGAGAATAAGCTGTAATTTGATATCAAAAAAAATTTAAACCATAAAAAACCCAGTATTTACTGGGTTTTTTATTTGTATCTTACATTTGCGACTGAATATAATTTTGTAAGCCAATCAATTCAATTAAACGAATTTGCTTTTCTAACCAATAAGTATGGTCTTCTTCAGTATCTGACATTTGCTGACGCAACATATCACGCGTGACATAATCACCTTTTTCTTCCGCCAATTTCACGCCTTGCGCCAATTTCTCACGTACATGATATTCCAGTGCCAAGTCGGCCTTTAAACAGGTCACCACATCTTGTCCTACATCAATATCATCACGGTTCATATTCGGTGTACCTTCTAGAAAGAGTACACGACGAATTAAGGCATCTGCATGAGAGGCTTCTTCTTGCATTTCATGATCAATACGCTCAAAGATTTTACTTAAGCCCCAATCTTCATACATACGTGAATGAATAAGATATTGATCGCGAGCTGCAAGTTCACCACCAATCAACATATTTAAATAGTCTACTACTTCTGGATTGCCGCGCATCTCGTTATACCCCATACCTTTTTAAAATATTATGGCGGCATTTGAAAAGGATTGCAAAAGTTAAATTTTGTAAGTTTATGATTTTTATAAAATTAAAATGAGAAACATACGCATTTGCAGTTCAATTTAAGTCATTTTCCGCATATAAAATAAGCCTTTGCAGTATTTTACGTCTTAGAGCAAAGGCTATTTCATTCAAAATTTTGCTTATTTTAAAATTTGTAACTATTTTAAATGTCCCTTATTTCACTAGGTTTTTAAAACATCACGAAGTTAAAATTAGCACACTATCATTTTTTTATTATTAAAAATAAAAAGTTACTCTCAATTTAGAACAGCGTGTCCCCACTGTTGCAGAGTAAGCGTTAAACACACCTCCCAATAGTTTTGATTGATCACGTTGTCTATATTGGCGAATAAAGTCGTCTTTACCTCGACCAATTTGGTTTTATAACGTGCATCAACATCTATTTAAATGACGCATAAGTTAGATATCTGTTTCCCATAAGCAAAGACTTTGATCACATTCGGGCTTACACTATGCCAATACTTAAAACAACAACGGTTGATCTATGACAAACTTAGCAACACAGGCACCTGTACTGGTCACAGGTGCCTCGGGTTATATTGCCAGTTGGGTAATTCAAAAATTATTAACCCAAGGCTATACCGTACATGCCACTGTCCGTGACCTGAACAAAACTCAAAGCTTTGCGCATTTATCTAAAATTGCAGAAAGTAGCACAGGAACACTCAAACTCTTTAAAGCGAACTTGCTTGAACCAAATTCATTTAGAGAAGCAATGCAGGGCTGTGAAATTGTGTTTCATATGGCGTCACCTTTCGTTGTTACCAACTATAAAGATGCGGTGAAAGACATCATTGAACCTGCTGTTTTGGGTACAGAAAATGTTTTAAACACTGTGAATGAAACTGAATCCGTCCAACGCGTCATTGTCACTTCGAGCATTGCATCAACCTATGGCGATGCCGTGGATATTTTAAAAACAGATCATAATACTTTTGATGAAAGTCACTGGAATACCAGTAGCTCAGAGACCCATCAGCCTTATCCATATTCTAAAGTGATGGCTGAGCGTAAAGCTTGGGAAATGGCAGATGCACAAAACCGTTGGCAATTGGTTTGCATTAACCCAGCGTTGGTCTTTGGTCGTTCATTAACACCAAATACGCAGTCAGGTTCAATTGAGGTCTTACAACAATTTACCAATGGCTTAACTCTCGCGGGTGTTCCACCCATGTGGAATGGTGTGGTCGATGTTCAAGATGTCGCCGAAGCACATCTACAGGCTGCATTCAACCCAAAAGCGGCAGGCCGTTACATTGTCAGTGGCGATACTTTGAGTTTGCTTGAAATTGGTCAATTACTTAAAGCACATTTTGGTTGGAAATTTCCATTTCCACGCAACGAACTGCCAAAAGCGGCCTTTAAAGTGATTGGTCCGTTCATTGGTTTTAGCCGTGAGTTTGTTGAACTGAATATGGGTTACCCTATTTATTTTGATGCGAGCAAGAGCCAAAAAGAATTAGGTCTACAGTATCGCGATGTCAAAGAAAGCTTGATTGAGCACTTTCAACAGTTGCTCAACGATGGTGTGATCAAACAATATATTCCTTGAAATAAACAACCTAAGTTTGACTTAAATATTTTTCCAGCTTGTTGAAAAAATGATCTTGGCGGAGTCTTATCAAGTTCTCATCCCATTTCATCATCAGCCTGCAGCTGGCCCTACTTTTGTTTCGGCAAAAGTAGGCAAAACCATTGTCATCTGCAAAACCTGACCTCTTTTTGATGTATCAGAAATATGTCGCAGAAACATTATCTTATTTGCACCACGCAGGTTGCAGATGACGCGTCCAAGTATCATATTTCTGATTTAACCTGAGTCAAAAATCTAAGCCTCTAACTGACCATAATCTTGCATCAGTTGAATAAACTCACTCTCACTCATCACATGAATACCAAGCTTTTCGGCCTTTTCCAGTTTAGAACCTGCTTTTTCGCCTGCAACCAAACACTTGGTTTTGCTTGAAACACTGCCACTGACGCGTGCGCCCAATGCTTGTAACATCTGCGTTGCTTCATCACGTCCCATTTGGCTGAGCGTACCCGTAATCACCCAACTTTCACCGTTAAAAGGTTGACGAGTGGATGCGACAGGTGCATCCCAGTGAATGCCCGCTGCCAGCAATCGATCCAAAACTTCAAGGTTATGCGGTGCTTGGAAGAAATCGACAATCCACTCTGCCGTAATCTCACCAACATCTGGCGTTTTCTTTAAAGCCTCAATATCTGCGACCCGCAGTGCATCAAGAGTTTGAAAGGTATTGGCTAACATTCGTGCTGTGGTTTCCCCCACTCCGCGTATTCCGAGCGCATAAATGAAAGCTGCCAATGTGGTTTTTTTGCTGTTTTCAATCGCATCAAAGAGATTTTGAACCGACTTTTCGCCCATTTTTTCAATAGTGAGCATTTTTTCACGATGTTCATGCAGATGGTAAATATCAGCCACATCTTTGAGTAAATCCAAATGTAATAGAGATTCTACCCAACGATCTCCCAAACCTTCAATGTCCAGCGCCTTACGTGACACAAAGTGGCGAATTGCCTCAATCCGCTGTGCAGCACAATATAAACCACCCGAACAACGTGCTAAAGCTTCACCTTCAGGCATGACCACAGGAGATTCACAAACGGGACATTGTTCTGGTAAATGCACTTCCTGAGTATCATTTGGACGGAATTCGGGCCAGACTTTTTCAACCTTCGGAATCACATCACCACTACGATATACACTGACCGTATCACCAATACGGACATCTAAACGGTGAATTTCCCCAATATTATGCAAGGTCACATTCGATACCGTAACCCCTCCCACAGCGACTGGGTTCAAACGTGCAACTGGGGTTAGCGTCCCTGTTCTTCCCACCTGCCAGTCAATATTTTCAACTGTGGTAAGCGCAGCCACCGCAGGAAATTTATAAGCCGTTGCCCAACGAGGTTCCCGACTTAAAAAGCCCAACTGTTGTTGTTGTTTTAAGTCATTAACCTTGACCACCATGCCGTCAATTTCAACGCTTAAATCAGGACGCTCAAGGTTAATTTTTTCATACGCTTGCTGTACCGCTTGAATACTGTCACAAATGAAATGACGCTCACCGACGGCAAAGCCAAACTCTGTTAACCAATCCAGACTTGCAGACATGGTGGCTAAGCCATGATTCGGTTCACACTGCGCAATTCCATAGGCATAAAATGCCAGTGGACGTGCGGCAGCCACATTCGGATCCAACTGTCTTAAACTGCCCGCGGCTGCATTACGTGGGTTGGCAAAGGTCTTTTCGCCTTTGGCTTCATTTTCAGCATTTAACTTTTCAAAACCAGATTTGGGCATGAGCACTTCGCCACGGACTTCCAGTAATGTTGGAACTACACCAGAGGCATGCGTTAAAACTTTTGGTAAGTTACGAATGGTTTTCACATTCTGAGTAATATCTTCACCCGTTTCCCCATCACCACGAGTTACGCCACGAATGAGTACCCCATTTTCATACCACAATGAAATTGCTAAACCATCGAACTTTAATTCGACATCGTATTCAATCTTCTGGTTCGGTAAGCGTTCTTCGATACGACGTGCAAAAGCAAACAGTTCTTCTTGATTAAACACGTTACCTAATGACAGCATCGGCACAGCATGGGTCACTGATTCAAATTTTGCCAATGGCTTAGCACCGACTTTATTGGTCGGGGTATCCGCCTGAACCCATTCTGGATATTGTTGTTCTAATGCCTTCAGTTGGTGAAATAACTGGTCATACTCACTGTCCGCAATGGTGGGCTGATCCATCACATAGTAGGCATGATTATGCTGTGCCAGAATCTGAATCAGTTGACGCATTTGTGCGACAACAGTGTTTTGCTGAGTCATAGTTTCACCATAAAAAAGGGCGGTTTCTCCGCCCTTTAACAATCTTGTCTGCCTATTATAAAAGTCAGACTCTCATTTTCAATTTAATATTATACCGTTGCTTGTTGACCTGAACGATAGTCTATTGCTTGATGACGCCAGAATTCACGCGATTGAGCAGTCATTTCCTGTTGGTTCTGGTCGTAAATTGTCCCATCAATTTCACGTGCAATCAGGTTGGAAATACTGACCATCGTATCAAACGCATTCTGAACATCGTTGTGCGGCAAAGCCAAGAAAAAAGCTAGACCTTTCACTTGCTCATTGGCCAAAGTTTCTAAATCAAAGCCAGCAGGCCCTTCTTCGGTAATCTGTAAAACTGAGAATGAAAGCTTTTCATGTTCTTCATCATAACGATGAAAACATGCCATTTCACCATAACGTAGACCGTATTTGAGCAACACTTTTAAAGTCTTGTCTCCCGTCAATACACGGCGTTCTGGATAAATATTGAAAACAATAAACTCTTCTGCTGTTTGTAAAACACTTTCTTCATCGACACGTTGTTGTTCGTGTAAGTGCTCATCTAAAATGCTACTTTCTTCATTAAATTCAACAATTTCTGCTTTTTCAATATGATGTGCAGTTAAATGTAACCCTTCTTCTGCATTTTCAACTGGTACATTTTCTTCTACTTTCGCTGTGACCTTTGCATCAACCACAGTCTCTTTTTGCGCTGCTTCTGTTGTCGTTTCGGCATTTGTATTAACTGCTATCTCTGTCGCTTGTTGTTTTTCCATGACCACTTTAGGCTCATGCTTTTCAGTGATCTCTGCAACCACTTCAGCATCATTCAGCGTTGGCTCAACGCGTTCAGTTACTTCCGTCGAGGTCTGCAATTGGTCGCGTACATGACGCGGAATAATTGGAAGCTGACTATCTGAATTCACCTGCAATTCACTATCAAGTGAAGGTGTTGCACTCGCAGGTTTTTTAAACAGCATGCGTAAACCAACTAAAATAATGATAACGGCAATAACAATACCGACTATTGTTGTGACTTCCATATTATGACTCCGCGACTAAACCGTATTCTTTTGCCTGTTCCAAATTTACGCTAACAAGTTTTGATGTCCCGGGCTCTGGCATCGTTACTCCCAATAAGTCAGTTGCCATCGTCATTGCTAGCTTATTATGTGTAATGTAAATGAATTGTACTTGTTCAGAAAGCTCTTTTACCAAATTACAGAAACGACTAACGTTCGCGTCATCTAAAGGAGCATCCACTTCGTCTAGTACACAAAATGGTGCTGGATTTAAACGGAAGATGGCAAAAACCAATGCCAATGCAGTCAGGGCCTTCTCTCCCCCAGACAACAATGCCAAGGAACTATTGCGCTTACCCGGTGGGCGTGCCATGAGTTTGACCCCAGACTGCCAGTCATCTTCCAAACTTAAGCTTGCTTCACCACCTTCAAAGACTTTCGGGAATAATTCCTGCAACTCAGCATTGACCTGATCAAACGTGGTCATAAACAATTTACGTGTTTCTTGGTCAATACTTTTCATTGCAGCTTGCAGTTGTGCAACTGTTTTTTCTAGATCTTCAATTTGATGACTGAGTTCATCAAAACGCTTGGAGACTTCTTCATATTCTTCCGAAGCCGCCAGATTGACTGCCCCTAATTTGGCAAATTGCTGCTGAGCTTTTTCTAGTTTTGCTTGATGCGCAGGTAAATCAATTTCAAGACCTGTAATTAAGTCACTCCCCATGGCTTTTAACTGCTCAGAATAATGCTGAAAATCCGATTTGGCGGATTGCCATGACAATCGTTTTTCTTCCAGTTGCGTGCGTAACCGCTCATCTTGTTGCTGCTGTTGATGGCGCTGCTCAGTCACTTGCTGTTGCTTCTGTTGCACGCTGTTCAGTTCAAGTTGCCACGCATTCCACGTTTTTTGTAATTTTTCTGTTTGTTGAAATTGCTCGGCAAATTGCGATTCCAAACTTGGAAGCTCTAATTGAACTGGATCAACAAACTTTTTCGCCTGTTCCATCTGCTGACCAATTTGCAGATTTTGAGTTTTCAGGAAAGAGCTATCTTTTTCCAACAGTTCAATTTGTTGTTGGGTTTGGGTATTTTGACGGCGCAATACTTCTAACTCTTGCTGCGACTGTAAGCTGTGCTGCTGTGCCAACTCCAATTGCTCGGTCAATTCATCGAGCTGAAATTGCGTGGTTTTATAGTGGGGTAAAATCTGTTCCAGTTTTAAAGTCAATGCATGCAAATCAATTTCAAGATCATCCCTTTGCATGGCATCTTCTTCAAGCTGTTCATCCAACTGTTGCAACTGGTCACGCAATTGTTGTTGCTGAATGGCAAAAGCCTGCGCACTACTCTGTAACTTGGCAATACTCACATCCAACTGTTGTAAAGACTGTTGCTGTTGTTTCAGTAATACTTGCTGTTCTTTTAACTGCGTTTGAAGCTGCTCAATCTGTTGCTGCAAGCCAGGTAATTGCTGATCTGCCAGTTCATACTGTGCCTGTAAATTACTCAGCTCGATTTCAATACTTTCTAAACGAATCCGATGGCTCAGCGCACCTTGCCCTGCTTGACTGCTTTCATCATAAAGCAGACCAATCACCCAATCTGCCGCAACATGATAACCGTCCAAAGTTAAAATCGACTGACCTTGCTGAAGCTGAGATTGATAAGACAAAGCTTCACTTAGTGTCGTCGCAATAGCAACCTGATTCCACAATGAATGCTGTGCAGAGGCAATCCAATCGGCCAGACAGGGCAACTGAGCCAATGCCAGTTTACTGCTGCCTGTACTCATTTTGAGCTGACGCGCAATACTGTCTTGAAATTCAGTCTCCGCATCCAACACTTCCGCCGAAAGCCACTTGGCAAGGAATTTCTCGATCAACTGCGCATGCGGTTTACCGTGTTCAGTCAGCTTCAAGGTCTGCATCAATTGCACATTGGCATTATGAGATTCAGGACTTTGTTTGACCAAAAGTTGGGTCAAATTTTTCTGTTCAGACTGCAACACCTGCATTTCAGACTTTAATTGCAATACCTGACTTTTTTGCAGAGCAGCTTGTTCCTGTAATTGTTCTAACTGTAAACGCTGCTGCTGAATCAAGTGCTCGGACTGTTCAATCTGTATCTGAAGCAATTGTTTGTCTTGCTCCAATTGTTGAATATCTTCTGATTGCGTTTGATTTTGAATCTGGGCCGCTTGCTGTTGCAAAGTTTGCTTTTGTTGTTCGATGCGGACGATATTTTTGCTTAATTGCTCAGACTGCGCCAGCATTTGCATTTTCTGCTGTTGCTGCTTTTCCACCTGAGCTTTGACTTGTTCAAACTGCTGCTGCACTTGCTGCTGTTGCGCTTTTAAATCTTGATAAGATTGACTTTGCTGTTGGCTCAAAACATCTTGTTGCTGCAATTGTTCAGTTTGATCTTCCTGTTGTTGTAGCAAGCTTTCAAGCTGTAGTTCGATCAGTTGCAAACGCTCTTTGGTTTGTGCCTTTTGCTGTTCCAGTTGCGCCAAGGTTGCAGTATTTTGCTGAAAAAGCGACTGCTTTTGCTCTAAAGTGACTTTCAGTTCAGCCAGTTTTTTTTCAGCGTGTTGCCACTCATTTTGCAATGGTGTTGATTGTTGAATCAGACGCTGAAATAGCTCACTGGTCGAACTTAAATCATGCTCCAATGTGGTTAAATCCGAGCGTACCAATTTAAATTGATCACCCAGTTCATTCATTTGTACCGTATATTCCTGCTGCAAACGACTGCTTTGTTCGCATTGGAAAGACAACACTTCCACTTTAATGCTACGAATGGTTTTTTCTAATGCTTTATATTGAATCGCCGTTTCAGCTTGACGCTTTAAGGTTTTTAATTGCGACTTGAGCTCTTGGGCAATATCTTCTAAACGCGATAAATTCTGCGTAGTGTGATCCAAATGTAATAAAGTCTCACGGCGACGAGCCTGATAACGAGATACCCCTGCTGCTTCTTCAATAAACACCCGCATTTCTTCGGGTTTGGAATCCACCAAACGGTTAATCATACCTTGTTCAATAATGGCATACGAACGCGGGCCTAAACCTGTGCCCAAGAAAATATCGGTGATATCTCGGCGACGACATTTGGTGCCATTTAAGAAATATTCAGACTTACCATCTCGATTAACCTGACGGCGCACTGCTAATTCATTATAGGCATTATACGCACCGCCTAATTTGCCATAGGTATTTTCAAAACGGAGTTCGACACTGGCAACGCCCACAGGTTTACGCTTGGCTGTACCCGTAAAAATGACATCCTGCATACTACCGCCACGCAGTTGGCGTGCATTGGATTCACCCATGACCCAGCGAATGGCATCAATCACATTGGATTTACCACAGCCGTTCGGTCCCACCACCGCACTACGGTTGGCTTTGAATTGTAAAGTCGTGCTGTCGGCAAAAGATTTGAAGCCTGAAAGTTTTAAACTGCTTAAACGCATAATGTCCTGTTAACGTCGTGAACGACGCGCCCATGCTAATTCGATTTGTTTCATGCGTGTTAGAGATTCCAACACCAAGTTACGCAAGTGTCGACAAAAATCGTCCATAAATAAAGTGGCTTGTTGTGATTTTCGGATTAAAATTGCATCACTCACCAGTTTAAACAACTCAAACGACTCTTGTAACTCTCTACGCGAAGTATTTAAGGTTAAGAAATAACTACGGCGCATGGAAGGTAACAGCTCCTGATAGAAATTCATCAGATAGGGATTTGCCACCATATCTTGCTGTCGTGCCAAATACTGAAAAATTAAATCATAAAACTTTTCAGTATGCCCATGACGGCATTCTTCTTGAATTTGCTCCATCAAACGCTGGAATTGCTCTGCTTCATGCTGACGCCAAGTTTCCGCAATCCGTTGCACAATTTGCCCAGACAGCATGGCACAACTGTCAAATAATGCCCGCACCTGTTGTGCCGACATTTCAGAAACAATCGCACCGCGTCGCGGAAAAATCTGAATTAAATGCGTACGCTCTAACAGCAACAAAGCTTCACGCACAGAACCCCGACTGACATCCAGCTCTTTGGCAATTCTTAATTCCTGTATTCGCTCACCTTCGACCAATTCACCGCTAATGATCTGCTCACTAATATGCTTGGCAATTTGCTCCGAGAGGCTCTCTATTTCTTCTTGTTGCATACTTTTCCTATCTTGTTTTTATAAGATGCAATCCACAATACATCACATGACTCACGAAACAGTTTTAACTGATTTCAACCATTCCGCGCCATGTCATTGTCCGACAATATTATGTCTAAAAAGCCAATTAAAACAGTAAAAGTCATCACAAATCTTTAGAATAATTTTGAAAACCCTTGATAAACAAAATAAAGTCCCACAGTAGTTAATAATCCTGAAAAACATTTTTTGAGCATGGCCGGTGACAATTGATGTGCAACTTTCGCACCAAATTTAGCAGTAATAAAACTCATTAAACTAATGCCTAAAAATGCATAAATATGAATATAACCAATGCTATTGGGCACAGACACCTGCGCTTTGGCACCAAACCACATAAAGCCCAAGGCACCTGCCACAGCAATCGGTAGCCCACAAGCTGCCGACGTTGCCACAGCTTTTTGCATAACCACGCCATGACGATTCAGATAAGGTACGGTTAAGCTCCCACCACCAATCCCAAAAATGGCAGAGGCAATACCAATGCCACTCCCTGCCAGCATTTGTTTCACTGTCGAAGGAAGTTGTTTGGATGTATCCACCTGTACTTTGGCCCCTTTGAACATGCGATAGGCTACCCAAAGCGCAAAAAAGCCAATAATCAGTTGTAAGCCTTGCCCAGGAAGTAAATCTGCAATGCCTGCCCCTAAAAATGAGCCTAAAATTAAGCCAGGTGCCAAATTACGAAATACCGACCACAACACAGCCCCTTGCTTGTGATGTGCAGATACAGAGCTGAACGAGGTTACAATAATGGTCGCCAAAGACGTTCCCAAAGCCATGTGCATAATGACCGATGGATCATAATGCAGTTGGGTAAATACAATATAGAGAATTGGCACAATAATTAAACCGCCACCCACACCAAATAAACCTGCGGTAAATCCTGCGATTGCACCAATCAGTAAATATATGATTAACTCCATAAATATTTTCAACTTTGCTCAGATTCAAATGGATGTAGAAACTCGCCAACTACAACAACGACTTCAAGCAGCTCAACAACTTCCTGAAGTCCTGATGCTCAAACCCACCACCACATCAACCAACGACGATGTGCGTGAAATTGCACAAAAAGGTATACAAAGTGCATTGGTATGTAGCGCCCAACAAACGCAAGGCAGAGGTCAGAGACAACGACAATGGGTGTCACCCGAAGGAAACGTGTATTTAAGCACATTGCTAAATACTCGAACAGCAATAGATGGGCGTTTGGCTTTAGAAGTTGCCCTGAATATTCTACACATGCCTAGCCTAGAGCAGTTGAACTTACAAATTAAGTGGCCGAATGACCTGTATAGCGTACAAGGCAAATGGGGAGGAATTCTAATTGAACCCATCTCGCCTAAGCAGGTGATCGTTGGCGTTGGACTCAATCTTGCACCTGTTGCGGATGCAAGCATTGATCAACAAGTGACATCACTCACCGAATTGGGGCTACAAGCCACTTCACGTATTGATTTGATTGCTGAACTTTATCTGGCGATTCACCGTGCAGGAGAATGGTTTGATCACCAGAGCTATAATCTGGCTGCTCGCTTTAATCGCTATGCCGCTTTTCAGCAACAAGCCGTCGAGTTTGAACATAGTACAGGGATTTGTTCAGGCATCTTTGTGGGAATTCAAGATGATGGTGCGGTACTCCTAGATACCGAAACTGGTATTCAAAGTTTTTACCAAGGTCGTTTACGACTCAGTACAGCAACCGAATAGGATGATGGAATGAAAAGTTTATGGCTCGACATTGGTAATACTCGACTAAAATATTGGATTACTCAACACGACCAAGTTGTAGAACATGCGGCTGAGTTACATCTACAATCCCCTGCCGATTTACTGCTCGGGTTAATTCAGCATTTTCAAGGCTTAAACATTCAGCAAGTTGGTGTTTCCTCGGTATTAGATCAAGAAAATAACCAACGTATTCAGATGATTCTGAAGCGTTTAGCTGTACCTGTAATCTTTGCCAAAGTGCATACCGAATATGCAGGATTAAAATGTGGCTACGATGATCCTACGCAGTTAGGGATTGACCGCTGGTTACAAGTTTTAGCGGTTGCCAATAACGCGAATCAAAATTATTGTGTCATTAGTTGTGGCACTGCCCTGACCATTGATTTAGCAGATGGATTGCAACATTTAGGTGGCTATATTCTGCCGAATTTGTATTTGCAACGTGATTCCCTGATTCAAAATACCAAAGGCATTAAAATTCCAGATGCTGCCTTTGAAGAACTAAGCCCTGGTCGAAATACCATTGATGCGGTGCATCATGGCATTTTATTGGGCTTGCTGAGTACCATTGAGCGCGTCATGCAACATTCACCTCGACAGTTGGTACTCACAGGTGGTGATGCTGAATTGTTTGCCCAACATTTACAGCAATATCAGCCAATTGTTGAAGCAGATTTACTTTTAAAAGGTTTACAACATTATATTCATCATCAAACTGAAAGCATCAAAGGCTGAAGAATCTGCTGCAAGAGTGCAAATTCACTAAAACCATCCTGCTGGGTAAAGTGCCCTGCCTGTTTCACTTCCAGCAATTGCGCATTCATGAAATGTCCAAATTGCAGCGCAAGTGGAGGTGGAACAACGGAGTCGTTATTAGAAAATAATGCGATTCGATGTGCAATCTGACGGTGTAACACACGACTCTGCAAGGTTGCTTGTTGGATAAATGAATTAAGCTCAGGCTTATGTGGTGGCACAGATTTAAACCCTGCCACACAAATAAGCGCCTCAATTTTTTGATGGTTTAAATGCTGACTTAAATAATGCGCAACAGCTAAGCAACCCAAACTATGTGCAACAACAATACTGTGCTCATTCAGACCTGTCATTTGCATGTCTAATGCCTGCTGCCAAAGATCAAACTCTGGGGCGTCTGCATCGGGTAAAAAAACCAACTTCGCTACACCCTGCATGGCCTCGACCTGTTGTGCTAACCAAGCAAACCAGTGATCTTCTGGTGATGCATGCTCACCATGTACAATAAAAACGGTTTTGGAACGATTCGACATAACTGTGGTTCTTTTTATTCATTTTCAGTCAAATACTAATCACAACATTTATGGTTTTATATTTAAATTTTGTAGTTCATTCAGAAATCAAGGCATAAAAAATAGGCGTCTTAAGCACCTATTTTTTATATTGAAAGATCTTCAATTATTTCTTTGAATCATTGTTGCCAAAGAGTGGTCCCATACCACCACCGCCACCGAATTGCTTTTGCAAGCCACCCAATGAACGCATCATTTTCGCCATGCCTGATGGGTTCGCAAACTTCTTCATCATTTTCGCCATTTGCGCGTGTTGTTTGATGAGTTTATTCACTTCCACCACATCCATACCGCAACCTGCTGCAATACGTTTTTTACGGCTTGGGTTCATCAGGTCTGGGTTACGGCGTTCTTTAATGGTCATCGATTGAATAATCGCTTCCATTTTTTTCACTTGCTTTTCAGGGTTTGCTTGTGCAATCGCATCTTGAATCCCTGAACTGCTCATGCCAGGCAACTTGTCCAAGAAGCCCATCATGCCGCCCATTTTGTTCATTTGCTCAAATTGCATCAGCATGTCTTCAAAGTTGAAGCTGCCGCCTTTTTGCAATTTTTTCGCCATTTTTTCGGCTTTTTCTTTGTCGATTTTGCGTTCAACTTCTTCGACTAAAGAAAGGACGTCACCCATGCCCAAGATACGTTGTGCAACACGCTCAGGATGGAATGGCTCTAAGGCATCGAGCTTTTCGCCCATACCCAAGAATTTGATTGGCTTACCTGTAATGGCACGAACTGAAAGTGCTGCACCACCGCGCGCATCACCATCGGTCTTGGTCAGGATTACACCCGTTAAAGCTAAAGCATCATTAAAGGCTTTGGCTGTGTTTGCCGCATCCTGACCTGTCATGGCATCAACCACGAATAAGGTTTCAGTTGGCTTAATCGCAGCGTGTAGCTCTTTAATTTCGTCCATCATGTCATCATCGACATGTAAACGACCCGCGGTATCGACAATCAAGACATCCGCAAATTGGATCTTGGCTTGTTCGATCGCACGATTGGCAATATCAATTGGCTTTTCATCAGCACTTGATTCAAAGAAAATCGCACCAACTTCACCCGCAACCGTTTGCAACTGCTTAATTGCAGCAGGACGGTAAACATCGGCAGATACCATTGCCACTTTTTTCTTTTGACGTTCTTGTAAGAAACGCGCTAATTTTGCCGCAGTGGTGGTTTTACCCGCACCTTGCAAACCTGCAAGAAGCACAACCACTGGAGGTTTCGCTGCGAGGTCAAGGCTTTCATTCGCCTCGCCCATCATCTTGGTTAATTCGTTATAAACAATTTTAACGAAGGCTTGCCCAGGGGATAACTGTGTCATCACTTCCTGGCCTAATGCTTCTTCCTTAACTTTCGCGATGAATTCACGAGTTACAGGTAACGCAACATCGGCTTCAAGAAGTGCCATACGTACTTCACGTAACGTATCTTTAATATTATCTTCGGTTAGCTGCCCTGAGCCAGTAACATTTCTTAAACTCTGCGTGAGTCGTTCTGTTAAGGTATCAAACATTGCAAAATCCGCTTAAAATAGCCAGTAGCAAAAAAATCTTTCTTAAAATAGAAAATTTATGCATAAGATGCTATAGGATACTGTAGTTCGAGTCGAATTTATATAAATGAATATTCATCATCCTGAAAAAGGTTTGACATGATTAGTCTCCCCTTGGTTTATACCATTTTGGCTTTAATTGCCTATACCACCTCTTTTTGGTATTTATTCCTGCATTTAATGTCGAAACGTGAACCAAACCATTGGTTTATTGGCGTAATTTTGGGCTTGGGTCTACTGCTGCATGCAGGAGTGCTTTACCACGATATGATTACGCCGCTTGGGGTTAATTATGATGTTTTTGTACTCATGTCCTTTACCTCAGGCTTGATGCTGCTATTAAGCTTAATTTTTAGTACCTATCGCCCCATTCTGGCATTAAATTTAATTGGGATTCCTGTCGCGGCGACAGGGCTCATTTTAGGCTTTGCCTTTAGTAAGCCTAATCAATTTATTGAACAGCATTCGGTTAGCCTAGATATTCACATTATTCTGTCTTTATCGGCTTATGCCGTTTTACTGATGGCAACCATTCAAGCAGTGATTTTATGGTTCCAAAACCGTGAGCTAAAAAACAAACAAAAGAAGCGTATTTGGGTTAATTTGCTTCCCTCTTTTCAAGCGATGGAATCGTTATTGTTTGATTTAATTCAAACAGGCTTTATTTTACTGACCACAGCATTAGTGTTTGGTTTCTTCACCATTGAAGATTTCTTTGCTCAGCATTTAGCTCATAAAACTGCGTTCAGTATTATTTCATGGTTTGTCTATGGTTCCTTGTTGATTGGTCACTACAAATTTGGCTGGCGCGGGCAAAAAGCCATTCGCTTTACCCTCATTGGTTTCTTCCTTTTAGCTGTTGGCTTTATTGGTTCTAAGTTTGTATTGGAAATGATTTTAGGAAGATAAAGACATTTTTTCAGTTTGGCTGATTAAAAATGTAAAACATTCTTTATTAAGCGAATGAGGAACTTCAAAATTCAATAGAAAAGCCCAGCTTATATAAACTGGGCTTTTATCCAACCAGCAACCAATTGATTATAAATGATTTACTTAATAGATTTCATATAAAGCGTATTATGTTGATTTAACTTTTCTTAAAAGTATTAATAACAACTCTCTCCAATTCTTCTTTTGCACCATCCCTTAAAATATTTCCATGAGCAGCGACTAAACTTGTAAAATTTAAGCTCAATAGTTGGTTAAAATCATGCTCAAGACTATCTTTTTGTCTAGAAACTTTCTTCAGCCATGGACCACCTATAAATAATCCTAAGCGGAATCCCATTAATAACAAAATAATTTTGCTTAAAAAGCTTATATGTCTCCAATCATCCCAGTATTGAATACTATCTGTTGTAATTAACAACTGACTATCCTCAAGGAAAAGAGCAGCCTCAGGAAACTTTGCGGATTCAAAAATAAAGAATTTGCTGTTTAGGATAGGAGAATCGCTTGTTGTATTAATAACTTTATTAGGCTGCAATTCTGAGTAATTATCATGGTGCTCTTGACTCCAGAAATTAGCTTTATATGTATCAATATAAAATTGGTCATCTAAGCCATGAAAGTCGCCTAAACGAATAATATTTTTAACAATACCTAATTTATCCAAATGTTCTAAGTTGGTACTATCAAGACGAACAGCATTAATTAAGGTAAGTTCAGATCCATCTCGGACAATGACCATATTACGATTCATTTGTAATAGTGGTCCAATTTTTATACTTCCTCTCACTAAATAAATATTGGGAAAAATTTCAATCAAAGGGTCTTGTATTGTCGCTACTGCGTACTTATTCATAATTAATAGTTTTAAAGATCAATTGAATTTCTATACTATTCCAATTATATATTTTTGATTAATGTAAATTCCTTATAATTATAATTTGTATTTAACATAATGATCTTTATGGAGAATATATTTTATATTAATTAAAATATCAATTATTTTAAAATTTCATCATAGTTCAAAACGCACAAAAAACCGATTTTGAAACAAGTCGGCGTTTTATTCATCGAATTTTTCACTTTCAGCCAATAAAATCGATCTAAACAAATTCATATTGATTACTAAAAGTTGTGATGATTAAAATCATCACAACTTGTTAGTTGGAACTGTTCTAAGTTTTGGATAAGTACTTAATTTTTATTTATCCATTTCATTAAGAACCTGAATCATTTCTTTTGTAGGTTTTAAATGACCTAGTTGCCATTGTTCAGGTGGATGTTCATCAATCCGAATCCAAATATGCTCTCTAAAAGCAGCTCTTCCCTTACCTTCAATTTCCACAAATAAATCTGTTAAACGCTTAAAAAGCTCAGCTTTACTGTCTTTATCAAGTAAACCTTCTATTGTTTGTACATGAATGAATGGCATATTATTATCTCAATTAAGTCTAGGTCTATATTAAAGACCCAGATTAAGCGGAGTGCTCCTGAATGTCAAATCAAATATCTTTGAGTCACAAGTTTTCTTCCGAAGCCTGTGGAATTGTTAAAATTGCTGAAATTCTAAATGACAGATGGACCATTCTCTTATTAAGAGAAGCTTTTTATGGGGTGACTAAATTCAATGATTTCATGAAAAATACAGGGATATCCAAGCAAATCCTATCCAATCGATTAAAGCATCTTGTTGAATTAAATATATTACAGTTATCTTTATACAAAGAAATGGGAACAAGAGAACGTCAAGAATACTTGCTCACATCGAAGGGTAGAAGTTTAAATGTGGTATTACTTGCTATGTTAGAATCTGGTGGTCATTTTTTATCAGAAGAAGAGCCTGTCGTTAAAATTTTCCAAAAAGATCAAGATGTAGCGCTTAGATTGAAACTTGTTGATGAAAATAATCAAGTGGTTAGTATTAATGATGTGGAATTAAGAACTGTTTCTAATTCTAAAGACTAGTTTAGAAAAACTAATCAGACTTCTTTCATCAATCACTTTCTGCTTAACTCTAAATTTTGAGCAGCACGCATAAAGCTCAAGAACTTTCTTTAATGAAAAAGAGTTATACAGAAACACTGCTACCTTAAAAGGGTAATAAAACTATTAACATCCAATTAAAAAGTCTGTTTTTACCCTTCTGGAAATTGCTGATTCCTTATTCTTATTTAACATAATAGCGCTTATACAAAATAGATTTTTAAGATTATCTTAAGATCAGTATCTTATTCTTATACATACCCTCTGGAACGATCTCGTTCAACCGACTTAGAAATAAGTCGGTTTTTTTATGTGTAGTTTTGATACTTGTGTCCAATAAAGCTAATTACATCTCAACCCAATTAAAGCGTTTCCAGTATGTTCAACACAAAAATTATCCCTAATTTCAGAGGATAAAAGAAGACAGTTTTTATCCTAAGTTGTACGTATATGCTTACAACAATTCCCGCTCTTTGCGGCTGTACGACTTCAGGTGGATTTCTTATCATGGGGACATAGAGAACAGGAAGTTCCAAAGAACAAAAATAAGAAAGATCGCACAAGGACTGCAAGGTACGACAGGAGTTATACCAAGCGAACCGATACGAAAAAGCCCGACAGGATGTCGGGCTTTTTTATTAATACGTGCTTTTTGTAATGTGATATAAGTTTTCAATCATATCTGAAATTATGTCCTTATTTTTAACAAAAGAATTATCTTCAATATATTTTTTCACATCATGAAGCGTATTTTTCCCATATTCCAACAACTCAATTTGTTGATTAATAATTTCTATTTTTTTGTCAATGAGTTGATTAGAAATATTATTACAGGTTTCAGAAGGAGGTTTTTTCTCAAGTTCAATTAACTGTTTAATCTCTTCCAAACTAAATCCAATGGTTTTTAAACCAATAATTAACTTAACTTTTTGCTCATGTATCTCATGATAACTCCTATATCCATTTGCTAGTCTGTCAGGAATTAATATTTTACGCCTTTCATAAAAACGTAAAGTGTCTACTGAAAGACCATATTTTAGAGAAAATTGACGAATATTCACTCGACCACCACGATTCTTTTATCTAGGATATTTTAAAAGTATCTTTGTTCAATATATAACCTTCAATATATTGTTTGAAGGATTCATTCATTCTCTCAAAATTTAATTGCGTAGGTTGAATAATCAAATAATTAAAAATAGGCACAAGTAACCCATTAAAATCTTCTGCTTGAATTAGTTGAGTTGTATTAGCATCAATTTTAGTAAAAATAAACTGATGTCGACCATTAAACAACCCATTGATATAGAGTTTACCCTCCCATTCTAGATGATATTGATCAAGTTTTTTTACCTTTGGCTGCATTTGAAATTTCACATTTTTGTTTTCATCATATAAATCGACAATAATTTGTTGACCGATATATGTGGGAAATTGATCAAGGCCAAATAATGTATTCCACTCTGAGTAAGATGAAGTACATGTGAATAGTTGCCAAACGTAGTCTATTGGTTGATTTATAACGATCTTTGTTTCGATTCTTTTATGTCTAAAGATAAATAGAAAAAACAAAAATAATGCAATGATAGTAAAAACTATTTTCATAAAATAATGTCTTTATTACGCAATCAGACAATAATTCTAAGATTGGAGTCTACTCCAACATCAAGTAAAATTTTAAGCTAACAGCTAACTCTTAAAAGGTTTTTTCTTTAACATAAAATCACTGTGACAAAACTTAAATCGTCACCCTACCTCTAACGATAACCTTTCAAAGCCCCTCGCCTAGACAATCTGCACAAAAAAACGTATAACACCGTTTCTCAAATTTAACTGGTGACTCAAACCGTGAAACTCATCCTTGCACCCATGGAAGGCTTAACTGACCCGATTATGCGTGATGTCTTAACATCCGTCGGCAGCTTCGACTGGTGTGTAACCGAGTTTATTCGTGTCACCAACTCTGTTTTGCCTGATCATATTTTTCATCAGTTTTGCCCTGAATTACTCAACGATGGGAAAACAGCTTCCGGCACACCCGTACACGTGCAATTTTTAGGCAATGATCCTGAAATGCTGGCTGCCAATGCCATTCGTGCCGTTAAACTGGGTGCACCCGCTATCGACATGAACTTTGGTTGCCCTGCCAAAACGGTCAATCGTCATCGTGGTGGTTCGGTATTGTTAGATGAACCTGAAGTGGTACACGAGTTGGTCAAAGCTGTGCGTGATGCAGTCCCTTCGCATATTCCGGTATCAGCCAAAATGCGCTTGGGCTATATGGACCGCAACTTTATGCTGGAAAATGCCCACGCGATTGAAGATGCAGGTGCTGCTTGGGTAACTGTACATGCCCGTACCAAAGCAGATGGCTATACCCCACCCGCGTTTTGGGATCAGTTACAACCGATTCGTGAAGCCTTGAAAATTAATGTGATTGCCAATGGCGAAATCTGGACCAATGCTGATGCTAAACAATGTCGTTTAGAGTCGGGTTGTGAAGACCTCATGATTGGTCGTGGTGCGGTAACAACACCCGATTTAACTCAATGTATCCGCCAAAACTCAGACACAGCTTTATTGAGTTGGAATGATTTATTGGCTTTGCAAATTCGCTTTATTAATGGCCCAGCCAAAACTGAAATTGGTATGCTTGGACGTTACAAGCAATGGTTAGGCATGATGTCTAAACATTATCCTGAAGCGAAATTACTCTGGGATGAAGTAAAGCGTATTAAACAACTACATGAAATTATAGAAAAATTAGAAGCAACTTTGCTTTAAGTTTCAAATAAAAGTCATGAGATACATGTCGTATCTCATGACGGTTTCAACCTAAAATAATTAACTGACTTCACTCAGTAAAATTGGTAATCCTGTTTCAAGTTGTATTGGCATAGAAATATGCTGATGCGCCACTTTCCAGACTTGCTCGACTTTCTGAAAACAAATGGTGGTTCGGCACCAAAACACTTCTAAATTGGGAATTGCATCAATTTGATCAACCTTCGAAAAGCAGTGCAATACCGCAAGTTCTGGCTGAGCAATAAGTTTAATGCCTTCACGATATACACGAATGTTTCCAGCTTTCACTGGGAGATAACGCCTCCACAATTGTTTGTACGCTTGTATACCCGTTAAATGGGTACTCACATCAATTAAACTTACATTTTCGACACAAAGATCAGCTAAAGCTTGTATATCCATACTTGCTACAGCTTCATCCCATTGTTTCAGCATTAATAAAATGTCATGGGCACTTTGCTCATCACCCGTAATTTCTATGCTCATCGTGTCATTCCTTTACAGTGTATCCACTTATCATCAGCATAAGCTCTGATTTTGACGGCATCACGACTAAACGTATCTACATACAAAAACCATCAGAGACGTTTTGCCTTTATATACACAGTTTTAGAAGGTGCACTCCCAACAGCCTTCACGAACCTTAAACATGTGATTTTCATCACACTATAAAAACTATAGCGAAAATAATTCGGAGAATAAAGCGGTAATTTTAAAGGGCATCCAAACCCTTATTTCCTCGGCGCTTTTCGCAAATTCAATCCAATAAAAAAGCATGTCGATGGACATGCTTAATCGAAATAAATTGGGCATTACACCGTTAAATCTTTAATCGTGGTGACTGAGCCATTATTTTTGACTGACTCAATTCCCTTATCACGCGATTGTTCTGAGGAATAAAATTGACTGGTACCTATAATCTGATGGTTTGCTGCTTTTAAATTAAAATACGGCTTACCATTGCTGGCAGTTAAACGCTCATAACGACTGTCATCAGCACTATTTTTATGAACGGACTCTATGCCCACATGTGCCGAGGCTTTTGCTTTATACAGCTCACTTGTTAAAATAACTTCCCCATTACCTGCTTTGAGTACAAAGCGATATTGACCATCTTTTGCTTGGCTCAGTTCATACCATCCAGACATAACTTCATTCCTCTTGTTGTTTTGAATTTATTTATTGTTGCTTGAAACTATTTAAGTACTAAGAAATATAAATGACTTTTAGACAACAAAAAAGAGCATTTTTGATCAAACATGAGTCTAGTACGTAACACTGTCATTCAAACCGCCCCAAAATCAGGCAATTTTGGGGCAATTATCAATTTTTGATTCAATCACAATATACAAATCAAGATGGAATCACGCTACTGACGCAGGTGCTACCACTGTTTTACCGTAACACGCTTTTTCCATTTCAAGAATTTCCACACACAGTTGTACCGTCAAATGCGTTTGCTTAGGGAGCAACTGCTGTAAAGCCAAAAGTAATTGATTGGAAATGTCTG
Organism: Acinetobacter sp. ANC 4178; assembly: GCF_004331175.1. GTDB lineage: Bacteria > Pseudomonadota > Gammaproteobacteria > Pseudomonadales > Moraxellaceae > Acinetobacter. Next base: position 374,929 of record NZ_SJOD01000003.1, read on the forward strand.
TTTTTGTATTTAAATCACGACCTGAAAGCAAGGAAACCTTTACATGTACATAGGCTTGATTCGATTCACCTAAACCAATCAAATAATCACTTTGACAAATTGCTCGGCTTTTAATGTCTGTGGCAACGTTTACATGACCTGTCGCAAACAATGCTTGGTTTAGACCTAATAAAACAGGCTGGGAATGAAAGTCTTTTAAATTGTCAGAATATTCCAAATGAATATGCGGCATCTGTGTGCAACCCAAACAGTGAAAACTGGGTTATAACATGTTTTCACACCTCACTGATGCAAGAAAAAGAATGAGATCATTCTCAATCTATGCATCGTGAGATAAAACATTACAATTAAACTTTTTTTACATATTCTGATTTCAGTTTAATTGCTCCAATGCCATCAACCTTACAATCAATATCATGACCATCACTGGCTTCAGGCAATAAACGAATGTTCTTGACCTTGGTCCCGACTTTCACCACTGAAGATGAGCCTTTGATTTTTAAATCCTTAATCACCGTCACGGTATCGCCATCAACCAATACGTTACCATTGGCATCCTTAATTTGAGCAACATCTTCTACTTGATTCAGCTCACCTTCTTTCCATTCGTGTGAGCATTCTGGACAAATTAATAAGTCGCCATCTTGATAGGTATATTCTGATTGGCATTTTGGGCAATTGGGTAAAGACATAAAAAACTCAAAAAATAAAAAATAAAACTTAGTGTACTGTAAAATTGTGAATAACCCTAAATTCCATATGGGTATTTCTACAAATTATTGCTTTTGAAACACCGCATAATTAAATTTCTGAACTTGTCCATTGGGTGTGGTATGCACATTCTGCACACTCGAAACTAAACGGAAATCGGGCTCAGCAAATTGTTGCTGTAATTCTGCAACACTATAACGTTGAACCTCTAATCCACTGCATTGTACAGGCCCATCTTCAGCAAAAGTAGCCACAATCACGTACCCCAAGGGCTGTACGGCTGTTTTCACTTGCTGTATATAACGCTTTTGCTCTTGAGGCTGAGTCAAAAAATGAAATACAGCTCGATCATGCCAAACTTGATAGCTTTCTGGTTCAAATTCCACACTTAAAAGGTCTGCTACCTTCCAATCAATCAAATGAGCGCGATCACCTAAACGCTGTTGGTTCTGCTGCAAAGCCTTGTTCGATATATCCAACACAGTTAAATGGCGATAGCCTAAATCGAGTAGCTCATCAGCAAGTATCGATGCTCCAGCGCCAACATCGATAATGGCGGCATCAGGTTCCAATTTCAGAGATTGAATGAGTTGTATCGATTGACTTGCATGTAACTGAAACCAACTGACTTGCGTCACAGCTTTATCTGTATAAACCCGATTCCAATGTGTTTCTGTAGACATCTCTTCATTCCCTGCAATGGATCATATTAATAAATAATATTATATTAAAACATATTTTATTTTAAGTATTTTCTTCTTCAGGGTGTTCTAAATAATGCTTCAGGACGACAGCATGATTTTGGCTGGTATTCTTTGCCGCTGTAATTAAGCTAATATTATTCTGTTGGCCTAAACGTCGTAATTCGGCAAGGGTTTCAGGGTGTTGCATCAATTCAAGCAAATATTTTGCTCGAAACTCTTCCCAGCCAATTAAATCTTGATGATAAGACTGCCTTAAAACAGTAGAAGGTGTAATCTCTTTAGGCCATAAATCGATCTTGGCATCTTGTTTTTTAATGCCTCTTGGCCATAGACGATCGACTAAAATTCTTAATCCATCTTCTGCCGTAACAGGACTATAAGCACGCTTAATTTGAATCTGCATTGATTTCCTTAGCAGTGCGAAAATAAATAACTCATTTAACTTTCCATACTAATATCTTCAACATTGCCATCATCATCAAATGAGACACATAACACATAGTCAGTCACATTTTCTGGCAGACTAAAGTCAATCGAATCATCATTTTCTTCAACCGAATGAAAGTCCAAAAAGCGTCGTGTCGATAATAGCTCAATCACCTGCTTCGCTTCAGGACGCGTGAGCCCAGTATGATGCTGCCAATACTGTGGAGAGATTTCCTGTAAATGATGCTCCACATATAAGCGCACCTGATTATCTAACCCAACATCTTGCAGATAGCTTTGCCAAATCGCATTTCGGGCTTTCTGTTCTCTGTCCTTAAAATTATTAAACGTTTGCATAACATCCTTACCTTTTATCCATCAGGTATTTCAGGTGTAATGAGGAGTGCCAGCAATTGTAACGACTCCTGCCACCCTAAATAGCACGCTTCTACAGGAATTACATCGGGTATGCCTGATTGCGTGATTTGAATTTCTGTTCCTACAGAGACCGCTTTAAATTGCACTTTAACTTCAATTAAATCGGGCATGTTTGGATCTTCAAATTGATCAACATAGCGTAACAGCTCATTCGGAATCACTTCATGATATGTGCCACCAAAACCAATGCGTGTGCCCGTAGAAAAGTTAGTAAAATACATGCGATATTTGCCTTCAGGCTTCACTTCAAGCAAATCGACATGTGCTGTAAAACCGTGGGGTGCCATCCATTTAACTAAGGCATCTGCTGTGGTAAACGCACGATAAACACGCTCTGGTGGCGCATTAAACACGCGGTGTAATTGAACCGTATTCGACATGAGGCACCTATATTTTTATTCTTTGGTTTCAAATAGTGTACGGTAAGTCGAGGTGGCTTATGTATAACTTGAGTATGAATTACACAGTAACCACCTACTATGGCATCTCGCTACTCGTCATCATAATCATAGAGATAGCTCAGACAGCCCCAACCGTCATATTCACCTTGGAACATTTCGGCAATTTTAACGAACCATTCTTCTAAGTCTTGAACATCCTGATATTCAGGAATCATATTCACATGAACGTTCAACACCCATAAATCACTGCCATCATTTTTGACTTCTTCTTGGAACAATGAGATTTTTTGTTCTTCATGCAATAAATGCAAAGCGCATTTTTCTGCCTGATCTTGGGTTGTAAAAACAATAGAGAATTCAATTTCATGTAGATCGGTTAGATCATTACCGTCTTCATACATCTGCCACAGTACATTACCGTTATCATCATCTGGAAATAATTCATAGTTGCGGCTCATTCTTATATCCCTGCTTTTTTGTTTATTAATTCAACGTAATTTAGCATGATTTTATGACAGTTTAAGCCCCAAAATGGATATTTTTAAAAAGCAGCTAAACTCTGAATATCGACTAACTCACCACTGCATGGCTGGATAAATTTCAAGTGACTGGCATGTAATGCCATGCGCTTTAAAGGACTTTGTAAGGGTTCAGGATGATAGAGTTTATCCCCTGTGATGGGATGCCCAATATATTGCATATGCACACGTAATTGATGGGAGCGCCCTGTAATCGGAGTCAGCAACACACGGCTGATATCCTGTTCGGTATCATATTCCATCAGCTCAAATAAGGTTTTTGCAGCTTTGCCCAGTTCAAAATGCACAATTTGCCGTGGACGGTTTTCCCAATCCGTAATTAAAGGCACGTCGACACTTCCCGATTGCTGAATCTGCCCTTGTACCAATGCTTGATAATGTTTGGTCACCGTTCGTGCTTGGAACATTTTACTGACTGCAACCTCAGCATCACGATGTTTGGCAAACATGAGAATCCCAGAAGTCGCCATGTCTAAACGATGGGTAATTTTCGCCTCTGGAAATTGCGCTAAAACGCGATAATAAGCACTATCATGATGTTCAGGTAACCGCCCAGGGACCGACAATAAACCAGCAGGTTTATTAATCACCACCAAGTCTGCATCTTCATAAATAATCTGCAAAGGTTCTTGTGGCGGTGTATAAACGAAGTGGTCATTTAAAGGCATGATTGGACTGGCGTATGAATAAAGCGGGCAAAATATCAAGCCCGATCCAGACTGTCAATTTTTCTGCTTTTAAGTCATTACATTCATCTGAAGACGATACGTCCCCATCAAAAAATCTAGAAATATTTAGCGATGCTTACTCATTTCTGACAGCAAATCTAACTGAATTTCCTGAATTTGTGTGAGCCTTTCCCATTGATGTGACAGCAAATGATCCATTTTTTCATGTAAATGCCGAATTTCTAATTCTGCTTTCAAATTAATCTGATAGTCATGTTGCGAACGTAAACGGTCTTTGGCTTCCTGTCGATTTTGGCTCATCATAATAATGGGGGCTTGTATGGCCGCCAGACATGACAAAACCAAATTTAGTAAAATAAAAGGATACGGGTCGACTGGATGTACCAATAACACCACTGTATTTAAAAGAATCCAAAGCACTAAAAAAACGCCGAAACAAATTAAAAAAATCCAACTTCCCCCAAACGTGGCAATTTTATCTGCCAGTTTCTCTCCCGTTGTCCATTTTTGATCAAACTCAGTCTCAATATTCTTGGTAATCAGTTCATGCCGCTGCATACTACCGAGAACTTCACGCTCTAAATCGGTCAGCTCGCCTTTTTCAGACTTTAATAAGGAGTGTACATACTGAATCCGATAATGGGTCAAATCAGGTCGACAGATAAAGCGATCGGGTGACCAATCTGGAACATCTTTTTTGATCTCATCACTGATCACATCACGAATAATATGCCCAGAGACCAGTGCTTTATAAGGAAATGACTTTTTGCACACTGCACAAGTTTGATTTTGATTTTGTCTATCTGTCATCTTTTTAATTCGTTTTCTGTTTTGACTCCATCATAACAATTTTCTCTACAAATGAAGTAACTACAATTCCTGTAATAACAAGAATACGCAATTTAACTTAAAAGAGATAAAACAATAAATGGAACCAAATTAAACACCATAATTAAAATTTTATAGCCTGCCATCACAGCATAATGAATTGCATCAAAAGTTTGATCATTCAGATTAAACCAGTGACCGTGTAAGCTTTTCATCCATGTTCGGGCGTAGGTAAAGACCAAAAACCAAATCAATAAAATGAGATAATTGAGAACTAAAGACCAACCCAACACTTGCCGTAATAATTCCATATCCATGCGTATCACTCCTATACTCAGCTTCAATCACAATGTAATAAGCTAAAGCTTTAGCCCAACACGAAAACCTCGCGCAGCATAATAAGATTCAGCCCCATTATGGTAAGTAAACACCTGACCATAGCGATGGTCACAAAACAATGCTCCACCCAAAGCCCGAATAGCCTCAGGTGTACTCACCCAACTTGATGTTTTTTGGTCAAAATTTCCCAATTGTTGTAATTCATAATATTGCTGTTCTGTTAGTAGCGTAGTGCCCATTTTCTGTGCCAAATGCACTGCACTGTCTTGTGGTGGATTCTGTTTCCGAGCAGCCAATGCTTCTGCGTCATAACATAAACTACGGCGACCTTGGGGGCTTTCCTCCGCACAATCTACAAAATAATATTCATTGTTGTTTTGTTCAAATTGAATCAGGTCAGGCTCACCCCCTGTTTGTTCCATCCAGTGCAAACTTTGAACTTTTTTAGGTTGTGCTTGAAGCTTGGACAACACTTCACTCCATTTGAGATGAGGATACCTTAAAACATGCTGCTCAAAACGTTGCTGTAAACGGGTGAAAAGTTCCTGATCATCCAATGGCTGATCTAAATCATGACTCATCATTTTCACTCTTCTTTTTATTCGACTATTTGGGAAATATGCTCTTTTCATGTTACTGAAGGAGATCAAAAAACATCGTCGAAATTTGTAAATGATGTAAACAAGTGGAGCAATATGAATAAGCAGCCAAACAAAAATGGAGGTTAAAATATTATTAAAATTATATTGTTATTCGATTTTATTCTAAAAAAATTTTTAGGGTGTCAAGGGAAAACATCAGTGGTTTACTTCAACAACCATGACTTTGTAAATCATAACCTTGTGCCTATAAACTTTTGGTTTATAGCGTCCTAAGCCGAATCGAGACCTTTTGGGTAAGTACTACACTCACGTTGTACGCAACTGGTAGCAATCTACTCTTTCCGATCCCCATCACACCCTTGAGATACAGTGTAGGTAGATTCGCTCGGGATTGTTTTCCTAAAATTCAGAATTTTTCATAATTTTTAAGTATATTTCCCATAATATAAAAAATTAAAGGAATTAATTTCCATTAAGTGAAATTTAATGAATTTTTAATTTCACTTTTTCGCATAATTTGCGTTTTTTTACCACTAAAACTCATCTAATCTCTCATTATGCCCAAATCACCATAATGGCTGCCAAAATCACCAAAAACAGCCCCAAATGATCAGAACGTGCTAATTTCTCTTTAAAGAAAAATGCCGAAATCAACAAACTAAAGAGAATTTCAATTTGTCCGAGCGTTTTCACCAGAGCCACAGTCTGCATACTCATGGCACTAAACCAACCTAAAGATGCCAAGAAACTACATACACTGACTTTAAAGGTTAGTCCTATACGCTACCCCATGTGGTACAAGGTTTTTCTGCTAAATAAGCCGAGGTACAACAATAAAATCACACATTGAAAGCCAATTAAAATACACAGCACCCACGCCGCGCGATGCAAAAAAGGCAGCATTGTAAGTTCTAAGCTGGCTTCTCGAACCAATAAGGAGGTTATCGCAAAACACAATCCACTGCCCAATCCAATCACCAAAGTCTTGAAAGAGAGTTTGCTCTGCTTGCGTCCTTGACTCAGGAAAAATACGGCGATTGCACCAATCAGCACACCGAGCCATCCCCAAACACTTAAATGTTCTTGTAGCAGCATCGCGCCAATTAACGCAGCCAAAATTGCCTCGCTTTTGGCCAGTCCAATACCAATGGCATAATTTTTTTGTTGAAACAATTTCACCATTAAGGCAGTTGCATAAATTTGGCTAATTCCAGCAATCACGATATAGAGCCAAAAATGTGTCGAAAAACTCACGACTGCCGTGACGGGTTGCTGATGATATAAAACAGCGAGATAACTCAAAGCAAAGATTGGAGAAAAGAGAAAACGCGCTAACGTGGTTCCATACACATCAACGGTGCTACTGAGTTGCTTTTGAAAAGCATTGCGCCATGCCTGCATAAAAGCAGCCATAATTGTAAATAGTACCCACGCAATTGCCATAATGCTGACTTCATCTCTAATTCGGTCGTTAATTTACTCGCTTCAAATCCGCATTTCGAGCTTTAGTTTTCTTTTACGCTACAAGGGTATGAAGTCACTTCGGCTGAACAAAGGTATTACCTATAAAAACCGTATTGGCCTTGAGAATGGAAGGGGCAAAATCGACCATGCGACGTAAAGTTCGCGTGTAATGTGCTTGATCAGAAAAGCCAGCTGCAAAGGCCAGATCAATTAAACTGTAACCTTCTATCCACAATTGAATGGCATAGCGTACTTTTAGCCACAACATATATTGCCGCATGGAAGCACCCAGTTGAGCACTAAACAAATGCATCAAACGCGACTCAGATAAACCGACCTGAGCAGCAACGTCCGCGACTGTTGGAATATGATGTGGAACCTGCTGTTTGATATATTCACACGCTTTTAAAATACGCACATCCCATGGCAAATGCACAGCCACTTGTGGAGACAAGACCTTCAGAATACGCAATAACAATTGTTTGACTTGTACAATATCTAATTCCCCTGCAATTAATTGTGCCAGTTCATACCTAAGTGGCTGCAAACAGCTCACAGGCAATGAACACATCTGCCGCCCCTGCAATGCCGCATGCACATAGCGATAGAGCTCATGGTCTGGATCAATTAAGATTGCGAGATAAGGTTGATTCTCTGAATCTGTACTATGACTGACATTGGGTGCCATATAAACAATGTCATGATAACTGCGGGGCTGTTGATCCAACGTCACAGCAAATTGTGTACCTAAGCCAATTTGCAATAATGCAGGAAAATGCGCATGTGATTTACTTAAGTATTCTTGTGTGACATATAAAATGACGCCATCCCAAGCATATAACCAATTTTTTTCTGGTTTCGCTATTGAGCCAGATTCCTTCTGATTAAATAGCATAATCGTTCAAGACCCGATCTAGTATGTTGTTCAAAATGGCTCCTTTAACACTAAAGGAGTAGTGACATGTTACAGAATAGCCAAGAACTGATGAAAAACAATACTCAGCAACTGATTAAAAATACAGTACCAACATTCACAAATAAACATGAGGTGCAAATGCTCGGCAGTGATGGTCGCATTAAAACCCTGAAAGAATTCTATCCTTTTTACCTTTCTCAGCATGCAAATCCAACTTGTCGTCGTTTACATTTTGTAGGCACAACCTGTGTGATTGGAATTGCTGCAACCGCAGCCATGACGAAAAATACCAAATTACTTTGGGCATTACCTGTGGTGGGCTATGGTTTTGCTTGGATCGGTCATTTCTTTTTTGAACACAACCAACCCGCTACGTTTAAACAGCCCTTCTTTAGCCTAATTTGTGACTTTAAAATGTATAAAGACATTTTAGTCGGCAGAGTCGATTGCTAAACCCGCATTGGAGCTGACTTATTTAAGGGTCTAATAAATCAGCTCCGCCCTCATATTCTTTAAGTAATCACCTCGATTAACCGCTCTCCAATAGCTGTCGCCTACTCATCACAAATCAAGAATTTTTTAATCTATTTCCTTTTCATGTTTTCCTGTAAAGCAGATGTGCAATTTCAAGCAAAATAGTGGAAAATCAAGTGAATTAATTCTTCTATAAATTGTCGAAGTGAGCATTTCATGAGTACTCTTGCATTTACGGCTTTCACTCTTAATGGTGTAGACGCGCAAAAATTTCTACAAGGTCAAGTTACCGTTCACGTAGAACGCCTAATTGAAAATCAAACTCGCTATACTGCAATTTGTGATCTTAAAGGTCGAATTCATTTTGGCTTGTGGCTAAAAAAAGTAAATAGTGAAAGTTTTGAAATTATAACCACACTCGATCAAAGTGAAGAATTTGCCAAACATATTCGAAAATTTGGTGCATTTTCCAAGATGAAACTGGAACCTGTTGGCATCGTGTTTCCAACAGTTGTCGATATTCATACGGAGTTTTCAGCAACAGAAACCGATATTCCAACTTGGCAATTGCAAGCCATTGAAACGGGTCAAGCATGGATTTGCCAAAGCACTGAACATGTGTTCCAACCTCAAGAATTACGCTTACATCAACGTGAAGGTGTTCACTACGATAAAGGCTGCTACTTAGGTCAAGAAATTGTGGCACGCCTCTGGTTTAAAGCTAAACCAAAACATTGGCTACATTTAGTTCAAGGACACGGTGAAGCGCCTGCTCCAGCAACGCAACTTAGCAAAGATGTGGAGGTGGTCAATAGCATACCAACAACTGGCGGTTATAAAGCCTTAGTCGTTGCAAAACCAACTGCAATCACTGAGTTAGACTTACAAATCTTAGACTTACCAGAAGCATTGAATGGTGATGTTGCAAGACCTGCATAGTAATTTTGCTTAAATACATTCCAAGATCGTATATCAATGGAGTATACGATCTTCATTCACCCCAAAAAAATAATATAAAAAATATACACTTATAACCATTATGAATTGCAGATCATTTCCGATTTATATTTCATCTCTAGCAAATTAAATTACACAATACCTATTTTTGGTTATTTTATAACCAATTGCATTTTATTCCAAACTCACCTTAAAATTCAATTAAATATATATATTTCAGCTAGTTAAAATAAACTCCTTGATGAAATATAGATTTTTTACTCTATTTTGTCGCTTTTTTGAACTACTCAGTTCTGCTAGAGCATTTACTCTTATTTTAATTGTGTTATTTTTGTCACATGGAGTAACAATATTATTTTGGTCGGACCTACCAAATAATTCCAGATTTTACATAAACATACTTAAAAAATTGTGTACCTCAAGGGAAGATGAAAGAATGAAATTAAAAGCGCTAACTACCGCCATGATTCTCGCAGCATTACCAACCGCTGGGGCATTTGCTGCGGCACTTGACCGTTCAGGACAATCAATTTCTGCCTTCTTACAACCAGGCAACTACTTTGAAGCAGGTATTTCTGTACTAGATCCAGATGTATCTGGTAAAGCTAAAGCTAATGGCTCATCAATATCAGATATGGGCGATGATTATTACTTTCCAAGTGCTGCATTAAAATTACAACTAACTGATCATTTCTCATTTGGTTTAATTTACGACCAACCCTTTGGTGCTGATGCAACTTATTCAACTAGCGATCCTGTATTAGCAGCAGATGGCTCAGGTTTATTTCATAATGGTAAAGAATCGACTAAAGTTGAGGTAAAGTCACAAAATATTTCAATGATTGTGGGTTTCCAACCTAATGAAAATTTTAATATTTACGGTGGCGGAGTTTACCAAACCGTTAAAGGGAATGTTCAATTACGTGGACTTGCGTATGGTGGCTCAACTGCTTTCGGCGGTTATAACGCTAATATTAGTGAAGATGGCGCTGCTGGATGGTTAGCAGGTTTTGCATATCAAATTCCAGATATTGCTTTAAAAGCATCTCTAACCTATAGATCTGAAATTAAACATAAAACAACCATTGAAGAAAGTTCAATTGCGCCACTAGGTCAAAACCTTGGCACCGTTATTAACCTGAATAATGGTCTGGGTGAAACTGATATTACAACTCCCCAATCTGTGAACCTCGATTTTCAAACAGGTATCATGGCAAATACAGTTGCCTTTGCAAATGTACGCTGGGTAAATTGGAAAGACTTCGCAATTCGCCCTTATGCGTTTGGTGTTGCATCAAAAATGGCTCCTGGCTATCCAAATGGCTTCGATTTAGTTGCTTATAGTGATGATCAATGGTCAACAAACGTAGGTTTAGGGCGCAAACTTAACGATCAATGGGCAGGTAATGTATCTGTAGGTTGGGATTCTGGTGCAGGTAACCCTATTACTACACTAGGCCCAACAGAAGGTTATTGGAACCTTGGTCTTGGTGTTCAATACAGCCCTACACCTGCAACATTCATTGCTGGTGGTGTGAAATACTTCTGGTTAGGTGACGCTAAAGCACAAACTGGCGCACAATTTGGCACATCAAATTATGTTGCTGATTTCTCTGACAATAATGCAATTGCATACGGTTTAAAACTCGGCTACCGCTTCTAATTCATATTTCATTCAAAAGACCATCCTTCTGGATGGTCTTTTTTTGGCAAAAAGTATCATTTTATAAATCTCAATTTCTATCAAACTTAGCCAAGTGTTTTTTAATTAAGCATTTAATTCTGCATTTAAAAAGTTAAACAATTAAGCTAATTACTCTAATTTTTTATATATAAATCATCAATCTACATATAAACCATTAGTACTTTTACTCTATTCAAGTACTTTTTGTGCATGAACTAGTTCAATTAATAAACGGCATAGTGCATTTACTCTTTTTTAATTTATGTTACCTTCCCTTAACTTTTAGTTACAAAGCGATATCAGGGAAAATATCCATGAAGCTTACAGCTCTTAAAAAAGCAATTTTACTCTGTCTTATTCCTACTACTTCTACATTTGCAGCGGGCCTTGATCGTTCTGGCCAATCTATTGCAGCTTTCCTACAACCAGGAAACTACTTTGAAACAGGTATTTCTATACTTGATCCAAATGTATCAGGCAAAGATAAAGACAATAAAAATACAGGTGACATGGCTGGTGACTATTACTTCCCTCATGCAGCGTTGAAGATTCAAGCAACTGATCATTTCTCTGTTGGCTTGATTTACGACCAACCCTATGGTGCAGATGCCGAATATTCTGGGGATAATGGTTTTGTAGAAAATCGTCCTGTTCCCTTTAAAGGTGGTACATCTGTTGTTGTTGATACTCAAAATTTAAATTTATTAGTAGGTTATCAACCGAATGATAACTGGAACTTATATGCTGGTGCCGTATATCAAACGGTAGATGGGACTGTCTTACTTCGTGGTACAACCTATAGCGTTCTTAATGGTTATGATTTTAGAACAGGTGAAGATGAGTCTGTTGGTTGGTTAGCAGGTGTTGCTTATCAAATTCCTGAAATTGCCTTAAAAGCATCAGTAACTTATCGTGCTGAAATTAAACATAAAATGAATGCCTATGAGCATTTTGGGCTTGCGGGTTTAACTGGTAATGCAAAACTTGATGGTGTCATGACCGCATTAAATGCCTCAAGTGGTGAAACAGAATTAACCACCCCCCAATCTGTCAATGTCGATTTACAAACGGGCATCATGGCAAATACCGTGGCATTTGCTAATGTGCGCTGGGTAGATTGGTCAAACTTCAAAGTTCAACCGTACAACTTTGGAAAACTGTCTCAAGTTCTAGGGCAAGCTGGACTTGTAGCCAATAAACCAAATGGCTTTAATTTGATTGACTATAAAGATGATCAAATTTCGGCAACAGTTGGTTTGGGGCGTAAATTCAGTGATCGTTGGGGTGCCAATGTATCCGTAGGTTGGGACTCTGGTGCAGGAAACCCTGTGACTACACTTGGCCCAACTGAAGGCTTTTGGAGTGTTGGAACAGGTGTTCGTTTCTCTCCAACAGAAAACTACTTCATTGGTGCAGGCGTAAAATATTACTGGTTAGGTGATGCTGATGCCGTAACTGGTGCTCATTCTGCAGCAGGAACATTCACTGACAACAACGCTATCGCTTATGGTTTGAATTTAGGCTACAAATTCTAATCTTTGCAATAAAAAGACGGACTTATGAGTCCGTCTTTTTTTGTTTAATTTTATAGAATTAAGCAGGAATATCACGTACAGATGCCTTACGAATGGCTTCTTTTAACGCATCATAACCGTTGATTGCTGGGAATTGTGGAAACTCAGCAATCACATTTTCTGGCGCATCAAACAAGAAGCCATGATCTGCTTCACCCAGCATTGTGGTGTCATTATATGAATCGCCCGCCGCAATCACACGGAAGTTCAAACCATGAAGCGCTTTAACTGCCTGACGTTTTTGGTCTGGTTGACGTAATTTATAAGCAGAAATCATCCCCTGCTCATCTGTTTCTAACTTATGACAGAAAATAGTTGGCCAACCCAATTGTTTCATCAACGGATGGGCAAATTCATAAAAAGTATCTGAAAGAATAATGAGTTGGAAATGTGTGCTAACCCATTCTACAAACTCTTTCGCACCCGGAAATGGTCCCATTTCCGCAATCACTTCTTGAATATCATCCAAGCCTAAATTATGTTGCTTGAGAAGATCTAGACGCTGTGTCATTAACACATCGTAGTCAGGAATATCACGTGTTGTCGCTTCTAGCGCTTTAATTCCAGTTTTTTTTGCAAAGTTAATCCAAATTTCTGGAACTAACACACCCTCTAAATCAAGACATACAACTTCCATGAATGCTCCCAACTGTCTATGAAAAAAATTTGGACTATAATAGCATCAACTTATGATTCAGTAGTTGCTGTTTTTTAAATCTATTTTTTTCATAAGCATTTATTTTTTAATGCTAAGTAGAAATATTCAATTCAATTAGAATATTTTCAAAATCTTTTAATATAGGTTTTGAAGTCTCCAAGCCTATAGCCAGGAACTCTAATGACTACTATCCCTACTGTCGATCATATTGATGCACTTGCATCTGAATATGCAGATAAATCTCCAAGTGAAATTTTAGAACTCGCACTGAATCAAGAAGGTGAAATTGCCATTTCTTTTTCTGGTGCTGAAGATGTTGTGCTGATTGATATGGCAGCCAATCTGGGTAAACCATTCCGTGTTTTTAGTTTAGACACGGGCCGTTTGCACCCAGAAACCTATCAATTTATTGAAACTGTGCGCAAACATTACAATATTAATATCGAAATCTGTTTCCCAGAATCTGAAGCAGTCCAAGCGCTCGTCAATGAAAAAGGGTTATTCAGTTTTTACCAAGATGACCATAAAGAATGTTGTGGTATTCGTAAAGTGCAACCTTTACGTAAAAAACTGGCGACTTTAGATGGTTGGATTACCGGTCAGCGTAAAGACCAAAGCCCAGGTACACGCACTGAAATTCCAGTGGTTCAATCTGATGTTGGTTTTTCTGGTCCAGACAAACAGCTCATTAAATATAATCCTTTGGCCAATTGGTCAAGTGCAGAAGTATGGAGCTACATTCGAATGATGGAAGTTCCCTACAATCCATTGCATGAACGCGGTTTTATTTCAATTGGTTGTGAACCATGTACACGTCCTGTATTACCGAATCAACATGAGCGTGAAGGTCGTTGGTGGTGGGAAGAAGCCACACATAAAGAATGCGGATTACATGCGGGTAATTTATCAAAGTAATTTTGTCAAGCCAAAGCCACTGAACTATTCAGTGGCTTTTTTTCAGATTGATGAACACATAAAGCCGTAACTTTTCTAGGTAAAAGGCGCTATACTCAAATCAAGTTTTATAATTCTAACAATGTGACTCAGAAAGGAGTCACCATAGAAATTGCAGTGAGGCAATCGACACTATGCGCCCATTACACCCTATTGATTTTATTTTTTTAACATTAGAAAAACGGCAGCAACCCATGCACGTTGGGGGATTATTTCTTTTTCAAATTCCTGAACATGCACCTGAAACTTTTCTACAAGACTTAGTTGCAGATATTCGCAGCTCGAAATCCATTCCTATTCCACCATTTAACAATAAATTGAATGGTCTATTATGGGATGAAGATGAAGAGTTCGATCTCGACCATCATTTTCGCCACATTGCCTTACCCCATCCTGGACGCATTCGTGAATTACTGACCTATATCTCGCAAGAGCATAGTGCGCTTATTGATCGTGCTAAACCTCTATGGACGTGTTACATCATCGAAGGAATTGAAGGTAACCGTTTTGCTATGTATTTTAAAATTCACCATGCAATGGTTGATGGTATTGCGGGTATGCGTCTGGTCGAAAAGTCCCTCTCTCACGATCCACATGCCAAAAGCATTGTCCCGCCGTGGTGTGTTGAAGGTCCTCGTGCAAAACGTATCAAAGAAGCGAATGTCAGCCGAATGAAAAAAATCATTACGGGATTGAAGCAACAGGTTGAAGCAACTCCAATTGTCATTCGAGAACTTTCTAAAACAGTAATGAAGGATATGGGACGCAATCCGGACTATGTGTCCAGCTTTCAAGCACCCAGCAGTATTTTAAATCAGCGTGTTAGTTCGTCACGCCGCTTTGCAGCCCAGTCTTTTGAATTTGATCGTTTGCGTCATATTGCGACATCTTTAAATGTCACAATTAACGATGTGGTATTGGCAATTTGCTCTGGTGCATTACGTGAATATTTGCTGAGTCAAAATGCTCTACCTAAAAAACCTTTGATTGCCATGGTTCCTGCTTCTATTCGTGATGATGATTCAGAAGTCTCGAATCGAATTACTATGATTTTAGCGAATTTGGGCACACATAAAGAAGATCCTTTAGAACGTTTGCAGATTATTCGTCGTAGTGTCCTGAATGCAAAAGAACGCTTTAAACGCATGAACTCAAACCAGATCATGAACTATAGTGCTTTTGTATATGGTGCTGCTGGCTTAAATATTGCCTCAGGTTTAATGCCAAAACGTCAGGCATTCAATTTGGTCATTTCTAACGTACCAGGTCCTCGTGAACCTTTATATTGGAATGGCGCCAAATTAGATGCATTGTATCCAGCATCAATTATCTTAGATGGTCAAGCACTCAATATTACCATGACCAGCTATTTGGATAAGCTTGAAGTGGGTCTGACTGCATGCCGCGTCGCACTCCCTAAAATGCAAAACCTGTTAACGCATTTGGAAGAAGAAATTCAACGATTTGAAAGTATTGTTGGGGTCAAAAGCCCAAAGTTGAAAGCGGTGAGTTAACCGCTAAAACAGCACAGCAAGATACTACAGAATAAATTAAGGGGCTTCATGTGAGCCCCTTAAGCTTTAATACTACGACACTGTTTCAGTAATTGATGACAGACCGAACGAACCATGGCAGTTGTAATTTGAGTTTCTTTGCCTTGCTCATCGACGATATAACCCGTATGTACGTTTTTATTATCTAGCACGTGCTTGATACCTTGTTTGATAATTTTTTCACTCATGCCCATTTCACACCTCTTCTTGCTAAGACCAAATTCTCCAAAAATGAAAATTTAGTTTGGCTACTTGGTATGAGTAGTATTGAAAAAACCAGCTCGAAAGTAAAATTTCAGTTGTAACAAGTGTTTAACGACATCCTGTTACAATTTCAGCTTAGAATGATATCGTATTGCTCTTGCGTATATAAATTTTCCACCTGAAATTTAATCACGCGCTTAATGAAATGCTCTAAATCCGCTACAGCTGGCGCTTCTGCCGTAAGTAACCGATCAATCACGGAAGGATGCGCGACAACAGTAAAGCCACTCTGTGATTCAAAAGCTCGGGTATATCTTAAGATTTCTCGAAAGATTTCGTAACATACCGTCTCTGCTGTTTTGACATAACCACGCCCCTGACAAGTCGGACAAGATTCACATAACAAATGCTCTAATGACTCACGGGTACGCTTACGCGTCATTTCGACCAGACCTAACTCCGAAACCTGCGTAATTTTGGTCTTGGCATGGTCACGTTCCAACATACGCTCGAACTGATTCATCACTTCTTCGCGATGCTGAGCTTCCTGCATATCAATGAAATCAATAATAATAATGCCGCCCAAGTTACGTAACCGTAACTGACGTGCAATCACCTGCGTTGCCTCCATATTGGTTTTAAACACGGTATCTTCCAGTGTTCTACCACCGACATAGGAACCCGTATTGACATCAATGGTGGTCATGGCCTCGGTCTGGTCAATCATTAAATAACCGCCGGACTTTAAAGCAACACGGGTTTGCAATGCTTTCTGAATGTCTTCTTCAACATTATATAAATCAAAAATTGGCCGCTCACCCGGATAGTGAATCAGGCGACTCTGCATATTCGGTACAAACTCAACCACAAATTCCTGCAATTTCGCATGAATTTCACGTGAATCAACAGAAATTTTTGCTGTATTTTCATTCGCTAAATCACGAATAATACGTTGTGGTAAAGGTAATTCTTCAAAGATAAGAGAAGGGACAGCAATATTTTTTTGTTTGCGCTGGATGTATTCCCACAACTTTGCCAAATACGCCATATCCTGTGCAATGGAAGCTTCATCAATGCCTTCCGCAGCAGTACGTACAATGACTGAGCCGGGTAACTCATGTACCGCTTGAATCTTCTCAATAATAGAACGTAAACGCTCACGTTCTCCTTCCGATTCAATTCGTTGCGATACACCAATGTGATTACCAAAAGGCATGAGCACCAAATAACGCGAAGGAATAGAAAGATCTGTGCTTAAACGTGCACCTTTGGTTCCCAGCATATCTTTCATGACTTGAACCGTCAGAATTTGCCCAGGCTGTAATAACTCAAAAACATTGGGAATCGGCTGATTACGTGGCCAGACCATATCATTGATGTGTAAAAAAGCAGTACGAGACAGTCCAATATCGACAAAAGCTGCCTGCATACCTGGCAAAACGCGAACCACTTTGCCTTTATAAATATTTCCTACCAAACCCCGTTTTACAGTACGTTCAACATATAACTCGTTGACTGTACCGTTTTGAATTAACGCCACACGACACTCCATCGGTGTGACATTAATCAGTAACTCGTCAGACATAATAAGACTCAAAACATTATAAAAATTTTTGTTTCACCATTAATTTAGGACCTTAATGGCTTTGAATAACTCGACTGTCTCATGTAACGGCAAACCAACGACATTGGTATAACTGCCTTCAATACGGGGAATATAACGCGAAGCAAGTCCTTGTATGGCATAAGCTCCCGCTTTTCCTTCGGGCTCCCCTGTTGCCCAATAGTCTTCCATGTCTTTCAGGCTCAGCACTTGAAATTCGACTTGGGTACGCACCACTATACTTGAAATTTGCGCTGATGTGCGTACACATACTCCAGAAAATACATCATGTTTTCTGCCCGAAATTTTTGCCCATATTTCAAAGGCATGGTCTTTTGATTCTGGCTTACCCAAAATCTCACCATCCACACTCAGACTGGTGTCTGCGGCAAGAATAATGGCATTGGGAAATTTTTGTTGTACGACTGCTGCTTTTTCACAAGCCAAACGCTGGACATAATTTGCTGCGCTTTCATTCTCAAGCACAGATTCATCAATCTCAGGACTATACGTTGAAAAGTCTAGACCGAGCTGCTGAAGCAGCTCACGACGGCGCGGAGAACTAGAAGCAAGAACTAAACGCGCCATTTTTTCAGCACAAAATAAACCAAGGGCCACAGCAGAACACTGGTGAGTAATGGCTGCCAATGTCGGGCAAAGGAGAACTGAATGCCCCCCATAATTTGTGCCACCCACATCATAAACAGATAAGCTAGAATTGCCAGTGTTGCAATCACCCACAGATTAGCAAAAGTCAGTACACGGCGTTCACGAATCACAAAACGCGCAACAAAACTAATCACCACAAAACACAAGGCATTTAAGCCCAGTGGCGCATCCATCAGTAAATCGACAAAAATGCCTGTACCAAAAGCAAACCAAACACCACACCATGTTGGCTGACAGAGCACCCAAAACAGCATGACCATCATCATAAACAATGGACGCCAGCCCGAAACAGCATAGGCCAATGGATAGACCATCAGCACAGAGGCCACAATCACTGAAAAGATAATTGGGAATAACGGATCTTGACGTTTTTCTTGACGTAACTTAGCGATTGGCATGTGGCTGCTCCATCGCTAATGAGTCGGAAAACAGCACCACAACATGATGACCTGTGGCTAACTGCGCTGCGGGAACCACATCAATCTGTGCAAACTCACCCGTCGTATGTCGGCTCACTTTAGACACTGTACCGACCAAATATCCTGCTGGGAAATGCGCCCCTAAACCTGAGCTATACACTTTTTCACCCACCTTAATATTGGCACTGGTTGGAACGTATTCCATTTTCAGATGTCCTAAATCACCTGTGCCCGAAACAATCGCACGCATGCCCGTGTACTCTAGACGTACCGATAAAGAATGGTCTTTGTCGGAAAGCAACATGACGCGGCTACTGTGTGGATACACATTGATGATTTGCCCCATGATGCCCTTATCGTCCAGTACCGTTTGTCCAACTTTCAAGTTGTTGGTTGAACCACGGTTAATCACAATAATATGACGTAATGGATCCGCATCCGTCCCAATGACTTCCGCAATTTCCATTCGGCCATCAATAATTAAAGGCGTATCAAGTAAACCACGTAAACGTGTATTTTCAGCAGAAAGCTCGGACAGCTTTTGCAAACGCACTTGAGCTTGTAGCAACTCCGCCTGCATGGCCGTATTTTCACGACGTAATTGTGCCTCAGACTTGGTCTGCTGCGTCAACCATTCGCTGGACAATACAGGATAACTTGCCAAGGCATAAATAGGATTATATGCCGCATACAAGACATCTCTTGCAGGCTGTATCACATGAGGTAAGCGCCAGTTAAAAAATAGCACCACCAAACATGTTACAACCGCAATGATAAATGAGCGAAATGATGGGGGCTGCCTAGAAAACAAATTTGTTTGCACAGCCAAATCCTTAATTAACCAACGAATAACATGTCGTGATTTGGATTATCAAAGAATTCTAAAACTTTACCACCACCACGAGTGACGCAAGTTAAAGGATCTTCAGCAACTACAACTGGTAAACCAGTTTCCTGAGCCAATAATTTGTCAAGGTTACGTAGCAATGCACCACCACCTGTCAATACAATGCCGCGCTCTGCAATATCTGAAGATAATTCAGGTGGCGTTTGTTCCAATGCAGATTTCACTGCTGAAACAATGCTTTGTAAAGGATCAGAAATCGCTTGGGTAATTTCGTTTGAAGTTACTGTAATGGCACGTGGCACGCCTTCTGCCAAGTTACGACCACGAACTTCAATTTCTAGCGTTTTACCCTGTTCGTCTGGTAAAGCCATACCCACTTCTTTCTTAATGTTTTCTGCTGTGGTTTCACCAATCACGCAGCCATGTGCTTTACGCACATAGTTAATGATTTGTTCATCAAACACATCACCGCCAACACGTAAAGAGTCGGCATAGACACAACCTTGCAATGAAATAATTGCAATTTCAGTTGTACCACCACCCACATCAACCACCATCGAACCGCAGGCTTGTTCTACAGGTAAGCCTGCACCAATTGCTGCAGCCATCGGTTCTTCAATTAAACGTACATCACGTGCGCCTGCATTGAATACAGCCTCACGAATCGCACGACGTTCAACCAATGTCGATTTACATGGAACACACACCACAACACGCGGTGCAGGTGGGAATAAACGCTTTTCATGCACTTTACCAATAAATTGGTTGAGCATGGTTTCAGTCACTTCAAAATCAGCAATTACACCGTCTTTCATTGGGCGAATTGCAGAGATGTTCGCAGGCGTACGACCAAGCATTTGCTTCGCATCAAGACCAACAGCGGCAACAATTTTTTGTGAACCGCTGTGACGAATAGCCACAACTGTCGGTTCATTTAATATAATGCCTCGTCCTGGTGCATAAATAAGTGTATTTGCTGTACCTAAATCAATGGCGAGGTCTGGCGAAAACAAGCCAATTAGTCGTTTTAGAATCACGGGGTCGTTCTCAGTTTAACTTTATGTGGACGCAAGGTCGCAACTTTAACTAAATGTGATGCTTTGAACAAGTCAATCGCTTATTATAACGCACGATATTTTGAAATTTTTTAATACTGATTAGGTGATGTTATGTCTACATCGGATGCTCAGCATTCAGCAGATTTAAATGCTCAAACAGTTTCAGCGATCGCCAATCTTGCTCGTTTATCGCTAGATGATACGCAATCTGCTGAATATGCTCAAAGTCTAAACAAAATTTTAGGCATGATGGAAACCTTAAAGGGCATCGACACCGAAGGTGTTGAACCATTGAAAAGCCCTTTCGACAATCCACAGCCGTTACGTGAAGACGTGGTGACTGAACAGAATCATCGTGAAGAATATCAAGCTGTTGCACCAGCAACCGAAGCAGGCTTGTACCTTGTACCACGCGTGATTGAATAATTTTCACTCAGTTGAACCATTTTTTTTAAATTAAACGTAAAGAATTATTTCTCATGACCGATTTACACCGCTTATCGATTCGTGAACTTGCTGAGGGTTTGGCACAAGCTCAATTCTCCTCTCGCGAACTGACTGCACATTATTTAAAACGTATTGAAAAAATCGATACGCAGGTAAATTCCTATATTACCGTGACCGCAGAGCAAGCATTGGCTCAAGCAGACGCTGCGGATGCTGCGATTAAAGCAGGCACAGCAAGTACGCTCACAGGTGTTCCGATTGCACACAAAGACATTTTTTGTACCCAAGGCATTAAAACCTCTGCGGGCTCAAAAATGTTGGACAACTTTATCTCACCGTATGACGCAACTGTGGTTGCTAAAGGCAAAACCGCAGGTCTGGTGACTTTAGGTAAAGTGAACATGGACGAATTTGCCATGGGTTCAACTTCTGAAAACCCTTTTTATGGCGCAACGAAAAATCCATGGAATTTAGAACACGTACCAGGTGGCTCTTCGGGTGGTTCTGCGGCCGTTGTAGCTGCTGATCTTGCACCGTTTTCGACAGGAACCGATACAGGCGGTTCAATTCGTCAACCTGCATCTTTCTGTGGTTTAACGGGTTTAAAACCGACCTATGGCCGTGTTTCACGTTTCGGGATGATTGCTTATGCTTCATCAATGGACCAAGGCGGACCAATGGCACGTTCGGCAGAAGACTGTGCTTATCTCATGAACGTGATGGCAGGTCATGACGCGAAAGACTCAACTTCTATTGAAAAAGAAGTCGACGACTACGTTGCAAACTTAAATGGCACATCTGTTAAAGGTTTACGCATTGGTATTCCAAAACAATACTTCAATGTCGCTGGTTTAGATGCCGACGTAAAAGCACGCGTTGAAGAATCATTGAAAAAATTGGAAGAAATGGGCGCGATTTTAGTTGAGATTGATCTCAACATGACGGAAGCCTATGTTCCAACGTATTACTTGATTGCCCCTGCGGAAGCATCATCGAATCTTTCTCGTTTTGATGGCGTACGTTACGGCTACCGCTGTGAAAACCCGACCGACATTTTAGACCTATACAAACGTTCGCGTTCGGAAGGTTTTGGTGCTGAAGTACAACGTCGTATCCTAATTGGTACCTACGCCCTTTCAGCAGGTTACTACGATGCTTATTATGTGAAAGCACAGAAAGTTCGTCGCTTAATTCAACAAGACTTCTTAAAAGCATTTGAAAATGTAGACGTGATTGCTGCGCCTTCTGCACCAACAACTGCATATAAAATTGGCGCTAACCTCAGCCCAACAGAAATGTATTTAGGTGACATTTACACCCTTGCAGTGAACTTGGCAGGTTTACCAGCCATCAATGCTCCTGTTGGCTTTGACCAAGCACAACTCCCTGTTGGCTTACAGTTGATTGGTAACTACTGGTCAGAATCACAATTGTTGTCGATTGTTCATCAATACCAACAAAACACGGACTGGCACACCAAACGTGCAGCAATTGCTGAGGAGAATGCATAATGGCTGAAGCTCAAAAGTTGAAATTGATTGACGGTTGGGAAGTCGTTATCGGGATTGAGATTCACACTCAGCTTGCGACCAAATCTAAAATTTTCTCAGGTTCTTCGACTGAATTTGGTCAAGACCCAAATACACAAGCCAGCCTTGTCGATTTGGCGATGCCGGGTGTGTTGCCTGTTTTAAATAAACAAGTGGTGGATTTGGCGATTCGTTTTGGTTTAGGTATTGATGCCTTTATCGACCAAGCATCTGTGTTTGCCCGTAAAAACTACTTCTATCCAGACTCACCAAAAGGCTACCAAATTAGCCAGATGGACAACCCGATTGTGGGCTTGGGTCATATCGACATTCAACTTGAAGATGGTACGGTGAAGCGCATTGGCGTAACGCGTGCTCACCTAGAGGAAGATGCTGGTAAATCGATTCACGACCAGTTTGAAGGGATGTCAGGTATCGACTTAAACCGTGCCGGTACACCTTTACTTGAAATCGTGTCTGAACCTGACATGCGTTCGGTTGAAGAAGCTGTGGCGTATATCAAGTCGATTCACACTTTAGTACGTTGGTTGGGTATTTCTGACGGTAACATGGCGGAAGGTTCATTCCGTGCTGACTGTAACGTGTCGCTACGTCGTCCGGGCAACGAATTTGGTACACGTTGTGAACTGAAAAACCTCAACTCTTTCCGTTTCATTGAACAAGCGATCAATGTTGAAATTGAACGCCAAATGGACATTTTAGAAGACGGCGGCAAAATCGACCAAGAAACACGTCTATTCGACCCAGTGAAAATGGAAACGCGTTCAATGCGTTCGAAAGAAGAAGCGAACGACTATCGCTACTTCCCAGATCCTGACTTGTTGCCTGTGATTATTTCAGATGCACAAATTGAAGCGGCTCGTGCAACATTACCTGAGTTACCTGCGGCACGTCGTGAGCGTTTCGTGGCGGACTTTGGGGTGACTGAGTACGATGCACACGTGTTAACACTGACGCGTGAAATGTCTGAGTTTTATGAAGCGGTGGTTCAAGCTGCTGGCGGTTCTGCTCATGGTAAAGTGTCTGCAAACTGGGTGATGGGCGAATTCTCAGGTGCTTTAAACAAAGCAGGCTTAGAGTTGGCAGATTCTCCTGTTTCGGCTGAACAGTTGGGTGGCATGATCGCACGTATTGTGGACAATACCATTAACGGCAAAATCGCGAAGCAAGTGTTTGGCTTTATGTGGGAAGAAGGCAAAACTGCCGATGCCATTATTGCTGAAAAAGGCTTGAAGCAAGAAACTGATACAGGCGCAATTGAAGCGATTATTAAAGACGTGCTTGCAGCCAACGAGAAGATGGTTGAGGAATACAAGTCTGGTAAAGAGAAAGCCTTTAACGGTCTTGTCGGTCAAGTGATGAAAGCTGCAAAAGGTAAAGCTAACCCTGCGCAAGTCAATGAATTAATGAAGAAATTGATTGGTTAATCTGATCTATTTTGAAAAAGAAAACCCGCTTTTAAGCGGGTTTTCTTTTAACTTAAAGCACTTTTCATTTTATTCACTAATTTAGTTCTAGCTTGCTCATTTGAACCATAGTTTTCTGATGATATCTCGTGGTTCTCAGAATCAAAATTAATTTTAATTCTTTTAAGTTTTTCCTTAAAAAATTCTTCTGTAAGGTTTCCTTCCTTAAGTCCAAGTGGGATTAATTCTAAGTTAGCTAGTTTCAAAATTGCCCCAACACCTATTGGTTTAGATAAAATTGAGTTCTGAGGTTGTTCCCACTCGATACTAAAAATGTCTTTGACAGCATTAAAAAGATTCATAATAATTTTTAAAATTAAATCATCTTTTTCTTTTACAAACAAAGATCTAAGAGAACACCTACTATCATCATCTAATTCAATATCGTTTTTAATATCCCTCGTATCTTGTTCAGGATCTCTACTGATAAGTTCTAGTAAATATTTCACGAATGATCCTTGAGAAATTGTTGCTAGTTCTTGCCCTTCTTCTTTCTTACCCAACATTTTTAACCGATTATAAAAAGGAGAAAGTTCAGATCTATTTAGCGCTCTTGTAATTTCATGACAAGTTTTAAATGGGCTCCTATTTTTGCTTAATGCAAATAAGTCATAAATTAAAGAGGATGGTACAGAAGTTTGCTTACTATTAATTACAGAAAAAACATATGCTTTTTGATAAGCATCTAGATCGATCATAAATACTACAGGAAGAGTGAATTTACTAGCTAAACCAGATTCTTTTAGTCCATTTATTCTGTGCTGACCATCAATAATCTCTCCTATTTTTATATCCGGATTTATAATTATTTTTCTATTAATTACATCAATTTCATAACCTTCCCCCATATTGAGAGAGACAACAATAGATGTTGGGAATGTTGCATCAGGGTCATTACAATAATTAGCAATTGCCTTTACCCTTTTTTTACTTAAATCTCGTTGTACAGCATCAGGATACTCTCCTCGATGTTTGACTTCCGTGATTTCAATCAAAGTTTGAGCATCAAGCACCGAGACAAAAAAAGTACCTATAGGTTGTATAACTTCAAGTAATGGGAATTCCTTCATCATACTCTTAAATCTCCATCACTAGTCTTTTTCACAGCACTTTTAGTTAGTGCATCAACTTCTTTAGTTTCATTTTTGCCATAGTCATCATCATAGGAAAGATCCTTGAATTTGGGTAAATTTAATTTTACAAGACAAAAACAATAAATTGAAAAAATCATTGAAGCTATATAAAAAGCTAATTGCAACCAGTCGAATGAATAGTAAAATGCTACCCCAATATCAATAGGATCTCCCAACTGGGTTGCACTGTAAACTATAGCATTCAGTAACAAGAATAAAACTAATACAGAAGAAGCTATAATTCGAATATAACGGAAAGAAGCTTCTTTAGAGCTTAAAAAGGTAGTGAATACATTACCTAGCATTGAAGCAATAATTGCGATTGAATACAAATAGAAATTTCCAGCTTGAGCATCTAAATAAAGTGACTCTTGAAAATCTTTATCAGTACCAAGAACTCGAATCAATAGATTAGTTATAATTCCTAACTGACCTGCGAATAAAGTAAAAAGTGCCCAAATAAAAAATTCTGTTTTATTGTCATTAATTACTTCAAAAGGTTTTAAGATTTTTGATTGAATTTTACACAGAAATTCTAAAATAATTAATATTTTTTCTCGAAAAAAGAATATTGCAAGAAATCCAACGAAGCTAATTGTAAAATTTACAGGTAATAAATCAATCAAAAATCCCCCAATTTTTAGCAAAAAATTAATAGCCAAAAACCACAACATAAAAGCAATGAAAATAAACAAATCATTTTCATAGAAATTTATATCTTTTTTACAAAAGGAATTGTCTCCTTGATTATTTTTAACACTCATACATGCATATTAAAAGATTCTATATCAGTAAAAACTATATAAAAAAAAGCCTTTATAATCAAATCTTATTTTAGCTATCTATTTAATATGACCCAATTTATTCCAAATCTCAGGTGTTAAAAACGTCGTCACCATCTTGTTCAAATCGAGATAACGTAACAAACCATTCAACTGCCGCTTCACTTCGGTATTCTTTACAATTTCCTCGCCTGTAATCTGTCCCAACTGCTGAAAACTTTCACCTACGGCTTGAATACCATCTGCCTGAATCACGGCTTTAGTCTGTGCCGAACATTGCTCAACCAAAATACGTTGCAACACTTGCGCCACATTTTTATCCAGTGCGGTTTTCTGATCTTCCGTGACCTGACTAAACTGTTTTAAATCGGGATGCGTCGATAACGCCACAAAGGTCCACTGCAACACGGCGGTTTTATCGGTCGCGGTGGTCGATTTCACTAGACAATTACTCAGTTGATCGACCGTGGTACTCGCCATACTCATCTGCGTTGCACCCAAAACCGTGGCTGCCAACAACACCACACGACCAAGACCCAACCACTTCCCCTGAGTTTTCACAAGCTGAACAGACATCTGTTGAATTCCAAAAACTGATTGGTTTCTTTGTAACACAGCCATTAAAACTCAGCTGTTATGACTCTGTATCTCGTGAGGCTGTCTGCCTAACAATTGCAACACATGCTGCAAACGTACATTATCAACATTGTGCTTATACACCGCATAAATTGGGGCAATACACGGCAAATCTGCCTTTAACGGTTTATACACAATCTGTTTATTCCAAAAGTCTCGAATCGCTTCAGGCACAATCGATAAGCCAATACCCGCCGCAATCAGATTTAAACTGGAGGTTAATCGTGGGGCCTCTTGCACAATTTTCGGACTAAAGCCCGCCTGATAACAACTCGCCATAATATTGTCGAATAAATCCTGCCCCGCTAAACGACGATACAGCACAAAATCATAAGCTTCTAAATCGAGTAAGTGAATTGCATCAGACTGTTCCACCAATGGATGGTTATTCGGCATCGCCACAATCAACGGTTCGTCCAGTACATGCAAGCTATTTAGCCCCGCGCCAAGCGGAGCAGGTTTGCGTAAAAAGACGATGTCATTTTTATCGTTACTGATCGAGTCAATCAGTGAGTTACTACCATCTTCTTCTAGATGAATCGAAACCGCAGGAAAAGTTTCACGGAAATTACGTAACAATGCAGGTAAAAAAGGATGTAAGCCCACCGAATTGGTAAAGCCAATATTCAACTGCCCTTCCAAACCTTGGGTAATGTTCTTCACCCGCTGCGGGATCGCCTGTGCATGTGCCAGGATGGTCAAAGCTTCCTGATACAGCACTTTACCCGCTTCAGTTGCTTCTACGCCACGCGGTAAACGTTTCAATAGCTGCGTATTCAACTCATCTTCCAGACCTTTAATGATGCGGGTCAACGGTGGCTGTTGCATATTTAAACGCACGGCTGCACGTGAAATATTACTTTCTTCCACCACCGCCACAAAGGCGTTGAGCTTGTGAATATCCATCTTCAACTCTCCAGATTAAGCATACCATTTAGGTATGGTTTACATCATAAATAGCATTTTTCATTATAACGCAACAAGCGCATACTTTTGACATTAGAACGAGTGAGGTCAGCAATGAAAACTGAAGTCATGACATTAGAGCAAGACATTCATCCCAATCATCAGGAATTATTTATGGGGTTTATGAAACTTGGGCTGATGGGGTTTGGCGGGGTGCTACCACTGGCACACCGTATGATTGTAGATGATCGTAAATGGCTGACAATTGAGGAATTCACGCATTTACTTGGCGTGTGCCAACTACTGCCTGGCGGCAATATCATCAATATGTCAGTCGCAATTGGCTATCAATTTCAAGGGGTGAAGGGTGCAATTAGTGCTGCGGTGGGTTTGATCTCGGCACCGACTTTAATTGTAATTATGCTGTATGAACTGTACGCCCAATTTCAATCCATTCCCGCAGTTAAACACATGCTTGAAGGTCTTGCTGCCGCTGCCGCAGGCTTGTTGTTTGCGATGGGATTAAAAATGCTTCGTCCGATTATGCGACGCTATTTAACTTGGTTGACCATCGCCTTAACCTTTGTATTTATGTTGTTGATCAAAATTCCATTATTACTGACTTTAGTCATTTTGGTTGCCCTCAACATCACGGTTTTAAGCCTGAATAAAGGAGCAAAAAACGCATGATTCTGATTGCTTTAGCCATCGTTTTTACTCAGCTTTCTTTACTGGCTTTTGGCGGTGGTAATGCCATTTTGCCTGAAATACAACATCAAGTGGTCGAAGTGCATCACTGGTTAACTGCCACAGAATTTAGCACCATGTTTGCGATGGCACAGGCAGCACCCGGCCCCAATATGATGATTGTTCCGCTGGTGGGTTGGCACGTCGCAGGTCCTGCTGGACTTCTAGTCACCTCATTCGCCAAGTTCGGACCATCATCCGTCATTACCGTATTTGCACTGAAATTTTGGAATCGGTTTAAAGATCATCCTCTACGTGAACGTTTTGAAAAAGCCTTAAAGCCCATTACGGTGGGCTTAGTGTTGGTCAGTGCATGGATTATTGCCGATGCTTCAGCACAAAATAGTTTGCTGATTGCCATCATTGCGATTGCGACAGTGATGAGTCTGTTTAGGAAAGTACATCCACTTTGGGTCATGCTCTTTGGTGCAACCGCAGGCGCTAGTTTTCTATAAAAATATCACAAAGGTAAATAAACCCGCATTGTGCGGGTTTCATCATTTTTCTAATGAGATACGGAGTGAATCCAACTCACCGAGTGGCATCTACTGCTGGATCAATCATGATTTAATATTGCGCTAAATCTCGCTCCCGACAAGACAGCTCATAATATTCAGCTTGCGGATGTCTTTTTAGAATGTAGGTATAATAATCAGTATTATCGTTTGCTATAAGGCCTAAAGAACACTGATTCTTTTTGGCAAATTGTTGCAGTGCGGCTAAATCCGCAGTTTTACTTACTACAGCGCCCCAACCTTCACTGACACAACAGCCGACATACTGTGACATGTATTCATCCGACACCGCGACCACATTTTGCCCCATAAACTTGAGTGGTTTTTTAATGCGAAATACATCGTTGTAGTCATAACGGAAAACTTCAGGTTTCTTGGCAATAAAGCCGCCAGCTTGTAAAGTTTTAAAAGTCGGAAAATCTTGTTTCGCAGCGCCCATTCCCCGATAAGTGGTCATGTCCGCTGCCATTGTCGCTGAAGAAAAGCTGAGTGCAACCCACAGCAAACTTTTTGAAACCCAGTGCTTCACGCCCATCATTATTATCCTTTGTTATTGCTATACGACAGCCCCGCATTTTAATGCAAATCAGGTCTAAAACCACTGATGATCACTATGATATTGGATGTCTTTTATTTTCCACACCCCTTACTAATCATTCGCTACGACTAAAGACAACAAAGCCTAACTTAAACTGCTCATCGGGCTATGCTATGGTGAAGCAGAATGATTCCACACATAACAACACAGAGATAAAAATCATGGCTAAACAAATTCTCATGCTGGTCGGTGACTACGCCGAAGATTACGAAACGATGGTGCCTTTTCAATTTTTGACAGGACTCGGTTATACCGTACATGCGGTCTGTCCAGACAAAAAAGCGGGAGACAGTATTGCCACAGCGATTCACGACTTTGAAGGTGAACAAACCTATAGTGAAAAACGTGGACACAACTTTGCCATTAACCACGATTTTACTGCCGTGAATACCACGGACTATATTGGCTTAGTCATTCCAGGTGGTCGTGCACCCGAATATTTACGTATGAATGCCCGTGTGATTGAAATTGTGCAAGAATTTGATACAGCAAAGAAACCGATTGCCTCGGTATGCCACGGTGCACAGATTCTCGCTGCTGCGGATGTGTTGCAAGGTCGCACCTGTTCTGCGTACCCTGCTTGTGCAGCAGAAGTGCAACTGGCAGGTGGAAAATATGCTGATATTGCCGTCACAGAAGCGGTGACAGATGGACATTTGGTCACGGCACCTGCTTGGCCTGCACACCCTGCTTGGTTAGCACAATATGTAAAAGCACTCGGTGCAACTATTCAGATTTAAGATAGTTTATCTTAAGCAATGATCGTTGCGTTCCAGACCATATGTACGGAACGCACCCCATAGATAAGCTATTTAATCCAAGATAACTGATGATGTATGGTCGGTGATTTATTCCAATACCAATAAAAATAGCCCCCTTGGTTTTGCAATAAGGTATGCGTTTTAAATCTGGTCTGTTCTTGACTTCCCCAACAGGCATGGGCTGAATTACGATTATTATGCAGATTAATATATTCGCGCTCTGCATTTATAGGCTGTGGTGGTAAATATAGTGCTGAACCCACGGGAATCCACAAATCAGCCAGATAAATTTTCTTTAGTTTGGGCCAATAACGGGCCACACTAATCACCAAAGGTAAGTTTGCATCGGTCGAAGCAAACACATGTGGAAAATCATGATGCTCCAGATCAGTACAAATAAAAGGAAATAAAGTTTTCCCACGACCCGAAGTTAAACCTAAATCCAAATAAGGGCACCAATAACTTGCCCAAACCCCATATTCATATTCAATTTGTGATAGCGTGATGACTGGACTTTGAATTTGAATGGCTTGCCCTGCCTCAACCAATGTAAAACCAAAAGCTGCCGCATTTTCTTGAGTTGCCCACAGCGCTTCAAACTCAAATTGACTGCCTTCAAAGTCCAGTTGGGTTTCTATGCCATAAGGTGCATTGTTCTTGCTGCCTAAAGCGCGAGGGACATGATACTTCTTCCCTTTGCTTTGTGGATTTTCAGGTGTAAGAGGAAGTGGTTTTAGTCCATCGGCTCAGCTCGTGAGATAGCTAGGTCGACCAGCATTATTATAAAAATATGGTGTCAGTTGAATATCAACCTCATATTCTCTGACTTCCCGATCCAATAATGCTGCCTCAAAATACACTGTATTTTCCGAACTGTTCCCCATCCTCACACCTCTTGAGTTAGTTTTTATTTCGTGATGCTACCTCAGTCCAATTTATCCACTTTAACTTACCCTTAAACGACTTATTGCCCTTGTTTCAACATGCGTTTTGCACCTGCATGGTTATAGTTACTAGCAAGATTTTGCAGAATTTTATTGGCTTGTCCTTTCGGGTTAGAAAAGCGACTGCTGTATGCAGGCACACTGGTCAAACAACGTGCTACGAGCATGCCTGAATCGGTATACACATTGGCATTGGTTCCTGCCAACTTGCCATAGTTATACGCACGTTGCGCATTGTTACAGGCGTTGAGCTTATTGGTGCCCTTGCTTAAATCCCGACGCGCAGTGACATAAGCTTTGAGCTGCTGCTGTTGCGGTGTTTCAATTGTTGGGGCAGTTACCGTTTGCGTAGCTTCTACCACAGCAGGTTTACTTTCTTTCTTTTTCTCTGCTTCTTTTTTATTGTCCGGCTCTTTGGCTAGTTCGGTTTTGCTATTTTTTGTCGTTGTAGCGCTTTTTGTTGTTTTTTTCTCTGTAGAGTTTGATCCTACATTTTTATACCATTGCTTGGCTTCATCCCCACTCAGTATACGGGTTTGCAGACTAACGGCTCTTGCAGCCAAATGACCTTCGAACTTTCCTTCCGCAGTAGGTTCAATCGAAACAATCCAACGCTCATTGGGCAATACACATTCATAAGCACCAATACCTTGTTTTACATTACTGTTCCCCGTCAGGCGCTTTTTCTGTGCCTGATCTTTGACTAAATGCAAATTACTTTTATACAGCAAGCCAAATTTTCCCCCTTTGGCATGACAATAACTGCCTAAATACTTCCGCGGATATAACGCTTGAGTTTCAGTGCTGTTTTGTTGCTGCCCCCAATCATAGACATATTCTTTAGCTGTACCATCAGCTGCATTTAAATTTTTCTGGTCAATTAACGCTTGTGGTGTCGCATATTTATTGATGGAATCGGTACTGAAATTACTGATGTGGTTACACCCCTGTAAAGTAATTCCAATCGCCCCAATGAAGATAAATTGTTTTAAATTCACGTCGTCGTTCTCAATAATTATTTTATTGTTTAAAAATATCGCAAATTACATAAAATAACAAACCATAGACCACTGATTTTATTGTTCATTTTTACACTTTTATTGAAAAATAGATCAACCAAAACACACTTAATGTTAAATAAATTATATTTTTAATTTTTTAGTTGTCTGAATTAACACAATCCCTGTAATTGACGCGTATGCGGATATAACTGCATCAAATCATCTATTTAATCAATCAAATAGAACATTGTGACCAATCATGCCCCGATAATGCATGACAACGAGCAAACTACTTCACCACTGCCTCAATTTGATCTAAATCCCACACCCCTCCCGCAGCTAAACCTTTACACATACCTGTCCAACGATCGACCGTTTGCACAAACTGCTGCCCATTCCACACCCATTCTGCGATTGCCCAACAGTCGCCAATGCCTCGCCCTTTTTGTGCACTATAAATATGCCCTTCCGAAAAGTCTGAAGCGGTTTCTGTAATAAAAGTTGCAGGGCCTTTGAGTGAGGCATCTAATACCCACATACCATAACCTTCATTATAGGCAGCACGCCAGCACAACGTTGTGGCCAATACTTTTTGTCCGCTCAGTTTATACAATTGAATCGGTTGTGGCTCTTGTCCATCTCCCGTATAAATCCCCTCACAAAAGCCTTCAGCAACTTCTTCTGTTTTAGGCTGCGATGATATTAAGGTTTTGTACAATGCCTGATAGTGGGGTTGAGTTGGTGCTAAAGTCCGATAGGGTTGATTGGCAGTCTTCACCTGTTTCACCACGAATTTTGGGGCGGCTGCTAAAACTCCAGCGTCACTGTTGCCTCCCTTTTTAATCAAAGCACTCACAGTATTGACCCGCTTTTGGAAATCATCCATTTTGAGCAACGTTGCAGTCATGCCCTTATCAGAAATTTGCCAATGCACATCCTGATTTTTAAATTCAACTTTGGCATTTTGTCCCGCAACTTCTAATAAGGCATTCACTTGCTGACTCGACAGCGTTCCCATCAAAGGAAGCTCATTGCCCTCCACCTTCACCACGCCTAAGTCCCAATTATTCACAAAAAAATGAATATTCCGAACCTTAGACACAGGCAATGTATCTTCTTCAAAACTGGCTAAAGCAAATTCTGCGGTTAGCATTTGCTTCGCACCTGCGTGACGCGTCAAAAGTAGTGATGCGGGTTCTGATTGACTAACATCATCATTTTGGTAACCTGCCGCACGACATGTGCCTGTATTGCTACAATAAAGCTCCCAATCCTCATGAGAAAAGGACATCCCTTTAATATCTTGCGCCAAAACGGCGGTGCTAATTGCAGAGATACAACCCAGTGAAAGCAAACCAAGAATAAATTTCATCAGGAATACACTGTTATTTATTGTCATACTTGTTCTTCAGTTTAATGCTTTTCTCTATCTTTTCCAGTTCATTGATTTTTAGCGCATTAAAAAACCTGCAAGCTGCAGGTTTTAAACAGTTAGGTGCAATCCTTTATTCATCTAAAATCGATTCAAAGGCTTTTAAACGCTTATAAATGGACAACAGTTCAATAATAGTTTTCCAAGACATAATTAAATATTGAAATGATTCACGAACCTTATCAAACACGTTTCCAATCTGATTGACCAGACCTAAGGTCATTTTTCCTGCTGCAATGGAAGGAAACAGCACCACCAAGCTATATAAAATATCCAGTTGGCGATACCACGTGGCGACTAAGTTGAAATAGGCATAATGAAAATACAGACGGAAATAGTTCTTGCGGACGCGACTAAAAAGTTCGGCTAAGGTTGCAGGCTGTGCACGGTCTGCATGATCTTCTCCATAGACCAATTCTTTACGATATGCAGCTTCCACTTTCTGATTATTAAATTCCAGACCTGGTAGTTTGTTTCCCACCACCATCAATACGACGGTACCTAAGATTGCCCAAACAATAGCTGCCCAGACCAATGAATGCTGAATTTCTCCCACAATTGGCAATACTGGCACATGTTTGGACAGATCGAATAAAATGGGCAAGAAAGCAACCAAAATCATAATCGCTTTAATCAGCTCGACACCCAAATCTTCCATAATGGTGGCAAAACGCATGGTGTCTTCCTGCACACGCTGCGATGCCCCTTCAACTTGGCGCAGTTTTTCCCAACGTTCCGTATAGTATTCGTTCATCGCTGTACGCCAGCGGAATACATAATGACTGGTAAAGAAAGCATTGATCACAGCAAAAGTCACGGCGACCATCGCAATGTAGAGAAAGGTTAAAGTGCCCATATACAGGTCTTTAATATTGCCGCCTTTGCCCAACATATTTTGGATTAAGTCCCAAAATGGACCATACCAAGCATTGATTGCAACACTGACCTGTACGCCAAACCAGATGTTAAACAAAATAAAGGCAGAACCCCAAATAGACCAACGTTGCCACTTATTGTCGGAAAAAAACTTCCAGAACAAAGCAAATAGTGCCGTTGAAATAAAGAACCAGACATAAAACCATAAAAATGAAGGTGACCAAAAACGACTCACGCCTACAGGTAACTCTGCATTTGTATATCCCTGTAGCCATCCAATGGCACTTCCCCATGTATTTCCGCCCGTGTACCACAAAGTCATATTAAGTACAGACCAGATCAACACCGAAATAAAGAACCATTTGGGATTTGGAAAAAATGATTTAAACATTGAACCCGAAAATCCTTGAGTTATTTGAATGAATATCCTTGGAATACTAATCCTAATTTTGTAATTTCTGGTACGAACTTTTACAGATATTTGTACTTTTTTCTATTGTAATCACTTGTTTATGCAAATAATTCTCATTCGCTAAGTTTTTTTTATGGATCAATCTCTTCATTTTTTATGCAGCAGAGTTTCAAGCTCCAACTCTGATTTTTCTTTGATAACTATTGATTCCTTTACATAATTATTATATTCGTAATTGATAAGCCTCCTTATATTGCTTATGTATTGGCTATTACGAAAAAATCAGCATGGTGCGAAATAGGTTTTTGATTTTTATCAAAATCAAAAACATTTTTTCATCATAATTAGATGAAATATTTTGCATTTCTGACGCAGAGCAATCTATGTCCAAAAGGAATACTGCTACACTGTTGCCATAAAATTAACTAAAATTCATGAGGAGAATAATATGGAATCATTTGTGATCGAACTCATTAAACCGATTACCCTAGAAAAAGAAAACCATACCCCCAAAATATTTGAAGAAGGTACAGTCCTTAAAGTCTTATTGAAAACACCGAATTCTTTATTGGTCAGTGATGATGCCAAATTTAGTTTTACTGTAGATTTAGATGGTGAAGGTATCATTTGGCGTAAACTCTAAGATTACGCTCAGTATTCATAAATACTCGTATTTAACGCTCCATATCAGGTATATGGAGTCGTTCCGTTCACAAGCTATGCTTGGGCAAATTTAAGTGCCAATCAATATTGGCAAATCTATAACAATAATTTTCAGCAAAACACAATTGCTATATTTACATTCGGTCAATTCAACCTATTATGTATTTGTTTCTCTACCCCACACACAGATGGAATTGTGTGAATGTCCCACAAGGTTTTTGAAAGATGAAAAAAATAATTCTTGCTAGCTTAATCGCGATGTCCACACAATTCGCATTTGCCGAAAGCAAACCTGTAACAGCCGATCCCGCTTTTACTGAAGTTGAAGCCATGGTCAAAGCCAATAATATGACTGGCGCCTATCAAGCCTTGGAAAAACTCGGCAAAGCAGGCAACCCTCAAGCCCTCTACAATTTAGGCTATTTAACCCAAGTTGGACAAGGGACAACCAAAGATGAAAAGAAAGCCATTCAGCTTTATGAACAATCTGCCAGCAAAGGTTATCCTGTTGCAGACTATGTACTGGGTAAAAATTATTTAGCAGGTTCTTTGGGTTTAAAACAAGATACATCTAAAGCTAAACAATATTTTGAGAAAGCCTCTGCTAAAGGTTTTAGCGATGCAACAGTCGATCTGGCCGTTTTACTTTTTTCAGAGAACAACCCAGCCTCAGACAAATTGGCATTACAAAAGCTTGATCCCTTAATCAAAAAAGGGAATTTCCAAGCCATTCATGCCAAAGCGTTGTATGACATTAGCACAGGCTTCAAGAACAAAGATGAAGCCCCGATTAAGCAAGGTTTAGCCAGCATTCAAACTTTGGCACAAAAAGGCTATATTCCTGCATTAATGGCGGTAGGCAATATGTTCACCAATGGTAATATCGTGCCGCAAAACCTGCCAGAAGCGAAAAAAATCTTCTCGGCACTTGCCCAAGAAAACGTACCACAAGCGCAAGAGTCCTTAGCCGTCGTTGAAAAAATGATGGCTGAACCAGCCAAGGCATCAACCACCGCACCAACCAAAGCTACGAAAAAAAGCTAATTTATACGAATCGTCTCTCTACAATAAAAGAATGCCCATCTAAAAAGATGGGCATTCTTTTTGGCTAGAAACAAAGCTGCCTAACCCCACCAAAATGCAATGAGCCCACTCACAACCCCAAAACCCAATACCGTACTGAGCATTAAAGGCGTTAAAGCTTTTTCATTCAGACCATAAGTCTGCCCAAATATGCCAAATGCGATAGGCATGGGCAATGCAGCCAACAAAGTTCCTGCATACAGCATTTCTTGACTAACATTCGGCAACACAGATAACAGCAGGAAAATAGTGAGTGGCATCAGTACAATTTTGAATGACACCAAAATCAGACTTTGTATATCCACCGCTTTAAGACCTATCCCCACCAAACTGCCACCGATCACAAACAGCGCCAGTGGCGATGCCGTCTTCCCGAGCATCGCTAAAATCTGATCGATGGCAGCGGGTAATTTTAGATTCAACAGCACACAGCTCATGCCCAAAATAATGGCTAAAATGACGGGGTTTTTCAGCAGATTAACCAACGTTGGAAGGGCAATCTGCTTAAAACTCCCCTGCTGCTGTAGTCCTGCCTCAGCAATCATTAACACCAAAGCCACAATCAGCAGATTTTCAATAATCAACGTCAGAGAAATATAAATTGCCGCATGTTGACCAATCAACATGGTCAAAATTGCAGTACCAATAAACCCCGTATTCGACATTGAGGCTCCCATCGCCATAACTGCCGAAGCGGTTAAGCGATATTGGAAATAATGCCGATATAAAACAAAGGCACAAACAAACAGCAACAGTGACCCACCACCATACGCAATGAAATAACTCGGGTGCCAAATTTCATTTAAGTTACGACTGGCTAAGGCATGCAATAAAAATGCAGGTAAAGCAATTTTGATCACAAAGGCGCTGAGTGCTTTAATCTGTTCAGACAGCATTAAGCCACCTTTGACACAGGCAAACCCAAGCAATACCAATAATATAATGGGTAAAATAATACTTAAGACCACATGTGCACTCCATACCAATGCTTTTTCAAAATGCCTCCTTGCTATGTTTTAGCATGCAATCATCACGGTATGATTGAAGGAAAGTTTTACTTCAACAATAAACTCCATCTTGGTTTATTCTGAAAATGGCTTGAACAATTGCTTCACACCATGTGGCTGACAACGCAGATATTGCGGTGCAATTTCTAGGGTTTCCCCCAATTCTGCCGCGGCATGCCAAGGCCAACGTGGGTCGTACAACATTGCACGTGCTAAACCGATGGCATCGGCTTGCCCTTGTTGCAACACCTGTTCTGCTTGTTGCGCTTCCGTAATCAGACCCACAGCAATCACTGGAATATCAATGGCTTGTTTTACCGCCTGTGCAAACGGAACCTGATAATTTGCGCCAATCTGAATTGCCTGCTCCACATGCAAACCACCACTGGAAACATGAATATAAGCCGCCCCCAATTGTTGCAGGCGTTTAGACAATTCAACCGATTCTTCAACCGTCCACCCCCCATCAAACCAATCTTGAGCAGATAAACGCACTCCTATTGGATAGCCTTTAGGTACAACATCCTGCATGGCTTGAAAAGTTTCTAAGGTCATCCGAATACGATTTTCAAACTCGCCCCCATATTCATCCTGACGCTGATTCGCCAGTGGTGACATAAATTGATGCAACAGATATCCATGCGCAGCATGCAGCTCAATTAAATCAAATCCTGCATCCACAGCGCGAATAGCGGCTTGAGCAAAATCTTGCTGTACCTGCTTAAGCTCAGTGATCGATAAGGCATGTGGAGGAATATCTTTCGGATTAAATGCCACCTCACTGGCAGAAACGGTTTGCCAACCATGTTCATCCTCTGGAGCAATTTGTCCTCTGCCTAACCACGGCTTATCTGTAGATGCCTTACGCCCTGCATGTGCCAATTGAATCGCAAACGGCATGGGCGAGATTGAACGGACTTTCTTTAATAACTGCTGCATTTGATCACGTTGTAGATCATTCCACAGTCCTAAATCTGCAAAACTGATTCGCCCTTCAGGTTGAACTGCCGTTGCTTCAATAATGCACAAGCCCGCACCAGATAAGGCATAGTTTGCCCATTGCTGTTCATGCCAATAGCTCAACTCACCTTGATCATTGGCTGAATATTGGCACATGGGAGCAATTACGGTACGATTTTTTACATAGAGCGATCCATACTGAATCGGCTGAAATAAGCGTGACATGCGATGCCTCATAATTCTAATTTCCGTGACTTATCACGTTATACAGATTATGACGGAGCTGCAAATACTCTTTTTATCTATTGTTTGGGTTTCAGACTCAAAAGAAGGTGGCTAAATTTTGAAAAGACTTGCATTCCCTCCTATTCAGCCCGATATTAGCCATGTTGTCTTAGCCCTGTTATTTTAAAGCTTATGCCTGAATTACCCGAAGTTGAAACCACTAAAACCAGCCTGCTGCCGCTGATTGGACAACAAGTTCAGTCCGTTACGGTTTTTGAGCCACGTTTACGCTGGCCGATACCCGATGATTTGCAACGTCTACAAGGACAAAAGCTGCTGAAACTTACACGACGTTCTAAGTATATTCTGGCGGAATTTGAACAAGATCGAATGCTGTGGCATTTAGGCATGTCGGGCAGTTTTAGATTATGTGAAACGCATGAAGAAAAACGGAAGCATGATCATTTGATTATCCAGTTTGATGACATTCAATTGCGTTATCACGACCCGCGTCGTTTTGGCTGCATTCTTTGGTGGGATGCGGAAACTGAAGCAAAACTGCTTGCCCCTTTAGGACCTGAACCTCTCAGCGAAGCATTTAATGCCGATTATTTAAGCCAAAAACTGAAAAATAAACAGGTCGGCATAAAAGTTGCTTTAATGGATAATCATGTGGTGGTGGGTGTAGGCAATATCTATGCAACTGAAAGCTTATTCAATTTGGGCATTCATCCAGCACAAATAGCCTCAAGTTTATCCATGAGCCAAATTGAACAACTGGTGCAAGAAACCAAAAGAATCTTACAACAGGCCATTCAACTCGGTGGATCAACGCTACGTGATTATAGTAATGCGATGGGGGAAAATGGCTACTTTCAACAAACCCTGCTCGCTTATGGTCGTGCTGGTGAAATGTGTGTGAACTGTGAAACAACATTAGAAAATTTAAAGCTAGGACAACGTGCAAGTGTCTTTTGCCCACAATGCCAACCCTTGAAACAGGTAGCTAAAACAACAGCAATCAAGCGAGGTAAGATCAAGTGAAAACAGCCATTGTTCGACATATTCTGGTCAAAGATAAAGAGTTAGCTGAGCAGTTAAAAAAGAAGATTTTAGATGGTGCCGATTTTGCCAAAATTGCCAAACAATACTCGACCTGTAATTCGGGTAAGCGTGGTGGTGAACTGGGTGAAGTGAAAAAAGGTCAATTGGTGCCCGTAATTGATAAATTGGTCTTTACCGCAGCTGAACACGTCTTGCATGGCCCAGTGAAAAGCCAATTTGGGTTTCATTTGGTTGAAATCAAATTCCGTATGGCGTTCTAAAATACCCTAGTAACTCGATGCCTAAATTGTTTTAGGCATCGCTTCTTTATTACAATTTAAGCCGCTTTCATTTCATATATCCAAGCATCAGTTTGTTCACCTGATTCCAATTCAACCTGTACAGTAACACGTTGATACTGCATGCCTTCAAACTCATCAAGCGAAGCCCAATGTTCAACCAATTTGTCAGTACTAAAAAAATAACCTGCCACTTTAGGAGCGGCTTGGTCCAGTACAATGGCAGGTAAACCTTTATCGGGTCCCCAATCCAAAATGTGTACCACGCCATTCACATAGCCTTTTTGCCATGTGCCGCCAATGCCTTCTAAAATATGCGCATTTTCCTGATTTGGGCGTAAGGTTCCATAGACAAACAAGCGATTCATTATTCCTGCTCTATAAATTTTCCATGATTTCAATACGTCAAAAACTGACGTTTAAAATAAATTTCTGGTCATTCTATACTGTAAAAATTAAATCCTTGTTGCTATTCTGGCTAAAGAAAATAAATACGATTTTACTAAATAAGATAATGACTTTTAATAAAGTTTTAGTTAAATAAGTTTATTTTTAAACGAATAAAACCAACTTATATCAAGGAAATAATCATGGGGACGTATTCTAATTATCGCCTAGGGATTATCAGAGATCAATATCCCATCAGCGTTAGAGAAAAGCAAAAAATAATCCAACAAATGTTTGATGATCCAGACATTGATCCGCAGAATGAAATGACCAAAGCATTAACAAATGACGGTCAAAACAATCAGGAAACCAAATGGTACGATTTCATACCACATTTAACAGCTTTCAGTAAAAAATACCCTGAGTTAAAGTTTGTTTTAGGATTGTCTGAAGTAAATGATCGATATAAACGCAATGAAAATTTTATTCTGTTTTATCGGGGAGCAAATCAATATCTGGAACGGGAACAAGGTACGGATGATATTGTCATCGGACATTTAAAGACGAATGCATGGTATTTATTTTTATCGGATGCTGTCATCCTTTTTAAAGATAAAAATGATTTTTTAGCTCAAGTGGCTCAACAACAGTATGAAAACAATACAATCATCACCATTCCATTTAAACATTATGATTCTTTGGATGATGCGAAAACTGGGCTTGATAGAAATACAGTTTTTTTAAACAACGAAGTGATTTTTGATGATCTGGATACATTATTTCCTGAATTCGAAAATATTGGTGCCGCATTAAAAGTTACATTTCCATCAGATCAGTTTGCCTTATTCCTGAATGCTGCTGAAAAACATATTTTTGAATCAGGTTTATGTATCTGACAAGGGCCGAACGGCACTCGAAAGTGCCGTTCGGAGCTGTACAGATTAGTCTCGTTTTTTCAACTCATCACGGATTTCACGTAACAATTGAATATCTT
The DNA here is from genome assembly GCF_004331175.1 of Acinetobacter sp. ANC 4178. Classification (GTDB taxonomy): domain Bacteria; phylum Pseudomonadota; class Gammaproteobacteria; order Pseudomonadales; family Moraxellaceae; genus Acinetobacter. Next base: position 416,508 of record NZ_SJOD01000003.1, read on the forward strand.
CTGGTGTTGCTGCTGGTTCTGGTGCTGCTTCTTCTTGCTTACGGCGCATACGGTTAATCATTTTCACCATTAAAAACACCACCCATGCCAAAATGATAAAGTTAATTAAAATGGTGAGGAAGTTACCATAAGTCAGAACATTCACTCCTGCTTTGGTCAATTCATCTAAAGATTGTAGGTTGTTCGGATTGTCGCCCAAAACAAAGAATTTTTGCGTAAAATCCACACCACCACCAGTGATGACGGTAATCAGCGGCATGATAATGTCTTTTACCAATGAATCAACAATCTTACCAAATGCCCCACCGATGATCACACCGACAGCCAAATCAATCATGTTGCCTTTTACCGCAAATTCGCGGAACTCTTGAACAATGCTCATAGAAATCTCCAGTTCTTTTTTGACTTTAATTTATGTGATGAAGTATACATTATTGAAATCTATATATTTCCATCTAATTTACTTGGTTTTGTAAATTTTCTACAACGCTTTGTTGAATAACTTATACAAAAAAACCGCTGATCGAAATCAGCGGTTTTTATCATCCGAAGATAAGAATAACTTATTTGTTGCGCTTACGTTCGTTTTCAGTCAACCAGCGCTTACGGATACGGATTGACTTAGGTGTTACTTCAACTAATTCATCATCTTCAATGAACTCAAGCGCTTGTTCAAGCGTGTATTCAACTGCAGGAACAAGAGTCAACGCATCGTCAGTACCAGAAGCACGTACGTTAGTTAACTGTTTAGCTTTAGTTGGGTTAACCACCATATCGTCTGAACGTGAGTTAATCCCTACGATCATACCTTCGTAAACTTCTAACTGTGGTTTAGCGAATAGACGACCACGATCTTGCAAGCTGAACAATGCATAGCCAAGGCAAGTACCTTGAACCATAGAAATCAACACACCGTTTTGACGCTTCGCAACAGTACCTTGTTTCATCGGACCGTAGTGAGAGAAGCTTGAAGTCATGATCCCTGTACCAGAAGTCATGGTCAAGAATTCTGAACGGAAACCAATTAAGCCACGTGAAGGTACAGTTGCTTCAATACGGATACGGCCTTTACCGTCAACTTCCATATTGGTCATTTCACCTTTACGGCTACCCATTTGTTCCATTACAGAACCTTGGTGCTGTTCTTCAACGTCAAATGTAACGTTTTCGTAAGGTTCTTGTTTTTCACCGTCAACTTCTTTCAAGATTACTTGTGGACGAGATACGCCCATTTCGAAACCTTCGCGACGCATATTTTCAATTAAAACTGAAAGGTGAAGTTCACCACGACCAGATACTTTAAAACGGTCTGGACTGTCAGTGTCTTCTACACGTAATGCTACGTTGTGAATTAATTCGCGGTCTAAACGTTCACGGATGTTACGTGACGTAACGAATTTACCTTCTTTACCCGCAAACGGAGAGTTGTTGACTTGGAAAGTCATTGTTACTGTAGGTTCATCTACAGACAATGGTGGTAAAGCTTCAACATTTTTCGGATCACAAATCGTGTCAGAAATATGAAGTTCATCAATACCTGTAATACATACGATATCGCCTGCTTGAGCAGAATCAACATCAACACGCTCTAGACCGTGGTAACCCATAATTTTTAAGATACGGCCGTTACGTGTCTTACCGTCTTTATCAATGACAGTTACAGGTGTATTTAAACCAATTGAACCACGTTGAATACGACCAACACCGATAACACCTACGAAGCTGTTATAGTCAAGTGAAGAGATCTGCATTTGGAATGGACCATCAGCATCAACTGCTGGTGGTTCAACAATGTCAACGATTGTTTGGAATAATGGCGTCATGTCATCAGCCAATTCTTCTGGAGAAGGACCAGCAACACCACGTAAGCCAGATGCATAAACAACTGGGAAGTCTAGCTGTTCGTCAGAACCGCCAAGGTTGTCGAACAAATCAAATACTTGGTCAATAACCCAGTCTGGACGAGCGCTTGGCTTGTCAACTTTGTTGATAATGACGATTGGTTTTAAACCACGAGCAAACGCTTTTTGAGTTACAAAGCGAGTTTGTGGCATTGGACCTTCTTGAGAGTCAACCAATAACAATACACAGTCAACCATCGACATTACACGTTCAACTTCACCACCGAAGTCGGCGTGTCCCGGGGTGTCGACGATATTAATACGGTATTCTGTATTCGTACGAGCATCGGTCCATTTAATTGCAGTGTTCTTTGCAAGAATGGTAATACCACGTTCACTTTCAATAGCGCCCGAATCCATGACACGCTCAATCTCACCTGCGCGATCACCAAGAGCACCTGATTGTTGAAGTAATTTATCGACAAGTGTGGTTTTACCGTGGTCGACGTGGGCAATAATTGCAATATTGCGGAGATTTTTGATATCTGACATAGAATTCGATAAGCCTGAAACTTGAGGGCAAATTATACAGAAAAATAATAGATTTTAGTAGTGACAGTTTATTGACAAGCTCATTTTTTTTCACAAGTGGTCGGCATTTTGTTTTGTAAAGCCGTGTAACTCGATTAGAATAGCGCCATCTTGCCCATAGCATTTGAGTTATGTCTCCTCAGAATCAATCTCCCCATTCGCAAGACCAGCTTGATTTGGTCTATGGTTTAAATGACCGTCCTAAACCTCTCATAGCCTTCCTCGCTGCCTTTCAGCACTTACTTGCCATTATTGTTCCAATTGTGACACCAGGCTTGCTCATTTGTTTAGCTTTAGGTGTATCCCAACAAGATACCAACATGATTTTATCCATGTCTTTGGTCATTTCTGGGATTGCAACCTTCTTACAATGTAAAAAAGTGGGTCCTTTTGGCGCAGGTTTACTGATTGTTCAGGGCACCAGTTTTAACTTTATTGGTCCAATTATTGGGATTGGCTCTGCCATGGTTGCTGCGGGGACACCTGTAGAGTCGGTTATGGCAGCAATTTTTGGCGTGGTGATTGCGGGTTCATTCATTGAGATGGGCGTTTCGCGCATTTTACCTTGGGTCAAAATGCTGATTACCCCGTTGGTCACAGGTATTGTGGTGCTGTTAATTGGTCTGACTTTAATTAAGGAAGGCTTAATTAGTATGGGTGGTGGCTATCAGGCCATGTCAAACAACACTTTTGCCAATAGCGACAACTTAATTATGTCGTGTACGGTACTGGGTTTAATTATTGTATTGAACCGTATTCGTATTACTTGGGTAAAAAGTTCAGCCATTTTAATTGCCTTGATTGTCGGCTATGTACTTGCAGGCTTTATGGGACATCTCGATTTTTCAGGTTTGAAAGATGCCCCTTTGGTACAAATACCAACGCCAATGCACTTTGGAATTGACTTCTCTTGGAGTTTGTTTATTCCAATGGCCTTTATTTACCTTGTGACCTCTTTAGAGGCGATTGGTGACATTACTGCAACCTCTAAGCTTTCCAACCAACCTGTTGATGGTGCAACATGGATGGAGCGCATTAAAGGTGGCGTCTTGGTGAATGGTGCAAACTCACTCCTCGCGGGTATTTTTAATACATTCCCAAGCTCGGTGTTTGCACAAAACAATGGAGTCATTCAGTTAACAGGTGTTGCAAGTCGTTATGTTGGTATCTGGATTGCGGCATTGTTGGTGATTTTAGGGTTACTCCCTGCTGTTGCAGGCGTGATTCAAGCCGTTCCACAAGCGGTTTTGGGTGGTGCTGTCATGGTCATGTTTGGTGCTGTAGCAGCATCAGGAATTAACATTTTGTCTGGCGTGCATCTTGACCGCCGCGCACTGCTCATTATTGCAATTTCACTTGCATTAGGTCTGGGCGTTGCGCAAGTACCTCAAATTCTAGAGCATCTTCCTGAATTGTTCCGTAACATTTTTAGTTCAGGCGTTGCAACAGGTGGTATTGCCGCACTGGTTTTAAATATTGTGCTTCCTGAAACGAAGAAATAAATTTTCATTTCTGTATGCACCTTGCCCAGCATTGTCTGGGCATCGTTTTTACTATGGAGTAAATAAGATGGATCCAAGAAGTGAAGTTGTTCTTCGCCAGCTAGCGTTCCTCTCTGGTTCAGTTCTATTGGTTAATGCACCGTGCGATGAATTAAATTCAGAACTCGCAGGGACAGTTGAAACCCATTTTTGGACATGGAACTTTAACGAATTACAATATTTTGAGGCTCAACAAAGCCGTGTACATTTTGGCACAGATTTGCCAGAGGCTGGTTTTGAACAGGCCATCGTTTTTGTCCCTAAATCAAAAGAACTACTCAACTATGTGCTACACCAACTGGTCGGTCGTATGGCTGTAGGTTCTTCCATCTTCTTAGTTGGTGAAAAGAAAGGTGGTGTGGAACGTGCAGCAAAACAACTGCAACCTTTTGGTAAAAGTCTTAAATTAGACAGTGCCCGACACTGTCAAATGTGGCAATTGGTTACAGATAAAACCGTTACAACCAAACCTTTAGCCGACTGGGCGCAACAGTACAGCGTGCCGACACCCAAAGGTGAATTACAGATTTGTGCCTTGCCGGGTGTATTTAGCCAGAACCGCTTAGATGTCGGTACAGCCGTGTTATTACCGTACCTTTCACAAGTCACCTCTGGCAAAATTGCCGACTTTGGCTGCGGTGCGGGTATTATCAGCGCTTATTTAGCCAAGTTGAATCCGAAAAACCGTATTTTTTCTCTAGATGTTGATGCCTTTGCATTGGCTTCTACAAAAATGACCTTTGAAAAAAATAATCTTTTACCAGAACAACTTGAGATTAAAGCCGTCCGTGGCATTGAGGATGCACCTCTCTTTTTGCACGCAATCGTCAGTAATCCCCCATTCCATCAAGGCATTCATACAGATTACAATGCCAGCGAAAATTTATGCAAAACTTCCCGTCGTCATCTGAAATCAGATGGTGAATTGTGGATTGTTGCCAATCGCTTTTTGAATTACCCATTACTTATTGAGCAAAGTTTTGGTCAATGTACAACCAAAGCCGATCAACAAGGCTTTAAAGTGCTGTTTGCCAGCACACAAAAGAAATCTTAAGGAACAACGATGAGCGAAACGACTCAACCAGCTCAACTCAAGCGTAAGCTTGGAGCTCGTCATCTGAATATGATCGCCATTGGTGGTTCTATTGGTACAGGTTTATTTCTTGCCTCAGGTGCAACCATTTCAAATGCTGGCCCAGGCGGTGCGTTACTCGCCTACTGTTTAATTGGCGTAATGATTTACTTCCTTATGACCAGCCTAGGTGAGCTTGCAACCCACAACCCAACGTCAGGTGCATTTTTCACTTATGGTACCAAGTATGTTGAAGGCGGTTTTGGTTTTGCCCTTGGTTGGAACTATTGGTACAACTGGGCAATTACAGTTGCATTTGAATTGGTTGCAGTCCAATTTATTATGAAATTCTGGTTCCCCGATATACCTGGTTTTTACTGGAGTGCCCTGTTTTTAGCCATTGTCTTTGGGATCAATGCATTGACGGTCAAAGGCTTTGGTGAAAGCGAATTCTTCTTCTCATTGGTTAAAGTCCTTGCCATTATTGTGTTTATCATTATTGGTATCTTCATGATTGCTAAAATCATGATGACTCCGGGTGTCGCAACATTCGCGAACTGGAGCAAAGGCGAAGCACCTTTTGTGGGCGGTCTATCGGCGCTAATTGGTGTGGCAATGATTGCGGGGTTCTCGTTCCAAGGTACAGAAATGGTTGGTGTTGCAGCAGGTGAATCTAAAGACCCTCAAAAAACCATTCCAATTGCCATCAAGCAAATTTTTTGGCGTATCTTGTTATTTTATGTGGTGTGTATTTTTATTATTGGCACCCTCATTTCCTATGATGATCCATTGCTTCTACAAGCGGCTTCATCTGAAAATATTGCGCTGTCTCCTTTTACCTTACTCTACGAAAAAGCAGGTTTTGCCTTTGCTGCGAGTGCAATGAATGCCGTGATTTTAACTGCGATTCTTTCAGCAGGGAACTCAGGTATGTATACCTCAACTCGTATGCTGTTTAACATGGCACAGAATAGCAGTGCACCTAAAGTATTTGGCAAACTTGACCCACGTGGCGTGCCAATGAATGCGCTTTTTGCAACAACAGCAATTGCTGCGCTGTGCTTCTTAACCACCTTTATTGGTGAAGAGCAAGTATTTAACTGGCTACTGAATATGTCAGGTATGTGCGGTTTTATTGTTTGGTTAGGCATTGCCGTTTCACACTATCGCTTCCGTAAAGGCTACATTGCTCAAGGGCATAAAATCGAAGACCTCGCCTATCGTGCAAAATTCTTCCCTTTTGCACCTTGGTTTGCATTTATTCTTTGTTCCATTGTGGTCCTTGGTCAGAACTACCAAGCGGTACTGCATGGTGAATGGCTATCAGTTTTATCCACCTATATTGGTATTTTCTTATTCTTGGTGATTTGGCTGGGCTATAAATGGAAATACAAAACCAAGTTGATTTCTTATCAAGACATGGATGTTAGCCCAATGAATATAGAGCGAGAATAATCTCCTTATTCAAAAAAACAGCCTTCGGGCTGTTTTTTATTTCTTCAATTTCGCGCACACAATCAACTCCAACTGCATACAAACTCAAGCTTATATAATCGCAGTGAACACAGATGAATTGCTGAATCTTACAATCAGATCGTCAATATACACACCGCATATTTCAAACTAAAAAGCCCCGACTTCCTGTCGAGGCTTTATTAGATTCTTACTGCGGTATAACTCCTGTCGTACCTTTTGCATCCGTTCTACACTGTTATTATTATTTTAAAGAAACATCCTGTTCCTGATAAATTCATCATACAAATAAATCTATGAGATTGTGAGACGTCATAAAGATCAAATGCTGTCAGCCAAAACCTACAAAAAAGACCGCTTAAATCATTTTGAATAATCCCGAGCACCAAATAGTGCCGTCCCAATCCGTACCATGGTTGAACCTGCTGCAATCGCATCCTCTAAATCCCCCGACATCCCCATACTTAAAGTATCCCAGTCTTCAGGATGTGCATGTAATACTGTAACTGCCTCAAACAACTTTTGAGCATCGAATAAAGCAGCCACATGATTCGGTGCAGGAATCACCATAATACCCCGTAATCTTAAATGTGGAAGCTGGCTAATCTTTTGAACCAACTCAGCAACTTCTTCTGGCTGACAACCGTCTTTACTGTCCTGCCCATCAATATTGACCTGCAAGCAAATATTCAAAGGGGGCTGTGAGTCTAAACGCTGACTCGATAAACGCTCAGCAATAATTAAACGATCCACCCCATGTACCCAAGCAAATTTTTCCGCCAGATGCTTGGTCTTATTCCGTTGTACATGCCCAATAAAATGCCATTCAATCTCTAAATCTGCTAAAGTCTCAATCTTTTCAAGCGCTTCTTGTAAATAATTTTCACCAAACTCACGCTGTCCTGTGGCATACATCTCACGCAATACTTCACTTGGATGAGTTTTCGATACCGCAAGCAATTGCACAGTCCCAGCCTGACGTCCTGCATGTAAACACGCAGCCTCAATTTGTTCTAAAACTTGATTTCGCGACTCTTTCAAACTATTCATTGACGATATTCTCATTTCATTCATCTTTTTTTACGTTCAAGCGACTCTAACTGTTGGTTAAGCGGCAGGAAAGCCTTATTATTCTATCAAAATAATTAAGATTTATATGATCTCGGGGAATTCATGGACATTACAGAATTATTGGCTTTTTCTGCAAAAAACGGGGCTTCTGACTTACACTTATCTGCGGGTATGCCACCAATGATTCGCGTAGATGGTGAAGTACGTCGCATTAACTTACCAGCTTTAGAACATAAAGAAGTACACAAACTGGTGTACGACATCATGAATGACAAACAACGTCGTGACTTTGAAGAACAATTGGAAACTGACTTTTCCTTCGAAGTCCCAAGTATCGCACGTTTCCGTGTCAACGCATTTAACCAAAACCGCGGCGCTGGCGCAGTATTTCGTACCATTCCTTCAAAAGTCCTCACCATGGATGACTTAGGTTTAGGACAAACATTTAAAGAGCTTTGTGAATTACCACGTGGTTTAGTATTAGTCACAGGTCCAACGGGTTCGGGTAAATCGACCACGTTAGCGGCAATGATTGACTATATTAACGACAAACGTTATGACCATATTTTAACTGTCGAAGATCCAATCGAATTTGTACACCAATCCAAAAAATGCCTGATTAACCAACGTGAAGTACATCGTGATACACATGGCTTTAACGAAGCTCTACGTTCTGCATTACGTGAAGACCCAGACATTATTTTGGTTGGTGAGATGCGTGACCTTGAAACTATTCGCCTAGCGCTAACCGCTGCAGAAACAGGTCACTTAGTTTTCGGTACACTGCATACTACTTCTGCAGCGAAAACCATTGACCGTGTGATTGACGTATTCCCTGCTGAAGAAAAAGATATGGTTCGTGCCATGCTGTCAGAATCATTACAAGCGGTTATCTCACAAACACTCTTAAAGAAAAATGGCGGTGGCCGTGTCGCCGCACATGAAATCATGATTGGTATCCCAGCTATTCGTAACTTAATTCGTGAGAACAAAGTTGCACAAATGTACTCTGCAATCCAAACAGGTGCTAACTATGGTATGTCTACCTTAGACCAAAGCCTCAAAACACTGGTATCTAAAGGCATCATTAGTCCGCAAACAGCACGTACTGTTGCTAAACAACCAGAATCATTCTTATAAGAATATCAAAACGGAATTAGGATAAGGTTATGGACTTTAACGACTTACTCAATCTCATGATTCAACAACAAGCATCTGACCTTTTCGTCACAGCCGAAGTTGAACCATCCATGAAAATTAATGGTCAAATTGTTCCTGTTGCAAAAACCAAGTTAACAGGTGAAATTGTTGGTCAACTCTTAAATTCAATTATGAGTGATAAACAACGCAAAGAATTTGCGGATACACGCGAATGCAACTTCGCAATTATGAATCGTGACAAGACAGCACGTTTTCGTGTCAGTGCATTCCAGCAACGCGACCAACCAGGCATGGTATTACGTCGTATTGAAACCCAAATTCCAACCATGGATGAACTTAAACTTCCTCCTGTGTTGAAAGATTTAGCCATGACCAAACGCGGCATCATTATCTTTGTTGGCGCAACGGGTACTGGTAAATCGACCTCTTTGGCTTCAATTATTGGTTATCGCAACCAAAACTCAAAGGGTCATATTATTACCATTGAAGATCCGATCGAATTTATTCACGAACATGCAGGCTGTATTATTACCCAGCGCGAAGTGGGTATCGATACTGATTCCTTTGAAATTGCGTTGAAGAATACTTTACGTCAAGCACCTGATGTTATTCTGATTGGTGAGATTCGTTCACGTGAAACGATGGACTACGCAATTGCTTTCGCAGAAACAGGACATTTGGTTTTTGCAACCCTGCATGCTAACAATGCTAACCAAGCGATTGACCGTATTATTCACTTCTTTGAAGCAGACCGTCATGGCCAATTGTTTATGGATTTATCCTTAAACCTAAAAGCCATGGTTGCACAGCAACTTATTCCAACTCCAGATGGTAATTCACGTCGCGCTGCAATTGAGATTTTAATTAACTCCCCTTTAATTTCCGACTTAATTCGTAAAGGTGACATTCATGAAATTAAAGATCTAATGAAGCGTTCACGTGAACTCGGTATGCAAACCTTTGACCAAGCACTTTATGATTTGTATAAAGCTAAGCAAATTACTTATAAAGATGCGTTGAAACATGCCGACTCACCAAATGATTTACGCCTACAAATCAAACTCTCTGAAGAGGGTGCTGATCGTCTCATGAATGCCAGCTCGCATATTACCTTCGATGGTCAGTAAATAGAGACATTATCTAGATTTAAGAAAACGAGCCAATAGGCTCGTTTTTTAATATTTAATATAAGCCAAAGACTTCATTATTTTTATATTTTTAAGAACAAAAAAAGCAGCCTTACGGCTGCTTTTTCGAATCAAAATCAATAATTAATTATTGAGCTTGACCAGGTTGTACTGTAACAGTACGGCTACCAGTGATCGTCGCGAATACACGACGGTTCATAGCACGACCTTCTTTAGTTTTGTTGTCAGCAATCGGTTGATCCCAAGCGAAGCCTTGAGTAGACAAACGAGATGCATCTACATTGTATTCATTTACAAGTGCAGATTTAACAGAGTTAGCACGAGCTAAAGATAAACGTTCGTTCAATGCACGTGGACCAGTGTTATCTGTATGACCTTCGATGCGAGCAGTAGCGTTTGGATATTCAACTAACTTCTCAGCAACTTTAGCAATTTCTGGCTTGTATTGATCTTTGATGTTTGATTTGTTTGTATCAAAGAACACACGAAGTTCCATGTTAAGGTCTTCAGTCAATTGCTCAGGAACTGGCTCAACTGGAGCAACTGGTTCAACTTCTACTACTGGTGCAGCAGGTTTCAAGTGACCACCTAGAACAACGTTAAGACCAGCTAAAGCTGTGTAGTTCCAGAAGTCTTCGTCAATATTATAAGTAGCACGAGCTTCAGTACGAAGAGACAATGCATCGTTTAAGCGCCAGAAAGCACCAAGACCTGCATTACCTAAAGTACCTTCTTCTGAATTACCACGTGTACCACGGTTTACGCCATCAAAGTCATATTTGTAGTGACCAGCACCTAGTAATACGTATGGCTTGATTTTGCTATCGTAATTTTTAGTAATCAAATCTGAAGTAGCATAGAAGTTACCATTGATTTGTTTTTGTTTGTATTCAGCACCAGCAGCAGCACCGTCTACGTCGCCTTTAACTTGGTTATATTCAGCCTCGAAACCTAACCATGGTGTTAACTCAACACCTAGTGCAGCACCAACGAACATATCATCTTGTAATTCAGGTCCGTTAGTTAAGTTACCATCTTTTCCGCCATTATTGTGTTGGCTGTCTTGGAAAGTATAACCAAGCATTAATGGAGTAATGGTTACACCAGCATTAGCAGCAGCTAAAGGTGCAGCAACGAGCATCGCTAAAGCAATACGACTCATTTTCATGGATTTATCCTCCAGAGATAAACAATTGTTGTTCAAGCTAAGCCTAAAATTTTAGCTATCCTGAGATAGGCTTTTTTAAATACCCCAGTTTTATTTTTAAGCTACTCATCTTGAATAATACAAACACTGAGTTCGTTTGTCCAAGTGTTTGATAATTTTAATCAAGTAAATTATTGACAAAATTACTTACAATTTCAGTTGTAGTTCAGTAAATTTATAATCTCTTGCTTTTTAAGAATAGCTTATTGTCACTTGCGTTTCACTATAGCATTTTCTTATTCGCTGAGAAACACATTTTTCATTATAAAATGAATAAAAAACAAGACATTAATATTCATTATTAACTTAAAAAATACAAACACTTAGGTTATTTTATATGCACCTCCATAAATATATGGCTTATACATTAGTAGAACTTGTTATTACAATATTAGTTTTGTCAATACTTGTTACGCTTGCTTTGCCTTATTACCATGAAATCAAAGCAAATCAAGAACGTAGAATAATTTCCAGACAAGTCTTAGCGAGTATACAGCTCGCAAAACAGCATGCGGCTATACATCATACCAATGTTGTCATGTGCTCATCAAAAGACATGCAAAACTGCAATGAGGCGATGTGGGAACAAGGTTTTATTTTATTTCTCGATTCAAACCAAAATAGGCAAGTCGATTTAAATGAGACCTTAATCACACAAGAACGTACCGACTTGTCCTACGGTACATTAAACTGGCGTGGCACCTTGCGCTTCCCAAGCCTGAATTTCATGGCTGAACATGGTCTGCCCATCGGCTCAAATGGCAGTTTTTATTACTGTTCGTCAACGGTAAAAAATATGAAAATTATCCTGAATAAAATGGGCCATTCTCGCAGCATTGACCTCAGCAATTGTTGAAAACCGATGAGTCAACCGCAAAAGCAACATCTAATTTGCAGTTTTCAATATACTGCATGGGATTGAACAATAACCAATTATACTCGTTCGGAGATATATCAATGACTGATATCGTGATTGTAAATGGCGCACGTACTGCAATGGGCGGTTTTCAAGGAAGTTTATCTGGTCTAACAGCACCAGAACTCGGTGCAACAACAATTAAGGAAGCCATTGCTCGTGCTGGCCTACAACCAACCGATGTAGAAGAAGTCATTATGGGCTGCGTTTTACCTGCGGGTCTTAAACAAGGCCCTGCCCGCCAAGCGATGCGTCAAGCAGGTTTACCAGATTCAACAGGTGCCGTTACAATCAATAAATTATGTGGTTCAGGCATGAAAGCGGTCATGCAGGCTGCTGATATGATTAAAGCGGGTTCTGCTGAAATTGTGGTTGCAGGTGGTATGGAATCTATGACCAATGCACCGTATGTATTGACCAAAGCACGTGCGGGTTACCGTATGGGGCATGGCGAAGTTAAAGATCATATGTTCCTTGATGGCCTAGAAGATGCTGAAACTGGCCGTTTAATGGGTTCATTTGCACAAGATATGGCCAATACCCGTGGCTATACACGTGAGCAAATGGATGCATTTGCAATTCGTTCATTACAACGTGCACAAACTGCGGTCAACGAAGGCTACTTTGCTGATGAAATTGTCCCTGTGACCGTTTCAACACGTAAAGGTGATGTTGTCATCGATAAAGATGAGCAACCATTTAATGCCAATATCGATAAAATTCCTACATTGCGTCCAGCATTTGCAAAAGACGGTACGATTACTGCTGCAAATGCAAGTTCAATCTCTGATGGCGCATCAGCACTGGTTTTAACTTCAGCCGACAATGCAGCAAACAAGGGCTTAACACCATTAGCGAAAATTGTTGCTTATGCATCAAACTCTCAACACCCTTCTGAGTTCACAATCGCCCCTGTTGGCGCTATCGAGAAAGTGTTAAAGAAAACTGGTTGGGATGCACAAGAGGTTGACCTTTGGGAAATCAATGAAGCGTTTGCAATGGTGACCATGTGCCCAATGGATGACTTCAAACTTGATCCTGAAAAAGTGAATATCAATGGTGGTGCTTGTGCATTGGGTCACCCAGTCGGTTCAACAGGTTCACGTATTATTTTGACCCTCATTCACGCATTAAAGCGTACTGGCGGTAAGAAAGGGATTGCTGCTTTATGTATCGGTGGTGGTGAAGCAACAGCTGTTGCGATTGAACTTCTGTAAGCTTCAATCCTTTACAACGATCCATTCTTGAACAAAAAATCCTTCTTAATGGAGGATTTTTTATGCTTACACTTTTGTATTATTCTTTTTTCTTGAAGCTGATAAATTAAAAACCTCAAAAAACAACAATGGAAAATAGAACAATGCAACTCAACCATTATCTCAATTTCCAAGGTGAAGCCGAAGCTGCCTTTAATTTTTATAAGTCTGTGTTCGGTGGTGAGTTTGCCATGCTAAAACGTTACGGTGAAATGCCCTCTGATGGAAAATCCCAACTCAGTGATACCGAAAAAAATTATCTTCTTCATGTGTCCTTACCGATTAATGAATTTACAATCCTGATGGCTTCCGATACCACTGAACAATTTTGTGCAGCCAATAGTCCTTTTATTAAAGGCACCAATCACTACATTTCAATAAATTTAGAAAAACATGAACAAGCAGAGGCCCAACGCTTATATGAAGCCCTCTCACAAAATGGTCAGATCGAAATGCCCTTAGAAAAAACCTTTTGGGGTGCTCTTTATGCCGCATTTACCGATCAGTTTGGTGTGAAGTGGATGGTGAATTGCCAACTTGAATAACAATAGATGAATCTAAAGGAAAACCTTATGAATCAATATCATGAGGTTTTTCAATCATTTTTAATGTTTAGCGTCTGTTCTAATATCTTTCGAACATTCTGCCCTTCGAATATTTTAGGATAACTGAGAATCATGTTGGGTAAGACCTGTTCCAAATACTGCTTTTGCCGTAGTGACCAATTCGGCGGATATACCTCATCATCTATACGCCAAAGCTGACGTTGCACATGTGTATCATAAATATTCTGTTCTTTTAACTCCCGAATGGAATTCCACTGTAAAGCATACCAATACAGTTGCTCCCATCGATTATAACCATCTGCTAATTCTAAATGCAGCAATAACGGGATAGATTCGTCGAATAAAGCAACTACATTTTCAAGCTCAGTTAAACTTAATTTCTGATCTAAAAGTCTTTTAGCCTTCAAAAAACCATGTAATGTCAACTTTTGCTGAATGTTTTGATAATAATTAAGAAATTGCTCAAAATTAATGTATTTTCTTTTCAATGCAAATTTCATAATTGCCTGTGATATGACTTGATTATCCAAAGCATGAATCATCTTAATAAATTCAGCCAGTGAGCCTTGTCGAATCACCCATTGATAAGCTCTTAAGCGTAAAGACTTTTGAGATAAAGACTCAAACGGATGTTGTTGAAAATACTGATCAAAATTAAAATGCATTTGCCGTAATGCAAAATCAGCAAAGTCCATCACAGCCAAATAAGGACTATGCCAAACCTCAATTAAATCATTTACTGATAAAACATTTTTGTACCATAAAGCATTAAACAGTGTGTACTGCACATCTTTTTGCTGGCTGTTTTTTAATATAGATACCAACTGCTGTTCCGTACCTGTCCGCAATATATAATCTAACCAATGTTTTCGAACCAACTGATCATTAGACTGCCTGCACAGCTGTATCAATTCCTCCTCTTCTAACCATTGGTATTCCACGGTAAATGCTAAAATAGCTCGAGGAAGACGACCTTGCGTTTGCGTTAAATTTTCCGTCAGATAAGGCTTATTTTGCCGAATACCCTCTAACAGCAAATGAAAAATTTCTGGATTAACCCGCAACCGTTTTTGCAATGCAGTAATTTCAAGAAAATATTGTATACATAACCCTGGATACTCTGGGCGTATTGACCAACGTTTTACATGTTCAATAGCCAATTTCTGGTTAATTTCAACATAGTCATTTAAACGCCATAGCAAATGGGGAAATAATTCTGATTCGAAACAATCTCTTAGATCTTGCAATACTTCTTGGCGAATATAACCATCGTAACTCCTTAATCGCAATAATGACTTTTCAAATTCAGATAGGTTTGACTCAACATAATAATATTGATAATGACTGCTATTCTTTAAATGATCTGAATCCAAAACAACCACTTCTGCATTATTTTCTAGTTTGATAGGTTCAACTTTTTTGGAGGACAGCAGCTTTACTAAAAATTTCCACATCATTGATCTTTATCAGCTCTGATTTTTTAACACTAATAACATATTTTTATTTTCATACAGTAAAAAGCCTCCATCTAAGGAGGCTTTTTTAAACTGATGGACTTAAGCCCCAGTTTGATAGCTTGCTTGGGCAACCGCAGTGGATGCTTGATACGGATGTCTAAAATCATTTAAACCTGACGCAGCTTCCTGAATATCTTTACCTTCTTTAATCACGAAAGTATCGAAACCCGAACGCTTCATATAGTTTAAGACATCCTTAAACACATCACCTGTCGCACGTAATTCACCTTGGAAACCTTGGCGACGCAACAGTGCAGCAAATGAATAACCACGACCATCGTTGAAACCCGCAAAATCAATAAAGATTGCATCTAACTGATCTAAAGGAAATTCATTCACTTCAGGAGAAGCATCCACTGTAATGAATAATGCTTTTTTACCCGTAATATTGGCAAGTTGATCTAACTGATCAACAGTTAACACCACATCACCTTGCGGTAATACAGCATCTTCGCCAATGAATTGATAAGTATTGTCTGCCACTGTGCCATCTTTAGAGAGCACTTGAAGTGCGGTATTAAGCATAAGCACGCTCCTTGAATGGTTGAATGCCAACACGGCGATAAGTTTCAATAAACTCTTCACCTTCTTGACGTAAATCAAGATAGGTATTCAAAATTTCTTCAATGATGTCAGGTACAACTTCTGCTGCAAATGATGGCCCTAAGATGTCACCAATCGAAGCATCATGGTCTGCATTACCGCCTAAAGTAATTTGGTAGAATTCAGCACCTTTTTTATCGACACCTAAAATACCAATATTACCCACGTGGTGATGACCACAAGCATTCATACAACCTGAAATGTTCAAGTCGATATGACCCAGATTGTAAACGGTATCTAGGTCATCAAAACGACGTGAAATTGCTTCAGAAATTGGAATTGATTTCGCATTTGCCAATGAACAGAAGTCACCGCCTGGGCAGCAGATAATATCGGTAATAAAACCGATATGCGCACGCGCCAAGTCGTGTTGTTCAAGGGTTTGCCACAATTCAAACAAGTCTTTCTGAGGTACATCGACCAACGAAATGTTTTGTTCATGCGTAGTACGTAATTCACCAAAGGTATATTTGTCTGCAAGGTCTGCAATCAAATTCATTTCTTCAGTGGTCACGTCGCCCGGTGCAATACCTGCACGCTTCAGCGAAATGGTCACCACACGGTAGCCTGTCACTTTATGTGCATTGGTATTAATGTTGAACCATTGTTTGAACTTAGGATGTTCAACAAATAATGCTGTGAAGTCTTCATCCGCCAATTGTTGGTAGGCAAATGGAGTAAATTCTTCATCTAATTTTGCTAAAGTTTCAGCATCTACTTTTAATGTTTGAATTGTGTGAGCAAATTCCGCTTCCACTTTCTCAGCAAACACTGCAGGCGTTAATGCTTTGACTAAAATTTTGATACGAGCTTTATACTTGTTGTCACGGCGACCATGTAGATTATAGACACGCAGTACCGCTTCAAGATAAGCAATCAAATCTTCACGAGGCAACCATTCTTTGATGATTGAACCAATGATTGGTGTACGACCTAGACCGCCACCCACTTTGATTTTATAACCGATCTCGCCTGCCTCATTTTTCACGATATATACACCGATATCGTGGAATGAAGTCGCAGCACGATCCACTTCTGCTAAAGCAGACACTGCAATTTTGAACTTACGTGGTAAGAAGGCAAATTCAGGGTGGAAGGTTGACCATTGACGAATCAATTCACACGTTGGACGTGGGTCTGCAACTTCACCCGCAACTACACCTGCGTATTGGTCAGTTGTGGTGTTACGAATACAGTTACCTGAAGTTTGAATTGCATGCATCTGCACAGTTGCCAATTCGGCAAGCATGTCAGGTACATTTTCAAGTGCAGGCCAGTTAAACTGAATGTTTTGACGTGTTGACACGTGTGCATAACCACGGTCATATTCTTTCGCCAATTCCGCAACCTTGCGTAACTGCATAGAGCTCATCAAACCATAAGGAACAGCAATACGTAACATCGGCGCATAGCGTTGTACGTATAAACCATTTTGGAGACGTAGCGGACGGTATTCATCTTCAGTGAGTTTACCCGCTAAATAACGTTCCGTTTGGTCACGGAACTGTGCAACACGTTCATTGATCAGTTGCTGATCAAAATCAGTATATAAATACATGGCGTACAGCTAGTAGTTTCATTATAACGGCTCACAGCATAACGATATTTAAACTATCAACAAAACGCGTTTTTTACATATTTAATAGCGGTTTTATTGATAAGCCTTTTTTGTTTTTCTAAAAGATCCAATCTATAAGGCTTAAGCACTTTTTTAGCTATTTTGGACTTTGTTCTTCTATCTATATCTTATTTATTGCTAACGCTATAAATAGAACCGTCATATCTCAACTCAGACAACAAAAAGCCTGACGAGTCAGGCTTTTTTATAAAAGATGTCGTTAATTATTGCAAAGCATAGGCGACCAAATAATCCCCCATCTTGGTGCCAAAAGAACCATGTCCACCTGCCATGATCACCACGTATTGCTTACCATTGCTTTCATAGGTCATTGGTGTTGCCTGACCACCTGCGGGTAAACGCCCTTCCCATAACTGCTCGCCATTGCTGACGTTAAATGCACGAAGATAATTATCTTGCGTGCCAGCGACAAACATCACATTACCTGCGGTTGAAATTGGACCACCCAAACCAGGTACTCCAATTTTTAAAGGTGGCAGTTGGAACAGTTTTGGCAAACTGTCACGGATAGTCCCAATCCGCTTTTTCCAGACCACTTGATGGGTTTTTAAATCTACACCCGCCACATAGCCCCAAGCTGGTTGCTTACACGGTAAACCGAGTGGAGATAAGAATGCACTGATTTCCACACCATAAGGAACACCATACATTGGTTGCACCCCTTGTTCAGTCCCTGCGCCTTTGGCCGTTTCTTTACGATTCGGATCTGCGGGAATTAAACGGCTGACAAAAGGCAATCCGATTGGATTCATAACAGCAACTTGACGATCTGCATTCACCGACATGCCACCCCATTCAAATACGCCTAAATTCCCGGGGAAGACTAAAGTGCCATTTTCAGAAGGTGGGGTGTAAATACCGTCATAATTCAAACGATGGAAATAAACCCGACAAACTAACTGATCAAACATGGTCGCACCCCACATGTCTTTATCTTTTAACTTGTCTTGAGGTGCCAGATTTAAATCAGAAAATGGTTGAGTTGCCGAATAGTGTTCGCCTTGGGTTTGTGGCCCGTGTTTCACTGTTTGAGGAACTGCGCGCTCGTTTATAGGCACGATCGCTTTGCCTGTACGTCGGTCTAGTACAAAGACATTGCCTGTTTTGGTTAACACATAAATCGCTGGAACAGTTTTTCCAGTGGTATCTTGAATATCTGCCAAAGAAGGTTGCGCTGGCACATCCATATCCCATAAATCATGATGCGTGGTTTGAAAATGCCAAACCAACTTGCCTGTACTGGCATTAATGGCCAACATCGAATTGGCATAACGCTCTTTTAACTCAGTACGATCTCCACCCCAAATATCGGGGGTTCCCACTCCTGTTGGTACATATACGATATCTAATTTAGAGTCATAAGCTAAAGGCGCCCAAGCATTCGGCGAGTTATGCACAAAAGTGGTACTTTCATTCGGCATGGCATTCGGATTTTGCGCCCCTGTATCAAAGACCCAAAGTAATTCGCCTGTATTCACATCATAGCCACGAATGACGCCAGAAGGCTCTTTGGAAGAGTAGTTATCCGTGACTGAACCCGCAATAACCACCGTTGTACCCGAAATAACCCCTGGCGATGTCGGGTTATAACCCCCTGGATAAGCATAAGGCATAAATTTTTGTAAATTCACTTCGCCTTGCTCACCAAAATCAGAGCAGACTTTGCCTGTATCAGCATTCACAGCCACCAAGCGTCCATCATTGACTGGAACAATCACCTTGCGTGGGCATTCAGCAGAAACCGATTTTCGATTTTGCAAGCTGGTCGCAAACTCGGTTGTATTATTGGCATCGTAATACATTACCCCACGACAGGTGAGATGCTGAAAGGTATGGTCGGCTTTCAGTTTTGGATCAAAACGCCATTTTTCCTTGCCCGTTGCTGGGTCTAAGGCAATTAACCATTGGTGGGTGGTACACATATATAAGTTATTACCCACTTTAATTGGCGTCACTTGATTGGTGGTTTCTCCCGAATCTTTATCTGTTTTGACATCACCTGTACGAAATGTCCAAGCCACTTTCAGATTTTTAACATTTTGATCAGTAATCTGCGTCAAAGGTGAATAGCGTACCCCGCCCTGAGTACGTCCATAAGCAGGCCAATCTTGTTCTGCCACCCCATCAATGGCTTGAGCCGATGCAGGTTGTGGTTGTTGAATGACGCCATTAATTTCTTGGGGATCATTAAAAATGGCATAGACCATAACTGCAATAGCAATCAACAACGTACCCGAAAGTGCAATTTTGCTGCCTTGGACTTGACTCATATTGCGAGTGATTGCAGGAATGAGTAACCATAGACCCAATACCCCCAAAATATCCAGACGAGGTGCGAGAGCCCAAAAATCAGTTCCGACCTCCCATACACTCCATACTATGGTCGCCAGCATCAAGAAACTGTACAGCCATAAAGAGGAACCTTGACTCTTTTTAAGTAAAAAAGCTGATGCCAAAATTAGCAGACCAGCAATCACATAATAGATTGAACCACCGAGTAGAATGAGCCATATCCCCCCAATCAATAGATAGGCAGCAATCACAAGCATCACAATAACGGTAAAGGTTCGCATCGTATTTGATGGGTTACTCATTCCATTCACCTCATTCACTTTATTATTTATCGTTAACTCAGCCATACAGCTAGATTATTTTGTCGTTTGTTACTCTATTTTTATTCGCATTTAAATCATTGATTTGGGAAAGATAGTTTTTCTAACACCGTTAAAATGCGGTTTGAAACTTAATCCCCCCAACCCAAACATTTTCTCCGTTTTTATCCGCACCCACATGTCGAATATATTGAAGATTTGGACGAATCGTTAACCAATTGGTGGCATGTAAACCGTAATACAGCTCGGTGTTATATTCTTCCTCTTGCCCCGTATTTAAATCATCATTGAGATGGATTCGGGCAAATCCCAAGGCAATTTCATCTTTCGGGCGCATATCTAACACACCTGTATAGATCACACCAATATTTTGCATATTGTCGACATTGTTGGTTTTATCATCGTGCACAGTCAGGTTTATAAATCCTGTAAGTCCGCGCTGCGGATCTTGAGCGTGTTGCAGCAATTGTTGTTTTGCGACAACCCACATACCTTGCTTATGAGAGGTCGTGTTAGGATTTTGAATTTCGACTGCATCCGCACTACTGTAATAATAGCCCAGTCGATATTCACCTGTTTTGCCTTGCATACCAACTTTCAGCTGCCAAACCAGCTCTATGGGTACAATGACACCATCAGAACCCGAGGTACTTAAATTAAAACCCTGACTACGCTTTAAATTCTCAGGGTTATATTCATATACCCCTATTTGGCTAAAGAACTCAGGGGAAACTTGATATTTCAGTCTGGCTGCCCACTGACTCACAGGCCAATTAAACCATTGATCCCCCACCCAATTGCCAACTTGAGAGCCGCATAAGGCTAAATTCTGAAAGTCGCAATCGAAACTATTAAAGTCTTCGCCTTCGCCAAAGCGCCCGACTTTAAGGTCTAACTTTTGATTCAAAAACTGTTTTTTAATCCATAGATTGGTTAAACGCCACGTTTGCCCACGCCCCCAGACCTCTTGGGTTGAACTTAAATGCCCATTCAAGGCATCCGACGTTTGTGATAAAGAATGTCCATTCCGTTCAGTAATAATGATTTGTGCTTCGGTGTCTTGCCAGCCCAGTATTTTGTCTAAATCGAAATGACTGCCCAATACGAACTGATCGGCATATTCAGTCCCGTGGCTCGAATGCGTTTTGGCATCCAGTAAAGTGGCCATTTCTCCTGTATAACCCAAGTTAAAGCTATACCCTTGAGTTTGTAATGCAGTTCGAGTGCCCTGCCAATCTCCCAACATCCAAGGACTATCGGCAACAAAAGCCGACTGGGCATATGTCCATGAATTGACACTCAAACCTATTAAACACAACGTGAACAATCCCCTTGAGATTCGGAGTTTTTGCATACCTGCAACCTTTTATAATTATGTAATGCATGTTTAGGTTACGCCTGTTTTTTATGGTTAAAATATAATCTTTTTGTCGTTTTTTGTTAAGTTATTAAAATAGCTTGATTTTATAAAAAGTACAGGCTACCAAGTGCCTGTACCTAATGCTTGCCCCATAAAGTCGTAGCGCATTGCAGAACGAGAAAATTTGATGGGGCATGCCAACTGCGCTTGGGTCTCGGTGGAATGTTCATGTAGTGGAACTTGAACTACCCAATGCCGGTGTTGCGCCAAATCTGAATGCAAAGCTTCATCTAATTTTAAAACAGGTTCTACACAGACATCTTGAGTCGAAAACAGTTGCCGCCACTCTAACAAGGAACGGGTTTTAATTTTTTCCTGTAGAGCGTGTTTGACCTCAACACGATCTTCCGTAAGGAGCGAAGCCCCTTTCTCTAATAAAACTGGCAACTCTAAGAACTGAGCCAAACCCGACATAAATTGCGGCTCTAAACTGCCAATCGAAAGATAACGCCCATCTTGCGTTTCATAGTAATCATAAAAGCTAGCACCGTTCAAAATGCCTGATTCTGGCTGCTGGGTGATATTTCCTGCCAATGCAGCAGCGGCGGCCATACTGTTTAATGCCACCACGCAATCGGTCATGGAAATATCAATATATTGCCCTTTCCCGCTTTGAGTCCGCTCAATCACAGCCGTTAAAATTCCAATCACGGCATGTAAAGAACCACCGGCGATATCCGCCACTTGAATACCTAACGGCGGTGGTCCACTCTGAGTACGACCACTATGCCCCGCAATTCCCGATAAAGCTAAATAGTTAATGTCATGCCCCGCCTTATCTTTATAACTCCCCGTTTGACCATAGCCTGTAATGGAGCAATAAATCAGTCGCGGATTAATTTCTGCCAAAGTGGCATAGTCCAATCCCAGTCGTTGCATGACACCCGGGCGAAATTGCTCCACGACAATATCGTATTGGCTAATCTTTTCCTTAATTGCTGCGATGTTCTGTGGATCTTTTAAATCTAGGGCAATCGATTGCTTATTTCGATTCAAATAAAGATGTGCCGTCGCCTGTCCATGTGCATAAGGTGGAAAAAGACGAATCAAGTCGGGTCGGGTTGGGGATTCCACATGAATCACTTCCGCGCCCATATCCGCTAAATATAAAGTGGCAAATGGACCAGGTAACAATGTTGAAAAATCCAGTACTTTCAATCCCTGTAAAGCATGTTGCATGTTATTTTTACTCTCGAACTCTTATATTTTCATGTATCTTAGAAATATAAAATCAACAAAACAATGTCATGTTCAGCCATTTACCTTGATCATTTCGGCAATTTACCATGTAGAAAGGCAAATTTACCTATTGTAAATTGCCTATAAAAACTTTTTTAGCGTCATTTAGGTCATACGCAAGTGAATACAAAAGAGACTGAAGGATTTAACATGAGCCGCGATACAATCAGTATCCATTTTGTCAATGCGGCTTTGACTGGCGTAAAACGCCTCGGCATGGATGTCGAAACCTTACTTTCGCACGTCGGAATTGAAGCCGAATTGTTACGTCAGCCTAAAGCTCGAATTTCTCCAGAACAATACACACGTTTTGTGAAAATGTTATGGATGGTGACTCAGGATGAGCATATTGGTTTTGATACCCAACCTCGTCGTTTGGGTACGTTTGCCATTATGTGTCAGCTGATCATCCATGCAAAAACCTTAGGTGATGCGCTCGAATTATCCACTCAGTTTTATAAATTGTTTGGTGATGAATGGTGTGTTTCACTCGAACGTGATAAGCATGAAGCTCGCTTAGTCCCACTCATTCCAACTGAAATGGATCCAAATCATTTCATTACCGAAAGTATGCTCATGATTTGGCATGGCTTAGCCTCTTGGCTGATTGAACGTCGCCTCCCTTTAGAGCGCGTGCATTTTGGCTACCCGCGCCCTGCCCATGCAGACGAATATGATGCTCTATTTTTCGCTCCCGTGATGCAGTTTGACATGCCACGTACCGAAATCACCTTTGCGGCGGATTATTTAGATTTACCAATTCGTCAAAATGAAGAAACCTTAGAAGAATTCTTAAAAGCAGCACCTGCACAGCTACTGGTCAAATTCAAAAACACCAACTCTCTCACTTCTCGTATTCGTGAAGTATTGAAGAGCCAAATTGGTGAAGAAATGCCAACGCTGAATGATGTAGCGTCAATGTTATATCTTTCGCCGCAAACTTTACGTCGTCGTTTGGCTGCGGAAGGTAAAAGCTATCAAGGTGTGAAAGATGCATTGCGTCGTGATGCAGCGATTCACTTATTACTCAATCCAAACCTCACATTGGAAGATGTCGCACAGCAAGTTGGTTTCAGTGAAACCAGTACCTTCCACCGTGCATTTAAGAAATGGACAGGTGTAACCCCTGGTTTATACCGTCAATTACATGGTTACCTTTAAACCATAATTATTGAATAGACAGTTTTAATATGAAGCTGTCTATTCTTTACCTAACCACTGTGCTATGCCCTTGGGATAGACAGGATACTGACCTGACACCAATAAGTGTGTATTAACCCACTCAGCGATATAAGTTGAACCATTTGTCTCGCCCCCCTTTATTTCTACTTGGCTATACAAAGTTTTATCAAAAAACTCAGCCTCATAAACAAAAACGATTTCATGCCCTGCTTGACCATCAAAAGTAAATAAATTTTCAAGAATACCCAACAGTTTCGTATGAATAATCTGCTGATTTATTTCTTCTAAAACTTCTCGTTTAACTGCTTCTAAGGAGGTTTCTCCAAATTCAATAGTGCCTCCTATCGGTCTCAAGTAATTTTCATTTTTGCTAGGGTCATGTCCATGAGAAAGCAAAACTTTATCTTGATATCGAAAAATACAAAGTGCCTTTGCTGGAATATGCATCGTTAAACGCTCTTAATTTTCTGTAAAAATTCTGCGGCTTGTTTCGGTGAAGTTAAACGAATAAATTGAATATGCTGATATTGGGGATCATGCATTATCATTTGATATTTTCTTTTATTTCTAGGATATTGCTGAATCAGCCAAACAAAAATCGATTGTTTAGAAAAAAATAGCTTTAAACTCTCTCGATTATTAGAGTTTTCCCATAATTTTCTTTGACTCATAAGATTGAATAAACTCCGTTTCGTTAAGTGAAAAAAATTTCTAGAAAACGAGTAATCCAACCAAACTATGGTATCTATTTTCACCAATTTTAACGACATAGTACGAGTATAATTACCATCTAATACCCAACCACTCGCAGTACTATCCATTTTGTTTTTTAATTTTTCGAAAAACACCTCATCCGTTGGTTCTTGCCAATTATCGAGCCAAAATAAATCATCCATTTCAATATAAGCTAAATCTAATTTCTGTGCTAACTGTCGGGCAAATGTGGTTTTACCTGATGCAGTTGTTCCAACAATATTAATAAATTTCATTTAAATAGATTATTTTTTTATGGTTGCATAGTTTACTGATCAAGCTCCACCTTGATCAAGTTCATATTTCCACATCTCAACTGACCAAAACTATCATGCTGCCTATGTCACTCTTGTCATTGCGCTTCTGCAATTAAGCATTACACTCAAAAAGCAAAAGTCATGAACAAAATACAAGGAATAACGAGATGAGCGAGGCTTACATTATTGATGCAATACGCACGCCACGCGGAAAAGGAAAAAAAGAGGGTTCACTCCATGAGGTGAAACCGATTAGCTTAGTCACAGGATTATTAAAAGAACTACAACAACGCCATCAACTCGACACATCTACAGTCGATGATATCGTTTTAGGCTGTGTTACACCAATTGGTGATCAAGGTGGCGATATTGCCAAAACTGCAGCCATTGCAGCAGGCTGGAACGATGATGTAGCAGGTATGCAAATCAATCGTTTCTGTGCATCGGGTTTAGAAGCGGTGAATTTAGCCGCACAAAAAGTCCGTTCTGGTTGGGAAGATATCGTGGTTGCGGGTGGTGTGGAATCCATGTCACGTGTTCCAATGGGTTCTGATGGTGGCCCTTGGGCGTTAGACCCTGAAACCAACTTAAAATCTTCTTTTGTACCACAAGGTGTGGGTGCTGACCTCATCGCAACTTTAGATGGCTATAGCCGTGCAGATGTCGATGCTTTTGCAGTCGCTTCACAACAAAAGGCCGCTGCTGCTCAAGCAAAAGGTTATTTCAATCAATCAGTGATCCCTGTGAAAGATCATTCAGGGGTCATGATTTTAGAACAAGACGAATTTATCAAAGGCAATACCACCGTTGAAGGCTTGGCAAAACTGAATGCCAGCTTCGAAATGATGGGACAAATGGGCTTTGATGCTGTTGCTTTACAGAAGTATCCAGAAGCGCAAAAAATCAACCATGTCCATCATGCGGGTAACTCATCAGGCATTGTCGATGGAGCTGCGGTAGTATTACTTGCTTCTGAAAAAGCAGTGAAAGAACAAGGTTTAAAACCACGCGCTAAAGTTTTGGCGACTGCACTGGTCGGTACAGACCCAACCATCATGCTCACAGGCCCTGCACCTGCTGCACGTAAGGCGTTAGAAAAAGCAGGTCTAACAATTGATGACATCGACCTGTTCGAAGTGAATGAAGCCTTTGCAGCTGTCGTTATGCGTTTTATTAATGAACTCAATATACCTGCTGAAAAAGTCAACGTAAATGGTGGTGCAATTGCGATGGGGCATCCACTTGGAGCAACAGGCGCAATGATTTTAGGCACGTTACTGGATGAGTTAGAGCGTCAAGGCAAGAAACGTGGTTTAGCAACATTATGTGTGGGTGGTGGTATGGGCATCGCCACCATTATCGAAGTTGTATAAACACCTAACTCTGCCAGAAATGTGATATTCGGAAAGGTCATTCGCAACCTGAGCAAGCTAAAGCGATTATAGCTTTAGCGTAGTGCAAGACAAACGGAGTGCGTAGTTTATGCTAAAGCATAGCTTTGGCCTTGCGGTACGGCAGAGATTATTAATCTCTGCTATTCGTACCTCAGGTTTTGCGAATGACCATGATTTTGCCTACTTTTGCCGAATGAAAAACAACGTTTCGCAAGGTAGGTCGAACCAAAGGTTTATCCAGAAATTAAATGAGAGCTAAACAAGACTCTGCTATGTGTATTTTCATAAATATAGATCAACAGATAACTTGCAACAAAGCTTATAAAATATTGGACGATGATGTATGAGCGCTATTCAATACCAAAAAAACACAGACAATATTGTAATTCTTACCCTTGATTCATCAGGACAATCTGCCAATACCATGAATGCAGAGTTCCGCGATTCTTTAGATGAAGTGAGTCAAAAGCTCAAAGCTGAAACTGATTTGAAAGGGATTATTTTCCGTTCAGCGAAAAAAACCTTCTTCGCGGGCGGTGATTTAGATGAGCTAATTCAAGTTCAACCTGAACATGCCACTGATTTTTTTAATATGGTGGAAAAACTCAAAGCTAATCTGCGCAGCATTGAAACCTTGGGCGTACCTGTAGTAGCGGCCTTAAATGGCACAGCACTGGGTGGAGGTTGGGAAATCGCATTAAGTTGCCATTATCGTATCGCGATTAATGATCCCAAAACCCAATTTGGTTTACCTGAAGTAACGTTAGGCTTACTTCCGGGTGGTGGTGGTATCGTGCGTATGGTACGTCTACTGGGTTTACAAAATGCATTACCTTTCTTGATGGAAGGTAAGCAATTTGGTGTCGATAAAGCAAAATCACTTGGCTTGGTGCATGACACTGCTGAAAATGAACAAGAGCTTTTGAATAAAGCGATTGCTTGGGTGAAAGCCAATCCCAAAAGCCAGCAACCGTTTGATGTGAAAGGTTACAAAATTCCAGGAGGAGATCCCAAAACTCCTGCGGTTGCGCAAGTGCTTGCGATTGCCCCTGCCATGTTACGAGACAAAACCAAGGGTTGTTACCCTGCGCCTGAAGCCATTATGGCGGCAGCAGTTGAAGGTGCTCAAGTCGATGTTGATACAGCGCTTCGTATTGAATCTCGCTATTTCACCCAACTGGCTGTGGGTCAAGTGTCCAAAAATATGATTGGAACCTTCTGGCATGGTCTGAATGCAATCAAATCTGGTGCAAGCCGCCCTGCGGATGTTGCTAAATGGCAAGCGAGCAAAGTCGGTGTTTTAGGTGCAGGTATGATGGGTGCAGGCATTGCCTACTCAACCGCAATCAAAGGTATTCCAGTCGTCCTAAAAGATGTCTCAGTTGAAAATGCAGAAAAAGGCAAAGCCTATTCACAGAAACTCTTGGATAAACGTGTTTCACAAGGTCGGATGACGGCGGAAAAACGTGATCAGGTTTTATCTCTCATCACGGCGACAGCTTCCGCTCAAGACCTTCAAGGCTGTGATTTGATTATTGAAGCGGTATTTGAGAATCAAGAACTCAAAGCGAAGGTGACTCAAGAAGCTGAACAATATTTAGCTGAAGGCGGTATTTTTGCGTCGAATACTTCAACTTTACCAATCACAGGTTTGGCAACAGCAAGTCAAGCTGCCCAAAACTTTATTGGACTACATTTCTTTAGTCCTGTAGACAAAATGCAGTTGGTAGAAATCATCAAGGGCAAACAGACCTCTGCTGAAACATTGGCAAAAGCCTATGACTTTGTCCAGCAAATTGCTAAGACTCCAATTATCGTGAATGACAGCCGTGGTTTCTTTACCAGCCGTGTCTTTGGTACGTTTATTCAAGAAGGTATGCGTCTACTTGCTGAAGGTGTGCATCCAGCGAAAATTGAAATGGCCGCACTGAAAGCCGGTATGCCTGTTGGCCCACTTGCGATTCAGGATGAAGTATCTTTGACCTTGACTGAACACGTTGCCAGTGAAACTCGTAAAGCACTACAAGCTGAGGGTAAAGACCTGCCAAAAACGTCGGTTGATGAAGTGGTGCATACCATGATTCATGAACTGAATCGTAAAGGTAAAGCGGCAGGTGCTGGTTTCTACGACTATCCAGAAAATGGCAAAAAACATTTATGGGATGGACTCAGCCGCTGGCAGAAAGCAAATGATATTACTGAACAGGACATGATTGATCGTTTCTTGTTTGTGCAAGCACTCGATACTTTACGCTGCTATGAAGAAGGTGTTTTAGAGTCTGTGATTGATGCCAATGTCGGTTCGATTTTCGGAATTGGCTTTGCCCCTTGGACGGGTGGTGCCATTCAATTCCTGAATCAAAATGGTATTCAAACATCCTTGCAACGTGCAGAACAACTGGCTGCCCAATATGGTGAACGCTTTAATCCGCCACAAATTTTAAGAGAGAAAGTTCAACGCAACGAACTTATTCAATAATTTCTCTATCGATAAACGCTGGTTTGGAAACCCTCTTCCAAATCAGCTACATCTCATAAGCTAAAATAAGAACAATTAAGCTTTTTATAAAATTTGGTCTGTATCCACTCCATTTTATGTTATAAAGTTACATAATTTTAAAAGTTTCTTTTTATCCATTGGGTTATTTGTTATGTCAGACGATACTTCTCCTGAAAAATCTCCATGGGGTTGGAAAGCCCTGATTATTGCTACAATTCTAAGTGTTATTTTTCTGGTTGTTTTTTATTTAGCAATGCAACACGAACCTGACTATATGCCAGGTAAGCAAAGACTCGCACGTGAAGCACAAGCCAGCAGTGCGCCAGTAGAACACCAAATGGACATGAGTGCCGAAGAACATAATATGACGGCTGAAGAACATGCTGCCATGACCGACTCCTCGGCATCTACAGCACATCACGGACATTAAACAAAAAAGCCATCTCTTAGAAGATGGCTTTTTTATACCTAAAATTTAGGATTTCTAGTCCTGTACAAGCAAGGACATCTGCATATCAATATGTGGAATCCCACAATCCATATACGCATCTCCATGTGCTTGAAAGCCTAAATTTTGGTAAAAAGACATTGCATGCACTTGCGAAGAAAGTTGCAATAAAGGACGTTGTTGGATCCACGCTTGCTGGATAATCTCTTGCATCAAAAGCTTGCCAATCCCTTGTCCACGGTGCGATGCCAATACGGCAACACGCCCAATGCTATGATTTGGCAATAAGCGGGCTGTCGCAATGGCCTGCTCCCCATCGCACACTACAAAATGCTGTGAAATTTCATCCTGTGCATCCCACTCATCTGCCGCAGCAATCTGCTGTTCCTGAATAAATACCTGTTCACGGATCGGTTTTGCATCTGACTGCAATTCAGCCCAAGTCCCTGCCCGAATCTGTAGTGTCATATCAATTTCCTTCTGCATCTTACTGCCAATACTGCTTAGCACTTAGAACCAATATCACGTTGATCCCATTGGTTATTTAACAGCAACTCCAAGGAGTGTTTTTGAATGCCATACATATTTTTTAATGCCTCAATTTGCGCCAATACCGCAGTATCAGGTGCAACAAAATCGGCGCGCTTGGTGGCTAAAATCATTTTATTTTTGCTGGTATGTTCCAAAGCAACAAACTCAAAGACCTTGGTTTCATAGCCATAGGCTTTTAACAGCAATGCACGAATAGTATCTGTCAGCATTTCTGCCTGTTGACCCGCGTGAATCCCAAAGTGCAACATCGGCTTCAACACGTCTGGGCTTTTCAGTTGTGGGCGCAACTCCTTATGGCAGCACGGCGCGCACATAATCATCTGCGCATTTAAGCGAATCCCCGTATGAATGGCAAAATCGGTTGCCACATCACAAGCATGCAACGCAATCATCACATCTAAACGTTCAGGCTGATAGGTTCGGACATCCCCTTGGAAAAAATCCAGTTGATTAAATCCCGAAGCCTCTGCCACATGTTGACAGAATTGCACCATCTTTTCATTCAACTCAACGCCTGTTACAAATGGAACCTGCTGCTGCTTCGCCAAATAATCATATAAAGCAAAGGTTAAATAGCCTTTACCTGAACCAAAATCAACCACGCGTAAAGTCTGATCTTGAGTCGACAATTGGGTCAAAGCCCCCGAAAAAATTTCCACAAACTTATTAATCTGTTTCCACTTACGTGCCATGCTCGGAATAATCTGACCTTGAGCATCAGTAATGCCCAAATGTTGCAAGAACAGACTTTCTTGCTCCACAAAACGATGTTTGCTCCGATCATGCGTTTGTGTCGCATGCGCATCTGTTTTGGTCATTGTCGTTTTCTGAGTAATGGTCAGTAAATCTTTTTTCTTATTGCGCTTGAGTTGCACATCTTGAGTCGATGCAAACAAATTGCCCTGCTTACAACAGGCTAAATGCTCCGCAATAATTTGCATGGCATCTGAGATTGGGTAGTTTTTGGTGACATCTTGGGTTTTATGTCGATATAAAACATTCAAAACAGGTTGCTGTTGTAACTCAATTAGACGGAAAGTCATTTTTTCTAACTGCTGCATTTCGCCCTTGTATTGGCTCAGGATTAAACGCTCAAAACTTTGTGTTTCCAGTGCTTGCTGTACAGCATCGAGAAACTGTTGTTCCTGAGCAGAAGGAGAAGTCGAGTCAGACATACAATAAACCTAATTAAATTTGCGACTAAATTTTAAAGCGTCTTACACGAAAAGCAAAATTGAATTACTATACAGTTGTACTTTTAATAAGAAGCAGCCTATATGACCGCTCCCCTTGTGCAAGATTACCATCATACCGAAGAGCAATTTAATGTCTGGAGCCATGCGCTTGGGGCAGTGCTTGCCTGCATTGCCACAATTCTGCTCATCATAAAAGGATCTTACCTCACTACAGGACAATGGATTGGACTTTGGGTATACGGTTTTAGCATGATTCTGCTATTTACAGGTTCAACCCTGTATCACATGGCGCAAAGCTATGAAAAACGCTTTTGGTTAAAAAAACTGGATCACACCGCCATTTATTATTTGATTGCAGGGACTTATACCCCGTTTCTGTCCATTGCAATTCCAACCACAAAAGCCCACAACTTACTGATTGCGCTCTGGGTGATTGCCCTACTTGGAACACTATTCAAATTAATTTTCATTCATCGTTTTCAGAAGGTTTCCCTGATTGCTTATTTGGTCATGGGCTGGCTTGCGGTGTTATTAATCAATGATATGCAACGTTATTTATCTTCCGATGCACTCTTTTGGCTGGTTTTAGGCGGTCTGGCTTATACAGTCGGAGCATTGTTTTATGCCTTAAAACGGGTAAGATATACCCATGCGATCTGGCATGTATTTGTACTGATAGGCGCTGGATCACACTTCCTCGCGATCTATTTGTACGTGATTTAATCGGCTTCTCTCACGTTTTAGTGACCCTAAAAGAGTAGATGTGAGTTCGATTTCCCGTTGTTTTTTTAAAAAATTACGCCTTTTTTAAAAAGATTACGCTTTTAAAACTAAGTTTTTTTAATTTTAGTAAGTGTAAGGTTATCCATGGCGTCATCAACTACAGCTACAACAGAAGTAGCAACAAATTCAAAATTTCGTGTACTCACAGCAAGTCTGGTGGGTACTACCATCGAATTCTTCGATTTTTATATCTATGCCACGGCAGCGGTCATTATTTTTCCGCATCTGTTCTTCCCTGCAAGTACAGACCCAATGACAGCAACCATTCAGTCACTTGCAACTTTTGCCATTGCCTTTATTGCACGCCCAATTGGTGCCGCATTATTTGGTCATTTAGGTGATCGTATCGGTCGTAAAGCCACCTTGGTTGCCGCCCTACTGACCATGGGCATTTCCACGGTGTGTATTGGCTTATTACCTACTTATGCTCAAATTGGTATTGTCGCACCTTTACTGCTTGCACTTTGCCGCTTAGGTCAAGGGCTTGGTTTAGGCGGTGAATGGTCGGGTGCCGTATTATTGGCAACCGAAAATGCCCCTGAAGGGAAACGTGCTTGGTATGGCATGTTTCCGCAGTTGGGTGCACCCATCGGTTTTATTTTGGCAACAGGCTCCTTCTTAACCTTAGGCGCATTAATGTCTGAACAAGACTTTATGCAATGGGGTTGGCGCATTCCATTTATTGCCAGCGCTATTTTGGTAATTGTAGGTCTATGGATTCGTCTCCAACTACATGAAACTCCTGCATTCCAAAAAGTACTCGACAAGCAAAAAGAAGTGAATGTACCGTTCAAAGAAGTCATGACCAAGCATTTCCCAATGTTGGTATTGGGTACAATCGCAGCAATCTGTACTTTTGTGGTGTTCTATCTCACGACTGTATTTGCTTTGAACTGGGGAACCACAAAACTTGGCTATTCACGCGCTGAATTCTTAGAATTACAATTGGTTGCAACACTTTGTTTTGCTGCTTTTATCCCACTTTCTGCGGTATTGGCAGAAAAATTTGGCCGTAAAACCACCTCGATTGCAGTTTGCGTACTGTCAGCATTATTCGGTCTAGTTTTCTCAAGCATGCTCGAATCTGGTAATACCTTTGTGGTGTTCTTATTCTTATGTACTGGTTTAGCCATTATGGGCTTAACGTATGGTCCAATTGGGACGGTGTTGTCTGAAATTTTTCCAACTTCAGTTCGTTATACTGGCTCGGCGTTAACCTTTAACCTCGCGGGTATTTTCGGTGCATCATTTGCGCCACTGATTGCCACCAAATTGGCAACCACTTACGGATTATATGCTGTGGGTTATTATCTCACGGCGGCGTCAATTCTTTCCTTGTTGGCATTCCTTGCCATTCGTGAAACTAAAAATGATGATGTAAATAATCAAGTGTAATCACGATCACACCCGATGGCATCTTAAAACGACAAAAAACCCTCAAACCATGCAACGTTTGAGGGTTTTTTTTATACTTATACCCATTGAATATCTAAAGCGTTGGATTAAACCAATTCAATAATATCGATGGTGGGCGGAACGCGAAATCGAAATGGAACGCCGACCATTCCCGTCCCGACCGTCACAAATACA
Organism: Acinetobacter sp. ANC 4178; assembly: GCF_004331175.1. Taxonomy (GTDB): domain Bacteria; phylum Pseudomonadota; class Gammaproteobacteria; order Pseudomonadales; family Moraxellaceae; genus Acinetobacter. The sequence continues at coordinate 450,036 of NZ_SJOD01000003.1, forward strand.
TCTGCATGTTCGTGGTTATACAATCCTTTTTTATGTCCCAGAATGGATACTTTTTTCATGACATAATCTGTTAGCCAAGGTAATTCCACTTGCCCACCATGGGTATGTCCCGACAACATCAATGGACGATTCGGAAGTTTAGGTACCATATCCACCGTATCTGGGTTATGAGAGAGAATGACCCACGGTTTGTCTTGGGGTAAATCTGGCAGATAACGCATATCCGCTTTTCCTGCCCACAAATCGCCAACACCAATAAGGCGAAATTCTTCAAATTCGACAATCTGCCCTTCAATATCAATCACATCATTCGTACTCAGTGCATGACTCAATAAGGCCTGTATCGGCGGACCAGGATATTGCTCATCATGATTCCCATAAACTGAATATACAGGTGCCTGAATTTTTTTTAAGGGTGCCAGTTCTTCTGCCAAGGTATCTTCTGGTTCATAGGTCCAATCCCCTGCCACCACCACCAAATCGGGCTGCTGCTGATTGATTTTCTCGACAATAATTTTGAGTTGTCGTTCATGTCCTGAAAACAAACCGATATGTAAATCGGCCACCAAGGCTATTTTCACAGGCTTTTGAATTCGGCTTCCAGCATCCAATTGATATCGTGTAGTCTTGACTTGAACACAGTGTGGTTCTACAAAGCGCGCGTAAAGTAAAACAACACTCAGTACGAACACAAACCCTGCTTCGTGCACTGAGTAATACCCACTCCAGCCAGCATAAAGACTAAACAATGCCAAAGGCCAGAGTAAATAAGACAAATAAAATGCCAGTAAATGCACAAAGGCTTTAAATGGATGGATCGTTTCTGTATGCGACTGGCTATGCCATGCCTGTGCAATGGCCCAAAGTGCAATCAGCGCGAAACTTCCATAAAAAATGTAAATCATTGAGTCTGTTGTCAATATCATTACTCACTATACCGATTACTAATTCTCTATTTTTATTTATCTTTTCATAGCTGACAATTATACTCAAACCAAATCTAGCGATCATAATAGTGTGATGAGTATAATAGACCCGAACAATCACGTCGTGCAACGTCAGTTGTCTGTCGTTAAAAAGAAGACCCCATCTAAGGCAGTAATTTTACTTTGTAGCAGTTTATTATTTGGCTTGCCTGCTTGCTCGACTCTCCCTCAATATACGCCACAACCCGTCGTCAATTCATTTGATATTGACACTTCTCATACATCATTAGCCCAAATTATTGATCCACTCCGTGAACAAAATCCTAATTTAACCGGTTTCCATGTCCTGAATGACCCGCTGGAGGCTTTGGCTGCACGGATTCACCTCATTGAACGTGCCGAAAAAACGCTAGATTTACAATATTATATTTGGGACAACGATAAAATTGGTGCAATTGCTTTGCATGCGATTATTCAAGCTGCCGATCGTGGCGTCAAAGTTCGCATGCTAATTGATGACAATAACGCAAGCAAAATGGAAGGCATTTATTTAGCACTGGCACAGCACCGTAATATCGATGTCAAACTGTACAATCCTTATGGTTTCCGTAACTTCCGTGCCATGGATATCTTGCTGGATTTAAAACGTGTCAATCGACGCATGCATAATAAAAGCTTTATTGCCGACAATCAGATTGCCCTGATTGGCGGACGGAATATGAGTAATCAATACTATAATGTCAGTGATCATTATCAGTTTTCTGATGTCGATGTCATGTTGGTCGGCACGGCAGCAGATGAAATTGCGTCATCTTTCAATGAATACTGGAATGATGCTTATGCCTATCCAGTCAATCAAATTGTTGATCCTCAAAAATACACCTTACGCTATGAAGGTTTGAAGCAACAAGTCACCGAACACTATGCCGATACTACGGTACAAAATTACCTCGATTTAGCCAATCGCTCACAAGCTTTTGAGCAATGGTTAGATCACAATATTCAGTTTGACTGGGTCAAAGCCAAAGTCGTGAAAGATTCTCCCAATAAAACACGCGATAAAGCTGCACCAGAAGATTACTTAAATCATCAACTCATTTCGTATTTAGAAACACCAAACTCCAGTTTAGATATTGTTTCCGCTTATTTTGTCCCTGAAAAGAAAGGTGCTGATGTTCTCGAAAAAATCTCGCAAAAAGGGGTTCAGGTTCGCGTATTGACCAATTCCTTCATTGCCAATGACGTCGCTTTGGTGCATGCCTTCTATGGCAAGTATCGCCAAGACCTTTTAGAAAACGGCGTGCAAATGTATGAGTTTCTGGCAGCCCCTGAACAAGAAAACTGGTATCACAATACTGAAGAGCTTTCTAAAAAAGCCAAAATCAGTTTAAGAGGACTCAGTCATTCTAGCTTACATGCCAAAATGTTAGCGATTGATGAAAGCCAAGTGTTTATTGGTTCTTTTAATTTTGATCCACGCTCAGCGTATCTCAATACCGAGATTGGGGTGATTTTAAATAGTCCGCCTTTGGCCAAAGCAGTACATGAAACCATGGACCAGAATCTGTCCAAATATGCCTATAAGCTGGTTTTAGATGCCAATAATAAAATTAATTGGCAACTGACACACCCCAATGGAAATATCAAAACTTACACCACAGAACCCAAAATGAAGTGGTGGCACAAAGCAGGTGTCAAATTTATTTCTTGGTTACCTGTAGAAGGCTTGATGTAATATGCGATAACTTCAAACCATGCTTAAATCAAAGCACGGTTTGAAGATGGCTGCACCGAATGTAAAACCCGTTGATGTAACTGCGCTAGACCCACATTCATTTCACTTTGTACCATCGCGGTTAAACTTTCAACCGTATGCCCCGCGGTATGAACCATCGGCAAAGTCAACAAATGTGCAGTCACTTTCGGCATTTCTAACACATTCTTAATATGATCAACAAAGCTGGTTTCGCCAATAAACGGCGCCACCATATCTAGCTCACCCTGCTGATTTACATAACAGATCACACAGATCTGAACAGGTCGCTGAGCTTCAATGGCTGCCCCTAAAATTCGTCCATGTACTTTTTTAATCCGTGTGCCATCAGAAGTGGTTGCTTCAGGAAAAAACAATACGGGAATATCTTGTTTAAGAAAATCGGAAATCTGTTCACGAATTTTGATTGAATCACCCGAACCCCGTTTAATGAACAAAGTTCCGCCCGCTTTTGCCAGCTTGCCAAATACAGGCCATTTTTCAATTTCAGCCTTGGCCAAAAAGAAGACCCGCGCCCCAGAACCTAATACAGCAATATCGAGCCAAGAAATATGATTACTGACCCACAAGGCAGGTTCACGCGGAATCGTGCCATGCACTTCAACATCAAGATTAAACACCTTGCACAATTGACGGCAAAAATACTGAACATAGCGGGTATTATTGGCATTGTTCGGGTCTTTATATAAACCATGACGAGCAACCAGATAAAATCCTTCCGAAACCACACCTAAGCCTGCACTGAGCTTTCGACCATACAAGAACAGCTTGGAAATTGGATTCAATGAAGACGTTTGAGCAGCTGAATTTTCTTTCATATATTTTGACTAACCAGCAAAACCTTGTGAGTATTTGATGAACTTTGCTTCATTCTATACTGTTCATTCTTCACATGCATTGATTATAAAAACCGAATATGGACATTACAAAATCCAATTTTAATTCAAATGACAACTTCATTATGATGGTTTTATAAGCATTAAAATGAATAGGTGTGACAGATGCGAACCCATACACCACCTCAAAAATCCAAGCCATCTCACCACTGGTTACATACACTACAAGTGGTCATCGGCTTTAGTATTCTGTATTTTGCTGCCATCATTCTGTTTGCAAAATTATTCGCTGCTACGTTATAAATCAACGAATCTCAAGCATCTCAGCCCTTTTTCCACTAGAATAGAATTTTAAAGTGGAGAAATGGCTGAGTGGCAAATTTTAAACGACATCAAGGTGGTGAACGCATTATTCTCGTCAGCGTTTCGGTGCAAATGCTGGAAAATCTTGATGCCGAAGAATTCAATTTGCTGGCTCAATCGGCTGGTGCTGAAATCTTGGCACACATACAAGCACAGCGTATTAAACCCGATGCCAAACTTTTTATTGGCTCAGGCAAAGCCGAAGAAATTGCTGAACTGGTTGCAGAATATGAAGCCGACTTAGTCATTTTTGACCATGCATTAACGCCTGCACAAGCCCGTAATCTCGAATACATCCTCAAATGCCGAGTGGTCGATCGGAATGAATTAATTCTGGATATTTTCGCTCAACGCGCGCGTACCTTTGAAGGTAAGCTACAAGTTGAATTGGCTCAATTACAGCACTTATCCTCCCGTTTAATTCGTAGTCGTGGAACACTAGACAGTCAAAAAGGCGGAATTGGTTTGCGTGGTCCTGGTGAAACCTTGCTCGAAACGGATCGTCGCTTATTAAAAATTCGCATGGGGCAACTCAAAGCCAAACTCGATAAAGTTCGACAAACCCGTCTACAAGGTCGCGTTGCACGTCAAAAAGCTGCTGTTCCTACAGTATCCTTGGTTGGGTATACCAATGCAGGCAAATCCACCCTTTTTAATGTCTTAGCCAATAGCGATGTTTATGCGGCTGACCAACTATTTGCCACCTTAGATCCAACCTTACGCCGACTTTCATGGGAAGGCATTGGCACCGTAGTCTTGGCGGATACCGTTGGTTTTGTACGGAATCTCTCTCATTCTTTAGTCGAATCATTTAAAGCCACATTAGAGGAAACACTAGAAGCCACCTTGTTACTTCATGTGATTGATTCAAGTAGTCCAGAAATGTTGGAACAAATTGAAGCGGTTGAAAAAGTCCTCAAAGAAATTGGGGCTAATGTACCTGTACTTCGCGTGTACAACAAAATTGACCAAAGCGCTGAAGATGCAAAAATTGTCTACAGCCAACCTAACTGCCCAGAACGCGTTTATGTCTCAGCCCATACAGGACAAGGCATCGAGCTGCTACAACAAGCGGTGCATGAATGTCTGATGGGACAAATTCAAAACTTTGATCTGACACTGAAACCTGCTTATGGCAAATTCCGAACCCAGCTCTATACGCTCAATGTGATTCAATCCGAACATTATGATGATGAAGGCAATCTACATCTGAACGTTAAAATTGCCCCTGCAAAATTGGAACAATTGATTCGTCAGGCACATTTACCCCTCGATCAAATTCTCGGAGAGAAAGCAGCACTGTTCGAGAGAACGCTAGAGGAGTTTGAAATCAAACCTTAAATCGGTTAAAACGTGATAAGTAAAATTTTTTAATGTAATGACAAATCATGGATTGGATAAAAAGCATTGATTGGCCAGCATGGATAGGTACACTTTTTCTGATTATTGGGTTCCGAGAAAGTGCTGTCTGGGTCATGGCTCAGTTCAATCATCCTGAATTGGGTAATCTAATTGGATTAATTAGCTTGCTGATTCTGCTTTTGATCTGGCGTAAGTTCTGTAAAGTCCCTGCACGGCTGGTCGATACCAATAATAAAATCATGAAAGAAAGTGCCTTTGCCTTTTTACCGATTAGTGCTGGCTCATTACTAATGCTGGTTCATATGGGCAGTGAAATTCCTTTATTTGTGATGGTTTTGGTGGTGAGTACCCTCATTCCACTCTGGATTTACGCCAAAATGGCAAAGCACTGGCTATAGGAAAATCACATGTTCTCAATTCTGTCTGGATTTCTCATTACACTGATTGCCTATCTATGTGCTAAGCCAATTAATAAAAAAATTCCACAAATTCCCGTGATTGTCATCGGCATGTTTTTTGTTATCGGGTTGCTGTTTTTATTCAGTATTCCTTACGAATCCTATATGCAGCAAACCAATGCCATCTTTAGCCACTTACTGGGTTACGTCACTGTTGCACTCGCTATTCCTTTAGCTGCTATGCGTTATGATGATTTACCTCCCAAAGCCATCATTGGTATTTTGGTTTTTGCAAGCATTAGTGCTGTTGCACTACCCATGGGCTTGGCGTATCTATTTCATATGGCGGATTCAACCATTATGGCTTTCGCCACCCGCGCGGTAACCACACCGATTGCCATCAATATTGCAACTTTGTTGCACGCACCAGTCACGCTAGTCATTCTGATTGTCATTTTATCTGGTGTCATTGGCGCGGCATTTTCTCCTCTGATCTTACGCCATATTAATGATGAGCGAGCCTCAGGACTGGCGCTAGGTCTTGCCGCACATGCCATTGGCACAGCTCAGGCTTGGCAGCGAGGCAGTGTTGCAGGACGCTATGCAGCATTTGGTATGGCCGTAAATGCAGTTTTCACCGCAATTTGGCTGCCAATTTTCATACTTTACCTGCAAAATATGTGACCAACAGAACATTCCAAAGGTTGTTTTGTGCAGAAAACATCCCTAAGATAGATTTTGTTTAGTCGATTAAGTCAGCAAAAAGGAATTTATGATGGGGAAAGCTAAATTTATCAGCGCACTTGTTTTATCTGCTTTTAGTAGCATGGCTTTTGCGGAAGATATTTCAGGAACATGGAAAAACATTGATGATAAAACAGGATCTTCTAAAGCCGTCTTAGAAATCCGTCAGGAATCGAATGGCACGTTTACAGCCAAAGTTGTAAAAGTGACCCCACGCCCAGGTTATACACCAAAAGACATCTGTATTGATTGTCCAGCCCCTTATACCAATAAGCCTATTTTAGGGATGGATGTCCTCAAAGGGTTAAAGCATGAAGAAGGTTTAAATTATTCTGGTGGTAAAATTATTGACCCACTTTCTGGCAAAATTTACAGCACCAAAGCCAAAATGAGTGCGAATGGTAAACGTTTAACCCTTCGTGGATATATTGGAGTCTCTGCACTCGGACGTAGCCAAACTTGGATTCGTCAAGAATAAGAAATCACACAAGATTAAACCGCCAAATAGGCGGTTTTTTTTATGGCGAAAAGAATCCTTTTAAAGTTTCAAGTAAATTGACTCCGTAGTTTACCAAATCTTAACATTTTCATTGGGATACACGATAAAGTGAGCAGCCATATCCCAGCGATATAACAATGTATAAGGTTTTTACATCAACAGGGAATACATGAAAAAAATCATCTCTTTAAGCATCTTCACAGGTTTAGTCATCGCAAGTACTGCTGCTCTAGCACAAGATATCTCAGGTACTTGGCAACAAATTGACGATAAAACAGGTTCACCCAAGGCAGTGATTGAAATTCGTAAAGAATCAAACAATACCTATACGGGGAAAATCACCAAAATTACCCCTCGACCGGGCTATACCCCTCGTGAACGTTGCAACAATTGCCCTGCCCCATATACAAACCAGCCGATCTTAGGTATGGAAATCTTAAAGGGATTAAAATATGTGGAAGGCACGAACAATTACGAAAAAGGACGTGTGATTGATCCTCTTTCAGGTAAATTTTACGATGCCAAAATGAAACTTAATTCGACTGGTAAACGCCTATCCCTTCGTGCCTATTTGGGTGTTTCCGCTTTAGGACGTAACCAAACTTGGCTACGAATTGAATAAGCACTTATTAAAAATGGATTGAGCAGTTAGCTCAATCCTGCATAATGCCTAAAAACCGTGAAACCACTAAAAAACGATAAAAATTCAATAAAATTTGAATGCTATTTTTGCACAAAACATTAGGGTATCTGACAACACATTGATGATCAGTCTGGTCCCACACACTATATTGAATGAGAATCCAATAAAGCTAAAAAAAAGCCACAAAATTGTGGCTTTTTTTTCAATTCATCACTGGATTATCGACTGCAAAAATTTGTTGGTCTTCCAGACGATACGCCAATAATTGATTGCCCCAAACACACCCACCATCTACATTTTGGATATGCGGGTTAATGGTTCTACCTTGTAAAGCAGCCCAATGACCAAAAATCACTTGATGGGTTTCTGCCGCTTTCGACTCAAATTCAAACCAAGGCAAATATCCCGCAGGCATTGGATCTTCAAGTGCATCTTTAAAGCTAAATTCCAAACGACCTTCTGCATTGCTTAAACGCATCCGCGTCAGATAATTAGTAATGCAACGTAAGCGTGCATGTCCTGTTAACTCATCCGACCACACATCGGGATACGTGCCATACATCTCTTGTAAAAAAGCATCCATCACCGCAAAGTCTTCATGACCAATTACGGCTTCGACCTCTTTCGCCAAAGTAGCCGTTTGTTCAGCTGTCCAAATACATGGAATACCCGCATGAGTCAAAATGGTCTGTTCATTCGGAAACAAGCAAAGTGGTTGCTTGCGTAACCAATCAATCAAATCATCACTATCAATGGCATCAATTACATCTCGGGTACGGTCTTTCTCTTTTACCGATTTCAAGCCGCGTGCACATGCCAAAAGTGTTAGGTCATGATTACCCAATACTGTTGCAGCAGAACCGCGTTCCACCAGTTTTTTGATAAAACGTAATGCCCCAATTGAGTTTTCGCCACGCGCCACCAAGTCGCCTGCAAACCAGATAAAGTCTTGGTCGGGGTCAAACTGAATTGATTTCAATAATGCCTTTAAGGCTTCAAAACAGCCTTGTACATCACCAATCACATAATTGTAACGTGGCATGATAATTACACCATTTGATCTGCTAGAGCCACGAATTGAGCCAAACTTAACGTTTCAGGACGTGCCATTGGATCAATCCCTGTTTGTTCAAAACTATCTTCACGTAACATACCTTTTAAGCTGTTACGTAAAGTTTTTCGACGCTGCGTAAAGACATGTGATACCAAACGTGCCAATGCCTTTTCATCTTTGGCAATAATCGGCTTAACCGCATATGGCTCTAAACGGAACACAGCAGACGTTACTTTTGGTGGTGGGTTAAATGAGCCCGGTGGCACTTCAAACAAGAATGTAGGTTTACAGAAATACTGAATCATGACCGACAAACGACCATACTCTTTGCTATTTGGCGAAGCCGTAATACGGTCAACCACTTCTTTTTGTAGCATAAAGTGCATGTCTTTAACTTTGTCACCAAACTCCAAGAGGTGGAACAAAAGTGGCGTCGAGATGTTATACGGCAAATTACCCACAACACGCAAAGGACGCCCCTCTTCAAATAAGTTGGTGAAATCGTATTTCAGTGCATCAGTTTCAATAATGGTTAAACGTTCAGGATGTGGCACACGCCCTGGCAAACCTGCTGCCAAATCGCGGTCTAACTCAACAACCGTGAGTGCATCACACTCGCCAATCAACGGAGAGGTTAATGCCGCCAAACCGGGCCCAATTTCTACAATGTTATCCCCTGAACGGGGTGCAACTGAACGTACAATCTTGGCAATCACACGTTGGTCATGTAAGAAGTTTTGCCCAAAACGCTTACGCGTATGGTGCCCTTCATCTTTAGGGTTTAAGGCATTAATTTGATACATAAAATTTTCCAACGTGAGTTAATCACTGAACATTAGTGACGAGCTAATTCTAACGCTAAATCAACAGCGACCTGTAAGCTTGAGCTTTTCGCAAGACCCGTGCCTGCGAGGGAGAGAGCTGTGCCATGATCGACTGAGGTGCGAATAAACGGCAAGCCCAAAGTAATATTAATGGCTTCACCAAACCCTTGCGATTTTAACACAGGTAAGCCCTGATCGTGATACATCGCCAAAACAGCATCAGCATCTTTTAAGTTTTCAGGGGTAAATAAGGTGTCGGCAGGCAAACTCAGGCTCATATTTATGCCTTGAGCACGATAGCTTTCCAACACAGGATTAATTACCTCTATTTCTTCCATACCCAAATAACCGTCCTCCCCCGCATGCGGATTCAATCCACAGACCAATACAGAGGGGTGCGAAATTTTAAATTTAGTTTTTAAATCGTGCAGTAAAATATCAATCACTTGATGCAGCCGCTCTTTGGTAATCGCATCAGGGACAGCTCTCAAAGGTAAATGTGTAGTAGCAAGCGCGACACGTAAGGTTTTGGTGGCCAGCATCATCACCACACGCTCAACCCCAGCAAATTCTTGGTAATACTCCGTATGTCCACTAAAGTGAATACCTGCGTCATTAATGACAGACTTTTGTACAGGCGCCGTAGCCACACCCACACTTTTCCCAGACATGGCGTACTCTGCTGAGCGACGAAGTTGCTCTAAAACATAAGCTGAATTTTGAGGATTCAGCTCGCCCAAAACGACTGTTTGATGTAAAGCCACATGCTCTACATAAAGCTGACCAAGAGACGATGAATTTTCCTGACCTGAATACTCAATCAGTTCAATAGAAATACCCAAGCATTCCGCACGCGCACGCAATAAATTGAGATCACCAAGCACCACAATAGGGCGCTCATCTATACGTCCTGCGAGGCTCAAGCAAATATCTGGACCAATTCCAGCAGGTTCACCACTGGTGACATATAAAGGAAGCATAAGTAACTCAAAGAAAATGCGTGTTGTTCATTATACAACGTCTATTTCGAGATCGATGAATGACAAAACGTCTATCTCGAACGAGTTTAGTTCAATTCTACCTATACTTTTGTCAATCGGCTGAAAAACCTGATCACAGGGATAAATTTAAATCACAAAAATAAGAATAAACAATCTATTGTATAAAACTTTAAGTATTCAAATATTGTCAGCGGCTTGTATTTCAAAGGCTAAAATTCTTTCACTATTCTTAATGTTTTTACAAACGCGAAAGTCTCTACATATCCCTATGAGCAGATTTGTATTTTTTAAAAAGAATAAACTTTGATCTCTTCCTTTATGCAGAGAAATACCTTAAAATACGGCTCTTGAAATTTTATATTTTCATTTGTGATTCTGAACGTATTCGTTTAGAATCGCGTCTCCTTTTGTTTGGACAGATTCCATAGTCCAAACCAACTATAATAGGTAGTGGTTTAATGAAAACTCTCAGCGCTAAGCCTGCTGAAGTTCAACACGACTGGTACGTTGTTGATGCTTCTGGCAAAACTTTAGGTCGCCTTGCGACTGAAATCGCTCGTCGTCTACGTGGTAAGCACAAGACTTCTTATACTCCTCACGTTGACACTGGCGATTATATCGTTGTAATCAATGCTGAAGAAATTCAAGTGACTGGTAAAAAAGCGCTTGATAAAAAATACTATCGCCACACTGGCTTCCCTGGTGGTATCCGTGAGACTAACTTTGAAAAGTTAATCGCTCACAAACCTGAAGCAGTTTTAGAAAAAGCTGTTAAAGGTATGTTACCAAAAGGTCCTCTTGGTTATGCAATGATCAAGAAAATGAAAGTGTATGCAGGTACAGAGCATCCACACGCTGCTCAACAGCCACAAGTTTTGGACATCTAAGGGATACAGCACATGGCTACTAATTATGGTACAGGTCGCCGTAAGACCGCAACTGCACGTGTTTTCTTGTCAGCTGGTACAGGCAAGCTCGTAATTAACAACCGTACTCTTGAGCAATACTTCGGTCGTGAAACTGCTCGTATGGTTGTTCGTCAACCTTTAGAGCTTCTTGACGTTACTGAAAAGTATGACCTTTACATCACTGTTGCTGGTGGTGGTATCGGTGGTCAAGCTGGCGCTATCCGTCACGGTATTACTCGTGCGTTGATCGCTTCTGACGAAACTTTAAAACCTGCTCTTCGTCAAGCTGGTTTCGTTACTCGTGATGCTCGTGAAGTTGAACGTAAGAAACTTGGTTTACGTAAAGCTCGTAAACGTCCTCAATTCTCTAAACGTTAATTCGTTTACCGAATCGGACAAAAAAAGCCTTGGTTTATCCAAGGCTTTTTTATGTTTCATTTTCAAGTTTTAAGACAATCCTTTCTGTTTTTATCCACCCTACATAGCTGTAGCTGCATATTTCAGTTTATTTTGAAAATTGATGATCTTTGGGCAGTGGTGCATTACACGGCTCGTCGGTTTTCTCATCGACCATTTTTACAGGCCCATCATTATAAAGCGTGACCTTACAGCTTTTTACCGTATATTCTTGCTGAATGCCGCCATACATCTCATCCTCTGATATAGATGTAGCGACATCACAGGCTTCATCTGCCATACAAGCTGCATATTCAGCAGTCTGTTGCGCCATATCGACTTGTTCAGTTGCATCTTGATTTTTAGCATAACTGATTGAAATAGAAGTCATTAATATAATTATTGTGATCGTTTGAGTGATTCTGAGCACAAGCTGCATAGCTCCATCCTTATTTTTTGATTTATTCCAGATTGTTCGATTGTATAAGCATATTAAAGTTAAGATGATTTTATTGGCTATTTTTAGTATTCTAACCGATTCAGTTCACCTAGTTTCTTGAAATATGTCTGCCGAAACTACTCCGCTTCAAGGAATTACACTTTATAGTCACGCTGATGATTTTCGATCACATTGGATTCGTTATGTGCTTGCGGAAAAACAAATTAAATTTAATCTCATCTTGCTGGATTATGACGATGAAGATCTGGCGAGCTTAAACCCTTATCATCAACTTCCCATGTTGATTGAAAATGATCTTAAATTATTTAACACCAATATCATTTCAGAATATTTAGATGACCGCTATCGTCAAAATAAACTATACGCTGATGCACCTGCACCACGTGCCGAACAGCGTCAATATATTTGGCGTTTTGAACAAGATTGGCTGACGTTAGCTGATGTTATGCTTCGTCATCCAGACAGCCTCAATAAAAATGATAAAGCCAAGGCACAGAAGCGATTAAGAGATACTTTAATTTCTCTCACGCCACTCTTCCAGCACTATCCTTATTTTATGTCGGATAACTTTACAATTTTAGATTGTATGTTAGCACCCATTTTCTTACGCTTAGATGCTATGGGCATAGAATTACCACATAAATTGTGCCGCCCAATCCTCTTATACTGTCAACGTATTTTCCAACGACCTGCATTTATCAAATCATTGACCTTGCAGGAAAAAAATCGTTATAGCCAGTTTTTATCTTCGTCACCGAGTAAACCATAATGTCTGAACAGGAAACTAACTTATCCCCTACCCGTCCTTATTTAGCGCGTGCTATTTATGAATGGATTTGTGATAACAATCTCACACCACACTTGTTGGTCGATGCGACTCAACCAAACACCATGGTACCTGAACAATTCATTCAAGATGGGCAGATCGTTCTCAACATCGTGCCACATGCCGTACACCAACTCCATATGAGTAACGATGCAATTACGTTCTCTGCACGTTTTGGTGGTGTATCTCGTGATATTTATGTGCCACTATATGCAGTATTAGGCATCTATGCACGTGAAAATGGGCAAGGCTTATTTTTTGATCCAAATGAATATGAAAATGTTCAAATTCAGCAAGATGATTTAAAATCAGAAGCTGAACAAAACCAAGAACAACCCAAGAAAAAGCCAAGCTTGAGGTTATTAGATTAGAACAAGAGGAAGTAATAATGGCTTTTGACTTAGTACAATATTTTGCAGAGCAAATTCACATTCAAAAGCCAGAGCTTCTGAATCAATATCAGCCTAGTGAGCGTAAAGCACATCTGGAAGAAATTAATACACTCAGTCTTGCCAAACTGATTACCTTATGGCGTACAGATGAAAATAAGCTCTATCAAGAAATTCAGTCACAAGAACAACTTTATATTATCGATATTGCTCGCCATCTCACCACTTCCGACCAAAATCATTCCACGTTAAAGAAAACTGAATTTGAACATACCATTACTGAAGTTCTGTCTTTACAGCTCACCGAATTAAAACAGTTAGATGATACAGGTCATTATGGCATTAAAGGCTTAAGAGAACTGATTACAGGACAAGTCGAACATTTGTCTGGACAAGCAGCTGACTGGATTTGGTCAACAAGTGAGCTAACAGAACTCAAAGGATCTAAACCGATGCCTGAAGAAGAGCTATCATTAGAGGAAACTATGAAGGAGTTTAATCAAATGGTTCATCAGAACAATGTTGCAGAGCATCACGAGCAAGTCACTGAAGTTGAAAAAACTGTGGTTCCAACTTGGGCTAAAATTTTAGAACCAGTTGTCGCTTTAGCCGTTTTATGGGTACTCTATTCCGCTGCAACTCAAATGTTTGCATAAGATATGACCAGAGAGTGTGGTTGAATCGTGACTACACTCTTTTTTTATATAAAAATAATAATTTAGTCTCAATTACTTATCAATTTATCTAATTAATTTTCTTTTTGCTTTTGATTCTTTGATAAAATTTACACATTGTTACATTTATATTGAGATCAAAATGTGACACCTAAATATATCTGTTCTTTCATATTTTCATCTAAATTTCGTGATTAAAATCACACTAATCCCGAGTAAAACAATCTGAAATTTACTGAAATTGTCATTCGACTTTAGTCCTAAAAATAATTTCTGTTGATAATATTTTAGTGCCGTTCATATAATCAAATGGATTTGATTCCAAGTTAAATCAACCAAAAAAATCCAACAAAAACATAAGAGAATCAATATGGCTAGAGTATCATTAGAAGCATTATCAAATATCGATGGTTTCCATGCAGCTGCATTAGTTGATGGGGAAAGTGGTTTGGCATTGGCAACACAAGGTGGAGGAGATATTGACCTTGAATTAGCTGCAGCAGGAAATACTGAGGTTGTACGTTCTAAGCGTCGTGTTGCAAATGCACTGAACTTGAATGACACCATTGAAGACATATTGATTACCCTTGGCAAACAATATCATCTTATTCGACCATTAGAAGGTAATGATAAACTTTTCTTATACCTCGTATTAGAACGTGCTAAGGCAAATCTTGCGATGGCGCGTCATGAACTGAAAAGTTATGAGAAAGGTTTAGATTTTTCATAATTCATCATCCCCCTTTTCTGAGTTGTCCAAAAAAGGGGGAGTTTTGAAATTAACGTTTTAACTTGTTAGATATGTAGAGATAGTATGACAGAGCAATATCTTAATATTGCGATAACTGGTTTAAGTATTCATCATTCTGAAGAACTCAAAACCCAGCTACGTAATCTCATTCCACAAGAATATAAAATTAAATGGAGTACAGCAGCAGATCCAACTATCGATTGCTTATTCATCCATGAAAATTTTTATGAAACTGACGGCATTCAAAAAATAATACAAAGCCGTAATTTTCCTTGGCTAAAAATAACGAAGAATAATAACAATGAGAATATTCTTCAAGAAAATACATTATCTCTACCAATCATTAATCCGCAGAATTTTTCTGACTGGATTTTACAGCATCTACTCAAGGCAGCGTTAGACAACTCAAATGAGCCTATCTTTGAAATAAACCCTAAGAAAACGCCCTATAAACTCGAATATTTCAGTAAGATGCTAGACAAAGAGCGTAACTCAAAACTACATCTTTTCGATACTTTAGGCACAATTGCAATTATTGATGTTCAAAAAAATATTGCTTGGCTTAATACTGAACGTGAACAAGCATTTACTGACTCTGGTTTTGGCTATGATATAGCCAGTACCAGCAACTTTATGAAAGTCTCAAGAAAACAAACTTATATTCTAAGTGACTGGTTATGGCAATTTTTTTGGGATTCCCCTTTATTTTTAAAAGAAATTGCACCAGAAGATGGGCATTTTAAAATTCATATGTGGCCTAAACCAGCCCAAGATAAAGATCGAAAAATTATCTTCCAACTTTCTAGTTGTTTTATTCAAGGCGGTAAAATCTCTAAAATTGCCTCACAATTGAACATGCCGTTAGATACAGTCCAACGCTTCATAGCTGCCAATATCGCAACAAATAATCTTTCCAAAATCAACATTTGGGATAAACACTTTAATCCACCAGAAACACCTCAAGCCACCGAAGAAACAAGTGTAATCAAAAATTTCTTTGGAAAATTAAGAAAAAAATTGGGGATATAGGAAATTTTATGATTTTACAACGGTTTAAAATAGTATTTGCTGGGGGTATGGGGGCTGGAAAGACAGAAGCGATAAAATCATTGTCTGATATTCCAGTGTTGCATACAGAAGCTTTTAATACTGATTCTCAACGCCATACCAAAATGGAAACAACTGTTGGGATTGATTATGGTGAAATTACCCTCGATGAGAATGTAACTATTGGACTTTATGGTACACCAGGTCAAAGTCGCTTCGATTTTATTTGGTCCGCAATTAGTAAAGGTGCAATCGGTGCCGTCATTCTAATCGATCATCATTCTGACAATCCTATTCAGGAGCTAGAAAGCTATCTGGAAACTTTTCAAAATTTCACTGACAATATTGCAATCGGCATTACCCATACCGATCTCATCTCCGAAAATTCGAAATCTACTGGGATTTATAAAGACTGGTTATTACAAAATGACTTGTTTTCACCACTATATTTCATCGATGCTCGCAAGAAAGATGATGTACTCTTATTATTAGAAGCGTTAATCACATCCATTGAAATTAACTCCAATATTGCCAATTAACTTTAATAGAGGTTTGATATGTTTACTCTAGAGCAAAGCCGTACGGCACCCGAAGAGTTAATTCAATTTGCCAAAGATGAAATTCACGACTTACTAATGAATGTCCGTGGTGTCAATTATGTGATGCTTTGTAGCACTGATGGCTTCGAACTGGCTCATGTTCATAAAAAGGACAGTTACAACAGCACCAAGCTTGCAGCCGTAAGTAGCTCAATCCTAGCAATGGTTGCAGCATTTATGAATGAAATTCATTTGGAAGGCTGTCAGTCCATTACCTTAGATGCGGAGAATGGTAAAGCGATCCTCACCTCTATTACGTCAAACAAGCACCCCATGATTATTGTGACTCTTGCTGAAAAAGATGTACTACTTGGGCAACTCCTTTATGCTCTAAAAACTGCTAGCAATCGTATTTCAGGTTTTTAACTTTTGATTTAGAAAACCACTAAAGAAATAGCCTTACAGTTCAAGCAGCAACTTTAAGGCTATTTACAATAACCTTCATCATATAATCACAAGCAGAATAAAAACCAAATTTTTCCAACGATCATTCTACATCTTAAGCCAGTGAATCAAATTTTTTATTAATTTTTGCTCTCTATCATTCGCATTTATTTCAAAATAACAATAAGGCCCTCTAATCTTATTATTCAAATCCACTTGGCTGTTATTTTCATCTGTTTCTGTTTGAACAGCTTTTTAGCATTAAAAGAAATATTTCCCACATAGAGCAACACCCCCTGATCTGATGACCAGGGGGTGTTTGAATAATGAGCTGGCGATGACTTACTCTCACATGGGTAACCCCACACTACCATCAGCGCTAAGAGGTTTCACTTCTGAGTTCGGGAAGGGATCAGGTGGTTCACTCTTGCTATTGTCGCCAGCACAACTGTTTATGACTATTGGTTATGGTCTTATTTACACATT
>NZ_SJOD01000004.1 GCF_004331175.1 Acinetobacter sp. ANC 4178
ATGTGTAAATAAGACCATAACCAATAGTCATAAACAGTTGTGCTGGCGACAATAGCAAGAGTGAACCACCTGATCCCTTCCCGAACTCAGAAGTGAAACCTCTTAGCGCTGATGGTAGTGTGGGGTTACCCATGTGAGAGTAAGTCATCGCCAGCTCATTATTCAAACACCCCCTGGTCATCAGATCAGGGGGTGTTTCTCTATCTGGAAAATAATACTTTATTTCCACACAGATCCTGATAAATATAGAAAATTATTAAAATATAGAAGATATTATTCATGCTTCAACAATCAGAATAGAGCGTATCATTTCTAAAGGGCATAGTTCTCCTGATATAGGTTGGTATGATCAGGATGAGAATGAATGGGTCATGATTGTTGACGGAAAAGCAACTTTAGAATTTGAGGATGGTTCAAAGCGTGAATTGTCTACAGGCGATTACATAAATATCCCTGCACATGTTAAACACAAGGTGCTATGGACCGATCCAAATCAAATCACCATCTGGCTAGCTATTTTTTACAAGTCTTAAGTCATTACACGACAAGCTCGTTTATTGAGGTGGTAAAGTTAGTAAGTTTGCTATATAGCGGCTGTTGATATTCTATTTTGGCAACCAAATAAATATACAGGTTAGTGCAACTGAATTTTCGTAGTTCTGCTTTAGTTTGTTATGGCGTGTAGCAATGCCTTTAATAAATTGATTGAGTCTTGCAAATGTATTCTCAACTAAGTGTCTGATTTTATATAAATACCAATCGATATAATCATTGTTGGATAGGGTATTAGATTTCTTTAGAATATTTACCTTGGTTACTGTTTTTTCTATTGGTTCTCTCAGTGCTTTCGAGTCATATCCCTTATCAGCATAGAGAACATCCGTATCTTTTAAGTCTATTTGATCAATCAATGTAGGAAGGACTTTCACATCATGAGTTAAAAAATGAATTGGGTTGCCAATTCAATCTATTGCTAAATGAATCTTAGAACTGTTTCCACCTACACTCTTAGAAATAGCTTGATTTTTGAGTTCTATGGAATGTTGATGAGCTCGAATATGAGGAGCGTCAATAAACCCCCATTCTAGATATGAATACTCAGATGCATATTCTTATATAACTCTACCACTCATTCCACTCTACCAGTTCTAAGTAAGTCATCTTAAATTTGTTATTGAATAATCGGAACTACTAAAAATTTAGATAGTAGATAGAAATAAGAATTAAATTCCTTAATGTATGAATAAATTTAATTTTAGCGATTTTTTGTACAGCTAATGTCAACAAACTCCAATGATATCTAATTTGTGTTGCTGATATTAATATAATTTTTAATTTTTTTATTTTACGTTGAATATGTTGTAAAGCTATAATTTTTAAATAAATACTGCAGTTTAAATCATTTAGTTAGATTTTATTCTTCGATTTCAAACAGTTGTTCCGTGGAATCGAAATGTATTATATAAATTTATGTGACAATTTTATTAAAATAGTTACATAATGCCAATATTATTTAGTTTTAATCATATTAAAATAGTCGGATTAAATAGTTCTCCATTTTAACTAGTCCTCTAGTTACCAGCCTGCATCTTCCCCAAGTTGTAGGTTTTTTTTATTTTAATAATTTATTTTTGAGGCTCTAAATATATTTTTTTATAAAAAACAAATGATTTATTTACATTTATAGTATTAATATTATTAATGTACTTCAAGTTTCTGAATTTTATAAATTAATTTTAATTTTTTGAAGTGATTTGATCATGAACTAATCGTTCAATTAATCTATGTTCTTTCTCTAGATTTCATATTTTATGATTATTACTATATAGGCGATTTTTTACTTGTGGTGTCAGGATGCTGATTGGTGTAAATGACGTAATTGTCAATACAGATTTAATTCAATATATGGAAATTAAGAGTGAATCTCCTTTTGTTGTTGTAATACATTTTAATGTGGGTAGTGTAAAAAGGTTAAAATTCAAGAATCTGAACGAGCAAGAGAAATTTATTGAAAGAATCGGCGCAGAGCTTCCTAGCTATTACTAAATTATAGAAACCACCTCAGGTGGTTTTTTATGAATAATTTGGGGGCTTTGGATGCTAATCCTCTTTTATATTGCAGTTCGCCATACTTAATTGTGTATTCAATGTGGAAGAGGAGTAGTTCTTTATGGCTTTGTTGTACAAAGATTTAAAAATTAAAATTTACCTAAGTTATCTGAATTTAAGATACAACTCGGGTGTGAGGTCTACCTAAATCCGTAAATTTATTTAAGACAGCTACTCGTGCATGCATCTCATTGACTTGGCTTTGAAAGTTTCTCGCACTGAGTTTGTCCCCCAATAATTTGATGCAATGTATCTCGGCTTCTACCAGACTTCTGCGATGATAGCCTGACTAATTTTTCCATATTGTTCTTCCTAAATGCTTAACTGTTCGTAGTACCTCATTGCGCTCTACCGAGTAAATCCTTTTATCTTTCCATGGCTTCGCATTTTTCCTAGGTGGAATCACTGCTTGTGCTTGCCGATCTACAATGACCTGACGGCATTGTTTTGTGTCGTAAGCTCCATCGGTATAAAGAATCAATTTGTTCAACAGATGGAATCTGATCGAGTAAATTACCAAGTACATGTGAATCACTCACATTGTTAGTCGTGAGCTGAACTGCCCGTAATTGGTTGTACGATAAATTTTAGGTGTAGGCTTATTCATTTGAAAATTATATTGTGGAATAAGCCTTTAGAGATAGGTTTGTGCAACAAAGCCCTTTCTATACCACTTTATCTAATTGGAATTGATTTAATTACCATACGTAACATCATCCACCATGCATAAATTGAAGCGACTGAATGTGAGGCATTTATATCATCCAACAATCCATGAGCAATTTGATTTCGAAGATTAAAGCCCAATGAATCTGTAAAAAGACTTTTAATTTCAAAAGATAAGTTTTTGCCAAAAACGGAATCTGCTTCAGGTAAATCCATAATCGTACTTAACCCATTTTCAGTCTCGATCCCATCAGAACCGATGGTGCTTGTATGAGCACCAGCATCTTTTAATTTTAGTCGCACAAAGTGTTCTAGTTGAGGACAGAGCAAATGCAATGCTAGACCAAATTCTCTTTCAAAGCCCAGCCAAAGTGCATTTGCAGTTAAGTAAACCCTATCATCAGGGACCAATAGGGATTCTTTACATATACTGATAAATAAATCTTTAGTAAATCTATGCTCTAAACATAACTGATGCAATGCCGGCAGTATTGCGCCCTTAACATCAAATTCCATTTGAATTGAGAATTGCATCTGAATTTGATGACGAAGTGAGTTATCAGTTAAAGTATCTTCCGTAAAAGCCTTCATATCCAAAGGTGGTGTTTTAGCGATTAAGCGGCCATCATTGCTCAAATGGCGACCACCAAAAAGGCTAGCGAAAAAACTCTGACTCACGGATTCTTTTGCAGACTTTAAAATTTGTTCATAATTTGGCTCAGATGCTAACCCCACAAAAAAAAGTATAGCTGTAAATGCATTCTGTTTTCCTGTCACGTAATTAGTGGCTGATAGAACAATTTCTGAAATATCAATTGAATCTGTTTGAAAGATTGCCATCTCTTCAACTGCAGCTTGACCAGTTGATGTTATCTTACTTCGTACTTGTAGAATTCTATTTTCAACTCCATAGGCTTTTCTGTGGCTTTTTGGGATTTTTCGGTATTCTTGAAGAGCTTCTTCATAAAATGAGTTTGCAACTAAGTTGTTATTAGCTCTGTTATCAGCTTCAAATTCTGCACATTCTGCTACTAATATAAGGCATTCAATTTGTTCCGAAATATTTGAATGTTGTTGGAATTTTTTAGCAGCTAGTTTGTAGTAAGAACTCGCAGAATTAAAATCGTTATTTTCTTTAAGTGAATTTGCGATGTCTTTTAATCTAGCTGCAATTTCCCCTCTGATCTCATGATCGATGTTTAATTTATCCAGTAGATTAGCAATCCATAAATTTAAAAATTTGTAATCTGGATTATCTTGAGACAGGGCTGAATGCAACTTAATAATGATTCCGTCTAAACGTTCTGAATCTCTAATTTGTATGCAAAGCCTTATAGCGCGCTCTACTCCGTCATTTACCCCTTTAAGCCAAGTATCTTTATTTATTTCTGGTAGGGCATAATTATCAATAGCAATTTTTGCATGGATTGGATTTCTTGGCTTATTAAGTAGCCATAATAAGTCGGCAAGCCTTGCTTTAAGATAAGAGTTATCGACATCATCTAAAATTTCTGCAATGAAAAGCAATTCGATTTGATTCAGATTTTCGAGATCAAAAGTTTTAGTACCATTCAGATGATTCTCATACATGGGGCGATAAGGAATATTAATACTAGTTGGGGCTAAAGACATTGATGCAATTTTTGACAAAAATCTAAGGGCTGTTGAGCAATCAATTTTTCCAGCTTTTTCCATTTCGTTTGCTTCAATATCTAAGTTGCGCATTAATGATAAATTGCAATAATCATTCTCTGGTTTGATTCTATTCAGATTACAGTCAACAAATGCTTGCTTACTTAAATTGATTGAATTATTCATAATTAGCTATATACCTTACTTAACACTATAAAATTATGTTTCAAACCAAGAGACCAGCCTAGGTACTCGTGAAAAGGCTCACATACGCTGAGCAAAAATTTGATGTAAACATAGAGCCAGTCTTTCATATTTTCTATGTAGTGGCTTACATCTAAAGTGATAAAATATGGCATATTTTTTAAAGTATACAAATTTTGAAATAATTTTCTTAAAAAAGATTTGTATACTATTTTGTATACCTTTTATCTCCTAATCAAGCATTGCAGGTACAAACGGATACAACTTTAAAAAATTTTAAACTATTGTAAATACTAGAGAAAACTACCCAATGCTAACCCTTCCAATGACAACTAAACTCGGTGGTTTCTACCTCTTTTACTATTGTATTGTTGGGACATTCATGCCGTATTGGAGCCTTTATTTAGAAGATCAAGGCTTTAATTTTCAAGAAATTGGTGTTTTATCATCAATAGCAATTATCACTCGTTTTTTTGCACCATTTATATGGGGGTGGGTGGCTGATAAGTCTGGTAAACGGATGTTATTGGTCAGAATCGCGACTTGGATGGAAGCGTGTATATGGTTTTTAATTTTTATCATACCAAATAGTTTTCAGTCGATTGCCTTACTAATGTTGATTTTCAGTTTTTTCCAAAATGCAATTTTGGCGCAATTTGAAGGTGTCACACTATTTTGGTTGGGGGAAAAAAGAGCGGAGTTATATGGCAAAGTTCGAAAATGGGGGTCTATAGGTTTTATCGCAGGTGTATTTTGTATAGGCGCATTATTAGAAATAATTCCTATATCTATGCTACCCATTTTATTACTCTGCATCTCATTTTTAGCTTTCTTGTGGTCATTTACTATTCATGAGCCTAAAAGTGCACCAAAATCACAGAAACAACTTGAACCACTATGGCCAATTATAAAAAAACCAGTAGTCGCATCCTTTTTCATTATTGAATTTATTATGTTGCTATCACATGCACCTTTTTATAGTTTTTATAGTAATTATCTTAAGCAGGTTGGTTATTCAACCACAGAAATTGGATTTTTATGGGCGATTGGTGTGATTGCAGAAATTATTATGTTTGCTTTTGCCAATATCTTTCTTAAAAAATTCTCGTGGCGTTTCTTAGTGAGCACTTGTTTGATACTGACGGGTGTTCGATGGTTATTGGTTGGTTTTTTCCCGAATATGTTTTTGATGCAATTATTCGCTCAAACGATTCATGCTTTTAGTTTTGGTCTTTTTCATATGATTGCCATGCGCATTATCTTTGAAAATTTTATGTCTGGACAGCAGGGACGTGGACAGGCACTTTATAGCACAATGTGGGGATTAGGTGTCGCTTCGGGGAGTTTATTGGCTGGTAAATACTGGACTGAAATTTCAGGTGAACATGTCTTTATGATTGCTGGACTTTCTGTATTTATGGGCTTAATTTTTGTTGCGGGATTGCCCAATAAAATACAGAAAGACCATTTAGCTGAGCTTAAATCTTAATTTCACTATATTTTTTTGCCCAAGGCTGTGCTTGTTCCAATTGTTGTGCCAATTGTAAAAGTCGATCTTCTCGTCCGAATGGTGCAACAAATTGCGAGCCTAAGGGAAGTTGATTGTTATTCCAATAAAGTGGAACGGACATTGCGGGTAAGCCTGTAATATTGGCTAATTGGGTGAATGGTACCCACTTCAGATTTTCTTTAATGATTTTCTCAATCAATTTTCCTTCTGCGAGTCGATGTGCTTGTCCTATTTTGAGTAGACCTTTTAACAATTGTTTTTGCCATAGAGGTGTTTTAATCTCACCATTTTTAGGTGCTGTGGTCGCAGTTGATGGAATGAGATATAAATCATATTGTTCAAAAAAATGATTCATTTGTGCTGCATATTGGCCCCAATTATTAAGGTTGTGAATATATTGTAATGCTGTTGTGGTTTCACCAAATGCAGCCAAAGCCAATGAATCCAGTTCAAAATCATCATTTTGAATATTAAGTTGAGACCGTGTTTCTTGAATGGTATAGGCAAACTGGCTAAACCAAGTGGTGATAAAGTCTTTCGCTAATGACATGCCATTAATGGGAGGTTGGGCCTCTACCACAATGTGTCCCAAAGATTCGAGTAACTTTGCAGTATGTAAAATGGCTGCTTCTGCTTCACTAGAAACTTTGGTTCCTATAGGAGATTTCACACTATAGGCAATTTTGAGCTGCTTCGGTGGGCGTTGAATAATATCTAGATAGTTTTGTTCTGGTGTTTTAATTGAAAAAAGAGAATGTAATTCAGCGCCATGTGTAGCATCCAACATCGCTGCACTATCTCGCACCGATTTAGTCAAC
This sequence comes from Acinetobacter sp. ANC 4178, assembly GCF_004331175.1. GTDB lineage: Bacteria > Pseudomonadota > Gammaproteobacteria > Pseudomonadales > Moraxellaceae > Acinetobacter. Next base: position 6,940 of record NZ_SJOD01000004.1, read on the forward strand.
ACATGTTGCATAGCTGCTCCATGCATGGCTTCACTTAAATGTGGCCCCCACGGTGTTCGACCTCGACTAGGCTTTAGACCGAACAAACCACAATAAGAAGCTGGGATACGAATAGAACCGCCACCATCACCTGCACCTGCGAGAGGCACTATTCCCGCGGCAACAGCCGATGCAGATCCTCCTGAAGAACCGCCACTATTGTGCTTTAAATTCCATGGGTTGTGACAGGTTCCCCAAGCTTCTGGTTCTGTAATACCTTTTATTCCAAATTCAGGTGTATTGGTTCGGCCAAACGTCACAATACCTGCTTTTTCCCAGCGATTGACAATTTCAGAATTGGTTTGAGCAATATAATTTGCACGTTTAAATGCTTTACTACCAAAGGTACTCGGATAACCTTTAAACTCTTGGAATAAATCTTTAACTAGAAAAGGAACGCCGGCAAAGGGACCTTGAAGAGATTGCTGAGAGCGTTTTTGAGCATAATCATGCATTGGAATGGTAATGGCATTTAGCTTGGGATTTACTTCCGCAGCTCTTAAGAGTGCTGTGAGCAGCAATTCATGAGGATGAACTTCTTTTTTAGCGACCAGTTCAGCTAATCCTAAACCATCATACTGTTGATATTCCGAAAATTTCATTATTGTTTTACTCCAGATTTACTGCCTTATATTCATTAAGTCGAAATAATGATCTGATTTCGTCCTTGTGCTTTTGCACTATAAAGGGCTTGGTCTGCTTGAACAATCAGTTGTTGTAATGTTCCAGATAAAGGCAAGCTTTGATGTGCGATTCCAATACTGATGGTCATCTGAATTTGAAACTGATTTTCAATATTTAAAACAGCAGTTTCGATGCTATGGTGAATGCGTTCAGCTAATTCAATTGCCTCTTTTAGTGGTGTATTGAGCGTTAGCACAGTGAATTCTTCACCGCCAATACGTGCGAATAAGTCATCAAAACCAATTTTTTGTTTTACTAATTTTGCGAACTCTTGTAAGACTAAATCACCTACATGATGACCATATCGATCATTCATTTGCTTAAAATGGTCAATATCTATCATTAAAATGCTTACAGATTTGTTCTGAGATTCTTGAATAAATAATTGACTTTGTTCCAGAAAATATCTTCGATTCAATGTATTTGTTAGACTGTCATGATTCGCATAGTCGAGAACTTGACGATAAAGCTTTTGACGATTTTGGCTAATTGCACACAGAATGAGCGGTGCAATTCCAAGCATACATAACCCAATACGAATAGATATGGTTGTGCTTAAGAAAGCATTGGATGAAGAGGATAAGTAAAAATAAGTTAGGCTATGATAGGTCACCATGCAGACAACACTATTAATAAAAGCAACAGTGAATAATCTATAACTCAGTGCTGCCCAAATTAAGGCTGCTAGAGGATAAAGTAGTGAGCCTGGGCCAAAAAATATGTGCGTGAAAGCGACTGAAATGATAATGGCGATAAAAGGTAAAATATCACTGGTTTTTAGAGGTTCAGTAAAGAGTTCAAAAATCCATTGCCGACTTTCTTCTTTTGTTGGGAATGTAAGAATTAAGGGGAGGAAAGTCACAAAGTTAACAATTTCACCTGTCCACCACATACCAAATTCAGTCCAAAAACGGTCTGGGGACATAAAACTGTTAGGGATATGTGTGATACTTTGAACTGCAAAAATAGCGCTTAGTAGGCAGCCTCCTAAAGTACACATGGTGAATAAATATAGAAAGCTGAAGCCTTTATTATAGTCACGATAATCCAGTTTTGTGTGATGGACTAGAATTAAAGGGATGGAGACACTAATCAAATTCGAGATAGTTAAATACAGTGTAATTTCAATTGAATTGCCTGTAACCAAGTCTGCAAGGAGATAGGCTGTAATTGCACCCAACCAGCCTCCAAGGATATTGAGCTTTGGAAATCGTAAGAACAACCCTAATAATATAGGGTTAGCAGGCCATAATAAGGCCAAAAAAGTGATTGGACGTGTAAATATACCGATTAGACAGCAGGTAAAAATTACGATTGCGATGATTAAAAAAGCATATGATTGTTGTTGAATTGAAGGAGTTATAAGTTGTTTGCTTTGCATTTGCAAATAATCATCCTTAATTTAAGCATTATGATTTTCGATCAATTGAAGAAAATAAACGTAAACTCAATATTAGCTTTGATTTTAAAAGCTGTTTGAAATCATTCTATAGATTTTGAATACGAAAGTGCTAGTACTCGATGATGAAAGTGCATTTTATTATACAAATAGATTGTAGTGAAATGGTTATAAGTGATGGTTTTGCTTAAAAATATGATAACGTATTTGCAGGGATGCAATGGCTGATTAACTATATGAAAAAAGCATATCTTACAGTGGTCTTGATGTTATGTTCAACAATGAGCATGGCAAATGAAGGTTCTACTGCAACGCAAAATGCTCAAGATGAGGCAGATCGTGGTGCCAATACGATTCGTATTATGACGCGACCTGAAATTGTAGGTTTGTGGGGAATGGAAATTCCAAATAATAAAAAATGTATTGAATACTATAATTTTAAAAGCAATAACGATGTATTTATTAAAAGTGGTCAAGAATGGTCTACAGGAATCTATGATTATCAGGCTTCGAAAGATGTTGCGGCTCAACTTCCTGTTTTAATGTTACAGGTGAAATACGATAATAATGAAACAGACTGTTCTGGGTATAAGCAAGACCAGTCAGGTGAAATTTCTCAGTATTTTGTACAATGGAAAAATCCAACGACCATTAATTTCTGTAACAATGAAAAAGCAGGACAGTGCTTTGCCACTTTGCGTCGTGTCTTGCCATAAGTTATTTTTTGGAAAATGACTTTATATAAGTGAATAAAAAAGCCAGTCAATTGACTGGCTTTTTTATTGAGTAGAAACTGCCTAATTAAGACGCCGCTTTTTCAGCTTGACCTTCAAGTTGCTTCAACAAATGCTTTTCTAGATAGTGAATATCCATTGCATGTTTGCAGAAGTTTTTGTCTTGTAGAATTAAATCCTTGTGCAAAGGAATATTGGTTTTAATTCCTGTTAGGATCATTTCATCTAAGGCTTGGCGCATACGAGCAATACAGGTCTCACGATCTTTACCATGTGCAATAAGCTTGGCGATCATTGAGTCGTAGTAAGGAGGAATGCTATAACCCTGATAAATATGTGAGTCTAAGCGAATGCCTGCACCACCTGGTGTATAGAAGTGCTCAATTTTGCCTGGAGAAGGCATAAATGTAGTAGGATCTTCTGCATTGATACGACATTCCATTGCATGACCTTTACATTCAACATCTTCTTGAGCAATTTCAAGTCCAAGACCTGCGGCAATACGTAATTGCTGCTCAATAATGTCGATGCCTGTCACCATTTCAGTCACAGGGTGCTCTACTTGAACACGGGTATTCATCTCGATAAAGAAGAATTCACCATCTTCAAATAAGAACTCGAATGTACCTGCACCACGGTATTGCATAAGCTTACAAGCATTCACACATGCTTCTAAAATGTCTGCACGTGCTTGTTCTGGTAAGTTTGGTGCTGGCGCTTCTTCGAGCACTTTTTGGTGGCGACGTTGTAAAGAACAGTCACGATCAAATAAGTGGATTGCATGACCATTACCATCACCCAGAACTTGGATTTCGACGTGACGTGGTTTTTGTAGGAAACGTTCCATATAGACCGTATCATCACCAAACCACATTTCTGCGTCACGTTGAGCTGCTTGTACAGACTCAAGTAGGGTGTCTACCTGTTCTACAATACGCATACCACGACCACCGCCACCAGAAGCTGCTTTCACAATCAGTGGAAAGCCAATTTCTTTTGCTTCAGCAAGGGCATTTTGTGGTGTTACTGCATTTGCAGAACCGGGTACGGTTGGTACACCAGCTTTACGCATTGCGGTAATTGCAGAAACTTTATTCCCCATCAGGCGAATATGTTCTGGGCGTGGGCCAATAAAGATGAAGCCAGAGTTTTCTACAATTTCAGCAAACTCAGCATTCTCAGATAAGAAGCCATAGCCAGGGTGGATGGCATCTGCACCTGTAATTTCTGCTGCAGTAATAATTGCAGGAATATTTAAATAGCTCTCGCTACTCGCTCCTGGACCAATGCAGACAGCTTCATCACAAAAACGTAAATGCATTAGGTCTTTGTCAGCATCAGAATAGATACCAACCGTTTTGATTCCTAATGTTTTGCAAGCACGGGTGATACGTAAAGCGATTTCACCTCGGTTTGCAATTAGAACTTTTTGCAACATTGTGAGACCCCGTGGTGTTATGCGCGATAGCGGAATAAAGGTTGACCGAATTGGATCACTTCACCGTTTTTCACAAGAATTTCTTCAATTACGCCGCTTTGAGTTGCTTCAATCGGGTTCATGATTTTCATTGCTTCAATAATGCCAAGAGTTTCACCAGCAGTTACCGTTTGACCCACTTTAATAAATGTTGCTTCACCTGGGCTTGGTGCTGCATAAAACACACCAACCATTGGTGAAGTTTCAACTGCACCACGTGGTGCAGATTTTGGTGCAGATGGAGCACCAGCTGATGGAGTTGGCATTGCAGGAATTGCTGCAGCAACGACTGGACTACGACGAGTCAATGCAATCGATTGATCACCTTCTTTGACTTCGATCGCTTGTAAGTCAGATTCAATCATCAAATCGATGAGTTTCTTGATTTTACGAATATCCATGAGACAGTATTCCTGATTATGATTACTTAGATGGTTGAATTTTTTCGAGGGCATAATCGAGTGCAGCGGCATAGCCTTTAGCACCCAAACCGCAAATTACGCCAACGGCTTTATCGGAAAGATAGGAGTGATGTCGAAATGCTTCACGGGCATGAACATTTGACAAATGCACTTCAATAAAAGGTATTGCTACGCCAAGAAGGGCATCACGTACTGCAACTGAGGTATGTGTCAGTGCTGCAGGATTAATAATGATGAACTGTACGCCTTCTTGTTGCGCTTGATGAATTCGGTCGACAATGGCACCTTCCCAATTACTTTGAAAAGTATTGAGCGTTGTTGATGCTTTTTGCGCTTGAGAGATGAGTTGCTGATTGATATCCTCTAGGGTCAAGTAACCATATACTTCAGGTTCTCGTTTTCCTAGTAAGTTTAAATTCGGTCCATGAATGACCAAAATGGTCGAACTCATTCAGCACGCTCCAATTCTAAGTTTGCAATGTTACTTTGCAAGATCTCTGCAAAGTTTGCTTATTATGGCATAATATCCTACAAGTCTTTTGATTTTTCTTTGAATTGTTGTAGAAGTTATGTGCCAGAACTTGGGACATATATTGCGAACTTTGCTGACAATTGGCAATGTTAAAAAATGACAAAATTTACGATATAGCAGTTATTTTCTTTTAAGGTATCAATTGACCAAAATAGCTCACTTACAAGTCGTTTGGCTGAATAGAGAATCATCAATTGTTAACATTTCATTCCAACATGTCGTGTAACGTGGTGAGCGATGTAGTTGTTTCATCTTCCATGCCGTGCTGTTGGAATGATAACCAATTTGTATGCAATCTGAACCATAACGATGTTTCATTTTGTACAAAGTTTCCATAAGTTCTTCGCGCTGTTGAATCAAGTTGATGGGTTGCCATAAATCATCAATATGCTGGCTTTTGGGATGTAAAGCAGAAAGCATGATTGCAACTTTCACATATTTCTTATTTTCTTCAAATAAAACATCGATTTGCTGAAGAGCGGCTTTGTTTAAAACTAAAAGATCATCACTGGCATATTCCAACCCTATGGCATGTGAATGGCTTTTTTTATGTGGTGATTGAGGGATTTTTTCATACAAAGAAACATGGATGCTGGCGCAGAGTTGCTGTTGTTGCAAAAGGCGTTTATGTACACAATTGACATGAAAAATCATTGCTTGTTTTATGATCTCCTTCTGTGACAGTGCTTTGGCAAAACTACGAGATGAAAGTATGTTTTTTGCTGGTAATGTTGGATCATCTAATGCAATACAAGACTGACCTTTTAGCTCACGAATTGTGCGTGCAATAAGCACAGAAAACTCTTTACTGAGGTAATGTTCATTGGCAAAAGTTAAGTCAAAGCTATTATGAATTGCATAATGCTGTAATTTTTTACTGATTTTTCGTCCAATGCCCCAAATTTCTTCTACAGGTGTTTCGAGCAGTAGCCCTTCAAAGCTGCATAAGTCCAATGTGGGCAAAAAACAGACTTGATTAAAGCTCTTTCGTTTCTTGGCAAAGTGGTTTGCAAGTTTTGCCTGAGTTTTGGAATAACCGATTCCAATACAACACGGTAAGCCAAGCCATTGCGCAATTTTGTTCACCAGTTCTCGACAATATTGTTCGATATCGAACATTTGTGTGTAACTGGTGAGCCGTATAAAACATTCATCAATCGAGTAGGGTTCTAAGTCCTGATCATTAAAGTGCTCGCCTAAAATCTCAAAAAAACGACGTGACATGTCGGCATAGAGCGGATAATTGCTAGATAATACTTGTACGCCAGCTTTTACCGCGTCCCGTTCAATTTCGTGCCAAGGCACCGCCATAGAAATATTCAGGGCTTTGGCTTCATTGCTGCGCGAAATTATACAGCCATCGTTGTTACTGAGCACGACTACAGGCTTATCATTCAATTTGGGGTTAAATACACGTTCACAGCTGACATAACAGTTGTTAATGTCTATCAGTGCATAAAGTTCTTGATGATAAAGCTTGTCCATAGTAGTCACTTATTTGAGCTTTTTTAAAATACAGATGACAACACCCCAAATTGCAATATTTTCCTCACCGCGTGGGTAGATGTTTGGATAGTCTGGATTCTCTGCTTTTAGCCAAAACCTAAAGCCATTGTCTGCATGTTTATCCTGCATAAAGCGCTTCACCGTAAATTCGTTGTTGATGAGAGCTAATACAATATCGCCATGTTCTGCATTTAATTTACGGTCAATGAGAATTTGGTCTCCTGCATCAATCCCTGCATTTTTCATAGACAAAGAATCTACGCGTAAAACAAAAGTACTGGCTGGGTTTTTAACCAAATACTTATTTAGATCGATGTAATCTTCGATGTAGTCTTGCGCAGGCGAAGGAAATCCAGCAGCGACAGATTCAAGTGGAGATGGAATTGCCAATTCAGTTTGTAAATGAATTGGGTTCAATTGAACGTTGAGTTGACGGTCATCTTCTGGCACAGGGTGTAACCATGCTTTAATGGCCATTACTTTAGACTCGGGGACACGCATGACAACTGTTTTTTCAGTATAGTGCGATTTGCGTCCTGCATTTGCACGTTTGCCACCATGAGAGGTTTTACTGGATTCGCTCATAAATCACCTTGATAAAGTTACATAATCAAGATTAGCAGAAAAATCGAACGTGAGACAGTATATTTTGTGTAGGGATGACTTGAGGCAAACTGCACTTGGTTCTAAACTGCGGAACATCAATCATTACATTTGGTATCCACAATGGATATGGATTTAATCACTGAACAAAAACTGGTATGTGAAGAATATGGCTCGGCGTATATTGCAGTGCATGAGGATGATGTGATTGCTGTTGCTGTCGATTCGTTACATCAAGAACCTATTGTCGGTATTCGTAACAAGCCAGAAGCAGGGGAAGATGTCACTTGGTTTATTTATGCAGGTGAGCATGATGACCGTGAAGATTTCTTTCAAACGGTTTGTGTGAAGGATTTGCATAAACTTTTACCTGAAGTGCTGCCATTTTTGGCCTTGGATCACGGTTATCGTTTTATGATTGATCGGGAAGAATACGAAGATGTGTGGAAAGAAGGTGATGAAATTTAAGTGGATTGCTTAAATTTGACTGGAAATGATATGAAAATGACGGGAAATGATACGTTGAATCCAATCACAATCGTTGTGTTAAAAAGGGAAATACCCTTTAACCAGCAACTATTTCCCTAGTTGTTGTTTTACCTCTTAATAGCCATGTGAATAACATGGCTTTTTTTATTGTAGATATAGATTCAGAGAGCAATGTTGTCAAAAACTTCACAATCCGATACTTTTGAAGAAGAACAGTTGGAATAACGAAATCTATGAAATGGGATGAAATTGGCGAGCAGCCATGTTCGATTGCACGAGCTTTGTCGATTATTGGAGATCGATGGACATTATTGGTCTTGCGTAATGCATTTATGGGCATGCGTCGTTTTGATGATTTTCAGCAGCAATTGGGTGTGACTCGACATGTCTTGGCTGACCGCTTAAAGCGTTTGGTTGACCAGCAAATTTTAGAAAAAAAACCTTATATAGAGCGACAGCAACGTTTCGAGTATTGCTTAACTGAAAAAGGTCTAGAGCTTTATCCTGTATTGATGAGTATGGTGACGTGGGCCGATAAATGGATGGATGATGGTACAGGTAAGCCGATGCAACTCATGCACAAACAATGCGGTCAAATCTTTACAGCCATAACCGTTTGTTCAGAGTGTAAAGAACCGCTGAATGCACGGCAGGTCAAACCTATTTTTCGACATCATCCATTTCAATTAGAAGCTGTTCAGCCTGTAGATCAAATCAAACAGGCTTAAACCTCTTGGGTTTATAAACAATTAGCAGGTTTTGGAATACCAGCGAGGCGACTTAAATGTCGGGCAACAAGACCCGTATTGAATTTTTCTTGCAGAACGGCATTGTTAATATCTGGGCTTACGCTTTTCATTAAAAATTTAATGAGAGGGCGAGTTGCAGGTGAATGCCCAAATTGCTGATAAAACTGACGCACTGCTTGTAAAATACTCAAATGCCAATCGGTTAATTCAAGCTCAAGGCTATTTGCCAGTTCTTGAGCCACTTCTGGCGTCCAAATGGTGTAATCGACCAAATGACCATCTTGATCAAGTTCTAGATTCATCATGATATTTTTAAACCTTATTATTTAATGCTCATACAGCGCGTATGTGCCAAGCAAATGTCGGCAAATTGAGCATAAGAAATGACTTGGATATGTGTTGGCAATTGTGGTGTCAATAATGCAGCATCGGTATCGAGAACATAGAGTCGTTCGACGTGCTGTAATGCATCATGCTGTGCGTGTAAGACCGCATCTCCCATTAGCACTACACTGTCACTGCATTGCAATAAGGGTTGTAGCTGCACCAGTTTAGTACTTGCGGAAGAATAATCTGATTGAATCAAAAAAAGTGTAGATATCAGCATAAAAAATATTCATCCGTTACCAATATAAAACGTGATCAAAGTCTTGTAAAAACTGGGCGTTTAGCTCGACAAATTCAATTTCTTGCTGTGCTTGAACCACAAAAGGATGGTCTTGATTCACACTTTCCACCAAAACTGGGGTTAGGTCGTAAAATTCAAAGCTATCGACCATATTAGATGCCAGTTTAAAGGCATGCTTAACAGCATTGAACTGTTGCTCTGCTTGCAATAAACTGAGCGCAGCATTCACAAGTAACACCTTGACTTCACAGCCAAATGTCGCTAAAACCATAGTCGCAGCAAGGCTTTCATGCACGTGTAGGCTGGTTAGGTTGGCTTGGGTTAATATCACGAGTACAGTTTTCACACAATTTACCTTTTAAATGCAACAAATTCGCCAAAAATAACCACTTAAAATTGAATTAGACGTTCAGTGGATTGTACGGCATCGGCAAGTTCACCTAAACCGACCAATTCAAAGCCATGCGCTAAGTTATGTTGGTCAATATTGTGTCTTTTTGCATTTTCTTCATCTGTGATACCCCTTGCCAAAGCTGCACTTACACAAACAGGTAAGCGAATACTAAGTTTCTGCCACTCTGTCGTGAGGTTGCGTTGGTCATCAGGTACCCATTGCAGGGCGTTGGCTACGGAAACTCCGTCTTGATAAAAGAAAACACGGAATGCTTCTTGCTGTGTATGTAACGCTTGTGCAAGCCCGAGTGCATGCCAAGCATGAATAGATGTAGGAGCAGAGGTAATTAACAGTAATGTACTCATGGAATTCACTTAAAGGCTGTACCAATCGAAACTTGGAACGTCCAGACTTCATAAGAAAAAGGTAGTATACAATGATTTTAGTAACTGGTGGATTAGGCTTTATAGGCTCGCATGTCGCTCTTAGCTTAATGGCTCAGGGGCAGGAAGTCATTATTGTAGATAATTTGTCCAACGCCAATCTACAGACCTTGGAAAGACTGGAGTACATCTCTGGGATGTATGTTCCATTTGCAAAGCTAGATATTCGCAACACGCCTGCTTTGAATAAGGTCTTTGAACAGTACACAGTCAATGCTGTTGTACATACGGCTGGGTTCAAATCTTTGCAAGAGTCGGTGTTAAAGCCACTTGAGTATTACAATGACAATGTCAGTAGTATTATGAGCTTAATGCGTGCCATGCAACGAACGGGCGTACGTCATTTGGTGCATTTGTCGAGTTTAGCGGTATATGGTGAATCGGGTCTTGATCTTAAGGAAGATACGCCATTTAACTATGCTTACCCCAATCCGTATATTAAGTCTCAACAAATGATTGAGGAAATTATACGCGACACCTTTAAGACCGATGAAGAATGGAATATTGCCATTCTAAGATTGGGGAATGTGGTGGGTGCATTTGAACATGGTGTTTTAGGTGAATTTGTACAGCCATTGCCGAAAAATATTGTGCCATTGGCAATGCAGGTTGCAGCACGACAGCGCGAATATATTGATTTGCATAAGCAAGCAAAAACGGCCGATGGTACTGTAGAGCGCGGATTTGTACACGTTCTGGATAGTTGTGATGCGGTGATTGCTGCTTTGAAATGGCTATATACCCAACAGCATACGTGTGAAGCGTTTAATATTGCAGGTGAAAATTATTCGATTCAAAGTTTGTTGCAACAGATTGCTCAGGTAACAAGTGCTGAAATCAAGACAATGGATACTGATTACGCGATTGGTCAAGAGCTAGATCAGCTTGGAGCGAATACAGAGAAAGCGGAACAGCTTTTAGGCTGGAAAGCAAACCGTAGTTTGACCCAGATGTTGGAAGATGAGTGGCGTTTTTATCAAAATACGTTACGCGCATAAATAAATCAAAACCAGAGTAAGCGATAATTATTATCGTTTACTCAATCTAAATATTGCATTAAAATAACAAAGCTATTCAATACCTGAATAAGTAAAAAGATCATAGATAGATAAAGAAGATAGAGGTAAACATGCAGACACGTATTGAACATGACACCATGGGTGAAGTTGAAGTTCCTGTAGACGCAATGTGGGGGGCGCAGACTCAGCGAAGTTTACAGAACTTTAAAATTGGTGGTGAACGTTTACCTCGACCGATGATCCGAGCGATGGGGCTTGTAAAAAAAGCTGCAGCGCTCACCAATGCAGATTTGAAGCAAATTCCTCAAGAATTAGCACACTATATTGTCGATGCAGCAGAAGAAGTGATTCAAGGACAGTGGGACAGCCAATTTCCACTGGTCGTTTGGCAAACAGGTTCAGGTACGCAAAGTAACATGAACTGCAATGAAGTGATTGCCAATGTCGCCAATCAAAAATTAGGCAATCCTCTTGGTGCACAAAAACCTGTACATCCAAATGACCATGTAAACCGTGCACAATCAACCAATGATTCATTTCCTACCGCAATTCATGTTGCAGCAAGTTTGCAAATTAACGAGTTATTGATTCCCGCAGTAACACAATTGCGTAACACCTTGGATGCTAAAGCTCAAGAATTTAATGACATTGTGAAAATTGGACGTACTCATTTACAAGATGCAACGCCGTTAACTTTGGGGCAAGAGTTTAGTGGTTATGTATCCCAGCTAGATCATGGTTTAAAACGTCTACATCAGGCATTGTCAGGCTTATATGAGTTGCCTTTAGGGGGAACGGCTGTTGGTACTGGGTTAAATGCGCATCCTGATTATGCAGAAAAAGCAGCAGAGCAATTATCTCAGCTTACTGGACTCCCTTTTGTTACAGCACCAAATAAATTTGAGGCTCTTGCTGGACGTGATGCAGCGGTATTTGCATCTGGTGCATTAAAAACACTGGCAGCGAGTTTGAATAAAATTGCCAATGATATTCGTTGGTTGGCCAGTGGTCCGCGCTGTGGTTTTGGTGAAATTCGTATTCCCGAAAATGAACCAGGTTCAAGTATTATGCCTGGTAAAGTCAATCCAACCCAAAGCGAAGCTATGACCATGGTGGTTGCACAAGTGTTGGGGAATGATACAACCATTAATGTTGCAGGTGCTTCAGGGAATTTTGAACTGAATGTATTTATGCCTGTGATTGCCTATAACTTATTGCAGTCTATTCAACTATTAGGCGATGCATGTAATAGTTTTAATGAGCATTGTGCGGTCGGTATTGAACCAAACAAAGAAAAAATTGATTACTTCCTCCATAACTCACTAATGTTGGTTACAGCATTGAACCCTGTGATTGGATATGAAAATGCCGCGAAAGTTGCCAAAACTGCTTATAAGGAAGGTAAAACTTTAAAACAAGTGGCTGTAGAACTGCAATTGGTGACAGAAGAGCAATTTGATGAAGTGGTGCGTCCAGAAAATATGGTTTCTCCGAACGTAAAATAGGCTGCTGTAAAAGGAAACAAGATCAGCGGTTTTTATCTGACGCAGATGTGCGTACAATATGCATTAGATTTTTACCGCTGATGATGACCTATGCTCGATATTTATTTAACAGATGTTCAGAAACATGTGCAGTTTAAGGATTACCCTGGCGAGCATCCTGTTAAATTTATTCTTAATTTCAAAAAGATTTTCCCAAGTGTAATGGAACTATTGCTTCCAGTATTACCTGAAAATGAAAATTTAGAGGAAATGACATGGGAATCAAACACTGAAGATTTTGAATTATTTAAGTTGCTTTTAAGTGGTTGGGGTGTGATTGAATTGCGCTTAAGTGCTTTGGCAAAATTTAAAGACAAAAAATTTGCAGATGAACTAGTTAAGCGTGCACAACAAAAGCGCAAAACTGATGCCCAAAAACATGCAACATTGAAAACAGTAGAACTTGATTACCTATTCATGCACGAAATTCATGCTTTGATTGACGCTGAGTTGGTTGAGCTGGGTGAAAAATTCTATTTACCAACATTAAGAGAAATCTGGAAAGCCCACCTTCCAAATAATGTATTACAAGCCAATCTAGCTTAAGATTGATTAAAGCTCCTGATTTAAAATAAAAAACCATTTGGCATCAACGGCTAAATGGTTTTTTATTCGCTAAATGATCGAATAGGATCATAAATTTTAGTTTTATTCTAAACATTGTATAAGTGTTTCTTAAGTTTATTTTTTACCAAATATAAAAAATATAGATATGTTTTTTCTTAATATTTATAAGTAAGTTGGAATTGATTTTGCATAATATTCAAGATCAGCAAAGTGCTGGCTAAGTATCTCCTTTGACTAAACCATCATTCAAATAAGGCATGCAACATGGCAAATGAATTCCTGAACTTAATTGAACAGCGCCGTACCATTTATGCATTGGCAAAAAATGTAGAGCAAACACCTGAATATTTATCGGATTTAATCCAACGAACGATTCGTGAAAGTCCATCTTCGTTTAATTCACAGTCTTCGCGCGCCGTGATTTTATTTAATGCAGAACATGAAAAATTTTGGAACTTTGTAAATCAAGAGCTACAGACTTATGCAACGGATGAAGCTGCAGCAGCAAAAACAGCTGCTAAAATGGACAGTTTTTCCGCAGGGGTGGGGACAGTTTTGTTCTTTGAGGATATGAGTGTTGTTGAAGATTTACAAACCCGTTTTGCCTTATATGCAGAAAACTTTCCAATTTGGGCTGAGCATTCAACCGCAATGGCTCAATTTGCAACATGGACAGCATTGCATACAGAAGGGCTAGGGGCTTCTTTACAGCATTACAATCCAATTGTAGATAAGCAAGTTCATGCAGAATGGAACATTCCAAAAAACTGGAAGTTGAGGGCACAACTGGTATTTGGTTCAATCGAGGCTGAAGCCAAAGCAAAGACTTATATTGAAAATACGGAACGATTTAAAGTTTTCCAATAAATCAGCCGTCGAGGTTAGAAACTAGGTCTATAACGTCTCCTTTCAAAGAAGATTTAGATGATTAAGCAATAGGTCAAATTAATGTAGATCTGTGAAAATTGTTTTGTATTAAGTTTTCTATCTATCACGATTTGAGTTCAAAGTGGTTTGCATCGCAAACCACTTTTTTATTACGGAAAACAAAATTATTGAGATGTTAAAAATAGCCTAAGCATATTTATGCCTATTACTCAAATAGCCTAAGCAAAAATATAATTAATTTGCTGACGCAGAAAAACATGTCTTAAATTTTGATTTAGATCTTTATGCCAAAACATTCCCATTTTCATATACGGTAATTCAGCAGGAACAGGGAAAATATTTAAAGATGAGCCGACTTGTAAATGAGACAGAATTGTCTCAGGTAAGGTTAAAATCGCTTGATCATTTTGCGCTAATATTTGGAGTGCAGTAGAGTAGTGCTGGCAACGTAATAAAATATTCCGATTGAGTTGCTGGCGTTGTAAGTAAATATCCTCAAGTAATAATCCTGTACGGCGGGAAGATACGCCAATATGTGGGGAGGAAAAATAACTAATTTCACTCATTTGAGCTTGTTGAGTACAGACAACAAAACGATCATGTACCAATGCTTGAAATTGGATTTTTTCTCCAAAATTTTGTTCCAGATCCATCACAAAATCGATTTGCTGCGCAGCCAAATCAGCAACAACGGTTTTACGATCTAATTTAATACTTGTAAATTGAATCGCTAAATTCAGTTGTTGGAAATGTTGGAAAATACGAGGAAAGATGATGGGTTCAATTTCATCATGTACTGCAATTTTAAGTGTTTTGACCATATTCGGTTCAAAGCTATGTTTTTGCAGTGAGATAGATTGAATCGCTTGCAACGCATTTTTAATGATGGGATAACTTTGTTCTGCAAACGGCGTAGGCAACATTTGATTGCCAGCACGGATAAACAAGTCATCCTGCAATTGCTGTCGTAGGCGCTGTAAAGCATGACTTGCGGCTGATTGGGTAATACTAAGCATGTGTGCAGCTTTAGAAATACTTTTCAGCTCGAAAATAGCAATAAACAATGGATAGAGATTGATATCAATTCGGTAAAATGTCGCCAAATCCATACCTGTATTATTATGAATTTTGTTCATAGTTAAAGATTAAATAAAATCATTTCATTCATACTAATTTTCAAGCTAATGTACTGTAAAGCAAAAATATACAAAACTCACAGGATAAACCTATGTTTGAACTCTCAGCATGTGCCAAAGACTATATAGAACGTACGAAAGCATTTATTGCAAATGAAATTGAGCCAATAGAAAATGAGTTTTGGAATGAAGTACATCGCTTGAATCCAAGTGGGGATTGGACTCAGTGGCAATGGCCAGCGCAATTAGAACAATTAAAAGCTAAAGCTCAAGCCGCAGGTTTATGGAATATGTTTTTGCCTGATCCAGTATTGGGTGCAGGGCTTTCAGTGCAAGAATATGCGCATATTGCAGAATTAACAGGTCGCAGCTTAATTGCACCAACTGTATTCAATTGTAATGCCCCTGACAGTGGCAATATGGAAGTACTATGGCGCTATGGCAGTGAACAACAAAAACAACAATGGTTAACGCCGTTATTGGACGGAAAAATCCGTTCAGTATTTTGTATGACTGAACCCGCAGTTGCTTCGAGTGATGCAACCAATATGCAGGCGACTGCTGTAATTGAAGGTGATGAAATTGTCCTAAATGGGCGTAAATGGTGGTCGTCGGGCTTAGGTGATCCAAATGCCAAAATCATTATTTTTATGGCACATACACCTGATGAAACCAAAGATCGTCATCATCAACATTCGATGGTACTAGTGCCCATTGATTCTAAAGGTGTAACCATCGAGCGTATGTTACCCGTATTTGGGGATTATGATGCTCCCCATGGTCATGGCGAAATTAGCTTTAATAATGTGCGTGTTCCTGTGTCGAATTTTATTGGTGGCGCAGGTCAGGGCTTTGAAATCGCACAAGGCCGTCTAGGGCCTGGTCGTATTCACCACTGTATGCGCTGTGTAGGGGCAGCGGAAAAATCATTAGAATTGATGATTGACCGTGGGATGAGTCGAACTGCATTTGGAAAAGAAATTCTGAAATTGGGTGGTAACTTAGAACGTGTTGCGGAAGCACGTGTTGCGATTGATCAAGCACGTTTATTGACTTTATATGCTGCATATAAAATGGATACGTTAGGTAATATGGCTGCCTTAACTGAAATTTCTGCCATTAAAGTGGTTGCACCAAGTGTATTGGAAAAAGTGGTCGATATGGCAATACAAATTCACGGTGGTGCAGGTGTTTCTCGTGATACTCCATTGACTGGATTCTTTGCCCAAGCACGCAGTCTACGTTTGGCCGATGGCCCTGATGAAGTGCATAAAGGTATGATTGCAAAACTTGAACTGAAAAAGCATGGATACGGCGCGCGCAAAAAATAAAGCTGTGGTAAAAGTAGGTAAAGCATTCATATTCTAAAAATTAGGGATAACAAGTATGTCGGTAATTGATGTTGGTGGCAGTGTACGGGAAGGTGAAGAGCTGGATGTACAGGCTGTAGAAGACTGGCTAAAGTCACAAGGCGTCGTTTTAGAGGGGCAAGTTGAAGTCACACAATATTCTGGTGGGGCTTCAAATTGGACGTATCGCCTAAAATATGACAATACTGATCTTATTCTGCGCCGCCCACCCAAAGGGACTAAAGCAAAATCTGCCCATGATATGGCACGTGAATATACTGTGCAGAAAAATCTGGCACCGTTTTATCCTGTATTACCTGAAATGATTGGGCTTTGTCAGGATGAATCTGTCTTGGGTTGTGACTTTTACGTTATGAAGCGGATTGCGGGTATTATTCCACGTGCAAAACTCCCACCAGAATTACATTTTTCTGAAGCGCAAGTGCATCAGTTATGTGTGAATGTGATTGATAAACTGATTGAATTGCATCAAGTACCCTATCAAGGTACAGAGCTAGAAAAATTAGGCAAAGGAGAAGGCTATTGCCGTAGACAGGTTGAAGGTTGGGATCAGCGCTTTGAGAAAGCCCATACGCTGAATGTACCGACCTTTAAATTTGTACGTAAGTGGCTGATTGATAATATCCCTGAAGATTCAGCAACTTGTTTGATCCATAATGATTGGCGTTTTGATAATGTGATTTTAGATCCTGAAGATCCAACTCAAGTGATTGGGGTTTTGGATTGGGAAATGGCAACGCTTGGTGATCCGCTCATGGATTTGGGTTCAGCGTTGGCATACTGGGTTGAAGAAAAGGATAGTAAAATTTTTAAAGCGACACGGCGCCAACCCACCAATATGCAAGGCATGTTTACCCGTAAGCAAGTTGTAGAATATTACTTGGAAAAGACAGGATTGCAGCCTGAAAACTGGACCTTTTATGAGGTGTTTGGCATCTTCCGTTTAGCGGTTATTGCACAGCAAATTTATTATCGTTATTTCCATAAACAAACCAATAATCCTGCGTTTAAGGATTTTTGGGTCATTATTCATGCCTTACATATTCGTGCGCTAAAACTGATTGGCATGCAAAAGCTGGAAGCCAATGAAATTGCACATAAATATATGGAAAAATTTAAGGAAATCCTAGAAAAATGACCACCATTTATTTGATCCGTCATGGGCAAGCTTCTTTTGGTGCTGAAAGTTATGACAAGCTTTCGGAAAAAGGAGAATTACAAGCACAACGATTGGGGCAATATTTCAAGCAAATTTTAAAAGAGTCACCGTATGTAGTGGCAGGTTCCATGCAACGACATCAACAAACAGCACAACTGGCTTTGGCGGAGTGTTTTCCACAGAGCCAAGTGGTGACAGATTCGCAATGGAATGAATTCAACCATCAACAAGTTTTTGCTAAATATGAGCCAAGATTCAAAGAGCCACATTTATTGAAATCTGATGTTGCGCAGCATGTAAATCCGCGTGCGTATATGGCAAAAATTTTTGAAGGCGCAATTGAGCGTTGGACAGGCGGCGAATATCACCATGAATATGAGGAATCTTGGCCATTATTTAAAGATCGGGTAGAAACGGCATTGCAAGATTTGTGTAATGAATTGGCGCAGACCAAGCCTCGTTATGTGGTCGTGTTTACCTCTGGTGGCGTAATTTCTGTTGCTGCGGGAAAAATTCTGGAGCTGAACCCCAATCGAACTTTTGCGTTGAATTGGGCAATTACAAATACCAGCATGACCACTTTGCGCTTAGTTGGAAATGAACCGCAATTACTCAGTTTAAATGAGCATCATTTTATTAAAGCAGATGACTCAGAACTTTTAACATGGATATAAAAAGGATTTCACCCATGGCAAAAACCATTTTAATTACAGGGGCAAGTTCAGGTTTGGGCGCAGGTATGGCGCGTGAATTTGCACGTAAGGGCTACAATCTTGCTATTTGTGCACGTCGTATGGAGCGCTTAGAGGCGCTTAAACAGGAGCTTGAAAGTCAATATGGTATTCAAGTCATTGCAAAAACCTTAGATGTCACGAATTATGATCAAGTCTTTGAAGTGTTTAAAGCCTTCCAACAGGACTTTGGCAAACTAGACCGTATTATTGTGAATGCAGGAGTCGGGCAAGGTCGCCGAATTGGTAAAGGTAATTTTGAAATTAACCGAGCAACTGCTGAAACCAATTTTATTTCTGCTTTGGCACAATGTGAAGCTGCGGTTGAAATTTTCCGTGCTCAGAATTCTGGGCATTTGGTGGTCATTTCATCCATGAGTGCGATGCGCGGCTTGCCAAAGCATCTTTCCACTTATGCAGCCAGCAAAGCGGCAGTTGCACATTTAGCCGAAGGCATACGTGCAGAACTGATTGATACACCTATTAAAGTTTCGACCATTTTCCCAGGCTATATTCGTACTGAATTGAATGAAGGGGCAAAAAAGTTACCGTTTGAAGTCGATGAAAAGACAGGTTCGCATTTACTTGCAGAAGCAATTGAGAAAGCTCCTGTTAAAGCCTATGTTCCAAAGTGGCCGTGGCTACCTATAGGTTTGGCAATGAAAGTATTGCCTTTACGAATTGTGAATAAATTGGGTTAAGTCAATAAACCATAAAAGTCTCAGCTTTTATGGTTTATTTTTAAACGTTCAGCTATCTTGCAAATTGAGTACTTTTTAGGTATTTATTTATTGATGTGATTAGGACTACGCAGCTTAATGTTCGCCGTTATATTCATTTTATAAAGACATTAATTCAAAAAATGATGCTTCACCTATCAGAACTAGGTGGCAATTCCAGCACTTTCTGAATAGTTTACAGATTAAGCACAAGCTCGAAGTAGAAGTAAAGCCATGATTGCCTTGATTAATGAAATTCCGTTTAATAATTAGAAAAACATTTAATTTTAAGTTTCGCTTCATTTGTTTGCCATAGAATTATTATTAATAAAAAAACTGGGTAAATACCATGACAACTAGCAAAAATTTCGATGAAGCATTGAGTAAAGTGCCAGAAGTCACATTACTATTTTGGGTGATTAAAATTGCTGCTACGACATTAGGTGAAACAGCAGGTGATGCTTTATCAATGTCTTTAAATCTAGGGTATGCTGTCAGCACAGGAATTTTTGCAATTATTTTTGCATTCTTTGTTGCAGCGCAGATTAAGTCAAAACAATATAGTCCATTTTTCTATTGGGCAACAATCATAGCGACGACAACGCTAGGAACGACCATTGCTGATTATGTTGATCGAACATTAGGGGTTGGTTATCTTGGTGGCAGCCTCATTCTTTTAGGATTATTGCTCACGTCTTTATTTATTTGGTACCGCAGCAGTGGGTCAATCTCCGTAAATAATATTCAGTCTGCTAAAAGCGAAGCATTTTATTGGTTAACGATTATGTTTTCCCAAACACTAGGTACAGCGTTAGGCGACTGGACTGCGGATACTCAAGGTTTAGGATATACAGGAGCAGCATTCATTTTTAGTGGGTTGTTATTGTTGTTAACCTTTTTATATATGTGGACAAAGGTATCAAGAACCTTCTTATTTTGGGCAGCATTTGTTCTAACTAGACCATTAGGCGCAGTTTTAGGCGATTTCTTAGATAAGCCTATTAGTCATGGTGGACTAGACCTCAGTAGATTCGGGGCTTCGTTCGTCTTATTTGCCTTCATCATCATTTGTTTGGTTATCTTTAAGCCGAAAGCTGCAAAATTAGCCCATTGAAGTTCGACCATAATCCAAATATTCAGTTGTATTCTGAGGTTGCTCATCTTGTGTCTCTTATTTTGAGTAAGAAGTTTTATAAGTCGCTATAAAATTTAAACTAATTGAACTATTCTTGCTTAGATCATTTTACTTGGAGAAGTAAATGCTTCCTCTGATTGTTAAGTACGCAATAACAGCAGGTATGGTGATACTTATTTCTGAAGTAGCAAAACGTAGTGACCGTTTAGGTGGGTTAATTGCAGCATTACCTCTAGTCACAGTGTTTGTTCTGATCTGGATGAAATTAGAGGGACAAGCACCTCAAAAAATTACCAATCATGCTTGGTATACTTTCTGGTATGTCATACCGACTTTACCTATGTTTTTAGCATTTCCTCCATTGTATCAACGTTATGGTTTTTGGATTGCTTTAGGTACTTGCTGTATCATAACGATAATTATATTTTTGCTTTGGGCAAAGCTTTTACAACATTTTGGTATCCATCTCATTTAAATATAAGTGTTAATTTAAAGAAATGTCAGTTATAGAAACCCATCCACTCGAACCCTTTTTACCTGCAAATGCAAAATTACTGATGCTGGGCAGTTTTCCACCACCGAAAACACGCTGGAAAATGGATTTTTATTATCCGAATTATCAAAACGACATGTGGCGAATCTTTGGTCTGATCTTTTTCCAAGACAAAGCGTATTTTCTAGACCTTCCCAATAAGAATTTTTATGAGCAGAAAATCCGTGATTTCTTAACTGAAAAAGGGATTGCGATTTTTGATACGGCGTATCAAGTCGTGCGTTTAAAGGACAATGCCTCAGATAAATTTTTACATATAGAAACTCCGACCGATTTAACGGCGTTATTAGCTAAGATTCCGCTATGTCAAAATATTGTCACTACAGGGGATAAGGCGACAGATACGCTCATGCTCTCGATGCCTGAAAGCACGGAAAAACCCGTAATTGGGGTAAGTTCACAGACATTTTTTGCAGAGCGTGAGTTAACTTTATCTCGAATGCCATCATCTTCTCGTGCTTACCCATTGGCATTAGAGAAAAAAGCTGAAGCCTATCAACAGCTTTTTCAAAAAATCGGTCTAATTTAAGTAAATGTACCTTTCAATTGAGAAACTTAGGCATATTTTTTGGCATAAAAGACACACAGAATGACGGCAAAACACACGACAATCATGGCAAAATTAATGGATTCATGAAGTATGAGTGTGCAAAGTATAAGCCCTAAAAAGGGTTGTAACAGTTGAATTTGCCCAACACGTGCAACCCCGCCTAATGCCAAACCTTTGTACCAAAACACAAAACCAATCAACATGCTAAAAAGGGAAACGTAAAACAATCCTGCATATGCTGTAATAGGAATAGATGCCCAATTTTCAGGATAATAAATGCCAAATAACAGTAACATTAAAGGCAAAGCAATAATTAAAGCCCAGCAAATGACTTGCCAACCACCCAGCTGCTTTGAAAGTTGTCCACCTTCGGCATAGCCTAAACCACAAACCAATACAGCAATCAGCATATATAAATCACTACTCAGATGAAAATTTTGCTGATCTTGAAACCACATAAAGATGGCAACAAAGCTGCTACCCACAATTGCAGAAAGCCAGAATTTACTCGAAGGTCTTTCACCTGCACGTAACACCGCAAAAATAGCGGTTGCTAAAGGGAGTAATGCCACAAAAACAAGGGCGCGTGCCGCAGTCATGTGTTCTAAGGCAAGAGCGGTAAAAAACGGAAAACCGAACACTACGCCGAATGCAATCACAATTAAAGATCTGATTTGTTTAAGGTTTGGAAAGGGCTGTTTAAAAAATATAAGGCATAACATTGCGAGTCCAGCAGCAATGACAGCACGAGCGCCTGTGAGAAATTCTGGGCTGAATCCCGCCACAGCAAGACGGGTGGCTGGCATAGAGCCTGCAAAAATGACCATACCTAGAAAGCCATGTATCCAACCAATATTACTTTGCTTCATGCTCAAATCTCATTTTTCTATACTTCAATTACATGCCAAATGAGAAGTTCTAAACAGATACAATCCAGTACAATTTTAAATAACTGTATTGGTATACAATTTCTACTGTCAGAAATATATAAAATTGAATACTGCCATGGATATGCAAAGTAAAATTGATATCGTAATTGAACAAATCAAATCACAAATTGCAAATCACCGTTTTGTTGCTGGAGCACGCTTACCTTCAGTACGACGTTTAGCCCAAGATCTAAATTTTTCTATTTCGACTGTGGTAGAGGCTTATGCACGCTTAGCTGCGGAGGGTGTAATCGAGGCAAGAGCGGGTTCTGGGTTTTATGTTAAAGGGCAGATGCAAGCGAAGAAAATAATGGAACATCACGTTCAATATGATCGGGAAATTAATCCTTTATGGATTTCGCGGCAATCTTTGGATGCGAATGATGAAATGCTTAAACCCGGTTGTGGCTGGTTGCCTCCAGAGTGGATGCCTGAAAGTAGCTTGCGTAAAGCGCTAAAACATGCAGCGAAGTCATCTTTAAAGATGTTGGTAGAATATCCTGTACCGCATGGTCATATGGGCTTAAGGCAATGGATTGCCCGTAAAAATAATCAATATGAAATACAAGTTGAACCTTCGCAAATCTTAATTACCGACTCTGGGACTCAGTCTATCGACTTAATTTTTCGCGTACATTTGAAAGCTGGGGACGTCATTCTAGTTGATGATCCATGCTATTTTAATTTTCAAGCCTTAATTCAGGCCCATCACTTACAAGCAATAGCCATTCCATTTATAGCTCAAGGTCCTGATATTGAATGTTTCGAGCAAGCCTTACAATACCAACCCAAGCTTTATCTAACCAATTCTGGAATTCATAATCCAACAGGTGCGACCTTATCCATACAACGAGCCTATCAAGTTGCCAAATTGGCGGACCAAGCGAATCTATTGATTGTGGAAGATGATATTTTTTCGGAATTTGAATACGTTCCTGCGCCACGTTATTCCACACTTATGGGAATGGGGCAAGTGATTCAAATCGGCAGCTTTTCTAAAACATTAACCGCTTCACTTCGCTGTGGTTATATTGTTTCTAGTCAACAAGATATTGAAAAATATATTGATTTAAAAATTGCAACGAATTTTAGTAGTGGACATTTAAATGCCGAAATCGTTTTTGCAGCACTTATGGACAGTCAATATTTAAAACATATTGAGTCACTTAAAAAGAAACTCAATACGAGTATGGGGTTATGTATTCAACGATTAAGGCAACTGCGTATAGAACCTGTACTCATTCCTAAAGCTGGAATTTTCTTATGGTGTAAACTGCCTGCAGAGATTGATGCCGCAGAATTATCTCGACGCTGTTTAAAACGCGGGTTAATTCTTGCTCCAGGACATGCATTTAGCCAATCAGAAGGTGCAAAACATCTCATGCGTTTTAATGTAGCACAATGTATGAATCCTAAAATATTTGACCTCATGGCAGAGGTGATGGATACATGTAGTCTTGATACCCAAAAACTGGATTCTAAAATGCCGACCACCAACAAGAATGAAACAGAATGTCGTTAAAACCTTTCGATGACAGCGTTGATGATGTAATGATTATGTCATTACATCATCCATTCAATAGGTAGGTAGGATACACTTTTAAAAGTAAATCGCTGAAATTTAGTGGTGTGCGGGTCAACATTATATTCAGTCACTTGTCCATTTTCATGATGTTCGAGCCAAATGATTTCTCCTTGAGGGTTGAGTTTTAATTCATAGGCAATTTGAGGCAAATAACGATCCATGGCGTGTGTAACACGGTTTTGTAAATGTTCAGATTCGACCACCAATCCAACTTCTGTATTTAAGTTAACGGAACGTGGATCAAAATTAAACGAGCCAATAAAAACCTTGCCATCTACATCAAAGAATTTGGCATGTAATCTTGATGAGCTTTTGCCTTTAGCTGGAATTACATTACCCGTTAATACCTCATACCAAGTTCGCTGTTTTCTTTGAATGTCTGGTTTAAACTCATAAAGTTGAATACCATTTTTAAGCAATTCTTTCCGATATTTTTGATAGAAAGCATGGACCAAAGCCACATCATTGGCTAAAAATGAATTGGTTAAAACGCGAACTTTAATATTTTGATGTGAAAGATCCGCAAGGAAAGCAGTTCCATCTTTAGTGGGTACAAAATAAGCCGATACCAATTCTAAATGTTCTTTAGGAATACCCATTGCATGTTTTAGTTGAGAATATAGCAATTTATCGTGTGCAATGTTGCCCAGCGTTTTTTCTGGATAATCAGCCAAAAATTGTGCTTTAACCCATTCAACCTGACGTTCCCGTAATTGCGCCATAATTTGTTTTTGCGCGAAGTCCAGTCGGTTAATAAATTGTTCTCTTTCGAGATCATTCATAGCATGACCTTTACGAAGTTGATCCAGTTCCTCTGCCGATCCAACTCCAATCAATTGCTGCACTGAATAACTCAGGTCACTATTCCAGAAATTGATAAAAACCTGATTGGCAGATTTTACTGCATTACCAAAGAACAAGATGTCCATATCGGTAAATTGAAAATCATTACCTGCGTCAAAATACTCACGACTTATATTACGTCCCCCAGTCACGGCAATCGCACCATCGGCAATAATCAGCTTGTTATGCATACGATGATTAATCTGTTTCATGCGGAAAGCATAATCAATGAACCTAAAATTTCGATATTTATAGGGATTGTAGAGTTTGATTTCAAAATTTGGATGTGCAACTAGCTTTGCAAGTAATGGATCTAATTTGGTGCCATTTTGATCATCAATCATGAGGCGAACTTTAACGCCACGGTCTGCGGCTTTTAACAACTCAGTCAGCATCATGTGACCTAAAGAATCGTTTTCCCAAATATAATATTGCAAATCGAGCGTATACTTTGCTTCTCGTATGAGATGGATACGGGAAGCAATGCTCATGAACGCATCATCCAATGCTAAGTATGCGGTGAGTCCTTGCTGAAGTTGAGCATCAACATTTTGGCGTTGTACCCAATGTTCTGTGTGGTAGTTCGAAGCAGATTCTTTTTTGGCTTGATTCTGAGGAAGACTACAGGCAGTCAGTGAACTCATGCTTGCACATAATAATAGAGAGAAATATCTGGTATTTTTCTGCATCTTGTTCTAATTCATTATTGCCAATATAAATACATATTATCATGCTGTTATGGTTGAATTAAGGTTTAAAAAGCGGTTACTGTAGCTCATCTGTTAAGTATCGATATAAGGATGAACATGGCATGAAATCACGTGCAGCTGTAGCCTTTGCGCCAGGACAACCACTTCAAATTGTAGAAATTGATGTTGCACCACCCCAAAAAGGGGAAGTGTTGGTTAAAATTACCCACACGGGTGTATGCCATACCGATGCGTTTACTTTATCTGGTGATGATCCAGAAGGCGTTTTTCCTGCAGTATTGGGGCATGAAGGTGCTGGTATTGTGGTAGAAGTTGGTGAAGGGGTCACTAGCGTTCAACCTGGTGATCATGTTATTCCACTTTATACCGCAGAATGTGGCGAATGCTTATTCTGTAAATCTGGTAAAACCAATCTTTGTGTTGCAGTTCGCGCAACTCAGGGCAAAGGTGTTATGCCAGATGGTACGACACGTTTTTCATATAACGGCGAACCAATTTACCATTACATGGGTTGCTCTACCTTCAGTGAATACACTGTAGTTGCGGAAGTTTCTTTAGCTAAAATTAATCCTGAAGCCAATCCTGAACAAGTTTGCTTGTTGGGTTGTGGTGTAACGACAGGTATTGGCGCAGTACATAACACTGCCAAAGTACAAGAAGGTGATTCTGTTGCCGTATTTGGCTTAGGCGGCATTGGTCTGGCCGTGGTACAAGGGGCAAAACAAGCGAAAGCAGGTCGTATTATTGTTGTAGATATGAATCCTGACAAATTTGAATTGGCCAAACAGTTTGGTGCAACAGACTTTTTAAATCCAAAAGACTACGAACAACCAATTCAGCAAGTGATTGTTGAAATGACTGGTTGGGGTGTCGATCATTCATTTGAATGTATTGGCAACACCAATGTCATGCGTTCAGCATTGGAATGTGCGCACCGAGGTTGGGGACAATCCGTGATTATTGGTGTAGCTGGTGCGGGTCAGGAAATTTCTACACGTCCATTCCAATTGGTTACGGGCCGTAAATGGATGGGTACCGCATTTGGTGGCGTAAAAGGACGTACACAACTTCCGGGCATGGTTGAAGATGCGATGAAAGGTGATATTCAACTGGCACCTTTTGTGACTCACACCATGGGTTTAGATAAAATTAATGAAGCCTTTGATTTAATGCATGAAGGGAAATCTATCCGTTCAGTAGTACATTTTTCCGAATAAGTGAGTCTAGTCACCAAAAAAAAGACCGAGCACATGCTTGGTCTTTTTTTATCGATATCTAAAATTTTTATGGAAGTCGATTGGCAAGAAGTAACTTTTGTTAGACAAAAAATGATAATAAATGCCAAATGATATGTTTTGTCCTCATCTGACATAGAGCACCGCAACAGTTAAATTTATTGTAAACTCAGCAATAAAAGACAGTTGTATAAAAATATAGATTGATTCAGATGGGTACAATTATGGGAAATCATGTGCAATATAAGCCAGAGTGGATACGCGAAGACTTTGTCGATTTTATCGCAGAAAAAATTCATCCAATTTGGGCGTGGAAAAAAATTAAGGCTCAACTCATTGCACGTAAAGCATTGAGTGCCGATTTTATGGAGTTACAATTAAGACCGAATCAAAACTTCAATAGCAATCAAGTGCTTGCAGGGCAAAGTATCTTGCTCACTGTTGTAATTGCAGGCGTACGTCAACAGCGCAGTTATTCTGTAGTCGACATCCTTGACAATGGGGATGTACGAATTGCTGTAAAACAACAAGGTAATGTTTCAAAAGTCGTAACGAATTTAGCCTTAGGTGCAGTCATTGAAATCTCTCAAGCTCAAGGCGAATTTGTCTTTCAACCACAATCGAGTCAAGCAAGCTTATTTCTTGCTTCTGGTAGTGGCATTACCGCTATTTATGCTTTAGTCAAACAGGCGTTGAAAAGCACAGAACATCCTATCGATTTGATATATTTCACGCGCGATAATGCCTACCATGCAGAACTAGAAGCCTTAGCAGCACAATATCCGCAGTTTAAATATTATTCATTTAACACGTTGAAAAATAAGCAACATTTGAGTGAATCGCTACTTCAGCAACTCGTACCAGACTATCAACAGCGCGAGTGTTATGCCTGTGGTGCGAATAGCATGATGAAAAGTGTGCAGCAATTTTATGCTGATCAAAACATCTCGCATTTGCTCAAGATGGAATATTTTAAAATCCAGATTGATCAAACACTCGAAGCACAACCTGTGACTTTTCTACGTGCGCAGCAGGAATTTCTGGCCACTGATAATTTGTTAGAAAGTGCGGAAAAAGCAGGGCTTAAACCTGCATACGGCTGTCGTATGGGAATTTGCAATACCTGCTCATGTACCAAAGTACAGGGGGCTGTTCGCAACGTGCTCACAGGTGAAATTGATGCGCAGAGTAATACGCAGATCAAACTGTGCATTTCACAGGCGATTAGCCCAGTAGTTATTAATTTATAAAAGTTGAATATAGGGACAAATAAAATGAATAAACCCGTTAATTTTCAAAGTAACAGCAAATCTCGGTATCTCACGGATGAAGAAATTCAATCCTTTGGAGAAAAGATCGAAGCCATTCGCCGTGAAACGATACAAAGTTTAGGGGAACAAGATGCAGCTTATATCTATAAAATCCGAAATTTTGTCCGTTATAGTGAAATTTCCTCACGCGGTATGTTGATGTTCGCTGGCTGGTTACCACCTGTTTGGTTATTGGGGACAGGGCTGCTGGGGATTTCTAAAATTGTTGAAAATATGGAGTTGGGGCATAACGTGATGCATGGTCAGTTCGACTGGCTGAATGACCCAAGCCTAAATGGCGCAAACTATGATTGGGATACCATCGCAACAGGCGATGATTGGAAGCATACCCATAACTATGTACATCATACTTATACCAATATTGTTGGAAAAGACCACGACGTCGGCTATGGCCTGATTCGAGTAAGCGAAAGCCAACTTTGGGAGCCAAGATTTTTATTGAACATTCCGTTAGCTATTCAGCTCATGGTTTTTTTTGAATGGTATGTGGGCGTGCAAAACCTACATCTTGAAGATGTCTATGTATATAAAACCAAAACATGGCGTGAAGTTTGGCAAGATTCGATCAAATTACGTAAAAAAGTAACGCGTCAAGTGATGAAAGACTATGTCTTTTTCCCATTGATTGCTGGACCAAATGCCATTCCAGTATTTGCAGGCAATGCCGTAGCCAATGTGATTCGTAGTTTATGGGCATCCGCAGTGATCTTTAATGGACATTTCACTGAAGATGCTGAAACCTTTGAGTTAGATAATACCGAAAATGAAACTCGGGCAGAGTGGTATTTACGCCAAATTCGGGGTTCGAGTAATTTCTCTGGTACGCAATGGCTCCATATTTTAAGTGGTAATTTAAGTCATCAAATTGAGCACCATCTATTTCCAGATATGCCTGCCAATCGTTATGCAGAAGTAGCACCAAAGGTTAAAGCGCTGTGCGCTGAATATGGAATTCACTACAACGAAGCCAGTTTTATCAAACAGTTTGCAAGCGTTTGGGTTCGACTAGGCAAAAGTTCATTACCGAATGACTGGAAGGAACAATTCAAGTTGACTCTGCAAACGCAATTCAAGCAATGGATTTAAAACTGAGATCATTGAATTGATTGATAAGCAAAAGTTGCTCTAGACATAACTATTTTTCCAAAAATAAAGGTTGTCAAAAGTAGCAATAAGGCGTATTTTTAATTTCAGATACTTTTTTGATGAAACAAAGATGTTAAAGCAACCTTTAATCGCAAACGCTTATTTTTATTTCTGGCAATTTAGCTAATTGCCTGAACGCGTTTGGGCAAAATAAAGGTTGCCCACCAGTTGATACCTGATCGGCAACCCCGGTCAGGTTTTTTTATGCTTTGTTTTTTATAAATTTTTTAGGAGATTCACATGTACGCATTTAACACTTCATATTTTAGCAACGGTTATTGGTTTTACTTTAGTCAGTTTATGACTCAATCCTTATCATCCCATAGATCCAAAACGCACAAATAAAAGATTGGACTGAACAACAGTCCAAAGGAAAGACCAATGAATGCTCTAAATACTGCACTACAACATCAAACGAATACACAAGAAGCTTTATTGAGTTTGCCTCAACAACTCAAAGCACAATTACCTCTTTCTGCATCACTTGCGGCACAGATTGCTGAACATCGTCAAACTATTCAAAATATTTTATCTGGCACAGATCAACGACTATTGGTAATCACAGGCCCGTGCTCGATTCATGATCCTGTCGTAGCTTTAGAATACGCACAAAAATTACAACACTTACAAGCGCAAGTTTCGGACCAAATTTTCCTTGTGATGCGTGCATATATTGAAAAACCACGTACAACAGTGGGTTGGAAAGGTTTTATGTATGATCCTGACTTAGATGGTTCATCCGATTTACAGTCAGGTTTAGAGCAGTCACGCCAACTATATTTACACATTATTGAAATGGGTTTGCCGATTGCGAGCGAAATCTTAAGCCCAATGGCTACGGCTTACTTCGATGATTTATTGGCTTGGGGGGCTATTGGTGCCCGCACCAGTGAATCACAAATTCATCGTGAAATTGCGAGTCAAATGCCGTACAGCATTGGTTTCAAAAATGGTACGGATGGTTCAATTCAAATTGCATTAGATGCAATTCAATCGGCTTCAAATATGCATCAATTCTTGGGCATGAGCCAGTCTGGTTTACCTTGTATGCTCCAATCTCGTGGTAATCCACTTGCGCATTTAATTTTACGTGGCTCAAATACAGGTCCGAACTATCAGGCGGAAGAAATCAATAAAATTAAAGCGAAAGTAAAAGGCAATTTGCCTGCGCTAGTGATTGATTGTAGTCATGGCAATAGCAGCAAGAATCCAGCATTACAGCCAGATGTGTTGCGTCAAATTGTAAGCGAGCGTGAGCAAACAAATGTTCGTGGGGTTATGCTAGAGAGTCATTTGGTTCAAGGGAATCAAAAGATTTCATGCGACATGATCTATGGCCAATCGGTAACAGATGGTTGTATTGGTTGGGAACAAACTGAACATCTATTGTTAGAGGCTGCACAGCAATTAAAACAATTACATTCATAAAATGTAAAGAGTAAAAAAGCCCCTGAAAAACAGGGGCTTAATTTTTTATGCTATTTTGTGGTCGTGACCACGCAGAATTTATAAAACAATAGGCTCAGCAATACGATGACCGCACATAAGATATAGGACATACTATAACCTTGTGCTGTGATTAGAATCCCTAACAGTATTGAACCCAATGCAATGCCTAAATCGTAAAAAGTGAAAAAGGTGGATGTTGCATGACCAATTCGTTGAGGTTCAGCACGTTGAATAGCCAGCGTTTGCAGGCAGGGTTGTACAGAGCCAAATCCCATTCCAATAAAAATGGCCGCGAGTATAAATCCAATTAAGCTATTGATTTGGCTTAATACGATAAGACCTACTGCAAACAATGCTAAAGCAGGGTAAATGACATAGCTTGGCCCCTTACGGTCATAAATTTTTCCAGTGAAAGGACGTAGGCTCATCATCGAAATTGCAAAAACGATAAAAAATAAACTGGCATAGGCAAGTAAATTTTTCGATGCGGAATAGGTCGAGATAAAAGACATAATACTCGCATAAGCAAATGAAACCATCATGGCCATAATAGAAACAGGCAGCGCTTTTTTCTCAATAAAATCATGAATGGAAAGTTGTCTTTTTTGAGGAGCTAGTGTGTTCGAAGTCGTTGTATGAATGGGGATTAGAAAACAGAACACAAAGCCGAGAAAAACAATCGCAGCAAGAATACTTGCAACAACAGCATAGGATAATGGTTGAATGAGCGATAAACCAATAAGTGGACCTAAGACAATGCCCAAGTTGACCGACATGACGAAATAACCCATACCTTCGCCACGGCGTGAATCTGGAATGAATTGGTTGGCAATTGGAACAGTGACTGTGGTTAAAATACTAAACCAAATGCCATGTAAAAAACGTAGCCAAAGTAAAACCTCTAGATTATCTGCAAAGATGTAGGCAACGGAAAATAAACAGAACAGAAACTCAGAGATAAAAAGTGTTTTTTTTCGACCAAATTTTTCAATGATTAATCCACTAAAAGGGCGTACCGCAATAGAAGATGCCATAAATAAGGTCATGGCTAATCCAGCTTGAGCAAGGCTGCCATGTAAGTCTTTTAAAATATAGATGGGTAGAATTGTGGTTTGCGCAAAATAAAAAACAAAGAGAAATAAGTTATTGGCTAAACACAGAATAAAAGACTTATTCCAGAGCTGGACTGTAGATGAATGCGACATAATTGACCCAGAAGGAGAAAGGGAATCATGACAATGTGGCTATCACTATTTTTATGAATTTCCTGAGCATACCAAGGTCATGAAGATGAGGTTTAATCATAACCAATTAAAGAAGAAAAATAAAGTAAATTGATATTTTGATAAATTTTATTAAATTAATATTCTTAATATTTTATTAAATTATCGCTATTTGATTATTGATGGATTTTAAATAAAAAATCAGCCCGAAGGCTGATTTTTAAGAAGCGTGGACAACTTAGAGTCCTGCTTCATAGTCCGCACTAGACAATAATGTGTTTACATCATCGATGTTATTTGGCTTGATTTTATAAATCCAACCTTTGCCATAAGGTGCATCATTGACAAAGTCAGGATCGTCTTCCAGTGCTGTATTTACTTCAACGACAACACCAGAAATAGGGGCGTGAATATCAGAAGCTGTTTTTACAGATTCAACAACACCCGCTTGTTCGCCAGCAGTCACTTGCTGACCCACTTCTGGCATTTCGACATAAACTAAATCGCCTAAGGCATCCTGCGCATGGTCTGAAATCCCAGTTACAACAAGATCACCTTCAATTTTCACCCACTCATGCGTGCTCGCATATTTCAAATCTGAAGGATGATTCATGATGACTCCTTAAAAGTATTCATTTATTTTTGTCATGCTTTATACATGTTTTTACATAAAAACAAAAGGCTTATAGGTATGGATCTTTACGCCAATTACTTGGGCTACGTCCACTCCAACGTTTAAAGGCACGACTGAAATTGGCAACATCACTATAGCCCAGTTCATCTGCAATTTGTTCAAGTGTGTAATCTGTTCTGGAGAGTAGCGATGTTGCATGTCGATAGCGTACTTCATCGACAATTGTTGAAAAGGAGGTTCCTTCGGTCGCTAACTGACGCTTCAAGGTTCTATCAGACATATGTAGGCGATATGCTACATTTTCAATACTTAAATAGTGCTGTTCTGAATGCGTCAAAATGTCGCGAACCGCCATAGAGAGCCGTCTGCGCTCACCTAAAGCCGAAAGTTCGGCTTCACATTGGTTAATTGCAATTTGACTTGCAATCGGGTCAGCATTCATCATTTTCAATGCGAGGTATTTTTTATCAAAGCTCATCAATAAATGGGGTTGATCAAAACGAAATTGATGATTTGGAAACTTGGTAATATAGCGTTCAAAACCTTCAGGTTGTGGAAAATCAAAATCAATTTCGCCCCCCAAATCCGTGACACCTGTAATGGCTTTGGCCATAGAAATGATGCCAATGGTTAATGCAATGCAAATTTCTGAACGCAAGGGTTCTATACTGACATCACTTCTGAGCTGCAAAGTTGCTTTTTCAGCAAAAGTAGAAAAATAGATTTGCAAGAAGGGCAATCTTAATTGTACAAAGCGGTTGGCGAGAACAAGCGCATCGGTAATATCATTTGCGGTCATAATGGCATAACCAATAAAACCATGGATAGAAATACGCATTTGCGTACCTAAATGATAACCAAGTGTTGATTCACCTGTCAGGGTCAAGGCATGTTGAATTAATGCATTGGCGACTGAAGTCGAGATTCGAAAATCTGGCTCCGCTAATTTTTCACTATTGAGCTGGAATGGAGCAAATAAAGTATCTGCATTATATCCCCAGCGTGACACGACATCTAAAAGTAACAGACCATAGACTCCAGGAATTCCTTGGTCTTGTCTAGACGAAATAGTATTCATGCGCGATCCATTGCACGTTTAATGTTGTTATATCAGTCAGTTTTTATATTGGCATGAAATAGAAGCACGCGCCTTATAAATTGTTCGACAAATTGAACAAAGCTGATTCTAAAATTATCAATAATTTTAGAATCATTATCTTTAAAGATAAGGTTGATAGTTTTTACTAAACACTAAAATTTTGGTATTCCCCAGTAATACCGCTTCACCATTTTGATTGAGCGTTTCGGTGGTATAACTCACAATAGCTCGATCAGGTTTGGATTTTGACGGTTTAATTTCGGTTATTTCTACCTCAACATGAATCTGGTCACCTGCACGAGTGGGTCTAGGCCAACGTACTTGGGCTTCGGAACCGATTAAGCCATACGCTACAGGAAAGCATTCTGTCCAAAGTCGCATGGTGACTGCGGACGTATGCCAACCACTGGCAGCCAACCCTTTAAAAATGGGATGTTTTGCGGCCTCAATCTCATTTGTGTGAAACGGTTGCGGGTCAAATTGATGCGCGAATTGCTTAATTTCTTCTACAGTCATTTCATAAGCGCGGCTTTTAAAGCGGTCACCGACGTGTAGATCTTCCAAATACAACATCAAGCACTATCCTTATTTTTCAGTTCATGTTGTTCAATTAAAAAACCGCCTGTTTGACGTTGCCATAATTGCGCATAAATACCATTCAAGGCAACCAATTCATCATGCGTACCTTGTTCTGCAATTCTGCCCTGATCTAAGACAATCAGACGGTCCATTTGTGCAATTGTAGAAAGTCGGTGCGCAATGGCAATAACCGTTTTATCTTGCATTAAATCATCCAGACTGGACTGAATTGCAGCTTCAACTTCAGAGTCTAAGGCGCTGGTAGCTTCATCAAGAATCAGAATAGGGGCATCTTTTAAGAATACCCGTGCAATGGCGATACGCTGACGTTGACCACCCGAAAGTTTAACCCCGCGTTCGCCTACATAAGCGTCATAACCTTTACGGCCACGAAGGTCGGTCAGTTGCGGAATAAAATCTTCTGCTTTGGCTTTACGAACGGCATCATACATGTCTGCATCACGGGCATCTGGGCGCCCGTATTTGATATTTTCTGCAACGGTACGATGCAATAGCGATGTATCTTGCGTGACTAAGGCAATACTTTTACGCAAGCTGTCTTGGCTTACATCCTCGATGTTTTGCCCATCGATTAAAATACGACCTTGGTTAATGGTGTAGAAATGTAATAACAATTGAATCAGTGTAGATTTTCCAGCACCAGAACGCCCGACAATACCAATTTTTTCACCTGGACGTATGGTCAGATTAAAGTGATCAATGACATTTTTTTCATTATAGGCAAAGCAGACATCTTCAAACTTAATTTCGCCGTGTTTCACCTCAAGCGTAGTTGCATTCGGTTTATCCTGAATACTAATCGGACGCCCTAATGTTTTCATACCATCTTGAATGGTGCCGACATTTTCAAATAAAGCAGATGTTTGCCACATCATAAATTCGGCAATACTGTTGAGTTTTAAAATCATGGCAGTCGTTGCCGCGATAATGCCCAGCTCTGCACGACCTTCCATCCACAACCATAAAGCTGTTCCAAGTACACCTGCATAAAGCACAATACTGAGTGAGTTAATGCTTATTTCATAACCTGAACCCAATCGCATTTGTTTATATACTGTTCGCATAAACTCTTGCATGGATGACTTGGCGTACTGACTTTCACGACCGGCATGTGCAAACAGCTTCACTGTTTGAATATTGGTGTATGCATCGGTTACACGACCCGTCATGACCGCACGAGCATCGGCTTGTTCATTGGAAATTTTGCTGAGTCGTGGGATGAAATACCACGCTGCGAGCAGGAATAAAGCCAACCAGACCAATAGGGGAATAATCAGAAATGGTGATATAGACCCAAGTACAATACTGACTGTAAAGAAGTAGATCAGTACATAAGCAAGCATATCGCCTAAAATCATCCAAAATTCACGCACCGCAAGCGCTGTTTGCATGACTTTGGCAGAAAGTCGTCCTGCAAAATCATTATGAAAGAAATCAAGACTTTGTTGTAATAGTAAATTATGAAACTTCCAACGCAGACGCATGGGGAAGCTGCTAAATAGAATTTGGTGTTTAATAATGGACTGGAAGTTAGCAAAAAAGATATTGCCCAGTAATATCATGCTCAGTAGCATTAAATTCTGACGATGTTCTGCTAAGAATGTATCGGGTTGGCTTTTACTAAGCCAATTGACTAAGTCGCCAATTTTGGCATACAACAAGGCTTCAAAACTTGCAGCGCCTGCGGTACAAAGCACTAAAATAAGTAGGTACGGACGTATGCCTTTGGATGCACTCCAGACAAATGCAAAGAAAGTTGTAGGCAGTGGATCTTTTAAACCTTGACTAGGATAGGGATCTACTCGCTTTTCGAACCATCTAAGCATTAATATTAACCTCTTGGTAAAATTGCATAATTTAGAAATAACAATAAGATAAATAAAATTTTTACAAGAAAAAGTAAGGATTGTATTTTCAAAGATAACGGATGAGGAAGATGAAAACGTTCATTTATCCTGAATTAAAGTACATCCGAAATCTGTTTGAATTCATTGTAATCCATATCAATCTAACGCACCATCATAAAGTCAGCTAACACGGATAGTGTTGATGTTCACACTTTTGTCATGTTTTTCAATTATAAAAAGTAAGCCTAATACGAAATTTTGAAAACATATGAATGATTTATCGGTAAAGAAAATAAACAAGCAAATTGACGAATTTACACAAAGTGGAAAAATACCCAGCGAGTTGGTTTTTGGCTATAAAACTTATGAGGTACTCATGCAAGATGATAAATTCGCAGAACAAATCATGAAAGGAAATGAACATCCAATCCTTAGATTTTATAAAAAACTCAGAATTACTTTGGTTACGGATAAACACTATTTTCAAGTGAAATAACTGAGAATTGAATTGAAAAATAATGATCGGTTATTTCTATAAAAATATATTTCAATATGGAATACGCCGTCGATAATTATTAGAAAAATGTGCAAAAAGTCCTATTTTTTTTGAGAAAAAATGATAAAATTTTTATCGATACAGGTTTATTGATAATTTTAAGACCCTGTAATTGTTAACTTAAATAATTGAATTAATAATAAAGGTGGCAATATGAGAGGATGTGTAGAACGATATGACTCCCAAACACAATTGGGCATGATTCGTGATGAATGCGGTGAGTGGTTCTATTTTGCGGTAGAGCAATGGAACGATCCTAATAATTTACCGATTGATGGTTTAATTGTTGATTTTGTCATAAAAGGTGCTGAAGTAACTTCTGTTTGGGAAGTAAAAAATACGCATTAGTTTTATTATTTTGAGCATTCTCCACGTATAAAAGAACATCGAGCAAGGTCTACTTAGGTAGACCTGATTTATTAATCCACCCCGAATCCTGTTTAAGCCAATAATTCTATAATTTGAATGGTTGGTTTATTTCGGTGATTTAATTGGTATGCACATAAAAATACATAAATACCCGCTAAATAGCCTGTAACAGTTCGGGCTCTAGTCGTCACTAGATTGTAAGTCCCTTTCAGCAAGCTGAATAAAGTTTCTATTTTATTACGTTGTTTCAGATGATCTGCTTTTGATCACAGTATAGATTGCATGTTCTTTCGATGATAAGTAATTAAATCAGCGCCTTGTACTTTTAATCCCTGACTAATATATCCTCGATCAGCATAGAGTTTTACTTCTAATCCTCCGACTAATTGCTCAACCATTCTGATATCTGTTGTATGTCCATTCGATAAAGCTGTACTCACAATCTCTCCTGACGAATTCATCATTCAACGTAACTTACAGCCAAAGAACCATTCCATGGAACTTTTTCTACGTGTTTCAATTGCTGCTAGGGATTTATGTTTTTGAATTCATTGATTTTTAAAGACAGTTAATGTCGTTGAGTCAATCCATAAATATTGTTTGTATTGACCTTTCATCAAAGCTATATGTAAAGCGTGCAGTGCTAATTGATGCATATTCATCAGGTGAATCATACGTTGGTAACAAGGCAAGCTTTTAAATAAATGACTTTTATTCTGTTTCAACCATGAGAAAAATGCTTTGAAATTGTTGAAGTGAGAACACTTATACCAAATGGCGATAAAGGTGATTTCTGAGATACTCAGTTGTATAAAAAAAGCCTCAGCAAGATATTGGGGCTTTTTTTATACATCAGTGAACATTTTACTGATTTTTTTGATCATTTTGTCGTTGTATATCTTCGTAATCCTTCTGATTTTGTTGGCGATGTCGATCTGGTCTATAGTGTTGATGTTGTTGATGAGCTTGCTTTTGTTGCTGATCCTGTTTGTTTTGATGATATTGCTGATCTTGCTGTTTTTTTTCGAGCTCTTGATCAATCTCTTGTTGCCGATGTTGATCACTTTCTTGATTAGCCATGCTAAATACATCCATTTTTAAAATGAGTTAATTATAAATTTGCATATTTATCATTATAAAGCTACCCACTTCATGTGACATTTTTTTTCATTGTAAAATGCGTGATTTTAAATAAAAATATATGATTAATTAGGATGAATTTATTTAAAATTATTTAAAATATAAATTACATTGACTACTTGATAAAACATATTTTTTTATTTTAAATGATTTAGGTTTTAATTAAATTTAAGTGTATACATAATAATTTTAGTGGTAATTCATATTTTCAGCATTGTGATGTCCCGAATTTTTTCGGAGGCAATCCGATAAAAATCTCACGAGTAAATTGTCTGTATTAGTTTGGATTAAAGATATCCGGGACTACACAAATGACACCCATCATGAGGTGAGAGCTCGTTAATTGTTGTAACTACGGTTTACTGTATCTCTCTTACAGAATTTGCCTTGGTATCCATTTATATTAGGGGCTTAAGTAAAAAACTTGCCAAATATGGATGAATCCATTATTGATTGTGCTCATACTTAAAAAATTAAGTTAGATTAGACATGCTTGAAATACTCATCCCTTATACAATTGCAATTGTTATTTTAACCATTACCCCAGGTTTAGATACCACGTTAATTATTCGTACAGCCACACTTGAAACCCGTCAAAAGGCTTTTCAAACTGCATTAGGCATTAACTTTGGGTGTATGGTATGGGGGATTATTGTTGCATGTGGGCTGGGAGCATTATTGGCAACCTCTGAACTTGCTTTTAACGCATTAAAATGGCTTGGAGCCGCTTATTTGGCTTGGCTAGGATTACAGTTGTTGGTCAAGCCGCGTAGTCGTCTAGACAACAACATGGACATACAAAGAACAACTAATTGGTTCTTAAAAGGATTTTTTTGCAATATTCTTAATCCCAAGGTTGGGCTTTTTTATATCACTTTTTTACCGCAGTTCATTCCAAAAGATGTAACCCCATTTATTTGGATTATGGGACTGGTTGCCATACATGTTGTGTTAGGGTTCCTTTGGTCAAGCATACTTATTGTTATGATGCAGCCGATTTCTAGGTTTCTTAAACAGCCAAAGATTGTGCGATGCCTAGATCAAATTACAGGAATTATTTTTTTGTTATTTGCCCTAAAGCTTGTAATGAGCAAGCGTTAGTTAAAGTTGAGAAACAAAATAAGAAGGCAATACTTTCATTTTGGTCCAACAAGAAATTACAGCAGCTTCTCATTCCGCTTGTTAAAATGGAACTAAAGCACATAAAACAGGTGCATTATGAAAAAAATAATAATGTGTTGTTGCTGTTTGTATTCTGGAGCGGTATTTGCCTCTGTTCAAGATAACATTAGCTTTTGCCAAGCAATTGCGATTGTTGCAGGGAATGTGATGCAAGAAAGACAGGATGAAGTTCCGCTCAGCCTCCAAAAAAGTATTGCACTTGAATATGAAGATGGGGCAAGGGAATTGTATGAGGCAATTGTAGAAGATGCTTATGATCTCCCCATACTTCCAAGTGAAACTCAAAAGCAGCAAGCTGTAGAAAGTTTTAAATTAGAATATTTTGATTATTGTGAACACGCTGAAGTGAGTGAATAGTTTTAAGGCTAAATAAGTTATAAGATGTGATCGATCGAGTCGTTACTTATTTATAACTAGAATTAAACCGAAATAAAAACCCCCTCTCAGTGAGGGGGTAAAAGTTATTCGCTATGAGATGTAAAACGGTCTATATCATGGTCATTTGATGTTTGAGTAAAATGCCGTGCCAATGCTTTCATATCTGAACCTGAAGGTGCTTGGTAAATTCTTAATCCAAATTCAGGTAAAATCGCAATTAAATGATCGAATATATCAGCTTGAATTGCTTCATAATCTTTCCATACCGTGGTGTTGGCAAAGCTATAAATTTCCAGAGCTAAACCCTCACTCGTTGGTTGTAATTGACGTACCATAATGGTCTGATTTTGTGCAATACCTGGATGTTGTTTTAAATAAAACTCAACATAGGCACGAAATGTCCCCAAGTTGGTAAGACGACGCTGGTTGTAAACTGCCTGATTTGAGAGTTGTAGGTTAAAATCTTCTAGTTCTTCTTGTTTGGTGTTTAAATATTGATCTAATAATAAGAAATCTTTTAATTTTTGTTGTTCATCATGACTCATGAAGTGAACACTACTCTGATCAATAAAGATCGAGCGTTTGATACGACGTACACCTGCTTGAGCCATACCACGCCAATTTCGAAAGGTATCCGTTACAAGTTTATTGGTGGGAATCGTTGTAAAAGTTTTGTCAAAGTTCTGTACAGTCACAGTATGTAATGACATATCAATCACATCGCCATCTGCATTTAAAGAAGGCATTTCAATCCAATCCCCAATGCGTACCATATCGTAAGATGAAATTTGTACAGAAGCCACCAAGGATAAGATGGTGTTTTGGAACACCAACATCAATACGGCTGCCATGGCACCAAAACCAGCGAGTAGCGTAAAGACATCTTTTTTCAAGAATGTACCAATAATCATCAAACCACAGACCACAAAAATGACCAGTTTCACCAACTGTAAATAGCCTTTAATCGGCTTGTTTCTGGATTTAGGATTGCGTTGATAAATCGCATTAAAGATATTTAAGCTTTCACCGATGGCAAGCGCGAAAGTAAGAAAAATAAAAGCTTGTGCCGCCATTTCGACTAGGCTAATAAATTTTGCAGATAGATGGGGGATTGTCACAATCCCATTCATGATGATGAGGGCAGGAACAATATTGGCGATACGGCTAATGACATGATGTTGAGTCACGATATCGCGATTGGCAAATTTTAATTTGGAAATAGCTTTACGAATCCCGCGCACAACAATTCTTTTCGCAATAAAGTTGGACAAAATCGCGAGTAATATCAATAAACTCAAAGATAACAACATATCTAACCAAGCGTATTGAGCCGCCCAATTGGTAATACGTTCAATGAATGAAAAATGCTCCAAAATTTTCCTCAAATGCAAATTTTTAATTGGTTTATATTTTATAAATTAACAGCTTCTGAATGAAGTTGAATAACATTTTCTAAACATTTCATAATTTTTAAAACACTCTTTTAAGTAGAAAGGGGCACTTGTGTGCTGTGTTGTTATTTTTATTAAAATAAATTAACAATAATGAAATCAATTTAAAAAAACTACATAAGATAAATAATAAGTATTCTCATTATTAAAAACTGGCGCTAGAATATGCACAAAATTTAAAGTATTTCTTACAAATCGAGTTTACAACCTAGTGAAATCATTACATCCACTGAGCTTAAGTATAAAAGTATTTTTGGGCCTAACGACCACATTAAGCCCAATCTGGGTTTATGCCGCAGAAACACAAACATCTGAATTGTTAGAAACCATTCATTTAACTGCAAAGCAATCGGAACATAAGAAAATTGGGCAGCAAACGGCAAGTACTTTAAAAGGTCAACAGCAGAATTTAGAAACACCACAAACAGTAAATGTAGTTTCAAATCAATATATTGAAGATTTTAAGCCTGCAACTCTAGATGCTGCGTTGACTCAAGTCAGCGGTATCACTCAAGGCAACACGTTGGCGGGAACTCAAGACACGGTAATGAAACGGGGTTTTGGAGATAATCGTGATGGTTCTATCATGATTAACGGCATGCCAATTGTACAAAGTCGTGCAATGAATGCTGCAGTTGAGCAAGTTGAGGTACTGAAAGGGCCAGCCTCTCTTTTATATGGCATTATGGACCCTGGTGGTGTGGTTAATGTGGTGACAAAAAAACCGCAGCGTGAACAAGCCTCTGAAGTTTCTATTTATGGTTCAAGCTTTGGAAATGGTAAAAATGGCTTAGGGGGTAGTATTGATACTACAGGTGCTATTGGGCAGAGCAATTTTGCCTACCGTTTCATTGCAGATTATTCAGATCAAGATTATTGGCGCAATTTTGGTTATAACCAGCAAACGTTAATTGCACCTTCACTGGCGTGGGACAATGGTCAAACTCAAGTGAATCTGAGCTATCAATATCGTGATTTTGATGTGCCATTTGACCGTACGACGGTTTTTGATTTATCTACCAATAAAGCATTGCCAATTTCAAAATACACCCGTTTAGATGAAGCCTTTAACCAAACCAATGGTGAAGATCATCTGGCTCAGTTGAGTATTGATCATCAAATCAATGATCAATGGTCTGCACATTTGGGCTATAGCTATAATTATGAAACCTATGATGCGAATCAATTACGTATTACCAAACTGAATACCAGTAATCATACAGTTACACGACGTACGGATGGCACATTGGGTGCGGAAAGTGTCGACAGTGCAGGTCAAGCATATTTGGAAGGGCACTTTAATGCACTCGGATTTAAACATGACCTTCAAATTGGCTCGGATATTGAATACCGCAAATATTATCGTCCGAATATGGTTCGAGGTGAGAACAGCACACTGGATTATTTAAATCCTGTTTTTGGCAAAGTGACTGCATCTAGCAGTATTGATGCAAATGCCAGTGAACAAACTGATAAATTGCACACTTATGGCTTCTATTTGCAAGATGCGATTCATTTAACAGATCAGTGGATTGCCGTTTTAGGTGGCCGATATACGCATTATCAGCAAATGGCAGGCCGCGGAAGACCTTTCAGTATCAATACCGATACCAATGATGATGCATGGCTGCCGCGTGCAGGTTTGGTGTATAAATGGAATGATCAGTTATCTGTATACACCAGTTATACTGAGTCGCTGAAACCAAACTCTTCAATTGCGCCGTTAAGTGGTGGGCAAATTGATTCAGATGTACAGCCAGAAAAAGCCAAGTCCTATGAAGTTGGTTTGAAGTACGAATTAGATGACCGCTTTAAAGCCAATTTTGCCTTATATGACATTAAAAAACGCAATGTGTTAGCGAGTGTAACCAACACGACAACGGGTGAGAATGAGTTACACACTTCTGGTCAAGTCGGTTCTAAAGGTTTGGAGCTTGATCTGACTGGTCAAATTACTGATCAGCTTGATGCCACAGTTACATATGCTTATACCGACGCCAAGGTATTACAGGATGAAGATACAGATTTAATCGGAAATCGCTTAAATAATGTGGCCAAGAATACAGCTTCTTTAACTTTTGCTTATGACTATGGTCAATTCGGCAATGGCAATTTACGCATGGGAGTGAGTGGTAATTATGTCGGTAAGCGAGCAGGTAACACTGAAAATACTTTTACCTTACCAGACTACACAGTAGCCAATGCTTTTGTGAGTTATGACACCAAAATTGCCAAGCAAGATGTCAACTTCAAATTCAATCTCAATAATATCTTTGATACGACCTATTACACAGCCAGTGTTAGCAATTTAACAGTTTCACAAGGTGATGCACGCCAAGCAGTGTTAAAAGCCACGATGAAATTCTAAAGACATGCTGTTGTGCTTAAAAGAAAAGGGCGTCTAAATGACGCCCTTTTGATTACCACATTAAATCATCTGGAATCACATACGCTGCATACGGATCTTCTTCATCGGTCACTTGCTCATTCTTTTCAGAATTGTTCACAATAATAAAGCCCGTCATTTTCTCATTAATACGATCTGCCAGTGCTTTAGGCAAATATGCATAACTGTCTTGATCTTTGGCAATCACTAAACTACCAGATACCAATGCGTTATACACTTGTTGCTGTAAATACACTTTTTTGATTTTGGTTTCATCAATAAATTGATAGACCACATCGCCCGCAACATCTTTAATTTTATGCTGCTGGATCATTTGCACAATTGCGGCTTTTAATTCTTTCTCTTGTAAGATACTTTTCTTTTCTTGCTCAAGTGCTTGGTCTTTTGCCATTTTATCTTGTTTGTCTTGGGCAATTTTTGCTTTGATTTCAGCATCATCATTTTGTCCAGTACGTTGCTCATGCACCGCCTGTTTAGACAGTTTTTTTGCCTTTTTATTGTCTACCAGACCAGCTTTTAATAACTGTGCCTGTAAAGCATTTTTAACCATAATAAATTCCGAAAGGTTTAATGATGACGATTTTGAAAGTAAATAATCCAGTACACCAGACTTAAGCAGAAACTTAAACAAACTGGAATAAGATAAGCATCCAATTTTAAATAAGGATAAATCAGACTTGCAACTAATCCACCCAGCAGAAAGCCAAATAAAATCAGTAAATGCAAAATAATTCGTCGTCGCCCAACTTTTAAACCGATCAGTCGATAGCCTAATGCGAGTCCTAAATCGGTGAGAACTCCCGACAAGTGGGTGGTACGAATAATTGTACCCTTATAATGACTGACCATCGCATTCTGGACTCCCATCGCAGCGCAAGCCCACAACAAGGCATAACGCGGTAAATAGGGCAAAATTAGCCAACACAATAGGATAAAGAGAGCAACCAGACTCAGTGGAA
Organism: Acinetobacter sp. ANC 4178; assembly: GCF_004331175.1. Classification (GTDB taxonomy): domain Bacteria; phylum Pseudomonadota; class Gammaproteobacteria; order Pseudomonadales; family Moraxellaceae; genus Acinetobacter. The sequence continues at coordinate 51,483 of NZ_SJOD01000004.1, forward strand.
TACCATAGCGTCGACCCAATTGGAATGTGCTGTTACCAAGGATAAGTCCACTATAGCAAGACCCTGCGACATAGCAGAGAATGACAAGAAGAAGATAGAGAATTGAAGCAGGGTCCCAATGGATAATTGCCATTGATAGCATACTCACATTTCCCGTCATGTGGGAAACGGACTGGTGTAATACAGTCACCAGTCCGAGTACGTTAATCATGCCCGCATTAATTGCGAGAAGGAATGCTCCAAGTTGCATCCAAAACGGTAAAGTTTGAAATGGCATATCGTGATACAACCATCCAATAAATGTCTAAATTATTATTTATAAAATAATATTAACGTGACGCTCGATCAACTGCTACCGTAAATAAAACGTCTGTAGACGAGTTTAATGCAGTTTCAGTTGAGTCTTGTAGCACACTAATGACCATACCAATTGCAACCACTTGCATTGCGATATCCGAAGAAATACCAAATAAACCACATGCAACTGGAATTAACAATAATGAACCACCCGCAACACCCGATGCACCACAAGCCGAAATTGAAGCCACAACAGATAAAATGATCATTGTTGTGAAATCAACTGAAATACCTAAAGTATGGACTGCGGCTAAAGTTAATACGGTAATGGTCACCGAAGCACCCGCCATATTCACAGTAGCTCCTAAAGGAATTGCAACGCTTGCTGTTGCTTCGTTTACCTCTAAGCGTTTTGCCAAATCAAGGTTAACTGGAATATTGGCAGCAGAACTACGGGTAAAGAATGCAGTAATCCCACTTTCACGTAAGCATTGGAATACAAGAGGGTAAGGATTTTGACGAGTTGTTAAAGCAACTAAAATTGGATTGATGACCAACGCAACAAAAAACATTGTTCCAATCAATACGGCTAAAAGTTGTGCATACGCCGATAAAGTTTTTAAACCAGAATCTGCAAAAGTTACGGCAACTAAACCAAAAATACCGACTGGTGCAAAGTTAATCACAATACGGATAACGTGATTTACGGCATTTGCAGCATCTGCAATAAATACTTTGGTGCTGTCATGCGCGTGACGGAAGGCTAAGCCGAGAGCAATAGCCCAAGCTAAAATGCCAATAAAGTTTCCTTCGCTAATTGCAGTAACAGGGTTTGCAATAAAACTTAAAAGTAAATTCTTTAAAATCTCTGCCAAGTTTCCTGGTGGTTGTAATTCACCTTGGGCAGGAACGTCCAAAAATAAAGTACTCGGGAAAGCCAAGCTCGCAGCCACTGCACTGAACGCAGCAAGCAACATACCCACTGCATATAAGATCATAATTGGGCGAAGGTTTGCGCTATGTCCAACTTTAAAATTGGAGATAGAAGCCATAACCAAGACGAAAACTAAAATAGGCGCAACAGATTTTAGGGCCTTAATAAATAGGTCACCTAAAAGGCTCAAGTAAGGAGCAGCATTAGGGAAGACAAAGGCAACTGCCATCCCTAAAATAATGGCGATAATGATTCGCGTAACTAAACTTAAACGCGCAAAAGCTGAAAACATAGGTTGACCTTGTCAGTACTACGAGGGCAGATGATAAAAATTAAGTGTGCAATTCTATACCTAAAATTGAAAATGGATAAAAGATATTTTGATATAAAAACTAACTTATTCTTTTTTAAATTGATATTTTCTGATTTAAAACGAGGAAAAACCGAATTTTATTGCAAAAAACTCCTTTCAGAAGCTCATGCATTGGAAATAACAGCTTTGAAATTATTTACTTAGCTTTTCAAGTTGAACTTAAAAATTCAGGATTTAAAGTCTGAATAGCTTGGTAATGGGTTAAATGAATCCGTCCATCTAACTTTTCATAAAGTCGGGAATGGATCAGCTTATCCATTACAGGCCCTTTGACCTCGGAAAGATGCAATTGAATGTTGAGTTTATTAAGCTCAGCATCTAATTCTTCCAATACTTCCAAGGCACTATAATCAATACTACTGACCCCAGAGCAGTTAACGACCACAAATTGCACATGTTTCTTTTCACTGACCGCATTAATAAAGAAGCTTTTAAAGCTACTGGCATTTAGAAAGTTTAAGCCTTCATCAATCCGTAGAGAAAGAATCGAGTCGACTGTTTTGACAGGATAGCGCTGTTGGTTCCGAAAATGTTGTGTGCCTTCAACCAGTCCAATCACAGCCATATGAGGGCGACTAATACGCCAGAGCATTAACATAAAGGTTGAAATAACCCCTAAAATTAAACCTGTCGAAATATCGATGCAAATCACACCAAAAAATGTAATCCACATGGCAATACCATCTGCTTTAGAATAATGCCATGTTTCAAAAAAAGGTTTTAAATCGACCAGTTTCCAAATTGAAACCATAATCGTTACAGCCAGAATAGCTAAAGGCAGGTTTTTAAAAAATCCCGTAAAAAATAAGCTCACAACCACAATAAAACAGGAAGATAAAATACCTGCCATAGGTGTTTTTGCCCCTGCATCGGCATTCACGACAGTCCGTGACAAACTTCCAGTAACTGGAAAGGCAGAGCTTATGCCTGCACTCAAGTTCGAAAGTCCGAGAGCAATAAGTTCCTGATTACTATTTAAAGCACTGCGTTGTTGTAAAGCTGTCGCTTGAGCAATTGAAAGCGATTCGACAAAACTAATCATGGCAATCATGCTTGCGCCAGGAAGAAGTTGCAGTGCCAAATCCCAATTCCAGTTCGGAACACTTAAAGGTGGAAAGCCAGATGGAATTTCGCCGACTGTTTTAATTTCTGAATTTTCAAGTTGAAAAACAGAAACCAAAGCAATAGATAAAACCACGAGAAGCAGGGGTATTGCTTTAATCAAAAATCCTGAAAATTTAAACCGTTGTTGGATATGAGCTAAATTAAACAGCTTGGGCATATAAATTAACAACAGCATGGCTACCACGCCAAATAGCAAAGTGCCCCAATGTGTTTGGTTCGCATGTTGATAAAAGCTAACGATCAATTCAAGAATGTTATTGGATTGCAGAGGTATATCCAGTAAGAACTTGATTTGCCCTAAAGCAATGAGTAATGCGGATGCAATGATAAAGCTATGAATGACAGGGTGGCTGATCAGTTGGATGAGAAATCCGAATTTAAAGATGCCCAATAAGAAAGAAATAATACCAACCATCATCGCCAGTAAACAGGCTGCCTGAATATATGCTTCCGAACCGACCTCAAAGAATGGCGTTAGTGTGGCAAAGGTCATCATTGAAATAATGGCCACGGGGCCAATCGAAAGTGTGGGGCTACTGCCAAAGAATGCATAAACAATCATAGGCAACATACTGGCGTACAGACCAGTAATTGGGGGCAATCCTGCAAGCATGGCATAGGCCATACCTTGAGGCACCAGCATTGCAATTACAATAACTGAGGAAAGCAGGTCGGATTTAAAGTTAGAAAAATTGTAATCTGTAAGCCAAGTAGAAGCTGGAAAATACTTTGAGTATGATTTCTTTGAATTAGACATAGGCTGATCTAAAGCGCAACTTTAAATATATTATGCACAGAAATAACAAGAAGAATGAGAATTAGAAGAATGAGTTTATTTAACTTAATACAGACTTGGTGCAATACAGTTCATATAAGGTTTGCAGGACTTGTACTAACTTTTCATCTTTAATGGAATAAAAAATTTGTTTACCGTCACGGCGCGTACTAACAACATCACTTTTTCTTAACATCATGAGTTGTTGAGACAGCGTAGGTTGGGTAATTTGCGTAATTTGTTCAATTTGCGAAACATTCAGTTCTTGTTTTGCCAAATGACATAAAATGAGTAGACGATCTGTATTAGCCAGTGATTTTAAAATACTCACCACATGTTCTGCGGAATGTCGCATCGATGTAATTTCAAAATCATTTTCCATTAGTACGTCTCATTAAAATCAGCTCACTATTATAAGCGTACAATGTGCAGATTACATGTAGCTAAAATTTCAATCTAGATGGTTTTTAATGACAACAATTATCAGATTTATTTATAAGAAATACTGAGTACGGCATGCAATTTGTCTAAAATTACACGCCGTAGTGTATGGCATTTAACTCTTCTTAACTTTTACACTGTCATAAAAATGTTTAAGTTCTTTTTCATTAAATAGGCTTGCATGATCAAAAGCCTCTTGGTGATCTTGCGCATACCATGCCAAACGATGTTGCATCTGGGTCACAAAATCTGGCGCCAGTAACAGATGTTCGCGGGTAATTTCAGCAAGTCCCAACTTTTTCAAAGTCGTCAAATAGCCTTTTAAAGTAGCACTGTCGAAATAGTAACCTTGAGTAATGACTTTATTTTGACTTAATTGCTGCAATGTTGCTTTCGCCATTTTCTCAAACACTTTTTCTGAGAAGGTTTGCGTATTTGCATATTGAGTAAATAAGCTTTGCATGACAATAAAGTTATTTAAACTACGCTCTGATAAGGCAGCAAGTGTGTGTAATCCTGTGCTTTCAGTTGATGATTGCATAAGGTGGCCAGCATCACGTTCAATCCACTGTGCATCCTCGAAATAATCTAAGAGAGCGTGGATCTGCATTTCTACATCTTCTGGTTGCCATTTTAAGAAGAATTCTTCTTGAATAAATGGATATAAAGACTGTACCAATTGAATTAACTGAGAAACCTCAATTTTTTCATAATGTTGAATAATACGAGCAACTAGAGCAGGTAAAATAAAGCAATGCAGAATGTTATTACTGAAATAGCTCAATAGAATTTTTTGGCTTTCAGCAACGCGAACCCATGTTTCTGAGTTTTGATGATGGATTTCAACTTGCTTTAACTTTAAGGCATATTGAATAATTTCTTGACTAGAAAGTTCAGAAATAATCATTCGACCATCATAAAGGTTGTGTTGCAGTAATTTCCGATACTGATCAAGAGTTGTAACTAAACTGGATTCAGTCAATTGATGCTCTGGCGCATTCAGTAAAATTAAAGAAATGATTGAAATCGGGTTAATCACCACAGCTTTATTGATATTTTCTAAGATTGATTGTGCCGTTTGATCAACAGTATTGACCACTGAAGCAGGCAGTTTATCATTGAGTTTTAGTTTAATTTTTTCAGCATCTTGCTGTTTTAACACCGTATCTAAAAAAACAGGCTCACCAAAGTTAACGTACACTTGCCCAAACACTTTCTCAATTTTACGCGCTGAACTTAAAATACCCCAAAGTGATTCAGCTTCTTTGGGCTTACCACTGAGTTCATTTAAGTACGACGTGCCTTCCAATAGTTTTTCATAGCCAAAGTAAGTTGGAATAAAAACAATAGGTTTGGAATTTCCTCTTAAGTGACTTTGAATGGTCATCGACAACATGCCTTTTTTAGCAGGCAGTAATAAACCCGTACGTGAGCGTCCACCTTCAATAAAGTATTCTAAAGGCGTATTACGCATCAGTAGACTATGTAAATATTCTTTAAATACCGACGTATACAGTTCATTACCATTGAAACTACGGCGAATAAAATAAGCACCCGCACCACGGAACAATTGACCGACAATTGGTAAATTCAGGTTAATGCCTGCGGCAATGTGCGGCACCATCAAACCACGGTTAAAAATCACATAAGACAGCAATAGGTAATCGATATGGCTACGGTGGCAGGGGGTATAAACAATTTCATAGTCTTGTGCCAATTCACGCACAGTATCAAAGTTATGAACTTCAATGCCATCGTAAAGTTGAGTCCATAATTTGGTTAAAGCCAGATAACCAAAGCGTAACGTGGAATAGGAAAAGTCAGAGGCAATTTCAGTTAAGTAGTGTCGTGCACGATGCTCAGCTTCAAACATACTGATATTTTCATCGATGCTTTCTTTGCGAATAGCGTGTTTAACACCATCACTAATCAAAAGATTATTGATCACATTACGACGGTCAGATAAGTCTGGTCCTAAAATTGCCTCTTTATATTTATTAAAATTGGCATTCAGTTCTTTCATTACATGATGTGCAGGCGAGAAATGAGGACTTAATTCCTTCGCTTCGGTTATTAACTTTCTTAAAGAAAGCGGCTTGTGAAACTCTAGATAGTTTTCACGGCCATACAAGGAAATATTCATGGCTTGTTTGAGTGGAGATGGCGTTGACCATGCATCTGCAAATAAGGCTTTATACCAAGAATCTTCGTATTCTGGCGCACGTCCCCACAACATGGTCACAGGCACTAAATCAACATCCAATTCTGGGTTTTTATCCAGAACTTCAATTAAATGAATAAGTTTTGCAGGATAATGTAATCCTTGTTTAAGATGGTTCTTTTCATTCAAAACTAAAATAGAATCTTCTTCTTGTACCGTTCCAATCTTTAAGGGCTGATAGACGGAAGGTAGCTGTCTCTTTTGCGCTTCATTATCAATCAGTACAGTATTACTGAGAGAGGCATCTTGTAATACATAGCAAATAGGGGTGTCGGACGAAGCTGAATATTGTTGTTCCAGTTCGGAGGTCGTGCCTAATACTTGTGGACTCACCACTTTATTTAAAATTTTCTGTGTGAGTTGACGATAAAATTGGCGATAACCTTTATTGGACATTGTTATTCCTATGAACCATGTTTCGAGGATTATTTTGTTCAATCTTCTCTAAGAATACAAATGCTTTTGTTGTTAAATAGAACATAAAGCATGTAACAGATCGTATCTTGAGGAGATACTACTATAAAGCGTAAATGAATATAAACGCGAATCCTGCATCATTAAAGAAAAGTGAATCGGCATATTTTTTGCTGATCTCTAGAAAATACATTTTTCTTAGAGGTCAATGATTATGCATTATCAGGTTTTTCCATCACAAAAAATATCCGCTGAATATATCATTTTATCGGCGGGTTTGGGTGGACATGGACAGTTTTGGACACCGCAAATAAAAGCATTACAACAAAATTTTCATGTGGTGATTTATGACCAAGAAGGTTGCCATAAAAATGCAGCCATTCTTGCAGAAAACTACAGCATGACCCACTTAGCCAAACAGGTCATGGATTTATTATCCATATTAAACATTCAAGAATTTCATTTTGTTGGACATGCTTTGGGTGGTTTTATAGGGGCAGAGCTGGCGGTTTTATTGGAAAAATCTGAAAAAACCATGTTGTCGCTTACGGTTATCAATGGCTGGGCGCAATTAGATCCGCATACGCAGAAGTGTTTCAATACTCGCATAGCCTTATTGCAATATGCAGGGATAGAGGCTTATGTCCGAGCACAGGCATTATTTTTATATCCTCCTGCATGGATTTCTGCACATATTTTAGATTTAGAAATTCAGGAAAATAAGCAAGTTGAGCAATTTCCGCCTTTGCTGAACGTCTTTACGCGTTTGAATGCTTTAATGAGCTATAAAATTACGACCGAAACAATTTCGAGTTTAAATAAAATTCCAATGTATTTAATCGTGACTGAAGATGATTTTCTGGTGCCGTATAAGCAAAGTTATCAATTAAAACAAAAATTTCCACATGCTGAATTAGATGTGCTGACGCATGGCGCGCATGCGGTAACGGTTACGCAACCTGAAATATTCAATCAATTGTTATTAGAAAAATTAGTGAAGAAACCTGCTGAAAATTTAGCTGCAAGTTAACAACTGAGGTTCATCTCTAGCACGCTATAGGTTGATATAAAAATTCAAAAAGGCACTGCTTAGCTCAGTGCCTTTTTTATTGCGGTTATTTTTCCATTTGGTCAAAAAAGTGCACAAATTTAGATCATGAATCACAAAAAAAGTGCATGTGAAAAATAGTAATTTTACCCATTGGTAAAATACATAAAATTATTAATGATTTTAAATTATTGATATTAAATAAATTTAAAAAGTTGGCACACTCCATGCAGTCATGAAATCAAGAATATAAAAATTTATATCCCAAAAAATAACAGGGTATAGGTTTTGAGAAATTTCATAATTTAATGAGGATGCAACACATGAAAATAGGTGTTTTTTGCCCAATCGGGAACAATGGCTGGTTACTTTCTGAAAATGCTCCACAGTACATGCCGAGCTTTGAACTCAACAAAAAAATTGTACAGCGTGCTGAGCATTATGGTTTCGATTTTGCCTTGTCCATGATCAAACTGCGTGGCTTTGGTGGCAAAACTGAATTTTGGGATCATAACCTAGAAACCTTCACATTGATGGCGGGCTTAGCTGCGGTTACCAGCAAAATTAAAATTTATGCGACCGCAGCAACTTTGGTGATGCCACCTGCAATTGTTGCACGTATGGCTTCGACTATTGACTCTATTTCAAATGGTCGTTTTGGCTTAAATGTAGTGACTGGCTGGCAAGCGCCTGAATATACGCAAATGGGCATGTGGCCAGGCGATGAGTACTTTGGTAAACGCTATGAGTATTTATCTGAATATGTACAAGTTCTTCGTGAACTGTGGGCAACAGGTAAATCGGATTTTAAGGGCGAGCATTTTGAAATGCAGGATTGCCGTGTCAGCCCAACCCCGCAAGCGGATATGAAGATCATCTGTGCAGGTCAATCGGATACTGGACTAGCATTCTCTGCGCAATATGCAGATTACAACTTTGTCTTTGGGAAAGGTTTAAACACACCAACCGCTTATGTAGAAATCAATGATCGCCTAAAAGCACATACTGATAAGACAGGACGTGATGTTCAAACTTATGTGTTGTTTATGGTGATTGCTGCTGAAACTAATGAAGAAGCATTGGCGAAATGGCAAAGCTATAACGATGGCGCAGATATGGAAGCAATTAATTGGCTGATGAATCAAGGCGGCAAAGACATCACTTCAGGAACCGATACCAATATTCGCCAAATGGCATCGAGCGTATCTCCCGTCAATATCAACATGGGCACCTTGGTCGGTTCTTATGAAAAAGTCGCAGCGATGTTGGATGAAATTGGTGAAATTAAAGGTACAGAAGGCATTTTATTAACTTTTGATGATTTCGTTCAGGGCGTCGAAGATTTTGGTCAAAAAATTCAACCGCTTATGCAATGCCGTCAACACGTCGTGATGGATCTGGCGGAACAAGCACCTGTCACAGTTTTGGAGAAATCAGCATGAGCCAAGTCAATACACATACAGTTATCAGCGATTTTACCGAAGCTACTGGTCAAGGCAAAACCTTAAAAGCAGAACCTGAAAATATTCAGTTTGCACCTGAACAAACGGCCTTAATTGTCATTGATATGCAGAATGCCTATACCTCAATGGGTGGCTATCTGGATTTGGCCGGTTTTGATGTTTCTGCGACCCAACCTGTGGTACAGAACATTAAAAAGGCAGTTGAAGCAGCACATGCAGCCAATATTCAGGTGATTTACTTTAAAAACGGCTGGGATAATCAATATGTGGAAGCAGGAGGACGCGGTTCACCAAATTTTCATAAATCCAATGCACTAAAAACCATGCGTAAACAACCCGAACTACAAGGCAAATTACTGGCAAAAGGTGGTTGGGATTTTGAGCTGATCAATGAATTACAACCCTTAGCCCAAGATATTGTGATTGAAAAACCTCGCTATAGCGGTTTCTTTAACACCGCGCTAGACAGCATGTTACGTGCACGAGGAATTCGTAATTTAGTTTTTGTTGGCATTGCAACCAATGTTTGTGTCGAATCTACATTAAGAGATGGTTTTTTTCTTGAGTACTTCGGGGTGGCGTTAAAAGATGCCTGTTATCAGGCGGGCCCAGAGGAAATTCAAGCTGCGAGTCTTTACAACATCAAAACCTTCTTTGGCTGGGTGTCAGATACGCAAAGTTTTGTCGACACTTTTGTTCCCAATACCAACCCACTTGCCAAATCTGCCTAATACGGAGCGATCACCATGCCGAAACAAGTCATTATTCCAGCAGGAACATCAAAACCTTTAGCACCCTATGTTCCAGCCACTAAAGCAGACAATATTGTGTATGTCTCAGGCACATTGGCTTTTGATGAAAATAACAATGTGGTTCATGTGGGAGATGCTGCCGCTCAAGCACGACATATTTTAGAAACCATCCAATCAGTATTGAAAGAAGCAGGTGGCAATATGGAGGATGTGACGTTCAACCATATTTTTGTCAAAGATTGGGCAGATTATGCTGCGATTAATCAAGTCTATGCCGAGTATTTCCCTGAAGATAAACCTGCACGTTACTGCATTCAGGCTGGTTTGGTGAAGCCAGATGCCCTCGTTGAAATAGCCAGTGTTGCCCATGTCGCTACTGCTTAGGTAGTAGCGAGATCAGCCCCTACAGGAGAATAAACATGAATGCTGAATTGCTTAAAAGCTTAATCAAAGAAGAATGTTTAGAAAAAATCTATAACACGCAAAAAACCACGCATATCGAAGTCGATCAGAAAGCATTCCGCGAAGGCATGTCGAACCTTGGCGCAGCAGTCAATGTGATTACCACTTCAGGACCCGCAGGTGTCGCAGGTTTTACCGCATCTGCCGTATGTAGTGTGACTGATACACCACCGACCTTATTGGTGTGCCTCAATCGTTCTGCATCTGTATTTGAAACCTTTAAAACCAATCAGGTGCTCTGTGTGAATACTTTGGCATCACATCAAATGGCACTTTCCAATGTTTTTGGTGGCAAAACGCCAATGCCTGAACGCTTTGCTGCGGGTCAGTGGGAAACGTTGGCTACTCAAGCGCCTGTTTTACAGGATGCTTTGATTAGTTTTGACTGTGAGATTGTGCAAAGTATGAGTGTCGGCAGTCATGATGTTTTGTTCTGTCAGGTCAAAGCCATTCAACACAATCAGGGCTTAAATGCGTTGATGTATTTTAACCGTGCTTATTGTGAACCACACCGTATGTGCTAAAGAACAAACCCTATAAGAAGGAGGGGAAACCCATGCAAGAAAAACAATCGTGGTTTCCAAAATTTAAGCCTTACCAAGGCGACTTAGATACAACACCTGTTCAAATTGATGAATATCTTCCAGTAGGACGCAGTATCGTTCTAGGCTTGCAACATGCTTTTGCCATGTTTGGAGCAACGGTACTGGCACCATTGCTGATGGGCTTCGATCCGAACTTAACCATCTTCATTACAGGAATTGGCACGATTTTATTCTTCCTGATGACGGGTGGTCGTATGCCAAGTTATCTAGGATCGAGTTTTGCTTTTATTGGGGCAGTCGCGGCCGCAACAGGTTACGCAGGTGTAGGTTCGAATCCAAACATTGCTTTAGCCCTTGGGGGAACGATTGTTTGTGGTCTGGTGTATGCAGGCATTGGTCTTGTGGTGATGAAGACAGGAACAGGTTGGATCGAAAAGTTGATGCCACCGATTGTCACAGGTGCGATTGTGATGATTATTGGTTTAAACCTTGCACCCATCACCATTAAAAGTGTATCGACCAATACATTCGATACGTGGATGGCAGTGATTACCATTGTCTGTATTAGTGCTGTTGCTGTGTTTACACGCGGCATGGTGCGTCGTCTGTTATTACTGATTGGGCTGTGTTCTGCTTATCTTGTTTATTTCTTGCTTGCGAATGTCATGGGATTTGGCAAGGCGATTGATTTCTCAATTATTGGCAATGCCGCATGGTTTGGGCTGCCAACCTTCCATACACCCGTTTTTAATGCAAATGCCATGTTATTGATTGCACCTGTCGCGATTATTTTAGTGGCGGAAAACTTGGGGCATTTCAAAGCAGTTTCAGCCATGACCGGGAAAAACCTGTCGCCGTATATGGGCCGCGCATTTCTTGCAGATGGTGTATGTACCACTTTATCTGCTTCGGTTGGCGGTACAGGCATGACTACCTATGCAGAAAACATTGGCGTAATGGCCGTCACTAAAGTTTATTCAACCACCATTTTTGTAGTCGCTGGAATCTTCGCCATTTTACTTGGCTTATCACCAAAGTTTGGCGCCGTGATCAGCACCATTCCAGTCGCACTTTTAGGTGGAGCATCGATTGTGGTATTTGGTTTGATTACCGTCGCTGGAGCAAAAATCTGGGTGGATAACAAAGTTGATTTTACCCAAAACAGTACCTTAATTATTGCAGCTGTGAGTTTAATTATGGGTGCAGGCAACTTCAGTTTACACATCGGATCTTTTGACTTGGGCGGTATTGGTACCGCAACACTGGCAGCAATTCTACTCAACCTCTTCTTAAACCGTGGTGAAGAGACTGTAGCAAAAGTTCAAAGTGTGGAAAGCCAAGCGAACAGTAGTGTTGTACAAGGTTCTTAATAAGCCTGATTGGAGAGATCAATTGAGTCAAAGTATTGCTTTTATTGGATTAGGCGCGATGGGTTGGCATATGGCTTCCCATCTGCCGAAACTGGGTTTACCCGTGTATGTCTGGAACCGTACAACTGAAAAAGCCGAGCTACATGCACAGCAGTTTGCTACACAGGCTGTGAGTTTAGAACACGCCGTACAAGCCGATTTTATATTTTCCTGCTTGCCGACCAGTGCAGATGTTGAACAACTGATTGCCGAATTTCTGCCAAAAGCAGGCAGTATCTGGATTGACTGTACCAGTGGTGTACCAGATTCAGCACGCAAGTTATCTCAGTTGCTTGAGCAAAAGCAGGTTGCTTATTTAGATGCGCCCGTTTCTGGTCAAACGATTGGCGCAGAACGGGGAACCTTAACCGTGATGTTAGGTGGAAATGAGCAAGCCTATCAGCGGGCTTTACCAATCATTTCAGCCTTTTCAGGTTTGGTTGAATATGTTGGATCTAGTGGTTCAGGGTTTGCGGTGAAAGCAGTGAATAATGTGTTGATGGCAACCCATTTGTGGGCTTTGGCGGAGGGACTCACTATTCTTAAGCAGCAGCAAGTTGATGTTAAGGCTGCCTTAAACTGTATTAATCATTCAAGTGGTAAAAGTACCGTATCTGATTCGATCATGGCGCAAAAGGTATTGAACCGAAGTTTTCCTAAAACGTTTGCCCTAAATTTATTGCAAAAAGATATTGGGATTGGCTTAGATTTAGCGCAGCAGCAGGATTCAAACGTACCAATTTTTGAAAGTATTCAATCGCTGTTTAAGGAAATTCCGAAAGCGCAAGCCGAGCAGATGGATTTTACCGCGGTAGTGTCTGTACTCGAACAATGGAACCAGACAGTTTTAGAGGCTTAAACTTAAAACAGCATAAGGAAATGCCGAAATCTTGATCTCAAGATAGATGCTTTTAAAGAGAAATCAACAGAATTTTTCAACTGTATTCTGGATTTGCTAAAAATTGGTTGTATGATGATTTAGTTATAAATAGTGAATAAACTTAGGGATATAACATGACGACTGATTCAGCCTTTCCAACACCCAATAATTTAGGTATCGCAGTTTATAGTAACAATGCCGAAGCGATTGGTAATACACCATTAGTACGCATTAATCGTGTCATTTCGGGTGGTGCAAATGTATTTGCCAAAGTTGAAAGCAGAAACCCTGCTTTTTCAGTGAAATGTCGTATTGGTGCGGCATTGATTGCCGATGCAGAAAAACGTGGCGTGTTGAAAGCAGGCATGCATATTGTAGAACCAACCAGCGGTAATACAGGGATTGCTTTAGCCTTTGTTGCTGCGGCAAAAGGCTATGATATTACTTTAACCATGCCAGCAAGCATGAGTATTGAACGTCGTAAAGTGTTAAAGGCATTGGGTGCAAACTTAGTATTGACCGAGCCAGCTAAAGGGATGAAAGGCGCAGTAGATGAAGCTGTGCGTTTGGCAACGGAACAACCAGAGCTTTATTTCCTACCACAACAATTTGAAAATCCAGCCAATCCACAAATTCATGAAGACACGACAGGTCCTGAAATTTGGGCGGCGACCAATGGTCAGGTCGATATTTTAGTAGCAGGCGTGGGTACAGGTGGTACAATTTCAGGGATTTCACGTTTCTTTGAAAAAGTAAAAAATCAGCCAATTTATTCGGTTGCAGTTGAACCTGCTGAATCTGCAATTATTGGACAAACCAAGCGTGGTGAAGCGATTACTCCTGCACCGCATAAGATTCAAGGCATTGGGGCAAACTTCATTCCGAAGAACTTAGACCTTGATTTGGTTGATGAAGTTATTGCGATTACCAGTCAAGATGCAATTGATTGGGCGCGTAAAACAGCAACGCAAGAAGGCATTTTAGTGGGTATTTCAAGTGGTGCAGCGATGGCAGCAGCAGCAGAATTGGCAGCTCGCCCTGAAAATGCAGGCAAGAACATTGTGGTGATTTTACCTGACAGCGGTGAACGCTATTTATCTTCAGTTCTTTTTGAAGATATTTCTGCTGATTAAGCGTGATTGATCTGAATGCGAAGTACATCAGCCGCTCATTGAGCGGCTGATTAGTCTATAGCTGTTCAAGCACAACGCGTTTGCAAATAAGCATTGGCATAGTTTGATGGATTTTGACGATCTAAACGTTGACTAATGTTTTGACTGGCTTGCATCAATGCCTCAACATCAATGCCTGTTTCAAAACCCATGCCATTGAGTAAATACAACAAATCTTCGGTACTGACGTTACCCGAAGCGCCCTTGGCATAAGGACAGCCACCTAAACCCGCAATAGAAGAATCAAAAATACGAATGCCTTGTTCTAAGGATTGGTAAATATTGGCAATGGCCATGCCGTAGGTGTTGTGGAAATGTCCCGCCATGAATTGAGCATCTAATTCGCTTAAACAGGCTCCCCACATGTTTTTGACACGGTTAGGGGTGGCCGTACCGATGGTTTCGCCCAAAGACACTTCATAACAGCCCATATCAAATAAACGCGTCACGACTTTGCTGACTTGTTTCGGATCAATTGCACCTTCATAAGGACAATCTACCACACAAGATACATAACCACGAACTTTTATGTCATTTTCTTTGGCGGCTTTTAGAATATCGGCAAATTTTTCAAAGCTTTCATCAATTGAACAGTTAATGTTCTTTTGGGTGAAGCTTTCAGAAGCTGCGGTAAAAACCGCAACTTCTTTACATCCGACAGCTAAAGCAGATTCAAAACCTTTCATATTTGGCGTGAGCAAACTGAATTGGACATTCGGGTCTTTCGGCAATTGTGCATACAGTTCATCACTCAATGCCATTTGTGGCACCCACTTCGGAGACACACAAGAACCGACTTCAATGGCTGTAAGTCCTGTTTGCATTAAATCCAAAATCAGTTGTTTACGGTCTTGAAGCGTGAGCTGTGTTTTCTCATTTTGCAGTCCGTCCCGCGGACCGACCTCTACAATTTTTACAAATTCAGTCATGCCACTTCCTCTGCCAAAGCCTGAAATTCCACCAGTTCATCACCCGCTTTAACTTGATCACCGGGTTGGAAGTAGGCCGAAGTAATCACACCATCGCGTGGAGCACGAATGGCATATTCAATCTTCATGGCTTCTAAAGTCAGTAAAATGTCATCTTTTTTCACTTGTGAATTGGCTTCCACCAAGACTTGGGTAATCACGCCCGGCATTGGCGCTTTCAGATTGCCCTCATTTTGTTGGGTATCGTCATGACCATAGTTTGGACGGATATAGGCAAATTT
Organism: Acinetobacter sp. ANC 4178; assembly: GCF_004331175.1. GTDB lineage: Bacteria > Pseudomonadota > Gammaproteobacteria > Pseudomonadales > Moraxellaceae > Acinetobacter. The sequence goes on from NZ_SJOD01000004.1 coordinate 67,004, forward strand.
GTGCGTTTGACCATTTTCGAAAACAGTTAAATGGTCTGCATCAATACTAAAAGCCAATTTCGATTGTTTGCCATTCAGATTGAGTTGGGCTACATGTGCATCTAAAAGTTGACCTTGAATTGGATATTCTTGACCTTGATAGGTCGCGATAAAACCGTTATCAATAGCGCTAAAATGGACTTCAATATTTTGTTGATTCAGTTGCAATTTTACGCCGTATTGAGTCTTCACATTGACACGCCAAAGCGGTGATGATGACCAAACGGGATTTGCATTTTGCTGCTGATGAAAACGCTTCAATAGTTCAATAAATGCCGCTGATACAATGGTTTCGGATGAAGCAACTTCCGCATTCATTAAGAACGCATCTTCACGTTGAATCAGGTTGGTATCCAATTTGGCATTTTTAAATGAATTACAACGGATAATACGGTCTAAGAAAGCAATGTTATTGCCTAAACCTTCGACATGAAACTGACTTAAAGCATGGTGCATTTGAACCAATGCTGCTTCACGGTTTTCGCCCCAAACAATTAACTTGGCAATCATTGGGTCGTAGAACGTGGTAATTTCATCGCCTTCAACAATTCCGCTATCCACACGGACATGCTGATTTTGATTTGGATAATGTAAATAACTAATTTGACCAATCGCAGGGAGGAAGCCTTTTTCAGGTTCTTCCGCATATACACGCGCTTCAATCGCATGACCATGAATCTGTAATTCATGTTGTTGCTTCGGTAATGGCTCACCATAAGCCACGCGTAACTGCCACTCGACCAAGTCTTGTCCTGTAATCATTTCAGTTACAGGATGTTCAACTTGTAGGCGAGTATTCATTTCCATGAAATACGCTGTACCGTCTTGTTCTACAATAAACTCAACCGTACCCGCACCGACATAATCCACTGCACGTGCAGCATCAATTGCAGCTTGGCGCATAGCCTCCAGTTTATGCTGTGGCATCAATGGGGCAGGTGCTTCTTCCAGCACTTTTTGGTGGCGACGTTGTACTGAACAATCACGTTCGAATAGGTGTACATAATTACCGTGGGTATCGCCAAAAACTTGCACTTCAATATGGCGTGGTTGTATCACATAGCGTTCAATCAATACGTCATCATTGGCGAAACTTGATTTGGCTTCACTCTTACAAGAAGCAAGGGAGCTTAAAAAGTCTGATTCGCGTTCAACCAAACGCATCCCTTTACCGCCACCGCCTGCGCTGGCTTTAATTAACACTGGATAACCAATTTGGTCTGCCTGTTGTTTTAGAAATGCAGCATCTTGATTGGTGCCATGATAACCCGGAGTTAAGGGCACACCTGCTTTTTCCATTAAAGCTTTAGAGGTCGCTTTTAAGCCCATGGCTAAAATTGCGGCAACAGGTGGACCAATAAAGGTAATATTGTTTTTTTCACAGGCTTCTGCAAACTGGTCATTTTCTGATAAAAAACCATAACCCGGATGAATCGCTTGTGCCCCTGTAGTTAGCGCCGCTTGAATAATACGATCAATCTGTAAATAGCTTTGAGAAGCAGGGGATTCACCAATATAAATGGCTTCGTTTGCTTGTTTAACATGTTGTGATTGAGCGTCAGCATCTGAATAGACAGCAACTGTCGCAATGCCGAGTTTTTTAGCAGTGCGAATAACACGACAGGCAATTTCACCACGGTTTGCAATTAGAATTTTTTCAAACATTGTTCTGTCCTTATTATCGTTATGCCGTTGCCTTAATCCAAGCTGGGCTATGTTTATTTAAGAATGCGTTTAGTCCATTTTTTGCTTCTTCGCCTTGACGTACATGGGCAATATGTTGCGCAGTTTTAAGCAGTAGGCTTTCATCAACACTTTGCTGATTCACCATTTGAATCAGTTGCTTCGACGCAGCTTGTGCTTCAGGTCCACCTAACAACAGTGCATGTACAATTTCATCAATTTTGGCATCAAGTAATTCAGGTGTGGTCACTTCATGCGCTAAACCGATCTGTAATGCTTGCTCAGCCGTAATACGTTCTGCTGTGAGGAAGTAACGTGAAGCCTGACGTGCACCAATTGCACGAATCACATAAGGGCTAATGGTTGAAGGAGCTAACCCCAGACGTACTTCAGAAGTTGCAAACTTTGCTTCCGTACTGGCAACACAGATATCGCAAGCAGAAGCGAGCCCCATACCTCCACCAAAGGCAATGCCTTGTACACGGGCAATGGTTGGTTGCTTTAAAGTTGCTAAGCTTTGCAGCATTTTCGCAAGTTTTAAAGCATCTGCTTCATTATCTGCCTGAGAGGCTTGTCCTGCTTGTTTCATCCAGTTTAAGTCAGCACCAGCAGAAAAGCTTTTACCACGACCCGCCAAAACCACCACGCGAATATCATTACGTTCATTCAACTGTTGAAAGCAGTGATGCAATTCTTCAATCACTGTCGTGTTGAAGGCATTGTGAAGTTCAGCGCGATTGATCCAAACTGTTGCCACTTGCTGTTGCTGTTCGAGTTGTAAAAATTGATAGTCCATTTTTCACCTCTTACATGCGGAATACGCCGAACTTGGTTGGCTGAATTGGAGCATTTAATGCTGCTGCCAAACTTAAGCCTAACACTTGACGAGACTGAGCAGGGTCAATTACGCCGTCATCCCACAAACGCGCAGAAGAGTAATATGGATGACCTTGGCGTTCATATTGATCACGAATCGGTTGTTTAAATTCATCTTCTGCTTCGGCAGACCAAGATTCACCTTTTTGTTCAATTTGGTCACGTTTGATGGTCGAGAGTACGCTCGCTGCCTGTTCGCCACCCATGACTGAAATCCGAGAGTTTGGCCAAGTCCACAAGAAGCGTGGCGAATAAGCACGACCACACATACCGTAGTTTCCAGCCCCAAATGATCCACCTATAATTAAGGTCAGTTTAGGCACATTGGCTGTGGCAACCGCCATGACCAATTTGGCACCATGTTTAGCAATCCCTTCATTTTCGTACTGACGTCCAACCATAAAACCTGTGATGTTTTGTAAGAACAATAAGGGAATATTGCGTTGTACACAAAGCTCGATAAAGTGCGCGCCTTTTTGTGCTGACTCAGAGAATAGAATGCCGTTATTGGCAATAATTCCGACAGGCATACCATAAATTTTGGCAAAGCCTGTAATTAAAGTAGTACCAAAACGGGCTTTAAATTCGTCTAAACGTGAACCATCAACAATACGGGCAATAATTTCACGTACATCAAAGGGTTTTCGGGTATCACTTGGCACAATGCCATACAGTTCTTCGGCAGGGAAAAGTGGTTCTTCAATTCCTTCTGCTGTTTTATTTGGTTGAATATTTAAATTCGCTACAATATTTCGCGCAATCTGAAGGGCATGTTCATCATTCTCTGCCAAATGGTCAGCGACCCCAGAAAGGCGAGTGTGTACATCACCACCACCCAAGTCTTCACTGCTGACCACTTCACCTGTAGCAGCTTTTACTAATGGTGGACCACCCAAGAAAATCGTACCTTGGTTACGCACAATAATGGTTTCATCTGACATGGCAGGGACGTAAGCACCACCTGCGGTACAACTACCCATCACGACGGCAATTTGAGCGATACCTAAGCTCGACATACGGGCTTGGTTATAGAAAATACGCCCAAAGTGATCACGATCTGGAAACACTTCATCTTGCATAGGTAAATACGCACCACCTGAATCCACCAAGTAAATGCAAGGTAAGTGGTTTTGTTCTGCAATTTCTTGTGCGCGTAAGTGTTTTTTCACAGTAAGAGGGTAATAAGTACCACCTTTCACCGTTGCATCATTAGCCACGATCATGCAGGTGACACCATTCACTTGACCAACCCCAGCAACTACGCCCGCAGCAGGAACATCATCGGCATAGACTTTATGTGCAGCCAATTGTCCAATTTCAAGGAAAGCTGTGCCTGCATCAATCAGTTGATCAATACGGTCGCGTGCCAACAATTTGCCTCGGGCAACATGTTTTTGACGCGCACTTTCACTACCACCTAAGGCAATTTTTTGGCTGATTTGTTTTAAATCTTGTACCAAATTCAACATCGTTGCCTGATTGTTTTTAAATTCTTCACTGCGGCTGTTAATTTTGCTTTGCAGTTGATTTAAATCTGAGCCTTGGCTTGCGAAAGTAATGTTTTGATTGGTCTGTTTTGGCATTTTCACCAGATTCAACTCTTCATGACCGCTTTGCATTTGGGTTTGTAATTGATTCATATAAACTTCCTTGTATAAAGTGAGCCAGAAGCGTTAAGCAGTTTCGTTAAATAATTCACGACCAATTAACATACGGCGGATTTCAGAAGTTCCAGCACCAATTTCATAAAGTTTTGCATCACGCCACAAACGACCTGCTGCGAACTCGTTGATATAACCATTACCACCCAATGCTTGAATGGTTTCGCCTGCCATCCAAGTGGCTTTTTCAGCAGCATAAAGAATGGCACTGGCAGCATCTTTACGTAAGCTACGGCTATGTTCCGCTTTGTCGCACTCAGCACCTACGGCATACACCAGTGCTTTACATGCCAACCAAGTTGAATACATATCGGCAATTTTGCCTTGCATGAGCTGGAATTCACCGAGTGCTTGACCAAATTGTTTACGATCATGAATATAAGGAATTACGGTATCCATGCAGGCATCCATAATGCCCAGAGGGCCAGCACTGAGTACCGCACGTTCATAGTCCAGACCGCTCATCAGCACTTTTACGCCATTACCCACACCGCCGAGTACGTTTTCTTTTGGCACTTTAACGTTGTCGAAAAACAGTGGATACGTATTTGAACCGCGCATCCCCAATTTATCGAGATGGTTCCCATGGCTAAAGCCTGGCATGTCTTTTTCAACCAAGAATGCCGTCATGCCTTTAGCACCAGCCTGTGAATCAGTTTTGGCATAGACCACCAAGACATCAGCATCACCACCATTGGTAATCCACATTTTCGAGCCATTTAATAGGTAATGATCGCCTTGTTCTTCTGCTTTTAATTTCATGCTGACCACATCAGAACCTGCATTCGGTTCAGACATTGCCAAGGCACCGACAAATTCACCAGAAATAAGTTTAGGCAAATAACGTTGTTTTTGTTCTTCGTTACCATTTCGCTTAATTTGGTTCACACATAGGTTAGAATGTGCTCCGTAAGACAATCCTATAGCGGCAGATGCACGTGAGATTTCTTGCATAACAATAATATGCGCTAAATAACCGAGGTTAGAACCACCATACTCTTCGCTTACTGTTAAACCATGTAAGCCCATATCACCCATTTTCTTCCAAAGGTGTGCAGGGAATACATTGTCACGATCCACTTGTTGAGCAATTGGTGCAATTTCTTTTGCACAAAATGCAGCAACTGAATCACGCAGTGCGATCAAAGTTTCATCTAAACCGAAACTTAAGGTTTGTAGGCTAAGTTGTAATGGAACGTGTGCGTTCATGCTGTTCATCCTGAGGTTATATTTGTTGTCCAATAAGCATTGTTGTTGTGCTTGTAGTTTTACAATACATCTATTTTTTAAAAAAGTGAACTAAAATTCACAAAATGATTTACAATTCATTTTATCTGGATGAGAATAAGATTATGAGTTATAAAAGATCGACATTGATGCAAGAGCGAATGGAACAAAATCGTCAATCGATTTTGCAATCTGCGCGAGAACTTATTGCTCAAGGGGGATTTAAAGATGCCCAAATTCAGGCGATTGCGGAACGTGCAGGCGTTTCCAGTGGCTTGGTTTACCGTTATTTTGACAATAAAAGTGAAGTCTTAATTGAAGTGTTGTCTGAAGCGATTCAGCATGAAATTCGTATTTTGAATCATATTGCGAGTAGTGAAGGACTAACAGCACAGCAAAAACTACATAAGGTAGTCACGACCTTTGTTAAGCGGGCATTAAATAGTCCTCGACTGTCGTATTCACTGATGTTTGAACCTGTAGATCCAATTATTGAACATGAGCGTTTTCGCAGTAAACAATTGCTCAAGCAAAGCATTAACGAGATTCTTGCCGAAGGGAAAGTTAATGGTGAGTTTGGCTTTGAAGATTTAAACACGGTGGCATTATGCATTGTCGGAAGCATGACGTTTGTGGTGATTGAACCTTTAAATCCATCTCGTAATGTGATGTTTGATCAAAGCTACAAAGATTACTTTGTGAAACAGGTTGCAGACTTTTGTGTACAAGCTGTGCAATTACAGGATCGTAATTAAATAGTCTTATATGCAAAGGAGGCAAATCCGTACAAAGTAATCTCTGTGATCAAAATAAAACAGTAAGAATCAGAATTACAAAGAATCAAGGAGAGTGATTCAAATGACACAGGTACGGTTAAGCTATGCGTATGGAACCAGCAGTCAACCTTTATTGGGCATGACCATTGGTGAAAAATTTGATCAGGCATGTGCGCAATATGCAGATCAGGATGCTGTGGTCAGTGTGCATCAGAATGTACGGTTAAGCTATAAAGAGCTACAAGCACAGGTGAATGCTTTTGCTTGTAGCTTACTCAAACTGGGGTTCAAGAAGGGCGATCGTCTTGCAATTTGGTCACCCAATTGTGTGGAATGGACCATTACTCAATTCGCTGCATTTAAAGCAGGCATTATTCTCGTTAACCTAAACACTGCGTATAAAAGCAATGAACTTGAATACGTGCTGAATAAGGTGTCGTGTAAAGGTTTAGTCATTGCATCACAATTTAAAACCACCAATTATCAAGAGCTTTTCATCAAAATTGCACCAGAGCTGCAAGAAGCTGAAGATAAAATTTTAAATGCGCTACGTTTACCTCATTTAAAACACGTGATTAAAATTGATGAAGCAGTGCATACAGGTATTCATCGTTTTCAAGATCTTTTGGAACAACCTACTGTAAAACAACTTGATCATTTAGAAGCGGTTGCAAGTGAATTGCAGTTTGATGAAACCATTAATATTCAGTTTACTTCAGGAACCACAGGCAATCCGAAAGGCACCATGCTCACGCACAATAACATTTTAAATAATGGTTATTTTGTGGGTGAAGCCATTCATTTGACTCCACAAGATCGCGTGTGTATTTCAGTCCCTTTATTTCACTGTTTTGGCATGGTGATGGGGAATTTGGCCTGTATTACGCATGGTTCAACCATGGTCTATCCGTCGGCTGTATTTAATCCATTAGATAGCTTAAAAGCCATTCAGCAAGAGAAATGTACGGCAGCTTATGGTGTCCCCACCATGTTTATTGCCACTTTAGAGCATGAACAATTCAACGACTTTGATTTGAGTAGTTTACGTACAGGCATTATGGCGGGTAGCCCTTGTCCACGTGAAATTATGCAGCGCGTCATGGAGCGTATGCACATGACGGAAATTACTATTTGTTATGGCATGACTGAAACAGCACCTGTGAGCGCACAAAGTTCGACCAGTGATACGGTTGAACAACGTGTCGGTACTGTTGGCCGCGTACATCCACATTTAGAAATCAAGATTGTGGATGAAGCAGGCAAAGTCGTACCGCGAGGCAAACTTGGAGAACTCTGTGTTCGTGGTTATTCAGTGATGTTGGGTTATTGGGAAGATAGTGAAAAAACCCAAGAAGTGATTGATAACGCACGTTGGATGCATACAGGTGACATCGCTGAAATGGACGATGATGGCTTTGTAAAAATTAAAGGTCGCATCAAAGATGTAGTGATTCGCGGTGGTGAAAATCTGTTCCCGAAAGAAATTGAAGATTTCTTATATACCCATCCAGATGTCAGTGATGTACAGGTGATTGGTCTACCAGATGCACGCTATGGTGAAGAATTATGCGCTTGTATCATTCTGCACGAGCACCATGAAACGACAGAAGAAAGTATTCGACGTTACTGTGCTGAACATATTTCACATAATAAAGTACCACGTTATGTACGTTTCTTTACCGAGTTTCCAATGACCGCATCAGGTAAAGCACAAAAATTCCGACTTCAAGAATTTATGCGTAAAGAGCTGAATTTAATGGAAGATATTGCATAACGTGATCTTCTGACTTGGAATTTCCCTTTACTCTGCTTCAGGGTAAGGGGAGAAAATGAAAAGGTCTGAATAATTCAAACGGAATAAGGAAATCATGATGGAACTTCGTCACGATTGGACTCGCGCAGAAATACAAAATCTATATCAGCAACCCTTTTTAGATTTGGTTTTTCAAGCACAACAAATCCATCGACAAAATTTTAATGCGAACCAGATTCAAGTCAGCACTTTATTATCAATAAAAACAGGCAAATGCCCTGAAGATTGCAAATACTGCTCTCAATCTGCTCGTTATGATTCAAAACTAGAAGCGGAAAAGCGCATTGCAGTAGACAAAGTCATTAGCGAAGCCAAAGAAGCCTTAGCGTCTGGTTCTTCTCGTTTCTGTATGGGTGCTGCATGGCGTAACCCACATGAACGTGATATGCCTTATGTACTTGAAATGGTTCGCGAGGTAAAAGCTTTAGGTTTGGAAACTTGCATGACCTTAGGCATGTTAAACCAGTCTCAGGCTGAACGCTTAAAAGATGCAGGACTCGATTACTACAATCACAACCTAGACACTTCGCGTGAGTATTATTCAAATATCATCAGTACTCGTACTTTCGATGACCGCTTAAATACACTTGAATATGTCCGTGGTGCAGGTATGAAAGTCTGTAGCGGCGGTATTGTGGGTTTGGGTGAAGACACTGCCGATCGGATTGGTCTATTACTTGAACTTGCAACATTACCTATTCAGCCAGAATCAGTGCCAATTAACATGCTGGTTCCAATTGAAGGCACGCCATTGGCAGATGTTGAAAAACTTGATGTGACTGAATGGATTCGTACCATTGCCGTTGCACGTATTGTCATGCCAAAAAGTTATATTCGACTTTCTGCAGGCCGTGAATCTTTGTCTGATTCAGACCAAGCATTAGCATTTATGGCGGGGGCAAACTCAATTTTCTCGGGTGAAAAACTTCTGACGATGCCTAATGTCGCACAGGGTAAAGATCAACAACTATTTCACAAATTAGGTTTAACGGTTGAAAAGCCAAAACCATCTATTGCGGAACTGACTTTGGATGCAATGTCAGTGGCTTAAGCAAAATCTTAAAGCCGTACGTAATGATGAAAAAGCATTTAGCACATTCATATCATCTACATAACAATTAAATAGAGTGCAATATGGCAAAAGACTTTAATAACCAACAAGTGGTGGATGGATACGATGACCATATCCGCAAGCTTATTCCAGGCTATGAGTTAACGCATCAGCAGGTCGATGCCATTTTAACTCATCATTATGCCGAACAAGAACATGTAGATATTCTGGTGGTGGGCTGTGGAACAGGATATGAAATTCAATATTTGGCGCAAAAGCATCCAACTTGGAACTTTACTGCGCTAGATCCATCGCATGTCATGTTATGTAAGGCAAAGCAACATCTAGACAAACAAGGTGTTTTAAGCCGTATTCGCTTTATTCATGGCGATACAAAATCCATCGGCACAACTCATACTTTTGACGCCGTATTATCTATTCTAGTGGCTCATTTTATTCCATTGGAATCAAAGCAAAACTTCTTTAAAGACATTTTTACTCAACTAAAACCCAATGGAATGCTGCTGACTTATGACTTAATGAAAGAAACCGAAGCACATGAGATTTTTGTACTGAAGCAACTGTGTGAAAATAATGGCTTAACCACGGTTCAAAGTGAAAAAATGGTTGAACGATTACAGCAAGATTTTTTCTTGGTCTCGCCACGAATGGGGCAGCAGCTACTCTCCAATGTTGGCTTTAAAAAAGTTAAAACATATAGCCAAATTCTAAATTATTACGGATTTTGTGCAGTGAAATAATACCGATTGAAACAACGAGCTTGATTAAGGAATACTCAAAAGACAAAGGATATGAATATGCCTGCTTATTATCGTTTAATACAACGCGAACAACATGCAGATGGAAGTGTAACTGCACATTATCAATCAAACCTTCATGCGCAAGGCGCTTGGAATCCGCATGAGCAACATATGGCATCTGCTACAGGTGTGATCTGTGCAGAATTGGAGCAGTTTTCACCTCGAGATGACATGCGAATAGGGCGTATTAGTCTAGACATTTTTGGTCTCATTGCATTTGGTGATTTTAGCATTACCACACGTATGATTCGGGGCGGAAAAACCATTGAATTGATTGAAAGCGAAATGCAAGCCAATGGCAAAACTTGTATTGTGGCACGTGCATGGAAAATGCTCACACAGGACACGCATAGCATTGCAGGACTTGAAGACCAAAAAGTTCAGCATCCAGAGCAATTGCCTGTTTGGGAGGGCATGAAGTGTTGGCCGGGTGGATATATTCAAAGCATTGAAACCCGTGCAGAACCAACTCGACGTGCAGGTAAGGGTGTCGTGTGGTTGACCAATCATTGCAATATGGTCGAAGGTAAAACCACCTCAGATTTTGTCAAACTGATGGGCATGGTGGATACTGCAAATGGTGTTGTGCCACGCCAAGACCCTCAATCGGGCTGGGCATTTCCAAATTTAGATTTGCAAATTCATCTGTATCGCATTCCTCAGGGACAATGGCTAGGTTTAGACGTCGAACAGCAATATGGTACAGATGGCATTGGTTTGACCAGTGCAGTCCTGCATGATGTACATGGTCCTTTTGGTCGCAGCGAACAAATCTTAACCTTGCGAAAACTCTAATCTAAATCATAAAAGCTAAAGTTGAATGATACATTGCTGACTTAAGTTTTTAAGCTCAGCATGATTCACCTGAACATTGCTCCATTTCGCCATTTGCTGAATCAGCCATTCAAAATCTTCAACTTTAGGGATGGCTGTATCATCTATGAAATTTCGAATAATATTTTGTATTTTATAAAATTCTTGAACATGGATGCGATCTGAACATTCGAATTGTAAAACCTCATATTCAGTTAACAATGCCCAAATTTGGCTAAAATCATGTATGGTTTTGATTTCACGCTGGGCTTTTTGAATGGCTTGAGTAATTGCTTTTAAGGTATTCGGATGCGTTGTAGCCCATTCTTTGGTCACAGCTAACACTTTATCGGCAATTTCAGGAATGACATCTTGACTAGAAGCCACGATTTGACTCAATCCTAAAACTTCGCCTTGAGTATTCCAAGGTTCGCCAACACAGAAGCCATCAATCACCTGATTATTTAAGGCTTCTACCATATAAGGCGGAGGTAAGATTCTCAGTTTAATGCTTTGGGCTAATTCTGCATCTGCCAGAGCCAGCCATTCACGAATACAAAAATGATGAATGGAATTGGCAAATACATGTGCCAACTGAATATTTTGTCCGTGTTGAATCGCGGTCACAACTTTAGCCGCAACTTCCTTTGCGGTGTCGTTATGAGTAATGCCCAGATCAAAACATAATTTTTGACTTAAACTGATATAAGCGCGATTTACACTTAAAACCAAAGGGGTTTGAAATGGAATGCCAATATGATCTGTACCGATTGAGGCTGCGGGTAAAATACCTGATAAACAGTGTGCTGCATCTAATAATCCAAAAGCCAAACGGTCTCGCAGACTAGCCCAAGAGGCTTCTTTAACCAGTGTGACATCTAATCCAAGTTCATCAAAATAACCACGATGTTTTGCCCAAAGTATGGAAATACAATCGAGCAATGGAATATAGCCAAGTTGAATATGTGTTTTTTCTAATGTAGCCATAGCTTAATCCTTCAACTTGGTTTGTAGTAATTCTTGCGCATCGAGTAGGCGACGCGCCATTTCTCCCATGGTAATCCGATGGCTCATGGCATTTTTACGGAGTAACTGAAAGGCTTGATCTTCAGTGAGTTGATGCAGTTGCATCAAAAGAACTTTGGCTTTTTCGACATCTTTCCGATCGGCGAGTTTACTTTTGGTCTCTTTCAAATCTGCCAATAATTTCTTATGTTTTTTGAACTGCTCAATAGAGATCTCTAAAATACTGTCCAATTTCGCAGGATCAATACCATCGACAATATAAGCCGTAATTCCAGCATCAATGGCACTTTTAATCATGTCTTTTTGGCTGTTTTGGGTAAACAGCACAGTGGGTAAATCAAACTGACTCACACAACTTTCAATAATGTCTCGATGTGGATGATCCATATCCAGCAAAATGACATCGGCCTGCAAATGCTCTAATTTGAACATATTTAAATGATCGATGGTTAAGCAGGCCACCACGTCAAAATCGTGCTGAAGCAGTGAATCTTTTATATAGTTGGCACGATCTTGATCATCATCAATCAGGGCAATTTTAAGCTTTGGCATATTTGAGCTATCGCTATTGGGCTGCTAATCAGGGCAGAACAGATGTTTATTTTGTAACATTAATAAGCAATAAACATGCCGATGTGCCATTTTGGTGATTAAACATACAAAACAATACAAATAAGCAAATCCTAAAATTTATCGGTGCACCATTACAAAGCAAAATGTGCAATTTAGTGGCAGAAGCCATAATCATACGACCACTCTATCAAGAATCGTACTTGAAGATGTTGAGCATAATTTCAACACACTAATTTAGCGAATATTTAAAGAATATTTTTATTAATATAAAACAATAATATAGGTTGTATATTTCAATACTGGCATAGCAATTGCATTATTCCTTATGAGTCAAAGACGACTCTTAAAAAATTTGTAAGACGGCCAACGATGTCCGTTCTGATCGACCTGTAAAGCAGAGAAACCTGCCGAGTGGGAATTTATATACGTTCAGTTCAGGAAGGAGAGGGTTATGTCTTCAAATTTATATGAGAAAAAAGCCACAACAATAAGTCTTTTTAATTTTAAGACTTCAGCGATGCGGGCCTTCCACATGAGTTGGCTCGCCTTTTTTGTCTGCTTCTTTGCATGGTTTGCCTGTGCGCCACTCATGCCTGTCATCGCAGGCGAGTTTCATCTGACTAAAGATCAAGTTGCTAATATTAATATTGCAGCCGTTGCGATTACGATTTTGGTTCGCTTGATTGTTGGTCCACTCTGTGACAAATACGGTCCACGCAAAACTTATACTGCGTTACTTATTCTTGGCAGCATTCCTGTATTTGGTGTGGCATCAGCCAACAGTTATGAATCTTTTTTGTTCTTTAGACTGCTCATCGGTGCAATTGGCGCAAGTTTCGTCATCACTCAATACCATACCAGCATCATGTTTGCCCCGAATGTTGTCGGGACTGCAAATGCCACTACTGCGGGTTGGGGAAATGCGGGAGGTGGTGCCACTCAAGCCTTAATGCCACTTTTACTTTCAGCTTTAGTGATGTTCGGTGTTGAACAGGCTATGGGGTGGAGAATTGCCTTACTTGTTCCTGGTGTCATGATGTTGATTGTGGGCGGGCTGTACTGGAAATACACGCAAGATTGTCCGCAAGGCAACTTTAAGGAATTACGCGCTCAAGGCATTCAAGTTGGCAGTGAGAAAAAAGGTGGCTTAAACATCTTAATGCATGCAGCCCGCAACTATCGTGTTTGGATTTTATTTGGCTCTTATGCGGCATGCTTTGGTATCGAAATTTTCATTCATAACATTGTCGCCATGTACTACGTGGAAAACTTTGGCTTTGGACTAAAAGAAGCAGGTTTGGCTGCGGGTATTTTCGGACTTTTGGCACTGTTTGCCCGTGCTTTGGGTGGCATTATTTCAGACAAAGTGGCAACCAAAAAGGGTTTGGATGGTCGCACTAAAGTCTTGTTTGGCATGATCCTCATGGAAGGTCTGTTCCTGATTGTATTTTCACAAATGAACACTGCGATGTTGGCTATTTTAACCATGACTGTGTTTGCCTTGTTTACTCACATGGCTTGCGGCGCAACCTATGCATTGGTGCCCTTTATTGATCGTGATGCCTTAGGTGGGGTTGCAGGCATTATCGGCGCGGGTGGCAACGTGGGTGCAGTTGCAGCAGGTTTCCTACTCAAAGGTGTCTTAGATATTCAAACATGCCTGATGGTTCTAGGTGGACTGGTGGTCATTGCAGCAAGTTTTGTGCTCATGATTCGCTTTTCAGTTGAACACAAAGAGAAAGAACAACGCTTATTCGAACAAGCCGTGCTTGATCGTAACAACATGGCATAAGTAAAAAATTTAAGGAGAAAGAATATGAAACTACTTATGATTGGTCACGGTATGGTCGGGCACAAGTTCATTGAGAGTGTACTTGAGCAGGCAGGTGACGAAGTAGAAATTACCATTTTGGCAGAAGAACCACGTTTGGCGTATGACCGTGTGCATTTAACCGAATACTTTTCTGGTAAAACTGCCAAAGACTTATCTTTAGCGCGTGCAGATTTTGCTGATGCTTACGGAATTGACCTGCGTTTAAATACCAAAGCAATTGCAATTGATAGCCTCAATAAAACAGTGAGCACCAATCAGGGTGAAACACTCAGCTATGACAAATTGGTTTTAGCGACGGGCTCTTATGCTTTTGTACCGCCAATTCCGGGTAATGAACGCAAAAACTGTTTCGTTTACCGTACCATTGAAGACTTAGATGCCATTAAAGCTGCCAGTTTAAATGCAAAAACAGGTGTGGTGATTGGCGGTGGCTTATTGGGACTAGAAGCCGCAAAGGCACTCCGTGACCTGAACTTAGAAACACATGTAGTAGAGTTTGCGCCACGTTTAATGGCAGTGCAAATTGATGACTTAGGCGGCAAAGTGCTACGCACTAAAATTGAAAACCTAGGTGTTAAAGTTCATACCCAAAAAGCCACTCAATGTATTGAAGATGGTCAGTCTGCTGTTCATGTGATGAAATTTGGTGATGGCTCAGAACTCGAAACCGATATTGTTTTATTCTCGGCAGGCATTCGCCCACGCGATGAACTTGCACGTTCAAGTGGTTTAGCGATTGGTGAACGTGGCGGTATCGTCATTAATGATTATTGCCAAACCAGTGATGAAGATATTTATGCCATTGGTGAGTGTGCACTTTGGAACAATAAAATCTTTGGCTTAGTCGCACCAGGCTATGACATGGCACGTATTGCGGCCAAGCATGTGATGCAGCAAGAATGCAACATTTTCGCTGGTGCAGACATGAGCACCAAATTGAAGTTGATGGGGGTAGATGTGGCATCAGTCGGTGATGCACATGCCATGACTCCAAATTCATTGAGCTATTTCTATGCCGATGAAGATGCATTGGTATATAAGAAAATCGTGGTCAATGCAGAAAAAACCAAACTTTTGGGTGCAGTATTGGTGGGTGATGCCAAAGAATATAGTGACTTGCTACAAATGATGCTGAATGGTCTGGCATTACCCGAAGTTCCAGAAAGTCTCATTATGCCAGGGTTTGCCGACTCAGGCGCCAAAGCAGGCGGCAGTGGCGTCGATTTACTGCCAGACAGTGCCACGATATGTTCATGTAATAACGTATCGAAAGCCGATATTTGCCAAGCCATTAGTGACGGCTCGACCTCTTTGGGTGCGTTAAAGAAATGTACCAAAGCTGCGACGGCTTGTGGGGGCTGTGCTCCTTTAGTAACGCAGGTATTGAAGTCTGAATTACAACGTCAAGGCGTCACGGTCAACAATCATATTTGCGAACACTTCCCATACTCCCGCCAAGAGCTGTATCACTTGGTTCGTGTGAATGAAATTAAAACCTTCGATGACCTGATTCACCAGCATGGGCATGGTTTGGGTTGTGATATTTGTAAACCAACGGCTGCAAACATTTTGGCTTCTTGCTGGAATGATTTCGTACTCGAACCTAGTCATGCAGGTTTGCAAGACAGTAACGACTACTACTTAGGAAACATCCAGAAAGATGGTTCTTACTCTGTTGTACCACGCATGGCAGGGGGTGAAGTCACACCAGATGGCTTAATTGCTGTAGGTCAAATTGCCAAAAAATACAACCTGTACACCAAAATTACGGGCGGACAACGTGTTGATATGTTTGGCGCGCAAGTGCATCAACTGCCGTTGATTTGGGAAGAGTTGAATGCCGCAGGTTTTGAATCTGGTCATGCTTACGGTAAATCATTACGTACGGTTAAATCTTGTGTTGGTAGTACATGGTGTCGTTATGGTGTGGATGATTCAGTCGGTTTAGCCATTTTCCTCGAAAACCGCTACAAAGGTTTACGCTCACCACATAAATTAAAAATGGCGGTTTCGGGTTGTACCCGTGAGTGTGCAGAAGCTCAAGGTAAAGATGTTGGCGTGATTGCCACTGAAAAAGGTTGGAACCTCTATGTCTGTGGTAATGGTGGCATGAAACCACGCCATGCAGAATTGATCGCATCTGACTTAGATACTGAAATGCTGATTCGCTATATCGACCGTTTCTTTATGTTCTACATTCAAACAGCAGATCGTTTACAACGCACTAGCGTATGGCGTGACAACATGGAAGGCGGCTTAGATTATCTTAAAGCCGTGATTATTGAAGATTCGCTGGGTCTGGCAGTAGAACTTGAGCGTCGTATGCAGCACATCGTTGGGACTTATCAAGATGAATGGCGTACTGCGGTTGAAAATCCTGAAATTCGTAAACGTTTCCAAACCTATATCAATGCCAATGCTGAACAGCAAGCTGATCCACACATTCAATTTACCCAAGAACGCGGACAAATTCGCCCATTAAACAGCGCAGAGCGCGCTGAAGACCGTATTCCAATGGTTGAAGCATAATAAGGAGAACGCAAATGACTATTTTAAATGATAAAAATATGCTTCCAGATCAACACTGGGTTGAGGTCTGTGATTTAAATGACATCACCCCGAATACGGGCGTAGGGGCTTTGGTTGAAGGGCAAGCGATTGCTTTGTTCCGTGTTGGGACAGAAAAACGCGTTTATGCACTGAGCAATAAAGATCCTTTCAGCCAAGCCAATGTCATGAGCCGTGGCATTATTGGCGACTTGCAAGGTGAACGCGTCATCGCATCGCCCATTTATAAGCAGCATTTTAGTTTAGCCACGGGACGTTGCTTAGAAGATAAAGATCAAAAACTACTGGTGTTCCCAACCAAAATTCAGGATGGACGTGTTTGGGTGAGTCCAACAGCGCAAAAAACCTATATCACCAATAATGGGCCTTCTTCAGAAAAAATGAAGTTGGTTTTGGTGGGAAATGGTTTAGCAGGCATGCGCTGTCTTGAAGATTTATTGGATATGGCACCAGAGCGTTATGAAATTACTGTAATTGGTGAAGAACCGTGGGGTAACTATAACCGCATTATGCTGTCGCCCGTGTTATCGGGTGAAAAAACCGTAGAAGACATTATGTTGCATCCACACGCATGGTATAGCGACAAGAGTATCCGTTTTATTGCAGATGATCCTGCCGTCAAAATTGATCGTCCACGCAAACAAGTCCATACCCAAACGGGCATTGTGGTGGATTATGACCGACTCATTTTAGCCACAGGGTCTAAACCTTTTGTACCGCCAGTAAAAGGCGCAGACCTAAAAGGCGTCGTAAGTTTCCGTGATATTTATGATGTCAATACCATGCTGGAATATTGTGAAAACAAACGTAATGCCGTGGTGATTGGTGCTGGTTTACTCGGCTTGGAAGCGGCATATGGCTTAAAACGCCGTGGTATGAATGTCACTGTTTTACATTTAATGAATCGAATTATGGAACGTCAACTGGATGATCGTGCCAGTCAAATGCTTCGCCATAGTATTGAACAAAAAGGGATTCGGATTATTACCGAAGCCAATACTGAAGCGCTAGTGGGTACAGATGGTCAGGTTAGTCAAGTTCGTTTAAAAGACGGCACTGTATTAGATGCAGATTTGGTGGTGTTTGCTGTCGGTATTCGCCCGAATATTAGCCTAGCGCAAAGCGCAGGACTCCGAACCAACCGCGGGGTCATGGTGAATGACACCATGCAAACTTTTGACCCAAGTATTTATGCAGTGGGTGAATGTATTGAACATCGCAGTCAGACCTTTGGTTTAGTCGAGCCTTTATGGGGACAGGCTTTTATTTGCGCGAGTCACTTGGCAGAGCATGGCAGTCTAACCTTCAAAGCCCCAACGGTTCCGACCCAATTAAAAGTGAGTGGTGTCGATGTGTTTTCGGCAGGTAACTTTGAGCCAAAAGATGATTTTGAAGACATCATTTTAAATGACGAGAAACGTCAAATTTATAAGCGCATCATTATTCAACAGGACAAAGTCATTGGAGCCGTCTTGTTTGGAGATACGGAAGATGGTGCTTGGTATGCGGAACTGATTGCAGACCAAACCCCAATTTCAAATATCCGCAGTAAATTGCTTTTTGGTCGAGATTTTGCATTAAAAAAAGTAGGTTAATTCAAATCACGCATCATTTTTTTGCTGCCATGGTTTTAAAAGTAAGAATAGGGAGCACCGTATGACCAGTATTCCATTTGTGGAACTCCAAAGCTCAACAGCTCCAGTTACAGCGAGCACAAAAACCACCTGTCCGTACTGTGGTGTGGGTTGTGGGGTAGTTGCGCATGTCAAACATACGGCGCAAGGTCAAGTTGTTAGCGTAGAGGGGGATGCTTCACATCCCTCCAATTATGGAAAATTGTGTATTAAAGGCAGTAATTTGGCGGATACCATTGGCTTAGAAACACGTTTATTGCAGCCAATGCTCGGAAGAAATGCACAGCAAAAAAAGACAACTTGGGATACTGCACTCAATCAAATTGCGCAGCAATTCCAAACTTGTATAGAGCAATATGGTTCAGAAAGCATCGCATTTTATGTATCGGGGCAATTACTGACCGAAGATTACTATGTGGTGAATAAATTCGTGAAAGGCTACTTAGGGACAGCCAATATTGATACCAATTCCCGTCTATGTATGTCTTCTGCTGTAGCAGCACATAAACGGGCTTTTGGTGAAGACATTGTTCCTGCCAGTTATCAAGATTTTGAACAAACGGATATGGTGGTTCTGGTCGGATCAAATACGGCATGGTGCCATCCCGTATTGTATCAACGGATTATGCAAGCCAAAGCCGAACGCGATATTTTTGTGGTTGTGGTTGATCCGCGTTTTACCAGTACTTGTGAGCAAGCCGATTTACATTTGCCCATTCTTCCTGGGCAAGATATCGCTTTGTTTAATGGACTCCTACAATATTTGCATCAAAATGGATGTGCAGATCAATCCTTTATTGATGCACATACGCAAGGTATTGAAGCTGCGTTGCTCAGTAGCCAAACGGAACAAGATATTGAAGAGGTCGCTCAACAAACAGGAATTACACTGGATAAATTACAACAGTTTTATGCAAAATTTGCCCAGACTGAACGAGTAATGACCCTATTTTCAATGGGGGTAAATCAGTCTTCACAAGGCGTGAATAAAGCCAATGCCATTACTAATTGCCATTTATATAGTGGGAAAATTGGTAAAACTGGGGCGGCACCATTTTCAATGACAGGTCAGCCGAATGCGATGGGTGGTCGTGAAGTAGGTGGTTTAGCCAATATGTTGGCAGCTCATTTAGATATTGATAACC
This sequence comes from Acinetobacter sp. ANC 4178, assembly GCF_004331175.1. Taxonomy (GTDB): domain Bacteria; phylum Pseudomonadota; class Gammaproteobacteria; order Pseudomonadales; family Moraxellaceae; genus Acinetobacter. The sequence goes on from NZ_SJOD01000004.1 coordinate 86,544, forward strand.
CTCAACATCAGCAATTGGTACAAAACTTTTGGCAAAGCCCCGTCATTGCTAAATCTGCTGGATTAAAGGCTGTTGATTTATTTGAAGCTGTTGAAAGTGGCAAAATTAAAGCACTTTGGATTATGGCAACCAATCCCGTGGTGAGTTTACCCAATGCAGATCAGGTTAAACGTGCCTTAGAAAAATGTCCTTTCGTTGTGGTGTCGGATATTTGCCAAAACACCGATACGACAGCATTTGCTGATGTTTTACTGCCCGCTTTAGGTTGGGGAGAAAAAGATGGCACAGTGACCAATTCTGAGCGACGTATTTCCAGACAACGGGCATTTTTAGATGCACCGGGAACGGCCAAAGCAGACTGGTGGACAGTTTCGCAAGTGGCAAAAAGAATGGGATTTTCTGGTTTTAATTTTGAAAATGTCAGCGAAATATTTAACGAGCATGCACAACTTTCAGCCAGTGAAAATGTACCCTTAGCACAACGTGATGAATCAAAGAGCTTTCGTTATTTTAATTTACAAGGTTTAACAGGCTTAACCGTACAAGAATACGATGATCTCAACCCCATTCAGTGGCCAGTATGGGATAAACAGCAGTCCATTGAAACGGTGCGACATATCTATGCCAATGGGCAATTTAGCCATACCGATGGTAAAGCCAAATTTATTGCTGTAGAAAATATTGCTCCTGTAAATGCCTGTACAAATGAATATCCTCTGGCTTTGAACACAGGTCGTATCCGCGATCAGTGGCATACCATGAGTCGAACTGGATTATCTGCCAATTTAAGTACGCATCGTGCAGAACCATTTTGTGAGATTCATGCACAGGATGCTTTGAAATATGGCTTGAAAGAAGGTGACTTGGTCGAAGTTGCATCGACTTGGGGACGCTGTGTTTTAAAAACGACTATTTCTCAAGGCATCCGTCGTGGGCAAGTTTTTGCCCCAATTCATTGGAACGATCAAGTTGCTTCAGATGCCCGCATTGGTCGAGTAGTCAATCCTGTGGTAGATGCGATTTCGGGCGAGCCAGAATTTAAGCATACACCTGTTATGCTGCAACCATTTTATACTCAATGGCAGGGCGTATTTTATGCCCGTAATGAGTACGCAACTATGGTCAAGACCTCTATAGAGGCATGTGTTTGGTGGACCAAAGTGACCACTGCCAAAGCTGTTTGTTATGAACTGGCTGATCGCCGTAAATACGATGACATTACCAAACATTTAAAAGAACTTTTACCGTTTCAAGATGAAAGTTTTGAATGGTTAAATGTCGATGATCATTCAGCACAAATCAGCCATAGCATTGTCTTAAAAGATGGTATTCTGATCGCCAGTTTATATATTGCTCCACGTGCTTTACTACCAGACCGAGACTGGGTTGCAGGATTATTTAAGCGTGAGCGATTAAGTGCCATGCACCGTAAAGCGTTATTGGCGGGTCAACCTATTTCGATGAACAACAATGAAGGCCCATTGGTGTGTAGTTGCTTTAAAGTGGGTAAAAATCGAATTATTGAAACTATTAAAGAGAAAAACATCAGCAATGAAAAGCAAGTTACAGCTTGCTTAAAGGCTGGAGGCAATTGTGGTTCTTGCTTACCTGAAATTCGCGGCTTAATTAAAGCCTGTCAAACGGAGGATGTGAAATGATTAAAGCTTATCCTGCCACTGATCTTGTCATTCTTGCAGGAGGACAAGCACGACGTATGAACGGAATGAATAAACTTTTACAAACCTTTGATGATCAAATCCAGCTTTTAAAAATTCATCAAACCCTAAAACAGAAGGTGAATTCTATTTGGGTGAATAGCCATCGAGACTATTCACTTTACCGCGCCTTAGTGCCAAGTATTGCCTATTATCAAGATGAGGAATCTGGGTTTTTAGGTCCACTGATGGGCATGAAAAGCGCGTGGACAAATGTCCCATCGGACTATGTTCTATTTATTCCTTGTGATGTCACCTACATTCCATCTCGTGTGCTTGAGAAACTTCATGCTGTACTGGCAAAAAACACACAGGCTGAAGTGGCTTATGTCGAATTAAATGGACGTGCACTGTATCCCTTCTGTTTGTTAAAACGTAGCGCGTTGGAAAAATTAAATCGAGACATTGAACTAAAACAGTTCAGTTTAAAAAAGTGTTTTGCTGAAATGCACCCTCAAGTTGCACGGTTTAGTCATAAAAATCTATTTTTTCACAGTATTAACTCACTCGATGAACTACAACAGTACCAACAATTAAAATTTCTTAATTAAATCCAGAGATAGCACAAAGTTGGAACACTTATTGCTGAGTCATTTATAGCTATGAGCACAATCAAAGTGCAATCAGTTAATAAGCACAATTCTTGGGCATTTGGTCATTCCCACATGGAATAACATGCATGACAGTATCTATGGTAGAAACCCGTGCTGCATTTATAGATCAATTTGGTCGCAGCAAGCGTAAACTCAGAATTTCAGTGACCGATCGCTGTAATTTTAAGTGTGTCTATTGCATGCCTGAACATCCTGAGTGGATGAAGAAACATCAGATTTTAAGCTTTGAGGCGTTGTTTCAGTTTTGCCAGTTTATGGTGCAAAACGGGATTGAATATATTCGCATTACGGGTGGGGAACCTTTAATGCGTCAAGGGGTTGTGCATTTTGTTGCGGAACTGCAAAAGCTGAAAAAAATCGGACTGAAACAAATTTCGATGACCAGCAATGGTCACTACTTAAAAAAATATGCGCAAGATTTAAAACATGCAGAGCTAGACAGTATTAATGTCAGTTTAGACAGTTTAGATGCCGCACAGTTCTTTCAGCTCACACAAAAACAACTCCAGCCTGTATTGGAAGGCATTCAGGCTGCTCTAGACGTCGGTTTGCCACTTAAAATCAATAGCGTACTGATACAAGGCAAAAATGAGAACCAAATTATTCCGTTGGTGCAATGGGCGAAAGACCTCGCTATTCCACTGCGGTTTATAGAATTTATGCCTTTAGATGGAGATCGACACTGGAACGCTGAACATGTGGTCAGTGAACAGCAAATCTTAGATACGCTTGCAACCAAATTCAGTATAAAACCCTTAACAGAGCCTACGCGTAGCCCAGCCAGACAGTATTGGATAGATGGGCATCAAATCGGCATTATCTCCACCATTACCCATGCTTTTTGTGGTGAATGCGATCGTGTCCGACTGACTGCTCAAGGTGAATTTTATAACTGTTTATTTGCAGCAGAAGGATTACCACTTAAAACCGAAATTGAACAACTCCAGACAGGGTCAGCGCTGAAAACTAACCTTTTGCAGCAGAAACTTGAATCTTATATCTGGAACAAGAAATCAGGTTTTCATGCCATTCAGGCGCAGCAAACCCATAGAAAAATTAGTATGCACATGATCGGAGGTTAATATGTTGCAATCAAATTCAACCATCCAAATTAAAATTGAAGCTTATGGTGCAGTTGAAAAATTATTGCCTGCAAACCTTGTGATTTATAGCCCGCCCCATAGTGATATTGGGGCAGCCTTAAGCCAAGTCATGTCACTTTATCCCGAAGCTAAAACCCTGATTGAACGCTGTGCCTGTGCAGTCGGTGAAGACATTATCCCGCGTCATTTCATTATTGAAAATGCAATGACCTTAGTATTGCTATCGCCAGTGGCGGGAGGTTAAGTCAAATGAACCTGATGAATTTCCCACGTATTCAAACCACCGCGTTAATGCAAAGTGATTTTGATGGTATTCAACATTTTCCTGAATGTGGTGGTATTGGCATCTTTATCGGTACAGTACGTAATCACCATGAAGGCAAGGCAGTCAAAGCATTGAAATATACCGCTTATGCTCCTGTTGCAGAAAAAATGATTCGTGCCATTGAGCAAGAGATTCAAGCCAAATATCAAGTGTCCTATGTTCGGGTGGTTCACCGCATTGGTGCTTTAGATATTGGCGATACTGCAATTATTGCCATGGCTTATGCGGCACATCGTCGAGAAGCCTTCCAAGCTTGTGAAGAAGCCGTGGAACGGGTCAAGCATGAAGTCCCTGTCTGGAAGGAAGAGTTTTATGCAGATGGTAGCAGTCAATATGTAGAAGGTTGCTGTATCCGCAAAGATCAGGATTATGTTGCCGTGACAACGCCTGTTGCATCACAGACCCATCATGGATCATGCCAACACCACCATCACACTGCAATGGCAACCGTTTAATATACAGTAATAGGAGTACGTCATGAAAAATGTAGGCATGAAAGCCGAAAGCTATAGAACCGCAGTAGCAACGGGTATTTTGTATGCGCCTGCACATTGTATTGAGCTACTCCGTAATGGCAACACCGAAAAGGGCGATGCACTAAAAACTGCCCGTATCGCAGGAATCCTTGCAGCAAAGCGTACAGATGAACTGATTCCCTTGTGTCATCCCTTACCTATTTACCGTGCGGATGTGGAATATGAACTATTCGAGCAACATGTCTTAATTACAGCAACGGTTGAAACCATTGGTCCAACAGGCGTGGAAATGGAGGCATTAACTGCGGTGAGTCTGGCAGGATTAACCCTCTATGACATGCTCAAACCACATTGCGAACCAGAAGATTTATGCTTAGACCAATGTAAACTGGCGAAGAAAAAAGGGGGCAAGTCTCATTATACTCGCGCACTAAAAGATGCCATTCCTGCTTCAATCATTGTCCTCTCCGATACTGTTGCCGCAGGTAAAAAACCAGATACCGCAGGCTTAAATGTGTTGGAGATCCTTCAAGAAGCCAATTTTAAAGAGATTGCCTATCAGGTGATTCCAGACAGTCCTGAACAACTGTTGGCATTAATCGAACAGCAAAAAAATCATTATCCTCTTATTCTGACCGTGGGTGGAACAGGGCTTGGTCCGAAAGACCTTACTGTAGAAACTCTACAACCTTTAATGAAACGTGAAATTCCGGGGCTAATGGAAGCATCACGGAGTTTTGGTCAGAAACGTACACCTTATGCAGCACTTAGCCGTGGTGTTGCAGGTTATATCGATCAGAGTCTAGTGATCACTTTACCCGGAAGCCGTCAGGGTGCAAAAGAATCCCTCATTGCAATTCAACCGGCATTAATTCATCTGTTTGATGTACAGAAAAATATTCCCCATGCCGGAGGGTATCAATAATGTCAGGTTGTGGTGCTGAAACAGGACTGATCAGTGTAGATCAGGCCCTTGCGACTATTGTAGATCGAGTTCATGCATTAGCCAGTGAAAGTATTCCATTGCAACAGGCGTTGTATCGTTATTTAGCAACAGATATTCATTCTGAAATTGATTTGCCCTTGTTTAGTCAAAGTGCGGTTGATGGTTATGCCATATGCAGCAATGAGCCAATCCTAGAGAATTCCAAGTTTGAATTGGTTGGTGAAATCCGCGCAGGGCAAGACACAAATTTGACCTTAAACCACGGTCAGGCACTGCGTATATTTACAGGCGCAAAAATCCCTGAAGGTACAACAACAGTTGCACGACAAGAAATTGTCACACAACTGAACTCGATTCAAATTCAGATCAATATCCCCTTAGAAATACATGCTGATATTCGTGATGCAGGAGAAGAATTGGGTCGTGGACAACTACTGGCAAACCAAGGACAGCATTTAAGTGTTGGGGCAATTGCTACATTGGCGATGGCAGGAGTTCAACAGGTCGAAGTATATCAATTTCCCAAAATTGCTGTGGTGATTACTGGAGATGAAGTCGCTAAAACGCTAGATGATTTTAGTGCGGGTAAAATTTTTGATGCCAACGCACCATTAATCCAAGCATGGTTTGAACAGCAGCAGCAAAACGTCAACATTTATCATGTCGAAGATACTGAACTGGCGCTACAACAATTGATTCAACGACTCAAACAAGAGTGTGACGTGATTTTGACCACAGGTGGAGTTTCAGTCGGAGATTATGACTTTGTGCGACCCGTTGCATTAGAGCAGGGCTTTCAGCAAATTTTTTGGAAAGTGAAACAGAAACCTGGTAAACCTATGCTCTTTGCAGAATATCAACGTGCATCTGGCGATGCCTGTTATTTATTAGGACTGCCGGGCAATCCCGCTGCGGTATTTGTTGGCATGCAAATCTATACTGCGACCTTATTACACGCATTACAAGGTCAGACTCAATTACCCAACTGGTTTAGTGCAACCTTAAAGCAATCAATTAAAAGTGATTCGAGAGAACGTTTTCTGAGAATGTTTGCTCATTTTGAGCAAGGGCAATTATGGGTCGAAAATTTATCGAAACAGCAATCTCATATGCTAAGTAATCTGATGCACGCCAATTGTTTGATTCGAATACCAGAAAATCAAGTTTTAAGTGCAGGATCAACGGTACAAGGGCTTTTTCTGTAAGCCAACGACAAAATCATTTCTAGGTTTGGGAGTTGTCATTGAATGAAAATCAAATATGTATTCACCATTGTCGCAGCCTCCGTTTTGAGTATTTCGGCGCATGCCGATACCGTAAAAATCTATGCTGCGGCAAGTCTAACCAATGCTTTAACTGATATTTCCAAACAATATCGGGCAAAATACCCACAGAGCGAAATTGTGCCTGTATTTGGCGCATCTTCCGCCTTAGCAAAACAAATAGAAGCGGGGGCAAATGGCGATATCTATTTCTCTGCGGATCTAGATTGGATGAATTATCTGGTACAAAAACAGAAAATTAGCAATAAGCAAGTCCATCCTTTTTTATTGAATCAATTGGTGGCAATTAGTCCTCGTCAATTAAATATTCCGTTTCAAGCCAAACCACAGTTTAACTTTGCAGGGGCATTTCAGGGATACCTGTGTACAGGGCAAATGGAATCTGTTCCAGCGGGGAAATACGCCAAGCAAAGTTTAATTAAACTAAATTGGTTGAATGCGTTGAAAGGTAGAATTGTGGGAACGGATGATGTACGCGCTGCTTTGGCATTTGTTGAACGCGGGGAATGCACTGTTGGAATTGTCTATAAAACCGATGCACTCATTAGCCAAAAAGTGAAAATTATTGGGACTTTCCCAGCCAATTCACACCATCCGATTATTTATCCCATTACACTGACTCAGCAAGGCGTAGCAAATCAGGACGCCATACAATTTGAAAAATATGTACGTACTAATAGCCAAGCCAAGCAAATTTTTCAACGCTATGGTTTTGTTTTAAAGTAATAGGACTGAATCCATGTTAAGCCCAGAGGAACTCAGTGCATTATATTTATCAGCCAAAGTTGCATTGTTCGCGACATTGCTGAGTTTACCCTTTGCAATTGCATTGGCTTGGGTTTTAGCACGTTATGAGTTTCGGCTTAAGTTTTTGTTAGAAGCCATCTTACAAATGCCCATGGTCTTACCTCCTGTAGTTTTGGGCTATTTACTCTTGGTTTTATTTGGGCAACAAGGCTGGATTGGGCGCTACTTAAATGAACTCGGTATTCAGGTGATTTTTAATTGGAAAGGCGCTGTGCTCGCCTCGATGATTGTGGCTTTCCCTTTGATGGTACAACCCATTCGTCTGTCTTTTCAATTGATTAATCAACAATTAGAACAAGTGGCAGCAACTCTAGGCGCAAGCCCAATACGGGTGTTTTGTAGTATTAGTTTACCTTTGGCGATTCCAGGCATCATTATTGGTAGCATTTTGTGTTTTAGCCGTAGTCTGGGTGAGTTTGGCGCAACCATTACTTTTGTTGGCAATATTCCAGATGAAACACGAACTATCCCGATTGCAATTTATTCATTTCTACAACAACCCAATGGTGAGGAAATGGCAATGCGCTTAGTTGCACTTTCTATGCTGTTGGCTTTTAGTGCATTGATTGCCAACTATATGATTTTGCAGAAATATCAAAAAAGATTAGGAGTTTAAAGTCATGTTGAACTGTAAATTCCGTTATCAACGAGCTGATTTTAATTTAGATATCCAACTTGAAATGCAGCACCCAATTTTAGGCATTGTCGGTTCATCGGGGAGTGGTAAAACTACCTTGCTCAAGAACATAGCAGGATTATTGAATCCTCAATCGGGTGATATTCAATTAGGTTCTCAAACTTTATTTGCGTCATCTCAGAAGATCAACTTAGCTCCTCATCGACGACAAGTTGCTTTAGTCTTTCAACAAGCTTTGTTATTCCCACATTTAAATGTTCAACAAAATTTAAAATATGCAGAAAAACTTCAAGATCCTCAAGATATCAAATTTCACTCTGCGCAAATTGTAGAATTATTAGAATTAGAACATCTGATTCAACGCAAAGCCCATCAACTTTCAGGCGGCGAAGCCCAACGCGTCTGTATTGGGCGTGCATTATTGTCATCACCTAACTTATTACTTTTGGATGAACCACTTACAGGTCTAGATCGTCAACTCAAACAACAAATATTACCTTTTTTGAAACGCATAAAAAACGAGCTTAATTTACCTATGATTTATGTCACACATCATATGGATGAGTTAAAAAGTTTAGATGCTGAGATTCTCACCATGCGTGAGGGAAGACTATTGGTTTAAAGCCTCAAGAAAATACAGATAATCACAGAAAAAGATAGAATTTGATATTGGCGTAAATCTGAAAAAAAGCGATGATATACGGCTATTGAAATAAGATTAGGATTTCTATTTTAGTGTTCGAACTTGACTGTAAACTTCTCAGCATTTTTTTCTATGTGTATAAATTTAAAAGTGTTTCGGTTGCTGCAGAACAACTCTGCATGAGTCAACCTGCGGTCAGTAATAGCTTAAATAAAATCCGTCAACATTATAACGATCCGTTATTTTTACGTATTGGCAATGAAATGATGCCAACCGAACTTTCCAAACAGCTTTTTCCTTTGGTGAGTGAAGCGTTAAACCGTATTGAATTAATTAATAATTTCACCATCGATTTTGATGAAATGAACTCGCATCAGCAATTTAACATTGCGATGACGGATGTCTCACATTTAGTGTTGCTGCCAAAGATTTCACACTACCTGAAACAGCATGCGCCCCATGTAAGATTGAATGTACGCCCGATTACCACTGAAACCAGTTACCAAATGGCGAATGGCGAAATTGATCTGGCGATTGGTTTCTTGCCGCACATGGAAAATGGTTTTTATCAACAGTTGTTATTTGAACAATACTATGTGGTGATTGCCGCGAAAAACCATCCACGTTTAACGCCAAATCATTTAACCATTGAACAGTATTTGGCTGAGTCACATATTGATATTGATGCGGGTATTGGTAATTATCATATTGAAAATGAGCTGTTAAGATTGGAATTAAAACGCAATATTATCATGCGTTTACCTAGTTACTTAGGTGTGGGTTTGGTGGTGCAAGAGTCCGATGCAATTGCCACTGTGCCTTATTACCTGAGTGAAGTACTCTTATCGCGCGGTAATTTACAAATTTTTGATGCACCTATTTCTTTCCCAACATATAGCGTTAAACAGTTCTGGCATATGTCATGTCATCATAAGACCAGTCATCAATGGCTAAGACAAATGTGCCATGAAATTTTAGCGCGATAAAAATCTCTCAAAATATAAAAAAGAGGTCTCATTAGACCTCTTTTTATTTATGAATTTTATAGTTTTGATTACTGTTGTGTGTCGCATTCATTAATAATTTGACCTGTATGCTTAGGCGTGATTAATGGTGCTGTCGGGCGTGGACCCGTGTACTGTAGACCAATTCCAGCATAGACATCATCTGCCGCGACTTCTGTTTCAAAACGTTCTTTGTCACGTTCACGAATTTCACGGCTAATTTCTTCAACCTCGTTTAGGTCAACGCCAAGTTCTTCTAAAATCGCTCCACCAAATACCATGGCCGACTCAAAAGTCTCCCGAATCATGTAATCTACATTTTGTTTCGCTAAATGTAAGGCATGTTCACGGTCATAGGAGCGAACTATGAGTTTTGCTAAAGGAAATTCATGTTGTACCAATTCTACAATTTTATTGGTGGTTTCTTTATGGTCTACGCAGACCACAATGGCTTCAGCCGTATCTGCTCCTGAAGCGTGTAAAATATCTAAACGGGAACCATCGCCATAGTAAATAGTAAAACCGAAACGTTCCGCGTTTTGAATCATGTCGATGTCATTATCAATAATTGTGACATCAACACCGCGCGCGAGGAGCAATTGACTGGTCACTTGCCCAAAACGACCAAAACCAATCATCAAGACTTTACCTGAAAGGCCATCTGCAATACGTATATTATCTAATGAAACGTGTGCTGTTTTTTGGGTAAATCGTTTAAATAAAATACCTAGAATGGGTGTAAGAATCATAGACAAAACTACAATTGCGGTGAGGTTCGAGCGTTCTACAGCACTAATCACTTGTGCGCTCATTGCTGCTGTGAACAGTACGAATGCAAATTCACCACCTTGCGCCATCAGTAATGCGCGATCAAGTGCTTCGGTATGCGGGCTTTTAGTTAAACGCGCAGTAAGATAGATCATCACTGCTTTAACAAACATCAATGCAATAACGGCACTTAAAATGAGTGGCCAATTACTTTTCACCACGTTTAGGTCTAAAGACATGCCAACGCCAAGGAAAAACAAACCTAGTAGAATCCCACGAAACGGCTCAATATCAGCTTCAATTTGATGGCGGAAGGTCGATTCGGAGAGGAGTACACCCGCTAGAAATGCCCCCATTGCCATAGAAAGTCCACTGATTTGCATGAGCAATGCTGCGCCTAATACAACCAATAAGGCCGCAGCGGTCATCACTTCACGTGCTTTAGCAGCAGCCAATAAACGGAATAGGGGATTCAGTAACCAATAGCCAGCAGCAATTAAGCCTGCAATTGAAATTAAACCTATGCCAATATTTTGTAACCGTACTGCGGTACTTTCAACAACATGATTCGGTGCAATAAACGCTACAATCGCGAGTAAAGGTACAATCAGTAAATCTTCAAATAAAAGAATAGAGACTATTTTTTGTCCACGAGGTTGTGCAATATCACCACGATCACCCAAAAGTTGCATCACAATGGCAGTAGATGTGAGGACAAAACCTGCCGCACACACAAAACTCACTTGCCAAGAATAGCCATAAACTAAACCAACACCTGTCAGTCCAAGTGAACACGCGATAATTTGCAAAGTTCCGAGTCCAAAAATCTCCTTTCTTAGACTCCATAAATGTGAAGGACGCATTTCTAGCCCAATCACAAATAGATACATCACAATTCCAAGTTCGGCGATGTGTAAAATTGAAGCTGAATCATAGAAAAAAGCCAGACCAAATGGCCCAATAATTAATCCCGCAATTAAATAGCCTAATACAGAACTCAGCCCCAATCGCTTGATCACTGGCACAGCGATGACGGCTGCTGTAAGTAAGATTACAGGGGAGATGAGACTAAGAGAATCCGCTTCTGCACTCATATATTTCTCATATTTATTGAATTATTTTGAAAAATATTAACTGATTATGCTGTCATAGGACATCATAATTTGAGCGTAAATAAGCTGGATATCAAAGAAAATAGCAGCTCATTAGTTTTGTGGCTAATTTTAATGAGCTGAATTTACGTTAGAAAGTTCATCGCGCATCAGGAACAAATCTTAAAAATTTATTTCTGATGCCAACGGCTTATATGAGATAACGTTAGATTAGTTTTGTACTTCGTAATTAAGGCATAAATGCAGAGTCGGCATTCACCACGAAAATTACACAGATACAAAAAAATGCGCAGTATAAGAAAAACCAAAGAATCATTCGTTTAAAGGCTTTATCCGAAATAGAACTGTCCGCATATTTTTCTGGCTTTCTTGAACCTTGATCATCATTCATCACAAAACTCACTCTATTATGGCTTGTAATTATTATGGCGAAGTTTTTTAGACTGAAGTAGATACACTTTTTATATAAAAAACTATAACAGAGAAAAGTGATTTCAAGATTCTGTTATGTTTTTTCTTTCTACAAGCCATCTATATTTTAAATCCTTTTTATAACTGAGCATTGTATAGAAAGAACGATCCCTATTTTATTTCATAAAAATTTTAGGGCTTAAATAAAGCATTCTATTTTCCTTTAAACACAGGGTTTCTTTTTTCTAGCATTGCCATAACGCCTTCATGGGCATCTTCAGATTGGAACAAAGCAGGCAAGTAAGATGCTAAATTTTGTAAAGCATATGCTGTGCCTTTTTGTTGTGCTTCTTGGGCGGAGCTGAGTAAAGCTTGAATGGCTAAGGGCGCTGCTGTAGAAATTTCCTGAGCAATTTGAGTTGCTCGAGCAAGCTGCTGACCGCAAGCAACTTTCTCGGAAATAAGATTCAAATCCAAAGCCGTAGTTGCTGTAAAACTTTTCCCAGTCAATAAATAAGGCATGGCTTTTTGCCAACCTGCGGCTTGGACAAAGCGTACCGTTGCGCCACCAAATGGCATAATGCCACGCAATACTTCCATTTGTGCAAATTTACAATCTTCACTGGCAATCACAACATCGGCATTTAACATCAGTTCAATCCCTGCGGTAAAACAGGTGCCTTGTACAGCAACGACGACTGGCTTGGTTCGGGGCTTTCCACTTACTCCCCAAGGATCAATTTGATCAGCCGTAAAATTAAAAATGCCCTGAGCCAATTTATCTTGCAGTTCAAGCAAATCCAGTCCTGCTGTAAAGTGCGCACCATGTGCAAAAATAACGGCACATCTTAAGGCTGAATCTGCTTCATATTCGGTGAGTGCCTGAGATAAAGCCAAGATCATATGACTATCAAAAGCATTTCTTTTACTGACGCGATCTAAACCAATGAGTAAAAGATGGTCTTGGACTTCACGACTCACTGTTCCATTTGTTTTATTCATCGTTATATACCTGATTTATTCTGTTTAATGATCTGCTTTTATTATGGAATGACTTAGATGAAGATAAAGTGAAAAACTGTATTCAAATGATATCCGTTAGCTCCATTCAAAAATGCGGTTTAATTTTAAAATTATTTTTAAATCAAAGTAATACAAATTTAATTGGCTAAATTTTGCTTATGGATGTGTGCAACTGCTTTTAGACCTGCCAAAGAAAAGGTTTTAAAATGTTGAGCCAGTTGTTTGGCGGGTATGTGGCGCATATTCTGTAATGGACCTGGTACGGCTAGGCTAGTCATTATGAGCATGAGACAGGGTGCAACCACACTAAATATACAGGGCAATAGCGTTGGATCATTTTCATCTAAATCCGTAATTTGGCTAATAATACGACGGATAATCTGGAACTTACGTGTGCCTTCTGTTTCTAAAAAATTTAATAAATGTGCTGAAGGGGAGAAAATCTCACGTATGAATACTTTGCCATGCCACACGTCATGTTCAACCAATTTTACAACCAGTGTTTCAAAGAAAAGTCCAAGTTTTTCTTCAGGATTACATTGCAAATCAGCAATATCTTGTAATTCTTGTTCATTTAAATAATGTGCATGTGCTTCGCTAAGAACAGCCTGATACAAGCCATCTCGTCCACCAAAGTGATAGTTAATTGCGGCCAGATCAACTTCAGCCAGTTTTACAATGTCCTTGTTGCTGGTTTGTGCCCAACCCAATTGGGCAATTAACTGACCAGCCGCCTCAAGGATCTTTGACTTGGTTAAATCACCATCACTACGTCTGGCTCTGGACATCTGCTTGCTCGATTGTATATTGGTATAAAGTATATCTTTTATCTTCATTTCATGATAGTTTAAATTTAAATTGAATTTAAACTTTGTGGTCTGAGCACAATAATAAAGAAAGGCTGATATAGATGAAAAAAACAGCAGCAATCGTGATTTTGACAATGATCGTAATTCTAGGTTGTGGGATTGCTTGGTTTTATTTTAAGAAGCATCAGCCTGAAAATGACCTGACTTTATATGGGAATGTCGATATCCGTCAGGTGTCTTTGGCCTTTGAAAATTCAGGAAGAATTAAGAACCTACAGGTGCAAGAAGGCGATCAGGTTAAACAAGGACAAGTACTGGCAGAACTCGATACCTCTGCTTTGATTATTCAGCAAAAACAAGCTGAAGCTCAGTTAACCATCCAACAACAAGCCATTTTGACTCAAGATAAAGGCGCTAGACCAGAGGAGATTGTGCAAGCAAAAGCTCAAATTGCTTCGGCACAAGCAGAACTCGACAAAACCAGTAAGGCGCTACAACGTTTACTCGCTTTAAACTCAAGTAGTGCAGGAAAAGCCATCAGCCAACAAGAAATTGACGCTGCGCAAAGCAATAAAAATGTGGCGCAGGCATCGGTTAAAGAACGCCAAGCCAACTTAGATCTATTGCTTCAAGGTGCGCGTAAAGAAGATCGTGAAGCAACCAAAGCCCAATACCAAGCGACCAAAGCCAATTTAGAATCAATTCAGTATCAACTTACGCAAGCCATTTTACGCTCCCCAACGGATGCTGTAATTCGGACACGCCTACAAGAAGTGGGCGATATGACCAATGCGCAAAAGGCGGTCTACACACTAGCCCTAACCAATCCAAAATGGGTGCGTGTTTATGCCAATGAAGCTCAACTTAATCAGATTCATGTGGGGAATATTGCCCACATTTATCGAGATAGCTTACCTGACCAACCCATTCAGGGGAAAATAGGATATATCGCGTCTGTTGCTGAATTTACCCCGAAAACGGTACAAACAGAAGATATCAGAACCAGTTTGGTTTATGAGGTACGTGTATATGTACAAGATCCAAATGATCAACTCAAAATGGGACAACCTGTTACGGTAAAAATCGAGCCATCAGCAAATTCAGCGCAAGAGAAAAAATAACATGAGTGAGAGCTACATTCTTCAGGCCAAAGATTTGAAGCATGTGTTTAAGTCTCAACAAAAACACATTGAAGATACCTGTGCATTACAAAAGATAAATATGCAAATTAAAGCAGGCGAACTGACGGCTTTGGTCGGGCCTGATGGAGCAGGGAAAACAACGTTTCTTCGTTTAATCGCAGGGTTGTATCAACCCACAGCTGGTGTACTTGAAGTACTGGGGTTAAATGTTACTGAACAAACTCAAGCCATTCAAAACCGAATCAGTTATATGCCGCAGCGCTTTGGACTGTATGAAGATTTAAGTATTATTGAAAACTTGAATTTGTATGCAGATTTGCATGGTGTATCTAAACACGACCGTCAACAACGCTTTGAACGCTTACTTAAAATTACCGATTTAACTGCATTTACAAAACGATTGGCGGGACAACTTTCTGGTGGTATGAAGCAGAAGCTGGGTTTAGCCTGTACTTTAGTACGTTCTCCAGAATTGCTTTTATTGGATGAGCCCAGTGTTGGCGTAGACCCACTTTCACGTCGTGACTTATGGACAATTATTGAAAGATTGGTACAGGAAGACAAACTCAATGTCATCATAAGTACGGCTTATATGGATGAAGCTGAACGGTGTGACCAAATCTATGTCATGTATGACGGACAGGTGATACAGCAAGGAACACCTCAGCAATTACGCGCCTATGCAAAGGATAGAACTTGGCAGGTTTTACCTCCCAAACAGATGAAAGCCAGAGCGCTTCAAGCTGTATTATTAAAAAATACAAAGCTTTATTGTGATGCGGTGCCCAAAGGTGAAATGGTTCGTTTTATTACTCAAGAAGCCTATACCGAATTTCCAAAACAGCTTTTGCCCGAAGAGTTGGCACCTGAAGCTAGAACTGCTGAACTTGAAGATGCCTTTATGTTGATTCTGCATCGAACCCAGCAACAATCTACTCGAAAGACATCGATTGCAAACGAATTGGAAAAGACAGATAACATCGCTATTTTAGAACCGAATCTATCCAATAATAGCCATGAAAAAGTCATTACTGTACAAAATTTAGTGCGCAAATTTGGGGATTTTACTGCGGTTGCCAGCACCTCTTTTGAGGTATATCGAGGAGAAATTTTTGGGTTGTTGGGGCCAAATGGTGCAGGCAAAACCACAACCTTCCGAATGTTATGCGGTCTATTGCCTGCAAGCAGCGGTACACTTGAAGTTGCAGGAGTAAATTTACGTACGGCTCGTGCGCAAGCCCGCGCCAAGATTGGTTATGTGTCGCAGAAATTTGCCTTGTATGGAAATTTAAGCGTGCACGAAAATCTCAAGTTCTTTGGCGGTGCTTATGGTCTTTCGGGAAAAAAATTAAAACATCAAATTGAGAAAATGTTAGATCAGTTCCACTTGAAGCCCGAAGCCACGAGCGGAGATTTACCGGGCGGTTTCAAACAACGGCTTTCTATGGCTGCTGCATTATTACATGAACCTGAAATTCTATTTCTAGATGAGCCAACCAGTGGAATTGATCCGCTAGCACGTCGCGTCTTTTGGCAAACCATTGGTGAACTGGCAAATCGTGGCATCACGATTATTGTGACCACACATTTTATGGAAGAAGCTGAATATTGTGACCGTATCGCCATTCAGGACGCAGGTAAATTGCTAGCGCTTGGTTCACCGCAAGAAGTCAGACTTCAAGCAGGAATGCAAGCGGGTAAAGATATGAATAGCGCTTTTATTGCAATTGTCGAACAGGCGCGCCATGTTGAAAGCGTGGCCAAGGAGAATGTTTAGATGCAGTCTTCTTTTCTTATTCGTTTAAAAGCTTTGATTCATAAAGAGTCCATTCAATTGTTACGTGCCAAAAGTAGCTTGGCGATTGGTTTATTATTGCCCATTATTTTAATTCTATTATTTGGCTATGGTTTATCTTTTGATTTAAGTCATGGGCGAGTTGCAGTTGTTGTAGAGCAACCATCTCCGCAAACGCAACAAATCGTTGCGGGAATGCAGGGGAGCCCGTATTTAACTGTTCAGCAATTTTATGCAATGCCCGAAGCCATTACTGCCATAAAAAATGATGAGGTAGATGCTATTTTAGTCATTCCCGCCAATTTTGAAGCAGAGCAATTACAAGGTCGTGGCAAACTCCAGTTATTAAGCAATGGACGCTCGACCAGTATTGCCTCGAGTCTGCAAAGTTATGTTTCGGGGGCAATTTCTAACACCTTAAGTCTACAAGCTGAACGACAAAATTCGATGGCAACACAAGCGACCGTGAGCATAGAACAACGCATGTGGTTTAATGAATCAGCAAATAGCACATGGTTTTTAGTACCCGGTTTAATTGTTTTGGTTCTCACCTTAATTGGGGCTTTCTTAACAGGATTATTAATTGCTCGTGAACGTGAACAAGGAACTTTAGAAGCACTATTTGTAACACCAGTTCGCCCCTTAGAATTGGTCATTGCGAAATTGACACCGTATTTAGTCATTGGACTCATTGATATTGTGATTTGTTTAATCGCATCTTCACTCTTATTTGAAGTTCCAATGCGTAGCTCCATGTTCTCCATTCTCAGTGCCTGTTTTCTGTATTTATTGGTCTCCTTATTACTCGGTTTAACGATTTCCGGCTTTGCACAAAACCAGTTTCAAGCCAGTCAAATTGCACTATTAGCCAGTTTTATGCCCGCAATGATGCTTTCTGGTTTTGTATTCGATATTCGAAATCTACCTTTTGTTATCCAAATTATTAGTCAAATATTACCAGCCACTCATTTTATGTCTTTAATTAAAACCTTATTTCTGGGGGGAGATGACTGGGGATTATGGTTAAAAGGGTGCGGTATTCTAATGCTTTATGTGATTGTACTGATGTTTGCTGCATGTAAATCACTCAAAAAACAGTTGAGATAATGACATGATTCAGCGCGTATTATCATGGTTTCAATATCTGGCTGTATTGGTCAGAAAAGAGTTTCTGGTTATTTTTAGTGACCCAGCAAACCGAACTGTCTTATTTGCACCTGTCTTGATTCAGTCTTTATTGTTTGGTTATGCCGCGACTTACGATGTAAATCGGGTTGATTATGCCATTCTTGATTTAAGCCATAGCCGTACAGCGGCTGATTTAATGGCGAAGTTAGATGGTTCAGGTATTTTCCAGCGTACGGCTACACTTGAAAATAGTCAGCAAATTACGTCAGTAATTAATAACCGTGAAGCACTTGCCGTGATTACAATTCCCGAAGATTTTGAACAAAAGCTGACCCAACAGCAGGCTTCACCTATTCAGGTCATTCTAGATGGGCGTAATTCATCTACAGCAGGCGCAGCAGGTTCATATATTACGAACATTGTGCAGCAGTTTAACCAACAGTACTTAAAGAATAATACGGCTCTCATTATTGAAACTCGAACTTGGTACAACCCAAATCAGCAATCTAGATGGGGGATTATGCCATCCTTAATTGCCGCATTAAGTATGATGCAGACTTTGCTATTGTCCTCGTTATCTGTAGCACGGGAACGAGAGCAAGGAACCTTCGATCAATTACTGGTCACCCCATACACGCCTGTACAGATCATGATAGGTAAAGCATTACCACCTATATTTGTAGGTTTAATTCAGTCCACGATTATTTTTCTCATTATCTTGTTTTGGTTTCAAATTCCGATGCAAGGCTCTATTGGTTTGCTGTATTTGGGACTGATTAGTTTTAATATTGCCGTTGTAGGAGTGGGGCTGTCTATTTCAGCCATTGCACTGAATATGCAACAAGCTATGTTCTTTACTTTTCTACTCATTATGCCATTGATGCTACTTTCAGGCTTATTAACCCCCGTGCAAAATATGCCTCAGGCATTGGAAATTGCGACCTATCTTAATCCATTACGGTTTGGTATTGATTTGGTGTTACGTGTTTATTTGGAAGGTGCAGAATTTTCACAAGTAAAATATGATTTTGTTCCAATGATTATTTTGACTTGTATAACTTTACCTTTGGCTGCTTGGTTATTTCGAAATCGCTTGTCTTAAGAGAAGAGTTTGATATTCCTACATTCTGTAGAATTTTTAGTTCTTGGAATGAAAACACCATCGTGATGCAATTTTTTCTTATTGGACTAATTCAGTAAATACAGACAAAGAAAAAAAAGGAACTTATGACTAAGTTCCTTTTTTTGAGCTATTGCTTAAAAATATTATGCAGATTGCTTAGGATGTACCATGTTTTGTACTGAAAGTACGTCTGCTAAAACTTCATCAGAAAGCAAGTTTTCAGCTTTAATAAGCGCCAAAATACTTTGACCAGATTCGTTTGCTTCTTTAGCAATACGAGTTGTCGTTTCATATCCAAGGTATGGGTTCAATACAGTAATAATACCAATTGAGTTATCTACCAAGTGTTGGCAATGTTCAGCATTCGCAACAACATTTTCGATACATTTTAATTGGAACATACGCATTGCTTTACCCAACAAATCAATTGATTCGAAAAGTTTAAAGGCAATTAAAGGTTCCATTGCATTTAACTGTAATTGACCCGCTTCAGCAGAAAGGGTAATTGCCAAGTCATTTGCAATAATTTGGTAACACGCCAAGTTCATTGCTTCAGGAATTACTGGATTCACTTTACCCGGCATAATTGAACTACCTGGTTGGCGTGGTTCTAAGTGAATTTCATTTAGACCTGCACGTGGACCACTCGACAATAAACGTAAGTCATTGGCAATTTTAGCAAGTTTAGTCGCCGTACGTTTTAAGAAACCTGACAATAGAACGAAATCGCCCATGTCTGAAGTTGCTTCAATTAAGTCAGGAGAACTTGAAATATTCTTTTGCGTAATTTGTGACAACGCTTCAATTGCGTGTAAACGGTATTCAACTTCAGTGTTAATACCTGTACCAATTGCTGTACCCGCTAAGTTCACAACACTTAATGCATTCGGCATGATGCTGTAAAGCATATTCAAGTCATTTTGTAAGGTGTTAGCAAATGCACCAAATTCTTGACCTAAAGTCATAGGTACAGCATCTTGCAACTGAGTACGACCCATTTTCAAGATATGCGCAAATTCTTCAGATTTTACACGGAAGCTATCGATTAAGCTTTGGAATGGTGTGTTAAGTTGATCTAAAGAAAATAACAAACCAACTTTAATCGCTGTAGGGTATACGTCATTAGTTGACTGTGACATATTTACATCATTATTTGGGTGTAAATATTTATATTCACCTTTGGCATGGCCCATGTATTCCAAACCAATATTTGCAATTACTTCGTTTGCATTCATATTGGTTGAAGTACCAGCACCACCTTGAATCATATCAATTGGGAATTGATCATGATATAAATCATTCATCAACTGCTCGCAAGCATGTTGGATTGCATTGTATTTATTTTCTTCTAATTTATTTAGTTTAAAATTTGAAACTGCACATGCAGATTTAACCATTGCCAATGCTTTAATAAAAATTGGGAAATGGCTTAATTTATTAGGGCTTAAATTGAAATTTTCCAATGCACGTAGTGTTTGTACACCATAGTAACAATGGAATGGGACTTCTTTAAAACCAAGTAAGTCTTTTTCTGTCCGTGATTTAATTTCAATATTCATTGAGAAATGCTCTATAGCGGGAATAATTTTATCTTAGAACCAGAACACCCAGCCTGACTAATGTAAAAAAATATTTATCCATGCATTTTTTGCATAACACTGTATAATTATTAACATCGCTTAGATTATGGACAGCGCAAATGTCATTGGAAATTCGTTGGATTGAAGATTTACTTGCTTTAGAACAAGAAAAATCTATCTCAAAAGCGGCCGAACTCAGACATGTGACACAATCTGCCTTTACACGCAGAATTCAAGCTATTGAAGATGCTTTAGGCTTTCAAATTTTAAAACGCTATAGTAAAAATGTAGACTTCACAGATGCTGGTCAAATCCTATTATCATCAGCAAAAAACATACAATATCAATTGGATACAACAATTAAGTATCTAGAAAAAAACATTAAAAACAATGAGCTTTCTATCAAGTTCGCCGTATCTCATTCATTAATTACGCAATTTTTCCCCAATTTCATTCACAATTTATATACAGATATTAAAGATCTACAACTTGAAATTATTGCAGCCAATATGAAACAGGGCATGCGACTATTGAAAGAAGGTTCATGTGATTTCTTAATTTGCTATTGTGATGAAGAAACCCTAAAACAGTTAGACCATGCAATTTTTGCATTTCATAAAATTGTGAAAATGGAAATTTTACCTGTTGCTTCTGCGCGTGATAAATACGAAAAATACAGTTTAGATCAAAATTTTCCTTTACTGTCTTATAGTAAGCAAGCCTATTTAAGAAAATGCGTAGACCGTGAAATTGAAGGTAAATTAGATTATCGAATTTTATATGAAACAGATAATGCAGGAGATCTAAAAGCTCTGGTTTTACAAGGACTAGGCGTTGCTTGGCTTCCTAAACTTTTAGTAGAAGAAGAAATTTCTGAAAATAAATTGCGTGTCTTAGATAATTATCACTTCTTCCAAGATGTTTATCTTATTCGTAGTAAAGTTATATATTCTCAACGCATGGACTATATATGGAATACTTTAATTAATTAATAACACTTAGGCAGCATATAAATAATATTTTCATCGTTTAAATTTTGATTTGTACAATGCCAGTTTTAAATTTATGAGCATGCATAATGCTCATAAATCTTCATTTTCTTTAAACCTTCCACATTTTAAACTTTCCCATTGGTTGCTTTACCACACAATTTTTTGAATGTTTTTATCAATCTGGTCTTAACAATGTGGGTTCTTGTTCTAATTTTTGAGCAAGAAACTCAATCAATACTTTGAGTTTTGGTGGCAAATGTTTGGTCGCAGGATATAACAGCCATGCTCCACCACTATAATAGGTTTTAAAATACCAGTCTGGTAAAACCTGAGTTAATTGTTTATTTTTCATTGCTTTATTTGCTACAAAGAACGGTAAACTGGCAATTCCAAGATGCTGTAAGGCTGCATCAAGTCGTACTCCTGTATGATTCGCCGCATAGCGACCTTTGACATGTACTGAAAGATTTTTGTTTCCTTGTTGAAATTTCCATTTTGAATCAATGGCTTGTTCACCCAAATAAATACATTGATGCTCTTTCAAATCATGTGGATGCTGAGGCGTGCCAAACCTTGATAAATACTCAGGCGTTGCACAGATCACATGATCTATTTCTAAAAGTTTCCGCCCCATCAAACCATCATGTGGCTTTTCCGTAATACGAATAGCAAGGTCGACTTGATCTTCAATTAAATCAACGTATCGATCTTCTAAAAGCAGTTGAATATCTATTTTAGGATAAAGGCTTAAAAATTCAGGTAAATAGGGATGAATAAGATAATGTCCGACTGCTTTAGGCACACTCATTCGAATTTGACCTTGCGGTTCGGAGTGAAATTTTTCCGAACTTTCCATCACCGCTTGAGCCGCATTCACCATATCTAGGCAGCGCTCATATACAGCTTGTCCACTTTCACTTATGCGTAACTTACGTGTTGTTCTTTGTAGTAGCCGAGTCCCTAACGCTTTTTCTAAGCGTGAAATGGCTCGACTAATTGCAGAAGGTGTTGTGCCAAACTGACGTGCTGTTTCAGAAAAACTGCCTGTTTCAACCACTTTTACAAATGTCACCATTTCATTCAGTAAATTTAAATTTTGATTTGTGCTCATGAGGCAAAAGTTATTTGATAATTTTCTAGATTATCACCACATGAACAAAGTTATACAATTTTTTCATATTTAGATACTGTTGTTATTTCATGCTAAAAAATCTTTATTTATCGGGTATTACAGAGAGTTGTGTTGAAGTTGTGGCGTGTACTTTACTGGAAAATGGTCAATTTGAAATTAAATTAGATAATACACCATTTCATCCTCAAGGCGGGGGGCAGCCGAGTGATACAGGATATATTGCAGACAGTGAGGTTATACATGTGGCATTTGAAAACGGTACGATTATCCATTTATGTAACCGTGCAGTAGCATTAGGTCAGGTATATGCAAAAGTTGATATTCAACAGCGCCAACTTCACAGTCGCTTGCACAGTGCAGGACACTTAATTGGGCATCTTGTTGAAACCTATGGCTGGCAACCAATCAAAGCGCAACACTGGCCCAATAATGCAAAAGTGCAGTTTTTAGCCACTGAAAAAAGTGAGCTTCTTGATTCTATTTATTTACAAATCCTCATTCAGACCTTTATCGATGCTGATTTATCCGCAAAACTTACACTTAGTGAAGCTGGATTTCGTGAGATTCAGTTTGGTGAATTGAATGCTTATCCTTGTGGTGGAACACATGTTGAGTCTTTATCTGAAATTGGTCCCGTTGAAATTATTAAAATGGAAATGAAGAAAGGCAAACTTTCTGTACATTATGCTTTAGCTACAGGTATTTCAGGATGAATGTCTATTACCATGAGTTTCTTACGCTAGCACTCATACATTTTCTTGCAGTCATTATTCCAGGTCCCGATTTTATTGTTACTGTGCGGCAAAGTACCCAACACGGTTATCGAATCGGCTGTATGACCGCAGTAGGAATTGGTTGTGGCATTTCTGTTCATGTGTTTTATACCCTTATGGGTGTTGGTTTTGTTCTGTCTCAAAATCATATTTTCATGAGTCTTTTTCAAATCATTGGTGCCTTATATTTACTCTATTTGGCTTGGAGTTGTTTAAAAGGAGGATCGACACCGCTTGAAATCAATATGGAGGCGACTTCTGAACACAGAACGATGTTTTATCGTCAAGCATTCATGACAGGTTTTTGGACCAATGCACTGAATCCTAAGGCAACTATTTTTTTCTTGGCCATTTTCACCAGTATAGTCAGCACAACCACACCGTTAACCATCCAAATATTTTATGGTGGATGGATGTGTTTGGTGAACACTTTGTGGTTTATTGCCGTCAGTTTGATCTTTACACAACCTAAAATCAGGTCAAGCTTTCTAAAATATAACTTTATTTTAGAAAAAGTTATGGGCGTGTTATTGGTAGCGATCGCAATACGGTTAATTTTAGGAATTAAGTTCTAATCATCAATAAAGCGTAACGATATGACGATGTTATTGAAATCACTATCTTAAAAAACTCGGATCCTTAAAATGCAACGAGGTTAAATTCTTAAAACACCTCGTTTTTTTATTTAGATGGTTTGCTAGATACAGCCAACAGCCTAATTATTCTAAATATTTTGACTTTACACCGACGGAATTGAGCATTTGGGTAGAAGTCATGCTTGAGGAAGAGTTCTTTGCTTTTAAAGATAAATAATTTTAGCCTGACTCAAACAAAGAAAGAGCTGATTTTTCGCTCTTTCTTTGTTTCTAAGTGCTTATTTTTGATTACAATTTACAGCTAAAGTTCTGGGCTTGCTCACTGTCTCCCTGACCGTTATAACGTGCAATTAAAGGATATGGACAAAGTGGGCGCGTACGAGTTGCCGACCAATCGGCAGGCAATTCAGTATTCACTTGCCCACTGGCATTGCCTTCACCGCGTGCTCCAGCAATGATTTGGTCTGGCGCCTGACCATATTCAACCCAGTTAACCAAAGCCTTGAGGGCGTCAAACTGATCGGTTGCGATGCCACCACGAGAGTGATTCATACCCGGAACACGGAAAAAACGTACAAAACTTGGCGCGTTGCCAGAGGCATTATTTTGATATTTTTGCAGTAATTTATCATACCAGTTCTGGGTGTCATCAACAGAAAATACGCCGTCGGCTGTGCCTTGAACTACAATCATTTTGCCGCCATGTTGATGTAACTGATCCAGATTCAATTCATTGGGTGGAATCATGAAAGACATGGCACTCTCTTGATAGGTTTCATTCGTTGCTGATAATTTTGCATAATCCACATCAAAATTAAAGTTGAAAGCAAATTGGCGAGAATTCAGCATAACGTCTGGATTTGGTGGAACCTGAAAAATAATCCCAACAGCCACAGGGTCACGCGCTGTACCGACAGAGGAGTCAAACTTCCAACTAGCCCAATTACTGCCCAGTAGTCCCGGGTCAAAAGGTTGTGTGGCATACAGTGCTTCACCTGTTGCATTGACGGGGCCGCGATAAATATTTGCGAGCACATCTAGTTGTTCTGTGCTTAAGCAACTTCCATCACGCTCAACTGCACACACAGGCACATCGCGGTGAATATCAAAAGCTCTGCGACAGCCTTCCACATCTTGAACTAAGCCATCCGCAATACCATCGAGTCCATCACATTGATTTAGAATGGATTGTGCCAGCAGTTTTCGTTCCGATAGTGTGAGGGCTGTACTCAAATCATTTTCATCCGTAGCCACACGGCGTAATTGTTGTGCCGTATAAAGCTGTGCTGCCGCAGCACGTGGCAAATGGAAACCCGGTGTACTTGCGAGTATGCCATCATACTGATCTGCCAAACGGGTTGCTGCCATCATGGCATGACGGCCACCGTTTGAGGTTCCACCTGCATAAGAACGATCTGGCAATTTTCCATAAGCAGCTTGAATCAGATTTTTCGCCATGGGGGTGAGTTTGGTAATCGCACCGTAGCCATAGTCAATTCGAGCTTGTGGGTCTAATCCGAACAATGGATTTTGTGAAGCATTGTGTCCAGCATCGGATGAAATGACAGCAAAGCCATCATGCAGGGCATTGGTCAATGGCCCACCGCTGCCCACTTGCCCCGTTGCTGTGGCAATATTGCCATCGGTTCCACCATTACCTTGATAAAGAAAGCGACCATTCCAGTCCAGTGGTAAGCGCATTTCAAAACCAATTTGATAGCTTTGCCCATCAACAGGGCTGACCCGCGAGTACATATAACCAATAATGCGACAGTGTGCCGCAATGTCTTGACCTGCAACTTTTAAGCTGCCTGCAGTTTCTAAACTTGCAGAAGTGATACTGGTGTTTGCATATTGAAACCCTTGTAAATCCGCGCATGCACCTTTTAAGTTGGTTCCGACAGCTGGAGAAAGTTTCGGAATTGTGGCTTGTGTCGTATTTGGGCTGTCATTATCGCCACAGGCTGAAAGACCAACACATAAGGTCAATACACTTAACGGTATGAACCAATTTTTTTGTTTTAACTGCTTTTGCATGATTGAAGTTCCATATCAAACAATGTCGTAGGTTAGGGGTTAAGCACCATAAAATTTGCAGTACTTCTGGCAATCATTTTCTGGTTTTGCCATGCTTCGCTTTCAATGTTGAGAATGACTTTGCCTTGCTTGGTAAAGCGACATTTGGTGAGTACAGTTCCCACTTGGCAGGGACGTAAAAAATCCATAGTTAAGTTAATGGTGGTGGCTGGTGTCTGCTGATTGGCCAAATAGGCAAATAACCCCATCACATCATCCAACATGGCGCAGACCATGCCACCTTCTACGCTGCCTCTGGGGTTGGTAAAGCTGTCTAACGCCACGTAACTAATTTCTAGTTCAGTATGGTCAGCATTCCATTGAATATTATGACCTCCCAGATGATGGTGGATGGGAGGCAGGTGTTCTAAAGTTTTCAGCGTCATTTCGAAAGATCCTTGTTTCAAATGAAGAAGAGAAAAATGAATGGGTTTGCCTGATCACTGAAGCGTGTAAGCATCATAAATTACGGCTTTGCCTAAACGCATGGCACTCCCGACGGCAACGGTTTGATTCAACCACGCATATTTGGGTGAACTGGTTTCAAATTGCATGATGATTTTGAAATAGTATTTGTTCGGATCGACATTTTGACCCTCTGCAAGTTGTTGCAAAACTTCGGCTGATCCATGTCGATAACCTTTGGTTTGAAGATAAATCAGCGCGCCATCTTCAGTTTCAAGTAGGTAGCGAGTATCAATAATGGCGAGGCCTTTGTTATCGACAATTTGCCAATCTGCTCCGTTATTTAAAATACGCCCTTTGAGTTGTTTCCCTTGGAAGGTGCCACCTGTAATTGGAATAATGCGGCGTTTGCCACTGTCGCTAGTGGTTCCAAGTTCCCACACAGGAGCATTTAAATCGACACTAAATTGAGCCAGCGGTTCTAAATGGGGTACTGGTGGATGGTATTGAGTTTCAGCATGTGTCTGGTTAAGTAAGCACAATCCAAAGAATAGGCTAAGTCGTTTTTTCATGAATTTCCCCTCAAAAAATGGAGGTTCTGATCAATGCAGAACCTCCATTTGCTTATTTAAACTTCCATGTGTAATCGATATTGATGCGTGTTTCATTGGAGGGTTTGATGTTGGCGGTAGAGAGCATATTGTTGTCATACATGGCATAACGTGCGCGTAAGCCCAGGTTTTTGAACATACCTGTTTGCACGGTATAACCCAGGTCGAAATCAGTTTCATGTTCTTTTAAATCGGTTCCACCCAAATTTGGCGCATAAATATTGTCACCCGTGGTGTAACGGGTCATAAAGCGTAAACCTGGTACATAGTTTTTGAAGTCATATTCATAACGAAAGCTGTAAACACGCTCTTTGGGATTTAAAAATTCCGCTGGCCAAGTGTCGATCAGCAAGCCTGTTTCACCACCTGTTAAATATGGAAATGCGGTATCACCACTATGATGGAAAGTCGCCAAAATAAATTTGTGATTTTGATGTTTCAGTTCAAAATAACCATGAATCAGGTCGTTATCCACTAAGCCTGCTTTAGCTTGCCCATCTTCTCGGCTGCGGTAATAGCGTAATTGTGAGCTAAAATTATTACCGTCATTGAATTTGTGGTTATAGGTAATGCCAAACATGGACTGGTTATATAGGTCTTGCACATCCATATAAAAGCTGGTCAGTTTGGTACTTGGAATAAGCTGATAATGACCACCTAGATAATACAGTTGGTCGGTATCGGCACTTTTGAAGCGACCATTCACCCCAGAAATCCGTAAGTTTTCCCAGTTGGTTGAATCTCGATGATTGACCTGATCAATATAAGCCGATTGGAAATCCAGATTTGGGATATCTTTCGATTCTAAGGAAATGCCTCGATAAGTTTGTGGTAATAAACGGGCAGGTGAGGCAACCAGCACAGGATTCATTGGCCGAAGTGTTCCAACCTTTAATTCAGTTTTACTGATTTTAGCTTTACCTGTGACCCCAATTTCCCCATAACTGGAAGCAGGTTCATTGGTCACAGTATCTCGTGGTAAATTTCCTGTTCCTGCATAGTCAGCACTAGCATCCAATTTCAACCCAGCCGTCGCTAAAATATCTATCCCAAAACCAATTGTTCCTTCGGTATAGCCTGAATTGGCTTTTAGAATAAATCCTTGTGTCCAATCTTTAGCGGCTGGGTATTTAGACTGCTCTTGATAATCACGATCGAAATAAAAATTTCGCGTGGTTAAATCGACTGTGCTGTTATCAATAAAGCTACCAGCAAATACTGAACTGGAGAGCATAAGGGTAGAGTACATCCATAATTTAGACTGCATTGCATTTCTTCCTGAAATATCATTGTTGTTTTACATTCAGACCTCAGACTGAGGTCTGTTCTTCATTTGTTGTTTAAACGAATTATTTTCCGAGCATGTCCCGCGCGACAATTTCTTTCATAATTTCATTGGTGCCGCCGTAAATTTTTTGCACACGCGCATCGACAAAGAAACGTGAAATTGGATATTCCTGCATGTAGCCATAACCACCAAACAGTTGCAGTAATTGATCAATCACATCGCATTGGGTATCGGTAATAAAGCATTTCAAGGCGGCGACATGACTGACGCTTAAAGCATCTCGGCTATATTGTTCCGCACATTGATCGACAAAGGCCTGAGCTGCTTTGGCTTTAATTTGTGTGTTGGCCAACACAAACCGCGTGTTTTGCATATGACTTAAAGGCTGACCAAAGGCTTTACGTTGCTGAACATAATCACTTGTGATTTCAATAGCGCCTAAAATTGAACCCAATGCCATCATGGAAATACTTAAACGTTCACGGGGCAACTCCTGCATGAGGTAGGCAAAACCTTGACCTTCTTCGCCTAGTCTTTGGTTCTTAGGGACTTTGACCTGATCAAAAAATAACTCAGCAGTGTCTTGGGCATGGAGTCCAATTTTTTTCAAAGATCTGCCTTTTTCAACGCCATTTAAACTGGCATCAACCAGTAACAAAGATATGCCTTTTGCTCGAGCTTCAGGATTGGTCTTTGCCACCAATACAATCAAGTCAGCATGTATCCCATTGGAAATAAAGGTTTTTGAACCATCCACCAAATAATGTTCTTGGTTCAAAATAGCTTGGGTACGAATGGCTTGTAAGTCCGATCCTGCATTGGCTTCGGTCATCGCAATCGCTGTCACGACTTCACCCGTGACCATTTTAGGAAGCCAATATTGCTTTTGTTCTTCACTACCTAAGTTTTGGATATATGGAGAAACCAATTCATTTTGTCCACCGATTGCAACAGCTAAGGAGGTAAAACCTGCTTGGGCAGTTTCCTGTACTAGCATTAGTGAATAGTGTACAGGAGCACCATAACCGCCATATTCTTCAGGCACATCAACACATAAAAAGCCGTTTTCACCTAGCTGGTTCCATAATTGTCTTGGGATCAGACCGTCTTCTTCCCACTGTTCATAATGTGGAGCGACATATTCTTTTAGAAAGCGTCGATAATTATCTCGAAACAGTTCAAATTCAGTATCTTGTTGCATACTTAACCTTTTTTTGGCAAAAGTAAGGGTAAAGCCCAAAAGAAATTGAGCTTTTTTACTGTTATTTCAGTAGTTTAGTTGTTTAAAGTTGGAACTCGAATAATCAGTGAATTATCACTTTGTTTTTGATACAACTCTTCAATTTTCTCGGCACGACGCTTAATAATATTGCCTTGATTGAGATTGCCTTTATCGGTGACTTCACCTGCATCGAGCTGCGGTGGTTCAGTCATCAGATAAAGCATCGAGGCACGATTTGAACTGCCCGTTGCATCTTTATTGAAAGTCATTAGAAATTGGCGGAACCAGTGTTGCACTTTCGGATGTTTCAAGATCTGTTCTGCTGAGTTTTCAGTCAGCGCGAGTGCAGCATATTCGGCACAGGCCTCTAATTTAGGAAAAATCAAAAAGCCAATCGCATTTAGATTTGAACCCGTAACACAGACATCTTGAATCAGTAGATTGCCTTGAATTAAAACCTTATTGCGTATCGTCCCGACATTTACAAACGTACCTGTATTGAGTTTAAAGTCTTCTGCAATACGTCCATCGTACATTAAGCCTTGAGTTGGATCTTGTTCATCGACCAAACGTACCGCATCGCCAGTATGAAAAAAGCCTTCTTCATCAAAGACTGTGCTTTGCTGATCTTCATTTAGGCGCCAATAACCTTTCATGACGTGTTTGCCACGGACACAGAATTCAAGTTTGTCGCCATAAGGAACCAGTTTAATTTCGCAGCCCGGTGCTGGGTAGCCAATAAAGCCTGCCATAACACGTGGGCCTGTGGTAAAGGCACAAGAAGGTGCTGTCTCGGTCATGCCAAGCCCACTCATAATGCGAATTTTTTCACCACAATGTTGTTGTGCAATTCGGTCTAGACGATTCCAACCCGCTTCGGATAAAGCAGCGCCCGCAAAAAATAGAATTTTTACTTTTGCAAAGAAGCGATCACGCAATTCAGCATCTTTTTCCAGTGCATCGGTGAGTTCTTCCCAACCTTTGGGTACATTTAAATAAACTGTGGGTGAAATTTCTTTTAAGTTTCGAATCGTTTCATCGAACTTGCCTGCAACAGGTTTACCATCATCAATATAGATGGTTCCACCGTTATATAAGGCGATCCCGACATTGTGGCTACCACCAAAAGTATGATGCCAAGATAACCAATCGAGTAATACGGGTGGTGTTTCTTCAAACTCAGGGAAGGTTTGTAATAACATTTGCTGATTAACACTTAACATCAAATGCGTTGTTGGGACCGCTTTTGGTAGTTTGGTCGAACCAGAAGTAAACAAAAACTTAGCAATTTGATGTTCGTCTAAACTTTGATAATGCTCCTGAACATTGGTAACAGGCGTATCTAAAAGTGATTGAAATGAAGTGCAGCTATGTTCGCCTAGAATCCCTTTATTGGTGACAACTTCGATCTCCGTTTGGGCGCAACTCTGAATGGCTTTGGCAAAGGCTTGACCATCATTGGCGTAGACCATACATGGAGTAAGCACATCGAAAATATGTTTGAGTTTGCCAAAATCTTGAGAAATCAATGAATAAGCAGGGGATATGGCAGAAAATGGCACACCCGCCAACATCGCAGCCATCGACAGCGTTAAATGCTCAAGATCATTGCCCGATAAAATAAGTAAGGGACGTTGCTCGCTCAAATCACGATTATGTAAAGCTTGGGCAATATGCCATGCGCGTTGTAAAGTGTCGGCATAACTCAGTTTGACCCACTCACCTTGATTATTTCGTTTTGCCGCAAAAATATGCTCTGGTTTAGTTTGTGCAAAATGAATCAGACGATCAGTCAATTTTTGTGGGTAATTTTTAAGTTGTTCTTTGGGATGAAGATACAAGACCTGATCTCGATAAACATAATCGACATCATGGCTCCCCAGTTTTACGAATCGTTCGCGATCTTGTGATTGAGTGGCATTCATTTGCATTGGTTTCACTCCATGGAAAGCGCATCACTGCGCTTTATTTTTTTGCTTCATGCATTTTTATTGAATATTAAGGTCAAATCCAATCGCTAAATTGGATAATGACGTGGTTGTGTTTGTATGGTAATCCAACGCAATTCTGTAAATTCAGCTATCGAAGCCTTACTGCCAAAGCGCCCATATCCACTGGCTTTGGTTCCACCAAAAGGCATTTGTGCTTCATCGTGTACGGTTGCCCCATTAATATGGCAAATACCCGAGTCAATTTGTTTTGCAACATCCAGTGCTTGTGCAATATTTTGACTAAACACGGCAGCAGATAAACCAAACTCACTGTCATTGGCAAGTTTAATGCCTTCTTCAACACTGCCAAAACGTTGTACTGTGCAAACTGGGCCAAACGATTCTTCTCGATACAGCAGCATGTCTGGATGAATATTTAAAACCAAAGTTGGTTGCATGACAGTGTCTTGTATATGAATGCCAAGCGGTAAATTTGCACCTTTGCTTTGCGCATCCTCTAGTAAGTGTCGAATGCGATTTGCTGCACGTTGGCTTTCCAATACACCAAGAGCATTCCCTTTAAAGGTTGGATTTCCTGCATGAATGGTACGGGTCTTTTCAATCAGTTTTTCAATAAATTGATCCGTAATCCCATCTTGTACGAGCACTCGTTCGGTAGACATACAGATTTGTCCTTGATTGAAAAACGCTCCAAATGCAACCGCATTAACAGCTTCATCGACATCAGCTTCATTAAGAACGACAACAGGGGCTTTACCACCAAGTTCGAGTAGAACAGGTTTTAAGTATTTGGCCGCGGTTTCTGCAATAATTTTCCCGACTTTGGTAGAGCCAGTAAAGTTAATTCGTTTGACCGCAGGGTGCGAGATTAAGCGTTCCACAATTTGCGGTGCATCTTCAGCAGCATGGGTAATGACATTTACCACACCATCGCCAAGACCTGCTTCATGCAACACTTGACCAATCAGTCGTTGTGTTGCAGGGCAAGCTTCGGATGCTTTGAGTACCACTGTATTACCGCAGGCTAGTGGCATCGCCAACGCACGGGTGGGTAAAATCACTGGTGCATTCCACGGGGCTATACCAACCACAACCCCACACGGAACACGAATTCCCATCGCCATATTTCCGGGCACATCGGATGGAATCAGGCTGCCATCAATTTGTGTAGTCATGGCTGCTGCTTCACGTAACATGTTGGCAGCAAGGTGGACATTGAACCCATACCA
Source organism: Acinetobacter sp. ANC 4178 (assembly GCF_004331175.1). Classification (GTDB taxonomy): domain Bacteria; phylum Pseudomonadota; class Gammaproteobacteria; order Pseudomonadales; family Moraxellaceae; genus Acinetobacter. Next base: position 119,264 of record NZ_SJOD01000004.1, read on the forward strand.
TGTCGCAGTTGAACCTGTTTCACGCATCCCAATTTGAATAAATTGATCCGTTCTCGCATCCATCAAGTCCGCTGCTTTGAGTAAACGTAAACGGCGTTCAGTCGGGGAAAGTTTCGACCAAACAGGAAAAGCCTTTGCCGCAGACTCTATAGCTAAATCGACATCTGCCAAAGTTGCCGCCGCTGCAATACTGGCGACTTGACCATCAATCGGGCTGATTCGTTCAAACGTTGCTTTATTCGATGCATCGACAGATTGCCCGTGAATCAGCAATTGCACCTTATGAAGGTTTGATGTGTCTATAGATTCATCTTGTTTTAACTGTACATTGTGCATGGGTTGTATCCTTACTTAACCATTTTAAAAAACCAGAAATTAGCCAGTACGCTTGTAGCTTTGTAAACCTGGTTTAATAGATTTTTCATCTAGGAATTGTTTCAGACCTTCTTGGCGTCCACCTTCGGTGTCACGATGGTTACATTGATCTAACTTGGCATATAAATAGTCTTCATTTTGATCCCAAGTGAGTTCACGACAGCGTTTAAAACCATTTTTGGCAGTACGCAATACCACGGGGTTTTTCTCTAGCAAAATATTGGCAAGTTCAGTGACTTCTGATTTGAGTTGAGCCAAAGGCACACTTTTATTGACCAAGCCCATATTTTCAGCTTCTTTTCCACTAAAAGTCTTGCCCGTCATAATGTAATACAGCGAGGTACGGTGTCCAACAGTATCTGCCATTGCTTTACTGACCAAGTTGCCTGGTGGAATTCCCCAGTTAATTTCAGATAAACCAAAGGTTGCTTCATCCGCTGCAATAGCAAGATCACACGCCACTAAAGGAGAGAAGCCGCCACCGAAACACCATCCATTGACCATAGCAATGGTTGGTTTTGAATACATACGTAATAATTGCCACTGCCAGCGGCAAGAATCACGACGGATACGTTCTTGTACAATTTCGGGTTGGCTATCTACTTCACGGAAATATTCTTTCAAATCCATGCCTGCTGTCCAAGAGTCTCCAGATCCTGTTAATACCAACACGCGAGCATCTTGATCAAGTTCTAGAGTTTCGAGGACATCGATCATTTCGCGGTTCAATGTTGGACTCATGGCATTTTTCTTTTCTGGGCGGTTAAAAATAACCCATGCAATACCATTTTCAATTTTTACATCAACAGTTTCCCAACGGTTTTCATATGTCATGTGCTTGCTCCTTGAATGACAGTTTGTTTGTTCTTCACTTAACTTAATATCAGTTAAACTTACATTCAAGTGTTTTTTAAAGAATTTTATTTAAATTTTTTATACCACTGAAAAATATAAATAAAATTTTTTTTATAAAAAATAATTAAATTTTTGTATTGATTTTTAAGTCAGTCTAACTGATATTTTACGAGTGTTCGATGAACAGCACAAAACAACAAGATGTCATGGAAATATCAAAAGAAGGATTTAGTTATGGATAAAGTGCATCATCCCTCGGGAAGGGCCAAACTCACTTTGCTGTTATGTTTTGCAATCGCAATTTTTGAAGGTTTCGATCTTCAATCTATGGGGGTTGCCGCCCCACGTATGCGTGCAGAATTTATGTTGGATAATGCTCACATGGCTTGGGCCTTTAGTGCAGCCATTATCGGAACTTTACCCGGTGCGATTATTGGTGGACGGCTTGCCGATATTATTGGCCGTAAAAAAGTATTGATTTTCAGTATCTTAATTTTTGGGGCAATGTCATTAGTAACCGCCTTCGCCGCAAATTATGAACTCCTGTTAGTCATTCGCTTTTTGACTGGACTGGGTATGGGCGGTGCTTTACCGATGATGATTACCTTGGCATCGGAGGCAGTATCCTCTGACCGTAAAGGCACAGCGGTGAGTATTATGTACAGTGGTATTCCCTGCGGTGGCTTACTCACTTCTGTCGTTGCGATGCTTTTGGCTGGCGATGCAGAGTGGCGTCATATCTTTTATGTGGGAGGGATTGCCCCAATTTTATTAATTCCACTATTGATGAAATTTTTACCTGAATCAACAGATTACCTAAACCATAAAACCCAATCGGCAACGCCTTTTTTAGAAGTACTCTTTGCTAAAGAACGAAGAATGTCGACGATTCAAATTTGGATCAGTTTCTTCTGTACGTTGGTGGTGCTGTATTTCTTACTGAATTGGCTACCACTATTGATGGGTGCACAAGGTCTGACCAAGCTGCAAGCCAATTATGTGCAAATGGGTTATAACGTTGGCGGCATTTTTGGCTCCATTCTAATGGGCACGATGCTAGACAAAATACGCATGAGTTTCGTAATTAAATTTATTTATCTCGGCATTTTAGTGTCTTTGTGTTGTCTGTCTTTTTCTCCAACTGTGGCGGTATTGGCACTTTCTGCGGTGGGTTGTGGGTTATTTATTGTAGGTGGGCAGTCTGCATTATATGGACTTGCTGCCATTTATTACCCAGCAGAAATGCGAGGTACAGGTGTAGGTGCGGCAGTTGCTGTGGGTCGTATTGGATCTTTTGCTGGTCCATTGCTTGCTGGTTTTTTACTGTCATTGGGGCAAAGTGCTACGATTGTGATTGGTTCAAGTATTCCAGTGATTCTGATTGCAGCGATTTCTGCTTTGATGCTTGTCAGAAAGCCTAAACAGCCTGTACAGTTAATGCAAAGTACGACAGCTCGTTAAATACAAAGAAGTATGAGAGCCCACTCTCATACTTCTTTTTTAGTTTTAGCTTTTATGATGAAAAATTATGATGCGTTCAAATACCGTTGATAAAAAAACAGAAGATGGCCCACGTTTAAGCTATACCATCGCACGTATAGATCGGGTAATTAGTAAATATTTAATAGAACATTTAAAAGATTTAGACATAACTTTACCTCAGTTCACCGCATTATCTGTTTTGGCCTCCAAAAATAATTTGTCGAATGCCAAGCTCGCAGAGCGTTCATTTATAAAGCCACAGTCAGCCAATAAAATTTTGCAAGATTTATTGCAACATCAATGGATTGAGAAAACACCAGATCCAACCCATGGTCGCCGTATTTTGCTAACTGTTACAGCAAGTGGTTTAGCTAAACTAGCCGAATGCAATGCCTTGGTAGAGGCGCTGGAAACTAAAATGCTGCAAGGCGTCGATATGAACTTGGCTTATTTAATTCGCAATAATTTAGACATTATGGTCAATAACTTAAAACAATCTAAAGTTGAAGCAGCTTCAGAGTGAGTCAAGATGAGGCTTTAATATACTCATGCATAGATGTAAATCTTTGCTCTGTTAGAAATGTATTGTCACTTGATGATTGATCTTGCTAGCATGACTTTGAAATCTTTTAACAAGTGTGGCTAGGGATGTCTTCAGGGCAACAAGTTTTAATTAAATTAAGAAAAATGATTATCGCGGGTGAACTTGAAGGCGGCAGTCGCATTGCTGAAATCCCAACAGCAGAGCTACTTGGGGTATCTCGTCAGCCCATTCGCATGGCCTTTCGTTTGCTGGAACAAGAAGGATTGTTGATCAAGAATCCAACCCGAGGGTATACGGTTCGTGAAATTTCAAATCAATTGGTCAATGATGCCTTAGAGGTTCGCGGAGTATTGGAAGGCTTGGCAGCGAAAACCTTAGCCGAACAAGGTTTATCGGAACAGCAACAGCAAACTTTAAAAAACTGTATCGAACAAATAGAGCAACTCTTTGCAGAGCATACTGAATTTGGTGATGAAGAATTAGAACGTTATCATGAATTTAACGTGATTTTCCATGACACGATTATTCAAGGCGCACAAAATATTGCCCTTATTCAAGCCTTGGCAAAAAACAATCAATTGCCTATGGCTTCCGTTCAAGCCATTACTTATGACGAATCACGAGCTTTGTCTGAATACCGTCGCTTACACTACGCACATTTGCAGCATTGTTCTATTTATGAAGCTTTAGTTCAGCGTCAGTCGGGCCGTGCTGAAACCTTAATGCGGGAGCATAGTAGTGTTGCGTTGTTGGGGGAGACGGTCAAAAATATATTGACTGGGGTGTAAGAAGAGACTCCCACTCAATGGGTTTGAGCGGGAGTAAACCAAATTTCTATAGTTCAATCACCAAATGTTTGGATTTAGAGCGAGAGCAGCAGGGCGTAAATTGATCATTCAAGGCACGCTCTTCATCCGTCATAAATACATCCCGATGATCTGGAACCCCTGAAACAACACGGGTAATACAAGTACCGCAAATACCTTGTTCGCAAGATACAGGCACATCAAAACCATGCGCTAATAGGGCTTGAGTTACAGTCTGTTCTGGATGAATTTCGATTCGCTGTCCTGTGCCAGCAATTTCCAAAGTAAATGCTTCATCATTTTCCTGCTTGCTTTGCTGTGCCACAAAATGCTCTTGATGCAGTTGTTCAAATTGCCAACCCGCTGTTTCAGCGGACTGCATTACAAATTGCATAAAGCCCGTTGGCCCACATACATATAGGTGTTTGCTCGCATCGGGTTGTTGCAATACTTTTGCCATATCACATTGAGTATCAACCTGATTTTGAATGTGAAAATGAATCTGCTCTGGAAAGTGTTGGGTTAAATTGCCATAAAAGGCGAGCATTTCATGGCTACGTACAAAATAATGCAATTCAAATGGAATGTCCTGTGCTTTTAAACGATAAGCCATTGAAAGAATCGGGGTAATCCCAATACCTCCTGCAAACAATACAGCTTTTTTTGTATTGTCATGCAATGCAAATAAATTACGTGGCTGACCAATACTTAATACATCACCTTCATGATAGTCATTATGGATGCAACGTGAACCGCCCCGTGAGTTTTCATCATGCAGTACGCCAATGACATAACGGTTGTTTTCACTCGAACAGTTCGAGAGAGAATATTGCCGAGTAAGTCCATTTTTGAGATGGACATCAATATGCGACCCAGCCTCAAATGGCGGCAGGGCCGAACCTGATGTGGAAATAAGTTCAAAGGCGCGAATAGAGGGCGTAAGCTGATGAATCTTATCAATAATAACGTCCATTTTTTATCCTTAAATCACATGAATATTTGGAAATTTAGCCACTTCAGGTTTTACTGCAGCCTGTCTTTCTTCATTCAATAAGCGGTCAATAATTTTGCGTGATTGAACTCCGCCAGCATCAATGTTCAACATCAGTAGTTTGCGCTGCGGATTATTGAGAATGTTTTGTTGTTGTTGCTCTAACATTTCCAAATCTTCAGTAAAGATTTTACCTTGTCCTTCACGAATTTGATCGGTGAGTTCTGTATTTTCAGGCTGGAAGTTGCGTGCCATTCCCCAAAAATACCAATGCTAAGTCTCTGTTTCAGGCGTAATAAAATCCACCACGATCGAAGATACTTTCTTGTCCTTTGGTGCGTCATAGCCACCATGACCTGCATGTGCAACCCCCACTTCAATATGTACATTACTTGGGGCGAAGAAATGACAACGCTGCCAGCGGTCTACTGGTACATCATCTGCGAGATGATTACCTCGAAGCGCCATTTGCCAAAAAGGAGGAGCAATCACATTGTCCATATAGCGTTCGGTGATGACATGATCACCCTCAACTTTTGTGATTGGCAGTGATTCATCAATCTCTTTTTGACCAATACTACTAGAATGCACATAGGTTTCATGGGTTAAGTCCATGAGGTTATCAATCATCAGGCGATAATCGCATTGAATATGGAATAAGCCTCCGCCATAACTCCATTCATGATGATCGGCCCATCTTAGTTCAGGAAGTTTGGATTCATCTGCTTGATCTTTATCACCCGGCCACACCCAGACAAAACCAAATTTTTCGACCACTGCATAAGCTTTATTACAAGGAAATCCCTGTACACGTTGTGCTGGCATAGCAATTGTTTTACCGTCGCAGCCCATAACCAATCCATGATAGCCACAAACTAAATTTCCATCTTCAACATAGCCGAGAGAAAGTGGTGCGCCACGATGTGGGCAGAAGTCTTCGACAGCAGCAACTTTGTTTTCTTTGCCACGATAGAAAACAATTTTTTCACCGCAAATAGTACGACCTAATGGCTTATTTTGAAGATCTTCAGGGCGGCATGCGACATACCATGCATTTTTGATGAACATTATGATGACTCCTTGTCAATTATTGGATCCAATTTATGTCTATTTAATGGTCTTGTCAAATGTAATCTGGCATTTTATATGATTTTTAGTTTGTATTTTATTGATTTTAGCAAATTTAATATTTTATGAAGTTCATTTTATGGATCCATTTTTCTGTTAAATTTGGATTCTTGATTTCTGATAAATGGATCCATATATCGTAATTCTGAAAATTTTAAAATCATTTTCGCCTTTATGTTAATAATTACTCCAATTTATCAATTTGATTTATATCATTTTTTAACAATGAGATAAAAAATCAAATAAATTGGTTGATTTTATGGATCCAATTATACAGTATAGAAAAAGAGCAGGATGCTTCGTAAAAATGATCTCTATGTATATAGGATCACTCTCATTCTTAATTATCCCTTCTAGGCAATTATGGATATGGATATGCATAATCACCCAATGTTGTGTTCCCACATGGTCGTGTGTATTTCCGTTCCTAATTGGGAGTTACACAATGCAAAGAAATGTTTTAGACGAAATTAACAATACTAAAATGAGCCGTTATCAATGGTTCGTGATCCTGATTTGTCTATTTCTAAATGTGATTGATGGCTTTGATGTCATGGTGATGGCATTTACAGCACCTTCAGTATCTGCAGAATGGGCTTTGTCTGGTGCACAAATCGGGATACTCCTTAGCGCAGGTTTATTTGGCATGGCGGCAGGTTCCATTTTCTTGGCACCGTTAGCAGATAAAATTGGTCGACGTTTCTTAATTTTAATTTGTTTGATTATTGCAGGATTGAGCATGTCTGCATGTGGGCTTGTGCAAAATCATAGCATGTTGGCTGCATTACGGTTCATCACTGGTGTTGGCGTTGGTGGGATCTTGGCGAGTAGTAACGTACTGGCAAGTGAATACGCAAATGCACGCTGGAGAAGCCTAGCAGTAAGTTTGATGTCTACAGGATATGGTATTGGCGCAACTTTAGGAGGTGTACTTACCTTTGTTTTAATTGAACATTTGGGCTGGCGTTCAGTCTTTTTAGCGGGCGGTATCACAACGCTGATCATGTTTGCCTTTGCTGTGTGGTTGTTACCTGAATCACTTGATTATTTGTTGGCAAAAAAGCCTGTACGTGCATTGGAAAATACCAATATGATTCTGCAACGTATGCAGTTGACGCCTTTACAAATGCTGCCAGAGTCTGTGCAAGCTGAACAACAAAAGGGCAGCGATGTTGCGAAACTATTTCGTGGTCAGCAAGGGTTTCAAACCTTGTGTTTATGGTTTGCATTTTTCTTGGTGATGTTTGGTTTCTACTTCGTGATGAGCTGGACACCTAAAATTTTAATTGCAATGGGTATGTCGAGAGATCAAGGCGTTAGTACTGGAATTCTAATCAGTATTGGGGGATTTTTGGTGCAGCGATTATTGGGCTTTTAGCTTCACGTATTAAAATTTTCTATGCACTTAGCTTATTTTTAGGCTCAACAGCACTCTGTATTTTCTTATTTGTTGCAGTTTCATCACAAGTCAGCATTGCACTATCGGTCGGTTTATTACTAGGCACACTCATTAACGGCTGTGTTGCAGGACTGTATTCAATTTCACCAACTATTTATGAAGCAGATATTCGAAGCCGCGGTGTGGGGTATGCAATTGGATTTGGGCGTATTGGTGCCATTTTATCTCCAACCATAGCGGGTCTATTTTTAGATCAAGGCATGGCACCACAGCATCTTTATGCTTACTACGGCATTGTATTTATCTTAGCCATTTTCTTGATTTTAATTTTGGGTAAAGCGGTGCATCGACATCAAAAAACTCAAAATTATTCACTCAATACATCGATCTAATTATCTGTTTAAAAATTAAAAGTTGAGATAAAAATGAAAAAGACATCTTTATGGATGGGGATCTGCTTGTGCCCATTTTTTGCCAACATGGCACATGCGCAGTTCATTGCAGATAGTCAGGCTGAAATTACATTGCGAAATTTCTATTTTGATCGGGATTATAAAAAAGATCCTTATCCTTATACCGCTGCTCGAGATTGGGCACAGGGTCTTATCTTTAAGGGACAATCGGGTTATACCGATGGAACTGTAGGATTTGGTGTAGATGTTCTTGCAATGGCTAGTTTTAATTTATTAGGAAGTCAAGCAGATGATTACGCACGGACGGGTTTATTGGCTGTCAATTCGGACAATTCAAGAGATGATTACTATGGAAAAATTGGCGTAACTGGCAAAGTACGATTGAGTAAAAATGAACTTTTTGTGGGAGATCTGGTTCCGCAACTTCCGACAATTTTTTCTTCACCAGCAAGATTATTTCCGCAAACTTATCGTGGTGTAAGATTGGTTTCTACAGAAATTCCTAAGCTGCAATTGGAAGGGTTTTATGTCGATAAAGTCCGTCAAAGAGATTCTATTCACTACACTGACGTCGGCATTGATAATATCAACCATCGCTTTGATCGGGCTGCAACCACGGATCATTTTTATACGCTTGGGGGAGTTTACCAACTCAGTGATGCTTATCGTATTCGTATGTATCATGCTGAATTACAGGATATTTATCAGCAACAATTTCTGGGTATTATTGGTAAACAACCCATTTCAGATCAGTACAATTTCTTAACGGATATTCGCTTTTTTAACAGCAATCATACGGGAAGTGAAAAAATAGGTGCTATGGATAATCGTCACTTAGGCGGATTGTTTGGCTTAAATACACAGGGGCATACGCTCTCGATTGGCTATATGCAATCTTTTGGTGATACAGGTCTGCCATTTTTATCGGGTGCTGAAAGCCCAGTTGTGCTTGATTTTATGAGTTCGGATTACTCAAACAAAGATGAAAAAGTGATTTCTTTGCGTTATGACTATGATTTTAAAAATGTCCGCCTAGGTGAAACTTCACTCAATGGTTTACGCTTTATGACGCGCTATGCCAAAGGTGATGACATTGATTTATTAACATACGGCGACCGACGTTTTGAAGAAGAGTCTTTAGAGTTTGAGCTCGGCTATCGTATACCTGAAGGGAATTTAAAAGGTCTAGGGCTTAGAACGCGTTTTTCTCATTATCGCAATGATATGCCAACCAATATGACCTTCCATTCAGCAAATGAAACACGTATTAATGTGGATTATAGCTTTAAATTTTAATACGATTTTCTTCTAGTCTTTTAAGAAGATAGCTTATTTATTTTGAATATGAATAAGCTATCACACACCAATTAAAGTTATAAATTAACTTTTTAGAAATCGCTAAATCAGTCCAAACCCAATTTGCTGAGAATAAAACTTCATTCGGTTTTTGACATTGTCCTATAAAAACCCAAGATACCCAAAACAGGACCAAGCAAAAGAATCCAAGCAGAATCTAAACCTATATGATCAAAGGCATAGGTTGTAGATGCAATGGAGACAATTGTTATCGCAAAGCCAATAGAATTCTGAATAGAGAGCGCTGCACCCAGTTTTTCTGGTGGACATGCAGCAGAGGCGAGTGCGGAAAATTGTGGTGAATCTGCAATGACAGATGCACTCCATACTACAAGAACGATCAGTAGTGACCACGCAGGTAAATAACGCCAAGCCAATGCAAAAATCAGACAACATAGACCAGAAAGGAATAAAGCCCCCATAGCAACGCGATCACTGCCATATGTCTTTGACCAATATCCACCTAAAAGACAGCCAACAGCACCACATGCCATAATTAAAAATGTAGCCAATGGCACATTCGATAAGCCGAAGGCTTTTAAAACACCTGAATGAGCAATAAAAAGAGGCAAGATGGTCCAAAAGGCATATAACTCCCACATATGACCAAAATATCCAAGTGCGGAAGCTTTAAATTTTCTAATTTTAAAGACCTGAAATGCATTTCCAGTGGCTATTCTTTTTTTGGTGAGCTGTGCAGATTGATCATCACCCAACATAAAAATAAGCAACGCGGCAACTGATGCCAAAATGGATGAAAACGTAATGACATAATGCCAGTTTAAATTGGCTGATAGACCATTCAGGGCATGGGGCAATGCTGTACCTAATGTGAGCATGGCAACCAAAATTGATAAAACTGCTCCAGCTCGATGAGGGGCCCATTGCACAACCAACTTCATCCCAATCGGGTAGATGCCAGCCAAGCAAATACCCACGCAAAAGCGGTAGATCATGCCATCGATTAAACCCTGCGCTAACCATGCAAAACATAAATTAAACAATGCACCCAACAGTGCTGCACCAGTAAAAATAGAACTCGCTTTAAAACGATCTGCAAAACCCGTAAAGGCAATAAAGAAGGTTCCAAGAATAAAACCTGCCTGTACAGCATTGGTTAGCCAACCAATATCCGCAACAGTAATGTGCCATTCTTGAATTAAATTGGCTGCTGCACTATTTGCACTAAACCATAACGATGTACCAAAAAGCTGAGCAAAAGTGATAATGAGAATTGCATGTGAAGAAAAGAAGTGATGGGGTTTACCGTGCGACTTAAAATCCATACTCGCTATCCTTAGCTTGTGCGTATAAATAATTTTTTTAGAGCAATACAATTCTGTTTTATGTAAATAAAACTTCTATTGCCTTATTCATTTTATAGGTATTTTTTTATTTTAAAATTTAATTTTCTTCATAAAGCATATCAGTACCGCCATTAAACTACCTATGATAGATATTGATACTGTCGATATTTAATCTTGGAAAAACAGGCAATTGAATCCAATAACTACTAGAAAAATGAAAGAAACTGGATGCTTGACATTAGAACAGTTTCTTCTCAATGTCCTAACCTGCACAACCACAATCAATACTGGTTCCTGCTCGAGCATTGTCACCCATTGTTTGGTAGCCATCCCGTTTCCACCAATCTAGACCGCCAATCAGTTCTTTCACCTGAAAGCCTAAAGTCGACATTTTGAGCGCCGTTTTGGTCGAGGCATTACAGCCAATACCATCACAATAAGTGACATACAAAACAGTTTGATCCAAATGGGCTAAAGTTTGCTGTGTAATACTGCGATGCGGGATATTTATTGCATGGGGAATGTGCTCATGCTGATAGGCAATAGCATTACGTCCATCAACCACAATAATTTTTTGCCCCTGACTTAAGGCCTCAAACAAGTCCCAAGAGTCCATTTCATAATTTAACTTGGCTTGATAGAATTCTAATTGTGATATTGTCATGTATATATTTCCCTATAATTTGTAATATTATTTCGCTTACATCCTAACATTAATTTTCATATTTTTTCGCGCTTAATGTTATACATGCAGAGTCTTAAATTTAGATCCTATAAAATTCATTTTTACAGTAGTTTAAATGACATATGAATCATTAAATACATCACATTGTTTAATGATGAATAAGCTGCAATGAATAACATCCTTTTATTGATTAAAATACTTTAAAAACCCTGAAAGTGGAGGAATTTTAGTGCTCCAAAATGAGTGAAGACCTAAAATTCATCTATATCAAAGGTTCTTAAGCATTTTCACCACGATAAGATAATACCTAAGTTGAATTTTTATTAAGATTAGGTTTTAAAAGTTGAGAGTAAAATACTGGTTTCACTATTATAAATACCAGCAATACACCGAATCCTTTCCAGTACTTTATCAAAGTTTTCTAGCGAATCTGCTCGAATTTCAACCAAAATGTCCCATTTTCCATTGGTTTTATGTAAGCGTTCAACAGCCGAATCCAAACGTAATTCGCTAATAACCGATCGGGCTTTAGTGCCTTCCACCATAATGCTCATCCAGGCACGAATAATATTTTTTTCTACATCTGGGCGGTAGCGCACGGTATATCCCGTAATCATGCCAGAAGTTTCCATGTAGTCGATTCGACTCCTAATAGTCGGACGAGATACCCCCGTTTTTTCCGCTAAATCTGTGACAGACATTCGGGCATTTTCTTTTAGCAAACCGAGAATTATTTGATCTACTTCGCTCATTTTGCATCCTGCAATTGTCAATTTGGAAAAAAATAATTCATTTTAGAAAAAAGTACAAATTTTTTAAGTCATTTTGATTTTGAATAATATACAAATGCGCTAAGCCTGCTGAAGATTCAGTTTCATTTCAAACTTAAATTCAGCTCGAGATCGAATCAACATCGTGTTGATCAACATGTATCTCCAAGGGTTTTTAAGCGCAGATGGAAGCTTCAGTCGTTAAGGAAAAATAGATGACTACAAACTTAGAAAATCATACTCGTAAGGCGATTGCAGGCACTTTTCCTCAATCCTTGATTTCACATGGTCTAAAACCATCTTTGTCAGTTTTTGTTTTCTATAACGAAAAGCTACACAAAATTTAAGTCCATCGCACAGGAACATGAGGAAGCAGCTTGAGCGATTTTGGTGAATAACCAAAAAATGAATTTAGAAGATATTGGAGAGGTAGCAGAATGAATAACTTGGCGGTGACGCGTAAAAACTTTAATGATTGGATGGTTCCAGTTTTTGCTCCAGCAAATTTCATCTTAGTGCGTGGTCAGGGTTCTCAGGTTTGGGATCAAGATGACAAGCAATATATTGATTTTGCAGGTGGTATTGCAGTAAATGCTTTAGGTCATGCACATCCAGTGGCAGTTCAGGCCTTGACGGAACAAGCGACTCAACTTTGGCATATTGGCAATGGTTATACCAATGAGCCTGTTCTTCGTTTAGCAAAACAGCTCGTCGAAAATACCTTTGCAGACAAAGTATTTTTCTGTAATTCGGGTGCAGAAGCAAATGAAGCCGCTTTAAAACTTGCTCGTAAAGTCGGTTTGCTCAGTGGTCATGCAAATAAAAATCAAATCGTTGCATTTAAGAATGCATTTCACGGTCGCACATTATTTACTGTAACCGCAGGTGGTCAACCGAAATATTCTCAAGATTTCGCACCACTACCAGAAGGTATTCAACATACTGCATTTAATGATTTAGAGCAGGCAAAAGCCGTTATCAATGAAAATACTTGTGCCGTTATTGTTGAACCTATTCAAGGCGAAGGCGGCGTACTTCCTGCTGATCTTGAGTTTTTACAAGGCTTGCGCCAACTCTGTGATGAACATGGTGCTGTCCTGATTTTTGATGAAGTTCAAACAGGTGTTGGGCGTACTGGCTCACTCTATGCTTATATGAATACAGGTGTTACTCCTGACATTCTAACCACTGCCAAAGCTTTGGGTGGTGGCTTCCCAATCGGTGCGATGATTACCACAAATGAATACGCAAATATGTATGCAGTAGGCGATCATGGCACAACTTATGGTGGCAACCCATTGGCTTGTGCAGTGGCAAATGCGGTATTCGAATTTATCAACACGCCAGAAGTTTTAGAGGGCGTTCAGCAACGATTTGATTATTTTGTCACTGGTCTAAATAAGATTAATGCGAAATTCAATGTTTTTGAGCAAATTCGTGGTCAGGGTTTACTCATCGGATGTGCCCTAAAAGCAGAACATGCGGGTCAAGCGAAAAATATCGTCAATTTGGCAGCTGAGCAAGGCTTACTGGCGCTGGTTGCAGGTCCAAATGTTGTTCGTTTTACACCTTCACTCATTATCCCATTTGAAGATATCGACGAAGGGCTTAGCCGTTTTGAGCAAGCTTTAGAAAAATTTTCCCACGAATTGAAGGAGTGTGCATAAATGATGATTATTCGTTATATCCGAGAAGATGATATCAATGACATCTATCAACTTGCTGAAAAAGCAGGCTATGGGCTTACTTCATTACAGCCTAACTTGGAAATTTTGGCGGCAAAACTGAAACGTGCTTGCGACACTGTGCGCGGCAAACTGAGCAAAGCAGATCAAGGTTATTTCTTTGTTTTAGAAGATACCAGCATTAACAAGGTGGTTGGACTCTGTGGGATTGAAGTTGCGCTGGGCTTAAGTGAACCTTGGTACAACTTCCATGTTGGCACTCAAGTACATTCTTCAAAAACACTGAATGTGTATAAGTCACATCAAACCTTGTTTTTAAGCAATGACCACACTACGTGCAGTGAATTATGTACGTTGTTCCTCGATCCTGATTATCGTAAAGAAATGAACGGAAAATTTCTTTCAAAAATCCGTTTCTTGTTTATTGCAGCATTCAGAAATATTTTTGAAAAACGCATCGTTGCAGAAATGCGCGGATATTCAGACGAAGTCGGGAACTCTCCGTTCTGGGATGCAGTCGGACATAAGTTCTTCGATATGGAATTTAGAAAGGCAGATTATCTCAGTGGTACAGGGCAGAAATCTTTTATTGCAGAACTGATGCCACGCTATCCTTTATATGTCGATATGTTGCCTGCGGCGGCTCAAGAAGTGATTGGTAAAGTGCATCCAAATACTTTGCCGGCATATAAGTTACTGTTGGGTGAAGGTCTACGTTTCCAAGGTTATGTCGATATTTTCGATGGTGGTGCGACTTTAGAAGCGGATGTAGAGAACTTACGTTCAATTAAAGAAAGTACAGTTCTTCAAGTTGAAATTATTGAAACAACAACGTTGAATGAAGCAGAACCTTACTTAATTTCAAATGACCATTACCAAGACTACCGTGGCATTTTAGTTCAGCATGATCCTGAACAAAAAACTATACAGTTAACTCAAGCGCAGGCTGAGCAACTTCAAGTAGCTCAGGGTGATGTGGTTCGTGTGCTGTCCTTAAATCCGAAGGAACACAAAGCATGATTCAGGGCAAACAATTTATACAAGGGCAGTGGCTGAATGGGCATGGTGCAGAATGGATTAAAACAAATCCAGTCAGCAATCAAGCTCTTTGGGCTGCTCAAGCAGCCAATCAAGAAGATGTTGAAAAAGCTACCCTTGCTGCACGTAAAGCCTTTTCTACATGGGCGAAATACTCATTAGAACAACGTATCGAGATCATTGAACGTTTTGCAGCATTATTGGAGCAGAATCAAAATCGCCTAGCGGAAGTCATTAGTCAGGAAACTAGTAAACCCCTTTGGGAAACACTGACCGAAGTTCAGTCCATGATTGCTAAAATGGTCATTTCTGTACGTGCTTACCATGAGAGAACGGGCTCTAGTGAAACTGTCATGGCAGATGGTGTTGCATCATTGCGTCATCGTCCGCATGGAGTATTGGCTGTATTTGGACCTTACAATTTTCCAGGTCATTTGCCCAATGGACATATTGTTCCCGCTTTAATTGCAGGAAATACCATTGTATTCAAACCCAGCGAACTCACGCCGTGGACTGCTGAAGAAACGGTAAAACTCTGGCAACAAGCTGGTTTGCCTGATGGTGTTTTAAATCTGATACAAGGTGGACGCCAAACAGGTGAAGCTTTAGCAGCTTCAACACAGATAGATGGTTTACTTTTTACGGGCAGTGCCAATACAGGTTATCACTTACACAAGCAAATGGCTGGCAGTCCAGAGAAAATTCTCGCTTTAGAAATGGGTGGCAATAACGCGCTCATTATTGATGAAGCTGTTGATGTAGATGCTGTGGTTCATTTGGCAATTCAGTCTGCTTTTGTTTCAGCGGGACAACGCTGTACTTGTGCACGTCGTATTTTGGTGAAAGAAGGTGCCAATGGCGATGCCTTTGTTCAGCGCTTTGTTGAGGCTACACAGAAATTAGTAGTAGGTCACTGGAATCAACAACCACAGCCATTTATGGGAGGGGTGATTTCATCTCAAGCTGCTGATCTGATGCTGAAAGCACAGCAACAATTATTAGCTCTAGGCGCGACTGCACTGCTAGAGATGACTCGTCCTAATGCTGAAAGTTCATTACTTACAGCGGGGATTCTTGAGGTGACAAAGGTTGAAGTCCCAGACGAAGAATACTTCGGGCCTTTAACCACCATCTGTCGCTATAAAGACTTTGATGAAGCCTTAAGTCTTGCAAACAAAACCCGCTTTGGGTTGTCTGTAGGTTTAGTTTCACCAAATCGGGACTTGTTCGATCACTTAATTATTGAAGCACGAGCAGGAATCGTAAACTGGAATAAACCATTAACAGGCGCATCCAGTGCTGCACCATTTGGAGGTGTAGGGGCTTCAGGAAATCATCGTGCCAGTGCATTTTATGCGGCTGATTATTGCGCGTGGCCTATGGCTTCATTAGAAAGTGACAAAGTTATTTTACCCGAGAAACTTTCACCTGGTATTTGCTTATAAATATCAGTGTTTTTAAATACTCAGAAAATCCATAATTGAATTGATGGTTTTTATTTTAAACCATCAATTCTTAAATTAAAGTGCACTAGACTAATGGATAATTGCAACTATTTACTCGCATATTTTTCAACTAAACGTACATTTTAAACTAAACAAGTGGTTTTAAATTAAGCAAAAATAAAGAGTAACTAAACAAAAAAGTCTAAAGTGTGCTGTATGATCCACCAGAAATTTTATTAGGTTAAATACCGAACTAAACTAGCCTCATTATGGGTTAAATATTTATTTTAAATTTGTGGAGCGATTATTGGGTTCTAAATAAAACATATTTAAGTAATCCATTTAATTATAAGCGATCCAGTAAGGCTTAAGAAATTAGAATAAATGGATTTTATTCTCAATTATTTAAATTAATTTCATGTTGAATTTAAATAAATAAGGTTATCTATTATTCGAGTTAGGTCGTTATTAAAGGATTTGTAACGGTTGTTATAAATTGGAGTAAACATTACATGAGTAAGAACAAGGGAAAGCAATTTCTAGAAGGAGATCTTCTTGGAAGTCAGCACATGACTGAACAAGATGAAGAAAAATTGCAACGCTCATTGACAAATCGTCATATCCAGATGATTGCCATTGGTGGCGCCATCGGTACAGGATTATTTATGGGTTCTGGTAAAACACTGAGTATTTCAGGAACCTCGATTATTCTAACTTATTTAATTATTGGCTTTTTCTTTTTCTTTGTTATGCGTGCAATGGGAGAACTATTGCTGGCCAATACAAATTTTAAAACCTTTGCCGATTTTGCAACTGCATATTTAGGTCCATGGGCAGGTTTTTTTCTAGGTTGGTCGTATTGGTGTAACTGGATTATTACCGCGATTGCTGATGTTATTGTAATAGGGGGGTATATGCAATTTTGGTATCCAGATATGCCCGTATGGATACCTGCCTTTGCTTCACTCGCTATTTTAACGATATTAAATTTTGTTGCAGTGAGGATGTTTGGTGAATTAGAATTTTGGTTCTCCCTGATTAAAATTGTTGCGATTATCTTATTTATTGTCGCTGGGCTGTATTTAATTAGTACTCACTATGTTTCTCCTAATGGTGTCACAGCATCTTTCTCGCATTTACTTGAAAGTGGCTCAATGTTCCCATATGGTTTAACTGGTTTCTTGGCAGGTTTCCAAATTGCTATTTTTGCCTTTGTCGGTATTGAATTGGTCGGAACCACTGCTGCTGAAACCAAAGACCCGCACAAATCTTTACCTAAAGCCATTAACTCTATTCCCTTACGAATTTTGTTGTTTTATGTGGGTTCATTGGTTTGTATTATTGCAGTGACATCTTGGTCACAAGTTTCACCAGAAAAAAGCCCATATGTAGAAATGTTTACCCATGTTGGCTTACCTATTGCGGCAGGCTTAATTAACTTTGTTGTTGCAACATCAGCACTTTCTTCTGCAAACAGCGGTATTTTTGCGACCAGTCGTATGTTATACGGTTTATCTTTAGAAAATGATGCGCCGAAAAGCTTCAGTAAGTTATCAAAAAGCAAGGTTCCAATTCGTGGCTTAGTTTTCTCTATGCTGTGCGTAACACTCGGAACTTCAATTCTATTTATCGTTCCGAATGTCATGACTGCATTTACGATTATTTCTGCATTAACTTCAATTTTATGTATTTTTACATTTATGTTGATTGTACTTTCTTATATTGCATACCGTAAAAAAGACCCTGAATTACACCTTCAATCGAATTTCAAAATGCCAGGTGGACTCTTTATGGCATGGTTTACCATGTTGTTCTTGGTTTTCACGATTGTCATTTTAGCATTCGATCATGATACTTTAATTGCTCTTGTACTTTCTCCAATCTGGTTTGTGGGTCTCTTTATTGGTTACCGCTATAAAAAGAAAAAGATATTAAAACTTAACCTATTAGATCAAAGTAAAGTGGACTACGTTTAAAACACCGCTGTGAAATCAATTTGAATAAATAGCTAGAGCAAGATGCTCTGGCTATTTTTTTTAAATGAATGAACGCAAAAATTTAGATAAGATGCTGATATGAATAGAGTCATCTAAAAAAGGATAAAATTCAATAAGGTTTGTTTTATTTAAAATTATTTCAGCTCTTCTTTTTTTTTAAAAAAAAGCTTAGAGTATCTCTTATAACAATAATCCTCACACGGATGGGAGTCATAAAATGAATAATACCCAAAAAATAATTTATGCTTTATGTTTCATTGGTCCATTTTTTTCTATAGCTCAAGCAGAAACCCTATCTGAACATTCTGATTTGGCAAGTATTACTGCTAGCTCTGGAGAAAATGAATCGAACCCATCAATAGATCAGTATGCAACAGACACCGCCACATTTTCGAATGCAGCCTTATCCATCGCATCCTTTTCTGCTTTAGCTCAGTATGAACGCGCCAGTAATAAAAAAAATGAAAGCATGCAAATGCCCCCCGAAATAAAAAACTTAGAAGAAACAAAAGCCAATGCGGCAAACTCTGTCTTTCGCAGATACAACTATCTGTTAAGCAGTCGTTCGGCAGATTATAGTTCTAAGACCAATTATTGGTGGAATGCCAGTAACTATAGTTGTATAGCCACAGTCTCATACAATGGACGTATTAATGCCGTTAATAGGGTCAATTCTTCTGATTGTCAGTGATTTCCATAAAACTACAGTAACGTGAGAGTTGGATTTTTAACCTAAATACAGGATGTATGGTTCATATTTAAATTACTTTATGCAGAATTATGATTGGCAAAATGTTCCAAACTTTTTTTAAATGTATTTTTTAGCCACTAAAAAGGATCAAGAAAATAACAAAAAAGCATCACAAAAAAGATTTTTTAGAAAAGAGTAAATTGATTGAAAGTATGATAATTAAAAAACAAAAGGCAGATTCATCTATTTCTTGCTGAATCTGCCTTTGATGTTTTAGATCAATAAGGTTAATTTAACGCTTAGTAGTTCCAGAACATGTTTTGAATTTCTTTTGCATCGTTGGTTTTAGTTAACGCTAAAGCCATTAAAAGACGTGCTTTTTGTGGATTCAAATCGTGTGCTGCAATCCAACCATATTTATCATCAGGTTGTTCGGCATTACGAAGCACAAAGCCTTGAGCAACACGTGACGAACGTACAATTTGAATACCTTGTTCATCATGTAATTTTCTTACTTCAGGAACTAGATAATTCGCCATTGAACCATTACCTGTACCTGCATGAATAATCGCTTTCACGCCAGCTTTAGCAAAAGCTTGGTATGCATCAGGCAACATATTGTCCGAACCATATACAATCTGTACGCTTGGTAATGCATCACCCTGAATTTTTTCGATATTAAATTCAGAATTATTGGTATGTTTTTTTACAGAACTTCTGAACCAGTAAGGCTTACCTTCAACCAAAGTTCCTAAAGCTCCCCATTGGCTTACAAAAGCATTGGTATGAATGTTGATTCCTTTTGTGACATCACGCGCAGCAAAAATCGAATCATTCATTAGCACCATTACGCCTTTGTTTTTTGCTTCATTAGATGAAGCAAGCGCGACTGCACTATACAGATTTAAAGGACCATCTGCCGATAGAGCAGTAGATGGACGCATAGAACCGACTAATACGATTGGCTTGTCAGTATGAATAACTAAGTTAAGGAAGAAAGCAGTTTCTTCCATAGTATCCGTACCATGAGTAATCACTACGCCATTCACTGATGGTTTCTTGACTAGATCATTCACTTGACGGGCTAAAGCCAACAATTCCTTGTCTGTAATACTTTCAGATGCGACTTGAAGTGCCTGAATGCCCGTGACATTTGCCAAATCATTTACTTGCGGAACGGCTTTAATTAAAGCATCAACAGGAACTTTTGCCGCGCTATAAGTCGCACTGTTCGTTGAACTTGCACCTGCGCCAGCAATAGTGCCACCAGTCGCAACAACAACAACATTGTTTTTTGCATAAAGCGACATAGATGACGCAAGAAGGGTGAGTGCCAAGCCGCATGATTGGAGAGTTTTACTTATCATTAACCAAATCCTAGTTCTTTCAAGTCCACTAAATGTAATGTTTAATTCATCAAACATTCTCCATATTTAAGTTCGTTTAATTCAAACAGTCATTGGCATTTTGTATAAATACTTAACAATCTCTATGCATTTTTTGCATAGTAAAATACTTTTTTGCATTGTTAATTTGAATTGATATTGTTTAGATTCTGCCAAGCACCCCTATGCCAAATGGATATTTGGCATAGTAGGAAGGAAATCATAACATCTTATAAAACAATAGGATGTTTTTATCGATTTTAGGGTATTAAAAGGAAATTTTATATGAATCAGAAGAAACTATTAAAGTTTATTCTAGTTGCCATGGTCTCTGGAATATTAATTGGTTGGCTTTTTCATAGTAATTTGAGTATTACTCAGGCTGAAAACATCGCTTCATATTTTAAGATTCTTACAGATGTATTCTTAAGATTAATTAAAATGATTATTGCACCATTGGTATTTGCGACGATCGTCTCTGGTCTCATTTCAATGGGTAAGTCATCATCTTTAGGTTCAATTACACTTAAAGCAATGAGTTGGTTTATTGGCGCTTCTCTTATTTCCCTACTTTTAGGTATGGGTTTAGCCAATTTATTCCAACCTGGTGCAGGTATGAATCTCCCAATACCGACTGCGCCAGTTGATGTAGGTGTAACAGCAACAAATCTAAGCTTACAAGGTTTCATTACCCATATTTTCCCAAAAAGCTTCGCTGAAGCCATGGCAAATAATGAGATTCTACAGATTCTGGTATTCTCTATTTTCTTTGGTTCTGCATTAGCATACGTCCATCATCAGCAAGATGAAGGCACAGTGATTGCAAAAATTATTGATGAATTGTGCCGTGTTATGTTCCGTATTACGGATTATGTCATGACGTTTTCACCAATCGCTGTATTTGCAGCAATTGCATCAGCAATTACCTTAAAAGGTCCAAAAATTATTCTCGACTATAGTGTTTTTATTGGCGAGTTTTATGCAAGTTTATTCATTCTTTGGGCAATTATTATTGGTGTAGGCTATATCTTTCTTAAAAAGGATGTTTTCCGTTTACTTAAAACAGTACGTGAACCAGCCGTTTTAGGTTTTGCCACTGCAAGTAGCGAATCAGCTTATCCAAAGCTTATGGTTGCTTTAGAAAAATTTGGTGTACCTAAGCGTATTACCAGTTTTGTACTACCATTAGGTTATTCATTTAATTTAGATGGCTCAATGATTTACATGTCTTTTGCAGTGTTATTCATTGCGCAAGCCTATAACATTGAACTCAGCCTATCTCAGCAAATCTTAATGCTTTTAACCTTGATGATTACCAGTAAAGGTATTGCTGGTGTATCTCGTGCATCATTGGTGGTTATTGCTGCGACATTGGCAATGTTTAAACTACCAGAAGCGGGTATTTTGCTTATTCTTGCAGTTGACCACTTCTTAGATATGGGACGTACTGCAACCAACATTATTGGTAACAGTGTTGCAACTGCCGTAATTGCTAAAACTGAAGGCAATAAGGTTGAAGAAAGCGAAACCATTTTGGTACAACCACTCATTCCAAATGAGCAGAAGTTATCCTAACTGATTAAAGATAACCGTATAATGGAAAATACATCGCTCAGGCGGTGTTTTTTCATTTTTATTTTGATAAAAACAATGCTTTAGCATAAGAACAAAGGGTTCATACTCAAGTTTCACTTTTTCTTATTATAGAAAAAGATAAGCAGTACCAGAATGATAGCCATGATGAATGTAATAATAATTGTTTCCATAGCTTGACCTATTTGGCATAGATTTACTCTAATTTTAACATAGGCTTAAAGACTTAGACCGCTTTTGTTTTAAGAATTCAGTTTTAAGTCTTATCAGTGTTTATTTGCTGTGTAGCCTTAATGCTTTCGCAAGATTGATCTCTGTCTAAAGTCAACTCTAATAAACAGTAAGGGCATTGAATAGATTTCTTATATAAAAAATCTTGTAGAGACACACGAAATTTTTGATTACATGTTTGGTTGGGACACATTATCGCAGGTTGATTATTGTCAGTTAATTTAATTTTCACTTTTTATCTCCATCATACCCATAAGCTATTAATTTAATTAAAATAAAAAAAAGACTGTCTGCCAAATTGCTATACAACATGTATAACACGGGCCCTTATGTCCGATAGTGGTCAATTCTTCTGCGTAATTGAGGGTTACTTTCTTAAATTTGTATCAATCTATTCGCAATTTATAAAGTAAATCTTATGTTACATAAGAATTTTTTCTGTTTAATTTGAAATTACCAAAATTAGCGTAATTACAACTGTACTCTTATTCCTATGACTACAAAGCTTTTTTTGCAGTATTAAAACTTAATCATCATCATCTATTCAAAAGCACGCCGTGCTCGTAACACGCTTAAGCAGGATTAACATTCAACATAGGCTTCTTTTATGTGCGTAAAATTGCTAAATTAATATAGTCGGTCCTATCACACAATTATTTAAAAAGAGAGAACCACGTCAATAAAATTAACCATGAATAATTCCACGTGATGAAGACAAAAAACTCAGGATGTTATACAAAATAATCCCTCAAAATGTATTCCGTGACTTAGGATATTCCTTATGTCGAATTTTATCATTATTGCTAAGCAAGCAGGTATAGAAGTGTATTACGGCACTCGCCATGCAAAGCAAACCATATTGGGTTCGCTTCCCGAGTGGTTGGCTAGCTTAAGTGATGGTGACTGCCACTACACGGAAAAAAGAGCGAAAGATTTAGTGCTCCTTTTGAAATCCCATTATCAAGATTCTGATCAAATCACTGATATTTCTGTTCAAGAAATATCAAGCATTCTGTAGACGCTTTTCTCGATTGAACAACAAACTAAAAACTAATGTTTTGAATGATATACATGCCTTATCTGTTATATAGTTTTCGGCGTGAATTGTACCTACTGTTAAATTTTATGGATAGTAAAATAACAACAGCGTTAAGACAGCAGGGTATTCACAATGAATTTTTTACTTAAAAAAAATAAAGCATGGTTTGTATTCTTTATCATTACCTTATATTCATTTCTCGGTTTTTTCATCGGCTTTGTTATCTGGGAATATTTTTTAAACTAAAACTGCCTTTTGCTTGCTAGGTAGGGCGCACGATCTAAATAGATCAACACTTTAAATATTTATTTTGCTCGAAGCGAGTGAAGTAAATATTGATGTATTTGATAAAAAATTTGCTATCGTTCTGAAATCTGAGCAATCAAAAGATCTAATTTTTTGATCATTTCATCATTTATCTCGAAAGAACAGTTGATGCGGATATGGTTTTGCTTTTTATTTTTTCGATAGAAAAGGATACTGGGTGCAACACCAATATCATTCAGAATCATTTTTTCATAGATACGACTGCTATCGATTTGTTCTGGTAGGGTAATCCAGAGGAAATAGCCCGATGGATAATAACTGACCTGACAATCTTCGGGCAAAGCTTTTATTAGATATTGATAATATTGATTTTTTAATCTTTTAAGCGTATTTCGCAAACTTTTTAAATGTTTTTCATAATGGCGATGGGTCAAATAATCTGCCAGCGCATTTTGAATAAAAGAGTTCACTGAAATGGTGCTCATGAGTTGCACATGCTGTATATGTTCGGAAAATTTTCCCGCATAGACCCAACCTACACGAAAACCTGCACCCAAAGTTTTAGAAAAAGAAGAGCAATGCAGCACTAAATTTTGTTGATCATAATATTTCATTGAAAGTGGTTTTTTCTGATCGTAATAAAGTTCCTCATACACATCATCTTCAATTAAATAAATTTCATGTTCATGTAAGAGTTTTGCCAGCTCAAATTTTATGTCTTCATTGACCGTAAACCCAATTGGATTATGGCTATTGAGCATAAGTAAACAGACTTTAATCGGGTAGGTTGTAATTGCTTTTTTAAAGGCTTCCAAATCTAAGCCATGTTCTGGGTGCTCTGGAATGGTAATAACTTTTAAACCCAAATTTTCTGCAGCTTGCCATGCACCATAAAAAATTGTTTCTTGCAAAAGAATATAATCGCCTGCTTGAGTCATGGCTTTGAGGGAAAGATTTAAAGCATCTAAGCCGCCAGAAGTAATGACAATGTCTGAAGGATCTGTAGGAATACCTTGCATGCAATAGCGTTGAGCAATCTGTTTTCTTAATTCATAGTTACCAGGTGGTAGGCTCGGCGTTTGCTCATAACTAATACGGTGCTTCGCCTGTTGTGCCAATGTTTGCATCAGCTTAGGGGAATAGAGTAATTGACTATTCGGGAATGCACTCCCTAAAGGTACAATTTTTTCAGATTGAATCGATTTTAAATATCTAAAAACCAAAGAGTTAATTTCTATTTTTTCATTCACAACAACTTTTTTTGCTAATGCGACTTGCAATGGATTTTCAGCAACAAAATAGCCTAATTTTTCTTTTGAGTAGATAAGCCCTTGTGCTTCAAGTTCTTGATATGCGTTCATAACAGTAATCAGACTAAATCCTGATGCTTCCGCTTGTTGGCGTAAAGAGGGAAGCTTTTCATGCGCTTTCCAAGTCCCTGTTTCAATCAGATGTTTTAGACTTAGTGCAAGTTGTTCTGATTTATACATAAGGCGTCATGCTCATATAAGAAATGGATAACTGCATTCACACAGCTATCCACAGTTTAAAGTAGGAGGTTTATTATTAATATGCAAAGCTTAACAAAAGTCTAAAGAATCCAGCAATTAAGCTAAGGGATAAGAAACCTAAACACCATAACAAAATGAACCAAGCAGTTGGGCTCAATCGATTTTGCCATTTTTGCATCGGATTTTGCATCGTCGTTATCTCCATTAATGATAGCCTTCATCACCAATTCGAACTTTGTCGCGAAACACCCAATAAGATAAAAAGGTGTAGATCAAAATAATTGGAATTAGAATGACCGCGCCCACCAATGCAAACTTCATACTCGATTCTGGTGCAGCCGCCTGCCAGATGGAAACAGAGGGAGGAATAATGTTTGGCCATAAACTAATGACAAAGCCTGTAAATGCGAGGAAGACTAAACCTAGTGTAAAAACAAACGGTTGAACGTCTTTTTGTTGAGTACATGCTTTAAAAATTAATCCCGATAAAATCAGAACAAACACTGGAACAGGACTAAAATAGACAAGATTGGGTAATGTAAACCAGCGTTGTGCAATTTCAGGATGATTCAGCGGCGTATAGATACTTACAGCACCAAAGACAATTAATAAAACCATAATCAACTTGGGCATCAAACTATACATTTTATGTTGCAGATCTGCCTCAGTTTTCATAATTAACCATGCACAACCTAAGGCCGCATACATAATGACAACGCCAAACCCGACAAACAGAGAGAACGGCGTTAACCAATCGAGTGTACCGCCACTATAAATGCCATTCTGTGTTTCAATTCCTTGAATATAAGCACCCAAAATAATGCCTTGAAAAAAACTTGAGAAAAAAGAACCTCCTATAAAAGCCAAATCCCACAAGTGTTTGGTGCGATGTGCTTTGAAACGAAACTCAAAAGCTACGCCTCTAAAAATCAAAGCCACGACCATCAGAATAATCGGCATATACAGCGCAGATAATACAGTTGAATAAACCAAAGGGAAGGCTGCAAATAATCCTGCTCCACCTAAAACCATCCAAGTTTCATTGCCATCCCACACTGGGGCAACCGTATTCATCATGACATCGCGTTCTGGTTGCCCTTGAATGAAGGGGAAAAGAATACCTATGCCAAGGTCAAAGCCATCCATGACCACATAAATCAATACACCCAACCCAATAATACCGACCCAAACTAAAGCAAAATCAATCATGGCGATTCTCCTTGTGATCAAGGTTATTCTCGTTTAATGAAGCTTGCGTTGTATCAATAGCTTCATCAACCGCACTTAAAGGTCGCATTGGTGTTTTAAAATGCCCCACACCCGCAGTTAAATTTTCAAGACTATCTATCGCTGTTGGCCCAGCTTTGATCAAACGCAACATGTAGTAAATTCCTGCACCAAATACAACGGTATAGACCAATACAAAAATGATCAGACTGATACCCACTTGATTAGCCGTGACCGTCATAGACAAACCATCTTTGGTGCGCAAAACACCGTAGACCACCCAAGGCTGACGCCCAACTTCAGTTGTGACCCAACCCGCAAGTAAGGCGATATAACCCGTTGGTCCCATAATCGTGGCAAAACGATGGAACCAACTGCTTTCATATAAGCGACCAGTTTTACGTAGCCATAATGCGGTGAGCGACATTAGAACCATGAGCATGCCTAATCCAACCATGACTCGAAAACTCCAGAACACAATTGGAACATTCGGTCGATCTTCAGGGGCGAAATCTTTTAAACCTGTCACTTTGCCATCTACAGAATGGGTGAGAATTAGACTACCTAAATTCGGTACACCGATTTCCATCGTATTTCGTTCATTTTCCATATCAGGTACAGCAAATAACAGTAAAGGCATACCATGATCATGGTTGGTTTCCCAATGACCTTCTATGGCAGCCAATTTAGTCGGTTGGTGTTCTAAAGTATTGAGACCGTGTTGATCTCCAATAACCACTTGTAGGCAGGAAGTTACCAGAACCATCCATAGTCCCATCGAAAAGGATTTTTTCACCAATTCATCACGGCGCCCTTTGAGTAAATGCCATGCAGCAGTGCCCACCACCAATAATGAGGACACAAGGAACGCCGCGGTTGCCATATGTGCAAATCGATACGGAAAAGAGGGGTTAAACACAATTGCCCACCAGTCCATGGGCACAATAATGCCATTTTCTATGGCAAAGCCTTGTGGTGTCTGCATCCAACTATTGGATGACAAAATCCAAAACATGGAAATACAAGTTCCAATGGCGACCATTAAAGTGGCGAAGAAATGCGCTTTAGGACGCACACGTCCCCAGCCGAACAACATGATGCCTAAAAAACCGGCTTCAAGAAAAAATGCACTGAGAACTTCATAGGTGAGTAAAGGACCAGTGACCGAACCAGCGATTCGTGAAAACTCACTCCAGTTGGTACCAAATTGATACGCCATGACGATGCCTGAAACAACACCCATGGCAAAAGCCACAGCAAAAATCTTGATCCAATACTTGAAGAGATCTTTATAAATCGGATTTTGAGTACGTAACCATTTCCATTCAAGCAGGGCTAGAAAGCAGGCTAAACCAATCGAGGTGGCGGGGAATATAATGTGAAAAGAAACTGTGAAAGCAAATTGAATTCTAGCCAGTTCTAGTGCAGTAAACCCAAGGCTCATAAGAACCTCCACTGCACATGATAGCGAAGATGGTGGAGAGAAACACAGCGTAGTGCCGTGTAATGACAAACTATAGATCGTTTCATAAAAACTACCTACTTTGAATAATTCCTCAGATTTTGCAGGACAATAAACTCAAGCTGTAGGTACAAAATGCCAATAATAAAAATATAACAGAACCGAGTATCTTTTAAATTTCTGTTATATTTTTATTTATATATTCTTGTAGCTATTTATAAGGATGAAATGAGATAAGAATAGATCAATATGAATAAATTTGGTCGTTAATGAAATGTTTATCACCCAGAGTTTAAACAGTATTCCTGAAATTGTTGAAAATGAAAATTTTTCCGAAGCGCTGCAAAAAAATCTTTCCCAACACTATGTTAATTTAGAGGCAACATTACTTCGGGCTAAAGTTTTACGCGAGCTCTCAAAATCTAAAGTTCAATATATTGTTCAATCTGCAATTCAAGCACATCAGTACAATGTGGCGTATTTATTTTCTCCCTTTATTCTTGCAAACCTGAACCAAAAGGTCATCTATCACAGTCCAGCAACTGATGCTGTTTTGGATATTTTAAATCCATATTATCAGGCAGGGAAAAGCCAAAATTTTAAAGTGGATGCTGCGCTTGAGGCACTCAATCTGTATTTAGATTTGAGTCACCTAGAATTGAATGCTGTCGATTTCTTTTATTATTCTTTACTTAAAGCCTTCTCAAGAACAGATGTTTCGCATATTTATCTCATTACTGACTTAAAACTGAATAGACAAAAAATAGAGGAACTTGAGAAATTTTTAAAAATTCAGATTCATATTATTCAAACTGACCCATCCGACCAGATCACACATTGTGCTGAACTCGATATGCGTAAATTATTGTTTAAACATAAAGATCAAACTTATATTGAAATATGTGAAAAATTTTCAAAATTAAATGCGCAATTACTTTGTGCAAATGGAAGTTATAGTTTGGAACAGGCGGCTCGACTGATTGAAGACATGTTTTATGCAGAACATATCTATGAAAAGCTATCGGTTTATGCAGAATACATCCAGACTTGCTTGCAAAAGGATGTCTCGAGCCTAAATAGAATAGCTTAACTTATGCAGCCAATGCGACGTTCAGGTATATAGCAACAAAGCATCTCTCTAAGAAATAAATATTTGATTTTGCTCAATGTACTACCATATATTGAATCAAATATTTATGCTGATAATCCGCAGACATCTCAATGTCTAAGTTGTCGAATCTTAATTGGATTATTCGTAATCCAATTAAAGTCATATATTGCAGAACCTCATGCGGAATAAATACTTCGCCGATATAACTGAATATAAGCAAGAGCACCAAAATCGAACAATCAACACCACCAAGAAAAAATACAATCGTTTTAATGTATTGCCCCGCCAGCCCTGCTTGAAACCTATAAAACTAATAGGGCTAGGGGGACTATGCATCACGCTTAAGGGATATAAGACAATTGCTATGAGAGTACTGCTTTTTCAAAAAGGTTTAACTGAAGCAAGACAGACTCTCATGGTGTTATCGGTTTGTGATGGCATGGCTGATCTATCCTGTATAGAAGCAAACCCGCCGCCATTTAAATCACCTCAAATCTAATACCTGAATATTGTTGTAACCGCTTAATAAAACGCTGATCAAACATAGTGGCTGGTGTCCAAAAACCACCCACACGTCCAGTTTTGAGACCCTGTTGATGATGGTCTAACACTAAACTCAACGCCGCCTGACCCAACATTTTTCCTGTTGAGCCATAACCCGGATCACGATCACCTGTCACTTTAACCTGAATAACTTGCCCAGTTTTTGATTGCCCTATAAAACGAATATCAAAGAATCCTGAATGCTGTTGTTCGGGTGTTGGTCCTTCACCTGGTTTTGGAAGCATATAGCGCTCCATTACTTGGCTTATGGGTTTACTGACTGCACCAAGCATGAATGCGCTTAAACCAGCCACCAATGTATATGCCTTGACACGACCACGCCAACCTTGCCCCGTTAACATCGCTTCATTATAGGTGAAATTTTCACCATACGCGTAGTTGGCGAGTGCATTCGAGCGATGAACCACACGCTCATTAATTGCTGACATCACAAATGGGGCAATCCAAGCATTAAAATCTTGATCAAACTCGGCTGATTTAACGTAATGTTGTTTAACTTTCAGTTGATGGTTTTGTGGTGCAAGTAAATACGGATTGATGAGCTGTTTCCGTAGCACAGGATCTGCCGCAGCTTCTTGAAGAATATTGATTAAACTGGCAACCGTACCACCTGATGCACCACCTTTCAGTACTTTAACGCGCATTTTGACTTGGGTCGCTGGTGCATTCCACAACTGTTGGGCTTGTTGCTGTAAAAAATACACGCCCATATCCGAAGGTACAGAATCAAAGCCACAACAATGTACAATGCGTGCGCCTGTTTGTTCTGCCTGACTTTGATATTGATCGATCATTTTTTTAATCCACTGGGTTTCTCCAGTAAGATCGCAATAATCTGTGCCTGTTTCGACGCAGGCTTTAATCATCGGTTCACCATAAAGAGCATAGGGGCCCACTGTAGATACAACGACCTGAGTCTGTTCACACAGTGCTTTGATAGTATTGGCATCATTCACATCGGCAACAATAGTGGCTAAATCCTGAAATTTATCTCCTAAAGTCTGTTTAAGTGCATCTAATTTACTTTGCGACCGACCTGCAATCGCCCATTGAATTTGTTCATTTGATGACGCTTGTTCACTCAAATAATTGGCAAGATATGTCGTTAAAATTTGTCCAACAAAGCTTGTT
The DNA here is from genome assembly GCF_004331175.1 of Acinetobacter sp. ANC 4178. Classification (GTDB taxonomy): domain Bacteria; phylum Pseudomonadota; class Gammaproteobacteria; order Pseudomonadales; family Moraxellaceae; genus Acinetobacter. The sequence goes on from NZ_SJOD01000004.1 coordinate 149,752, forward strand.
GCACCGAATACTATCAAATCGAACTTTCTGTTTTCTGTACCGCCCATTCTTTTTTCCTTTTGTTTATGATGCTTCTAGTCTGTAGAACACATGATGGATATCGACACTATAAGATTAAAGTAAGCTTTAATGTCAAGTTGTTATATATATTGAGTCAATTTGCCTGAGTATGATGAAAACTAGAACCTATTTTTCTTAAATTTACACTTCAACACATTGCAGCGTTTCCTTACAAAAACCAACATTATCATTTCATGACTGGGTTGACGTTCATGTGCCCTTTAACGATAGGATGAATTCATGAACAAGTAATTTATGCTTTGTTCTAAGCCTAAATTGAATTTGATTCATATAATAAAATTAATCATGGAGTTATAAAAATGGGCTACGTTACAACAACCGATGGTGTAGAAATATTTTATAAAGATTGGGGGCCACGCGATGCCGAAGTCCTTTTTTTCCATCATGGCTGGCCACTCAGTTCAGATGATTGGGACGCACAGTTATTGTATTTCTTAAATAAAGGCTATCGTGTAGTCGCACATGACCGCCGTGGACATGGGCGTTCTAGCCAAGTTTGGGATGGACATGACATGGATCATTATGCCGATGATGTTGCTGCTGTGGTTAAACATCTAGGTATTAGTAAAGCTGTTCATATCGGTCATTCAACGGGTGGTGGCGAAGTCGCTCACTATATTGCACGACATGGTCAAACACATGTAGCCAAAGCTGTATTGGTTGGTGCTGTACCACCATTGATGGTAAAAACTGAGAATAATCCTAATGGACTACCCAAAGAACTTTTTGACGATTTTCAAAATCAACTATTCAATAACCGTGCTGAATTTTATCGTGCCATTCCAGAAGGGCCGTTCTATGGGTTTAATCGACCCAATGCCAAAGTATCAGAAGCTGTTATTCAAAATTGGTGGCGTCAGGGTATGATGGGTGGTGCCAAAGCACATTACGATGGCATTGTGGCATTTTCACAAACCGACTTTACTCAAGATTTGAAAAAAATTACTGTGCCTGTCTTGGTGATGCATGGTGATGATGACCAAGTCGTACCGATTGAAATTTCAGGGAAATTATCAGCTGAACTGTTACCTAATGGGACTTTAAAAGTTTATCCTGGTTTTTCACATGGTATGCTCACAGTCAATGCTGACATCCTTAATCCAGATTTATTGGCTTTTATTCAGAGTTAATAAGTAAATATGTATTCATTAATGACCTCATTAAGCCGCTTATCATAAGTGGCTTAATTTTTTCTGTCTTTTTTTGATTGTATAATTAAAAATCACTTGACCTTAAAGTTTACTTTAATCTTAAAGTAGACCTAAGATCAAAAGAGGTGATCAAAATGAATATTTTCGAAACATTAACATTACCCAATGGCACCACTATTCCAAACCGTCTTGCCAAAGCCGCTATGGAAGAAAATATGGCGGATTGTGAGCAAGCACCGTCAACAGATTTATTCAATCTTTATCAGTCTTGGTCTAAAGGTGGAGTAGGGCTAATTATTTCGGGCAATGTCATGGTCGATAGTCGGGCAATGACAGGGCCTGGTGGTGTAGTGCTTGAAGATGATGAACACCTTGAATTATTTAAACAATGGGCGAAAATTGGGCGTGCAAATGGGGCACAGTTCTGGTTACAGATCAACCATCCAGGTCGTCAGATGCAATCGAATATGGGACAAGAGACTTGGGCACCTTCTGCGGTTGCGTTAGATCTGGGTAAAATGTCAGATAAATTTGCAACACCGATTGAAATGACGCAGACGATGATTGAAGAAGTCATTCATCGTTTTGCGCACACAGCTAAACTTGCCGAACTTGCAGGATTTACTGGTGTCGAAATACATGCTGCACATGGTTACTTACTTAGCCAGTTTTTATCCCCACTAAGCAATCAACGAAAAGATCAATGGGGTGGGTCACTCGAAAATCGTGCACGCATTTTAATTGAAATTGTGACAGCTGTTCGTGCTTTAGTATCTGACAACTTCACCGTAGCGGTAAAACTAAATTCGGCAGACTTTCAACGTGGCGGATTTAGTGCTGAAGATGCCAAACAAGTGGTAGAAATGCTCAATGAACTGCCTGTAGATTTGGTTGAACTATCAGGTGGGAGCTATGAAGCACCTGCAATGCAAGGTCAGGCTCGTGATGGTAAAACACTAGCACGAGAGGCTTATTTCTTAGAGTTTGCAACAGAAATTCGTAAAATCGCCAAAATGCCCATTATGGTGACAGGAGGAATTCGCCGTCAGCCAGTAGCTGAACAGGTTGTGCAAAGTGGCGTGGACATGGTAGGTATTGCAACAGCACTTGCAATTGAACCAAATTTACCGAATGCGTGGAAAGCAGGTCAACTTGTTGCACCTGAGCTAAAACCCATTCAATGGGACAACAAAGCACTCGCTTCTGTCGCAAATATGTCGACCGTCAAATACCAATTACGTAAGTTAAGTCAAGGCAAACCTACTAACCCTAAAGTCTCTCCATTTTTTGCTTTGGTGTTACAACAACTTGCGATGGCAAAGCGGACCAAATTATACCGAAATCGTATGCAGCGCAGATCTAAAGCGGCATAGACAGACATACGAAATGTAAGACTTTATTAAAACTGGTTGATGTTAAAAAGAGTGCCTAATCAGCACTTTTTTTATGCCTCTAAGTATTCAAAAATAATCTATCCAACTCTATCAATAGCTTTGCTTGGTCAAGATTAGAGTGCGACGAAAGCTGAACGTTAATTATGAAAACCATGCCCGTATTTGGTTTTGTAGGAAATCTCAAAATATTCAAAAATTCTACTCTTATCGAGAATAAATCCTGTACACCAACCTAGTCATTGGCTATGGATGTTACTTTTTTCTCCCAGATTCTTAAAGCAAGTAAAGTTATAAATCCAAATCGATGATTACACTTAGAGAGAACCCATTTGAACAGATTTTAATATTCATTATTTATCTCTTAGTAAGATAGATTTGCACAACTTAGGTCAGGTTTAAGCAGATGAAAGATTTTCAGTAGTCAACCAATAGCGTTGAAATTTCTGTATAAATTGGATATTGGAGTGAGCACAATAGCAGTGATATAGGTACAAATACTGGATTAGCTAGTCTGGATGACGATAGATCATAATTCGGTTAGATCACATCATTATATTGCAAACAATTTATTATTCTTAGCCACTTACTTTTATCTATTGTTATGTGCTGTAGAACTTGACAACAAAAAAGCGTGATAATCGAAACTATCACGCTTTTCCTATAAAAGCTTAGGAGTTGTTTGAGCTATTCAGAAGTTTGTGTATTCCACGCATCTATAGGTTTTGGCATATGCAAGGCTAATTGAGCATCTTTAACCACATCAAAACGTAAGATTTTATGTGCTCCTAACTGATCAAGCAATTGACTTACTGGCCCGCCAGCACGTGTTAACTCGACATCACTTGGGAAGAAGTCTTGATTAAATGTAAGATTATTCGCTTGTACATAAGAACTATACCAAACACCATCCACTTGATTCAGCATAGTTTTCTTCTCTAGATGAGACTCATTTTTGACAGTTTTTAGTTTTGGCGTAGGTGCACGCAGACTTACATCTATGTTCCCATGTGTATCATATAAGTCGGCTTGAATACGGTCATCTATCTTCAAATCGATTGCGGTTAACCATTTTGGTAAGCTATAACCATATACACCACGGACTCGCGCAATTTCAGTATCGACAGGAAGGGCAAGTACATGACCATAATAGTCACGGTTACGGATAGAATTGATCAATTCTTTTAACTGTGAGCCTTTTGCATCGGGTCGACGTACGACCACTGCAACAGAGACTTCATCATAAGGATCATTGTCACATACATCATAAGCAAAGAACGTCAAAGAGACTAAGCCATAACCAGGTAATACACGCAGCGGTTCAATTTGAGCAGGTAACTTTGCTTTTAGCTTATCTAGTGGTGCCAGCATGAGTAATTGTACATTGCTGGTACGATAATAATAATTTGGCGACCAGACTTTACCTACACGCGTTTCAACTTGCTGTTTTGGAATTTTTCTAAAGAAATCAACATTGCCGACTTTCGGATCTTTGGCAACTTCATTTAAATCTGGATGCATTTTATAACGGTCATAGTAACCATCTTTAGGGACTTGGACTTTATAAGGCCCAAATTCAACATTAGTGAATTCTTTAGCCCATGGATACTGTGTCTGCGGTTGATCAGCTTTAACAATCGTCACGGTTTTATTCTCCAGATTGGATGTTGCGCTCACCTCTGTCTGTGCAAGGACAGATGACGTTAGTGTGCAACCTAAGACTAGGGTAGATATTGCGTGTTTAAATTTAGGATCGTATGCCATGAGATTAGCCTCTGTATCATCATTCATCTCATGCTAAGTTTAAAGTTAACTTTAAGGTCAATCCCTTTTATTCATTTTCTTGGTTTAAATTTTCCTCCAACAGCATAAAAGGTATTTAACTTATCTAATAATTTGATCTTACTGATTTTTTAAATGATCTAGGTTAAGAGCATTCAATTCAGAGTAATAAATGATCTTTATTGCACTTTATTTATTACATATTCTCTAAGGCCTTTATTACAGCGAGTGCCGTATTTTTGGCTGAAAATGGATTCTGTCCTGTAATTAAAGTACCGTCTTCAACCACGTGAGGGGCAAATGGAATTAGACATTTAGAAAAATCTGCTCCATGCTGTTTTGCTCGTTGTTCGGCATTGTATGGAACTTTTTTGGCAACACCTGCCAGTATTTCCTCTGTCCAAGTGAACCCTGTCATTTTCCGACCATCAATCAGGTATTTTCCATTGGACAGTTTGACGTTGAGCAAACCACAGTAACCATGACACACTGCCGAAACAATCCCGCCATCTTCGTAAATATTTCGGGTGATTTGTTGCAACGCTGGATCATCTAGAAAATCAAACATCACGCCGTGACCACCAGTGTAATAAATGGCGTCATAATCTTGCCAATTCACTTGAGAAGGTTGCAATGTCTGTTCGAGCAGTTGCATAAAAGCGGGGTCGTTTTTATGGGCAAGAACGGAAGGATCTGCCACAAATTTACCCAATGATTTAGGTTCTAAGGGAGACAAACCTCCGTTTGGACTCACAATATCTTGCACATAACCTTTTTTTGCAAATTCATCATACGCATGTGTGAGCTCGCCTAACCACAAACCCGTAGGGCGGTCTATACCTTCATATTTCGAAACATTCGTCACGACATGCAATATTCGCTTCGTCATTTTATTCTCCAGTTGTTTTTTTAATTGTTTTCAACATTTCAATGCTACCTGTTGCATTGCAAAATGTATTTGAGTTTTCTGTATGATAGGTCTAAAGTTAACTTTAAGGTCAAGCGGAACTTTAAAATGAATATTAGTGAATTATCTAAATTAAGTGGATTGAATACACCGACTATTCGATATTATGAGCAAATTAAGCTGTTGCCAAAGGCAAAACGACTGGCAAACGGTTATCGTAAATATTCTGAAGATGACCTAAGACAACTCAACCTGATTAAACAAGCTCAGCAAGTGGGTTTCACCCTTGAAGAAATTAAATCTTTAATTCCAGCCAATATTTCAAATTGGGATCATGGGAAATTGATTGAAACCTTGAGTGAAAAAGTCAAGGAAATTACCAAAATGCAGAAAATGCTATCGGAAAATAAAAAAAACTTAATTCAACTAATTGAAACAATTCAGAATAAACCACAAGACATGAGCTGTGAAGATAATGCGAAACGTTTGATGGATATTTATTACTCAGAAACTGAAGCACCCCTGAAGACCAATAATGCTTAAAAAACAGCAAATTGACTTTATTTTTTATAAAATTATAAAAATATGTAAATTCGTCTAAAAGCATAAAAAACGGCCTTGACCTTCAACTTAACTTTAATCTTACACTCTATCATGAACGTTATTTGAGGAAATGATCATGATGGAATTTCAGAATATCCGCGTCAGTTTGAATAAGCCTAAGGCAAAACTCTTTTGGCTCTCCTTCATTGTATTGTTCACCACACTTTTATTTTCAAGTACCTTTACGCAAGCTCAAGCTACTGAATTCAGCAGCACTGAACCGACAAAAATAAAGCCCAAAGGTAAAATTTTAATTGTCATGACCAATCATGCTAAATATCCTTCTCGTGAAGATACAACAGGGCTTTGGGTTACAGAGTTAACGCATTTTTATGATGTTGCCACAGCAGCAGGTTATGAAATGGACTTCATTAGCCCCAAAGGTGGAAGCATACCGCTAGATGAACGTAGCCAAAAATCTAGCTATATGGATAAAGAAGCCCGTGCACATTTGGCTGATCCAGATTTCATGACGCGTTTAAACCATACAATGAAACCAAGTGAGGTTAAAGCATCTGATTATAAAGCCATTTATTTCACTGGCGGTCATGGCGTCATGTGGGATTTCCCCAATAATGCTGAGCTTGTAAGCTTAAGTGAGCAAATTTATCGTCAAGGTGGGGTCGTGTCAGCCGTGTGCCATGGTGTTGCTGGATTATTGGCTTTAAAAGATGAACAGGGGCAACCTTTAATTGCAAAGCATAAAATTACAGGATTTTCCAATGAAGAAGAAGCTTTATCGGGGATGAAAAAACAAGTGCCTTTTTTTCTTGAACATGAACTCAAAGCGAAAGGGGCAATATACAAACAAAGTTTAATTCCGTTTACCTCATTTGTAATTGTTGATGATCGGATTATTACGGGACAAAATCCTCAATCTCCTCGTGAAGTGGGGCAAGCTGTGATGACACGATTAGCACAAATACAATAATCACTATTTATTTTTACTTGTTCTTACAGTGACTTTTTAATTGTTGTACCGTACTAAAATCACTGGACTTTAGTACGGTTACTTCGACTCTACACACGATAAAGCAGAAAAATATTCTAGCTTATTCAAGCATTAAACTGCTTGAGCATAATAGGGCACAGATCCATTAATAGTTGCACGATGCATTATTCGATGCGCATCTCCATAATCAAACAGCGCTTTATGCTGTGTGCAACGATTGTCCCAAATTGCGACATCACCTTCTTGCCATTTCCAGCGAATATGAAACTCTTCTTTCACTGCATGTGCGAATAAAAAAGTGAGTAACTCTTCACTTTCGGTTTCTGAAAGTTCATTAATACGCGTGGTAAAACCTTCGCTGACAAAAAGCACCTCTTTGCCCGTTTCAGGATGAGTTCTCACCACTGGATGAACAACAGGAGGATTTTTACGGAAAGTATTTTCCAAACGTTCCCGATCTTCAGATGTAGCACCAAATCGTTCTAAAGGAAAAGATTTACGAATATCATGTGTTGCAGTCAGACCTCGTAGTTTATTTCTTAAGTCTTCAGACAATTGATTAAATGCGGCTGTGCCACTTGACCATAGGGTATCGCCACCAAACTCGGGAATTTTAATCGCTTGCAATACACAACCTAAAGGCGGCGTTTGACTAAAAGTTACATCTGTATGCCAAAGGTCATTGTCGCGTAAGTCTTGTTTATGGCTGTCTAGTACAATCACTTCTGGTGCATCTTCTAAAGAAGGGTAAATCGGGTGAATATGTAAAGAACCAAAGGCTTTCGCTAATTTGACTTGGGATGGTGCTGCCAACTGTTGCTGTCTAAAAAAGATGACTTGGTATTTGTGCAAAGCATCTTTAATTTCATTCGTGAGTTGTTCATCGGCTAAATTGAGATCTAAACCCTCAATAATTGCACCAATGTTTGGATTGATTTCTTGAATTTGTAATGACATAACTTTATCCACTTACAACTGTTGACCATACCAAGGGGCTAACTCTTTTTGTAACCACCGTAAAAATAATTCAAAACTTACTGCCACAATGGCAATAACGATAATGCCGAGAATCACGACATCGGTAATTAAAAACTGTGCGGCAGACTGCACCATAAAGCCAATGCCTCGATCTGCTGCAACCAATTCTGCTGCAACCAATGTAGACCAACCCACACCAAGCCCAATGCGTATTCCTGTTAAAATATGCGGTAACGCTGTCGGTAAAATGACATATTTCAAAACTTGTAAACGCGTTGCACCTAAAGACAATGCCGCACGCTCACGATTTTTTTGATGGCTAAGCACACCATGCGCACTACTGATAATAATGGGCGCTAGAATAGAGAAAAAAATCAAAAGTACTTTGGTCGTTTCGCCAATCCCAAACCAAATCACCAATAATGGTAAATAAGCCAATGGTGGAATGGGGCGCAATAACTCAACCAAAGGATCAAGTACTGCTCGAACCCATTTGTTTAATCCCATCCATAAACCGACAGGCACACCAATCACAATAGCGGCAATCAAAGCGCCGAATACACGCCCTATACTTTCTGCAAGGTGTTGCCAGAGCGTTGCTTTCATAAAACCATGCTGACTTACCTCTACAAACTTTTCCGCGACTGCCGATGGGCTTGGCAAAAAAAGTTCTGGAACAAGCTTTAAGGTTGTAGCAACAAACCAGAGCATCAAAAGACTCAGCACACTGCCAATACTTAAGATCAAACTAGCGTGACTTTTTATAAATGCCGAAATATATGAGGTATTTTTCTTGCTTGGTGAAACATTGAAATCAAGCTTTGTATCTGCTGCTGATTCCAATTTCTGAGTTTGTGTATTCACTTAGGACTCCAGCGCATGCAATTTTTGATCTTTTAAACGTTCAAACAATCTTTCTCGTAGTTGAATAAACCTTGGATCCGATTTGATGGAACGAATTGACTCACCAGCTTTATAGCGCTCCGCAAAATCTAAATGTAAGGTTTCTACAATTGTTCCAGGACGGGCCGTCATCAATACCAATTGATTGCTCAGTAATAAGGCTTCTTCAATATCATGTGTGATTAAGAAAAAACCTTTTCGCTCTTTAATCCACAAATTCAGCACAAACTCTTGCATACTTTCACGGGTAAAAGCATCAAGGGCTGCAAAGGGCTCATCTAATAAAATAAATGGGGCATGGCTAATTAAAGCACGGGCAATGCCGACACGCTGTTTCATACCACCCGATAATTCCCAGATATTAGACTCAGCGACATGCGACAAACCCACCGTGTCTAAAATAGAAGCGACTTGAGTGCGAATATCAGCAGCTTTTAAGCCTTTCAGTTTCAGAGAAAAAGCGACATTTTCAGCGACATTTTGCCAAGGTAATAAAGCATGTTCTTGAAAAACCACTGCACGTCGTGCATCTGGTTGATGCAATATTTCGTGATCAATTTTGACGGCACCAGAGCTAATGTGCTGAAAGCCCGCCAAAATATTCAATAACGTTGTTTTACCGCAACCAGACTCACCCAAAACCACAGTGATCGATGACTCAGGGACATCCAAACTGATATTTTCAAGCACTGGAATGCTTTGATTAGGATACGTTAAAGTAATATTTTCGGCTTTTAAAACACTCATATTGACATCCTTAAGGCTGAATAAATGCAGCTGTGACGTTGCCTTGATAATCAGCTTTCACTTTATCGACTTTGCCTTGTGACTTTAAAAAAGTGGCTGTATCAAAAATATTTTTGGCAAAATCTGTTTTTAAAAGCTCAAGTTGTTGCTGCTGATTCAGATAATTGTTCCCAGACAATAACAATGGAATATCTTGAGCATTCGAGCCTGTTAACTGTGCAATTTTGCTGATATTTGCTGAATTACTTTCAAAAGCTTTAGGATCTTTGTTGTATTCATTAATTTGCTTCAGAGAGGTCTGAACAAATGATTTTAAGAATTCTGGATTTTTTTCTGCAAAGTCTTTACGAACGACCCATACATCGAAGGTTGGCGCGCCCCATTCTCCAACTTGTTTTGAATCAGTCAAAATCTTACCTGTAGCACTGGCTTTACTTAAAGCAGGTTCCCACACATAAGTCGCATCAATATCACCACGCTCCCAAGCCGCAGAGATTTCTGGCGGACGTAAATTCACAATTTTCACATCAGCATCAGAAATATTCCAATGCTTTAAAGCAGAAAGTAAACTGTAATGCGCCGTTGAAACAAAGGGTACAGCAATGGTTTTGCCCTTTAAATCTTCTGGTTTTTTAATGCCTGATTTATTACTCACCACAAGTGCTTCAGAACCACCTAATTTTGCAGCCACAAAGAAAACTTCAATGGGTAAGTCACGACTTGTTGCTGCTGCCAAAGGACTCGTACCAATATTTCCAATGTCGACATCACCAGAAGCAAGCGCATTGACAACATCTGCACCTGTATCAAATTTCTTCCAATTAATAGACTGTTGACTATTTTTTTCATAATCACCATCTGCTTGTGCAACTTTAGTCGGGTCAACACCCGTTTGATATGCAATGACAACAGCTTTGGATGATTGTTCAATAGTTTGAGTCGTTTCAGTTACCCGAGTACTTTTACTTTGGAAATAAACAAATGCAGCAATTGCTACAACGACAATTGCTGTGATGATAAGAGGTTTGGATTTTGAACGCATGGCGATATTTCATGTAAAACATTTTCCTTAAAGCCATGCTAATCCTACGGCTATATGATGAAAAATAACTTTAACTGGATTACATATTCATTTTTTGTATTAGGATGGATTGAGCTTTAGAAATTTTCCCTGAGTAAGCAGGGCCACGCTAAACTCTAAAATAATAGGGTCTAAAAGTAGCATTTTTTTTAAATTTAAATAATTCTATGAAGATAGTTTCTTTTTTTATTATTAAAACCATTGCTTTTAAAATTAAAAAATCTTTTATGACATCGGATTATTGCTACTATCAAGCATCGTTTTAAGGGCATAAGTCATTATTAAAAGCGATCTTTGAGTATTTGATCTCAATCTATTTTTACATCCTGAATTATCTTGATCTAGGAACATTTTATGTTTGATGCGAATAAACGTGCCATCGTGGTTGGTGCTTCAAGGGGAATTGGCTTAGGTCTGGTTCATGAATTACTCCATCAGCATTGGCATGTCATGGCGACGATCCGAGATATAAACCAAGTCTCTACTGGGTTGAATCAACTGCTTTCTGAGTATCCAGACCAACTTGAATTGACCGAATTAGATTTAAGCCATGTGCAAACGGCTGACAGTTTGCTCTCTCAATATCATGAAAAATCAATCGATCTGTTGTTGGTTTCTGCAGGTATATTAGGGCCAGAACACCAACGAGTTGAACACTGTACACCCAATGAAATTGCTCATCTATTTTGGGTAAATAGCATTGCACCCGTGACGATTGCGAGAAAATTCCTTCCATTGATGAAAGAAAAAAGCGTGATTGCATTTATGAGCTCTCGCATGGGTAGTATCGCTCTAAATGATGATGGGAGTATGGAGTTGTATCGCGCAAGTAAGGCCGCGCTCAACAGTATTACGCGTGGCTTTGCAATAAATGAGGCAATTCCTGCTCAAATTGGTGTATTAAATTTACACCCCGGTTGGGTGCAAACTGAAATGGGTGGAAGTCATGCACCCATCAGTGTAAAAGAAAGTACAAGAGGCATTGTGCATGTCATTGAAAACTTTATTGGCAAACGTACACAGCAGTTTGTTGATTTTCAAGGCAATGAAATAGCATGGTAATAGTATACCGTTGCAACTTTTAATTCGGAAAACAGCACCTACACCTTTTGAAAAATTTAATGGTGTAGGGGGGAACAAGTGATAGCGGCTATGGTCACGGCTATCTTAATATTTCGGGTAATCATGTCAATGGTGCACAGCGAATTTAACCGTTCAGCATCAATATGAAAAAGCCCATTTAAAATGGGCTGTATTCAACTCGCTTTGACTGCTGATCAGTAGCGTAAAATTAACTTTACTGCGAGAGTCTTTTTACAGTTCTAAAACCAACATGACTTGTAGCCAAATCTATTTCCTGAGGTTGACGAGAAGCTGCACGGTTAACCGTTACCCCAAGGCTGTTTCCAGTTTGCACCTTGAATAAAATACTACCATTGCATCATCTCCACATGATGATGAGGTTGAATAAAAACAGCTCCACCACCTTGTTTTTCAGCATCTGTCACTAATGTGTTGCTTCAACAAAAGTAGCAAATTGAGCATTAGTCACTTCTATCTGATCCATCAAAAAGGCTTTAACTTTAATTTTATGTTCCAACAATGATCGTTCTTCAGGATAAGCATCTTTGACATGAGTTCACTTCACATAGACAAAGTCGGTTATATTTAATTTCACTCAATATAACCCAAAAGCGTTATTGCACCATTTGATAAACTCATTGTAAGGTCATATCTCTACTTTATAGCAATAAAACTGACAGACTTTACAATGAACATTCATCATTTACGTAGTGCGACTTTTATCATTGAAACTGGGAATAATTTCATTCTTATTGACCCAATGTTAGGTAAAAAAGGTTCTCTCCCTGCATTTTCCTATTTGAAATTTAAGGCTGAGAAAAATCCGTTGGTTGAACTTCCCGACAATGCAGCGGAACTTTTAGAGAAAGTCACGCATTGTTTTATTACGCACAGCCAAACCTTCAATATCAGAGCATTCCAGCATACCGATCATTTAGATCGTACTGGAGAGAAGTTTTTAGCGGATAAACAAATTCCTGTATATACGTTTAGTCATGATGCACTTTACCTGAAAAATCTGGGGCTAAATGTTCAGGCAGGAATTGATCATTGGAAAGAAATCCAGTTTTTGGGTGGTCGCCTCGTTGCTGTCCCTGCGAAGCATGGGCATGGTTGGATCAGTAAATTTATGGCGAATGGTTGTGGCTTTTTTCTGGATCTACCGAATGAACCATCAATTTATATCAGCGGTGATACCGTGCTTACTGAGGATGTACAAACTGCGATTTTTCAGTTTAATCCAGATATTACCGTTGTGGCAGCAGGCGAAGCACAAATGGATGTTGGAAAACCCATCTTAATGACTGAAAGTGAAGTTAGAACATTTATCCAACTTTCCCCAAAGCATGTGATTGCGAATCATTTTGAGGCGTTAAATCACTGCCCAGTAAAGAGAGCTGATATTCAAAATCTTGTTGCCGAAATTGGGGAAAAAGATCGTGTCTATATTCCTGATGATGGACAAACCCTGAGTTTTCATCTGAACTAGTACATCAGCGAATACGAAAACCATAGCCAATGTTTATACAGATCAAAAAATACAAATGTTCGCTATGGAAAAGATGTAGATAATAATAAAAGTGGTCAACAGGTCACTAGGGGAATTTTTTTCTTTAGCGCATTTATATTTATTTGAGTTATGTAAGCTAGAGCTTCATTTAGGGTATTTAACTTATGCTCACTGAAGGGCTAGCTCATAAATAATTTTTAAATTTATCTATAATTTACAATACTTTATTCATGTAAATTATTTGTTTAAAATCGTCATGGCTTATTAACCTGACGAATGTAATTGAGAAGATTTCTAAAATTTACTCACAGCTAAATAGTGATTATTTTGAGATTCTCTACATTGTATTTATGCTCGCAGTTAGATCATAAAGATAAAGTAGCTGAACCTGATCAATATAAGCTTCGTATGAATATACGCTAAGTTTGACCCTGTATCAGCTACTTATTCAAATCAACTTTTTCCCTTTATTCATGTTCTTTACCAAGACTCAAGCTAAGCTCATCCCAATGTTGTATTGCGGTTTCCATCGCTTGCATTTTGACATGACCAAAACCTCGTACATCTGCGGGTAATTGAGCGATTTGCTGAGCTATAGATAAGTCATAATTTTCAGGTGCAGAACTGATGGCTTTGACAAATGCGATATATCGATCACGCCATGCATGTTCTTTTTGACGTTCTTGCTGTAAAGCAAATGGATCAAGGAAAGTTTCTCTAAGCCATTGTAGTCGACCAAGAATCATCATCGGAATACGCATCCAATAGCCGAAAGCACGTTTGCGTATGGCACCATGAGCACCCAAAGCAGGAGGGGCTAAGTGATAGGTTAAACGTAGCCCTTGACCAAACTGCGCTTCGATTGATTGTTTAAAGCTTTTTCCTGTGAGTAAACGTGCAACTTCATATTCATCTTTATACGCCATGACTCTATAGAGCTGTGTCGCAATGGTTCCCGCGAGTTCTTCAGGCAATACTTTGGCAGCTTTTTCCACAAGAGTTCGATACTGAGCTGCATAATCTTGATTCCAATATTCAACCAGACGCGCAGAACGATCGTCAATGAGTTCGGCCAATGTGGTTGGTTTACGCGTCGTTGGTATCGTTGCAATAATGCGTTTGGCTAAGTCAGGAGTGCTAATCAAATGACACCCGATACGGAAAGCTTCAAGGTTTTTTTCAGCAGCCGTACCATTCAGATGGATTGCTTTCTCGATACTTTCACGTTTCAACGGAATCTGACCTGCTTGCCAAGCCATACCAAGTAAAATCTGATTTGCAAAGATCGCATCACCCAGTACTTGTGTGGCAATGCGTGTTACAGGTAAAGAGATGAGTTTGCCTTGTGTGGTTCGACCACGAAGTCGCTGAATTAAACCCGTAATTGGTGCATACCAGTCACGCGACTCAAGGAAAGCAGAAGTAGGGGAGCTATCTTCATTCACGATGACAACAGCATCAGCTTTTAAACGTGAAAGTGCTGCATTACTGCCTGCAACAATCGCATCTGCACCAATTAAAACATCACATTGACCCGCAGGGATTTTGGTTGCAGAGAGTTGATCATCTTCTGTCGCAAGTTGTATGTAGGAATAAACTGTACCACCTTTTTGAGCCAGTCCCGCCATATCCATAATACGTGCAGCTTTACCCTCCAAATGAGCAGCCATTCCAAGTAAAGCGCCCGCTGTCACTACACCTGTACCGCCAACACCCCCCACCATGATGCGGATGGGTTGTTGATCTAGTTCAGGAAGAATAGGCTTTTCTGGCCAGCCAGTGTCTATACCTTCAAATATTTCTGGGCGTTTTATGTCGCGGGTATGTACGGTCACAAAACTTGGACAGAAACCTTCGACACATGAGAAGTCTTTGTTACAACTGCTTTGATTGATTTGACGTTTAGTTCCTAACGCTGTTTCAACGGGTTCAATTGATAAACAGTTCGATTTTTTAGAACAGTCACCGCAACCTTCACAAATCTCACTATTAATAAAAACTCGCTCTGCAACATCTGGATAAGCATTGCGTTTACGACGACGGCGTTTTTCACTGGCACAGGTTTGAACATAAATTAATGCTGTAACACCAGAAATTTCGCGTAATTTGCGCTGAACATCATCGAGTTCATTTCTATGGTAAATCTCGACATGAGGCGCAATACCTTCTTCAGCATGAATCAACTCAGGTTCATCCGTGACAATCACTTGTTTTGTGATGCCTTCTGCATCCAATTGTCGTGTTAACTGTGCCACGCTCAGATGACCATCGACATGCTGTCCACCCGTCATTGCAACTGCGTCGTTATACAGAATTTTGTAGGTTATATTGAGTTTTGCAGCGATCGCTTGGCGGATGGCCAGATAACCTGAATGGAAATAGGTTCCATCGCCTAGATTGGCAAAAATATGCTTTTCATTGGTGAAATGGGAAGCGCCAGCCCAACTTACACCTTCGCCGCCCATTTGTGTGAACGTTTCTGTGCCATGATTTTGTAACACAGCAATATAATGACAACCGATCCCGCCCAGTGCACGACTGCCTTCGGGTAACTTAGTTGATGAGTTGTGAGGGCAGCCACTACAAAAGAAAGGTTTGCGTTCTGCGATATCAAGCGCATGTTGGGATGCTTGCTCTGCTTTTTGTAACAGCTCAAGTTTACTCTGAATTTGCGTTTTTAAACTTTCTGGAATGTCTAATTTTAAGAACCGAGCGGCCAACATTTTTGCAATAGGTTCAGGTTGGAACTCATAGTGACCAATCAAAGGGGCTTCATCAATCGATGTACTCCATTCACCTTTACCATCACAGGCTTTGCCGATAATACGAGGGCGTTTGCCATCTGGAAGTGCATAGAGTTCATCTTTAATTTGTGCTTCCAGAATCGGGCGTTTTTCCTCTACAACAATCAGTTCTTCTAAACCTTCGGCAAATTCACGCAAACCTTGTGGTTCTAAGGGCCAAATTAAAGCAACTTGATACACTCGAAGGCCAAGTTGCTCGGCTGTTTCACCTTCAATTCCGAGAATACGCAACGCTTCAATCGTATCTAAATAACCTTTACCACTTGCTGCAATACCAATACGCGCATCGGCACAATGCCATGTCACCTGATTCAGCTCATTTTCACGTGCATAAGCCAATACAGCGGGTAAGCGATATTGATAAAGACGTTCTTCTTGTGGAATGCCGTGATCAGGCCAACGAATGTTGACACCATCTTCAGGCATTTGAACATTTTGGGGTAATACGGGAGTAACGCGATCTAAATCCACATGAACAGAAGCCGAGGTTTCGACAATTTCACTGACCAACTTCATCGAGGTCCATACCCCAGCGAAGCGTGACATGGCGACCGCATGTACACCTAAATCAAGAATTTGTTGGATTGAAGTCGGGTAAAAAATTGGAATGCCACAACCGATCATGACGTGTTCTGACTGATGTGGAATACTCGAAGATTTACAAGAGTGGTCATCACCGAAGAAGGCAACCACGCCACCTAACGCCGAGGTTCCTGCAAGATTAGCATGACGGAGCACATCTCCAGAACGATCTACACCAGGACCTTTACCATACCACCAAGAAGTCACACCATCGTATTTACCTTGACCTGCGAGATTGGCTTGTTGGGTACCCCAAATTGCAGTAGCAGCGAGATCTTCATTTACGCCAGGTTGAAAAACCACATGATGGTCTTTGAGTATGCCTTCAATTTGCCAGAGAAAATTATCATAATTTCCGACGGGGGAACCACGATAACCTGAAATAAAACCAGCAGTATGATAACCGTTTAAAGTATCCCGCCGTGTTTGCACAAGTGGTAAACGCACCATTGCCTGAATACCTGTCATGTAAGCAGTACCGTCATCACTTAGATATTTATCATCAAGTGATACATCCTTTGTAGGAATCTTATTTGGAGTAAATTTTGTCGCTATATTCATTTATTTCTCCTTGGAATTTTGTAGTTCGAGCTACTTTATTTTCTCAACATCCCGTTGAATATTTGGAGTAAATGACATACTAAGAAAAAGATTGAACAGTTTATTCAAAACACGAAAAACTGCTCAATGTATGTACATTAATGTCATTGTGATTGATCCAGACTGGTGCAACAATGCGTAATTAAGCAAAAGATATTTACGTTATGCGCAAAAATCTTGATGGTGGATTACTCCATGCAATGCAAGCTTTCCTGAAAGTCATTGATAGTGGAAGCTTTACTGCCGCCGCAGAGCAGATGGAACTGACAACAGCGCAAGTGTCGCGACTCATTAGCGAGTTAGAAGGGCGTTTAGGAACAAAATTACTACAACGAACCACGAGGCAGCACGCGTTGACCGATATTGGTGCAACTTATGCAGAGCAATGTCGTCATGTACTCGCAATGGTGGAAGAAGCCGAAACTCAAGCAATGGGAAGGGCAACTAAACCACAGGGACGGTTACGTGTGTTGAGTATGGCCAGTTTTGGGCATCATTATGTATCTCCGACGATGGCGGAGTTCTGTCAAACCTATCCAGAACTGACCGTGGAATATCGTACTTCACAGAATGTACCAGACCTTTTAGGTAAAGGAATTGACGTTAGTTTATATCTCGCGGAATCTTTGGCTGATTCACGCTTTGTTGCTCGTCAAATTGGGACAATATTTTCATTACTTTGTGCATCACCAACCTATTTAGAAAAATATGGTGAGCCAAAATCCTTAGATGATTTACAAAAACATGCATGTTTAAGATTGGTAAATCCATCTATTACACCGCAATGGCATCTTATCAGTGAAAAAAGTTGCTCGTATCAAATTGATATTACGGGACCTTTGATTGCAGATACACCAGAACTGTTACTGGACATGGTACAGCAAGACATGGGGATCGCATTACTTCCAACTTTTACTGTAATTGAAGCTGTCCGTACTGGACGATTACGCCGTGTTTTATCAGATTGGAGATCGCCTGATATTGGCGTTTATACCTTAATACCATCGCGTCATTTTATTGATGCTAAAACAAGAGCATGGTTAACGTGGGTTGAGCAGCATATTTCTCCAAAAATTCAGAGTGATACAGACTTTTTTTTATAATCTAAACTTGCCATTAAGGTTATTAAGAAAAATATTAAACACGGTTCCAGACCAAGATTTTGTTTTGCAGCAGTGCGATAAAATGGATTTGCGCTTATATATCAAAATTATGCTAGTGCAATTTGAATAGCTTAGGTATGAATGAGCATATTACCCATTCATACCCGTAAGTCTGATCGGTTGCGGTAAAACTTAGGTCTGATCCTGAGTTGCCAAACCGCCTCCTAATGCTCGAATTAAGTCCACACTTGCAATCATTCTGCTACCTTTGAGTTGTATAGCCAATTGCTCTTGCTGAAGAATAGTGCGGTCAGAATCTATAACGTCTAAATAACTCACCATACCTTCACGATAACGCAGATGTAAAAGTTTATTGGCATTACGTGAAGCAATCAGGGCTTGAGTTTGAGTATTCATTTGTTGATCCAGAATACGCTGATCCGTCAGCCCATTTTCAACCTCACGAAATGCATTCAGTACAGTTTGTCGATAATTGGCAACGCTTTCTTCATAGGCAGCTCTGGCCTGTGCTACACCTACTTTACGTTGACCACCATCAAACAAAGGTAAGGATAAAATTGTCCCTGCGATAGGTCCCAGCAAGAAAGTGCGACTCGACCATTGGGCTAAATCTCCAAGCGTTGAAGACTCATAGCCCAGTGCTCCTGTAAGACTAAGTCGCGGGAAAAAAGCAGCACGTGCAATACCAATTCGAGCATTATCCGCCGCCATAGCACGTTCAGCAGCGGCAACATCAGGACGTCTTTCAAGAAGACTAGAAGGTAAACCTGCAGGTACTTGAATGGTATTGATCGTTAAGCTTTGCTGCGCCAAATTAAACTCAGCAGGCGTTTTGCCTAATAGCACGGCAAGCGCATGTTCTGTATTTGCTCGTTGACGCATAAGACTCAATAAACCAGTCTGTGCTGTAGACAATTCCGTTTGTGCACGAAATACATCCATTTCACTGACGGCTCCATTTTTAAAACGAGCTTGCATTAAATCGCGTGATTCAGTCAGCAATTTAATCATTCGCGTATAAATGATTTGTTCCGTATCGAGCTGGCGGATCTGAAAATAATTTTGCGCGACATCGGCTTGTAAAGCTAAAAGTGCAGAGTGATATAAGGCTTCTTGTTGCTGTGCGTCTGCTGTTGCCGCATTGACACTACTTGCAATACGACCAAATAGGTCTAACTCATAAGACACATTTGTCTGGGCACGCCATAACGTCTGGGCGGAGGTATCCGCATTCGCATCAAGCCCCTGAGACGCAGGTGAGAGTTTCTGTCGGGTTGGACCAAAGCCCACACCTATACTCGGCAATTGTTCAGCCTTTGCCGCGGATTTCAAAGCACGTGATGCCTGAACATTTGCGGCAATCGCTTTTAAGTTTTGGTTTTCCCAAATGGCTTGTTGCTCAAGTGCATTGAGTTGAGCATCTTGAAAAATAAGCCACCATTCACCTCTGGAAGCTGCATCACTCGGTTGTGCTATCTTCCAGTTTTCATTTTCTTGCAGGGGGTTGGCTTCTTTAAATTGCAATGGAATGACAACCCTTTCTGGTTCATATTGTGGTGCCAGTGAGCAGCCTGCAAGCAGCAGGCTTCCCATGAGCGAGGACAATAACCAGATCTGTTTTTTAGGCATGATCATATCGTCCTTATGAGTGATTTGGATTGATTGGAGCTTCATGCGGACTGGCTGAATGCAGCTTATGTCCACGGTTTAAAGTCCGAATGAGTACATAGAAGGCAGGGGTCAGGAACAAGCCAAAGAAAGTAACCCCGATCATGCCTGAGAATACAGCAACGCCCATTGCATGACGCATTTCTGCACCCGCACCTGTAGAAGTCACAAGAGGAACAACACCCATAATGAACGCAATTGAAGTCATTAAAATTGGGCGTAAACGTAAACGGCTTGCTTCAACTGCTGCTTTAAATGCGGTCATGCCTTGCATTTCAAGTTCTCGGGCAAATTCCACAATCAAAATCGCGTTTTTGCAGGCCAGTCCCACCAGTACCATTAAGCCGATTTGCGTGAAGATATTGTTATCGCCATTGGTCAGCCACACCCCTGTAAGCGCAGCTAAAATCCCCATTGGTACAATCAAAATCACAGCCAATGGCAAAGTTAAACTTTCATACTGTGCCGCCAAAACTAAAAATACCAACAGCACACTGATTGGGAAGACCCATAGCCCAGCGTTGCCTGCCAGAATTTTCTGGTAGGTTAAATCTGTCCATTCGAATTTAATTCCACGCGGTAAGGTTTGTGCAGCAATCCGTTCTGCGGCAGCTTCTGCCTGACTAGATGAATAACCAGCAGCAGGGCCACCATTAATATCCGCAGCAGTATATCCGTTATAACGTACGGCCATTTCTGGACCATAAGTTTGCGTAACATTCACCAGAGAAGATAAAGGCACCATCTGCCCAGCACTGTTGCGGGTTTTTAATTGCAAAATATTCTCTGGATTTGCACGAAATGGTGCATCAGCTTGTGCACGCACCTGATAAACACGTCCAAAACGGTTAAAGTCATTCACATATTGTGAGCCCAGATAAATTTGCATGGTGTTAAATACATCTGTAACAGCAACACCTTGTTGCTTGGCTTTAACACGATCGAGGTCTACGTTTAACTGCGGTACATTAATTTGATAACTTGAAAACATTGGACCGAGTTCAGGTGCAGCTTGTGCAGCTTTCATAAAGTTCTGCGCAGCATCATTTAATGCGGAATAACCCAATGCACCGCGGTCTTCAAGCTGCATTTTGAAACCACCCACTGTGCCCAGTCCCATTACTGGTGGCGGTGGAAAAACAGCAATATAGGCTTCTTGTATGGCGGAATATTTTTGGTTTAAGGCACCCGCAATCGCATTGGCTGAAAGATCTTTGCTTTTACGCTCTTCAAAAGGTTTTAGTGTGACAAAAACAATGCCTGCACTGGAACTGTTGGTAAAACCATTGATCGATAAGCCGGGAAAGGCAATTGCACTTTCGACACCAGGTTGTTTTAACGCAGCATCACTCATTTTTCGAATGACGGCTTCAGTACGGTCTAAAGAGGCACCGTTCGGTAATTGTGCAAAACTAATCAGATACTGTTTGTCCTGAGCAGGAACGAATCCGCCGGGCACAATATAGGAAATACCAATGGTTAAACCCAGTAGAATGGCATAGACACCCATCGCTGAGGTTTTATGCGAAATCACCCGACTTACACCACGACCATATTGATCTGACGCACGTGAGAATAGGCGGTTAAATGCCTTAAAAAATCGTCCAAAGACTCGGTTCATGCCACGTGTTAAAGCATCAGGCTTGGCATCATGACCTTTCAGCAAGATTGCAGCTAAAGCAGGGGACAATGTAAGTGAGTTAAATGCCGAAATGACGGTTGAAATCGCAATGGTCATGGCAAACTGTTTATAAAATTGACCTGTTAAACCTGTCATAAAGGCCAGCGGGACAAATACTGCACACAGTGTTAATGCAATGGCAATAATCGGTCCACTGACTTCACGCATGGCACGATAGGTTGCATCCCTTGGACTGAGTCCAGCTTCAATATTCCGCTCGACATTTTCCACCACCACAATCGCATCATCGACCACAATACCAATCGCAAGGACCATCCCGAACAGCGAAAGTGCATTAATGGAATAGCCAAAAGCTAGCATCAATGCAAATGTACCAATAATAGACACGGGCACTGCCAGCAGAGGAATAATCGAAGCACGCCATGTTTGTAGGAATAAAATTACCACCACGACAACCAGTGCAATTGCTTCTAGCAGCGTACTGACAACCGCTTTAATACTTGCGCGAACGAACTGAGTTGGATCGTAAACAATTTCATACTTCACCGATGAAGGAAAATCTTTCGACAATTCCTGCATGGTGTCACGGACTTGCTCAGACACTTGCAGTGCATTCGCACCTGGTGCTTGGAAAATTGGAATGGCAACCGCTTGTTTATTGTCAAGTAAAGAACGCAAACCGTATTGTGATGCTGCAAGCTCTACACGGGCAACATCGCCCAAACGAGTTACCGCACCGTCTGGATCTGTTTTTAAAATGATATCGGAGAATTCTTGTTCTGTACTTAAACGACCTTGTGCATTTACCGAAAGCTGAAGCGGAGCATTACTTGGAGATGCACCAATAGTTCCTGCGGCGACCTGAATATTTTGCTCACGAATGGCACTGACAATTTCACTTGCCGTTAAATTACGCGCAGAGATTTTCTGTGGATCGAGCCAGATCCGCATAGAATAATCACCAGAACCAAATAAACCTACTTCACCCACACCTTGTAAACGTGCTAAACGGTCTTTGACATTCAGCACCGCATAGTTGCGTAAGTAGGTCATGTCGTAACGATTATCTGGCGAAGTTAAATGCACCACCATGGTTAAGTTGGAAGAGCTTTTAAGGGTAGTGACCCCTAAACGCTGTACATCTTCGGGTAACCGTGGCAAAGCCTGTGATACGCGATTTTGTACCAGTTGTTGTGCTTTATCTGGATCAACCCCAAGTTTAAAGTTCACAGTAACGGTTAAATTACCATCACTATTGGCTTGAGATTGCATATACAACATGTCTTCAACGCCGTTGATTGATTCTTCAAGCGGAGAAGCCACGGTTTCAGCAATCACTTTCGGGTTTGCACCTGGATACTGTGCACGCACAACCACAGAAGGTGGAACAACTTCTGGATATTCAGAAATAGGCAGTTTAAAAACTGACAATATCCCCGCCAATACAATCAGGATTGATAACACACCTGCAAAGATCGGCCGATCAATAAAAAATTTAGAGATGTTCATATGAGATTAACCCGCTGCCGAATTAGCTGTGTTTTCAGTTGGCTGAGGTTGTTGCGCAGTTGAAACTTGACTATTTGGCATGATGACTTGATGCGGTGTAACAGGATCCCCAGGTCGAATGCGCTGTAAACCATTCACGACGATGCGTTCACCAGCTTGTAATCCGCTCTCAACAATTTGCAAGCCATTTTGAACTACCCCTAGTTTGACTTCACGGTACATGGTTTGGTTTTTACTATTTACAACCACGACAAAGCGTTTATCTTGATCGACCCCAATTGCGGTTGGGCTAATCAAAATTGCGGCACGAGGCTGTCCACCTCCCAGTCGAATGCGAGAATACAAACCAGGAAGGAGAGACCCTTTAGGATTATCAAAAGTAGCTCGGACACGAATCGTTCCCGATGTGGTATTTAAATTATTGTCAAATGAACTAATTACACCTGTATGTGAAAAACCATCTTCATTGGCAAGTCCCATAGATACAGGAATCTGAGCGGCATTATTTTGATCACTGAGATATTTCAGATAAGTTTGTTCATCGACATCAAAAGATGCATATAAGCGTGCGACTGACACAATACTGGTTAAAACCTGCGCACCACTGCCCGCAGATACTACGTTTCCAGCCGTTACTTCGGCACGTGAAATACGGCCACTAACAGGTGCGGTAATGCGAGTATATTCAAGATTTAAACGTGCTGATTCGACAGCAGCTCTGGCGGCTTGAACATTGGCACTCGCCGTGCGTGCTTCATTTTCAGCTTGTTCAAGCTCTTGGTGAGCAACGGCATTGCTTTCAATCAAACGTTGATTGCGAGATAAATTACTCGTGGAATAAGTTACTTGGGCTTCGGCCGCGGCCAGTTGTGCCTTGGCACGATTTAGCTCTGCCTGAAATGGTCGTGGGTCAATCGTAAAAAGTAAATCACCTTTTTTGACCAGACTGCCATCTTTAAAATGAACAGCGATGAGTTTGCCTGAAATCTGTGGTCGAACATCCACTTGATCAATGGCTTCTAGGCGACCAGAGTATTCTTGCCAATCGGTAATGGTTTGACTCACAACATTTGCAACATCGACAGTCACAGCAGCTTGTGCATTTGTATCTTGTGTAGCTTTAGCATCGGCATTTTCATGTAAAAACATAAAACTACCCCCCGTAGCTAAAATAGCGACAAGCACTGCAGACAGCGTGAACTGTTTGCGGGAAATTGACATGAAATGCTCCTGTTTTTATTCGTATACCTGTTTGACGACAAATACATGTCTGAAGGGAGAAACAGGTGAGGTGAAGAGATCGGAGCTTAAATGTTTGTCAATTACGAATAAATATATTAAATTTGATAACACTATTCGAAAATTAATAACAATCGAATATTAAATTTCAAAAGTTACAGTCTTAGGAGTGCTGCGTGGATCTTTTTCATGCCATGAAAGTATTTAATAAAGTGGTCGAAACCAACAGTTTCAGTTTGGCAGCAGATAGCTTAGGGCTACCTCGTGCTTCAGTGACAACCACAATTCAAGGATTGGAAAAGCATTTACAAATTCGCTTACTCAACCGAACGACTCGTAAAATTAGTTTGACGCCAGATGGCGCTGTATATTACGAACGCAGTGCACAAATCTTAGCGGATGTAGAAGATGTAGAATCGACTTTTCATGATGCTGAGCGTGGGCCACGTGGCCGTTTAAGAATTGATGTTAAAGCATCTATAGGGCGTATGATTTTAATCCCTATGCTGTGTGATTTTCACGCGAAATATCCTGATATTGATTTAGTCATTGGGATGAATGACCGCCCTGTAGATTTAGTTCAGGATGCCGTGGATTGCGTGATTCGGATTGGTCAACTTAAAGATTCTAGTTTAGTGGCGCGCCGTATTGGTACAGTTCAGTTTGTAACGGTTGCATCCCCAAAATATTTCGCTGAACGCGGTATGCCAGAAACAATTGAGGATTTAAAGCAACATCAAGCCGTTCAGTATTTTAACAGCCGTACAGGTCGTAATATTGACTGGAATTTTGTGGTGGATGGTGAAATTCAAAGCCTTGCTGTCAATGGGCGAGTTTCTGTCAATGATGGAGATTCATATATTGAGTTGGCACTGCAAGGTTTTGGTTTAATTCAATGTCCTTACTTCATGGTTGCAAAACATTTGGAGTCTGGTGAACTCAAGGAAGTCTTACATCAATGGTTACCTGAACCTTTGCCTATTTCGGTGGTGTATTTACAGAATCGTCATTTATCACCTAAGGTGCGTGTGTTTGTAGATTGGGTTGCTGCATTATTTACTGAATGCCCATTATTAAGTGGATGTACTTTATCTCTGAATCAGAAATCTGAGTTTACATGCGAACAGAAAAAAGAGAATAACAACTTTACGATTCATAACTTGCTCGAACAGCAAAATACCGCCGAGGCTTTCGCTTTAAATGTTTAATCGTATAGTCAATTTAATGACTATAAGTATTTATTTTTAAAAGTAATAAATGTGGTAAAAAAGCTTTAATATAATTTTGTGATTAAAATGCCACGTTATTGTATTCATAATTTTCATCTGCACCTGAATCTTTTAAGGTGCAGATAAAAAGAAATGTTTCCTTAAATTAAAATTTAAATCAGATTTAAAAAATAGCTACGGTGGGCGCTATCTTGTGGTAAGAGTTCTAATAAGCGTTGTATTGCATCAATACGATCGTGAGTTTGACCAATAATTCGCAATAATTGATCGATATCTTTTATTTGATAAATCATTTGGCTTAAACGAGCGTCAAAACAATGTCTCCACGTACTCAATAAAGGGCTTTCTGATTTAGATAAAAAGCTCCCTTTATACAATGAAAATGTACTGGCAATAAGATTCGCATTTAAGGATTGTTCAGCACGTAAAAAATCACATTGAACCTCACAGGTCAGTCTATAAATACGAGCTTCAATACAGTGTGGTAGTAGAGTACGCAATTGTGAAAGCTCAGCCTTTAGGGTTTTTAGGCTGACACTACGTTCACCATAAAGGGCATAGTGTAACTCTTCTAAACCAATACCATAGGGATGCAAAGCTAAAATGCAAAGTATTTCAATTTGACGGTGACTCAAGTTTAAAGTTTGCCCATTAAATTGAACCCAAGGTGAACCTAGCGCTTTAATGTATAAAAAATTTTGCTGCTCAAATTTTATGGCACGCTGTATTAAATCTGCACAGCGTTCAACTGCGAGCAGCCCTAAAGGCGTATGTTTTTTGTATTTTGTAGAAAGGTTAATAATGCCGTGAAATTGTCCTGATGTTGGGTCCCAAATCGGTGCGGCATAACAAACCCAATCACGAACACTGTCCATTTGGTTTTCATGAGAATAGACGCAACTTGAAATTTGGCTGTTCAACGTCATACCAATCGCATTGGTTCCAACTGCCTGTGTAGACCAATGTCCACCCTCAATAAAATGAACCTGTTCAGCAGAAGAAAGCATGGCTGAACTACTCCATGTCCATAAGAGAGTCCCGTGATGATCTGTAAGACCAATCGCCATATCTGAATCATCCGCTATTTTGAGTAAATCTGCATAATTATGTTGAATAGAGCGGCGGAATAAAGACGTTTGATCTTCTTGAGGCAATGCTAAAACAGGGGCAGCATGCACAGTAGTTTGATTAATTAAATGGGTTGTTTGCAGCTTTTTTGCAGATGGTGTATTGAACAGGTTCATATCATATTCCTTTATGATGAGACTGTAATATTTTTAAACTTTAGAAATGAGCTTCCAAATTTATAGTCATTTACGTCATTTCTTCTTGCTTCGATTTTAAATGCTTTTATCTTTGCTTGGTTAAATCACATCTTTTGGCTTTACCAGTCCTTGAGCTACTTTAAAAGTGTTCTTATGCGCTGAAAATGACTATTTCCATCTGAAATGTTAATAAACGTAAATAGGATGAAAATTCATTCGCTCATGTAAGGGTTAGGTACAGCCTCACCATGATACTGACGATCGGCAAAATAACTTGATCGTACCAATGGCGCACTCCAAATATTTTTAAACGCTAAGCGCTCTCCATGTGTTTGATAGTGCTTAAATTCTTGCAACGTAACAAAACGATGAATTGGCGCATGAGACTTGGATGGCTGTAAGTATTGACCGATTGTGACATAATCAACTTGATAATCTTTCAAATCATTTAATAACACAATAACCTCAGCCTCGACTTCTCCTAAACCGACCATCAAACCGCATTTGGTTGGAATGTCGGGACAGTAGTGTTTAAATTTCTTGAGCAAATCCAATGAATGCTGATAGTTAGAGCCTGGTCGCATGGCTTTATACAGACGTGGAACGGTTTCAATATTATGATTAAAAACATCGGGTGGGTTTTGGCTCAGAATCTTCAGGGCAATATCTGCACGACCACGAAAATCAGGAACCAAAATTTCAATCAAAGTATTTGGGCTAATCTCACGAATTTCTCGAATGCAATCGGCAAAATGCTGTGCGCCACCATCTTTTAAGTCGTCTCGATCAACCGAAGTAATCACGACATACTTTAAGTTTAAATTCTTGACTGTTTCAGCCAAATGCTTTGGCTCATTAATATCTAAAACATGAGGACGACCATGAGCGACATCACAGAATGGACAGCGTCGAGTACAGATATCTCCCATAATCATGAATGTTGCTGTTCCACTGCCGAAACATTGCGGCAAGTTAGGACAAGCTGCTTCTTCGCAAACCGTATGTAGTTTTTGTTGCCTTAATAAATCCTTAATGATTTGGACTTCCTCAGGTTGACTAATTTTAGTCCGAATCCATTCTGGCTTTTTCGGTGTCGTTTCCGTTGGAACAACTTTAATTGGAATACGCGCCATTTTTTCAGCGCCACGTAACTTCTTTCCTGTTAATACTGTGTTATTTAAATCCATTTCAAACACTCCGTCGTTTAAAATAATTAATATAGACCCTGATATTAAATAAGCTGCTTTAACTGCATTGATAATATTAAAACAGGGCAAAAAACTTATCATATAAAACAAAGGTTGGTTAAAGGTTTGTTTTTGTATGTGATTGAACTATTGTAAAATTTTACAAAAATTTTTAATTTCATAACCTTCTGTTTTTAATATTTATCTCATCTTTTTATGCATTATATTTTTTTAGTCTAATATGAAATTAAATAAAAATATTCTTATATAAATATACGATTTAAAAATCCAATTATTCAATTTTGGGTTTTCTTTTAAGCGTAGTAAATAAGGAACAAATATATGCAATTAACGGAAGAGCAATTGCTAGCAGCATACAAAAGAATGCGCGACATTCGTGAATTTGAGGATCGACTTCACGATGAAAACAATACAGGTGATATCCCTGGTTTCATCCATCTCTATAGCGGTGAGGAAGCTGTTGCCGTAGGGATCTGTGAAAATTTAACAGACAAGGACTTCATTACATCAACACATCGTGGTCACGGACATTGTATTGCTAAGGGCTGTGACATTCACGCCATGATGCTAGAAATTTTTGGCAAAGATGATGGTTTGTGTCGTGGTAAAGGCGGCTCAATGCACATTGCAGACTTAGATAAAGGCATGCTTGGTGCAAACGGTATTGTGGGCGGTGGCCCACCTTTAGCGATTGGGGCAGCTTTAAGTGCTAAAACACTGAAAAATGGTGGTATTGGTCTGTCATTTACGGGTGATGGCGGGTCAAATCAGGGCTTAACTTTTGAAGCCATTAATATGGCTGTGGTGTTAAAGCTTCCTGTCATTTTTGTTTTTGAAAATAACGGTTTTGGTGAAGGTACTGCGCATGATTATGCCGTAGGCAGTAAAGACATTGCAGGTCGAGCAGCAGGTTTTGGCTTACCTGCTGAAAAAGTAGATGGAACAGACTTTTTTGCTGTGTATGAAGTTGCACAAAAAGCCATTGAACGTGCCCGCCGTGGAGAAGGTCCAAGTGTGATTGAAACAGTAACCAACCGTTTTTATGGACATTTTGAAGGTGATCCGGGGCTTATCCGCTCCAAAGAAGAGCTGGATTATGTCAAAGAACATAAAGATCCATTGAAAATATTCCGTGAAAAAGTCAAAGGCAAAATTGACGAAGCCAAACTGGATGCAATTGATATTCAGTCTAAAGCCAATGTAGACGATGCCGTTGCAAAAGCACGCGCAGCTAAGTACCCAGAAGTCTCTCAGTTACTTACTGATGTTTACGTCTCTTACTAAAGGAATAGTAGAAAAATGCCAAATAAAAGTTATCGAAACGCGATTAAAGAAGCAATTGAATTAGAAATGCGCCGAGACCCAAGTGTCATTGTGGTTGGTGAAGATGTTCGTGGTGGACATGGTGGTAAAAATACCGATGACAATAAACTGGAAGGTTTTGGCGGTGTACTTGGTGTAACCAAAGGCTTATGGACTGAATTTGGCTCTGAACGAGTCATTGATACGCCAATTACAGAATCTGCGATTATTGGTATGGCGGCAGGTGCTGCTGCAACGGGTTTAAGACCTGTAGCTGATTTAATGTTTATGGATTTTTACGGCGTGTGTTATGACATGCTGTATAACCAAGCGGCTAAATTCCGCTACATGTTTGGTGGCAAAGCCAAAGCACCACTTGTTGTACGAGGCATGATCGGGGCAGGTTTTTCCGCCGCAGCGCAGCACTCCCAGTCACCATATAACGTGTTTGCCTCAGTGCCTGGCTTAAAAGTGGTGGTGCCTTCGAGTGCCTATGATGTGAAAGGGTTGTTGATTCAAGCCATTCGAGATGATGACCCAGTGGTCTTTTGTGAACACAAGTTGTTATACGACATTAAGGGCGAAGTACCAGATGAGGCCTACACTATTCCTTTTGGTGTCGCAAATTACACCCGTGAAGGTACAGATATTACCATTATTGCCTTAAGCCTGATGGTGCATCGTGCCAATGAAGTTGCAGACAAGCTCGCAAAAGAGGGCATTTCGGTTGAAGTGGTTGACCCTCGAACCATTTCTCCATTAGACGAAGATGGCATTTTAGAGTCAGTGGCTTCCACAGGTCGTGTAGTGATTGTAGATGAATCTGCAGCGCGTTGTGGTTTCGGACATGATGTGGCTGCACTCATTGCACAGAAAGGATTTCATTATCTTAAAGCACCAATCGAGTTAGTCACTCCACCACACTCACCTGTACCATTTTCACCAGTATTAGAAAAAGAATGGCTACCCAGTGTAGAACGCATCGAACAGGCTGTACGTAAGACGTTGGAGGCTTAGGATGAGCGAAATTAAAACCTTAGAAATCCCAAAATGGGGTTTGTCCATGGAAGAGGGCACAATTGCCCAATGGCTGATTCAGGAAGGTACGCAATTTAGTAAAGGACAGGAAATTTGTGAAATTGAAACCACAAAAATCGTCAATGTTCTGGAAGCACCTTTCGATGGCTTGCTACGAAAAATTATTGCTAAAGATGGTGACACACTGGTCGTAGGTGGAGTCATTGCAATTTGTGCAGACGCTCAAGTTTCCGATGCAGAAGTCGAAGCATTTGCACAGTCCTTAGGTGGAACGCCTGCTGTAACTGAAAATAAAGCGGTAGCAGTGGTTCCTGAAAAAGTAGCTTTAGCTCAAGTTGAAACCAAAGTACAAGCTGCTCCTACACAGAACAGTGTTGGTAATGCATCAAAAGCGGTGCCTCAGGGTGGATATTCTATTCCTGCTGCGTTACAAGGCTTCCAACAAAGCGATGATATTTTTGCAACGCCACATGCCTTGAAATTGGCTGAAAAGCATAATGTAAACTTGTCTCAGATTACGGGTTCTGGACGTGAAGGTCGTATTAGTGTTCAAGATATTCAGACCGTAGTTCAAGCTGCTGGTGGTTCTTGGCCAGATGTGCGTCATCAAGCCAGTACCAAAGCCGCGAAATCTAAAGCAGATGATAGTGATGTTCTAGCAACACCTGTTGCCCGCCGTTTAGCCAAACAATGGGGCATTAATTTGCATGATTGTCGTGCATCGGGTTCACGTGGACGAGTCTGTAAGGAAGATGTTGAAGCTGTATATCAACGTGAAAACCCTGTACAAGCTCAACATGCTGAGCATGCGCATCCACCAGAGTCAGCAAAATTTACCACCGTGGTTATGAATGGTATGCGTAAAGCAATTGCTTCGCGCTTACAGGCTGCGAAACGCAATGCACCACATTTTCGCTTAACGATAGACTTAAATGTTGAGTCGGTTCAGGCTTTGCGTCAGCAAATTAACAGTACCGTACCGCAAGTAAAACTGTCCATTAACGATATGCTGATTAAAGCTGCTGCTGCCGCATTGATCAAAGTTCCACAGGTCAACGTTCAGTTTGATGAAGAAAATCAGCAAATTCTACAGTTTGAACAGGCTGATATTTCAGTTGCTGTGGCCATCGAAAACGGACTGATCACACCAATTATTAAAGCAGCGAACCGTAAATCTTTGGCGCAAATTTCCAATGATATGCGCGATCTGGCGACACGTGCCAAAACTGGAAAATTAGCGCCTGATGAGTTTCAAGGTGGCAGTTTCAGTATTTCCAATTTGGGAATGCTGAGTATTCAACAGTTTGATGCCATTATTAACCCACCTCAAGGTGCAATTCTGGCCTTAGGTGCAGCAGAGAAACGTGCTGTCGTCGAAAATGATGAGATTGTTGTTCGTGAAATGGTGACAGCAACATTGTCTTGTGATCATCGTGTTATTGATGGTGCGTTGGGTGCTCAATTCTTATCGGCATTTAAGCAGTTTGTCGAAAATCCTGCATTAATTTTGGTGTAGGAGGAACAGCCATGTCAGATACACAATTTGATCTTGTGGTTATTGGTGCTGGTCCCGGAGGATATGTCGCTGCGATTCGCGCAGCGCAACTGGGATTAAAAACGGCAATCGTTGAAAAACAACACTTAGGCGGAGTGTGTCTTAATTGGGGATGCATTCCAACCAAGGCATTATTGAGCGGGGCTGCGCTTGCGCAGCAGTTCAAACACGCAGAGCAGTTTGGCTTTACGCTTAACGCGGTTGATTTTGACATTCAAAAACTGGTCCATCATAGCAGACAGGTTTCTGAACAACTGGTACAAGGTATCGGTCAACTATTGAAAAAAAATCAAATCACTGTTTTTAACGCAGCAGCACAATTTATTGCCAAAGAGCAATTAGAGCTTACAGATGCGAATGGTCAAAAACAGCAGATTTCTGCGCCGCATATTATTGTCGCAACAGGTGCACGTGCGGCCAATTTACCTCATATTCCTGTAGATGGTGATCAGGTCTGGAGTTATAAAGAGGCTTTGGTTCCAGAACAATTACCAAAATCTTTACTGGTCATTGGTTCGGGTGCTATAGGCAGTGAGTTTGCAAGCCTATACCAAGACTTAGGCTGCCAAGTCACCTTGGTTGATATCGCAAAGCAGATTCTCCCTAGCGAAGACATTGAAGTTGCGAAGTATGTACAAAAGCAATTTGAACTGCAGGGGATGCAGGTTTTAACCGAAGCGACCGTAAAAAAAATAGAAACTGATCAGGCTCAAGTACATTGTCATATTGAAACTGCCACAGGTGTGCAAATCATTAGCGTTGAAAAGGTACTTTCAGCAATTGGCGTGAAACCGAATGCTGAAAATCTGGGTCTAGAAGCTTTGGGTATTGAATTTGAGAATGGTTTTATTAAAGTCGATTCATGGTGTAAAACCAATGTTGTGGGCGTTTATGCAATTGGCGATGTCGCAGGCGCACCGTGTTTGGCACACAAAGCCAGTCATGAAGCCATTCTTTGTGTGGAGAAAATTGCAGGTCTAAGTCATGTACATGCTTTAGATCGTACACAAATTCCGGGCTGTATTTTTACCCATCCTCAAGTGGCCAGTATAGGTTTGACAGAACAGAAAGCGAAAGCTGCGGGCTTGAATATCAATGTGGGTAAGTTCCCTTTACAAGCCAATGGTAAGGCATTGGCTTTGGGCGATAGCGCAGGATTTGTTAAAACCATTTTTAGTCAGGAAACGGGGGAATTGTTGGGGGCTCACATGGTTGGACATGAAGTCACCGAACACATACAAGGTTTTGCCATTGCAAAATACCTAGAAGCTACGGATGAAAGCTTAGCGCAGGTCATTTTCCCTCATCCTACTTTGTCTGAGGCGATGCATGAGTCAGTTTTGTCGGCGATGCAACGTGCAATTCATATTTAAGGAGTCGCAACATGCCTAGAGGTTTAAACAATAAAGTTGCATTAATTACGGGTGCGGCACAAGGCATTGGACGCGGTATTGCCTTACGTTTAGCCCAAGAAGGGGTTCATATTGCCTTGGTCGATCTTCATCAAGAAAAGTTAAGTGCTGTTCAAAAAGAAGTTGAAACCTTTGGCGTAAAAGCCACCACATTTATTGCGGATATTTCAGATCCAATACAAGTCAGTCATGCAATTGATCATGCCGAATCGACACTTAATGGTTTTGATATCATGATCAATAATGCAGGTATTGCACAAGTTAAAGCTTTAGCAGAAGTAACACCGAGTGAATTTAACCAAATTATGAACATCAATGTCGGTGGTGTGCTTTGGGGGATTCAAGCCGCAGCAAATAAATTTAAACAACGTCAACAGGCTGGAAAAATTATTAATGCGTGCTCAATCGCAGGTCATGAAGGTTTTGCTTTACTCGGTGTGTATTCGGCAACTAAATTTGCAGTTCGTGCATTGACGCAAGCTGCGGCTAAAGAATATGCCAGTGCTAAAATTACTGTAAATAGCTATTGTCCGGGTGTTGTAGGCACAGACATGTGGGTCGAAATAGATCAGCATTTCTCTGAAATTACAGGTGCACCAATTGGTCAAACGTATAAAAAATATGTAGATGGTATTGCTTTAGGACGTGCTGAAACACCAGATGACGTGGCTGCATTCGTTGCATTTTTAGCCAGTGAGGATGCAAACTACATTACAGGTCAGTCTATTTTGACAGATGGTGGAATGGTTTACCGTTAATATCAACATAAGGAATACATAATGAAAGCAGCTCGTTTTTATGACCGAGGGGATATTCGGATTGAAGATATTCCTGAACCGCAAGTACTTCCAGGCACAGTTGGAATTCAAGTTGCATGGTGTGGCATTTGCGGTACAGATTTACATGAATTCATGGAAGGCCCTATTTTTATTCCACCTTGTGGTCATCCACATCCAATTTCGGGAGAATCTGCACCTGTAACAATGGGACATGAATTTTCAGGCGTGGTTTATGCAGTTGGTGAGGGTGTAGATGATATTCAAATTGGGCAACATGTCGTAGTTGAACCCTACATTATTGCTGACGATGTGCCGACTGGCCCGAATGATAAGTATCACTTATCAAAAAATATGAACTTTATTGGTTTAGGCGGACGTGGTGGCGGTCTTTCTGAAAAAATTGCAGTTCAACGACGTTGGGTACATCCTATTTCAAATGATATTCCCTTAGACCAAGCAGCGTTGATAGAACCTTTATCTGTCGGTCATCATGCCTATGTCAGAAGTGGTGCAAAAGCTAGTGATATCGCACTGGTTGGTGGAGCAGGCCCAATAGGCTTACTTTTATCAGCCATTTTAAAGGCCAAAGGTCTTACGGTCATCATTACTGAACTGAGTGCAAAACGTAAAGAAAAAGCGATAGAGGCTGGTGTTGCCGATTATGTACTCGACCCATCTCAGGTTGATGTGGTTGATGAAGTAATGAAAATTACTGAAGGCCGTGGTGTAGATGTCGCTTTTGAATGTAGTAGTGTCAATAAAGTCATGGATACGCTTGTTGCAGCAATGAAACCAACTGGCGTAGTCGTTATCGTCTCTATTTGGAGCCATCCTGCCACAATTAATGTGCATAGTGTAGTGATGAAAGAGCTAGATATTCGTGGCACGATTGCTTATGTCAATGACCATCAGGAAACCATCCGTTTAGTCGAGCAAGGTAAGATTAATCTAGAACCTTTTATTACCCAACGTATTGCATTAGATGATCTTGTTTCTAAAGGCTTTGAAACGCTGATTCATAATAATGAGTCTGCTGTAAAAATTATTGTTCATCCGTAATGTGCAGCCTTGCAGGTTAAACCATTTAGCAAAACCAAGATGCAATAGATGCAACGTCTATTGCATCCTTTTATTTTGAATCGATAAGTTCGCCGTAAGAATACTACCTTGTTCAAATGAGCAAAATTTTGCGCAAAAACCATGTAATTCAATGAAAATGAGCAAATATATTCACAAAAAGTGTTTTTACAGTATTTTTGAGAACAATTATTATTCATTGATAGCAATCAAAAAATTCATAGTACCAACCTATTACTGCATTTTTAACTGACATAACTGTGCCTTTTGGCTAAAAGAAGTAAATGGGCCTAATAATCTATATATTTGGCTCACCATATGAGCTGTTTAAGCCATTTATTCGGCTCACAATATAGGTTTTATTAGGTCACGCGTCATGAAATGAGCCGAATAACTCAACTAATAAGCTCACAAAATGAGCCGAATAGGTGTTACAATCGGCTCATGCAGTAGGGGAATGCTTATGAAAAAATGGGTATGGCAAAAAGCAAACTGGACTAAATTTAAATGGGATGAAGCACTCGTTACGGTAAAACTGCGTTTGATTCATAAGAAGATAGGTCAATTGGTCGGTGAGAGTAAAGCATCACCAGATGCTGAGGCATTACCATTAGATACACTGCTCACAAACCTAGTCGCATCCTCACTCATTGAAGATGAGAAGTTGAATGTTCGTTCACTCAAATCCTCATTAGCTCGGCGTTTAGGGGTAACAGAAGAAAATCCTGCACCAATTCAAGATAAAACTGAAGGCTTAGCCAATATCATGATGGATGCAGTGAGCAATCATAATGCGCCATTAACCATGGAGCGCTTGTTACAATGGCATAACTGGCTTTTTCAAACCATAGAACGCTTCGATTATGTTGCCCAAAAAATCAAAGTAGGAGAGATCCGTGATAACGAGGCACCAATGCAGGTTGTTGGTGGTTCTCCTTATGGCACTACAACCAAGGTTTATTTTGAAGCACCTGAGGGTGGAGAGCATTTACAGGGACTAATGAATGAATTTATAGAATGGTTCAATCGTTCCAGAGAAGATGTAATGCTTGATCCATTATTGCGAGCTGCACTTGCTCATTTCTGGTTTGTGACATTACATCCATTTGAAGATGGTAATGGTCGTATCACTCGTGTCATTACAGACTTGGCATTAGCCCAAATGGATCACCAAAGTATCCGTTTATACGCTATGTCCGTGGCCATCCATGAAAATCGTAGTAGTTATTATGAGGTTCTTGAGAAATGCCAGAATAATACTTATGCGATTAATGAGTGGTTGGTCTGGTTCTTAGATACTTTAGAGAAAAGTATAGATAGGTCTTTACTACGACTTGATCGAACGATTGCTAAAGCGAAATTTTGGAGCTCTTATTCTCATATCGAATTCAATGAAGCCCAGAATAAAGTTTTAAATCGTTTACTCAATGGCGAAGAGAATGATTTTCCTCTAGGTATCAATGCTTCTCAGTATCAAAAAGTCACTGGAGTAAGTAAAGCTACAGCAACACGTCACCTAACCGAGCTTTTGGAAAGCGATGTGCTGCATAAACTTGAAGGTGGTGGACGTAATACCCGCTACGTACTGAAAGTCGATAAAGAAAAGTTTACTCAAAACACTCATGCTCTTTAGTTCCAACTAAAAAAGCTCTTAATTAAGTGATGTTATTTATTTTAAGATTTTGTTTTTTTAAAAAATATTTTGAATTTTATTTAATATGAATACGGTCTGTGTTTGTGTGTAACCATAAGCTTTAATTGTACCAACTGGAGCTGAAGAATCTCCAATGTCTGCAAAAATTCCACTTACGTAAACTAAAGAAATATCGCTTGGAATTGATATTGATTCTGCATACTGTGTTTGATCTGAACCCATACGTGTAATTCTACCCATAAAATATATTCCTTGATAAATAGTGTTAATAAGATTTTTTATTGACGTTTAAGTCGAGTGAATGATATATTTTTTGAATGATCATTCCAGAAAGAGTTTTAGATGAGACCAAAAGAGTTTGAAGAAGACGATATTGCAGAAGCTGCTATGAAAGTTTTTTGGCAAAGAGGCTACGCTGGAACAAGTGTTCAAGACTTAGTAGAGGGCACAGGCCTAGGACGTGGCAGCCTTTATAACGCTTTTGGAAGTAAATACGGATTATATGAATTTGCTTTAAAACGTTATTATGAAATTACTGCTAGCAATATAGCCATATTATCTGAAGATGGAACTGCTAAAGAACTAATACGCCGTTTACTCATGAAAATTGTCTCAGAAGAGC
Organism: Acinetobacter sp. ANC 4178; assembly: GCF_004331175.1. Classification (GTDB taxonomy): domain Bacteria; phylum Pseudomonadota; class Gammaproteobacteria; order Pseudomonadales; family Moraxellaceae; genus Acinetobacter. The sequence goes on from NZ_SJOD01000004.1 coordinate 187,230, forward strand.
TTAATGATACTGAAAATCTGGGCTGTATGGTTGCCAATGCCTGTTTAGAAATGGCAAGACATGATGAGGGAATTGCTGATTTAGTAGCAAAAAATTTAAGCAGAATGGAAAGAGCCATTAGCTCGTTAATATTGCGTGGCCAAGCTAATGGCGAAATTGATGCTACAAAAAACTCTGAAGCATTGGCTAGATTTATCGTGAGTACAATTCAAGGAATCCGTGTCGTAAGTAAAGGCAGTGAAAAAAAATGTCAATCCGAAAGGCTCGTTGACATCGTGGATATTGCGATAAGCGCAATCTAAATTTATGAATTGATAAAATAGTCATATTCCTTGATATGTATTAATAGATGAACTGTTAATACATCAAGGCATGTCCTTTTTTTACCAATTATGGAATGATCATTACAAAACAATCCATTTTAAAAGTCAGTCATACAAATTCAACACACACCATTTTTTATCAGCAACAAAGAAAGGAAGTAACAATGACTCAAGCAGCACAATTTAAAGCAAAGACAATTACAGTCTTCGCTACTGGCATTACAAAGGCTGCAATAGCTAGGAACCTTAAAGAAAATAGTTTTAACGTAAATGTATGGAACCTTAGCTATGAAAAATAAAGCTTTAGAAGAGTCAAGCAAAGCTTCATTAAAGGCTGGACTATGAATATACAAAATAACGCTGTGACATCAGATATTGTGAATAGCTCTAAAGAAGATATTCCTGTTTTAAAGCTTCTAGCATTTACGCTTGCTGGTTTCATTACAATTATGACGGAAACCATGCCAGCAGGTTTATTGCCATTAATTAGTAGGGATTTACAGGTAACGGAAGCTTTAGCAGGGCAATTAGTATCTGTTTACGCTTTAGGTTCGGTCATAGCTGCTATTCCTGTTGTTGCAGCTACTCGCAGTTGGTCACGAAGACCTTTATTCTTATTGGCAATCAGTGGCTTATTAATCTTCAATACCTTAACTGCGTTATCTTCTAACTATATTGTTGTGTTGGTTGCTCGTTTTATTGCAGGAATGTCGGCGGGAATTATTTGGGGAGTACTCGCAGGTTATGCTCGAAGCATGGTATCTGCTAACTTACAGGGTCGAGCGTTAGCCATAGTTGGTGTAGGACAGCCTATTGCCTTATGTCTTGGAGTGCCTTTAGGTACTTGGTTAGGCAGCATGTTTGGTTGGAGAGGCGTATTTTGGATTATTTCTCTGCTTGCTTTATTTCTAGTGATTTGGATTAGAGCCGCGATTCCAAACTTTTCTGGACAAGTTGCAGAAAAACGCCAATCGATCAAAGAGATTTTTTTACATCCAGGCATTCGCTCAGTGTTAGCGGTAATTTTCTTATGGATTCTTGCACATAACGTCTTATATACCTTTATTTCACCTTATCTGGCATCTGTAGGGCTTGATAATCATATAGATCTGGTACTTTTATTATTTGGTGTGTCATCAATCATCGGGATTTGGGTCACTGGTGTTTGGGTGGATCAGTCATTACGTTTATTAACCTTGCTAAGTTTAGCTGGGTTTGCAATTGCTGCGATCTTAATTGACTTAGGTGGTAGTGGGAACTCTGCTTGGCTAGTACTCAGTGGTATCGCGCTGTGGGGTATGACTTTTGGCGGGGCTCCAATTTTGCTTCAAACCGCAATTGCAGATACTGCTGGTGAAGGTGCTGATGTAGCCCAGTCTATGTTAGTTACTGTCTTCAATTTAGCCGTTGCTGGAGGAGGACTACTAGGTGGAGTATTACTCCAAAAAATCGGCCCATCATCATTCACGATAGCGATGTGTGTTTTATCAATAATTTCCTTCTATGTGGTCTTACAAGCTAAGATACATGGATTTAAAAATAGATAATTTTTCAATAACTTTAGATACTAGATTGGTTTCAATCAATCTAGTATCTATCAACCATTAAATGAATATTTAGAGGATCAACTTCATACACTTAATAAAAATATTTTTATTGATGCTATAAATTTTAAGAAAATTTAATCGATTATTTACCTTATTTTTACAGTTCCTAATTCAAAAAAAGCATCTCGTAACTTATGTCTTTTTTAAACTTTATTTTTTTCATCATAATCTGAAAGTAGATACTCAATAAGTATTTAAGATTGTCTTTAAATATGTAATTAAATGAAAAATAACAACTATTTAAATATTTTCTAGTCAATCCTACATTGACACCTTAAATATTGAAGATTAACATTTATGTGCTGGCCACATTGCCAGTCGGTTGTCGCAGACCGCAATGAAAGACCGCATCAGAGTTATTCCTTCTGAGGGATAGTTTTGTGCGTGAACTCCTCGTTCCCTCCCGTTGCGGTAGGACGGGAGAGGGACACCTTCGGGTGTGCTGGTTAATCTTTCTCCAGTCTGCGAACCCTCTTTCGTTCTGCCACCATAAATCTCTTATGCTCTGGCAGAACTCCAAATATAAGGAGTTGACTTTGCACATTCATATTTTTTTGGCAACCATTGCCAAAGTACACTATAACGATACAACTTAAACTTTTACTAAGCTTTGAGCGCCGTTCGGCTGTTCAGGCTTTAATTTATTATTACTAAAAAACTTAGCAACAATAAAACTTGAGATGTGCTAGGCACAGTCTTTACGACTTTGCTACGCCTTTTTTTCACCTTAAAAAAACTAAAAGGCTTTTATATCTCTTTTATATACAACAAGAATTTATTTTATAACGGTAAAACTATGCCAGATTTAGTTCTCTCATTTCGTGCTTTAAGTGTGCTTCATACATCAAGAGTTCTTTTTAATAAATACGGTTTTCATAATATTCGGGTAGACCGCATTATTCAGTCTGCAAAAATCCCTAAAGCTACATTTTATAATTACTTTCACTCAAAAGAACGTCTTATTGAAATGAGTTTAACCTTTCAAACAGATGGTCTTAAACATGAAGTTATTTCAATAATCTACGTTGATAAAGAACTATCGATAGTTGAAAAACTTCGCAAAATTTACTTTTTACATGCCAATGTAGAAGGGCTTTACAATTTACCATTTAAAGCGATTTTTGAAATTTCTAAAACATATCCAAAAGCGTATCAGCTTGTAATTGACTACCGAAACTGGCTGATGAATGAAATCTATAATTTTCTTTTAACTACGAATTCGAGTGCTTTAAAACAAGATGCACACATGTTTTTGTTTGTGATAGACGGGGCAATGGTTCAGCTTTTAGACCCGAACAAACCAGATGAGCGGGAGAGCTTACTTGAGTATTTTTTGATGGGGTTGGGGTGAGGATTTAGTAAGTTTTCGAAAAGCTTAAGCGCCGTTATAAGCATTATATAAAAAGCCAAGTTACAGCATGAGTCAAATAACACCTCTTATTGGCTCATTTAGTGAGCTAAATATGTGCTACACCTTAAAGGTGGTGGGCGTAATACTCGCTACGGTGGTTTTTTACTTTATTGCGGCGGATGATTAGATATATCCAAATCAAAGGATGAATAATGCTCATTCAAGTCCATTTATATAAAAGGCTAAGTTCTCCCAGCAAAGAAATAGATGCCGTTTAGATAAAATTTTCAATCAAATAATCTTATTGTTGATATTTCTAGTCACATAGTCTATTTTTATTATATGAACTATTCTTCTTTACCCAAAAGACCACGTGGTCGACCAACCAAACACGGTTGTAACTATGCAGACACTAAAGAAGTGTTAATCCGCCGAGGTATCGAGTTACTGACCGAACGCGGAATGAATGCTATGAGCTTGGACGATCTCATGAAATCAGTCCAAGTTCCTAAGGGGTCTTTCTACCATTATTTTGCTAATAAAGAGGCTTTTATTTTAGAAGTCTTAGATGCTTATGAGCTTTATTTTGTGAAGCGATTGAATAAGTTTTTAAGTCAAACTGATCTTTCCCCATTAGAAAGGCTGCAAAATTTTGTAAAAGATGCGGGTGAAAAACTGCAAAAATATGATTTTAAACGAGGTTGTATTTTAGGTAACTTAGGACAAGAAGTTTCGTATTTGCCACCAGAGATTATTGCCCGAATCGAAAGTATCTTTAAGGTATGGGAGAAATTAGTTTCTGATTGCCTACATCAGTCAAATTCACAATATAGCCTAGCTGATTGTGATGAGGCTGCCTATCAGTTTTGGATTGGGTGGGAAGGTGCAGTTCTAAGAGCACGTTTGGTCAAATCAACAAGTCCTTTAGATGCATTTTATCGCTTGTTTGCTATTTGTGCAGGGCAGCTCAGCCATATTAAAAATTAATTAAAAAATAAATGCAGATGGCTGCATTTATTTTTTAATTAATTCTAGACAATTAGTCTAATTAAATAGAGAGGAAGTTCTATGTATAAAGGTATCGTAATTACTAAAGATGATGCAGGTTACACATCAAAAATTACAGAGATTGCATCAAAGCCTTTACAAGAAGGAGAGGTTAGAGTCAAAGTCAAATATTCAACACTAAATTATAAAGATGCCTTAGCCATTACTGGACGCTCTCCAGTAGTTCGTAGTTTTCCATTAACTCCAGGCATCGACTTTTCAGGTGTTGTGATTGAATCAAAACATCCAGCATGGAAAGAAGGAGATGAAGTTCTACTGAATGGTTGGGGAGTAGGTGAAAAGTATTCTGGAGGGCTAGCCGAGCAAGTCACTGTTTCTGGTGATTGGCTCATACAAAAACCTTCTGTTTTTTCTTTTAAAGATACGATGGTTATTGGTACAGCAGGTTATACCGCAATGTTGTGTGTCATGGCTTTACAAAAACATGGTATTAAACCAAGTGATGGAAAGATTTTAGTAACAGGTGCAAATGGTGGAGTGGGTAGTATTGCCATTATTATTTTGAATCATCTTGGTTATGAGATTACAGCTTCAACTGGTCGACCTCAAGAGTCAGAATATTTAACCTATCTCGGTGCGAGTGAAATTATTGATCGTATTGAATTATCTTCACCAGGAAAGCCGTTAAACAAAGAAGTTTGGGCTGGCGTGATTGATACTGTTGGAAGCCATACTTTAGCCAATGCATGTGCTAGTACAAAATATCGTGGTGCGGTCGCTGCGTGTGGTTTGGCAGGTGGAATGGATTTTCCAGCGACAGTTGCTCCATTTATTCTAAGAGGGATTACCTTATATGGAGTTGATAGTGTGATGGCACCAATCGAGTTAAGAAAAGAAGCTTGGGAACGTTTAGCTACAGAATTAGATCAAACAAAATTAGAAACAGTAACGACTGAAATTCAGTTAACAGATGCTTTAAATATTTCCAATGAAATTTTAGATGGAAAAATTCGAGGTAGAGTTGTTGTACAGCTATAATTCGACAAAATGCGTTGTTTAGTAAATTTTTATAGAGCTTTGGAGAGTTATTTTACTCGCGGTTATATGTACATCAGTCAAAGGGTTTTGATATAAAGAATCTTATCTTCATTCACGTACTCGGCATCATGAATCTGGAAATTTTATTCATAATGCTGAGTTGTAGTAATAACTACAAACGAAGGAATCGCCATAACTGACAAAGCTTTGTTAAAAACAAAAACCATTACAGACAATAATTTTTTCAAGAATAAGGGTAGTGAGGTTGCTACCCTTATTGATTTGTCTAAATCAAGGGGAGTACTGCTACTTTAATCTTTTCAAAACAAACATGGCATAAATTTTGAAAATATTAAGCTATCTACTTCAATCAATAGGAACAATTCTAATTTCCATGACCGTTGAAGCTCAAGAACTAGAACTTAATAAAAAGGTCACAATTTCAGCTAAAATTATAAAAGATCATATACTTACATTGGTCGCTCAATGAGTAAACTAGGTGGCAGTCCACCACTAATTAAAAGGTGTCTACAAAATCGGTGGCTATTCAATATAGTGTTTTACTATTTGGTATAAAATATTATGCTGTGGCTAGGTTTTGATAGCTACGATTTCTGTTTGGCTTTTTGGCGTAAGACATACAAATATAAGCTTTCTACTTTTTCACGTGCCCATGGTGTGGTACGTAAAAATCGCAATGATGATTTAACACTTGGGTCTATGCAAAAACATCTAATTTCAATTTTACGACTTAAGCCCTCAAAGCCACCGTAGTAATCCAATAATTCATCCAAAATGTCAGCAAGTTTTTTGCCGTGTAAAGGGTCATTGGAGGTGTTCATAATAGATCAACCATATTTTGGGAGGCCATTATTATAACCTGAGCTAGTTAGAAAATGAGAGCGTTGGAATTTAAACGTAATTAACATAGAAAATTACAGCTTATCTTCTTATTTACAACAGTGCTGATCCATAAACTACAGAATCATATAGATAGACAAGCACAGCAAAGTTATAGCTTTAATCGCTGGCCATAATTTCAAATTTCCGCAACCTATAATATGCGGGTAATGCATTCACATTTCGGCATAACGAATATTATGTTACTTAAGGTACTCGGCATCATGAATATAATTTTGTAGATTCATGATGCCGAGCTGTAGCAACAACTGCGTTGTGAAGGCTACAGTCTTGGATACGTTATTTAACATAATATATATTATACGAAATCAATATAATCTGACTATACAAAGTATGGAGCTGTACGATCTTGTTTGAACAAGATCGCCGTACATCATATTTTATGATTTAAGAAAGCTTTGTATCTCAAGCAGCACTTCATCTGTTTTCTCAGCATGCAACCAATGTCCAGCATTCAAAACCTCTTTTATTTCAGCAATTGGAAACTGTCTCTGAATTGCCTCAAAATGCTCTGGTTTATGAATGTATGGAGATAGCCCACCACGTAAGAATAATACTGGCTGTGTATAAGGCTCTATCTCTTGCCAAGATAATATCTCTGCATAATGCGCAAAAATAGCATTTAAATTAAAACGCCATTTGCCTTGCGTAAATGATTTCAATAAAAATTGAATCACCATATCTTCTCGAATAAATTCCTTCATTATTTCAGTAGCTTGCAATCTAGATGATGGTGCAGCGTCCTGTACAGCAAATAATGCTTTAAAAATTTGTTCGTGATGATTTTCTTGATAAGCAAATGGCGTAATATCTAACACAATTAGGCATACCAGACGATTTTCAGCCTTCTCCGCCACTTTCATACTTATTTTTCCGCCCATAGAGTGTCCAATGAGGGAAAATTTTTGAATCTGTAGATGATCCAAAGTTTCTAGTACATCCTGCGCCATCAAATCATAGTTCATCTGTTCACTATGCTCAGATAACCCATGATTACGTACATCTAGCTGTATTACTGCACGTTGATCAAAAGCCCGTGCCAGCATACCAAGGTTACTCAAACTGCCGAATAACCCATGAATGAGTACAACAGGCTCTAATTCGCTTGGGTTTACTGGTTTCTGTATTTGATGATTAAGGATCATAGTGTTTCTATCAGGTATTTTTATATATAGTGGCTTTTTAGTTTTTAAGAATCAATAAATTTGCTTAGGCTATTTATAAAAATAGCAAAAATCAAAGATAATAGTGATGTATTATCCTGATTTTTTTGCATTTATTTCATTTTTATATGCTAGATTTGAAAAAATTAAATGGAATTTTCAAATAACTAATCCCGTTTTCCTCAGGTTGAGGGAATTGTCCAGCCTGCATATTGATTTGTATGGCAGGTAAAATCAATTTAGGCATGGCTAAAGTTGTATCACGTTGATTTCGCATCTGAACAAAAGCTTCTTTTTTAATGCTTTCATTGATATGAATATTATACTTTTTTTGTTCAGCAATACTGGTTTCATAAACAAAGTGATCACGATGTTCAGGTAAATAGTCGTGGCACAAGAACACTCGCATGTTGCTATCTAAGGCAAACAGCTTTTGCACTGAATCAAATAACGTCGCTGCGCTACCTTTAGGAAAATCACAGCGTGCTGTACCGTAATCAGGCATAAATAGCGTGTCACCGACGAATACAGCATCGCCAATCACGTAGCTTAGACACGCTGGCGTATGTCCTGGTGTTGGAATGTTATAAGCGTCAATTTCACCAATTTTGAAATGTTCGCCATCTTTAAATAAATAATCAAATGACCGTGTCACATTAAAATATTTAGGTGCAAGGTTGTAAATTTCGCTAAAAGTTTCCTGCACAATCGCAATCTTCTCACTAATTGCGACCACTCCCCCCACCTTCTGTTTTAAATACTGGGAAGCTGTTAGATGGTCAGCATGGACGTGTGTTTCCAAAATCCAAATTATGCTTAGGCTATTTTGCTGAATATAATCAATCATCTCATCCGCCAAAGTTGTCTTTGTTGTTGCAGATGCAGCATCATAATTCAGCACACTATCGATAATGGCAGATTGGTGACTATTCGGGTCTGTAACCACATAGCTAAAAGTATTGGTTTCTTTATCAAAAAAAGCCTTAACGATTGGTTTTATCAACACGATTTCGCTCCCATCGTTTTATTAAATATAATCATACCTATTGCCATAGCAGTAATAAAATATAGCGTTTGATAATGTCCTAAACCAATCAAGGTAAGACTTGGTGCGGGACAAATACCTGCTAAGCCCCAACCCATACCAAAAATTGCGCTCCCTAGAATTAATCTTGAATCAATCTGTGTATTCTTAGGCATTACAATTGGTTCTTTAAAAACCGTTTTTGGGGCTTGTTGTTTAGAGAGTATCTGAAAAGGAATAAATGCCACCGCAATTGCACCCATCATCACAAATGCCAGACTAGCATCCCAAGTGCCAAAAACATCCAAAAAATTCAGTACTTTTTCTGGATTAGACATTCCTGAAAACATTAAACCAATGGCAAATAGACCACCAAAAATAAAGGCAAATATATTTTTCATGCTCATGCTCCCAAAATATGACGCATTACAAACACAGTCACGGCGCCAGCAAGCATAAAGGTTGCTGTTGCTATGAGTGATCGTTTTGATAAACGACTAATCCCACAAATGCCATGACCACTGGTACATCCAGAGCCGAGTCGCGTACCAAAACCCACCAATAAACCCGCTAAAATCATGATTAACGGTGAGCTATCAATTTGAATGTGTGGTTGTGTAAATGCCCCATAAGCAAATGGCACGATAATTAATCCCAATAAGAACCAAACTGCTGGTGTGCTCAATAAGGTTTTGGGACTAAGGACTTGTGAAATCAGGCCGCTAATACCTGCAATACGACCATTGACCCACAAATAACCCACGGCGGATACACCCAGCAGTGTCCCACCGATAAAAGCGGTTAGATAGTCATGCATTTTCTGCGTTCCACTTAAAACAATATATGTTTTCATAATATGTTTATTTGTAATTTATTCAAGAGCAATTTTGTATAAATTTCACGCAAACCCACCTTGCGAATTCAGTTAAGACCTTATCAACAAATCATTTAGGCAGTTCTTCTAATACTGGATTCAGTTTTAACGTTTCAGCTTGCTCAATTTCAGCAATAAATGCTGCATTCTCCCCATTTGAAGAATTATCAAAAAAATAAGTACGATCTGTTGCATCAACAGCCTGCATTAACAAATCCATGCTTCTGTAATAACGTTCACGAATTTTGTGTTCAGGAACGCCATGCCCTCCCTGACTAACTCTGTATTGCACCCGCGCAATATTAATATCAGGATCGACCGTAGATACAAAGTACAAATAAGTCCGATAACCTTGTTGTTTCGCTAGTTGTAGAAATTCGACTTTAGAAATGTGTGACATGACCGTTTCAAAGGTAAAACTGATCTTCAAACACAAAAACTCTAACCGAATATAATCAATAATACGTGCGCACAGATAAGAGTCGATTGCTTCAGGCTGAAACTGAATACATTGTGCTGAGAGCAATATCGGTTCATGTGGTAATACAGCAATCAACCCAGTAGAAGATGGTCGTTGTTTTTCTTTTAAAAATTCGATTAATGGTGCTGCAAATAAAGCTGGATGATAAGTATTAAGATTGAGTTGTGCACTTGATTTTAATTCAGCTTCAAGCTCATCTGCATTGAAATAAGCATCGATATGTTGGGGCAATAAATAATCTTTGACAGTACTTTTCCCAGAACCATTGGACCAGCAAACATACGGATTCTAGGTTGAGGCATAACTTATACAGTTACCTCATGCTTTTTTCGCTTTAATGTCTTTGGTAATTGACCCATTGGTATATAGGCCTGCGAAACATCTTTCAGCACAACCTCATGACCATCAATGTTGCGTTGTAGCATTTGATGATCTTTGACATACACCACTTGAGACACGGCGCATGCATGTTGAAATGCATGTCGAAATGCATGAGTGGCAAGTTTAGGAATCATTTCGTCATCATACCGACTGACTCTCATTATTGGATACGACATGAGTTACGTACTCCATCCCTCTATCATGTTTGACTTTATATTAACATATTTCATTGAACTGTCTATTTATCACCCATCAATCAATATTGCTAAAAATGAATACTTTCCAAATTATCTTCAATAACATTTAGCCAAGCTCGAGTCGCTGGGGTCATAGTAACAGTGCTATTCCATGCCATCTTTAAATTCCAATTAATATTTGGCTCTGTAAGTAATGAAATATGAAACTCTTCACCATTCAGCCGTTCACAATAAGCTTGTGGCAATAATGCAATCCCAACATTTGACTCGACCAACTTTGCTATAAAGTCCCATTGGCTACTCCGACAAGCCACTTTCGGTTCGAAACCCACCGACTGTGCCGCCTGTATAATCACATTGTTTAAAGTAAAGGTATTGGCATACAGCAAAAAGGATTCTTCCTTGAGTTCAATCAGTTTAATTTCTGATTTTTTGCGCCAATGTGAGTTTTTCTTTGCCAATAGGCAAATCGGAGAGTTAATAATTTCAAAGCCACTCAGCAAAGGTTTTAGCTCTCCCATGATTACCCCAGCATCAACCTCTTTACGGAAAATCGCCTCTTCGATGCCCGTAGCCCCAACTTCCAAAAAGTTCAGCTCAATATGCGGATATTGACTATGAAACTTAGCAATTACGGTACTTAGCATCATGGCTGCCAAAGGTGGTAGACCAATCGTCAGCTTACCTTTTTTCAATCCTCTGACTTGTGTCACCGTATCAAAAATACGTTGCTGTTCGTTCAAAATAATTAATGCATGTTCATACACTTGCTGCCCCACATAGGTCAAAGCCACCCCGCGTTTTCGTCCTGCTGCCCCTTTATGCAACAGCGCGACTCCGAGTTGCTCTTCTAGTCCGCGCATTGCCTTACTAATGGTCGGTTGGGTTAAATTCAACTGTTCAGCTGCTAAGGTAAAACTCTGCGTCTCAACAAGAGTGACAAAAACTTGCAGACTTTTAATATCCATAACAAATATTCCATATCTACATAATTATTTTTTTATTATTCATAATTCATGCAACAGGTCAATTTTAAAATACTCTCATGTTGTTTAAACCTGTTTGTATCATGTCCTCTCCCTCGACTTCAAAAATGACTCATTCTCTCAAAGTCATCGTTCAACTTTTATTTTTAATTGGACTTTGGGGGATCAGTTCCTTTATTCAGCAATTCTTTCGTCTTCCACTTTCCGCGGGCGTGATTGGACTCATTCTGCTTCTATTTGCCCTGATGTCAGGAGTGATGAAATTAGTGTGGATTAAATTAGGAGCAGATTTTATTCTTGCCGAATTGGTGTTGATGTTTATTCCCTGCGTCGTGGGCCTAGTCAAATATAAACAACTCTTTCTCACACAAGGCTGGCAGCTCATTCTTGCGGTTGTAATTGGTACCATCTGCGTTATGGTGATGACCGCATACAGTGTTCATTTTGGTTTTAAGTTAGAACATAAACTTCAGCAAAAAAACAATCATCATAAAGCTAAATTGGAAGCACATTTATGAACTTCACGGCGCTAGTCTGTTTCATTGCTACTATTATCGGCTACATCTTGGCGAAAAAACTCTATCGTCGATATCCCTATATGCTGCTGTCCCCTGCCATGCTGGTTCCTTTTGTGCTGATTTTAATCTTGTTGGGTTTCCATATCTCCTATGACACCTATATGGCCGATAACCACTGGATTGTCTGGATGCTTGGACCCGCAACCATCGCCTTTGCTATCCCTATCTATGAATATCGTCAATTGATTCGCGACCATCTGTTTTCGATTGCTCTGGGGATTGTCATTGGAATGAGTGCTGGTGTAATCAGTGCCTTTTATTTGGCAAAACTGTTTCATTTTGATAGCCAAACCACCTACAGCCTGATGTCACGCTCGATTTCTACCCCCTTTGCGATGGAACTCACCACGCATATTGGCGGTTCAGTTGAACTGGTGATTTTATTTACCATGATTACCGGGATTGCAGGCGTGTTGTTAGGTGATACTGTTTTACTATTATTAAAACTCAACTCCGTATTTGCACAAGGTGCTTCGCTAGGCAATGCAGCACACGGCTTCGGTACCAGTAAAGCCTTTATGCGTCATCATGAGGAAGGTGTGATTGCTTCCCTAACTATGGTTTTAGCAGGTGTATTTATGGTGATCCTCGGTCCGAGCCTAATTCATCTGATCTTACGTTGCTTAGGCTAATGAGTTGGTTAAAAAACTTAAAATAAGGTCGTCATTGGTAAATAATTCAGACCGATCACAAATATCAATAAGCAAACCGTTTCACTTAACTCAATACTCGCACCAATGGTATCTCCTGTAATGCCTCCTAGACGTTGCAGGAACTTAGCACGCAAATAAAAGAATGTTAGTACCCATGCCAGTCCTGTAAGTAAGCCTATACCGTAAAAATACAAGACTACACTCAAACTGAGTGCAATCACGCCATATACACGGCGCTTAGGCAAATGCGCTGCAATACTCGACCCTAATCCATTGGAACGGACATAGGGTGTGCTCACAAATAAAGCCAAAGGTGAAATTCGTGCAAGTAATGGAAACAGTAATAAAGCCAGTGCTGCTTTCTGCTCTAGCAATACATACAAGGCAGCCCATTTTAATACACAGACAACAATTAAACTGAGAACCCCAATAGGTCCACAACTCGGGTCTTTCATAATCCGAAGTGTGCGCTCCTTATCTCCAAAACCTCCGACCCATGCATCGGCAGTATCCGCCAAACCATCGAGATGTAAGCCACCCGTCAACCAAATCCAAAGCACCAGAATTAAACTTGAGAGTAGAACTGTAGGTAATCCAGACAACAACAGCGCCACGACATATAAGATCAGCCCTATAATTAGACCCACCAAGGGATAAAATAAAATCGAGTTTGCATTCTGCTTAGCCGTCGGCATCTCTTTAAGTTGAATTCGTAACGTAGTCAAGAACTGTAAAGCAATCAGAAATGGAGTCATGTTAACTCCTTTAAAGCCAGCATCTGTGTAGCCGCGTCCCAACGAAAAGAATTGAGTTGCCCCAATTCAGCCGACATTTTCAACACATCATCCAAGGGTTGCTGTAACACCATACATTTTAACAGTTTGATTACACCGCCATGTGTGACCACCAATGCAGATTGCCAACCATTGAGTTGCATCTGCTGCTGTATGTCCGTTATTGCTGTACTTACTCGGAGATGAAATTGCTGCATAGTTTCCGCATTGGGAAGTGTGGTCTGCGTTGGTTTTTGCCAGAAGTCTGCCAAAGTTTCAGGAAATTGTTCATATAGCTGTTGTATCGACTGTCCTTCCCAATCGCCAAAATGCATTTCTTGCAGGTTTTTATCTAAAATAAGCGGTATATCCTGCTCTTTTACAAAGTGTTGCGCGAACATAGAACAACGCTGCAAGGGTGAGGAAAAGACTACATCCCATTGCTGAGGCAGAGTTTGAGATTGACCTATACTGCTAAGCATCTGTTGCCACCCCTTAGCTGTCAAAGCATCATCCAGTGAACCGCGCAGCGTATGACTCAGTTCACTTTCGCCATGTCGTAGTAGATCAATCTTTAAGTGCATAGCAGATTTCCTAAATTTTCTCACCAATCACAGCGGCTTCTGCAAATGTCGCCATTTGATTATGTAAATGACATGCCAATTTAATAATCCCAAGTGCTGCACCTGCACCACTGGCTTCACCCAAGCGTAAATTTAACTTTAAAATTGGCTCTGCGTTTAACTCTTTCAACAAACGTTGATGCCCATATTCGGCAGACTGATGTCCAAACAGCATCCATTCACGTACCGCTGGGTTCAGTTGGACTGCAATCAGTGCCGCAGCCGTACTAATAAAGCCATCCACCACCATTGGTAAACCTAATTGCGCACAACGGATATATGCACCGACCATCGCAGCAATTTCTAAACCACCAACGGCGCATAAGGCTTTGAAAGCATCTTGTTGAACATACTCACGGTGTAATGCTACTGCACGGTCGATCACTTGTTTTTTATGTGCTAATTGCTCTGCACGAATGCCTGTGCCAACTCCTGTAAGTTGTTCTGCCGCCTCATTGAGTAACATACAAGCCAAAGCAGAAGCCGAACAGGTATTGCCAATGCCCATTTCACCCGCAACATAGATAGAAGCTTTTTCCTTTACGGCACGTTCGACACTTTGCTTACCCAAATTCATGGCTGCAATACACTGTGCTTCCGTCATTGCAGGCTGTTTGGCAAAATTGGCTGTGCCTGGAGCAATACAATGGGTTTCTACGTGTGGATATTGATAGGCTTCTCCCACCGTACCGCAGTCAATCACTTGTAAGGTTGCAGCATATTCTTTGGCAATGACACTAATACAGGCACCACCCGTGGTGAAATTGAGCAACATTTGACGGGTCACCGCTTGAGGATAAGCCGAAATATTCTCTTCCATCACCCCATGATCGCCAGCAAAAATACTAATCCACGGCGCTTGAATATCGGGTTGATCATTATTCTGTAAACTCGCCAATACAATTGCGATACGCTCTAACTCAGACAAAGAGCCCGTAGGCTTGGTGAGTTGTAATTGGCGCGCTTCTGCACGTTGTTTTGCTGCATCATTCGGTTGTTGACACGCCTCTAACCACCAACTCATGATTTGTCTCCTTTTAATTGCATTGATAATCCCGCTACACAAAACTGTACCTTATCGGCAAGCTGAGCCAGTTGTTGATGCAGTCGCCCAGATTCATCCACAAACTTACGGCTTAACTCTCCCATAGGCACAACGCCTAAACCTGTTTCATTACTTACAAGAATAATTGTGGAAGATAAGGTCGGTAAAACGTCGAGTAATTTTTGCATCTGATGTGCCAATAAGTTTTGATCATCCGCCAGTAACAAATTGGTCATCCATAAAGTCAGACAATCTACCAAAATCAGTTGTTCTGGCGCATCTATACGCTGCAAACAATCGGCCAAATACAGCGGCTCTTCGCTGAGTTGCCAATGTGATGGGCGTTGCAATTGATGATGTTGAATCCGTTGCTGCATTTCAGCATCTAAAGCCTGAGCGGTTGCCACATAGTGAACCTGAAGCCCCGAATCTTGTGCAATCTGTTCAGCCAAACGACTTTTACCTGAACGAGCACCCCCTAATATGAGTTGCAACATACGTCACCTAATGAAATGTTCTGTAGAGTATGTAAAGGACCTTGTAAGACTTGGGCCTGATAATAACCAAACTTGATCTGGTCAATGTCAATTTCAAACTGCTGAGCAGGAAATGCAGCCATTTTGTCTAAAATACTTTGGCTGGGATACGCAGCGTTATATAGACCCACAGTGATATGCGGGCAATAGCTTAATGCCGCAACTTCATCACTAAACTGAGCACAGTGCGCTCTGATTTGCTCTAAAGCTGAGTTAGTATCAATAACCTGTAGATATAAAGCACTACTGAAACTGTTCAGGCCACCTATTTGAAGTTTAAATTTTTCTGGTCGGCTTAACTTCAACTGCGCATATTGTTGTTGGAACTGCTGTTGCGTGCAGTCATCATCAAAAATTGCTTGATCTTGTGCTAAAAAACCGCAAATAAACAGTGTGATATGAAACTGACGTGTATTGGGAAATAATAAATATTCAGAGAAATAATCTTGAACTTGATTAAGATACAAAATCAAGTCTGGATTTTGAATTTCAATATACCACAGTGCATAGTGCTCCCGACCATGATGCCATTCTGGATAATCACGGTGAATCGTGGGAACAACATGATGAATGTGATCTAAAAACACGTTTAATATCACTTTAAACTGCAAAGTGATATTAAAACACGTTCTTTGCCAGACTCATGCAAGGCAAAGTTTATAAATATTCAACTTGTGCTGAAAATGATTCAAATTATGCACAAACAGCAGATGTATCACTTGAATGAATTGAAATCCGTTTAGGATCAAACTGATCGGGATGCTGAAGTAGATCAGCTAAACCACGCTTTAATTGCATCAGTAATGCTTGTTGCTGCGGAATGCTAAGTAACATCTTTTCTACTTCATTTTGCATCGTGCTCATCACATCATCTATAGCTATCTGCTCATGCAAAATGGCATAGCCATAACCCAATACTGCACCCGCAATCAATTGGTCATATGCTTGTCCATTTACAATGAGCTGCTGTACAGAAGATAGAACTCGTTCACTAGACTCCAGCTTGCGTAAGGGATCACGTGCTACCCGCGAACAAGGGTCTTTAAAGGCAAATTTACAAGAGTCGATAAAACTCTGCGTTAAACGATTCAAATCCGCTTCCCGATGCGGTAGTTGCAGCAATAAACCTTGCTTAACTTGTGCTAAGAGTTGCTGACTAAACTGCTGTAGCTGTACATCCCCCATGGCGATACCGATCGTCTCATGCCCCAATAGGCTGGCATACCACGCCATCATGGCATGGGTTCCGTTCCACAAACGGTTCTTAATCAACTGAATCTCGGAAATATCATCGACCAGAACCATTTGTCGCATTTTACTCAGTAAAGGACTTTGGTTTTCCACATAAATTGGCATATCCAACTCTGCATGAAACAGGATTAAATCCATACTCTGTAAAATATGGCTCGGTTGGAAATTACGGCGCAAATCTTCAATATACACAGCGGCTTGATGCTCTTGGGTCGAATCCAACTGAATACTTTCATCTAAATCAGCATTTTCATTTTCGACTTCTTCCTGAAACTGTTTAAAAATGTTGTATTTAATTTTGAGTTGACGATATAGATTTTTCTGGTTCAGTTTCGACACCATACGGTTGACTACGGTATCGCAAAAATAATGTTGTTGTAGAATCTGCTCGGTAATGGCCACACTGGTTAAGTCATTTAAGGCTTGGCGTAAATAATCAAGAAAAAGTTGTTTCGCATTCACCTTATTCAGAATAATCAAAACTGTCAGAGGTTCTGTTGCTTGTCCTGATTGATGTGTATGTCGTTCATATAGACCTTTGGCAATCATCTTCACTTCATGTACTAAGGCATTTTCAGGTAAACACACAGCAATCAAACTAGATTCAACATACATGTCCGTCATTTGTGCTTCATCATCTGCATCAATCACAGTCATATTTTGAATTGACTCATCATAGGAGATCTGTCCATAGCGAATGCAGTAACCACCAAAAGCGTTTACCGCCTCACGAAACAGAGCATTACGTGTCGATGCCACAATACGTTTAGGGCGCGTGTAGCCATCCCAATGCGACAATATTTGCGCCAAATAACCACCACCTATAGCCCCAAAGCCATGAATACCCACAGTGAGCTGATTTAAAGTTTGAGGAAAAGATTCTTGTAATTGGGGTAAATCTTGTTTGGCAATATAACCATCTAAATCTTCCAGATAGTCATACATATTTTCGTAATAGTAATTGGCTTTGTCACGCATATTGGCATTTGCTGGCTTAATATCTTTGAATAAAACGGTAATTCCTTTAGCTTCAAATGCTGAAGTCACGCCATTTTCCGAATCTTCAAACATTAAGCATTGGTCAGCGTTTAAGTTGAGCTTTTCAGCAGCGGTCAAAAAAATCTCTGGATGGGGTTTACCCTTTTCAACTTCATCGCCACAGACCACCACATCAAAGAATTTATATACATTGGCATTAATCAAATATTCTTCTGCAATGGCACGACGACTAGAAGTCGCTACCGCCATACGTAAACCTGACTTTCTTAAACGCTCTAGAACCTGAACAAGCCCCTTTTTAATTGGAACACCATAGCTACGTACAGACTCTAATTCCAATTCATCTGCACGTTTACGAATTGCGGCATAAGGAATATCTGCTCCATAGGTTTCCTGTGCCAATTCATGTGCTGTTGTGGCACTTAAGCCTAAACATGCCATTAAGTACGCATTGGAAAAAGACTGACCGATAAGTTCTTGAGATGCCTGTTTCAATGTTTGAAACCGAAGACGCTCAGTATCAAACATTGTTCCATCCATATCAAAAATAGCACCCAAAACAACATGTTCATGAAATTTCAGCATTTATGTTCCTCAAGTTATTGTTATGTACAGCCGTTAGCCTAATCAAATAAATAACAGTTGAGCAAAAATGACACGATATGAAATAATTTTGATTAAAAAACACGCATAAAAACCTAAATCCCCCTCATTCATGTTTTATTTTTTTAATGCTTGGTAAGTTTATGTAATAAAAAAATCACTTTGGCTTTTTCCTCCATCCAATTGAAGACAATAAAAAACCTACCCAAAATATTGAGTAGGTCAAATGGTTACAACGACTACATCTAAAATTAATTTTTCATTAAAAAAGTTAACTCATAATCATCATGGGTGATTTTAACTCTAATTCCGCGATAGCTGCGCTTATCTGGATCTAATGCCGAATTAATTACTTCATCTGCAAACTTTTGATCAGCCATAAATTTTGCATATAGTTTATATCCAATGCGAATTTTCTTAATTTTTTTGCCTTTTGCTTCGTACTTATCGATGGTCTGGTCTAAAAATTCTAAATTCAAGTCACTCACGTATTTCTCCTCTATTGTTCTACTCTATGCCTTGCTTACTTGTACCTGAATTCAATACAAATAACCAGTCATAAAGCGTCCAGCAAAAGATAGTACTGCATGAGATTGAATATTTTAGTGGCTAATGAAATAGCCGAGATCGTGAGCAACTATTGAAAATTAAAAGGCGGGGCAACACACTGATAAATGCTGCTTCGTACTTAGAATGGTTATTCATCCTTAGCCGAACCATACTGTCTTTATTGTTGTTCTGTTCGACACCACAATGAACATCATTTGCACTGCAACACAAGCGATAAAGCACTTCACAAGGTCTGAGTAGAGACCTCACCTCAACAGAAACAATCGCCCATAAAAAAACCCAGTCTAGGAAGACTGGGCTATAAACTTTGAATCTTTTCTCGTTGGTAGCGGGAGCTGGATTTGAACCAACGACCTTCGGGTTATGAGCCCGACGAGCTACCAGACTGCTCCATCCCGCATCAACGAGTTGACTTTATACGCCTTAATGCGTAATAAAGCAAACTTTATTTTAAATAAATAACGCATTCATTCATAATTAACTATGTTTGCATTAAAACAGTTGAGTTTTACCTATAAATTAGGCAATAAAAAAGCCCGCTTAATGCGAGCTTTTTTTCATCAAAACAATCAAGTCAAACTTAGATTGCTGTGATGCCACTAGCTTGAGCACCCTTTTTCCCTGCAGTAACAGTGAATTGTACTCGTTGGCCTTCTTGTAAAGTTTTAAAACCATTGGTTTGGATTTCGCTGAAATGTGCAAACACATCTTCACCATTGTCAGCAGCAATGAAGCCAAAGCCTTTAGTTTCGTTAAACCACTTTACAGTACCAGTAGTTAAATTAGACATAAGATATTTCCTATAAAATTAAGCTGAGAATAGAAAATAATTTATTTAACATAAACCTCTAATACAATGAAGGATGGAAATCAACAACACAATAAAATCAGTAAACACAATAAAATTATTCTTCTAGTGCGCATAAATATATACGTTTTATCGACGAAATGATAGCAGATTTAACTCTTTAACTTGTAAAGCTTGTTCTGCAAGGTATAAAACGATCTACCATCAATATTTAGAGCGCATTTTTCACCAGACTCAAACTCAATCTGTTTGCCCACTTCGACCCAGCTTACGCCAAATAAATTATTTTGTTTTCGCTTCAGAGGGATAATTTTTACCCGTATTTCATCGCCATTTATGGCTCTTGCTGTTGTCCAGCCATTTAAAAAATTCAACTTAATTACTCATATATTGAGCCTTTGCAAACAAAAAGTATTTCATAAATAAGACCATTCGGGAGTTTGGAGTTTATTCTATAAAGCGGCAATGCGCCTATGAACTTATAATATTTACATCAGCAAAGCATGTAGAATGGATATCAAAACGTATCCAACTTTGAACTTACATACTACGCGATCTCGGCATGGTAAGCAAACTGTACAAAAAAAGCCCATCTAATGATGGGCTTTTGTCAACTTAAGCCTTGGTTCCTTTACAAACAATATCTGCTATTTTTCCAGCAGGCTCATTAAAAATGTAGATCAGGTTAGGATCTGTGACACAGACCGAAGCTTGAAATAAATCTCGAACGAACAACCAAATGTTGAATTCTTTTACTTCAACTGAATTTGATCTATTTGAATTAGTTTGCGCGTACTGCTGAGCAGCCTGAGTAAAGATCGCGCTCCAATTTCTTCCGAATTTTTTCAAATCAGCCGTAGAAGTTCCTCTTAAATCAATAATCTGATCGATCTGAGAAGAATTAGGATTGTATACGGCGATAAAAGGACCCGTTGAATAGAGCAACTTAGGATTAAGCTTAACTAATTCACTTTCCGCAAGATTGTAGTCATATACGTTTAAAATTAACTCGCAATCATCAGTATTTTGCGACAAATTTGTGGTTACAGGAACTTTAGTCACAACCTGATGCTCAATAGCCACGCCTTGATTGGATTCAACATCTTGAGCCGTTTCTAATTGCACAAAGCCCTCACACAGTGCTTTGTTAAATTTTTCTGCATTCACACCTTTATTAAAAAAGATCACGGCAGAAGGTCGGGTGCTATGCGCAACTGGAGTTAAGTCGGCCAATGATATGGTGAATTGGCGAGTCATCACATCTGAGTCATGAATCGGTGCAACAGGTACCATAGCAGATGGTGGTGGTGGCGCTGTTATAGGTGCGACAGAACACCCCCATAACGGTAAAAGACTCATGCATAGCGTTGCTATAATCCGACATTTACCCATCTTAGTTCATCCCTGTTCGCTGCATATTAAGGTCGCGCATATTATCATTCTGACTTTCTCGAAACAAATCAGTTGATTAAATAGCACAAACTCAAATTCGAGAATGACTGTATGTACATTTCGCAAAATGAGACACGTCAATCATGAGCTAGCAACACTTCAAAAATAAACTTAAATTTATTCGGTGAAATATCGTGATTATTCATCAACCACATCTGCAAATACTGCACCTAACACTTCACTCAGGTCTTGTGGCGCTAACCCAATATCTAAGCCACGTTTACCGCCACTCACATAAATCTTTGCCAAAGTTTGAGCACTTTGATCAATCACAGTTTTGAGTCTTTTCTTTTGCCCAACGGGACTAATTCCTCCAACCAAATAACCAGTCAAGCGCTCAGCATCTTTAGGATCTGCCATATGCAATTTTTTTGCTCCAACCGCAGCCGCTACCTTTTTTAAGTTTAGTAAATGATGTACTGGTAAAATTGCAACGTAATAGGTCTTATCGTCCGTGACTAAGAGTGTTTTAAACACTTCCTCTACTTGCAAATTTAGCTTTTCTGCCGCCTCTAAACCAAAACTTTTCGCATTGGCATCATGCTCATATTCATGGATAGAGAAATCAATTTTTTTGCTTTTTAGTAATTTGCAGGCTGGCGTCATCTTGCTTCTACTCTTGGAATAAACTGAATAATTATAGGCACTTCATAATGAAAATGTGAATTCAACTTAGGCTATTTTGTTTTAAAAGTCACATGACTTGAATTCAACTTACCGAAATGAGTACAATTCAACCAAAATACGATACTTAAAAAAAGCCAATGCCATCTATTTATCAGCTTAAACCTGCTTTTCAGAATTTATTGCGGCCTATCGTTCGCCGCTTATATCGACATGGCATTACGGCAAATCAGGTGACTTTATTTGCAATGTTAATTTCATTGCTTATAGCGGCTTGGTTAGGTTTTATTTTTAGTCATTCAACATCAGCAAATGCATTTTATTTCCTTCTTATTCCCCTTTGGATGCTCATTCGCATGGCCTTTAATGCAATTGATGGCATGTTGGCACGTGAATTTAAACAACAATCTAAATTGGGTGCTTATCTGAATGAATTGTGTGATGTGATTTCTGATACGGCGCTTTATCTTTGCTTTATCATTTTAAGCTGTATATCTGCACCCTTATTGTTAGGCGTCGTATTCTTAGCCATTCTCAGCGAATATGCAGGTGTCATGGCTCCCGTGATTGGGCAAGAACGCCGTTATGATGGCCCCATGGGAAAAAGTGACCGAGCTTTCTGGTTTAGTCTTTTGGCCATCTTCTATACACTCAGCCAATATTTTTCAGAACATGTGACATTTAAACTACAACAATTAATGAGTAATGGCTTATTAGCCGTCATAGCACTTTTACTCATGATCACAATCTATAACCGCATACGTCATGCAATTCAAAGTACTTCACATTAATTCAAATTAATTATTAGGACTATAAATACATGTATTACAAAAACAGCCAACAACATTTCATGAGTCATGATGGTACATCTTTATTCTATCAACACTGGGCTTCGCCTCATAACCCCGAGAAAAAAGCCATTGTGATGTTTCATCGTGGGCATGAACATTCAGGGCGTATGGCGCATTTGGTTGAAGAATTAGATCTTCCTGATTTTGATTTTTTTGCATGGGATGCGCGCGGTCACGGTGAGTCGCCAGGTGAACGTGGCGATGCTCCTAGCTTCTCTGCCTGTGTCAAAGACATTCAATACTTTATTCAACATATTGAACAGACCTATGCAATACCATCTGAGAATATTGCGATTGTTGCTCAAAGTGTTGGCGCTGTATTGGCAGCCACATGGGTACATGACTATGCCCCTAAAATTCGTGCCTTATGTTTGGCATCCCCTGCCTTTGATATTAAGTTGTACGTCCCATTTGCCAAACAAGGTTTAACGTTACTGAATAAATTACGCGGGAATTTTTTCATTAACAGCTATGTCAAAGCCAAAATGCTGACTCACGATGTAGATCGTGCGCAACAATATGACCATGACCCGAAAATTGCTAAGGCCATTTCTGTACGTATGCTGCTAGGGCTGTATGATGCTGCCGAACGGTTGGTTAAAGATGCCCAAAATATCTATGTACCCACTCAAGTGCTGTGTTCAGGTGCTGACTTTGTGGTGCAGCAAAAACCACAACGGGACTTTTATGAACGTTTGGCGCATCCCAATAAAGAGTTTCATGTTTTAGAAGGCTTTTTTCACGACACTTTAGGTGAACAAAACCGCGAGATTGCCGTTAAAAAAGTCCGCCGTTTTATTCAACAATGTTTTGCTCATCCTTATGATACGCCAGATATTTTGAATGCCGATAAAATTGGCGCCAGCTGCTCGACTGCGGAGCAATTCAGCCAGCCGCTTCCGCAAAAATCACTAAAACAACTGTTTTGGAATTTGACTCAACGTCAACTCAAATTTGGTAGTCAGTTTTCTAAAGGCCTTAAAATTGGCGAACAAACGGGTTACGACTCTGGCAGTACCCTAGACTTTGTTTATCGCAATCAATCAGAAAGCCAAAATTTACTGGGTAAAGTCATTGATCAACAGTATTTAAATGCAATTGGCTGGCGAGGTATTCGGGTTCGTAAACAAAATATTGAATCTCTACTGGAAAAATATGCAGCATTGTTGGTTAAAAAGCGTAAGCCTGTTCGCATCTTAGATATTGCCGCTGGACATGGGCGTTATATTTTAGATGCGGTTGCACAGTTACCCAAACAGCCCGAATCTGTTTTGCTACGTGATTATAGCGAAATCAATGTCGAAGCTGGGCAAGCACTCATTCAAGAAAGAGGCTTAAGCCAAATCGCAAATTTTGTTCAAGCCGATGCCTTTGATACCGAATCGCTCGCAAACATTAAACCCAAAGCGACATTAGCTGTCGTTTCAGGGTTGTATGAACTATTTAGTGATAATGACCTCTTACGCCAATCCCTAACTGGACTCTATAAAGCCATGCTCAAAGATGGCTATCTGATTTATACGGGACAAATTTGGCATCCACAGCAAGAATTTATTGCTCGCGCCCTAACCTCACATCGTCAAGGCGACGCATGGGTCATGCGTTTACGCTCACAAGCGGAGATGGATGCCTTAGTCGAACAAGCTGGATTTAAGAAAATTGATCAATGTATTGATGAGTTCGGCATTTTTACGGTTTCTGTCGCGCAAAAGATCGAGTCGTAACCTTCTATGCAGGCACTCACTCGTCAGGCAGGTACTTGGAAATGGGGAATACTCTGCCTGTTATTTCTTGCCCCTTTTTTCTTTTTAAGTTATGGCTTTGCCAATCACTATGCTGCGGGGCTTAGTCACGTTCCAAGCATTGTGTTCTCTTGGGAAAAATATATTCCTTTGTGGCCATGGAGTATTGTGCCCTATTGGTCAATCGACTTGTTTTATGGACTTTCACTGCTGCTGTGCTGGAATAAATTTGAACTCAAACAGCATGTGTTTCGACTTTTCAGCGCGCAACTGATTTCGATTAGCTGTTTTTTATTATTTCCACTGAAATTCAGTTTTGAGCGCCCCGAATTACAAGGCTTCTTTGGTGTTTGGTTTGATATTCTCATGGGTTTTGATAAACCATTTAATCAAGCTCCGTCCTTACATATTGTCCTGTTAATGATCTTATGGGATTTCTATCGTCGTCATGTGCCTTCCTTGTACCGCTGGATTGTCGATCTTTGGAGTTTTCTCATTGCTGTATCGGTACTAACCACATGGCAGCATCATTTTATTGATATCCCGACTGGCATTTGGGTTGGTGCATTTTGTTTATGGTTGTTTCCGTTACATGTAGTCTCTCCATTACAAGCACAGAAATTACAACAACGAACTTTTAAGCATTTTAAATTAGCCAGTTATTATCTGATTGCAGCATGCCTTCTGGCATTTTTAGCTCTGTTTTTGAAAGGATGGATGCTTTGGTTGGCTTATCCCGCAAACAGTTTATTCTTAGTTGCTTGTGCCTATGGTTTAAATCGTCCACATTTTTTTCAGAAACAATCTGATGGCACGATGAGCATTGCAGCGTGGATTTTATTTTCGCCTTATTTTCTTTTCGCAAAACTCAATAGCCGTATCTGGACCAGAACACATCCCAACGATTCTTTAATTCTGACCAAAGAGAACACTGAGATTTTTCTGGGTCGAATTCCATCAACTCAAAATATGCAACAGTATAATGGTTTATTTGATTGCTGCGCCGAGCTTCCTATCAAACAGCAACTTACATATCAACAATTTTTGAGTCTTGATCTTATTCCGCTACAGGCTGAACAGCTAAATCTTGCCGTACAAGCCTTGAATCAATTACTGTCTTCACAGTACGGCAATACGAAAATTCTGATTTTTTGTGCCTTAGGATATTCACGCAGTAGCAGTATACTTGCTGCATGGTTGCTCCAAACTGGGCATGCCCATCATGTTGATGATGCCATTCAAATCATTCGTCAAGCTCGACCTTGGATTGTACTCAACACTCAGCAACTTGCAGCGATAGATACTTATCAAAAACAATATTTACAGCAGGTCAAGACATGAAATTACTGATTGTCGCCAAGCTACTACAAAATACAGATGGTATCCGCAATGCCGGTTACATCGCATTTAGTCTTTCCGTGCTTTGCTATTTTTTCTATGCTTGGCAATCAATTGGAGTCTACCTCTCACTCATCGTTATTTTTATTTTATGTCTACTTCAACATTATCTGAGTATTCGGGTTAAGTTTGATGCAGAGCTGCTAAGTTTGATAGGGACTAACTCGGGAAATAGCGAAGAAATACCATCCATAGCACAGAAAACGCAAAGACTTGACCAGAGTTTACTCGAGTTAGGACTCATTCCTGCTAAAAAGCAACAGCGGAGTTGGGAGGTTCGTATTCAGGGCTGTATGCGCTTATTTAAGCTTCATGTCGTTATGGTTTTATGCCAATATATCGTTTTAATATCGCTCATGATATTTTTATTACAACAAAAATAAAATTCGGTGACTTTATGCAAAGTACAAATTCTTCCTCAGCTGAAACCGACCATAAAGCCCATTTTCTTTCTCAGTCACTGGCACGTTTTATTGCTTTTTTAACCCGTCGTAGCGCACGGCTATTAACAGGTGCGCGTAGTCGATGGATCGGTTGCAAACCTGCCACCAAGCAACGAATTTACTATGCCAATCACAATAGCCATATCGATTTTATTTTACTGTGGTCATCATTACCAACGCCTGTCCGCCGTAAAACACGCCCTGTAGCAGCGTCAGATTATTGGCTGAAAGATGGCTTTCGACGCTTTCTCATTCATGACACCTTTACAGGTGTGACAATTCAAAGGAATCATGATGGGCAGTCAGACCCTCTTGAACCGATAAAAAATGTCCTTCAGCAAGGCGATTCTATTATTTTCTTCCCCGAAGGAACGCGTAACCTGAATGATGATGTAGAACTGTTACCCTTTAAAAGTGGGCTTTATCATTTAAGCCAACAATTTCCAGAAGTTGAAGTTATTCCTGTTTGGATTTCCAATCTTAAACGTGTCATGCCCAAAGGGGCTTTAGTCCCATTACCCTTATTATCGACTGTAATTTTTGGTGCTCCATTAACATTTACATCCCATACAGATAAAAATGACTTCTTATTGCAAGCACAAAAAGCATTATTAGAATTAAAAGAGGTTGAGTTCCAATGACAGCAACCAACTTACAGCAAACCTATTTGCTCTTTGCAATTTTTACTGGAATTCTCATCTTCGCTTCAACCGTCGGTTGGATCTTAAAGAAGCGTACTGCTCAGCAAATTTCACCTGTTATTGATAATTTAAACGCACGTATCAATGCTTGGTGGGTCATGTTAGTCGTTCTTGCGACTGCGATATTAATGGGAAAAGTGACTTTTATTCTGCTTTTTGCCCTCATCTCACTTTTTGCACTGAGAGAGTTTATCAGTCTACTGCCCACACGCCGTGGTGATTATTTTCCATTATTAATCGCTTTTTATTTTGTTATTCCTTATCAATATTATTTGGTCTATATCGATTGGTACGGTCTATATTCCATTTTTATTCCCTTGTATGTTTTTCTTTTAATTCCAATCGCTAGTTTGAAACAGGAAGACACCAAACACTTTTTAGAGCGAAGTGCCAAAATCCAATGGGGACTCATGGTTTGTGTCTTTTGTATTTCGCACGTTCCAGCCCTCATCAATTTAAAATTGCCGGGCTTTCAAGGCGAAAAAATCTGGCTGGCCATCTGGCTGATTATTGTGGTACAAGCCTCTGATGTACTGCAATATGTCTGCGGAAAACTATTTGGAAAACACAAAGTTGCACCGATACTTTCACCCTCCAAAACCATTGAAGGTCTGTTAGGTGGTATTTTCTTGGCAACAGGGCTAGGCATTCTTATGAAATGGCTAACACCATTTAGTTATTGGCAAGCAGCACTCATTGGATTGATTGTGTGCATCTTTGGCTTCTTTGGTGGTTTGGTTATGTCTGCAATTAAAAGAGACCGAGGTGTCAAAGACTGGGGGCAACTGATTCATGGTCATGGCGGCATGTTAGACCGCATAGATTCCATTTGCTTCTCAGCACCAATTTTTTTTCATATTTTGCGGTATTGGTGGAGTTAAAAAGAAGCCTTTCTTTTTTATACCACACAACATAAACCCTAGTTATAAAACTAGGGTTTATCTTAAATAAGATGATATTTTCAAGGTCGTTAATGCATCATTTGCCCAAAGGCATAAACTACAACCATCAACATCAGAACCGACGATGACGTTACTAATAATTCTAAAGCTTTCATACCCCACCCCCATTTCTTAAGAGGTAGTTCTATTTAGACACGTTTAAGCTACATTTACAACCTAAAAGTGTGACAAATTTTGACATTTATAGACATAAATGAAACATTATCAGCCAAACATCAAATTTTTCTTATCCTGCTGACAATCTATTGTCCGTTGTAATTAATAACAGAACTGATGCTGCGACTTTTTCTGTCAGCTCATTTAATCTTTGTACTGGCGTTCCTGTAATCAAATAACGGTAAGCATGTAATTTCCCAGCAAATAGAATGGTTATAAAAAAAGTTCCTTCTGGCTTTTCTGCTGTTGCGCTGCCGCCAGGTTTTAACAAACCTGTACAGGCCACAATCACATCAGCCGCGCTAAATAGTTTTTGCCCTGCATTTGCCAAAGCCTGCGTAACTTCTGCCGACTCAGCGGTATACTGCTCAATCAATTTTGGGTCAATATGTAACACTTGTAGCTTAATGCTTGGATCGTAACAGACCAAACTGCCCAATAAAATTTCCGCACCACTATGCTTATAAATAGAAAATTGGCTGCACAAAAAACCTGAGCTAGCACTTTCTATGAATGCTATTTTGAGCTGTTGGCGCTCTAATTCATTACAACATTGCTTGAGCATAATTTCCCCATGACACTTCATGACGCCATTTAAAGTGTTATTTGTCCACTTCCTAGTCAAACCCTAAGCATAAAGGTTTATTCTGTGCTTAAAAACTGATACAACTAAAAATAAAGCATAGAAACAAAGGCAGAGATTACAATGAAAACAACCGTCAAATATGTGGTTTTAAAAAGTAAAGATTACCAGCTTGGCACACCACTGTTTGAAGAGGAATTGGATGTAGATGGCCAATATTTTGATCAAATCCCTTTAGTGATTCACTTTCAAAATCGGGATTTCAAAGTGAAAAGTAAGGAACTTCATCGTAAACAAATTCAAGATGACTTTGAAGAAAGCCAAACCATTTTAGTCAAAGTCATTGCGCAATAAGTTTAATCAACAAAGTCGCAAAACCAGTTAAATAACATGGAGTAAAGTTTCTCCATGTTATGATTAATCCGATTTAAACGTGAATGCACGACAATAATAGATAAATATAGTGTTATTAATTAATCTCATAACATCGGAAATACATATAAATACTATGGTTTAAATAAATTTGCGCAAACTTTTGTTATAATTTCAAGTGATTTTTAAAGATACTTTTCAAAAACATGCATGATATAGCAGATTTAGAACCTCTCGCACGTGATGTTCCACATACCAAACGTGGGCATGAACGTTGTCTTGCACTTTTATTAAGCGCAAATGAGTTGTTTTTACAACATGGCTATGATGCAGTTTCATTGGATGACATCGTCAATCATGCTGGTGGCTCTAAAGCCTCTATCTACAAGTATTTTGGGAATAAAGAAGGTCTATTTACTGCTATCTGCGACTATCGTCGTGAGCAGTTTTTTAAAGATATTTGTATGCCCTTCAATATTGAGAAAGATGACTTACGTCATTATCTCATTCAGACTTTGCTGAATTTGCAAATTCACCTCGTTTTACCTGAAAATGCTTCGTTCTTTCGTCTCATTATGGAACAAACGCAACGTAGCACCCAACTTGCTCAACATATCCATGAGCAAGGCCCAAAGCATATTCAAAATGCGATTGCATGTATATTAACAAAAGCGAATGAACTCGGACTCATTAGATGCGAAGAACCTCAATATTCTGCCCAACTCTTTTTTGGCATCGTCCGTAATTTAGAATGGCAAGTGCTCATGAATATCTACGTACAAGAAAATGAGCAAGAAAACTTAAAATATATTCATTATTGCGTCGACCGCTTCTTAGACGGTCATCAAAAAGCCTAGTTTTTTTGCATTTCCTGACATTTTTAGTATATAACTGTTAGTCTTTTCTTTTAACCAACCAACAACTAATTGCTGTACATGAAATAGCAATTATTGTGGAGTAACCATGGCTCTACGTCACTTTCTTACTTTACGCGATTTATCGACTTTAGAACTCAACCAAATTTTGCATCGTGCCATCGAATTGAAACGAAAACAGCACGACAACGAAGTTTTTCAACCTTTCGTTGGTAAAGTTATGGGCATGATTTTTGAAAAATCGAGCACCCGTACACGCGTTTCGTTTGAAGCTGGAATGGGCCAATTTGGTGGTAGCGCAATTTTCTTATCTCCACGAGATACCCAACTTGGTCGTGGCGAACCTATTGAAGATTCAGCACGCGTTATTTCAAGCATGTTAGATATTGTGATGATCCGAACTTTTGGACACGATATTGTTGAACGGTTTGCTTCTTATTCAAAAGTCCCTGTAATTAATGCTTTGACAGATGACCATCATCCATGTCAATTACTTGCTGACATGCAGACTTTCCTTGAACATCGTGGCTCAATCGAAGGTAAAACAGTCGCTTGGATTGGTGATGGTAACAATATGTGTAACTCTTATATTGAAGCTGCGCATATGTGGGGCTTCAAATTAAAAATTGCAGCACCTAAAGGTTATGAACCACAAGAAAAATTCTTATCAGAGTTTGCTCATTGCGTTGAATTAGTTAACTCTGCTGAAGATGCAGCAGTCAATGCTGACTTGATTGTGACCGATGTTTGGGCAAGCATGGGACAAGAAGAAGAACAGAAAACCCGTGAAAAAGCCTTTGCTGATTACCAAGTCAATGAACGATTAATGAACCTTGCTCACCCTGATTGTTTATTCATGCACTGCTTACCTGCCCATCGCGGTGAAGAAATTTCTGAAACTATGCTAGACCATTTGAATGCTGTTGTCTGGGATGAAGCTGAAAATCGCTTACATGCTCAGAAAGCTCTAGTTGAATTTCTGATTAATGAAAATCTTAAAAGAGACTAAAAATTACATATAAAAAAAGCACCTTTAGGTGCTTTTTTTATTTCTGCGACGATATAATCAAAACCATAAACTCTATAAGTGATTTACACACATGCTATTAAAAAAGATTATTCTCGGCGTATTCACCAGCACTTTCACTATGCTTGCTTTGGCACAACCCACAGATTTAGATCAATATTTACTAAAGAAAAAAATTATCGACACAAACTACACCATTAAGAACACCACTGCCCTCAATGAAATTCTTGATTATATTAGTGATGAAGATTCTCGCACCATGCCTTACCAACTTGATCAGAACATCGTGATTGAAAAAATGCGCCTATATGCAAATCATATGGAAATCTCAGGGCTAATTACTTCTCCTGACTTTAAGCAATTTGCACAAGATATTGGCGATGATCAAGTCCATGAAATGATGAAAAAAACATTAGTGCATAGTTGTCCAAAATTTTTCGAACACCAATTTCAAAGAGTGAATCCATATCAAGTTCAAATTAAACTCACGGCAGAACAAAAAAGCTATGCGCTTAATTTGAAGAATTCTGATTGTAATTTTGAATAACAGGCTTTAACGAATGAGTCCTTGGGGTTGCATAATAATGATCGCAGCCCCTATTAATACAATTGCCCCACCCAATACATCCCATCTTGATAGCATGACTTGGTCTACATATCGCAACCACATGAGTGCTGAAAAAATATAGATCCCACCATAAGCCGCATAAATACGTCCAGATGCCGCAGGATGTAAAGTCAACAACCATACAAAAATAGCTAAACTCAATGCTGTCGGTATCCACAACCAATGTGAACGACCTTGATTCAAAATTAAATACGGAAAGTAGCAACCTAAAATTTCAGCAATAGCGGTCAATACAAATAAAAAGAAGGTTGTCAAAATTTTTAAAATTGGATAATCCATAAATTTTTTCGCGATATCCGTCTATTTAAATAAACATGTTAAAAGCACAAGCAAAAAATAACCCGTGTTAACACGGGTTATTGATGTTCAATACGGTTTGATCTTACGCAGGTTCAGCCGTTTGATCTTCAAAAACTTCAAGTTTTAAACCTACTGCTTCGCCATTTTCCATCTTGACAGAAACTGCAACGTTGCCGCCATGTTCTGCCAACTCACCAAACAAAATCATTTCAGCAAGTGGCTTTTTCAAATGTTCTTGAATTAATCTTTGCATTGGTCGAGCACCCATCAAGCGGTCATAGCCATTCTCCGCCATCCATTCACGCGCACTCTGATCGACTTCAAGCATAACTTTCTTATCATCGAGTTGCGCTTGCAGCTCAGTCAAGAACTTATCAACGACACTTTCAATAACAGTCGTAGGAAGTGCTTTAAACTGAATTACACCATCAAGACGGTTACGGAATTCTGGAGAGAATGCGCGTTTCATTGCTTCC
The DNA here is from genome assembly GCF_004331175.1 of Acinetobacter sp. ANC 4178. GTDB lineage: Bacteria > Pseudomonadota > Gammaproteobacteria > Pseudomonadales > Moraxellaceae > Acinetobacter. The sequence continues at coordinate 219,613 of NZ_SJOD01000004.1, forward strand.
TGATTATCTCGACTATTGTCTTGCTCCATAAAACCAATGCTGATACGAGAAATGCTTTCTGCACCAATATTCGTGGTCAAAACCAAGATCACATTGCGGAAATCAGATTTACGACCATTATTATCAGTTAACGAACCATGATCCATAATTTGTAATAACAAATTAAAGACATCTGGATGCGCTTTCTCAATTTCATCAAGTAACAATACACAGTGCGGATTCTTATGAATGGCATCGGTTAACAGGCCACCTTGGTCGAAACCAACATAACCAGGAGGCGCACCAATTAAACGTGAAACTGCATGACGTTCCATATATTCCGACATATCAAAACGAACCAGTTCAACGCCTAACAATTTCGCCAACTGTTTAGTAACTTCTGTTTTACCGACTCCCGTAGGACCCGCAAATACAAAACTACCAACAGGTTTGTCTGGAGATTTTAAACCAGCGCGTGACAATTTAATGGCAGAAGACAATGCGTCAATTGCTTCATCCTGACCAAACACCACACGTTTTAAATCACGTTCAAGATTTTCAAGTACCGTTTTATCATCTTTCGATACTGTTTTTGGTGGAATACGAGCAATTTTCGAAACAATATCTTCAATATTTTCAACGGTAATCAAGCTTTCATCTTGTTCAGCTTTCAAACGACGCTGTGCACCTGCTTCATCAATTACATCAATCGCTTTGTCTGGTAAGAAGCGATCATTGATAAACTTGGCAGAGAGCTCTACTGCCGAAACCAGTGCTTTATCGTCATATTTCACATGATGGAAATCTTCAAATTTAGATTTTAAACCACGTAAAATATCAATCGTTTCAGAAATTGATGGCTCATTGACATCAATTTTTTGGAAACGACGTGAAAGCGCATGATCTTTTTCAAACACTTGGCGGTATTCTTGGAATGTGGTTGAACCAATGCAACGCAACGATCCATTCGCTAAAGCAGGCTTGATTAAATTCGATGCGTCCATTGTGCTACCCATACTTGAGCCAGCACCAATAATCATATGAATTTCATCAATAAATAACACAGCTTCAGGTCTTTTCTTCAACGCATTCAACAATTGTTTTAAACGCTTTTCGAAATCTCCACGGTACTTAGTCCCAGCAACCAAGGCGCCAATATCTAGGCTAAACACTTCAGCATTTGCAAGTGGCTTTGGTGCCTTACCATTGACAATAAGCCAAGCCAAACCTTCTGCAATCGAAGTTTTGCCCACACCTGGATCACCAACGAGTAATGGATTGTTTTTACGACGGCGGCATAAAATTTGTGCCGCACGCTCAATTTCTTTTTCACGACCAATCAGCGGATCGGTTTTGCCTTTTTGTGCCTCATGATTCAGGTTGGTCGTATAAAGCTCTAATGGACCAGCATTGGCTGAAGATGCAGATTCCCCATCCAATTCCTCTGCTTCTTCTTCAACTTGCACTTCGTCTTTACGCGTACCATGCGACAAGTATTGCGTTAAAGTTAAACGATTAATTTGATGGCGTTTTAATAAATAAACTGCAAATGAATCCCGTTCAGAATACATTGCCACTAAAATATCTGCCCCTTCTACAGTCCGATCACCACCACTCGATTGTACGTGGAAAATGGCACGTTGCAGAATACGATCAAAGCTTTCGGTTGGATGCGGTGCCTGATCGCTGTTTTCACCAAGTTTCGGAGTATGTTGTTCTACGTATTCTTCTAATTCTTTCCGTAAGACGATGATATCTGCGCCGCATGCTTTTAATGCATTCACAGCAGAATCATTGTCTAGCAATGCCAATAATAAATGTTCAACTGTTAAGAACTCATGTCTCTTTTGACGAGCCATGCTTACAGCCAAACGTAATGATACTTCCAATTGACGACTGAGCATGTAACCCCCTTAATCTTTTGGCTCAATCTGACAAAGTAGTGGATGACCTTGAGATCGAGCGTAATTATTGACTTGGTTCGCTTTGGTTTCCGCGATGTCTCTTGGATATACGCCTGCAACACCTTTACCTTCGTAATGTACTGTTAACATTACTTGAGTGGCTTGGTCAAGATTCATTGCAAAGTATTGTTGTAAAATTTCAATTACAAAGTCCATTGGGGTGTAATCATCGTTCATTAAAACGACAGCATACAAAGGTGGACGCTTTAATTCGGGTGGTGCAGTTTGTACAGCAACATCCCCATGCTCATCGTGCTGAGGCTCATCCACTAAACGAGGATTAAAATGCCAGTCCACTAAACCTGACTGATAAAAACTACTTTTAATGTCGTTTAGACAAATTTGGCGTTTCGAATTTCGCATAAGATAAATTACAACTATTGGGCATTCGCTTCAGCTTGAGGAATTTCAGAGATACTGGCAGATGGTGATTCTACTGCATTCCCTTTCGCCCAACTAAAGCGTTTAATTACAGGTGTATTCGTTCCAGTTAAACGAACTTCTACAAATTGTGGGGTAAAACCTTTAGGCATTGTCCAACGCCCAGTCAAACGCTCGTATTCATCAAAGTTAAAGTTTTTATCTTCCATTGGAACAACCAAAACTTCAGTACCTTGAATGAGACGTAACTCTACTTCCCCAGAAGTATTACCTTTACTTGGGCTAACTTGCACTAAATCTAATTGATATTCAAAAGCATTTTCAGGTAAAGGCTTAATACTTAAATTCTGTACAGTTAAGCTTAAACCACCGCGTTGGCGTAAAACCTCACGATAAAGTGCACTCAGACTACGCGCCTGAGTTTCACTGTCTTTCGCTTGATTTAATGCTGTAAATAAATCATTTGAATTACTTACCGCGACATCACGCTCTTGTACTGCGGTATTCATGCTTTTATTTAAGCCTTCAAGCGTTTGTTTTTGCTTTTGTACAACTTCAACCAGTTGTTCGGCATCTGCATCATAACCAACCACTGTTAAACCCTGCCGATGCCCCACCGAATAGCCAATAAAACCACTTCCGAGCACCAAAACGGCGGCACCAATCACTAGCGGCAAATTGGTTTCAAGAAAAGGCTTTTTGACAGGTTCATTCGATTGTGACGTAGTGTTCGAGTCAGTGTTCTGCATCGTCATCTCTTATTTTGAATTATTCAAAACACACATTTAAATCTAAATTTAAATGTGTGTGAAGGTATTTAATAAGTTTTATGGTAATAAACCAATGCCTTCTAGACCTGCTGTTTCATCAAAACCGAACATTAAGTTCATATTTTGAACAGCTTGACCAGCAGCACCTTTTACCAAGTTATCTTGTGCAACCAAAACCACCAATTTCTGAGGTTGTGGCTTATACAGAGCAATACGCAATTGATTCGCCCCACGTACAGAACGCGTTTCAGGTGAACTGTTTTCAGGCATTACATCAACAAAACTTTCGTTTGCATAGAATTGTTCATACCATGTTTGTAAATCAACAGCAGCACCTGCTTCCGTCAAATCCACATAAATGGTGCTAAGCATGCCACGAATCATAGGTACCAAATGCGGAACAAACAAAATTTGATCAAAAACACCTATTTGACCTGAAATATTTTCTAAGGCTTCTACAATTTCAGGATGGTGACGATGTCCTGCTACACCATAAGCCTTGAAGTTATCGGCATTTTCAGTGTAAATCATGCCCATGCTGGCTTTACGCCCTGCACCAGAAACACCTGATTTCGCATCAATAATAATGCTCTCAGGTTTAACCAATGTGTCGCTATGCTTAAATAATGGCGCTAAACCCAGTTGCACCGTTGTTGGATAACAACCAGGGTTACCAATCACATTTGCCTGCTTAATTTTGTCACGGTTTAGTTCTGATAAACCATAGACCGAATCTTTAAGTAGCTCAGGGCAAGCATGTTGCATGCCATACCATTTTTCAAATTGCACCAAATTTTGCAAACGAAAGTCAGCGGCTAAATCAATCACTTTAGTATTTGCTGCAACGAGTTCTTCCGCATGTTTCATCGCTACGCCATGCGGTGTCGCAAAAAACACCACATCACACTCTTTTAATTGTTCGATATTTAAATCTGAATATTTGAGGTCTGTATGACCGCGTAAGCTCGGGAACATATCATCGACGCGGCGGCCATTTTCGGTACGTGATGTCAGTACATTGACTTGTACATTTGGATGTCGAAGCAATAGGCGCAATAATTCAACACCTGTATAACCTGTTCCACCAACAATACCTACTGAAATCACGCGCTTTACCCCTATTCAAAAGCAGCCATTTTGTAACTGCGTAGTATGACAGGAAGTTAGGGCTTTCTAAACTGTTTTACTTGGATTTTATATGTTTTAGTATTGTTAAAGCTTTAATTCAATGCAGTAGAAATCATATTTGAACTATCTAAACCGATACAATTCCGTCCAGATCGCTTGGCGGAATACAGTAATTGATCTGCAACACCTATCGCGCGAACAAAATCTTGCTCAATGATCTGCGCCAAACCAAAACTGGCAGTCACTGATATTTTGCTGACTGATAACTGACTCCCTTCTATACTGACGCGAATACGTTCAGCAATTGCGTAAGCCTGATATTGATCTTGTACTTGTAGAAGCAGAATAAATTCTTCGCCGCCAAAACGCCCAACTAAATCTTGATCGGGAACATTTCCTCGAATAATTTCTCCAACCTGTTGCAAAATACAATCACCAATCAAATGCCCATATTGATCATTAATCTGCTTAAAATGATCAATATCACACATGAGCAAAAAATAGGATTGTTCTGGTATACGTGAGAGTATTAACTTTGCCCGTTCATAAAAACCGCGTCGGTTTAACAAATGGGTCAAGGGGTCTTTTAAGCGCTCATCATTCAACTTATGAATAATATCTCGCACCAAGGTTCCCAATAAAATAATCGCAAACCACATACTAAAAAAGATACTTGCGGCAAGCATAATTAACCACCAAACGGAGGTGACTAGCACATCTGCTTCAATATTACTTAAAAAAAGATAAATAATTAAGCTACGCGTAAAGGTATAAATCACAATGAATAAATAAGAAAAATCTACAATCTTATTGAAGATATCCACATCTTGATAATGCCGAAATATCGAGAATAAAACCAACGACTCGACTGTTGCGATAGCAAAATTAAGAATCAACATCCTGATCCATAATTGATTGTCTACATAGGAAAAATAGCTCAATAACAATAGTGCTATCGCAATTAAACCAAAGCACCAAAACGAGTGCGCGTGCGCTTTTTTCCTTAAAGCCATTGCATAGGCACTTGCCCAAGCACCAAACAAATACAGACCACCCAATACTGGAGAATACAGCGCCAACTCAGTGTTAGACATAAAGCTTTGTGCTGCCACTGAAAAAGAAGGCACGATATAACCTAGACCTAGCCAAAATAAGTATTTTGGAGCCTGATAAAAATAATGGCATATTAAAAACAAGCTTCCCATTAAGATCAGGCAAGCTGGAACAATTAATATAAAATAATGGGTATCTGTAAAATTCACGCCCAATACTAAAAGTCTGTACTAAAAGTAATCGCAGTGTAGATGATTTATTTACGCATTCAAACTTAAATCCATCACATCATGAAGTTTAGCTATTTCAAGAAGAGAACCACCAAAAGGGTAATGCTGTGTTCTTTAATGTATGGCGATGCTGTTTAAAGTTTGGATCATGCTCAGCAACTTTTCCCCAAAAATAAGCACTATGATCAAAGTAAACCGTATGTGCCAATTCATGCACACACACATAGCGCGTAATTTCCCGAGGAAACAACACTAAACCACTATTCAACATAATGTCATGCTTCGCACTACAACTGCCCCAACGAGTTTTTGCTTGTCGAATACTACATTGCATATATTGTAACCCCGTCTCGTGACTTACTTGTGTCAGATAATGAGGTAAATGCTGCTTAGCATGGGCAATCACAAACGCTTTGAGATATTGTTCGGGCTGTCGATCACTCACACAAAGCTGATGATTTTGTTCATCCAAAATAAAAGATTGCTTTTGTGTTTTATAAATAACGTGTAAAGGTTGTTTTAGATTAAACAGATTTAATTGTATCGGTAAGCTTTGATCAAGCTGTCCCATTTTATCTTGTTGTTTCTGCCAAGTCTCAATCATCCATTGTTCAGACTGTTGTAAAAAAGCCTGTATTTGTTTTTTTGTACAAAACTTCGGAACTGTTAAGCGAATTTGAGTTGGCTCCACACGTAAACGTAACCGCGTTGCACGAGCATGATGAGTGATTTGGATTTCAGGTACGTCTGCTAAGGTCATTAATATTATTCTTTTATTTAATCATCCTCCCCAGCCCTCCTTTTTGAAAGGAGGGAGAAAACGAATGAGTAATCATTTTACTCATTAGTTTTCTTGCACAAATTTTAAAGCAGTGCTTTAAGATTTGCTCAGAGTTTGGGGAGATTTAAAATTAAACCGCAGTACGTTCTTCAATACCGTTGTCTGTTGCAACGATAGCAATATCTGCTTTATTCAACGCAAAAATACCGTTACATACCACACCTGGAATGTTATTGATGGTTTTTTCAAGTTCAAGTGCATTCAGAATATTTAAGTTATAAACATCTAAAATCACATTGCCATTATCTGTCACTACACCTTCACGGTAAACTGGGTCACCGCCCAAGCTCACGATTTTACGTGCCACAGCAGAACGCGCCATAGGAATCACTTCTACAGGTAATGGGAACTCACGACCCAATTGTTCAACCCATTTTGAATCATCAACAATACACACAAATTTCTTCGCAATTGATGCCACAATCTTTTCACGAGTTAAAGCAGCACCGCCGCCTTTAATCATATGCATATGACGGTCAATTTCGTCAGCACCATCAACATAAGCGTCTAAACCACCCACATGGTTCATATCAACCACTTCAATGCCAAGTTTCTTTAAACGCTCTGCCGTTGCTTCTGAACTCGCAACAGCCGCTTCAAGTTGAAGTTCTGGCAATAAATCAATTAGAAAATTAACGGTACTGCCTGTACCCACTCCTAAAATGCCGCCTTTTGGTAAGTGTTTTAAAGCGGCTTTCGCTGCTGCTTGTTTTTTCTCATCTTGGGTTGCATATAGACTCATGACATCACTCAACTTTTTTTCACGTTTTGCGCAATTTTAAAACGCAAATGTGCAGGGGTTTGTTACAATAAACGCCTATTTTAAACTGTTAGATGGAAAATTAACATGCTGTCTCGTTTGGTTCGACAAATTTTACAAGCAACGGTATACGACGTTGCAATCGAAACCCCACTCGAAGCAGCGCCACGAATTAGTGAAAAGCTAAACAACAACATTCGCTTTAAACGCGAAGACTTACAACCTGTCTTTTCTTTCAAACTACGCGGTGCCTATAACCGTATTAGTCAATTGCCGAAATCTCAGTTGGAACGTGGCGTTATTACTGCTTCAGCAGGTAACCATGCTCAAGGCGTGGCTTTATCTGGTCAAAAGTTAGGTATTCACGCCATTATTGTTATGCCAAAGACCACGCCTGATATTAAGGTGCAAGCCGTAAAACGTTTAGGCGGTGATGTTGTTCTTCATGGTGACTCATTTGATGTTGCCAATAAATATGCGATTCAACGTGCCAAAGATGAAGGCATGACCTTTATTCCCCCTTATGACGATGAATTGGTCATGGCGGGTCAAGGTACGATTGCCAATGAAATTTTACGTCAATGGCGTGATGTGGAATATGTATTTGTCGCTGTTGGCGGTGGCGGCTTAATCGCAGGTATCGCAGCATATTTAGGCGATGTTGCACCGCATGTCAAAATTATCCCTGTTGAATATGACGAATCAGCTTGTTTAAAAGCGGCATTTGAAGCCAATGAACGTGTGATTCTCCCTCAAGTTGGTCTATTTGCCGATGGTACAGCCGTCGCACAAATTGGTGAAAAACCATTTGAAGTACTACAACTGCAAAAATCAGATAACTCTGGGCCTATTGTTGAGCGTGAAGTCGTTCTGGTGAATACGGATGAAATCTGTGCAGCCATTAAAGATACTTATGACGAATGTCGTAGCATTGTCGAACCTTCTGGTGCAATGGCTTTAGCAGGTATTAAAAAATACGTTGAAGAGCACAATATTCACAGTAAAAACATGGTGTCCATTGTTTGCGGTGCAAACATGAACTTTGACCGTTTACGCTATATCGCAGAACGTACAGAACTCGGTGAACACAAAGAAGCGATTTTTGCGGTAACTATTCCAGAAGAAAAAGGTTCTTTCCTCAAATTCTGTCGTGCACTACAAGGTCGTAACATCACCGAGTTTAACTATCGTGCAAGCAATGCATCTGCCGCACAAGTTTTTGTAGGCATTAGCCTAAAAAGTGGGGAAAAAGAACGCCACGACATTCATGAGTTACTGAAAACTCAATATGATGTCGATGATCTTTCTGATGATGAAGTTGCAAAACTACACATTCGTTACTTGGTCGGTGGTCATGCAGACTTAGAAAATGAACGTTTATTCCGCGTAGAATTTCCAGAGCGTCCGGGCGCATTGCTCACTTTCCTTGAGCGTTTAGGTCCAACCCATAACATTACCCTCTTCCACTACCGTAACCACGGCGCTGCCGAAGGTCGTGTTTTGGTCGGTTTAGAAGCCAGCGATGCCAAACAAAATCCAGATGGATTGATTGAAACACTGGAAAGTATTACTTATCCATACGTGGAAATTACCAACAATCTTGGTTACCAACGCTTCTTAAAATAATCAATTGAATTCACGCAAACAGAGTCTTTATGACTCTGTTTGTGATTTAAATAGACCACGACATTTCTGAAGGTTGATACTTTTCTACTTTTAAATCTGTCTCATCAAATTGTTGATTAAATAACTCACAAAATTCCTTTATTTTTTTCGACTGATTCGGCACAGCAAGCCAATAATGCTCTTTTCCCCAAAGCAACAATAATGCGAAATTCTGAGATTTCAGAAACCCATAAATTTCATCTAAGATGATTTCTAAAATTTGATCCTGTACCCGATAAAAACGACCTATCGCATGCTCAAATTGCTCATAGTGTTTTAAAATTGGATCTGCACGTGATTGTATTTGTGCTTGCACCATTTCAATTTCAGTGGTCATGTGCTGAAAAAAAGGATGCTCTGCCAGTCCATTTTCCAAATATTGATGCATGTTCAACGCAATTAAATATTCAAAAGTTTGCTCATTTTCCCGAGTATTTAACCACGTTAAAAGGTACTCTGCTTTTGCACGATGCTTTTTTTTAGGTAATGGCTTCTGTTTCAGCTCAGGGAACCATTTTCTTAACTGCTTATAAATTTTCTTCTCGTTCATATTAAAATCCTAATTATTTGATTCATTTTGCTTGCACTACTAAATGTACAGTCAATACAGCAAAACTTCATTTCAAGCATCAATTAAGGCTATGATTAGACATTATGAAATTTAAATGTGTAAATAATAATACACCCAACAAGATAAGGACCTAACATGGCTCAATTTGCAGTGATTGGTTTGGGAAGTTTTGGTGCAACTGTTGCAACTGAATTGGTTGAGCTAAAACATGACGTACTGGGTATCGACAGCAATAAAAAATATGTAGAAAACATTTCTGATGTACTGACCCATGCTGTAATTGCAGATGCAACCGATGAACACGTACTCAATGAATTAAATATTCAAAATTGTGATGCTGTTGTAGTGGCCATTGGAGAGGATATTGAAGCCAGTATTCTTTGTGTTTTACATCTCAAGAATATGGGCATCGAAAAAATTTGGGTAAAAGCAAAATCAAAATCTCACCATATGATTCTGAGCCATTTAGGCATCGATAAAATTATTCACCCAGAAGAGGATATGGGCGTCCGTGTTGCGCAGTCACTCAGCTATCCTATGGTCAGTCGTTATATGTCATTGGAAGATGATCGCTATATGGTAAAAATTGAGATTAAAGACAATTTACATGGCACTCGTTTTCAAACCATCCGTGAATACAACTCTGAAATTAATGTCATCTTACATAAGCGCGGCAAAGACCTTTTATATCAAGTAGACCCTAATTTGATATTACAGCGTGGCGATATCATTGTGGTTGAGGGTCATTTGGAACAACTCCGCAAATTATCGAATCGTTTTAAATAATATGAAAATAATCCAGAAAAAGCCCAAAAATACGGTCAACTTAAGCCCTCCTAGCTTATTAGCACTCGGCTTTTTAAGTTTTATCCTCATTGGGACCCTGCTACTCAAATTACCGATTGCCCATCACGGTGATTTATCTTGGATACATGCGCTATTTACAGCAACATCGGCAGTCACAATTACAGGATTATCTGCCGTCAATGTGGGTGAAGCTTATACGGTATTTGGCAAAGTCGTCATTATGCTGTTGCTCCAATGCGGTGGTTTAGGTTTTATGACTTTCGCCATTTTAGCCGTGATGAGCCTTTCAAATAAAATTGGGTTAAAACAGCAGATCATGGCACAGGAAACAATCGGACATACCAGTTTATCGAAGGTTTCGCACACCATTAAAGCGGTTCTACTGTACTCATTATTTTTTGAAGCCATCGGCACATTCATTCTCACTATCGCTTGGATGCAAGAATATGATTTCTTAAAAGCTTTCTTTTATGCGGCTTTTTACAGTGTTTCCGCATTTAACAATGGTGGGTTTTCTTTATTTCCCAATAGTTTAATGGACTTTTCTAGCCAATATTTCATTACATTTACCATTAGCCTGCTGTACATCGTTGGCGGGATTGGCTTCTTGGTCTTAATGGACATTAAACATAAAAGAAGCTGGAAAAAACTTAGTCCAAATAGCAAGCTAATTTTGTTGACTATTGCAGGACTCAATCTATTTTCCTTCGTTATATTTTGGCTATTAGAAGCAAATAATCCACTTACACTAGCTCCGATGAGCACGATGGAACAAGCAGTCAATGCTTGGTTTCATGCAACCGTTCCGCGTTCATCTGGATTTAATAGTTTAAATGTAGGCGACATGACTGATGCATCCGCACTGGTAACCATGGTGCTCATGTTTATTGGTGGAGGTTCTTTAAGTACGGCGGGCGGTATTAAAGTCGGTACTTTTATTGTCGTCACTTTAAGCGTAGTGAGCTTTTTACGCCGTGCTGATGAAATACGTATTTTTAATTTTTCGATACCGCAAAATACTTCATTTAAAGCAATGGCTGTAGTGTCTATTACAGCCATGTTGGTGTTTATCGGGTTTTTGACCTTATTACTCTTAGAACCTAAGCACCATTTCCTCGATTTACTCTTTGAAGCCGTATCGGCAGCCTGTACTGTGGGTCTTTCACGTGGTATTACCTCCGACTTACAACCTGCCAGCCAAATTATCTTAATGCTGCTTATGTTTGCCGGTCGACTAGGTCCACTCACTTTAGCCTATATGATTGCCACGCCTAAAAAAACACGCTTAAAACATCCATCTACAGATATACAAATCGGTTGAGGGTTCAAAAATGTATCTTTACTCAACATGCCGTAAATAAGCATTACCAAGGTATGTGTCACAAAAATACTGACCTATAAAAAAGACTGCAAAGCAAGGCGAGAATAAACTACAAGTAATTCCATATTAAAGAAAAAGCCTGAAATGTTCATTTCAGGCTTTTTAAAATTCAGATTAGAAAGGATCAGTACCAATTCAGCAATGAAACCCCTAACCCGACATAAGTTGCACGATGATTATAATCAATCAAACTTTCACCATAACCATCAAACAACTGGAATTGGCCACGCAGTTTTCCGTGAATAGGAAAAGACCAATCAAATTGTACTGCACCGTGAGAATCATCACCGCCTTTCAAAGAATGACGTAGCATTAAAGAGAAATCATGATCATCTTTACGGTAGAACGCCGTAATATCACCACGTCCCACATAATCTTTAATGTCGGGATTATTATCATCTTTGGCATTTTCATCAAAACGATACCAAGGACGAATCATCAAGGCAAAATTATCACGCTCAAAGCCCAGATTTAAAATAGCTCTGTTCCAACTGCGCGATAACGGATCTGAACGACCATTGGACTGATGATTTAAAGTAACCCCAAAAAGACGTGCATTTAGACCCAAAATTTCATAATTGGTCCGAAACATTAAACTCGCTTCAGGCTCATAATTGGTTTCACGAAATGGACGCGACTCGTCTTCGTTATAAACTTGCCAGCGAGAAGACTGCGTATAACCCAACCAAATATCACCATTATTGCCAAATAGATTTTCTACCGCTTTGGTCTTGAGTGAAATCTGAAACTTGGCTTCCGTGGATTTTAGATTTTGATCTTCATCCACTGTATTACGTGGGTTTGGGCTATCTGGAAATTCATTTTTTCGACTTGACCAAAACACAGGCAACAAATATACAGGCTTGTAAGCACGAATATTCCAAGTCCCTAATTTACTGTCAGGCGACAATTCCCAACGTTTATCCAACAAAGACTGATTCGGGTCAATTTTAGACCCTTCCAGTGCAAATAAATTGCTAAAACTGCTGCCTTGTTTTTCTGAGCTTTGTGGTTCTGGCTTCGCTGCGGCTTGCTTGACTAAGACAGGCTCCGCAACCTTTGGTTTTACTTCAGTTGCAGGTATCTTAAATAAAGCATCATAACAAGCCAATCGATCTGCATTTGACTCCAAACCTATACAAGCTTCTGGACTTGCAGGTGAAATTTGCTCTGCTGGATCTTGAGCATATGCAGCAGTATATGCCGAGCCGAGCATCATAATGCTCAGCGACAGCACACCACGTTCAAATGATTTGAACGCCATAAATACACCTCTTTTCTTATTATATTAATTAACTTGATAAATCTCGAAGCCTAGTGCTAACAATTCATCTTTTTTCGCCATAGGAGCAACAACTGCTTTGCACGCTTCTTGATTAAGCAAATATTGTTCAGCTACACGCTTCAAATCATCTAAAGTCACTGCCAACAAGCGTTCACGCAATTGCTTGCGGAATGCAGGTGTGCGGGCATGCAATAATGAGTAACAAGCGGTAATTGCCTCGCCCGCTGGTGATCCCGGTTTATCCATTGAAGCAATCAGACCTAAAATGGCTTCTTCCAACTGATGGGGTTGTTGTTCAGTGTTCAACAACCATGTCACGCTGGCTTCAAAATCATTGAAAGTTTCTGCTAAACGTGGGTCGCGGTAGCTATAGAAGCGGAAAGAACAAGCATTACCATCGTAGCTTGCACCACCACCATATGCACCACCTTTTTCACGGATTGCACTATGTAAGAAACCATTACGCAAATACGCTGCTAATACCATAAGTGGCGCTGCATCAGCGTGTGCAACATCTACAGCAGGATATGCAGATGCACAGAATTGCACATTCGCCTGAATCAACCATGCTTGATCTTGTGACTTCACTTCTGGAATAACACTGCTTAACGCTTGTTGCGTTTTATCAACTGCAAGTTTATCCCATACTGTTTGAATTTCTTCTAATAAAAGATCAGTTTGATGTTCTTCACACACCAACAAGAATTGTTTTGGTGCTTGCAACAACTTACGGTGAATGAGCTGTAATTCCGCAATCAAATGATTATAAGCATCTTCATTCGATTCAATTTTCGTTACAAGATCACTTAACCAGTTCAGTGAACCCAACCCCGTATTGTTATAGTCTCGCAATGCTAAAGCACTGTGCTGACGCGATGCAATTTGCATCGCATAACTATGCCCAGAACCAGACAAACGAGATTGCCAACGTGTTTTACGCTGTTGTAATAACTCGATAATACGGTCTTTCTCATCAAATCGTAACTGTTCAAATGCAATTTTGAGCAGTCGAATAGACTCTAAATTATGTACCAACGATTTAGTGGTTAGGGTTAACCATGCACTAATCTTTTGCTTATCATCCACTTTAGAGCGCAAAGATGCTCCCATACCCAAACCACCACTAACGGCGGTTTGAATCTGTTGCAGTTCTAAATAATCGTACTCACCCGCGCCCACTTCACCCAACAAAATAGACAATAGGTTAAAATAAGGTGACTGTACAATTTCATCAGGAATCTGAATCAATACTTGTTGATAATAAATTCCATTAGTCCCTGCATGGTACAAATTCAATGGCGTGTCTAAACCATTGCTGATAATTTCACGCAATTGCCCTTGTACAATTTGCAGTTCCGCAGGCACATCTTCTAAACCCACTTTTGGCAAAAGATTAAGGTCATCTGGTGTATCCTGACGAACTTTCAGCGCTTCTGTTTGCGCTTGAATTTCCGCTTTTTCAGCTTCAGTTAACTGTGCGCCAATTTCAGCTAAACGTGCTTTTTCTGCAGCCGCTTCCACCGCAGATTTATTGGCATCAGGGACTAAAGTCATTTGTACACGGTGAGGGTTATCAATCAAATGCGTTTTGATTAGGTTTGACAACCACATCGGATCTTTCAGTTCTTCTTTTACCGCAGCAATGGCTGAATCGACATCCCATACAGTGACTGGGTCGCTGTGGTGAATTACACTGCCCAAACCATTTAAGATGAGGCTTAAACCATAAGGCATACCATCGCCATTAATTTCACGTTGGTGTAATTCAATTTGATGTAAAATCGCATCGACCATGTTTTGATCAACTGGCTTTGAAGCAATATCTTCTAAAATTTTAAACACACCGGCTTTAAACTCTGCCGCATGTTCTGGGTTTGAACCTTGTACACCGCAGTAGAAGGTCATTTCATAGTTAGAATCATCTACCCCCATAATCGGGCCTGTAGACTGTGCATAACCACAAGTTTCTAAGTAGTGACGTAGCGGAGAAGCTGAATCTTCTAACAGCACACCTTCTACAAGACGCATACCTAAGCGCAGCTTGATCTCACTGGCTTTAGGCAATAACCATGAAATAATGTGATAGGTCTTATCTTTTAAATCTTCTGCATCTACCGCATAGGTTTCAGTCACTTCAAGTGGTGCAGTCAGACGACGCTCTTCTTTAGAAAAGAGCGTTTCACCTTTTGAAAACTTCGCCAATGCCAAAGTTTCAAATTGTTCTTGTAAGTTGTAAGCAGATTCATTACCAAAGGTCATGAAAACTGCATTACTTGGATGGTAGTGGGACTTGTAGAAACTTACCAACTCATCGTAAGTTAAATCTGGAATATCTTTAGGGTCGCCACCTGAATTATAGTGATAGGTAGTTTCAGGGAATAAGTGATGTGCTAACTGATGATATAACTGATCTGAAGGTGAGCTCATAGCCCCTTTCATTTCATTAAAAACCACACCTTTATATACTGGCTCACCATTTTCAAGCTCAATACGAATACCTTCTTGCGCAAAATCTAATGGATTTAAATTGGCAGCAAAAGCAGCATCTAAATACACTTCAAGCAAATTCTGGAAATCTTTTTTATTCTGTGTCGCAAATGGATATGCTGTCCAATCCGCAGCAGTAAAGGCATTCATAAAAGTATTTAATGAACGACGAATCATTAAGAAGAATGGATCACGCACTGGGAATTTTTCAGAACCACACAATGCTGTGTGTTCTAAAATATGTGCTTCACCTTTTGAATCCATGGGCTGAGTACGAAAAGCCACCAAGAACACATTTTCATCATGATTAGTCGCAAGATGATAATGTATAGCACCAGTCACTTTATGCTGGTATTCGGTCACTAAAATATCTAAGGCTTCAACATGGTGTTGACGAATCAACTGAAACGCTGGATGTACAGTTTGGGAAAGGGTTTCAGTCACATCTACAGTCATGTGCGCTCCTAATAATCTTTTAAATAAAACTGAAATGATTATAGCTTTAGTTTGAGCCATAATTCACGTATAAACCCGAGTATTTTATTCAGGTCTGGAACAATACACAGTAACACACTGTGCATTGTGTTAAATGAAGTAAATCACTGAAAAACTAGATTAAATATTTAAAATAGTTATAGCTTGGATTATTTTCAACCCAAACGTAATTCTGTTTTTGGTAAAAATCCGCGGCTAATCGTGTATCAGTATGTAAACAAAGCGCTGAAAAATTCGGTTTAGCTTTATTTTCCAAGTAAGCCAACAGGTCTTTTCCAACGCCATGTCGTCTATATTTAGGATGTACATAAAAACGTCTTACGCGACCAATTCGGCTTTTTTGCCCATCTTCTTCACGTTGTTGATTTAATCCACCGCATCCAATCAGCTTTTCACCATCATAAGCAACTAAAAAAAATTCACCCTCATCCTGAAATCGATTTTTGCCATTCGCAAATTCTTCAATTAACCGTTGAACAATATTAAATCCTTCTTTATTTGCAAGTTTGAGTAAACTATCAATCTGAGTGGGTAATTGTGTCGCTTCTTTAATGATGAGGTCCATGTTTTATCTATTACCTAACACTGGTTTTTGCCTATTAAACAATAAAACACAATCAATTACGCATAATCTTGAATTTTATTCACAAAACTTCTGCAATCCTGAGCATTGGTGTAAACTTAGCCTTTTATTTTAGATGTGATTGAACGACATGACCTCTGTTGATCTTTTTGCAATTGGTAATGCGCTGATTGACCAAGAATTTAAAGTTTCTGATGAATTTCTTACGCAACACAACCTGCAAAAAGGAACCATGCAACTCACTGATGGCGATCAACAAGCAAATTTATATACTCAGCTGCAACAGTCTGAAGTTTATAAAGGTCAGGCTTCTGGCGGTTCTGCTGCTAATACAACCGTGGCATTCAGTGCACTTGGTGGTACAGCATTTTATGGCTGCCGTGTAGGTAATGATGAGCTAGGTAAAATCTACTTAGATGGCTTAAATGAAGCAGGTATTCAGACCACTGCTAAATCAGTCAGTGATGGTGTAACAGGTACGTGTATGGTACTGGTCAGCCCAGACTCAGAACGCACTATGCAAACCTACTTAGGCATCACCGCAGAACTTTCCGCAGAACAAATTGATTTTGAACCATTAAAAACTGCACAGTGGCTCTATATCGAAGGATATTTGTCTACAAGCACCACTGCACGTGTTGCAGTCAAACAAGCACGTGAAATTGCGCGTGCACACCAAGTTAAAATTGCCCTCACATTATCTGACCCAGCCATGGTGCAATATGCACGTGATGGCTTAAATGAATTGCTAGATGATGGTGTAGATTTACTATTTTGCAATCAACAAGAAGCCATGATGTATACCGAAACTACGACAGTTGAAGATGCATTGGCTAAATTGAAGCTACATAGTAAATACGTTGTAATTACACTAAGTGCAGAAGGCGCACTTATTTCATCTGAGCAAGAAACCATTCGAGTAGCAGGTCGTGCAGTGACTGCGGTTGATGCCAATGGTGCTGGCGATGCATTTGCTGGTTCATTCCTTTATGCATTGAACACAGGTGAAGACTTACAAACTGCGGCTGAACTCGCCATTTTAATTTCGAGTGAAGTGGTCTCTCAATTTGGTCCACGTCTTAGCAATCAAAACTATTCCGAATTGCTTGCCAATTTTCAAAAGAAGGAATGTGCCTAATGCATAAACTTTGTATGACCGAAGACATTCCAGAGCGTGAAGCACGTGCTTTTGAAACGCCGAATGGTGATACGATTTTTATTACACAGCGCGATGGTGCTTTTTTTGCCTATCAGAATGTTTGCCCCCATCTACAAGTTGAACTTGAATTTCTTGAAAATCAGTTCCTAGACCGTGATCAAGAATATATTGAATGCTCTACACACGGCGCTCTCTTTACCATAGAAACGGGCGAATGCATATCAGGCCCTTGCCTAGGTCAGTCGCTTGAAAAAATCGAGATAACTGTGCATTCTGATGGTGGAATCTACCTACCTGAATAATATATGGAATTTGCCATGCTTGAGTTAATACACGATATAAATTTAATGCCATTTCATTTAAGTTTATTAGCGCTTGTATTACTCAGCTTGGTAGAAACCATTGGTTACTTTCTACATATTCAACCAAGCCAATTTTTTAAGCGTGTTATTCCGCAAAAACTCGCAGAAGCTCCTTTACTCAACGTAAAATTTTCCAAAATCTTAATTTTGGTCTTCCTGTTAATGAACTTCAGCTTTTCAGGCTATTTCCTTCAATTTAGTTATTTCGCACAACGGGAAAGCTTTTTACCCGCATATTATGTCATTCTTCCCGCATTAATTATCGCAATTTTCTTTACCGTATTTATGATTCATTGCCTAGATCAAGTAATTAGACCTACGCAAATACAGCTTCAATCCAATTTGTTGGGTAGGCTTGCAACTATTTCCAGTGGCAATGCGCGACCAGGTTTCTCTGCCCAAGCTCGTGTTAGAGATGAATATGGTCAACTGCACTATGTACAAGTTGAACCAGAATTTGGCGAGTTGGAATTTCAGTCTCAAATTATTTTAATTCGCATTAAACACTCCCATTACATTGCTAAAAAGATTTCAAAGTCAAATGAACTTTTCACTAACGACTTGCATAAATAAGTAAGTCGTCGGCTTTTTACTGCCCTATTTTTTTCATCCTTAATTGGCATTGATTCTCCCGCAGTGCTTTACTCAGCATGACTCAGCAAATGAATCTCCGCAGCTAAATGACTTTTTAAACCTTTTGGATAAAAAAATTTACAAATAATCTTCCTCAGCTCAATTAACAATGTGTATATTCATTAATCAACAATAAAAAATGTGAGAATTAATTAAGAAAATTAAAATTTAATCCAATTCTTTTAGTACAGTTTAATAATTAGACGAATAAATAGTTGACCAAATTACTTGGTTTCATCATTTTATTAATACAAGTATTTTAGTCGGATTTAATAATATTAAATTACAACTGTTTTAGTCAGAAATAAAACGTTAAATGTTAGAATAAAAATGATACATCACATGTTACAAGTATTTGATTTTAATTAAAATAATAATATATTTTTATTTTAAGTGTATTCCCTATTTATTTTTTGTATGAAATTGTTTAATAATATTAAGTATGTTTCAAAACAGGCTTATTCCTATGAGCTTAGTTCCAAAAGATTTTAATCAACGCCTAGTCCGTGAAATAACAATCATATTAATAATTAAGGTTGTTATCTTACTCACGATTAAACACATCTGGTTTGATGCACCGACTATTCCGAAAAACTTTGACAATCAAGTTGCTGAGCGTATTGCTGGCAGTCCATCCCAAATCAAGGAGACACGTTGATGATTTCTGAAAGCGTGGTCGATCTTTCGCGGTTCCAATTTGCAATGACCGCGATGTATCACTTTATTTTTGTTCCACTTACTATTGGTATGGCTTTTATTCTTGCCATTATGGAAACGACTTATGTCATTTCTGGTAAAGAAATTTATAAAGACATGACCAAATTCTGGGGAAAACTCTTCGGTATTAACTTCGCACTCGGGGTAACAACAGGTTTAACAATGGAATTCCAGTTTGGTACAAACTGGGCGTACTACTCACACTACGTAGGCGACATTTTTGGCGCACCATTAGCAATTGAAGGCCTAATGGCTTTCTTCTTAGAATCTACCTTTATTGGCTTGTTCTTCTTTGGTTGGGATCGGCTTTCCAAAGTCCAGCATCTAGGTGTGACGTGGTTGGTTGCTCTAGGTTCTAATATGTCAGCCCTTTGGATTCTTGTTGCGAACGGCTGGATGCAAAACCCTGTTGGTTCTAAGTTTAACTACGAAACCATGCGTATGGAGTTGGTAGATTTTGGGGCATTAATTTTCAACCCAGTCGCGCAGGTTAAGTTTGTACATACCGTTTCGGCAGGCTATGTGACTGGCTCAATCTTTGTATTGGCAATTTCAAGTTATTACCTGCTTAAAAAACGCGATGTTCCATTTGCTCGTCGTTCTTTTGCAATCGCAGCAATTTTCGGCTTGGCATCTACACTCTCCGTAATTCTGCTCGGGGATGAATCTGGTTATGAGTTAGGTGATGTTCAGAAAACCAAACTCGCTGCTATTGAAGCTGAATGGGATACACACCCTGCACCTGCGCCATTTACACTGTTTGGTATTCCAAATAAAGAAACCATGACCACGGACTATGCAATTAAAGTTCCGTATCTTATGGGTCTTATTGCAACACGCTCGACCACTAAAGAAGTCACAGGTATTAAAGACTTATTAGTTCAACATGAAGATCGTATTCGTAATGGCATGGTTGCATATTCTCAACTAGAAAAGCTTCGTGCAGGTGACACATCTCCTGAACTTAAAGCTGCTTTCGAACATTCTCAAAAAGATTTGGGCTACGGTCTGCTTTTGAAAAAATACACGCCGAATGTTGTAGATGCATCTGAAGATCAAATCAAATCTGCTGCAAAAGACACGATTCCACACGTACCAAGCTTATTCTGGGCATTCCGTGCCATGGTTGTGTCTGGTTTCCTTATGCTGTTGTTATTTGCACTAGCAACCTTTGCAGTAGCAAAACGCAATGCAGAAAACAAACCATGGTTACTGAAGTTCGCACTTTTCGCTCTACCTCTTCCGTGGGTTGCTGCGCAAACAGGTTGGTATGTTGCCGAAGTGGGCCGTCAACCGTGGACTATTGGTGAAGTTTTACCAACACACTTGTCAGCATCGAGCTTAAGCACTGGTGATGTATGGGGTTCTATCGCTGCTTTAGCTGCGTTCTATACCGTACTTTTGATTATTGAAATGTATTTAATGATCAAATTCTCACGCCTTGGCCCAAGTTCGCTTCACACTGGTAAATACCATTTTGAAAAACTTGAAGCAGCTCGCAATGAGGAGACTCAAGCATGATCGAATATGAATTACTCAAAATTATCTGGTGGGTTCTGGTCGGTGTCCTTCTTATTGGCTTTGCCCTCACCGATGGCTTCGACATGGGCTCTATGGCAATCATGCCATTTGTAGGTAAAACAGACGAAGAACGCCGTGCAGCCATCAACACGATCGCTCCGCACTGGGATGGTAATCAGGTTTGGTTTATTACCGCAGGCGGGGCTTTATTCGCTGCATGGCCAATGGTATATGCAACAGCCTTCTCAGGCATGTATTGGGCATTATTACTGGTTTTATTTGCCTTATTTCTGCGACCAGTTGGCTTTGATTACCGATCTAAACTGCAAAATACAAAATGGCGTACGTCTTGGGATTGGGGTTTAGCAATAGGTGGTGCTGTGCCTGCTCTGGTCTTTGGTGTGGCATTTGGCAACATGTTCTTAGGTGTACCATTTAGCTTGGATGACACTGTTCGCTCAACCTATACAGGTAGCTTTTTTGCCCTACTTAACCCATTTGCTTTAGTCTGTGGTTTAGTCAGCTTGTCTATGCTGTGTGCACATGGTGGTGCATGGCTTATGCTCCGTACCGATGGTGATTTGCGTAAACGTTCAGCGCAAGTAACCAAACTCATGGGCATCGTTTATCTCATTTGTTTCTTGGGTGCTGGTGCTTGGTTGTACTTTGGTGGAATCGAAGGCTATACCTTAGTAACTCCATTTGACACCAACGGTGCTGCTAATCCATTGGCAAAAGAAGTCTTAACCAATGCCAATCACGGTTGGATGAACAACTACTCGACTTATCCAATCACCATGATTGCTCCAATTGCTGGGATCTTAGGTGGTTTGATTGTGGTACTTGCAGCAGGCAAAAATAAAGCGAGCTTTAGCTTCTTAGGTTCAAGCTTAGCGGTCGTGGGTGCAATCTTAACTGCAGGGTTCGCTTTGTTCCCATTCTTAATGCCTTCAAGCATTCAACCTGTTGCAAGCTTAACTATGTGGGATGCGGTTTCAAGTCAAACTACGCTTACTGTTATGACAGTTGCAGCATGTATTTTTGTACCACTTATTTTGTGCTATACCACTTGGTGTTACTACAAAATGTGGGGCGTTATTACCAAGAAACATATTCAAGAAAATTCACATAGCCTTTACTAAGGCAATGCTTAGGAGAATAAATTATGTGGTATTTTGCATGGATTCTCGGTATTTTGATGGCATGCTTTGCTGGTGTACTCAGTGCCCTATATATCGAACATCATCAAGATTTAGATGAGGAATAAAACATGACTGAAGTAGCAATGACAACAGAACAGCCGAAAAAACCCAATAAGTTTGTAATGGCAGTGTCCTTTTTGTTGGCATTGCCTCTCGCAGCAGTGTTATTAATCCACCCAAGTGCGATGCTTGATGCCAATGGTGAATATAGTCACCGTGCGATGATGTTTATCATGATTGGCATTTCAGGTGGTTTCATTTACGGCGTAGGATTCATCCCTCGCTTCTGGCTCTGGAAGTGGCTATTTAGCCCTTTCATTGCTTGGCCCCTGATGTTATGGGGATATTACACTTGGTTCCTCGCCTAATTTTAGAGCCCTCTTCATGAGGGCTTTTTTATTGTCGTTGTTTATTTAATATTCTTGAGCATTTGCTGCAACTCAATCTGCTTTAATGGCTGACCTACATTCGCCTCTAAAGGATAAGATATTTTTTGTTCAGTCAACCTGTAGCCACGACGCTGATAATAGGCCAATAATTCGGTACGTATATCCAATACAAACATCACATATACATCCAGATTGGGTTGAATCAACAATGCCTGTGCTTCTGCAAAAGATAATACTGTTTTACCAATTCCTGTGTTTTGAAAGATCGGATCTACGCAAAAAGTTCCAATTTCGACTTCGTTGTGATTAAAAGTCAAACCAATACAAGCAACTATTGATAAGGTAGATAGATCATTGTCAATTTCGGCAACATATAAATGGAAATTCTGATCTACTAAAGCCTGTTGCAATTGTTGTTCATCAATTCTCGATCCTGACACAAGTTTGGCTTCATTGGTCCAACTTCGAGCAGTATCTTCACGATACGCCTGATTAATTAAATATAGCAATTGCTCCACATCATTTAATTCTGCTTTACGAAATTTTAATGGCTGCATACAGTCTACCCTTGAATACTTATTTAAAACTTAGGTGTAAAAATTAACTTAAATCTAATGATTAAATGTTTCTTATGAAATTATAATTACATCAACAATGCTTAGGCTATTTTAAATTAAGTGATAAAAAACCAGTTCAAGCGAACTGGTTTTTTGCAATTTATTTTGGTTCAATCGGTGCAAATGGTGCAATCACATCTGCATTCTGCGCACGGTGACGCATGAAGTGATCCATCAACACAATCGCAAACATTGCTTCTGCAATTGGTGTCGCACGTACACCAACGCATGGATCATGGCGTCCTTTTGTAAGCACATCTGTGTTTTCACGATCGATATTAATCGTTTTACCCAGTGTGGTAATGCTTGCAGTCGGTTTAAGCGCAATTGCAACACGAATGGTTTGACCACTCGAAATACCGCCAAGAATACCGCCCGCATGATTTGCCAAGAAACCATCTGTGGTCAATTCGTCACGTGTTTCATGTCCAAACTGTTCAGCGACTGCAAAACCATCGCCAATTTCAACCCCTTTTACAGCGTTAATTGACATCATGGCATGGGCAATATCTGCATCTAAACGATCAAATACTGGTTCACCCCAACCCACAGGAACTTTTTCAGCCAAAATCTCTAATCTTGCACCGCAGCTTGTGCCTTGCTCACGTAAAGAAGTCACTAGGGCTTCAAAACGTGATACTGCATCGACATCGCCACAGAAAAATGGATTATTTGGAACTTCATTCCAATCTAATTTTTCTGCTTTTTCGGTACCAATTTGAGTGACATGACCACGGATTAAAATTCCGAATTTTTCTGCAAGGTATTTCTTCGCAATAGCTCCCGCAGCAACACGCATCGCTGTTTCACGCGCACTAGAACGACCACCGCCACGATAATCACGGAATCCGTACTTTTGCGTGTAAGTGTAGTCCGCATGTCCCGGACGGAAAGTTTGCGCGATATTGCCATAATCTTTAGATTTTTGGTCAGTATTGCGAATCAACAAACCAATCGGCGTACCCGTGGTTTTACCTTCAAAAACCCCTGAAATAATTTCTACTTCATCAGGCTCTTTACGTTGCGTGGCAAACTTCGAGGTTCCCGGTTTACGACGATCTAAATCTTTTTGTAAATCTTCAGCAGAAAGCTCAAGCCCCGGTGGAACGCCATCCACAATTGCCATCAAGCCTACACCATGAGATTCACCACAGGTCGTTACACGGAAGAGTTGTCCAATACTATTACCTGCCATGTTCACAACTCCTTATGCTTGAACAGATTGAATGAATAAATCACGGAATTGGCGACATTGTGCAGCTGTTAAAGCGAAGATGCCTGAACCACCTTTTTGGAATTTCAACCAATGGAAATCGATGGTATTGAAGTTTTGTTTCATCGCCCATTCAGAATTACCAACTTCGATGACAATCAAACCATCTTCAGTTAGGTAATCTGCAGCTTGTGCCAACATTTTACGTACTAAATCCAGACCATCTTGTCCAGCAGCCAAAGCCAGCTCAGGCTCATGAAGGAATTCTTCAGGCAAATCAGCCATGTCTTCTGCATCCACATACGGTGGATTAGATACAATTAAGTCGTACTGATTTTCAGCAGGAACTTTCGCAAACAAATCCGACTCTAATAATGCAACTTGATATTGTTTGTCGTGATGTTCGGCATTAATTGAGGCAACTTCTAATGCTTCTTTTGAAATATCGGTTGCATCCACTTCCGAATCTGGAAATGCATAAGCCAAAGCAATCGCGATACAACCTGAACCAGTACACATATCTAAAATGCGTTGCGGTGTTTTAGGTTGAGTATTCGCTGGAAGATTATTGTCCGCAGCACGCATTTCACCGGTTTCATCTAAACAGTATGGTGCAAAACGGTTTTGAATCAATTCTGCAATCGGTGAACGTGGAATCAGTACACGCTCATCAACATAATATGGTTTACCATCAAAATATGCCAAATTCAGTAAATACGAAGTCGGTACTTTTTCATTAATACGGCGTTCAAGTAACTGTAAAAATTCTGCTTTTTCACTGGCTAATAATTTGGCATCTAAAATTTCGGAATCTGCTTTCCAATCTAAAGATAAGGTTTGTAATACCAATGCTGAACTTTCAGCGAAAAAGTCTTCTGTACCTTGACCTAAATGTGCATCGTATTGACGTAATGCTGTTACCCCAAAACGGATAAAATCACGAATAGTGGTAAGAGTTTCAGCGGCTTCCTGTAAATGTTCAGGGCTAATAGTCGGTCGATCCACTTAAGGCGTCTCCAAAGTTCAGAATCATAAAAACGGCTTATGATACCTTGTTTTGCCTGATTTTATAATGCTTAACTTTGTTTCTTCTCTATTTCATTCCATTTTTCAATCACCTGTAATTTTATTCAAATTCTGTCTATATCAGACGATTGGAAGCATTTAATTATCCAAACTCGAATATGAATAAACAGATACAAAACTTTAATCGTTCTTGCCAAAAGCAACTTGAATTAGGGACTCTCGAGACATATAAATAGCTCATTATTTACTTCTTTTCTTGATATGAGCTATAAACACAACAATCTTATGGCAATGCGCCAAAACTATTGGAACAACGAGTCTTCAGATATTCTTTCTGAAAAATTATTTTTAATGCAGCAATTGTCTGAACATCAGGTTTTTAATAGTCCGACTTTAGACGATGCCAAATATTTATTTTTTAGCTTACCGAGTATTGTGATTGTTAAAGGCTATGCGCATGGTTTTACTCACATTAGCGTGCAAAACATGATCACGACCTATATTCAAAACCATAAGGTACAACTCTCAAACAAAGAATCTCTCAAAATAAAATTTCACATGTAAACAAAATGCTCTGATTCTGCATAAATTTAGATACAGTTCCAAAAAAACCGCGTCATTCAGCAAGTTGAACTTTTTTAATACGTGAAGACACGTTAATATCCGTTACAATTAACTTTTCTGTGAATTGCTGATTAAGGATTGCATTGAATGTCAGATCAGAATGATAAGCTCAAACAACTTAAAACCTCCTCTATGGATCGTCGCTTATCTATTGCAAAAGCATCCTTACTGGCGGG
This sequence comes from Acinetobacter sp. ANC 4178, assembly GCF_004331175.1. GTDB lineage: Bacteria > Pseudomonadota > Gammaproteobacteria > Pseudomonadales > Moraxellaceae > Acinetobacter. The sequence continues at coordinate 245,632 of NZ_SJOD01000004.1, forward strand.
AACACGTTGGGCGGCATCCAATGCGACATCAATGTTCTCTAGTGAAGCTGAAAAAGAAAAAAAACGTAAACAAGCCATGAAAGAACAGGCTCATTATTTAGTGGCTGAAATAGGCAAGTTGAAAGGTTCAATTGTAAAGATTGGACAAATGATGGCGCTATATGGCGAACATTTCTTGCCAGAAGAAATTACTCAAGCTCTAAACACCCTGAACAACCAAACCGTTGCACTGGCGTGGCCTGCAATTAAGCAGCATTTAGAGCAACAACTGGGTGATAAAATTCATGAACTGACCATTGATCATGAGCCACTGGGTACAGCCTCATTGGCACAAGTTCATCGCGCAACACGTAAATCAGACGGATTAGAACTGGTATTGAAAATTCAATATCCAGGAGTTGCTGATGCAATTGATTCCGATATGAGCTTGTTTAAAAACATGCTCAAATTGACGCGTATGGTGCCACAAACCCGAGAATTTGATCAGTGGTTTGATGAAGTCCGTGAAATGATGCATCGTGAAGTAAGTTACGACATTGAAGCAGCAACCACTAGACGTTTTGCTGAACGACTGAAAGATGATCCGCGTTACATCGTACCTGAAATTATTGATGAATTTTGTACTGACCAAATTCTATGCATGACGTTTGAACGTGGTGTGCCGATTAACAGCCCCGTGATGCTTTCCTTGCCACAAGATCGTCGTAATCTTTTAGGTGAAGCGTCTTTAGAAATTGCGGTGCGCGAAATTTTTGAATGGGGCGAAATGCAAACCGATCCCAATTTTGGCAACTATTTAGTTCGCTTAGGAGATGGTGAACAGCAACCCGATCAAATTGTCTTACTCGACTTTGGTGCTATTCGCCAATTTGACCAGCACTTACTCAGTGTCGCTCGCAATCTTATTTATGCTGGTTATCAGCATGATCCGCAAGCCATGGTGAATGCCATGACTGGATATGAATTTTTTGACTCGATTCCACAAAGTATTAAACCTGATATGGCGAAGGTATTCTTATTGGCAACAGAAGCATTTAGCTGCCCTGCGAATAACAAAGATTTGCCTGCTGGCGTGATGGATGAGCATTACCGCTATGACTGGAAAAAAAGCCTGTTACATAGCCGTGTCATGCAACAAGCCTCTAAGTCAATGGCATCACGTTATTTCAGTGTTCCACCGAAAGAGTTTATGTTTATTAGTCGTAAATTTATCGGCGCATATACCTTTATGACTGTGATTAATGCCAAAACCAATGTCCGTGACATGATTAAATCTTTTATTTAATTTGCTCAGACTAGAATGACCACTTTGTCATTCTAGTCAATAAACACCTTATCACCCAAATTAAACAAAAAATAATAACAATATAAATCAAAATCTTAGAAAAACACCCCACCCTAAATTACCGTTTATCTTTGACAATGGAGTATGTCAACAATGACATAGTTTTTTATATAGCGTCGTGTCAGCATAAAAATAGCAATAATGCTCATATGGAACGAAAATAATGACAAATATGGTCAATAAGGCACAAGGATTTGGTTTATCGCTGATTACAAAAATTGCTGGAAGCGACGTGCTAGATCAACTTAAGCTCAGAAAATTCTTAGAAAAATCATTATACCAAGGTTCTAAAACTAGTTTTAAAGCACTGAGTAAAACGCAAAAAGTTTTTAAAAGTGCAGAACCTCATGCTAAGCAGCGCCTACCTAGTCAGCAAAAATCTCTGTTCGATCTCAGCTTAACCCCAGAACAACAAATGACCTGTGATGCCATGAGTCAGTTTGCGACAGAAGTTCTCTATCCGCTAGCCCATCAAGCCGACCATCAAGAACAATTCCCTCCGCAACTCTGGGCGCACATTGATGAATTAGGCTTAAATTATTATGCATTACCTGAATCTTTTGGTGGTGTTGCCACTCAACAAGACATCACCAGTCATATCTTAATTGCAGAACACTTGGCCAAAGGCGATTTCAGCCTAACCGCAGGCATGCTCTCAACCTTTAGTGTCATTAATGCCATAACACAATGGGGTTCCGAACAAATTCAAGAACGCTATTTGTCTGCATTTGCTGAAGATAGTGAAGTTAGAGCCAGCTTTGCCGTTCAAGAAAATACGCCTGCATTCAATCCAATGCAGCTTAAAACCAAAGCTCTCAACAATGCTGGTCAATTTTATTTAACTGGTGAAAAAACACTGGTAATGCTGGGTGAAACTACCGATATATTTCTTGTAAGTGCAGAATTTCAAGGTCGACCCGATATATTTGTAGTGAAACGTGATACTTCTATTCATGCTCAGAAAAATCCTGCAATGGGTTTAAAAGCCACGGAAACCATGACTTTACAGTTTAATCAAACTCCAGCTGAACGCTTAGGAGATGAGGACTTCGATTACACAGCTTTTATAGATCTCGGAAATCTTATGTGGTGTGCCATGGCTGTAGGCACTTGTGAAGCAGTTAAACAATACTGTATTCGCTATGCCAACGAACGAACCGCCTTTGGTGAACCGATTTCTCATCGTCAAAGTGTAGCTTTTATGATTGCAGATATGGCGATTGAAATTGATGCCATGCGTATGTTGGTGTTGAATGCTGCAAGTTTGGCAGAAGCAGGTAAACCTTATCATCGTGAAGCGTATCTTGCACGTTTACTCTGCGCTGAAAAATCCATGAAAATTGGTACAGACGGCGTGCAAATTTTAGGTGGACATGGTTTCACCAAAGAACATCCCGTAGAACGTTGGTACCGTGATTTACGTGCTACGGCGATCTTACATTCAGGTTTACACGCTTAAAAGAATAATCAGGACAATAGCCATGAACTTACAAAACCCTAAAAAATTTAAAATCTTACTCGACCAAGCCCATGAAGTTGCATTAAATGTATTACGTCCAATTTCACGCAAATACGACAAAGCTGAACATGCCTACCCAAAAGAACTGGATATGCTTGCTTCCTTACTCGATGGTATGAATGACGGTGATGAAGGTATAAATGCTGGAGCTGCGGTAGGAAAACGCGGTTCACAAGACGACAGCAATAAAAATGGCGTCAATATGTCTACAGCATTAGGCATTATCGAAATGTGTTATGGCGATACGGGGCTGTTACTGTCTATGCCACGTCAAGGACTTGGCAATTCAGCGATTGCTGCTGTTGCGAACGATGAACAATTGGAACGCTTTAAAGGCACATGGGCGGCAATGGCAATTACCGAGCCAAATTGTGGTTCTGATTCTGCCGCAATTCGAACCACAGCCACCAAAGATGGTGATGACTACATCTTAAATGGTGAAAAAATCTTTGTGACTTCAGGCGAACGTGCCGATTCTGTTGTGGTCTGGGCAACACTGGATAAAAAACTTGGTCGTGCTGCCATCAAATCTTTTGTAGTCGCAAAAGGTACAGCAGGTATGACAGTTGAACGACTAGAACACAAACTCGGAATTAAAGCATCTGATACTGCCGTGATTCGTTTTGACCAATGTCGTGTCCCTGCGGAAAACTTACTCGGCAATGCCGAAATTGATGTCGCAAAAGGCTTTGCTGGGGTGATGGAAACTTTTGATAACACGCGTCCTTTGGTCGCTGCCATGGCTATTGGATGTGCCAAAGCCTCTTTAGAACGCATCAAAGAAATTTTTCAGGATCAACTTGATTCAAACTATGCCACCCCTTATTTGCAATGTTCCAACCTAGCAGCCCAGATTTATAAAATGGAAGCAGAATGGGAAGCCGCACGTCTACTCATGTTAAAAGCAACGTGGATGGCAGACAATAAAAAACCAAACTCTAAAGAGGCTTCTATCGCAAAAGCCAAAGCAGGTCGTGTTGGCAATGACATTACATTAAAGTGTGTGGAACTTGCCGCTTCTGTTGGTTATAGCGAAACAGAGCTTTTAGAGAAATGGGCACGTGATTCTAAAATCTTAGACATTTTTGAAGGTACGCAGCAAATCCAGCAATTGATTATTGCACGGCGTGAACTGGGTAAAAGTTCAAGTGAGTTAAAGTAAGTTCTATCCCTTTAAAAACACCCTTACAAATGATGGATTATTTGCTATAACAATCCATCATTTAAATACTTTGCTTATCCAATGTTTCAAATTCGCCCGCTCCAAGAACAAGATAATCCTGCAATTGCCCACATTATTCGTGAAGTATCTAAAGAATTTGGTCTTGCACCTGAATCTGGCTTTGCTGTTGCAGACCCTATTTTAGACAATTTATATCAAGTCTATACTCAGCCCAATGCACAGTATTGGGTAATTGAAAATGCACAAGGTCAAATTTTAGGTGGTGGTGGGCTTTCGCCGCTTAGTGGTGATCATGCAACACTTGAAATTCAAAAGATGTACTTTTTGCCTGAAATTCGGGGTTTAGGTTTTGCCAAACAAATCTTAGAACAATGCTTCACATTCTCTTTAGCTCGGGGCTATCGTTCCTGTTATTTAGAAACAACCGAATCTTTATGGCAAGCTGTCAAACTTTATGAAAAGTTGGGCTTTCAACACTTATCCGCACCCAAAGGTCATACAGGTCATAGCCATGCCTGTGAAATTTGGATGGAAAAAATACTTTAAAATACGCACAAAAATGACATCAATCCCATTGAATTGATGTCATTTCTTACTCAATTTTAAATGGTGTATAAATCATTATGAGTTCAGTAATTTGTCTATCACACCAAATTTCTTAAAAATCTTCGCTCTACGCTTAGGATGAATATTGGCTTTATTCAAGTCACCGCCATAATGTTCAAATACGCGCTTATCCATCATTTTGAACCATAAAGGTGGAATCATCGCAGGTAAAAGCATACTCGCATAGCCACTTGGCAGCTCTGGTGCTTCATCGAAGTGTCGCAGCGCTTGGAATGGTCGTGTTGGATAAGCATGATGATCTGAATGGCGTTGCAATTGATATAAGAACAAATTGGTCACAATGTTATTGTTATTCCAACTATGCTCAGGCATGGTTCGCTCATATTTGCCATTTTCATCTTTCTGGCGCAACAAACCATAGTGTTCAATATAATTAATTATCTCAAACAAGCTAATGCCATATAAAGATTGTGTGAGTAAATATGGCGTAATACCTGCGCCAAATATTTTAATCATACTGGCATGAAAAGTAGCACTCATCCCCCAGCCTTGTAACAACTCATTATCCTTAGACCAAAACGTCTTGCCTTTACGCTTCAAACGATTACTTTCAATTTCAATTGCAGATTTAAACGAGCCAATCACAGTTCTAGGTAAAAACTCATAAAAAGTTTCTCCCATACGCGAGGATGCAGGGTCTTCTGGTGTTGCCGCACGCTTATGATGCCCATACGGATGCTCAATGCGAAAGTGGTTATAGCCTGTCGGGACCAAGGCCAAATGTGACAGAATATGATCCAAGCGATCCGACTTATGGCTTAATTCATGGGCTGTATTGACCGCAACGCCGTTAATTGCTCCCATAGAAACGCCCAGTAAAATTTTATCCAATAAAGACGTGTCTTTACGTCCCACCAAATAACACGCATAAACATTGGCTGCATACTGAAGTGGAATAAAAGTTTTTACCAAACGCGCATAATAAGGGTCTTGTTCTAATAATTTCACATCTTCAGCAGAAGGGTTGTTTTGATCTTTACCAATCAATGCATCAACGGTTGGAATAATGACATGCAGCAATAAGGGGCCACCTAGAGCAAATGCCTTTTTTAATGGACGTGGTGCAAACTGATAGCCTGCTAAAATTCCCATACCAATCACAGGTAAAGCGGGACTGATTGCCCATAAATAACGTTTTTTATCTAAAGCCAATCCAGATTTGGCTTGAAGTAGGATTGAATCCTGTTCTACTACTTTGACTGTTGCATTCATTTGCAAACCTTTCCTTCTTTTCTTGTTATGTATATATTTTCTTAATTCGTCCTCGAGCTACAGTAGTAACCGTCCATAAAAACTATGTAATCGTCCTTGGCTCAACTTGATAAACAATGACCTATAAACACATATGACAAACTGCTCATCGTTGTATATTTCAGCAGATAAGAAAGAATGAAAAGACATGGATGCACTAAGTAAAATTTTTGATGATATTCATCTAAACAAATCGGAATACATGTATTTGAAAGCGCAAGGAGACTGGTGTTTTCAATATCAAGACCAAAGTGCCATGGTGGCTTATGTGATGGTTGCAGGTCATGCCTTCATTCAATTAGATGCAACTACACAAGTTCAAGCCCGTGCTGGCGATTTAATCTTAATCCCTTCTGGTCGCAGTCATACTGCCTTTAATACGCCAAGCCCTTTGGTTGACACATTAAATATTACCCATCGTTTCGATGAAACAGGTGAAAAAAGTATTGAGTTTGGCTCTGGCGACGGAAAGCAAACCGTGATTTTGGCAATCCGCTGTCATATGGACAGTATTATGGCGCGACCGCTGCTCAATGCCTTACCTCAATCTATTCATTTACACCAAATGAATGGGCAAACGATTCCTGAATGGCTACAGATTGGCTTGCAGTTTTTAGCGGTAGAAACGCTACAAGTCCAACCCGGTCGTGACAAAATTTTAGATCATTTGGTCAGTATTTTTTTTATAGAATGCGTTCGCGATTACATTTTACAGTTGAGTGATAGCAACAACTGGTTAGCAGCACTCTCTCACCCAGAATTATCCAATGCCTTAGCAGCCATTCATGGACAACCGCAACGCGCATGGACGGTAGAAACCCTCGCAGAACAATGCTATATGTCGCGTTCCAAATTTGCTCAATTATTTAGTCAAATTATTGGTGAAACGCCTCTCGCCTATTTGCAGCAACATCGACTACGCATTGCATCACAATACCTAAGACAAGGACAATACACGATTCAGCAAATTGCTCACTTGGTGGGCTATGCCTCCGAAACGGCATTCAGTCAAACCTTTAAAAAGCAATTTGATCTCACACCCACTCAATACCGCCAACAATTTATGAAATAGCGTCTCCAAACAACAACTTAGAGTAAGCTTAAAATCGCTTGTACAGGATCTTCGCTATTGCCCGAAAGTAGCTGTTTATGCATGGTAATGTGCTGCATAACCTGAATTTGCGCCACTTCGATATTCATCAGTTTTTCAATTTCATGCGCCAAATTTTCAGGAGTTGCATTATTCTGAATCAATTCCTGAATCACTTTTTTCCCTGCAATAATATTTGGCAAAGAATAATAAGGAATCTTAATCAACAATTTAGCAATAAAATAAGTTAAAGAATTGAGCTTATAAAAAGTCACCATCGGACGATGTAACAGCATCGCTTCTAAAGTTGCGGTGCCAGAAGCCAGAGCGACGATATTGGCAGCATTCATCACCTGACGACCAATTTTAGATTCCGTGTCTGTATTTTCTAATAAATGCACTTTGGCACGGAAAGCATCGGAATAATGTTGCAGTAAATGTTCAATTTGCTGTTTACGTGCATCGTTAATCGCTGGAATAAGAAACTCGTAGTCTGGATATTTTTGGCTCAGAATTTCCCCTGCTTTGAGGACCAATGGACCTAAGCGTTCGACTTCACCACGGCGGCTGCCTGGCAATAATGCAATATGCTTTTGATTCGTTGCTAAACCGAGTTCTTGCTTTGCTTCAATCAAATCATTTTTTAAAGGTAATTCACTCGCTAAAGGATGACCGACAAAGGCAGCAGGCACATCAAATTTTTTAAAAAATGTTTTTTCGAATGGGAATAAACACAGCACCAAATCAATATTTGCCTTAATTCCATGTGCACGCCCCTGTCGCCACGCCCAAACCGAAGGGCTGACATATTGCACAGTTTTAATCGGTAATTGCTTTTGCTTCAAACTTTTCGATAAGCGCAAATTAAAATCAGGCGCATCAATGCCAATAAATATATCTACAGGCTTTTTAGACCATTTTTCGACCAGACCATCACGTACTGCAAATAATTTTTTGATATCTTTTAAGACTTCAACAATGCCCATGACCGATAAAATATCCATCGGATAATCACTTTGAAAGCCTTCCGTGATCATTTGAGGACCGCCTATTCCTTCAAACTCAGCATCAATACCTTGCTCACGAAAACTGCGGATTAATTTAGCACCCAAGGTGTCTCCTGAAACTTCACCAACGACGATGCCAATTCTTAGTTTTTTGTTGTTCAAGATTTTATGCTCTGTTCAAAGTTAAACGTCTCAATATTCTAGCATAGGCAGTGCATTTGAAAAATTTAGGAAAATGGCTAAAGCGTAAAACTACATCACTTTCTAAATCTAATTTGACCATGAAGTCTTTTTAATTCATCTAGATTTACAATAGTTACACAATTGAACATTCTTAAATTTAAAAATAAACTTAATGCGAATCATTTACATTTTTAATCATCATGTTAAAGTCCCCCGCGTTATTTAAGTATTCCTTACTTGCTCTTACCATTGCTCATATCAATCTTAGTTTTGCCCAAGATGATGTTGCAACGCTGTCTACTATTCAGCTACGAGCCGATGTAACAACCAATCAAAGCTCCGAAAATACCAAGGCGTACAAGGTTAAAAAAAGTAATAGCGCCACCAAACTGAATATTGATACACAGGAAACACCACAAACTGTAAATGTAGTGACACGTCAGCAAATTGATGATTTCGGCTTAAATTCAACACGCGAAGTATTAAAAAATATACCAGGGGTGACGGTTCTTAATCAGGAAACTGAACGAACCACTTATATGGCACGCGGGTTTGAAATCTCTAATATTCTGACTGACAGTATTGGCTTCCCTCTTTCTAACTGGAACTATAACAATACCAATCCTGATACTTTCTTTTATGATCGAGTTGAAGTGATTAAAGGTGCCGATGCCCTTTCCAATGCCTTTGGTGACCCTAGCGCGACAATTAACAATATTCGCAAACGCCCAACCAAAGAGTTTCAAGCCAATGCAGGAATGAGTTATAGCTCGTGGAATACTGAACGTTATGAAGCAGATATTTCAGGCTCCCTTACTCAAGATGGACGCGTTCGTGGCCGATTAATGGGCTATGAACAAACGGGGGATTCTTATTTAGATCGATATTCTTCTGAAAAAAATGGTTTTGCAGGAGTTATTGAAGCGGATCTGACAGATACGACCTTGTTAACTGTTGGTTATAGCCAAAATCAGAATAAACCTAATGCAAACAACTGGGGAGCTTTACCTTTACTTGGAGCAAATGGTCAACAACTGTCTTATGACCAAAAATACAATCCAAACCCAGACTGGGCACATTGGGACAATACTGCTCAAAATGCCTTTATAGAGTTAAAACAAAAACTTGGAGATAAATGGGCTGCTAAACTTACCTATAACTACAATGATTTAGAACATAATAGCCGTTTACTCTATTATTACGGCAATCCACAAACCAATGGTTCAGGAGTTTCCCTCACAGCATGGGGTGGTAAAGAACATCTACGTCAACATCTTGCCGACCTAAATTTTGAAGGAAGTTACGACTTATTTAATCGAGAACACGAAGCTACTTTCGGATACAGCCGCATTCAATCTGAACAAAATGATCAGCAATCTAGCGGCTTTATTAATGATAGTAATATCAATAATGTAACCAGTGTTTATAATGGTGTTTCATATACAACACAATACACAACCAATTGGGCAAGCTGGACACCCAAATCAGTCACATGGTCTGACTTTTCTGATGCAGCCGACTATAAACAAGATATCAACTCTTTCTATGCAGCCACACGTCTACATTTAACCGATAATTTAAAATTCATTTTAGGTGGCAATTATGTTGAGGCCTCGAGTAAAGGCATAAGTTATGGCTCTGCCATGAACTATGATGAAAGTAAGTTCTCCCCATATGCAGGATTAACTTATAATTTCACACCAGAATATACGGGTTACATGAGCTATACATCTATTTTCAGACCACAAACGGGTATAGAAGAAACCACGGGGCAAGCGCTCAAACCAGTCGAAGGTGAAAGCTATGAAGCTGGTTTTAAAAGCTCATGGTTAGACGACAAATTAACTGGAACACTTGCGGTATTTAGAACAGATCAAAATAACTATCCACTGCGCAGCTCAGATGGCAATCCACTAAACCGTACTGTACAAACCAGTGACTTACGCTCTCAAGGTGTAGAGGTAGGGTTATCTGGTCAATTAACAGACAACATGAATCTGGCATTTGGATATACGCAATTTAGCCTTAAAGATTTAAAGAATGGTGGTGCAGCCAGAACCTACAATCCAAATCAAACCATTAATCTATTAGCGACGTATACAGTACCTGCTTTACCCAAATTGAAAGTTGGTGCTGGTTTTCAATGGCAAGATAATATTAAACTCTACGACTCAAATTTAAACAGTACAATCACTCAGGATGATTACGCGCTCATCAACTTGATGGCAAGCTATGAAGTCAACCAACATGTGAGCTTACAAGTCAACGGTAATAATATTACCGATAAAAAGTACTTGAATAGCTTCCCTGATGGACAAGCATTTTATGGTGAGCCAGCAAACTATATGATGTCTGTAAAATTTAAGTATTAATGAACCCGCCAAGTCTGAAGCATCAGGCTTGGTTTTTTTGTAGTTCCATAGCGATTCATTTTATGAGTAAAGCACAATCCCTTTCTCTGACCTACCGTATTCAAGTGCTGTATCGTTTTGTTATAGCCTTCATACTCGGTTTTATTTGTACAGCTTTACTCAGTTTGGCTTTAACCCATCTGTTCCATCTGAGTTTAGCCAAAGCAGAAGCAATCTTTCTGGCGGCGTTCATCAGCCTTATTTTTTATGTTTTTTTTGTGATTATTAGTTTCTGTATTCAATCGCTTATAAAGCTCACCTTCGTGAGCATAGCCTCATGTGCTGTTGTTCTTTTATTATTTCTAGGAATGGGTTAATTCATGCACAAAGGTATTCGACAATCGATGGCATGGTTACATTCTTGGACAGGGCTACTGCTCGGATGGGTCATATTCGCAATATTTCTGATGGGAACGGCGTCGTATTATCGTCAAGAAATTAACTTATGGATGCAACCCCAACTGGCAAAATATGAGATTCAACAACAAACTGCCATTCAGTCTGCGATAGGTTATTTGCAAACTCATGCACCCGATGCGAAATCATGGTTTATTGGCATTGCGACTCCCGAATCACCAGTCAATAACATTTATTGGCAAAAAGCAGATGGCGGCTATGAACGTAAAACTTTAGATGCAACTACAGGAAAAGAACTGAGTCTTTCTGCTACTGAAGGTGGTGAGTTTTTCTATCACTTCCATTACCAACTTTTTGGTCTACCCGTTGATATCGGACGAGTTGCTGTTTCTATCGCGGCTTTTATTATGTTGATTGCCTTAATCTCAGGCATTATCACCCATAAAAAGATTTTCACAGATTTCTTTACCCTTCGAACCTTTAAATCGCAACGTTCTTGGCTTGATTTTCATAATGTATCCTCCGTGATTGCACTGCCCTTTTTCTTGATGATTACCTTTACAGGTTTAGCAATTTTCTTTTATCTGTATTTGCCTTGGGGAATGAAAGCGCTTTACCCAGAGAATCCCTATCAGTATTTTACTGAAATCCGAACCAATGTGGTTGAGCAAAATAATACCTTAGTACCTCAAGCCAATTTGCCCATGTCTGAATTACTGCAAAAAGTCGAACAGCATTGGGGCAAGCAAGAATTGCGTTCAATTTCGGTACAAAATCCAAATACCAATCAAGCTTTGTACACCTTTACTCAACTGCAAGACCATAGTATTACAGGTAATCAACCGCAAATAACCTTACGCGGGCACGATGCTTTTATTACAGCAGCAACACGTAATCATAGTGCTGTTGCGACTTTGAGTTTTGGGGTCTACGGTTTACATATGGCGACCTTTGCTCAACCCTTATTACGTTTGGCCTTGTTTTTTTCAGGGCTGCTTGGTTGTTGCATGATTGCATCAGGGCTATTGTTATGGAGTTTAAAACGACAACTTCAAAATAAAACTCAGCAGTTCCACTTGGGTCATTATCTTGTTGACCGACTGAATATCGCAACTTTTGTGGGTTTACCCCTTGCCATGATGGGTTATTTCTATACCAATCGTTTGGTCTATATCACCGCTGATATGCCCAATTATGAAATTTACAATTTCTTTATATTCTGGGGCTTAAGTTTGGTCGCAGCATTTTTCACGCCAAAACAATGGCTGTGGCGGTCTCAATTGATCTGCTTAATTATCTTGGCTGCATGTCTACCTGTTTTTGATTTATTTTACTTAATTCAGCACCAGTATATTGATAGTCTTAGGAGCTACTGGGCTTTCTTCCGGGTAGATCTATTTTTTATTTCACTCGCTGTTTTCGCCTATTTTATTCTTAAAAATATTCATCCAATCCAAACAACAGCTAAGCAAAAAATCATCAAAAAACTTTCTTCGGCACAACAGGGAAATGCATCTTGATGATTATATTTAGTTTGATATTTATCCTTTTAGGGCTTTGGATCTTACACTTACTCAGCAGCAAACAAATTGCGAAAACCAAGCAATCTTCGTTGCATATTTTGACGCAATTTCCATTGATTAGTCGGTGTGTGGCATATCTTCTATTTTTTAGTGCTGCTGTCGTTTTAATTGTTCATTACGGAATATCAATTGGTTTGATCAGCTGGTGGATCTTTGCTAGCCCTGTAGCTTTTATTTTAATCATGTATATCAATGATTTAAAAAATAAACCTACAAAAAACTAAATTTGGTATTTACATCATTTTATACACTGCTAAAGATGGCTTTAGCGTTTTTTTGCATAAGTAAATCACTTATCAAGACAAACACTTATCTCAAAAAGTCATAACATATGCATGGTTTATCATATTTGGCTTCTATACATGTTTGGTTCTCTTGAATATATTCTTGCAGGCGTTTTGGTTGGGTTTTGTGTAGGTATTACCGGTGTAGGTGGCGGTTCTTTAATGACCCCTATCCTCATTAGCCTGTTTAAAATTGAGCCACACATCGCCATCGGAACCGACTTATTGTATGCATCGATTTCGAAATTCTGCGGCTCGATGGTTCATGCCAAGAAAATGAATATTGTCTGGCCCATCGTAATTTGGCTTGCTGTCGGCAGCCTTCCAGCATCTTTTGCAACACATTGGGTACTCGACAATTATTTAAGTCAGTCCACACACTATAAAGCTGTGCTGACCATGGTTTTAGGTTTTATGTTGACCTTAACTGGGGTATCTATCATCTTCCGTGGGCATATTGAACGCTTCTTCAATAAATTCCGTAAAGATGCGCAATTGGACATGACCGAAGACTTGGAAAAAGTAAATTTTCAAGCCAAAGATAAACGGGCTTACATCGTTCTCATGGGTGTAATACTTGGGATATTTGTGACTTTATCCTCTGTGGGTGCAGGTGCATTTGGTATTATGGCACTGGTTATTATGTTCCCTAATTTACCGATGATTCGTATCATTGGTTCAGATGTAGTACACGCTGTCCTACTCACCCTTGTGGCTGGTCTTGGTCACATGAGTTCTGGTAATGTCGATTTCACACTTTTAGGCTGGTTATTGGTTGGTTCAATTCCGGCGATTATTATCGGCACCTTGATCAGTTCTCGATTACCCGAAAAAATTATTCGTAAAATTTTAGGTATTACGCTTTTTGCCTTAGGTGTGAATTTTATCATTCATCCAGTAAAAGCAAAACCTGTTCAAAAACCAACCACTGCAATGGTTTATACTGTGGAAAAATCACACAGCATTTAAACTATCTCTGTGGATAATTGGATTATTTCACGGTTTTATTGGTCTTTTGTATAGTAAAAGAATAATTAAATCGTGTTATATTCAAGCAACTAAAAAAACTCTTGTATGATCGATCTAGTGACAGCAATGAATACACAACAGCCAACCCCTATTACTCAATCAGACATTGACGACTTAAATGTGAAAAGCATTCAACCTTTAGTAACTCCAGCAGAACTAAAAAAAGAATTGCCATTAACAGGAAATGCATATCAAACCGTACTTAAAGGTCGCGACACCATTCGCAATATTTTAGATGGCAAAGATAAGCGTCTTTTTGTCGTAATTGGTCCTTGTTCTATTCATGATACAGTTGCTGCACATGATTATGCGGATCGTTTAAAAGTACTCAGTGAACAAGTTAAAGATACTCTCTATATCGTGATGCGCGTTTATTTCGAAAAACCGCGCACCACAGTAGGTTGGAAAGGCTTAATTAACGATCCAGATATGAATGACTCTTTCAATATTGAGAAAGGTTTACGTATTGGTCGTCAATTGCTGTTGGAATTGAATGAAAAAGGTTTGCCTTGTGCTACTGAAGCACTCGATCCGAACTCACCACAGTATTATCAAGATTTAATTTCTTGGTCTGCGATTGGTGCACGTACCACAGAAAGCCAAACTCACCGTGAAATGTCTTCTGGCTTATCATCTCCTGTAGGTTTCAAAAATGGTACAGATGGTGGCTTAACGGTTGCAACGAATGCTATGCAATCAGTTAAACATGGTCATAGCTTCCTTGGTTTAAATGAGCTTGGTCAAGTTTCTGTGATTCGCACCAGTGGCAACCCTTATGCACACGTGGTATTACGTGGCGGTAATGGAAAACCTAACTACGATGCAGGCTCAGTAGCTGAAGCTGAAAATGCATTAGCGAAAGCTAAAGTTAGCACCAAAATCATGATTGATACCAGTCATGCCAACTCGAATAAAGACCCGTTCTTGCAACCTCTTGTTCTAAAAAATATTACTGAACAAATTTTGGATGGGAATAAATCCATTGTCGGCATTATGGTCGAAAGTCACTTAAAAGGTGGACGTCAAGATATCCCTGAAAACTTATGTGATTTAGAATACGGTAAGTCAGTCACAGATGGCTGTATTGACTGGGATACAACAGAAAAAGTATTGCTTGAAATGCACAATGCTTTGAAAGATGTACTACCAAATCGCTAAGCATCCAAGCGCCATCCCCAAGGATGGCGTTTTGTTTTACTGCCAATGAAAAGTCACCGTTATGAATCAACTTGAAAACGCTTTAAGTCACATTGACCATTTCCAGTTTGTCCATGAACATTTATTTAGTTCTGGGCAACCGACAATTGAACAGTTAAAACACATCAAAGAATATGGCGTCACAACTGTTATTAATCTAGCTTTAAATGATGCAGAAAACCACCTTCTGAATGAAGACCGTATTTGTTTAGAGCTAGGGCTAAATTACGTTCATATTCCTATTCTTTGGGACACACCTTCTGATGAGCAATGCCTCTTAGTTTTAGACATGTTGGATCATCTGATTCAAGAGCAGATGGTTTGGGTGCATTGCACCCACAACCTTCGTGTGAGTAGCCTAATCTATCTTTACCGCCAATATTATATGGATATGGATATCGCCAGCGCTCAAGATTTATTACATGCAGTTTGGGAACCAAATGAGACATGGACAGGACTGATTCATGCTGTAGCCTTACAACTTCAAGGTCGTAAAGCTACCAAAGAGTTACAACAGTCACTAATGGGTGCAGGTCATTTTGCTTGATGGCTAATCAAAACCGTAGCCGTTGCCAAAATACCTTCTTGACGGCCAGTAAAACCAAGCTTTTCTGTGGTTGTTGCTTTAATACTAATTTGAGTAACATCCACATCTAATACGTCTGCGACAGACTGACGCATCTCTAAATTATACTTCGCTAACTTTGGACGCTCACAGGCGACTGTCATATCCGCGTTATTCAAAACATAGCCACGATCTAAAATAAGCTGATAGACATGTTTTAACAGCGCACGACTGTTCGCCCCTTTAAATTCTGGGTCTGTATCTGGAAAATGTTGTCCAATATCGCCTAGTGCAAGTGCACCCAATAATGCATCACAGAGTGCATGCAGCACCACATCCCCATCGGAATGTGCTTTTAAACCGTGTGTATGTGGAATTTGAACGCCAGCCAAAGTAACAAATTCGCCTTCCTCAAAAGCGTGTACATCCATTCCTTGACCAATTCGAATATTTGCGACCATTCAGTTACGCTCCCTCAGAAATAAATGTTTGAAATCTTGTATTCAGTGTTTCGACTTCGTTATAGTTACACTAGCACAGTGTTGTGAAAGTATAAGTCATCATGTTGTTGAATACAGACATTAAATTCCTTAAAACTATAGCATCTTTCATTGGTATTGGTTGTATGTACACTAGCCTGACGTACGCTCAGGAAATTGATTGTAGTAAAACTGATACTGCTGCAATAAAAACGATGTGTTCTAGCAGTTTCGAGCAGCAACGTCAGAAACTCAAAAACCAATATCTCACTGCATTTTTAATCAGTGATGCACCCTTACGATTATTAGATGATACACATAGTGTATGGCTTAACCGTATACAACAATGCAAAACAGAATCTTGTTTTACGCAGCAATTTGAGCTTCGTACCGATGATCTGAATTTTTACACCTCATTGAATCAGAGTTTGACTCAACATTATTTAAAATTCGAAAAAGGTAAACTTGCGCAACATCCGATTCATTTACAAGTTCATCAGCTTGGTAAAGACAGTATTAAAATTGAAGGAATTGCCTACCGCAACCCAAACAACAAGAAAGAAACTCAAACCATCCCTTTCTTGGCTTACACCACCCCAGAAAAAAAACAAAATATTGTCGACAATGAACATGACTGTAAATATCAATTTGATTATTACAAAGCCATTTTAACTGTTAAAACCCAGCAAAAAGGCTGTGAGCGATTTACTGGTGTTTATCGTCTTTATGATTAAAGACCATTCAAAAATAAAAAAGCACAGATATACTTCTGTGCTTTTGATTCAATATTGCCGTATTAAGCAGGATAAGCCGATGCAATTTCTTGACTGATCATCACCGCTGTTGCAGCAGATAAAGTCCAACCCAAATGTCCATGCCCTGTATTATAAAATACGCGGTCACGTCGTCCACGTCGAACGATTGGCATCATATTTGGCATCATTGGACGCAATCCCGCCCAAGGCACGACACTCTGCGTAGAAATATCAAAGTTTTTATTCGCCCAATCCACCAAAGGCTGAATCCGATCGGAACGAATATCTCGGTTATAACCATTAAACTCTGCTGTACCTGCAATTCTTAATCGATTAGCCCCTAAACGTGAAGTGACAATCTTGGCACTTTCATCCAACAAACTCACCCATGGTGCATGTTGTACACTCTGCTCATCATCCAGATTAATGGTAATTGAATAGCCTTTTACAGGATAAACATTCACTTTATCACCCAGTAAATGCGCCAATTGATAGCTGCCCACACCACCACAAACCACCACAGCATCGGCTTCAAAATATTCTGATACCTGGTCTTCTTTCATGTTTTCAGTGCTGGCTTTACAAATGACGGTCACGCCTTTCTCATGATGTTGTACATCTGTGACTTCTAAGCCAAAACGATATTTCACGCCATATTTTTCTGTTGCCTTGGCAAGACCATTGGTAAACTTATGAATATCACCTGTGGCATCACCTGGACAATAAAAACCAGCATAGTAATCGCCCGTTAAACTAGGCTCAATCTGCTTCACTTCTTCAGGGGTTACTGCATGGCGCTCCAAACCACCTGTACAAAGCAATTGATTGACACGGGTTGCAACTTCATAATCCTTTTGATTGTGATAAAAATGCAAAATACCTCTTTTTTCCAAATCAAATTGAATATGTTCCTGCTCCGCAATATCAAATAAGCGTGTCCGCGCCAATAATGCCAATTTTACCGTATCTCGGGTATTTTCTTCATAGTGCTTAATATTGCCCAAAAACTCGACCAACCACGCATATTTATGCACATCAAAAGATGGATTCAGCAACAAAGGGGCATCTTTACGCGACATCCATTTAATGCCTTTCAATACAGTCGACTTTTGATTCCAGACTTCTGCATTACACGCCGAAAGCTGCCCGCCATTGGCAAATGAAGTTTCCATTGCAGGATAAAGATGTTTATCGATAACGGTTACATCGTAGCCCAATTGTGATAATTCATAGGCTGAAGTTACCCCAGTAATTCCAGAGCCAATAACAATAATATGTGGCATAAAGCACTCCTTGGAAATGCATGCATTCCTTGTGTTATGCCCCATCTGTCATTGGTACCTGAGAGCTTCGGTCGTATGCAGCATACAACCATCCCCTTCGGTGAGTGCCTATTTTATCTTTATGCACTTCTCTCCAGATTTTGAAATTATTACAGTCCTTCTGCCTGAGAGTTTCCGGGGTCGTTGCTCCTTCGGCGAGCACATACTGTGCTTCTCTCCTGCAATAATTGCTTATTATAATATGAGCAATATATATACCATTTGCGAGTACCAAATATACAAATTTAGTAATTATTTATAAGAAAGAATTTTAATATTTATTATTATAATAAAAATCAAATACTTAAAATGAAAATATGTGATTCTATTTTATCTAAATCATGTCAATAGAAATGATTTTAACCCATAAAAAAGCCCCAAATAATGAGGCTTTTGCATTTTAGCGGTGCGTATGGACTGACATAACAATTCCCATACCCGCAAGCAGTGCAATAACGGCAGTCCCCCCATAACTCATCAAAGGCAATGGATCACCTGTCACAGGAAGAATCCCACTAATCATGCCCGAGTTTAGGAATACGAAGAAAAAGAAGGTTAAACCGATTGCACTTGCCAGTAAACGACCATAATTATGAAAGGAATTAAGTCCAATCATCATGCAACGGAAAATAATCGCCGCATACAATGCGAACAGAAACATGACCCCGAAAAATCCAAATTCTTCCGAATAGGTCGATAAAATAAAGTCAGTGTGGTGCTCGGGTAAATAGCCCAAATGCGACTGTGTTCCTTCCAAATACCCCTTACCCATTAAGCCACCAGAACCAATCGCAATTTTCGACTGAATAATATTCCAACCCGCTCCTAGCGCATCAGATTCTGGATCAAATAGGGTTAATACCCGCTTCTTTTGGTAAGCCTGTAAGACA
Source organism: Acinetobacter sp. ANC 4178 (assembly GCF_004331175.1). GTDB lineage: Bacteria > Pseudomonadota > Gammaproteobacteria > Pseudomonadales > Moraxellaceae > Acinetobacter. Next base: position 264,709 of record NZ_SJOD01000004.1, read on the forward strand.
TACATCCATAACACGGGTGCAGCAACAGCCAAGGCGGTCAAAGCCCCTAGAATAAGACGCCAAGACATACCACTCAGAAAAAGAACAAAAATCCCTGGAATAATCAAACCAATGGATAAATCGGGTTGTAAGGCAACCAATACAAAAGGCACAAACATGATGACCAGTGCCCCCAAAATATGAACCAATTGGGGTGGAAATGGCTTTCTAGCAAAATACCATGCCATCATTAACGGCATCGCAAACTTCATAAATTCACTGGGTTGCATACTGCCAATACCCGGTACAGTCAACCAACGCTTAGCGCCTAAACGAGTATCCCCAATTACAAGCACCAAAATCAATAACACTATTGAAATCAAATAGAAATACGGACTAGTCGCCTGATAAACTTTCGGTGGAATTTGCGCACAAAGAAATAACAGAATAAAACCTACACCAAAACTTGTGGCTTGACGCAGTACCATTCCCATATCTTCAGCAGTGGCACTATAAACCGCCATTAAACCAATAATAGAATTTACGATCAATAATCCTAATAACCAAGGATCTAGATGCAAACGGTGCCATTTTGAAGAATCGTCCTTAATACTTCGGCCATCACGTAAGGATTGGCGTAAGAAACGATACTGTTGAGAAGGTATCATTTGATGAGGCAATACAGCTAAAAGTGAGCAGAGTATAAATTTAAACTGCGATAGAGTGAATGCTTAATTCCGCGTTCAGGAAAATTATTTCGTAACCATTCACTGCAAGCGCAGAAATTGTTAAATTAGCTTTGTGATTGAATAATAAAACGCGCCAACTGCAAATCATCTGGATAGGTAATTTTGATATTATCCGAGCGCCCATGAACCACTTGCACAGGATGTCCTGCATATTCTAGCGCGCTGGCTTCATCGGTAATCACTTGCTGATCTTGCAAAGCCAGTTCAATCGCTTGCTTTAATATACCCAATTTTGCCATTTGTGGCGTTTGAGCTTGCCATAATAAATCACGACTTACTGTCTGACTGATGATGGCTTCAGTTTCCACGCGTTTTAACGTATCGCGCACTGGAATAGCAAGAATAGCGGCTTGATCCGTTTCAATCGCTTTATAAACCAATGTATTTAACACAGCTAAACTGATGCAAGGACGTGCCGCATCATGCACCAACACCCAGTCATTTTCATCTGCAATTTGAGTCAGATAATTTAAAGCATTCAGTACAGAATCAACTCGCTCGTTACCACCAACACAAAAATGTGCCTTTTCTGGAGCAGCCAAAGCTAAAGTTGAAATCACATCATCATCTTGTGCAACAGCAAGTACATAACCTGCTAGTGCTAAACCGTTTAATCTCTCCACTGTATGCTCTAATACAGTTTTATGATCAAGCAATTGATATTGTTTTAATTCAGACTGAGAAAAACGACGTCCAGAACCCGCAGCAGGAATCACCACCCAAAGCTTATTGGTCATTAACTGGCTCTGGTGGGATGGCATTATCATCTTCATTGGTACGTAAATCTGCTTTAGCGTTAGGATCAATATAAATAGGTTTATATTGAGTACTGATGGTACTCATTTGCACAAAAGTTTCACGCGGTTTAACCAAACCTAAATCTAAACGTGCATGTTCTTCTATGGCTTCAACACCATTTTTTAAATCATAAACTTCAGCGGCAAGAACGCGATTACGCTCTTTAAGCTCATCATTAATTTCTGTTTGTTGTTGGATTTTTTGGGTCAGTTGTTGATGATCATGGTAACCACCCTCACCAAACCAAAATAAATACTGAAACCCTGCGATCAGTACGATCGCAAGGCCCAATAGTAATTTACTCGCAAAAGAGTCAAATACATTTAACATAGATAGCATTCAATCGCTTAGTTCAAACCTTTGAACTCAGCTTTACCGCGATAGATTGCATTAGTCAACTCTTCAATACGAAGCAATTGGTTATATTTTGCAACACGGTCAGAACGGCAAAGTGAACCCGTCTTAATTTGACCCGCTGCTGTACCCACTGCAAGATCCGCAATTGTAGAATCTTCAGTTTCACCAGAACGGTGAGAGATTACAGTCGTGTAACCATTTGCTTTCGCAAGGTAGATTGCATCTAAAGTTTCAGTCAATGTACCAATTTGGTTGTACTTGATCAAAATAGAGTTACCTACTTTTTGATCAATACCACGTTGTAAAATCTTAGGATTCGTAACGAATAAATCGTCACCTACCAATTGGATTTTGTCACCAAGGATTGACGTTAAGTAAGACCAACCTTCCCAGTCAGACTCATCTAAACCATCTTCAATTGAGATAATTGGGTATTGGTTTACAAGATTTGCCAAATAGTCAGAGAACTGGTTGCTTGTGAATGCTTTATTGCCTTCACCTGCAAGGATGTATTGACCATTTTTGTAGAATTCTGAAGATGCACAGTCAAGCGCAAGCATGATATCAGAACCCGCTTTGTAACCTGTTTGACCAATTGCTTCAAGAATAACCGTGATCGCTTCTTCATTTGAACGTAAGTTCGGTGCAAAACCACCTTCATCACCTACAGCAGTGTTTAAACCTTTTTTGTTTAAAACTGATTTCAAAGAATGGAAAATTTCAGCGCCAGCACGTAACGCTTCAGAGAATGAAGTGAAGCCAACTGGCTCGATCATGAACTCTTGAATATCAACGTTATTGTCTGCATGTGAACCACCATTGATGATGTTCATCATAGGTACAGGCATGCTTAATGTCGTTTGACCACGAAGATCTGCGATATATTGGAAAAGAGGAATTTTCTTTTCAGTAGCGGCAGCACGAGCAACAGCCAAAGAAACTGCTAAAGTTGCATTTGCACCTAGTTTTTCTTTGTTTTCAGTACCATCAAGTGCAATCATCGTGTTATCGATGTCTTTTTGCTCAAATACTGATTTACCAACTAATGCAGCACGAATCGCGGTGTTTACATTGTTTACAGCAGTTTTAACGCCTTTACCTAAATAACGCGCTTTATCGCCGTCACGAAGTTCTAAAGCTTCACGAGAGCCAGTTGAAGCACCAGATGGTGCACATGCACGACCTACAACACCAGATTCTAGGATAACGTCTGCTTCGATGGTTGGGTTACCACGAGAGTCCAAAATTTCACGTGCACGAATGTCAACGATTTGGCTCATGAATAATTCCTCAGTTGATTAATAACGAGATGCTTTAGAAGGCATCAATGAGTATCTAATTTTGCGAAACCTTTTACCAAGGTATCTAATTCTTTTAGCTGTGCTAAGAACGGCTCAAGTTGCGACATACGTAAGGCACATGGACCATCACATTTGGCTTTTTCAGGATCTGGATGTGCTTCCAAGAACAAACCCGCCAAGCCTGTTGCCATACCTGCGCGAGCAAGTGTCGTGATTTGTGCACGGCGACCGCCTGCTGAATCTGCACGACCACCCGGGGTTTGAAGCGCATGGGTCACATCAAAGAACACAGGAACATTCATTTCTTTCATGATGTCGAAGCCCAACATGTCTACAACCAAATTGTTGTAACCAAATGCCGAACCACGCTCACAAATAATCAACTTGTCATTTCCTGCTTCTAAACACTTATGCAAAATATGGCGCATTTCGTGCGGAGCAAGGAATTGTGCTTTTTTGATGTTAATAATGGCATCTGTTTTTGCCATTGCTTCAACCAAGTCAGTTTGACGGCTTAAAAAAGCAGGCAACTGAATGATATCTGCAACTTCAGCCACTGGCGCAGCTTGATACGGCTCATGCACATCAGTAATGATTGGCACATTAAAGTGCTTTTTAATGTCCGCCAACCATTCAATTCCTTTTTCCAAACCAGGACCACGGAATGAATTTAAGCTCGAACGATTCGCTTTATCAAAACTTGCCTTAAACACATAGGGAATGTCTAAGCGCTTGCAAATATCAACATAAGTTTCTGCAATTTCAAAAGCTAAATCTTTTGACTCTAATACGTTCATGCCGCCGAATAGTACAAATGGCAAGTGGTTTGCCATTTGTATATCGCCTAAACGTACAATTTCTTGTGGTTTTAATTGTGACATTTAAACTTTCCTAGTTTAGTCCTAGACATACCTTATTCTTAAGCTTTTTGATGTTTTGCTTTCGCTGCACCAATAAAACCTGCAAATAATGGATGACCATCACGTGGAGAACTTGTAAATTCCGGGTGGAATTGTACAGCAATAAACCAAGGATGTTGAGGAATTTCAACTGTTTCTACTAAGTGCTGTACAGGTGAATAGCCCGAAATTTTCATACCCGCAGCTTCAAGTGCTGGAATGAAACGGTTGTTCATTTCATAACGGTGACGGTGACGCTCTACAATTTCAGCTTTGCCATACACTTCACGTGTTTTTGTGCCTTCAACCAGTTCAGATTTTTGTGCACCTAAACGCATTGTGCCGCCAAGGTCGGACTCTAGGCTACGCTGTTGTACTTCACCACGTTCATCTAACCATTCTGTAATCAAACCAATCAATGGTGATTTAGTTGAACGGTTAAACTCTGTAGAAGTCGCATCTGCAATACCCGCAACGTTACGAGCAAATTCAATCACTGCCAACTGCATACCCAAACAAATACCAAGGAATGGCACATTGTTCTCACGTGCATACTGAATCGCTTTCATTTTGCCTTCAGTACCACGCTCACCAAAACCACCTGGCACAAGAATCGCATCTGCATCTTTTAATGCTGTTGCTACATCTTGGCTTTCAAGGTCTTCAGCATTCACGTAATCGATTTGAACTTTAACGCGATTTTGAATACCAGCGTGTAATAAAGCTTCATTTACAGATTTATACGCATCTGGAAGTTCAACATATTTACCCACCATTGCAACACGAACTGTGTATTCAGGGTTCAATAATGCTTCTACCACATTGTCCCAATCTGAAAGATCAGCTTCAGGTAAATCATTAAAGCCAAAACGCTCACAGATTAAATCATCAACGTCTTGCTCATAGAATGTGCGAGGAATTTGATAAATCGTTTTTGCATCTTTACACACCACAACCGCACGCGCTTCCACGTTAGTGAATAATGCGATTTTGCGTGTCGTATCCGCATCGACATCGTATTCAGTACGGCAGATTAAGATATCTGGTTGAATACCAATAGATAGCAACTCTTTTACAGAGTGTTGAGTCGGTTTGGTTTTTAACTCAGCCGCAGACTTGATATATGGCAACAACGTTAAATGCATAAGCATGGTACGTTTGTGACCTAATTCAACCATCAACTGACGTACAGATTCCATGAATGGGAGAGATTCAATGTCACCTACTGTTCCACCGATTTCTACGATGGCAACGTCATAACCTTCGCCAGCGCGAAGAACACGTTCTTTAATATTGTCTGTAATGTGTGGAATTACTTGAACAGTACCACCTAAGTAATCACCACGACGCTCTTTATTGAGTACGTCTTGATAAACACGACCAGAAGTAAAGTTGTTGAGTTTGGTCATTTTCGCACGACGTAAGAAACGTTCGTAATAACCCAAATCCAAGTCAGTCTCAGCACCATCCTCTGTGACAAAAACTTCACCATGCTGGAATGGACTCATCGTCCCTGGATCGACATTAATGTATGGATCCATTTTGACCATGGTGACTTTTAAACCACGGGCTTCTAAAAGTGCAGCAACTGAAGCAGCTGAAATACCTTTACCTAGTGATGAAACTACACCACCAGTAACGAAAATAAAATGGGTCATTAAGTTTCTCGTACAATGGAGCCTAAATCGGCCTACAATGTTGTGCGATTTTACTTTACTCTGTACCTAGAAAGCAAAGTCATTTAGCAGCAATTCATAGATCAATAAACAATTGGCTATTCTATCAGCATTTCCGATAAAAATTTAGTAGGGAATCTCAGGATTTTTCATCTGTCATTTTACTGCTATACTATGCGCACTCTATTTATGCTTTATTTTGTGCAATTATGAATAAGAAACTTTTAATCTGTGGTGCCCTTGCATTGGGTTTATTACTTACCGCATGTGTGAAAAAAGAAGAACCTAAAGATGAGCAAGCTGAAACAGCTCAAGCTGCATCTGAACCGACTGAACAAGCACAGTTCCAACCTTTAGAAGCATCTAAACCTGAAGCGGAAGTGGTTATTCCAACTCAAGTTGAAGTTGTGCGTGAGCAAACGCCAAATACTACGACTGAAATTCGTCGTGAAGTAGCGCCGAAACCAACCACAACGCAAACTGTTGAAGCCCCTAAAGCTGAAGAGAAACCTGCTCAAGCAGTACAACAGCCAAAACCAAATACAACAGCTCAGTCTGAAGATGATGCCGTCGCTGCTGCCATTGCTGCCGCAACGCCTGCATTAGACAACAAATAATTTAGAATTTATTAAAAAAAACCAGTTCAAATGAACTGGTTTTTTTTAATGCTCGATAAAAAACCATCAATGCTTTAATCTGCATGTAACTTTAAATAATCTGCTATTAATTTTGCAGCCCATGATCGGGTTTGAGTCATCCCCTCATAAAAACCACAATGGCTGCCTTTTTTGGTTGTCACAACAATAATATTTTCCATTCTTTGAACCACTGATTTATACGGATCAAAGTTTTTGATATGACAAACAGGGTCATCCTCAGAATTTAGAACCATCAATGGAATTTTGACGTTCTCAAACACGTGGATAGGATTAATGGCTTGGGTATAACTTGCATAATCGTGATAACCTGCCAATTCGAAATAACTTTTCTCAAATTCTGCAAGTGTTTTGACCGCCAATACCTGTGACAATGAATTTACAGGTTTCCAAGTGGGCAAATAAGGATGAATAAAAGTCTTGAATAGTTTTTTGGTCATGACTTTACTATAAAACGGATGGATATTTTCAAATCCAAGTTCTGTATTATAGCCAGGACATAATGCGAAGGCTGCTTTAAAAGGTGTGTCCTTACCTTGCTCGCCCAAATAACGAACCAATAACCCTGTACCTGCGGACGAACCCACTGCATATAAAGGTGACGCTGGAAATTGTTGTTGAATGTAGGCAACTTGCTCACGTAAATCGGCAGTGAAACCAAACAAGCTCATTTTAGGCACAGGTAAAGGTAAATCTGCATGACCACGGCGCAAACACAAAGCAATACGCCAACCCGTATATTGATGCAGATCTCGAACCAACTCCCTCATACTGGCCAAATTACCCGTAATCGTATGTAGAAGAATAATCGTTGGAGTTTGTGGTGGTAATTCCAAACCATACCAAGCTACCGCAGTCACGCCACCATCTTGCATGGTTAATTGATCAATTCGATCATAATTAAGTTGAATAGTTCGCTTCTTAATTACATCAAAATATAATAAATGGGCATGTTTGTTTGACAACCACGGGGTTGGACGATATTTCTGCTGAAGTTGAGGTAACTGTTCTAGAACCGCTTTACTTTGCCCTTGTGGGCTATAGTACAGTTTGGGTTGTTCAGCACCAATGACTGAATCAAACCACTCCGAACCCAGAACTTTAATTTTATTTAAAGTAGATATGCTCATATCGATTTACCACTACTGATCATGAGTGAAAGCTTGCTGTATTAATGTTGCAATCTGCTGCCCCCAAACTGCATAAATTTCTTTACTTGGATGAAAACCATCGCTCGCCATCGGCAAATTCATTGTTTGAAAGGCATGAATATCGAAATGTAGAAACTTAAACTGACTTTTCTTATCTAAGCATTGTTGCAATTGCTGATTCATTGCAGCTGCATATTGACCCAATAACCATGCCAATGGATTCGGTAAGGCAGGAAAATGTTGCATCGGTGGGACGCCAGTGACAATAATCAATTTCGGCTGAAACCGATTCTGTACTTCCTCAAATAAATGCTGTTGTTGCTTCAACCAAGATTTGACGGAAGTCAGTTTGGTAACATCATTTACCCCCACCGATGTGACGACTACATCGTACTGCTGTGGTGCTAAATGCTGTGCTGCCCGAATGACTTGAGGCGTTGTATCACCCGTCTTCGCATGTAGTTTCCAGAGAATCCGATAATCATCTTGCAATGCTTGAAGAATCGCACCAGACAAAGCTTCATTTTGTGATTCAACCCCTACGCCTGCTGCCGCCGAATCTCCTAAAATTAATAAAGACAATGGTTGCCCTTGACCGATTATTCCCTCTCGATCACCACTGGCTTCTAAAAGGCGTGGCGTATTGTTACGAACTTTTACTCCTTGAAACACCAACACAGGCAATAAGGCGAAGGTCGAAAGTTTTAACCACATCTGTTTAATCTCAGTAATTGAGTGAATAAGCATGAATTAAGCGGGTTGAAATTGTTTAATCCGCTGCCCCATTTCAGCAGCCAATGCTTCTAAACCACTTTTTGGACGAATCATGACTTCAAAATCAACAATTTGACCTTGCTCATTGAATTGAATCATATCAATTCCTTTCAATTTTTTGTCCCCAACATTGGCTGAAAACTCTAAAACAACAGATTGTGCATTTTCGGTCAAAAATTCACGGTGATAAGTAAAGTTTTCGAACACCTGAATCACATTGCTCAAAATAAACTGTACCACTGCTTTACCTTCATAAGGATGAAAAGCAACAGGAGATCTAAATACCACATCGTCTGCTAACAATTCATTTAAATAGTCCATGTCACGTGTTGCAACCATATGGTGCCATTTATGTAATGCATCTTGGCTTTGTTTTAATTGCATTGTTGTGTTCTCCTTAATTGATGAAAAGAGGACCCATAGGTCCCCTTTATTTTAAATTACTGCTGCAAGCTCAGCACCTTGACGAATTGCACGTTTCGCATCCAATTCACCTGCTTCTTTTGCGCCACCAATTAAGTGTACGGCTTTACCATCAGCTTTAAGTTGATCAAACATTGCTGTGAAAGGTTCTTGTCCTGCGCAAATCACCACATTATCTACATCTAGAACCATTGATTTATCATTAACAATAATGTGCAGACCTTGGTCATCAACTTTTTCATAGCTTGCGCCCGCAATCATCTGTACATCACGGTTTTTCAATCCTGTACGGTGAATCCAGCCCGTCGTTTTACCCAAACCTGCACCTACAGATGTCGGTTTACGCTGTAATAAGAAAATTTCACGCTCAGAAGCTTCTACTTGTGGTTGTTTTAAACCACCCACATCGTTGTAATGCGTATCAATACCCCATTCATCGTAGAATTTCTGTGGGTTTAAACTGCCACTTTCACCTTCGTGGCTCAAGTATTCAGCCGTATCAAAGCCAATACCGCCTGCACCAATCACCGCGACACGCTTCCCTACTGGCTTACGCTCTCTTAATACTTCAATGTAGTTCAATACTTTTGGATGATCGATCCCTTCAAAGCTCAACTCACGTGGAGTTACACCTGTTGCTACTACAATGTCATCAAAGTTAGCTTGGCTGAGTTCTTCATACGTCGCTTTATGGTTCAATTGCAGCTTAATCTTCGGTTGTAACAATTCAATTTTACGTTTGAAGTAACGTAGGGTTTCATAAAACTCTTCTTTACCTGGAACCGTTTTGGCAATATTAAACTGACCACCAATTTGGTTCGCCGCTTCAAAAATAGTGACATTATGACCACGTTCTGCTGCATAAGTTGCAAAACTTAAACCCGCAGGACCCGCACCAATCACCGCAATATTTTTTGCTTGACCAGCTTCTGTGAAGATTAACTCTGTTTCATAACATGCACGTGGATTCACTAAACATGTTGCAATTTTCATCGAGAAAATGTGATCTAAACAAGCTTGGTTACAACCAATACAGGTATTAATTTCATCACTACGACCTTGTTCGGCTTTAAGAACAAACTCAGGGTCTGCCAGCATTGGACGCGCCATAGAGACGATATCCGCATCACCCGTTGCCAATACATGCTCTGCCATTTCAGGTGTGTTGATACGGTTCGATGTAACCAAAGGCACCTTCACACTACCTTTTAATTTTTTGGTGACCCACGTAAATGCCGCACGAGGTACTTTGGTCGCAATGGTTGGAATACGCGCTTCATGCCAGCCAATACCTGTATTGATAATGGTTGCACCCGCTTTTTCAATTTCTTTGGCTAAGTGAATGACTTCATCTAAGCTCGAACCGCCTTCAACCAAATCCAGCATAGATAAACGGTAAATAATGATGAAGTTTTCACCAACTGCTTCACGGGTACGTCTTACGATTTCAATTGGGAAACGAATCCGTTTTTCATAACTACCGCCCCATTCATCATCACGATGGTTGGTACGCGCAGCAATAAACTCATTGATTAAATAACCTTCTGAACCCATGATTTCTACGCCATCATAGCCTGCGTATTGTGAAAGTTTGGCGCAGTTTACAAAGTCATCAATCGTTTGCTGTACTTCAGCAGAACTTAACTCTTTAGGACGACTTGGATTAATTGGTGCTTGAATTGCAGATGGAGCAACAATATCTTTTTGATATGAATAGCGTCCAGTATGTAGAATTTGCAACGCAATTTTACCGCCAGCGTCATGAACTGCCTGAGTAATCACTTTATGGTGTTCTGCTTCTTCACGGGTATCGAGCTTAGAACCACCTTTAAAAGTCAAACCATGATCATTGGGTGAAATACCACCCGTCACAATCAGTCCAACACCGCCTTTTGCACGTTCAGCATAAAATGCTGCCATACGGTCATAACCACCTGGTGCTTCTTCAAGACCAACGTGCATAGAACCCATAAGTACACGGTTTTTAAGCGTAGTAAATCCTAAATCTAATGGGGCGAGTAAATGTGGATAATTGGACATGAGACCTCCATGGCTTGCGATGTGCTGGCTAAATTTTGCTTTTATGCAACTTGTTGCACTAATTTATAATCTAATTTTGAAATCTATGCAACATGTTGCATAATATCTTTATCTTAAATTTGTTGATGCTAGCTTATGTCTTTAGCACATGTCCTTCTTACCAGCTTAATTGAAAAACCCAGTACAGGCATTGAATTAGCACGGCGTTTTGACCGTTCTATGGGGTTCTTCTGGAATGCAACACATCAACAAATTTATCGTGAACTCAGTGCCATGCAGCAAAAAGGCTGGATTTCCACCCTTGAAGATGAAAGTTCCAATAGCAGAAAAAAAACCTATCAAGTGGAACAATTGGGTCGTACTGAATTGGCGGACTGGATGGTCAAACAAAGCCCGCCAGCACAACTGCGTGAAGAACTGATGGTGCGTTTAAGAGCAGAAGCCCAAGTCGGTGATGCAACCGTATTGCCCGAGTTAGAAAGACACCTCATTCTGCATCAAGAAAAATTGCAAATTTACCAACAAATTTTTAGTAAAGACTTCTCAGCTACAGAAAATGAAAATCGGACTTTATATATTCATAAAATGATTTTACAGTTAGGCATTAATTTAGAAGTGGGCTGGATTGAATGGCTTGAAGCCATGATTACAGGTCTGAAAAAATTTGAACAATCTTAAAAAATAGAGAAATTACCATGCCTTATTATCAAATGCCCGATCAGGAACAATTGTACGTTCGTGAATTTGGTCAGGGTAAACCTGTGTTAGTCTTATCAGGTTTAGGCATGCAAAGTTGGCAGTGGATGCCCTTCCTTATTCAAAACAGTAAACAATTTAAATTTATTATTCCAGATTGGCGTGGGTTTGGTCGCTCCAAATCCTGCCGTATACCTGAAATAGATGCTATTTCTAGCCATTGGCGTGATTTAGAGGCACTCATCCAACAATTAAAGTATCCTAATTTTGCCGTCATTGCTTTCTCAATGGGAGCAACAACTGCCATGCATGGCATGAAATATGGAAATCTTAAACAATATATCAATCGTTATTTACATATTGACCAAGCACCTAAAATTACAGTCGATACCCATTGGCCGTATGGTCTACTTAGTCAGCAACACTCCAATTTTAAAAAGCTCTTGGCTGAAATTTCACTATTTTTTTCTGCCTTACCCCCAGTAAAAAGTCTGGAAGACCTTGAGCCTGCTTCACGTCAAGAATTTATTAAAATATGGAGTAAATTCATATTATTACAAAACAACCGTGGCTTGAGTCCCCTTGTATGGAACACGGCTTTAAAATATGATAAATTGCAAAAGCACCTGTTACCCGTACACCGTCTCGACTATCTGGCATGGTATATCAATAACTATCTGTATCATGATGAAGATTACCGAGAATCTTTAGCAGAGTTAGACTGTCCAACGACTTTTTTTATTGGGGAAAATTCAGCACTTTACCCATCTCAAGGACAAAAAATTATCGCGAATAGTGTCAAAAATGCCAAGCAAGTCATTTTTGAACGGTCAGGTCATGCCATTTTAATTAATGAACCCTTCAAATTTCAGCGAGAAATTTCCCGCTTCCTTTTGAATCATCATCAATAGCCGTACTTTACAATTAAAGCACCGCTCGATCGTATTTAATTGCTTCAAGATCATATACTTGATAAATGCAATCAAATAGCGAGCGGATATCTTCGCTTTCATCCATACTTCGAATAGCGAGGAAGATTGGACTAACGGCGGCATCATCTAACAACGGAATATAGTTGAGGTGAGGAAACTGAATGCTACAAGCACTTTCAGGCACAATACAAATCCCTTCACCCGCAGCCACCAAGCCTAGTGCCAACTGAATTTCACGCACTTCACGTAAACTGCGTGGTTCTAAACCATACTCTGAAAATAGGCTGCGGACTTGGGTCGAGAAATTAGGTTTAGGATGACTTGGGTATAAAAACAAACTTTCTTCAACTAAATCTGCAAGGTATACCCCTTGTTTTTGCGATGCTAAAGCATGACTACTATGAGCGGCGACCATTAAGGGTTCTTCACGCAATAACACACGACGAATTGCAGGATCAGAAATTCTTAAGCGCCCAAAACCAACATCAATCCGCCCTTCTTTAAGCGCCTGAATTTGGTCTTTGGTGCTCATTTCAATCAGTTCAATTTTAAGCTGAGGTTGCTGCTGACGAAATAAATACACAATTCTTGGCAACAAACCATAGAGCAATGACCCCACAAATCCCATCGTTACCGTGCGCTCGACCATACCCACACGTTTGGTCATCGACTTTACTTCTTCCGCATTAGACAAAAGTTTAACTGCATGCTGGTAGAAAAATTGACCCGCTGGCGTGGTCTGTAATGGTCGACTACCTCGCTCAAAAAGTTGAATTCCGAGCTCAGCTTCAAGGTTTTGGATCTGCCGGCTCAATGGAGGTTGGGCTATAAACAGTTTTTCTGCTGCTTTGGTAAAACTTTGTTCCTCTACAACCGCTACAAAATAGCGTAGGTGTCTAAGTTCCATAAGACTTCATACCTTTTAAATATAAAAAAATGCCAAAATGATCTTCGACAGGTTTAAATCATTCTTTTAAGGTATATCACATGACTTAGACAAATCAAGATAGCGAAGCCGAAAGATGTATAAATCGATTGAAACGTTGCTTGTAGAAATACCGACAATCCGCCCACATAAAATGGCGGTTGCAACAATGCAAACTCAAACCCTCGTTCTAGTAAAAGTCACCACAGAAGATGGCTTTACTGGTTGGGGTGAAGCAACCACGATTGGTGGCTTAGGCTATGGCGAAGAAAGCCCTGAAAGTGTCAAAACCAATATTGAAACTTATTTTGCCCCATTACTCAAATCGTTATCAGGTTTGAATGTGGCTCAAACCATACAAACCATCAAACGCAATATCAATGGCAACCGCTTTGCTAAAAATGCCATTCAAACTGCTCTTTTTGACATTCAAGCGCAACGTTTAGGCTTACCCATCAGTGAAGTGCTTGGTGGGCGTTTACGACATAGTGTGCCCGTACTTTGGGTATTGGCTTCTGGTGATACCGAAAAAGATATTGCAGAAGCACAGCAGATGATTGCCTGCAAACGTCACAACACCTTCAAACTAAAAATTGGTTCACGTCGCGTGGAAGAAGATGTTGAACATGTTTTGGCCATTAAACAAGCCTTAGGCTCAGACGTTTCTATTCGTGTCGATGTAAATCGTGCTTGGTCAGAACTTGAAGCCATTAAAGGCATTCAACAGTTACAAGATGGTGGTGTGGATTTAATTGAACAACCCTGTGCCATCGACAACATTGATGCCATGCAACGTCTTACCCGTCGCTTTGATATTGCCATTATGGCGGATGAATCGTTGATGGGGCCTGACAGTGCTTATCGCTTAGCAAAACGTAATGGTGCATCGGTCTTTGCCGTAAAAATTGCGCAATCTGGCGGTTTAGTCGAAGCCAGTGAAGTTGGAAAAATTGCCAAACTGGCAGGAATTGATCTTTACGGTGGCACTATGCTTGAAGGGCCTGTGGGCACTATGGCATCGGCGCAAGTCTTTTCTACCTTTCATAATTTAGCGTATGGCACTGAACTGTTTGGTCCACTGTTGCTGACTGAAGAGATTTTAAAAACTCCGTTGCAATATCAAAACTTCGAGCTGATGTTACCAACCACAGCAGGACTGGGTATTGAACTTGATGAAGACAAAATTGACGGTATGCGTCGCCAGTAATTAAAGGAATTCCACATGCTTTACCACGTACGAATGGATGTAAACCTGCCGCGGGATCTGCCAATAGAACAGGCAAATGAAATTAAAGCGGTTGAAAAAGCATATTCACAAGAACTGCAACAGCAAGGCAAATGGCGCCACATTTGGCGTATTACAGGTCAATACTCAAACATCAGTATTTTTGATGTAGACAGTAACGAAGAGCTGCACAACATTTTGCAAGCTTTGCCACTGTACCCGTATATGAACATTGAAGTGATGCCTTTAAACCGACATCCCTCTTCTATTCGTGAAGATGATCGCTAAGAAATAAAAGATTAAGGAAAGTACGCTTTCCAAATTGTAAAAACTACCTGTATTCACAAGGAATGTGGCCAGCCAGTGCATTGATGTAATCAAGCATGTGCCAGCCACGAAAACATACTTAAGGAGCTATAGTATGAACCGTCAACAAATTGATGCCCTCGTAAAAGAAATGAATGTCGACACTGCGACTGGTCCTGTCGATGCACGTGTACAACAAATTGTTGTACGTTTAGTGGGTGATCTGTTCCAAGCCATTGAAGACCTCGACATCAGCCAATCTGAACTCTGGAAAGGTCTAGAATATTTTACCGATGCGGGTCAAGCCAATGAATTGGGTCTTTTAGCTGCTGGCTTAGGTTTAGAACACTATTTAGACCTTCGCGCCGATGAAGCGGATGCCAAAGCTGGGATTACTGGAGGTACGCCACGTACTATTGAAGGTCCACTGTATGTTGCAGGTGCGCCTGAATCTACTGGTTTTGCCCGTATGGACGATGGTTCTGAAGAAGGCAAAATTCCGACGCTCATTATTGAAGGAACAGTGACTGACACTGATGGTCAGATCATTGAAGGTGCAAAAGTTGAAGTTTGGCATGCCAACAGCCTAGGCAATTACTCGTTCTTCGATAAGTCGCAATCTGACTTTAACTTACGCCGCAGTATTTTAACCGAAGCTAATGGTCACTATGTCGCACAAACCACCATGCCTGTTGGCTATGGTTGCCCACCAGAAGGTACAACTCAATTTGTATTGAACAAGTTAGGTCGTCATGGCAACCGTCCTTCACATGTGCACTATTTTGTCTCTGCTCCTGGCTATCGCAAGCTCACCACGCAATTCAATATTGAAGGTGATCAATACCTTTGGGACGATTTTGCCTTTGCAACCCGCGATGGTTTGGTTGCAACTGCGGTAGAGATCACTGATGAAGCTGAAATTGCCCGTCGTGGTTTAAATCATCCGTTCAAACACATCACATTCAATATTGAACTCGTTAAAGATCTGCAAGGCGCTCCTTCTACCGAAGTTGATCGTCGTCGCGCTAGCGCTTAAACCACATTTTAGGAACCGAAATGACCTCTAAATTAAACGTCATTTCGGTGAGTTCCCCACATTTGGAACCTCGGAGAACGGACATGCCTCGTATCCCAGTTATTAATACCAGCCATCTTGATCGTATCGATGAATTACTTGTCGATAACTTCGAAACTGGCGAATTCAAGCTTCATCGTTCAGTCTTTACTGATCAAGCCCTGTTTGACCTAGAAATGAAGTATATCTTCGAGGGCAACTGGGTGTACTTGGCACACGAAAGCCAAATTCCAAATAACAATGACTATTACACGACGTATATTGGCCGTCAGCCGATTCTAATTGCGCGCAACCGTAATGGTGAACTCAATGCCATGATCAATGCCTGTTCACACCGTGGTGCACAGCTTTGTCGTAATAAACGTGGTAATAAAGCAACCTATACTTGCCCTTTTCACGGTTGGACATTTAACAACTCAGGCAAACTGTTAAAAGTTAAAGATCCAGCAGATGCAGGCTATTCAGACTGTTTTAACCATGAAGGTTCACACGATCTGAAAAAAGTCGCACGTTTTGGCAACTATAAAGGGTTCTTGTTCGGTAGCTTAAATCCAGATGTTTCCTCTTTAGAAGAATACTTAGGCGAAACCAGCAAAATCATTGACATGATTGTGGATCAGTCTGAACAAGGTCTTGAGGTTTTACGTGGTGCATCTACCTACACCTATGAAGGCAACTGGAAACTAACTGCGGAAAATGGTGCAGATGGTTATCACGTTTCTGCGGTGCACTGGAACTATGCAGCGACCACTCAACAGCGTAAAGAAAAACAAGCGGGTGACAACATCCGTGCCATGAGCGCAGGCGCTTGGGGTAAACAAGGCGGTGGCTCATACGGTTTTGACAATGGCCACATGCTGCTTTGGACACAATGGGCTAACCCTGAAGACCGTCCAAACTTCCCGAAAGCCGACGAATATTCTGAAAAATTTGGCGAAGCAATGTCCAAGTGGATGATTGAACGCTCACGTAACCTTTGTCTTTATCCAAACGTTTATTTGATGGATCAATTCGGTTCGCAAATTCGCGTACTGCGCCCAATTTCAGTCAATAAAACCGAAGTCACCATTTACTGTATTGCGCCTGTTGGCGAAAACGCAGAAGCCCGTACACGCCGTATTCGCCAATATGAAGACTTCTTCAATGCCTCAGGCATGGCTACACCCGATGATTTAGAAGAATTCCGTGCATGCCAAGCGGGCTACGCAGGCATTGAACTGGAATGGAATGATATGTGCCGCGGTTCAAAACATTGGATTCATGGCCCAGATGATGCTGCCAATGAAATTGGTCTAAAACCAAAACTTTCAGGCGTAAAAACCGAAGATGAAGGCCTCTACCTTGCACAGCACCAACACTGGTTAGACATGATGAAAATTGCAATAGCCAATGAAAAAGCACTGGCTGTTGAAACTGCAAATGAACAAGGAGAAGTGGCATGAATGCTCCTACAACACTCAATACCGTTAGCCTCGAACAAGTCAGTCAGTTCCTGTATCAAGAAGCACGTTTTTTAGATGATGAACAATGGGACGATTGGCTTGCATGTTATGCCCCTTCAGCATCGTTTTGGATGCCTGCATGGGATGACGACGATACCCTGACTACGGATCCGCAGTCTGAAATTTCACTGATTTACTACCCAGACCGTCAAGGTTTAGAAGACCGCGTGTTCCGCATTAAAACTGAGCGCTCTTCTGCAACCATGCCAGACACGCGTACTTGTCACAATGTGAACAATATCGAAGTGATTGAGCGTGATGGCGATAAAGTTACCGTCCGCTTTAACTGGAATACGCTGAGCTTCCGCTACAAAACCAGTTATAGCTACTTTGGGATGTCGCGTTATGAAATCGATTTTTCAGGTGAAAAACCACAAATTTTAAGTAAATACGTGGTCCTGAAAAACGATTACATCAACCAAGTGATTGATGTTTATCACCTCTAAATTTTAACCACACATCCTTAGTATGCTTTCAGCCAAATGGAGTTTTGGCTGAAAGTTCCAAGTTTCAACGTTTTTAAAGGATATTCAGCCATGTCAAACCACAATGTTGCACTTCAATTTGAAGATGGCGTAACGCGTTTTATTACCGTGACTCAAGGTGAGTCTTTATCAGATGCCGCTTACCGCCAAAAAATTAACATTCCGCTAGACTGCCGTGATGGTGCATGTGGGACTTGCCGCGCTTTTTGCGAATCTGGTAGTTATGACATGCCTGAAGAAACGTATATTGAAGATGCGTTAACACCAGAAGAAGCGGAACAAGGCTATATTTTGGCTTGCCAATGCCGCCCAACCTCGGATGCCGTATTCCAAATTCAAGCTTCATCTGAAGTCTGTAAAACCGAAATTCACCAGTACCAAGGTACTTTAGTCGCTGTTGAAAACTTATCAGAATCGACCATTACTTTTGATATTCAGCTTGATGAAGGTCAACCTGACATTCACTTCCTTGCTGGTCAATATGTCAACGTCGGCATCCCAGAGACAGCAGAAACTCGCTCCTATTCATTTAGCTCAAAACCGGGCAACCGTTTAACGGGCTTTGTGGTACGTAATGTGCCGAATGGAAAAATGAGCAGCTTTTTAAGTGGTGCTGCCAAAGCGGGCGAAAAAATGACTTTTACAGGTCCATTTGGTAGCTTCTATTTGCGTAATGTGGTTCGTCCTGTGGTGATGCTCGCAGGCGGTACAGGCATTGCCCCATTTATGTCAATGCTGCAAGTGTTAGAAGAAAAAGGCGCTGAACACCCTGTGCGTTTGGTGTTTGGTGTGACCAATGACTTCGACTTAGTCGCTTTAGAACAACTGGATGCCCTGCAAGCCAAACTCCCATGGTTCGAATACCGTACCGTTGTTGCAAGCCCAGACTCTGCACATGAACGTAAAGGTTATGTGACGGGGCATATTGACAATGAATGGCTCAATGGTGGGGACGTCGATGTCTACCTTTGTGGCCCTGTCCCTATGGTTGATGCTGTACGTGGTTGGTTAGAGAGCGAAGGCGTAAAGCCTGCAAACTTCCTGTTTGAAAAATTCTCTGCAAACTAATACATCACCCAATATTTAAGTGATCAAAAAAATGATACGCGAAAATGCCATTCGCAATTTTTCAAAGCAGAACGGCTGAGTAAAACGGCTCTTTCTGCGAGAAATCTGTCCAGCAACAACTTTTTGACGAGTTTTGCGAATGGTTATGGTTTTGCTTACTTTTCCCAAAAGAAAAAGTCAGTCCAACCGAAAGCTAATCTGGTAATTGATGTTTAGATATTAAGATCCCAGTGTGCCAAATAGTATAAATTAAAGCATTCATCTTTATATTTGATGATGAGCGAGTTCAAAAAATGACGTCAAATCAAAGATTTTTAAACAAAGTAGTCATTGTGACTGGTGCCGCTCAAGGCATTGGTCGCGGTGTTGCACTCCAAGTGGCTGAAGAAGGTGCCCAAGTTGTATTAGCTGATTTATCTGATTATGTCGATGAAACATTAGCAGAGATTGAAGAACATCAAGGTGATGCAATAACAGTCAAAGCCAACCTTGAAACCTTCGCAGGCGCACAACGTGTTGTAGAAAAAGCACTTGAAGTCTATGGCCGTATTGATGTACTCATCAATAATGTCGGTGGTGCAATTTGGATGAAACCCTTTGAAGAGTTTTCTGAAGAAGAAATCATTAAAGAAGTGAATCGCTCATTGTTCCCAACGCTGTGGTGCTGCCGCGCAGTTTTACCTGAAATGATTAAAAATCAGAAAGGTACGATTGTAAATGTCTCTTCTATTGCGACTCGTGGCATTAACCGAGTGCCCTATTCGGCTTCCAAAGGCGGGGTCAATGCCCTTACAGCATCACTAGCTTTTGAACATGCCAAAGATGGGATCCGAGTGAATGCAGTGGCGACAGGTGGAACAGAAGCACCACCACGTAAAGTGCCGCGCAATGCAAATCCACTGTCTGAAAATGAAAAGTCGTGGATGCAACAAGTGGTCGATCAAACCATTGACCGTAGTTTTATGAACCGTTACGGCACAATTCAGGAACAAGTGAATGCAATTGTATTCCTTGCTTCAGATGATTCGTCGTATATGACAGGTACAGTTGTTCCAGTCGGCGGTGGTGATCAAGGCTAATTGGCCGCCACATTACTTTATATACAGGATCATGTCTGCATGGAGGCAATCAATGGCTACCCTGTTTAAAACTTTGAAAGAAGATTGGTCTATTTCAGCCACTGTCGCAGGATTTTTGGCTGTACTGATTTCCTATTCAGGACCACTCATTATCTTTTTTCAGGCTGCACAAAAAGCTCAGGTTTCCCCAACCATGATGATTTCATGGATTTGGGGTATTTCTATTGGAGCAGCAGTGGCAGGGATATTCCTTTCCATTAAGTTTAAAGTCCCTGTGATTACCGCATGGTCTGCACCGGGTACGGCTTTGTTGGTTACTCTGTTCCCGAGTATTAGCCTGAATGAAGCGGTTGCCGCCTATATCACCGCTGCTGTGGTGATTTTCCTGATTGGGGTTAGTGGTTACTTCGATAAATTATTGAAATGGATTCCTCAATCTGTTGCTGCGGGGATGATGGCGGGGATTTTATTTCAGTTTGGTTTAGGGTTGTTTAGCGCAACTAACAGTATGCCAATTATTGTATTTAGCATGTTGTTTGTTTTTTTAGTCGCAAAACGAATTTCCCCACGTTATAGCATGCTTTGGGTGTTGCTTTCAGGTGTTGCCTTGAGCTTTGGGCTTGGTGAAATGAATGCGGTAAGTTTAGATTTCCAACTTGCCATTCCTCAGTTCATTAGCCCCGAGTGGACTTGGCACTCTACCCTAAACCTTGCTCTGCCACTGATTTTAGTTAGCCTGACAGGACAATTTTTACCGGGCATGGCCATCATGAAACTAAGTGGTTACGACATGTCTGCCAAGCAGATTATCACCACCACCAGTATTGTCTCTTTAGCTGTTGCCTGTGTCGGGGGTATCACCATTGTTTTGGCATCCATTACTGCTGCACTTTGCATGGGCAAGGATGCACATGAGTTAAAGGAAAAACGCTATATCGCGGGGATTGCTAACGGCATTTTTTATATTTTAGGTGGCTTGTTTGCAGGCAGTATCGTTCTGTTATTCAGCTTGCTGCCGAAAGAGCTTGTTGCCGCTTTGGCTGGATTGGCCTTATTGGGTGCCATTTCAACCAATATCGCTGTAGCCATGGAAGAAGAGTCTCAACGAGATTCCGCACTAATGACTTTTTTAGCCACAGCTTCAGGCATGCACTTTTTAGGTCTAAGTTCCGTGTTTTGGGGCATCGTTATTGGTTTAACTGCACATCTGATTTTGACCAAACGCAGCCCTAAAGTTTCAGCTTTAGCTTCAAGCCCCAATCCAAATTCCAAAAGTTAATAGGTACGCTGTGCCTAGGACAATATTATGATTGATAAAAGTTCAGCTTCTTTAACAGAAGCACTTTCGCAAATAAAGGACGGCTCAACCATCATGATCGGTGGTTTTGGTACAGCAGGACAACCTGCTGAACTCATTGACGGGCTGATCAAGCTTGGACGTAAAGACCTCACCATCGTCAGCAACAATGCAGGCAATGGCGACTATGGTCTGGCGAAACTGTTGAAGGCTGGTGCCGTCAAAAAAGTCATCTGTTCATTCCCGCGTCAGTCCGACTCTTGGGTCTTCGATGAACTCTATCGTGCAGGCAAAATCGAATTAGAACTGGTGCCTCAAGGCAATTTGGCCTGTCGTATTCAAGCCGCAGGCATGGGACTCGGCGCAGTCTTCACCCCTACAGGCTTTGGTACCTTATTGGCCGAAGGCAAAGAAACCCGTCACATCGACGGTAAAGATTATGTACTGGAATACCCAATCAAAGCTGACTTCGCTTTGATTAAAGCCCAGCAAGGCGACCGTTGGGGGAACTTGGTTTACCGTAAATCGGCACGTAACTTTGGCCCGATTATGGCGATGGCAGCAAACGTGACCATTGCTCAAGTTTCTGAAGTGGTGGAACTGGGTGCTTTAGACCCTGAACACATCATCACCGCAGGCATCTTTGTTCAACACGTGGTGCAGGTTCAACCTGAACCAGTTGCTGTGTAATCGGGAGAACATCATGAGCTATCAAAAACTCAACCGCAACCAGATTGCTGAACGTGTCGCACAAGATATTCCTGATGGGGCTTATGTCAATTTAGGTATTGGCTTACCGACCAAGATTGCCAGCTATCTACCTTCAGACAAAGAGATCTTCCTGCATTCTGAAAATGGCTTATTGGCTTTTGGTCCACCACCCGCCGCAGGTGAAGAAGATCCTGAGCTGATCAATGCCGGTAAAGAATATGTGACCATGTTAAAAGGCGGTAGCTTTTTCCATCACGGTGATTCTTTTGCCATGATGCGAGGTGGGCATTTAGATATTGCAGTTCTGGGTGCCTTTCAAGTGGCAGCCAATGGTGACTTGGCCAACTGGCATACTGGCGCACCTGATGCAATTCCATCGGTAGGTGGCGCGATGGATTTGGCGGTCGGCGCTAAAAAAGTGTTTATCACCACAGATCATGTCACCAAGAACGGTGAACCAAAGATTGTGGCAGAGCTGACTTACCCCGCCACAGGACAAAAGTGTGTTGACCGTATTTATACCGATCTGTGTGTGATAGATGTCACTGCGGAAGGCTTAAAAGTGATTGAGAAAGTCGACGGTCTAAGCTTTGCTGAATTACAGGCGATGACGGGTGCTCCGTTGGTGGATGCGACACAAGGATAATTAATCCCTCTTGCGAAGCAGTGCTTCTCACCCTTTTAAAAGGGAGGAGTTTCCCCCTTTATTAAAGGGGGACTAAGGGGGATTCAAAGTCCAACAGCTCGTTCTTGTTACTTTTTTAAAAAATGAGTGACAACGTCACGCAAGGAAAACTTTGTCATCAACAAAACCTGTTCACTATGGACATCTATCCAATTGGATTGCAAAAACAATCCTGATCAGGATTTATGCAGGTTGTTGATGACGTTGAGCATGAGCAAATGCTGGGAAAGAATTTTAAAACTGTCTTTGCTCACATAATTAGCGACAAGGATGTCGCCTCGTTGCTCAGCACAACAGGGATGTTGTGTCTGAGTAACAAAGGGTTTTGTCACTTTTGCCCTGTCAAAAGTGAGGCATTGCTTTGCCTACGCAAAGGAAAAACGAGCTACTGGCATTTAACTGAACACGGTAAGACTCTGTTGTGACTAGATACAGTTTATCTATCAGCAGAGTCCCGTTTCAAAGGACAAGATTAAAAATGAAAGACGCATATATCATCGATGCCATCCGTACCCCATTTGGTCGTTATGCTGGAGGTTTAGCCCCAGTCCGTGCCGATGACTTGGGTGCATTGCCAATTCAAGCCCTGATGCAACGTAATCCAAGCGTCGATTGGAAACAGGTAGATGATGTGATCTACGGCTGTGCCAACCAAGCGGGAGAAGACAACCGCAATGTGGGACGTATGTCAGCATTATTAGCAGGTTTACCTGTCGAAGTACCTGCCACAACTGTGAATCGTTTATGTGGTTCATCTTTAGATGCGATTGCGATGGCAGCGCGTGCGATTAAAGCCGGTGAAGCGAATCTGATCATTGCAGGTGGTGTGGAAAGCATGTCTCGTGCTCCCTTTGTGATGGGCAAGTCGGAAAGCGCGTATGGGCGTAGCCAGAAAATTGAAGACACCACCATGGGATGGCGTTTTATCAATCCCAAGCTGAAAGCCATGTATGGTGTAGAGACCATGCCACAAACTGCAGAGAATGTGGCACAACAGTTTCATATTGATCGTGCAGATCAAGACCAGTTTGCCTTGACGAGTCAACAGCGCACAGCAACCGCGCAAGCTCAAGGCTTTTTTAAACATGAGATCATCCCGGTAAGTATTCCTCAGCGTAAGGGTGATCCAATTGTAGTCGATACCGATGAACATCCTCGTGCATCGACCACATTAGCAGGTTTGGCGAAACTGAAGCCAGTCGTCACAGCAGAAGGCACCGTCACAGCGGGAAACGCGTCAGGCATCAATGACGGTGCGGCTGCTGTACTGATTGCTTCAGAAGCAGCGATTCAGCAATACCAACTTAAACCCCGTGCCAAGATTATTGCATCTACGGCTGTCGGAGTTGAGCCGCGCATCATGGGCTTTGCTCCAGCGCCTGCGATTAAGAAATTACTGAAACAAGCCAATCTCAGTATTGAACAGATGGATGTGATTGAGCTGAATGAAGCCTTTGCGGCACAGGCACTTGCAGTGACCCGTGACCTCGGTCTGGCAGATGACACGACACAAGTGAATCCAAATGGTGGGGCGATTGCGATTGGTCATCCACTGGGTGCATCGGGTGCACGTTTAGTCACCACGGCTTTAAACCAATTGGAACAAACGGGTGGAACCTATGCCTTGTGTTCGATGTGTATTGGGGTCGGTCAAGGTATTGCAATGATTATTCAGCGCGTTTAACAAATCATAACTATTTAAGGTATTTCCCCTCCCTTTTTTAAAGGGAGGTCGGGAGGGATTTTATGCCAACATTTATTTCAAATGATGTAACCATTAATTACGCAACTTTTGGGGATGCCGCCAATCCTGCTTTGGTATTTTCCAATTCGCTCGGTACTAATTATGGTATGTGGCAACAGCAGTTTAATGCTTTAAAAGAGCAGTTTTTTGTGGTGTGTTATGACACGCGTGGTCATGGTGCTTCGTCTACCCCACAAGGTCCTTATCGCCTGCAACAATTGGGTGAGGATGTGATTCATTTGCTGGATCATTTAAAGATTCAACACGCTGCATTTTGTGGGATTTCGATGGGGGGCTTAACTGGTCAATGGTTGGCTATTCATTATCCTGAGCGGTTTAGCCATGTGGTGGTGTGTAATACGGCGGCCAAAATTGGTCAGGAGCAGGCTTGGCTAGATCGGGCTGCTTTGGTCAGATCTCAAGGTTTACAATCCATTGCGGACAGCGCAGCTTCGCGATGGTTTACAGTTCCCTTTATCCAAAGCAACGCAGCAACAGTTGCAACGCTTTCAAACGACTTAGGTGCTGGCAGCCCAGAAGGTTATGCGAGTTGTTGTGAGGCTTTGGCTAAAGCGGATGTTCGGGAGCAGTTAAAGACAATTACGGTGCCTGTATTGATTATTGCAGGACGGCAAGATCCTGTGACGACAGTGGCGGATGCTGAGTTTATGCAGAGTCAGATTCCGAACAGTCAGTTGGTAGAAATTGATGCATCGCATATTTCTAATGTGGAACGGCCAATTGCGTTTAATCAGGCTTTAAAGCAATTTCTTGTATAAGAATACCATCCTCAAAGGCCTCACATTGCTGAGGCTTTTCTTTGTCTAAAATTTTTGTTTAAATAGCGCCCGCTTACTTCATAACACATTAGAATTTATAAAAATGAAAAAATACTTTCTCAACTGTATTCTTATACTTTCGAGCATGTCCGCTTTTGCAAATTCACAATTCGAAACCTACACCATCATTTATGGGGGTGGCGTAGATGATCTCGGACTTGGTTTAAAAGATCCGCAAGGAAAAGAATATCACGCCTATTGTAGCCAGCAATGTGGTGATTGGTTTGAGTTTGATCAAGACTCACTGGGTGAGAAACTCAAAAACCAACTCAAAGGTCGCCAAGCTGTGGTCGATCTGTCTTATGAAATTAATGCTGGACGCATTGTCGGTCCTGATGATGAGGATGAGCTTTATTTTATAAAGAGCATCAAACTCATCGATTCAAATCAAAGAAAACCTTGGTTAAATTTTTTTGATCCAAAACAGAATTAAATGCCCTTCTAGGTAATCTTTTTAACACCCAATCTGCTTAGGCTATTTTACCATCAATCACACCCATACCTTTTAACAATTGTAATTCATGTTCTGCTTTAAATTGAGACAACACAGACATGGTATGTTCTCCTAATTGTGGCGGTGCATGATGGTATTCAACTGGCGTTTCTGACAATTTAATGGGCGAACCAATCATCTGAAACTCAGGATTAAGTGGGTGTTGTATATTCACCACCATTTCCCGATGTTGAATTTGGGGTTCTTGCAGAGCTTCGGCAACAGAATTAATAAGCCCTACAGGCACTTTAAATGCATGAATCGCACTCACCCATGACTCTGCATTTTGCTGTACGAAATGAACAGATAATAATTCAATGAGCACTTCACGGTGACGTACTCGATCCTGATTTCGATTAAAACGCCCATCTTCCAACAACGAGGTATAACCAATCGCAATACAGAAATCTTTAAACTGTTTATCGTTACCACACGCGACAATGAACTCTTTATCTTTTGCACTAAAAGTTTGATAAGGCACAATATTCGGATGAGTATTTCCCATACGTTTAGGTGATACACCTGTAGTGAGATAATTCATGCCTTGATTAGCCAAACCTGCCACCTGAACATCCAGCAAAGACAAATCAATGTGTTGTCCTCGTCCAATTTGATGACGAGCCAATAGCGCAGCCTGAATAGCAATGGTGGCATATAAACCAGTTTGAATATCGACCACAGCGACCCCCACTTTTTGCGCACCGTGCCCCAAGCTTTCCTCTTCACCGGTAATACTCATCAATCCAGACATGCCCTGAATGATAAAGTCATAACCCGGCTCAGCCGCACGTGGCCCTGTCTGCCCAAAACCTGTAATCGAGCAATAGACCAAATTCGGATTAATGTCACTTAAAGTCTCATAATCCAAACCATATTTATGTAATGAACCCGCTTTATAGTTTTCGATCACGACATCTGCGGTTTTGACCATTTCATGCAGAATTGCTTGCCCTTCTGAGCGTGTGATATCAATCGCAACCGAATATTTATTTCTATTGGCTGACTGGTAATAACCTGACTCACGGGTAGGCTCACCTTGGGCATCACGCATCCACGGCGGTCCCCACATGCGAGTATCATCACCACATTGTGGACGCTCAATTTTAATGACTTCCGCACCCAAATCTGCCAAAATTTGCCCACACCATGGGCCCGCCAATACTCGGCTAAGATCTAAAACCCGAATTCCCTTTAACGCACCCATTATTTGCTCCTCAATTCTGCATCTTCATTTTACTTTTAATTTTTTTTAGACAAACTTAATCTCAAGATGCCCTTTCGAGCATCCTTTTTTTGACCAAAATAAAATGATTAAATTAGAATGCTGCAATCCCTGTTTGCGCACGACCGAGAATCAATGCATGCACATCATGGGTGCCTTCATAGGTATTCACGACTTCTAAATTGACCAAATGACGTGCAACACCAAACTCATCACTAATCCCATTACCACCCATCATGTCACGGGCTAAACGTGCGATATCTAGAGCTTTACCGCAGTTATTACGCTTGATCAGAGAAGTTCCTTCAACCGAAGCAATCCCCTCATCTTTCATACGTCCAAAACGTAATGCAACTTGTAAACCTAAAGCAATTTCAGTTTGCATGTCGGCCAGTTTTTTCTGAATAAGCTGAGTTGCGGCTAAAGGACGACCAAATTGCTTACGGTCCATTGTATATTGACGTGCAGTATGCCAACAAAACTCTGCTGCACCCATCGCGCCCCAAGCGATACCATAGCGTGCGCTATTCAAACAGGTAAATGGACCTTTCAAACCACGAATTTCAGGAAACGCATTTTCTTCTGGAACAAAGACGTTATCCATCACAATTTCACCTGTGATTGATGCACGTAGACCAACTTTGCCATGAATCGCTGGCGCTGAAAGACCTTCCCAGCCTTTCTCTAAGATAAAGCCACGAATGTCACCAACATTGCCTTCTTCAGACACTTCTTTTGCCCACACTACAAATACGTCGGCAATTGGGCTATTAGTAATCCACATTTTGGCACCCGATAAGCGATACCCCCCTGCTACTTTTTTAGCACGTGTGATCATACTTCCTGGGTCAGAACCGTGATCTGGCTCAGTTAAACCGAAGCAACCAATGTATTCGCCTGATGCAAGTTTAGGTAAATATTGCTGTTTTTGCTGTTCTGTACCAAATTCATTAATAGGCACCATCACCAACGAACTCTGTACACTTGCCATAGAGCGGTAGCCTGAATCCACACGTTCAATTTCACGTGCAATTAAGCCGTAGCTCACATAATTTAAACCTGCACCGCCATATTGTTCTGGAATCGTTGGACCTAATAAGCCAAGCTCACCCATTTCACGGAAAATACCAGCATCAGTTCGCTCATGACGGAACTGCTCCAATACACGTGGCATCAATTGTTCCTGACAGTACGCATTCGCTGCATCACGAATCATGCGTTCTTCTTCAGTGAGTTGCTGTTCAATTAAGAATGGATCTGTCCAATCAAATTTTACACGTGTTGCTTTTGTATTCACCATTTGGTTCATTGCGTCCTCTGCTAGGTCTTGTTATCTGTATTGATGCTAAGTCCGAAAGACAAATAATTCAAACGATTAATTTGCATGCAGATATGCCTAAAACGCATATCTTATTTAATTTTTCCACATCAAAAAAACAATAAGATGGTAAAAATGCTATTTCTACAGTATTTTCTTATTATTCATACTGCATGATTTATGCACATTTGAAATATCCTAATGGCTTCGTGACGACCCAAATGAGAAGAAAAATTCCCTCTATACAAGGCCTGATTTGCTTCGAATCAGCAGCGAAACATGCCAGTTACACGCATGCCTCTCAAGAACTGTCCATGACCCAAAGTGCGGTATCACGTCAAATTCAGCAATTGGAAGAATTTTTAGATATTCAATTATTTACCCGTACCCGACACGGTATGGAACTGACCATTGCAGGCACACAATACTATGCCGCAATAAAACCCTATTTACTCGGTCTAGAAAAATCCACGCAAGAAGTCATGTCACATAAAGGTTTAGGGGGTACGCTGAAATTAGGCGTTGTTCCAACATTTGCAACGCGTTGGTTATTACCTAAATTACATGAGTTTAATACGCGCTATCCAGAAATTACCATTCATTTAGAAACCAGCACCAAGCCCTTTCTTTTTCATGAGCAAATGTTTGATGCTGCCATTTATGCAGGCACACAACAACAAATTGAGCATTGGCCAGGAACCAGTGCCCACTTTTTAATGCTTGAAGATGTTATCGCAGTTTGTTCACCTACGCTTATTTTGCAACATTTTCCAAATGCAGAAAAACTCAACTCATACAGTTATCATTTGAATCCAGAGCAAATTGCCCAACTGCCTTTATTACAGCAAACCACACGACCCACTATTTGGCAGGAATGGTTTCAAGCTCATGACATTGACCACCCCAAAGCTGATGAAGGACAACGGCATGAGCTGTTTTCCATGCTTGCTGTAGCGGCATCCCATGCCATGGGTGTTGCACTCATTCCGCAAATGCTGATTGAACAAGAGCTAAAAAATCAAACCTTGGTGATTGCTAGCAATAGCCCATTACCCAGTAATCGTGCATATTATCTGGTGCATTCAGATCAGGAACCATCACCTATTTTGAGCAAATTTGTCGATTGGATACAGCATGAAGTCCAGTCAATCTCAGATTTAACTGCTGTTAATGCACAACCAAAATAATAGGGAAATCATGCAAAACTTAGTGATATTTTCAGGTGCAGGCATGAGTGCCGAGAGTGGTATTCAAACCTTTCGTGATCACGATGGACTCTGGGAAAATTACAACATTGAAGATGTCGCAACACCCGAAGCATGGGCCAGAAATCCACAATTGGTTCAAGATTTTTATAACCAGCGACGTAAACATATTTTACACGCTCAGCCGAATCGTGCTCATCAACTGATTGCTCAATTACAGCAGTACTATCATCTCAATGTCATTACACAAAATATTGACGATCTGCATGAACGTGCAGGTAATGACAATGTATTGCATTTACATGGCAATATCCGCCTAGCCAAGAGTTCAGGCCCTCATGCCGAATATGCAACTGAGTTTTACCCTATAGAAGGCTGGGAACTGAATTTAGAAACAGATCGTTGCCCTTTAGGCTACCCACTACGACCGCATGTGGTCTGGTTTGGTGAGGCTGTACCTGCTTATGACGAGGCACAAAAAATTGTACAACATGCAGATATTTTTATTGTGATCGGTTCAAGTTTAGAGGTGTATCCTGTTGCAGGATTAATCCATGAAATTCCACCACACTGTAAAGCGTATTATATTGATCCCAAAGCACATCAACAAAGCATGCCCACGCAGTATCAACTCATTGCTCAAACTGCAACCGAAGGCATGCAACAATTATTCAATCTATTGACCTCTTAAACCAGACACTCGGGTTAATCCATTATCTAATCCGAGTTCAAGTTTTTATACGTAGGATTCTAAGCACCATATTGCTTTTTGAGATACTTCACGATTTTTGCCGATTCAAACATCTTGACCTGAGTATTCGGATCAACCAGATACGGCACTTGAATATCACGCCCCATCAGAGCGACCACCTTTTCACGCTTACCTTCTTTTATCGGAATATATTTCCCAGGCTTTAAACGCAATACCGCAGGTCCCATATCTTGCCAGCGCTCTTTTGCCACATTATGAAATACAAATGGTAGTTCTAATTCGGTCAGTACACTGCGAACCACGCGAGTAAATGGACTCGCTTCAAATCCCCATAATTCAAGTAACTGTTGCGGCGCTTCACGGTGAATAATTCGCTGATTCACCCAAACACCACGCGCACCATTAATAATGGTTCCGGCAAGCGCCACGACAGGAATTTTGGGGTAATGTGCAAATTTTTTCGGTGTTTTACCTGTTCGCCCATAATGTTCAAACAGATGGTGAATAATGTCTTGCGACTCATACATCTGTGTTGAAGTATTCTCATCAATGAAAAAAGGAAATTGTTTTTTCCCACCTAATTGCTTTACGATTTGACGATATTTTGTGCCACCTTTTGGACATGGATAAACTTCATAGTCCAAATTTAATAACGTCAAAACTTCACGCACACGGCGACAAAATGGAGAACCTTCAAATTCATAGAGTTTTAATGATTTCTCTGGTTGCTTTGGAAAAGCTGTACCAGAGACTCCTCGACCACCTTCAGCCAATGATGAAGCCAAGGCTTGAATAACTTTAATTTGATGATTCACCATAGATTGTCCTTATTTTTAATGGTCTTATAATTCGACCAATGGTTCTTTAGCCACCACAATGCCATTATTATCGGCATAAATATAATCGCCAGATTGAATACTTACCCCACCAAAATAGAGTGGAATATCTGTTTCGCCTATGCCTTTACGATTACTTTTTTGTGGAATTGCGGCCAATGCGTGTACACCCAAATCCAATTCTGCAATTGCATCCACATCACGGACACAACCGTAAATAATCACACCATTCCACTGGTGCTTGACTGCTGACTCAGCGATCAGATCTCCCATGAGGGCACAGCGCATTGAAGCACCACCATCGACCACAAGAACTTTACCCTGACCGTCAGTCGCGAGTAGTTCTTTAACACGAGAGTTATCTTCAAAACATTTTACAGTCACCACCTGACCGCCAAAGGTTTTACGAGCACCATAACTTTTAAAGAATTTACCATCCATCGATGGTGTAACCACCTGAAGCTCTTTTTCAGGATTGTCATCTAATAAATCACAAGTTACAAAAGGAACAGTTGCCACGTCATTCTCCATTTATTTGGCTTTTTGTATGCGTAAATTATCATAAATCTCAAACTTTTCAGTCTGATATTGAGCTGCCACGACCATAGTATGAGCCACTTGTTCCGCAGTCACTGGCTTATATTTAAAAGAATCTGGGACCAAATGCGACATCTTTTGATATAAACGCTGAGTAGCACCTTCTAGCAACCGTTGTTCTGACCGCTCCCCTAGCAATAAAGAAGGTTGTAGTATTGAAGTCTTCGCCAAAGCCAATTCACGAATATGCTGTTCTAACTCACCTTTAACGCGATTATAAAAAATCGGTGACTTCGGATTGGCGCCTAGTGCGCTGACCAACAAATAATGCGTTTCCAATCCTTCAAATAAGTCCGCAAAATGTGCATTTATCTCATAATCAATATTATAAAACTGTGCTTTTGAGCCTGCTTTTTTTAAAGTTGACCCTAAACAACTAAATGCATGGCTATGACCGTGCACATCTTCATCATTTAGTAACAAAAAATCTTCAAGTACAAATTGATGGACTTTTTCTAACTGACTTAACTCGACATCATAGTGTCGAACAACTGCTGTAATTTGCTCACAACTACTTAATTCATTTAATTGTTTTATTAAGGCTCTGCCGACGAGACCTGTTGCACCAATCACAATTGCATTTTGAATCGAATTTATCATTTTTTGACCGTTCTCCGTGGTTTATGACTAATCTAACGTTTTCTTTAACATTTTTCTGCATCTAAAATGTTGTCAAAGCATGTCAAGACTTGACTTCGTAGCCGTGTTTAATCAAAATATGCCACTTGTTTACGGGCTGGTGATAGTTCTACTGATGTTGGTTTTCAGTATGAATTTCAGCCCGCCCAGACCAATCTAATTCAAGGAGTGCACGAGTGGCAAACTCTGCTCAAGCAAAAAAACGTGCTCGTCAAAACGTTAAAGCACGTAAACACAACGCAAGCTTGCGTTCTATGGTTCGTACCTACATCAAACGCACAGTAGCTGCTATCGCTGCTGGTGACTATGCTGTTGCTACAGAAGCTTACAAAAAAGCTGTTCCTGTAATCGACCGTATGGCTGATAAAGGCATCATCCATAAAAACAAAGCTGCTCGTCATAAGAGCCGTTTAAATACACAAGTTAAAGCGTTAGCTAACTAATTTGTTGTATTAAAAAAAGCCCATCTGGGCTTTTTTTACGTCTGTGCTTTTTGAATTTTTAATTACATGGTTTTAATTAAAAATAAAAGACATCAGATACACTCCCCCACATCAGTGAAGGAGCGAAAACTTTAATTTACAAGTACAGCTAAATTTTTAGGCGTCAAATAAGATAAAATTAGATTGGTATTCGGAGTCAACATGCTCCATTTCTGATTCGCACCATTGGTACAAGAATAACGAATTAAATCAGCGCGATTATCAACCAAATAGCCTTTATTCAAATCAAAACACTGATTTCCTTGACGAATAGATTGCGTATCTGCCGCCATCGTCCAGATCTGATTACTTAATTGTGTTGAACAAGTTGTCAAAGTAATTTTATTTCCACCACCATTACTCGTTAAACATTGATCAACTGCCAACTTACTGTGTATACGACCCAAGGCATCGAAAACCCATTTTTCCGAATCATCCGTCACACAACCCGTTGAACCACTAATATAAGGGTTATATTGACCTGAAGCGGTTTTCTCCACTTTGAGGCAATTGGTTCTATTCAGTAAAGTACTCTGTTGATTCATGAGCGTTGTCGTTTCCAAACCCAATCCCTGAATAAATGCCGCCAAAGCAGATTTAGCTGCTACATTATTGGTAGCTAAATCCTGTGCATACACATTCATCCAACGGTTTAAACGATAGATTTTTTGCTGTTGGTCAGAATATTGTGCAAGTACTTGCTGAGCAGTGGCAGATAAGCCCTGTGGATTGGTTCGGTAAGAATCATACATCAATGCGGTATTGGCAGATAAAGCCACGATTGGTTTGCCATTTTGGGCGAGTAATTCTTGCTCAAAACTTGGTAACTCAATTTTACGCAAAGCTTCATAGCCATTTTCACGACCAATTTTCACCGCAGATTTCATCGCTTCGGCATAGCTCGGAATATCAATACTAGAGAGTAGTTTTTCAGCCTGATTGGCTTTTTTACAATACAAGTCAACATGCTGTGGCTGATCAGCAATGGCAAGATTAATATGCAATTTATTTGCAAGACTATCAGCAGCATCCATACGGTTCGGTGCTAATGCAATAGTTTTACTACCACTTACCGAGCGAATATTTAGCCAACACGCTGCTTGAGCTGCTGTCGCATTGGTTTCAGGTAAGTTAAAGACATTTCCCCAGTTGCTTCTTGCCGCAGGATACAATAAACCCACCTGATTTTCAGGGTCATATCCACCTAAAATTGTATATACAGGAACACCAAATAACCGAGGTTTCAAATAGTTCCCATCGACCCGGTTATACCAAACTTTGGAAGAGCTCGGGACACGAGGTTGCACAACTTCCATTTTACGGGTTGTCGCATTCCATTTTGTATAACCAGTTGGTGAGCTTGCATCCCACATCTCTCGATTAAAATGTGGCTGAATCTTTAACGAAGTACTATAACCCGTATAATGCGTAAACTGCGAAATTGAACTTGCAGTATACCCACCTGCCATCGCATCCCAACTATATGGATAAAGTTTTAAGAAGTTAGGAACACCATTGCTGCCATCGCCTAAATTGGTCGATTGCCAATTGAGATTGCCACGCATTTTATTACGGAACGAAATATACCCCCATCCACTGTCTGCATGATGTGCAGACCAAAAATAATTGGTTGGCTGATCTTTTGTTTCAACAGAGCCGGGGTAATGCCCTAAACCATAGTGATGTCCAATTTCATGGCTAAACTCATTACCAATTGAGTCAATCAGCGTCAACATACCATTGCCACCACTCAAGCCATGGGTTTGATCGCCATTGCTATATTTTCCGCGAGCATGGTGCACAATCACACTTTCAGTGAGTTGAGGCTGCTCCTGACTTGCCATAGAAGCACTTGTCACCCCCCAGTTCGCCAAATTAATGCCAACGCTAAAGGTGGATTTCGCAACATTTTCACGCATATCCCCAGAATAGACTCCACCCTCTACAGTACTATTGGTGTCATAAATGGTTCCATTGGCCACCATGACTCGATTCAGTTTCATGTCATCATATTTTGCAACAATCATTTCTGATGCAGGAATGGTTTGGAAATAATCCGTACCTGCCTTTTCAGGCTCTAGCAACATATAGTGTCCTGTAGATACAGGTGGATCCGTCAGTAATCCGAGTCGTATATTGTTTAATACCAATACACCAGGTGCAGCAAAATCAATTTGGGTTTCAAATAGTTCACCTACGCGACCAGTGGTATCCACCAATTTCAGTTTCAACCCAGGTTTTACTTCATTCCAATTCAACTTAGTTGACCAAGCTCGCTTACTGTAAAGTACTTGCGGTCGTTGATCTTGATTACTCTGATCAGAGCGTGGAATTTGCGATGGGTCATCAAGCTTAACTTTCCGTACAAATAAACCATCTTGATATATTTCAAGCTCCAAGCCTTGTATATCACCCATTGCGCTAGTAGGTGTGACCAATAACAATGCCTCACGCTCAGACGTGAGTCTCGGCATTTTTTTGGCCTCATTACCACTTGGATCAACCACATGCGCTTGTGCAAATTGAACCATGCCTTGAAATGAACCCGTTAAATCGGAACGAATCGCACGAGTTGAAGACGTTGCATCATAATCATAGAAGCCCAAAGCATTATCATCCACGACATCTTTGGTTGGTTCTGGATATTGAGGTTGACTGGGTGTCGTATCTGCTGAAGATCCCGAATTATTCGACCCCTCACCAGAACCGCCACCCCCACCACATGCTGATAATAAAATAGATGCAATACACAGACTTAAAATATGTAAAGGGTAATTCATCACAGTTTTCAAAAAAATCCCCAAGTGTTTTTAAATAAAGTTTTTATATGTGAAATAAGTCATTAAAAACATGAACTTATGAATTATTATATAATATTGTATTATGTTTTTGCTATGCTTACGACGAATCTAAGCCATCCTATGCAGGAATCCACACATATAAAGAATATATTCAGCCAGATAAACAGAATGTATTGAAGTTTCTGATTCTAATGATGTTGTTTAAACTGGCGAATATTTAACTCATGCAATTCGCCTCGCCAAATCCATTTTAATTTTGAATCTAAAAACTCATCGCCCTCAAACCAGACAAATAAGCCCTCCATCATTTGTGGCCAGTCTTCTTGAGTAATTACATTTCGACCTGAAATTACAGCAATAATTGCGGAAATAATGGTATCGTGGCTCACTGCCAGACTAAGCCCATTATGCTGCTGTGGATGCGTGTTATAAATTAATTCAAGCACATCCACTACACCCCGTATGGGATGTTTCATGCCTGGTAAAGCATTATTTACAAAGCTATTGATAAAGCCCAAAGCTCCCTGTTCACGAAAATAGGGACCTGCCTGTTTAATATCCAGCACAAAACTGCCCGGCTCAACCAAAAGCCCTTGCTGCACAATTTCAATATGATGCGTATTACTTTGCAGGCTACTTGAATCCGCCCCTTGAATCATTAAAGCAGCAGTATCTACACAACGTTGAATCGGGCTAGAGATACAATGCTGAATCGTTCGACCTGTTTGAGCAATTAAGTGACCGCCCCATGCTTGCGCCAAATCACGCCCTTGTGGTGTTAGCTGTAAATCATAACCAGCCAAGCCTTGCCCACTCACCATTTCACGAATGGAATGCCGTGTAAATAATGTGACTGGAGTATGTGTATCTGGCAATAAATCGATTGCTTTTAGCATACTATGTGGGAGTCGTTCTAATGCCATAAGACCATCATTCTTCCGTCGAGCTTACACTATAACAGTTTAATTTTTTTGCTCAATGCTTACTCTGCATTGCTGCAAGTGCTTGTAATGCGAGTTCTTTCATCTCGGCATTCCGATAAGCAATAAAACCACCATTCAATAGAGTCTCTCGTTGATTATAGACAAATGGTCGCCCTTTAAAATCGACCAATCCACCACCAATTCGCTCAATTAAACATTGTCCCGCACTGGTATCCCACTCACTGGTTGGGTGAAAACGCGGGTAAATATCCACCTTATGTTCCAAGATCATACAAAACTTATAAGCACTCCCCGCTTTAAATACATCATAAGCAGACATATCTTTCAGCACATCTAAATACGCTGTGTATTCAGACTTATGCTGTGCACTTTGACTTAGCCCTATATGCACTGGGGTAGCCACTGAGTGTTTCAATTCATACACAAACCACTGCTGCGTACTTAAATTTAACTTTAATGGCATACCTTGCCGAGGACAAAAGTACACCACCTGTTCAGCTGGAATTGCCAACACTGCAAAAACCGTATGCACACCCTCAACCAGACTTAAATTGATCGTAAACTCAGGACGTTTATGCAAAAACTCTTTGGTACCATCCAAGGGATCGAGTAACCAAAACTGATGCCATTGCTGGCGTTGATCATATTCACCTTCTTCGGACAGCAAAGGCATATCTGAATATTGCTGTGCCAAGGCTTCTGTAATATATTGATTCACTCTAAAGTCTGCCTGCGTGACAGGTGAATCATCGTGTTTCTGTGTGATATCAAACTGTTCACCAGCACAATATCGTTGATATTCTTCTCGCAAAATTTCGCACGCTTGTGTCACAATGGGCACAAGCTGCAAGATCATTGCATCTTGCGGTGCTGTTGTTGTTTTAAACATAGATCACCTTATATATGTCGAACTTTTCTCAAAAACCTCCAGTCATTTTTGACATGGATGGAACCTTACTCGATCTTGCTTATGATGACCTGATTTGGAATCAGCTTGTGCCCATTCAGTATGCTGAAGTACATCAATGTTCAATCGAACAAAGTAAAGAAGTCCTATTCCAATTCTATCAAGAACATAGCCACACTTTAAACTGGTATTCTTCACATTTTTGGTCGACTAAAGTCGGCTTTGATGTGCTTGCATTACAAAAAAAGCAGCAACATAAAGTGAGCCGTCGTGAAGGTTGCATTGAATTATTAGAATATCTGAAAGCCAATCATTATCCGTGTTGGTTAGCCACCAATGCAGACTGTGCTAGTCTAGAATTTAAACTTAAGCAAACAGGTATTGGGCACTATTTCGATGTGATTGTGAGCAGTGAAACACTAGGGCACGCCAAAGAATTTACTGCATTTTGGGAGAAGTTACATCAGCTACATCCTTTTGATGTGCAGCAGTCTTACTTTATCGATGACACTGAAAAAGTTTTATTGGGTGCACAAAAATTTGGACTACAGCATTTGATTACGATCCAACAGCCCTCATCTACAGGGTTAGTGCGTGAGAAATCCAATTTCCCAATGATTGATGTACTCACCGACCTAATTCCCTTACTTGAACATGCCGAGGAACAAAAGCAATATGCCTAAAGCAGAGCAAAATCTTCCTGCTGAAACTGTACGTATCGATAAATGGCTGTGGGCTGCACGTTTTTTTAAAACTCGAAGCATTGCCAAATCTGCAATTGAAGGCGGTAAAGTCCATTTCGATGGAGAGCGTGTCAAAGTTTCTAAAGAAGTTCGTGTAGGGATGGAACTTACCATCCAACAAGGTTTCGAAAAAAAAACTGTCGTAATTAAAGCCATTTCCAATGTGCGGGGTCCCGCCCCGATTGCTCAGCAATTATATGAAGAAACTGAAGTCAGTTTAGCAAAAAGGGAATTGCTTGCATCACAAAGAAAATTGCATAATCTTGCTCGACCTGATCATCGACCTTCGAAAAAAGATCGTCGACAAATCAGTAAATTTAAACAAGAAAATGATCAACAATTTGACCACCAATGGTCATATAATGATGATTAAATTAGTCGCGTCATGTTGTGTCGCACAAGATACAACAGGCATAGAATAACAGAAATAATTCTGTCACTATACTGAAGTGGAAAACGTTTGTAATGTAAGACATCCACTTCGTTAAAAGTAAAGTGACAAAGTTTTGAGGTTGTAAGATGGATGAGAATAAAAGTAAGGCGCTCAATGCTGCCCTAAGCCAAATTGAAAAACAGTTTGGTAAGAATACAGTTATGCGCCTTGGCGACAATACAGTGCAAGCTGTTGAAGCCGTTTCAACAGGTTCATTGACACTCGATATCGCGCTGGGTATTGGTGGCTTACCAAAGGGTCGTATTGTTGAAATTTACGGTCCAGAATCTTCAGGTAAAACCACCATGACATTACAAGCCATTGCACAATGTCAAAAAGCAGGTGGTACGTGTGCCTTTATCGATGCTGAGCATGCACTTGACCCACAATATGCGCGTAAGCTTGGTGTTGATATTGACAACCTCTTGGTTTCTCAACCAGACCATGGTGAACAAGCACTTGAAATTGCCGACATGTTGGTGCGCTCTGGCGCAATTGACTTAATCGTAGTCGACTCTGTTGCCGCATTAACGCCACGTGCTGAAATTGAAGGTGAAATGGGTGACTCCCATATGGGCTTGCAAGCACGCCTAATGAGCCAAGCCTTACGTAAAATTACAGGTAATGCCAAGCGTTCGAACTGTATGGTGATCTTCATTAACCAAATTCGTATGAAGATTGGTGTGATGTTCGGCAGCCCTGAGACTACAACAGGTGGTAACGCATTAAAATTCTATGCCTCTGTTCGCCTTGATATTCGTCGTGTTGGTCAAGTGAAAGAAGGCGACGAAATTGTGGGTTCAGAAACCAAAGTTAAAGTGGTTAAAAACAAAATGGCACCTCCATTTAAAGAAGCACTTTTCCAGATTCTTTATGGTAAAGGGGTTAACCAGTTAGGCGAATTGGTCGATCTTGCTGTTCAGCAAGACATCATCCAAAAAGCGGGTGCTTGGTATTCATATCAAGGTAACAAAATTGGTCAAGGTAAAAACAATGTCATTCGCCACCTTGAAGAAAACCCACAATTGGCACAAGAAGTGGAACGCATTATCCGTGACCAGTTATTAACAACGGGCGGTGTTGTAGAAGAGAAAGAAGAAGATGAATCTGACCTCTTGCTCGATGCTTAAACCATCTGCTTATCTATAAAATATACCTGTTACACTCAAACGCCCTTCGGGGCGTTTTTCAATCAAGATTAGATATATTATGAGCCAATCAAAATTCCCTAAATTGCTTGACTACAACAGCTTAAAACAAGAGTTTGGAACTTCTCATATTGAGCATGCACCATCACCAGATGCAACTGATCACCATAATGCGGTGATAGAGGTGGAATCTGCTCAAAATACGGGGCTAACAGGCTCACGCTTACGTTCTTATGCCTTTGCTGTACTCACCCGTAAAGAATTCTCTAAAGCTGAACTAATCGAAAAGCTCGCAACCTACGCAGCGAATCGCGAGGAAGTCATTAACCTTGTAAATGAACTATCCGAGCAGAACTATCAAAGTGATCAGCGTGTAGCCGAAATTGTGCTATCAAGCCAAAAAAGAAAAGGGAAAGGACCACAACGCATCAAATTGGCATTAAAAAACAAGCAAATTAACAGTGAACTGATTCAAGACGAATTAAAAGAAATCGATTGGGCTGAACAAGCCTATCAACTGAAAATCAAGAAATTTGGTCATGCTGTTGAGAAAGATGCAAAACTGAAAGCAAAACAAATCCGTTTTCTACAATACAGAGGATTTGATATGGATGCAATTATGAAAGCAATTAACAAAAAGGAGTTTGAAGATTAATTATAATAAATTGTTATAAAAATAAATGGTGGCAACCCTACCAGCAAAGCTTCGGCACATCACAATTCTACTACCGTTGCTACCTTCCGGTCCTGGCGGGGTTTGCAGAGTGCAATTGCGAAGTAACCGGCAGGGCTACCATTGCAAGAACAGAGTATAGAGATTTTTACTCAAGTTGCAAGCCTTTAATCTGCATTTATATAGCTAAGCCATTCATTTGATTATTTAAAATACAAAAATACCGATTTATCGCATTTTTTGCTCTACATGCAGGATGAGTTTACTTTAAACATACGACAAGATTGCAAACACTTATTGCTTTTCCCTACCCGAACATTTTAAATGTGTTCAAGATGAAATGAATAAAGCCATACAAACTCAAGGCTTTAAGCAAGTAATACAAAATGGATATGTTTTATGATGCAATATAAGCATGCAATTTATGCACTCACCTTACTCAGTAGCAGCACTTTATATGCAAACGTTCCAATCGAAACACGTGGCTTAAGTCAGAGTGATTCAGGTTCAAGCTACACCCCCTCCAATGCTAACTCATCAACACCAGAAGCAGCGGCGCCAACCAATCTAAATTGGCAACTCATGCAAAAGAATCAACAGCTTGAAAATGATATTCGAAGCCTGCGTGGCCGTATTGAAGAACAAGAAAACACCATTGAGCAACTCAAAAATGACCTCAACAACCGCTATACCGACTTAGATCAACGCTTAGAGTTATTACAACAAAAAATTGATCCAGACAGCTCTGCCCCAACGGAGGATAATCAACAGGATACGTCTCCCAGCTCCAACGCCACCACCTCAACCACCGCTCCAGCAGTAGTAAATAATGCAAGTAATCCTACGCCAGTGGCTACAGCTCCAACCAAAGCCATCAACACGGATGCAACACTTACCACAAGCAATCAACAACAAACGACCGATTTAGAGAAAGCGGCCTATACAGTCGCATTAGATGCATATAAACAAGGTGGTGCGAAAAAAGCGATTGCTCCAATGCAAAACTTTATTAAAAACCATCCCAATAGTATTTATATTAGCAATGCATATTTTTGGTTAGCCGAATTCAATCTCGCCATAGAGCCGACCAACTACACCGAAGCCAAGCGAAATTATAATATTGTAGTCAACCAATACCCACAATCTTCTAAAGCCGCTCGAGCGCTCTATCAACTCTATAGCATCGCCAAAGATGTAGATCGTAATACAGCATTAGCAAACCAATATAAAACCAGACTTTTAAAACAATATCCAAAAAGCGAAGAAGCTGGCTATTTTAAGAAATAAAAAAAGACACCTTAAGGTGTCTTTTTTTTTACAGCAAATTAACGCACAATACCGCGCTCAGACTGTTCCAGAGAGTCAAGCAACAACTGGGCTTCTGCTACTGTAGGTAAAATTTCCTGACGAATACGCTCAATGGCCTCAACAGTCGTTAAACCTTCTTTATAAATAAGTTTAAACGCTGTACGTAAACCTTGAATTACCTCTTTAGACCAACCCTTACGACGCATACCTTCAACATTCATTGCAAAAGCATGTGCTGGATTGCCAGAAGCCATGACATAAGCTGGGACATCTTTCAAAATTAAAGATGCACCACCAATCATGCTAAATGAAGCAAGTTTACAGAATTGATGGATACCTGAGTTCCCACCCACAATAACGTAATCACCAATGTGAACGTGACCCGCCACGCCTACATTATTAGCGAAAATATTGTGATCACCTACCATACAATCATGCGCAATATGGGTATTCACCATCAACAGATTATGACTACCAATTTTTGTTAAGCTCTGGTCTTGCACAGTACCGCGATGCAAACTGCAATGTTCACGAATCGAGTTATGATCACCAATTTCCAACCAAGTTTCTTCACCTTGGTATTTAAGATCTTGGCAAACTTCGCCAATACTCGCGAACTGGAAAATTTCATTATTTTTACCAATACGCGTG
The DNA here is from genome assembly GCF_004331175.1 of Acinetobacter sp. ANC 4178. Lineage (GTDB taxonomy): Bacteria > Pseudomonadota > Gammaproteobacteria > Pseudomonadales > Moraxellaceae > Acinetobacter. The sequence goes on from NZ_SJOD01000004.1 coordinate 307,193, forward strand.
TAGCCTCCAACCACAACATGTGAATGAAGTTTTGTTCCAGCTCCAATTGTGACCTGTGGACCAATAATACAATACGGTCCAATTTGTACATCTGGAGCAATTACTGCTGATGAGTCAATAATAGCGGTTGGGTGAATGAATTCGTTATTGCTCATGCCTGCTCTATACTTTCTGATGATAAACCATAATTTCCGCGGTTGTTGCAACTACGCCATCAACAGTGGCAATACAATTATATTTGTAAATACCACGTTTTTGCATAATCAACTCAGATTTTAATACAAGTTGGTCACCTGCAACCACTTGTTTTTTAAATCTTACCTTCTCTGCGCCCGCAAAAAGGAACAAAGAACCTTCACTTGGTTTCTCATTGTTCATAATAAAGCCCAGAATACCCGAAACTTGAGCCAAGGCTTCAACAATTAATACACCAGGCATAATTGGGTAATTCGGGAAATGTCCTTGCAAGAACTCTTCATTAATTGAAACGTTTTTATAACCCACAATCCCATTATCAGTTACATCAACAATGCGATCAACCAATAAGAATGGATAACGATGTGGTAAATATTCACGAATTTGCTGAATATGCATTGGCAATTCTGGTTTCGTAAATGATAGTAAAGTCGACTCAGTCATCATATTTCTATTTACGCAATTTAAAAGTTGATTCAAGGGACTCAATTTGAGTCTGCATATGATCAAGTCGTTTGACTAATTGGGTCAATGGCACATCTGCTAATTGTCGAAGCCTTACAACTGTACGCTTCCATTGCGGCGTTTCAAATAATCCCGTACCACCAGAATAACTTCCCGCTTCGTAAATATTATTTGTGACCATTGACATTCCAGTAATTGTCACATTATCCGCAATTGAAATGTGTCCCACTACACCACAGCCACCTGCGAGGATACAGTTTTTGCCAATTGTTGTACTACCAGCAATTCCACTCTTTGCAGCAATCGCGGTGTTCTCACCAATTTTAACGTTATGCGCGATTTGCACAAGGTTATCAATCTTAACACCATGTTCCAAAATGGTATCATCCAAAGCACCACGGTCAACACTACAATTTGAACCAATTCGAACATCATTTCCAATTTGAACGGAACCTAATTGAGCAATACGATGCCATTTACCTTGATAAGGTGCAAAACCAAAACCCTCTCCACCTATCACTGTATTGGCATGGATACGCACGCGATCACCAATTTTACATGCACCCGTTAACGTCACATGCGAATCAATAAATCCATCTTTACCAATTTCAACATCATCATCAATACGCACATGTGGTTGAATAATCGTGTTATCTCCAACCACACAATTCTCACCAATCACAACATAATGACCAATATAAGCCGAATCTGAAACAATCGCTGAAGGATGAATCTGAGCAGTACTTTCAATACCAACTTCAGTGTGCTTTTTCTCAAACACATGCGTCAGAATTGCAAAAGCAAGATATGGATTTTGAACGAGGATAAAATTTTGATGGCTGTGCAATTTTTCTTGTAAAGCCTGAGTAACAATAAGAGCACCTGCTTTTGAGGCAAGCGCCTTATCCAAATACTTTTCATCCGTCACAAAGGAAATATTATGCACAGATGCTGCATCTAGGCTCGCCAGACCTTGAATAACAAGGCTGGAGTGACCTATACACTCGCCTTGCACAAGGCGAGCTAGGTCTTCTAAACTTTTTTTGTTAAGATTCATTGATTACTTAATTGCATTAACCTTTTGAATCATTTTATCAGTTAAATCATACTTAGCGTCATAGGCAAGTGCAGAGTTTTTGTTCAACACTACATCTAAATTACCCTCTTTACGCAATAGCTCAGCAACTTGCTTAATACGAGAATCCAATGTCTTGTTCATCACTTGCAAAGATGCCTGAACTTTACCCTGCAAACCCTGCTGAATGCCATTTAATTCATTTAGCTTAGTTTGGTATTCCGCACTCATTTTCTGCATTTCAGCTTCTGAGAGTTTAGTACCTTGAGCTTTCTGCTTCATTGCATCTAGCTCTTTACCCAATTGTTCTAATCGGGTTGTTTGTGGCTTGATAGATTGTTGCAAACTTGCATTTTGCGCTTTTAAATATGTACTATTTTCTACCACTTGCTCTAAATCAACCACACCATAACCAGCGGCATGTACAGCAGAACTTAGTAAAATACTGGAAACAGCTAAAGCTTTGATTATATTACGCATGAATTAAACCTTATTGTGTATTGTCCTTGCTTTAAAAAAGATCGTACTTAGAAAGTACGACCAATTTCAAATTGAAGCTCTTTAGTTTGATCGCCTTGTTTGTCATTTAGCGGGAAAGCATAACTTAGCGACAATGGCCCAATCATGGTAATCCAAGTAAAGCCTACACCCACGCTATAACGCATATTGCCTAAATCAAAACCGTATTCATCTTTACACGCTGTTTTTGCAGCTTCTGTACTAAAGACATCGCATTGAGTATCAAATACTTGTGCGCCTTCAGCAAACAATACTGGACGAACTTGTCGTGTCCAATCACCTTTAAACGGTAAAGGCAATGCCAACTCAGTACCAAATTGTACTAGCGCATTACCACCCACTTCTTCTGGTGATGGGTCTGTTTTCCCCGTTTCACTATAGTAAACACCATCGTATTTTGGACCTAACGTACTGTTGTCATAACCACGTACCGATCCATAGCCACCTGCATAGAAGTTTTTATAGAAAGGTAAGTCATTACCGTAGCCCAACTTACCATAACCACGTAGAACAAAGTCCTTACCAAGAGGTAAAAATGCCTGTGCATCATAGGTAATTTTTTGGTATTCAACATCACTACCCGGTAACGCAACTTCAGCATTAACACGATGAGACTGACCCGTTGTAGGGAATACTGGACGGTTCAGCGTGTTATACGACCAACCCAAAGTTAGGTTGTATGTAAGGAAATCACCAGTAAATTCAGACTCATAAGGCTTAGATACACTTCCTTCTGGACAAGTATAATTATTCGCTTCTGTTAAATCCACCAAACAATATGTTGCAGTATTTTTAACTTTCCCACCATGTGCTTTTAAATAGTCACGCACATAGGTAGATACATAAGGACCGGTAGTTACATCAGTTTGGTCAATATTTAAACCCGCACTAATACTTTGATTTTCATCAATAGGGTAACCAAAGTTAATACCACCACCAAAACTATCCGTTACATAGTTGTTAACGTTATAGTCGCTATTTAATTTGGTTTTACGGTAGTACATGTTGTAACCACGACGCACACCATCAATGGTGAAATACGGGTCAGTTACACTCAGGTTATAGTAATCTTGAGTCTCTGAGCGCGAAAGATCGATTGCGACGCTATTACCAGTACCCATAAAGTTGGTTTGGCTCAATCCCGCTTGGAATGTAACACCGCCACTTTGCGAATAACCGACTGCCAAGGTACTTGTACCAGAATGTTGTTCTTCAACATTCACATTCAAGTCAACTTGATCAGGCATACCAGGGATACGTGCTGGCTTAACATCAACCGTTTTGAAATAGCCTGTACGCTCTAAACGCACTTTAGACAAGTCAATTTTTTCATTACTTGCTAAAGCACCTTCCATTTGACGCATTTCACGACGCAATACCTCATCAGAAGTTTTGGTATTCCCTGTGAAATTAATACGACGTACAGTCACTTGCTGACCGGGATTAATATAATAATTCAGATCAACTTGGCGCGTTTCATTATTAATTTGCGGAACTACATTGACTTCTGCATAGTAATAACCAGCATTACCATATTTGCGTAATAGCAATTGCTTAACAGCATTTACTTTTTCTTGCGAATAGGTCGAACCATCCTTATAAATCTGCATCGCCTTTAAATCTTCAGGCTTATACAATGCATCACCCAAGAATTTAGATTCACCAAACTTAAATTGTTGACCTTCATTTACCGAAACTTCAATAAAAATTCGCTTTTTATCTTCACTCAAGTTCAAGCTTGAGTTGGTAATATCGAAGTTGATATAGCCCGCGTTTAAATATAAAGCACGCAGTGCTTCTAAGCTTGCAGCCATCTTTTCACGTGCATAACGATCATTACGTGAAACAATTGAACTCCAGCTGCTTTCTTTTACAGCAAAAGCTTGTTGAATATCACTGTCACTGAAAACAGTGTTGCCAATGACATTAATATCTACAACTTTAGCAGCCTTACCCTCATTAAACTCGAGTAATAAATCTACACGGTTATTGGGTCTCGCAGTCGTTGTTACTTTTACATCAGCATCATAACGACCTTGCTGAACATATTGCTGCTCTAATTCAGACTCAACTGTTTGAAGTGTCGATTTTTTTAACACCTCGCCTTCAGCTAAGCCCATTTTCTTTAAGCCTTCTTCCAAAGCTTCCTTAGGAATAAGCTTATTACCTTTTAGTTCAATTTTAGAAATAAGAGGACGCTCAATTACTTTGAATACAAGCGTATCACCTTCTTTTGATGCCTTAATGTCATCAAACATGCCTGAGGCATATAGTGCACGAATTGAATTCGAAATAGCCTGATCATCAACACGATCACCACTCCCAATTGGCAACATGGTGTACACATTGGCAGGAGTTAAACGAACGAGTCCATCAATTTTTATATCACGAACAATAAATTCATCCGCTGCATATACTTGTTGTACTGCTGCCATAGCACTAACCAGCGCCAAAGGCATAAATAAATGTGTGTGCTGCATGCCAGTCTTTTCCGATGTTAATTTCAAAGCAACGTTGTTATAAACGCATAAAGTCATTAAATAATGCAAGGAGCATCATGCTACCCAGCAGTACCATACCAATTTTCAAACCAACCAATTGTATTTGTTCAGAAACAGGTTTACCACGAATCAATTCTACAAAGTAGTACACTAAATGCCCACCATCCAACATAGGAATAGGCAATAAGTTTAATATTCCCAAACTCACGCTCATCAGCGCCATAAAGGAAATGAAGGTTTGCCATCCCATTTCAGCACTTTGTCCAGCAACTTTCGCAATCGTAATTGGCCCTGATAAGTTTTCCACACCAATTAAACCACGAACCATCTTAACGATAGAATTCAGAATCATGGTACTAATTTGACCCGTCTTATCAAGCGCCTTACCGAATGCTTCTACGGGACCATACTGAATAGTTTGCTTATATTCCGCCGGAATCACCACTTGCCCCGGATTGTTTTGCACGCCAAGCACACCAGACACATTACCCATGTTGTCTCGCTTACCTTGCGGCATGACCTCCAAATGCACCAACTGATTTTGTCTCAATACATCAATTTTGAGTAGCTTTTCAGGTGAGGCCTGCACTACCTCAACGACATCAAACCAATCTTTCATTTTCACGCCATCAATTGCAACAATGCGATCTCCCTCTTTCATTCCTTGACGAATCGCTGCACCATCTTCACTTAATTTCATGACAGTAGCAGGAATGTGTGGACGATAAGGAATAAAACCCAAGCTATCTAATGGCGATTGATTCTGATCTTTTAAGAAATTCTGAATCGGAAGCGTAAAAGACTTTGCTTGACCATTTCGATCTGCATCAATGTGAACGACACCCGTTTCACCTGCGCGATCAACCAAAGCAAAGTTTAACTGCTCCCAAGTTGTGGTTTTAGCACCATCAACAGCTGTAATCTTATCACCAACTTGCATTTGTGCCGTTGCAGCAGGCGAATTTACCAAGACTTTACCAACACGAGTATTCAACTGTTCTTGAGCTGGTAAAAACAACACCCAGAACAATAAAACTGCAAATATAAGATTAATTAGCGGCCCAGCGGCCACAATCGCAATACGCTTCCATGGGTGTTGGCGATTAAACGCATAAGGTAAATCCGCTTCAGCAACATTTCCTTCACGCTCATCCAACATTTTGACATAGCCACCTAAAGGCAAAGCAGACAATTGATATTGAATACCTGACTTTTTTGATGTCCATTTCAACACAGTTGGACCAAAGCCAATGGAATAAACTAAAACTTTGACGCCTAGTTTACGTGCTACAAAATAATGTCCGAACTCATGAATCGCAATGAGAGGCCCGAGCAATAAAATTGCTGCAACAATAATAAACAAGGCATTCATGTTAGCTTCCTTTACTGCTTACAAACTGCTGGGCAATAGATCTAGCAGTTGAGTCCGCTTCTAAGATTAAATCTATTGAATCCGCAGAACCATTTTCAACCCGATTCAACGTATGTTCAACTACCACAGGAATATCGGTAAAACCAATCTGTTTTTGCAAGAAAGATGCCACCGCAATCTCATTCGCCGCATTTAAAATTGCAGGAACTAAGCCTCCAGCTTGAATGGCTTGACGAGCCAAAGTTAAAGCAGGAAAACGCGTTGCATCTGGTTCTTGAAAATCAAGTTGATGATTTACAAATAAATCCAAAGCAGGAACATGAGTATTAATACGTTTAGGCCAAGCTAAAGCATGTGCAATTGGGGTACACATATCTGGATTCCCCATTTGCGCCAATGTTGAACCATCAACATATTGCACCATGGAATGAATAATACTCTGTGGATGAACAACAATTGTTACAAAATGTTCTGAAATTGCAAAAAGATGGCATGCCTCAATCAGCTCAAGCCCTTTATTCATCAAAGTTGCAGAATCTACAGAAATTTTCTGTCCCATTGACCAGTTTGGATGCTTACAGGCTTGCTCAGGTGTAACACTTCGCAATTCATCTAGAGAATGATGTAAAAACGGACCGCCCGATGCCGTTAATAGAATACGCGACACGCCGAGTTTAGGCTGACCATTACGCTCGACATTCAAATATTGTTCAGGCAAACATTGAAAAATTGCATTGTGTTCCGAGTCCACAGGCAATAATAAAGCTTGATGCTGACGTGCAGCCTGCATCATCAAGTCACCAGACATGACTAAAGCTTCTTTATTGGCAAGTAATACGCGCTTACCTGCTTTGACAGCCGCCAAGGTTGGTAACAAACCTGCTGCCCCAACAATTGCAGCCATAACGACATCGACATCTGGATGACGTGCAACTGCTTCTAAGCCTGCTTCGTCAAATAAAATTTCGATGTTGTTAATATTTTCTTGTGAAAAAAGTTGTAGTAACTCTGGCTCTTTAGCAGACGGTATCACCACAACTTTAGGACGAAACTGTTTGCAAATTTGCACCAATTCCTGAATTCGACTGTATGCCGTTATTGCAAAAACAGAATACTCTTCAGGATGCTGTTGCAGTATTTTTAAGGTACTTTGACCAATAGAACCCGTTACACCTAAGATACAAACAGCTTGTGACATTTACAAATCTACGCCAATTAGTTTTAACACATACATACCCGCAGCAAATATAGGTGCCGCAGAAAGCAATGAATCAATACGGTCCAACACACCACCATGTCCGGGTAAAATGCGACCTGAATCTTTAATACCAGCACGGCGCTTAATCATTGACTCAAACAAATCACCTAACACCGAACTAAACACAGTGACTATAGAGAGAATCAAAAATAAAATATGTTGTGCTAACGTTAAGTCTAGATATAAAACCTCAACAACAACCACAATAAGCATTGACGTTAAGATACCACCGTATAAACCTTCTACAGATTTATTTGGACTCACATCTGGTGCAAGTTTTTTCTTACCAAATTTACGCCCAACGAAGTATGCACCACTATCCGCTCCCCAAACCAACAAGAACAGATACATCAACCACCATGGTGAACTCACCCATAGCGCAAAAATTGCAGTTACAGCAGCCGCAACAAGAATAAATCCTGAGAAATACAGACTATTATTGTACCAGCCATCGTATTCTGGATAATTTTTTACCCAATAAACACTCACCAACCAAGACAAAATTGATGCACACCACAGTAAAAGTGCAATATCTTTAAAATACAAAGCTAAAGTTGCTAATGCTGCAGTAACAATTCCGTAGCACCATGCAAAAGGCTTAATAATATGATTTGTTTTTCTTGGCATGAGCTTAAACCACTCATAACCTGCAACCCCAGCGGCAACAATCATCAGCACCAACATTGGATACTGAGATTGAGTAGCAAACATACAACTAAGTACAACTGCCACCAATACCAATGCGGTAATAATCCGCTCTAACATTTATTAATTCTCAAATTTATCTTGTTGAATTTGCTCAGATGTTTTACCAAAACGACGCTCACGCCCTGCAAAAACCTCAAGTGCATGATCAAACTCTTGCACACCAAATTCTGGCCACAAAGTTTCAGTAAAATACAATTCTGCATACGCGGCTTGCCAAAGCAAGAAATTCGACAGTCGATAGTCCCCACCTGTACGAATCAGTAAATCAACCGCAGGTAAATCCGACAAACTAATATGCTGACCCATAAGCTCAGCATTAATTTGATTCACTTCCAGCTTACCAGCTTTGACTTCCTGAGCGATGTGCTGTGCAGCTTGCGCCATATCCCACATACCACCATAACTAACTGCTATGGTTAAAGTCATTTGAGTGAACTTAGCAGTCCTTTGCTCGGCATGCAACATTAACTCACGTAAATGCGGCGACAAGCGAGAACGATCACCAATAAATCGTAAAGCGATTTCAAATTTTTCCATACGCGGGATTTGCTCATGAATTGTCTCTTCCAACAAATTCATCAGCAAATCCACCTCATATTGAGGTCTGTTCCAATTTTCGCTTGAAAATGCAAAAACGGTTAAAGCTTGAATCTTTCTTTTTCGACAATGCTCAACAATTGGGTCTAGGACATTTTTACCTTCACGGTGTCCCGCACCCTTTTGCATTTGCATTTTTTTGGCAAAACGATTGTTGCCATCCATAATGATGGCAACATGTTTTGGAAGATGTGTAGCGTCTTCAGATGTGGTCATTAATTTTAGACCTTCATCAATTCAGCTTCTTTTGCAGCTAGACGTTTTTCAACTTCAGTCACGAATTTATCAGTGATTTTTTGGATATCTTCACCTGCACGGCGCTCATCATCTTCAGAAATTTCTTTTTCTTTCAACAATGCTTTGATATCGCCTAAAACATCACGACGAATGTTACGAATTGCTACTTTTGCATTTTCAGCTTCGGTACGAGCAACTTTCTGCATGTCACGACGTGTTTCTTCAGTCAATGCTGCCATTGGCACACGAATCGCATCTGCTGTGATTGGGTTCAAACCTAAATCTGATTCACGAATCGCTTTATCAATTGCAGCAACCATTGAACGCTCAAAGGGCTGAACTAAAAGTGTACGAGAATCTTCAACACCAACATTGGCCACCTGATTTAAAGGCACATCAGAGCCATAGTAAGGAACCATTACACCGTTCAGAATGGATGGATGCGCTCGCCCAGTACGAACCTTTGCAAAACCATGTTCCAACGAGTCAAGTGACTTGTTCATACGGTCTTCTGCGTCTTTCTTAAGATCGTTAATCATATGATCTTCCTTACTTAATTCTAAAAGATGTCATTACTAAAATAGCGTGTAGTATAAAGAGCTTTCAGGCTCACGTACATTAGTTCGTAACGTGAGTCCCTTCTTTTTCACCCATAACCACTGAAAGTAACGCGCCAGACTTGTTCATATCGAACACTTGAAGCGGTACATTATGATCACGACACAAACAAATTGCTGTTAAATCCATGACACCCAACTTTTCATCCAACACCTTGTCAAAGGTTAAGTTGTCATATTTCACTGCATCATCAAATTTGCTTGGATCTTTATTATAAACACCATCAACTTTAGTGGCTTTCAAGATGAGGCTGGCTTCAATTTCAATACCACGTAAACAAGCCGCAGTATCTGTCGTGAAGAATGGGTTACCTGTACCTGCAACAAATACGCATACCTCACCTTGAGTCAGGTGACGAATGGCATCACGGCTAGAATAAGATTCCACCACAGTACCAATTGGCAATGCCGACATTAAGCGCGTTTTAATGTTACGGCGCACCAATGCATCACGCATTGCCAAACCATTCATTACAGTTGCCAACATACCCATTTGGTCACCTGTTACACGACCAACCAAGCCATCTTTCTGTAGCTGGCTACCGCGGTATAAGTTACCACCACCAACAACAATACCCACCTGCACACCGAGTCCAACCAAGTGTGCAATAGATAAAGACATTTGATCGAGCACTTGCGCATCAATACCCATGTCTTTGTTGCCCGCAAGTGCTTCACCTGAAAGCTTTAACAAAATGCGTGAATAGCGTGGATTCTTTGAATCTGACATTCCAAACTCCAAATTTACTTAATCTGTATTTTTCTATATATGGATTTGCTTAAGCTGATTTCACTTGAATCAACTTGGCATACAAGTCGTATTCGTCTGCATCCGTAATTTCAACTTCAAGCAGAGCACCGGGTTTAATCAGATTTTTATCAATGTCTTCTACAAAGACGTTCCCATCAATTTCAGGTGCATCCGCATATGAGCGTGCAACTGCAACAGGAAACTCGTCTTCAAGATCATCAACCAATACCGTCATGACCTGACCAATACGTTTTTTTAGCTTAGCCGCTGAAATTTCCTGCTGAACTTCCATAAAACGTTCATAACGTTCTTGTTTAACTTCTTCAGGTACGTGATCTGGTAAATCGTTAGCCGTAGCCCCTTCAACGGGCGAATAAGTAAAGCAACCCACACGGTCTAACTTCGCTTCTTTCAACCAATCTAACAACATTTGGAAATCTTCTTCAGTTTCGCCCGGGAAACCGACCACAAATGTTGAACGAATCACCAATTCAGGACATTTTTCACGCCATAATTTCAGGCGCTCTAATGTGTTTTCACTATGGGCTGGTCGCTTCATCAATTTTAAGATGCGCGGACTGGCATGCTGAAAAGGAATATCTAAGTACGGTAGGATTTTACCCTGAGCCATTAAGTCAATAACAGCATCTACGTGCGGATATGGATAAACATAGTGCAAACGAACCCAGATTCCTAATTGACCTAAGGCTTCACACATGTCATAGAATTTAGTCTTAACTGGCTGACCGTTCCAGAAATCCAGTTTATATTTAGTGTCCACACCATAAGCGGAAGTATCTTGAGAGATAACAAGTACTTCTTTTACGCCTGCGCGTTTAAGCGCAGCCGCTTCGTCTAAAACAGAACCGACTGGACGTGAAACCAAATCACCACGCATACTTGGAATAATGCAGAAGGTACAACGATGGTTACATCCTTCCGATATTTTTAAATACGCATAATGTTTAGGGGTTAAACGGATGCCTTGCTCTGGCACTAAATCAATAAAAGGATTGTGCTTTGGCGGTGCGGGAACATATTCATGTACCGCTTCCATAACATCCTGATAAGCTGCCGCACCTGTGACTTTTAGGACATTTGGGTGCATTTCACGAATTTTATCTTCGTCTTTACCCAAACAACCTGTCACAATAACTTTACCATTGGCACTCATTGCTTCGCCAATAGCATCCAATGATTCTTGTACTGCAGATTCAATAAAACCACAGGTATTAACAACAACCAAATCAGCACCATCATAATCTGATGCCACATCATAACCTTCAGTCTTTAACTGAGTTAAAATTCGTTCAGAATCTACCAATGCCTTAGGACAACCTAAAGAAACAAAACCGACTTTGGGGGACTTCATGAATCTGCGCTCCACTAGAATGCGCGTATTGTAAGACTTTTCGATTGATAAAAATAGGTGGGAAGCAGACTCTTTATGTAATGCACCAAAATTAATCCACTGTTTGCCTTATATATTTACATTTGCACCATTTTGATACATTTTAAAAGTTAATTACTTAATATCTTCGGCTTACAATTTTAATAAAGTCCAATTTCAGCGCATTTTTTTAATAAAGGTTCAACTTTGACGCCCTTGATTTAAAGTTGGCGTGCATTTTGCTTAATCTGCATCAATTGCGTTCCAATATTGGACTATTAATTGCTTTTTGAAGATGCCATTGCGCCATTTTAACACAGGATACCCTCGCTAATGGATCAGCCACATACTATCGACTACCGCGTATTGGTGGACAATTTGACCACCGCGATTTTGCTTGTCGACAGTAAACTGAATATTTTTTACTTAAACTCATCATGTGAATCTTTGTTTGATATGAGTTTATTACGAGCAAATGGACAACCCGTCTTAAATTTGCTGCATATGCCAAACGATGAATTTAATACAGAAGAAGCATTATTTAACACTTTAGCCACTGGTCAGCCTTATACTCGTCGTGAAGCCACAATTAACGTTAACTTTAAAGACATTCATGTGGATTACACGGTTTCACAACTCAATGCAGGTAAACCTTACCACCCCTTACTTTTAATTGAGCTTAATCCAATTGATCGGATGTTGAAAATTTCTAAAGAAGAAAACCTCATTCAACAACATCAAGTCGCACGCCAACTCATTCGTGGGGTAGCCCATGAAATTAAAAACCCCTTAGGTGGTATCCGCGGTGCGACACAGCTTTTAGCCCGCAGTTTAAATAATCCAGAATATTCAGAATTCACTGACATTATCATCAGCGAAGTGGATCGGTTGCGCAATCTTGCCGATACCATGCTGGGTTCTCGTCAGTTACCAAGTTATGAGCCAGTCAACGTTCATGAACCTTTAGAACGTGTTCGATCACTCATCGCTAACCAGACTAAAAAGAAAATCAAAATCACACGCGATTACGACTTATCTTTACCTGAAGTTAAAGCAGATCGTGATCAACTGATTCAAGTCATGCTCAACATCAGTGTTAATGCAGTGCAAGCCATGATGGAAAACAAGGATTTCTTTACCGAACATCAACCAGAACTGGTTTTAAGAACTCGAATTCAACGTCTTGTCACCATTAATGGTGTACTGAATCGCTCTGCGGTTCGTGTTGATATTGAAGATAACGGGCCGGGTGTTCCAGAAGAAATTCTGGAATCCGTGTTCTACCCACTTGTGACTGGCCGTGCTAAAGGCACTGGGCTCGGTCTGAGTATTGCACAAAACATAATGCACCAACACAACGGAATGATTGAATGCCAATCTGTTCCCGGAAAAACAGTATTTAGCTTATATTTACCTTGGGAGTCTAACCATGTCGCGAAATAAAATATGGGTAATTGATGATGATCGCGCCATGCGATGGGTGCTAGAAAAAACATTCAAAGAAGAAGGTTTTGATGTTACTAGCTTTGAAGAAGCACAATCTGCTTTAGACCAACTGGCAACGGATGCGCCTGATGTCATTCTTACAGACATTCGCATGCCCGGAATTGATGGTCTGACCTTTTTAGCCAAGGTTAAAAGCAATTACCCTGACCTCCCTGTCATCATTATGACAGCGCACTCTGATCTTGAATCAGCCGTGTCTAGTTATCAAACGGGTGCTTTTGAATATTTACCCAAACCATTTGATATTGATGAAGCATTAGCATTAGTCAATCGTGCAATCTTGCACATCACCAAACTACAACAACAAGAATCTGCAAAAACAGCTTTACCCATTCAATCTACAGAAATTATTGGCGAATCTCCTGCCATGCAGGAAGTCTTCCGTGCCATTGGTCGTTTATCACAATCCCACATTACCGTGTTAATTAATGGTGAGTCTGGTACAGGTAAAGAATTAGTTGCCCATGCACTACATCGTCACTCACCTCGTAGTAGCAAGCCATTTATTGCTTTAAATATGGCAGCAATTCCAAAAGACTTAATCGAAACTGAACTATTCGGTCATGAGAAAGGTGCATTTACTGGCGCCAACACGCAACGTCAAGGTCGTTTTGAACAAGCCAATGGCGGCACGTTATTCCTCGATGAAATTGGTGACATGCCTTTCGAAACCCAAACTCGTCTATTACGCGTTTTGGCAGATGGCGAGTTCTATCGCGTCGGTGGTCACATTCCGGTTAAAGTCGATGTCCGTATTGTGGCAGCAACACACCAAGACCTCGAAAAATTAGTCAATGAAGGACGTTTCCGTGAAGACTTATATCACCGTCTTAACGTGATCCGCATTCATATTCCAAAACTTGCACATCGTAGTGAAGATATTCCAATGCTGGCGCAGCACTTCCTTGCACGCGCAGGCAAGGAACTTGGGGTCAGTCCAAAAATTCTACGCATTGAAACGCAAGAATATATGCAGCAACTTCCTTGGCCAGGGAATGTGCGTCAATTAGAAAATACTTGCCGCTGGCTCACTGTCATGATTACTGGCCGTGAAGTTTATCCAGAAGATCTCCCATCTGAACTTAAGCAAATTCCAATTGAGAAAGCATCAGAACAGTCTACGACCTCTCATTTTGATCGTATTTCACTACATCATTGGGATGAGTTACTGGGTCAATGGGCGATTCAAAAGCTTAAAAATGGTGAAATGAAGATTCTGGATATTGCGACGCCGATGTTTGAACGCACACTCATTAATGCTGCACTACAACAGACACGTGGTCGCAAACGCCATGCTGCTGAACTTTTAGGTTGGGGGCGAAATACGCTGACACGCAAACTAAAAGAGCTTGGCATGGATACAGCAGATGATGATATTGAAGAAGAAATTGAAGGTTAATGCCTAAAAAAACAGCTCCTTAATGGAGCTGTTTTTATTGTATCACTACGCTGCAAAGCCAGTATAACGATACATATTTTCTACACCCAATTTTGAACGCACCAAAATGGTCTGCTCAAAATCAACTTTCTGGATTTCTTCATATACATTCGCAGCTTCATCATCATGAATTTCATCCACCGAACGAGGCATTTTTTCCTCAAAACGATCTGAGACAAACTCAAAGCCCAAATCCATTGCAATAAATAGAGTATGTTCGCATGGTTGGATATATTGCTCTTGCGCCCAATCTACAACAGCCTGCTGGCAAATTGGACAACAGATATTACTTTCTGCTGCATCTATTTCAATAATTTGTTGGTACATCTTTTTTCAACTGCAATCACTTCATTGCAGTCTAATAGATTCAACAGCAAAATTACATGAAAGACATATGATTTAAAATTGACAATATGCAACATTAACTCTAAATTTTATAAATTGTTGCATAAATGGAATTATAAATGTTATCCGACCTCGACGATTTTTATTGCTTTGCATTGGTGGTTGAACATGGCGGCTTTAGTGCAGCAGAACGCGCTACAGACATTCCAAAATCAAAACTCAGTCGTCGCGTTTATAATTTAGAAGAACGTCTTGGCGTACGTCTTATTCAGCGCAGCTCACGTCATTTTGCTGTGACGGAAATTGGCATGAATGTCTATCGACATGCTCAAGTCATGATGAACGCCGCACAAGCAGCTCACGATTTAGTCGATCATTTAAGCGTAGAACCACGCGGTGTGATTAAAGTCAGTCTTCCTGTCTCGATTGCTCAAAATGAAATGACCAAAATTCTGCCTAACTTTCTGAAAAAATACCCAGAAATTAAAGTACAACTTCTGGTGAGTAATCGTCGGGTGGATGTCATTAATGAAGGTATAGATATAGCGCTTCGCGTACGATCAAATCTTGACGATGATCCTAGCCTTATCTTGAGAAAATTTGAATTAATTGAACAGCATCTGTTTGCCAGTCAAGCTTATCTAAATGAATTTGGTGAACTTAAACAACCTGAAGATTTAGCACATCACCATATACTGAGTATGGTCGATGAGCATCTTGATCAGCAAATTATTGTACATGATAGCCAGAACCATCAAAAGAAAATCAAGGTGAATCCCATTGTTATGGGTTCAGACTTAATGATGTTGGCACAACTGGCCCGACAAAACTGCGGCATCGCCTTACTACCAGATTCGATTGCTCTCGATTTCATTAAAACTGGAGAGCTTGTCCGTGTTTTACCTGAATGGAAAGCACCTCATGGTATATTTCATGCAGTCTATCCATCTCGCAGAGGACAACTTCCAGCTGTACGCGTTTTTATTGATTACTTAGTTGAACATTTAACGCAAAAGCATAAGTAAAGGCAAAAAAAAGCTTATCCGCGAAGGATAAGCTTGAAAATAAGAAACTACAGCGAGAATCTTGGAGTGCATTTTATATACCGATCACAATTCAATCAAATATAAAAAAACGATTAATTTGAGCACTTAAAAATCACACAATCAAGAAAAACTTTAGTTCAGCCAGAATAAAAATCGAAATTAACTATTAATATCGATGAATAAATAAAAAATTTAGACTTAAGTCTAAACTCACCTTAATTTAGTTGTCACTTAATTTCTGGATAATCGCCCGTCCCTTCTGGCCAAGGCGTCAATAACTCAAATCCAGTCTCTGTGACTGCAACCATATGCTCCCATTGGGCAGACAACGACTTGTCCGTGGTCACTACCGTCCAACCATCTTCAAGCTCTTTTACACTGCTGCGCCCCATATTCACCATTGGCTCAATGGTAAACACCATCCCTTTTTTCAACTTTAAACCCAAACCAGGTTTACCATAATGCAGAACGCTAGGCTGCTCATGATAGACCTTCCCTATACCATGACCACAATACTCTTTAACAATACTAAACCCTTCACGCTGCGCAACCGTCTGAATTGCAAAACCAATATCCCCTAATGTTGCATCAGGTTTAACCGCTTGAATCCCCGCTAGCATCGCCTCATAAGTGGTATCGACCAGTTTCTTCGCTTCAGGCTTAATACTACCCACATAATACATACGACTGGTGTCACCAAAGTAACCATCTTTAATAATTGCAACGTCGATGTTGATAATATCCCCATCTTGTAAAATACGGGTAGCCGAAGGAATACCATGACAAACAACCTCATTGGGGGAAATACATGTAGTTTTTGTATAACCGTAATAACCAATATTTGCAGGAATTACATTTAAGGTATTTACAATATAATCATGACAAATATCATCCAGATATTCAGTACTGACTCCAGGCTGAACATGCTCGCCAATCATTGCCAAAACCTGTGCAGCCAATCGCCCTGACACACGCAGATTTTCAATATCTTGCTCAGTTTTAATCACGACTGAAGAAGCCAGCATATTCTCACCCTCTTAAATAATGCAGGCATTATAATCCTTTTCATTTGAAAATGTTGTCTGGGATGACTTCGTAAGCATGATGTATGCAAACACCCTAAACTGAGTGCAATAAATTGCGCGAACCAATTCATCTGCCCAATTTATTTTTATAAATTTCTAAACATACTCTTTAGTAATTTTTTATCAATTTTCAGCCATATAATTCAACCATTTGCTAAATTAAATGAAAAATTGTATAAAAAAAATTCATATTACATATAAAAAATTTTCCCAAGTCCTTATTTTTCTACTAGAATCGCCTGTTTTTAGTCAATGCATCTCTTGAAATGACGAATCTTCGTACTAGAGATATTATTGCCTTGGGTTTTATGACCTTTGCTCTGTTCATTGGGGCAGGCAATATTATCTTTCCTCCTATTGTTGCCCAACAAGCGGGTGAACATGTTTGGCTAGCTGCTGCTGGCTTTCTGGTCACCGCAGTGGGTTTACCTGTAATTACCATCATTGCACTTTCACGCGTAGAAGGTTCAATTCAACTACTCAGCTCTCCACTGGGTAAAGTTGCCAGTTTAATCTTAACAATTGTCTGTTATTTGGCTGTAGGTCCACTCTTCGCTACACCACGTACAGCAACTGTTTCTTATGAAATTGGATTTTCTTCATATTTTGGTACTTCGCCAAATAGCTTGCTGATTTACAGCATTATCTATTTTGCAATAGTAACCCTAGTTTCACTTTATCCAAACAAGTTATTGGATACTGTTGGACACTTCCTAGCACCAATCAAAATTGTTTCTTTAGCCGTACTCGGTATTGCAGCATTCTTAATCCCTGCGGGTTACATCCCTCCTGCAATTAATAATTATGCAAGCAGCCCTGTGTCTGAAGGTTTTGTCAATGGCTATCTCACCATGGATACGCTTGGCGCTCTGGTATTTGGTATCGTGATTATTCATGCCATTCACTCACGCGGTGTGACTGACAAAAAGTTAGTTACAAAATACGCAGTGATTGCTGGTCTTATTTCAGGTGTTGGTTTAACGCTGGTTTATCTCAGTTTGTTTAAACTCGGACTTGGAAGTCATGAAGTTGCACCAAATGCAGCAAATGGTGCTGTTATTTTGCATGCTTATGTACAACATGCTTTTGGTGATTTAGGCTCGATCTTCCTTACGGGCATGATTTTCCTTGCATGTATGGTTACTGCAATTGGCCTGACCTGTGCATGTGCTGAATACTTCTCAGAACTGACTCAAATTCCTTATAAGATTTTTGTATTTGTTTTAGTGGGTTTTTCACTACTGATCTCTAACTTAGGTTTAACCAAACTCATTGCGGTATCCGTCCCTGTGCTATGTGCGATTTATCCGCCTGCAATTGTAGTGATCATGCTCAGTTTCTTCGCGAAATTCTGCAAAAATCCTCCTGCAGTGATTGCACCAGTGACAGCAGTTGCTTTTATCTTTGGAATTTTAGAAGGTTTAAAAGCAGCAGAACTCAATTCTTTTTTACCAGAATTTGTTCAACATCTACCATTGAATGAACAAAATCTTGCATGGTTAATCCCATCTTTGCTGGTTCTGGTTATTGCACTCATCTGCGACAAATTTAGAAAATAAGCTTTCAATTTGTAATTAAAATCCAATTTTACCCAAATTCGATTTTAGATGTGACCAATAAATGTCGGTTTTACCCAAATCAACTTTTATTGTTTACTTTTCGCAGTCATGCAATACCATGCCCTGCATGTCTAAATATCCCTTCGAGTTAATCTCTTTTGCCAAATTCAACTTTTTTGGTCTAATTTTTGCTTTATACGACTTAAGCACTATTAAGCTTTTTCAAATATAGAAATAGGCTAAGTGTTAGGGTTATGAATATCATATTGATGACATATTTGATTAAAACAATATGTACATAAAATTATTACCTAATAAAATATGAACTATTCATAAAGTAAACAATCCACCATACAAATTCCAATGTTAGTAAAATTTAATGAAAAAATAACGGTATTAGCTATTGAAATACCGATTAATTCGCAGTACAACATTAGTAACCAATCCGACCAAAACACTTAGGTTTAGGTCAAATTCATAGGAGGGATGGAGATGTTATCATTACATTTCAACAAGCAAGTCTTCATTAACGCTCTAAAAGCAAACAAGAATATGGTCACGTACTTAAGTACAACTGTGGCACTTATGCTGACTTTGCTTTTTCACGGACTCATACAAGGGCACCTGAAGGCTGAATATTTTGCTTACGCTCTTTTTGTTTCTGCCGCCTTTTACAGTTGGGCAGTAATTGATCAAAAAGTCCGTGCCCAGAAAAAATCTAAGAATTTCGATTGAACAGATGGATGATTATTCATCCATCTTTAAAAAAATATGTAAATAATTAAAATAAATTAAGCCCAGCTCCTAGCACCAACATTCCCGTCGCAAACAGCTCCCCCACCACGAGTAAAACCATCGCTATCGTCATCATCGCCCGCGGTAGAACCTTATTACCCAATTGATGAGGGACTCGAAATTGATTGGTTGTGTCTTTTAAATAACCATGCAACGCATAACTCAATATTGATGCACTAAAGAAAACCAAATTGATCATTACAAAAATCAGATTCCACGTTTCAGACCAAATTGAAAATTCAGCAAGCACAGCCAAAATCAAAGTTGCAGATGCATATAACAAACTACTTCTATGCGCGATATCCACATAATAATGTGCTCTTGCTTGAGTCGAATGTCTAATCTGCCAGTATTTCCAAACCCCAGTTAACATACCCAACCATAAATACACACCACTAAAAAGAATTGCCAATTTCATTGCAATTGAAAAATGATCGAACACTACCACCCCTTATACTTCTTAAATATGAGATTTCTGACTTCTAAGTCATACTTTTAATAAGTTTCTTTTTAGAACTTAGGTAAAGTAATCTAAAACAGCAAATACATAACGCTTATGAACACTCAACCTCAATCCCTCCAGATACAATGTGCTGATGGCTATAAATTAAGTGCCAAACTCTATCAAAATCAAATAAATTCCGACAAACCCCTCCCTATTTTGATTTGCCCTGCAACTGGAATTGTAAAAGAGTTTTATCATTCCTATGCAGAATGGCTCAACAGTCTCGGACATACGGTCATGTGTTTTGACTTTAGAGGAATTGGCGCTTCACTACATGGCCCATTGCACCAATCTGAAGCAGATATTGTCGATTGGGGACAATTAGATATTACAGCCGCAATTGATTGTCTGTTAGAACAAACGCAAGCCGAAAAAATTATTCTCCTTGGTCATAGCGCAGGTGGGCAACTGCTTGGAATTTCACCTAATTATGACAAAGTTGCCAAAATCATTGCTGTTGCTGGATCAACAGGCCATGTTCGCGGCTTAAAAGGTAAAACCAAATTCCTTGCCCCAATTATGTTTCATGTAGTTTTCCCAATTTCGAGCAAACTCAAAGGCTTTGGCGCCACCAAAATGATTGGAATGGGTGAAAACCTACCCAAAAATGTTGCAAAACAATGGGCTGAATTTTGTGGGACACAAGGCTATGTGATGCATGCTGTCAAGAAACAACAGCTCGCTGATTATCACAGCAAAATTACCTGCCCAATTACGGCAATTTGGGCATCAGACGATGAAATTGCAACTCAGGCGAATGTTCAAGCCCTTCTCAATCTTTATCCGAATGCTGAAACAAATATGATTAAACTTAAGCCAAAACAGTTTCAACACAAAAGCATTGGTCATATGCAAATGTTCCGTAAATCACATCGTAATATTTGGGATTTAATTGAACAACAACTTTATATTTAGTTTTTCCCATCAAGCTGCTTTTATCTCCAATCCTGCTTGATGGCTTTTTATTCCATAAAAAATGCCCGATTATTCGGGCATTTTCAGCATTACATGAATTAGTGACGATACATGATCGTGACAAATTTTATTCGATTCTCATCTAATTCTGTAACTTCAAAATGCACACCCTGATAATCGAGCTGCGTGCCAACTTGAACTTCACCTTGCGTCTTATCCAGAATCAAGCCAGCCACACTCATGTAACCCGCATCATCTTCCACCAAATCAAAAACACCGAGTTCAAGCTCAAGCTGGTACAAATCCAGCATGCCAGAAGCCTTCCATGTTTCATCATTAATTTTGACCAAATCTAATTGCTCATCAGCATCTGGGAATTCACCCGCAATAGCCTCAAAAACATCTAGCGGAGAAATTAAGCCTTTTACATTAGCAAACTCATCCGTGACCAAAACCAAGGAGCCTTTTGAAGTTCTTAAAGTATTAATGGCATCAATGACTTTCATCTTCTCAAAGATAAAAATTGGACGTTGGCGTTTAATGAGTGACTTTAATGCGTCTTCACCATCATCCAATACATCTAGCAATTCTTTCGCACGCACCACACTAATAACTTTATCCAAACTGCCGCGGCAGACTGGGAATAAACTATGCGGTACTGCTAGCACCTGCTCTCGAATTTTTTCAGGAGTATCATTTAAATCAATCCATGAAATCTGATTACGAGGTGTCATAATTGAAGCAACTGAACGTTCTGCCAGAGTTAATACTCCACCAATCATATAGCGCTCTTCAGCAGCAAAGGCTTCCTGAGCTTCAATTTGCTCGGCATCCATATGAGAGGGTTCAACTTTTCCACCCATTAACTTTAAGATGGAATCTGCGGTACGATGACGTAATGGAATCTTAGATTCATGTTTCGCCACATTTCGCTTGGAATATTGATTAAAGGCTTCAATCAAGATTGCCACGCCAATACCAGAATAAATATAACCTTTTGGAATATGGAAACCGAAACCTTCTGCAATTAAGCTAATACCAATTAACAGTAGGAAACTTAAACACAGAATAACAACTGTAGGATGACGATTTACAAAGTTAGTGAGTGGCTTAGATGCAAATAACATCACAATCACTGCAATAGTTACCGCTGCCATCATCACGTAAATATTATCTACCATACCAATGGCAGTAATGACGGAATCTAAAGAAAAGACCGCATCAAGTACAATAATTTGAGCAACAACTGCCCAGAAACCTGCATATACAACTGACGATGTTGATCGAATTTCAGGTTTACCTTCCATTTTTTCGTGTAACTCGGTCACCGCTTTATAGACCAAGAATAGACCACCAAAGAGCAAGATTAAATCACGCCCTGAGAAAGATAAATCAGCAATTTGAATGAGTGGTTTGGTTAAAGTAACCAACCAAGAGATAACGGATAACAACCCCAAACGCATAATCAATGCGAGAGAAAGACCAATAACACGCGCTTTATCACGCTGCTCTGGTGGAAGTTTATCTGCCAAAATGGCAATAAAGACGAGGTTATCAATACCTAAAACAATTTCTAAGACAATTAGGGTAAGTAAGCCAACCCAAATTCCAGGATCTAATAAGAATTCCATTATTGGTGCACCTCGATTAACTCAAGGCAAAATTTAAATAAGTTAGACCTGCACGGCGACGGATCCATGTAAAACCTCTTTTCAACAATAGATGGTTTTATTATGCACACTCTTTTTGCATTGTAATTACTTTTTTTAATTTTTTTACAAAATCAACTTATTAGATTTGATTTTCAAGAAAGATTAAAATAATATCGATAGATACAATTCAAATACATTGACCGAATTGATTGTAACAAAAAAAGAAAACTGAATAGTCACGAATAATTTAACACAACTTTTCAAGGGTTGATGTTTGATTAAATTATTGTTTTAACTGATTATTTATCATTTAAATATATCTTTTTTTTAGATTAATGTTTTAAATGACAGAAATGTTTTGTAAACAAAGCCAGTTTTCAAAATTTTTTTTTATACTAGAATGAAAAACTTATATGGAATATCAGTTTATTTATTACTCAATATGTACGGTAAATGAATTGCTTATCCAAACCAGATTTATTTATAGGATTGGTTGCTATGACAGAAGGAACAGGATTGACCTTTTATCTACCCTTATTGTGCATCCCTAATTTGCATCAGAACCATGCTCATGAAGATCTAGAGCAATCTTTTAAACTCCCTCGGGTATAAACTCGCCATCAAGTCACTTCAGATACACAACTGTATTTTGAAAATTTACTCACAATTATATTGCCTAATGTGTCATATTTCACATAAAATTAAGCAATATAAAAATAAATATCTGGAATCACATATGACTAAAAAGTATGCGAAGTTTTTACCTACCACAGATGACTTCAGCCTAGAGAACTTCCCTTTTTTTTGGATCACTCAGGTTTATTCACAACATGTCCAAAAAGTCGATCAAGTCTTAAAAAAGTATGGCTTAGATAATTCTCGTCGTCGTATTTTATTGGCTTTAAAATCTAAGCCAAATGCTAGCGTATCCGATCTTTCCGATATGGTCGTCTCCAAAATGTCTACAACAACAAAGATTGTCTATCGCCTAAAGGATGAAGGCTTGGTTAACACCTATTCATGTGAAGATGATGCACGTATAACACGCGTCATTCTCACTGAAAAAGGCAATGAAATGACACATAAAATCAATGATTTGACCAGCGCTGTACTTGAACAATCCTTTGAAGGCTTAACCCCTTTACAGATTGATAAAATGATGGATAGCCTGAAGCATATTTTTAACAATCTTAATCGTTAATTTTATAAAATATAAAAAAGGGTTTCTAAATAGAAACCCTTTTTTATTTAGAAAAGATCAAACATATTCAGCTGAGGTGTTGGCTTATCTATTTTTGCTTTAGGCACATGTGAACACTCAAACTCTTCGACTGGAAATCCCTGCATAAATTGAGTCATTTGATGTGGCTGTTTTATGCTTAGCCAATGATCAAGATGCTCATGCGGAATAATGACAACTGATCGTTTTACATCACCAGGTTCATGAAACTCTTTCATCATCGGATGGTCTATTGCGTCCATCGTCAGCATTGCTGCGGAACGAGTAATTTCATTATTAATTTTGCAAATTTCATAAATTGCAGCAATAAAAAAGGCTTTGCCATCTTTACGCCTCACACCCCATCTTTGTGGTTTATTTTCAATATATTTACTTTCATAAAACTCAGTGACTGGAATTACACCAAACTTACATTTATAAGCCGCATCTTGAAAGCTTGGCTTTTCAAAAATTGTTTCATGCCTAGCATTATAAGCCCGTTTAGAGGCACTGACATCCTCAGCCCATTTCGGCACTAAACCAAATAATACTTCTCGCCATTCCAACCCATATTCAGATTTAAACAATAACGGCGTTTTATAACTAGGGTAAACCTCTTCCAGATACTCAAATGGAATTTGTGGCAAACCTAATTGCTGTAATTGCGACAAGGTTAGAGGTTTAAAATTGGCACACATTTATTGAATCCGATAGATGTTGTCTTTCATGTAGCAATGAAGCAGAACTCTCATTTCAACCACAAAATAAGTATTGGAATCTGCAACTTCAATATTATAAACATAATCACAATAAGCTTCATTACCCTAAGGGGTGAAGCTTCCCATCATCTCACTGTACGCTTTCATGCCATTTCATTAGCTTTTCTGCCAATACACCAATGCCCAATTACCCTTGCTAAATAATTCTCATCATCTTGATATATTAAGATCGCTCTCATGACCTAGACTAAATCAACCAATTTATAAGTACATCAATGTCAAATATATCAAATCGTTCATTTCAGGCTGTTCAATCGGTACTCAATCTTGATCTATATGTATCAATGTCCCTGTGACCAAACCATATTCTTTTTGTTTTTGCATTTTATAGATTCCTAAAAACAAAGACCTTTCAAAATTGAAAGGTCTTTGTCAAATTCACACAACTAATCGAAATTAGTCACCTGTATAACCTTTAAGTTTCAAACGTGCAGCATGTAACAATGGCTCAGTGTAACCTGAAGGCTGAACACCACCTTTAAAGATCAAATCAGATGCGGCTTGGAAAGCAATATTGTTATCAAAATCAGTAGCCATTGGTGTATACAATGGATCTTCAGCATTTTGACCGTCTACAATTTTAGCCATGCGCTTCAACACTTCTTCAACTTGCTCACGTGTAACGATACCGTGACGTAACCAGTTTGCAACGTGTTGTGAAGAAATACGCAATGTTGCACGGTCTTCCATCAAACCAACGTTGTTGATATCTGGAACTTTAGAGCAACCTACACCCAAGTCGACCCAACGCACTACATAACCCAAGATACCTTGACAGTTATTTTCAAGTTCATTGTTAATTTCCTCTGCCGACCAGTTAGTCTCTGGAGCAAACGGAGGCGTTAACAAGTCATCTAGAGAAAGCATTTGTTCTGCTTTCAATTGATCTTGACGTGATTTTACATTCACTTGATGGTAATGCATTGCATGGAGTGCCGCACCTGTTGGAGATGGTACCCAAGCACATGATGCACCTGCATTTGGATGAGCAGCTTTAGTTGCCAACATATCTTTCATGCTGTCTGGTTTAGGCCACATACCTTTACCAATTTGCGCTTTACCTTGTAAGCCACACTCTAAACCAATTGCCACGTTACGATTTTCGTAAGCTGCAATCCATTTTTGTGTTTTAACTGCTTCTTTACGAACAACTGGTGCTGCTTCCATAGAAGTATGGATTTCATCACCTGTACGATCCATAAAACCAGTGTTAATAAAGATCGTACGATCTTTAGCAGCCTCAATACAGTTTTTCAAGTTAACAGATGTGCGACGCTCTTCATCCATAATACCAATTTTTACAGACTTCGCAGGTAGACCAAGCGCTTGTTCCGCACGTTCAAACAATTCAACTGCAAATGCAACTTCTTCTGGACCATGCATTTTTGGCTTAACGATATACATTGAGCCTTTACGAGAGTTTTTGTTCTCATTTTGACCACGAATATCAGCAACACTAAGTAATGGTGTTACTAAGGCATCCATAATGCCTTCAAAAATTTCTTCGCCTTCCACTAAAATGGCAGGGTTCGTCATTAAATGACCCACGTTACGAAGAAGCATTAACGAACGGCCATGCAAAGTTGTCGTACCGCCAATCAAGTTTTTAATGGTGCGGTCTTTATTTAATGTACGAGTAACCGTCTTGCCATTTTTCTCAATCGATTCTTGCAAATCACCTTTCATGAGGCCCAACCAGTTACGGTAGCCTTCTACTTTTTCTTCAGCATCAACAGCTGCAACAGAATCCTCTAAATCCTGAATCGTTGTAATTGCTGCTTCAAGAACTAAATCTTTTACGCCAGCTGCATCTGTTTTACCTACTGGGCTTGTTGCATCAACTTCAATAATGACATGTAAACCATTATTGAGTAGAACAACCTCTGAAGGGTTCGCTTCTTCACCATTGAAGCCAACAAATTGTGCTTCATGTGCTAAACCAGTTGTAGAGCCATCTTTTAAAGTCACAACAAGTTTATTATTTTCCACTGCATAACGTGTAGCGTCTGCATGTGAACCTTGCGCTAATGGGAAAGTTTCATTTAAGAAATTTTTAGCAAATGCAATAACTTTGTCACCACGTACAGGGTTATAGCCTTTACCTTTTTCTGCACCACCTTCTTCAGAGATTACATCGAAGCCATAAAGTGCATCGTATAAAGAACCCCAACGAGCGTTTGCCGCATTTAAGCAATAACGTGCATTACGTACTGGCACAACCAATTGTGGACCTGCCAATAATGCAATTTCTTCATCAACATTTTCTGTGCTGATCTGGAAATCTTCTACTTCGGGTACCAAGTAGCCAATTTCTTTAAGGAAAGCTTTGTAAGCTTCTAATTCAAATGTGTTGTTGCGGTGCCATTCATCAATTTTAGCCTGAAGATCTTCACGCTTTGCTAAAAGCGCTTTATTTTTTGGGCTAAGATCGACAACGACTTGCTCAAAGTTTTTCCAGTATGTTTCACTGTCCAAACCAGAACCTGGTAAAGCTTCATTCTCGATGAAATCGTAAAGTTCTTTAGCAATCGCTAACTTACCCTTTTGAATACGTACAGTCATTGTCTTTCCTGATATTGCTACTTTTTATAACAAGAGATTCCAGTATACCTATTTATACTTTTCTGAATACGAATATCACATTCCTAAATAGTAAGCATTTTCTTTGCAATAATTCTTGACATTGTCAAATAAAATTCTATTTAGTTTGTATTATCACGTTCATGAATACTCTTTTTACAGTGTATTAAGTTTTTGAAATGTCGAAATTAGACTTAAGTTCAGCGTTACTTTAAACCTGCCCCATTTCTTGAATTTTTACTTGTTTTTAGGTATTCACATTTCCCTATACAAGAAAAAATGTCGATTCAACATACAATACTTTTGCCCATAAAAAAACGCCAATTCATGGCGTTTTTTTGTTTATTCGTTAAAATCTTGGTCAGATTTCTCGATTAAACGGTGTTCTGAGTGCAAATAATCATCCGATTGCATCTCCAGCAAGCGGGACCTTGTCCGTTCAATTTCAAAAGCTAATTTGTCACCTTGATAAATATCAATGATCGTATCTTCCGAGGTCAGCAATAATTTGACTCCGCGGTCATAAAACTCATCAACCAAATAAATGAATCGGCGCGTCCCTTCCGACAAGTAATCGGTTAAATGCGGAACATTACTCACCAGTACAGTGTTATATATATTCGCTATTTCAATAAAATCGGCTGGACTACGTGGTTTTAGGCACAGTTCAGAAAACTCACACCACAATACATCTTCGGTATGTCCAATAGTTTCTACCAGACGATTATTAATCACAATCGGTTCTTGCGACTGATGCTGAGTTTGGGTCAAGGCCGTAAAGCGCTGAGCAATCCATACTTTATGATCATGCGTTAATGGGTGTTTAAACAATTGCGCTTGTTTTAATACGCGCAAACGATAGTCCACACCTGCATCTACATTTAAGATGACACAATTTTTCTTCACCATTTCAATGGTTGGAATAAAGCGGTCACGATGAATACCATTTTTATAAAGACCGTCTGGCGCAATATTTGATGTTGCGATCAGAGTAATCCCGCGGTTGAATAATTTCTGGAATAACTCACTCAGAATCATTGCATCCGTGACATTGGTCACGAAGAATTCATCAAAACAGATAATCACTGCATCTTTATAAATTTGATCTGCAACTGCATCTAAAGGATTACGCTGACCAGACAATTTATTCAGCTCACGATGCACGTGTTGCATAAAATGGTGAAAATGCATACGTGTTTTACGACGAAATGGAATCGACTCATAAAACTGATCCATCAACCATGTTTTACCACGACCGACTCCACCCCACATATAAACACCTTGCGGAGAAGTCTGGCGACGGAAGCGACGAAATGCCTTCTTTGATGCCTTATAGCGCTGAATCAGCTCTTGCCAGACACGATCTAACTCGTGCACAGCTTGTGCTTGAGCTTCATCAGGCATAAATTGCCCCGAAGCCAAGGCTTGTGCATAACGTTCAGCTGGTGATAAGGGAGCAAAGGCGGTACTGTGAAGATTTAAATCCGACATATCTTGATTACTATTTTGGTCTGACGAAAGTATAACGAAAATTAGAGAACAATAAATAAAACTTTGGCATGAGTACAAACACTACTTGGAATATTGCCTTGGGCTACGTCCAAACCATCGTTTAAATGCATGGTTAAAAGCAGCAGGCTCAGAATAACCCAATAATTCAGCAATCATTTCAATGGTGTACTCCTGATATTCAATTAATCGTAGGGCTTTTTCCTTAATTAATTGCTCTCTAATTTGTTTATAACTGCTATTTAACTGCTGCAATTGGTGTCTTAAAGTACGCTCAGGAATGTGTAATGCTTGTGCTGTTTTCGCCATAGTCGGAATCACACCTTGCTGTAAATCCAAATAATCCTGTACACGCTCTACCAAGGCTGGAACTTCCGATTGCTGAGACAAACGTTTCATTTCAGCCTGACATTTATAATCATAAATACGGAAAGTCATTTGATCCGCTGAAGGAATCTTAATATCTAAGACGGCTTCATCAAACCAAAAAGCGGCATAAGGCTTTGAAAATGTAATGTCCAATCCATAATAAGCCTGATACATTGCCAAAATGTCGGCATTTTCAGGCAAATCAAAGGGTAGCTCCACTTTAAGCTGAGGCACACTTAACCCCATCTTCTTATACAACTCTTGAATAAATTTGTATGTACCTGCCAACTCAGATTGTGCACGCAACATATTTAATTCATCTGTTAAATCATTGGCTTCATAACACAAGGCCACCTGATGATTTTGGAATTTTAAACTTAGTTTAGCTGTAAGATGCGTTAAAGGCTGATATGCAATGACCTTTTCAAGTGCGACTCTAATATTATCACTGGTCACCAATAACATTAATAAAGGACCATATCCAGCCAATGCATAATGCTGCCCAATATTTAAACCCTGCTCAGAAGAAATATGCTCCCCCAAGACCATTAAAACATCTCGTTCCAAACTCGGTTGAATAATGGCAGTTGGGTCCAATGCATCCGCACTTAAACCAATACTTTTTAATTGCTGATCAATATCAATCCCAGCTTTACGCATCGCTTGTATTAAATACATGAGACTGAGAATCGATCTTTTCATATTTGTGTCAATAAAGATAAGAACCCTTTTTTAACTCAATTCATTGTATTTGAAAATTGCCGAATCTATCAAACTACAATCGTATATCAAGATGCACCACTTTATGACATCCATATCAAACCTTAAAAAACGTGATTAAGCTTCGTATGAGTCACTGCAACATTTGCATACTTAGGCTATGATGGCACAACACCAAATTATTACTTTACCTATGCAAGCCTTTATACTCATATCTCAGCTTCTTGTCTGTTTAGCCGCTGGATATTTCTTTGCAAAAAAAATTCCAAGCAGTTTCATTCAACTTTGTTTTAAGGTTTTACCGTATTTTTCTTATTTGCTCTTAATCGGGATTAGCATGGAATTTACCCATGCCCTTGAAAATATTCATGGCTCTTCTCAAATCTTAACCAGTGCAACCGCATTGGCTTTTTTTACAACGATGGGGTCATTTTTATGCTGCTTTGCACTCTATAAAGTTATTGGCATACAACCCGTTTCAGGCAAAATTTCACTTGCCCTACTGTTCAAATCTTTCATCAGTATTTCCTATGCCTGTTTAGCTTTAGCCACAGGATTTCTATTAGCAAAATTACTGGAAAATGTGGGAATTTCAATACAAGTCAACACATGGTATCTATTATTGGTTTTCATGTTCTTGATTGGACTCGATCTCGCATTCAGCCCTTTAGATCGCTCTTGGTTAAATTTTAAAATTCTTTTAGTGCCTATAGGCTGTATTATTGGTTCAATTATTGGGGCTTTGCTGTGTAGTACTTTCCTAGATCAACTTCAATTGAAAGACCTGATTATGCTGTCTCAAGGTTATGGTTTCTACTCTATGAGCGGAATTGTCGTCACCGAACTTAAAAATCCAGCCCTAGGCAGTATCGCGCTGATTAATGATTTATTTCGTGAGATCTTTGCAATCATTCTGATGTATTGTATTGGTTGGCGTTATCCACGCTCAGCGATTGCTTCGGCAGCAGCTACTGCAATGGATGTCTCCCTTCCAATGGTCAAACAAGCTTGTGGCAATGACTTTATTCCTCACGCTATGGTCAGTGGTTTTATTCTCTCTATACTTGCCCCTATTGCTGTTAGCTTACTCGCAGCACTTTAACAATAAGACATCCCTTGGTATTAATTTAAGAGTTAACACCAAGGGAGTTAATAAAATCGAACCAGATACCCTACAGATCTATATCAATATTACCAATAATATCACCCACAGCTTCAATAATGGCAGATCCGATATCTACCAAATCAATTCCAGATGACCAATCAGTAGAAGAGTCTTCTTTCTTTTCTTCAAGCAACTTCGCTTCTTCTAACGTGTTCTGTAACGTGGCAACATTCTCCGCTTCACCAATCTCATCAAACTCTAACATTTTTTTATTTACCATCTATTCACCTTTTTAATGGTGTATTCATACAAAAAAGCCTTTCTTTCGAAAGGCTTTTATCGATTATTCGCAAGATTAAAGTGTTGCCAAAATATCTTTTAACGTTTGACGTGGATTCTCAGATTTCGTAATTGGACGACCAATCACCAAATGCGTAGAACCATCTAGCATCGCTTGTTTTGGCGTCACAATTCGCTTTTGGTCATCCGCATTAGCACCTTCAGGACGAATACCCGGCGTTACCAAAGCAAAATCTTGACCCAACAACTCACGCAACATTTTCGCCTCTTGCGCTGAACACACCACACCATCCAAACCTGATTCTTGGGTTAAGTGCGCCAAACGCTTAACTTGTTCAAATGGCTCAATATCCAAACCGATATCACGCAAGTCTTCACGACCCATAGAAGTTAGAACCGTCACAGCAATTAACTGAGTTTCATAATTTCCAGCTTTTAAACGCTCTACACAGGTTTCCATCATCTTACGACCACCTGATGCATGTACATTCACCATCCACACACCCAAATCTGCTGCTGCACATACAGCTTGTGCTGTGGTATTAGGGATATCATGAAACTTCAAATCCAAGAAAACTTCAAAACCTTCTGTGTGTAAGGCTTTAACCACCGATGGACCTTCATGAGTAAATAACTCTTTACCAACTTTTACTCGGCATAATGCAGGATCTAACTGCTCTGCAATGTGCAATGCATCAATTTGGCTTTTAGCATCTAGTGCAACAATGATACTCAAGAGAATTTACCTTTGATTAGACAAAAAGAAAGCCCATTATAATGGGCTTTTATTATCGTTTGTTACATCAAATACAGTTTTTTCATGCCTTGTGTTTGCAGCCGCCTCAGCAGCTGCTAATTGCGCAGCTTGAATTTGTTCTTTTCGAAGGTGATCAATATCTTTACGTAATCGCTTAATCTCCCAACTTGTCTGGAACACACGGAATACTTGCACACCAAGTAATAATCCGACCACCACACCCAAGGCTAAAGTCAGTAATAAAACCAGACCTAAGCGCATAGCTGGGACTTGTGTAAATAACAAATCGACAGTGACTTCAGTACCATTTTGTAAAACCAAAGCCAATGAATAACCAAATAAAATGATTAAGATGGCGACCAATACATAACGCATATACACCCCACTTATTATTAATCTATAGCTTCATTCACCGCGTCACGTAATGCTTTACCAGGTTTGAAATGTGGAACTGCTTTGGCTGCCACTTCAACAGATCTTCCTGTCTTCGGATTGCGACCAATGCGTGGTTCACGATGATGTAAGGCAAAGCTACCAAACCCGCGAATTTCAATACGACTATCAGACGAAAGTGATGCAATCATTTGATCAATCATGATCTTAACAGCCTCTTCCACTAAAGGCTCCGCTAAGTGCGGGTTTTTTAGAGAAATACGCTCAATTAAGTCAGACTTATTAAGTGCTTCAGTAGTCATCGGCGACCTCTTTAATTATCAAGCTACTTTGTACCTAAACTGATAATAACCTGTTTAAATACAAAACGGTAGCGCAATAATTAAATACTACGCTACCGTTTACAGTATTTGTGTAAAAAGTATTAGTTAAATTACATTAACAATACAATTTATACGACCTACTTAGTGGTTCATTTGAGCTTTGATCAAGTCACCAATAGTCTTAGGACCATTTTCTTGAGATGCAGATGCAGTCTTCAAGTTAGCAACCGCTTCTTTCTCTTCAGCTTCGTCTTTCGCTTTGATAGACAAGTTGATAGAGCGAGATTTACGATCAACGTTGATGATTTTCGCTTCTACTTCTTGACCAACTTCCAAGAATTTAGTTGCATCTTCAACGCGATCACGGTTGATTTCAGAAGCTTTTAATTGAGCTTCTACTTCGTCAGCTAACTTAACAGTAGCGCCTTTAGCGTCAACTGCAGTTACAGTACCTTTAACCAAAGCACCGCGTTCGTTAGCAGCTAAGAAATCATTAAATGGATCGCTGTTCATTTGCTTGATGCCAAGGCTGATACGGTTGCCTTCAGCGTCTACAGACAAGATAACCGCTTCAACAGTGTCACCTTTCTTGTAACGACGAATCGCTTCTTCACCTTGTTCGTTCCAAGAAATATCAGACAAGTGAACTAGACCGTCGATACCACCTGGTAAACCAATGAAGATACCAAAGTCAGTGATAGATTTGATCGTACCAGAAACTTTTTCGCCTTTGTCATGGTTCTTAGCAAACTCTTCCCATGGATTAGCACGAGTTTGTTTGATACCAAGAGAAATACGACGACGCTCTTCATCAACTTCAAGAACCATAACATCAACTTCGTCACCAATCTGAACAACTTTAGATGGGTGGATGTTTTTGTTTGTGTGGTCCATTTCTGAAACGTGTACTAAGCCTTCAACGCCTTCAGCGATTTCTGCAAAGCAACCGTAATCAGTTAAGTTAGTTACGCGAGCTTTAACGATTGAACCTTTAGGGTAACGGCTCATGATCGCTAACCATGGATCTTCGCCTAATTGCTTAAGGCCTAAAGATACGCGGTTACGCTCTTTGTCAAATTTAAGTACTTTAACAGTAACTTCTTGACCAACTTCAACAACTTCTGATGGGTGCTTGATACGTTTCCAAGCCATGTCAGTGATGTGAAGAAGACCATCGATACCGCCAAGGTCAACGAACGCGCCGTAATCAGTAAGGTTCTTAATAGTACCTGTAACTGTTTGACCTTCTTCAAGCTGAGCAAGAAGAGCTTCACGGTCAGCTGAAGATTCAGCTTCCATAACAGCACGACGAGATACAACAACGTTGTTACGTTTCGCATCAAGTTTGATTACTTTGAATTCTAACTCTTTACCTTCAAGGTGAGTCGTGTCACGGATAGGACGAGTATCTACCAAAGAACCTGGTAAGAATGCACGAACTGGACCGATGTCAACAGTGAAACCGCCTTTAACTTTACCAGAGATAACACCAGTAACGATTTCGCCATCTTCAAAGATTTTTTCAAGTTTAGTCCAAGTTTCAGCACGTTTCGCTTTTTCACGTGATAAAACAGTTTGGCCCATACCGTTGTCAAGAGCTTCAACAACAACATCAACTGTATCGCCAACTTGAACTTCAAGTTCACGTTGTTCGTTTAAGAATTCAGCACGGTCAACTACGCCTTCAGATTTAAGGCCAGTGTCAACTGTTACCCAGTCAGAGTCGATGCTTACTACAACGCCTTGGATGACAGCACCCTTTTCAACGTTGAGGTTTAATTCGCTTTCTTCAAAGAGGGCTGCAAAAGATTCGGTCATGATATACCCGATAAAGTATGCGGTCTTGGATCAGACAAGGCCGTTTTAGTTATGCGTCTACATAGTCCGTTATAAACTGATCAAGCTATGCTTTCGCTAAAAATTTCTTTACTTGGCTAACTGCTTGTCGATATATTGAGTCATCAGGTTAAACACTTCATTAATGTTTAACTCAGAACTATCAATAATCAAAGCATCTACTGCGGGTCGGAGTGGAGCGACTTCGCGCTCCATATCTCGTTTGTCGCGAGCTTCAATATTAGCTAAAATATCGTTTATTTTAACATCCAGCCCCATGCCCTGCAACTGTTTTACCCGACGCTCGGCTCTGGATTGTGCTGAAGCGGTCAAATAAATCTTCGCTAGCGCTTCTGGAAAAATTGAAGTTGCCATATCACGACCATCTGCAACCAAGCCTGGCGCTTGTGCGAAGGCACGCTGACGCTCAAATAATGCTGTTCTAAGCGCAGGAATTGTCGCGACTTTTGAGGCAAACTCACCTACACGTTCAGTACGAATGGTTTGAGTAACATCTTCGCCATCTAGCAATATCTGTGTTTCATTTGGGGTTGTTACAAATTGTATGTCTAAATTTGTTGCAATTTCAGCACAACGGTCAATTTGAGAATCAATTTCTTCCAATAGGTTCTGCTTATGTAATGACAGTCCGAGCAGCCGATATAAAGCGCCAGAATCCAATAAATGAAATTGATAATGTGCAGCTAATTTAGCAGCAAGAGTACCTTTACCCGAACCGCTAGGTCCATCAATCGTAATAATTTTAACTGTCATTGCTTTTCCGTTATGCCTTACACAGATTTCGCGAGTTTTGAAAAACCTAGTTTAATCGCAGAATTAAGCTGTGCAAGGATTAATTTACTGACAAAGGGAACGCGTGCTTGTAATTCAATCGTATACGTTACCAATGTTGAATCTGGCGTTAAGGCTTCAAATTCAATAATGCCGAGATGGTGTTTAATGAGTGGATTCTGAATAATTTTATATTCAATACGCTGATTTTCTTGCATTAAAGTGATTTTTTCGCGCAAAGGCTTTACAGGACCAATTCCCATTCGACGCACTGAACCTAAACCATCAGGTCTTTGTGGATCATTTGAATCGATTATTCGCTCGACTTGAATCGGTGCAAAAGCGACATTATACGTTGCATGTTTTGCTAATAAATCAAAAACTTGTTCAATTGGTGCTTCAAATTTCTTCTTTACTTGAATTGAATTCATACATATATCCATTTTGACAATTTTTATTGTCATTAAATTCTACATGAATTTAATCAATTAAATCTGAACCCTGAAGTTTTTCTTGTCTTTTTTGCTCTCTCTTCTGCTGACGACGCATTTTAAAGAAATCACTTAACTGTTGAGAACATTGTTCCTGCAAACATCCAGAAACCACTTCAAACTGGTGATTATAATAGCCTGTTTCCAATAGCTTACGTGCACTTACTAGAGAACCAGCTTTAGGTTCAGTTGCAGCAAACACGACTTTAGCAATGCGTGAATGAATTAAAGCCCCAACGCACATCGTACAAGGCTCTAAAGTCACATATAAAACTGCATCTGAAGGCAAACGATAATTTTGCAGATTAAGGCAGGCTTGTCGGATGGCCTGAACTTCTGCATGTGCTGTTGGGTCGATCTGAGAAATAGGCGCATTATGACCCACTCCAAGAATTTGATTCTGACTCACCAAAACAGCACCCACAGGAATTTCTTGTTGTGATGCAGCTATAGCAGCCTGCTCGTAAGCAAGCTGCATCCAATATTCATCGGAATAAAGTTCGAACTCAGTCATTCAATTAGGCAATCACACCATATTGTTTCAGCAATTGATTCCAGCTTTCAATGGAAGTAACAGGTGGATTTGCAGATAAGATACCCTTTAGAGACAAATCTGTTCCTTTAGTCCATTCTGGTGCCAAATCCTTGTCCACTAAGCGTGCGCGAACACCTTCCACAAAGTCAGCATGACGAATTTTCCAATCAGAAATTTGTGTTTCCAATTCAAATACTTCATTCCAAGAGTGAATCTGCTTACCCCATTGCCATAACAACCAAGTGAGTGCAGCAGTTGCAGGCGAACCTTTTTGTAAATTTTCACTGGCTTGACGCAACCAATCACTACGTGCATCACGTAAACCAATGATTGATTCATAATCATGTTCAAAATTCACACCGCGACAAACACTTTGAATCACATCCAAAGAGTTTTGTAACGGACCCGGCCCTACAGGTCGATGTAAACTATTTAAAGTATCATCAATTGCGCGGAAGTCTCCCGCTGGGTAGTGCCCCCAATCAATATTGATAAGCTTATCTAGCACTTTATCACGGTGTGCATCACAAATATGCGTCGCCCAACCAATACTATAAGCACCTGCGGCCGTCATAATAGAACCAGTCAAACCAGTAAACAACCCAATCGCGCCACGATCTGCCAAGAAACGTGTTGCACCCACATCAGGATATAAACCAATATTAATTTCAGGCATCGCTAAACGTGAATATGGTGTCACCATACGGAAAGGTGCCGCCATAAATAGACCTAAACCACCACCCATGACATAGCCCTCACCCCACACCAATACTGGCTTTGCATAGTTATGCAAAAGGAGATCAAGTGCATATTCTTGTTCAAAGAATTTGTTTGCAGTATCAACTTCTGAATTGATGACCAGTTGACGTAATTTACGCACATCACCACCCGCACAAAAAGCTTTTGGTGTGGTTGAATCCAGCCAAATTGCCTTGACTCGATCATCATGATGGAAGTCTTGAAATACTTCCAACAACGCCGAGACAATAGACTCATCTAGTGCATGTAAAGACTTTGGACGATTTAAACGTACAATACGCCATCCATTAACTGCTTCTTGTACAAGAATATCAGGATGATAATTTTTTAATATGGGAGAATGTGTCATGCGTCCAGCTGCCAATTTATAGGCTCAATGCCATTATGTTTGAGATAATTATTTGTTTTTGAAAAAACTTTACATCCAAAAAAACCACCACGATTTGCAGCCAACGGAGATGGATGCGCCGCCTTTAAAATAAGGTGCTTATTAGGATCAATTCTTTGTCCTTTCCGTTGAGCATAAGCGCCCCACAGAATAAATACGATGTGTTCACGTTGTTCATTTAACACATCTATCACATGATCAGTAAAATTTTCCCAACCACGCTTTTGATGTGAAGTCGGTTGACCCGCCTCAACTGTAAGCACACTGTTCAGCAAAAGCACGCCTTGTTCCGCCCAATGGGTTAAATCACCATGACGAGGAATTTCCACACCTACATCCGCATGTAACTCATGAAAAATATTACGTAAGGATGGAGGTAATGCAACACCTCTTTGCACAGAAAAACTTAAGCCATGTGCCTGATTTGGTCCATGATAGGGATCTTGCCCTAAAATCACCACCTTAACTTGCGCTAAAGGTGTCGTATTAAACGCATTAAAAATCAAACTGCTCGGTGGATAGATTTCTTTCTGCGCTTGCTTTTCTGACACCAAAAAATCTCTTAACTCATCCATTTGTGGGCTGAGTAAGAAATCACTGAGTCCATATTTCCAACTGGTCTCAAGCTGAACTTTATCCAACTTGTGTAGTTGTTGATCGGTATAAGACATGCTTATTTCCTAATCCCTTTGAATTCTTTCTTAATTTGTAAATTAAATTTTTACTTGTAAATCCACGCTCGGATTTTGGAATTTAAAGCCTTGTTTCAGCTTTTCATACATGAATGGGTCAGTCCATTCTGATTGCACTTGCTCAGAAAACACTATTTCATCCAAGGACAATATTCCCATCTGTTTATTATCAATATCTTCTAAAAAGCTTTGCGCATATCCTGTATCAGTTTCATGCACAATGACAGAATAGACTTCTACATCACCTTCACCATTTTGTGTTTCGGTTGATGCCAAAATCTGTTGCGCTAAAAAGAAGAAAATACGAGAAAATTGTTCCGCCGAAGGTGAAACAGGTAATGCCACCCAACGTGCACTGAATTTTTTACACGCCTGAATATACTCAGGGTCATCATGCTGCCAAAAACAAATTGCATGATCAAAACTGTCAAAAATGTCTTTGATTAGCCCTTTAAGCAGACCAAAGTCATATACCATTTGACCATGATCCAATTTCGAAGCTTTAAGTAATAATTCAACTTTATAGCTATGCCCATGAATCGAACGCTTACAGCGGTCTGATGTGCAATTTCGCACTATATGCGCATTTTCAAACTTAAACAACTTACGAATTAACATGTGCCTTAATGGTATCAGTCATCAATGAAATAATATTAATTATAGAACAAAAGCGACCTAAAGCGCATTAATTTTCCCATTTATCATGATCGGTCTTTTCAGATTTACTTATTCAGAAGCAAGGGATCGACTCAGTACATAAACTTTCTTATCTTCTCGCAATAAATTTATCTGAAATTGACGCTTCCTTTCACTCAGCATCACTTCAATTTTTGCACGAAAACAATTTGACTTCACCCCAAGTAAACTTTGCACTGAGCTCTGTATATCTGAATTAACCTGATTAAAAGGTTCTAACTTCCAGAACTCTTCTAAATTAGAAAAATGCTCCATATTCTGTTGTTTAGCTTCCAAAGCCGCCTGTATAGCTTTTACATCTAAATGCTCACCTAAACTCGCCAATACAATTGCAGGTGCAGTATTCACATTCACTTTGGCATCTTTCACCGATATCGCACTGATGTAGGGCGCGATTTTCAGGTAATTTTCACCTTCAAACCCTCGAACCATTTTTAGCTCATCCACCGCATGAAATTTAGTATTTGCTGGCAAATAGGCATTATTGAGCCCACGATAATAGCTATCTTCAGCGCCCATCGGCCCTACGTTGTCATTATCAACATCTTGCCAATCAATCACAGCTTCACTTAATTCTGCTGTTAAACCCACATTCACAAGTAATCGCTCAAACCATTGCTTTGCTGCCACATTGACTTGTCCTGAATCATCTACCAGATTATTCAGATTAAATTTACCTGATTCGTCATAGAGTTGCCCAGTCACATAGCCATCTTCAACAGGGAATGCAGGCATAGGTTTTGCCCAGTTTTCTTGTAAATAATCCACATCACCAGCATTTTCAGCATCTTCTTTTAACATTTCCGCAAAAAAAGTTTCCGCACTTTTTGCATACCACAATGATTGATTCTGTCTCATCAAATAAGCTGTATTATCCGCTGTAAACTTTTGACGTTGACCGATAGTTGCAGCCAAAATAGTAGCTAAAGCCACCATCACCAATATCGTGATTAATGCGATACCTTTTTGCTTATTCATTTGACATCCCATTGTGTGCAGTAATGAACATTCACTGCGCTTTAACTCTTTTGTTTCTGCTCTAAATAATCTGTATTCAGCAGACTAAATATCCACTCATAGGCCACACCACTGACCGTTAAATTTATTTTTATTCCCTTTGGTAGTTTCTTTTTTTGCACCAAATCATCCTGCTGTTCTGCAAATTCAGGCCAAGTCATGAGTTCATTTGGGTTCAATACTCTCACCTGAAACTGCTCAACATTTTCAAGCAATACACTCGACTCTGGTTGTATCTGTGTTGCTGCATTTAAACCACGTGAACGCAATCGATTCAATCGTTGTGTATCAGCTTGATATTGATATTGGACTCGTTCCTCGGCTGGAATTCCCTGTAACAGCGGATCAGTAACCCCTATTTTACTAAAAACAAAACGTTCATTCTGCAAAACCAAAGCAGGCTCAACTTCACCATTTACATTTGAGGTTAACGGTACAATTTGGATACTGTCTTTTAAAATCTGCTGATAGGCTTGTTGTAAATTCGCCAATTTTTGCTCATGTTGAGCATTACGCTCTTTTACTTTGATTAAATAATCAAAAACTTTCCAACCCAAAGCAGACAAAACTGCAAAGATTGCGATAGCAACCAACAGCTCGACCAAAGTAAAACCGGCACGTTTTTGCATGATCATGTTCTATTATTAAAAAAGACCAGATGGGTAATTCCCGCTTCAGCCTTACCTGTTTCCGTGTTAAACAAACGTACTTGTATTTCTACCCGTTGCACATTTGGACTAATTGTTGACTGTGCACTTTTCTCAACCTGCCACTGCTCACCTTGTTGGGAAAGTTGTTCAGACTGAGTCCCATCTAACCACTCCCCTTTGATTTGCATTTCAGCAATTTCATTCTGCGCAACAAATTGAGCCTTAGTACGTAAAATAGCTTGTGCTGTCGCTTGCGTATATTGCATTGCGACTTTCGTCAACGCCATTGCCGCAGTTGCGAAAATTGCCAAAGCCACCATGACTTCTAATAGTGTAAACCCTTTAGATTTCATTAATTTTACCTAAATGGTCAATTTCAATTTCAGGCCCAATTGGCTGTTGTGAGTAATAAAATTGTATTCTTACGGGTTTGACTTCACCATTACCCAACCAAATCAGTTGCGGCGCTTTAGCATCCAACAAAGTTGAATTCTGTGCCTTATCATATTGATAATCTGTGGATTGTATTTGAAAACTAACATCATCAGGCAAAGGCTGCATTTTAAAAGCCGAATACTCAGTCCACGTAGGCTGATTCGTAGCCGTATTCACTTCAGTTTTTGCAGGATGATATTCAACAACGGTATATCGAAAAGGATTCACATCTGTTGCTGGCTGTACATTTAAAGCCAAAACAAGCGATTGATCATTCGCCTCACGAGCAATACGTTGCACATTCATCATGAAAATTTCACGCGCTTGCATGGCTTTACGCTGATCAATCCCGCCAAAATTCATCATGATTAATGATGTAACAATAGCGACAACCACAATGACCACCATTACCTCAATCAGTGTAAAACCTCGACTCGAAGCGCGTTGATGGTATTTCATGATTTGAACGTCTACGAATTGACTTGTTTGGGTAATGCAAGGGCTTGATCAATATATGCCACACGTAAAGTATCACGTGAGCCAAGATAGCGCTGATAGAAGCTAGAATTCAAAATTGCAGCAGCCCCATGGGTTAATGACCAAATTGACGCCAGATAATCACGCACAGACATTAAACTCTGAATCGAATCCAAATAGGTTTCTGTCATATTAATAATGAGTCGCAAGCGATGACGTCGCACTTTGTACAATTCACTAAATAAATGCTGAATGCCCTGACCCGTAATAGAAAGACGTTCTTCGATTTGATGAAAAAGCACGGTACGTTCAGGATGATGAAGATGATGCAGCATAAAGAATGCGAGATGTTCAGGAAAGGCTTTCTCCGAATCCATGATCATCTCAAGTAACATCCGCTCATTACGAA
Organism: Acinetobacter sp. ANC 4178; assembly: GCF_004331175.1. GTDB lineage: Bacteria > Pseudomonadota > Gammaproteobacteria > Pseudomonadales > Moraxellaceae > Acinetobacter. The sequence goes on from NZ_SJOD01000004.1 coordinate 348,955, forward strand.
TAATGAGCAGCATATAAAGTTCATCTTTACTTTGAAAATGTTTGTAGAGTGTGCCTTTGGCTAAATCAAGTTCAGCAGCCAAGGCATCGAGTGTCATGCCTGATTCACCATTTTCTAGCAATAATTGCTCAGCCACTTGAAAAATTAAAGTTTCTCTTGCTCGAAACTGAGCTTGACGATCCATCTTCACTCTACACTCTCTTCAATTCTTATATTCAGTCTAAAGCCACACAATCTATTACTTTAATTGCAGCAAGTTTTCAAAATTTTGTGTGGTAATCAATGCTATTTCTTCCAGCGACTTATCATATACATCAGCCAAGGCTTTGGCTACATATGGCACATATTTTGGTTCATTTGTTTTACCACGATACGGTACTGGTGCAAGATATGGACTGTCTGTTTCAATCAACACGCGATCTAATGGCACTTGCTTGGCAACATCTCTTAAATCTTGCGCATTTTTAAAAGAAACAATGCCTGAAAAAGAAACATAATAACCACAATCTAAAACAGCTTTTGCTGTCGCCCAGTCTTCTGTAAAACAATGCAAAATACCATGCGTTGATTTTTCTGCACGAATAATATCCACGGTGTCATGCTTCGCTGAGCGAGTATGTACAACGACAGGTTTTTTTACTATTTGTGAGGCATGAATATGGCGAGCAAAACATTCTTTTTGTGCTTGAATAAAGTCTGTACTGTGAAAATAATCCAACCCAGTTTCACCCAATGCCCAAACCTTGTCTGCTTGCGCCAGTTCAACCAAATATTCAGTTGTTGCACGTGCCATCGTATCTGCGTCCTCACAAGGATGCACACCCACGGTATATCCCACATCGGCATGACGCGCAGCAATTTCCGCTAAAGCAATATGGTCATCCAGATCGACCGAGATACCCATGAATTTGGTCACACCCGCTTCGCGAGCTTGTGCCAACGCCAGATCCAAATTTCCATCATACGGAGTTAGATCTAGCATAGTTAAATGACAATGAGTATCTACAAACACAATTTTTTCCTATTTCTCAACCATATTACATGGTGTAACTATAACGACCTTCAGCTTTAAAGCCTGCCAGAATTTTCTCAGCTTCGGCCTTAAAGAAAACACCTTTTTCACCCGATAATTGCATACCAAAACCTTGAGGTTTGATGCCATTTTGTTTCTGCGAGATCCAAATCACTTTACCAGTTAGAGGTATTTTCTGAGATTGTTCTGGCAATGTCGTGAGTACGAAAACCTCATCACCTAACTTAACTGCTTGCTTTGAAGGAATAAATAAACCGCCACCCACTACATATGGCATATAGGATTGGTACAAGGTTTCCTTATCTGGAATATTTGCCTGAATAATACCGCCCATACGTGGTTGCATTGTTTTCCCCTTTAAACATTCATTAGTTTTATACACAGTTGATCGAGTACTAAATTTGTTTGTACGTTTTGCTCAATAAACTGCTTGGACTGTTGTAAATCTGAATATAAATTGAAAAGCATTTCTAAAGAATATTGCTCAGAAAGCTGTACCAACTCCAAATCTATATTTTTAATTGGTTGATTTAGCTTGACACAAATTAAGTCGACCAACAAGTACTCAAACATGCGACTAAAATCATCAAATGGCAATGCTTTCTGCCATTTGGTCGCGATTGCCATCGGCATATTTTTATCATGAAGCAGTTTTTGCCAATCATTTAAAAAATCTTGACGTAAATTCAACCATTGACTTTGTGCCAACTCTAAAGCTTGCAGCGGCATATCGTTCGACAGATTCAGCAATAGCGTCAATTGCTCTGCTGAGAGTTCAGATGCAAGATGCTCTGCCAAGTACGCGCGTGTTTGCTCTGTACTAATTCGATCAAGTGCAAAATGCTGTAATCGACTGCGTATTGTCGCTGGTAATTTTAAATAATGCTCCGCCATCAAAATAATGACAACACGATCACCCGGTTCTTCTAGCGTTTTTAATAATGCATTTGCTGAAGCAGTATTCAACGCTTCCGCTGGATCAATCACAATCACCCGCCAACCATCTACGGTTTGCTGCACAAACGGCAACAATTCACGGATTTTTTCAATTTTGATTTTTGCATTTTGCTTTTTATTGTCTTCATCTGTTGAGATATACACATAATTTGGATGTGTATCCGATTTCAACCACTGACAACTACCACACTCGCCACAAGGTGCATTCCGCAAATGGCGTTGTTGGCACAAAATCCACGCCAAAAAATACTGGGTAAATGCTTCTTTACCACAGCCTTTTTTACCATAAAACAGTAAGCCATGTCCTAGCTGTGGGAAACGTCCTGTTAAGGTATCCCACACATGTTGTTGCCATGGAAAAACTTGTGGTTGAATATCGGTTTGCATCATCAATCTGTCTTATTCAAAATGTGCAACATCCATGCTGTTTAAGCGGTCTAAATCTGCTTGCGTATCTACACCTGGGGGCAGATTTGCTTCTGCAACAGCAATTGCAATACGATGTCCATTTTCAAGTACACGCAACTGCTCAAGACTTTCCAGTTTTTCTAAAACACCCATGTCCCAAGTCACATATTCCTGCAATAAGCTAACACGATAAGCGTACAAGCCTAAATGACGGAATGCCTGATCATGCAATACTGGATCGACAAGTTTTGCGCCATCACGGTCGTAAGGAATCGTTGCCCGACTGAAATAAAGTGCCTGATTAAACTTAGATTTCACCACCTTCACGATGCTGTCACGCTGAAATTCATCTAGACTATGTATTGGCTCACACAAAGTGGACATCGAGCAATCTGGTTGAGCAACCAAAAGCTCCGCCACCTGTTTCACCAATGTCGCAGGCAGTAATGGCTCATCACCTTGTACATTGACAATAATATCGTCTTTATCCCAGCCTTTTAAACGTGCCACTTCACTTAAACGGTCTGTGCCCGATGGATGGTCTGCACTGGTTAAGACAACATCTACACCCTCAGCTCGGCATACTTCTGCAATGCGTGCATCATCTGTCGCCACACATAAATCATCAAAACCTTGCACTTTTTTTGCTTGATCAACCACACGTAAAATCATGGGACGACCATGAATTTGCAATAATGGCTTACCCGGTAATCTTGAACTGGAAAAACGCGCAGGAATGACGATATGTTTCATAATTCACTCTTATTCAATTGAAATGCCTAAATCAGCCAATTGCTGATTGAGCACACGATAACATGCACTAGAAAGTACAGCTTCAACAGGCACCACCCAAATTTCACGATTAAAATCTGGATGTTGTTTTAAAATAGGCAACAGTTTAACTGCGTCTTTTTCCGTAGTAATAATCGGATTGCTATCTTCAAACTGTATATCTGTTAAATCATAATCATAATGATCTGGAAATTCGTGACACTGGAACTGCTGCACACCTAACGATTCAAGGGTACGGTAAAAACGTTGTGGAAAACCAATCCCTACAACGGCATAAAAATCTTGTTGAGGGTCAAATCTTCGAATTTCATCGGAATTAAGCAAGTAAGGTTCAGCAACCTCTAAATGCATATTCAGTTCTGTTTCGGGTTGGGCTGCATGTTCAATCACAGTGCCTATATTCAAACGACTTTTTGGCTCACGCAAATAACCTTCAGGCAACAATTTTTCATTACCTAAGCCACGATTACGATCCAATACAATCCACTCAAGTTGTCGTGCAAGTGCATGATGTTGTAAACCATCATCACTAATGATGAGATCCAACTCATGCTTAGCCAAAAGTAACTCTATACTTTGTTGACGACTTGAACCCACAGCCATCGCAACACCAGTCGATTGAACAATCAAACAAGGTTCATCACCGACTTGTTCGGGAATAGCATTCAACCCTACATATGCAGGGAATGGCCCTTTGCCCCCATAACCACGACTGATAATGCCCACACGGACATTCTTGGACTGTAAGTAATTCACTAAATGGATCAATAGTGGCGTCTTACCACTACCACCCACCGTAATGTTACCAATAATCATCACTGGCACTGGTGCGGTATAAACCGCTTTTATGCCTTTTTCATAAAGCTTTTGATTGGCCCAAAAACCAAAATGATACAAGCATGACAAAGGACGTAGCACAATTAACCACTTTGCTTGTCTATTCCAAGCATTTTGAATAAATTGTGCTACCGACATGCTTAGTTTTCCTCAAAATTACGCTGATGTAACTGGAAATACGCGCCACGCTTTTCAATCAATTCAGCATGTGAACCGTGCTCAACAATACGGCCCTGATCCATTACTACAATTCGATCAGCATTTTCAATTGTCGAGAGTCGATGTGCAATAACAATCGTGGTACGGTTTTGCATTGCTGAATCAAACGCTTGCTGAATAAAGTATTCCGATTCATTATCTAATGCGCTGGTCGCTTCATCTAAAATTAAAATTGGCGCATTTTTTAGAATCGCACGTGCAATGGCTATACGTTGACGTTGACCACCCGATAGATTCAGGCCTTGCGCACCGAGTTGCGTATCATAACCCTGTGGTAATGCCATAATAAAATCATGTGCATAAGCGGCTTTTGCAGCAGCAACCACCTGCTCATCGGTCGCATCTTGCAACAAACCATAGGCAATATTTTCACGTACAGTCCGATTAAATAACACGACTTGCTGATTCACCATCGCAATTTGCGAACGCAAACAATTCACTTCAATGTCATCAATTGGACATTGATCCAACAATAGCTGACCCGAACTTAATTCTTGAAAACGTGGCAACAAGTTGACTAAAGATGTTTTACCTGCACCCGAACGTCCAACCAATGCAACCGTTTCACCTGCTTTGACCTGCAAGTTGAAATTATGAATAGCATGATGACCATCAGAATAAACCAAGTTAACATCCTTAAACTGAATATCGCCTTGCAAGACAGGTGTTAAAGTCCCTGTATTTTTTTCTTCGGGTAAATCAATTAACTCAAAAACAGAATGCGCCGCTGCCATACCACGCTGCAACTTTTCATTTACATCGGTTAAAGCTTTAATTGGCTTACTCAGCATACCTGCGGCAGTAATATAGGCAACGAATTCACCCGCAGTTGTATCACGCAAAATTTCAGGACGCAAAGCAATCCACATGATAATACTCATAGCAATGGACATAATGAACTGCACAATTGGGCTATTCAACTGCTGCACCACCACCATTTTTAAACCACGCTTTAGGTTTTCAATAGACGTCGCTTTAAAACGCTCTTGTTCATAAGCCTGTCCACCAAAACCTTTCACCACAACATTACCATTGACCGTTTCTTGCACCACATGGTTAACGTCACCCATCGTGTCTTGCACTTGTAATGACAGTTTACGCATACGTTTTGATGCTTTACGAATCAACAAGCCGATTAATGGTGCGAAAATCAGAATAATCAGAGTTAAACGCCAGTTGGTATAAATTAAATACCCCAACAGACCTACGGTGATTAAACCCTGCTGCACAATGGTTTTTAACGACTCAGATGAAGCAGCGGTTAACTGCTCCACGTTATACATAATTTTGGCTGTGATATGACCACTGGTATTATCTAAGTAGTATTGCGAAGGCAAACGTAATAGCTTGGCAAACACTTCCTGACGAATATCAAAGACCAAATTTCGTGAAATAACTGCGGTAAAATAACCACCAACAAATGAGCCTACACCACGAAAGAACATTAATAACACAACCAAAAACGGGATAAGGTTGGTAAAACTCTGATCCCGATGTTGTATCGCTGTGATAATTTTTTCTAGCAACTTAGCAATTGATACTTCGGTTGCTGCATTAATAGCAAAACCAATGACGATTAAAATCGCTACGCCCCAAAACCGCTTCAGATAGCTCAGAAGACGCAGATAGACCTTGAAATCCTGATTCACTAATAACCTCGAGATGGTACTTTGGTACTGATATTAATATTCACAAAACCGAGTTGCCCTGCAACATCCATCACACGGATGACGTCTTGATGCGTAGCCTTTGCATCAGCAGCAATCACAAACATTAAATCACGTCGCTCATTAGAAATCTGTTTAATTGCAGTACTTAAATCAGCAACATCTTTACTCGACAATGCTTGGCCGTTCACCGCGTAATGCCCTGATGAATCTACAATCACTTCAATTTTATGACTGTATTGCTTCGGAGGGACACCTTGCGCATCGGGTAAAGTCAAATTCATGCGACTAAACTGATTAAACGTGGTCGACAACAGTAAAAACACCAAGATAAACAATAAACAGTCTATCATTGGTGTTAAATTAATATGAATATCTTCAACTTGCCTGCGCTTGAATTTCATCTTCCACCTTAACCTGCTTTACGCAGTTCTTGCTCTTCAGCAGCAGAATTCTGGTAGTAAATCGCGGCATGAAATAGAGTAGATTGCTGTTCCAATTCAGCCACATACTCTTGCACCAAGCGTTGAAAATAACGATAGGCAAATAATGCTGGAATCGCGATTAGCATCCCCGCAGCGGTGGTAATTAAAGCTTTTGAAATCCCAGGAATCATCATGGTTGGGTTACTGTTGCTCCCCATATCAATCACCAAAAAGGATTCAATAATCCCCACGACAGTTCCTAATAATCCAAGGAGTGGCGCAACTGCACTTAAGGTGCCTAAGAAATTAATATTTTTTTCTAAAAAACCAATTTCTTGCGACGCTGTTGCTTCCATTTGTGCACGTGCATATTGCTCGGTTTGCTTTTGACTATTTAAGCCAGAGACAAAAATTCGCCCAAGGCTACTCAATTGCAAGCTTTGATTATTTTGTAATTGTTGTACGACCTGATGTACATCCTGTCCTCCATTCAACAGCAGCTCTTTTGGCAATACCATAGAACGTTTTAAACGAATAAAACGCTCAATGGTAATCGCCACTGTAAAAATGGAACATAAAACCAGTGGCACCATTAACCATCCACCAGCTTTCACTAATTCCCACATTATTCTTCCCCAAGAATTTTAAAATATTAATCAGCTAAACAAATGTTCAAAATACCATCCAGCTCATCGAGTGAATGATAATGAATCACAAGTTTGCCTTTACCCTGTTTATTATGATCAATTTTTACATCTGCACTAAAGCGCTCAGCTAAACGCTGTGTGAGTTGTTGTAGATCTGGTGCAACGTCCGTTTTCGCCTTTTCAGTTTTTGGCGCAGTCAAATCACGGACAAGTTGCTCTGTTTGACGTACTGACAAACTTTTAGCAATCACTAGCTCTGCGACTTTTATTTGTTCTTTCGCTTTCAGAGTCAGAATTGCTCGCGCATGCCCCATATCGAGCTGCCCTTGCTGCATCATATCTTTGACTGATTCAGCCAAAGTTAATAAACGCAACAAGTTACTCACCGTAGTACGTGCTTTACCTACTGTATCGGCAATTTCCTGATGACTTAAACCAAATTCATCATGGAAACGCTGTAAAGCAAGTGCTTGATCAATTGGATTCAAATCTTGGCGTTGAATGTTTTCAATCAATGCCAAGGCAATCGCAACTTGATCATTCAAATCACGCACTAAAGCTGGAATTTCAGTTAATCCTGCCAATTGCGCTGCGCGCCAACGACGCTCACCCGCAATGATCTCGTACGGGTGCTCTTCATCAGCAATCGGGCGGATCACAATGGGCTGCATCACACCATGTTTTTTAATTGATGCAGCTAATTCTTGTAAATCATTTTCCTGAATAAATCGACGCGGTTGATATTCGCCACGTCTAAGCAAATTAACATCAATTTGTTTAAGCTGACCATGATCTAATGCTTGCACTTCAAGTTGTAGTTTTTCTTTTTGGATTGACCCAAGTAAGGCATCCAAACCACGACCTTTGGCAAGTCCGCGTTTTTTTAAGGTCATGCTTTACTTCCTTTCTTCACTTTGCTTTTCTTTAAAATCTCAGCTGCTAAATTTAAATAAGCAACCGCACCCTTGGAACTTTTTTCAAAATAAATAATCGGTAAACCGTGAGCAGGTGCTTCAGCCAAACGTACATTACGCGGAATTACACAGTCATACAGCTTTTTACCAAAATATTGCTCTAGTTCAGCCGATACATCACGAGTTAAAGCATTACGCCCGTCATACATGGTGCGTAACACACCCACCACTTCTAACTGCGGATTCAAAGCCTGTTGAATACGGTCAATGGTCTGGGTTAAGTCTGCCAAGCCTTCTAATGCATAATATTCACATTGCATTGGAATAATGACACCTTGAACGGCAGCTAATGCATTTACTGTAATTAAGCTTAAACTTGGCGCACAGTCCACAATAATATAATCAAAGGCATGATCAATACTTTGTAAAGCATCACGTAAAATGAACTCACGACCTTCTTGCTCAGCAATCGCAAGTTCTACGCCCGCCAAATCTCGGTTTGCCCCAAGAACCTTATAACCGACTTCCGCTTTGCTAATTGCAGTTTCAATCGGTACTTCACCTAAAAGTACATCTGTTACTGAATATAATAGGTCATTCTTTTGAATACCTGACCCCATTGTGGCGTTACCCTGTGAATCCATGTCCACAAGTAAAACTCTTTTTTTCAGCACGGCTAATGATGCTGCCAAATTAACTGCGGTTGTGGTCTTTCCTACGCCACCTTTTTGGTTCGCAATCGCAATAATTTGAGCCATGGTAACCCCAGTCCTTCGAAAATAATTAAATCTGTTTCAATAATAATAAATGGCGCTGCTCATCTAATCGAGGTACTTTTAACTCGATCACTTCACAGCTATATTCATCTTTTAATGCGATAATTTCATCTTGAGGAATTAAGCCTTTCATAGATGCAATGATGCTCTTTTCATGCATATAGGGCTTAGATGCAGTTACAAAGTCAGTCAGTGAGGCAAATGCTCGACTGGTAATGACATCAAACTTTCCTAAATCTTGAATACTATCTTCATCTTCAACACGCGTTTGTACAGCAACCACATTTTTTAATTTTAAGTCTGCAATAAACTGCGTTAAGAAACGAATTTTTTTACCGTTCGAGTCTAATAACACACAGCTACGTTCAGGCTGACATAATGCAATGATCATGCCTGGCATACCACCACCAGTACCAATATCGAGCAAGCGACCTTCTGGCAAGTCTTTTAAAATACTGAGGCTATCAAGCAAATGCTTGACCAGCATTTCTTTAGGATCACGAATTGCTGTCAAGTTATACGCCTTATTCCAAAGGACTAAAGCGTCTTGGTATTTGAGTAATAAATTTAAAGTCTCTTCGCTGAGCTCTAAACCTAAAGTTTGACTACCCTGCTTTAGTTCTTGAAAAAACATGTGCATATACAATTAACGTCTCGAAAATGTTAGGTGAAGTATACCGATTTATCCATGAAGTCATAGTGGCTTGTGCTTAGTGAATATTCACTTAAGCATACATGCCTTGTCGAATCTGCAAATCTAGAGCAGTTAAACGCTCTGGCGTGCCCACATCAACCCATGAAGCATGCATTTTTTCTGCAGAAACTCGACCATCTAGCATCGCCTGTTTCAATAAAGGCGCCAAAGGACGTTTACCATTTTCCAAGCCAGCAAACATCTGCGGATGTAAAACAGCCACACCACTATAGGTTAAATCTTCGCCTTGCTGTGCTTGTTCAAAAGTATATGCTCGTCCATTCACCAATGTGAAATCACCCTGTAAATGCTGTGGGGGATTTTTCACAAAGACCAAATGCGCCAAATCCTGATCAAGTTGTATTTCCAGTAATGAAGCAAAGTCAAAGGTCGTCCAGACATCACCATTGACTAGAATAAAAGGTTCTGTTCCCAATAAAGGCAATGCATTAATAATGCCACCCGCTGTTTCTAAACCTTCTTCTTCGCGTGTCCACAAAATATTTACACCAAATTGCGAGCCATCACCTAATGCACCAATCAACACATCAGCCAACCATGCAGAATTGATCACGATGTCTGTCACACCAATTTCTTTGAGTTTTTCAATATGCCATACAATCAGTGGCTTACCACCAACTTCGAGTAAAGGCTTAGGTTTATACAGCGTTAAGGGACGCATCCGATTGCCCAATCCCGCAGCTAAAATCATGGCTTTCATGCAGCAACGACCTCGTATTTGCCATATTTTTGTTCAAATTTTGGCATAACTTTAACCCGAATGAACTGCATAAATGGTTGTAATTCTGCATATGGCTTGCTTTCTTCCAGCAAATACCACATCACTCGCGGTAAATCTTTGAGATATCCCGATTTTCCATCGCGCTCAAACAAACGTACAAAAATACCTAAAATCTTGATGTGGCGCTGAATCGCCATCAGATCTGCATCTTGCTTAAACTGTTCAAAGTCACGACCTTCTTTTGCAGAAGCAGGCAATAAGTCATAAAATACTTTAAACCAACCATACACACGCTCAGGATCCCACTGTACATAGGCATCACGGGTAATTGAAATTAGATCATAAGTATCTGCACCAATCACTGCATCTTGAAAGTCGATCACACCTTGCTCTTGCTCGTCTGCCAAAAGCATTAAATTACGACTATGAAAATCACGATGTACAATCACTTGAGGCTGCGCCAAAGCCGCATTTGCTAAAATTGCAAATGTTCTTTTAATTAACGCTGATTCTTCATCAGATGGATGAATTTGCAAACTCGGTAGCAACCAATCGGTTAACAACGACATTTCAGTGAGTAACTTCTCATAAGAATAAGCTGGAAAATGCGCTTCACCATCAATAGATTGCAATTGAATCAACTGCTTAAAACTTTGCTCATAATGTGCATCAACCGTGTTGTCATCTAACTGTGTTGACAACAGTACATCGCCGAAATCCTCAAGCAACAACAGTCCTTGCTCTAAATCTTTCGCCACAATATGGGGTACGCGCACGCCATGTGCATCAAAAAATTCATCAATCAACACAAAAGGTACACAATCTTCTTTCTCAGGTGGTGCATCCATCAACATAAATGTTTTATTATTCAAATTGATTCGTGCATAACGACGGAAGCTTGCATCGCCTGCTAAAAAATTAATTTCAAATTGATCTGAACCAAGTACAGATGTAATCCATGTTTGTATCAATTGTTCACGTTGTGTATTCATTTGCGATAAATTCTAATACAGGCTGAGTTTTTAAAGTGCTAAGTGTAGCCACTTATCAACTTTTTCTCTATGATGCGACAATAATTAATTGCGATTAAGCATACTTTGGTTAATGACACAAATGAAGCATCAGTTTAAATTCAATCCTTTAGCGACTGCCATTTTCAGCCTCTTATGCGGAAGCTCGATTACGGCTTACGCAGATACATCTAATACTGTTTCATCCCTAACCAACGAACAACTTAAAGCAAGTATAAATGAAGCCTATGCAGGGCAGCATTTCTTTGAACAATACTATGTCGACAAATCTGCACCTGAAGCACAGCAACGTCAGGGTAAATCGCTGAGTGCCGCATATTGCCAAGGTGCATGGGTCACTCCAATTGCTTCGAACACAGCAGCAGTCGCCCCAAGTGAAGCAACTTCAGTTGTTACCGCCGATTATGGTCATTACGACCCAAATGGGGACTCTGTCCTTGAGGGGAATGTCCTGATTGATCAGCAAGGTCGTCAAATTCGTGCAGATAAAATCACCATTGATAAAACACAGACCTTTGCCAATGCTCAAGGTCATGTGCAAATGGCACAAGCAGGTCTTTTGGCGCAAAGCGATCAAATCAATTACAACTTAAAAACCCAACAAGGCGATTTAAACAATAGTTACTATATTGCCGAAGAACAACATGCACATGGTCGTGCTGAAAAAATATCGCGTACCTCTGAAAATGTCGTCGTTCTGAGTAATGCGACTTACAGCACTTGCCCACCAGAACAAAAACCAACTTGGAAAATTCAGGCCAATCGTATTGAGCTGAATCAAGACACTGGACGTGGTGTCACCAAAGGCACCAAGCTATATGTTAAGGACGTTCCCGTTTTAGCTGTACCTTATTTCAACTTCCCGATTGATGATCGTCGAACTACAGGAATTCTAACGCCTGGTTTTGGCTATACCAATGACGGTGGTATTGAGTTTTCAGTTCCTGTTTATTTAAACCTTGCGCCAAATTATGATGCCACTCTTACACCACGCTATATGAGTGACCGTGGTGCCATGATTGATGCCGAGTTTCGCTATTTAACAGAAAACTTTGGTGAAGGTAAAATTTGGGGTGGTTATTTACCTTCAGATGAGAGCTATGAAAATCAAGATCGTAAAGATTTGCACCTTATCCACAAATGGCAAATCAATGATAGCTTTTCAACCAACCTAGAATACAACTACGCATCGGATAAAGACTACTTTACCGACTTAAACAGTAATCCAAATACCAAAACGGATTTAAATTTACGTCGTGCTTGGGAACTTAATTACAAAAATGGCATTCCAGGTCTGACCGCTCAGTTAAAAGTCGAAGATTTCCAAACCTTAGATAAAACAGTTTCTGATGAAGATCGTCCTTACGCGCGTTTACCTCAATTCCTATTAACCTATAAAGGTGGAAATCCGCAAGGCTTCCAGTACGAATTTAATAACGATACGGCTTATTTCAAAAAGAATATTGGCAGCACAACCTCAGCAACCTCAGAACCAAGCGGCACACGGTTCTATAATGATTTTGCTGTGCGCTACAATTACCGCAATCCATGGTCATTCGTTATTCCAGAAGTATCGGTACGCAGTATCAATACCTTCTACGACCAAGACACCACCATCGCTCAGCAGAATCAAACCTCAAGTGTAAGCAATAGTGATCAAAACAAATCTGTCGTAGTCCCGCAATTTAGCTTGGATACGGGCTTAACCTTTGAGAAAGATGGTAAATATTTACAAACCATCACGCCACGTGCCTTCTATGCCTATTCGCCTTATGAAAATCAGGCAAACTATCCAAATTTCGATACCATTAGCGCCTCAATCAATTACGATCAATTGTTTAGCTCAAGACGTTTCTATGGTCATGATCGTTTAGAAGATAACAATTTCTTATCATTGGGTTTAAGTTATAGCCTATTTGATGATATTGGCTTAGAACGCTTAAAAGCGAGTGTAGGTCAAAGTTTCTATTTTGATGATCGTCGCGTGACTTTAGATGGCACGACGGATGAATTAAACACAGAATCACACACAGGCCCGATCGTTAGTCTTTCTAGCCAGCTTTCACAACATTATCGTGTAAGTGCCAATTCGGCTTGGATGGCAAATGGAGATAATGCACAACGCGATGTGCAATTTTACTACATGGGTGATCAAGGAAATATTTACAGTGCTGGTTATTTCTATCGTAAAGATATCGCCAACCGACAAGATAAATATGACCAATTTGTTGCATCATTTATACAACCCATTCACAACAACTGGCGTATTATGGGCCACGCTCAATATGACATGGACAACAATGTTGCGCGTGAATACTTACTCGGTGTGAATTATGAATCGTGCTGTTGGGGGCTTTCTCTCTACGGACGTTCTTACTACAACGACTTGGATGATGTAAGCGATTCTAGCGTTAAACCAAAACGTGCTTTTATGGCTGAAATTAACCTGAAAGGTTTGGCTGGTTTTAACAACAAACTGGCATCCATGCTTGAAAATCGAATTTTAGGTTACGATCGTATTAATTAATTTGGACACGATGTTAATGAAGACAAAACAGTTAAAACAATTCTTTAAGGTGACTGCGCTAGCAATTACCCTTTCTTCATCAATGCCGACATTTGCCCAGACTTCAGATGAAGTTGTGGCAGTTGTCGACAACAGTGTCATTTTACGCAGTGATTTACAGCAAAGCGTTGCCGAAGCCAAACATCAATTAGAAGCTCAGAAGCGACCTGCTCCACCAGAGCAGTATCTTGAACAACAAGCACTTGAGCAGCTCATTCTACGTCAAACTCAATTAGAGCAAGTAAAACGCTACAACATTAAAGCCGATGAAAAGAGCTTAAATGAAGCCGTACTCAAAGTAGCTAATCAATCTGGAATCAACTCATTAGAAGCATTCCAGCAAAAATTAGATAAAATGGCGCCTGGCTCCTACGAATCACTCCGTAAACGCATTGCAGAAGATTTGGCCATTACTCGTTTACGTCAACAAATTGTGATGTCGCGTATTAAAATTAGCGACCAAGATGTAGCAAATTTCCTTAAAACCCCGCAAGGACAAGCTGCTCTGGGCAGTCAAGTTCATGTCATTCATGCGCGTATCGCGGGTGACAGCAATGTAGAAGCGGTTGCCAAACAAGTACGCACTGCTTTAGCCAACAGCAACGATATTGCAGCAATTAGCAAGCAATTCAGCACCAATAGCGTGAAAGTTGAAGGTGCAGATATGGGCTTCAGAAATCTTTCTGAAATTCCTACTGAACTTGCAGCGCGCGTTACGCCATTACAAGCAGGTCAAACCAGTGAGTTAATTACAGCTCGTGATGGTATTCACGTGATTAAGTTATTAGAGCGCAAAGGTTCTGAACAAAAAGCGATTATTCCTCAATACCACACTCGACATATTCTGATTCAACCTTCAGAAGTTGTAAGCCCTGAAAGTGCTAAGCAAATGATTGATAGCATTTACAACCGACTGAAAGCGGGTGAGGATTTTGCAGTCTTGGCTGCTACATTCTCAAATGATTCTGGTTCTGCACGGGATGGTGGTAGTTTAGGCTGGGTAAGCCCAGGTGTGATGGTTCCTCAATTTGAGGAGCAAATGAAAAGCACTCCTGTAGGTCAAATTAGCCAACCTTTCCAGACCCAGTTTGGCTGGCATATTCTTCAAGTCACAGAGACGCGTCAGCAAGATATGACACAAGAATATCAAGAGCGTATGGCTCGCCAAATTTTAGGTGAGCGTCAATTCGATACTGAATTAGACAGCTGGTTACGTGAAATCCGCAATAATGCTTTTGTTGAAATTAAAGACCCAACTTTAGATCGCAAGAATAATAAAACATCTTAAGTGATCACTTGAAAAGCCAGTCAAATGACTGGCTTTTTCTTTGCTGTACAATTAGGCACTTCATTGGCTATTTATAAAAATTTAATGCGCCTTTTACTTTTACCATTCCGCTCACACGAATGTTACCCCTATACCTATTCTGCGTGATTTTTAAATTATCTATAATGTTTATACAAAAAAAGGCCTCTCATCTGAGAGGCCTTTTTAATGCATATCAATTAACGATTGTTGTCGTCTTCTTGAGAGTCATCAAATTTAGTTTCGCTATCAAAGCCGCCTTGACCACCAAAGCCACCACCTTGACCACCAAAGCCACCT
>NZ_SJOD01000005.1 GCF_004331175.1 Acinetobacter sp. ANC 4178
GCCACCGCCTTGACCGCCACCAAAGCCACCGCCTTGACCGCCACCAAAGCCTGTACCTTGAGCACCAGCAGGAGCACCAGCAGGACGAGGGTTACGTGCAGGAACAACCGTAGAAATAGCATGCTTGTAAACCATTTGGCTTACAGTATTTTTCAATAGAACAACATATTGGTCAAAAGATTCAATATGACCTTGTAACTTAATACCATTCACAAGGAAGATAGATACAGGAATGCGTTCTTTACGGAGAGAATTCAAGAACGGATCTTGCAAAGTTTGACCTTTAGACATGTTATACAACTCCAAAAAATATTAAAAATCAGCGCAAAAAACTATCTTTATTTTTCAATTAAAAATTATAAAAAAGACAGTATGTAAATTTTGCTTTATCCGTAACAGTTTCGCAAGTCTTCTTGAGCCTGCTTTATTGTTAAATATGTTTTAAATTTATGCGACTGTTGCAAAGATCTTAACCAAGTATATTGACGTTTTGCAAGTTGTCGTGTCGCAAAAAGGGCTTTATCCTCCATTTCTTTCTTATTTTCGAGACTTTTGTCGCTTTTTAATAAAAAATCCAAGGCTTGCCTATAACCTACTGATCTCATTGAAGGCAAATCATCAGCTAGATCGTATTTTTCAATTAGTGATTCAACCTCATTTAAAAAACCGATTTCCCACATAATTTCCAAACGTTTTTCAATTCGCTTATGTAATTCTAACCGATCTGGCAACAAAGCATAATTATGAAAAGTGTAACGATATGGTACATTTTTAGGTTGTTCTGCTTGTAATTGAGTAATCGGCTGCCCTGTAATACGGAATACTTCCAGTGCACGAATAATACGCTGCTTGTCACTTATCTTGAACTTTTCACCTGCAAGTGGATCCACTTTGCATAAAGAAGCGTAAACTGACTCCCAGCCTTCTCGATCACCCTGTGCTTCAATTTCAGCACGGATTACATAATCTGCACTTGGCAAATTACTCGATAAACCTTCTAGCAAAGCTTTGAAATACAACATCGTCCCACCGACCAAAATTGGTGTTTTCCCTTTGGTATGTATTTCATCAATAAGCCTAGATGCATCTTCTACAAATTGTGCAGCAGAATACACTTCCAATGGGCTAATAATATCAATTAAATGATGTGGATATTGTGCTTGCTCAGCTTTACTTGGCTTTGCTGTTCCAATATCCATATCTCGATAAACCAATGCCGAGTCAACAGAAATCAATTCAAAATTGCCCTGTTCATATAACTCACATGCTAAAGCCGTTTTACCGCTGGCTGTAGGTCCCATCAAATTAATGACAGGCAATTGATTCGACATTTAGGTTTACTCTCCTCGAGCAAAAAGTTTATCTAGCTGAGCCAATGGAAATGCACGCCATGTTGGCCGCCCATGGTTACATTGACTCGCAAATTCGGTCTGCTCCATTTGACGCAGTAAGGCATTCATTTCAGAAAGACTCAACAATCGATGTGCGCGTACCGCGCCATGGCACGCCATACCCGCCAAGATTTGATCACGTTTCTGTAATAGCCCACGCACCTCGTCCGTTGGATCCAAATCATTGAGTAATTCGGGAATCAAAGCAGAGAAATCAGCTTTATGTAAAATCGCTGGCACACCACGAACAATGACTTGTTCATCTCCATATTGGTCAATTTCCAAACCTAAGCGAGCCAAAGGTGCTTTTAAATCTTCCACCCGAAGGGCCTGCATTCGATTTACATTAACTATTTTCGGGATCAATAGCTGCTGAGAAATCCAAAATTCAGGATTTTCCCAAGCGGATTTCATTTGTTGTAATAAAATCCGTTCATGCGCCGCATGCATATCAACAATAATCAGACCTTCGGTATTCTGCGCCAAAATATAAATGCCGTGTAACTGCGCAATTGCAATTCCTAAAGGATGCTCATCCACCTTAGGTGCTACATCATCAATTACAACATCATCACTAGACTCAGCTACCGTGCGTAATGGTGCGAGATAACTCTGTAAAGCAGCAGCATTTATCCTTGATGCAGGATTGACCTGATACGCTCGGGAGTCTTGCGCTACATACTGCACAGCTTGTGGCTGTGGAGACTCAAAATCTGTTAATACTGCGACAGACTCAGGCATTGGGGTTGATTCTACCGAACGATGCAACTGAAGCTGATCTTGATAGCGCGGTTGCAGTAGATTGGTTGGACTTGTTGGCTCAACTTTCAATGCTTGAGCTAAATCTGCGCTCGCAGTTTGAAATTGAGACAACGTGTCTTTTGCAAAATGACGTACAAACTCATGAACTTCACGTTGATTCAGAAAACGGATTTCATGTTTGGTTGGATGAACATTGACATCGATATTTTCAGGATCAACCTCTAAAAATAACAAATAAGCTGAATGTTGGTGCCCGTGTAAAATACCATCATAAGCCATGCGTAAAGCATGAGAAATCGTTTTATCTTTGACAATCCGTCCATTGACATAGACATACTGTAAATCTGCCTGTGCTCTTGCGTCAGAGGGATGCCCTAACCAACCACTGAGACGCATATTGATGCTGTCTGCATCCATCCAATACGCATTTTCTGTAAATTGACGTCCTAGTAATTGTTGGACCCGTTGAAAGCGTAATGCACCACTATCAGCAACGGGCAAATTCAAACGAATACTATTGTTATGCTCCAGCACAAAACGAATATCAAAATGAGTCAGGGCTAAACGGCGCACAATTTCTTCGATATGCCCGAATTCCGTGCCTGGTTTTTTTAAGAATTTTCGGCGTGCGGGGACATTAAAAAATAAATCCTGCACTCGAATTTGTGTACCACGTGCTGCTGCTACTGCTTGAATTTCTTGATGTTGGAATGCTGTACCATTCACTTCAACTTGATAGCCAACACCTTCGTCTACTTGGCTACTGGTCAAGGTTAAACGCGAAACCGCTGCTATCGATGCCAGTGCTTCTCCACGGAAACCCAAGCTCACAATGGCGTGTAAATCTTCTGCGGTCTGAATCTTACTGGTGGCATGACGCATAACAGCCAAAGATAAATCATCAGGATGAATACCTCGACCATTGTCGATAATTTCAATGAGCGTACTGCCGCCTTGTTCGACCCGAATAATGAGTTCTGTTGCGCCCGCATCAATTGAATTTTCGAGTAGCTCTTTTACCACAGAAGCTGGTCGTTCAATCACTTCACCCGCAGCAATCTGGTTGGCAAGCGCAGGATCTAAGGTATGAATGCGGCGAACAGAAACTTCATCACGCATGTTGAAATGCCTGTTCGAGTGCTTTATAGAGCATTTCATCTTGAAAGCTTAATGTTGCCTGACGTGATAATTCATCTTCAGACTTTAAAATTTCAATGGTGAAATCGGCCGTTGGAATTTCTTCACCACCTTTACTTGGCCATTCGAATAAAAATAAAGCATTGGGTGTATCCAAATAATCACGAATACCCATTAACTCAAGTTCATAAGGATCATTGAGGCGGTACAAGTCAAAATGAAAGACTTGCTTATTCTGAATGCTGTATGGTTCCACCAAGGTATACGTTGGACTTTTTACTGAGCCTTGATGGCCGAGTTGTTGCAACAAATAACGGGTAAATGTCGTTTTCCCTGCACCTAAATCGCCAATTAAATAAATCACACCCTCAGTAAAATATTGTGCAACTACGCGCGCAAGTTGCTGGGTATCTGCTTCAGAGTTTAGGGGCAAATGAAATGAATACGACATATGACTCACAACATGATTCAAAAGTAGAATTATGATAGCATCGCCACGCTGTTAATACCTATGCCATGCATACGAAATGTGTATTTTTAATACAGCACATGCGTTCTGCCAACCTGTTGTGATTGATATCTTATGACTGCGAATAATTTTGTCCCGCCGATGATTCGCGGTGTAACCGCCAGCAAACTCTTCTTACCTGCTATACAGCCTGTACCGCAGCGTTTGTACGAATACCTGTGTCAACAATTTGCCCACATTTCAGCACAAGAATGGCAACAACGTTTTCAAGACCAATTAATTTATGCAGCTGATGGTGCAATTCTAAGCCTAGATAGCGAATATCTTGCCAATCAACATATCTATTACTATCGATTTTTAGCACATGAAATTCATGTGCCGTTTCAACATCATATTTTGTATGAAACTGATGATCTGTATATTGTCGATAAACCTCATTTCCTGACTATGAGCCCTACAGGGCAATATGTACAAGAAACTTTATTAGTTCGTTTAAAAAACCAAACGGGAAATGCGGATTTAACCCCAATTCATCGTTTAGACCGTGAAACTGCTGGACTGGTTTTATTTTCCAAGCGACCTGAAACGCGTGGCATTTACCAACAAATGTTTGCCAATCGCGAAGTGAAAAAGACCTATCATGCGATTGCTGCTTATCTTCCTACCCTTGAATTCCCACGTACCGTTTGTTTAAGAATGGACAAAGGGCATCCGTTTTACACCATGCAGATTGTAGAGGGTGCACCAAACAGTGAAACGCAGATTGATATTTTGGAACACAATGCTCAATGGGCCAAATATCTGCTAAAACCCGAAACGGGAAAACAGCATCAATTACGGGTTCACCTCAATCATTTAGGTATTGCCATTCAAAACGACCCATTCTACCCAACTGTTCAGCACAAAGCTGATGATGATTTCTCTTGCCCATTACAGCTGCTCGCCAAACGAATTCAATTCACGGATCCTGTTACAGGAGAATCCATAGATTTTTCATCTAATTTTGAATTGACACTGTAGTTTGTTTGTCATTACAAAAAAGTAAAGTTTTCCGCTTAACAATATTGAAATTACAATAAAATTGATTAAAATGAAGTCTAAAAGTTTAATCTTCAAATTTATAAAAATCATGAGAAAAACCGAAGTTTATCAAATTCGTCTCGATTCACAGGAAAAGAAACAGGCTTTTGCTGTCTTTAAACAATTGGGGATTACGCCAGCACAAGCCGTGCGGCTTTTTTTCAAACAAGTTGTACTGACAAAGTCCATCCCCTTTTCTATTGAAAATCAAAATATCAATTTAGAACAATTGATTAAGTTAAGACGGCTTAAACAAGAACAGAAAACGGCTGCAGTTAAGCATGAAAGTAATGACACCTCAAACAATATTCAACGTAGTGATGAATTGTTCATCGATGATGACCATTTAGACCTATTTGAAGAACTTAATGCAATCTTAGGCGAAGGTGATAAAAATTAACCCTGTTGCATTTTTATACATTATTTAAATTTTTTCATTTAAAAACTTAGGTATGCTTCATGAAAGGACAATAAAAAATGCATGGAGCAATCAATGATTGTAAAAAAAGCCACATTAGATGACCTCAATCAACTTGCAGTTTTATTTGATGAATACCGTCAATTTTATGGTGCTTCTTCTAATTTAAATCTTTCCCAACAATTTTTAAAACAACGCTTTGAAAACCAAGAAAGTGTCATTTTTATTCATATCAAAGATGAAGTATTTACTGGTTTTATTTTACTTTACTTAGGTTTTTCTTCTGTTGCCTGTTCAACCTACTATATTTTAGACGATGTTTATGTAACCCCCCAATTTCGTCGTCAAGGCTCAGCCAAACAATTGATTGATACTGCCATTTTGTTTGCACGACATGAAAATGCGCTTCGGATTAGCCTCGAAACGCAAAAAACCAATCGTGAATCTCATCGGCTATACGAAGCTATGGGTTTCATTGCCGATAATGAATTTAGAACCTACCACTGCTTCCTTAAATAGCTTCTCGAGTACGTGCTTGCTCTATCTGCTCAGGTGTCAAATAAATCCATTCGCCCTCTTTTAGCTCAGGGCACTCCAACGCGCCAATCTGCACCCGATGCAGTTGTTCTACTTTATTACCCACAGCAGCCAACATTCTTTTCACTTGATGATAAACGCCTTGATGAATGGTCATTTGCAACTCACACACTGCCAATCGCTGTACATCAGTCGCTGCAAAAGCACCTTGTTCATTGCGTAACTCAACACCTTTTTCAAGTTGCTCAATCTGTTCCTGAGAAATTGGATCAGCCGTTTGCATACGATAAACTTTGCCCACATGCTTTTTGGGATGGGTTAATGATTGAAGAAATTGACCATCATCCGTAAGCAGCAATAAGCCTGTCGTGTCTTGATCTAAACGTCCAACGCATTGTAAGCCACGATTTAACAGCACATCATCAAACAAGTCGAATACGCTAAAATGATGCGTCGCCTGATGAGAACATTCATAACCTGCGGGCTTATTCAGGGCAATATAAACGTTTTCTCTGTATTGATAGCACTTTCCATACACCTCAAAAACTAAATTGTCCAAATTTAGCTTCTGCTTAGGGTTTTGCATAATGTCTTGGTCAATGCTAACAGCTCCAGATTTAATTAATTGTTGGCAATGCTTACGCGAACCAAAACCTTGAGATTGCAACATTTTTTCCAAATACATAATTTAAGACCCTACATTAAAGTGTTGCATTTTAAACAATTTTCTAATTTCCCGCTGATTTTCTAGATGCAATGCGCAAAAAATCGCTACAATAGTTGCATTTTCACACATTCTCCCTACGTCTCATGCCTAATTTAGATCTAAATTTGCTTGTCCTACTGGTTTTATTGGCTTGTGGTATTTTCAGTCATAACTCTGCTGTTACCATTGCCGCTGGCGTACTCATTGTCTTCAAAATCACTCCCTTAAGCGAATTTTTCCCACTATTACAACAACATGGCTTAAATATTGGTATTGTCATTTTAACTATCGGGGTTTTAACTCCAATTGCCAGTGGCAAGATTCCTGGTGAGGTTATTCTTAAATCATTTTTAAGCTGGAAATCATTACTCGCAATTGCAATTGGCCTGTTTGTAGCTTGGTTAGGTGGGCGTGGGGTAAAACTGATGACTCATCAACCCAATGTAGTCGCAGGATTGCTCATTGGAACCGTTGCTGGGGTTGCTCTGCTACGTGGAGTACCCGTCGGCCCATTAATTGCAGCAGGTGTCCTGTCGCTATTTATAGGACAGTCTTAGTTTCATTGATATTGAGTGATGGTACAATCCGCAAACAGTACCATCACAGCAAACCACTTCAATTAGATTAAGACAAATAATATTGATGACGCTTTTGTGAGAATTTATCCAACTGTTTCAAGAAGCCTTCAAAATAATTCTTCTCTTTTTCTTCAGTTCGATAGCCTGCATATAAAGTACGGCGTAGACCTCTGGCGGATACACAATCCAAACGACGTGACGTTACCCAGCCTTTTTGCTCATATTCATTCACAACCCAATCTGGCAAAGCTGCAATGCCACGCCCACTTGCCACCAATTGAATTAACATTTGAGTTAAGTCCGTGGTACGGATCTGTTTGGGTTGAATATTTGCTGGAATAAACAACTTTGACATAATATCTAAGCGATGTTTATCGACAGGATAAGTAATTAAAGTTTCTTCAGCTAATTCTTGTACTGTAATTCTTTCAGCACGTACTAAAGGATGTGTATTGGATAATACTAAACGCGATTCATATTCAAAAATTGGAAAGTAGTCCACACCTTTTAAAGCGATTGGATCGGCAGTAATGAGCAAGTCAAACTCGCCATTTTGCAATAATTCATGTGGATTGGCTTCGAAGCCAGAAGCAAAATCCAAGTCAACATCTGGATATTGCTGGCGGTATTGATTTAAAAGAGGCATTAACCAATCAAAACAGCTATGACATTCTGATGAGAAAATAATACGCCCTGTTTGGCCATGTACAATCCGCGTAATGTCGGTTTGTGCAATTTGAATTTGTGGCAAAACATCGTCTGCAAGCTTTAACAGACGTTGTCCTACATTGGAAAATGAGACAGGACGACTACGGCGATTAACCACCTCTACCCCGTACCAATGATCTAATTCTTTTAACTGATGCGAAATAGCAGAAGGCGTTAAACATAAATCATTGGCTGCTGCGACCAAAGAGCCATGTTCACGAAGTGCAAGTAATGTTTTTAGATGTCGAATTTCAAGCATGTTTATTATCAGTCCGCAAACGTAAAAGCTATGCTAACTCAATAATTTAAAGCGGTTTAAATACCTGATTTGAGATAAGGAGGCGTTCTCAAACGCTATAAAATGAGCCAGCAATAAAACAAGAGATTATAGATATGGTTTAATATCAAACCACAAAATGAATTCATCTCATTCTAACATAAAATTAATTAGTATATTTCACCCCAAATGCAATTTCAGTATTTGCCCATCTTAAGAAACTTAGACTATTTTCCTCTGTCCATATTCAAAAATGTGTATCTTATGCATTATGATATTTGTTTCTTAAAAAAATACTTAATATATCCATTAATTCACACATAAAATCTCATTTTATATACATGATTATATTCAATATTTTTAAAAATCAAACTAAAAAACTCAAATTTAAATGATTGATAAATGCAAAAAATACCAAGTGAATTAGTTAACATTATTCTCTCATTTCACCTATAATTAGTCCTTTCTCCCCTCCCAATATTCCTATTAAAAATGATATCTCCGGATTTAAATACGGCGACTGATCGTACGCCATCCTATCGTCTATTTTGGGTTATTCTTGCGCTTGCCCTAGGTGGTTTTTGTATTGGTACCACTGAATTTGTCGCAATGGGGCTTATTCAAGAAATTTCACATAATTTAAATGTGAGTATTCCTGTAGCCGGACATTTTATTAGTGCCTACGCTTTAGGGGTTACAGTCGGGGCGCCGATTATTGCCATCTTAGCAGCCAAAGTACCGCGTAAAACCCTGCTCATTGGGCTTATGCTTTTTTATGGTATCGCCAATGCTGTCACTGCATTTGCCAATAATTATGAGAGCATGTTGCTGTCACGCTTTATTTCAGGTTTGCCTCATGGTGCCTATTTCGGTATCGCGGCCTTGGTTGTGGCTGACTTTGCAGGTAAACAAAAACGGGCTTCTGCTGTTGCGAAACTCATGATGGGCTTAAATGTCGCCACAGTCATAGGTGTTCCCTTTGCAACATGGTTGGGACAACATTATGGTTGGCGGTCTGGGTTTAAATTTTCGGTTTCACTTGCATTTGTAACGGTGATTGCAATTTGTTTTTGCTTGCCAAAAATTCAACTCGATCATACTGCCAGTATTCGAAATGAACTCCGTGGACTTAAAAATACGCAAATGTGGCTAACTTTAGGTGTCGGTGCTATTGGTTTTGGCGGTCTTTTCTCGGTGTATAGTTACGTTTCACCTATTTTGACTGAATATACACATGCCAATATTGAAATTGTACCATTTGCTCTTGCAAGTATCGGCTTAGGTTTAGTCGTTGGTGGTCTAATCGCAGGGCATTTTGCCGATAAAAATTTAAATAAAGCAATTATTTGGGTGCTTCTCTCAAATGCAGTTTCTTATATCATTTGTGCACTCGCGATTGGAAATCTCTATACCGCGTTTGCTGCATTATTTTTAGTCAGCTTTAGTATTGCAGGCTTAGGTCCACTTCTTCAAACTCGTCTCATGGATGTTGCTGGTCATGCTCAAAGTTTGGCTGCTTCTTTAAATCATTCAGCATTTAATACAGCCAATGCTTTTGGTGCTTTTCTTGGTGGCTGGTTAATTAGTCAAAATTTGGGTTGGCTCGCACCCATTTGGGTCGGCACACTACTCAGCTTTGGTGGTCTAATCATTTTATTTTGCGCTTTTCAACATGAGAAAAATAATCTCGCCATTTCAGCATGTCATGAGTCTATCTAAAATAATGCATAGGCGTGTGCTTGTGTGAAATAAGCAATGAAAGTGCTTTCTACTTTCATTGCTTTACTCATCACTTGACTCTAAATTTTTAAATATTATTCAGGCAATTTTTTACCGCAATGTGGGCAATACGCATATTGATCTCTTTCCTGCTTAAGCGATTCTTCTTTTTGCTCTCGAATCAATTGCAAAATAATATCTTGGGTTTGCTCCTGAGTGAGTCCCACTTCTTTACGTATTTCTTCGATCTTCTCTTTTTCAAGAATAAAATCAATATCACTGTTTTGAATCAATTCACGAAATCTAAGTTCAAGTTCTTGTTTGCGTAATTCAAGTTCATTTGCTAAACCATTGGCTAAGATACCCGCGGGCAAAGCCGCCAAGCCTACACCTAAAATAGTAATCAATGCCCCTAAAAAACGACCAAGTGGTGTTACAGGAGTCACATCACCATAACCGACCGTGGTCAAGGTCACGACTGCCCACCACATCGATGCTGGTATTGAACTAAAGACATCGGGTTGTACCCGACTTTCGATTAAATACACACCTGCCGCAGCCATAACAATCATAATCACCAAGATAAAAATGACGGCTTGGAACGAACCTTTTTCACGTTCGATCACTCGCAATAAAATTTGTAATGAAACAAAATAGCGGGTCAGTTTTAACAATCGAAGTAAGCGTACAATTCGAAGGAAACGTAGGTCGAAATGAACAAAGAAATTGAGATACGCAGGTAAAATAGCCAGTAAATCGATAATCGCTCCACCACTTTTCACCCAATTTAAACGATTTTTCCAAGCAGATTCAAAACTGTCTGACTCAGCAACTGACCAGAAACGCAAAACATATTCAATGGTAAAAATAAAAATTGAAAAAAGTTCAAAATAATAAAAAAAAGTTTCGTAACGTACATAATATTGATGTACTGACTCCAGTAATACCGCAGCAGCATTACTCATAATGAGTGCTATCAGAAAATAATTAATCGCACGACTTAAGCGGGTTTCATAATCTTCATTGTGCAAATTGTTATAGACCAACTTGCGTAGCGTATACCATGCCGTAAATTTCATTGCTGTTCTAAGTTATTCTTATCGCTTATAAATCAGTGTATATGAACTTTAAATCAAAGTAAGCAAGAATTCCTCTTGCCCACTCTTTTCTCTCATGTAAGTTTTATTCGATATAAAGTAACGCTAAACGAACTTGGTCATAGCCCATACGCGGATTAGTTGCTTCCACAATTGGACGTAATTTAATGGCACCATCATCCGCAAAATGATCTGGGCTTTGGCGTTTTTGCAAGCGTTTATAAATCTTACGGACTTCCTCTACAACCTCTTCACCTGGATGCGCGACAGAAATATCCAAGCCTTGTTCTTTATGCAAACGTCCTAAATGATTAATAATGGTGGCAGGAGTGAGCCCACGTTCCGTCGCAATATCTTCAATCTCATAGCCAGATTCGAAGAGTTCACGAGTTTCATCTAAAGTTGCCGAAGCATAGTTTTGCTTACCTGCATTTCGCGCAATTTTTTTCTCATTTCGCTCGATTTCAACGTCATTCAATGTTCCGCCACAGTGGCGAATAAAAGCTTTATGCTGTACAGCCAAATCCGTTTCAGCAAAATTCGTTTCAGCTTCAGCAGATAGTTCTTGAAAGCGTCGATCTGCTTTAATCGCAAGACTGTCTAATTCCAAAGCCTGCATATTAAAACCGAGCAGTTTTAAACCATTTAATGATTTTAACCGTGATAACGCGACATAACCTTGCCCTTTCTCGAAAGTATGGCTTAAGTTTATTTCTGCCGCCGCCAAGGTCATACCTTGTGATTTATGAATAGTAATTGCCCATGCCAGACGTAGTGGAATTTGCTGCAAACTGGCAATACTCTTGCCCGCTTCGTTATCCACTGACCATGTTTCTGGTTCAACCAATAAAACTGAACCATCAGTGAGTTTCACTTTTGGCAAAATACCATGATCATCATCTTCTTCAAAACCAATGACTTCGCCTAAACTGCCATTGATATACCCCATATCAAAGTTATTTTTTACAAACATCACTTTGGCATTCTTTTTTAAAGTTAATGCATCTGGGGCACGTACAGAAGATTTTAGGGTTTCAATTAATTTATCATTACCATCACAAACAGCCATAAATTCATGACCTTGCTGCTCAATCGCATTTAAATGTTGATAATTAATCGAATCAACATCCATATTATGGGTATATAAACGTGTGAAAGTCTCGCCGATATCTTGTGAGCGCGTTTGTTCTAATGCACGTATATGCTCTGAAGTAATGCTCTGACTACGGATAGCATTCAAAATATCATTGAGATAATCATTACCTTGACGATGTTGCTCGGTCAGGTAGCAAACACGAAACTTGGCTTCTACCCACGCTTCGGACATAAAACAAAACTTATCCCGATTCAGCTCTTCTTTTTTGCCAACGGGCGGCAACTGAAAAAAGTCACCCGCAACAATCACCTGAATGCCACCAAAAGCATCGTCACTTTCTTTAAAATATTTTAAAACCTGATTGACCAAATTCAGTTGTTTTGCATGCAACATCGAAATTTCATCAATAATTAATACCTGTGCATTTTCTAAATGTTCTTTGAGGTATTTACGCTCTTTCATGCGCTTCAGGTCATCATCGCTTAGACTATCTTTAATGCCAATACCTGCCCACGTATGAATGGTCATCCCATTCATATGCGTTGCAGCAATACCTGTAGACGCCGTAATCGCAACAGGCACCTTGCGTGCTTTTAAATAATTGATGTACTGATTTAAAGTATAAGTTTTTCCTGCACCAGCCGAACCTGTTAGGAAGACATTTTCGCCAGCTTTAAGGAGCTTAAGTGCAGTTTCTTGTTTCATATGACCGATAACCAATAAATAACGGCTATAGCCTAACGAGTTTTGCGTTAAAAGTTAAGCCTGAGAAGAAACACACTACTTTTTTTGCACATCAAATGATTAAAGAACAAAAGCTTACCTATCAATTAAAAAAATCAGAATAATTATTGTCAATTGTTTAACGCATATGAAGACTACTTCATTGGGGGTGAAAAATGCTCGTTAAACCATTGAATAAATTGCTCGGCAATCGTGACCAACAATTGCTCGGCTTTTTGATTATTTGGATATTCCAATTGATCAAATAACAATTTCCCTGCCTGAATATGACAGCCGAGTGTTAGAGGCTGTGCGTAATGCGGTGAAGACATATGAAAAGCAACATATTCTCCTTGCATAATCCGTTCTGCATAACTCACAGCCAGACAATGATGAAATATATTCGACTCTTCAATAATCCGTTCAATTTGATGTAATTCTTCAAAGTTCCAACCTGAATATTGCAAAATGGTTTGAGGGGATACGGCATTCCAAGTATTGATCGCAAAATTCTGTTTTAAACGCGCTAAAATTTCATCTT
Organism: Acinetobacter sp. ANC 4178; assembly: GCF_004331175.1. Classification (GTDB taxonomy): domain Bacteria; phylum Pseudomonadota; class Gammaproteobacteria; order Pseudomonadales; family Moraxellaceae; genus Acinetobacter. The sequence continues at coordinate 13,240 of NZ_SJOD01000005.1, forward strand.
TATGTAACTGACGATGCCATTCTACAGCATGGTGAAACAGACCTAACCATGTACTATTTCTCGCAATTTCACGATTTTCATTAAAACAATAAATCAAATAATCCCGCACATAGGCATCAAACACCGACACTCTTAAATTCTGATACTTCAAATAAAATAAGGCTCTAAATTCATTTACAGGAACATGATGCCGACGCAAGGTACGGTAAAATCCTCGATTCTGGTGCGTACTGGGATGCACATAATTTAATAATTCTTGCGGTAAATCTTGCACAATATGATGTAAATGCAACATATATGCCTGCATGACGCGGCTAATTTTCCTGTAGACCTGCTTCACTATGGTTTCATTCTTATTGGCGACATTACGCAGTAAATTCATCCATTCATCCAAATATAAAATGGATGGGCTGATGGCAATACGCTGATCCTCGACCGTTTGCTGCTGCCCTTTCAGTACCACGCTTTGATTGTTTTGATGCTCAAACCATTGTTCTGTGGTCGCATGGATATCACAGCTTTGAATAAACATTCGCGCACAGGTATGTTGAAAATACTGCAATGTCAATAAAATGATACAGGGGTGAATTTGACTGGTATCGACAAAACTTAACGCGGTTACGGCGATGCGTACATGACTGTGTTGAATATGTGCACTTAACCAATCAAGTACCATTGCATCTTGCTTAAATAACCAATTGACCGTTCTGGAATAATCAAAGATAGGCAGCCGTGCGACTTTTTTTTGCCAAATCTGCGCGTTTGGCAGCAAAAAATTCTGTTTAGCCAATAAATCATCTTTATGCCACAACTCCCGATTCATCAAGCGCACAAAGGACAAAACATGACTTTGCTGTAAGGCATAAGGTTGTAGTAATGCAAAATCCATTTGATGATCAAGCAGCTCATCTAAATTAAATTTTTGTTCAAAAGTTAAAGTCGCTATCCGATACAGTGCTGAAGGTAAAAACTGCGCTGCACTATGACAAAGCTCATCATAACTATCCATTAAGCCCTGCAACGGCAAAAAGTCTTCCCCATTCACAATGTGTAATGCACAAAGTTGGCTAAAATGCTGTTTTAACGCAGGATCTAAATCAGTTGCTGTGAGTTTGGACTGGGCAAAGCAAGCGTATTTTGCCATTCCAAGCGCCATTAAACGCCGATCTAACAATTCCGCTTGAGCCAAGCTCATTTGGTTTAAACATGCAATCACACGTGCAGGTCCATCTACCCATTGATACACTTGTTTCGCAATCAGTTCACGTAATTGCTGTACTTTATTTTTAAGGAATAAAGAATGTTGTTCATTCAATTGGTCTGTTAAAAAACCGACATCATGCAAAAAGAAATCTTCAAGTAATTCGGCATACTGACCTTGATAATTAAAATTGTATTGAATAAAAGGAATCTGTTGGTTTTGGACTAAATCAAAAGAGAGATGAAACATCTCATTCATCATGAAAATCGTATGCTTTTCTTGATCAATCCGAAACATATTTTGTGCATTCAGATCCCCTAAGATTTGCCATTGTTGATGCTGCATGGCAGTTAAATCTGAAGAAAACCCCAGAATCAATTGAGCAATTTGACGATGTTGCGGTATTAAACGCTCCTGTTCCATACACGCCCCCTCATTCTACTTTTGTATAATGCTTCTCCTTATTGTAATCAAATTTTGAAAAAAATCACCTAAAGAAAAAAATCACAATATTTTGTTATTTTTCAAAATAGTATGAATAAATATTGCAATATTTACTTTCAATAATGCCCTGCTACGACGTGCTAATTTTTCAATCTAAATGTGATGGTAGGTGTTTGGTAGGTAGGTTTAAAACGGTCTTCATTTAATACTCAAGCCACGGTGAGGGTCACCGCTTAGAACATAACAATGGTAGAAGGAATCGCACCATGGCTTTTAAAAATATTGCAGATCAAACAAACGGTTTTTATATTCCATGTGTTTCACTCTTTGGTCCAGGCTGTGCTAAAGAAATTGGAACCAAAGCACAAAATTTAGGTGCTAAAAAAGCACTGATTGTTACCGATGCCGGTTTATTTAAATTTGGTGTAGCAGACAGCATTGCGAGCTATCTAAAAGATGCGGGTGTCGACAGTCACATCTTCCCGGGTGCAGAACCAAACCCAACAGATATTAATGTACATAACGGCGTACAAGCCTACAACGACCATGCTTGTGACTTCATTGTTTCACTAGGTGGTGGTTCATCACATGACTGTGCGAAAGGTATTGGCCTAGTTACAGCAGGTGGCGGTCATATTCGTGATTATGAAGGCATTGATAAAAGCTCTGTCCCAATGACGCCTCTGATTGCTGTGAATACAACTGCTGGTACAGCATCTGAAATGACGCGCTTCTGTATTATTACCAACACAGACACGCATGTAAAAATGGCAATTGTCGATTGGCGCTGCACTCCACTGATTGCAATTGATGACCCTAAACTCATGATTGCCAAACCAGCAAGTTTAACCGCTGCTACAGGTATGGATGCATTGACTCATGCTGTAGAAGCCTATGTGTCTACTGCTGCAAACCCAATTACCGATGCATGTGCCGAAAAAGCGATTTCGATGATCAGTGAATGGTTACGCCCAGCAGTTGCCAACGGTGAAAACCTAGAAGCACGTGATGCAATGAGCTATGCACAGTATCTTGCAGGTATGGCATTTAACAATGCATCTTTAGGTTATGTACATGCCATGGCACACCAATTAGGTGGTTTCTACAACCTGCCGCATGGTGTATGTAATGCGGTATTATTACCACATGTGTGCGAGTTCAACTTAATTGCCTGCCCTGACCGTTATGCACGTATTGCCGAGTTAATGGGTGTTAACACCACTGGATTTACTGTGACCGAAGCTGCTTATGCTGCGATTGATGCAATCCGTGAGTTATCGTCTTCTATCGGTATTCCATCAAGCCTTACTGAACTCGGTGTGAAAGAACAAGACTTAGGCATTATGTCTGAAAATGCACAAAAAGATGCTTGTATGTTAACTAACCCACGTAAAGCTACTCATGCTCAAGTGGTTGATATTTTCAAAGCAGCATTAAAAAGTGGTGCTGAAGTTGTAGATTTTAAAGCAGCGGTGTAAGTCTCTCTCCAATCTCTTACTTTTTGCTTTTGGCAACCCAGTTCTGTTTGAATCGGGCATGGAATGTAGCCAATGTTGACTAACCATTGGCTGCAGTCTAGATTCTTTACAGAAGAAGGCACTGGGTTGCATTTTTTTTATTCTCTAATGAATTCAATTTGACAAATGTTCCAACATCATCAAGGATTAAGCCATAATAAATCTTGATGAGTATAACAATGACATCGCTCAAAATTCCTACCACCTATCAAGCCGATGTTCTAGGGCCAGATTATCAACAGCTCGTGCTTGAATTCCCTGACGATTATGAAGGCAAAGTCATTGCGACTTTAGTCCGCAAAAAAGCGGCGCAGACGACCACCAAAGCGATTTTATATATTCATGGTTTTATTGATTATTTCTTTCAAACAGAAATGGCGGATCAATTTAATCAGCAGGGTTTTGATTTTTATGCACTGGATTTACGCAAATATGGACGTTCCCGTTTAGGACATCAACAACTTTATAATGTCCGTGATTTAAGTGAATATGACGCAGAAATTAGTAAAGCATTAGAAATTATTCAAGCAGAAGATCATGATGCAGTATTGTTGAGTGGGCATTCGACGGGTGGACTCATTTGCACCCTCTTTGCAGCGCATCACCCACAGCATTCATTGATTAAGGGTTTATGGGCAAACAGCCCTTTTTATGATTTCAACATGAGTGAGCTTGAAAAAAATAAAGCGTTACCTCAGCTCAGTAAACTAGGTCGATTGCTGCCTAATCTCCCTATTCCAAGCGGTCTGAACAAATGGTACGTTCCTAGCCTACATTGTCACTATCACGGTGAATGGAATTTTAACCTTGAGTGGAAACAACCCAGCTATAAAATGGTAAAACTCAGCTTTGTTCGAGCCATCTATGAAGCTCAAAAAGAGATTCATGCAGGCGTCACCCTCACCATTCCCACCCTCGTCATGCATTCACATCAAACCACGAACCCGAAAAAATGGGGGATTGAAGCTCAGACTAGCGACGTGATTTTAAATGTTAATGATATTCAAAAATACGCCGAGAAAATGATCGGCGATGTCAGCATTCAAACCATTGAAAATGGTTTGCACGATTTGGTTTTATCCGCACCTAAAGTTCGTGAGCAGGTTTATCAGAACTTATTTGCTTGGATAAAAGAGAAAGGAATCTGAATTAAAAATCCTCTCTATCCTTAAATTTCAACAGCGTTTGATGGACAGGATGTGTCTTAGGCATCAATTCAATCAAACGCTCTACCGCATCTATTGCTTCTGGAAAATGCGCCACGTGTTTCAGTAATACATCGGTTTCGTTGGCTTTAAAAATGGCATCACTTAAACGCGACTCCAAACAATCCCGCCAAGCACATAAAAATGGACTTTCAGTTTTCGCCAAGAACACACCTGTATACAACTTTAAAGCGGTTTCCAAATACCCAGCGTCTAAAGCTTGTTCAGCCTGTAAAAAATCAGCATCGACATTGACCAACAAACGGTAAGGTCTTGAGCCTAACATGCCTCCCAAAATATCACGGAGCTGTGACATTTCCGCTTTTAACGTTCCTACACTGACCTTACGCTCGCCATAAAGTGCCTGATGTAAGGTATCTAAAGTCAATCCTTGATGACACAAAGCCAAAATCGCCAAAATCTCAATTTGACGCGGGGTGAGTACCAAGGCTTTACCATTGAACAAAATTTGTGGTACAGCAAATGCACGAATAAATAACTGTTGCTTTTGATGCTCCAATAAAGCCGATTGAATAATCGATGCGCAACGTTCCGCTGCCAAGAGTCCCAAACTATTGTGATTTTTCCATGTGGTCGATAAATCAATTACCCCTAAGACTTGCTTTGAGTAAGGATCAATTATCGGTGCTGCATAACAGACCCAATCTTGTATTGAAGTCATGTAATGTTCATTCGAAAACACACAACTCGATTGCTGGGTTTTTAACGACAATGCCAATGCATTGGTGCCGACCAATTCTTCTCGCCACTGCCCGCCTTCAACAAAGTGTACACTTTCGGCTGCACTCTGCATTTGATTGCTCGATGCCGACCATACAATGGTACTGCCAATATCACCGACTGCAACCACCATGGAAGATTGCTGTGCAATATGCTTAAGATCTTCTGTGCACAGTTGTAAGGCATGCTCTAATGCACCGTTTAAACCACGACGATGCTGATGATTGATTGGTGCGGCCATACGGTCTTTAGGAATAGCTGCCGAAGCAGAACGCTGCCATGAACTTGCAATACTTTGCCCTAATTGTTCTGCATGTAACGGCGAAAGACTACTACTTTGGCGGAACTGATCAATCCTTTGTCTTTTTTCTAATAATGCTTGCTTATTCATCATTGCTTTCTCTCAACAACTAATGATTCGACATCCTGTACTTAACTGTTTTTGTAAGCATTTGTCGTCCTGATGTAAACCTTCTACTTTCCAACCTTTCTCCAACCTTATGCTAGTTATGCTAAACAAATAATGTACTGCTGTACCTTATACCAAAGCTGTAGAAGCTGAGATAAACAACAAGCAAAGGAAATTATATATGCGTTACGTCGATCCTAATCAACCTGGTTCTAAGGTTCAATTTAAAGCACAATACGAAAACTTTATTGGTGGACAATGGGTACCACCTGTTAAAGGAGAATACTTCGAAAACATCTCGCCTGTCGATGGCAAAGTATTCACCAAAATTCCTCGCTCAACGGTTGAAGATATCGAACTTGCGCTTGATGCAGCGCACAAAGCTAAGGCTCAATGGAACAAATCCTCTCCTACAACGCGTTCAAATCTGTTACTTAAAATTGCAGATCGTTTAGAACAAAATCTTGAATTACTGGCAGTTGCTGAAACTTGGGACAATGGTAAACCTGTCCGTGAAACACTTGCGGCTGATATCCCTCTAGCAATTGATCACTTCCGTTATTTTGCAGGTTGTATTCGTGCACAAGAAGGCGGAATTTCTGAGATTGATGAAGATACAATTGCTTACCATTTCCATGAGCCATTGGGTGTAGTGGGTCAAATTATCCCATGGAATTTCCCAATTCTTATGGCGGCATGGAAACTTGCTCCAGCATTGGCAGCAGGTAACTGTATTGTTCTTAAGCCCGCGGAACAAACCCCTGTCGGTATTTTATTGGTTGCTGAATTAATTCAAGACCTATTACCAGAAGGTATTTTGAATATCGTTAATGGTTTTGGTGCTGAAGTAGGTCGTCCACTCGCAACCAGCCCACGTATTGCAAAAATTGCCTTCACAGGTTCTACGCAAGTGGGTCAGTTAATTATGCAATATGCAACTGAAAACATTATTCCTGTGACTTTAGAACTTGGCGGTAAGTCACCAAATATCTTCTTTGAAGATGTGATGGATCGTGAAGATGACTACCTAGACAAAGCCCTTGAAGGTTTTGCAATGTTTGCCTTGAACCAAGGCGAAGTTTGTACGTGCCCTTCACGTGCTCTCGTTCAAGAAAGCATTGCAGACAAATTCCTTGAAAAAGCCATTGAACGTGTTAAGCGTATTAAAACAGGCCACCCTTTAGACACAGAAACCATGATTGGTGCTCAGGCATCTCAAGAGCAGCAAGATAAAATCTTGGGCTGTATTGCAACAGGTCGTGGCGAAGGTGCAGAAGTTCTGACTGGTGGTGGTGCTCGTCACGAAGTTGGTAGTGGTTTCTACATTGAACCAACCATCTTCAAAGGCAACAACAGCATGAAAGTTTTCCAAGAAGAAATTTTTGGACCAGTCTTGTCTGTAACAACCTTCAAAGACTTTGATGAAGCCATCAAAATTGCCAATGACACCATTTATGGTTTAGGTGCAGGCGTTTGGTCGCGTTCGGCGCATACCTCTTATCGCGCTGGTCGTGCGATTGAAGCTGGTCGTGTATGGACCAACTGTTACCACATTTACCCTGCACATGCGGCATTCGGTGGTTACAAAAAATCAGGTATTGGTCGTGAAAACCACAAAATGATGCTTGATCACTATCAACAAACTAAAAACTTGTTAGTGAGCTATTCGACTAAACCAGCAGGTTTCTTCTAATTCTCATGTGAGACCTATTTCCTTTGCAAGAAAACTGAAAACAGCGAACCAAGGTTCGCTGTTTTCATATTCAAATCAGTGATCAAGCATTGATTCTCACTATGTAGAAACTACAGTGTGAGCTATTTCAGGTTGTCGCCCCTCTTTAAATAAGATCGTTAAGCAAACAAAAATAAACCCCATGCCTAACCAACCCAATCCATCTAATTGTTCCCCTACAATCAGCATAGCAAATACAGCTGCCATAAATGGCTCAAACAAAGTCAGCGTCACTGCACGACTTGCAGGCACAGTTTTGAGTCCATAACCAAACAATAAATAGCCCAAAAACATTGGAATCAACATCATATAGCCGACTACATAGATATTGACGGCTTCATCAAACAGATTTGTCCCTGTATAAAATGCTGTTGGTAACAATAACATTGCCCCAGAACCAAAAATTAAACCAATGGATGCTTTCGCTTCTACACCGCGATCAATCAGTCTTTTTGCAGCCCATGAATAGAGTGAATAGGTCAAGCCCGCAACCAATCCTAGAATTATGCCTAAAACTTTCTGATCAGTTGACTGTTGTAAATGAGTCGTAGCATGTGATTCCCCCAACGAGAGCAATAACACCCCGAATATGCCAAAGAAACAACTCAAGAACCAACGTTTTGATAATTGCTTTTGATCAAAAATACGCTCTAACAAGGCAGTAAATAAGGGCGCTGTGCCAATAGAAACCACTGTACCAATGGTAATGCCGGCCAAATGCATAGAGCTATAAAAGGCTAAAGGATAAATTGCCACAGAAAGAGCACCTAACAACAGTATGCCTTTATTTTTAGGAATGTCTTGAAGATGGTTTGCGATTTTCTTTCTGGCCAAGAGTGCCTGTAGAAGCCCACCCCCACCCATTGCCAAAGCACCAATAGCCAAGGGACTCAAATTCGGTGCAAATGATGCCGCTGTACCCGTAGTTCCCCATAATACTGAGGCAACCAGTACCGCGATAAAACCATAATGTGGACTTAAATCAAACTTCTGGCTCACACATTCAACTCCTGTTGTAAAAGGCGCTCTATCATTTGCTTCGCAGCATGTACCTTCGTTCCATTGCCTTCCAAACCTGCACGGGCAATCGAACCCTCTAAAACAAAAGAAATGAATAATGCTAATTCTTGAGCTTTATTTTGATCCTGAAACATTGCATTTAAATGCTCTACTAAAATCTGCTCAACTTCATCTTTATGTTGCTTCACCGTTAGTCGCTCTGGACTTGCAGCGGGAAACTCCGCCGCTGCATTCAATAAACCGCAACCTCTAAATCCCTTTTCGTATGCACATTCCGCATGATCTTGATAGGCATCGAATACAGCCAAAATTTTTTCATAAGCAGAATTACAATCGACTAATCGCTTGGCATACAGGTCTAGCCATTCCTGATGACGAGCTTGTATATAAGTAGCAATCAAATCAGATTTGGTCGGAAAATTATTGTAGAGCGACATTTTAGCCACACCTGCACGATCAGTTATCGCATTGATTCCTGTATTGGCAATTCCATCGTTATAAAACAAGGTTGCCGCTGCCTCTAAAATCTTTTCTTTTGCTGATTTATTGCTCATGAAAAACCCACATTATATAGACCGATCTACCTAATTTATAAAAAGAGTTTGAGTTTTGCAATAAGATTTGTTTTAAGGACAAAAAAAGAACAATTTGGAGTAAAGAAAATAATAAAAATATCATTATATAATAATATCTTGTATGACCATTGGGTCATACAAGGCTGGCTCTTTTTAATACCAAGAATTACTTTAGCTTAGCGTTAAAGCATCTTCTAAAAAATGTAAATGATCGATTCCCCAATAAATTTCATTCTGATAAAACCATGTCGGTGCGCCAAATACGCCACGTTGTACAGCTTCTTCAGTGACCGATTTTAACTGTTGCTTTACTTGCTCATCATCCAACCAATCTTGGACTTGTTGTACATCTAAGCCTAAATCTGCAAGCATCTTTTTAAATTCTTGTAAATCATTCAAATTGCGTGGCTCACCAAACATGGCATGAAACACGCCTGTGAATACAGGCAAGAATTGATCGGGTTGATACAACTGTACAGCGGTGATTAATCGCATCAATTGCAAAGTATTAATCGGGAAATAAGGATTCATTTGCATTGGAATTTGCCATAGCTTTGACCAACGTTTTAAATCATTCATGGCATATCGTGCTTTGGCTGGTACAGTCATAGGACTACTGTTACCTGTTGCTTTAAACACTCCCCCCAAAAGCATCGGTTTCCAAATAATTTTGGCATGCTTATCCGCTGCTATTTTTTGGATACGATGAAAACCCATGTAACTATATGGGCTCCCTAAATCAAAATAAAATTCAATTGTTTGCACTACTTAAATCTCCTTATTTAATGTTTTAAAATCCATTAATTACCAACGTTCAATCCATGGTCTTAAATCCAATTCATGTGTCCATGCATCGTGTGGTTGGTGTGCCAAATGCCAATAGTTTTCCGCAATATGTGCAGGGTTTAATATTCCATCTTGTGCCTTCAGCGCATAAAGATCTGGAAAGGTTGTTTCAATAAAATCTGTATCAATTGCTCCATCGACGACAACATGTGCAACATGAATATTCTTTGGTCCCAATTCACGTGCCATACTTTGCGCCAAAGCACGTAATGCATGTTTAGCACCTGCAAAAGCTGCAAAGTTGGCAGCCCCCCGCACACCCGCCGTAGCCCCTGTAAAAATAATGCTGCCTTGTTCACGCTGCACCATACGCTTAGCAACCTCACGTCCTGTCAGAAAAGCACTAAAGCATGCCATCTCCCAAATTTTGAAATATTTACGCGCGGTTTCTTCTAAAATACTACACGGCACATTCGCCCCAATATTAAAGACCATCACTTCAATCGGGCCTATTGAACTTTCTATCTGTTCAATTAATTCAATCACTTGTTCTTCTTTACGTGCATCGGAAGCAAAACCGTAAGCCGTACCTCCCATGGTTTCAATTTCATCAATTAAAGGCTGTAACTTATCGGCATTACGGCGTGTCATACATGCAATATAGCCTCCGCGTGCAAAGCGTTTAGCAATCTCTCCGCCCGTCGCATCACCTGCACCAATCACTAGGGCAACACCCTTTTGTCCAATTCCTTGCTCATTTTTCTCATTCATTTTTTGCATTCCATTGAATAACGATCGTTACTATAACGAATACTATGTTATAATTTATCCATCGTCAAATCTCGTTTATGAGTCATTCACATGCGATATAAACCAGGCTACAAACAAGAAAAACGCAAAGAATTACTGCATATCAGTGGTCAACTGGCTAAACAGCAAGGCTTTGCCGCAACGGGCGTTGACAGTTTTATGAAAGCGGCAGGTGTGACCAGCGGTGCTTTCTATTCACACTTTTCTTCCAAACATGCATTATTAAAAGCTTTATTAGAGTCAGAACTACAACAAAGCTTTTCCAGATGGGAAAATAATCCTCACAATAGTCCGCATGAATGGCTGGATTTTGAGTTAAATCGTTACCTCAATATCTCTCATGTACAGCATGCAGATCATGGCTGTATTTTACCTGCGCTTGCCAGTGAAGTTGCCCGCTCAGATATTGAGATTAAACAACTGTATCAGCAAGAATTACTCCGTGGACATGCCCTGTTTACACAACATTTAGGCTCTGAAGACAAAGCTTGGGGAGTACTTTGCCAACTGGTGGGTGCGATTAGCCTTGCACGCGGCATGGCAGATGAAACCATACAAAAACAACTGATCGAGTCCAGCAAGGCATTTTTAAAAGCGAGTCTTGCCGTTTAAATTTTATTACTTACGCAACTTTATTATTTTGGTATATATTCAAAACCATTCCGTTTATTCATCACAATTCAAAGCGTATGAAAACAACAGCTCCCGATTTTCCTGAAACCATTTATGCGATTCAACATCTTGCTTTTGAAGACCTTGGTGCTTTAGAGGATACTTTTTATCAACTTGGCTTTCGTGTGAGATATGTAGAGGCAGGTGTAGATGACTTGCGTAAAGCGCTTGAACATGAAGGGCTCACCGTTATTTTAGGTGGTCCAATTGGGGTCTATGAAACCGAGGATTACCCATTTTTAAAGCAAGAAATTGAACTATTACAACAGCGCTTAGCACGTAATTTACCAACGCTCGGCATTTGTTTAGGTGCGCAATTGATTGCTCATGCGTTTGGTGCCAAAGTTTATGCGGGAGCACAAAAAGAAATTGGCTGGAGCACCTTAGAAATCAAACCTGTCGCACAGAATCCACTTGTGAGTCTCACCAATACACCAGTTTTACATTGGCACGGCGACACCTTTGATTTACCGCAGAATGCTGAACTTCTGGCAAGTTCTACTCTATATCCAAATCAAGCATTTAAAATCGGTAATAATATTTTGGCGCTACAATTTCATGTTGAAGTTGCTGCGGATGCAATGGAAAAATGGCTGATTGGCCATACTTGTGAATTACGTCATGCAAAAATTAACATTCCAAGCCTACGTGCGGATAACCAAAATTTTGCACCCGTTTTAGAGCAACACGCACTGCAAGTGCTTGAGTTTTTTATGCAACATATTGAATAAGATCACTGAATCAAATCATTCCGCTAAGAATCAACAGACCTAAAAAAGGCACTCAATGCGAGTGCCTTTTACTTTCCCGAAGAAATCGTGGGGAGATTATTTCTTCGCAGGAACTGATGCTTCAGTCGTGATGTTTACTGTGATTTTATCACCTACATTCGGCACGTATGCACCTACACCAAACGCAGAACGGTCAAATGAAGTGGTTGCATTAAAACCAATCGACTGAAGTTTCGTCATTGGATGTTCACCTTGCTTGTTCAATACAGCATCAAGCACAACAGGCTTAGTTACATCTTTAACCGTTAAGTTACCTGTAATTTTATATTGATTATTACCTAAAGATTCTACTTTGGTACTTTTGAATGTGATATTCGGATAATTGATCGCATCAAAGAATTCAGCTTTTTTCAAATGCTCATCTAATGCAGCTACATTGGTATTTAAGCTCGCTAATGGAATAGTCACATTTACCGAAGAATTCGCAGGCTTATCATTATCTACATTAATTGTGCCTTGAATATTGCTAAAGTTTGCCGATGGTGTAGAAAAACCAAAGTGGCTCCAAGAAAATACTGTTGCCGTATGTGTAGGATCTATTTGATATGCAACAGGTTTTGCCATAGAGAATGTTGCAACTGAAGCAACAGCCAAACCTAACGTTAATGCTTTTAAATTCATGTGATTTTATCTCATTTCAGAATGATTATTAGTGTATACCTTTCAAATTATAATTCACTGTTATGCATAAGACGATATGTTTCAAATTTAGAACAATTTAATGTAATCAAATAACTACAGAACTTAACGCAGCAATCTAAACAACATATGAAGCATTAACCGAACATTTAGAATATTTATAAGCGTGATTCTAGCCAAGAAGCATGACTTCTATAACGTATCGTGGATCTTAAAATAAAAAAACGCCTCATAGTGAGGCGTTTTTATTAGAAATGACTGATTAAGCTGTCAATTCTTTTACTGCATTTACAACTGCTTCAGTCGTAATACCAAAGAATTGGAACAAGTCTTTTGCAGGTGCAGATTCACCGTAAGTCGTCATACCAATTACTTTGCCATCTAGACCAACAAACTTCCACCAGTAATCAACATGAGCCGCTTCCACTGCAACACGCGCACGGATATGAGCTGGTAATACAGCTTCACGGTAAGCAGCATCTTGCTTCATGAACTCTTCAGCACATGGCATAGAAACAACACGCACACCGTCTAATTGTGCATATGCTTCCATCGCTAATGATACTTCAGAACCTGTTGCAATAATGATTGCTTTTAATTCGCCTTTTTCTTCAGCCAATACATAACCACCTTTTGCCACGTTCTCAATTTGTGCTTGAGTACGCGTTTGGAATGGTAAGTTTTGACGAGAGAAGATTAACGCAGAAGGACCATCTTTACGTACAAGTGCAGATTTCCAAGACACCGCTGCTTCAACAGTGTCACATGGACGCCATGTATTTAAGTTTGGTGTACCACGTAAAGATGCAATTTGTTCAACTGGTTGGTGTGTAGGACCATCTTCACCTAAACCAATAGAGTCATGCGTATATACATGAATGACACGCTGTTTCATTAATGCAGACATACGCACTGCATTACGCGCATATTCCATAAACATAAGGAATGTTGCAACGTAAGGAATGAAACCACCATGCAATGCAACACCGTTTGCAATTGCCGTCATACCAAACTCACGTACGCCATAGTGTACGTAGTTACCTGCTGGATTGTCTTGAACGCCTTGGCAACCTTTCCAAAGTGTTAAGTTAGAACCCGCTAAGTCCGCAGAACCACCCAATAATTCAGGAAGTAATGGACCAAACGCTTGTAAAGTATTTTGGCTTGCTTTACGCGTCGCAATTGTTTCCGCTTTAGCATTAGTTTCTGCAATGAACGCATCTGCTTGAGCAATAAACTCAGCAGGTAAGTCACCTTCGATACGACGTAATAATTCAGCCGCTTCTGTAGGGTACTTCGCTTGATATTGAGCAAATACTGCATTCCATGCTGCTTCAGATTCAGCACCTTTTGCTTTTGCATCCCATGCTGCATAAACATCAGCAGGAATTTCAAATGGACCTTCAGTCCAACCTAAAGCTTCACGTGTTAATGCAATTTCATCATTACCTAACGGTGCACCGTGGCAATCTTCTTTACCTTGTTTGTTTGGAGAACCTAAACCAATAATCGTTTTACAGATAATAATCGTTGGTTTTTGCGTTTCAGCTTTTGCTTCCAGAGTTGCAGCACGTAATGCATCTGCATCATGACCATCAACACGAAGTACTTGCCAACCGTAAGATTTGAAACGTTGCTCTGTATCGTCAGAGAACCAACCTTCAACTTCACCATCAATTGAAATACCATTGTCGTCATAGTAAGCAATTAACTTACCTAGACCCAAAGTGCCTGCAAGTGAACACACTTCGTGCGAAACACCTTCCATTAAGCAGCCATCACCCAAGAAACAGTAAGTGAAGTGGTCAACAACAGTCATATCTTCTTTGTTGAATTGAGCTGCCAAAGTTTTTTCAGCAAGCGCAAAGCCTACAGCATTGGCAATACCCTGACCAAGTGGACCAGTCGTAGTTTCAATACCTGGTGCATAACCTAATTCTGGGTGACCCGGTGTTTTAGAGTGCAGTTGGCGGAATGCTTTTAAATCTTCAATTGAAAGCTCATAACCCGTTAAATGTAACAATGCATACTGAAGCATTGAACCATGACCATTTGACAATACAAAACGGTCGCGGTTTGCCCATTGTGGGTTAGTCGGATTATGATTTAAAAATTCACGCCAAACGACATCTGCAATATCTGCCATCCCCATTGGTGCACCTGGATGTCCTGAGTTAGCTTTTTGCACAGCATCCATAGCCAATACACGAATTGCATTTGCAATACGACGTTCGTTCAAAGGGGTTGTCATAGATCAGAGTCCAATTAAAACAATTTAAGAAATGAATATCACATTCAATACTGCGCCTATTGTCTTAAAAAAAGCGGGATGGGTAAAGCCTTATACACAATTTTTCCCTATTAATTGCTACTTATGTGGACTTGAATGAATATAAATTTTAGGATTTTAATTTAAGCTATCAAGTCATCATTATTTTTATCCCGTGTTATGCGCTCCAAACCATCGTCATCGCTACAAAAGCAGATTAACCTTTAATATTCAGATCAGTAGAAATTCACCACAAATTCAAGCTCATGTTCACAGAACAGCCTGATAAACAAACCAAAACGTCAAAGTAACGACACTGAATAAACGTATCAATCTGATCATGATCTTTTTAGAGAGTTAACATTCCATTCATTTCATTCAATATGCAATGTATTCATCAATTACCATATTCTCTCGTATATTTTTTTAGTACTCAATAAACGACTCTCAGCCGATATGAGGATCAACAAAAAGCCCTAAACAACATAATTACTAGAAGTTCCTATAAGATTAATCCCTCTTTGCTCCACAGCAATTTTGATGTCCGTAGGTATGTGTTGTGGCTGTGGAAAAAAAAGTGTAAACAGAATGTAGACAAATGGGTGAATGAGCCAACCAAAGTCACCACCAAACTCGGTTTATCCTACGCCAATAATTGTGATTTTAACGGAGATAACCCCGCCTTTTTTCTGGTTTTTATATATCTTAGCTCAGACACGTGAACACACTGCACAAATCAATAATGACACCCGTGAACGGTAAATAGAAACTCATGACTTAATCACAACAGCTATTTATACAACGCAGATGAACCCTTCATTGTCTGCCCTACGCATCAATTGAATTAATGCTTTCTCCACAAATATCACCAAGAAATGACGAACCCACAAATGTCACTAAGGCGCCATTGCTCCTCCTTAGTCATATCACGGATACTCCTAATCTCTATGGATTGCTTCAAACTATCATTCATTTCGAGCATTCTGCGTTAAGCCTATTTAATCTTCTTCACCATGACTTTTAACAAGAAGCACACTTAATAGAGAACTAGAGACGTGATCTTCCACCACCCTTAAATTCAGCAAAATTCTGTTTTGAGAGATAAAATTGCATCAAATTGTTTAATTCTCAGACATCACATATTTAAAATCAAAACAATTAATCACTGCTTTATCAGTTTTATAGATGCTTATATCAAATAAAAAGTCATTGAATTGAAATAAATTCATCCTTTTTTATACAAGATGAGCTAGTCCTAAAGTCTAACTCGATGTAACATATTGCGTCTTTAAAATTAACTGTGATAGGACTTATGCGCGAGTACGCTGTATTTACTTCGGAATCTGTAAGCGAAGGCCATCCAGATAAAATGGCTGATCAAATCAGTGATGCTATCTTGGATGCAATCTTAAAAGAAGACCCATATGCGCGGGTTGCTTGTGAAACGCTTGTAAAAACGGGTGCTGTCGTACTTGCTGGCGAAATCACAACAACTGCAAACATTGATGTCGAAGCTGTTGTTCGTCAAACTGTAAACGGTATTGGCTACCACCATTCAGACTTAGGCTTTGATGGTTCGACTTGTGCCGTCATTAATATGATTGGTAAACAGTCTCCTGAAATTGCTCAAGGTGTTGACCGTCAAAAGCCTGAAGATCAAGGCGCAGGTGACCAAGGTTTAATGTTTGGTTATGCAAGCCGTGAAACTGACGTGCTCATGCCTGCCCCAATTTCATATGCACACCGTTTAATGGAAAAACAAGCTGAATTACGTCGTAATGGCTCACTTCCATGGTTACGCCCAGATGCAAAAAGCCAAGTGACTTTTGCTTATGAAAATGGCAAGCCTGTACGTTTAGATGCAGTTGTACTGTCTACACAACACGATCCTGAAATTTCACAAGCCAACTTAAAAGAAGCTGTGATTGAAGAAATCGTGAAAAAAATTATCCCTGCTGAAATGTTCCATGCAGGCACTCAATTCCACATCAACCCAACAGGGATGTTTGTGATTGGTGGTCCTGTAGGTGACTGTGGTTTAACAGGTCGTAAAATCATTGTAGATACTTACGGTGGTATGGCACGTCACGGTGGTGGTGCTTTCTCTGGTAAAGACCCATCTAAAGTTGACCGTTCTGCTGCATATGCGGGTCGTTATGTTGCCAAAAATATTGTGGCTGCTGGCTTAGCAGATAAATGTGAAATTCAAGTATCTTACGCAATTGGTGTTGCTGAACCTACTTCTATTTCAATCAATACATTTAACACAGGCAAAGTGCCTGATGAACTGATTATTCAATTGGTTCGTGAACACTTCGACCTTCGTCCATACGGTATTACACGTATGCTCGATCTTATTCAGCCAATGTACAAACAAACTGCTGCATATGGTCACTTTGGTCGCCAAGGTTCTGATTCTGCATTTACTTGGGAAAAAACAGACAAAGTTGAAGCACTTAAGTCTTCTGCTGGCCTCTAAGATTTTTTCATCCTATAAAAAAGCTCACTTCGGTGAGCTTTTTTATGACTATTCCAAAATAATTTCTCATAACAAAATATTTCAAACGTATTTTCTGCTTGATGTTTAATAGCAAAAAAATGACCTATGTTTAATATGAAATAATATGTTATTAATCTTATATTTAATCTATAAAATAACGAAAATTTCCACTTTAATTTAGCCATTTTCCTTGTATTAAATCCACCAAAGCAATTACACATCAGCATAGAAATTAGGCAAAAAAGAGCATATAAATAAAAAAATAGGTTTTTGCCCTTTAAAAAATTTTGCCTATCCCTATTAAATATTTATATGTTTACAGGAGTTGTCTCGTGAAAAAGGTTGTGAAAGCAAAAAATTTAATCGCATTTCGTATTTGGTTAGAAAAATTAGGTTATTCAGTAAAGACTCTGGCTGATGATCGAGGTTTTACTTTTAGTTTTAAAAAAGAATATGGTTTAGTTACTTGTGATTTGGCAGGAAATTCGCTAGCAATGCAATTAGGCGAAGAATTTGAAGATCATTTAAAAGCATAACGAAATAAGCAAACCTGTAAATCGCACACGATATTCACAGTTGACTGAGTTACCATTGCTATGTATTTAAGCCCTACGGGGCTTTTTTATTTACACTCTAAATCATAGCCAAACAACGATATTCACCAACCAGCACGCAACAGATACAATACTCGTCACCCTCGTATTCGAAAGCATCTAAATTTAATATGCACAATTTTTCTAGTGAACTTTAAACATCCACTTTTCTCCAGACGAAAAAAAACAAGGTTTTAACCTTGCTTTATTCTTCCCAGCACATTAAATGGTGGGGGCGAAGAGACTCGAACTCTTACACCTTGCGGCGCTGGAACCTAAATCCAGTGCGTCTACCAATTTCGCCACGCCCCCGTACCGGGTTTCACTTAAAAGTGAATAAATTTGGCAGAGGATCAAGGACTCGAACCTTGACGAACGGTTTTGGAGACCGTCATGCTACCATTACACCAATCCTCTGTTACCTAAACATCATCAACTGATGATTAAGTGGTGGGGGCGAAGAGACTCGAACTCTTACACCTTGCGGCGCTGGAACCTAAATCCAGTGCGTCTACCAATTTCGCCACGCCCCCGATGGCTGTGTATATTATAGAGATCACTCCCCTCTGACAAGCCCTTTTTATTAAAAAACCTCTTGTTTGATTAAATATAAAACAAAAAACACTTTTATGTACTTTTCTTAAGCAATTTCAGACACTAAGGCGTGTTTTATTGCACAAATATTGTCAAATCTAGCAGCTTTATGCTTTGCCAACATCTTTGAAAGAAGTGATTGAAAACCTAAAAATTTCTCTGGTAGCTCAATCTGCAACCGCTGACAATGTAAATATGCCCAATCTGTATAATTTTTCGCACTTAATCTCTGCCCAGACAGCCATTCATAAAAAATAATGCCTAAAGCGTAAATATCAGTTTGTGGTGTTTTTACTTCGCCATGAAATAATTCTGGTGCCATATAGCGTGGCGTCGCATTCATTTCAGTTTTCACTTGTTGGCGAACAGATTGAACCTGCTCAAAATCAATTAGTTTGACTTGTCCCTGATATTCTACAAAATGCTCCTGTTTTAAATCAGCATGTATCCATCCAGCTTCATGTAATCCTTGTATGACATCCAAGGCACGTAATAGATAATGCTGAATACTTGCAATTGGCAATGCCTGAGCACTCACCCTAAAGTATGGCACTGCATGAGGTAGCATCAGCATCTGCGTTAAGGATTGCTCGATTTTAATATCTACCGCCCTAGAAGCTACAAACTCCTTAGACACGATTTCACACGGTAATGCGATGCTAGATAATGCAGTAGAGTTCAGACTCTCTTGATAAAAAGCCAACTCACGTTCGAAGCCTTGTTGGTAGTTGGAATGCCCCTGCTGCAACTGCATTTTCAACCAATAAGCATTTTGCTGATCTTGAAAATAATAAAGCCTGCGTCCGTATCGCAGGCTAGTAGGCTTGGTTCTTAATACCAAACCCTCAATACGGTCAAAATCAGGCAGTATGAACTTGGACATGTGTTTCTTGTCGGTGTAATTGCTGATAATTCAAAAGCTCTAAGGCGTGCTGGATGGTCTTCCCTATTCGAGCATGAGTTTCAATACTCGAAATTTTGGGCCACGTGGCACGTTCACCTTCACGTTGTAACAACTTAAATAAGTGAGGACGCGGGTTCTGTAGCATATAACTATAATGGCGCAGGCTATACCGGCCAATAATATTGACATCGCCATAATAGCGCTGATCCACTACACCATAACCATGATCAAGTAAACGGCGTATAGACGGTACTTTCCCTACCCGCTCACGCGTAAAGTCCATCACACCCTTAGCAATAACTTTGCCTTGACGACGAATAATACGCTCAGGCCAACTTAACATGTCACGTCGGAACCGCGAAACATCATCCTGCATAAATGGCACAATATGTGGATTGACCTGACTTGCAATACTGTAGTTCAAGTTATAAAGGCGCGCCATTTTCTGCTGAGGAAAATCGCTCCGCACACTACCATCCACCCAACGTGTGGTTGCCATATATGGCGTATGCTCGCCATCATAACGTTTACTGGTGAGCTTTACAGGTGGAAATAAAATAGGAACCGCACAGGACGCCAATACTGCACTCCACACCAACAAATCGGGCGAAGTATAGGTATTCATAATGCGTGCTTCTTGTGATGTATCATAAGGCGCCACAGCAACATTGATGTATAGCCCAGACTGTTTAAATGCTTCATCAAAGGTGACATGTCCTAAATTTTCAATAAGGAATTTTTTCAAATATTTTACATCGGCAACCCCACCATTGCCCTTTAATAAATCACCCAATTTACGGAAGTGAAAAGCTTCACTAAAAAAGTTCTCACCATTTAATATTTTCGAGATATTTTCAGGGTTTGAGACCCCAAGCATAGCGGTCATAATTGCACCCGCGCTTGAGCCAGAAAGCACTTTAGGCATTAAATCTTGCTCAAGTAAGGCTTTACACACCCCAGTATGAAACAGTCCTAAAGTTGCACCTCCAGAAAACATCAGCGCTGGCTGTCCATAGGCCTTTTCACAATGCTTAAAGAAGTCCATTTTTTCTTGATGGGAAAGACACTCGCAAGCTTCCGAAGCAATAAACGCTAAACTTGCGCTCATTTCTTCAATATAGTCCTCAATAATGGTTTTCGTACCGACATAAGTCGCAGCAAAAAGCATTGGGTGTGCAATATTGGCGATGTCATAGGTCAGTCCCTCGCGCAATAAATACATTAAGTCACGCGTCCGATGCTGATAGCGATAGCGTTTTAATAATTTCAAACGATACGAAATCATTTCCGCATCAAAATAAGGGGAACAATTATCATATTTCCACTCTTGCGCCCCCGACTCTTGGTCAATTTTGAGCGCAATACTTTTCCATTCCGCGTAGCTTTCCGCATGCTCCAATTGGCGTTTTAACTTTTTTATACGATAGGCTTGGTGTGGATTCATGTCCTGTATGAATTCTTGAAATAACATAGCTTCCCTCAAAACACCTGCACTTAAATATACTGACTTAAAATCTTTATCATTCAATCTTAAAATTTGGAGAAATCGAAGTATGATTCGATTAGCATTCATTCACATAATACTATACAGTCTAAAACCAAGGCTGATGTTGGTCTTATTTGCTACTTTATCGTAATTATAAGCTGAATGACTATGGCAACCATTGAATTACCTGACACCATTTTACAATCTCTATCCCAAGTGCTTGCCCAATTACATCAAACACTTCCCACATTAAAACAAGAACCTGACTTTTCTGCTCCTGCGTTTAAGTGGCAAAATCAGCAACTGATTCCCATTTTTCATCCCAAAAAAATAGATTTGGATGACCTAAAAGGGATTGAACGCCAAAAAGCCAAAGTCATTCAAAATACGCTGCAATTTTTAAATGGATTACCTGCAAATGATGTATTGCTGACTGGTTCACGCGGTACAGGTAAGTCTTCTATTGTTCGCGCTTTATTGAGCCAATATCAAGATCAAGGCTTACGTTTAATCGAAATTGAACGTGATGATTTATCAGAATTACCCGAAATTCAAAAAATTATTCAAACTCGACCTGAAAAGTTCATTGTGTATTGTGATGATTTGGCATTTAACGCAGAAGATGAAAACTACCGCAGCTTAAAAAGTGTATTAGATGGCTCATTACAATCTGGTGCAAGTAATTTTATTATTTACGCAACCAGTAACCGTCGTCATTTGTTACCTGAGTTTATGCATGAAAATACGCCTGTAACTCGGGTTGATGTGCCTCAATATACTGAACTACATCCGCAAGAAGCAATTGAAGAAAAGATTTCACTGTCTGATCGCTTTGGTTTGTGGTTGTCGTTTTACCCTATGGATCAGGCACTTTACCTAGAAATCGTTGAGCATTATTTAGCAAAGTCAAATATGCCAATGTCTGATGAAACTCGTGCAGAAGCACTAAGATGGTGTCAGGCTCGCGGGCAACGTTCAGGACGTGCTGCTTATCAATTCTCAAAACATTGGGTGGGTTCACAGCAGTTAAATCAGCTCTAAACTTCTTATAAAATCAGTTTATTTAAACAATGATGCAGAATCCTATTTAGATTTTTATTAGCGGAACGTTATTTTTAGAATAAAAGCCCAACCCATGAGGATTGGGCTAAATCAAATACAATAAGCATTTGATTTATATTGAAATAAAATAAGGATTTCATATGAGGTGTATTATGTTAATTTTAAATATTACTCACCAATTAACTTCATCTCTTTTTCATCCCACCAGTGTTGAGCATAAATCGTAGGATTAGTTGTGAGTATTTCATTCAAAATAGTTGCTAGGAATGTAAGTTGCTCTGATATATCAATTTTCTTAAAAAATCCTTTCTTAACTATTGGCTTAGATGGGTTTATAAAAACTAAAAAACCATTTTCATACTCTTGATAATGATTGCACCCAATCCAAATATCTTTAAATTTTTCATCAGCTAAAAGTATTAAATATCCCCAATCCTCATTTAAGAAATTCGATACAGTTACACCATGTTTAGGAAGTTCTTCTGATAGGTATTTAGCTAATGTATAGCCCCAAATTTGTCCATCCCAATCTTTTTTGCTCCTCAGAAGTTTGAGAGAAATTATCAGATCTAAACTCTATATGTGTTTTTAATAAGCTCATAATTTTTATTCTTTAATATTGAATTATTCAAATAAGAGTTCTTATAGAAATTGTCTATCCTGTAAATTGATTTTTAAAAATTAAGTAATTAGTTTAGATGTATTCCATCCACTTAACATAATGGTAATTAGACTAAATTCTTATTATATATTTATATAAATCAATTTCTTAATTAAAATATTCAACTTTTGGAAATTTCCTGCACTCACTTTTAAACATGCTTGAAACTTTTAATAGATAAAATAGAACAAAAAACACCCTAAAATTTAATAAATCTAATTAAATCAAACCCTAGAACCCTCAATTTTATCCGCAATTTCTGTGGATAACCCTAGGGGTAAGTGTATTACAACTCTGTAAGCCTCAGCTTACGCCTCTTTAGGCAGATAACTTCTCTACCATTCACAACAAGATTTATATTATAAAGCCATGAAGAACAGGATGTTCCAAAACCTAAAACAATAATCATAAGTTCAGCACTCGGACGTGAGGTACGACAGGAGTTATACCAAATACCCCATACGAAAAAGCCCGACATTCTGTCGGGCTTTTTTATTGCAATACAATTCAATTAAGACGGCTTAAATGTCTGTAGGATTACTTAACTCTGTCATCGGCCAGCGCGGTGTCGTGGTTACAGCCAATCCATCCTGTTGCCCTGCTTTTAAACGCTGATAGCCTGCAAATGCGATCATGGCACCGTTGTCCGTACAAAGTGCAGGTTCTGCATAATATACTTGAGCACGTATCTTCACCAAATCAGCCTCCAAGCATTCACGTAAACGCTTATTGGCACTTACACCACCCGCAATCACCAAACGCTTTAAACCTGTTTGTTTTAATGCTTTCACGGATTTTTTAACTAAAGTATCCACAATCGCTTCTTGGAAACTTGCAGCAATATCGGCATCACGGTTTTCATCACCTAATTTTTTCATTTGTACAGACACTGCTGTTTTTAAACCACTAAATGAAAACTCTAAACCCTGATGCAACATTGGTCGTGGGAAAGCAAAAGCGTTAGGATCACCTTGCTCTGCAAGTTTAGAAATATTTGGACCACCTGGATAAGGCAAGCCCATCATTTTCGCCACTTTATCAAAGGCTTCACCCGCAGCATCATCAATAGACTCGCCGAGCAATTCATACTGTCCAATGCCGTAGGCTGCCATTAACTGAGAATGTCCACCAGACACCAGCAATGCAACAAAAGGAAATTCAGGCGGTGTCTCAGACAATAATGGTGCCAACATATGCCCTTCCATATGATGCACACCAATAGCAGGTTTATTTAAAGCAAAAGCCAAAGTTCGACCAAACAGTGCTCCTGTCATGAGCGCACCCATTAATCCCGGTCCACGTGTATACGCGACCGCATCAATTTCGGATTTTTTAACGCCGCTGTCCGAAAGCAATTGATTTAATAATGGAATCAATTTGCGTACATGGTCTCGCGAAGCCAGCTCGGGTACGACGCCACCATATTCTGCATGCAGCTTAATCTGACTATACAAAACTTGCCCGCGTAAGCCGTTTTCACTGTCATACAGTGCCAAACCTGTTTCGTCACACGATGTTTCTAAGCCTAAAACGATCATTAAACTGCCTACAACCTATATCAAATCTAAAGCGAAACCTATTATAGACTTGTGGTATGAGATGTAAATGAGTAAAATACTGACCTTCACTTGTGATCAAGGCAATCATGCCGAGATCTTATCCATAACTTAATGAGGATTCTTCATGCCACAAGTTAAATTGAAAGAAGGCGAACCAGTAGACGTAGCTATCCGTCGTTTCAAGCGTTCATGCGAAAAAGCGGGTGTTTTAGCTGACGTTCGTAAGCGTGAATTCTATGAGAAACCAACTCAAGAACGTAAGCGCAAAAAAGCTGCTGCTGTTAAGCGCTACCAAAAGAAATTGGCGCGCGAATCAGTTCGTACTACACGCCTTTACTAAGATTAATTTGTGATTGATTGACGACTTGGAAAAATAAATGACTACTTTAAAAAACCAAATAACTGAAGTTTTAAAAGCCACCATGCGTGCTAAAGAAATGGATAAGTTAACGGTCATTCGTAGTCTACAAGCAGCAATCAAGCAAATCGAAGTCGATGAGCGCAAAGAGCTTGACGATGTTCAAACTCTTGCGGTCATTGAAAAGCAAATAAAGCAACGTAAAGAATCGATCAAAGCCTTTGAAGGCGCTGGTCGTAATGATTTAGCTAGTAAAGAACAAGCCGAAATTGAAGTTTTATCTCAATTTCTACCAGAAGCTATGACTGAGGAAGAGCTTGATTCTATCATTGAGCAAACTATTACTGCTCAAGAAGCTACTAGCATGAAAGATATGGGTAAGGTGATGAACTCTCTGCGTCCGCTCATAGCCGGGCGCGCCGATCCTGCTCTCGTTTCCGCTAAAATTAAAGCGAAACTCGCTTAATCTTTCAAAATATTCTTTCTTTATCGTTGAACTGCCTTAACAATAAGACAGTTCTTAGATAACAGCACTTAAGTCAAATTACACTGCAGATTGTATTTCTTCAAAATCATCATTTCTTTTGATGACATCACTTGTTGAATCACATCTTGTTTAGTCAAATTTCGATATTGCGCATCAAGCGAACCTCTATTCTTATCAGCCGCAGTATAAAGCTGGTCTACATAACGCCCCACAATTGTACAATATCGTGTTTGTTGCTCAACAGTAAAACTGGTTTGTTGCGGATTAAGTTGTGAAAAAAATTGTCGGATATCCGCCTTGTAATTACGATTAATTTTATCAACCGTAACAACATAATCTTCCACACTTGCAAAAGCAGAACCACAAGATACAGCAAACAAAAGTGCTGCCAAGCAGCGTAATTTATTTTTCATGTGAACCATTAAAAATCAAAACAAAAATGATTGAGCGCCATCATACAGTGCCCACTATAGCAAAACTAGCATCGTTTATTTTATTTGGATAAATTCAGGCTTATATTGTTTAAATGCCTCTTCACTTGGTGCAGGAATTTCCCCCTGTGTAACTGTCCCTAATCGCAAACGAATTACATCAGGCAAATCAATGCGATAAGAAAAAATAGGACTTCCACATTCCTGACAAAAAACACGGGCTTTATTGGGACTATGGAAATACTCTTTAAGTACTTTCACTCCACGCACCACTTCAAATAATGACTTCTGTAATGGGCTATTCCAGCCAGCAAAACTGCCTTGTGCTTTTTGGCAATGCTGACAGTAACACAAGATTGATTTCTCAATTTCCCCATGATAACGGTAACTGACTGTACCGCATAAACATTGCCCCTCTATCATTTTATCCCCCTATTATTCTTATAATTTTTAAATACCATTGATGCACTAAATTTTAAGTTGGTGCTCCTTTTGCATTTGATCAATACGCTGTTTTAATTGCGCAGACATTGCAACATTGTCCTTCGCCAAACGTTGTGCATGCAATAATGACTTTATCGCACCTTCTTCCAAACCACTCCAATATTCAACTTCAGCACGATAGCGCAAAACATTTACAGCTCTGAGTGGTGAAGCAACATCTATATTTGCTGACTGTTGCAACAAATGCCAACCCGTAATATCACGCGGGTTTTGATTAATAAAATTTTGTACCACATTATTCGCTTGGGCTGGTTGCTTTTGACGAATCAACACTTCCGCCAATTTATATGCCAAAGCTCGATTCTCAGGCATAATCCGCGCAGGTGATGCAATGGTCTGATAAGCATCATCTAATTTATTTTGACCAAGATAAACATCTGTTTGAATTAAAGTCAGTAAATTATGTAACTTCTTTTGTTTTTTAAGCTGATCTAACTGTGCTTGCGCCAACACATAATCACCCTGCTGATTATAAAAAGCCGCCAAGGCTAACTCCCCAGCAAAACCCCCCTGTTTTGCAAGGGTTTGCAATTGCAATTCAGTTGCTTGATTCGTTACAACCAATGCATACAGTCTTAAGATTTCAAAATTTTCATCACGCATACTGCTTTTAACTTGAGGTAACTGATTTGCACGTAAACGCGCCTCACTCATACGTTCTGTCGTTAAGGGGTGGGTCAACCAAAAGTCAGGTAAAAAGCTCACACGACTGGTTGCTCGATGCATCACCTCAAAATAATCCGCCATGCTTTGCGGATTATAACCAGCAGCATACATGTATTGCATTCCAATTCGATCTGCTTCCCGCTCCTGATTACGACTATACGTCAGTTGTTGATCCATTAAAGCAGCTTGAGAACCCATCATGACTGCTGCACCCGCATTACCATCAGCCTGTGAAGCAACCAATGCACCAACAATAATTCCCGCCAAAGCCAGAAGCCCTTGCCCTTTAAATGCTTCTTGAGAACGACTGTAATGTCGTTGCGTTACATGTGCAATCTCATGCGCCATTACCCCTGCAATTTCATCTAAATTACGTGCAGAAGTAATCATACCTGTATTTAAAGCAAATAAGCCGCCAGGCACCGCAAAGGCATTAATTTGAGTATCATTAACCAAGACCAAACCAATCGGCTGCCCCAATTGAGTCTGGCTTAAAATATTTGAAAATACAGATAAAAGTTGATCTTCGAGCCACGTATTATGTGTAATAGGTAATTGATGTTGAACTTCACGATAGACTTTCTCACCAATCATTTTTTCATTTTGGCGATCAATTAGACCTAATCCACTTCCAATTTCGGGAACATTAAACTGCGGAGATGATGAAAAATGCGTAACATCTGCCCAAGCTATATGGGTGATTACACATAAACTACCAATAGCAAAAAACCGTTTCAATGTTACATCTCAGGATCTTATTCATTCTGAGCAAACTATAACATTGAAACTTAGTCTCATTTGCAATGATGTGTTATCAATATTTTAATACTCTGGATTTACCAAATAACGTGGCTGACGCCCTTCTAAAGCATCAACCAAATTACGATAGGCAAGTTCAGCCATTTTCTTTCGTGTCTCCGCTGTAGCAGATCCCACATGCGGCAAAGTCACTACATTATCTAACTGGAACAACTCTGACGTTTGCAGCGGCTCTTTTTCATAAACATCCAAACCTGCTGCAAAAAATTTGCGATCTTTCAATGCTTGAATTAAAGCTTGCTCATCAATAACTGAACCACGCGCGATATTTACCAACACTGCATGCGACTGCATGAGCTCAAACTGCTCAGTCGAAAGCAACGCCTTTGATTCCGCATTCAAGTCGACCGCAACCACTACAAAATCAGACTGTTGCAGTAATTGCTCTAAAGAACAGTATTGCGCATTAAGGGGCTGTGCCATTTCTAATTTTTCGCGGCGATTATGATAAAGAATATTCATATTAAAGCCATACAGACCACGGCGGGCAATTGCTGCCCCAATATTACCTAACCCTATAATCCCCAGGGTCTTCCCATAAATATCTTGACCAAACTGCGCTTGTGATACTGTACGCTTCCATTCACCAGTTTTGGTCCAATGGTCCAAATACGGCACTTTACGTGCTGCACTCATCAGTAAAGTAAATGCCAAATCTGCTGTCGTTTCTGTTAATACATGCGGTGTATGGCTTAACCAAATATTTTTTTGATTTAAATAAGCCACATCGTAGTTATCATAACCCACACTAACACTAGAAATAATCTTGAGCTGTTTTGCTGTAGCCAGATTACTTTGATTGAGCAAACGACCTGCACCAATCATGCCATCCGCATCTTGCACATGCTGTTGAATTTGCTGATTAACATCCCCTTGTTTAGGGTCTATCACCACAACATCGTATTGTGCTTGTAAGCGGCCTAAAATTTCTGGATCAATTTGGCTAAAAACAACAACTTTTTTATTCATCAGTCATCCGTGTATTGAGTGATTTTTGCATAAACTGCCACAAACGTTTTTTCAAAATTGGCTGATCAAGCATATCTTGCAAACTTGCCAATTGATGGCAATCTACTTGTTGTAAATGAGGAATCACCCCTAATGCAATCAGATCTTTGTCTACTCCAATCGCATCAATAAAACCTCGTATATAACTAGATGCACCACGCCCATCTTGCATTTCAGCCAACGGAAATGGCCATTTCAACTCATGATATTCTGCTGGTACAGCATGCTGTATATTGACCCATAGCTCGGTTTGTTGTTCGCTTAATCCCGATGCATCTATGACAATCAGACATGATGCCATACTAATCGCCTGTAACTCGAAGGTATCTATCTGAATCGCTGGCTGTGGATCTGCTTTTAAAGGTTCAGACAATACCACTTGAGTATGTTGCTGATGACTTTCTTGTTCTATTTCAACAAACTGAGTTAATACCTTATCCACTTCCTGAACATCGGGCTGGTTCAATGCTGGGGGCTCAATCAGATCTTGAGGCAATTCTGTCATTACCTCAGGTAAAGCCTGATCACGCCACAAAGAA
Source organism: Acinetobacter sp. ANC 4178 (assembly GCF_004331175.1). Lineage (GTDB taxonomy): Bacteria > Pseudomonadota > Gammaproteobacteria > Pseudomonadales > Moraxellaceae > Acinetobacter. The sequence goes on from NZ_SJOD01000005.1 coordinate 42,222, forward strand.
GATAGCTGAGTTTGCTGTACGCGAGCGACATGATTGGGAATCCATATATCAATTCCCATCGTTGCCAATATATCTCGCTGGTGCCCCATCATTTCTATGTTCAACATCTCAATCTTTAGCGCTATTCTAACGACATTCACATCATTTTGCTGTGCTTTATTAAAGCACTCACAGATACCTATAAGATATAAATTTGTACCTTAATCACATAATCATTAAACTATTTTTCTTCTGCATTTGCTCAATAATTTCTGAGGTTTCAAAACCAAAACGCCAATATAATAATTCTAAAACATCCAATTCATCTTGCGTAATAATACGATCATTCCAAAGACATAGCTCCGCAATCCCCAATATAATTAAGCGATCCCGCAATAATAAACCCGATATATCGTGCACGATTTCTGCAAGATCAATCGGTTCATCCGAAATTTCTTCATAAATTTCCAATTCTTCGGTAGTTAGAATTCGTTTTAATATTTTTTCACGGACATCTAATTGGTTATCACTATTGATTTGTTGCACATGCAATAGCGCATCGATTAAACGAACAATTTGGGGTTTTACTTCAGCTAGAGCAGTTGGAGTATGTGTAGGCAATAAATTTAATTCGTATTTTACCCGTTCAAGTAACAATGCATCCAAAAGCCCAATTTCACCATCTTCTTGAATAATTCGAGCCAGTTTAGTCACAAATTGGCGAGCAATTGTCGCAGGCATTCCACCAATATTGGCACATGCATCATGAAAAATAGATAAATGCACACGACCATCCAAGTGGAGCAGTGCATCTATAATTGCACGACTGACTTCTGCTTCAGCTGGAATAAACTCGCGGTATTGACGAATCATTAGAATTGCAACCATAACCTCTCGCGAGCCTGTTGCTGTCTGTAACGCGCGTTCAATTAATTCTGGGCGTTGCATAGAACTACGCACATCTGGATTCAACGGTTTTATCGCATCTTTAATGGCAAAACTAATGGGAGATAAGCGCAAAAGAGGCAAAGGTTGCGGTGAACTCCAAGGCGTATGATATTCAGCATTGATTTCTTCCAATGGGCGAAACAAACCAAATAGCGGCTGATTTTTTAGTCTTTTTAGATTCTCAAGCTGTAAATCCTGTACCAATCCAGGATTCATTTCATAAATTCGCTGCTCAATATTTGGATGAATATTCATCCAACTTTGCGGACTAAGTGAATTAGCAAAACACATATGTGAAATTGATTCCGAGTATTCACTGTGAATCTGTGAACCTGCGTGATGCACATAAATACGCAATAGCGTCTGTATGTTGGCGTTATTTTGAATCAACCGTTTGGTTTTTAAATCATTTCTAAAGGTACGACTACCTAAAGTTAAGTACTTAATAAATCGTGTGATTAAGACCCCCAGACTTCCCACTAACCAAATGACACCACCAAGTGCCACTAAAATAGTTTCGAATTTTTGCGGTTGATTATATTCACGCCGGCTAAATCCTAATTTAGCAACCTTACTCCCCCATTGACTGAAAGTTGTGAGTCCACTGTATAAAATTTTAAGACGCGTATTGTCCGCAGTTTCACCCGATAAAATCTGATTAAATTCATGGCTCAATAAGCCAAATAACTCAGATTCATCTAAATTCTGCAAAGCCCCCCAAGTTAGAATAATCGCAATATCACGGGGTAAAAAGCCCGCTGTGAGCGCATTCACTCCAACTTCATCAGGCAGCACATATACAGCGGGTGTATCAATTAGAAATCGCTCAGAAAGCTGCTCCGTAATTTTCAGTGCAATAAATTCCTCAGGGGTACTTTCAATAAGGCTTAGTCTTCTGGCACGCAATTGCTTTGCCAGTGAGTGTCCACCTGAGCGAAACACATAAAATTCATACAGAATAGATGAGCCAATAATGAGTAAGAGTAAAACAATGACGAAAGGACTGAGTTGATGCCAAAAAATAGATTGTGATTGATCAAAATAATAAACCAAAAGCCCCAAAACTGTATTGAGAATAAACATGGTCAAAAGAACAGCCAATGCACAGATACTCGCAGACCACATCATATTTTTATTTTTGATCAAGAAGCCACCTATTTCTTTCAATGTAAAGTTCCTTTATTACATTGTAATTCAGCCACATCATAAATGAAAAAGGCGGGAAATACCCACCTTTTTCACGCAAAACAATTGAAAATTATTGCTCGGTCACACCCGTTAAATCAACAGAGGCTGCATCAATATTTACATCAATATAACCATCTTTAGATTTTTTAGCCGTGTCACTACGCTTCCGCTCTAGTTCATCCAAGTACGCAGCATCAATACCACCCGCCACATAAACACCATCAAATACAGAGCAATCAAAGTCTTGCAAATATGGAACTTTGCTGGTGCGAACCGCAGCTTTTAAATCTTCCAAATCTTGGAAAATTAAACGGTCGGCTTCAATAATTTCACGAATTTCCTCAACACTACGCTCTGATGCAATCAGCTCTTGTTTGGCTGGCATATCAATACCGTAAACGTTTGGATATTTCACCATTGGTGCTGCTGAAGCAAAGAATACTTTTTTTGCACCCGCATCACGCGCCATTTGAATGATTTCGTTACACGTTGTACCACGCACAATCGAGTCATCCACCAGCAACACATTTTTGCCTTTAAACTCAAGCTCTACAGGGTTGAGCTTTTGGCGAACAGATTTTTTACGTTGCTGTTGACCTGGCATAATAAAGGTACGACCGATATAACGGTTCTTCATAAACCCTTCACGGAATTTTACACCCAATGTATTAGCCAGCTCTAATGCTGAAGTACGTGAAGTATCAGGAATAGGAATGACTACATCAATGTCGTGTTCCTGACCCCATTCATTCAGAATCTTGTGTGCAAGTTTCTCACCCATTTTTAAGCGGGCTTTATACACCGAAATACCATCAATCGTTGCATCTGGACGCGCGAAGTACACATATTCAAAAATACACGGACGATATTGTGGGTTTTCAGCACATTGCTGCGTGAACATTTCACCATCTGCGTTAATGAAAATCGCTTCACCTGGTGCAATATCACGCTCAACTTTAAAGCCAAGTGCCGTAATCGCAACAGATTCTGATGCGATGATATATTCCATCTCACCCGTTTCCGTTAAACGAGAACCGTAAATGAGTGGACGAATACCATTTGGATCACGGAAACCGACCAGACCTTGACCTGTAATCATCGCAACCACACCATAAGCACCTTTACAACGCTCATGAACACGCGAAACCACATGGAAAATATCTTCAGGGGCAGGCACTAATTTGCTACGCTTTTGCAACTCATGCGCAAAAACGTTCAGTAAAACTTCTGAGTCTGAATCGGTATTCATATGACGTAGATCTGTTTTAAACAAATCGTCATGAATTTCTTCGGCATTGGTTAAGTTACCATTGTGCGCCAAAGTAATACCATAAGGAGAGTTTACATAGAACGGCTGTGCTTCTGCACTACTTGAAGAACCCGCAGTTGGATAACGCACATGACCGATACCATAATTACCGAGCAAAGCTCGCATATGGCGAGTATGGAAAACATCACGTACCATGCCATTGTCTTTACGAAGAAATAAACGTCCTTCATGGCAAGTTACGATCCCAGCAGCATCTTGTCCACGATGTTGTAACATCGTTAATGCATCAAACAACATTTGGTTAACGGGTGATTTACCAGCTATACCAACAACTCCACACATAGCAACCTCGCAGACAAGCTAGGATTAATAAAAAGGATTATTTGTTGAGTTGTCTGAACGCGGATGATCTTTTTGCGTTGGTTCAGACAAGGAGTGAGAAGATTTCTGAGCATCTTCCGACTGAATATGTTCAAGCGCTTCGTGCGCTGCATCTTTAGACAACTGAGCAGCCCACGGTGCATAAGGTAATAAAGATTGAACCATTTTAGATTGCTTCCAATGCGGAGAGCTTTCTACCCATGGGCTTAAACCTTGCATGGTGATTAAAACCACCATCAGCCCCTTTAGTGTTCCAAATGCACCACCCGCAAGACGATTAAGCGGGCCTAATTTCAAGGTACTTAAAACACTATTCAATAATGCTGTTGCAAGCCAAGTCAGGACCACAATGACCAACACAATAAAGGCAAAGGCTGCAATTTTCTGAACCACTGGATCTTGACTGAGAGCACTCATTGAAGGGGCAATGATAGCGGCATATTTTGCACCGACAATCAGTGCAAAAATCCAACCCACCAAGTTCGCAAAGGCTTTAACAAATCCTTGTCGCAAACCGTTTAGCCCTCCAATGAGCAAAATGATCAGTATGAAGATATCAATGGTATTCATTTTGCCAGCATAGCATCAACACAATCTTTAATCAGTTTCGGTCCAGTATATATAAGGCCACTATACACTTGTACAAGTGTAGCACCTGCATTTTGTTTAACGAGTGCTTGCTCACCCGCTAAAATTCCCCCCACACCAATCAATGGCACTTGACCATTGAGTGCTTGAGCAAATGCAGATAAACATGCCGTACTCTTTTCAAATACAGGCGCACCGGACAATCCACCCGCCTCATCACCTTGCGGTAAATTTTCTACGCCCTCACGAGATAAAGTCGTATTCGTGACAATTAGACCATCAATTTTATTGGTAATTAATTGTTGCGAAATAAAACCAATATCCTCAGGCGTTAAATCAGGCGCAACTTTAAGCACCAAAGGCACATAATGGTGATGCTCATCAGCCAACTCAAGCTGACGCTTCTTTAATGTCATCAACAATTCAGCCAGCGCATCACCGCTTTGCAAACTACGTAAATTTTTAGTGTTGGGAGAAGAAATATTAACTGTGATATAGGATGCGTAGTTATAAACTTTTTCTAAACAGATAAGATAATCATCTACCGCATTTTCTACAGGTGTATCGGCATTTTTACCAATATTAATCCCTAAAACACCCTTAAATTTGGAAGCTTTAACGTTTTCAATCAGTTTATCCACACCATCATTATTAAAACCCATACGGTTAATAATGGCTTGTGCTTGTGGCAAACGGAAAAGGCGTGGCTGAGGATTACCAGCTTGCGGACGCGGTGTAATGGTTCCAATTTCTATAAAGCCAAAGCCAAGAGCAGCCAAGGCATCAATATAGGCACCATTTTTATCTAAACCAGCAGCCAAACCGACAGGATTCGGAAATTCAATACCCATACAAGTTACAGGCTTTGCAGCAACATGTTGGCGCATCATCCCCATTGCATGGGCTGATTTCAGTAAGGATAATGTTAGCTCATGTGCACGCTCTGGTGCTAAAGAAAACAACAAAGGGCGGGCTAGAGAATACAACATATCTAGAAAAGTCTACGGCTTTTTAAGTCGATATATTATAGGCGCAGCCCACCAAAAACGCCATGCTTGGCAACTGTTTATTTTGACCTATTATTGTAGTGTCGCTGTTAATTTAATCTGCCCTGCATTGGACTGAAGCTCCATTTTTTCAATGCTTAGGCCCATCTGGGCTAATTGAGTCAAAAAATTTGCCAAAATAGAATAATTTGCGTGACTCACAACCACTTGAATTTGCTCACCCGTCTGCTGGGAAGCAACACCCAGCCCTTGTTGTTGTGCAGCACGCTGTACTTTTTCGGCGGCACTGAGTTGCACGTCACCCGCAGGCTTCATGGTGACCGCATTACTTTGCATCCACACCACTAAATCCTTCAACTCACTGACCCGTAGCTGTTGATGTTCCGCCGCTTTATGCATATACCATAAAGCTGAGCCTACCGCCGCAACCACTACAAAGACCACAGTAAAAATCACCATGATACGCTCGCGAACAGACAAACGCTCCAGATACTGTGTGAATTGATCACCCCAACCATCTAATGTATTTTGAAATTTTTCTATTGCTTTCATTATTGTATTTTCACCGAACCAATTACCCCAGAACCATTTGGCTGAATATTCCCCAATTCAACCTTAAAGCCTTGTTGATTCAATTGTTGTGTTAAGTTTTGCAAAACCACTGATGAATTGGCTTTTAAATCTAAATTAAGGATTGATGCATCATACGATACTCGATCAGCAATAATTTTATTTTGCATTAGTACTGGACCAACTCGGCTCAACAATTGCAACCCTGCATTTTGCCCCATTTGATTGGTCCGCATTTGAAACTCAAATTGACTTTTCAAGGTTTGCTCAGTTACTGGATAGTTTTGCCCAAACCAATATTTAAATTGAGATACCGCTTGCAGTGCGGTTTCATCAGCCACCTTCTTATTTTTATACCAACGACTCGCATCGTAGCCAAACTGAACAATTAAAATAGCAAACAACACAGCAGCACAAGCTTTCCAATAACCCGAGATTTTAGCTTCTGATTTTAGCTTAGGTAAAACATTAAAAGGATGTTGTTTCGGCTTGTTCAGCTCCGTAAAGTGGTATTGAAATCCATGAATTTGATCTTGCGTTACACGTGCTTGCAAACTATTCAGTTGCACTGTATTCAAATTAGAGATCGTATAGCTTCTCGACGCCTCTTGATAATCTAAATAGAGTGGTAAATCATCAATAGAACATCCTACCCACTCACTTTCTCGTACTAATAAACGTCCATGCAGGTCCAACAGAACTGTTTCATCAGCTTGTTGCGGTTGTGGTGCTGCATAAAAATCAGGAAGAAGTGCAGCAACTTTCATGGGCAACAATGAAAGTGAATGCTGCCATGTTTCTACCAAATGCTGCGAAACACCTAACAAAGTAAGTTGATCTGGATTTTGAAAATGATGCAAGATTTTCATACTATCGATAGGGAATACAATATATTCCTCTAACAGATACTTGATTCCCTCTTGCCCCAGTTGTTTATAATTCGTCTTATTTAACTGCTGTTGCAACATTTGCACATGGCGACTTGGAAAAAAAACAGTCGCTTCTTGAGTCGCAAAGGGCAGCAAGTCCTGAATCAACTGTTCCAGACTCAAAGCACTTTGCCAGAATTCTCCTTGCGACCACTGCCATGCATCATTGGCTTCAGGCATCCATATATACAACATTTATTTTTATCTGCCGTTTCGAATAATTTAAGCTTGAGGAATAAAGCGCTTTTGAACTGTTGATAAACCTGCTGCAATGACACTTTGATCATAACAACGGGCTTCTGCCAACGAAAAAGGATGAAACGGCTCAGTCGTTAGTAATTCTTCGATATGTGCCACAACATTCATATGGCAAACCACTACAATTGACTCATACGGTAAATGTGACAACCACTCTACTGCCACGCGTGCATCATCTTCTGGTTTAATTGCATTACAAAGTAAAACAGGCACACCTTTAAAATGTGTTTGAATATGTGCCAAGGTTTCTTGCGCCCTCAATAATGGGCTCACAATAAAGATGTCTGGTTGCACAATATCTTTTAAAAAATTGGCTGTTTCCTGAGCTTGCAGATGACCACGTGCAGTAAGCGGTCTTTTCATATCATTACCGTCAATTGCTGGTGAAGCTTCACCATGACGGACCAATGTAAGTAACATAAAATTTCCTTATTATTGCAGAGCACACAGCAGCATTATCAAATTAAAATTCAGCAGGCGCCCATTTCGCAAGTATATACAAGATTTATGACAATTCTAATGTATTCAATTCATTAAATTTCATGATGCGGCAGTACAAACTCCACATCACTACGATGACCATTTTTCATTAATGAAACCGCAATAGATAAAGGCGGCGCACCTTCAAAAATAACATCATAGAGTGCACAGGTGATTGGCATATACACATCCAACTCTTGTGCCCGCGCACGCACCTGAACGACTGTATTAATCCCTTCTGCGGTTTGTCCCAACTCTTTAGTTGCTTGCTCTAAACTTTTCCCTTTCCCCAAGGCATAACCTATCTGATAGTTACGACTCAGTGGACTGTTACAGGTTGCAAATAAATCACCCACACCCGACAATCCTAAGAAAGTTAATGGATTTGCCCCCAACTTCACAGCAAAACGGCTCATCTCAGCCAAAGCGCGAGTTAAAATCATACTTTTGGTATTTTCACCTACATTATAAGCAGCCGCCATCCCCATTGCGACTGCATAAATATTCTTAAGTGCACCACCCAACTCCACACCATTTACATCATCACTTGCAAACACACGGAATAAAGCACTATGTAAAGCTTGCTGTACAGCATAACGTACCAATTCAGAGTGGCTTGCTATAACCGTACCCGCAGGTTGTCCTGCAACAATTTCTTTTGCCAAGTTCGGCCCCGAAAGTACACCAAAAGGAATTTCAGGCAGTTCTTGCTGAATAATATCGCTCATAAAGCAAAATGTTTTGGCTTCAATCCCTTTGGTTAAAGACACCACAGCTTGCGAACTAATAAATGGACGAATCTGTTTCAGCACATCACGAAAGGAATGGCTTGGAATGGCAACCAAGATAATATCGCGATCTCGTACCGCTTTTTCCAAATTCGAAACTGCAACCAAATTTTCCTCTAACTGAAAATCAGGTAAATAACGTTGATTCACGTGAGTACGGTTAATTTCTTCAGCAATCGCTTCATCACGAATCCAAATCATGGTATCGCAACCATTACGAACAGCCGTATTGGCCATTGCCGTTCCAAAACTCCCACCACCCAACACCGTGACGCGTAAAGCTGTCTTACGGTCAATAATTACAGGTTCTAGCAAATCACTAAACTTTAATTCAGACATTTATTTTTATATCCCAAAATGGATCTAACTTATTTATTCCAAGTACTTACATAGTCAGCAGTATTTATTTCAGCTCGGGCAGGAATTACCTTAGCCGCTGTCCCTACATAAATAATTCCTGAAATCAGATCATGCTCTGTTAAGCCCAAAGCCTGTTTTAATAATTTTGACTCAACCACAGCACCGCTTCGCCACATGGTCGAAAAACCTTGCGCGTGCAAAGACAATAAGAAATTTTGAATTGCTGCACCAGTACTTAGAGTTTGCTCAAAGTCAGGAACTTTAATATGCGCTTGGAACTTAGTCAGTGCGAGAACCAACAACGGCGCACGGAAAGGATGATTCTTCACTCGATCAAGTTGAACTTGGTCTTGTTCACCCAAATCTGATAGGGCTTGGGACAACAATAACCCAAATGCTTCACGTTGCTCAGGTTCTATCACCACAAATTTTGTCGGTTTTAGGCGATGGTGATCGGGCGCGGTTAAAGCTGCCTGAAATGCCAATTCGAGTTGCGCTTTATTTGGAGCCGGTTCAACAAGATGTCCAATTGACTGACGTTGATGAATATTTTGATGAATAAGGTCAGCTGCTAAATCCGTCATTAACTTAAAGATCTATACATAAATACTTCAGCAAGAGTATCACAATATTTTCATATTACTCTAGCCAACTGAATAAATTGTCTTTGCAAATCATGTTTCACACAGCAATAAAATAAAACTGCATTTTTAATACAGCACCCATAGCCCAATCATGAAACTATGACTCATCTATTTCTTATGATAAATGGGGAAAACATGAATAAAATTTTAACTTTAGGCACAACTGCATTATTCACTATCTTACTCACCGCGTGTGCCTCGACGCCCACTTCCTCCACGGTAATTCAAAAAGAAAACAACCAATTTGAAGTCACAGGGCTAGGTAAAACCAATATCATTGCGAAAAACAACGCCATTGCTGCCGCGAACAAAACTTGTAAAAGCTCAACGCCTATCGTTGTCAGCGAAAAGACCGAATACAATGGTGCCTTAAAAGGCGTTGTTGATGATAAAACTGGGCAGATAATTCAATCAGCCGCCGAAGTGATTGGTAGCATTGCAGGCACCAATACCAGTATGGCCAAAGATACAGATTATCAGACTGTTGTGACTTTTTATTGTAAAGCCAACTAGCACAATTAAGTCCAAGAATTGACATGCAATAAAAAAGGGTTAGCTTCAAAGCTAACCCTTTTCGATTTTAAACCTATATTAGCAATAACCTTCCAAACGGGTTAAAGGCAATTTCTGACCAATTGCTTTTTCAATTTCAGGCAAATGGAATGCATCATCCTCAGAAAGGAAGCTAATACTTACCCCTCGACTGCCTGCGCGACCAGTACGTCCAATACGGTGTACATAATCATCAGACTGTTCAGGTAAAGTGAAATTAACCACGTGTGACACACCATCTACATGAATACCACGCCCTGCAACGTCCGTTGCAATCATAATATTATGCTGACCATTCTTAAACTGATCTAACATTTTAAGACGTTTGTCTTGTGCAATTTCACCTGACAACATGACCACTTTATAACCATCGCGCTTTAAGCTGTCATACAGCTTACGAACTTGATCACGACGGTTAGCAAAGATCATGACTTTTTCAATCGGCTCATCATGCAAAATATCTTGTAGCAATTTATATTTATCAGACTTCGCAACCATATACACACGTTGTTCAACATCTGCATTGGTTTTCTTTTCAGGTTCGATTTCTACTGTAACTGGCTCAAACAACCATTGTTGTGCCAAGTTAAGCACATCGTAGCTAAAAGTTGCAGAGAACATGAGGGTTTGACGCTGTTCTTTACGCGGTGAATAACGCACAATCCGTTTAACTGAAGGAATGAAGCCCATATCCAACAAACGGTCTGCTTCATCGATTACTAAAAATTCAATTTGATCTAACCAAACTTCTTTTTGCTCTACAAAATCAATCAGTCGCCCTGGAGTAGCTACAATAATATCGACAGGTTTTTTATCGAGTTGTGCTTTTTGCTTATCAAAATCCACCCCACCCAATAAAGTCACCAAATGCAGGTCGGTAAACTTCGTCAAATGTTGCGCATCACTTTCAATTTGTAATGCCAATTCACGCGTGGGTGCCAAAATTAAAGCACGTGGTTCACCACGAAAACGCTGTTCTTTAATCGGATTATTGAGTAAATCATTAATCACACTGACCAAAAATGCGGCTGTTTTCCCCGTCCCTGTTTGCGCACGACCAATCGCATCATGCCCAGCCAAAGTAAATTTGAGCACCTTTTGCTGGATTGGCGTCATTTCCTTAAACCCTAAAGCATCAATCGCTTGTTTAAGTTGCGGGTGTAAATTTAGGGTTTCAAAACCAGATGACATAAATACGCGCTCAAACTAATAAATATAGAAAAACAGAGTCATTATAAACAAAAAACGCCCCAATAGACATTGAGGCGTTTCGAAGAATCTTTAGCGTATTAGTCTAAAGGTTGAACTTCTTCAGCTTGGAAGCCTTTTTGACCTTTTACAACGCTGAATTCAACACGTTGGCCGTCACGAAGTGAACGGTGGCCTTCGCCTTGAATAGCACGGAAGTGAACAAATACATCATCACCGCCATTGCGTTGAATAAAACCAAAACCTTTAGTGTCGTTGAACCATTTAACTACGCCTTGTTCACGAGCTGTCATAAGTTAATCCTCATTGTATTTAAAAGAAGGACCACCCGGTGTTGCAAACAGCAGAGCAAACAAGGTTTAAAAACATTTATTATTTCTAAGCTTGTAATCATTCTGTATAACTATTAACAAAATCCCGGTTACATCCATTTGTACAGTATGGGTTTAAAACAATTTATAGTTGTGTTAAATCCTCAATACGGCATCGAGCTTAACATGGGTTTATGACAATTAATAGAATTTTTTTTACTTATTCCACATCAAATTTAGTATTTTTTTTTCGATACTTATTTATCACCAGTATAAACATAAATATAGTTTTACTGTGATTTAAGTTGGGATTTGGCATTAAATTTGCTAATATTTGGCAGTGTATCCTGAAATTTCTCACTCCAGATGTCGAATCAAAACGAATATGACCTCATTATTGATGCTATGGGTAAGCCTTGCCCTATGCCATTACTCATGTTGAAGCGTTCTTTAAAAAATTCGCCGCATTGTCGGGTCTTACTTAAATCGTCCGATCCACATAGCCAAATTGATGTAACAAGGTATTGCCAAATGCATCAGATGACCTGTGTTGTGCAAAAAATTTCAGAGCATGAATATCATTACTTAATTGAATCTTAATTATTTTCAATTAAACTAAATGGTTTCAATTTGGCATAAAAAATTACATAACACTACCCAAATTTCCTTAATGTGTGAGCGTATTGGCATTAAGATGAATGGTAGTGGAACATCAATGTCCAATTTTATTAAGGAGTACCTATGAGTGACAGCAGCAATCAATTGATGCCCCTGTCATTATCTGCACCAGGTGTAAACCTTGGGGCATATATTAGTACTGTCAATCAGATTCCAATTTTAACAGCCGAACAAGAAAAAGAGTTGGCTGAGCGTTACTACTACGACCAAGACCTTGATGCTGCAAAAATGCTGGTGATGTCGCATTTACGTTTTGTGGTACATATTGCACGTAGTTATGCAGGTTATGGACTACCCCAAGGCGATTTAATTCAAGAAGGCAACCTAGGCTTAATGAAAGCCGTAAAACGTTTTGATCCGAATATGGGCGTACGCTTGGTTTCATTTGCAGTACACTGGATTAAAGCCGAAATTCATGAATACGTCATTCGTAACTGGCGAATCGTAAAAATTGCAACAACTAAAGCTCAACGTAAATTGTTCTTTAATTTACGTAGTCTGAAAAAATCAAGCAAAAAACTGACGCTAGAAGAAGCACGATCAATTGCCAATGATTTAAATGTAACACCTGAGCAAGTCCTTGAAATGGAAGGACGTTTAACTGCTTATGATGCTGCATTTGAAGCACAGGGAGATGATGATGACGAAGGTTCAACTCATGTTGCCCCTGCATTATACTTAGAAGATAATCGTTACGACCCTGCTCGCTTAGTTGAAAGTGAAGACTATGAGGAACAAAGCACCTCTGCCTTACACGAAGCGATGGAGCAACTGGATGATCGTTCGCGCAACATCTTACAACGTCGTTGGTTAGATGATGACAAGTCGACCTTGCATGAATTGGCTGCTGAATATAACGTCTCTGCTGAACGTATCCGTCAGTTAGAAAAAAATGCGATGGAAAAAATTAAAGTCGCGATGTCATCCAATTAAGTTTTTTGTTTTAAAAGGCACAACTTCACATTGTGCCTTTTTTATATTAACGCTTTGAACAATGTCACATTTCGCTTTTTTACCTTAGCCAGAATATGCTAAGGTTATGCGCAAACTTGTTTAGGTCATCATGGCTTATGTGGATCGCAATCTCTGCACTTAATTTAGCAATTGCTGTCATGTTAGGCGCTTTTGGTGCACATGGTTTAAAAGCGCGTGCAACTGAAGCTCAACTGGCTTGGTGGCATACAGCAACAGATTATTTTTTCTATCATGCCTTGGGCTTATTGGCGCTCGCCATTTTGGCAAAAGTAGTTCCCCAACTGCCTATTAAAATGAGTTTTTCCCTTATTCAAATTGGAATTTTCTTCTTTTGTGGCTCATTGTACGTCATGGCTTTAGGTTTACCTCGCATCTTAGGTGCCATTACACCTATTGGCGGCGCTCTCATGATTGCTGGATGGCTGGTTCTGGCTTGGAATGCTTACAAATACGCCAAATAAAGTCGCAGATTTTCTGGAATGAAACATGCAAATTTTTTTAAATGGTGAAGCAAAAGACACCACTTGTCGCAATCTTTTACAACTGGTTCAGGAATTAGAACTGGAAGGTAAACGCTTTGCGGTAGAACAAAATGAAATGATTATTTCTAAGTCTAAACTCGAACAAACCCCAATTTGTGATCAAGATCGCATTGAAATTATTCAGGCCGTTGGTGGCGGCTAATTCGGAGCTCCCATGGAAGATACCCCTCTTATTGTTGGTTCAAGAACCTTTCACTCACGTTTGTTAGTGGGTACAGGTAAATATAAAGATTTGAATGAAACTGATTTAGCCATTCAAGCCAGTGGTGCTGAAATTGTCACCGTCGCCATTCGTCGTGTGAACATTGGGCAACACCCTGATCAACCGAATTTACTTTCTGTGATCCCTCCAGAAAAATACACCATTTTACCGAACACAGCAGGCTGCTTTGATGCAAATAGTGCAATCCGTACCTGTATGTTGGCACGTGAACTGTTAGATGGTCACAATCTGGTAAAACTGGAAGTTTTAGGGGATGAAAAAACCCTGTATCCCAACATTACTGAAACCTTAAAAGCAGCACGCACACTGATTGATGATGGTTTCGAGATTATGGTGTACACCTCGGATGACCCAATTGTCGCGCAAGAATTAGAAAGCATGGGTTGCGTTGCGATTATGCCTTTAGGCAGTTTAATTGGCTCTGGTTTAGGTATTTTAAATCCGCACACCATTTCAATTATTAAAGAGAATGCCAAAGTTCCAGTGTTGGTAGATGCTGGTGTTGGTACAGCCAGCGATGCTGCGATTGCAATGGAATTAGGCTGTGACGGTGTACTGATGAATACAGCGATTGCTGCTGCTCAAAATCCAATTTTAATGGCATCTGCCATGAAAAAGGCAGTTGAAGCAGGACGTGAAGCCTTCCTTGCGGGACGTATGCCACGTAAACGTATGGCAAATGCCAGTTCCCCTGAAACGGGTTATTTCTTTAAATAATACTGCACTTAAAATGGATTCTTCGGAATCCATTTTTTATACTTTCTATAATCTTTTTATAATAAAAGTTCAGAACATCATGCTAAAAAATATACTTGCTCTTACACTCGCGGCATTAAGCTCCTCAGCATTCGCAGCTTCAGAAACTCCTGCTTATTCAAAGTTTGTGCCACAAGGTTGGAAAATTTTGAAAACAACCACTGGGGATTTGAACCGTGATGGTCAGAATGACACCGTCTTGGTTATTGAAGAAAATAATCCAGAAAATGTGATTGCCAATGCTGGTTTAGGCAGTTCTGTACTTAATACCAACCCCAGAACGCTGCTTGTTTTATTTAAGACAGCTTCAGGTTACCAATTAATAAGTAAAAATGAGCTATTGCCTAGTGAGAACGATGCCGAATCCCCTTGTCTTGCAGACCCACTAGAAGAAGGTGGAATAACGATTGCTAAAGGCTTGTTAAAAATAAGCCTACATTATTGGTTAAGTTGTGGTTCTTGGTATGTGACCAATAATACCTTTACCTTTCGCTATGAAAATAATGACTTTCGTTTGATTGGTTTTGACAGTAATGATTTCCATCGTGCTTCAGGTGACATTACCGAAAAGAGCATTAATTTTGCTACAGGTAAAGTGAAAAGTACCACGGGTAAAAATGAATTTGCGGAAACTTCGCAACCTGTAAAGGTTCAGTGGAGTACACTTAAAAATAAATATCAGATTCAATTACCAAATATTGATTTTAGTGAATACCCAGAATACCAATAAAAAAATGCCTCCAGTGAGGCATTTTTTTTAGACATTTTACAGAGAAGAACAAAAATTAAGGGATTAGGCCTTCATCACGCATCGCCATTTGTACAGACTGGCGCTCGGCAACCTTATGACGTATACCAATAATATTCGTATAAGGCGTTAAATCATGCTCAATTGAATTTGACCAATTTGTCAGCACAAATAAATACGCATCTGCTGGACCAAAATTATCATCCACCAAGTAGTCATGATCAGATTCTGCAATGGCTGTATCAATATAGGTTAATAAGCGATCAATTTCTGCATATGCCTTGGTTTTAGCATCTTCCGATAAAGGACCTCCAAAAAATACAGCATAGGCATCATGTAACTCGGAGTTAAGATAACCCAACCATTCCAATACTTTGGCACGTCCTAAACCTGATGGCGGAATTAAATCTTGTTTAGGATCATGCTGAGCAAGGAAAGGTAAAATTGCCACATTTTCGGTCAGAATTAACCCTGGATTAATTTCTAAGGCAGGAACATAACCTTTAGGATTAATTGCATAATAATCATCACCTTTTTCTGTTTTATGGGTTTTTAGGTCTACGCGAACCAGATCAAAATCGACATTAATTTCATTTAGAATAATATGAGATGCCAGTGAACATGCACCTGGGGAATAATAAAGCTTCATATATGATCCTTGTTATCTAACTCTTTACTTCTTTTAAACTTACTTTTGACAAACTTTCAAGCGATCAGACCTGTAAATTGCAAAAAACGTAACTGCTATATAAAACATATAAAAACCATTACCTTTTGAATATTGTTCAATTTCTACAATTTTTCAAGTTAATCCTGTGTGATTTTTTATTGCTAGATGTTTTAACATACACATTCTTTAAATTTTATGAAATGTTGTAGTGATTAGCCTTAAAAGATCAGAATGGTTATCCAATATTCGTACAGATGTACTTGCTGGTATTGTCGTTGGTTTAGCCCTTATTCCTGAATCGATTGCATTCTCGGCAATTGCAGGTGTTGACCCACAAGTCGGTTTATATGCCTCATTCTGTATTGCAGTGAGTATTGCATTTTTTGGTGGACGCCCTGCCATGATTTCTGCGGCGACGGGTGCAATGGCATTGCTGATGATTACCTTGGTCAAAGATCATGGTCTTCAATACTTATTTGCCACCACCATTTTGACAGGTTGTATTCAGATTATTGCGGGCTATTTTAAAGTCGCAAAATTGATGCGATTTGTCTCTCAATCCGTGGTCTATGGCTTTGTTAATGCGCTCGCTATTTTAATTTTTGTGGCACAAATTCCTGAAATACAAAAAATGGATTTTATGGGCTATGGTTTTGTGGCTTTAGGTTTAACTATTGTTTATCTATTTCCATATATGCCTAAAATTGGCAAATTACTGCCCGCCCCATTAGTCTGTATTATTTTACTCAGCTTAGTCGCTCTCGTTTTTGGCGCAGATATGCGCACTGTCAGTGATTTAGGTCAATTCCCTGATACGCTGCCTATATTTTTAATTCCAGACATTCCTCTTGATCTTGAAACCTTAAAAATCATCTTTCCTTACGCCATGACCTTAGCCACAGTTGGTTTACTGGAAACCATGATGACCACCACCATTGTGAATGAAGTGACAGGAACCGAAGGTGATCGTCATAAAGAATGCCGTGGACAAGGTTTTGCCAATATTGTCAGTGGCTTTATGGGTGGTATGGCAGGTTGTGCCATGATTGGTCAATCCATCATCAATGTGAGTTCTGGGGCTCGTACACGACTTTCTACCTTGGTGGCGGGTGTATTTTTACTCTGTCTGGTGGTGTTTTTAAAAGATTGGTTGGCTTATATTCCAATGGCAGCTCTGGTTGCGATTATGATTATGGTGTCCTTTACCACCTTTAACTGGGACTCAGTCAAACAATTTAGTAAACATCCGAAACAAAGTAACATTGTGATGCTGAGTGTAGTTGTTATTGTTTTAGCTACACATAATTTAGCTTTAGGCGTATTTGTTGGGGTCTGTCTTTCTGCGCTCTTTCTTGTAAATAAATTGGAAAGTGAAGTGAAAGTTCAATCTCAATTAATGAATGCTGAAACTTTGCAATATCAAGTTTCAGGACAGATTTTCTTCAGCAGTACGGAAAAATTTTATCAATTTTTTGATTTCACGACTTCAGTAAAACATGTGATTCTGGATCTGACCCATGCTCATATTTGGGATATTACCTCGGTGAATATGTTAAATACTGTGGTACAAAAATTTCGAGATCAAGGCATTGAAATTGAAGTCCTCGGTTTAAATGAAGCCAGTAGTACGTTGATTGACCGCTATAATCCACTTTAATATTTCTGCATGATAAAAAAGAGCTGTTTCATTCAGCTCTTTTTTATTGACCTTTTATGACACCACCTGATTCTATTCAAACTCCTTAACTGAAGGCTTGATCAGTGGGAAAAATATCAATTTGCAAAACTCAAAAACAATTTAATTGCCGAAATCATGGTAAAAAATTTGACTTGCCCGTCTCAGGATTTAAAATACCGCTTTTGAATTTTTACATTTGCCAAAGTTATGTCAACCGATCTATTAGAACCGCAAGTCGTCGAGCTAGACAACTTGAATGAGCATCGTGAAATTGTGACTTTTATGCGTCGCTCTTCTCCGCTGAATACTTCTCAACGTACTGCGCTTGAACAATATGGTCACTTAATTTTGGAATATCCAGTCGGTGATTTACGTCAGCATTTTGAACATCCTGAACACCCATTAACCGTTGAAATTGGTTTTGGTATGGGTCGTTCACTGGTGCTTATGGCAAAAGCCAATCCTGAACGTAACTATGTCGGGATTGAAGTCCATGTTCCAGGTATTGCGCAGTGCGTATATGAAGCTGGCATGGCAGGTTTAACTAACCTTCGTCTTTTAGATGCCGATGCAATTCAAGTACTCCGTGAAATGCCAGATAACAGCATCAATGCTGTGCAACTTTACTTCCCAGACCCATGGCAGAAAAAACGCCACTTCAAACGTCGTTTCGTGTCACATGACCGTATGCCATTGGTTGAACAGAAGTTAGAAATGGGTGGAACATTCCACGCAGCAACAGACTGGGAACCGTATGCAGAATGGATGCTTGATGTGCTCGATAACCGTCCAAATCTTGAGAATATGGCAGGTAAAGGCAACAGCTACCCACGTCCTGACTGGCGTCCACAAACTAAATTTGAACGTCGTGGACTTGAAGAAGGTCATAAGATTAACGACTTCTTATTTAAGAAAATTAAATAAGTTTTAGATCTTCAAAAAAAAATAGGGCTTAATGCCCTATTTTTTATGCTTAAAATGTTAAAACACATGCCGAATTTCAACTGTCGGATCATGTTCATCTAAGCGTTTTGCCAAAATATGTAAACGTCGTGTCGGCACTGCGGGAAACAAATGATGCTCCACATGATAAAACATGTTGTAGGTCACGACACGTTTGAACTCATTACGCACTGTACGTGCCATATAAATATGGTCTTCCGTGTCATGATGCACCGTCCACACCGCAAAAAATGCCGTCATACATTGCCCAATCAACATCGCACTGACATGGTATTTTAAAATACCAATATCCAAGATCACAAAAACCAAAAACAGCACGACCACATTGACAACAAGTTCAGCAGACATCCACTTTTTCTGTGTTTTGGTTCCAACCTCAAAGGCTTTTTTATGCAACATCCACGGAAAAATAGGGCCAAATAACAAAGCTTTCCACCACTTCATGGTTGCACTTTTTGCTTCAATATCCTCTTCTTGCATACAGTGCTGATGGTGTCGAAGATGATTAATTTGTACCGCATGCATTGAACCAAGCATAATAATGCTTAAGACAAACATGACCCAATGTGTGGCAGGTCGGCTAATACCTAAAGCAAAATGAAAGGCGTTATGTACCTGTCTAAGCCCTGTTAAGAAAAACATAAACGAGCAAAATAGCGCCAAGATATACCACTGCAAACCTGCAAAAATGAAAGAGACAACTAACCACGGTAAAGAAATGAATAACTCACTGATGACATCAGTACGGCCTAACGGCACAAGATCTTTCCACTGCACCTGTTCTAATAATAAATGTGAACGCATACACCCTCTAATTGTTTGTATTTATTTTCAGAAGCACTCTACCGAATCCTAATGCATAAAAAAAGCCACTTTTTCAGCGGTTTTTCTTGTTTTTATTACAGGTACACGAGTTATTCATCCTTCGATTAACTGTGTCGCTGCATAATTTGCTGACTCATCAAGGTATAAACCTCCGCCAAATCAGATCGTTTTAAATCTTCTAATATTGACTGATGCATCTGTAAAATATTCTGATCCTGACGCATCGCAGGGCCTGTTTGCACCACTTTCGGATCATTTTGGGTGGCTTTCGCTGCTGTTTCCAAGATCAGCGGATACAACAAACTAAAATCAACTTGCGTCTGATCCACAATTTGCTTGCTCATGTCGTAACAGTAATTGGCAAAATTACAGGCAAATACCGCAGCCAAATGCAGACTTAAACGTTGTTGTGAACTATAAGCATAGACTCGTTCGCTCAACTGTTGAGCCAAATCCAATAACTGTTTTTGATCGTCTTCATTTGCAGCTTCAATAAATAATGGGGTGTGTTTCCAATTTATCTCCCGTTCTAGACTAAAGGTCTGTAAAGGATAAAACACGCCCGCACGTGGGTGCCGTTGCTGTAGGATTTGCAGATCAGTACTGCCTGAAGTATGTACAATCAGAACCTCTGGCAATAACGGCGCAACTTCAGCGATGACAGCGGCAATGGATTGATCGCTGACAGCAAGAATCAGTAAATCAATTTCTGAGGATAAATCGGCTAATGAGGGGCATGCTTGTGCTGCCATCTGCTCTGCCAACTGTTGTGACTTTTCCCAAGTTCGACTATAAATTTGTACAATTTGATGGTGTTGCTTTAAAGCAGATGCCAAATGGTGGGCAACACGTCCAGCACCAATAAAACTAATTCGCATGTCTACGCTTACTCTCTATTTCTGCGCTAAGCATGCCAATAAAAAAAGGACGAATCAATTCGTCCTTTTTATTTCAAGCCACTTTCTGATTAATTAAAGACATTGTTCAAATAAACAATACGCTCCGATGTTTTTTGATTAAAACATTTGGTGTATTGCATGTCCTGATTTTGTGCTTTCATTTGCTCATCCCAATAATCGTAATGCTGTTGATAAGTTTCACGATCTTTTTCAGCAATATTATGAATACTGGTTTGCGCAATCACTTTACAATCCACATCACGCTTTTCAAACCAATCTGACTGATCTTGTTGCAATTGTGCTTTTTGCTCACTGGTGAAATTATCCCAAGTTTGATTCAAACGTTCTACGATTTTTTTCTGATCAGCATTGAGCTCTTTCTGACGGATATCCATAGATTTCTGAGCGAGTTCTTGTTGCTCTGCTTGTTTTTGATCTTGCGTATCCCGCATATTTTCATACTGTTGATTTTCTTCTTCATAAGCGGCGAGTTGTACTGCTTTTTCGGTGATATAAACTAGACCATCTAACACTTTATTTTCTTTTGGTAGCTGGAGTTGAATACCTTCTTTATCGGTTTTAATCAGTTGATAATCAAATGATCCTTTAAGTTGATCATTTTGCATCGTTAAACCATATGCTTCACTTTCCAGTAAATCGTTCAACGTACCATAGCGATCACACTCATCACAACTTTCTGTTTCATAACCATTTTCAGCGCGCTGTTGTAAACCTTTCGGCATTTTCACAATCAGCTCGCTACGACATTCCAATTGCTTCGCTGTGTCAGGTTGTTCGGTTACGGTGGTAATACTTTTGACTTCAAATTGAATATGCTGCGTGATGGTATCGGTCAGGTTTTTATCTGCCTGATAATAGCTCGAGTTACGTAAGGCTTTATCTAACTTTTTCAAATAGTCTTGCTGTAAAGCCATCTTAATCTCTTTTAATTTCGCTTCATTGCTACAGTCCCATTCATTGACTACGGGTGCTGCTTGTTCTGCTTCAGCGCTGTCTTTCTTTCCTTTAAAGAAATCACAACCTGTTAAAAGCATACTGCTACACAATGTTGCAAAAACCAAAGAATTGGCAAATTTATTCATATAAAGCCTAGTGTCTGTTTGTTATTTTTCGAGGCGTATTTAAGCAAATTTGGGCTAAAAAAACGAGTAGTTAAAGCATGAAAGATTTTACATCGTAAAAAAGGGACGATTTCGTCCCCTTTTTTTACTTGCGCATTGGTCTCGGTTAAAAGCTCTTATTTACACGCATACCAATACTGAAATTACGACCATCCGCAGGCTCAAAGAAGCGACTATTGCTATCATTCACAATCACAGAACCCACATAGTTACGATCAAACAAATTATCGACTCGAGCATAAGTATTCACTTTCCAGTCTTTATTGACCCACAAATAGCCAACATTTGCCGCCACTACGGTATAACTTGGCGCAGTATCGGAATTGATATCATCGACATAAATCTTGTCCATATAACGTGCTTCTAAGCCAGCCTGCAAGCCTTGCTCTGGTTGCCATGCTAAGCCTACAAAAGCTTGATTCTTGGCAATCCCAGGAATGTATGTTCCTTTCTGTATCAGCGGCTTGGTTGTGGTCGCTGGAATATCAGCATCAAAAGTCGCATCTAAATAACTATAACTGGTTCGAATATTGAATGCTTGCCAGAGCTGTTTTTGCCACGATAACTCTAAACCTTCACGTAAGGTTTTTTCCGCATTGCGAAATGTGCTACGCCCGCCATTGGCATCGTCAGGAACAATGTCATTTTTAGTTTCAGTATGAAATACAGCAAAAGTAAACAGCCCCAAGCTATTCTGCGATTTTAATCCAAGTTCTGCGGTATCACTGGTCGCAGGTTTTAAATTAAAGTTAATGCCTGAAGTTCCTACTGTAGGATAAGCCATTTCGGTAAAGGTTGGTGTTTCGAAGCCTTTACCATAACTGCTATAAGCATAAAGCTCGGGTAAAATTTCCCATCCCAAAGCGATAGTTGGAAGTAACTTTTGATAATCTGTTGAACCACTGTCATCACCATTACCTGTAGTGATGTAATGGTCTTCAGACTCATAATGTACATTGCTATAGCGCAAACCTGCATCTAAGTGCCACTGTGGCAAGAACTGCCATGAAGCTTGCACATAAGGATCGAGATTCCATAAGGTATTGATTTCATCGCGACGTAAATCACCTTTCACGCCATAATGCCCTGTCGCATCAAAGTTTTCATACCCCTGACGATCTTCGCGCATCTGATCAAATGCCAAACCTGCAATAAATGTAGTATTCGGCAAGAGCTCTTTACCCGTCCAACGAAAGTCTGCACCATAATAATCTCGATCAAAATCGATCACACCGCCTGCATGACGAGGATTTTTTTGGGCACTACTCGGGATCGACTGATATTGCACAACCTGACGATTCCCCAAATAGACCATGCCATACAACTCTTGCTGATCATTCAGTGGTTTATTCCATGTCAGCCCTGTTTGGGTTTGTTCAATTTCTTTACGTACATCATAAATATTTTTAGCATCATTCACTTGCTTCGGATTGGCTTGCCATTGCGCACGGTTTAAGCCTTGAGGATCATCTGCCTCAATTTTTGTACGGTTAATGAGCCAATTAATCTTACTACCATCCTCCAAATTCCAAGTGAGCTTGGCGTTATTCAACACTTTTCGCGCAGCGCTATGATCACGAAAACCATCGGTATCAAAATAGGAAGAACTGACCACATAAGCGGGTTGATTGGCTTGGTCTGAACCCCCTTGTAATTGAATATTGGCTTGTTGTTTATGGTGGCTGCCTGCATTTAGCCCCACCTGAATCGAGTCTTTCCCTTGCCCTTCTTTGGTTTGAGTTAGAATGGTTCCACCCGATGAATTCCCATAAAGTGAAGAAAATGGCCCTGTCAAAACTTCAATATTGTCCAAGCTGTCTAAGTCAATATTAGAGCTTTGCCCCTGACCATCTGGCATGGTTGCAGGAATACCATCGATATACAGTCGTATCCCACGCACACCAAAAGTAGAACGCGCCCCAAAGCCACGCATGGAAATTTGCAAATCTTGCGCGTAATTTTCACGGTTATTGATTTGTAAACCCGCAACACCTTGCAATAGTTCTGACACATTCACATTTGAGTTTCGTTGTGATTCTGGAGCTTGTACTTTCTGTATCGAAGCGGGTGCCTGTAACAATTCATTTTCAGTACGTACGGCTTGTACGGTAATAACTGGGAGTTGATATGCCGCTGTATCTTGCGCATACAATGCCATCGATTTTAGAATCACTGTGGCTAATAAAGCATATTTAAAGGGAAGTGGATTGCAACTATATAATTTCACAAAACATCCTTTTCTTATCATCTTGGTAGGAATGTAGAAAGCCCCTCTTTATAGAAGGACTCTCCCAACAATAATACGTTTTAGTCTTCTAAACTATAAGCAATCACATAATCACCATGATCAGGCGACTGACGCGCTCCACCAGCAGAAATAACCACATATTGTTTACCCGTTTTTGGGGAAATGTAGCTCATTGGCGTACCTTGGCTACCCACAGGTAAACGGGCTTTCCACAATTCTTCACCATTAGATGAATTGAAGGCGCGTAAGTAGTAATCTTGTGTTGCTGCAAAGAACACTAAACCACCCTGTGTTGCCATTGGACCACCAATGGTTGGCATACCAATCGGTGCTTTTAAGCCCATTTTGATGCCCATTGGACCTGTATCTTCGACTGTACCCAAAGGAACCTGCCATGCAATTTGACGAGTTTTCATATCAATTGCAGTCATGGTACCAAATGGTGGTTTTTGACAAGGAATACTTAACGCTGACCAGAATCGGTTTTTGTTCACTTTGTATGGTGTGCCTTTCATTGGTACTGCACCCATACCTGTATTCACTTTCTCACCGCCATTGGCTTGAATCGCCAAATCTTCAGGGGTTTGTTTGATCAACTGAATCCAAAGGCCTAAACGCATGTCGTTCACAAACATATAACGGTGCGTTGGATCGAAGGCAATAGAACCCCAGTTCATACCACCGAGTGAACCCGGAAAGCTTAACGAAATATCCGTGCCTGGTGCAGTAAATAGACCTTCATAACGCATCGATTTGAAATTGATACGACACATCAATTGATCAAATGGCGTAGCACCCCACATGTCTGATTCAGTGAGCATTTGATTACCAATTTGTGGCATTTCAATAGAACGCGGTTGGGTCAAACTGTATTGTTCATTTGGAATATCTGCGGCTTTAACAGGTTGTTCAATGACTTTGGTCAATGGTTTACCTGTTACACGGTCAAGTACAAAGAACTGACCAGACTTCGTACCAATGACTACAGCAGGTTTAGTCGAACCATCTTTGAGTGGAAAATCGACTAAACTTGGTTGCATTGGCAAGTCAAAGTCCCATAAATCATTATGAACGGTTTGATAGACCCACTTTTCTTTACCTGTGGTCGCATCCAGTGCCAATACCGAAGTATTGTATTTATGATCCAATGGTTGACGGTTTGCACCCCAAAGGTCAACTGATGAACTTCCCATTGGTAAGAACACTGTATTCATTTGAGGATCATAGGACATTGCCGCCCATGAGTTGGCCGAACTACGTTTATAAGTTTCACCTGGTTTAAGCACATAGTTTGGATTAGGATTCCGTGGATCGAATGCCCAACGCAATTGACCTGTAATGACATCGTATGCACGAATTACACCACCCGGCATGTCAGCCCCGACGTTATCGGCAATACGGCTACCAATAACGATAGACGTACCTGCAATCGTTGGTGCAGAAGTCACCTCAAAACGCGGTGCTTTGGTGCCATCACCTAAACCTTCAAGTAAATTGACAGTACCATCGACACCGAAATCTTTACAACGCTCACCAGTATCGGCATTCACTGCAATTAAACGACCATCAGGTGTGTTGGTATAAACACGACGTGGACAGGCCGTATTGGTTGCCACAGCAGTGACCGCGTTTGCACCTGCCAAGGTTGGCTGTACCAATGCTTGCGTCGAATCAAAATAAGCAACGCCACGGCAACGCTCCCAAGCATCGGCTTTAGAGTTGACTTCAGCTTTCCAGATTTGTTTACCCGAGTCCGCATCCACAGCAATGATATTGTTATGCGGGGTACACAAAAATACTTTATTGCCGACCTGCAATGGCGTCATCTGATCTTCTGCACCATTGCCTGAACCTGTGGTTTTATCTCCCGTTTGAAAGCGCCAAGCTTCTTTTAACTTGGATACATTATTACGGTTAATTTGATCGAGTGCAGCAAAACGGCTACCACCCGCATCACTACCATAATGATCCCAATTCACTTGCTGCTTATTTGGCGCCACTGGGACAAGCGGTAATTCCTGACCCGATGCTTCAACGGTTGGATGTGGAATAAACATACCGTACATACCACCCAACATGCCTAGGACAGTCAGACCACCTACAACATAAGCAGGTGCAGACATTGTAGTTTGTTGCTGGTATTTACGAATAGATGGCAAGGTGAATAGCACGGCAGCAAATAAACCTGCGGGGAACATTAAGCGTGAATGCAGTGGCCAAAATTCGAAGCCAGTATCAATCAATGCCCAAATGACAGTGCCTACAAAGACTAAACTGAATAATCCAACCCCAAGGGCTTTTTTTCTAAAAATGAAAATCGCAGAAACGATCGTCACTAAGCCTGCAATAAAGAAGTACCAAGAGCCACCTAAACTGATGAGCTTTCCGCCACCAATTAAATAAAATAGGCCTGTTAACAATAAGGCCAAACCAAGGATAAAGCACCATATTTTAAATATGGCTCCTGGCTTAGATTGAGCTTCAGACATACATCTTACTCCAAGTGCCGTGAGTTTAAATGACCACTCCCTCTCTCCTTTGAGTATCATTTATCATCACAAATAAATTCTGATGCTTTCACAGGTTAAACCTGTGAAAGCATTGACTAACGTATTTAAACTAGACAGCAATATTGATTATATTTTAATCATTTTTCATCTAAATACTGTTAAAAATTCACTTTCATGGTTAAACCAGCCACCCATGCATCCTCTACTTCTTTTACCCCTGTCGGTTGGTAGATGTATTGCAAATTTGGTCTGAGCATGACCGCAGGTGACCATTGATAGGTGTAATTGAGTTCTACATTGAGTTCATCACGTTGAATCGGGACATAGTCGCTGGCAATGGCATCGTAACTGTAATACCCACGACCTTCATTGGTGGTGATTTGCTTGTCTGTCGCACGATCGTTCACGACATAATTGGCTAAACCAAAACCGATGGAATCATTCGGGCGACTGTCAAGAGGCCCTTTGTACCAAAGCGCGAGTTGTTGTGTACTTTCTACAAATGTTGTGGCCTTATCATTCACGACGCCATTAAAGCTAATGTATAAACCACGCTTCGGATCTGCCCCATGCTGTGTGAGTTGCTGTTGCGCATTCAACCAGAAACTATACTTGCCATCTTGCATTTCTCCACTGCGAATGTCTTTTGCTTCAGCCGTGGAATACAACGCACCCAGTTTATATTCACCCGGCAAAGCGTTAAATGTAGCAAGTTTAGGTTTCCATGCCAGTTCAACTGGAATGGTGGCCCCTTCAACATTATCCATATCGAGGTTAAAACCATCACTGTCTGAATCTGTTTTCACATTGTCTGGGTTGACTTCATAAACCCCAACACCAAGTGACCAGTCTGGTGCAAATTGGTATTTCACATTGGTGCCCCATAAGCTAACAGGCCAGTTATACCAAATCGAACCGATGGATTTACCTAACTGACCACCACACAAAAGTAAGTTCTGGAATTCACATTGTGAGCTGTTAAAGTCATCAGACATGCCCATACGACCAATCTTAAATTGGACGCGGTTGTCGTCAAATCCTGTTTTTATCCATGCTTGGGTCAAACGCCAAATTTTGCCACGACCATAAATTTCTTGGCTGTTGCCCAAAGTACTAGCACGCGGGTCTTTAATGCGTTCAAGCGTTAGGGCGTTACCATCACGTTTGGTAATCATTAAGCCTGCTGTGGTATTTTCCCAACCTGCAATTTTACTTAAATCAAAATTAGCGCCTAAAGTCAGTTGTCCCGCATTTTCCAGAGTATTGTCATCGTTATAACCACCTGCCAAATTGGTTGCCGCCTGACTCATAATTGCAGCGGTAAATTTATAACCTTGATCTTCCAGTTGCTTCCGTTCACCGTTCCAATCACCCAATAACCATTGACGGTCTGCCGAATAAAACTGATTGGCTGAAGCCAATTGGCAAGTTAAAAGCGCCAAAGATAATGTGCCTAGTTTTAATAGTTGTTGCATACCAAACATCCTTTTCTGTGAGGAAAGCTCAACTCAGGTGAGCTTTCCATGCGGTTTTTATTATTTAATGCGAACGGCTGGACTCAGTTCAGAAGTTGCCCCTAAACGGTCTGTAACATTGGCGGTGACATTC
The DNA here is from genome assembly GCF_004331175.1 of Acinetobacter sp. ANC 4178. Taxonomy (GTDB): domain Bacteria; phylum Pseudomonadota; class Gammaproteobacteria; order Pseudomonadales; family Moraxellaceae; genus Acinetobacter. The sequence goes on from NZ_SJOD01000005.1 coordinate 70,149, forward strand.
GCCACACCACTGGCTACTTTCCACATTGCTTGACCTTGACCTTGTGCATTCGTGGTCACCACTTGAGTACCTAAATACTGCTCTGCTTCTTGACTCTTCGCTTGATGATTGGCAAAGAATTCAACTTGATAGCGTTGATTTGGCTGTGCTTGAACTGTAGCGGTGACTTGACCTTTGCTATAGCTTAAACGTGGTGCTTGAATGTTTTGGTTTGGCATCGCATTACAGCCCTGTTCATTTGGCTGTGTACAGGTTTTTTGCAGTTTTGCTGCTTCAATCACCACACCGCCACCACGAGAACCGACAAAGCCAGCATGTTCAAGTGCAGGCACTGCAAATACAATGGCGCCTAAACGCTGATTGGGTACACACGAACCACCTGCTTCACAGCGTTTAATATCTTTGCCATTGTCCCAAATTAAGTTTTTGGTCAAGGTTGTGCGGGCATTGGCATCTTTTTCTGAACGAATGGCGATTCCTAAACGATTACCATGAACTTTATTGCTGTCAAAGATGTTGCCATCACCCGTGAGGTTAAAGCCAATTGAGTTATTGGTCAGTTCGTTATAAGCGATGTAATTGCGCTTACCCCAGTTGATTTGCAAACCATCAGAGTAGTTTTCAAACTTGTTGCCAACCACTGCGTTGTCATTGCCCCACAGGATTTCGATACCTTGCGATGGCTCGGGATTGGCTTTGGTTGAAGTAAATAAATTGTTGGCCACAAGGTTAAATGCCGCACCACGCGTCAGCTCTAAACCATCGCCATTATCTACAAACAAGTTGTTCAAAACTTTGTTGTTATTGGTGGTGGTTGAGGTTGGATTGCCCTTACCGTCATCACCCGTCAACATCACGCCTGAGCCACCGTAGTTATTACTGATACGGTTATGTTGAATCAAGTTATTGCTTGAACGGTTCACCAAAACGCCAATACAAAAACGGTGAATATCCAGACCTTTTAAGGTCACACCGTTCACATCTTGCAGCACTAAACCGGGTAAAGTCATGGTACGGACATTGGTGCCATACTGTTCAGGATTTGCCCCCGGGCATGCTTTAGCACCTTCACCTTTAATATAGTTGGAACCATCAATCGCAATAAACTCGCCAGTTTTATCCCACTGCGTTCCAATAATCTTCACTGAAGATTTAATTGGTGGTAAAGGCTGATTCAGTTTAATTGCATAGGGTGCTTGTCCCACAGCTTGGATGTGAATTTCATTTTCTTGCGTCGCATTGGCATTGGATTGTTCAATCGCCCAACGCAGTGAACCTTTTGCATTATCGTCCTGATAACGATCCACAATATAAGTTTCTGCACTGGCAAAACCTGATGCCGCTAAACTCAAAACCAATGTGGTCAAACGTAAGATTGATGGTTTCATATTTTAAATCCTTTTCTATCCTTGAAGATGAATATCACTGTGCATTTAAGGGGTCGGTTGTACTGTTTTCAGTAACTGTTTGAGTTGAGTTACATCAATTTGACCCGGTGCAGAGGCTTCACCAATCATGCCGAAACTTAAACTGCCGCCCATATTGGCGGTTGCCACACGTGAAATCGTGCCCAACTGTCCCATCGACATGGTTAACAGTGGTTTTTGACTTTTTTGGCTGACTGCCAGCGTGGCATTCATCAGGGTAAAGACATCTTGTTTAGATTTCGGCATCACTGCAATTTTTAGAATGTCCGCACCCATTTGATCCTGTTTTAGCAAACGGTTTTCAATTTCTTGTTGTTCTGGTGTTTTATTAAAATCGTGATTCGACATAATTACTAACACATGTTTATCATGCGCCAATTTGGTTAATTTCGCTACACTGCCAGCATCACGGAACATTTCGATATCCAGCAATTGCATAAATGGCTTTTTCAAATATTCACGATAGATCTTTTCATAGTCTTGGTCAGACACCGTCATTTTTCCACCTTCGTTATGGGTACGAATGGTCGCGATCAACGGTTTGTCTTTTAAAATTTGATTCAACTGCTGACCCAGTGCGATGACTTTTTTGGTGTCGGCAGAAAACTCGAGTAAGTCGATGCGAAATTCAGCCACATCTGCATTTGGGTTGTTGGCAATCACTTGTGCTTGCGCAATCGCTTGCTCTGCCGTTTTCGCGGTAATCGGCACAATGGTTTTGACAGGTAAGTCACCAATATTAAGGTTTTTGACCATATAGTGTTGTGCGCTTGATTGAGCCGATTCAGCTGCAAATGTCGCTGGCATTGCTGCGATAACTGCACTGCTTAAGCAGAGTTGTATTGCAATTTTTTTGATGGTAATCATTACAGTTCCTTGTATTTTCAAACTATTGCCTGACTTTTATCATCAGCCGCAAACATACGTGGGATTCATGCAATGGGACATGCAATCACCACGTATAAACTTCTATCTATTCGGCTCGTGCAAGATGTCCTACACCAAGCCTTCGGGAGTTTAGATATCTAAAAACACCGTTTCGTCTTCGCCTTGTATACGAATATCGAAACGATAAACCACTTCACCATCACGTTCTTCGCGCTTAGCAATTAAGGTCTGACGACGAGGTGCCCACTCAATTCCTTTCAGTACAGGATCTTGTGCATTGGCTTCAGCTTCATCTTCAAAATACACACGGGTATTCAAGCCAATGTTAATCCCGCGAGCAAAGATGATCAGTGCAATATGCGGTGCCTGAGTTGTCCCTTTACGGCCCGGAACAGCACCCGGTTTAATGGTATTAAAACTCCAAAAACCAGTTTCAAAGTCAGCCCCTGTACGCCCCCAACCAGAGAAATTTGGGTCAACTGCTTTGCCTTGAATATCGGCCGCACTCGGATACACGCCATTGGCATCTGCCTGCCAGATTTCAATTAATACATCGCGTAGTGGTAAGCCTAAGCCGTCAAACACTTGACCTTCTAAGCGAATGCGTTCACCTAAAGTGTTTTCTTTAACTAGCTGGTTATTAAAGTTATTTTCAAACACTTCAATATTGGCTTGTTGTGGTAACAAACCAATGTGTACGTATGGTCCACCTGTTTGAGATGGAGTTTCATGCAATTCTTGAAAGTTCCAATTGTTCATGTTGTTCTCCCTGAATTAAGTCAAATCATTTTCGAAATAAGTCGCACGACGACCACGTAAAGTGATGTCAAAGCGGTAACAACGGCTGTCTGCTTCAATGAAGTTGCTCTTGTCTTCCAAGGCAATCAATGCACGACGTTGTTCTTCCGAAGGAATGGTTTTAATAATTGGACACGAATCAATCAGCGTATCGCCTTCAAAGTAGAACTGCGAAATAAGACGTTGCGCCCAACCATCGGCAATCAAAGAGAAATGGATGTGCGCAGGACGCCATTCATTAATACGGTTACGCCAAGGATAAGGACCCGGTTTAATGGTACGGAATACAAAATAACCATTGGCATCAGTCATCATGCGACCACAGCCGCCAAAGTTCGGGTCCATTGCACCAATAAATTGGTCATTTGGATGACGATAACGACCAGAAGCATTGGCTTGCCAAACTTCGAGCAAAGCATTTTTGACTGGGCGACCAAACTGATCACGGACATAACCATGCACAATAATGCGCTCACCAATCGGCAAACCTTCTTTGGCATAGTTCAAGATCAAATCATTATCTTTAGGACCAAACTGGTCTGCACTGAAATGCGGTGCGGTCACTTCAGTTAAAGTTTCTGCAATTGAGATCAATGCATTTTTAGGCGAGCGTAATACACTGGTTTTGTAGCCAGGTGCGTATGCTGGCGGATGATCATCGGTCTTGCGTTGTGCGTATGCACCTAAAATAAGTTGCGACATGTGACGTCCCTCTTAATCTTGTTCCATTACTCTTGATTGGTTTGTTCTGAATCAGATTGCAGTTCACTGAGTTTTTTTGGTGCAATGCCCAAATCTGCAAATACCTCTTCTGCCATATGCATGGCTGCATTGGCTGCTGGTAGACCTGCATAGAGTGAGCAGTGCAGAATCAATTCTTTTAACTCATCCTTAGTCACACCATTGTTAAAACAAGCACGTAAATGCATACGTAATTCGTCTTCACGCCCTAGAGACAATAAAATTGCAATCGTCACTAAACTGCGGGTATGGCGGGGCAAACCTGGTCTAGACCACACTTCACCCCATGCAAAACGGCTGATAAAATTTTGAAAATCTGCGTTGAAATCATTCAGGTTCTCGATCGAACGATTCACATGCTTTTCACCTAGCACTTCAGTTCGGACTTTGATCCCTTGTTCATAGCGTTGTTCATCATTCATGGGAGAATCCTCAATTAAGTTGCGTCAGTATGTGCAACAAGTGATTTAACAAAAATTGCGATAGCCGCTGCTGTTGCAGGAATCATGAGCAAGCTCAAAATTGCAGTAAACGACCAGTCATTGCCGAGTAATACCGCACCAATCCAAGCACCAAATACCGCACCGAAACGACCAATTCCAGACATCCAAGCCACACCTGTTGCACGGCATTGCGTCGGGTAAAAACGAGCGCTGAGTGCTGGCATAGCCGACTGTGCACCATTAATTGCAACACCTGCGCAAAGCACTAAAATGGCAAGTAAGGTTGGATTTGCTAAGCTCTGACCTACGGCAAAAGCGAAGATTCCAGCGACAAAGTAGAAGCCTGCAATAATGCGGTTCGGGTTGAAACGGTCCATTGCCCAGCCAATAAATAAAGCACTGAGGACACCGCCAAACTGGAATAGACCACCGATAAATGCAGCACGTTCCATGGTTGCGCCTGTTTCACGCATTAAGGTTGGTAACCAACTGGTGAGCAGATAAATCATGACCAAACCCATGAAATAGGTTAGCCACAATAAAACCGTACCTTTGACATATTTCTGAGAGAACAGCATGCCAAACACACCTTTCTTCTCTCCACCTTCGGTTTTTTCTTCAGGTACATGAAACTCAGTAACACCCTGTACTTGCGTCGGTGCAATACGCGTTAGAATTTTGCGGACTTTTTCGCTGTCACGACCTTTCACAATCAAGAAACGATAGGATTCTGGCAGGAAGAAAATCACCAAAAGCATCAAAATCAGTGGTGACCAACCGCCCAGTAAAAACAAGCTGTGCCAACCAAAGGTTGGGATTAACCAACTACTGATGAAACCACCTGTTGCCATCCCCAAGTTATAACCACAGAACATGCAAGTCACGAGTAACGAGCGAGAGCGTTGTGGGCAATATTCAGAAAATAGCGTGGTTGCATTCGGCATCGCTGCACCCAAACCAATACCCGTTAAAAAGCGTAGTATCACCAAGGTATTTAAGTCACCCGCATATGCCGATGCCAAAGTAAAGCCACCAAAAATCAGCATCGAAACACTTAAAACAATCTTTCGCCCAAAGCGGTCAGCGGTTGGACCAGACACCAAAGCACCAATAATCATGCCGCCTAAGGCTGCACTCATGACTGGACCCAGTTGCGAACGGTCTATTCCCCAGTCTTGTGCCAAGGCTGGAGCAATAAAACCCATTGCCGCCGTATCAATACCGTCAACAAAAACAATGAGAAAACATACAATTGCGATCAACCACTGATATTTGCTAATCGGTGCATCATTAATCAGTGCTTGTGCGTCTATACTCGTTTTTTGAGTAGCGTATTCCTGAGACGCCATACCTGCCTCCTTGGGCTTAAAGTCCTTTTAAAATCCTTAAACTATTGAATCGATCCAATAAACTGACTGAGGGTTTGGGTAAACAGCTCAGGTTGCTCAATATTGGAAAGATGCGATGCATCAATCACCGCAAGTTCACTCTTTTGAATCTGTTGTTGCATAAAGACGCCATCTGCCACGGTGGTAACTGGATCAAATGCGCCTGCAATCACTAAAGTAGGAATCTGAATCTGTTGAATTTCTTCGCTCAAATCTGCTTGAGCCAATGCACGGCAAGATTCTGCATACCCCAGTGCTGGCGTAGTCGCTAAAGACTGAATGGTGCGCTGTGCTAAAGCATCATGTTGATAATCAAACTGTTCGCTGAACCAACGGGTATGCGTAGTTTTGACCAAATCCGCTAAGCCACTGGCTATCACAGCATCTGCACGCGCATTCCAACCATCTTCAGTCCAAATTTTGGCTGCTGAGTTCGCCACGGTAATGCTATGAAAACGATCTGCATGATGAATACCGAGCCACAAAGCCGTCATGCCGCCCATCGAAATTCCGCAAAAATGTGCTTTTTCAATGTTTAAACCGTTCAGAATATCAATCACATCTTCTGCAAGATTTTGTACAGTGGTCTGCTCAATCACATCACTTTGCCCATGACCACGCGTGTCATAAGTCACCACTTTGAACTGCTGTTCAAAAGCAGCAACTTGTGGCTGCCACATACCTTTATCTGTACCCAATGAGTTTGAAAATACAATCACAGGCGCATTCTCTTGCCCACTGATCGCAACGGATAAAGTCTTGCCTTGACGATTGGTCATTGTGATATTCACTTTGCCTCTCCTTTTGCTTCTTGCAACACCGCATCAATCTGGTCTTGAATATTGCCAAGATATGACGCAGGTTTAAAAATTTCTGAAATCTGAGCTGCACTAAAATAGGTTTTCACTTGATCGAGTTCAGTAATGACCTCTTTTAAGTGAACACCTTTTTCAACGGCTGTTTTGCATGCTGCTTCCACCACATGATGTGCCTGTAAGCGTCCCATATGCGGTGCCAAAGCCATCATGACTGCTTCCGCCATAATCAAACCTTGGGTACATTCCAAATTACGTTGCATATTTTCAGCATTGACTTGCATGCCTTGTAAAACATCCAAAGTCCGCTCTAAAGCGCCTGCACAGAGTTGGAAAATTTCAGGCAATGCCAGCCATTCTGCATGCCATCCACCTAGACTACGCTCATGTTCCTGCACCATGCTTTGGTACAAACTTGACATCAGCACAGGCACACGATTGGCTGCTGCCAAAACCGATGCCGCAGCAACAGGATTACGTTTATGTGGCATCGTCGATGACCCACCGCGCCCTTTCGCCGCTGGCTCAAATACTTCTGCAATTTCAGTTTGCATCATCAACGACCAGTCGCGCGCCATTTTGCCCAAACTACCTGTCACCATTGCTAAGACGCTTGCGATTTCAACAATACGGTCGCGCTCACCATGCCAAGTACAGCTTGGAACAGAAAGTTGTAACTGCGCTGCAAATGCTTGTACAACTACTGTGCCTTGATTCTGCAAAGATGCTAATGAACCGACCGCACCGCCTAATTGCGCAGCAAAAACACGCGCTTTCATGGCATCAATACGAGCTAAATCACGATGAAATGCCGAAGCCCAACGCGCGAATTTATGCCCCAAAGTAATCGGCAACCCTTGCTGCAACCATGTGCGTCCAATCATCACTTGTGAGCGATACTGTTCAGCTTGAGCCAAAGCTGTGCGGTAACATTGGTGAATTAAAGCTTCAACATGCGTCATTGCAGCACGACATTGCAAAATACAGGCAGTGTCTAAAATGTCTTGACTGGTTGCGCCCCAATGCACATAGCGCGCAGCATCTTCATTGCTTTGTTTCACAATCGCAGTCAATTGCTTCACAAAAGGAATCGCAATATTGCCGGCCAAGCCTGTTGCAACAGCCAAAGCATCAAAATCAATCCGATCAAGCGCAGTCTGTGCAACTTGGGAAATTACGATTGCCGCAGATTTTGGGATAACACCGACCTGAGCCTGCGCTTGTGCCAAGGCAACTTCCGCCTCAATCATGTAAGACACCAACGCGCGATCACTGAAAATTTCAGTCACCTCGTTTTGGTAAAATAAGCTGGCATATAACTGGCTCATGATCGCTATCCTTAAATCTGCTTTAAACCCGCTGAATAATCATTGCAATACCTTGACCGACCCCAATACACATCGAACACAAGGCATAGGTTCCACCCGTTTGTTCCAATTGATTTAAAGCCGTGGTGACTAAACGTGCACCCGATGCACCCAGTGGATGACCGATCGCAATCGCGCCGCCATTCGGATTCACTTGGGTCGTGTCATCGGCCAGACCTAAATCACGGGTCACTGCTAGTGCCTGTGCCGCAAAGGCTTCATTCAGTTCAATCACATCCATCTGCTCGATTGTGAGATTGGCTTGTTTAAGAAGCTTCTTAATCGCAGGTGCTGGGGCAAAGCCCATGATGCGTGGTTCTACACCCACAGCAGTAGAGGCAATAATCTTGGCGCGTGGTTTAAGTTGGTATTGCTCGACGGCTTGTTCCGAAGCAATCAGTACAGCAGCCGCACCGTCATTGATGCCTGACGCGTTTCCCGCTGTGACGGTGCCTTCTGCTGTGACGACTGGCTTCAGTTTCGCCAAACCTTCTAATGTGGTCGATGCACGAGGATGTTCATCGGTATCCACCACAATTGGATCACCCTTACGCTGTGCAATAGTTACAGGGATGATCTCATGTTTAAAAAAGCCTTGAGCTTGCGCGGTTGCTGTGCGCTGTTGACTCGTCAAGGCAAACTGGTCTTGATCTGCACGATCAATATGAAACTGTTGTGCCACATTCTCTGCAGTTTGTGGCATGGTCTCTACACCATACATGGCCTTCAGCTTCGGATTGATAAAACGCCATCCCATGGTGGTGTCTTCAATCTTCTGGCTACGGCCATAAGCTGTTTCTGATTTACCCATCACAAAGGGAGCACGAGACATGCTTTCCACGCCCCCTGCGATAACCAGATTCGCTTCACCCGCTTTAATTGCACGGGCAGCCATCGCAATCGCATCGAGTGATGAACCACATAAACGATTCACAGTCGTGGCAGGCACTTCAACCGGTAAACCTGCAAGCAATGCTGACATACGACCGACATTACGGTTATCTTCTCCCGCTTGGTTGGCACAGCCGTAGATCACATCATCGACTTGGGTCCAGTCCACACTCGGATTACGTTGCATTAAGGCTTGAATCGGCACGGCACCCAAGTCATCGGCACGGACTGGGGCTAAACCACCCGCATAACGACCAAATGGGGTACGAATGGCATCGATAATATATGCATTTTTCATATCTATTCTTCTCTTAATCCTCCCTTAATCCCTCCTTTAAAAAGGAGGGAGACCCACCGCACTTTATGCTAGAGAAGTCCCCCTTTAGCAAAGGGGGATTTAGGGGGATTCAAATCATTAATTCTGTTGTGTCGCATCCACCAACGGAGCACCCGTCATCGCCTGCAATTCTGCAAAGCTTAAACCGTCGACTTTCTCAATCACTTTTAAGCCTTCCGCGGTGACATCAATCACACACAGATCGGTATAAATGCGGTCAACACACTTTTGTCCTGTGGCGGGGTAAGTCAGCTCTGCCACAATCTTCGGTTCACCGTTTTTGGTGACATGATCGGTGGTGATAAACACTTTTTTAGCGCCGACAGCCAAATCCATCGCGCCACCTACCGATGGAATTGCATCGGGTGCACCAGTATGCCAATTGGCCAAGTCACCATTGGCTGCGACTTGAAAGGCACCCAGAACTGCAATATCTAAATGCCCACCACGCATCATGGCAAACGAATCCCCATGATGGAAAAAGCTACCGCCTTTTAACATGGTCACATATTCTTTACCCGCATTGATCAGCTCAGGATCTTCTTCACCTTCCGCGGGCGGTGGACCAAAAGCCAATAAGCCATTTTCAGAATGCAGGAAGATCTCTTTGTCTGAAGGTAGATAGCTGGCAATCTTGGTGGGTAAGCCAATACCTAAATTGACATAAGCCCCATCAGGAATATCTTGTGCCACACGTTCAGCAATCTGGTTGCGGTTGAGTTTTTGATAGCTCATGATGTTCTCCCGATTACACAGCAACTGGTTCAGGTTGAACCTGTACCACGTGTTGAACAAAGATGCCTGCGGTGATGATGTGTTCAGGGTCTAACTCACCCAGTTCCACCACTTCAGAAACTTGCGCAATGGTCACGTTTGCTGCCATGGCCATAATCGGGCCGAAGTTACGTGCCGATTTACGGTAAACCAGATTACCCCAACGGTCGCCTTGCTGCGCTTTAATCAAAGCGAAGTCGGCTTTGATCGGGTATTCCAGTACATAATCTTTACCATCGATGTGACGGGTTTCTTTGCCTTCGGCCAATAAAGTCCCGTAGCCTGTCGGGGTGAAGACTGCGCCGAGTCCCATGCCTGCGGCTTGAATACGACAGGCCAAATTGCCTTGAGGCACCAGTTCCAGTTCGATTTTGCCTGCACGATAGAGTTCATCGAAGACCCAAGAGTCGGACTGACGCGGGAATGAACAGATGACTTTTTTGACGGCACCAGCCTTCAACAGTTTCGCCAGACCATAATCGCCATTGCCTGCATTGTTGCTGACGATGGTGAGGTCTTTACGTCCAAGCTTGATCAGCCCGTCAATGAGTTCAGCAGGTTGTCCTGCTGTACCAAAACCACCAATCATGATGGTTGAGCCGTCTTGTATCTGGGAGAGCGCTTCCGTTAAGGTCGCTGCACTTTTATCTATCATTAGATAACTCCATTGTGCATCATGCAAAATTTGAAAAGGCACGGAAACCTAACTTATACTGGGCAATGATTCAGCTAAAACAACATTCCCTAGTCTTTTAGTTCGATTTCCTTATGCGTTCATTTTTTATCATTTTCTGGCATTGGACTAGATAGTTATATGCGCTTTTGTTCGATGATCGAACATTTTTACTTATTATCGAACAAAACCTGATTTTTTCAGTCAGATTTCACGCTATAGTAAAAATATAAACACAATACATATCAGGAAAGTATCTAAATGGATGAGGAATTGCACAAAACTGAAAGATGGCTTGAAAATAAAGACAATAAAAAAATCATTCGACATGAAGATTTTGTTGCTGGCATCAGTAAAGGTATGGCTATTCTGGATTGTTTTGGCGCTGACCGTCATCGTTTAAATATTTCAATGGCTGCTGAACGGACTGGGATGACCCGCGCGGCAGCACGGCGTCACTTACTCACTCTTGAATATTTGGGCTATTTAGAGTCGGATGGTCATTATTTTTATTTAACGCCTAAAATTTTAAAATTCTCAGGTGCTTATCTCGGTGGTGCACAACTTCCTAAAATATCTCAGCCTCTATTGAATCTACTCACCAATCAAACATCTTTAATCTTTTCCGTGATGGTACTGGATGGATATGAAGCGATTACTATCGCACGTAGTGCTGCACATCAGCAAACGGATCGCGTCAATCCCTATGGCCTGCACTTAGGTAACCGCTTACCCGCACATGCAACATCCGCAGGGAAAATTTTATTGGCACATCTGGAACCCAATGAGCAACGTGAATGGCTCGAAAAATATCCGCTGCAACGTTTAACCAAATATACCCATACCGACAATGCAACATTTTTGAACTTGCTACATGAAATTAAAGAACAAGACTGGTGCTATTCTTGTGAGGAGCATGAATTGGGGGTTCATGCACTCGCGGTACCCATTTATCAACAAAGATCCAAAGTCATCGCCGCACTAAATATTGTGTCCCCAACGACCCGTACCACCAAAGAATATCTTATTCAGCATATTCTACCTTTGCTCCAAGAAACCGCACGTGAGTTACGCAACATTTTATAACTCTGCTTAGCCTTAGAATATTGTTTGATGCCAAATTATGAACTTTTGGAAATTTGATACTGAAACGTATAGCGCATGTTCTGCACCATGACTGCATGACCATCAAACACATAGGGCTGATATTTGAAATTGAGTGCCGCATTTATGAATGACTCGACAAATAATGGATGGCAATCCCCTTCGACTTTCGGTAGCTCAACGCCACCATTTTCATTCACATTGTACACAACTGTACAATTGCCCTCTAAATCTCGATCTAAGGCTTGCTCTGGATATGACGGTTCAACTTTTGCAACGGGTTGATAATTTTGGGCATCAAATTTATCGGCATTCGCTACAGACTGAAGAATTTCAGTATCGTTCACGATTAAGGGACGCTCTGTTTCAGCTTGGATTTGTTTAACCGCTTGTATTTTACTCAAGGCTTCACTGGTCAATTGATGGTTTTGTCGTGATGCCTTAACCACGGCCTGTGCGACAGAATCCTCACGCATTAAAGCATCCGTTTTTGTAGAGGACTGGGATTGTGGTATAGCCACTTTTTCCTGTTTCGTTTTTTTCTGCCCGACTTGCGACAATGATTGCACTTGAGATGTATGAATAAACTGTAAATGAAGAGGTTTACGCTTCGGTGCTTGCAAAGTGGGTTCCATGCCCCCCATGCTTAACCACAACAGCACGCCCACATGCAATGCAGTGACTATAGACAAAGCCAGTCCATGTACTTTCCATGTTTCACGATGAATCAACAATGCTGTCATGTGCTCGACTCCGTACTCACTGAATGTCTAAATGGGTCATCGTGCTGTCCAAACTAAAATGACATCATCTTTAAACTAGAATTTTACAATTTATGCTCAGCTTTAACGGCGTTCCTCGCCAAACTGATGCAAGGCAACATACAACGGATTGATGAAACTTCCATGACAGCTTGTTTACCGTTTTCTGACGGTTATACATTCACTGATTTACTTAAGCCAAATATCCTTTATAACGAGCTCAACCATTTTTTTGTTCGGTAGGATTTATCTTTTCAAGGTGAATATTTAATTTTCAGAAAATAATGCGTTAAAACAGCTGGATTTATTTTTCACTGTTTGGCATCCATTTTGCTTATGAGTAATACGGTTTTATAAATTCGTAATACTAGGCGGGCAAGCGATATGGGATATGTTGCAAATGAACTCAACCAAAAAAATAAGCTGATTCTGGGCTTTTGCTCATTTCTCATTCCAATTCTGATTTGGTGTGCAATTAGTTATCTGCCGTTTATTTGGCATCCTCAAGTCCAAATTACCGAGTCTGGCAGTGTGCCTTACTTCCAAGTCGACAGTCGGGTCGATAAAGCGCTGTTCTATAATGAAGCACAAAATGCCGTGAATCATGGGGATGCGCCACCTCAAGGCAAATTAGTCAACCCAATTTATTTACCTGCACCCGATGAAGTTGCAACAGCGCTTATTACTGCATTTACGACACCACCTGTACAACCCGATGCTCCGTGGTTTCATCAAAGCCTATGGCATAGTATTAAACTGGTTTTTACCGCATTTTTCTTGTCTTCCTTAATTGGTATTCCTTTGGGGATTTTGTGTGGCTTCTCACTCAAAATTTCAAAACTTACCGAACCTTTTGTCGAATTCTTCCGTTATTTACCTGCCCCAGCATTCGGTGCACTCGCTGTTGCCATCTTAGGCATTAATGATGCGCCGAAAGTCGCGATTATTGTGATAGGAACGCTGTTTCAACAAATTTTAATTATTGCCAACACCACACGGATGGTCGATCGCGGGCTGATAGAAGCAGGCTATACCCTTGGCACCAACAAAATGAAAAGTCTGTTTCATGTGGTCATTCCCGCTGCCCTGCCAGATATTTACCGTGATTTACGCGTGCTATTGGGTTGGGCATGGACCTACTTAATTGTGTCTGAATTGATTGGTACGACCTCGGGCATCACATGGTTTATTACCCAACAAGCGCGCTATCAAAACTTTGACAATGTCTATGCTGCTATTTTGATTATTGGGGTCATTGGACTGGTCTGTGATGTCATTTTAATGAAATTAGGCGAACGACTGTTCACATGGAAAGCAGGAGCAAAATAATGAATACAACTACGAATGATGATGCAAAACAGTATTTTGAACAAATCTATCAACGCCCTGTAATTCTTGAAGCAAAAAAGCTGACCCAAGTGTTTCAACATGGCAAGACCCAACGTACCGTCTTGAATCAACTGGATTTAAAAATTCATAAGCGTGAATTTATTTGTGTGATTGGTCCCTCGGGTTGTGGCAAATCCACGTTTAGCCGTGTCGTGGCGGGACTCGATCCGTATCACAGTGGAGAACTACTGGTCGATGGTCAACCGATTACAGGCCCTAGCCCAGAACGTGGCATGGTGTTTCAAGGTTACACCCTATTTCCGTGGAAAACGGTTAAAGAAAATGTCATGTTCGGTCCGCTCATGAAAGGTGCAAGCCATGCCTCCGCAGAAGCGCATGCCCGCGAATGGATCAACATTATTGGGCTGGAAAAATATGAAAATCAGTATCCGCACCAGCTTTCAGGCGGAATGAAACAACGGGTTGCAATTGCCCGTGCGTTGGTCAATCAACCGAAAATTTTACTGATGGATGAACCTTTTGGGGCACTCGATCCGCATACCCGTCAAAAAATGCAAAAGCATCTTATGGACTTATGGCAGAACATCGACATCACCATTATTTTTGTCACGCATGACATGGATGAAGCCATTTTACTGGCAGATCGGATTGTCGCGCTAAAAGCCAATCCTGGGGAAATTAAAGAAATTATTGAGGTAGATTTACCTCGCCCACGCAATGCAGAACTGATGCTTACGCCCGAATTTAAACGCTTACGTGAACGTGTCGATGCCTTGGTTCATACGCAGGAAGATGAACTTGACCCAGCTTTAGCAGAGCTACCCAAAATTCCACGCATGACACAAGTTAGTACGCAGAAATAACGACAACACACATCATTCTAGCCTTTGGGACGACCCAAAGTGTTGAACAATCCGTTGGACGACCAACTTTTGGTGATGATCATGCAAAACGATTATGTATTACCACTGGTAGAAATTTCAAAACTCAATAGCCCGCATTTGGAAGATCGACTAACTGTTGCACAGGCACTCGATCAAGCTTGTAAAGAGGTTGGCTTTTTATATTTAAAAGGTGAGCAATTCCAACCTGAACTGTTCGCAAATCTATGCCAGATCAGTGCGCAATATTTTGCCCGTGAAGAGCACATTAAAATGCAGCACTACATTGGTTTTTCCGAAAATCATAGTGGCTATGTTCCGATTGGAGAGGAACAATTTGTCAAAAATGTCTATGACCTTAAAGAATCTTATGATGTGAATTATGACTATTCGGGGATAGAACAACGACGTCCTTTAGTGGGACCAACCCAATGGCCTGAAGATGCAGAATTTAAACAACATGTATCGCAGTATTATCAACATCTAAAAGATATTGGTCAGCAATTGTTCCAGTGTTTTGCTTTAGCCCTAGGTTTAAAGGAAACCTATTTTGATGCACATATTGCCCATGCGCCAAGTCAACTGCGACTGATTCACTATCCGTTCAATCCACAGGCACAAGACCAAGAAGGTATGGGAGCACATACCGATTATGAATGTTTTACCTTACTCCTTCCGACAGCTCCCGGTCTACAAGTTCTGAATAAACAAGGAGAATGGATCGATATTCCCTTACTCGAAAACACACTGGTAATGAACATTGGTGACATGATGGAAATTCTGTCCAATGGGCGTTATTTGGCTACCAAACATCGCGTCAAAAAAGTTCAACAAGAGCGCTACTCCTTCCCGCTGTTTTTCTCTTGCGATTATGACTATGTAATTCAGCCTGTGATTGAAACAGATCAACCCAAATATGCCCCTTTAAGTGGTGGAGAACACTTGTTTAACCAAACGGCTCAAACCTTTCATTATTTAAAAGAAAAAGTCGCATCTGGCGAAATTGTACTGAACAACGCCCGCCCATTGTATTCCTTTGGTCTGAATGAACACAAGGAAAAGCTATGAATTTAATCGATTTATGTGCAGATTTATCAATAAAACTCTCACCGACAGATATGAGCACTGTAGAGCTGCCTTTGGAATTGCTCGGTGCTTTCCGACGTAAAAGCATTAGTTTTTTTAATGGTCAAACGGATGAAAAAACCATCGTTTATTGGTTTCAATCCAGATCTTTTACCATTGATTTAAGACTGAAAGATATTGAGCTTACTCCCGTATTACAACGTCAGGGCTGGCTTGGACAAACTCTCTGGAATAAACAACAGCGAGTTTTATCTTGGCAAGTCGATTCAAATTCCAATTACCAAAACCATATTCAGTGGCCAGAACCTGCAACTTTGCATTGCATCGGCAACTGCATCTTAGAATTCTCTCCTAGCAATGCCTATGTGGAGGATTGGCGTCAACAAGCCAGTCAAGGGCTTTACCTTGGATTGCGTTTAGAAAAAGCTGTTCATCTTGAATCGAATACTCCAGTTCAACTTGATGCAGGCTTGATTATTTGTGGTGATTTAGTGGCTTATGCACAATCTCGATTGTCGCAAAACCAGCAAGCCATTCAACCTTTCGGCAATTTGATTGAAGCACACCAAGCAGGTATTGATTTAGAGCAAATCAATCAGTTTGAAGTTTCAGTGGGTTCGTTATCTTCGGGCGTACAATTCAGCACCCAAAACCATCGCTTGCAGCAGCCCTTCTCACTCGAAGGCTTCGAATATATTGGGGAAAATCAGCTTAAGCAAGTCAAAGAAATTGAAGGTGAAACCTATGCCTTATATTTCAAAGTCGACATCTATCAACCCCATTATCTATTCCAAACGCAAACCTCTACAACAGCAGCCAGTCAAACTTGGCTCACACAAGAAGCTGAGCATCTGTTACATCATGCTCAAGCAACATATTAAGTAGGTGATATTTTGATTGCATTTATCTACTTAAGCATTGCCATTATTGCTGAAGTGATTGCCACTTCAGCATTAAAAGCTTCACAAGGGTTTAGTATTCTCATTCCTTCTTCAATTACAGTCGTGGGCTATGCGATTGCTTTATATTTTCTGTCTTTAACCTTAAAAACCATTCCTATGGGCATTGCCTATGCGATTTGGTCGGGGGCGGGCATTATTTTAATTTCGTTGGTGGGATGGTTTGGCTTTAAGCAGCAATTAGACGTACCTGCATTGATTGGTTTAGCTTTAATGATTTCTGGAATTTTAGTGATTAATATCTTTTCACAAAGCACCCATCTTTAATATAAAAATAGCATGACCGAAACATCGCCATGCTGTATCACAAAATGGAAAAGCCCAGAACACATCTGGGCTTTTTCTCGTATAGATGACTTATTTCAAGCCTTCGATCAATGCTGGATAAATTAAACCATCGACATTCATTTCAGTTTTGTAGATACCATTACTGACATTAAATTTATTCACATGATAAGTCGAACCATAAATGGAATCGAAGCCCGAACCTTTGGTAAACACTTTCTTGTTTGCGGCTAAATCCAGTAAATGTGTTCCACCAATAAATTGTTCATACTGTTTAGGATCCACCCCAACACGATTCGACATAATCTTGACCGCATCTGCATGGGTTGCAGGGTCATTTATGTATTTCACGGTTTTATCCCAAACCTGAATTAACTTTGACCACTGTTCTTTGTTGGCAGCCAAATGACTCATATTCACGGTCAGCGTGTCATAAATCAGACCCGGTTTATCTTTAGAAGTGTAAATAATTTTAGACCCAGCAACCGATTTTAATGCCTGATTGGCAACAGGTTGCCATACGGCAATAGCATCTACACCATGACTTGCAAAAACTTGTGGCAATTCATTGGTCATGGAATTGACCAATTTCACATCTGACAATGGAATTTTGGCATCATCCAAAGCTGTAGATAATAACAAATGGTCCACCAGACCTTTTTCAGTGGCAATGGATTTTCCTTTTAAATCTGCAATGCTGTTTATGCCCTCTTTGGCAATAATCACGTCATTCCCTGCGGAATAATCGGTTGCCATAATCATGATGCCTTTGGTTCCGCCCGATGCCGTCACTAAATTATCACCATTGGTCACCAAAACTGCATCTAACTGGTTCGCCGCAAATGCCGAAAGTGATGCTGAATAATCAAACCATTTAAATTCGACATTTAAACCCGCCTCTTTTAACCAGCCCTTTTCAATGGCAACTTGCCAAGCCACAAAACCCGGCCAGTCACTATAACCAATGGTCATTGCCTGTGTTGCTGCTGTTTCAGTCTTCTTTTCAGCTTCAGGTACTTTGGCGGTATTGTCACAACCCGAAAGTAAAATACCCGCAACAACCGACATTGATAACACTGCTTTTTTCATCATTTTCAGGTTCCCCTTAGATTATTCAATATTTTGTGGAATCGGTGGCATCACCGCATCCATCAATTCAAGATGTCCGTTAATGACCCCTTTCAAGGCAATAAATTGCTGGCTCATTAACTTTAGTTCTGCGCTTTTGCCCTGCATCAACATGACTTCCATAATTTTTTGCTCATCCAATTGGATATGTAGCGAGCTAATGACTTGTTCTAAATATTGTTGTTGTAAATCCATCAACTGAACTCGCAATGGCATTGAACTGGCGTCATACAGCAAGGTCAATGTGCCGACCATGACCGAATTTTGCCGCTCTTCTTCTGCAATTAAGTGCTTGTGAATCATGTCGACAATAGCTTGCGAGCGGCTTTCATAGCATTGATCAACAATTTTCTGATCCAGTGCGCTTAAAGTGCTCTCAGGTACAGTGACACTGATTCGGGCAAGTTTAGGTTTAGCCACAATTTACTTCCGCAATGTTTCAGGATGATGAGGGTCTTGCTTGACATAAAAGCCCGCGCGAACGCTAATTAGCTCCAGTAAAAACTGTTTAAAGAGCTGTACCATTTTCTTATCTTTGTGATGTGGCTTTTGCATCTGCGGCTCCTCTTTGGTATTACCAAATTCGAATTTTGTATTACTCGATTAAATGCAGAAAGCGTGCCAATTTTTAGTCAGGTTTTGAGTAAGTTTTTAAGTTTTTTTTGGATGATTTTTGGGCACAAAAAAAACCCATGCGCAAGAATGGGGCTAGATGAATAATTATAATTTTAATTGATTAAATTATTAAATTTTGCTCTTAAAATTGGATACTGATGTCTTTGAACACCATTATTATAAGGAGAAGCTACTTTATAATCTTCTATCAGCTTAATAATATCTTCATCAGTCAATGAAATCATAAATCCACGATTATCTTGTGCTGTATCCCTACAACGTTGATCTAGTAATTTCTGGTTTTCGCAATCACGTATTAGTAACAAACCAATTTTTCCTCTATTTAGAGAAAATCTGCCAGCAAGTTGATCAATCTCCGGATTCGCTACCTCATTGGTATAATTTTTACACTCTACAAAAATATAACTACACGGATAATGAAGGCTTAACCAATGAAAAAACCCATTTTTGGCTTCGTTAGTATATTGAATATCAACCCTTTTTCTCCCCTCATGTAAGCGTGCTTGTTTAGTCGGATAATTTAAATTAGGATAAAAAAGAGCAGAGAAAATTTTCTCGATAATTTTTTCATATTTATCAGCATCTTTAGTTCCTTTTGGTGTATTTTTCAGCTCATTTATTAAATCATACCAATCTATTAAAGGTTGATTCTGCAACTCTAAAAAAGAGTTATTTGAAATGGGCGGTTGTGGATTAGCATTTTTTTCTTCTTTATATTTTTCCCAAATATGTTCACGTCCAATTGTCTGATCAATTGCTGATTGTTTTGTATTTCCATATTCTTCTTTTAAAATTTTCTTATAAACTCTTGGTGCACCATTCTTTTTTAAATAATGGACTAAAGGGCTTTTAGCTTTTATATGTTCCTGTTGTAATTCAGGCAAAATGTAATGATCATAATATTCTTGATAATCATAAGAAATTTTCCTTCTTACAATGTTTTTAGGGATAAGTAAAAATAATTTTCCTTCAGCAATAGGTAAACTTAACTGCTTTTGCTCCCACTCTCTTGTTTGTGGATTCCAAATTGGACCTGAATTTACATTAGGAGTTGTTGCTATACCATAATAAATACACATATCTTGTGTATATTCAATTAGTTTTGACCTAATAATATTGCATATAGCATCTGAAATCATATCAGAACCAATTCCTTCAATTGAAAGACAGCTATCTTCAATATCCCTTAACAAACCTGTTGTTGCAGCTTTACTTTGACATAGAGCATCCCAAATAAGAGCTGCTGATTTATTACCAAAACCGCTACCTCTTGATTTTCCTGCTGAAAAACCAATGTGAAATTCATTTCTTTCACTTAAATTACTTAAAAGAAGTTTTGCTTTATCATCATTTCCAGATTTAATATTTTCTAATACATATTCAAAAAATTGTTGTACTAAACTAGCACAAGAATGTCCCCAAGGTGAGTCCAATGATCTCAATGCTGTAGGATCGACAAATACAAGTAAATCAGTATCTAAATCTATATCTACGAAATCAAGATAAGCCTGAGTTAACCCCAAATTAAATTTTTCTGATATTTTCATTCGATACAAAATTTTCAATAATATTAAACTAAAACGATAATATATAACTTATTAGTTTTCAACAAAAAACCGCCCTTACGGACGGTTCTCTAATTACTATTTTTCAAGCCACAGGTGCCAATGTAAACAACACTTGCCCCGTTTTCACGGTTTGCCCTTTTTCAATGGTAATGGCTTCAACTTTCATCCGTTCAGGTGCCAAAATTGGAATCTCAATTTTCATGGCTTCTATCACCGCCAAAGTCGCACCTTCTTCAACCACATCCCCCATCTGACATTCAATTTTCCAAATCGAACCGGGCATATGCGATTCCACGGCACAACCACCATCTGGAATTAAGACTGCTTCACCATCATCCACCGCATCTAAACTTTCAGAGACATATTCCGCCAAACCTGCTTCATGCCAGCGACGGCGTTCAGCTTCAAAGTTACTTTGCTGAGTATGCTTAAATGCCTGAATGGTTTCGGCATTTTCCTGCAAGAACTGATTGTATTCTTTCAGGTTTAAAACCCCTTCTTCAACGCGAAGGTTTAAACGTCCTGCTTTAAAATCTTCACGCATCTGCATCAATTCAGCTTCAGACACTTCATAGAATTTAATCTGGTCAAAAAAGCGCAGTAACCACGGCTTACCATCTTCAAAATTGGCATTTTTACGGTAGCGGCTCCACATTTGCGTAGTACGACCTACAAACTGATAACCGCCCGGGCCTTCCATACCATACACGCACATATAAGCACCTCCAATACCGACGGCATTTTCAGGTGTCCAAGTTCGTGCAGGGTTATATTTGGTGGTCACTAATCGTTGACGTGGGTCTAAAGGCGTTGCCACAGGCGCACCCAAATACACATCGCCCAGTCCCATCACCAAATAACTGGCGTTATAAACCACATCTTTCACCGCCTGTTTCGAGTCCAAGCCATTAATACGGCGAATAAACTCGATATTATCTGGGCACCATGGTGCATCGGCACGCACAATTTGGCTATAGCGTTCAGTTGCCAATTGGGTTTGCGAATCTTCCCACGCCAAAGGCAAATACACGGTCCGTGATGGCACCTGCATTTCTGCAATATTCGGAATTTGTTCTTCGGCTACTTCAAGCAACCGCAGTAAGTCGGTTTGATCCAGCACCAAACAGTCGTAATGAATTTGTAGCGAGCGAATACCCGGAGTTAAATCAATGATGCCCTTGATATTTTGCGCTTTCATCCATTGCATTAAGGCATGAATACGGAAACGCAAATTTAAATCCAGCACCAGTTCACCATATTCGACCAACAGGTAATGGTTCCCCGCAGGACGATAAACCACGTCTGGGCGTACTCCATTCCCCTTACAAGTATCCAGAATCAGATGATTTAAGGTAATCGGTTCGGCTTGTATCGCTTGCGCATACTGAATGCTTTCAGGTGATGCCTCATCCAGCATGGCTTGATAGTCTTGATTGAGCTGCTTGGCTTGATGGTAGCTCACAGGAATAAATTTCACTTTATCCCCTGCTTTGAGTTGTCCCAACTTCCACAATTCAGAGTGAATCACCACCGCAGGACAAACAAAACCGCCTAGACTCGGACCATCTGGACCCAAAATAATTGGCATATCGCCCGTGAAATCAATCGCACCAATGGCATAAGCATTATCGTGAATATTGGATGGGTGTAAGCCCGCCTCACCACCATCTTCCCGTGCCCATTCAGGTTTTGGTCCAATCAGACGAATGCCTGTACGACTTGAATTAAAATGAATTTCAAACTCATGTTCAAAGAAAGTTTCAATATCCTGATTGGTGAAAAAATCCGGCGCACCATGCGGACCATACATCACCGCAATTTCCCAATTCGAATTAAATGCAGGAATTTGCTCCTGATTTAAAGCATTCGCAGGCTGATCGCTAAAAGATGTGATTGGCAACATATCACCAACCAATAAATTCCGTCCTGCATGTCCGCCAAACTGCCCTAGGGTAAATGTAGCTTGTGAACCTAAATATTCAGGAACCTTAAAGCCCCCTTTAATCCCAATATAACTGCGGCAACCCGTGGTCATTTTGCCACATTTCAAAATTTGCCCTTTTTTCACATTTACAGTTTGCCACATTGGAATGCTAACGCCATCCAGTGTGCTTGGCATCTCACCGCCTGTGAGCACAATTTGACTATCACAATGAAATTTCAGGCTTGGACCTTGCAGGGTACATTCCAGACCCGCAGTATTTTTCTCATTACCCAACAGTTGATTGGCAACATTCAAAGAAAAGGGATCAATCGCCCCTGATGGCGGGACTCCGACATCCCAATATCCCAAGCGCCCCGTAACATCCTGAATCGAAGTTTGAATACCAGCTTGCAGTACCTCAATTTTTTGAGTTTTCCAAGTAAAGCTATTTAGAAAACGCGTCGTTTGTGTGCCTGCTTGGAACACTTCTCCTGCGACAATGTTTTGTAAATACTCAAGATTGGTTTCAATTCCTGCCACTTGGGTATTGGCTAAACTGGCTGTCATGGCTTGAATCGCGGCATCACGATCTGTAGCAGTCACAATAATTTTGGCAATCATCGGGTCATAATAGGAAGATACATTTGAGCCTGTTTCTACCCAAGTTTCGACACGACAATCTGGATCAAATTCAACTTCAGTTAATAAGCCTGCACTCGGCTGAAAGTTTTTAATCGGGTCTTCCGCATATAAACGCACTTGAATGGAATGCCCTTTAGACTGTAAAGCCGATGACGGTGCAACCCAGTCACCACTGGCTAAAGTCACCATCCATTCGACCAAGTCCACCGCATAAACCTGTTCTGTCACGCCATGTTCCACTTGTAAACGGGTATTCACTTCCAAGAAATAAAATTCTTGGGTATCGGTATCCATCACAAATTCAACCGTACCCGCAGAACGGTAATGCACCGATTGCATCAGTTGAATCGCCACCTGTTGCAAATAATCGCGCTGTTCATCTGTCAAATGCGGTGCAGGCGTTTCTTCAATCACTTTCTGGTTACGGCGCTGTACCGAACAATCACGCTCCCCCAAGGCTAAGACCTGACCTTGACCATCCCCAAAGATTTGCACTTCAATATGACGGGCGTTTTGCACAAATTTTTCTAAATATAAGCCTGCATCTTTAAAGTTCGCTTGCGCCAAATAAGATACTGTTTGATAAGCATCTTTTAGTTCTTCGGCATTCCAAACCAACCGCATACCAATCCCGCCACCACCTGCAGTACTTTTAAGCATCACGGGATAACCAATCTTTTCTGCTTCTGCCAATGCTTCCGCTTCATCAGCCAACAAGCTACTCCCCGGCAAAAGTGGCACTTGACTCTGAATCGCCAGTTCACGTGCAGTATGCTTTAAACCAAAACTACGCATTTGTGTAGAAGTCGGGCCAATAAAAGCAATTCCAGCGGCTTCACATAGGTCACAAAACTCGGCATTTTCCGATAAAAAACCATAGCCGGGGTGAATCGCTTCTGCTCCAGTCTGCTGTGCAACTTGCAGGATTTTTTCAATATTTAAATAACTTTGACTGGCAGGTGCCGCACCAATACATACCGCTTCATCCGCCATGGTCACATGTAAAGAATCACGGTCGGCTTCTGAATACACAGCAACCGATTGAATCCCCAATTTCTTGAGGGTGCGGATTACTCGGCAAGCAATCGCACCACGGTTGGCAATGAGAACTTTATTAAACATGGTGCTTACTCCGCAGCTTCACGCACAATCAGTTGGATAGGCGTTGGGTTATAGGCATTACACGGATTATTTAGCTGTGGGCAATTTGAAATCAGCACAATCAAATCCATCTCTGCTTGAATTTCCACATATTTTCCTGCAGCGGAAATACCATCCTCAAATTTCAAATGTCCTTCAGGGGTAACGGGCACATTCATAAAGAAATTAATGTTCGGACCAATATGACGCACATTTAAACCATGCTTTAACGCCACAGGGTGTTTCGCTAAGGCATACATAAAATTATTGCGGCAACTATGCATCGGGTAAGTGTCATGCGCATAACGAACTGTGTTGCTTTCACAAGAACAGGCACCACCGAGTGTGTCATGCCGACCACAGTTATCATCGTGGATGATCGCCATCGGGCGCGCCAAGTTACTGTATAACGTGGTGCCTTTTTCTAAATAAATCTGACGATTCATCGCCAAGGTATCAGTTGCGCTATAGCGTTCTTCTGGGTTTTCAGCACTGATAAATAAAGTATCGACTGCCTGATTGCCTTCTAAATCGACAATGCGGAAGTACTGTCCTTTTTTCACTTCGCACATCCATGCTTCACCCGCAGGGCACACTTCACTTAACACTGTTTTTTCAAAGTTTTGTAATACTGTCATGACTGTTCTCCCGAGTTCTTAGCAAGCATCAGATAATGCGAAATAGCGTGCATTGTTTTGGAATGCACGCTGGTTTTGGGCACATGAATCACGACAAATATCATGCTCATTCAAAGGATTGGCTTTAAACAGAGAAAGCTGAATGTCCGCAGGTTGATAAGTAGGATTTTGGTCTAAAGCATGTTGTGCAGCAGATAAGAACACCAAACAATCCATTTCAAAACGCAGCTCAATCACCTGATCAGTATTGTCAGCAGTCACATAAGAGAGTTCGCCCGCATCATTCGGAGCAACTTTAGAAAATAAATTCAGGGTGGCACTTAAGTCGGTTTGTCCTAGAGAACTCTTCGCCATTTCCACCAATAATCCATCGACGCCACTTTGATACATGGCATTACGTGCAGCTTGAAAGTTTTGCTGACCATATTGCGCTATGATCTGTTCAGCACGACTTGCACCACATAGCACATCATTCCAACCATGTTCATCCGTGACAATTGAAGCCATGACACGCCCAAGATCTGAATACAGCACATGACCCGAACTTAAATAGGCGGTATGTTGCCCTTTCAAACTGTCTGGCATGTTAAAGCGTTCTAGTTTATCGGCAGCATTGACACAAAATAGCGAAACATTGGCATGTTTAGAGAGTGCTTTAAAACGAAGAATTGCACCTTTTTGAATACGTCCCGACCAGTGATGCCCTCCCGGCAAGACTTCAGTCCATAGTGTCTGGTTATTGTGATATTGCTGTAAGCCCATTGCTGTTACCTCTTCGGTGGATTCGCATGACCTCCCGGGCTTTTATCCCTCCGTGTAGTTCTTTCGAACCGTGAACTCTCGGTCTCAGACATACGCGTGCGTATCGGAACCCTAGATCACATTTTTCATAGTCATGATTAAGCAAAGGCTGTGCCAATTTAGTATTACGATTTTTATCATTCGTAATACTATTTTTGAGCGAAGATGATGCAAAAATAAAAAAAGGTGCTTTTTTGCACCAGAATTAAAACAATTCACCCTAAAGGCTGTATTAAAATGATTTCTATTAACTCATTTCACAAATATATTGCACGCCATCACGTCCTTGGCGTTTTACTTCATATAAAGCCTGATCTGCCATCTTCAGCCAGTCCGTGGTAGAACCTGCTGCGGCTGCCGAAGAAATTCCAATGCTGATACTCATTCGAAAATCTGGATTACTCGGTAAGCGAAAATGTCGGACTTTATCCAAAATGGTTTGAGACAATTGCATAATTTCCTGTGAACTGCTGTCCATCACAATCACAGCAAACTCATCACCACCAAATCGGGCAGGTATATCTTTACTTTGAATTGATTCTCTTAAGATATTCGACAGTTCAATCAGGACATAATCGCCCATTTCATGTCCATAGGTATCATTAATGTCCTTAAAATGATCCACATCGATTAACATTAAATGAGCCGTACTATTGCCACGTTGCGTCTGTACAAAAGTGCTGGCTAAACGCTGCTCAAACAAACGGCGGTTCGGAATATGCAAACGCGGATCCATTAAAGCAATCCGTTCAAACTGCCGATTTTTCTGGCTCAAATTGGTCGAGAGCTTCCGAGATAAAATACTTAAAGCAATTAAGTACAAAGTCGCCAATGGAATGGTGAGCCACACCGTATGCGGGCTAAAAGTGAGGGTCAATGGCATACCAACCAATAGCCAAACGCCAATCAAGGAGACGGTAAATCCTAAAATTGAAGGCGCTAACAGTTTCCATCCCCCCGCAGCATAACGGTCTGCAATAAATACTGCCAAAATAATAAAAGACGGCATGGGACTTAAGCCCATCACCCCAATCCAAGCCCCACCAAACATCGTATCTACGATCAAACTCGTTTGTTCAGTTTTCACCGGATCGCCAGATCGTTGACTAATTAAATAAGCAAAACTTGGCCAAACAAAAGCATTCACCGCCAATAAAATGAAATAGCTACTTTCATAATGCATATCCCGTAATACAGAAAAAATAGGGAAAAAACACAAAATCGTTCCAAGCTGTCGCATAACGAAAATTCGCTTGAGGAATTTTTTCGTTCGCGTTTGTAATAATTCTTCATCTGGAACGATGTAAGACATATTTAACCTAATGCTAAATGAGAATGGTTTCCTCTAATGTAGCAAATTTTATTCCCTAATTTACCCTTATCATTTAAAAAAGTTGATATTTATCACTTTTTGAAACTTCACATTATTGTTCTAAATTTTAAAGCCAACTGCTGATAATTAATATTCAGCATAAAAGGCTTTCATAAAACACCAAACGCACAAATGTAAATCATTACACTTGTGCGCAGCTCATTAAGATCGAGACATAAAATATTATTTTATTTTTGCGCTTGTTGCGCTTTAAAACGTGATAAGGCAGTCACTGCAATTGCCGAAAGAAGAATACCTGGAGCACTTGCCACCAAAATACCCGTTGTACCTAAACCTAAGGCTAAAATTTTACCCGTCAGTAATGGACCTGTCATTGCACCTAGGCGTCCTAAAGAGATTGCGCTACCTACACCTGTGACCTTACCCGAGCCTGAATAAAAGATTGGGGAAATTCCATAGAGAATGGATTGACCACCTGTAGAGAAAATTCCGCCCAACACCCCTGCTACAATTAATACAGCGACTACTTTACTGGTGAACAGTAAAAATACAGCAATGAATAAACCTGAATAGATAATCACCGCCATCTGCCATAATTTCAGGCGATCTAACAAGTAACCAAAACCCAAGGTTCCAATCACTGCACCCACCTGAAAAACCAACATCACCAGAAATGCTTGCTGCTTTTCTAAGCCTTGTTCCATTAGTAAGTTCGGTAACCAACTAATTAAAATATAGTTCACCATCAAGGTAAAAAAGAAACTAACCCAGAGTGGTAACGTCTGTTTAAATTTTTGCTGCTGAAATAATACTTCAGTCATTGCAGGCACAGATGCTGGTTCAACATTTTCGACCAGCATTGTTTGCTTCGGTTTATCTTTTAAAATAAATGCCATGAATGGAATAAGGGCTAATGGTGTAATTCCACCAATCAAGAACAATGTCTGCCATGGTATATCTTTAAAATAGATCGCCAGCCCTGCAACAAAAATTGCGCCAACAGGTAAGCCGCAATACATCAAACTGTTTAATTTTCCGCGATTGGCTTCCGTTGCTTCATCACCCACCACTGAAATCATGGTCGGCATAGCCGCACCCAAACCCAGCCCTGTGAAAAAGCGCGCGAGATATAAAACTTCTACATTGGGTGCGATTGCGGTAATACTAAAAAACACCCCAAAAATTGCAATAGACAGCATGAGGACTTTCTTTTGCCCTAAATAATCAGCAAAACGCCCACCAAAGAATGCGCCAAACAGCATGCCAAATACACCTAGGCTAAACACATAGCCCATTTGTACTTGATCTAAACCAAAGGTTGCTGCGATTCCTTTTGCTGCAATACCGGGGGCTTGTAGGTCAAAACCTTCAAAAAAAGCCACCCAAAAACACAAAAATACGGTGAGGAATTTCTGCATTTTTCCCGTGTTTGTTTGAGCCATAATTGATCTCCATCAATAGTTTGCAAGTTGGCTAAAACTTGTAGGGCTATTTTGAGAGGTATCACTGGCGAGAAATAGCACGACAATGGTCGGGATTGCTTCAAGGTATACTACATCAAACCTATTAAATAAGACTCTAACTCAATAATGAAATGAAAAAAGAAGACTTCACCAAATTTTATTATTATAAGTTTCAATAATTTATAATTAAGCTAGTTTTAGGCTATTGAACCATTAGAACTAGCTATACTTATCTTTTTTTCTCTAAAATTGGCAATACATTGCATCTCTTTATTTAAATTCTACTTTTATTATTTAAATTCATCGTATAATCGAATAAGTCATCAATTTGAATAACTTAAAGATAATGAGTTTTAACGTTCAAGAAGTTGCACAGCTTTTAAAACAAGCCAAGGAAAATAAAAAGCCTTATGTATTCTTTACGGGTGCTGGTTGCTCAGTGAAAGCAGATGTCCCTTCAGCAACTGGTCTAATTCAAGAGATATGTGAAAAATTTCCAATCCAAGTTAAAAATCTCGATCCTGAGAAAGACAAATACAATTACGGCAAGTATATGTCTGCTTTAGATAAAGATGAGCGCAGAAGATTACTTAAACCACATATTATCGATAATAAAAAAATTAATTGGGCGCATATCGCCCTCGCGTGTCTTATGCAAGGCGGATATATCCAACGTGTTCTAACCTTTAATTTTGACAGCATACTGTCACGTGCTTGTAATCTTCTAGGCTTACATCCCTCTATTTATGATTTTGCAACTGCCAACCCACATCTTTATCATTTGATTAACGATCCGTCTATTGTTCACTTACATGGGCAAGGAACTGGTTTCATCCAACTAAATACAGGCGAAGAAACAGAAAAACATACTGCCAAATTAGGAGAATTTATTGCAGCAACTTTAAACTCTAATCCGAGTTTATTTATTGGTTACAGTGGAAATGCAGATGCATTTTTTCCATTACTAGAAGAAAAATATTCAGAACAGCATCGCCTTATTTGGACAGGTACTAGGGAAACTAGTGATGATCTCGAAGCTGAAAGCGTTAAAAACTTTTTAAAGAAAAATAAAAATATTACGCATTATATTGGAAAAGTTTTTGCAGATGATTTTTTAATTCAGTTAGCAAAAGAACTTGAATGTTTTCCTCCAGAACTTTTTTCAAATCCTTATAGGTTCCTAAACCAACAACTTGAAAATATTCAATCCTACCCATTAGGGGATGGATTAGATATCCTTGCCAATCTAACTGGTTATCTTAAAGAACAAGCTGAAAAACCCTTAAATAAAAGCTTATATACCGCAGTCATCCATAAATATCCAAACAAAGAATCTACTGAGGGACTTGCTGAAAAAGCAATTAATGACATTATGTGGGCATATGACCAACAGGCTCGCTACTTGAAGAGTCAAGAGAAATTTGAGGAAAGCCATATAATTTATGATCAAGCTTTAGAAATATCAGCACGTCATTATGGATGTATACATAATTACGCATTAAGTTTGGCTGTTTATGCAAATATTAAATCTGATCAATCCCTATTTAAAAAAGCATTTAACTTAAATGAAAAAGCTTTTCAACTCCAGCCAAACAATGCAGATAATATTGGTAACTATGCTTTAGCTCTTTCTAATCTAGCTCAAATCAATCAAGATGAACTTCTATTTGAAAAAGCCTTTGAGCAATTTCAAATGACTTTAAAAATACTGCCAGATCATGCAGGTTATCTGAATAATTATGGTGTCGCACTTGCAGATTTAGCTATATTGCAGAACAATGAAAACTTATTTAATAAAGCCATTGAACAATATCAAATGGCTTTAAATGTTCAACCTGATGATGCTGATTATCTGAATAATTATGGTAATTCACTTGCAGGTTCAGCTAGATTAAAGAATGATGAAAGCTTGTTTAATAAAGCTTTTGAGCAATTCCAAAAGTCTTTAAAAGTTCAACCTAACCGTGCTAATTATATTAATAATTATGGTGCCGCACTTACAGGTTTGGCTAAATTAAAAAATGATGAAAACCTATTTAACAATGCTTTTGAGCAATATCAAAGTGCTTTAAAAATACAGCCTAATCATACTTACAATTTGGCATGTTACTACTCGATAAAGAATAATAAAGAACTCTGTAAAGAGAATCTTCTGCATGCGGCGGAGCATAATACCCTCCCGTCAAGTAAACATCTAAATGAAGATTCAGATTTAAACAATGTACGAACAGAACAGTGGTTTATCGAACTTTTAGAACGCTTAAAAGAGCAAGAACAAATGGTAGAAACTGCTTAAATTTAAAAAAACCCGCTCTAAAGCGGGTTTTTTTAAATCAAATCAGCTTAAGCAGATTTCTTAGTTTGTGCATTCTTACGAATTGTAATCATCACCAACTGTATTGCTGCTGGCGTTACACCCGGAATACGACCAGCTTGTGCCAAAGTATCTGGACGCACATCTTTCAATTTTAAAGTAATTTCACGAGATAAACCTGAAACCACATCATAATCAAAGTCGGATGGAATTTTGGTTTCTTCCAAACGCTTCATTTGCGCAACATCTTCATGCTGACGGTTAATATAACCTGCATATTTCACCGCAATTTCAATTTGATCGCCGACTTGCGCAGACACTTCAGAACCTGTGAGTTCTGCAATTTGAGCAAATGAAATATTTGGACGTTTGAGCAAGTCAATCGCAGAACACTCTTTCGATAAATCCGCACCTGTCATTTCGACAAACTTTTTACCCATCGGGTTATTTGGCGCAGCCCAAAGGTGTTGTAAACGACCAGTTTCTTGTTCAACGGCTTCCATTTTTTCACAGTAAGCTGCCCAACGAACGTCATCAACCAAGCCCATTTCACGACCCACTGGCGTTAAACGTTGATCCGCATTGTCTTCACGCAACATCAAGCGATATTCCGCACGCGAAGTAAACATACGGTACGGTTCTTTCGTACCTAGCGTAATCAAGTCATCTACCAACACGCCCATGTACGCTTCATCACGTTTTGGCGTCCATTGTTCTTGATCCCAAGCACGACGCGCAGCATTTAAGCCTGCAAGTAAACCTTGTGCACCCGCTTCTTCATAACCTGTCGTACCATTAATCTGACCTGCAAAATACAGGTTGTTAATCGCTTTGGTTTCTAAAGTAAATTTCAATGCTTGTGGATTGAAGTAATCGTACTCAATAGCATAGCCCGGACGCAAAATATGCGCATTTTCCATACCACGAATCGAACGTACCAATTCAAACTGCACATCAAACGGAAGTGACGTTGAAATACCATTTGGATAAAGTTCATGTGTGTCTAAACCTTCAGGCTCTAAGAACACTTGATGTGAATCTTTATCGGCAAAACGGTGAATTTTATCTTCAATTGATGGGCAGTAACGTGGGCCTACGCCTTCAATGACACCTGTGTACATTGGCGAACGGTCTAAACCACCACGGATAATGTCGTGGGTTTTTTCATTGGTATGGGTAATGTAACAGTTCACTTGTTCTGGGTGCATAGATGCATCACCCATAAATGACATCACAGGCGATGGGAAATCACCGGGTTGTGGTGTCATCACAGAAAAATCAACTGAACGTGCATCAATACGTGGTGGTGTACCTGTTTTTAAACGACCTACAGGAAGTTGTAACTCACGTAAACGGTGAGCAAGCGAAATTGAAGGTGGATCACCAGCACGACCACCGCTTGATTTTTCTAAACCAACGTGGATCACACCACCTAAGAAAGTCCCTGCTGTAAGTACAACGGTTTTCGCATCAAAGCGAATACCCATTTGAGTCACAACACCTTTTACAGTATCGCCTTCAACAATGAGGTCATCTGCTGCTTGTTGGAAAATATCCAAATTGGCTTGGTTTTCTAAAGTGTCACGAATCGCAGCTTTATAACGTACACGGTCAGCCTGTGCACGTGTTGCGCGTACTGCTGCACCCTTACGTGAATTCAGAATACGGAATTGAATACCACCTTTATCGGCAGCCAGTGCCATTGCACCACCCAAAGCATCAATTTCACGAACTAAGTGCGATTTACCAATGCCACCAATGGCTGGGTTACAGCTCATCTGCCCTAAAGTCTCAATGTTATGAGTCAGGAGTAAAGTCTGTCGACCCATACGCGCCGCAGCAAGCGCTGCTTCCGTACCTGCGTGACCGCCACCGATAACAATGACATCGTAAACTTTAGGATAATGCATAGTGGTATAGAGAGAAATAAAAAGAATGACAGAGTATTATATCAAATTTTGCTGAATAAGTTGACCAAACAACTCAATTTTATTTTTAAAACATTTCCTATTGAATGTTGCATATCGCTACATAAACACCATTGAGCTGCCTAATAATTAAGCAATTTACCACAATTTTTCAGCACTATTTACCTGATCTACACTGTTTTATTCTGTCTATTTTTTATCCTATTAGTAGGCACCCTTAGAAATAAAGGAACAAGGTACACATCATGAATAAAAATATTCTACTCTCTGCTGTTCTCTGCGGTTTATGTCTCGCTCCATTTGCTACTCAAGCAAATGATAAAGTTGAAACCACCTACAACGCCCAAAAATACATGCAGGTTTGTAAAGGCAAATCCCAAGGAACTTGGGTTAGTTTTGCTTACCGCGGAATTATTTGGAATGGTACCTGCGAACCACAATTCTTTAGTACTAATAAAGCCGTGAAAGGAAATGAATCCGAATTAATGACAGCATGCCAAACTGATATGGCAACCAAATCTGTCATGATCAATGGGATGGAAGTGAAAGGAAAATGTGCATTAGGTTTCACTGCCCCTTATCCTAAATAAACCGTCAGTTATTCTCAGTTATCCCCCTCAAAGTGGTTGAAGTGTTTCATCTTCGACCACTTTTCTTATGACCATGCATAAGTGATAAACCACTCAAATCATGTGTTCGCAACCAATAAACTATATATAAATAAGATGAGCACTGAATGGTCACGCTTTACGCCCATTTTGACTATAAAATGCACTTGCCATTTTTTAAAATCGAAAAATTCCAACTAGACCCACAATTGCAAATCATTTTTAAATAACCTGGGTGTACAGTAGAAAATTAATTTAAAATATTAAAAAACAAATCGTTATTTTTAAAAATAAACCATAAAGTCAATTTTAAAAACGAGACAACCAGCACGTTAATCGTATTGCATTAAAAAACAATATTCCCCACACAAACATGCAGCTTGTGCATAAATGTCATTTGCAACTTTTATAAATACATTATGATCAAAACGACTGTGTATCGCTTAGGCGAAAGACCCCACACAAAAATAACCACAATCTCAATCAGAAATTCAGGACGAATTTTACTGATTTTAAATTAAATTGATTTAACAATAGGAATAAAGATGGATTCAGGATTGATTACCGTTATTTTACCTCTAGCTTTAGCAATCATTATGATGGGCTTAGGTCTTGAGCTCACACCAAAAGATTTCACGCGTGTTACCAAACAACCTAAAGCAGTTGTGATTGCCTTGTTCACACAACTCATTCTTCTGGTTGGCATCGCATTCTTGCTTTGTAAACTTTTTGCACTTCCGCCATTGCTTGCTGTCGGTGTAATGCTTCTTGCAGCCTCACCTGGTGGCACAACTGCCAATTTATATAGTTACTTATTTAAAGGCGATGTCGCATTAAATATTACCCTTACAGCAATTAACTCTGTGCTTGCAGCAATTACCTTACCTTTAATTGTAAACTTCTCGATTCATCATTTTATTAATGATGGTCAGCAGATCAATTTACAGCTTGGGAAAATCATTCAGGTCTTTAGTATCATTATTGTACCTGTGTGTATTGGTATGACAATTCGTCACTTTGCGCCAAAATTCACTGAAAAAATGCACCGACCTGTTCGCATTTTCTCTGTTGTGTTTTTAATTTTAATTATTGCAGCTGCATTTATTAAAGAAAGAAGCAACATTGCACAATATTTCGCTCAAGTGGGTGGCATTACTATTCTGTTCTGTATGATTAGCTTAACACTTGGTTATGTATTACCTCGACTTATTTCAGTCAGCAACGCGCAAGCACGTGCTTGTGCTTTCGAAATTGGGGTACACAACGGAACACTTGCCGTTACAATCGCTATGACTGTGATTGGAAATAGCACTGTAGCCATGCCTGCTGCTGTTTATTCTTTATTTATGTACTTCATTGCTGCTGGTTTTGGCATGTTGTTAAATAAATTAGAAGGAACACCAAAATCTGTTCAGGATGAAAACCCTGTCGATCTAAAATCTTAAAATAAAAAAAGGATGCTTCGGCATCCTTTTTTACAGTTGTATGAAAGTGTAGCTGTAAGTGCTGCTCTCAGTTACAATGTGCGTTTTAGAAAAGCAAAGTTTGGATTATTCCGTGAAGTGGTTACAAATTCATATTACTGTTGATCAAGCACAAGTCGATTTTACAGAAACCTTATTAAGTTCTTTGGGCGCTGTGAGCGTGACTTTGGACGATGCTGAAAATCAAGACTTACTTGAGCCACTTCCAGGTGAAACACCACTTTGGAACAAAGTCATTGTCACAGGTATTTATGCAGAAGATGAAAATGAAGAAATCGATGTAGCCGCATTAGAGACCTTCATTCGCGCACAAATGCCTGATGCACCTTTGCGTAGTGAGTACTTAGAAGATCAAGTTTGGGAAAGATCTTGGATGGACTATTACGAACCCATTCAAATTAGTGAAAAGTTCTGGATTGTGCCTGAATGGTTAGAGCCACCTGAAGCAGATGCCGTAAATATTAAACTTGATCCAGGTTTAGCATTTGGTACAGGTAACCACGCCAGTACATTCTTATGTTTACAATGGCTGGGCAAAACCGACCTCAAAGACAAAGTCGTGATCGATTACGGATGTGGTTCAGGAATTCTGGGTGTTGCTGCATTATTACTTGGCGCCAAAAAAGTTTATGCAACAGATATTGATCCGCAAGCCATATTGGCGACTCAACAAAATGCTGAGCTAAATGGTGTACTCGACAAAATTTTTGTAGGCTTACCTGATGAGTTTAATGAAACCTTTGGTAGCCAAAAAGCGGATGTATTGGTCGCAAATATTTTGGCAGGACCATTGATGGCACTTGCACCTGAGTTTGCAACTTTAACAAAATATGAGGCAGAGTTCGCACTTGCAGGTGTAATTGAAGAGCAAGTTGCTGATGTTTCTAGCATTTACTCAGAATTTTTTGATATATTAGAAGTTGAAACCCGTGAAGAAAACTGGTGCCGTATTTCAGGCAAACGCCACAAAGTCTAACTATCTAATTTAAAAACTATGAGTGAAAAACAAACCAGCTGTCCTGAGTGTCTAACAATTTATCGAGTCTCTGTGGCTCAACTGACTGTTGCTCAGGGCATGGTTTGTTGCCCAAAGTGTTCAACCACATTTAATGCGTTAACACATTTGATCAATCAACCTTTTGGTCAGCTTTCGACTTATCCTGCTTCGGATGACCATTTTGATTCATCTAATCAAGATGGCGACTTTCGCCCTCAAATGTCCAATATTGCTTTTGAGCATTCTTTGTCGAATCGTCAACAATTACTTGAAATTTTCGATCGAAAAATTGAACACTCCAATATTGACTTAAAAACCTATTTAAACAATCTCAATTATTTTAGTACTGATCCAATTGGAAACTTCCCTGCCCTTAACCTTGCAGAAAAAGATGTAGAGAATAAACCGCGTAGCCCTATGTATTATGTTATGTGGGGCATGATTAATATTGCTCTCATTCTATTACTATTGTTTCAGTTCTTTTGGTTTAATCCACATTACTTAAGAAGTAGCCCTAAATTAGCAGCAAGCTTTAATCAAGTTTGCGCTTTGTTCAAATGTGAAATGCAGCAAAAGAACTACTCTCTCATTAGTGCCACCAAAGTCAAAGCCAAACGTATTGAAAAAAACAAAACACTATTTACAGGTGAATTGATCAATTATTACGATAAGAGTCTTCCTTTACCTGTCCTTAAAGTTATTTTACGTGAACAAGGCGAAGAAACAGCTAACTTCACAATGCAACCCAAAGAATATTTAGCAGACAACTTGGTTGGCATTGAGCGTATCCCTCAAAAAAGACCATTTAAAATCCATTTTGAGCTTCCAGTCGATCGAAAAAGCTTTGATGACTATAGTTTAGAAATCGTTGGACCTTAAAAAAGGTAAAAACTGCAAAAAAAGTAAAAAAAAAGTAAAAAAAATGCAGTTTTCTTGCTCACTTTTTCTAAGACAATGGTATCATACGCGCCACGAAAGCTTTGTGCTGCAAACTCCTCGCTAATTTTCACAACAACTACTAGTTTTGCCAATGCGCTTTATTCCAGATAATGCGTAGGGTATCTATTTTTTGTTTTGATTTTGATCAGTAACAAATATTAAATTATTGTTACGCATGTTTTTTGATCAATGTAGCTAATTTGTGGCAAGCTAAATGTACGAGTTTTAGAACTCCTCGTTTTAGGATCTAAAACGGAGTTCATTTATTTTTTATAGACAATATTAATATACCGCTTTACCCAAGTGGTATCTGATTTTCGGATTAATTCGCATGAATAGCAAATCTCCTATTTTTACTGCACAATCTGATGTTGCTCTACGTATTCACGTAGATCGCGCAGTTCGCCATTACTTTGCTCAATTGCAAGGCGAGCAACCTTCTCAGGTCTATGACATGGTGCTAGCAGAAATGGAGAAACCTCTTTTATCTGTAGTTCTTGAGTATACACGTGGTAACCAAACACGTGCTGCCGAGATTCTTGGACTAAACCGTGGCACTTTACGTAAAAAGTTGAAAGCTCACGGTTTAATGAGTGAATAAATGATAAAATGCTTGCGGCTTCCGCGGGCATTTTTTTTTACCTGCTATTTTAGCTTTTTTGTTTTAATCCTTGATAACTGTGACGAAGATCATGACCATTAAACGCGCATTAATCTCTGTTTCCGATAAAACTGGCATTGTTGAGTTCGCTCAAAACCTTTCTGCTCTAGGGGTAGAAATTTTATCAACTGGCGGTACATATAAGTTGCTTAAAGACAACAATATCGCAGTTGTAGAAGTTTCAGAGCACACAGGTTTCCCAGAAATGATGGATGGTCGTGTAAAAACTTTACATCCAAAAATTCATGGCGGTATTTTAGCTCGTCGTGGTTTAGACGAAGCGGTAATGGCTGAACACAACATCGATGCAATTGACTTGGTGGTTGTTAACCTTTATCCGTTCGCTGCGACAGTTGCTAAACCAAACTGCTCACTTGCAGATGCTATTGAAAACATCGACATCGGCGGTCCTACAATGGTTCGTGCTGCTGCAAAAAACCATGCTTCTGTTGGTATTGTTGTAAATGCAGCAGATTACGCGACTGTAATTGCCGAGCTTAAAGCTGATGGTGCTCTGTCTTACGAAACTCGCTTTGATTTAGCAGTTAAAGCATTTGAACACACTGCCCAATACGACGGTATGATTGCTTCTTACCTTGGCGCTCGCGTAGGTAAAGCAGAAGGCGAAGCGGACAAATTTGCGCGTACCTTCAATACACAATTAAATAAAGCACAAGATTTACGTTACGGTGAAAACCCGCATCAATCTGCTGCTTTCTACATTGATCCTGCTGCAACTGAAGCGTCTGTTTCAACTGCAAAACAGCTTCAAGGTAAAGAACTTTCTTATAACAACATCGCAGATACAGATGCCGCACTTGAATGTGTAAAATCTTTTGCTAAACCAGCGTGCGTAATTGTGAAACATGCTAACCCATGTGGCGTTGCAGTTTCATTAGATGGCATTCAAGCAGCTTATGATCTTGCTTATGCAACTGACCCTGAATCAGCTTTCGGTGGCATTATTGCGTTTAACCGTGAGTTAGATGTTGCAACTGCACAAGCAATTGTTGACCGTCAATTCGTTGAAGTGATCATTGCCCCAAGTATTGCTGAAGGCGTACTTGAAGTAACTGGCGCGAAGAAAAATGTTCGCGTCTTAGTTTGTGGTGAATTACCAGCAATTGATGACCGTGCTCCACAGTTAGACTACAAACGTGTGAATGGTGGTTTATTGGTTCAAGACCAAGACTTGGGCATGATCACGAAAGATGATCTAAAAGTCGTAACTAAGCGTGCCCCTACTGAACAAGAAATTGACGATCTAATTTTTGCATGGAAAGTTGCAAAATATGTGAAGTCGAATGCGATTGTTTATGCGAAAAATCGCCAAACGATTGGTGTAGGCGCAGGTCAAATGAGCCGTGTTAACTCAGCGCGTATTGCTGCGATTAAAGCGGAACATGCCGGCCTAGTAGTTGAAGGTGCTGTCATGGCGTCTGATGCATTCTTCCCATTCCGCGATGGTATTGATAATGCTGCGAAAGCAGGCATTAAATGTATTATCCAACCGGGCGGTTCTATGCGTGATGAAGAAACTATTGCAGCAGCTGATGAAGCTGGTATTGCAATGGTGTTCACAGGTATGCGCCATTTCCGTCACTAATTACGAATTTTGATGGTAATCATCCTGTCATTCGTATTTATTAAAACAGATTTCTAAATCTTGCATAAAGTCTTCAACCTTCCCGTAGAAGACTTTATGTCATTTCGATTCATGGAGTATGAACCGATGAATATTTTAGTTTTGGGTAGTGGTGGTCGTGAACATGCTTTGTCATGGAAAATCGCTCAAGATGAAAAAGTAGCTAAGGTATTTGTTGCGCCTGGTAATGCAGGGACTGCAACTGAAGATAAATGTGAAAACGTTGCCTTAGATATTCAAAATAATCCTGAAGTTATTGAATTTGCTAAAAATAATGCCGTTGATTTAATTGTGGTTGGCCCAGAAGCTCCACTTGTAAATGGTGTAGTTGATGCATGTCGTGAAGCAGGTCTTAAAATTTGGGGCCCTACACAATTCGCTGCGCAATTAGAAGGTTCAAAAGCTTTCGCTAAACACTTCTTAAAGCGTCATAATATTCCAACTGCATTTTACGATGTGTTCACTGAAGTTGATGCGGCTAAAGCTTATGTGACAGAGCACGGCGCTCCTATCGTAATTAAAGCGGACGGTCTTGCTGCGGGTAAAGGCGTTATCGTTGCAATGACAAACGATGAAGCTTTTGCAGCGATTGATGACATGCTCGCTGGCAACAAATTTGGCGATGCAGGTTCTCGTGTTGTTATCGAGCAATTCCTCGCTGGTGAAGAAGCCTCTTTCATTTGTATGATCGATGGCGACAACATCTTACCAATGGCAACTTCACAAGATCACAAGCGTATCTTTGAAGGCGATCAAGGTCCAAATACGGGCGGTATGGGTGCATACTCACCTGCTCCAGTGGTTACCCCTGAAGTATTTGATCGTGTAATGGCTGAAGTTATGCGTCCAACTGTGGAAGGCATGAAAAAAGATGGTCATGTTTACACTGGCTTCTTATATGCAGGCCTCATGATTGATGAACAAGGTCAACCACGTGTGATCGAATTTAACTGTCGTTTTGGTGACCCTGAAACACAACCGATTATGATGCGTTTAAAATCTTCATTGGTCGATTTGGTTGAAGCTGGTATTGCGGGTAATCTCCCAGCAGAAGCTGAATGGGACGAGCGTAAATCGATTGGTATTGTCCTTGCTGCTGAAGGCTATCCTGAAACAGTTCGTAAAGGTGACGTGATCTCTGGTCTTGGTCAATCTCCTGAAAACACCAAAATCTTCCATGCAGGCACAACGATGAGTGCCGACGGTCACATCTTGACTGCAGGTGGTCGTGTTTTATGTGTAACAGCACTTGGCGATACCGTACTTGAAGCACAAGTCAACGCTTTAGAAGTTTGTGGTCAAGTTACATTTAAAGGTATGCAATATCGTACAGATATTGGTTATCGCGCTATTGCACGTGAAAATGCTTAACTCGCATTAACACAGCATCAAAAAAACCCGCTAATTTGGCGGGTTTTTTAATTTTATCATTACCCAAAAAGGTTGTAACTCAAGCAAATGTCATGCTTCATTCAGCCAGTTTATTTCTTTTGTAGCATCTAGTTCCGTGGGTCGCAGTATTGACTGCGAACTTTAACCTTTAATTTTATGCCCCTGTGCTAATACTCCAAACCAATTTTTACAAACACAACTTAAGTGTCGCTTTAGCTTTCTTCTATGTAGCAATTCATCCCTTTATTTACCTGACTTTAGCTTAATGGCACGAACTAGACTTTAGTCTCACATATAACAACCAATTACATAGACTTATCACAAATATTCTAACCATCAATTTAAATAAAGAAAAGATTTAATAAATTCATACTCTTAAAGAATTTAAACACATTCGATTTTCATCAATTATTCATTTTTCGTATGTCTATTGGATAAAATCTTATAAAGATTATTTTTTCAACACAATTAATAGATTATTTATATTTATTTAAAACAATACATTGTTTTTACTATTATTTTATAAAAAAGCAGAACTTTCTTTTGCGACTAAACAGATAAACATTGCATTCTTATTCACTATATTGAATATAGTTTTATTGTTA
This sequence comes from Acinetobacter sp. ANC 4178, assembly GCF_004331175.1. GTDB lineage: Bacteria > Pseudomonadota > Gammaproteobacteria > Pseudomonadales > Moraxellaceae > Acinetobacter. The sequence goes on from NZ_SJOD01000005.1 coordinate 110,963, forward strand.
TGATAGCGTATCTTTTTGAGACTTCAGAGCTGCCTCTGCAGTAATGCCTCATGATTTCAATATCATAACGCGATAATCTGGTTCTCTAAATACGAAATTATTTTGGTCTTGTTGGGATGAAGCGTTTTTCTTGCTCCAATTATAGCGAGAAAATGCAAAGTACCAAATTTTTATCAGACAACTTCTTTCATCGTAAGCATCGGACATTTATTTAGCATGTCTTTATAATGTAAAAACGATGAAATCATGTCTGTACTAGGAAATATTCATGAAAAAGCTATTTAGCGTTTTATTGAGTGCATCTGTGTTAACACTCAGTGCCTGCAGCAAACAGGAAGCTCCTGCAACTGAAACAAAAACTGATGCGGCAACAACTACCGAACAAACTGTAGTGATGGCTTCGACTGGTTCTGACGCTGATATTTGGCGTTTCATTGCGACCCTTCCTGAAACAAAACAAGCAGGTATTAAGCTTGAAGTTAAGAACTTTACTGACTACGTGGCAATGAACACTGCTGTAGCCAATAAAGAAATCGACATCAACGCATTCCAATCTTACGCTTACCTTGTTGCCTTCAATGCCAACAATAAAGACAAGATTGCGCCTGTGTCGACGACTTACCTTGAACCAATGGGTATTTACTCAAGCAAAGTGAAAAAGCTTGATGAATTCCAGAATGGCGCAACCATTGCCATTCCTAATGATGGTGCTAACGAATCACGTGCATTATTATTGCTTCAATCTGCTGGTTTAGTAAAATTAAAAGCTGGTTTTGATGATGTAAAAGGTACGCCTGCTGACATCGTTGAAAACAATAAGAAAATTGTCATCAAACCAATCCAAATGGCAACTGCTGTTCGTGTTAAAGACGAAGTAGATGCAATTGTTTTGGGTAACACATTGGCTATGGAAGGTGGATTAAACGTATTGAAAGATGCGATTTTCTACGAACCTGTTGACCAAAGTACGAAGATGAATGTCAACATTTTAGCAGTAGCTGAATCACGTAAAGATGACCCAATCTTGAAAAAAGTAGGCGAGCTTTACCACACCAAAGCTGTAGAACAATATGTTCAACAACATTTCGGTGGTACTAAAATTGATGTAAACAAACCTGTTAGCTATCTTACCGAAAGCAAATAGTAATATAATGCTGTAAACAAAACAGGCAAAGTGACTTTGCCTGTTTTTTCATTTTGTACAGTTCTTGACGCTATGATTGAATTTAAAGACATCTCAAAACACTACGAGCTCAAAGGTCAGACCATACGTGCTCTGGATAACATTAACCTGACTATTCCAGATAGCAGTATTTTCGGCATTATTGGCTATAGTGGTGCAGGTAAAAGTACCTTAATCCGTCTGATTAATTTGCTTGAACGTCCTACGCAAGGTCAGGTCATTATTCGTGACACCGACTTTACAGCATTGGATGCACGTTCATTACGTCAAGAACGTGCAAATATAGGCATGATTTTTCAGCACTTCAATTTACTGCAAACCAAAACAGTTGCAGCCAATATTGAAATGCCATTGAAGCTTTTAGGCTTTTCCAAAACGGAAAGAGAAAAGCGCCTCAATGAACTCCTTGATTTCATTGATCTCAAGCATAAAAAAGATGCCTATCCCGATGAACTTTCAGGTGGTCAAAAGCAACGTGTCGGTATTGCACGCGCGTTGGCAAATCATCCCAAAATCTTACTTTGCGATGAAGCAACGTCAGCTCTTGATCCACAGACCACCAAATCTGTTTTAGCTTTGCTGAAAAAGATCAATCAGGAACAAGGCATTACCATTGTGATGGTCACGCATGAAATGGACGTGATTGAATCGGTTTGTGACTATGTCGCCGTCATGGAACAAGGCAAAGTGATTGAAACAGGTCCTACCCTTGAAATTTTCAGTCAGCCGCAACATCCAACAACCAAAAATTTCATTCAAACTGTTTTACAGCAGCAATTGCCGATCAACATTCTGAAGAATTTAGAGAATCAAAATCAGCACAGTATTTATAGCTTGCAGTTCTTAGGGACTTCAGCGCAAGAAACTGTGGTTCAAGCTGCAATCAAACAATTTGATATTAGTTTGAATATTTTATTTGCCAACATGACTGAAATTGATGGTTCTGTGATTGGGCAAATGTTTGTTCAATTATTGGGTGATCCAAACATCATTCAAGATACCATTGCCTTCTTTGAACAACATGGTGTGAAAGTTGAACAATCTGGAGTCTGCGAATGAGAGATTTAATCGTACAATGGCTGACAGACCTTACAACACCATTTTGGCATAGCTCACTCAGCATTGACCAATTTGTCACTGCCATGCAGGAAACTTTCCACATGGTGTTTTTTGCCATGTTGTTTGGTTCTATTTGGGGCTTTATTCAAGCCATTGCCTTATTAGTGACACGTCCAAATGGTATTTTACCAAATCGAGTGGTGTATCACTTACTCAATCCAATTGTGAATGCCTTACGTTCATTACCCTTTATTATTTTACTGATTGCGGTCATTCCACTGACGAAAGTGCTTGTAGGGACTTCTATTGGTACATGGGCTGCCATTGTTCCCCTCACCATTTATGTTGGCCCATATATTGGTCGTCTGATTGAAACTTCACTGTTAGAAGTGAATGAAGGGATTATTGAATCTGCTCAAGCCATGGGTGCTAGCCCTTGGCAAATCATTTTCAAGTTTATTGTGCCTGAAGCGCGCAGTTCGCTTATTTTAAATTTAACCACTGCAACCATTAGCTTAATTGGTGCGACTGCCATGGCCGGTGCTGTAGGTGCAGGCGGTATTGGTGATCTCGCAATTTCTTATGGTTACCAACGTTTTGATACCAGCGTGGTGATTCTCACCGTAATTGTGCTACTGATCCTAGTTCAGTTAGTACAAAGCTTAGGTGATTGGTTATCCCGCTTAAGATAAAAAAGATCTTTTAAAGCTCCCTAAATGGGAGCTTTTTTCAGGTCTAAAATTTATATAATCAACATAACAACAAACGAATTCAGACTTAATCATGAAAATAAACACGATATTAATAAGCCTCTGTGCACTTTCGACGATTAGCCATGCAAATGCAATTTCTTATAATTATGTCACCAGTGTCAAAGTCAATCAGATTGAATTGAATGCTCCAGTAGCGGCGGATCAAGTCAGCAAATTGGTTAAAGCTGGGAAGACTAAACCCAATAAAATCTATTCAGAATGCACAGGAAATTATGAATACAGTTTAAATCCCACACACAATAAAACCCTAACATTTGAATTTTTTGCAGAAGATAATCCTAAAATTAAAGATCAACAATTTTATCAAGATAAATCTAGTTTCCAACAATTAGGGCAAACTAAAGGTCGTGTCTGGATGACTTGGAACAACAGCAAAGACATGGATGAGCAAATTGTTGTGAACAACATTCAAATCACACCTCAATACACACTAAGCCAATTTCAACATGATTTTAAACAGAGTGCACTCAGCATATCTTCTTCAGGAGAAGCCCAAGTCCTCATATTAGAAAAAAAACATGTCAAAGATTATTTGAATCAGCCTCAAGATTTCAGCCCACCCTATACGGCTTATCTCAATTTTAGGTTTAAGAATGGAAAGTTAAATCAATTCGCAATTCAACAAGCCCTCGCCTGCTAAATTCCATCTCATCATTCAAAACATTGCTTCGAGTCCCTAATAAAATATGAGGACGATGTTAATGATTGAAAAATTTAAACACCAACTAAGCGTATCAAGCTATTAAATCTTAACCAATTCATTTCAATTAAACTCAGATTCAGCGCATAGCGTGCTAAACTAATGAGTGGTTTTTGCAGGAACTCATTTATGCACTTTGTTCATCTTGGTATTCATACCGAATTTTCTATTACTGAATCTATCGTTCGGATACCTGATCTAATAAAAGCTGCCGTAAATGATGAAATGCCCGCTTTGGCATTGACGGATTTGTCGAACCTGCACGCCGCTGTGAAATTCTATGGTGCTTGCTTATCCAAAGGCATTAAACCAATTTTAGGTTCAGTGATTCGCCTGAATGATGCTGAACATCGTGTGACCTTATTGGCCATGACCAATCAAGGTTGGCGTGGGCTCACTGAAATTGTATCTCGTGGTTTTATTGAAGGTCAGCAACTTGATATCCCTTGCGTACAAAAAGACTGGGTTCTAGAACAACATCAAGACATTATTGCCTTATTGGGTATCAACAGTGATGTCGGCAAAATGCTCTGCTCATCCAATCCGCAAAAAGCTGAACCCTTACTCGAACAATGGATCGAAAAATTTGGCAACCGTGTTTATTTAGCACTCACCCGAACTGATCGTCCCTTTGAAGAAGATTACCTTGTAGAAGCCGTTAAGCTGGCAAAAAAATATAATATTGGTGTAGTCGCACACAATGATGTGCACTTTATTACCCGTGAAGACTTTGAAGCACACGAAGCCCGTGTCTGTATTGCCGATGGTTATGTCCTAGGCGACAATCGTCGCCCAAAACCTTATAGTTCTGAGCAATATTTTAAAACCGCAGCTGAAATGACCGAGCTGTTTTCTGACCTACCGACTGCCATTGAAAATAGCTTCCACATTGCTCGACGTTGTAATGTCACCCTACAATTGGGCAAATACTTCCTACCTGACTATCCAATTCCTGAAGGTCATACCATTGATACCTTCTTTGAACATTTATCCAAAGAAGGTTTAGAAGAACGCCTCAATCACTTATACCCAGTGGAACAACGCGGCGATGATTGGGCTGAAATCCGTAAACCTTATGATGACCGTATTACTTACGAAATTAACATCATTAACTCAATGGGGTTCCCGGGCTACTTCTTGATTGTCATGGACTTCATTCAGTGGTCAAAAAGTAATGGCGTACCCGTAGGCCCTGGTCGTGGTTCAGGTGCAGGCTCTTTAGTCGCCTATAGTTTAAAAATTACCGACCTAGACCCACTGCGTTATGACCTGCTTTTTGAACGCTTCTTAAACCCAGAACGTGTTTCCATGCCCGACTTTGACGTCGACTTCTGTATTGCTGGGCGAGATAAAGTCATTGACTACGTGGCACGTAACTATGGACGTGATGCGGTTTCTCAGATTGCCACCTTCGGAACCATGGCAGCAAAAGGTGCCATTCGTGATGTGGCACGTGTCTTGGGTAAATCTTATGGTTTAGCAGATCGTATTTCCAAAATGATTCCAACCAAACCTTTGGGTTTGTCTTTAGAAGAATCGATTGAAGCTGAACCGCAACTGAAAGATATTGTCACCAACCCTTCAAATCCAGACAATGACGATGCCGCTGAAATCTGGGAAATGGCACTCAAGTTAGAAGGCATTACCCGTAATACCGGTAAGCATGCGGGCGGTGTTGTTATTGCCCCGACTAAAATCACCGACTTCTCTGCGGTACTTTGTGACGCGGATGGTACAGGTCGTGTTGCACAATACGATAAAGACGATGTAGAAGCCGCAGGACTGGTTAAGTTCGACTTCTTGGGTTTGCGTAACTTAACCGTTATTGAAGATGCCGTGCAAAATATTAACAAGCACTATCCTTCTGCAATCCCACTGGATATTGCCAATATTCCTTTAGACGACAAAGATGCCTACTTGGTCTTTGCCGATGCCAATACCACCGCGGTATTCCAGTTTGAATCCGTCGGCATGAAAAAAATGCTCAAAGAAGCTCGTCCGAGCAAATTTGAGGAAATTATTGCCTTCGTATCGTTATACCGCCCAGGTCCAATGGATCTGATTCCAGACTTTATTCACCGTATGCACGGCGGCGAGTTCGAATACTTACATCCTTTACTTGAAGGTGTACTTGAACCGACGTACGGCATTATGGTCTATCAAGAACAGGTGATGCAGGCAGCACAATACTGTGCAGGCTATACCCTTGGTGGCGCAGACTTACTCCGCCGAGCCATGGGTAAAAAGAAACCCGAAGAAATGGTAAAACAGCGCCAGATCTTTATTGAAGGTGCTGCACAAAAAGACATTGATGAAGCCACAGCCAACCATATCTTCGACTACATGGAAAAGTTCGCAGGTTATGGTTTTAACAAATCCCACGCCGCTGCCTATGCTTTGGTTGCCTATCAAACCGCTTGGTTAAAAGCACATTACCCTGCCGAATTCTTGTCTGCGGTACTGTCTTCGGAAATGCAGAACACCGACAACGTGGTCTTCTTGATTGATGACTGTCGTAATAATGGTTTGGACGTTTTACCTCCCTCTGTAAATATGTCGCTGTATCATTTCCATGCGACTGATGAACAAACCATTGTGTATGGTTTAGGCGCGATTAAAGGTGTCGGTGAACAGGCGATGCAGTCTGTTATTGACTCCCGCTTACAGAATGGTCCTTATAAAGACCTGTTTGATTTTTGCCATCGTATTGATTTAAAGAAAATCAATAAACGTACCCTTGAGGCGCTGATTCGTGCAGGTGCTTTGGATTGTCTTGGTATTGAACGCTCAAGCTTAATGGCACAATTGCCCGAAGCCGTGCAAGCCGCAGATCAAGCACGTAGCAACCGTGAAACAGGTATTATGGATTTATTTGGCGAAGTTGAAGAAGTTCAACGTAAGCCTGCCAAACCTGTGAAACCTTGGTCAGATGAAGTCCGACTCAAAGGTGAAAAAGACACGCTGGGTTTATATTTAACAGGGCACCCGATTGATGTCTATCGTCCTGAATTAAAATCCTTTGTTCCTGCAAAAATTAATGAATTAACACCTACACGTCGTGGTGTCACTACGGTATTTGCAGGCTTAGTGGTCGATGTTGCTAACTTCCCGAACCGTGTCATGATTACTTTAGATGATGGCACATCACGGATTGAAGTGTCTGCCAATCACGAACGTTTCCAACGCTTTAAAGATATTATTGTCAATGAACGTGTGGTGGTGATTGAAGGCGAAATTTATGAGCGTGAAGGATATGATCGTCCAATGGGACGTTTAACCAAAGCCTTTAGCCTGAATGAAATTCGTCAAAAACGTGCCAATAGCATTCAAGTTAAGTTACATGCTGATCATCTAAGTAAAACACTCACTCAAGATTTACAAAAAATCTTATTGCCCTATTGCAATGTCGATCTGTGCAATCATATTCCGATGTTGCTGCAACTCGATTATGCCTATGCTTCTGCAGAACTACATTTTGGCATGCAATGGAAAGTTGCACCTTTAGATGAGCTTTTAAGTAAATTGCGCGATTATTTTGGTAAAGAAGCCATCTATGTTGAATATCAGGTGAAATCTAAAGCTGCCAAAGCCGTCAATTACGAGCAAGCCAAACCTGCACAAGTCCCTCCTCCACCTGCCAATTTAAGCATGGATGAGGCAATGGATTTATATCAAGCTGACGTTAATCAATATTCATAACGATTAACTAAATTCAGTGATTTAACAAAATTGGAAATGCGATGAATCAATTCGACAATACTGCGGTTGCAGCACATCTTTCTCATGTCCGTATTGTCATGGTGAATACAACCTTGCCTGCCAATATTGGGAGTGCATTGCGGGCTATGAAAACCATGGGACTCAGCCAATTGGTCTTGGTTGCCCCGAAAACCTATCCACATCCAGACATTGAAGCACTGGCGGCTGGCGCAGTCGATCTAATTCCACAAATTAAAATTGTAGAAACTTTAGAACAAGCCATTCAAGACTGTCATATTGTATTTGGTACCAGTGCACGCAGCCGAACTATTCCTTGGCCATTACTGGATGCGCGCCCTGCAGCAGAAATGTCACTTGAAGCGGTGGTCACGCAACAACAAAATATTGCCGTGATCTTTGGTCGTGAAGACCGCGGTTTGACCAATGAAGAACTGGCATTGGCCAACTATCATGTCACTATTCCAGTCAATATCGATTATGGCGTATTGAATGTAGCTCAAGCCATCCAAATCATTTGTTATGAAATGCGCATGGCTGCATTGGCACGAATTGAACAAACCCAAGACCCAGAAGCCACCATGCCAGTTACGGATACTACGCAAATGCATTGGGATGAGCCATTGGTCACGCATGACCAAATGCAGCAGTTCTACCCACATTTAGAGAAAATGCTTGAAGATATTGAATTTTTAGATCCAAATAATCCAAGATTACTGCCTTTACGCTTGCGTCGACTATTTGGGCGTATACAATTAGATAAAATGGAATACCATTTACTTCGCGGTATTTTTAGTCGCGTACAAGCCTTAAATAAAGGCACTTGGAAACCATCTACACCTAAGACCAAAGACAAAGAGGATTCGTCTAATGCTTAAACAGCTAAAAGAGGATATACAAGCTGTCTTCGCGCGCGATCCAGCAGCACGAAACACTTTAGAAGTTTTAACCACTTATCCTGGCATTCATGCCTTAATCATGCACCGTATGGCACATGAATTGTGGAAAAAAGACTGTAAAGGCTCAGCTCGACTACTATCGTCATTTAGCCGTTTTGCAACAGGTATTGAAATTCATCCAGGTGCAAAAATTGGTCGTCGTTTTTTTATCGACCATGGCATGGGTGTGGTGATTGGTGAAACTGCCGAGATTGGTGATGATGTCACACTCTATCATGGTGTCACGCTAGGCGGTACGACTTGGAATAAAGGCAAACGCCATCCCACGCTGGAAGACGGGGTGATTATTGGTGCTGGTGCAAAAATTTTAGGGCCATTTACCGTAGGTAAAGGTGCAAAAGTTGGGTCAAATGCCGTAGTGACCAAAGCCGTACCTGCGGGTACGACTGCGGTAGGCAACCCTGCACGCTACATCAGTAAAGACCTACCAAAAGATCAAGATGAGGCACGTCGTCGTGATTATGCAGAAAGTATTGGATTCCAAGCTTATGCTGCAACGCAAGACCAATCAGACCCAATGCTTGAAGGGATGCGTATTTTACTCGATCGTATTCAAAATAATGAAAAACGTATGAATACGCTTTGCCAACGTTTATCTCTGCTTGATCCAACATTTAAAAAGCAGCAATTGAATGAACAACCGTACAGTGAAGAAGAATTGAAAATTATTGAGGATGTGCGACGCGAATGTGAAGCACAAAGTAGTCAATCGAAGCCTTAACAACATAATTAAAAACCAACTGTAACACGCCTTATATTGCATGTTCGCCCTAGTTTTCTTAGACTGACGAACATGCAAATTTTTTATTACTTTTAAAAGAAAGAATGGATGAATACTATGACGTTAAAGCCTCTGGCAATCGCATTAATTGCCGCATCATTTCTAACGGCGTGTAGCACGACCCCAACCAAAAATAAGAACTCTAAAGAACCGATTATTTTTACAGAACCGGACACAACTCCCCCATTTTATGCACTGAACCCATTTAACTATGCGGCACCACCTCCATTTGAATTGGCATTAAAGCAAGCTGCGGCTCAACCCGTAACGAAAATGGTGGTGACGAATTCAGCCAATCCAAATGAAAAAATCACCTTAGAAACGAATCGTTTAATCATTCCTACGATTAACAACAATCAACGCTCAATGAAATATGCTGTCTTGGCAGGTGAAAATGAAATTGATATCACCGATATTGATGACTTTTTACAGTTAGTTGAAGGCAAAGCACGTCATTATCCACCACGTTTTTCTGAGCGCAAAGAACGCAAAGGTTTCGAAACAAAATTAAAACAAGTGACGCAAGAACTAGATACGCTTGCTGCCCGCGATGATGCCTCTTTTGACATTTTAGTGCGTGCATTTAAAGCCAGTGTGATGGCGCGTAATCTTGATTTAGGCTCTGTATATACCACCAAATCTTTAACTTACGCACAGCGCATCTTAAAGATTAATCAAGATGATCCTGAAGCAAACTTCTGGTTTGGTTTTGGTTTATCTGAAGGTGGCGGTCAACGTGAAGCGATTCCATATTTAGACAAAGCAATGAAAGCTGGCGTTCAGGAAGCTTATTTATCTGCTGCCAATAACTACATTGCCATGGAACAAAAGAAAAGTGCCATTCAAATTTTGAAAAACTACAAACTCAAATATCCGCAAGAAGCCGCTGTTGCGGATCGCTTAATGAGTGAAATTGAAACTCAAGGGCGCTGGAATGTCTGGCAAGTATTAAATACCCCGAAAGCGTCTTAATTTAATTCCTTGCATGAAATAGACCGTCCTGTACGGTCTATTTCTATTTTTGCGCATTGAAAAAGCTGACAATTATCGTATGATTTAAAAAAACAAACAAAATTAAATTTAAGATCAGCCTATGCCAAAGAACTTTAGCCATATTGTCCTGCTTTCTGTACTGGTCACCACTCTGCTTTCGGGTTGCCAAGTTGTTACTGTCAAAAATCAAGCTGTAAAAGTCACCATCACCAATGAACGTGAGAGTATTCTGACACGTGATAAGTTAAGCGAAGCGAGCCTAAATGTTTTATCCATGACAGGACGAGAGGCTAAAGCCTGTACAGCACATCCCACTCAATGCGTTCAGGAATTACAACAAATTCCACAGATTCAAGATGAACAATTATATTCTACGGCCAGTGAGCTGTATCTGGCACGGGCACTGGCATTGGAAGGCTCTTCAGATTGTAAAATTGGATTACTGACCAGTCATAAATCTGAAGAAAAGCAAAAAATCCAGCAAGAAATTTATAATCAATGTCTAGAGCAAGAATTAGACATGCTGGATAAAAGTATTCGTTATAGCTATGCCTATATGTTCAAAACCCAACGGGGTCCAGAAGATCGAATTTTTGATAACCGACAAGTTCAAATACGCGATTTCTATAACTTAGCGATTGCAAAACTTTCTAGTGCTTATAGTCTTCGTTATCCACAAAAAGAAGTTCAGAATCAAATTAAAATTGGTCAGAGTATTTATCATATTGATTTCAGTAATTATCCCTTACTAAAAGATCAAAAAATCGAGCAGCTCATGTCGAGTTATAATCTGAATTTTTCAGGTTTACGCTCAATTAACCGTCGTGACGGTTTTGGTTCTGAATTTGTTGTGGTACTCCCAAATTCAAATGAACAACAAAAAGAGTCAAATCAATACATTCTTGACCCTTTAAATTTTTCTTTTGAAAGTGGTACTAATCCGAACATTCATCAAGCACGCTATTTGGCAGCAACATTTACAGCCGAACCTAAAGCAGCCACCTCAGTCAATGATATTTTAACCAAACCTGAATTTGTGATTCGTGCCTACGATCCGTATCAACATGAATCTATTCAGCTTGCAGGACATAAATACCCTTTAGCAGCGAACTTCTCGACGCCATACGGTTTATGGTTAGCTCAGAATAACTTGGGTAAAGCAGCCTATCTGACTCTGATTGACCGCGACAACCGTTTAACCATGCCCCATTTATATATGTTAGAACCTTACAATCCGAATAAGAAAGTGATTGTCTTGGTTCATGGTTTAGCCAGTAGCCCTGAAGCGTGGATTCGTCTAACCAATGACATTATGGGAGATAAAGTCTTAAAAGAAAACTATCAAGTCTGGCAAGTTTTCTATTCGACCAATATGCCCATTATAGAAAGTCGTTTGCAGATTTATGCACTTCTTAAACAGAGTTTTGCGCAAGTCAATGCAAGTGCCTCGGCAAAGAAAGATGCCGTGCTCATTGGGCATAGTATGGGGGGAATTATTGCCCGTCTATTGGTCAGTGATGCCGATGTCACCAAAAAAGCACTGTCGATGATGAGCAACCGACAATTAAGTAAATATAAAAATGTCCCCATTGTTGCACAGCGTATGCAAATACAAGATATTCCCAATTTTAGCCGCGCCATCTTTATTTCTGCACCCCACCACGGCACAGCATATGCCGACCTTTGGTTTACTCGTGCTGCGCGTAAAGTTATTAAACTTCCAGGCGCATTTTTAACTGCAGTTGGTGACACTTTACAAAGCCAAGATTTAGATTTCTCAGACTTAGCCAAACAAATTGACCAAGGGCTCATTCAGAATGGTCCAAGTGATTTAAGTCATAAATCCAAGTTTATGCACATCACTTCAGATATTATGCCGCGTAAAGGCTTGTTATTTCATTCAATTATGGGCAATGAAACCAAGAGTGATGACCCAAATGTCATTACCGATGGTATTGTGCCTTACAAGAGTGCTCACCTAGAAGGTGCTGTATCTGAAAAAATTATTCAAGGTGGCCATTCCATTCAAGAAACGCCAGAAGCCGTGTTGGAGTTAAGACGTATTCTTCGTTTGCATCTCGTCCAACTTGGACTGTATAAACCATAAATATACACTCAAGCCCATGTTTCAACCATATAAAACATGGGCTAAATTCATTGAACATTCCATTTCTTTCCAGTATTCCCCATTCATTAGAATGGTTTTTTATAACTATTCTTTTCATTTTATTGTGTAACCGTTAAGGTAAATTCCAACAGCATAGAGCTGACTACACAACAAAGGAATTGAAACATGGAAGCGTTCAACACAAAAATGTTTGAAAATAAAGTAGCTGTTGTAACGGGTGGTACTTCTGGTATTGGTCGGGCAGTTGCCATTGCCTTTGCTGAAAAAGGTGCCAAAGTTTGGGCCCTTGGCTTACAATCACACAAAGCAGTTTACCCAGCAGGCTTAGAGATTGAAGCTGTTGAAATCGATGTAACGGATAAAGCAGCTATTGATGCATTCTTTGCAAAAGTGGATCGTATTGATACATTATTCAATGGCGCGGGCATGGGTTCTATTTCAGAACACGAATTAGATACTTATAAAAAAGTACTCGAAGTCAACTTAACCTCTGTATTTTATATCAGTGAAGTTGCGGCAAAGGCACTATCAAAGTCTGATAATCCATCAATTATTAACGTTTCTTCACTGTATGCACAATTTGGTTCAGGCATTGCACCTGCTTACTCTTGTTCTAAAGGTGCCATTGACCAATTAACATTCTCGCATGCGTTAAGCTTTGCGCAAGCAAATATTCGGGTAAATGCTGTAGCACCTGGTTGGATCGATACTCCATTAATTCAACCTTTAAAAGATATGCCTGAAGTTTTCGGAGGTATCATGGCACGTTCACCAATGCAACGCTTAGGTAAACCAGAAGAAATTGCCAATGTAGTTCTTTTCTTGGCATCCGATGCAGCAAGCTTTGTAAATGGTGCAATTATCAAAGTTGATGGTGCATATTCAATTTTCTAAGCTGTCGACATAAGCAACTTTAGAAATGAAATTCTCGCCATTTCCCTTGATTAAGGAAGTGGCACGAACTTTAAACATGAAGGTTATTACGCATGATCTTCATTCTCAAAGTTCAAAAATTTTTACCTGAAAGGCTAATCATAGATTTCAAGCATTACTTCCAATAATAATTGAAAAAAATTTCAGTTCCCTATCTTGCCCATGTCTTAGCGTTTAGACATGGGCATCTTTTTTTTGCATTCAAATATGTACCAAGACATGACTCTCGTCTATTGAATTAAACCTCGTTTTTTAGCTTCTGTAACAGCCTCAAGTCTAGAACGTACACCAAGCTTGTTATAAATATTACGCAAATGCCATTTCACTGTATTCACCGATAAAAACACCTTATCTGCCAGCTCAATATCAGTACAACCTTCACTGGCCTTCTGTAAAATTTGTAATTCACGTTTAGAAAGCAATTCAGTCTGTATAACGCCTAGATCATCATCTACCGATGTTTCAGATAAAGGAACACTACACATTGCAGCCAGCATTTCTGTGAAAGCCAAAACAGAAGGGTCTTTTTTCTGCTTGGACTTTGCAAGATGCCTCATATAATCAGCCAAGAGTTGGAATAAGAGCGGATGCTCATCCAATACAATCCGTACAGCTTTCGTTGGCTCTAAAATATCTAAAGCTTGTTCAAACCATGTGAAGGCAAATTCAATGTGATTTAAACGATAATCAGCTAGAGCCAATAGTAAAAGAATTCGAGCACGACGGAATGGATAAGTCACAATACGATCTAATTCTTGCTCAAGAAGTACTTTGGCCTGTGGTTCACGCGCTAAAAAAATCAATTGTCTATAGAGCATCAAATCATCACCAGTGATCACATTGGAAATATTTAATGTTTTCTCAATGTGACCTTGACAGATTGCTTCGAGTTCATCGGCATTGATATCATTCAACTTATTTTTTCTATCAAACCACTGATATTGCTGATAAACATTTTGAACTGTTCGGCTCAAACGTGGCATTGACCAATCATTGCTACAAATTTGGGATTGCGTCAAACAGGTCTGTTCCGCCTGTGCATCCCCTGAAATATGAGCCAAGCGCAACAACAACTCATACCCAATAATAGCCAAATCAGGAATAATCAGTTGTTCACCATTATTAAAATGCTTTAGGGTATTTTCTGCTCGCGTAATTTCGTTCAAATCATAATACAGGCTTGCTTTTACACTGCTGGTAATCATTTTCGCAATGGTCATTAAAAACTCATTTGAACCGAGTTTTAGATAGTCTTCACTTCGACCAATGTAGTCTAATTTCACCAGTGTTTTTTCTACATTCCCTTCTAGGTAGTCGCAAAGTGCCTCTATACAGTCCGAAATAATCAGCCCAAATACGTTTTGACCTTGTATATATGCTGCCCGTGTCTGAATCAGGATTTTACGTGCCTCAGTAATTTTACCTAAGCAAATTTGATATAGCGCACCAATACCAATTAAAGGTGCACGAACAAAATATGAGTTTTCCGATAATTTAGAAATATTCGCCTGGGATAGCTCATAGGCCAGTTTCATATCATCACTGACCAAAGCAAGCATTGGATCAAATGCTAGTTGATCATCGCCTTTAATTCGTTCATTCGGATCGATTTTGAGCCACAATTGTAAATAATGAGCACCTAATAAATGCTGATGCGTGATGATTAAAGACCAAATCATATCGTAAAGCAGTGCTACTCTCTGAATTAAAAGTGAATCTGGAATTAATTTCACCAGCTCAATTAAACTGTAGTAACTACCACCCAAAATTAAATCACGACTCACTTGACTTAACAGATCTAATACCAACGCCTGATTTTCAGCATGCTGCGCGTGATAAATGGCTTCCATTAAATAATTGTTTTTTTGATACCAATTCGCTGCACGTAAATGTACCGCTCGATATTGTTCTATATCTAATGTCTTAAAACGATTTTCCAAAAATTCACGGAATAAATGATGAATACGATACCATATATGTTGCTCATCTAAGGCTTGAATAAATAAGCCTTTTTGAATCATCAACTCCAATAACTTTGAAGATGTAGAATTTTGCGCAACCTCTAGCGTATTGGATAAACTCACCTTCCTTAGAATACTGATATTCATCAAAAAGTTTTGCATTTCCTCAGAAAGCTGTAAAAACACTTGCTCACTCAGATAATCTACAATCTGATTATGTGCGCCGCTTAAACTTTGGATGACCGCCCCAGCATCATGATATTGCTTTAAATATAAATTGGTGAGCTGAATCCCTGTCAACCATCCTTCCGTTTTATGAATCAGTAACTCAGCTAACTCAGGGGTTAATGTAACGTGGTCAAAATTCTGTTGCTTTAAAAAATGAATGAGTGCCGCACTATCTTCAGTTTTAATACTGAGCTGGACTTCTGTCACCAGCTTTAAACGCCCCAATAAATACTCTTTGGCAAAACTCCAGTTAGGCTTTGTTCTGGAAGCAATGACCAGATGACAATTTAGAGGCAAATATTGATATAACCACCACAGAAGATTTAAACACTCTTGATTTTCAATTGTTTCAAATTCATCTATAAAAAGAATAACGTCTGTATCTGCATCTGACACTTTTTGTGTGAGTTCAATAATATGTTGCTTGTGGACTTGCCCATCAGAAATAGAACTAAACTGATCTAGACCCAATAGTGCTAAGCAAAGGTATTGGTAAAGACGATTCGGATCATTGTCATCACTGTCGAGTGTTAACCATTTTACCGTTTTATCTTGAGCAAGTAGCTTCTCGCTCATTTGAAACATCAGGGTAGTTTTTCCATAGCCCGCTGCTGCATGGATAAACACAAGAGAAGATTGGCAATATTCCAGCATATGGCTTAACAACTCAGGACGTTGCATTGCCTTATCACTCATAACACTTGGACGGCTGAGCTTGGTTTTTAAGACTTGCATATCACTTCATCCAATCTTTTTTATTCAGTTCCATCAGCAAATTTCCACTCCCTGAAATTCAACATCCAATTAGCAAAGTTTTCAAAAAACATGGCTCTTTCTTATCATTTAAAGCGCCCTAAAACTAGAATAAGGTTACTGATGAAGCAATATTAAATTGCATCAAAACCCAGATTTTAAATACATTTTTTAAACTCGAATCATTTGAGCAACAATTAAACAACGGTAAATCCATTCTTTTGAATGGTTTGCTTATTATGAAACGTTGCTATGCTCAAGTACAAGGAAATAACAGATACCCGCAGTTTGTCATTCTGATATCTCACTCTCAAATAAAGACATACATGGAGTTTGTCATGAGCATTGCACAATCTATTAAACATCAAGACCGTTTATTAACCATTAACGTTAACGATGGTGAAATTCAAAATGCATTACCCGGCGTACACGTTACGCCATGCTTTTTAGATCCCGACAATGGTAAATGGGTCATCCGCGCACGTTTCGATGCAGGTGTAACATTACCGCGCCATTTCCACACAGGTGTTGTACATTTCTATACAACAGCGGGTTCTTGGCATTATGTCGAATATCCTGAAGATGTTCAAATTGCTGGTAGTTATTTGTTTGAACCAGCAGGTTCTATTCATACTTTAACGACGCCTGAAGGCGCTGAAGGCTTCATGGTCATTGAAGGTGCTAACGTTAACCTCAATGATGATGATTCACTTATGTTTATTATGGACGCAGGCTGGATTGAGCGTACACTTCATGCAGTAGCTCAGCAAACGGGGCAAAAAATGCCACGTTATATTAAGCCAGGCTCAGAAGTTGCTTTTAACAACAAATAAGTTCATAAAGACTTTTAACAAAAGCTAAAAGTCTTTTTATATTGAATAACAACAGCCCCCAAGGATGATTAAAATGTTTGGCAAAATGATGCATCAATCTTTATTGATTAGTAACCTCATTGAACATGCAGCAAAATATCATGCAGATACTTCTATTATTTCACGTGAGGTGAATGGTCAAATTACTACGACCAACTGGTTACAAACTCAGCAAAATGCTAAACGTTTAGCAAATGCATTTACCTCATTTGGTTTAGAAGCTGGTGATCGTCTTGCTACCATTGCATGGAACAACCATCGTCACTTAGAATCTTGGTATGCTATTTCTGGAAGTGGTTATGTATGTCATACCATTAACCCACGTTTATTCCCTGAACAATTAGTCTTCATCATTAATGATGCGCAAGATAAAGCGATTTTCTTTGACTCAACGTTCTTACCTTTAATTCAAGCAATTCAAGGTAAAGTTCCAACCGTAGAACGCTTTATCTGTCTTGGTTCACATGACGAAAAAATCGTTGAAGCTTTACCAGATGTACTTTTCTATGATGAATTGATTCAGCATCAATCAACAGAATTTGACTGGCCACAATTTAGCGAAGAAACACCGAGCTCGCTTTGCTACACCTCAGGGACTACTGGTAATCCAAAAGGCGTACTCTATAGCCACCGTTCTACCTTATTACATACCATGGCAATTTGCCTTCCAGACTCACTAAATTTGTCTGCAAATGATATTGTGCTACCAGTGGTTCCAATGTTCCATGTCAATGCATGGGGCGTCCCGTACGCAGCCGCAATGGTTGGTTCTACTATTGTGCTTCCAGGACCAAATTTAGATGGCGATAGTCTCGTTAGCTTAATTGATGACTATAAAGTAACGATTGCATTAGGTGTACCAACGATTTGGCAAGGTCTTCTTGCTGCAGCAAAAAAACGCGGCACAAAATTAGAAAGTATGAGCCGCAACGTTGTTGGTGGTGCCGCTTGTCCTGCTTCTATTATTCGTGACTTTAAGAATAATTATGCTTGCGACACAATTCATGCTTGGGGTATGTCTGAAACTAGCCCATTAGGTACTGCAAACCAACCAAAAGCAAAGCATTCTGCGCTCAGTGTAGAAGAATTTGAAAAGCTCCGCTTAACCCAAGGTCGCCCACCATTTGGTGTTGAATTACGTATTGTCGATGGTAATAGCACAACTGCATTACCAAATGATGGGCATACTCAAGGCAACCTGCAAATCCGTGGTCCATGGATTGTCGAAAATTACTTCAATCAAGAAAAAAGTGCTTTAACTGCGGATGGCTGGTTCGATACAGGTGATATCGCAACAATCGATGCCGATGGTTATATGAGCATTTGCGACCGTGCAAAAGATTTAATCAAATCTGGTGGCGAGTGGATTTCATCTGTTGAACTTGAAAATATTGCTGTTGGTCATCCTGACATTCGTATGGCAGCAGCTATTGCAGCGCGTCACCCCAAATGGGATGAGCGTCCAATTTTAATTGCCGTGAAGCAAGAAAATGCAACTTTAACGGAAGAAGAAGCTCGCGCTTACTTTGAAAACAAAATTGCACGTTGGCAGATTCCTGATGTCGTGATCTTTGTAGATGCACTACCAATCAATGGCACAGGTAAAATTGTCAAAGCTGAATTACGTACAAAATTTGGTGATGTTCTGCTTAAAGACGAAGTGGTTTAACACTTCGTCCTTGAAAGCACTCTCACAAGGATTTTGAACTAAAAAACGCAACACTGAAACTAGCATGGATAACAGATAACCGCAGCGGTATTGGGCTTGAATTCATTCAATACTTGCTCAATGAGCAATACCGCGGCTACATGTCAGGTCTTTATCGTAGCCAAATCGATAAAAATTAGACAAAATTATTCAAAAGTTTTCGCTATAAGCCACCCATTGATTCAGCTACACCGTGGCTGAATCAATCTAATGAAAGCAAAAAATCAATTAAAGATTTCCAATTTCAACATTGCGAAAACTTTTAAAAGCATATAATCAGAAGCAACTTTTATTTATTATAGTAAAGCACAAAATATTACTCGGCTTCATCTACAAAACCACGATCTATTCTGCACTCGTAGATATTTTTGTCTAAATTATAGTAAATATTCTAGCTTCAATAAAAATATGTAGTTGATTCACATAATTTAAAACAACACTCATAAGGAAAATGAGATGAAAAACAATATGTCTAAAACAGCATGGGTTACTGGTGGTAGTAGTGGTATTGGACTTGAACTCACCAAACACTTACTTAAAGACCACTATCAAGTATGTATTTTTGCCCATGCAGGCATTCAGCAAGCAACTCAAGAACTTAGCAAGATTTCAGCAACAGTTACTGGATTTGAAGTTGATGTGCAAAATGAAAATACCATGGATGAAAAGTTCGCTGAAGCGGTTGCTCAATTTGGTACACCCGACCTTCTCATTAACTCAGCAGGAATCAGCATTGCAAAGAGTTTCGATGATATGACAGCACAAGAATTCGAACGACAAATTAATATTAACCTCGTGGGTAACCGTAATGTAGCCCATGCTGCCCTACCTCATTTAAAACAGGCAGTCCAACAAGGTAAACGTCCTAAGATTGTATTTATAGCATCTGCCGCAGGTCTAGTGGGCTGCTATGGTTACACTGGTTACTGTGCTTCTAAATTCGGTGTAGTCGGTTTAGCTGAAGTTTTACGTATGGAATTACGTAGTCAAAAAATTGATGTGGCTGTGGTTTGCCCACCAGAAATAGACACACCGCTTGTAACTGAAGAACGTAAGCATGGCTCACCTATTACTGCCGCATTAAAACAATTGGGCGGCAGTATGCCTGTAGACAAAGCATGTAAGGAAATTTATCAAGGTATTTTTTCAAATAATTTTGTGGTTATTCCTGGTGCGCAAGCTCGTATTTTGGCAAAGCTTTCACGCTTATTACCAGATACCTATCGTAGTCAAATCGATAAAAAATTAGATAAAATTATTCAACAATTAGCTTCCTAATCAAAAGACAAAAATTATTTTTCTAAATTACGATCATTTTTCTAGCCTCAAAAACCGAATGTATAACATTCGGTTTTTGATTTGGAATCCGCTTACATTTCAGATATAACGCCCAAAATGCCATTGATAATCATATCTACCGCAATAGTCCCAATCAGTAAAGCAGACAATCGCCCGACAATATCCACATAACGGTCTATATATTTGGCATGTTTATAACGTAAATGATCATGTGCAAATTTCATTAAGATCATCAAACCACAGGTCAATGCCAAAGTCAGAAAAATAATCATGGCTGCGCCGCTAATTGGCAGCGATATACCTGTCACCACGGCGGCACTGATGGTTCCCGGCCCAATCATAAAAGGCATGGCAATGGTTCCTGCCAAGTGTTCAGGCGCACCACGCATTTCACCAATCGTATCTGCCCCCTGAAACACATAGCGATAACCGATTACCAAGAAGATCAGTCCACCAAAAATTTGAAAGGCCTCAAAGCGCACATTTAAATATTTACTAAAAATTGCTTCTCCGCCCCATGCAAACAGCAGAAATACCACAAAAGCAATGAGACAGCCCTGAATCAAGGCCTTATTAAACACTTTGGCTTCGGAGTTGCGAATCATACCAATCATGTAAATACTCATTAAAAACGGATTCAGCAATGAGAAAAACAAAGCAAATGCATGTAAATATGAGGTCAACATGGTTCCTCCTAATGATTCTTGAGGGTCTGGAAATAAGGGCAGATTCCCCAAACTGATTCGATTGATATGTAAGAAGGTCATGTGGTATTGATCACGAACGAATACATCATGAATCATTTGCTCTTTGGTATCCGACAAGGTCGTTGCCTTAAGAATCTTTATACAAATAGGTTTCAAGGCAGTCATAGAACCGCTTACCCAATTTGCCACCTTCACAACATATGGGGATAAATACCATCCATTCTGTGATTGTAAAATGGGTAAAGCTGCAATGTCTGTGTTAGATCGGCAACGACGTGTACATAAGTATGCAGAATTGATGTGGAGTGGATGCATCGATTAGGCCACGGATTATCACGGGTAACTTAAACGCGACCACCATTATGATGGCTGAAAAATTGCGGATCAAAACCATGGGCTGTAACCTTTAGTATGATCTACTACACCCTATTAACAAGCGCTTGAAACTGCCTAGTCCAATGCATTGAATAGCAACTAGACCACATTATTGAGCGCTCTTCATGTGGCCTTTTAATTCCCTTATATTTATTAGGTATTACAATTAGATATATTTTGAATATATTTTCATTATTCTAATTGCTCACGACTTCTGCATTATCTTTTGATGAGTATTATCCTGTATGAATAGTAAAAAATGGGCTGAAATTCAAGAAAATCGCTAGCCTATTGATTTATAGGGTAAATAAAATTAACATAAATCACTGAAATTCATAAAAAATAAATTTACCATCACTCAAATTTATACATATTATATCGACATTTATAATAAAAATTACTGAGTCAATACTTATTTCGTCTAAAATGGCAACCGATTGGAAATGTGTGGTTAAACTAAAAGGTACATTTTTTCTTAGTTTTAAGGATTCATGTATTTCACTCCCTCTCTTCTGAACTTTTAGTTTGCCACCATTTCCGTCAACCTCTTTTTATTTTTTGCTATTACCCTCCATTCGCTATAAAGCGATGCAAAAACCTGCTCCCAAGGTCAAAATCGCATGAAAACTTTTTTAAAATACCTCGCGGTATTTGTCGTACTGCTTTTGCTTGCAGTATTGATTTTTTTATTCCGACCAACTGTGTCTAAAAAAATTCAAACCTCAAATAATGAACCAGTGGTTGATGCTGTCTTGGTTGGTGGCGGAATTATGAGTACCACCTTAGGTACCTATTTGACCGAACTTGAACCAAACTGGCAAATTCGCATGTACGAGCGACTAGATCAAGTTGCCCAAGAAAGCTCAAATGGCTTTAATAATGCAGGCACTGGTCACTCTGGCTTTATGGAAATGAACTATACCTCTGAAAAAGATGGCAAAATGGACATTACCAAGGCAGTAAAAGTTGCTGAACAATTTGAAGTCGCAAAGCAATTCTGGTCATACCAAGTGAAACAAGGTGTTTTAGGCGAGCCAACTAGCTTTATTAACCCTGTTCCTCATATTGCATTTGTATGGGGAGATAACGTGAATTTCTTAGAAAAGCGTTATGCTGCTATGGTTAAAAACCCAATGTTCTACGGTATGAAGTTCACTGAGAACCCTGCCGAAATTAAACAATGGGCACCTTTGGTGATGAATGGCCGTGATGCTGCACAAAAAGTAGCTGCAACACGTATGGATGTCGGTTCTGATGTGAACTATGGTTCAATCACCACACAATTGGTCGATCACCTTAAAAAGCAGTCTAACTTCCAACTGCAAACCTCTACAGAAGTGACTGGCATTAGCCAAAATGATGACAAAACTTGGACTGTATCTTTCAAAAATTTGAAAACAGGCGCAACCAACCATGTCAAAACTCGTTTTGTGTTTATTGGTGCAGGTGGTGCAGCAGTTAAACTCTTGCAAATGACAGGTCTGCCTGAAGCTAAACAATACGCTGGCTTCCCTGTAGGTGGCGTGTTCTTAATGACAGACAATCCTAAAGTCACTGCTGGCCATACTGCGAAAGTCTATGGTCGTGCCGAATTGGGTGCTCCACCAATGTCTGTTCCACATATTGATACCCGTTATATTGATGGTAAAAAATATGTGCTCTTCGGACCATTTGCGACCTATTCAAATAAATTCTTAAAACAAGGTTCTCAGCTAGATTTATTAAAATCGACCACGAAAAACAATGTATTACCCATGACTGCTGTAGGCATGGAAAACCTTGATTTGGTCAAATACTTAGTAAGTCAGGTCATGATGTCTGATGAAGATCGTTTTAATGAATTGAAAAAATACTATCCTGATGCAAAACCAGAAGACTGGCATTTAAATCAAGGTGGTCAACGTGTTCAAATCATTAAGAAAGAAGACGGTAAACCAGCCCAACTTCAGTTTGGTACAGAAATTTTCGCGTCTAAAGATGGTGCCGTAACCGCATTGCTAGGTGCTTCACCTGGTGCATCTACTTCACCGTACATTATGTTGAGTTTGCTTGAAAAAGCATTCCCACAACAAGTACAAGGTGAATGGAACCCGAAATTACATGAAATTGTAAAATCGTACCAACAAGAGTTAAGCACAAACCCTGTATTACTGGATCAAGTGCGTCAATATACCAGTCAAACTTTAGGACTGAAATATACGCCAATGGCACAAGCAGCCAATGATTCATCTATCGCTGTCAGTAAAGCACAATAAATTTTTCTTAAATACAAAAGGATGAACTTAGGTTCATCCTTTTGACCTTACACCATTACAAATTTGATTTATGCCTTATTACACTCCGATGCATTTTGTTCACGCGATTTTTCTTTTATTTGTAGTCATTGGGCAGATCGCTATAACTGTCAGAAAATTTACAATCCAGTTTTTGTTGGAGTTGTACTCTGCCACTGTTGTTTTATTTTCCTTTTTAATCATTATGAAAAATAACAGCTTACACAAAATTTGCTTTTATTGGATGCATTGCTATCCTGAATGGAATATTGGAGATCAATTGGGAGCATTACAAAGCAACCTGACAACTCGATATTTATCGGTTACTCCAGCCCTATGCATTGGTGGAAATATTTGTTTAAGCCTCTGTTTCATCAGCTTCTTTTGTCCTAGAAATTTACTAAAAGCATCATTAAGTCATGAGAAATATACAATACTTACATCAGAAAAATAGAAGCTTACAGAGAATATGCCTATGCTTATTTTAAGCGTAATGAGTTTGGATAAGGATTGATTTTTATGGCAAAAACAACCGAATTGACCCATCGACTTTATACGCTCATTTACTTTTTTATTATCTTTCTTATATTGGCGTATTGTGTACTCAACGCCATTTACACTGTGATTATTGGCGGAACCACTTTTTACTTATTTGCCAGTTTTATTTTGATGCTTCAATGTATTTTTGCTTTACGTACATCACTCGACAGCCGTATCTATGCCAGTTTAGGGCTTGTACTTCTGATTATTGGGCTACTATATACACATGGGCTCGATTTTTTAAACCACTTAAAAACGATTGTATTGATTCCAGCTTTAATTTTGACCTTTTTTGGACTGGATAATTTATATAAAAACTCAACCCGACTTGTTTATCTTAAAATTGGACTTATCCTCGGTTTACTGCTCGTAGCTTATAGCCAATACTATGATTTAGTTGAACTACAGAATTATTATCACTCGTTGCATAATGGTGAAACTTGGCAACAGCTTGGCGCGTTATAAAATCGCAAAAGAGAGATTTACAATTTTAAGCTTTTACTCCCCTATTTCTAATTCCTATCACACTCTATAGCCCAATAAAAAACCGCCTTCATAAGGCGGCTTTTTTTAGTCTAAAATTGCAGACCAGAGTGAATAGAATGCTTGAATATCGGGCTCAAGAAATTCATCATTTTCAGCATCATAAACAAAAGATTTTTCTTCTAATAAGTATTCGCCATCTTGTTCATTAAGATATTTTTTTAAGAAAGTTTTAAAGTTATTTGCTCGATCAGGGAAAACTTGTTCTCCGTCAAAAAAGATCATAACAACCTCGAACTGCCTAGATTAGCTCAAATTTTAACACATATGTTGATTTTTATCAACATATGATAATTTAATGATAATTACATCACTGTTTTACAAAGAAAAACTAACTAAAAAATTTAATTTATTAATTAAAACTTTACAAAATCACATTCCAAAGAAAAGGTACATTTCGATGTATTAACAGATTAATGCGTTTTATGTATCATTATATTAATTTAATGTGATTTACTTTGCATTTTTTACATATGCTTCTAAAATAAAGAAAGGGATAAGAAAAAGAGGCTCAAAGCTCATGAATTTCGATGTATTCTTCACAGACAAAGATCGCCATGAAGCGATTGATACAGCAAAGCAAATGGTATTTTTGCCAGAGAACTGTTATTTCCTAGAAAACCTAAGCCCAACAATAAACTTTTATCAAAATAATGATCATGAAATTTTCGCAAAGGTTGTTGTTTCATATCAAAATTGTGTAACCGAACTCATAACCGACAAACCCTTTACCCTAAAATTTCACGATAATGGAGTGCATCAATTTTGGGAATATATAGATAATGGCCCTAAAGATAGTTGGCTCATGTGATGCAATATTTTCAGCACCAAAGATAACCATAACTAAAATAAAAAAGGAAATGCTAATGTAGCGTTTCCTTTTTATGCTCTACACCCTTTTATAGCACTTAAACCCAGAAACTTCGGAATACACGACTATTTTTAATAATTACAACAACTTAAAATAATTAAAATCTTAATTACCAGACTGTTCAATTTTTCTTTTCGCAATCTGAATGAACCTGTCTAAGCCCAAAATTCTGAATTGTAAAAAACTCAAAGATGATGATCCTTTTTATGTGCTGCGACTTAAAAGGAAATAGATGCTCATACGAGAAAAGTCTATGAAGAATAATCAGGTTAAAAATACCTTAGCGATTGCTATAGGCGCACTCTTGTGGGGCATACTACTTATGGCAAATAGCTTTGCCACTACTGCCGTTTAACCAAAGTGTTATATTTTCATTTAGTGCAGAATAAGAAGCAAATTAGTGCAAAAAAGGCCGAAAACTTACACTTACGTAGTGCTTACACGGATTCTAAAAATAAAAAACCACTTAGGATTAGCACACCTAAGTGGTTGATATATATGGTGGGCCCACCCAGACTCGAACTGGGGACCAACGGATTATGAGTCAGACCAGTTTTTAATTTTTTAACTATAAAAAACAATGTCTTATGATGCATTTTCCAATGGAATACAATAAAAATAACAGTACCGAACTGTTTTAGTTAAACTCATGAAAAAAAAGGTATTTTATTTTTTGAAATTCTTTTTTATGATTTTTTACTAATACTAAGTATAAGAAAAATAAAGGCCCAATTTTGTGATGTACCACAAATAGACCGTGGTTTTGGACACTCGGAAAGATGGACCGAGGTTCTTAAGTCCATGATTTTTAATTTGATAGTGAAGTACCGTGCTAGACCCAAATGTTTTGTCTAGTTAATTTTAAAATGGTTGTTGGACCGAAGTTTGGAGATTTCTATGTACCGAAGTATTTGCAGTCTGACCAGAAACAACATCAGAAAAAATTAAAAAATAAAGAAAATACCACCCTGCAAGTGTAGAAATTCAAAGAAAATAAACAAAAAAATCAGAAGCACAACAATCCTCGATTTTTCCTCCCAAAGCAAACCAACATTTTGCAACGCCAAACAGCATTGTGAGCACACAACACTGAAAGAGCGAGCTTGATGTTTGGCGTTGCAAAATAGAAAACGGGATATTGTTGAATAGTTTGACGCTATCTAATCTCCAATATGCCAGTTAAGGAGGAGTTGAACAAATCCACTGAACACTCAAAATGTTAAACTTAACAATTTCAAATTATTATTTTATGTTGGATGAAACTGGATAAATTTTAACGCCCATTTTTTTACGATTTTCATTCAACCCTTTAATATCTGATTGGTCTATGCCATTTAAAGCATCATTAACTGCACCTATTAACAATTTTACTTCAATGGCTGTCGTTCGTTCTGGACTTGACCATATTGATCGTTTATAGCGATCTGAAGCTATCGGAAAATTTATATCTTCAACTACAGCGATTACAACAGCAGTAGCTTGTTGATTACTTATAGCTGAGGTATAGCGTAAGTTAACTTTTGCATTAGCACTTTTTAAGCACTCACAAACCTCTTGATAATTATCAAATTCAAAATTATTTTTTTTAAGAATATCTATCAGTTTGTCATCAGACATATAACTAATTGAACAGTTAGAACCAGCAGAAACATTCATTCCGATTGTACAAAGCAAACTCAGTAATAATAATTTTTTCATCTTACCCTCTGATTTTTGTGAAAACTTTAAAACTTATGATTAAGTTGAGAAGATACTAAGATCGCTATAGTAATTAATCAATTTAAAACTAAGAACTTTTTTAATTTGACAATCAGATACCTAAAATTTTAGGAGTGCCAATTACCTTTACTTTTCGATAATTTCAACCATAGTCGTTATACTAAAAATTCCCAGAATACAAAGGTGATGTTTCATATTTAATTTTTTCAGTTTTCTGCACATTGACACTATTACTAATAAATTCGAGTCCAAAATCATCTAATATTGATTCTTGTCTTTTTGTTATATCATCATCAATTGCAAAAAGATTATCTGTATCCCTCAATTTATCTTTCGGAAAAAGGACAATATTAGCACCACCATCAAATTGGGTAGATTCAAAGGAAATACCATCAAAGTTATTGTCTCTCACGTATGCTAAATATTCAGCTAATACTTGTGTAATTAAGTATTCATCTTCATGCCCATTGATAACAGGTAAACTTATTAGTTTATGCAGTTTTCGTAAAAATTCTTTATGCATCGACTGATATTTAAAATCAGGTTGAAAATAACTTAAAACAGGATAAGAACTTTCTAATAATTTAAAGTCTAAGATTTTAAGCTCTCTTTTCGGAGAAAATGTTCCTAAGACCAAATAAGATCCAATTGAAGGCCGCATTTCTGCAATACAGGTTTCTATATGCAATGCACCATAAAAAATAGAAACCCCTTTAGCATTCATTCGCCCCTGCTGAGCAAATTTAGATGGAGGTGGTGACAATTCTTTATCAGGATTTTGCAAATATGTTATACACTCTTCATATGTATCGGCCCTTCGTGCCCTAAAAATTTGAGTTTCCTTCGCTATTGTACGTATCACTGGCACTTTGTTTTTAGAATATCCGTGTCCACTTGAGTGTGTTTGGGATGCATACATATTTTCAACATCATGGAAGATCTCCTGAAATAGTTTCTTTGCAGAATCACTAAAAAAACGACGTTTTGTTTTAAGCTCGTCAACTAAATAACTCCAATACTCTTCAAAGTAGTCATCATAGCTTTTTCTATACACATAAGATTCTGTGTTGTCAAAAAAAGAGGTATCGCCGTCCCTCACATTCCATGCATCTTTCTCGCACAAATACGATATTATCTCATCAATCTCAGGAATTTCTTGTCCTAAAATTTCTTGAATAATACATTCTAAGTCATCTCCTTCCCCAGAATAATTATCCGATGACCACCATCTTTCAGCGCTCGAAGCTAATGAGTAATGCTCAAAAATTACTTCTTCTAATTCATTGGCCAAATCCTCATATTGACCACATTTCTTTTCCATTTTACAGCAACAACATATTTTTATTTTACTGGACGTAGTAATAATCAGCTCAATTAAATATTTATCATTTAAACAATCTTCACAGATTGCTAGTCCTTCTAAATTGTTCACATGAACCTACAATTTTTCAACTTATAGGAAGTAATTATAATTTGTTTAAAGGTAATCACTATACTTTTTTAAGGTTGATCAAATTTATTGACTCATTTTTAACCATTAGAAATCACAGGGATAACTCCCTTAACTTAATATTTTAGTTAATTCTTGGAACACTCATCTGCCAAATGTTTATTTATGATCCATGCAGAAAAAAGTATCCGAAAAAATATGAAAATACCACCTTGCAAGTGTAGAAATTCAAAGAAAATAAACAAAAAAATCAGAAGCCCAACAACCCTCGATTTTTCCTCCCAAAGCAAACCAACATTTTGCAACGCCAAACAGTATTGTGAGCACACAACACTGAGATAGCGAGCTTGATGTATGGCGTTGCAAAATAGAAAACGGGAGCTGTCTGAATACCTCCCACCAAAAAGCTAAGATTAGTTAGGAAATATCAGGCAATTTCGTCTAGCTGAATGTTCTGCTGTGATTGCGGTGGAATTGGATCATCTTCGAACACATCAATGCCATCTGGATCATGGTATTGATACGTTGTCTTAGAGATTTCAGGACCTGAGATCAATTCTCCCGACAAGGAATCAAAGATACTCCCTCCAATCTGAAATTCCTGAGGTACAGATTTATAGGACTTCTGTAATTCATCGATAGACAAATACTGGTAATTTCCGTATGCAATATTCCGAAATTCAAGAAATCTCAGTTCTGGTTTTTTCGCATTTCTGTCACTTACAGCAAAGAACTTGGTAATGAAATTTGCAGCTTTGCTTGGATCTATACTGACTTCTTTGGTCTTGAAGTCTACTTTTATTCCTGAAACCAACTTTTCCTTCATGAAAGTTTTCATGGGAATACTTGTATTTTTATGGATGGATTCAAATGCATCAGTGATTAGAATAGCTGCATCGACTGGCTTTAAGCGATAGCCTTTGCCGATATAGCGTTTAGGATTATATGTGTAGAATCGTTTTAACAAGTACTGCACAACAAGATTAGATGAATAAGCTTTGGCTATAGTCAGAACTTTATCATATTGATTGGTCTGCAAAATATTGTAGATATCCTCTAGATTGCCAATGACTGTAGATAGCACTGCAATTTTTGTCACAATATCAACAGTAGCTGCATGATGAGGTACATCATACTTAGCAACAAGTTTATCTACAAATACCTCATCGTTCTTAGCCTGAATGCCATCGGTTTACCTAAGCGATTAGCAAGTGCCTCTTGGGTCAATTCTTGTTGCTGACGTTGAAGAACTAGCCATTGTTGAAAAATCAACATGATTGATTCCTCTCTCCTATACGAAGACAAGTGCAATGGCGCAAAGCTTTGTCGTTACGTCTGACTTCTTATCGTTGCAGACACGAATTGCTTTTGCTACAGACTTACATTGGGGGTGTGGGATTACTTCGATGGCTTTAGATACAGCCTCAAGTTTAGGATAGTATTTTTTTCATGGTCACTCCTTTATTAGTTAAAGACCATGAAAATAATATGTATTTGAAATTCAGGCAGATACAATTAAAAACTGATAGAACAGCAGGCAACTTAAGTTAAGCTACTTATATATTGTAGTAGCTTTAACTTAAGTTAAACGTTAAGTATTTATCTTATTTACTAAATTTGAGCGTGATTAGACTCTCTACGAAACAAATCAAGAAAATCAAATTCAGAGTCTCTATCAACTATTTCTAGATGTGAAAGATTTCTCTTGTATATATCTCCATTATATCTTTCAGGATTATCTGATCTAAAAGCTTTAAATAGCAAAATTTCTCTATTATTGTACGTGAAAGTTACAATATTTGATTTTATAACCTGCTTAAACTTTTCGGATATAGGCTGTTTAGCAATTAATTGAAGAATCTTTTTCTCATAATTTTCAATAGATTTTTGATACATTACTGCTTCAGATTCAATACCAACAATACAAAAATCGTTATATTTAAGATATTCAGAATTATAGTGCTTTTTATGGGTTTTTGCAGCATTTTCATTATCTGCAACCCCTAACACGACAAAACAATCACCAGCTTTTGAATTAGTCATAGCTGTAAGAGTTTTAACTATTTTATCGACTGTGCTTTCATGAAATTTTCCGCTCCCATCACTTATTTGATGTAGACCCATCTTAAAATCATAACAAACTTGCTCTGTTTTTGACTCATTAAGTATGTTTTCTAAACTTTCAACCCAAGAGCTCAAGTATCTATCCGTACCAGACTTCGGTTTAAAATGGAGTTTTATAACTCCATATATGGATTCAGAAAGCTTCTCTCTATCTTGGGAACTCCACTTAAGATCTGAATCAAGAGCTTTTAAATGCATGTCAAATAAATTCTCAAGAGAATTTCTTAAATTCAAGTAATTTGCAACTTGTAAATTATGAGTTATTAATGCTTTATAAAATGCAATATATACAACTTGAAAAACACTAGTTGTTTTAGCTGGGCTTTCTTTGAAAACTAGTTTTCTAAAACTATCACTTCCAGTATCTAATGTCTTTTTTAACTCTTCAAATACAAAGCAGAATTGTTTATATATTGGGTCATATCCTTTCTTATTGATGCCTATATTAAGGCTCTCACTTTCTTGAGAAGTTGAATCATAGATAGCATCTAAATATTTAGAAGTTGTTTGAGCTTGATTGGGGTTGATTATGTATGAAACCAGATGAGCTACCAACTCTTCATCTCGCGACATCCTAATATTCTCTGTAGTAATTATTCCATGCTTTGACCAAAATATACCATGTAAATCTATACCATAACCTAAACCTTTATTGCTTAGGCTTATATTTCTCATATTCCGAAGATCAACAATATTCGAATGTGAGCTATCTTTTCTAATATAAATTGAACAATCTCTAATTAAATCTGGAATTTGACCAAGCGCCCCAGCCTGTCTAACATCTTGCTTAGAAAGTGTGCGCCCCCCAGTATTGATTCTCCTAAAACTCTCATCAACTTTTTCAGAATTATTATTATCACATACTGAAAATGGTACTGGATAATCAAGAACTTTTGCGCATGAATCAATATCTAAGACAGGCTCCTTTTGAAGTATTTCACTACTTTCTTTCTGACTTTTAGTTTGAGCAACTGTTTCCAAATTGAAATACTTCCCATTTACAGAGAATTCACATTCAATGAATGATATAATTGCATTTAACCTTTGCATGCCATCTAATATTTCAAAAGCATTTTCATCATTTGATTTTCTATAATTTGCCGCAATAATCATTGGTATAGGAAAACCATTAAGAAGAGAGTCAATAAATTTCTCTTTTTCCTCTATGCTCCAAACTAGCTTTCTTTGATATCTTCTATTAATAATGAATTTTCCAGCGACACATTGTGAATATATTGTCAGAACTGGTATACCTTTAATACTTAAATTTCCTTCCATTTCAACCTTCTTAGAGGACAAGCTATATTTTCAAAAAGTATAGCATTTATTTTCAATTTTTTTTATCGACACTAATTATTCTACATTGAAAGGAAAAAATCTTTTAAAATATTTCAATTACTAAAATACTACTATTTTTTTGAATACATATAAATTTATATAACGAATAGATGAAGAAGTACTAAGTAAAGGATAGAGGTATGTCATTTCAACTGAGTTAACAAGTTGATTTACAGTAATTGAAATAGATTATTACGTAATTAAAGTTAATACAAGATTAAGTATAATTATACAACCTAACTCCTAGAAACCTGATTAACAGTACTCAATAAATTACGATTATTTTAACAAAACTCCCCATACCTCAATCAGAAATCCCCTATGCAGATAGGGGAAAAAGGCCAAATAGCAGAAAGTCAAAATCCCCCAAGCCTAATCGTTTTCCACTCGCTTTACGCCTCGATGGTCTAGATCATAGAAGATTCATCTTCATCGTAGATCGAGCGGAAAGTCGAAGTGCTAGGAAACGTTAATTGAGAGATGGATTTACATGCTGGAGATAGACCATCGGACTATCGAACGGATGGACCACAAAATAGACCGAAAAATCCGATGGTCTAAAAATAGCAGACATTAAAAAACCTCATAACTCAATAAGTTACGAGGTTGAATTTGGTGGGCCCACCCAGACTCGAACTGGGGACCAACGGATTATGAGTCCGCTGCTCTAACCGACTGAGCTATAGGCCCTATATTATTGCAAAACCATTGTATTCAATAGTTTGGCTGTGCAGCAATACTATCTAACATTTCCTTATTGAGCAAGTATTTTTTGCTTGTAGACTCACAGTAGACGCTAGAAAATATTGTGCTATATTGCTAAATATTGCAAT
This sequence comes from Acinetobacter sp. ANC 4178, assembly GCF_004331175.1. Classification (GTDB taxonomy): domain Bacteria; phylum Pseudomonadota; class Gammaproteobacteria; order Pseudomonadales; family Moraxellaceae; genus Acinetobacter. Next base: position 143,783 of record NZ_SJOD01000005.1, read on the forward strand.
TGATAGCGATTCTAGCGATGTCATCTCAAAGAGTAAAGCTAACAGAGACATTTATTGATCAACTCGAAATGACGCCTGCTATCTATAGAGACAGTGACTTGATCGGCTTTGCTATTCGGGTGAATAACACCTGTAAAACCTTTATCGTTGAGAAAAAAGTCCTTGGCAAGACTGTACGCTCTACAATTGGTTTACATGGCGATTTAACCCTAGCCCAAGCGTGCGATATTGCCAAAGATAAACTTACTCAAATGTCTCAAGGCATCAATCCCAATCAAGTTAAAAGAAAAACAATTGCTGAAGAAAAAGTAAAATCAGATTTATTCCAAACAAAACCAACATTAAAACAAGCATTTGATAATTACCTTTCCCACAAAACCCTCAAGCCTAGAACAATTAAAGACTACACCATGGTGGTGAATGACTACCTAAAAGATTGGAATGCCATAAAACTAGATGAAATTTCCAGATCAATGATTCAGGCCAAGCATTCTGAGTTGTCACATCGAAGTATGGCTCAAGCCAATATGACAATGCGTGTTTTACGAGCCATCTATAATTACTCAGTTGAGTATTATCTGGATGAAAACGATAGGTCTATTCTGGATACTCATAATCCGATTCATACGCTAAATGCTAAACAAGGCTGGAATAAAATTCGTAGACGTAAAACCTATATTCATGAAGACCAACTGCCGAACTGGATTAAAGCCGTATTTGAATATAAAGACCGTGGTCAGCAGCTAGAAACCAATCGAGATTTCCTACTTACCTTGGTTCTCACTGGACTTCGCCGTGAAGAATGTGAATCTTTGTCTTGGACCAGAATCGACTTAAAATATGGTCGAATCACTTCAATAGATCAAAAGAATAGTACGCCACACACCCTGCCTATGGGTGGCTTTCTCTTTATGCTTATGAAAAAACGTTATGCTCAAGCAACAAATGAATGGGTATTTCCTTCTGCCAAATCTACCTCTGGTCATATTGTGAATATTTCCAAAGTACGCCAAAAAATCAATAAATCATGTGGCATTGAGTTTAGCTTCCATGATCTGCGTAGAACCTTTGGCGCTATTGCAGAAAACCTTGATTTGGGGCAGTACACAATTAAGCACCTACTCAACCATCAAGATGATGATCGAGACCTCACTGTGGGTAGTGTTCAGCTAAGCGAAAAAAAATTAAGAGATGCAATGAATGCTATTGAAAGCATTATTTTAGGAGCTTATAAAAAAAACTTGGAAGCAGAATTAATTCCGTCTTCGCTTAGTAGAAAATCAGATCAAGTAGAATTTGATGCCTGATTTTATATTTCCAATAACTTTTGTTTTTTCAAAACTATCCTCGCAAGATAGTCTATTTTCTTTTTAAATAATGACATATAAGTCTGAATCAAATTTTGTGCATTTACTTGGCTTTGGTGGCTTAAAACTATCCCTAATAGTTTATTCAACAATACATTCCTCAGATAGGCTAATGCGTGAATGACTATTGATATGGCGAAGAGAAAATCCCCTTATCGTTGAAATACCTCACCTCGTAGACATCTTCACAAGGCACCTCTAATGGGTTAATCATCATTCACACCAATCCCAATCTAAAAAACCATCAATTGATGGTTTTTTAGAAATAAACAAAAGCAGCATTCAAATACTTGTTTAGAATTTCTTCCAAGTCATCATTGTGGTTGTGTTATCAGACTTTGACTTGCCAAAGACCTTCATTTGATCACCAGTTCCACTTAGATTCGCGTTAATAGTATAAACAAGGCCATTTTGTGGGTTAACCCAGACCCCATTGTTAAACTTATTTTTAGATGTTTCTAGCATACTTGTGAGAATTTCTAGACCAAACAAATCTTTATTTTTTAATGCACCTGTGCACTTCGTACAGACATCCGTAGCTACCGCACCTGGTAATGCATACGATTTAGTGATGGCCGCACTATATTGTTGAGTCTTTGAATTCTTACGAATCGCAATTTCTGTGATGTAACTACCTGATTTATCATCAATGACTTTCCATGAGCCTAAGAGTGGATCAACAGGCATTGCTGCTAAAAATTGAGTTGAACCGAGTAAGAAAGTCGAAGCAAATAAAATTCTTAATTTCATAAAATTGTCATGTATTAAAAAGCCTCGGGATTATAGCAAAGCAAATCACGAATAAAATCATTAATTTAATCAATAAGCATAATTAGTTGGAATCGTATTCTGCTCTGTTCTTTTATTGTTTGAGCACTATAATCTCGTTCAGTTTATTGCTGCCTTTTACTTTTAATCACCGAAACACACCTGAAGGCATCTAAATTTATATCTTTTACCTATAAAACCGTTACTTAATGCATGAAATTCGCATGTATGAATCAGCATCTAACAGTCAAACACATTAGTTTGACAGCAATAAAACCGACTTTATTTTTATATCAGGAGCCTAGTGCGATACATATAATTCACTCTAAGTCTAAATCAAGAATGGTTTTAGGTTTTGTAGAATCATTACAATATGTATTTCGGACTAACTAAAATTGACACAATGTCCGAGCCTGAGGTAAGGACATGAATTAAAGGTTTTCTTAATGCCCTCTCCAAAAGCTGAATTTACATCTAAGACTATTTTTTTAGTCTATGAGCTATCACTAACTTGCTTGTATAAGAAAATATCTGGAGGTGGAGATATTGCTTTTTATCAGCAGAGAGTAAAAACCGTACTGTATGAAAAAATGATGCTTTGGAAGATATGGATCATCATTGGCTTAAGCATAAGATAGTTTCGTATGCACGCTATCAAAGCGTTATGGCTTATGTAGCCTTGCAAGAAGAAAATCGAGTCTCATTTTTTTTTAATAATTTTAAGGCGGAGTTATATTTTCAGCATTTTGATGACGCAATTTATCGAACATAAAAAAGGACATATGCCCAAACCCGACTGCATCTATTTATAGCAACATAAATGACATGCAGTAGAGTTTGAGCTTATGTGTAGCGGATTACCAGCCTAACTGCTTATTCAAAGTAGCAGAATCGTAGTAGTCGCCTTGGTAAACAATTTTGTCGTTTTTAACACGAACAAAACTTACGCCTTCAAAGTTAATTGGCTTATTCGTTGCAGGTGTATCTTTGCTCCATGCACCAGTATTATTGCCTGTAAAGCGCCATTGGAAAGAAATGCCATCTTTACTTACAATTGGAGCACTCGTCATTTCCCATTTCAAGTTAGGAACGGCATTAATAAATACACTAATGACGTTATCACGTGCTGCAACTTGCCCTTTTTGTGGCGTACCTACAGCAGCATCATAAAATACGCCATCTTTAGCAAAATAAGAGGCTGCTTTGCTAGAATCATGTTGATTCCAAGCTTTCATATATGATGTAACAACTTGCTTAGGTGGTACAGCTGCATGAACAACTGTTACACCCGCCATTGCAGGAACTAAAATAAGCGCTTGTAAAATATTTTTCATGTATATTCCCTTCTGAAAAAATATGTTAGTTAAATGATGATTGCAGGTGCATCATGCCGAAGATTAATCTTCGTAAGCACTCATCACATGTTTAATACGGGTATATTCTTCAAAGCCATAGCTTGATAAGTCTTTGCCATAACCTGACTTTTTAAAGCCACCATGCGGCATTTCGGCAGTAAGCGGAATATGTGCATTCGTCCAAACCGTACCGAAATCTAAATCACGGCTAAAGCGCATGCTACGGCTATGATCATTTGTCCAAACACTTGAAGCGAGACCAAATTCAACATCATTGGCTTTGTCTAGTGCGTCAGCTTCATCTTTAAACGTTTGGATGGTCACGATTGGTCCAAAAATTTCATTTTGGATGGCTTCGTCATGCTGCTCTAAACCACAAATGATAGTCGGTTCAAAATAGTAACCAGAGTACTGAGTCACTTGTTTACCACCAGTCACAATTTTGGCATGCGCAGGCAAGCGATCTAAAAAGCCTTTCACATGTACAAGCTGGCGTTGATTGTTTAGGGCACCAAACAAAGCAGTTTCATCATCTGGTAAACCGCAGTGAATTTGCTTGGTTTTTGCAACCATTTTTTCCAAAAATTCATCAAAAATGCTTTCTTGCACTAAAACGCGTGCTGCCGCAGTACAGTCTTGTCCTGCGTTAAAGAAGCCAGCAACGCTGATTGCATCTGTTGCTTTTTCAAGATCAGCATCTTCAAATACAACTACCGGTGCTTTACCACCAAGTTCCAAATGAGCTTTAGCTAAGTTGCTTGCAGCTGAAGCAGCCACTTGCAGACCCGCACGTACAGAACCTGTAATCGATACCATTGCTGGTACAGGATGAGAAACTACTTTTGAACCTGCGTCAGCCAAACCTAAGATGACATTAATGGCACCTTTAGGGAAAAACGGAGCAGCAATTTCAGCAAGGAGTAACGTACTGTTTGGTGTGGTATCACTTGGTTTTAATACAACGGTATTACCCGCAGCTAAAGCAGGAGCAATTTTCCAAACCGCCATTAATAATGGGTAGTTCCAAGGAGCAACTTGACCAACTACACCAATCGGTTCGCGACGGATACTTGATGTAAAACCATCTAAGTACTCAGCAGTCGCCTTCCCTTCTAGGCAACGAGCTGCGCCAGCAAAGAAGCGAATGTGATCAACAGAACCTTTAATTTCTTCAGCCGCAATCATGTGTTTAAGCTGACCTGTTTCTACACTTTGTGCAGCTACAAGTTGATCCGCATTTTTTTCTAATGCATCAGCAAAGTCCAATAATGCTTTTTGACGTACTGATGGCGTTGAACGTCTCCAAACTTTAAATGCAGCTTTTGCACACTCATAGGCATAATCCACATCTTGTTGTGTTGCATTTGGCGATTGCGCATAAATTTGACCATTAACAGGGCTAATTAAATCAAAGAATTCAACGCCTGTAGTTTGAACAAATTCACCGTTAATAAAGTGCTTTAATTGTTTAACGTGCATTTGAACATTTCCATTCGCCTGTTCTAAATTTTCACCAATATGTAGATCTGTCATGCAATTTCCTTATTCAACAATTTAGATAAAATATCTTTCTATTCACCACAACTGCTTATTTATTATTTATGCTTTTTTTTGTCAAGAATATTTTAAAACATAGCCACAACAAAACCACCCCTTAATTATAATTAATATATTTACATTTTTTAATTTTAACTTTACATTTTTATTTTAACTTTACATTTTTACATAATATTAAATATTTTAAATTATTGATTTATATAAATTTAAATTAATTTTAAAAATAATAGCATCACAAAACAATATATAAATAAATGCATAATATAATGGTAAAAAATTTATTTTAAAAAAAATTGGCTCCTGCTCAAATTAATAAATTGGCTCTCGTTTGTAATTATAAAAAAAGACAAATTAGACTACGTAAATGTATAGCGATTTGAATCACTCATATCAGAAAATAAATGATATTCAATCTCAAATCGCGAAAAAGGAATTTCATTTCAAAACAGGAAATTTATTGTTCTTCATCAAAGAATTAAATTTTCTGCGTTCAAATCGAAGACTTCTATACTCAGAATACCCCACGCTCCCACAGCAGGATTGGGAAATTTTTAATACTTATGTATTGAACTTTATTGCTAAATAAGGAAATTGCATGAACGACCTTCCTATAGGTGAAAATGTTGGGCAAGAGGCGAGTTCATCGTCTACCCAAAATTCACAGTTTGAACGATCAATTGGATTGATCTCGAATTTCTCACTTGGTTTTACTTATCTATCACCATTAACAGCCGTTTATTCATTATTTGCTCTTGCTATTACGCTTGCTGGTCCCCCATCAATTTGGTGGATTATGGTTGCAGCTTTTGGTCAATTATTGGTTGCTATCGTATTTGGTGAAACAGCATCTCAATACCCGATTACGGGTGGCTTATATCCTTGGGCACGTCGTCTTTGGGGAAGAAAATATGCTTGGATGGCTTCTTGGATTTACCTTTGGGCATTAGTCGTAACTGTTACTTCAATTGCTGAATACTGTGCAGGCTTTACTGCTTCATTATTCCACTATGAACCTTCAGCAATGAACGGTTTAATCACCACCGTCGTATTGTTAATCTTATGTATGGTTGTGAACATGTCTGGTACTAAGAATCTAGCACGTGTTGCTAAAATTGGTTTCTGGTGTGAAATTGTGAGCGTAATCGCGTTGGGGATCTACTTATTGATTTTCCATCGTGCTCAACCTTTCTCTATCGTATTTGATACGATGGGTGTATTTGCACAAGACGGCTCTTACGCAACTGCTTTCTTCTCTGCATCATTGCTTGGCTTATTCATGTTCTTTGGTTTTGAAGCTTGTGGTAACGTTGCTGAAGAAGTGAAAAACCCAAGTCGCCAAATTCCAGTGGCAATGATTTTGAGTATTGTATTCGGTTGTATCTCTGCAATGGTTTCTGTATTGGGTTATATCCTTGCTTCACCTAACTTACAAGATATCGTAAGCGGTAAAGTGACAGATCCAATTCCATTTATTTTGCGTGATGCTTTAGGTACAACTGGTGCAAACATCTTTATTGTGGTTGCCATCATTGCCATGCTTTCTTGTATCTTATCTTTACAAGCTGCGCTTAGCCGTCTGTTGTTCTCTTTTGCCCGTGACAAAATGCTACCTGGAAATCAATGGATTTCTAAGTTGTCTAAACAAAATGTACCTGATAATGCAATGATTTTAAGCTGCTTATTGCCTTTAATTTTCTGTGTTGTGGTGTATTTCTCACCAGATAACTTGGCTCGTATTACTGCCTTTGCTGTTATCGGTATTTATGTTTCATTCCAAATGGTTGTATTCGCTGCGTTGAAAAACCGATTAAAAGGTTGGAAGCCTGCTGGTGAATGGAGTGTTGGCGCTTGGGGCTTACCAATCAATGCGCTTGCGCTTGTTTATGGTGTTGTTGCTATTTATCTACTCGCTCAACCAGCCGATGTTCCTTCATTCTTTGACCGTTGGATTGTACTTCTTGGTTTAGGTTTTGTGATTGTGAGTGGTTTGCTTTACATGTTTATTGCTAAACCTTATGGCAAGTCACAAGCACCTGAAAATGATGCAATTGCACATGCTGCTGAACTACGCCAAAAGCGTAATGCGGCGTAATTCCTCTTCATAAGAAGCAAGGTACATTCGTCATTCAATTGTAAAACTCGTTTTTGCATATCTTTGAAAACAAATGTTAAGAGCGTGGTGCATAAAGAATTGAATTCTTTGAGTACCACGCTCTACCGACATTTATACCTTCTCTACCGCTTTTTAAGTCATGGATGACTTTTCCAACTGATTTAAAACGATTTACAGGTTTTAATAAATGGACAATCGCAGTATTAACGTTCGCAAACTCACATTAGCACAAGTCATTATTGTGGGTATTGCTTATATGACCCCAATGACTGTTTTTGACACTTTCGGCATTGTATCGGACATTACTCATGGTCGAGTTCCCCTCTCCTACATGTTTGCCCTTTTTGCCATGTTACTCACAGCATTCAGTTATGCTCGATTAAGTAAGCAAACTGACCGTCCTGGTTCTGCCTATACGTATACCGCTGAAAGCTGCGGAAATTCGGCAGGTTTCTTTGTCGGATGGTGTTCATTATTAGATTATATTCTGCTTCCGTTAATCAATGCGTTACTGGCAGGAATTTACCTCCATGCCTTAATGCCCGCAGTACCTTATGCTGCGTGGGTATTTGTCGCAGCTGGATTAGTCACACTCGTCAATTGTTTTAGAATTCATATTCTAGCCAACCTCTCCCTAATCTTTGTATTTTTGCCTTTAATTTTACTTGTGGTCTTTATTTATCTCGTAATTAGTGGCATTGGTTCAAATGGCTATGAACATGTATTGACCTTAAAACCTTTATTTAATGGTGATACGAGTATTGTTCCATTAATTACGGGTGCATCTATTCTATGTTTCTCGTTCTTAGGTTTTGATGCTGTAACAACTTTATCACATGAAACCAAAGACCCGAAAAAAACCATCCCACGTGCTGTGATGTTGACCACATTATTGGGTGGTTTCATCTTTATTGGCGCATCATGGTTTATTCAACTTTACTTCCCAGATAACGCACGCTTTAAAGACCCTGAAGCAGCTTTACCCGAAATTGCGTTGTATGTCGGTGGTGCATTATTCCAATCATTATTCTTGGTTGGACAAATCATGAATACTGTTGCCTCTGGATTAGCGTCACACGCGAGTGCTTCACGCTTAGTCCATATCATGGGTCGCGATGGTATTTTCCATAAAGGTATCTTTGGCTCAATCAATGAAAAATTAGGCACACCTTTATATTCAGTTCTTACTATCGGTATGGTGTCTATGACTGCAATGTTTTTAGATTTATCGACTGTACTCAATCTGATTAGTTTTGGTGCCTTAATTGCTTTCACCGCAGTGAACTTCTCTGTATTTATGAAGTTTTATGTACATGAAAAGCAACGCTCAGGCTTCAACTCTTTGTTTTTAAACCTTTGTTTACCCGTGTTATCAATATTATCCCTTGTTGCAATGTGGCTCAATCTTGAACCTAGTGCATTACATTTTGGTCTTGGCTGGCTAACTGTAGGTATCGTGCTGTTCGTGTACAAGAAAGTTCGCAAACAAAGCATCGTCCTTAGCAATGCTTAAGCTTATTCACCAAATTTAAAAGAGAGTTCCAAATGTCTATCGAAGTGACTAAACCCATTTTACTCAATGATGTCGCATTTAAAGCCAGTCAATATCAACAAACTGGTAAAGAATGGAACTGGATTGCAGCTTCACGCGGTCAGTTCGAGCATCCTGCCAACTACTATGAAAGCTCATTGCAAGATTGGCATACTTTCGATGTACTGAATGCAAATATCGAGTGTGATGTGCTTGTGATTGGAGGTGGACTATTAGGAACCTCAACAGCACTACATTTGGCTGAACAAGGTGTAGAAACCGTACTGGTTGAAAAAAACTGCGTTGGCAGTGCTGCTTCTGGACGCAATGGCGGGCAACTGACTCCTGGATTGGCGCGTTGGGAAGCCGAAACCATGGCAGAGCACTTTAGTTTTGAAGATGCGAAAAAGTTATGGCACTTTACTTCTACAGAAGCCATGGCGTTAATTGACGGTATCAGTGAAAAATATGACCTAAGCTTGCAACGCAAACGTGGTCATATCACGGCTGCGGTGCATCCTGGACATTTAGATGCTTTACGTGACGGAATGCAAGCACGTGAGTATTTAGAAGAAAAAAATACAGCGATGCTCAGTCAAGATGAATTGCGTACGCACATTCATTCTGAAAATTATTTTGGCGGCTTGTTAGACCATCTCGGTGGGCATATTCATCCTTTAGCATTAACCCGTGGTTTGGCTTATGGTTTTTGTCAAAATGGTGGCAAAATTTATGAGCAAACTGAAGTGCAGTCTATTCAGGAACGTGCAGACGGTATTTATGTTACGACAGCGAATGGCGTGATTAAAGCACGTAAAAGTGTGGTGATGGCGGTGCATCATGCGTCGTTTACACTATTGGAAGAACGTAAACAAACCACTATCCCTTTTTATACTTATGTATGTACCACAGCGCCGTTGGAACTTGATTTAAAAGAATTGTTACCAACCGATATGCCTGTTTATGACACGCAGTTCCAGATTGACTATTACCGTGGTGTATCTCAAAACCGCTTATTGTTTGGGGGTGAAGGAACAGGTTCGTGCTGGGATGCAAAGCAGACTCACGACTATTTATTGGGACGTATTAAGCATGTATTCCCTCAATTAAAGCAGGTTGAGATTGACTTTGTTTGGAGTGGAAAAACGGACTTAACTGTGAATGGTGCAACCGATAGCCGTAAGTCTGGCAATAAATTTCCAATTTATGCAGTTCACGGTTGGAGTGGACATGGCGTGGCACAAACTGTACGGATTGGTAAAGCCATTGCAGATGACTTCTGCGGTCAATCGGATGACTTTGAAATGCTAACCAAAATTCAGCACATGAATATTCCGATGGGTCGTGCATTGGCACCTATTGTAATTCCAATTGCCAAAAGCATGTATGGCATTGGCGCGATGATTAATCCAGGGAAAATGGTGTCTTTCTGATTCATTTTTCATGATTAGTAGAAAAGGCTGCCTATGTGCAGCCTTTTTTGCCTATACCGTTATTACTTTCTAAGCTGCATATATGGCAGTGAACGCACAAAGCTATCACCATTTACGCATAGGTAAAACACCCGACCATCTTTTTGCATGACACGAGCATGTTCAAGGTAATAGACATTTGCACGTTTTGAATGAAGAATTGCTTTTAAGTCCGATGGATTCAGTTGTTCCATTTTTTATAAAACTATAAATGTAATAATTAAAATAAGTATAAAAAAATTATTGGAAAAATATACAAAGCTTTAATTTAAAACGACATATTTTGACGTTTATTTCACGCTTTAGTTTAAACAGAATTCTTATTTTTCAACTTAAAAAGTTGGTCTTAAAGCCCATGTTTAGTGTATAAAAAACTAAATGGATAAACAAAAAATACAGTAAATTGTCTAATTCATTATGATTTAACTGATTTCTTTTTTCGAAAATCTAAATAGAACTCGATTAAAGACCAAATCACGACCAATAAAAAAAAGAAAAACACCAACAGAAAAGCGGAAAAATACATCATATTGTTCAATCCTAAACTTGCTTTAGTAAAACGACAGATATCCAATGAAGTTCCATTTCATCTAAGACAAAAGTCTAATATGGTTTAAATGCAATGAATAGTGATTTTTCCAATAAATTAAGACTTTTTTTCAATGAGTTGATCAATAAAACTAATAAATATGACAGTTTATTGCTATAACCGAGACACCATCACAAAACAAAAAAACCAAATATACATTTGTATTTTATATATGCAATTACATCATTCCAGCTATTGACCTTATTTTGAAATAAGCAGACATTAGCAAGCTTGATTAACCCCATAACATTAAGATCCGCTATGTTAAAAAAAATGATTGGCGAATCCGCATTTAAACTTGCGGGCTGGCAATATCACGTAGAACCCAATACCCTCGAAAACAAACAAGTGATTGTAGGTTTTGAACACACCTCAATGATGGATGCTGTTTTATCTCTAGCACTGTTTCAAATTTATGATATTAAAATCCATACCCTCATCAAAAAAGAATTGTTTAAGGGCCCCTTGAAACCATTGCTCGAAGCGATTGGCGGAATTCCAGTTGACCGCAAATCGAATCAAGATATTGTGGGACAAATGGTCGACCTTTTTGCCTCTCACGAAAAATTTAATTTGGTGATTGCACCTGAGGCAACTCGTGCAAAAGATGGTGAAGTCCGGAAACCCATTCGTACAGGATTTTGGCATATTGCTAAAGCGGCTAATGTCCCTATTGTATTGATGTATGCCAACTCACAAACCAAGCAAGGTGGCATTTTTGGCAAAATTTACCCTACTGAGCTGCACCATGACCTAGCACTGATGCAAAAGTTGTATAAAGAAAATGTCGGCTTAGACATTGTTATTCCTGAACCGAAATAACTGCTATCAATTGTTTAAAAACTCAAACTTAAGCCCTTTCTCTGAAAAAAGGGCTTATGGTAGAATCTGCTCAATTTGATTTGGCATAAAGCCAATCTACAAGGAGCATATTTCGCATGGCGGGTCATTCCAAGTGGGCTAATACTAAGCATCGTAAAGCAAAACAAGATGCGAGCCGCGCTAAAGTATTCACAAAATTCATTCGTGAAATCGTTACAGCTGCCCGTTTAGGCGGTGGCGATGTTGCATCTAACCCACGTTTACGTGCTGTCGTTGAGAAAGCATTAGTCGCAAACATGACACGTGATACGATCAACCGTGCAATCCAGCGCGGCGTTGGTGGTGAAGAAAATGCTGATTTAAAAGAAGTTACTTACGAAGGTTATGGTGTGGGTGGTGTTGCGGTAATTGTAGAAACAATGACTGACAACTTAAACCGTACTGTGCCAGATGTTCGTCACTGTTTCTCTAAAACCGATGGTAACTTAGGTACTGCTGGTTCAGTAGCGTATATGTTTACTAAACGCGGTGAAATTACTTTTGAAGACGTTTCTTTAGAAGACAAAATCATGGACGTGGCTTTAGAAGCTGGCGCTGAAGATATTGAAGTGGCTGAAGACGAAATTTTAGTCATCACAACACCTGAGACTTTTGGTGAAGTTCAAGATGCGTTAACAGCAGCAGGTTTAAAATCTGACAATGCTGAAGTGGTGATGAACCCTTCAACTAAAGCATTGATTTCTGACGTAGATCAAGCGAAAAAAATCGTGAAAATGATTGATATGTTTGAAGATTTAGATGATGTGCAAAACGTTTATACCAACGTTGAATTCACAGAAGAAGTTTTAGCTCTGCTAGATGAATAATCTTTCAAAAAATAAAAAAAACGCGCCTAGGAGCGCGTTTTTTTATTGCTGTATGTAGATGATGACCTTGCTTAGATGAGTAATCGGTCTGACTTTAAAATTTAGTATCTAAACCTTATTCAATAAACCCCGACAGTTAAATACATTGTATTCCTTAATGACGAAACTGGAATGTAAGGCAACCACATGCTCAATCTTACCTATGCGATTGAGGAGAATCTGACTGTAATTTTCCATATCACGTGCAATCACTTCCACAATAAAATCTGCCGACTGCCCTGTGACCAAAAAAGCATTAATGACTTCTGGAATGCTTTCTAATTCTTCTAAAAATTTGGAAAAAGTATCGCTATCATGCTTACTTAAAGAAACTTGCAGTAATACATGTAAGCTAAAGCCAAGCTTTTGATAATTAATGTCACGACGTACATTGGTCATAACATTGGTATCTATTAAATGTTTAATACGACGATGAACTGAACTGACAGAAAGATTAATTCGCTCAGACAGTTCATTTAGGTTCAGATCCTCATGGGTTAATATTTCCAGAATCTGTTTGTCAAAGCGGTCTAATTCCATCACTGGCTCCAAAATAATAAGGTATAAATAAAAACCACGTATAAATTATTTGAATTATGCAAGATACGTACTCAATATCTGAGAACGATTATTTCGTTTATTCCACTAAAAATAAAGTCACGTCGCTACTTATTTATATCAATCCATAGATTTACAGGAATTTCGTCCACAAAATCTGCGTAAATATAAATTAAATATCATTCTTAGATGATGTTTAAGCGTCTTTTTTGCTTGAATGGCTCATAAAAGATTACATACCTCGCCAGTCTACACGTGCATTGCGTTCGGTGTAATAGACACGCTGTACATATTGCCCCAACGGTAAATTTAAAAGTTGATGCTTGAAGGCATAAAACTCTTCAGAACTGCCTGAAATATAATCTTCTTCACGTTCCCAAGGGGTTCCCGCTATTTCTAATAAAGGCGCAAGCATGGAACAGACCGAAATATCGGCCAGTCCCAAACGCTCACCAACAAAATAACGCCCATCATTTTCTAATAATTTCTGATTCAATACCGTAATCAGCTGTTCCATCTGATGCTTAGAATATTCAACTTTTTCAGCATCAAGCTGGTAGCTCTTAGACACCAACGTTCTTAAAATAGGCTTAGAAAATTTCTCAAATTGGCGCAGATAGCCTTTTTCACCAATCATAATGTCTAAAGTTTCATCACTTTCCGATAAACTTTGTGCTAAACCCCAACGGCGTACATGAAAGCCAAGCTCGGATGCTAAGGCATTAATTTCTAGCGCAACTTCTCTTAAATGTGGGTCTGCACGTAATAAAGCATGTTCGGGATAAGTTTGGTCTAAATACAGTGCAATTTGGGTTGAATCTGCAACCCAATATTCATGGTCTCGCAAAATCGGCAGTTTATTTTGCCCTGTTTTAAGTTGAGCAAAAGCTCGATGCACACCAGGGATTAAATTCTGCGCAACAAAATCAAGTTGTTTATGATCGAGTAACCAGCGAGCTTTCTCACAATAATGAGATAAAGGAAACTGGTATAAAATTCGCATAAACACTCCAAAAGCTGATCGGAACATTGATTTTTGAGAAAACCAACGCTTTCAGTCTGTTACTTTAGTCAGTCAAAGCTAGAAACACAATGTCCTTTTTATCCCAAAATAAATACGACTTAACCTTGTACGGTTATACAATTTTCTGTCTTGAATATCTCTAAACAATATAACCCGCTATTTTATAACGGCAGATAAAATTGAAAAAATATAGTTATTAATTAAAATCAATTATTTAGCTTATAAGTATTTATTCAAACTTTACAATTTTTAGTTTTAAACATTGTTTTTCATAAGTACATAGAAATCCATCAGTTAATTTTTTAAAGCTGAGATATTAACGTTTTGACATTGTTTCGAAGGTGTCATCATGGCTTATCTCAATTCTAAAAATATACAGATCATCAAAAATGATCAGGATGCAATTAATGCAGCTTACCAAGTTGCAGATTTTGCACTCGAGGAAAGAAATGTTCGAGATCAAACCCGTACATTACCCTTTGCAGAAATTGAACAATTTAGCCAAAAAGGCTTAGGCGGTTTAAGAATTCCCAAACAATATGGCGGTGCTTATGTGTCTAATAAAACACTGGCACGCGTATTCCGTATTTTGAATAAAGCCGATTCGAGCATCGGGCAAATCCCTCAAAATCAAATTAGCTTGCTTTACCTCATTGATTTGATGGGCACCGAAGCACAAAAGCAGTTTATTTTTCAGGAAATTTTAGCAGGTAAACGCCTTGCCAATGGTGGCCCTGAGCGCCATACCAAAGACTCTAAAACACTTAACACCATTTTGAGTATTGAAAATGGGCACTACTATCTTCAAGGTGAAAAATTCTATTCCACAGGCAGTAGCTTCGCGCATTGGTTAGCCATTAAAGCCATTCATCCAGAAGGTCATGTGGTACTCGTGATCGTAAATCGTGATGCTCAAGGCATTGAAGTCATTGATGATTGGGATGGTTTTGGGCAACGAACTACATCGAGTGGCTCAGTCCGTCTGAACCATGTGGAAATTGATCCTTTCTTGATCTTTGATGAACGCCCCTTAACGGCAGCACCAACCTATCGCGGGGCTTATTCGCAACTGTTACAAGTCGCGATTGATGTCGGCATTGCTGAGGCTGCCTTTGAAGACACGTTGGCAACCATCAAAAAGGCGCGTCCAATTGTCGATGCCCAAGTGGAAAAAGCCAGCTTTGAGCATTACACCTTACAAGAAGTAGGCAAACTGCAAATTCAACTTGAAGCCGCTATTTTACTGCTCGATGACGCCGCAGAGTATTTAGATGAGTTAGATCAGCTCAATGGCGTAACCGATGAGCAAGCTGCACGTGCCTCTATTCTCGTCGCTGAAGCCAAAATTTATGCGAATGATGCAGCACTGAATATTTCCGAAAAACTGCTTGAACTCGGGGGCAGTCGTTCGAGTCTAAGTCAATTCAATTTAGATCAGCACTGGCGTAATGCACGTGTGCACACTTTACATGATCCTGTGCGTTGGAAACTGCATGCGCTAGGTGATTATTACCTGAATCATAAATTACCTGCCCGCCATGCATGGATTTAAGGAGAATAACATGACCTCATTTCAAAGCATTTCCCCTGCACAGGCAGCGCAACTTTCCCCTGCCCATATTATTCAGTCCGATGCCGAAGCCTTAGAAATTGCACACGCCTTAGCAGAACAATTCAAACAAAATGCTATCGTGCGTGATGCTGAGCGCATTTTGCCTTTTGACGAAATTGAAGCTTATAGCCAGTCTGGACTTTGGGCCATTACGGTACCTAAACAATATGGCGGTGCTGACGTTTCGAGCTATACCGTGGCGCGCATTATTGCACTCATGAGTGGTGTAGATGGTTCAATTGGTCAGATCCCACAAAATCACTTCTATGCGCTTGAAGTGCTACGTAACACAGGTACTGAACAACAAAAACAAAAACTGTATCAGGAAGTATTGCAAGGTGCGCGCTTTGGTAATGCGCTTGCAGAATTTAAAACCAAGAATGCCACACAAAAACAAACCGCTATTTCCCCAACAGCGAATGGTTTTATCGTAAATGGTGAAAAATTCTATTGCACAGGCAGTTTGTTTGCACATCGCATCCCAACCTTGGTCAAAGATGAACAAGACCGCGAGTTTCTGGCCTTTATTCCACGTAACAGTGAAGGCTTAGAGCTGATTGATGATTGGTCGGGGTTTGGTCAACGCACTACAGGCAGCGGTACCGTCAAATTCCATCAAGTCTTTGTTGCTGCAGAAGATGTGATTCCTTTCGATCAAGCCTTTCAACAACCCACCTTGGTTGGTCCTTTTGCCCAAATTATGCATGCGGCAATTGAAACAGGCATCGCCCGTGCTGCGTTTGAAGAAACCTTGGTTCGCGTGCGTCAAGCCCGTCCTTGGATTGATTCAGGTGTCGATGCTGCAACCCAAGACCCACTCACCTTATTAGAATTAGGTCGTGTCGTGGCAGACGTTCGCGCTAGCGAAGTGTTATTAAAACAAGCAGCCCGCTCCATCGATGCCGCCAAACCACAACCCACTGAAGACAACATCACCCAAGCGTCTTTAGATGTTGCCAAAGTGCGCGCACATAGCAGTGAAACTGCACTTAAAGCATCGTCCAAACTGATTGAACTGGCGGGTAGCCGTGGTAGCCAGCGTGCAGATGGTTTAGACCGTTTCTGGCGTAACGCCCGCGTACATACCCTGCATGATGCGGCACGCTGGAAGTATTACTTCATTGCCAATTACACCCTCAATGGCATTCGCCCTCCACGTCGGGGGACCTTGTAATGACACAACCATCAACACCTAAACAGATTATTTTAAATGCTTTTGATATGAACTCGGTTGGACATATCAATCATGGCTTATGGACACATCCGCGAGATCAATCGCACCGTTTTAATGAACTCAGTTATTGGACTGAATTGGCACAAACCTTAGAACAAGGCTTATTTGACGGTCTATTTATTGCCGACATTACGGGTGTTTATGATGTCTATCAGAATGGCATTGATTTAACCCTGAAAGAATCGATCCAGTTGCCTAGTCATGATCCAAGTACCTTGGTTTCAGCTATGGCTGCTGCAACTCAACATTTGGGTTTTGGGGTCACGGTTAATTTAAGCTATGAAAATCCCTATCAATTTGCCCGTCGTTTTGCCAGTTTAGACCATCTAACCCAAGGTCGTATCGGCTGGAATATTGTGACGGGTTATTTAGATAGCGCGGAACGATTGGTGGGACAAAAAGGTTTAAAAGAACACGACCTTCGTTATGCCCAAGCCGAAGAATTTCTGGAGCTTTGCTATAAGTTTTGGGAAGGCTCTTGGGAAAATGACGCGGTACTGAAAGATAAAGCACAGCGTATTTTTACCGATCCATGCAAAGTCCATGCAATTCAACATCAGGGACAGTTCTATCAGAGTCAGGGGGTGTTTCAAGTCTCTCCTTCGCCACAGCGTACCCCTGTTTTATATCAAGCAGGTGCTTCGCCACGTGGTTTAGCATTTGCGACTCAACATGCAGAAGGTATTTTTATTGGTGGAGATCGACCAGAGAAGATTAAGCAACAGGTGGATAAAATTCGTGCCCTCGCAGTTGCTCAAGGTCGAGATGCCAATACGGTAAAAATCTTTGTCGGGATTACCGTTGTGACCGCAGAAACGGATGCACTGGCTCAAGAAAAATTGGCTGAATATATCCGCTACGCCAGTCCAGAAGCAGGTTTGGCACATTACTCCAGTTCAGTAGGCATCGATTTATCCAAGTTTGCAGATGATGAGGCCATTCCCTATCAAAAAACCAATAGCATTGCCTCGGTCAATCAAAAGTTTAAAGAACAAACCATTACCCGTAACGACTTAAAAGCACAGCATGTCTTGGGTGGACGTTATCCCCTCATTATTGGAAGTGGTGCGACTGTGGCAGAACAACTGATTCGGTGGATCGATGAAATAGGGATTGACGGTTTTAATCTGACCCGCACGGTTGCCCCAGAATCACATCAAGACTTTATTCGCTATGTCATTCCTGAATTGCAACAACGTGGGCGCTACAAAACAAGCTATAGCGAAGGCAGTTTAAGACACAAACTGTTTCAACAAGGCGACCATCTTGCAGCCCATCATCCTGTGCAGCAGTTCCGATGTTTAAGCTCAAATTCGACTCAAGACTTAACCACACATTCAGAAAAACAGACAGCTTAACTGCTGTAAATTTAAAAATATGAGAGATAACATGGCTTTAACTGCAAAAAATAAATTCACCTTCTTGGGGGTGATTGTCGCTGCACTGGTGATCGGACTTGTAGCGTGGAGCTACCATAAAAAGACCAGTAATACTGAATTGGTCATTGGTATTAGCCCACCCTTTGCTAACCCATTAAAGGTTGCCGTCGAAGAAGCGAAACAACAAGGCATCAATGTCAAACTGGTGGAATTTTCTGACTGGAATACGCCGAATATTACTTTGAATCATGGCGATATTGATGCCAACTATTTCCAACATCAACCCTTCTTGGACAATGCGATCAAGGAAACTCAATTCAAGCTGAAAGCATTGGATAAAGGCGTCACCACCCATGTTGGCCTATACTCCAAGAAATACCATTCCCTGAATCAACTACCAGATCAAGCTCGCGTAGTCATTCCAAATGATCCTGTGAATCAAGGTCGTGCATTGTTGCTGTTACAACAAGCCAAACTAATTACCTTAAAAAATCCAGAG
Source organism: Acinetobacter sp. ANC 4178 (assembly GCF_004331175.1). Taxonomy (GTDB): domain Bacteria; phylum Pseudomonadota; class Gammaproteobacteria; order Pseudomonadales; family Moraxellaceae; genus Acinetobacter. Next base: position 162,568 of record NZ_SJOD01000005.1, read on the forward strand.
AATCATTTATCTAACTTACAAGACATTGCTGCCAATCCTAAAAAGCTGCAATTTATTGAAGTTGAAGGCCCGCAAACTGCACGCGCAGTGGATGATGCTGACTTAGTATTTAGTTACCCGCATTATTTACGTCTTGCCAAAACCATTGACCCGAATGATGCATTGATTTTGGATGACAACACCAATACCCGATATTCAATTTTATTTGTGGTGCGTGATGATTACCAACAGCAGCACCCTGAAAAAGCAGCACAGTTAGAAAAATTCATTAAAATTTATCAGACTTCTGCCAAAGTTAAACAGACTTTGAATGATGAAATTGGCTCAAAACTTTGGTTCCCCGGCTGGAAGTGAGATTGAGCGATGACAGATTCAGTTTTTAAGCCCAAAAATCGTAAGGTGTGGCTGATTGGACTGACCGTTGTAATCCTGATTGCTGCTGTAGCGGTTTACCGCTACAGCAAAAGTCAGGCCCAACAAGATGTTTTAACCATTGGCATTAGCCCACCTTATGCAGAGCTGCTGCAAAGTGTTGCAGATGATGTAAAAAAACAAGGGATTCAGGTAAAACTGGTCGAATTCTCGGACTGGCGTGCACCCAATGTCGCGGTACAAAATGGCGATATTGATGCCAATTTTTTCCAGCAAAGCGTCTTTTTACGCAATGCAATTCGTGAAACTCAATATGACTTACATGCCTTTGCCACAGGTACAGGCAGTCATGTTGGACTATATTCAAAAAAGTATAAGTCCTTACAGGAACTTCCAAACAAAGCCCGTGTAGTCATTCCGAATGATCCTGTAAACTCCGCCCGCGCACTGATTTTGCTGCACCGCGCAGGTTTAATTCAATTGAAAGATATCAATAATGAACTTTCGACCATACAGGACATTGTACAGAACCCGAAACAACTGCAATTTATTGAAGTTGAAGGACCACAAACTGCACATGCATATAACGATGCCGATCTCATCTTTGGTTTTCCACATTACTTAAAAATGGCGAAAGTAACCGATCCGCATAGCGCGCTGTTTCTCGACCCGATCGATAAAAAATATGCAATTTTGTTCGTCACGCGAAAAGACTACAGCGATCACAATCAAAAATTAGCCACTTTCGTTCAAGCTTTCCAAAACTCTAAAAAAGTTCAAGAGATTTTAGACCGAGATTTTGGCAGCAAAATGTGGTTTGAAGGCTGGAAATAAGGAGAAAGACAATGGTGAGTTTTGGTTCTCATGTGGATTTTTCCCTTCCACATATCAAAATCCGTAATTTGAACAAGTATTATGCAGTACAAAATCAACAAGTCCATGCACTAAAAAATATCGATTTGGATATTCCTGAAGGTAAGGTTTTCGGCATTATTGGCAAAAGTGGTGCGGGTAAATCTTCGCTATTGCGTACCCTGAATGGCTTAGAAAAAGTCAGTGACGGTAGCATCCACATTCATCAACAGAATTTGGCGGAACTCGATCATGCAGAACTCATCCAATTACGTCAGCGCATTGGTATGATCTTTCAGCACTTCAATTTAATGTCTGCCAAAACGGTGTGGGACAATGTCGCGCTACCACTTAAAATTGCCCATTACAGCGCTGCTGAAATTGAGCAACGCGTCAGCGAAGTACTGCAACTGGTTGGTTTAGCGGATAAAGCGCAACACTATCCTGCCCAACTCTCCGGTGGGCAAAAGCAACGGGTCGGCATTGCTCGAGCGTTGGTACATCATCCTGAAATATTGTTATGTGATGAAGCGACCTCTGCACTTGATCCAGAAAGTACCTCAGTGGTGTTATCGCTGCTCAAGGAAATCAATCAAACTCTTGGTATTACCATTGTCCTGATTACTCATGAAATGCAAGTCATCCGTGAAATTTGCGATCAAGTGGTGGTGATTGAACATGGGGAAATTGTAGAGTCAGGGCAAGTCTGGTCGGTATTTTCAGCACCTCAGCAGCAAATTACCCAAGAGTTGCTCAATTTAGAACAATTAGATTTGCCATTTCAGTTACACGAGCAACCACTAGCAGAATCAAGTCATGTGATTTTGCGATTAAGCTATGCCTCGCCCCTGCAACATGCACCCGATCTAAATTCGATATTCTCGGCAATCGATCGCCCTGTTCATCTGTATCAAAGTCATATTGATTCGATTCAGGAACATTTGATTGGAAAATTCGTGGTGGCTGTGCCACACCATGATCTGGATATCAATCAGCTTAAACAACAACTGCAACACCAGTTTGCCAAAATTGAGGTATTGGGCTATGCACGACCAACTCATTGAACTTTTGCTCACAGGAACTGTTGATACGCTGATTATGGTCGGTGTATCGGCTATTTTAGCTTTCCTGATTGGTTTACCTATGGCAGTCATACTAGTGAATACCAGTGAACACGGCATTTATCCCTCTAAACCGATTAACCAAGCTTTGGGCTGGGTGGTGAATATCACCCGTTCGGTGCCTTTCCTGATTCTAATGGTAGCCTTGATTCCTTTAACACGTTTTATTGTTGGCACCAGTTATGGCGTTTGGGCAGCCGTCGTTCCTCTGACCTTAGCTGCAACGCCATTTTTTGCCCGAATTGCCGAAGTCAGTCTACGTGAAGTCGATCAGGGCCTAATTGAAGCCGCACAAGCCATTGGTTGTAACCGTAAACAAATTATTTGGCATGTATTACTACCCGAAGCCCTACCCGGAATTGTGGCAGGCTTTACCGTCACCATTGTGACCATGATTAATTCTTCAGCGATTGCAGGTGCAATTGGCGCAGGCGGATTAGGTGATATTGCCTACCGTTATGGTTATCAACGCTTTGATATGCAAATGATGCTCGCAGTCATTGTAGTCTTGGTGATTCTGGTCATGTTGGTACAGGCAACAGGAGATGCACTTGCACAACAACTGGACAAACGAAAAGTTTAACAATCATGCACTTGAAGGTGCCTAAAAGAAAGATACGAGCCATGACCTGACTTTGTCATGGCTTTCATGTAAAATCAGCGCCAATTTTTAAATAATACGTTGTGAGTCATTTCATGGGTTTTAATTGCGGTATTGTCGGCTTGCCGAACGTTGGTAAATCTACCCTTTTCAATGCGTTAACTAAAGCAGCAATTGCGGCAGAAAACTTCCCGTTCTGTACCATTGAACCAAACACAGGGATTGTTCCTGTTCCAGATCCACGTTTAGACAAATTAACTGCAATTGTAAAACCACAACGTGTCATTCCAACCACGATGGAATTTGTAGACATCGCAGGTTTGGTTGCTGGCGCATCTAAAGGTGAAGGTCTTGGTAACCAGTTCCTTGCCAACATCCGTGAAACTGATGCGATTGCACACGTTGTTCGTTGTTTTGAAGATGAAAACGTTATTCACGTGAACGGTAAAATTGACCCCTTAGATGATATTTCTACCATCAATACTGAACTTGCACTGGCTGACTTAGAAACTGTAACCAAAGCCGTTACACGTTTAGCAAAATCAGCGAAAAGTGGCGACAAAGAAGCCATTGCAACGAAAGCAGTTCTAGACAAAATTCTACCTTTATTAGACGAAGGAAAACCAGCTCGTGCTGCTACGCTTGATGACGATGAGCGTAAATTGGTGCGTGGTTTTGGTTTAATGACTTTAAAACCAACCATGTACATTGCCAACGTGGCTGAAGATGGTTTTGAAAACAACCCACATCTAGAAGCAGTGAAAAAACTTGCTGCAGAAGAAAATGCGATTGTGGTTCCACTGTGCAACCAAATCGAAGCCGAAATTTCATTACTCGAAGATGAAGACCGTGCTGAATTCCTTGAAGCTATGGGCATGGAAGAACCTGGTCTAAACGTGGTGATCCGCGCGGGTTATGCACTACTTGGCTTACAAACTTACTTCACAGCAGGCGTACAAGAAGTACGTGCTTGGACTGTAAAAGTTGGTGCAACTGCGCCACAAGCTGCGGGTGTCATTCACACTGACTTTGAAAAAGGCTTTATCCGTGCTGAATGTATTGCTTATGATGACTTCATCCAATACAACGGCGAAGCAGGTGCTAAAGAAGCTGGAAAATGGCGCCTTGAAGGTAAAACTTACGTGGTACAAGACGGCGACGTTTTACACTTCCGTTTCAATGTCTAATTAACTTAGATATTGCTAAAAGCCAGTGATTACACTGGCTTTTTTATTGCTGATATTCAACAGTAATGCCTTCATTATTGTATTTTTTGCATTATCTACCTAAGGGCATTATGTGCTCTATGCTTTAATCTTCTGCTTTTTACCCACCTTTTAATACATCCTTTATTTGAACAGAATCAAACTGAACATAGATAACCATCCTGACATACGATAAATATAATGATAATAATTATCATTATATTTACATTAAACCCAACATCGCCTACACTCCTATGCATAACTAAAAACTTAGATTGAAAGGATGATGCTATGGCTTATACCCTTCCCCATTTACCCTATGCTTATGATGCACTCGAACCACATATTGATGCGAAAACCATGGAAATTCATCATAGTAAGCATCATCAGACTTACATCAATAATATTAATGCAGGCATTGAAGGGACACCGTGGGAAAGCTTAACTGTGGAGCAATTGGTTGCGCAGGTGAATGATGTCCCCCCAGAACTTAAAAACAATGTCATCAACAACGCAGGTGGACATGCCAACCACAGCCTATTCTGGACAATCATGAGTCCTCAATGCGGTGGGCAACCTGTAGGTAAAATTGCGGCAGCGATAGAGGCTGAACTGGGTGGATTTGACAACTTTAAAGACGCATTTACCAAAGCCGCACTCACTCGCTTTGGTAGTGGTTGGGCATGGTTAACCATTAGCCCTGGTCAGAAACTATTGGTAGAAAGCAGTGCCAATCAAGACTCCCCGCTTATGTGGGGTCATACACCAATTTTGGCATTGGATGTCTGGGAGCATGCTTATTATCTTCAATATCAAAACCGTCGCCCTGAATACATTGCTGCTTTTTTTAATGTCGTCGATTGGCAGGAAGTTAACCGTCTTTATGAACAGGTAATCCAATAATGCATCTGGTATCCGAATTGCCTATGACCGCATTTCATCAACTACGCTACCTATTTGGACTCATGATTCTGATGAGCGGTATGCTACTTTGCATTTATAAAATGGCTACATCCATATATGTATTTTAACTTTTGAGAAACTGTGTCCAATGCTCCATATGGTAGAGCATTGGATTAAAATACATAAAGATTTAAATGGTATTAAGATGTCGTGGCATGTGCGGGTTTTGCATCCATCGCTGCACGTTGCTTTCGCGCCTGTTCCAATATACGTTGTTGCAATTCTTGTCTAAAGCCCATCATAAATATCGCTTCGGCTAACACAAATAACGGACCAATGATCAAACCGACCAAATCATCGACAAATGCTGGTTTTTTCTTTTCATAAAAATGTCCTACAAACTGAAATACCCAACCCACCACAAAAATACCAATACTGAGCATTAACCATACGACCAAACTTAGACTGGCAATCTTTAACGCCAAAGGATAGAAAGCCGCAAAAAGCAATAACATGATCGCACCAAACCATAGATCTAATTTCAAATAATAGCCACAGCTCAATATAATCAAGACCAATGCTAAGGTGATTTCAAATCCTGAAAAATGAAACCCTACCCGTGCAGTCAAACACATAATTGAAAAAACAATCAGTGGAATCCCCACGAAATGCGTTAAAATATTTTTATGATCAAGATGATAAGTGGCATACTGACTTAAAAGCTGTTCTAATTTACTCATCGGGATCGTCCTTGTAAAATTCATAAAACCACTATATAAAAAATTCATTTTTCTAGTTGTCAGATAGCCGACAATTCAAAATTAAGGATGCCCATGACACTTCAAATGGATGATCTTCAGCATCTTGCCAATAACCGCTGGTATTCTGAGCTACCTGTTCCTTTTCAACAGTTTATTCAGAAACATGCGCTCATACGGTACTATCAGAAAGAACAAGCGATTTTTTATTCTGGAGATGCCTTTGATGGAATCTATGCGGTGCTCGAGGGTGCAGTACGCTTAGGCTATGTCGATATTGAAGGCACAGAATCACTCGCCGCAATTGCAGAGCCGATTATGTGGTTCGGAGAAATCTCGTTAATTGATCAGCAACCGCGTTCCCACGATGCAACGGCGATTCAAAAAACACGTATCCTGCATATCCCAAGTGCCGCCATCTACGCTTTACTGGCTGAACAGCCTCAATTCTGGTTTCATATTGCTCAACTCACCAGCCAAAAACTACGTATTGCTTTTTTAGAGCTAATTTCAATTCAAACGCAGACCATCAGACAACGGCTAGCTCTACGCTTAATGCTGATTTTACAGGGCTATGGCAATCATGTGCTGATTGAAAAAAATATCATTCAACTGAGTCAGGAACAACTGGCGCAGATGTTGACTTGTTCACGGCAAACGGTGAATCAGGAATTACAAGCTTTAGAGAAACTTGGCGTATTAAAACTTGCGTTTAAAAAAATTGAAGTTTTGGATCAGGAACAGTTGCATCAGCTCGCATATACGACTTCCAATATCGTTTAACCACCTGTATTTAATCAGAATAAATGATCCAGCATTCTCGTTAAAATTTGAATGCAGTACAGTATACAATTCGACTCAATAAAAGACGCAGTTCATGAGTTACGTGAAGATAAAAAAGGACTCAAGCAACCCCAACGTGGACTGCGCACATAACAAGATCAAACTTAAACCGATATTAAAAGCAAACTAAAAGTATAAAATATCCAATAATTAACTCTGATTTATAAACAATTTTTTAATTTACTCACCTCTAGTTCAGATTAAACTTAAATAAAGGCACTTGAGCCATGGCACTGATAGAAGATCCAAAATGAAAAAAATTTCAACAGCAATTCTTGCAACCACATTCGCTTTATTAAGCGCTACTGCTTTTGCTTGTCCTAAGGGCACCGAAATGCAAGGTGGTACTGGACCTCACCATAAAGGTGGTAAATGTGTCGCTGTCAGCAGTAAAAAAACAGCAGCAAAACCGATGATGACCACTGAAAAAACCAAATCAATGCATTCTAGCGCACCAACGAAAACAGATACTAAAACCAAACCTTAACGAAAATCTAAAACAAAAAAAGCGAGATGATCTCGCTTTTTTTTACATTCTTATTAGCGTTTAGGGTCAGTATTACCCAATGCAGGGTTGTCTACTGCATCTTTACATTGTGCCTTATCACGTTCGTAATCAGCTTTACGCTGCGAAATGGTGGATGAATTGTCCATGGTTTCACGAGCCCAAACATCTAAACTAGTCAAGGCCTTACGACACAGTGCATATTTTCCTTCAGTCACAGAGTCCGTCATTTTGACATTAATACGCCAATCTGTACTCAGTTTACGCGCAGGTTTACGCACATTTTCTTCAATTAAATTCCGTTGCTTACGATATACATAAGGATCTGCCTCGTTCATGAATCGCCATGCTTCATGTGCATAAGTAGTCGCATCATTGGTCAATTTAGGCGCAGCTTTAATTTCTGCTTTCTTTTCAGCATGATCTGAAGATTGACCACAACCTTGTAATAGCACCGCACTACTTAACACAGAAACAATAAGAACAGGCGCTCTAAGTATTCGCATCTAGGGAATCACCGCAACAATCTAGTAGGTACTATGCTAGTAAATTCGGCTACAATACACAATCTTATTTGACCTATCGTTTAACTCTAACAAGGTGTGTCGTGTCACAACACAAATTAACACCCACGCAAACGGCTGGTTTTTGGCAAGGTGCCAAAGATAGCCAAGCGATTATCTTTACTTATTTACCCGTATCTTTTGCCTTTGGGGTTTCTGCAACACAGTTTGGCTTTAGTGCTTGGGAAGCCCTATTTCTGTCTTGTACCATGTATGCAGGTGCTAGCCAGTTTCTGGTGGTGGCACTTTTAGGAAGTGGAACCTCAATCTGGATGACAGCACTGACCGTTATTGCGCTTGATATTCGTCATTTACTCTATGGACCTGCCTTACAGAATTTAATTCAAGACCGATTAAACCTGAAAAAAACTGCGATTTGGGCTTGGGGATTGACCGATGAAGTCTTTGCCTCAGGCATGATCAAACTGTCACAAAGACGCCAAGAATGGTCTGAATCTTGGATGTTAGGGCTCAGTTTATTTAGCTGGTTGTCTTGGGCAACGGGTTCATTCTTGGGTGGGCTATTTGCCGATCAGGTAACGCATTTACCGCAATTTTTGCAGGCTGCACTCGATTTCTTGTTACCCGCGCTATTCCTCAGTTTTCTTTTGGCTGCTTTTGAGAAAAAACATACCTTTGTGGTCAGTGTGACCATTTTAGTGTCTGCGATCGCCTGCTATTTCATTGATCTGTCTGCTGCCATTTTTATTGGTATTTCATCAGGTATATTTGCTGGTTTGTTTAAGCATTATGTCCTCAAACAACAAGATGCCGAGCACACAGGAGCATCACATGAATCTTGAAATCATATTGGTAGGAATTGTGGTTGGTATTGCAAATTTTGCCTCACGTTTTGGTCCTTTTTTTGTCATTCAAAAATTTCAACAAAATTCGCAAAAACGTGGTGCATTGTGGTTAAAAATTGCCTTAGGCTCGATTGGTATTTCTGCCATTAGCTCCATGTTGGTCGTTGCAACGCTTCCCCCGCTGCTAGAAACACCCAATAAAAGTTTGGCAATGCTGATAGGATTCTTGGTACTAACAGGCTTATATTTCAAATTTAAGCAAATTGTCCCTGCAACCTTAACTGCTGCTTTGACCTATGGTCTGGTGTATACCTATATACCCTTTCATTTTTAAATAATTTTGAACAGATGATTCATAACCTAGTTAATCACTTGAGAGAAAATTTCAGGTGATTAACTTTAAATAAGAAATAAACTTACTTTATGAAAGTAAATAAGTTTTTATTCAAACGCCAAATCGATCTTTTCAACTGAACTGCAAAAAAATTGTTCGACAATCTTATTATTTTATGTGAAAGCGACCTGAACACCGCTCTGAGTTCTGCTATGCTAAAACCCCATTTACGCAAGGATGAATCACATGAGCGTGACTATTGGTACTCCCCTTCAATCTTCTGCATTTAAAGTTCTACTATTAGGGTCTGGAGAACTCGGAAAAGAAGTGGTGATTTCACTGCAACGTTTGGGTGTTGAAGTACACGCAGCTGACCGATACGACCATGCTCCTGCCATGCAAGTTGCGCATTATCAATACACATTAAATATGGCAAATCCTGAAGAATTAAAACAACTGATTGCCCAAGTAAAACCTCATCTTATTGTTCCTGAAATTGAAGCGATTGCGACGGAAGTTCTGGTTGAAATTGAAGCCAGCCAAGCCGCAACCATCATTCCTTCTGCAAAAGCAGTAAACCTCACCATGAACCGTGAAGGTATTCGCCGTTTGGCTGCGGAAGAGCTCGGTTTACCCACCTCTGCATACCGTTTTGCTGATTCTCTTGAATCTTTCCGTGCTGCTTGTGATGACATTGGTTATCCAAACTTTGTGAAACCGGTCATGTCCTCTTCGGGCAAAGGTCAATCACGCGTAAAAAGCTTTGCCGAAGTGGATGCGGCTTGGGAATATGCACAAACAGGTGGTCGCGTCAATCAAGGCAAAGTCATTGTGGAATCACAAATTGACTTTGATTTTGAAATTACCTTACTCACTGTTCGTGCCAAAAATGCAGAAACTGGTGAAATTGAAACCCAATACTGCGACCCGATTGGTCATCGTCAAGATTCTGGTGATTATGTAGAAAGCTGGCAACCTCAAGTCATGACCGCAGTGGCTTTGGAAGAAGCAAAACGGATTTCTCATAAAGTCACTACAGCCTTAGGCGGTTGCGGTATTTTTGGCGTGGAATTGTTTGTCAAAGGTGACAAAGTGTGGTTTAGTGAGGTTTCACCGCGTCCACACGATACAGGTCTTGTGACTTTGGCTTCCCAATATCAAAGCGAATTTGAATTACATGCGCGCGCCATTCTAGGCTTGCCTGTCAATACAGCTCGCCACAGTGTCGCTGCAAGTGCGGTCATTTACGCAGGTGTGGATGATACCAATCTTTCCTTCTCTGGCTTAAATCTTGCTTTGGCAAATCCAAATACTGATTTACGTCTGTTCGGAAAACCTGAAGGTTTTAAACGCCGCCGTATGGGTGTTACTACTGCACGTGCGGAAACCACCGATCAAGCACGTGAACTGGCACAACACGCTGCGGATCAAGTCATTGTGAATCAGAACTAACTTATACATATTACGGACTCCTGTTCATGATCAATACTTCACCATTGTTGAATTACGTCAAAAGTAACCATGATATTCAAGCGATTAACCAATGGCGTACCGATGTAGAAAATCAATTACAGGAAAGTTTTGAACATGGGCAGCCCATTCGTGAAATCATTTTAGCGCGCTCTAATCTGATTGATGAAGCACTGCAATTTCTCTGGCAACATGCTGAGTTAGATCAAACCAATCTCGGTCTGTTTGCGGTCGGGGGCTACGGTCGCCATGAAATGCTGCCATATTCAGATGTCGACATTATGATTTTGTCGGAAGATGAAATTACGGCAGATCAAGAGAAACTGATTTCCACTTTTATTTCTTCACTTTGGGATGTAGGGAATTTTAAACCCGGCATCAGTGTGCGCAGCATTCGCCAATGTGTCGAAGAAGCCACCAATGATCTCACTGTTGCCACCACCCTCATTGAAGCACGTCTAATTATCGGCTATGAACATCTCGCACGTTGGCCTCGTCGTATCGTTTCACAAACATGGACCGATAAAACTTTCTATGATGCGAAAATGGAAGAGCAACACCGCCGTTACGCACAGCACAACAATACTGAAAGTAATTTAGAACCCGACATTAAAAATGCTCCGGGCGGTATCCGTGATATTAACCAAATTGGCTGGATTGCTAAACGCCATTTCCGAGTGAACCGTATTTATGATTTAGTCCATTTGGGCTTTATTTCTGAGTTTGAACTCGGTGTCTTGGAAGAAGCTGAAAGTTTCTTATGGGAAATTCGCCATCATTTACACCGTCTAACCAAACGTGACGAGAACCGTTTATTATTTGACTATCAGCGTGACATTGCTGGCATGTTTGGTTATGTACGTGAAGAAGATAAGTCACCCAACTACCCAATTGAACAATTCATGAAACGGTACTACCGTACTGCACAACAAGTTTCGACCCTAAATGAAATGTTGTTGGCGTATTTTAGTGAATCCGTCATTACCCCTCGACTGCCACAATATGAACGTCAAATTGTAGAAATTAATGATAATTTCAAACTGGTCGATGGCAAATTGGCAGTTCAGCACCATAAAATTTTCGCTGAAAAACCCAGTGCAATTTTAGAATTATTCTATTTGCTTGCGAACCGTCCAGAAATTGAAGGCATTCGCGCGCGCACCTTACGTCTACTCATACTAGCAGCGAAACGCATTGATCAAGCTTATCGCGATAATCCTGAACACCAGGCCTTGTTCATGGCGATTATTCGTTCGCCTTACCGCTTATATGACACCATGGTCGCGATGAAGCGTTATGGCGTTCTGGGTAACTATATTCCTGCTTTCGGACAAATTATGGGACTCATGCAATATGATTTGTTCCATATTTATACGGTCGATGCACACACTTTATTATTATTACGTAACTTAAATCGTTTTAAAGAACCTGAATTCGCCAAAGATTTCCCTGTCGTCAGTTCAGTATTCCAACGTTTAGCGCGACGTGACATCGTATTTTTAGCCGCCTTATTCCATGACATTGCTAAAGGACGTGGCGGTGACCATAGTGAACTCGGTGCAGAAGATGCGATTGAATTCTGCCGTGTACATGGGTTCACCGAACGTGAATGCAAACTGGTGGCTTGGCTGATTCACAACCACCTCCTCATGTCACTGACAGCACAGAAAAAAGATATTTCTGACCCCGATGTGGTGAAAGATTTCGCAGAAAAACTGGGTGATATGGAGCATTTAGACTATCTCTATACCCTCACTGTTGCCGATATTAATGCGACCAATCCAAAATTATGGAACTCATGGCGCGCATCCTTAATGCGCCAATTGTATACACATGCTCGCGACATTATTCGTACGGGTCTTGGTCGCCCCGTCGACTACCAAATGCTGATAGAAGACACCAAATTTGCAGCCAGTGAAATGCTGGTCAATGATTTTTCCTTGGCTGATGTTGAGAAAGTCTGGCAAGAGCTGGGGGATGAATATTTCATCAAAGAATCGGCTGATGAAATTGCTTGGCATACCCGCGCGATATTAGAACACGGTGAAAATCCTGCGCCTTTAGTGTTAATGCGTGCACACCGTATTTCTGCACAGGATGCAGTACAAATCTTTATTTATACACGCGACCAACCTAACTTATTTGCAACCACCGTGGCCATTTTAGATCGCATGAATCTGGATGTTCAGGATGCGCGAATTATTACCGCGACTACCGCATTTAGTTTGGATACCTATTTGGTTCTAGACCGTTTTGGCACCTTATTAACAGACCCTGAACGTGAGGCGACAGTGATTCACTCGCTCACCTCAGCACTCAGTCAATCTGATAAATATCCGGGATTAATGCAGCGCCGCATTCCACGTCAACTTCGCCATTTTGATATTGAAAATACCGTGGACGTGACCTTGAATGAAGCGTTACAGCAAAATATGGTTGAAATTTCCACACTTGACCATCCAGGATTACTTGCGAAAATTGGTGGTCTGTTTATGATGCAGGGTTTAGACATTCACTCTGCTAAAATTGCCACTTTAGGCGAACGCGCCGAAGATATCTTCTTTGTGACCAAAAAAGATGGCTCACCAATGACGGAAGAAGAAGCAGTATTATTTGCCAATCAACTGAAGTTAGCCTTGGATGAAGCCTCTAATCAGGTCTGTGGTCAACATTAATTTTTAACGTTCGGGTATTCGTTTCATGAACTCTAGTTTATCCCTATTGCATCCTTATCCATTTGAAAAGTTAAATAAACTTTTTAAGGATGTACAACCCGCAGATTTACCTTTGATTCCTCTTTCGATTGGAGAGCCAAAGCATCCTGCACCAGAGTTTGTGAAACAAGCGATTATTGATAATTTTCAGCATTTATCAACTTATCCAAATAGCAAAGGTCTGCCTGAGTTACGTCTGAGTATTGCCAACTGGTTAACACGTCGTTTTCATCTGAACCAAATAAATCCTGATCAAGAAATTTTGCCTGTTTCGGGTACACGTGAAGCGATTTTTTCATTTGTACAAGCACTGATTAACCGTGATGAAAAACCCTATGTCGTTATGCCAAACCCCTTTTATCAAATTTATGAAGGGGCAGCTTTACTGGCAGGTGCAGAACCTTATTTCATTAACTGTACTGAAGAAAATGGCTATTTAGGCGATTTTGATGCGGTTCCTGCGGAAGTCTGGGAAAAAACAGCACTCTTGTTTGTTTGTACACCAGGCAATCCTACAGGTGCGGTACTGTCTAAAGAACAATTTAAAAAACTGATTGCACTATCTGACCAATACGGTTTTGTGATTGCTTCAGATGAATGCTATTCAGAACTTTGGTTTGATCAAGCACCAACAGGACTGTTAGAAGTCTGTGCTGAAATTGGGCGTGATGACTATAAAAACTGCGTTGTGTTCCATTCATTGTCAAAGCGTTCAAACTTACCGGGTATGCGTTCTGGTTTTGTTGCTGGCGATGCAGCCTTACTAAAACCTTATTTGCAATATCGTACTTATCACGGTGCAGCAATGCCCGTTCAACATCAGTTGGCCTCTATTGCGGCATGGGATGATGAAGCGCACGTTGAAGAAAATCGCGTGCAGTACCGTGCCAAGTTTGATTTATTTCAAAATGAATTGGGACATCTGTTACCTTTACAAAAACCTGATGCTGGCTTTTATTATTGGCTTAAAGTAGATAATGATGAAACTTTTGCCAAAATGCTGATGGAAAAGGCCCATGTAAAAGTGCTCCCAGGGCGCTATTTATCGCGTGATACGACGACGGGTAACCCTGGTGAAAACCATGTGCGTATGGCTTTGGTAGCTGATATTGCACAATGTGAGCAAGCAATCGCCCGCTTAAAGAAGATTCTATAATCATCTTTTAGATCATAAAAAATCTATATCTTGAACTGCACCCCAAAAGTTGAACACGTCTTTGTTTAATTTAAAGGGTGCTTTTCTATGGCTAAATATTCTCAACAAATTAAGCTTAAAGTAGTTCAATACGATTTATCTGGATTTTAGAATCCAACACGAATACTTAAAAGCATGCATCTTACATCCAGTATTTTATGGCTCGCTACTTATTGACCAAACATGAATACGTAGAAGTGCTTATTTCATAGACTAGCCACAATAGCCTGTAGTTTAAATGATCAATCGATCAACTGACGTAAGACTTGGCTTGCTTGAGTAAATGCCTCGATTGAACTTACAAAATAAAATAACTTGGAGTCAGCTCGTCTAAACCAAGTTGGCACAGTCATAATTTTAAGGCTAATATGATCTTTTATCTCAAGGAATAGAAGATGAAGAATAAGCCTACCATTATTTTAGTCCACGGATTCTGGGGCGGAGCTGCCCACTGGTCTAAGGTTATTATCGATTTATTTGACCGAGGCTATACAGCATTGCGTGCTATTGAACTTCCCCTCACCTCATTAGCCGATGATGTTGAACGCACCCGAAAAATGATTGCTCAAGTGAAAGGAGATGTGCTTTTAGTCGGTCACTCTTATGGTGGTGCTGTTATTACCGAAGCTGGCAACCAACCCAATGTTGTAGGGCTGGTATATATTGCAGCTTTTGCGCCAGACACGGGTGAAAGCCCAGGCAGCATTACCCAACAGCATTTACCTGCCGGTGCACCAGATTTAGAGCCCGATAGCGATGGTTATCTTTGGATAAAAGTCGATAAATATTATGAAAACTTTTGTCAGGATTTAAGTCACAATGAAGGTCTGGTGATGGGCATCACTCAAAAAGCGCCTGTAGCGGGTACATTTGGCGATACGATTTCGACTCCTGCGTGGAAAACAAAACCCTCTTGGTATCAAATTTCGACCGAAGACCGCATGATTCATCCAGAAAATCAAACCATGATGTCTTCTCGTTTAAATGCTAAAAAGGTCATTTCTTTAAATGCCAGCCATGCATCTTTAGCATCTCAACCCAAGGCGATTGCTGATTTAATTGGTGAAGCGGCTACATTTCTTGCCCGTTAATGGTTTACATATTTGAAGAAAATTGAATTTTACTGCTGTGCCACAGTTTAATTTTAACGAGCTTACAAGAGATCTATGCCATGTAAAACCAAGCTTTGTATTGCTATTTTAAACAGTGCTTAAAACCAACTGAGGACATAATACATAGGAAGCATTTTTGGCAATTCATTAAAGAATTTAGGCAGACGATTTCATAAAAAGACTCTTATAAAGCATCAAGGGCATCTAAAAATGCCCTTGATTTGAAATTATCTATTTTTTTGGATAACGCACCATTTATAAGTTACATATACATCTACAGTTGTTTCAGTATCAAAATAGCAATAAACAAACTCTTAGTTAAATTCATCGTAACATAAAATAGATCTGTAGATTCATCGCTTAAAGCATTGCCAAAACAAAGGCAAACCCCAAAAAACAGCAGCCCGTGAGCCAATATAATGTCTTCGTATTCCTTTTTAAAAACAAACTCCAACCACTAAAATTGAATAATTTAAGCAGAAACAAATTCCAAAATAGCACAATACTCACCATCCAAAGACAGATCAAAAATAGCTGTTTAACGCTAAATTGGCTGTAGACCAATAAAATAAGGCTACTATAAAACATCACATTTTTCGGGTTCAGCAAACTAGATTGCAAACCTTGAACAAAACATAAAGCACCTGATGTTTTTGTTCGGGATTCATCATGATCTGTAACATGCTTGTTTTCATCATCACGATAACGAAAACATTGCAACGCCAAATAAAGCAAATAAGCGATCCCAAAATAGCTTAAGAGTTGTAATAAAATAGGATGAATTTGACCTAAGCCCCATAACAATACAAAGATCAACAGTAAAATCAGTGCATTTCCAATCACAATTCCAAATACGGTATACCGTGCTAATTTTGAACTATATTTCATAGAATGAATTAATATAAGAAAAAAATCAGGTCCTGGAGAAAGTAAAGCAATAAAATGCGTAACCGCAATAAAAAAGAATAACTCCATGACTAAGCTCGGCTCGAAAACTGAGATAAGCCTAAAAGTTACTTAAATTGAATTCTTGTATAAAATTGCGCGGTGGTGCTGCTTTTGATAAAACTTCGGCGTAGTGCCTGTTAACTGCTTAAACACACGTTGGAAATGACTTTGATCACTAAAACCCAATTGATAACTCATCTCAGCAATATCCTTCCCCTGCTTTAAGAGCTTTCTCGCCTGGTTAATTTTTAAATTCAGTTGATAGGCATGGGGGGTTAAGCCCAAATTCGTCTTAAATAAACGAATAATCGCATAACGGCTTAAGCCACTTTGCTCAGATAAATCTTGCAAGGAGAATAATGCTTCACTTGTACCTATTTCCCGCAGGAGCTGTTGAAACTCCTGCTGTGCATAGCGATTTATTACCAACGAGTCTAAGTGCAAATTCGGAAATAACAACGCTGTCAAAGTTTGAATCAGTAATTGTTCTTTTTGCGAATAAGATATTGAGTGATCAAATAAGTTTCTATTTAAATGAGAAAAATTTCGATAAAGTTGCTCAGATTTGTAGAGTTTGGACTGATATTGTGGAATCGCATCACAGCGAAAATCTTGTACAATTTCTTCTAGCAAATGCTTTAGCCACTGCATATCCAAATGCATCATTTGATAACTCCACGCCTGATTAGGTTCAGGGTTACAGGAATGCTCAACATGCGCAGGGATAAGAACTAGAGTTCCAGATTCTATGGGCTGTGTTCCCACAAAATGGCTATTAAATATACTTTTACCACCGTCTACTGCACCAATAGAGAAGCTCGGGTGGCTATGTGCCTTATAACAAGCGCGACTGTCACATGCCCTACGTGTTTCCACATAAGGCATATTCGGGTCACTCCAAAATTCGACCTGAATTTTAGAAGAACTGCGCTGCTTCATTCATTCTTTCAACATTACAATTATTTTTGCAGCGCCTTTTCAATTTCTTCTTCTAAGGCTTCAGGTTTTGTTGTTGGAGCAAAACGGTTTAAAACCATTCCATCTTTGCCAATTAAGAATTTAGTAAAATTCCATTTAATACCACTGCCTAAAAGACCTTTACTGTTATTGGTTAAATAACGAAAAATAGCATGGGCTTCAGGTCCTTTTACATCAACCTTGGCAAACATTGGAAAAGTCACCCCATAATTTTTCTGGCAAAAAGCCCCAATTTGGTCGTTTGAACCCGGATCTTGTCCTCCAAATTGATTACACGGAAAGCCAAGTACTTCTAACCCCTGTGGCTTATATTTCTCATATAATTTTTCTAAACCAGCAAATTGCGGCGTGAAACCACATTTACTTGCTGTATTTACAATTAATAAAACTTTACCTTCGTAATCGGTAAAAGCTTTATTTTTTCCATCTAACAACTCAGCTTCAAACTGATAAATGTTGGTCATGGATAGGTTTCCTCGTCATTTTTTTCTTGTGATTGTAGTTCTAATGAAGCCGAATTTACGCAATAACGTAATCCTGTCGGCTGCGGACCATCCTCAAAAACATGCCCTAAATGAGCGTCACAATGATGACAAACTATTTCAGTTCTTTCCATACCATGTGAACTATCTTGTAATTCATCAATTGCTCCTCCAACAATTGGCTTAAAAAAACTTGGCCAGCCACAACCACTGTCAAATTTCGTCGTAGACGAAAACAACGGTGTACCACAGCAACGACACACGTAAGTTCCTTCTTGCTTGGTATTCCAATATTTCCCCGTAAAAGCAGGCTCTGTTCCCTTTTGTCGAGTTATACGAAATTCTTCTGGTGATAACTCTCTTTGCCATTCTCGGTCTGTTTTACTGAGTTTTCCCATGATTATTTCCCTTTCTATCTTGCTGTTTAAAATAAGATAATCTTATATTTACGTGATTCATCTTAAAATTTCTAGTCTTTACTTAACAATTTACAAAAGACTTATAATTTCAATAAAAGCAAAAAGTAAGCAAATACTCAAAATCTAGTAAGCATTTTTATTAATCCAATGCTTTTTTGTGAGCAAAATTGGTGCTATTCTTGTGTTCATGCTTACTCAGGATTAAAAAATGTCGCAGAAAAAAAGCGTTATTTTTAAACATCTACTGCCTGTGATTAAAGAATATCAACAGGCGGGATTTACGCATGAAAAAATTGTTGCTTTACTCAGAGATGAACATGATCTCGATTTGGTAACAACTGAAACATTTAAAAGTTATTTATATCGTTATGCAAAAGTGACCTCCACTCTTTCCGAGAACATCAAAATGCCGAACACTACCCAAACTCCACGCGAAATAAAAAAATCGTCTAAGCTCGAGCATGTATGCTACGACATCCGTGGACCAGTGTTACGAGCGGCCATCGAGATGGAAGAAGCTGGTCATAAAATTATTAAACTGAATATTGGCAACCCTGCTCCCTTTGGCTTTGAAGCCCCACAAGAAATTATTAATGATGTCGCATTAAACTTGCCAAATGCAGTAGGTTATACCGACTCAAAAGGAATTTTCCCTGCACGTAAAGCCATTTGCCAGTATTACCAGCAAAAAGGCATCTTCGATATGCACGTCAATGATGTGTATATCGGCAATGGTGTGTCTGAACTCATTGTGATGGCGATGCAAGGTTTATTGGATGATGGCGATGAAATGCTGGTGCCGATGCCAGATTATCCGCTGTGGACGGCAGCAGTGAACTTATCGGGTGGTACTGCAATTCACTATAAATGTGATGAAGAAAATTTCTGGTACCCAGACATCGCGGATATGGAAAGTAAAATCACATCAAATACCCGTGGTATCGTGATTATTAACCCAAACAATCCAACGGGTGCGGTATATCCACGTCATGTCTTAGAGCAAATTGTCGCTTTAGCGAAGAAATACGACCTGATTTTATTTGCTGATGAAATCTACGACAAAATTATCTATGACGGTATCGAACATGTTTCCGTGGCTGCATTAGCAGGCGATCAACTGTGTATCTCATTCAACGGATTATCTAAAGCTTACCGTATTGCAGGCTATCGTTCAGGTTGGATGGCCATTACGGGTGATAAATCACGCGCAATGGATTACATCGAAGGGTTAGACATGCTTGCGTCTATGCGTCTGTGTGCCAACCATCAAGCACAATACGCGATTCAAACTGCGTTAGGTGGCTACCAGTCGATTAATGATTTAATCCGTCCGGGTGGTCGTTTATACGAACAACGTAATATCGCATGGCAAATGCTGAATGAGATTCCAGGTGTGTCGTGTGTCAAACCTGAAGGTGCAATGTATTGCTTCCCTAAACTTGATCCAAATGTGTACCCAATTCAAGATGATGAGAAACTCATGCTTGATTTACTACGTGCAGAGAAAGTTTTATTGGTTCAAGGCACTGGTTTTAACTGGCCAACACCCGACCATTTCCGCGTCGTATTCTTGCCTGCTGAAAATGAACTGCGTGAAGCCATTACCCGAGTTGGGCGTTTCTTAGCAAAGTTGCGTTAATTCTAAGAGTTTAAAAAAGCCGCATTTTGATGCGGCTTTTTTACCTTTATCCAAACCCATGATTTATTAATTACAACGTTGGAATAGTGAGCCTAACGCATTCAATGCTAAACTTGATGCCAAGTGATAAAGAGCGAATGACATGACTTATCAAGTCCATATCATTGATGTAAAAAATCAATTACAAAACTATATCTGGTTACTTGAACACACCGAAACTCAGGAAGTGATTGCCGTAGACCCAACCGAAGCACAATTGGTTGAAGATTATTGTCAAGAACACCAATTACACCTGAAGCAAATTTGGCTTACGCATTGGCATAAAGACCATATCGGTGGCGTTCATGGTTTATTGGTCAATCGCAATATCCCTATTTATGGCCCTCGCGATGAACTGAGCAAAATTCCGTTTATTACCCACCCACTCGCGGATGGTGACCATTTTAATTTTCATGACATCCGCATAGATGTGATTGCCGTTCCTGGACACACCTTAGGCCATATTGTCTATTTTAGTGATGCGCTTGATCTGGTTTTTTGTGGGGACACTTTATTTGCAATGGGCTGTGGTCGGGTATTTGAAGGAACTTTTGAACAGATGTATCATTCTTTGAATCGTTTGGCGGCATTACCTCCTCAGACTCAGGTATATTGCACTCATGAATATACCCTCTCCAACGCCAAATTTGCGCTACATGTAGAACCCCATAATCTAGAAATTCAGCAACGCTTTGAACAAGTTGAGGCATTGCGGATGGTAGGTCAACCGACCCTCCCTAGTAATATTGCACTTGAACTCGAAACCAATCCTTTTTTAAGAGCACAGAGTGTCGAAGAGTTTCAAAAATTACGTGAATTAAAAGATAACTTTTAATTTTTAGGTTTAACAAAAATCCCTAGTTCTGGGGATAGAGCAAGTAGCAAAATCACGGTTTAATAAAGACACAAAAGCAATAAAATACAACGATAAAACTGAAAGATTTCGTTTATTTTCAATAATTATAATAACAACTGAAAATAAACATGACTCTCTAATTTTTTGCATTAACCACACGGGCAATGTGGGCAAAAAATTAGAGAGTCTTTCAATGTATAATCCCAATTTTTTTAATTATAGGTATTTATTTAATTTACATCCCAAATAAAAAAAGCCCAGAGAAAGGTCACTCTAGGCATTGGAAACTTGCTGTATCTTGAGTAAACACAAGACCATCTAAAATTCTGAAACTTATACTACATCAGAAGGATTGAACATCCTAGCCATTTTCATCAATATATTTGAAGATTACACTTTATTGAGCAATTAAAGACCATGTATAACATAGACTTAAATTAAATTTATAATCAAATATTATTGGACAAATGTACTTTAACTTAAGCAAAAATCAACTTGGAATTTTATCTAATGAACGGCATTTTAAACTTAAGTTACCTCGTGCAATATCAGACAACATACGCCAATCAGAAATAAAGCTATAAAATGGTTGTTTAAAAGATGCTGGCTTATTCTTTTCATATAGAAAATGCCCAACCCATGCACATGCATAACCTGGCACCAAACCATACAGGACATATTTAGGTTTACGATGACGAATTGCTTTCGCTATCCAATACGCGCCAATAGTA
Organism: Acinetobacter sp. ANC 4178; assembly: GCF_004331175.1. GTDB lineage: Bacteria > Pseudomonadota > Gammaproteobacteria > Pseudomonadales > Moraxellaceae > Acinetobacter. The sequence goes on from NZ_SJOD01000005.1 coordinate 184,014, forward strand.
CTGCCTAAAACATGTAGACGTCGGCTAGTAATATTACGGTGCTCGGTTAAATAAAAACGATAAAATTCATTATAATTTCGAATCGGCAATTGTGGCGCTTGAACCTGCTCCAAATCTCCATTTACGTGAATAGTTGCGTTCATCTTTAAATCATCCTGATTGCTTTGAATTATGGTTTTTGATTTCGCACCAATATCATTGTGCTTTACTTTAAATTGGTCAATTACTTTTTTGCTCCGGCTCAAGCTTAAAAATGGGCAAAAATAATTTGAATATTGCTAGTTCAGAATCAATCTGAAACCTCAGATCAAGTCTCAGACTCCTATAGAAACTATTTATAGATTGATTGGATGCCATTTCTCAGCGCTCCACACTTAGAATGAATTAACTGCCGATAATTTCACTCATAAGCGCGTACAGCATAGAATTTTTCAGCTAGAATTTAATATTAAAGAGTCGCATCAGTTTTAGCAAAAACTGAACAAGACCTTCCCCTTTTTTTGAACCATAATCTAAGGCAAATTTATGATTGAAGTTGAATTAAAATTTCAAATTCCTACAGCAAAAAGAACAACGCTACTAAAAGCCTTAGACCCAAAAAAATCAAACCTGATTCATCTGCAAGCCAAATACTTCGACACGCCAGATAAACGACTTTCACAACATGGCGCTGCCCTACGGTTGCGCCTTGAGGGTGAGCACTGGGTTCAAACCTTAAAAACGGCTGGAAAAAGCCATTTGCACCGTTTCGAGCACAATCATGATTTCGGTGTTTCTGAACATGCCCCTGCTTTAGATTTAACGATTTATGAACATGAACCTGAAGCACAAGCCATTTTGAAAAACGCTTTGGGTGATCAGCTTGATTCATTAAAATTACAATTTGAATCTGATATTCAGCGTACCTATCGGGTGATTCACTTCGAAGATGCAGAAATTGAAGTCAGCCTCGATATTGGCCGCTTAACCACTGAAACAGAAGAAAGAGAAGTGCATGAAGTTGAGTTTGAGCTGAAACAAGGCTCTATTCAGTCTTTACTTGCCTTTAGTTTTGAATGGGTTAAAAAATATCAACTTTGGTTAGATGTGCGTAGTAAAGCTGAAATGGGACATCTACTCTCGATTCAGCAACCCGTTAGCCCTGCTCAACAAAGCAAAACATTTCAATTAGTCAAAAAAGACAGTGCCGACAGCAATGTCCGCTCGCTTATCGCGCAACAATTACAGCACTTACTTCCAAATATTGCAGCTATCTCTGCTGGTGTTGCAGAAAAAGAGCATCTTGAACAAGCGTATTTGGCTTTGGATCATCTCTATTTAACTTCTGCCTTATTTAAAACGTGGAGCAAGGACGTTTCAGATAAATGGGCTTATCAGTTGGCGGCTTTTAAACATCATTTTGAAAATTTACAGCAGCTTGAGCACATGCAAAGTACTTTGGGCGCATTACTTCAAAACCCAACAACTGTAGCTAGCCTAACCCAAGATATTTTATACGCACAAGAAAAGCTGAATAATTTGGTGCGCTCAACACTCAATGTCCATCACTTTTTAGAGCTTTTAATGTTTAGCTTGCAAAGCAGCACGGCTACGCAAGAGCTGGACTTAAAAGCTTATGCACAAAACACCTTACAACAGCAATATAAACAGATCCACGAGCAGCTTTTAGAAACTGAAGTCACAAAATTTGAAAGCCTTGAGCAACTTTCGCAACGTATTCGTGAACTCAAATTTAGCTTCCCTATACTCACCTCAATTTATGATGTAAAAAACCTGCAAAAATATAGCAAGGCATTAAATGAAGCGCATCAAGCCGCCGAAGAATACTTAACGCTCAGTTCATCTGCTGCCTATATTCAGCAAACCGAATTAGAGGCAAGTGACTGGTTTGTTTTAGGTTGGTTAACGGCCAAACAAGAAGTGTATGCTCAAGCACTTTTAGATGCGACTGAACAATTTATGGTGAGTCGTAAATTTCTTAAATTTTAAATTTACCCATTTTAAATTCAGAGATATATCCACGAGTAATTTTGTGGATATATTCATTTTAGCTTTTTGAAAGCCGAAATAACCTCTTCTACATTTTGTACTAGACATCTTCAACTACTTTAGCCAAGATATAAAAATGAGCTTCATTAAAATAATTTAAAAACTCCTGTGCGAGGGCTAGAACATGTCAGAAATTGAACTTAAATTTCAAATTCCAGTCGCTTTTCAAGACATGATTTACCAAGATTTTTGTGCATCCAATGTACATAAGCAACGCCTAATCGCGCATTATTACGACACTCCAGATTTTCAATTGGCTCAACAGTCAATTGCACTGCGGTTACGTTTGGAGCAAGGTCACTGGATTCAAACCTTAAAATACAAAACCGAGCGACACATTGAACGTTTTGAGTTTGAATCTGACTTGGGTAAAAAAAAGCAGCCTAAACTCAATTTAAACCTGTATCAGGACCACTTTGATGAACTTCCGAGTTTATTCACCACTCCTGATGCTGCTCAAAATTTTCAAATTAAATTTTCGACCGATGTCGAACGAATCTCCAAAATACTGTTGTTTAATCAATCTGAAATTGAAGTTTGCCTCGACATCGGCCATTTGGTTTTTCAAAATGAAAAATTAAGAATATTTGAAATTGAATTTGAACTCATCCAAGGTTCAATTCATGACTTAATTCGCTGTATAGAACCATGGATGAATAAATATCAGCTTTGGCTGGATACGCGCAGCAAATCGCAACGAGGAGATTTGCATCTACAACACCATGATGTGTTATTACCCGAGTATGCCGAACCGATTCTTTTAGATCAGGAGATGACCGCTAATCATGCCGTACAGACCATCTTAAATAACACCTTTAAGCATTTCTTGCCCAATGCCACTGCCCTCGCGAGTGGGTCATATAATAGCGAACATGTACATCAAGCACGTGTCTCAATACGGCGTATGCGTAGTGCTTTAAAAAGTTATACCAACTTAGTAGATAATGTCTCTCCACACTGGGCAGCTCAGCTCCGTGTTATTTTTCAATCTTTAGGTCATGCACGAGATACCGATGCCATTCGTGAAACTTTACTCCCACAACTGCAACAGGCAGGTTGTACACATTTAGACCTTCCTACAGCAGAGAACTTTCATAATCAAGTCATGTGGATTTTCCAATCCGTAGAAACCAATCAATTGATACTGGAACTTATGGACTACATGACATCTGAACCGAATCTTAAAAATAAAAAGAAAAGACCATTTCTAAAATATGCAGAAAAAAACTTAAATAGAACCCATCAGCGCATTGCAGATGACATTGGACATTTTTCGCAACTAGAAGATGAAGAAAAACACCAACTGCGCAAACGCTTTAAACACTTACGTTACAACATTGAATTTGTGCGTAGTCTGTACCGTAATAAAGCCGTTAAGCACTATTTACAAGCCATTAAACCCATTCAAGAGATTTTAGGACAATATAATGACCTCTTGGTTGCCGAGCAATTCTTCCATGAACTGCCCGAAAATGAAGAGATCACCTGTGCCATACACTGGCTTAAACAGCAGGAAAAACAACAACTCAAACACATTGATAAACAGTTGAAAGCATTTAAAAAAATCAAACCGTTCTGGTCTTAACACCAACTTAACGGTATTTTCCAAAGACTTTCCAGACCTCATTGTCTGCAAGCGGATCACTATAACTATCACTACGTTGCTTACGTGGCTTATCCCGTGCATCGACCAATTTAAAGTGCTCTTCCGTGCTTAATATAATGCCATTTACATAAAATCGGGTCCGTGTATATTCACTTTGCCCATGCTGAAATACATAGGTTCTTAGATCAATGAATTCTCGGTGTGCCACCAATGCTGCCTGTTCATCGCTATTTAGCCAAGCTTGCATAGCAGCAACCTGCTCTGCGGAATATTCACCGCATTTATCTAATAGACTGGCGATTCCCCTAAAAGTCTTTGATTCTTTCGCTCGCGTTTTATTAATCCGAATTCGGTCTACATGGAAATAAAACAAAGGTAAATTAAGATGACTGGGTAAGTGAATAGCATCCACGACCTCATCACTTAAAAAAGGTTGGCTCAACAGTTGCGCCCGCTCAATTAAGTCTTGCCATTGTTGATAATAGTGTGCGACATCCTCTGCCGAACCATAATAAATGGGTAATCCTTCGACATTTGCCAAAGATTGAGGTGGCCAAATTTGTTGGCGCAAAAGTGCAATATCATGTTTAAGATTTTGAATTGCAATAGCATCTGACATAACACGTTCCAATTTTAATAATGCTTAGGCTATTTTTAGATTAAGTCAAAGGTTTTGTTTCTGCAAGGCTTTGCCTATAATGCAGAATGAAATTTTAGCTAGGAACAGTCATGGTTCAAAAGATTGACGCTACTGATGTCACCGAAGAAGAAGCTTTGAATGCTGCTTTTTTTGAACGTGCAGATGAATTTATTAAACATGCCAATGAATTTTGTCGCCCAGCCAAAGGACAACAAGTCAAACCCAATGAAATTCGTGGTCAAGTCAGCGCTTCTATGCTGTTTGCAACGGCACGTTTCAATACTTGGGTTGCAGCGAATAACTTCAAAGATGGCAATGAAATGCGTGATGCCAAAGAACAAGTGATGTCTTATGTCATGCAACAATTCCAAATGATGTTAGAAGACAACTATGACGAATACTGTGAACAGTTCGAGAACTATTTACGTTTCCGTCATAATGAAGAGTTCCATGCCAATAAGCATGATCATGACCATTAATTCGATGGTGTAATAAAAAAGCCCTCAGCTTAGACTCAGGGCTTTTTTATTGCTTAAACTTTACGATCCCAAACGATCTTTTTTATTACGTTATCGACAATGGTGACGGTGTAATAGGTATTTCCCACCAAATACACATAGTCTGATGCAGTAAGCTGCTTCCTTCCTTCTTTCCACTCGTAATTCCGCACCGAGATTGGCGATTGCTGCATATTTTGCACCAACTGAATATAGCTATCGCCAAGCGATACCAATTGCCCATTTTCAGTACGGATGGTACGTGTTTCAGTCGCTGCTGTAGCGTAAGAAGTACCGATTGCAAATATAAAAAGAAGATAACCAGAAATTTTTAGAATTTTCTTCATATAGATAGACTCAATCAACATGATATTTTCGTTATTAAGAAGTAATATAAAATTTTGTTTATTTTTATCATCTGTTTAATTTAACTTCAAGTTTTAAAATAAAAAGCCACAAGATTGTGACTTTTTATTAAAACATTCAAGATTCTGATAACTCAGAAAAATTAAGGCTTAGCCTGCCCATATTGGTCTGCCATCACTTCAACCAATTGATCAAGATGAATGTATTTTTTGATGGCTTGGTCTACATCTGCTTTGGTCAAGTTTGCAATCGCTTGATCACGTTTTTTACGGAACAATAAATCGCGGTTTCGTTCTAATTGCGAAGTCAGCAGTTGATGAATATTACGCTCATCTTCCAAAGCCGTTACGCGGTTTTTTAGAATATCGGCTTTTGCTGCCTCTAGCTCTTGTTCTGTAACACCATGATCTAGCAATTCTTGTAGAACTTTATGCACTGATTGAGACACTTGCTCAGCTTTACCCGCGGTGTAATTGGCACTAATACTCAGCGCACCTGAGTTCACCCAATCATCTAACTGAATTTCACTGCCAAAGCCATATACCAAAGCATTCTTCTCGCGCAATTCCTGAGCTAAACGTGAAGAGAGCTGCGAATCTCCAAGAATATAACTAAAGACCAACATGGCTGCTGCATCAGGATGATCCTCACCTAATGGGAAAGTAAGTAAACTTTGATAACTACCAAATTCACGTTGTTCCGATAACACATGCTTCTTCTGCGCTTTATACGGCGTATATTCAGATGTGAGTTGCGCATAAGCTTGATCCCCTTTCCAATTGCCAAACTGTTTTTTTACTGTACGCAACATTTTCTTGTCATCAAACTCCCCTGTAATGGCAATTTGTGCATGATTCATGGCAAAGTATTGTTGATACAGTTGCTTCACCTGCTCATTGGTCGAGGCTTGGAATTGCTTCTTGGCATATTCAGGTTCGAAGTGATAACGCAAATCTCCTTGCGGATAAATTTCAATTAAACGTGCAATCGTCAGCGCAGCAACGGTTTCAGGTTCTGTATAGGGGCGGTTTAAGCTCGATAATGTTTGCGATTTAATTAAATCAAACTGTGACTGTTCAAACTTCGGGTTCTTCATGACTTCTACAATATAATTAAAGAAGTCTTCAAATTTTTCTTTTTTCGCCACAATCTGAATGGTCATACCGTTGCCATTAGACGATGCTGTTGCAGATCCACCTGCATCAATCGATTTATCGGCAATGTCTTGCAAACTGTATTTATCTGAAGCACGGAGCAGCAAATAGGATGTGAAATCAATAATTTCACTTTTGTTCATTAACGCTTGTGCTGTACCAAACTCAACATTAATGGTGGCATAGGTTTTATTGTCTCGAGTGGCAACAGGATAAAGTGCATATTTCATCCCATTTTTAAATTCGCCCCGTTGAATATTCTTCTCGTTCTTTTCCAAATATTGTTGTGAGCTTGCAACGTATTGTGTCACTTCCTGCTTATACACACTCACATCTTTGAGCGGCTCTGGTGCTTGAATCTGCTGAGCAATAGTTTTACTTGGGGCTTTTGCCTGCTGCTGTTGCATGGCTTTTTTCTGATCTTCTGGCGTAGGCTCAATATCCCCAGAAATACGGTGTTCTTTGACCAAGAATTGTTTTAAGGTCTGATTCACTTCATTCAGACTAAGGTTCTGAATATTATTGAGATCGACATAGTATTGATCCCAACGTCCCTGACTCGCCACAAAATAATCCGCCAGACGTGAGCCCAATGCGGCTGAATTACTTTGAATGCTGTCCGCCTGATTTTGAATGAGACTTTTCACACGCTTTAATTCAGTTTCATTAAAATCTTGCGTTTTTTCTACCCCTTGATCGAGCGCCTGATCGACTTGCTCGGCATTATGATTCGGTGCATACATTGCGCCCATAAACACCAAATTAAAATCACGATCTAACCATGTGGTTGCCTGCACCATGGTACTGGTGCCCGTTTCCACCATACTTTGATACAAATGCCCGCTCGGCTGCATGGTATACAACAATGGAGATAAAGCTAAAGCGGGTTTAATCTGCTCATTTTTACCATTTAAGTAAATATTGAACTTGGCTAAATCACTGCCCTTCGCGACTTTAAATTCACGTTGTTTAATTTTACTTGCATCAAGCTGTGGCACTTGAACCTGAGCAGGAATCTGGCGTGCTGGAATTGCACTAAACTGTTGATCAATCTGTTTAAGGACTTGTGACTGATCAAATTTCCCAGCAATGACCATTACTGCATTATTCGGTGCATACCACGTGCGATAGAACTGATTCAGTTCATTCATTTTGATGGACTGCAATTCTTTTAAATCACCAATGGGTAAACGTCCTAAATACTGGTTTCCATAAGCCGATTTCCACATCTGATCCATCAACACGGCAAAAGGTTGATCTAAACGAACTTCACGCTCACGTTTCACAATGGCAATTTCAGAAGGGACAAACTTCTCTTGCAGTACCAATTTATCCATCCGCTCCGCTTCTAAATGCAGAATTTCGTTTAAAGCTGTTTGTTCTGGACGGACAACGTTTATATAGCGAGTCGAATAATAGTCGGTACTGGCATTGGTCATTAAGGTGTATTGATCCAATCTGCGCTGGAATTCTTCACCTTTAACATTTTGCGTCCCTTTAAATGCAAGATGTTCCAATAAATGTGCTAATCCCCCTTTACCTTGCGGATCATTCAAGGATCCTGTTAGATAAATGGTGCTCATATAGACTTTATTTTCTTTATCATTCGGCGCCAAAATGACCCGAAAACCGTTATCTAATTTATATTCTTCAATTTGATGATCTGATTTGACCAAAACAGGCTGTGCCCAAGCAGCCGAACTTAAACCAACAAAAAACAGAGAGAAAGTAAGTTTTTTCAACCGCATTAACATGTTAATTCCAATATATTCAGTCATATAAATATTTTATAAGCTGACTATCTTACGGAATAGAAATAGGGATTTATAGTGAAGTTTTGCAAAGCAACGCTCAGTTTTGAGCGTTGCTTTGTTCAAATATATTTAATCTAAAAATAATTCTGCTTGCATATAGAGTTTGCCATAGCCTGAAATTTCGATACGGTCTTGATCTAAAACCTTACAATACAATTCGCCACCTCGCACAGAGGCTTGATACGCAATCAACTCCGTTTTGTTTAATCGTTCTGCCCACAACGGCGCTATGGCAGTGTGAATAGAACCTGTGACTGGATCTTCATCGATGCCTATTGCAGGGGCAAAATAACGTGACACACAATCGTATTCTGCATTTGAAGCAGTAATGGCAACATCTACACTTGAACTGTGTGCGGTAATAGCGGTACGTAAAGCACCCAATTGTTTTAACAGTTCTAAGTTTGGTTGCTCATCCAAAACGTCTTGCACACTTTCATACTCAACAATAAACGCCTGTTGATTCAAATACACATTTTTAAATGGCTTGCTGAGTGCCTGAATTAAAAGTTCAGGGTAATCTTCTACTTTTTCTGCACGGCGGATTGGAAAATTCATACAAATTTTGCCATCGTCCGCCTGACTCACAACAAAAACACCCAATTTTTTCACATGAAAATGAATGATCTGAGCTTGGGTATAATCTTTAAACAACACAAAACTGCTGGCTAAAGTTGCATGCCCACAAAAATCAACTTCCGCGGTAGGTGTAAACCAACGAATTTCAAAATGTTCGGCATCAATCTTTTTTACAAAAGCAGTTTCAGACAGGTTATTTTCCAAAGCAATATTTTGCATGAGTGCTTCATCTAACCATTGCTCAGTCACAATCACTGCCGCAGGATTACCCTTAAATAATGCATTGCTAAAAGCATCGACTTGATACATTTTCATAATTTTTCTCCATTGTTTCATGGTTATTATGCCGTTACAGTCAAACAATAACAGATACAAATTTATTTGATTTATGGGTACAGTTTTTCATCGCGCAAAAAAAGAAAGCCAATATTTAAAAATACTGACTTTCAATTTTACAACTGAACAAAGAATTTAATTTTCGGTTAAATCAACATTTTCTTGTTTAAAAATGGTTTGATCGGTTTGCCCCAAGACTTGACTGGTGACCATACCCGCAGTCATTGAACCATTCACATTCAAAGCCGTACGTCCCATATCAATTAATGGTTCAATCGAAATGAGTAGCGCCACTAAAGTCACGGGTAAGCCCAACATCGGCAACACAATTAAAGCAGCGAAGGTTGCACCACCACCCACACCTGCAACACCAACAGAACTTAGCGTTACGACACAGACTAAAGTCAGAATCCAGATTGGATCTAGAGGGTTAATCCCGACGGTTGGTGCCACCATCACCGCCAACATGGCAGGATATAAACCCGCGCAGCCATTTTGACCAATGGTCGTCCCAAAAGAGGCTGAGAAGCTGGCAATCGACTCAGGCACACCCAATCTACGCGTTTGTGCCTCAATATTTAGTGGAATACTGGCTGCACTAGAACGACTGGTAAATGCAAAAGTTAATACAGGCCAAACCTTTTTAAAGAATTGAACTGGATTGACACCCGTCAGCAACAAAATGATTGCATGCACGGCAAACATAAGGCCTAAACCAATATAAGATGCGACAAGGAATCCACCCAAGTTCAGAATGTCCGCCAACTTCGAATTCGCCACAATATTGGTCATTAAGGCAAATACACCATACGGCGTAAGGGTCATAATTAAGCGAACTAATTTCATCACCCATGCTTGCATAATTTCAATTGCAGCAAGCAGTTTTTGCCCTTTCTCAGCATCCGCCTTGATTAAGTTTAAGCCTGCCATACCAAGGAATACTGCAAAGATCACGACACTAATAATTGAAGTCGGATGCGCGCCAGTCAGTTCAGCAAAAGGGTTACTCGGAATGAACGATAAAAATAGATCTGGAACTTGTAAATCTGTCACTTGTCCAACATAGTCGGTTTGAATCGCATTCAGACGCTCAGTTTCTTGAGTACCTTGCACCAAACCTGCCGCAGTGAGTCCAAAGGCATTTGTCACCACCACACCGACAATAGCAGCGATCGCTGTTGTAACTAAAAGCGTACCGATACTAATAAAACTGATTTTGCCAAGTGAACCTGCATCATGCAGTTTAATCACCGCACCTAAAATGGAAACGAAGACCAACGGCATGACCACCATTTGCAGCAGTTTGACATAGCCTTTACCCACCAAGTTAAACCATTGCACCGACTCTTGCAGCACCGTTGAACCTGTGCCATATACCACGTGCAAGAGTAAACCGAACACTACCCCCAAGCAAAGACCAGCAAGCACCTTTTTGGCAAGGCTCCAATGGGTATGACGTGTCCGACTTAATAAGAACAGCAATGCCACAAACAGGATGACATTGATGATTAAGGGCATATTCATGTTTTTTCCCTAAATAATGTAATCCCTATTATAAATCAAAATTCAATTCGACTTTTGGCTTTACCTGTACAGACTCACCAAGTGTTCAAATTTAGACTACTCCTGCAACATTCAGAGTTATGATATGTCCGAGAAAATAATGTTATTGAATCTAAATATGGCTGAGCTGTTAAATCCACACATTCAACCTGTCGAACTGGCAAAGGCGTATCGTTTACTCAATCATGGCCCAACCGTATTGGTTTCTGCACAACATGAGCAAGAAGCCAATGTTATGACTGCTGCATGGGCATGTGCTCTAGAGTTGGTTCCAGCCAAAGTATCTGTCGTACTGGATAAAAGCACCAAAACTCGAAAATTAATTGAAGGTTCTGGTTATTTTGCGCTACAAGTTCCAACCTTGAAGCAAATTGAGTTGGTACAAGCCTTAGGTTCTATCAGCCAGTTTGATGATCCAGCTAAACTTGAGCATTGTCATACTCCACTTTTTCACTTTGAGGGTTTTAACTTACCTGTGGTGGAAGGTTGTGCCGCTTGGTTGATATGCGAGTTAATTCCTGAACCTCATAATCAGCAAGCGCATGATCTGTTTATAGGGAAAGTGGTTGCAGCCTATGCAGATAATCGCGTGTTTCGTGATGGACATTGGTATTACCATGAAGCTGACCCATCGTGGAAAAGTGTGCACCATGTTGCAGGAGGTCATTACTACACCATTGGTGATGCTGTTGATGCCAACAAAATTAAGACTTTAATCTTCCCTAACCTTGAATGATGCTCGACTAAAGGTGAAACGTCAGCGATTGTTTTTCTTTATTTTTCACCTTATAGTTCAAGTATATTTTTTAAACAATTAGTCAAATTTTATGAACAGGACGTTCTCAAATACCCTCAAACTCAGCGCATTTCTTTGTTTAAGTATGTGCTTAGGCATTGGTATTTTGCGCTTTTCCTATACGGCCTTATTGCCTTCAACACGCGAAGCCTATGAATGGAGTCATAACTTTGCCAGTATTTTAGGCAGTGCCAACCTTTTGGGTTATTTGGTTGGCGCTTATTGGGCCATGAAAATCCCACAAAATCCTAAAATGCCCATCTATATCATTAGCGCCGCTTTTGTGGGTTCAATCAGTCTATTTGCCTGTGCTTTTTCCAGTTTTTCAGAAACTTGGTATTTAACATGGCGTTTTATTTCAGGTATCAGTGGCGGCCTACTGATGATTCTGTCTCCAAGTGTGGTCGCGCAATGTAGCGATTTACAGCATCGCTTTAAAATCAACTTTATTGGTTTTAGTGGTATCGGTTTGGGAGTTTTATGTGCCACGCTGTTTATGCCCTATCTCGACCAAATTGCAATCTCAAGTGCATGGTTAATCTTATGTGCTTTCGCCTTTGGCATGAGTGCGTTGCTCTGGCTGCTTGTTAGTCCATTTCAAGCTCAACTACAAGCCATTCCAGCAACACAATCTCAAGCAGATCAAGTCAGTTTCATTTACTACAGCTTGTTGATCGCATATGCCTGTAGTGCCTTTGCCTATATTCCACATTCTTTATTCTGGATTGACTACTTGAGCCATGTATTGGCCCTGAATTTATTCTGGATTAATTTCAATTGGATTCTATATGGCTTAGGCAGTGCTTTGGGGGCGTATAGCGCTTATGTCTTAGCCCGAAAGCTCGGTAATTTTGCCGCACTGAAAGTGTTATATAGCATCTATATCTTTGCTGTGTTAATTGCAGTACTGAGTTTTTCACCTATTTTTACGTTTGTATCTTCATTCCTTACAGGTTTGCTGAACCCTGCCGTGGTTTTCCTAACCTCCTATACCATTTTGCAACTGTACAGTTTGGCATATAAAAAATTATGGAGTATGGCAACGCTCAGTTTTGCCACCATTCAACTGCTCGGTGGGATTAGCTTTAGTACTTTGCAGCATTTTGGAGTGCCCTACCATCAGCAATTTAGCATAGCCTCTGCGGTACTCTTATTTGGCACTTTGCAACTGTTTTGGTTTACTCGCCCGCATGCAAAAACTAGCCAAAACAGTAAACCAATGACCGACTAATCATGCTGATATTCACCATGAGACTTTTTATCTTTCTGGTGCAGCAATTTGAACATTTTTTGATGTGTCTAACCAAGCTTGGCAGATTATCCCCTTATGAGCCCTTATGGCTTAAAAATGGATAAGGATTCACAGCCCCTTGCCCAGTAAAATAAATACCATAATGTAAATGTGGCGGTGTATTTTTGGCATTGCCAGTATTGCCTACATAACCCAGCACTGCCCCTTGCTCCACCCAATCTCCCTCGCCTATATGCGGTGCATAAGCCTCTAAATGTGCATAATAATGTCGACTTAAATCTGGTCCAATTACCCACACCACTTTGCCACCTAAGCTGTCTAAACCAACTTTTGCAACGATCCCTTGCGTTGTACTCAGTACCTCTGTGCCTCGTTTAGCAAAAATATCAATGCCTTCATGTTTACGATTCTGACCTCTTGCAGCACCCCATGTATCATTAATTTGCTTTGAGGTAACGCCTTTAACAGGCATAGGTAATTGTGTCGAGAGATTTTGACGAGCCAATTGAAACTGTAAAACAGGATATTTCCACCCTGTAGACTCACCTGAAACAGGAGGTTTACATGCCAGCAACACCCAACTCAGAGGTAGTAATATCGCTAAATTTTTAATACTTTGATATTGAGGTTTCATTCTTATGATTTAAGTCTTTTCAATTGACGCCATTCTAACTGTGAGTCACACAATTCCCTATGGCGATTTGGTTATCGCGCAAGATAACTACAGTTTCAAAACTGAAAGTAAAGCAACTTCATGACGAGATAAAACTACAGTTTCAACTCATGAAATATAATTTTAAGCAAAAAAAAAGCCTACAAATGAATTAAGTAGGCTTTAAAAAATTTAAAACAAGTCAGGGAACTATCAGCTTTAAATCTTGTGCTAATATTGCCAAAACTGAGAACCATTTACAATACTTTGGTTAAAGATATATTTAAAATATTTGTTAAAAAGTGCCTTTTTTTTCATAAATGACTTACAACTTTACCTATTCATTTTTATAACTTTACATCAGCGATCCAAACTATGTTTTGCTGATTAAGGCATCGTTGTCACACTTCAGATTAAAAGCATAACGCTCATTTGAACCAATATATTTTTTTGAGTAAAGCCAAGTTTCGACTTAAGCTCAAAAACCTAACATCACAAAAAAGTCGGCCTTTTACCGACCTTTCTTTTTGAGCACTTTAAAAAGTTAATCTTGCATGTTTCCAATAATCGCTTGTCCAAACTCAGAACAGCTTAACAACTTCGCATTCGGCATTAAGCGCTCAAAGTCGTAGGTAACCGTTTTGTTTGCAATTGCACCTGACACACCCTGAATAATCAAGTCAGCAGCTTCAATCCACCCCATATCTCGTAACATCATTTCTGCTGAAAGAATAATCGAACCCGGATTTACTTTGTCTAGACCTGCATATTTTGGCGCAGTACCATGTGTTGCTTCATACATGGAAATTGCACCCCCAATATTTGCACCGGGGGCAATGCCAATACCGCCAACCTCTGCTGCAAGTGCATCTGAAATATAGTCACCATTCAAGTTTAAAGTCGCAATCACAGAATAGTCGGCAGGACGCATTAAAATTTGCTGTAAGAAGGCATCGGCAATCACATCTTTTATAATAATATCTTTACCCGTTTTAGGATTTTTAATTTTAACCCAAGGACCACCATCGATCAGTTCAGCCGCAAATCGCTCCACAGCAAGCTCATAGCCCCATTCTTTAAATGCACCTTCGGTATATTTCATAATATTACCTTTGTGAACCAAGGTCACAGAAGGTTTATCATTATCAATTGCAAACTGAATTGCCTTACGTACCAAGCGCTGTGTGCCTTCTTTTGACACAGGTTTAATGCCAATACCACAATGATCTTCAAAGCGAATTTTTGTAACGCCCATTTCTTCTTTTAAAAATTTAATCACTTTCTTCGCTTCTGGCGAATCTGCCTGCCATTCAATCCCTGCATAAATATCTTCAGAGTTTTCACGGAAAATCACCATATCGGTCAGTTCAGGATGTTGCACGGGTGATGGTACGCCTTCAAACCAACGTACAGGACGCACACAAACATAGAGGTCTAATTCTTGACGTAAAGCAACATTCAAAGACCGAATACCACCACCAACAGGCGTCGTTAGTGGGCCTTTTATTGAAACCACAAATTCACGTAAAACATCGAAGGTTTCTTCAGGCATATAAGTGCCATAAATTTTATTGGCTTTCTCTCCACAATAGACTTCCATCCACTCGATAGAACGTTTACCACCATAAGCTTTCTGAACGGCTGCATTGACCACAGCGCGCATCGTCGGGGTAATATCTACACCAATGCCATCACCTTCAATAAATGGAATAATGGGTTGATTCGGAACATTTAATGACAAATCTGCATTTACAGTAATTTTGCTGCCATCCGCAGGAACAACAATCTTTTTATAACTCATTGCCTAACTTCTCTCTTTTATTATAATTTCTAGCGATTTAAACATAATTGCCGATAGATATTTACAGCATTTCTTATCGCCTAATAGCTTAATCGAATTACATCCTTTTTGAGATTTATATGGGAAATGGCTAGATTTCTCGCTTAAATAGAACGTATTGTTTTCACGCATTATCGGAGATATAGAAGTCATTTTTTATGAAAATTTTCATTCTCTGCCAATCACCCTGATTCAATAAATCGACATAAATTCATTATAATTTTTTAAATACATCTCAATCCATAGTGAAGCATTACATTCTTTTAGACTTCTACGAAGGCACTTTCGGCTTGGGTAAATATCCAGCAGTATCTTTTCCAGATACCCATATATTCGAAGATAAAGCCCAATTTGCTCAGGTTTAGACGCTGTTCAAGAAAAAATTAAATCAAAGAAATAAACTGCTCAGCATGTATTTAAAGCGATTCTGCAAAAGATGTCCTTCCCTCTCCCTAAAATGGACTACATGCTTCCAAGCCACCATCAAGATTTTTAATCGAGATCCAATAAAAAAGCCGCAGATATTGTAATTATTCTATATATTTAAGGAGTGTAAATAATTTCACATCATCAGGCTAAAAATTAAAAAAAATCCAGCTTTAAAGCAAGGAGACAATCAATGCCTAACTTCAAAAGACCTATGCGCTTAGGTTTAATTTTTCACACCATATTGCTCACAGGTATTGCTACTGCCGTACATGCGAATACGTCACCTGTAGCAATAAATACCCATAAAGCACTTGTTTATCCAAATGTAGATCATGGTCTGAGTGAAAGCCTTTATCCAAATGAAGCCGCCACGGCTAAAGAAATTGCAGACATCATTGAAATGTCCATCCGAAAACAATATGTCTCAGATATCGCACTGCGTGATGCACATCCTAAAGCACATGGTTGTGTACGTGCAGAATTCAAAATAAATGAAACATTACCTCAAAACCTGATTCATGGTGTTTTTATTCCGGGCAAAACCTATCAAGCATGGATTCGTTTTTCCAATGGATCAAGTAATGCAAAACAAGCGGATATTAAAAAAGATGCACGTGGTATGGCCATCAAACTTTTAGGGGTATCAGGGAAAAATCTTTCCGATGAATCCACTTCCACCCAAGATTTCATCATGATCAATCATCCTGTCTTTTTTGCCAATGACCCCGCTCGTTATCTAACATTCATGCAAGATATCAATAGTGACAAATTTCTTAAAAAACTGCATATCCCTTTTGCATTAGGAATGAAAGGAACTTGGATCGCCTTTAACACGAGAAATAAAATTTCAAACCCATTGCAAACTAGATACTGGTCTATGGTGCCCTATCAATTGGGATTAGGTGCTCATCGTCAAGCGGTAAAATATTCTGTCCGAGCTTGCTCGGCCATTGTCAGCCCTATTCCAGCTACGCCACAGAAAGATTTCTTAAGAGATGCACTCCGTACCAGCTTGCAAAAAGGTGATGCGTGTATGGAGTTTTTAGTACAACCTCGGACATTAAGCTCAATGTCTGTGGAAGACTCTATGACGGAATGGAAAGAAGACCAAGCCCCTTTCTACAAGGTGGCAACGATTCGTATTCCCCAACAAGTTTTTGATACCCCAGAGCAAAATAAATTTTGTGAAAATCTCTCTTTTACCCCATGGCATGCGTTAGCTGAACACAAGCCACTTGGAGCCGTAAACCGAATGCGCAAAGTCATCTATGACCAGATTAGTCGCGTCCGACATGAAATGAATTCGACCGAAAGATTGGAACCCTGATAATAACGAAATAAATCAAGGAGATATGGTTAAAGATAATGATCAATTAATATCTTATGTCTAAAGAAGAAGTCCGTATAGTTATGGAACTTCTTCAACAACAATTGCATTAAAGCATTAACAAAAAATGGATGAACAATGTGCACAACTTGACTAGACACATGAAGTTCAGAGATTCAACGAATACTTACAGGGTTCGAAGCGAAAATGGCTGTGCATCCTATGTAAAGAATAAAATTGAGGAGCGCAAGCCGAAATCTGATATAGTAGCGCCAATATAGTGGGCTTTTTCTTTACCCTTCCCGACCTACTCCCACTTATACGGGTAACCAAACGGGTAATTCCAAAAAGTCCAAACAAATTTTTAAAATTTTCTAGTAGGTTAAAGTGAAAATAGTCATTCTTAACAAGCCTTATGATGTGCTCTCGCAGTTTCGTAAAGACGAAGCACACATGACGATGTCTGATTTTATAGACGATTCGACTTTGCGTTTGGCTGGTCGTCTTGATATGGACTCTGAAGGCTTAGTTTTTTTAACTGACCACGGTGGTTTAAATCAATACATTACCAACCCTGCAAACAA
Source organism: Acinetobacter sp. ANC 4178 (assembly GCF_004331175.1). Classification (GTDB taxonomy): domain Bacteria; phylum Pseudomonadota; class Gammaproteobacteria; order Pseudomonadales; family Moraxellaceae; genus Acinetobacter. The sequence goes on from NZ_SJOD01000005.1 coordinate 201,498, forward strand.
AAAGTACAAAACTTATTTAGTACAGCTTGATGGCGATGTAACCGAAGAAGCCTTAGAGCAACTTCGCAAAGGTGTTGAATTAAAAGATGGCATGACTTTACCTGCCCAAGCATCTAAGGTTGAACAACCTGAGTGGTTATGGGATCGTGATCCTCCTGTACGTTTCCGTGCATCTGTGCCGACATCTTGGGTCGAAATTTCAATTTGCGAAGGCCGTAACCGTCAAGTCCGTCGTATGACTGCTGCTGTAGGCTTCCCGACTTTACGTTTAATCCGTACCAAAATTGGTGCAATTGATTTGGTTCAAATGGGCTTACAACCTGGCGAGACCAAAGAAATTGAGCCACTTTTATACCCTGACTTTCAAAATATTCCTGCTGAAGAACCTTACCGTTCACGCTCTTATGTGAAAAAACCGGGTGGTACAGGCGGTAAACCTATGGTTCGTAAGAACAAAGATGGTTCTGTGAAAAAGTCAGGTACAAAGCGTATTTGGCAAATGGACGAAAGCGAAAAGCCAAAACGTAAAACCAATGGTACTACTCGCCCAAATACGAAAGCTCCACGTGGTCGCGGACGTAGTGGTCGTTAAGATCTGATTGTTTTAAAGCCCACGAAAGTGGGCTTTTTTATAAATGAATATTAAAATAGTATTTTGTGCTCATTAAATTTTAATCATTCGACAAGCCGCTTTTCTCTAAAAATAAATTTAGTCCAAAAGAAGGATAATGTAGCTCATACAATTCCATAATCAATTTGTCTTTAACTAGACGACTATTTTTACATGCATAAGAAAAATCTAAAATATCTGCTAATTCTTTTCTTTGATTCAACTCATCTATTTGAAAATGTGTAAGCTCTATCCTTAAGTCTTCAGATGAAGATTCTTTTAAATTTGCGAGTTCAATCAATTCTTGTTGATATTTAGGATGAGCAACTCTCAGATTAAAAACTAAATAGCAGTAATGACTACCCCAAAGATCAAGCTTTTCTTATTCATTTTCTTAAATTTCACAAAATATTCCGATACACGACAATGTCATCTACTGCTGTTCGAGGCAGGCTGCATACAATATTGATTGTTTCTGCGAAGTATCGATCAAAAATGTAATTTAACGAGTTCAGTAGATGACGATGGTTTTGGCTACTTTTGCCTAAACAAAAGTAGCTCGTACCGAAGGTTAAATACATAATCTAATATCCAATAATTGGACTACAACACGTTAAATAATAAGACAAAAGTTCAATTTTTAGGATATTGAATATAAGCAAATAAAAAAGCCGATGCATTCGCATCGGCTTTTTTCACATCATCGACTAACAGCCGATTTTGCTCAACTTAAACTGCTGCAAGCGCTGCGTTTAAAGTTTCGCTTGGACGCATTACAGCACTTACTTTCGCTGTATCTACAGCATAGTAACCACCGATGTCCGCAGCTTTACCTTGAACAGCAGAAAGCTCCGCAATGATTTTGTCTTCGTTTTCAGCAAGTGTTTTCGCAAGTGGTGCAAACTTTGCTTTCAACTCAGCATCTTCATCCTGAGCAGCCAAAGCTTCAGCCCAGAACTTCGCTAAGTAGAAATGGCTACCACGGTTGTCCAACTCACCTGTACGGCGTGATGGAGACTTATCATTGTCCAGTAACTGACCCGTTGCTTGGTCTAGAGTTTTCGCAAGAAGTTTAGCCTGAGCGTTATCTTCTTTAATGCCTAACTCTTCAAGCGAGACAGCAAGTGCCAAGAACTCACCTAAAGAATCCCAACGTAAGTGGTTTTCTTCTACAAGTTGTTGTACGTGTTTAGGCGCTGAACCACCCGCACCAGTTTCGTACATACCACCGCCCGCCATTAACGGAACAATAGACAACATTTTCGCTGAAGTACCCAATTCCATAATTGGGAACAAGTCAGTTAAGTAGTCACGTAGAATGTTACCTGTTACAGAAATCGTATCTAGGCCACGCGCTACACGTTCAAGTGTATAACGCATTGCACGTACTTGAGACATGATCTGAATGTCTAAACCAGCAGTGTCATAATCTTTCAAGTACTTTTGTACTTTCTTGATCAATTCATTTTCGTGTGGACGATACGGGTCAAGCCAGAAGATCGCAGGCATGCCTGAGTTACGTGCACGGTTTACTGCAAGTTTTACCCAGTCACGAATCGGTGCGTCTTTCACCTGACACATACGCCAGATATCACCTTCTTCTACGTTCTGTGACATCAACACTTCACCAGTTTCTAAGTCAGTGATGTTTGCAACACCGGCTTCAGAAATCTCGAAAGTTTTGTCGTGTGAACCGTATTCTTCAGCTTTTTGCGCCATCAAACCAACGTTAGGTACAGTACCCATCGTACGTGGGTCAAAGTTACCATTCCATTTACAGAAATTAATCATTTCTTGGTAGATACGTGCAAAAGTTGACTCAGGCATTACTGCTTTACAGTCATAAGGTTTGCCGTCAGCGCCCCACATTTTACCGCCACCACGAATCATTGCAGGCATAGAAGCATCTACAATCACGTCGTTTGGTGAATGGAAGTTTGTGATGCCTTTCGCAGAATCAACCATTGCAAGTGCAGGACGGTGTTCTTGGCAAGCGTGTAAATCTTCAATGATTTCTTCACGTAAAGATGTCGGTAAAGTTGCAATCTTCTCGTAAAGACCAGCCATACCGTTGTTTACGTTAATACCCAACTCATCGAACAATTTACCGTGTTTTTCAAAAGCATCTTTGTAGTAAATTTTCACACAGTGACCGAAAACGATCGGGTGTGAAACTTTCATCATGGTTGCTTTCACGTGCAAAGAGAACAAAATGCCAGCTTCTTTACAATCATCTAGTTCTTTTTCATAGAAATCGCAAAGCGCTTTCTTGCTCATGAACATAGAGTCGATGATTTCGCCATCTTGAAGCGCAACTTTTGGCTTAAGTACGATGGTTTCACCAGACTTGGTGATCAATTCCATTTTCACGTTACGCGCACGATCAAGTGTCATCGATTTTTCACCATGATAGAAGTCACCTTCTTCCATGTGTGAAACGTGAGTTTGTGACCATTGCTTCCACTCGCTCATAGAATGCGGGTGTTTTTTAGCATAGTTCTTTACTGCAGCAGGTGCACGACGGTCAGAGTTACCTTCACGTAAGACAGGGTTTACAGCTGAACCTAAGCACTTACCATAACGTGCTTTAATCGCTTTCTCATCTTCAGTGGTTGGGTTTTCAGGATAGTCAGGAATCGCATAGCCTTTTGATTGAAGCTCTTTGATACATGCTATTAACTGAGCAACAGATGCACTGATATTTGGAAGTTTGATGATGTTTGTGTCAGGATCTTGTGTAAGACGACCTAGTTCTGCAAGATTGTCTGGCACTTTTTGCTCTTCTTTTAGGCATTCAGAGAATTCTGCAAGAACACGTGCGGCAACAGAGATATCCGTTTTAACGATCTCTACACCAGCAGATTTAGTAAAGGTCTCAATGATCGGCAGTAGCGAATAAGTCGCCAACAATGGCGCCTCATCAGTCAGTGTGTAAATGATGTTTGACTTTCCACCAGCCATATATAGCCCCTTGTGTTAAATTGAGTTTTGAGAACCAGACTTTTGGCCCAGTCCTACGAACCGATTGCTTGAATAAACCCTGAGAGTATCGTCCCTCAACGCTTATCAGTCAACGATATATCTTGTGATAACGACATTTCGTCAGAAAATACCCAACAGCTTATGTGGTTTTTTTAAACGTTTTTTAAAGTCAATCATTTACATAGAGAACAAAATATCTCCTGCACTCTTTATTCTGATCGTTATTCTTTCAAATCGCTAATGTTCATATGCAATCCAAGATATGGCGATGCTATAGCGAATTCATCTTAAATGATGATCTATTTCCTGCTGAGTCTTGAATATTTGTTGAACTTTCAAATTTCTCATTTTTATGAAAACAACTTGATCAAGCTCAATGATAATGCTAATTATGATTCAAATTTAATAAATATTTATTAATACTGTATCAAAAAAAGGACAAGGCATGGACATCGCAAAAGGACATACATTATTTAACAATGATCAGGTCATGCAAGACATGGGGGCCCGCTTGGTCGACTACAAAGACTGCTATGCCAAAGTAGAACTTTTGGTCGAAAAACGACATACCCAAGGTCACGGCACTTGTCATGGCGGAATTATCTTCACGTTAGCCGATGGTGCTTTTGCCATTGCTTGTAATACAGGCGATTACCCTGCCGTAGGACAGCACTGCAATATCAGCTACATTAAACCTGGACGAATAGGTGATGTCCTCACTGCAACTGCGGAGTTACGCTCTCAAGCAGGTCGTTCCGAATTTTACGACATTCAAGTAGTGAACCAAAAGCACGAAACTATTGCAGAGTTCAGAGGTGTATCGCGCATGTTGGTTCCTGCTCAAAAAGAACAGCTTTAGCGAGATGCTTCTTGAAAAACTATTGTTAGCAACTTTTGGTCATGCTGGATTATGGTTACATAATGAAATGTTGATTTCTGATTGATTGTTTAAACTCGATCTTTTTTAAGCTTTAGGATCAATCAGATGGTTAAATATTTCTTGCCACTTGTTGGACTCAGTTTCTCTACTTTCTGCTTTGCACAAAATCCCTTGAGTGTGCATGTACTCAATTTGGATAATGGCTTACCCTCTGCGAATGTGAAAGTTGTGCTAGAAACGCAACAAAACAATCAATGGGTCGAGATCAATTCAGGCACGACCAACGAACAGGGTCGAATCACTGAGCTTTATCCCAAGGTCACAGCTTTACAGAAAGGCATCTATAAAGTTACCTTCAAAACAGGTGACTGGTTCCGTCAAAAGAATCAACGTTCGTTCTTTCCTGAGGTTCCCGTAGTATTTGTGATTGATGGTTCACTTGAGCATTATCACATTCCACTCTTGATTAGCCCTTATGGTTATTCAACCTACCGTGGAAACTGATGCTTCGAAGCAGGTTTACTGCATCAAGATAAAAAAACGATGCCATAAGGCATCGTTTTTTTAACTCTATTTAAATCCGACAGCTTAAGCTTTTAACCAAGCATCTGCTTTTGCCTGATCTTCCACTTTGAATTCCACTGTGGTTAGACCAGTTTCACTACCTTGGACTTCAAATTGCATCAATTCATCACGACGGAAAGCAAAGATAGTGAACGTCTCTTTACGTTTCGCATATTGCGCCAAGAGCTTTTCACTGGCTTTTAGACCATCAATCGCAAGAATGACATCATTGGCAGAAAGTCCTGCTTTTGCAGCGACACCATCACGGCGAGTTTGCTGAATCAGCACACCTTCTGGCTTGTCTACAACCTTCATACCAAATGGCAATGATTTATCATTTTTTAAACTATAGCTTAAGCCAAATTCTGGGAATAATTGATCGAGCGGTAATTCATCAACTGTATTGATTAAATGGTTAATCTGCTCAATCCAATTATCACCTGTCAGCTCATTACACAGTTCAACAATCGTACGTTCGTGTACCTGTACACCCTTTTGCGCATTTTCATACAATTTGCGCATTAAGGCATCTAAGCTTGAACCCCGTAAACGCAGACCTAAGTCCAAGCACAATGCCACTAAACAACCTTTGTTGTAATAGCTGGTGCCTGCGTTGTTCGAGTTTTCATCTTGGCGATAGAACTTGATCCACGCATCAAAACTAGACTCTGCTACGCTTTGCACATGACGACCTGGGTTCTGCAAGTAACGATCAATCTGAGTTTTTAATAACTTTAAGTAAGATTCTTGTGATACCACGCCACTGCGTAGCAAAATCAAATCATCATAATATGAAGTAAAGCCTTCAAACACCCAAAGCAAGGTGGTGTAGCTTTCTTTATTTAAATCGTAATTGACCAAATTTTCAGGGCGAATAAACTTCACTAACCAAGTGTGGAAATATTCATGGCTGCACAAGCCTAAAAAGCGCTGATAATCTTCAGACGGTTCTACAGGTTCGTCAACTTTTGGTAAATCATTACGCGGCGTAATCAAACTGGTGCTATTTGGATGTTCTAACCCACCATAGCTATTGCCCGTGGCCATAGTCATAAAGGTATAGTTGGCAAACGGTGCCGAACCGAACATTTTAATTTCAGTGGCACAGATTTTTTCAATGTCCTGCTGCATACGCTCAGCATTCATGGCATGTTGCCCTGAAACCACAAATTCATGTGCGATGCCTTCAGCATTAAAGCTAAAACGAGTTTGCTCTGCCAACTCAAATGGTGCATCAATCAGTTCTGCATAATTTTTGGCTTTTAGCGTGTAGCGGCCTTTGACCAAACTTTTAGATGCCAAGCCTGTAGCTAACTGGAAATGTTTTAACTCATCTGGCAGGAACAGTTCAACTTCAATTTCTTTGTCTTCCTGACCATCCAAACCTAAACAGGCACATGCAGGATTGACATATAAACGGTTTTGATCGACGTAGGCACCACGCACCGACAGGTCATAGGCATACACATCATATTCAACCGTAATAAATTCATGATCCGTATTGAACAGGCGCCATTTATTCTTTTCAAATTTCTGAATTTTCAGAATGCGTCCTGACTCATCATAAGCACGTACCGATTCAATATGCTTAGAAAATTCACGAATCAGATAGCTGCCAGGAATCCATGTTGGGAGAGAAAGGACTTGAGTTGGGTTTGCCAAAAAACGCAGTGTGACATGTACAAGATGCTGACGATAATCGTCAAATTCGATTTGATAATGCAACATAATAGGCAGTTCAAAATAAAATAAATAATCTTGCCAGCTAGCTTAGCACTTTTTTCAAAGTCGATGCAGAACTGTGTTATTTGTCTGCAACTCGGACTAGCCATCTGCTCAAAAAAGGCATAGCATTCCCCTTGTTTTGTCAGTTTCTTGCTGATGGATTAGCTTGATAGGAATACCTTTGAAACGTTTCACTTACCTCGTCGCTTTATTTGCTTTGCTCTGCACTTCTTTCGCAAATGCAACACTCCTTAACTTAGTTCCCGAAAGTGTCCAAGCCGAATCATGGACGATTTTAGACACACAATCTGGACAGGTCATTGCCGAACATAATAGTCATGCACAACGCGCGCCTGCCTCATTAACCAAAATGATGGTTGGTTATATTGCGTTAAAAGAAATTCAAGCAGGTCATTTACGTAAAGACGAGGTACTCACTGCAACGCCCGTAGTGAAAACAGTCATGTGGGATGAATCCCAAATGTACTTAAAAGAAGGCGAGAAAATTTCGGTAGATCAACTTTTGGCAGGCTTAGTGGTCATGTCTGCAAATGATGCTGCCGTAACCCTTGCTGAGCGCATTTCAGGCAGTATTCCAAAGTTTGTAGAGCGCATGAATCAGGAAGCAAAAGCACTCGGTATGAAAGACACGCACTTTCAAAACCCAGCAGGCATTACCATGCCTGAGCATTATTCCTCTGCAAATGACTTAGCACAATTGGGACAAGCAATTAGTAAGCAAACGCCAGACTATTTTTATTATTCCAAGCAACAAAGCTTTAGCTATAATCAACGCTATCACCATGCGACCAATTTAGTCCTGAAAATGGATCCTACCGTTGATGGTTTAAAAACTGGCTACACCAAAGCTGCAGGCTATAACCTTGCCTTAACGGCGAACCGCCCAAGCATGAATCCTGACGCACCCAATCGTCGTCTAGTGGTTGTGGTTATGGGCACCAAAAGTGCTGCAAAACGTGCTGAAGTGGCTTATGACCTGATGAATTTGGCCTATACCTACACCCGTAATGAAATTGCTATTAAAGACAAGCAACTCATTGCAGAATTGCCTGTGGTGAAATCCACCCTAAAAATGTTTAAAGTCCAAACACAAGCACCTGAACTCATTACAACATCCTTGTACGACCAACCTTATGCAATTGACTTAAGCACTTACGACAAGATTAATCAGCGTATTATGCTCAATACAGGTGATGGCAGCTTACACCCCGTTGATCCTTTGGCAGAAACAAAAACACATTTAAATATTGAAATGAATGAGCATGCTTTAACTGCTCCGTTGGCGAAAGTCATGCAATTGGCAACTGTACATGTTTATCAGAACAATCAACTCATCCGTACGATTGCAATTGAAGACGATGTTCAAATTGAAGAAGCCAATGTATTTGAACGCTTTCTGCTCTGGATCAAACACATTCTTCCCTTTTTTGGTTCAGATGATTTTAAAGTGAAAATTTATCCGCTTCATTAAAGTTGAATGCTTTAGTCTGGTTTATGTAAGTTGTTGTAACTTGTAAAAAAATTCCAACACATCAGATAAAAGAAGATGGCATGTTAAGCCATCTTCTTTTTTTTTAATAATAAAATAGGCCCGTCAAAATGAACGAACTACATAAAATAGTCATTGTGGGTGGTGGCGCTGGAGGATTAGAACTTGCCACATTATTGGGAGAACATTTCGGCAAACATACAAAAGCTAAAATTACTTTGGTTGACCAAAACCTAACGCATATCTGGAAACCGCTTTTACATGAAATTGCAGTTGGTGCATTGAATGCCCACACCGAAGAACTGAATTATTATGCTCATGCAGCACAACATGATTATGAGTTTGTTCTAGGCCGGTTTACTGATTTAGATCGAAGCAAAAAAAGCATTTTATTAGAACAGCCATTTTCTGTGGTGAATGAAGATCAACGTCACTATTCCCTTAGCTATGACACCCTTATTTTTGCTATTGGTTCAACCTCAAATGATTTCAATACTGAAGGCGTAGGTGAACATTGCCATTTTCTAGACAATCGTGTGCAAGCAGAACAATTTCAGCAACAACTTTTGCACCTATATGTGGCCGCGCAAACCCAATCTTCGCCTACGGATTTGAATATTGCCGTTATTGGCGCGGGTGCAACTGGCGTAGAATTGGCGGCAGAACTGGTACAAAGTACACAAAGCTTTCATCAATATGGGCTCAATAAAATCGATCCTAAACGTGTAAAGATCTCACTCATTGAAGCCGCTGACCGAATTTTACCAGCACTGTCTGAGAAAATATCGCAACATACTTTAGGTGAACTCCATCATGCCAACATTCAAGTTTTGACCCATAAACGAGTCAGTAAAATTGATGAAAAACAGATTTATTTCACACATGGTGCCAGTATTCCCACAGACCTAAGCGTTTGGTGTGCAGGGATTCAAGCGCCGAAAGTATTTCAACAACTGACGGAATTTGAAAAAGATCATTTGAATCGCTTAAAAGTCTACGCGACCCTACAAACAAAAACTGACCCAAATATTTTTGCCTTTGGTGATTGCGCACATTGCCAACCCATTGCCGATGAACCTGTACTTGGACCTCGTGCACAAGTCGCCAGTCAACAAGCGCATTTCTTGGTCAGTGCAATGTCTGCACGCATTAAAAATAAGGCACAGCCGATGTTCAAATTTGCCGATAAAGGCTCATTGGTGTCATTAAGTCATCATAAAGCTGTAGGAGAATTGCTCGGGCAAGTGAATGTGCAAGGTTGGGTGGCAAAATCACTCTATATCTCTTTGTATCGTATGCATCAAGCAACCATACATGGATATACCCGCACCGCTTATTTTATGGCAAAAGATGCAATGAACAAAAAACTGGCACCTAATATTAAATCGCATTGAAATTTTTTTAATTGCCCTTATTAACTAAAAAATGTCGTAAAAAAGTACAAATTGCAGAATTTTGATGAAATACAGTCAACAAATTCTGCTTTTCACTTTATGATATACCCTTAAAAATTGAATGGATCAATAACATGACTGCTATTGCAAATAACCACGTGGTTTCTTTCCACTACACATTGACTAACGCAGAGGGTGAAACTCTCGACCAATCTCAAGGTGAACCACTTGCATATTTGCACGGTGCGGGCAACATTATCCCAGGTTTAGAAAAAGCACTTGAAGGCAAAACAGTAGGCGAAAAATTCACTGTTAACGTTCCTGCTGCTGAAGGCTATGGCGAATACAACCCAGACCTAGTACAAGAAGTTCCAGCGCAAATGTTCCAAGGCGTTGACAACATTCAAGCGGGTATGCAATTCCAAGCTCAAACTGATGACGGCGTTCAAATCGTTACTGTTAAAGCAGTTGAAGGCGACAACGTAATTGTTGATGCAAACTTCCCACTTGCTGGTCAAGACTTAACTTTCGCAGTTGAAATCGTAGAAATCCGTGAAGCTTCTCAAGAAGAATTAGATCACGGTCACGTACACGGTGCGGGTGGTCATCACCACTAAGATCGACCGATCGGAAAAGGGCAAATTTAACTTTGCCCTTTTTTTATGCCTAGTGTTTTATTTTTATACATCTAGTTCTACTGAATTTTAGCAAATCGTTTTAGAATCAAGATAAGTTGTTTATTCAAGCACTAAGCTCATGCAATTGATTTGGTTCCGACAAGATTTACGTATACAAGACCATGCTGCACTTTGGTATGCCACGCAAACCGACTCCTGTATTGCGGTGGTCATCTTGTCTCCCGAACAATGGGCAATTCACCATGATGCTTCTGTAAAAATAGATTTTTATCTACGCCAATTACACGCGCTCAAACAACAACTCCATCAACTGAATATTCCACTGCTTATTCACCAAGTGGCCTTATGGAAAGATATTCCGCAAACCTTACTGGATTTAAGTACAGCATATGCAGCGCAAACGATTCACGCCAATATCGAGTTGGGTGTGAATGAATTAAAGCGTGATCGCGCAGCTCAAAATCTACTCCAACAACATAAGAAATCATTAGAGCTGTATCAAGATCGTACCCTTTTCCCAATTGGTTCCATTCGAAATAAATCACAGCACCCCTATCAAGTCTTTGGTGCATTTAAAAAATATTGTTATGAACAATTCAGTCTAAGTCTGCCGCAATGTTACCCGACACCTACGGCACAGGCTCCTATCAATCTCGTGGTGGACAGCAATATTCCTACACTTGCGGAATTAGGCTGCCAAACCCTTAAGTCTGATTTTGACACTCAATGGCCTGTTGGTGAGGAGTATGCCTTACAACACTTAGACGATTTTATCGAAAACCAAGTTAGTCACTATCATAATGAAAGAGACTTTCCAAATTTACGAGGCACCAGTCAGCTCTCTCCTTATCTGAATATTGGTTTGCTTTCCATTCGCCAATGCATTCAAGCTTTATTTCGTAAGCAACACGGACATTTTCTCCCTGAAAATTTAGGACAGCAAACATGGTTAGATGAACTGCTTTGGCGTGAGTTTTATCAGCATATTCTGTATGACTTTCCACAAGTCTCTAAGCACCAACCTTTCAAAGTAAGTACACAATATATTCAATGGCGCGATGCACCTGAAGATTTAGCTGCATGGCAGCAAGGGCGTACTGGTATCCCGATTGTCGATGCAGGAATGCGACAGCTGCTTGCTACGGGCTGGATGCACAATCGTGTCCGTATGATCACAGCAATGTTCCTGTGTAAAAACTTACTGATTGACTGGCGTCTGGGTGAGCAATGGTTTATGCAACATTTAATTGATGGTGATTTAGCCGCAAATAATGGTGGTTGGCAATGGTGTGCATCTACAGGTACAGATGCTGTGCCGTATTTTCGTATCTTTAACCCGATTAGCCAATCACAAAAGTTTGATGCCAATGGCGACTATATTCGTAAATGGGTTCCTGAATTGGCCCATCTTGATGCCAAGAGCATTCATGAACCATTTGCGAAAAATCCAAACTTGAAACTAGACTACCCTCATCCTATTGTAGATTTAAAATCTAGTCGTCAGCGGGCAATTGAAGCCTTTAAAGGTATCTAATCCATTTAGCTGATCAAGTACGCTAAAGTTTCTTTATCAGCATTTTCAAAGTGTTGCTCATCATATGTAAAACAATATGAAAGCGCTCTATTAATAAACGATTAATACATGAATTTTCATGTTATACTTCATTCATTAATCTACCCAGCTATATTCTTTTCGAATCTAATCTTTCGACGATTAGATTCGTGCTGAGTTAATTCCTAGATTAAACAACTTGATGTCTCCCCAGACTAAAACTTAGTCCAAATCAAGTTTGCTTTACTTACATTGAGCAAATCTTTCTCTAAAGTATGATCTTGCTCAAAGATTCTGATTGGTGATATTCCACCACTCCCAAAAGTCAGATCTTCATATGAGGTATGCTGTTTTGTAGACTTGCATTCTGCTCGCATACAACAACATGACGTGTGGTCAAACGCTTGGTAAGTGATGAGTTTCACCAGATCTTCTCTGACGGAATCGTGAGTTTTATATGCACTTAACAGTGCATTTACAGCTTCATCAATCGGTACAACTGTATATAAAGCATCTAGCGAACAAGGCAATCTAGGGGGTAGATGAAATCTCTTTTGTTTCCTTAAATGAGGTGCTTATGCGTACATTTCTAGTGGTCTTACTTACATCATATTACTTGGTTGGCTGCCAAGGGGCAGTAACACCTCCTCCTCCGTCTACACAACCGCTTATTCAAGATACGCCAAGTGGTTGGGTCGGTTAAATTAAAAAGCCCCTAGATAAAGGGGCTTATTTTTCAACAGTAATTTATAAAAAAACCAGCAATAATCACGCAAACGTGATCCTCAGCTTTTTAAGCTGCCTGTTCATCACGCTTAAAGACCAACTCACCTTGAATTGAGCTCACTGCATCAAAATAATAACCATCAGTATTAAATGATTTTAAATCTTCTACACGATTCAATTGATTCTGAATGATATAACGCGCCATTAAGCCACGTGCTTTTTTCGCATAAAAACTAATGACTTTGTATTTGCCATTTTTCTGATCTAGGAATACAGGTTTAATAATTTCCGCTTGAACTTTGCTTTGTTTTACGGACTTATAGTATTCATCCGAAGCCAAATTCACCAATAAGTCAGAATTCGCCTGTGCTAAATCAGCATTGACCAATTGCGTAATCTGATCCCCCCAAAACTCATATAAATTATGACCACGTGTATTGGCTAATTTAGTGCCCATTTCTAAGCGGTATGGCATCATCAAGTCCAAGGGACGCAATAAACCATAAAGCCCCGACAACATGCGTAAATGGTTTTGTGCAAATTCAACGTCTTGCAAAGTTAAATCGTAAGCATCTAAACCGGTATAGACATCCCCTTTAAAGGCAAAAATAGCCTGACGGGCATTGGAAAAATTAAATTCAGGTTGCCAGTCACTGAACCGAGCTACATTCAATTGTGCAATTTTTTCACTCACACTCATTAAACTGGCGATTTCTGAAGCAGATAGTTTACGACTTACGTCTATAAGTTGTTGTGAATGCTCTAACAGTCTTGGTAAAGTGTGTTGATCAGTTGGAAGTGCAGATTGATAATCTAAAGTCTTAGCAGGAGAAATTAAGGCGAGCATATACAATTTGATTAAAAAATAATTAAACAAACTATAACAGTAGACTTATTTTTTTTCCAATCTGTGTTTTTACTGATCATAATCGGTAAAATAGCGGATTCTCCTGCTATTAATCCATTTATCTTATGTCCGAGCAAATTTTCATTCCCGGTCCAGTGGGTCAAATTGAAGTTTTCGTTGATTACCCACAAGGCGAAGTGAAAGGATTCGCGGTAATTTGCCACCCTCATCCATTGCAAGGCGGTACGCCACAACATAAAGTTCCAGCACTTTTGGCTCAAATTTTAGTTGAAAATGGCTGTGTGGTTTATCGTCCAAGCTTCCGTGGTTCAGGTCAAAGTGAAGGTGTTCATAATGAAGGACACGGCGAAACTGACGATGTATTAAAAGTCATTCATCACGCACGTTTACAACATGTGGGCTTACCATTTTATGCAGGCGGCTTTAGCTTTGGCGCACATGTCATGGCAAAATGCTACGATGCTTTACCAAGTGAACTCAGATCAATTCAAACCATTTTGTGTGGTCTGCCAACTGCAACTGTTGCAGGTGTTCGTCACTACCAAACACCTGATCTTAAAGGTGATATTCTATTTATTCATGGTGAAGCAGACGAAGTCACTTTACTCTCAGATATGATTGCTTGGGCAAAGCCACAACGTCATTTGGTCACCGTTTTACCTGGTGCCAATCACTTCTTTACTGGGTATTTAAAACAGTTGCGTATTGCGATTTCACGCTTCCTACTGGTTTAATCTACAAATATCGAGAAAGAGATCATTGTCTTATTTCATATGATTTCTTTCTTGAATCCCCCTCTTTTACCTAAGTCATTTTAATTTCACCACCCATCTTCTTCCAAATACTTATACTAATATTGGATTCATAAAGTATCCAATACAGCTCAAAATTAAGCAAAATTGTTTTTGCCCGAACCACAACTATCAACTTTTCCTGACTCTATATTTCATCTAAATCTTATTATTCCCCCAAAAAAGTAATTTTTAATCTCACACCAATAAATCATTGGCGACAACTGATATAAAAATACTTATTTCAGCTATTTTTTTGGCATTTTATGTACATCATCATTTTTCTAATGAACTATATAATCAACGTCTTAGCTTGGGTCGGCTATTCATTCGTCATTATTTTACATTGTATTCAAGGATTTTATGAAAACGATACTCGGGGCAATTTTGTTCGCTTTAGTCACTACATCTACTTATGCTCAGGACATTACAGGAACTTGGCGTTATATTGATGATAAAACTGGCGAACCTAAAGGTTTGGTGAAAATTGAAAAGCAATCAAATAACACTTATGTAGGTACTGTTCTCAAACTGACACCTCGTCCAGGTTATACGCCAAAAGAATTTTGTACTCATTGCCCACCCCCTTTTACAAATAAGCCTATTGTGGGTATGCAAGTCATCTCGGGTTTAAAAACTACAGATGAAATTAATTACAGCAGCGGTAAAATCCTTGATCCTGTTTCTGGAAAGATGTATAGCTTAAAAGGTAAGATCAGCGCGAATAGTAAAAAACTGTTTTTACGTGGCTATTTCGGGGTTTCTGCTGTAGGACGTAGCCAGACTTGGTTACGTGTAGAGTAAGAGTCTAATCTCAACTTTATTGCGTTGTTTTGACTTGAGCTCAGAAGTCTACCCAATAAAAATATCAATCTGCTGAATGAGCAATCTTACATTCAGCAGATTTTTTAAAAATTGAAAATAAGCTCTGCTTTCTCATCGAGCAAAACTCTAAATCGAAGGCTGGCGAATTTCATAAATCACGGCCATATATTTTCTTTGAGCCAAGTGCTTGATGATCTTCCCCCCGAGAGTTTCCGCAATTTTACGACTTGCCCAATTTTCTTCAGCGACTGGATAATAGAGCTGTCATAATCCTAAGTCTTCAAACGCGAATCTAATCAGAGTTTCAACAGCTTCTCGTCCAAATTTATGCCCATGCTGCGACTCTTTCACCCAAATTCCAACAGTCGGTGCTTCACTCTTTAAACGATGTAACCCACATAAACCTCTAAATTCACTAGTGATTTGATCTCTTATAACAAAAACCAATTCATCCTGAGTTTGCATCTTATGCAACCATGAAAGCCACACTTCACGAAACTTTTCCTCAGACTCAGGCACATCCCATGCCATATGTCGCGCCAGATTTGGAGTAATTGCTGCATAGGCTTCAGATGCATCTTTTTCTTGAAAGCCGTCGAGTTCAAGCCGCTTACTACTGAGTTAAAGTAGGTTCAAACTGTCTCTTGTTATACACAAACCTTACTCTTGGCTTTCACAACCACTCAAATCCGCTGAAACTCTCATCAGTTTTCAATGCATTTTCAACAGCTTGTGCCAATTGATTTAATAAACTGCGCTCATTGATACGATCCAGCCAATCCTGATCTTCCGTTGGGTATGAGGTAATCTCACAAACCAAATGCCCTTCTTGATCTGAACTTTGACAGGTAATCGACAAAGGCAAGGCATGATTATCGACACTTACAGCAACATGATCACCACTTTGTGGCAAGGTATGGAAGCCATATTGATTGAGTTTGCCGACCAATAAATCCGCCACATATTCTTGGGTAATATGACATTGGTTCTTTGCGTCCATGACATGTTGATGCTGTTCGCAATTGGCAGTGAATTGTAATTTTCGCATAGCTCGACCTAAAGGCATTCTTGTTTTATGGGTTTAGCATAAGCAATAAAAACAAAACAGCCAAGCATTTGCTTGGCTGTTGAATCATAAATAATTGACTTGTTGAGTCACAAGACTTATTCAGTCACCTGAATGGCTAAGCCTGCTTGATTGGCAAGTTCTGTAAATGTCGGAAAACTGGTTGCAACAGTTTCTGTACCCAGAATTTTAATTTCACCTGAACTACGTAAACCAGCCATACTAAAGCTCATCGCAATACGGTGGTCATGATGTGATTCAATTTCACCACCCGCAAAGATTGCCGACCAATCTCCAGATTGACCTTTACCTTCGATGATGATGCCATCATCAGTCGGTGTGCAATCAATGCCCATGGTTTTCAAACCATCTGCCATGACTTGAATACGGTCAGATTCTTTCACACGCAATTCTGCTGCACCTGTCAGCACAGTTTGACCTTCGGCACATGCCGCGGCAACAAACAATGCTGGAAACTCATCAATCGCTAGCGGTACTTGGTCTTCAGGCATATGAATACCTTTTAAAGTACGACTACCGCGAATACGAATATCTGCAATAGGTTCGCCACCTGCAATACGCTCATTTTCAACAGTGAGATCAGCACCCATTTGTTTCAAAATTTCAATCACGCCTGTACGTGTTGGGTTAATGCCCACAGCTTCAAGCGTTACATCTGAACCTTCGGTAATGGCAGCACCCACCATAAAGAATGCCGCAGAAGAAATATCAGATGGCACCTGAATGTCAGTACCAACTAACTTACCACCACCTTGCAGTGAAATACGATTACCTTCAGTTTTTACTTCATAACCAAAAGCACGTAACATGCGCTCGGTATGATCACGTGTTGGCTCTGGTTCAGTCACAGACGTTTCACCCGCTGCCCACAAACCTGCCAATAGAATACCTGATTTCACCTGAGCAGAAGCCATTGGCAAATCGTAATGAATACCTTTTAGCGGTTGGCTACCTGTAATCGAAACTGGCGGTGTACCACGTTCACCTGTGGTTTGAATTTGTGCACCCATTTCACGTAAGGGTTTCGCAATTCGTTCCATCGGACGTTTTGACAACGAAGCATCACCCGTCATAACTGAATCAAATTTTTGTGCAGAAAGCATTCCTGATAAAAGACGCATAGAGGTGCCTGAGTTGCCCATATACAACGCGCTTGCAGGTGCTTTTAGACCTTGCATACCAACGCCATGAATAGTCACTTCACCATTTTTAGGACCTTCAATACTCACCCCCATGTCACGGAAGGCTTGTAGTGTTGCCAAAGCATCTTCACCTTCAAGAAAGCCTGTTACATGGGTTGTGCCTTCTGCAATCGCACCAAACATGATAGAGCGGTGAGACACAGACTTGTCTCCAGGCACGGTAAACTTACCTTGGAACGTTTTAGGGCCTGGTAAAATGGTAAATTGTTGTGTCACCTTATTTTTCTCCATCAGGGGTTTCTTGGCTAACATATGATTGAAATGTTGTCGTGCAGCTTGAGCATTGCCAAGCAAACCCATTAAGGCTGGCGAATCTTCATCTTCAATCAGTTTTCTGAGTACAGCAAGTTGTTGTTCAAAGCCATCCACAGCATTCAAAATAGCTTTTTTATTGGCAAAAAAGATGTCATGCCACATTTGCGGATCACTGGCCGCAATACGCGAAAAATCACGGAATCCACCCGCAGCATAACGGAAGATATCCAGATTATCTGCTCGATTGGCCAATTGTTCGACCAAGTTAAATGCCATCAAATGCGGTAAATGACTGGTATGCGCCAACACTTCATCGTGTTTTTCCACATCCATGCAAATGACTTCAGCTTTTGCCGCTTGCCAAAGGGTAATTAGTTTTTCAACCGCCCAGGGTGCACTGCTTGGCAGTGGTGTCAGAATAACTTTATGATGTGCAAATAAATCGACTTTACCTGCATGAACACCTGTATGTTCCGCACCCGCAATTGGATGACCTGGCACAAAACCAGCAGGAAGCGTTTCGCCATAAACAGCTTTGGCTGCATCGACAACATTTCCTTTAGTGCTGCCCACATCGGTAATGATGCAGTTTTCAGATAAATAAGGCTTAATCGTCGCTAAAGCTTTTTCAGTCGCTCGTACAGGCAAAGCAAGTACCACTAAATCGGCACCTTGAACAGCATCGACTGGATTACTAAAGCCCTCTGCAATTAAGCCTAAAGCTTTTGCATCTTCCAAGGTCTTGCTTGAACGTGTTGATGCGACAATTTGTTTCGCCAATTTTTCAGCAACTATTACACGAGCCAGACTTGAACCAATCAGGCCAAGTCCAATAAATGCAACTTTTTCAAATAATGGCTGTGTCATCTTTTATGCTTTCGCCTCTAAACCCCACACTTTGGCAAGTGCATTTCAACGATATGATCATGTCTAAGTTTTTTTAACTTAAAGATTTTTGCAAGCAGTCTCGACATTATTGAGCTAATCAAAATTAAGCTTCAATCATGCGAGACAGCAAACCATCTTTTATAGCGAATGTTATAGCACAGCGATTGGATAAGAGCCCAATACACGTACTTCTTTCACTAAAGGACGAATTTCTTCAATTGCCGCCTTCACATTTTCTTGTTCGATATGCCCTTCAAGGTCAATGAAGAACACATAAGCCCATTTTTCTGGTAAAGCAGGACGCGTTTCAATACTGGTCAAACTAATTTGGTGTTTTGCAAAAGGTGCTAAGATTTCAAGTAATGCACCCGCGCGGTCATGTGCCGAAATCAACAAAGAGGTTTTGTCATTGCCACTTTGTGGTACTTTTTCACGACCAATTACCAAGAAACGCGTGGTATTTTCTGGATTATCTTCAATATTGCTGTGCAGAATTTCTAGCTCATAAATACTTGCAGCCACATCAGATGCAATCGCAGCCGAATGCCATTCATTACGAATACGGCGCGCCGCTTCTGCATTTGAATTGAGTGCAACACGTTCTACACCTGGGTAATGTGCATCCAACCATTTACGGCACTGTGCCAAGGTTTGTTGATGCGCATAAATCTGCTTAATACTGTCTTTACGCGTATTTTCAGAAATTAAGAATTGATGATGAATACGTAATTCCACTTCACCAATCACATTTAATGTCGATGATTTAAAACAGTCTAAAGTATGGTTCACGACCCCTTCAGATGAGTTTTCGACTGGTACTAGACCATAGTGTGCACTGCCCGCTTCAACTTCACGGAATACTTCATCAATTGTTGGCAATGGGCGAACCACCGCATCCTGCCCAAAATGCTTCAGTACAGCAGAATGTGTAAATGTTCCCACAGGACCCAAGAAAGCAATGCTTTGCGGTGCTTCTAGTGCTAAACATGCTGACATAATTTCACGGAATAAACGTGCCATTGTTACATCGGACAAAGGCCCTTCATTACGCTCCATCACATTACGCAGAACTTGTGCTTCACGTTCAGGACGGTAAAACATTGGATTCTCTTCAGAAGCAAACTTTGCTTTTGCTACTGCTTCGGCCAAGCGCGCGCGACGATTAATCAGTTGTTGAATCTGTTGATCGACAGAATCAATATCTTCGCGAATCTTGGTCAAGTCCAGAGAAGTCGTAGTGTTTTGATCGTCGTTGATCATTGTTATTTCGCCCTTCGAAAACGTGAATGCCGACAGTATATCAAGAGTTCAATTAAATGGTAGGCAATAAACTTTGGATTTACCCTGTTTTCAAGCCACTAGCCCGTAATATTTGCCAAAATCTAACTAAAGTTTTGAGTTGTAGAATAGATAGAGCATCTGGCTTAGCAATCTAGAGAATAAGATGATTTAAAGACATGGACTCATACGATAGAAACTCTCCATGAAATGTCATCATCAATACCACACAACCCTGAAAATTGATGAATCACGTTATCTTTATTATTTTTATTTAAAACATAGCACTAGAAAATTTCACTAAGAATATGACATGATCAAGCCCTATTACTTTAGATCACAATTTAACCACAATTTAATATGACGTATTTCACAATTTGTCTGTTATTTTAATTTTAAAAACGCTATTCGGAGAATAAAAATGCCAAAAAGAATTGCAGTTTTAGTCACGCATGACTTTGAAGACATGGAATATGTCGAACCCGTTGAAGCCTTTCGTGCTGCGAGCCATAGTGTAATCAATATTGAAAACAAAGCAGGCAATATTGTTTATGGAAAAAAACGCCGATATTCTGTCACCATTGATCTCAGTATCGATGATGTGACTGTGCACGAGTTTGATGCCCTGCTTATTCCCGGTGGCTATTCACCAGATCACTTAAGAGCAGATGAACGCTATGTCGATTTTGTACGTCGCTTTGCCAATGCACAAAAACCGATTATGAGTATTTGTCATGGGCCACAATTACTGATTAACGCAGGCGTGGTAAAAGGTCGGCGTATGACCACCATGAAATCTGTCATTATTGATTTACTCAATGCAGGTGCAGTGTTTTACGACGAAGCCGTTGTAAATGACAATAACTTGTATATTTCTTCGCGCTCTCCAGAAGATTTACCCGCCTTTATTCGTGAAAGTTTGACTGTGCTCAAGCTTTAAGTCATTAAAAAGAGCCTTTCGGCTCTTTTATATTGTTAACGCCCAATCATTCCGCGTGCGACAATTTCTTTCATAATTTCGTTGGTTCCACCATAAATCCGTTGAATTCGAGCATCAACAAAGAAGCGGGAAATTGGATATTCCGTCATATACCCATAGCCCCCAAACAATTGTAATAATTGGTCTGCAACTTTCATTTGCATGTCGGTTGAAAAACTTTTGAGTGCTGCGGCCGTTTCTACATCAAGTTTGCCTTGCATATAAAGTTCTACATTTTGGTTATAAAAGGCTGCTGTGGCAAGTTCATCAATTTTTGCTTGTGCCAGCACAAAACGAGTATTTTGGAATTGACCTATCTTTTGTCCAAAAGCCTGACGTTCTTGGACATATTGGGTGGTCACATCGAGTGCCCCACGAATAGCACCTAAAGCTGTGGCAGCAATCGCTGTTCTTTCACGCGGCAACTCTTGCATAAGAGAGTTAAATCCATGCCCTGCTTGACCCAATAATTGATCCTTAGGTACTTTCACATTATCAAAAAATAACTCTGAGGTATCTTGAGAATGCAACCCAATCTTGTCTAAATTGGTTCCTTTCTTAAATCCATCTAAATGGGTATCTAATAAAAGTAAAGACACTCCTTTAGCTCGTGCTTGCGGATCGGTTTTCACAGCAAGAACCACAAGGTCTGCATGTTGTCCATTTGAAATAAAGGTTTTCGAACCATTTAGTACATAATGGTCATCTTGCAAAATTGCAGTGGTACGTATTGCCTGTAAATCTGAGCCAGCACCAGGTTCAGTCATTCCGATCGCACCCACGACTTCACCTGCGACCATTTTGGGTAACCAATATTGTTTTTGCTGTTCTGTTCCAATATGCAAAATATAAGGTGCCGCAATTTCAGAATGACATGAAATCGCAGTAGAAAGTGCCCCATAGCCTGCACGGGCAGACTCTTCCACCAACATCAAAGAATAATGGGTCGGTACACCATAACCACCATATTGCTCAGGCACATCTACACATAAAAAGCCATTTTCACCCAATTTGTTCCATACCGAACGTGGCATAATGCCTTCGCGCTCCCATTGGTCATAGTCTGGGGCAATATGCTCTTGCATAAATCGCTTGAAATTGTCTTTAAAAAGTTCCAAATCTGCATCATGTGCTAACATCATTCTTCCTTTGTTGTTTTAAATTTTATACGTTGCCATGCTAGGCAATTTACTTATTGCTGTCATATACATGTTATGTCTTATTTACAGCAATATGGTCAATTCTATAGGCATAAAAAAAGGAAGCCGTAGCTTCCTTTTTAAATTACTCATAATTAAGCATGAGATGGATTATTTTCTTCTAGCATAAGCTTATCCACTTCTTCAGGATTCGCTAAAGCAAAGTCTAGTCTGTCTTTGTCTAATTGACCCACCCATTTTGCAACTACAATTGTTGCCAATGAGTTACCCACTAAGTTTGTCAATGCACGTGCTTCAGACATGAAACGGTCAATACCTAAAATTAAGGCCAAGCCAGCAACAGGAATATGACCTACCGCAGACAAAGTTGCCGCCATAACAATAAAGCCTGAACCCGTTACACCCGCAGCACCTTTAGAAGAAATCAACAACACCAATAACAAAGTAATTTGATGTGAAATATCTAATTGAGTATTGGTTGCTTGAGCAATAAAGACCGCCGCCATAGTCAAGTAAATTGAAGTACCATCTAGGTTAAATGAATAACCTGTTGGAATCACAAGACCCACTACAGATTTTTCACAACCTGCAATTTCAAGCTTCTTCAACATACGTGGCAATACTGATTCTGAAGATGATGTTCCTAAAACAATCAATAATTCTTCGCGAATCATGCGAATCATTTTCAAGATACTGAAACCACAAAAACGGCTGATAGAACCCAGTACAATAAAAATGAACAATAAACAGGTAATGTAGAAGCAGATAATTAGCTGAGCCAATTGCGCTAGGCTGCCAATACCATATTTACCAATGGTAAATGCCATTGCACCGAAAGCACCAATAGGCGCAAGCTTCATAATCATATTTACAATATTGAAGAAGACATGCGAAATTTGGTCAATTAGCTTCAGAACTGGTTTACCAGAATCACCTAATTTATGTAGTGCGAATCCAAACAAAATAGCGAATAACAATACTTGAAGAATTTCACCTTCAGCAAAGGCACCCACCACAGTATGTGGGATGATATTCATTAAGAAATCGACAGTACTTTGTGACTGACCTGATTCTACATATTTAGAAATACCCGATACATCTAAAGATGCAGGGTCAATGTTCATACCTACACCTGGTTTGGCAATGTTAATTACCAATAAACCAATGAGTAAGGCAATAGTAGAAACGATTTCAAAATAAAGGAGAGCAATACCACCCGTTTTACCCACTGATTTCATGCTTTCCATGCCAGCAATACCGCTAACAACTGTACAGAAAATCACTGGAGCGATGATCATTTTAATCAATCGGATAAATGCATCACCTAAAGGTTTCAGCTGTTCGCCTAAACCTGGGACATATTGTTCAGCACCATTTACAATCTGGGTTCCACTTGGAGAGAAATGACCAACCAGAATACCTGCAATGATGGCAACAATCACTTGGAAATACAGTGATTTATAGATGGGTTTTTTAGCCATAGCGTTACTTCTAAACATATTTCTAGAACTAGAAACATCCAATATTTGTCTATTCCTAAGAATACACAGCCCTTAAAAATTCCTTTTATAATCACTACAAAAGGCTAGAGGTATTAAGTCAATCTTAATACCTTCTCATTAAACTAAATAATAATATCCGCGATTCCGTCGCAGTTAGACTATTGAAAATGAGTATTTTCAATATGATAGAAAAAACAACTCATAAGAAAAACTTAACAGTCATCCTTATTTGTTGGGATTCTACCGAATTTTTGAACAGTAAATCTACATATATTTTTAAATTCGATTAAATTATGTTCTTTTTTTATTAGACATTGGTCGTATATCCAAGCCATCATTTTTCTTTCTTTTACATCAAAATCTTTCTATTATCAATTTAAACTTTTCTCCCCAAAATACGAAATTACACAGTGATCTGAGCGAATGACAACCAAAAGAAATTTATACAAAGATTTTGAGCATCCTTTTGCCCAATTTGTCCGTATTGTCGGTAAAGGCAAGAATGGTGCACGTTCACTCACTTATGATGAAGCCTATCAAGCATTCAAAATGATTTTGAATGGTGAAGTCCTAGATGTGCAATTGGGTGCTTTTTTAATGCTGTTACGTGTAAAAGAAGAATCTGTAGATGAATTGGCTGGTTTTGTACAAGCAACACGTGACTCGTTAAATTTTAAAGCCCTTGAAGTCGATTTAGATTGGTCTTCGTATGCAGGGAAACGTAAACATTATCCTTGGTTCTTATTGGCAGCATTAACATTAGCGCATCACGGCTATAAAATTGTCATGCATGGTGCTGCGGGGCACACCTTAAACCGTGTGTATACCGAACAAGTGCTTGAATATTTAGATTTCCCCATCTGCCAAAATCAAGATGATGTTGAACAGCAACTACAACAACGTAATTTTGCCTATTTACCCTTAGAGGTTATTTCACCCATCCTGAGTGAACTGATTGCATTACGCAACGTCATGGGATTACGCTCACCCATTCATACCTTGGCGCGACTGATTAATCCGTTTAATGCCAAAGCCACTTTACAAGCCATTTTCCATCCTGCGTATCGTAGTTCTCATCAACAGGCTGCTTTTAAACTTGGTTATCAAAATAGTGCTGTCATTAAAGGTGAAGGCGGTGAATTCGAGCGCAACCCTGATGCCAAAACTTTAATTTGTGGCATTAAAAATGGGGAACTCTATGAACACGAGCTTCCTAAACTGACAGATAATAGAAGTCCTGTCGAAGAAGAACTTGATTTGGCAGTGTTTAAATCTGTCTGGCAAGGTCAGCAACAGCATGAATATGGTGAAACTGCGGTCATAGAAACTATAGGCATTGCTTTGTATACGATGGGAGTCTGTGAAAGTTACCCTGACGCGATGCTAAAAGCGAAAAAGCTTTGGTTAAATCGTTTTTAATTTTGCCATTCCAATGTAATGACAAAAATATGACAATTAACAAAAAGGACTCAATTTAGAGTCCTTTTTTATATATCTTGTTTTAGCAAAACTTTTTGGCTTAAACAAAACGAATTGGCTTAAATTCAGGCTCATTTTTGTGATGATCGTCATCACACTCTTCACCTTCTTCTTTGGTGCCACGATCAATATAACCGCTACGCTCCGCTTCTGGTAAATGCTTCATTTCCCATGCATACACGGCTTGCATACAAATTTCACGTTGCTCTTTGGTTAATGCAACACCATTTGGCCATTTCCCAATTTCAATCGCAGTCTTTAAACGACCAACAATATCAGGATCGAGTACAGCCAGCATTTGTTCAATATTCATATTTAATCCTGTTGTTGCAATGAATCAAAATCACGATTCCAACCTAATTTGGTACGACAAGCCATATAAAAGTCATACCCAGGCGGATGCAAGAGGTTTAATTTAAATGGATGTTTGCGGATATGCAAACTATCTCCCACATTGAGTGAAACACTATGTTGCCCATCGGCGCTGACCATTGGCAATACACGATTTTCACGAATCAGAATTTTAATTTCACTATGCCCACCCACAACAATTGGACGTGATGAGAGTGTATGTGGATGCATTGGGACTAAGGAAATTGCATCCATACTCGGATGTACAATTGGACCACCGCCCGACAATGCATAGGCAGTTGAACCCGTTGGGGTAGAAACAATCAGCCCATCACTGTGCTGACGGTACACATATTGCCCATCGATGTTTAAATCAAAGTCAATCATGTGTACAGATTTGCCCGAATGTAGCACAACATCATTTAAGGCAATTGCATCATGAATCGTTTCACCTTTGGAGCGAACTTCCATTTCCAACAAAAAACGGCGGTCTTGCTGAAATTCACCTTGTAAGACTTGATCAAGCTTATAGATAACTTCAGTCGGTTTAATATCGGTCAGAAACCCTAAGCGTCCACGGTTTACACCAATCACAGGCGTATTGTATTTCACCAAAGAGCGCGCAGCATGCAATAAAGAACCATCACCCCCAACCACAATGACCAAATCTACAACCTCACCCAATAATGCTCGGCTGACCGTTTGTGTATTCTTATACGGAACAAGCTCGGCAGTTTCTGCATCAAAAACAGGATGTAAGCCCAAGCTCATAAGATGATCGTGAATGAGGCTTAAAGTTTCAACAACAGAAGATTTGTCTGGTCGACCAATTAATCCAATATTCCGAAAAGACTTGTGTGAAAGTTGCACCTATGTGATCGCTCCGTTAGGATTCTGACTTATAATACCATTAACCCGATTGAAATAAAAAACCTTATAAATAGCCTGATTAGCTCAAGCTTTTATCTGGCTTTTCGCATCTGTGACAGATTTATTATTGCAAATTGGGAAAAAGCTTCGCATGATTAGCAAAATTTATCAGGATCTTATCACTTTTTATGAAGTTTGAACGTGGCATAGGATTATTCGCACTTATTTTCTCCATATTGGTCATTGGTATTTTTCTAGCATTTAGTTTTTACCTGATTCGTCTAGATAATATTGTGAGAGAAAAGTTTGAAGGTAAGCGCTGGGATATTCCTGCGAAGGTTTTTGCTCGTCCGCTAGAAATCTATACCAATGCATCGATTAACCAGAAAGACTTCAATCAAGAATTGAAACTTTTGGGCTATAACAATGCGGATAGTTATGCGAAATCGGGTAGCTATGTTAGCTCGGGAGATACTTTATATGTGCACACCCGTGGCTTTGACTTCGGTGATAGTGTCGAACCTGAACAAGTTTTAAAAGTCAGTTTTGCGAATGACCAAATCAGTGAAGTAAGTGCGACCAAGCCTTCTTCTACAGGGATTGCGCGTTTAGAACCTTTATTGATTGGTGGTATTTACCCGCAGCACAATGAAGATCGCGTCCTGATTAAATTATCCAATGTGCCGAAACCCTTAATTGAAGCCTTAATTGCAACTGAAGACCGTAACTTCTATAAGCATCATGGTATTTCTGTTCGAGGGACTGCGCGTGCTTTGGTCAGTAATGTGACTGGAGGAAAACGCCAAGGTGGATCTACGCTTACGCAACAGTTGGTTAAAAACTTCTATTTAAGTCCAGAACGTACTTTAAAGCGTAAAGTCAACGAAGCCTTAATGGCGCTTTTGGTTGAACTACATTACAACAAAGATGAAATTCTCGAAGCATATTTAAATGAAGTGAATTTGGGACAAAATGGTAACTATTCTATTAATGGTTATGGTTTGGCCTCACAATTCTATTTTGGTTTACCGCTACGTGAACTCAATACCTCACAACAAGCCTATTTGGTTGGTTTAGTACAAGGTCCTTCGTTATTCAATCCTTGGCGTAACCCTGAAGGTGCTAAAAAGCGTCGTGATATCGTGTTAAATAACATGTTGGTCATGGGTTATTTGTCGCAAGAACAATATGAACGTGAAATTGCCCGTCCATTGAATGTTTTAGCAAAACCAACATTAGGACCTGCGCGTTTCCCTGATTTTCTAGATATTGTACGTCGTCAATTACGGACCGAATATCAAGAGTCTGATTTAACCAACCAAGGTTTAAAAATCTTCACCACGCTTGACCCAATTGCACAAACCAACATCCAGACTGCATTTAAAGATTCAGTTGAGCGCTTAACAAAAAACAATCCAAATCGATTAAAAGATTTACAGGGTGCGGTATTAGTTTCTCATCCTGAAAATGGTGAACTGGTTGCTGCGGTAGGGTCAACCCAAGATTTTACAGGTTTTAACCGCGCACTCGATGCTAAACGCCAAGTTGGTTCATTACTCAAACCAGTGATTTATCTCAGTGCGATAGAGTCTGGACGTTACAACTGGGCTAGCCCAATTGAAGACAGCAGCATTAGCATTCCAAGTGAAGGTAAATCTTGGACGCCGAAAAACTATAGTGGTGGTGAACATGGTGTCGTACCAATGGTACAAGCCCTATCTAACTCTTATAACTTGTCTGCAGTTCGTCTAGGGCAAGAATTTGGGGTGGCCAGCTTTAGTAATCATTTGAAAAAATTTGGTGTCACTTCCAACATTCCAACCTACCCTTCTATCTTCTTGGGTGCGGTAGACATGTCTCCAATGGAGGTCATGAGCATCTATGGAAACTTTGCTACAGGTGGTTTCAAATACCCAATTAAATCGATTCGCTCAGTGGTCGATTCTAATGGTCGTGTTTTAGAGCGTTATAGTTTAACCGTGCAACAAACCATCGATCCTGCGGCGGCCTATATTGTGAATTATGGCCTACAACAGGTGATGAACTCTGGTACAGGTCGTTCTGCTTACAGCACCTTGCCAAGTTCATTAAAGCTTGCTGGTAAATCAGGCACCACCAATGATACCCGTGACTCATGGTTTGCAGGATACTCAGGCAATTATCTCAGTGTGGTTTGGCTAGGTTTAGATGACAATAAAGTCACTGGACTGACAGGTTCTTCAGGTGCTTTACCTGTGTGGACCAATGTCATGAGTCAATTACGTCAAAAACCAGTCAATTTACGTCAAACCGACGATGTGCAATGGCAATGGATCGATAGTGGCTCAGGCAACTTATCGGCTCAGGGTTGTGAAGGTGCATTGTATATACCGTTATTAAGGAGTGCTGTACCACGTCGTGCTACAGCATGCGGCTTTCCTCACTACCAAGTGGAACCAGTTTACACACCTGATACGGAAATGAACCAGAACCAACCAGCGCAACCCGATAGTATGGACAACTATATCCGCGAGAGTGAAAGTGACATGCAAAATGACTTGGATCAAAATTCAGGTCGTGTCATTTCAAGCGGAACGTATGCCAACTAAGGAATTTTAATTGCACATGCTGAGACCCATTCTCCTTTCTGCTGCTGTTATGGCTTTAGTAGGCTGCCAAAGCCTACCAGAGCCTGAGCTTGCTAAACCGGCTGTTACAACCGAAAAACCTAAAGCTGAACAACCAAAATCTTCTGGTGTGGTCATTACCCCATACGATCAACCAGAAATTAAACGGCAACAAGTGCAAGTCATCGTTCCTGAACAAAAAACTCAGCAGAAATTTGAAGATGGACGCTCACTTCCAGCCTTTAAACAATTAATGCAACAAACACAGCAAGCTTATAAACAAGGGCGTTGGAATGATGCTGAAGCGGCTGCCTTACGTGCACAACGTCTAGCACCGCAGTCAGCAGAAACTTTCTTGTTTCTGGCTTTAGTTGCAAATCAGAAAAATCAGCCTGCCAACGCAGAAGCCTTAGCTCGTCGTGGTTTAAGCTATGCGCAAACCCAAGCCATGAAAAAGCAACTTTGGGGAGCCGTAGCCAAAGCGGGGCAAAAGCAAAATAACAGCAAAACCGTACAGCAAGCGCAACAGGCATTAAAATCACTTTAATGCCTGCTTGTTCTACATTTTATGAATAAGTTGCCAACGCTTTTTTAAAGATATCGAATCCCTGCAATACCGTAAGCATGATGTGACTGCGCTTGTTGTAACAGTTCTGTATGCATCCCCCCCAAAGCAAACACGGGAATATCCACTTGCTGGGCGTATTCTTGAAACCGTTCCCACCCTAATGGTTCTACATCAGGATGGGTCGCTGTTGCCAAAACTGGACTCAAAATGATGGCATCACAACCAATATTTTGCGCATGTTGTATGGCCACGACATCATGACAAGCTGCGATGAAACGAAAACCCACAGGTAGTTCTCCACGCTTCAATGCCATCAACTGATGCTGTTTGAGATGAATTGCCGCTACTTTGCTCTGCATTGGCAGCGTCAATTGTTGCCATGCTTGTACATTCACAATCAAATGACCTGCTTGTTGTTCAGTAAGTTGTTCTAAATCTTCCAGATCCGCTGCTGTATGTTCAACGCGCCAATACAGTAATTGCTGCGGTTTAAGTTGTTCCAAATCATTCAAATGTTCAGAAATTTTAATTTGATTTGGCCAATACAAGCGTTGCAAAATACTAAAATTGGCTTTCGGAAAATTCAGACTCAGCAATTCTGCACGGCTATACCATGTCCATGGTTGTTGAATTTCATTCAATAATGCTTCAGGCACAATGACATGAAATAAATGTAAATTTACCACTACATCATCATATTCATGACAAATCACATCAAACGTATGCCAGTCATTCAGCCCTACTCCAACTTCTTCAAAAACTTCACGGCGACAAGCTTCTAAAGGTGTTTCATTCGCTTCAACTTTTCCCCCAGGAAATTCATGCTTATTTCCTTGATGTTGTTCAGCATTGCGCCATCCAACCAAGACTTTATTTTGATGCAGTAATAAGGCAATAGCGACATGAATATTCGGCTTGGACATAACTGGTTCCATCACTTTAAATTAGTGTCAGTGTAAGTAAATTTTGTTTTTTTATAAATTGCTAAAATTTCCGTTGACAGATCTATTCGATAATGATTATCATTTAAACCACTCAAGAATACACCACGGAGCAAACAAAAATGAACGCACCTTTTAGCTTATTTACACGTCACACCGAATCTGCACACGCACTACCAATGCTACATTCCAACAATCTTTTTGCCCTTGGACGTGAAATTCGCATCATGCATGCAGGTGAAGAATATCGTCTACGTTTAACTCGGAATAATCGCCTTATTCTCACGAAATAAAAACAAAATAAACTGATAATAATAAACGTGGGAACTAGCAGTATGTCAGCGCGTACTGCTTTTTTATTTGCAGACTGAATATAACGGTCTCTCAAATTTCAGGTGTTTCAAATTTTCTAAAGTACAACTCTACTTTTAAACCACCATAAGAAGATACCGAAAAATCTATGCTCGCGTGATGTAGTTGCACAATTTTTTTACAGATCGAAAGCCCTAAGCCAGAACCTGTCGTTTTACTGCCCAAAACCCGATAAAAACGCTCACCCAAACGCGAGATCGTGTCGCTATCTACCCCTTCACCTTCATTTTCAATACATAGATACACCTGTTGTTGCTCGGCTGTTACCTGTATATAAACATGCCCACGAGGTTGGCTATAACGTATGGCATTATCCAAAAGATTACGTAAGCAAACTGTCATTAACTCAGGATTTACCTCAATCCAACAAGGCTCCAAATTGGACACCAGTTGGATCTGCTTCTGCTGCCTAAATATCTCCAGACTATTCCACACCTCCATCAGCAGTTGACCTAAGTTCAGCTGTGCTAATGGTAAATCTGTCGTTTGCGTAGGATCTAAACGTGCGAGCAGCAATAGATTCTCTAAAACTTGTGTACCACGACTAACATCTTGCTGAATTTGTTGTAATTCCTGCGTAAATTGAGGCTGATCTTGATATTTCCGTTGGAGTACCTGCAAACGCAACTGAATTGCAGACAGTGGTGAACGTAATTCATGCGAAGCATCTGCGGTAAAGCGCTGCTCTGCTTGCAAGGATTGATCTAGGCGCTGTAACAACTGATTCAATTGTAAAACTATAGGCTGAAGCTCATCAATGATCGGTTCACTCTGCGTAATCGGCGTTAAGTCCTGTGCACTTTTATCCGCTATTTTTTTAGATAACATTTGCATAACTTTGAACTGACGTGCAATCGCAAAATGTGAAAATAACCACTGTAATAACCACAAGACCATTAACAAAACAGCATATATCGCAAAACTACTCAAGATTTTTTCAAAACGAACTTTTAAGGGTTGATAAATCACCACCTGCGTCTGAGTAGCCTGATCAAAGGATTGATAACTTCGCCATAAGGCATGGTGAACCCAGACATAATCAAAATGCTCATGCTGTATATTTGAAAAGTTGACCACGGATGCCAATTCAAATGAATCAGATTGAAGCACAACCTTTTGCTGATGAATCAACTGATATTGCAGATCAAATTCATCACTGAGTTGCGTAATATGTGCTCCTTCATTTTGATTGGGGTGAACAAGCAGTAAAGCATCAGCAATTTCATCTATGATTTCGTCTTGCATGGTCATACTTTGATAAATTGAAATACTCACCAGCAAAACGAAGGCAACGGCGCCCGCTGCGACTGAGCTCAGTACAGACGTCTTAACCAGTCTCTTTTGCATCGAAATATGCTTGGCAGCCATTTAAGTATCCTGATTCATACGATAGCCTAGCCCTCGAACAGTTTTAATCAAATCCGATCCTATTTTCTTCCGTAATTGATAAATAAATACTTCTATGGCATTACTTTCAATTTCTTCGCCCCACGCATACAGCGACTCTTCGAGTTGTTCTCGGGTCACAATATGTTCAGGTTTTTGCATTAATTTATATAAAATCTGAAATTCTTTCGCGGTGAGATGAATCACCTGTCCATTTTGCTGAACAATTTTGGCTTGCGGGTCGAGTTGCAAGTTGGCAAAAGATAAATACTGACCCGCCGATGATTGCTGCAAACGTAATTGGGTACGAACTCGCGCTGATAATTCTTCCAAGCTAAACGGTTTGACCAAATAGTCATTGGCCCCTAAATCTAAACCTTCAACACGGTCATGAATGCTATCTCTTGCCGTAATGAAAATGACGGGAATACCTTGCTGTTGTGTTCTTATGGTTTTAAGAATGTCATCTCCTGTGGCTTGCGGTAAACCTCGGTCTAACAAGATACAGTCATATTGATGCTGTTTTATGGCATGAATCGCGTAGTCTCCACGATCCACCCAATCCACACTATAACCGTCCATTTCTAGCCAAGTTTTAATACTTTCGGCTTGGGAGTGATCGTCTTCAGCTAATAAAATTCGCATCATGTACTCACATTACGTGCTTAATCTCAGCATGCCTTGATCTTATTTAAAATGCAAAAGCCACATGTTTTGCATGTGGCTTTTATTCAATAGATGACTAATTAAAAAGTTAAAGTATCAACATCAATTTCAATACGTTTTGTTGGCAGATAGTCAATATCAACTTCACCTGTGAGTGTAACGGGGGTTTTAGCCGATACAGGCTGACCACGCCATAATTTATGATCAATATCGACCGTAATACTACCTGTCTGGTCTTGGAACTGATATTTTTCATCGCCCAAAGCTTTAACAACATAGCCTTTAAGTTTTACAGGTGTATCATCTTTTAAAGTTAATGCCTGCTTAACGGTAATTTGTGTTGGAGCAATTGCCTGCTGATTCACTACTGCTGTATTGGCAAATGCAAAACTACTCACTGCGCCCACCAAAGCTGCAACTACCGTTATTTTAGAAATTACCTTCATTACTTCACCCTCACATATTCATGTCTTGATTTGATTAAAGCCATTAAAACAAAATAACATGAGTGGAATCTTAAGATTCTCTCAATACCGCATCTTCAAATAAAGTTAGCAGAACGTGTACCTAACGATCAAATATAGGCATTCATTTAAATAGAATGACTCACAAATACATGTTAATTCAACGGCACAACTCTTAAGACTTCTTCTAAGGTGGTCATGCCCGCAATCACTTTACGTGCACCTGCAATACGTAAAGGTTCAATGCCTTCTTTTTTTGCCTGTTGACGTAACTCGGTTAAATTTGCATTTGCACCAATAAGTTGCTTAGTAGTTAAACTGAGTGGCATAAATTCATAAATACCGACACGCCCTTTATAGCCAGTATGACGGCACGCTTCACAACCTACAGCACTATAAACTTTCTCTGGCATTTCCATAATATAGTCGAATGTTAAATGTTCCCATTCACTTTCATTAATATGGTTTTCTTTTTTGCAATGTGGACACAGTTTACGCACCAAACGTTGTGCCAACACACCTAAAATGGTTGCCGCAGTTAAAAACGGTTGTATGCCCAAATCATGCAAACGGGTCAAACTTGATGGCGCATCATTGGTATGTAGGGTTGAAAGCACCAAATGCCCCGTTAATGCTGCCTGAATTGCCATGTTGGCTGTATCATGATCGCGGATTTCCCCCACCATAATAATATCAGGGTCTTGTCGCATAAGTGCTCGCACGCCATCTGCAAAACCCAGCTCAATGGCAGTGTTTACCTGCATTTGGTTAAAACTCGGTTCAAGCATTTCAATCGGATCTTCAATGGTACATACATTCACTTGATCCGTTGCTAATTTCTTCATGGAAGAATATAACGTCGTGGTTTTACCCGAACCTGTTGGTCCTGTCACCAAAATAATGCCATGACTATGTGAAGTTAAACTTTGCCAATCGCTTAACAAGCCACCTTCAAAACCTAATTGCTCAAAACTACGAACCAAAACTTCAGGATCAAAAATACGCATCACCAACTTTTCACCAAACGCTGTAGGCAAAGTGGATAAACGTAGCTCTGTTTCTTGCCCTTTGGGGGTACGGGTTTTTAAACGTCCATCTTGCGGTTTACGCTTTTCCGCAACATTCATGCGACCCAAAATCTTAATTCGAGAAATCACAGCCGTCAGGGTATTGGCAGGCATGTTGTAAATGGTATGTAACACGCCATCAATACGAAAACGGACTTTACCCGTATCTTTACGCGGTTCCATGTGAATATCACTGGCACTTTGTTCAAATGCAAACTGTAAAATCCAATCGACCAATTTCACAATATGCTGATCATTGGCATCAGGGTTTTGTGTATCCCCTAATTGTAATAAGGCTTCCACCCCTTTATTTTCACGATCATAAGTACTGGACTTCTGCGAGTTCGATACAGCACGACTGACTTGATAATATTCAACCAAATAACGCTGTAACTGGTCTGGGCTGAGTAGAACCCGTTGAATCTTTTTAGGCAACAAACTGCGCTCTAAATTTCCGACCCATTCCGTTTTATAGGGTTGATCTGTCGCAATTAAAATTTCATCCGCTTTTACTTCTACTGCAAGAATTCTGTTGCGAACCGCAAACTCTTGCGACATTACATTCGTCAGTGCCCCAACATCGGCTTTTAGAGGATCGATTACATATAAAGGGAGATTAGATTTATCTGCCAGCCATTGCATTAAACGATTCAGGGATAAAGTCGCTTGAGGATGAAGCTGATCTTTCAAATTAAAATTGGCAATCCACTGTAACGGATGCCATTTTAGTTGCTCACGTTGACGGTGCGTGGTTTGTACTAATAATTTTTCACGCTCATCAATGCGACCATCTTTAAATAATTGCTCTAAACACCACGTCGTATCAATTTCAAAATTAAAATTCATTATTCTAAGCCTCAATTTCTAGCGACACTATAACAGACTTTATTTCTCGGATGTTCATCGACTTAAATCGTTAAAACTACTGATTAATATATTGATATCTCCCTATTTAAATATTTAATCTTGATGATGTAATTCAGAGTTTTTGTCTGAATTATGCTATAAAGAATAAAATATCCTCAGTTAAGGGGAAAAGTATAAAAAAATTCATTATTCACATAAATTGAGACTCACAATAACAAGGTTTTAAATGACTCATGCCCAATCTCCTCTTTAACCAGACCTTAGAACAAGCCTCTTTTCAAGAGCTGTTGACTGTAATGGCAGTGGCTTTGGGCTGCGGCTTAGTGATCGGATTAGAAAGAGAAAGAAGTAAACAACGTGAAAACCCAAACAGTTTTGCTGGAGTACGTTCTTTTGCAATATGTGCCTTGATGGGTGCGCTATGTTTTGCCTTGGGCACGATTATTGGGATTGTGGGTGCCATAATTATTGGAGCAATAACAGTATTTTCACTGCGTAACCAAGTAGATGACCCTGGTGTAACAACTGAATTAGCCTTTGTAATGACCTATTTTATCGGGGCACTTTGTATCTGGCATGCGCCCTTCGCAGCAGGACTATCAGTCATACTCACCATCATTTTAATGCTCAAACATCCAATTCATGGCTTTGTTAGCCAATGGATAACGGAACGCGAATTTCGAGATGGCTTATTCTTACTTGCCCTGATTCTGGTTGCATTGCCACTAACCCCCAACATGCCACTTTGGGGTACTGTATTAAACCCTCACATTATTCTCAAACTGTTGGCTTTAATTCTCGCTGTTCAAGCACTTGCCCATATTGCAAAGCGCTTACTTTCGGCAAAAAATGCCCTCATTTTATCTGCATTGGCTTCTGGTTTTGTATCAAGTACAGCCACTATTGCCAGTTTAGGAATGGAGGTGCGTGCAGGACGTGCCGAAGCTGTGCCCAATGCTGGAGCTGCATTATTATCTTGTGTAGCGACCCTTTTACAATTACTCCTGATTGTCGCAGGAATTAATTTAAATTGGTTCAAGCTGATTATTCTGCCAGCATTTGCAGCCATGAGTATTTTGATACTGTGGGCACTTTGGCTCATGCGTAAAACTAAACCCTCTACTCCAACAGAACATCCTGATGGACGCATGTTTAGCCTAAAAGAAGCCGCCATTATTGCAGCAACACTAACAATTATTCAGGCGGTCGTTTATGGCTTGAGCTTACTCTTAGGCGATGCAGGCTTAATTATAGGGACGCTTTTAGCCTCTTTATTTGAAATTCATGCCGCAATGGCTGCAATTATTGTACAAGGGGATCCCACCAATCACACGCTTGTCTATGCCCTCATTTTAGGAATGGTGGCCCATGCAGTCGCCAAATCTATCAATGCTAGCCTCACTGGAGGACATCAATATGCCCTTGCCTTTGCGCCTGCTCAGATTTTACATATGCTGGTTTTTATTTCGATTTTATGGTGGATGATTTCTTAAATTGTTCGGCTTATATGATTTATCCTCTTCCACTAAAAGCAGGATTGAGACTCACACTTGGCAAAATCCTTTATTCTATAAAAAGAGCAATAACCAGAATGGTTGACATTAATTATTTAAAACGAGATTTAAAACGCATTTTAAAACGATTCATTTTTACATTATTATGTGATACAACCAATTATTAATTAATAATAATTTAGAATAATACCTGAACTTATTTCCCTATTTTCTGTTGTTAAAGGTTCGTGCAATGAACGACATTGGTTTTAAAAGCTTTCATGATGCAGGACAAGCTGTTCTTAGTTTTTTATATCAACGCTTCGGTTTTGGTCTTTGGATGATTACCCGTGTTGAAGGCGAAGACTGGATTATCTTACAAACAGAAGATCATGCTTATAATGTACATGCAGGGCAAGTCTTTAATTGGGCCGATTCATTTTGTTCTCAGATGGTCTTGGGCAATGGCCCTAAAATTGCCCCCTCCTCCGATGATGTTCCAGCTTATCGTCAAGCACCCATTGCACAGCAACTTAAGATTAAAGCCTATATTGGTCAACCACTGACCAAAGAAGATGGCAGTCTGTTTGGAACACTATGTGCGATTGATCCAGAACCAAAATCTGAGAGCCTTAAAGAAGAGCAAAGTTTAATTGAATTACTGGGCGATTTACTCAGTCAAATATTACAAACCGAACTGAGAGAAATTGAACAGACCCGTAAAAATGAACGTTTACAGGCCGAAGCGCTACGTGATCCACTTACAGGGCTATATAACCGTCGGGCTTGGGATCAATTTATCCTTGCCGAGGAAGAGCGCTGCCAATTCTATGGACATCATGCCACGGTATTTATGTTAGATTTAAATGATCTCAAATTCATGAATGATGCACATGGGCATGCTGCAGGCGATGAACTGATTCGACAAACAGCAGCCGTTTTAACTGAGAGCTGCCGTAATACCGATATCATTGCACGTTTAGGTGGAGATGAATTCGCCATATTAACCGTAGAAAATGACTTAGAATCTTCTCAAACTCACCTAGAACGAATCATTCAAAACCTACAAACAAAACAAATTAGTGCCGCAATTGGCTTTGCACTACGCGAGCCAAGTGATGGCATTCTTACTGCTTGCTTACAAGCCGACAAAAACATGTACCTAGATAAACTAAAGCGCCACTAGACTGCGTGAACGGACTCTAAAGCAATCACCTCTAAGCTTTGACCCTGAATGACAAAGCTCACATCGAGCTGAGCAAATTTCATTTTATAAATTCGATCACTATCTTGCTGATAGGCTGGGCGTGGGTCTAATGACAATACCTGATCTAATTCATCAAATCGCGCTTGTGCTATCAATTGCTGTACCAACAAGCGCTGCTTTTCTAATAAAGCGAACTCTGACCAATGCACGTTCATTCGGGTTGGCTCTTGTTGTGCATAACCACTTTGCGCCTCAAATACGGCATCAGAATAATGAATATAGGGTTTAATATCTAGAATGGGCGTTCCATCCAGCAAATCACTCCCTGTGACATACACCCTGACAGACCGACCGTCTTTTTTCACGGCTTGTAATTTTACAACCGACAATCCTATTGGCGCAGGTCGATACATACTACGTGTAGCAAAAACCCCTATTTTTTGATTTCCACCTAAACGTGGTGGACGGACTTGTGCACGGAACTGGTCTTTTTTTTGCTGATTCTTATTGTCATGAAACTGCCAGACCAGCCATAAATGACTAAACTCATCAATTCCTTCAAACGCAGCCAGATCATTATAAGGCGCTTGCATCTCTATATAAGACTGAACTTGAACCAAATTAGGCTGCCGCGGAATTCCAAATTTTTCCTGATACGGTGAATGCATAATTCCAATAATAGGGAGCTGAATTTCAGACATAATCACTTTTTCTGATAAGTTCAATTAAATATATTCAGTTTATCGAGAATGATTTTAGATTAGAATAGCAAGCTGTTCTAATTTGATAATTTATTGAGACCTTTCATGGCTGCTTTTAACGTCGAAAAGATTACTCACGTACACCACTGGAATGACACACTCTTCAGTTTTAAGACGACGCGTGATACCGCATTACGTTTTAAAAATGGTCAATTTGTGATGATTGGTCTTGAAGTCAATGGTAAGCCACTTATGCGCGCTTACTCTATTGCAAGTGCAAATTACGAAGAAGAACTTGAGTTTTTCTCAATTAAAGTACCAGATGGTCCTTTAACTTCTATTTTACAACAAGTTAAAGTTGGCGATGAGATTTTGGTTTCTAAAAAACCAACAGGTACATTGGTTCTTGATGACTTAAACCCTGGTAAGAATTTATATCTTCTTTCTTCAGGTACAGGTCTTGCGCCATTCTTGTCGACTATTCGTGACCCTGAAACCTACGAACGCTTTGAAAAAGTTATTGTTGTACACGGTACACGTTTCATTTCTGAATTGGCTTACCAAGACCTTATTCTAAATGAGTTGCCAAACAACGAATTTTTCGAAGAACTTGGTATTAAAGACAAGTTAGTTTACTACCCAACAGTAACTCGTGAAGAATATCCAAACCAAGGCCGTGTTACGACAGTCATTGAAACGGGTGAAATCTTTGAAAAGATTGGTTTACCACGTTTCAACCCAGAAACTGACCGTGCAATGCTTTGCGGTAGCCCAGCATTCCTTGATGATGTCGCTGCACTTTTAGATCAACATGGTCTTAAAGAATCACCACGTATGGGTGTTTTAGGCGATTATGTCATTGAACGTGCATTTGTTGAGAAGTAATCTTCTTTTCAAGTTAAAACCGAGGAAATCCCTCGGTTTTTTTTATTTTTCAGTGAGTTAATTTTTACTTAAAATGTACAATCTTTAACCTAAAGCGCAAAATTTCGTCATAAACTCCAATAAATCGACTAAAATGTGTTGTCGAAATCAATAAAAGTCCCTATAATTCGAATCAAGAACAGACAGGTCTGTCTAGTTCTAGATGTGACTTTGTTGAGCTGATGTAATTTATAATCAATCCAGAGGGTACTTTATAATAATTATTATAAACGATATAAGAAAGGAGATTCCAAGCTCCTCTAAAACATTAATATTTTAGACAGCTTCTGCTCGGGGCCGGCTAAAATATTAATATCAGGGAACTATCAGCGAGGCGTGAATACCGTTACGGTATTCACGCTTTTTTATTTGCATACCTGTTTTAGTGCCTTCACTTATCTGCCCAGTGGAAGCCTCTTAGGCTTCCATAAGCTCAAGCTGAATTAGTTTATAGACTCGTTTCCAATACTCATCAATTTTGACTAGTCCCTTGTCCATTTGAGCTTGTATGGTCATACCATCCAGAATACTTGCCAAAATACTGGCCAGCTGAGATGACTGAGTTACCCCTAATTTTGCCAATGCAAAACGAATACGTTCAGTTAACCATTCTTTATATTCCATTGCTGGTTGCATCGTTGAAGGATAAACCTTAGAGACTTCCTCAACAGCTTTTTGAAACATGCACCCATTAAAATCTTCCATCTGAAACCACGCGTGGTACCAGTAAAAAATGGTTTTAATATGGTCTAAATACTCCTCAGCTTGGCACTGAGCAATTGCTGCATCTAAAGATTCTTGTAAGTTCATATTTCTACGGTGTAAGCACTCTTCAATTAGTTTAGCTTTGGACGGAAAATATTTATAGAATGTCATTTTAGCGACACCCGATTCACTAATAATTCGATCAATCCCAATCGAGTTATAGCTATAAGAATTGAAAAGATGAAGCGCAGTACTAATAATGTCGTCTTTTTTGGACATGCTATTTACCTACCAAACTTATCTTTAAGCAGAAGTGGTTCAAAATGGAATAAAAAAAGGGGCATCTTTTTTAAGTAAAGAAACAGGTGAGTTATATTATATCATTATTTATATCTGATGATTGAACTCATACGTAAAGTTTCGTATGTGCCTATTCTATAATAATAAATCAATAAAAGTGAAGCATCTTGCTTAAATCTTTATAGCGCATTTAACTTTTTTTTACTATGATGAAATTATTCAAAATTTGACATCTCAAACATGAGTACACTTGCTTTTACACAATCAGAAAATGCCCGATTGGAAGCTTTAAATTTTATTCGACATTCAGT
Source organism: Acinetobacter sp. ANC 4178 (assembly GCF_004331175.1). GTDB lineage: Bacteria > Pseudomonadota > Gammaproteobacteria > Pseudomonadales > Moraxellaceae > Acinetobacter. The sequence goes on from NZ_SJOD01000005.1 coordinate 242,192, forward strand.
TGAAGCGTCTTTATGGCATCAACATGTCGAGCAAGTGAGCACACTCAAACAGCGCAGTATTGAACATCCATTATTTCAACAACAAATTCTAGACCGCTTACACCATCAAGCGCTTTCACTTGAGCAGCTCAAGTTGATTCATATCAATTATTTCGCTGCCATTGTAAAAGTCTTTACCGATGCGTTAAGTATGCTTATTTATCAAGCATACCAACTAGAGCATCACCCCAATATTCATATGCAACAGCGTGTGCATGCGAAAGCTTATGCACGTTACTTATTGTCGCTGAATCTGATTGATGAGTTAGGGTTCAACACCTACCAATTACAACTCAGTTCTCCGAGTAAATCGCATTTGGTTTATTTCATGGAGTTACTTCAAGCTTTAGAAATTGATCCATTGAATGAACAGAATGTATGCAAGGAAGCATATGAACTCAATCAGTTTATTCAGTTACATTTAAACTCATATGAACACTTACTGTTAATTTTAGCCTGTGCAGAATTACAAGTGATTAAATATAGCGAAGCATTACGTATCAATTTAGAGAAATACGATTCGCGTTTAACAGAAGGTTATTATGATTGCCACGGCATTGTTGATCATAGTTATAGATTAGCCAATGATGATAATCATGAAGATGATATTTGGTCACTCCTCACTCAAAGTTACCAAGGCCATCAAAGTCACGAATATCAGACAGTCGTACAGGAATATCTAGATCTTTGGGCAAAGTTTTGGAATAAAATGCATCTACTCAGTACATAATTTTATCATGTCATGTTCACGTCGACCTATCTTTGGTTGATGGCTTTACGGCATGAGCGACTTTACTTAGAATAACCACAATTACAATAAACTTTCTAAAAAATTCAATGGTTTTTCCATACCTAAAATTTAAAGATTTTTTACATCCACGCCCGAAACCGACTGGCATAGATGTACAATGTAAGTTGCAACATTTTGCAATCATTAGCTACGCCATTGATCCAGAACAGTTTAATGACATTATCCCGCCTCGATTTAAGCTCGATACCATCGAATATCAAGGTAAAGAGCAAGTACTCATGTCAGTTGTGCCATTTATCAATGTTGATTTTAGCTCTGCTGTTTTTCCTTTTCCCAATTTCAGCATGGGACAAACCGATTACCGCGTCTATGTCATAGATCTGCACACGCAAGAACGTTGCGTTTGGTTTTTAGGAACCACTTTAGATTCATGGACACTCATTGTTCCTCGCTATTTATGGCAGCTCCCTTGGCATTCCGCAGTATTCAATTTTGATTGTCATCAAGATGAGCATGGCTACTACAGCCAATATAAGATGGAGACCCAATCAGCATGGGCAAATGCTGAATTACAACTCACGCAATCCAAAGATGACCAATTGAATTATACAGGCTTCCCAGACCTAGAAAGTCATTTGGTTTATCTCACCTATCCCCTCGCAGGTTTTTATCATCGTCGTGATGGTCAATTAGGGACTTATCGCGTTTGGCACGATCAACTTCAGTTAAAACCAGCCCAATTGCTTCATGCAAAATTTGACTTGCTGGATCGACTGAATTTGGTTTCTTTCGCAGATCAGTTAAATCCGTATAGTGTTCTGATTGAACCGATCAATGAATTCACCATTTATCTACCACCACAAGTTATTCGGTAGAAAAAGAGAGCATTTTTTATTACAAGGCAGTTATTTCATATAAATTTATGAAATAACTAATAGCCAACTAGAAAATTATTCATTAATTAGATAAATAAAAATAAACCCTAATGATTTAAATATGGCTAATTTAAAACTTTCCTTCGAACAAAAAATAAGACAAAAGAAAAACAACTTCCCATATAAAAAATAATGAAGAATAATTTTTTATAGTTCTCTTTCTCATATTTTTCTTTAAAATAATCCTCATTATAAATATCACCATCATCAAGATAGAATGCATATTTTCTTGAATAAAATTCACTTACCACATATTTCACATACACCTTCCTCCCAACATCTTTATAAAATGGACAACCCAACTCTGAAATTGAACATTCAATTATAATTTTTGAATTAGTTTTTTCATCTTTCAATCTCAAACTTCTCAATGATGAAGGTTCAATCAAACTATCCCTACTCATAAATTCACCTACCGAACGAGTACTCTTTGCTTTTCTTTCAACCAAATAATAACCCTCTATATAATTGTTATTTTTAACATAAAGATTGGGATTTTTATAAAAAAAAGACACCCATGAATAGATAAATGCCCCAACCATTACCATAAATATTAAAAAAAATTGAAATTTCTGATCTTCAGAATAAGAGTAAATTGAATAAAATACACATAGATTAAAAATTAATAAATATGTATTAAAACTATCAAAAAAAATAAAACAAAAAATAATTTGAAATAGCAAATAAATACAACCAGCTTTACTTTTAAAAACTTGTGGCATACTTCCTCTTTTTGAAATTTTATTGATGTCACCAATTTTTCTTCTTTAAATAAAAAAAGAAATTCCATTTTTTTTATTTTTCACTCAACAATACACACATTCTATCCCTGACCATTTAAAAATTTATGGTTTTATAAAAAGTAAATTTGAGAAATTATAGATAAAAATCAATGAAATATAAATAAATCTTAATAGAAAATTTACAACATAATTCAACTTGTGATGAAATCCACAATCATCACAAGTTACTAGATCGACTATTCAATTCGACGTTACTTATTAACACTCTTCCAAACTACTTACAGTTTTACTGGCTTGTCGCTCTGCCAATGCCTGTTTAATGACACGATATCCTCCAGTTAAACCAAGCATTGACATAATTAAAGCCACAATTAAATCTGGAACTAAACTACCTGTGCCAAACACCCCAATCGCAGCAAAAATCACGGCAATATTGCCAATTGCATCATTACGGCTACACAACCAAACCGATTGCATATTGGCATCGCCATCACGGAAGGCATAAAGAATCACGGCTGAAATCACGTTAGCAATTAAAGCTAAAATGCCAATCATCCCCATGGTAATCGCTTCAGGGGGAATACCTTGACTATAGCTATACCCTGTTTTTGCAATGACGATGAGTCCAAAACTCGCCATGGTAAACCCTTTCAGCAACGCAACAGTGGCACGCCAATATAAACTTGCCCCCAATACCACCAGTGAAATGGCGTAATTGACTGCATCACCAAAAAAATCGAGTGAATCTGCCCAGAGCGCTGAAGAGTGCGCATAAGCCCCACCGATCAGTTCAACAAAAAACATCATCAGGTTAATAATCAGTGCAATCCATAAAGCTGTTCTAAATTTACTATTGGGTTTGACTGGTGCGGGTTCATGACTACAGCTACAAGCCATTTCCATACTCCTTGATCTATATTATGCTTATTTAAAACTATGGACTCGCTCTAAGGTCAAGCCATGCAGCATTATTTAATCCACCAACTCGCAAAAAAAACGCAATTACCTGTTGATACAGTACGCTTTTATGAAAAAAAGCATCTGATTATTCCTAGCTACCGTGCCGAAAATAATTATAAATATTATGATGAAGCAACCTTAAAACGGCTGCAATTTATCAAACAGTGCCGCGGCTTAGATATGTCACTTGCCGAAATTCAACAATTGATTGATCTCATTAAACAACCACAACAAGGGTGCCAAGTTGTCGATCAAATGATCGAACAGCATATTCTACAAGTGGAAAAAAACATTGCCGAATTGATCTCATTTCAAAGTCAATTACAGGAACTACGTCAATCCTGTTCTAGCAATACCACCATTGATCACTGTCAAATTTTGAAAAATCTAGGTTTATCAGAATAAAACCGACTAATTTACTGGGTTGAATCCTTTTTTTATATCCATACAATAAAGTCATATTATTTGTATGCCTTTATTTTGTCATGAGCATTCACCACGTCACTGAACTTCTCTCTCCTGCTGGTTCTTTAAAAAACATGCGCTACGCATTTGCTTATGGAGCCGATGCGGTCTATGCAGGACAACCGCGCTATAGCTTACGTGTTCGTAATAATGAGTTTGATCATGACAATCTCGCGATTGGGATTCAGGAAGCACATGCTTTAAACAAAAAATTCTATGTCGTGGTCAATATTCAACCGCACAACAGCAAGCTCAAAAACTTCATTCGTGATTTAGCACCTGTCATTGCCATGCAGCCAGATGCATTAATTATGTCGGACCCTGGCTTAATTATGATGGTACGCGAGCAATTTCCAGACATGCCTGTGCATCTTTCAGTACAAGCCAATGCTGTGAACTGGGCAACCGTCAAGTTCTGGAAAAACATGGGGCTCACTCGCGTGATTTTGTCGCGTGAACTGTCACTGGAAGAAATTGAAGAGATTAAAAATCATGTTCCAGACATGGAAATTGAAGTGTTTGTGCATGGCGCATTGTGCATGGCCTATTCTGGACGTTGTCTCCTTTCAGGCTATATGAATAAACGTGATGCCAACCAAGGTGCTTGCACCAATGCTTGTCGTTGGGATTACAAACTGCACCAAGCGCAAGAAGACGAAACAGGTGATGTGATTCCTGTGCATCAAGTCCAAGAAAACCAGTGTTGCAATAGTGATGTAGATGAACAACATGCTGTAGCGCAAAATCAATGCGCTGAACCGGTACTGTTACAACGTAATGAAGAAGATATGTTTGCCGTAGAAGAAGATGAACACGGCACATATTTCATGAATTCTAAAGACTTACGCGCAGTACAACATGTTGAGCGTTTGACCCAAATGGGTATTCATTCACTCAAAATTGAAGGTCGTACCAAATCTTATTTCTACTGCGCACGCACCGCACAAATTTATCGCAAAGCCATTGATGATGCACTGGCAGGTAAACCCTTTGATCCATCACTCATGCTACAACTGGAAGGCTTAGCAAACCGTGGTTATACCGAAGGTTTTTTACGTCGCCATGTGCATAGCGAATACCAAAATTATGAAACAGGTTCTTCACGTTTTGACCATCAACAGTTTTGTGGTGAAGTATTAGAACGTCAAGGGGACTACATTAAAATTGATGTAAAGAACCGCTTTGTTGTGGGTGATACGCTGGAACTCATGACCCCACAAGGCAATATTCAATTTGTACTGACCGAGATTTTAGACAAAAAAGGCAACTCCATTCCCTATGCCAAAGGCTCAGGTCATATTGTTGATGTTCCTATTCCTGCCGATGTCGATATGCGATATGCCCTGCTGATCCGTAATCTGCCAAACTCAGAAATCGATATTTCGGCATCTTCACTGGCCTATGTAGCAGGTTAAGTCATGGCTTTGAGAATCACGGATGCTTGTATCAATTGCGACATGTGCTTACCAGAATGTCCCAATGATGCCATTTATGAAGGTCAGAAAATCTACGAGATAGATGTGGCACGCTGTACAGAGTGCGTGGGGTTTTATGAACATCAAACCTGTATGGCAGTCTGCCCGATCGATTGTATTGAAGTTCATCCTGAACACATTGAAAGCAAAGCGACATTAGAGGAGAAATTTAAAGCGCTGAATATTATTTAAAATAAAAACTGTTTTAACCAAGTCTTGGGGGAAAACAATAAACAATAAAAAAAGGAACATCGGTGTTAGCGTCCTCAGTTCCTATAAAAAGTAAAAAGTTTAATAGCAAGCCAACATAACTCAGTGTATGTTGGCTCTTTTTTATTACTGACCTGAACGGATCATGTAATCAAAAGCAGATAGTGACGCTTTTGCACCTTCACCCGTCGCAATAATAATTTGCTTGTATGGAACAGTGGTACAGTCACCCGCAGCAAACACACCTTTCACATTGGTTTCATTGCGTTCATTAATCACAATTTCACCACGTTGAGTGAGTTCAACTGCACTCTCTTTTAAGAAATCCGTATTTGGTAACAAACCAATTTGTACGAAAATCCCAGATAACTCAACAGTGTGTTCTACATCAGTTGCACGGTCTTTATATTTCAAGCCAGTCACTTGAGCACCATCACCAATAACTTCAGTAGATAATGCATTCATGATCACTGTGGCATTTGGTAAGCTGTTTAACTTGTCTTGTAACACTTGGTCGGCACGCAGTTTAGTATCAAACTCCACCAAAGTCACGTGCTCAACAATACCTGCCAAGTCAATTGCAGCTTCTACACCAGAGTTACCTCCACCAATCACTGCTACACGTTTACCTTTGAACAAAGGACCATCACAGTGCGGGCAGTATGCAACCCCACGAGTACGGTATTCTGCTTCGCCGGGTACATTCATTTCTCTCCAACGCGCACCAGTCGAAAGAATGACCGTTTTCGATTCAAGTTTTGCGCCATTTTCAAGTTCAACAGCCACCAAACCATTTGCTGTTTGATCTGCACCAGTAATTTTATTCACACGTTGCAAATTCATGATGTCCACACCGTATTCACGAACATGTGCTTCCATATCCTGTGCGAATTTCGGACCCACTGTTTTCTGTACCGTGGTAAAGTTTTCAATGTCCATGGTGTCCATGACCTGTCCACCAAAGCGTTCAGCCACAATACCTGTTTTAATCCCTTTACGAGCCGCATAAATTGCAGCCGTACCACCCGCAGGTCCACCACCGATTACCAAGACATCAAAAGCATCTTTAGCATTTAACTTCGCTGCTTCTTTGTCAGCAGAATTGGTGTCCAGTTTGGCAATGATTTCTTCCAACGTCATACGACCTTGACCAATATGCTGATCATCTTGGAAAACCATTGGCACAGCCATAATTTTGCGTTGTTCAACTTCGTCTTGGAAGAACGCACCATCAATCATGGTTGCAGTTGAATCTGGATTATAGATGGCAATCAGGTTCAAAGCTTGCACGACATCTGGACAGTTGTGGCAGCTTAACGATACAAACACATCAAAGTTAGATTTAATATTTAAACCTTTAACCTGATTTAACACCTCTTCAGAAACTTTTGGTGCGTAACCTGATACTTGTAACAATGCAAGAATGAGTGAGGTAAACTCGTGTCCCATTGGCAAGCCCGCGAAGTGTACACGAGGTTGCTCTCCTGCTTTGGCAATTGCAAAGCTTGGACGGCGTGTATGTTCACCATCAAAGCGTGCTGTCACTTGGTCTGATAACACCGCAATTTCTGTCACTAGCTCTTTAATTTTTTCAGATTTTTCTGAAGCATCTAAAGACGCGATAATTTCGATTGGGCTTTCAAGACGTTCTAAAAGTGTTTTTAATTGAGCAGTAGTATTTTGATCTAACATTGCTAACGACTCCAGTGGAGAGATAATTAAGTTGATGAAGACATCATAGTAAAAAACATAAAATTGGTAAAACAGTTTGTATTTATAATCACAATCGAATTATTAGATAATTGATAAAAATCTTACATAACATGAATTACTTACCTGACATTTTTTAAATTTTGCTCAATTCTACGTGTTCTTGCAGAAAAATACCGCGAGAATGAATAGAAAATTAAACTTAAAATGACGTTTAGAATAAACACTGAAATAATCACAACTTGTAAAATATTTCCCCACTTTTGAGCCTGTTCAATTTGTGGAGAGATGGATTTTGCTAAGGGTGTAATCGCTTTGCCATAAAGTTGCTGCTGCATCGCCCACACTTGTGAAGGGCTAAAACCATATTGTATAAAATTGGGATCGTTTTGCTCGGCTTCAACCAAAGTTAAGACATAAGGAATCGCGGCATTTTCATCGGCAGGTGCATGCAACAATGCGATTTGCGCCAGTACGTAGGCTTTGACGGGTGGTGCAAGTTCGGTTTGGTCTAAATATTGAGCCAATTCACTTTCATGTAAGCTGTTTTTATACTCAATCGCAGTTGCATAAGGATCTGCTGCTTCATCATTCCAATCATATTGAACATAGGTCAGAGCGGACCAAATACATATAAATGCGATGATCCAGCCTACAAATTTCAGTACAAAAGATTGAAAGCGTATAGCAAAAAAGCGGATTTTCTTGAGAAAGTGAATGACAAAAAAAGCACCAATAAAAGCACTGGTTATTTTTAAGAACAACCAACCAAACCAAGACAATAAATTAAAAAAGTAATTTGGTGCTTGCCCAAACTGCATCAAAGTACGATCTGCCGATACAGGAATATGCAGTTGTTTGACCTCAAGGCTAATGCCAAACCAACTGTAAAGTATCTCCTGTTGTAGAAAATAACTAACCAAAGCCACAAGCGCCAAACTGGTTGTGAATATACACCACCGCATCAGATGTGTTTGCCGACGTTTTAAAGTCTGCACACCTTGCTGAATATTGGCGGTATTGACTGCATATTCATCTTCTAATTTGGACAAGGGACCTCCTGCAAAATTCTAAAATAACAATTTAGCGTTGATTCGACTCTAATACCAACTGACTCAAATTACTTTGTAAATTACGTAACCGCTGTGCTGCTTCTTCGCGCTTCTTCATCCCTTCTTTTTGCACTTGAAGTACATCATTCACCGTTTGGATTAAGGTATTTTGGACATGCTCAAGGGTTTCAATATCAATCACCGATCGCTGATTGGCACGCGCTGTATCGACAGAATTTTGATGGAGTAAATCGGCATTACGGCGCAGTAAGTCATTGGTCGCATCATCAATCGTGTTTGCCAACTGCACACTATTTTTTTGCTCTTGTAAGGAAATAGCCAAACTAATCTGGTTTTTCCATGCGGGTAATGTAATGTTTTTGATGGCATAAAACTTATCTACCAGCATTAAATTATTCGACTGGATAATTCGAATCATAGGCAAAGTCTGCATTGCAGATTGCTGTAGCACCTGCAAATCACTGACTCGTTTCTCCAAATTATTCGATAGATGATTCAGATCGTAAATTTTCTGGGTAATAGTCTGATCTTGTTCTTGTGTGGTGAGTTGAGCAATTTGCTGCTGAACTTCATGCTGCTTAATCTTGCCCGCAGCCACATAAACGCCTAACTGTTTATATTCATCTTGCACTGAATCAAACATGTGTTCGAGGGTTTTAACTCGGTCTTTTAAGCCAGATTGTGACGCTTCGATTTCTTTAACCAAAGCATCAATTTGCTCCTTGGTGGTATTAAAGTGCTGATCAAAACTCTGCTTCGCACCTTTGAATTTACTTAAAATACTGCCCAAAAAACCTGAGCTTTTAGACTGATTCAAAATACTGCTGCTGTTTAATTGCTGTGCCACTTGTACAACTTGATTCAGTTTTTGTCCCGTAGCATCTAAATCTTTATTTTGTACCAAACCTAGCAATTCATCCGTATACGTCGAGGTTTGCGTGGCAATATGCTTACCATATTCCGCAACACTCTGATGACTCATCTCTTCCAATTCTTTGGTTGCAGTCATCACCTCAGCCAAATCTGAAGGCTGCAAACCTAGCTCTTTTAAATTCAGTTGCTGAAACTGTTGTTCAGCCATCTCTGGCGTCATGATTACACTTAAATGGTTTTGCTCAGACTTGGTCATAATTCACCTAATTTTATGAAGAGTTTCCCGAAGGTTTCTCTAATGATTTTCTTAAAGTTTTAATCAATTTTTCACGGCTATTATCTAGCTTTAATAGCTCGGAAGTCGAGTCTGTCTGTTGACTTTGTTTGACATGATATTGCCAAGCTGGAATTAACACCTGTTGTGCTTCAGTAAAACGGTCAAGTAAACCTAAGGACAATTGCTGAGAAAGCTGTATTTGCTGCATGGCAATATCATTGCTGGCTTGTACGGTTTGCAAACTGTGAATTTTCTTAGATAAACGATCAGAAAATTGATCTAAAGGATGCTGCGTACGGAGCATGTTAGGATACTCCTGCACAAACTCTTGTGCCGCAACCACGTAATTCGCCATTCTTAAACGTAAGCCCAATAATTGCTGAAATCTCGATTCTGATTTCTGTATTTCTAAGCGTAATTTTTGACTTAAATGCTGGCAACGGTCCAACAACATATCAAGATTTTTATAGTAATCGATTTGTCCTGAACCATGCTCAATGTCTATACCAAGCCACTTTTGCAAAGCATTAAATCTGCGTTTTTTTAGGTATTTATTCGATTGAGATAAGGCTTGAATAAGCTCTTCAATACTTTGCCTAAACTGCTGGGTCAGCAATGGATCGACGCCTTGTAACAACACAGACTGAGCTTGAACAATCTGTTCAGCGTAGCCAGCCAACAATGCCGGATTATCAAAAATCGGCACTAATTCATTCCGTTGAATAGCTAAAATGTCCTGTCGATTGACCTCTATTTCAGATAAAGGAATCAGTTCAGTAACTTGCATTGCAATTTAGATCATGACCAGTACATCTCTGTTGTATCATAGCCATTAAAATTATCAACTCTGTATTTTTTATATCAAGGTAAAGCAGCCAATTGTCGGGATCTAAAATAAACAATAAATAAATTACAATCGATTAAAAAAACCATTCCCCGAAAATAACAACAAACTAAACTTATACATTCATCAAACTGGCCAACTTTTTATTCGCCAAGAGAATAATTCAATAACTCCACAATCTTTCTCCATAATTTTAGTTTAATCTTACGCAACATTACATTTGGAAACATAAAGTTATGGATGCGTTACAGCCTTCTTGGAAGTTTAGTGCACTTACTTTCGCTCTTTTGGGTGTCTCAATTACAGGCTGGGCTGCCGATAACGCACAAGTCGCTACAGCAGAACCTGTACAAGTTCTAAAGACATTAAAGCTCCAAGCAGACTCCTCAGCAAATAAGAATAACGATATTAGTGCCATTGCCAAAACCATTATCAATCGTGAAGAAATGCTGAAATATGGCGATCAATCTGTCAGTGATGCTTTAAGACGCGCAGCAGGTTTTCAAATGCCATCTGCTACTGGCCCGCGTGGTCTAGGCGGTGCATCAGGTATGCGCTTCCGTGGCGGCGGTGCGCCTATTTTCATGATCAACGGTGAACCTGTACAAGGCGGTCCGCGCGGCGGCATGTCCATTATTGATACCCTTACGCCAGACATGATTGAACGGATTGAAATCACCAAACAACCAAGTGTGACTCAAGCTTCGGTCGCTGCCTCTGCCGTGATTAATATTATTTTAAAAGAACCATTACAAAGTTCGCGTTTAAGTGGAACAGCACGTGTAGGCTATGGATTTAACCACTCTGAAGCCTCAGAAGAAGAGCGTAAAAATGTCTCTTTACAAATGGATGGGCGTAATAGTCCTTGGCTATACAGCGTATCTGCCAACCAAAATTGGGATGACAGCACTTCAATTACAGAAACTCAAACAGCAAACCAAACTCGTTTACAAAAAAATGTCGCTGAACGTAAAGGATCAATGATCAGCCCACGCCTTGAGTATGAAATTGATGACGAAAAGAAAGTCGTGGCAGAGCTGTTTTATCGCAATTATGAACGGGATGGCTCACGCTTAGACCAAGTTCAGCAAGACAAAAATGACAGTATGCGCCTAAATACGCGCTTCGAACGTCAAGTGAATAAGAACTCGGACAAAGTCCGTTTGTCTTATGAAAAACAAAATGAAACTGAACTTACCCGCTCTCCACTTTCTTCCTTATATATCGATCAGCAAATTGAAGAACTAGGGTTAGCTTATGATGGTGTTCGTCAATTTGATGAAAATCGTCAAATTAAGTTTGGCTTAGATACACGTTCAAACAGCTTAGAAAGCAATACAGCCGAAACTTTAGATGAGCAACGTTATGCCCTGTATAGCGAAGGCAGTTGGCGTTTTACCGACCAACAAACTTTGACTGTTGGTTTACGTCAAGAATGGGTACATCGTACAGGCTTAGTCGATTATGACGACCAAAACCTCAGCCCTGTCGTTGCACATCGCTATGATTTTGATGATCGCTGGTCACTTCAAACCAATATTAGTCAAGCATTTCGTAGTCCGAAGGCTGACGATTTATTACCGGCAGTATCTATTTCTACAGACAGTGATGCAGGCAGCTTGAATAACCCTGACCGTGGTGGCAATCCATTTTTACGCCCAGAAAAAATCACGGCATATGAATCCACTTTAGGATTTAATACATCTGCTGGCGGTGTTAATGTTACGGGCTTCTATCGTCAAATTGATGACTATATTGAGTCGGTCATTCAACAAGAAAATGGACGTTACGTAAAGCGTCCACAAAACCAAGATCATGCAACCACCTATGGTGTCGAGCTCTCTGGACGTTATGCATTAAAACAAAATGCTCAAGGACATTCATGGATGCTCAATAGTCAACTCTCGACCATTCGTGCCAAAGTCGAAGATGATATTACGCACCAAGAGCGTTTAGCCAGCGATGTTGCACCTTATACAGCCAGTATGGGGCTTTCTTATAACTATCAGCCGTGGCAACTTTCGACCAGTGCCAACCTCAGTTATACCCCAGAATTTACTCGTGTACTAGAAAATCAACCTTATGATCGCACCAGTAATGAAAGAGTCAATCTGGACATTAGCGCAACCAAACGCTTTAAAAAAGGTTGGGCGACTACATTAAGCACGCGCAATCTGTTAAGTACCGACTACAAAGAACGCCTGAATTATCAATCCGATGGTAGCCTCTATCAAGCACGTACAAGCCAAGCCATTCCTAGCATATTGTTCAGCGTAGAGAAAAAATTCTAAACCAAGATTTTCATGTGAAACTTAAAACCTTCAACTGACTCAGGCTGCTTGATGGTTTTAAGTTTTAACCTTATGTGATTCATTTAAAATAAAAATTACTGCTTTCTATTTTAACTCGACATAAAAAAACATCCCCTCATCTTTCAAGTCTATAACCCTGAATATGAGAGGATGTTTTCGAGTCTATAACGCTAAGCCAAAAATGCAGGCTTTTAGGCTACAACATTAAGCAACGTGCTTTTGAACCAAAATTGATCCTACAGAATAACCCGCACCGAACGAACACAGTACGCCATACTCACCATCGTTCACTTCGTGTGCAGAACGATGTAATGCAATAATGACCCCCGCAGAAGAAGTATTGGCAAACTCATCTAGAATAATTGGAACTAAAGCCGGATCTGCTTCAGCCGCTTCTTTACCCACGACTAATTTTAAAATCAGTTCATTCATATTCTGATTGGCTTGATGCAACCAAAAACGCTTAACCTGCTCAGGTTTAATCTGATTCTTCTCAAGCTGATTGGTAATCATTTTTGCCACAAGTGGACAAACTTCTTTAAATACTTTACGTCCATCTTGACGGAATTGCTTGTCATCACGTGAAGTGAGTTCAGAACCGTTTAAGAAGCCAAAGTTATTACGAATGTTGTTTGAAAATTGCGTAAATAAGTTGGTATCTAAAATTTCAAAGCCTGTTTTTGTCTCTGTATTTTCAATAATTGAAGCTGTTGCAACATCACCAAAAATAAAGTGACAATCACGTGAACGGTAATCCGTATGACCTGAAGTTAGCTCAACGTTGACTAACAACACACGGCGCGCACCCGACTTAATGGCATCATAGGCTTGTTTTAAACCAAAAGTTGCCGCAGAACATGCCACATTCATGTCATAAGCATAACCTTGAATACCCAGTGCCGTCTGAATTTCAATCGCAACCGCTGGATAGGCACGTTGTAAATTTGAACATGCCAAAATCACGACATCAATATCTTCTGCCGTTACACCTGCATTTTCCATGGCTTGCTTTGCAGCAATCACGCCCCACTCTGCCTGAATAGATAACTCTTCATCGCTACGCTCAGCTAAACGTGGGCGTAAACGATTAGGATCTAATACACCTGTTTTTTCAGCAACGTAACGGCGCTTTACACCAGACGCCTTTTCAATAAACTCGGCACTAGAACCACGACGTGCTTCTAACTCGCCTGCTGCAATTTGTTCAGCATGGTCTTGGTTATACTGTTCCACATAAGCATTTAGACTTTCGACTAGCTCTTCATTGGTAATGACGTGTTCTGGGTGGAACAAGCCTGTACCTGTAATACGGATGCCCATGTAAAACTCCTTCTCTGAATTCGCTCAATTTTAACCGATACTAAGACGTTCCCATAGCTTTTGTAGCCGTGTCGCAGAAATAGGCATCTTGGTTTTCATCGGTTGAGAAAACAACGAAATACGCAACTCTTCGATCATGAAATACAATTCTTTCAAACGAACGTCATTTTTATATTTAAATAATTTATCCATCCACGGATCAATTTGTCCAATGGCAGCAATATCTCGTTGGAGATTATTGGGCAAGCGGTCCAAACGCAATAGCAAAGCTGCTAAATATCGTGAATACTCAGTCCACACATCGACGGGTTTGCTATAGACAAAATTCGCCAACTGCATTAGGTCTAGCTGATCTTCAATATCATCCATACTACGCCCAAAAATATCCGCATCTAGCATTAATAATTTCTGGCGGATGCTCTGCCACTGAATAAAAATATCACTCATCATTTTTAACGCCTGTTGACCGTGCGTTAAAAAGTTTTGTTTAACCGTTAAGAGTAATTGCTGAAATTCCGCCTGATTAATCGGCAGTTCAGTAATGGCTAATTGTAGCGTGGCATAAACCAACATCTGTTCCAGTTTTGCCTTGTCACCTAGTGGCGAATATGCCAGCGCCATCGGCTTGGAAATTTGCTTTTTCAATTGACGGACCAAGTCTCCCAATTGTAAATGCATCAGATGAATAATCCCTTCACGGTGCTGCTTAATCGCTTCATTCTGATCATTAAAGGTCTGTATCACGATGCCTGAATTATCTTTAGCATCTAAATTTGCAAAAACTTTAACAGGAACCAATGCTTGATATTGTTTGACGACAACCCCTGTGACTTTATGCGAAGCTTCAAACACAAAATCTTCAGGGAAAACCTGAAACTGTCCCTTGGCTTGCTTGACGGGGCTATGGGTTTCGGTACGGCAACGTGCTTTTAATTCCGCCAGATTACGACCTTTTTCAATCACACGTCCTTTTTCATCAATCACTTTAATGAAAGGCAACAAATATTGATCAATTTTTTCAAAGGAAAAATCTTTTTCGGTAATCTGCTCACCACGGAGTTGAAATGCCAAGAAGCTAAATAAATGCTCGCGTAAGTGTACCGCATCTATACGCTGCATGATTTTTTTTGCAGTATCTGGAATCGGGACTAAATTACGACGTTTATCTTTTGGTAAAGCTTTTAATAAGGCTTCAATCAAGTCTTGTCGCCAACCTGGTATTCCCCAAGACCAAATGTTTTCATCGACTTGTGGTAAAGCCTGCACTGGAATTTTAACCGTAGCCCCATCTTCATCATGACTTGGGTCAAAACGATAACTCGCGGCTAAACGTAGCTCGCCATTATGCAAATAATCAGGGAACTGCTGCGTGGTTGGACGATCATTCATCCACAATGCATCGTCTTCTACATATAAGAAACGTGGCTGTGTTGGCTCAATGGTGGCACGCCAGTCTTCAAAACTGCGACGACTGGCAATTTCAACTGGGACTTTAGCCGCATAGAACTGATAAATGGTTTCTTCATCGACCACTAAATCACGTCGACGCAATTTGTCTTCAACCCGCTCTACTTCTTCCAATTTTAATAAATTATGTTTTAAAAATGACGGAAGTATGCCCAGATTACCCGTGGTCAATGCATCTCTCAGGAAAATTTCATGCGCAGCAAGATGATCAACCTTTTCATAATTGATCATTTGTTTTGGCTCAATAATCAAACCAAATAAAGAAATCTGCGCATAAGCATTCACAATGCCTGCTTTTTTCGACCAATGCGGTTCAAAATAATGGTATTTCAATAAATCACGTGCGGCCAAAAGAATCCATTCAGGTTCAATTTTGGCTAAGGTACGTAAATAAACCTGTGAGGTTTCCACCATTTCAAACGCCATAATCCACGGCGTATTGCTCTTATGCAGAGTTGAAGCAGGAAATACACGCGCTTTCTGTTGGCGAACAGCCATA
This sequence comes from Acinetobacter sp. ANC 4178, assembly GCF_004331175.1. Taxonomy (GTDB): domain Bacteria; phylum Pseudomonadota; class Gammaproteobacteria; order Pseudomonadales; family Moraxellaceae; genus Acinetobacter. The sequence goes on from NZ_SJOD01000005.1 coordinate 258,145, forward strand.
AAAACGTTGCGCTCGTCAGTTTTATTGGCAATAAACGACAATAAACCCGTCAATAAAGCACGATGCAAGTTTTCATAACTGGCTTTTTTATCATTAAAGGAAAGGTTTAAGCCTTTGGCTAAATCCAACAATTGTTCATGAGTTTTTTTCCACTCACGTAGACGCAACCAACTCAAAAAATGCTGCCGCGCGAAAGTACGACGCTTGTTTTCACTCATGGACTCTACAGGGTCATGAATCGCTTCCCATAACTTCAAATAAAACAGGAAATCAGAGTCCGCTTCACGAAATAAAGCATGTTTTTGATCTGCCTGCATTTGCTTATCCGCAGGGCGCTCACGAGGATCTTGTACTGCCAAAGCCGCGACAATAATCAGCACTTCATTTAAAACCCCAAAATGTGCACCGCCCAAAATCATACGGGCTAAACGTGGGTCAATTGGCATTTTTGCCATTTGTTGACCAATTTTCGTGAGCGCATCTCCCTCACCCCCTTTGTTAGAAAGAGGCGTTTTTTCAAGTCCTTCTTTATCCAAAGAGGCCTTAGGCGGATTTTTCTCAGTCATCGCACCCAGTTCAACCAAGAGTTTACGACCATCATTCACAAGTCTGTGATCTGGCGGTTCAATAAAATCGAAGGCTTCGAGCGAACCTAACCTCAGACTTTGCATTTGCAAAATAACAGAAGCCAAATTGGTGCGTTTAATTTCAGGTTCAGTAAATTCAGGACGACTTTGAAAATCTTCTTCACTGTATAAACGAATACACACACCCGGTGCGATACGTCCACAACGCCCTTTACGTTGATTGGCTGCAGCCTGTGAAATTGCTTCAATCGGTAAACGTTGCACACGTGAACGATAGTTATAACGCGAAATACGGGCAAAACCACTATCAATCACATAACGGATGTTCGGTACTGTCAAAGCGGTTTCAGCTACGTTGGTCGCAATAATAATGCGTCGACCACCGCCTGAAGCATTAAAAATCTTTTGCTGATCTGCCAAAGCCAAACGCGCATAAAGCGGTAAAATTTCGGTATGACGTGGACCATACTTTTGCAAGGTTTCTTGTAATTCTCGAATTTCCTGCTCGGTACTGGCAAAAATTAGAATATCGGCATGTTCAGGATGACCTTTTTCCTGTGCATCTTGAAAACATTCTTCTACCGCTTGCACCACCGCACGTGGCAAATTCTCTTCAAAATCATCAAATTCATCATCATCACTGCCGCCAATGCTTAACTCGGAAATTGGACGATAACGGACTTCGACAGGAAAGCTGCGCCCTTCCACTTCAAAAATAGGCGCGCCATAAAAATATTGGCTAAAGCGTTGCACATCTAAAGTTGCAGAAGTCACAATGACTTTTAAATCAGGGCGTTTTGGCAATAACTGCTTTAAATAACCCATGATAAAGTCAATATTAAGAGAGCGCTCATGTGCCTCATCAATAATGATCGTATCGTATTTACTTAAATAGCGGTCATGCGAAAGTTCTGCCAGTAAAATACCATCTGTCATTAAGCGCACAATCGAGTCTTGCGAACCTTGCTCGTTAAAACGGACTTTAAAACTGATTGATTCCCCGAGCTTTTCTCCCACTTCTTCTGCAATACGCTGTGAAACGCTACGAGCGGCCAAACGACGCGGCTGGGTATGTCCAATCATACCTGTTAACCCACGCCCTGCCAGCATGGCTATTTGGGGTAACTGCGTGGTTTTACCCGAACCTGTCTCCCCCGCGACAATAATCACCTGATGCTGTTGAATTGCAACCATCAATTGTTCAGCAGATTGTGTAACTGGTAAGTCTTGGTTCAGTTTAATTTGTGGAAGACGTGAAAAACGCGCGCGTACTTTAAGATTAGACTGTTCAAACAGCTCTTGATATTGTTGTGGATCACCATCTTTGCTACGGCGTAGTCGATTTAAACGATGACGGTCGCGGGCCATAACCCATTGATCGATATTTAAATGACTTTGCACAGATGAGTTATCCCAGTAAAAATTGAATCGCCCATTTTACGCTTTAAGCTGCCATAGAGAAAGCTTCTTCAACACGATCGTGAATCTGGTCATGAAATATGGTTATATTTCACCCCATTTCATGCAGTCATCGCTAAGGTTAAAAGCTGAATATAGATGTGGACTAAACACTTTTTACGACATTGCAAAGTTAAATTTGTCAGAAAAATAGACAATTACATCCACTTAAAATATCTTTTTTCAATTTTAGCCTTGAAATTCGAGACAGATGGCTGCATGTTGAATAACGATTTAAATACGACAATTTGATTGTGACGTATTGTCATTTTTTCATCATCAAATTCATTTGTAATGAACCATGGTGATATTGGGTGAAATGGTGTTTAAATCTCTAATTCGGTTTTTCCGATGCCTGTGATGTAAAAATACTGTTTCAGCAATAATAAAAATTTCGATATTCTACTTCCAAATTCAAAGACTAACCTCAATCATGGAGACAATGATGAGCTTAATTAATACCGAAGTTAAACCATTTAAAGCACAAGCTTTCTTGAACGGTCAGTTCATTGAAGTTACAGAAGCTGATCTTAAAGGCAAATGGTCTGTATTCTTCTTCTATCCAGCAGACTTCACTTTTGTATGCCCAACTGAGCTTGGTGACCTTGCTGACAACTACGCTGAATTCAAAAAATTAGGCGTTGAAATTTATGCAGTTTCTACTGACACTCACTTCACGCACAAAGCTTGGCACGATTCTTCTGCTGAAATTAAGAAAATTGAATACCCAATGGTTGGCGACCCAACTTGGACACTTTCTAAAAACTTCGAAGTATTAATCGAAGCTGCTGGTCTTGCTGACCGTGGTACTTTCGTTATCGACCCTGAAGGCAAAATCCAAATCGTTGAAATCAACGCTGGTGGTATTGGCCGTGATGCGCAAGAACTTCTTCGTAAAGTTAAAGCAGCTCAATACGTTCATGCTCACCCAGGTGAAGTATGCCCTGCTAAATGGAAAGAAGGCGATGCAACACTTGCTCCGTCTATCGACCTAGTCGGTAAAATCTAATTTTTTAAAATTAGATTGAATCAAAAAAACCACGCCTTATGCGTGGTTTTTTTACAATTTAATTTCATGTAATTTTATTTAGAAAATATTTGAAGTCCTTGTAATTTCTGCTATACATTGAAGTAAGCCTTTTGTTTTATTTACCTTGAATTAAACAGAAAGGTCCATTGAGTTTATTCACAAATTCAAGGAGGTATGTATGGGAATAATGCTTGCCGTGACTTCTTGGAAATACAATGCGACTTCAAGATACTTAAAAATTTTTTATAATAATGGTTCTGGAGAACTCTACCACCCTGTGCCCCAATTTGTTTACGCCAACATGCTACGTTGTAGTGATAAAGCCGCTTTTGTACACAAATACCTAGAATACGACTTGCACTTCACACGCATTACCATCCAATAAATAACAACAAAAAAATCAGGGTAAGCCCTGATTTTTCATACGAAGCCTGCGTATCCGCTTAAACATCATAATCTTTAGCAGTAATGACCAATAAACCTGCACCTAAAGGTAAGGTGGATAATAAATAGTTACCTTCTTCTTTTACCAAATGGGTAAATGCTTTCACTTCTTCCGCATGTGAAATTACATTATCTACAATCAAAACTCCGCCTTGTTTAGACAATAAGCGTTTTAAATCTGACCAATAATCCACATAGGCATCACGTTCTGCATCGAGCAAAATCAAATCATATTTTTCGGTACATTCAGCCAAATAATCTTTGGCATCTCCCACCCAAAATTGAATCAATGAATCAAAACCAAATTCCTGTGCGAACTGCTGTGCTTGCTGACTTCGCGCTGCATCAATTTCCAAAGTCGTGAGCTGTCCTTGTGTGACCTGCAAAGCATCTGCCAGCCACAAAGTGGAGTAACCCGTTGATGTTCCAATTTCTAAGACGTTCTTGGATTTCTGAATCCGAATTTGCATCGCTAAAAATTGGGCAGAATCGGGTTCAATATTGCGGTAACGTTGTAATCGGTCTTTCTGAGTCACGTCATGTTTTTTAAAAGAAACATATAAATCATTTATTCTTGCTTTAAATTGTTGGCTCAAACTCATCGAGACATCCCTGTTTTTAAATTAACGATATATTAACTTTCATTTTTTATTTCATTCGTTTTCTATTCATATACCAGTTTTTTGTATCAAGTGAAAGCGAGGAACTGTTTTTCCATCGCCTAAAGTCACTTGCTCAGTAAACATACTCAAAGGACGTACCCATAAAGAGTAGTCGCCATATAAGCATTGATAAACCACCAGTTTTTCTTCTGTTTCACTATGCGTTGCTACAGAAAATACCTGATACAACTGACCTTTATAATGTTGATATATACCACGCTCTAACATCGTTGCACTCTACAATAATCTGCGATATCTCATGCTAAATCATTCAATCTGGTTTGGAAATTCAATCTGTTAAAGTTATTGTATTTTTATCTACATCACGTCAAAAAGAGCGCAGAAAAAAACCACTTCCGAAGAAGTGGTTGAGTATGTTCAATTATTTTTTGAATGGAAACGCATATTTCACAATACGTTTAATCACACTACCGTACTGTTTGACCAAACTGGCATTGCTGTAATTCAAACCATATTTCTCACACACGGCTTGTACTTTAGGCGCCATTTTACGGTAACGACGCGCAGGTACATCTGGGTACAAGTGATGTTCGATTTGATGACTTAAATGCCCAGTCAAAATATGGAATGCTTCTGAACCCGTCAAGTTTGAAGACCCACGAATCTGACGCATATACCAGTGACCACGGCTTTCATTTTGCAATACCGTTTTCGGGAATACTTCAACATCTTTGGTAAAGTGACCGCAGAAAATCACACTAAAAGTCCAGATATTACGAATCCCGTTTGCCACAAGGTTCCCTGTAAATACAGGCAATGCCGCTGGACCTGCAATCAATGGAAAGAATACATAATCCTTGAACAATTGCTTGCCAATTTTACGTTGTAACGGCTTCCACTCTTCTTTCAGCTCTTGTTTAGATTTACGTCCAAACCACACTTTACCAATTTCAAGATTTTGAATGGCTACGCCCCACTGAAACATTAAGCAGAATGGAATGCTATACAAAGGCTGTAATAAAAAGCCTGGTTTCCAACGTTGTTCTGGGAATAAACGCAGCAAACCGTAACCAATATCATCATCCATACCCTTAATATTGGTATAGGTATGATGTTTATAATTATGGGTTTGACGCCAGTTATCAGACGTACCGACAATGTCCCACTCGTAATTTTGCCCACTGAATTTAGGATCATTCATCCAGTCATATTGACCGTGCATGACATTGTGCCCTAATTCCATGTTTTCCATGATTTTGGCAAAGCCTAATAAGCCTGTGCCCAAAATCCATGCTGGTGGGAACCAACCTGCAAATAAGCAGGCACGCCCAGCAATTGAAGCGTACTGTACGGTTGAATAAACACGACGGATGTATTTGGCATCTTTTTCACCAATATCATCCAACACTTCTTGTTTGATCGCGTCCAACTCACGTGCCAATTCATCTAACTCAAATTGAGTAAGTTCACGATTTTTTGGGTTCTTAAAATATTGTGCTTTTACTGGCATATTCATAATATTGAACTCTCTTATAAATCAATCACAAGATCTGTTTTGGCAGAACTTACACACAGTTTTAATGGATTACTTGGCTCGCTATTTTGTTGACCATTCAGCATGTCTTGCGTTGAGCCTTGTACTTTATTACATACACATTTATGGCAAACACCCATACGGCAGCCATAAGTCGGTTTCACGTTGGCATGTTCTAGCCCAACTAAAATCGATTGACCACGTGGAATTGCAACCACTTTATTAGATTTGCTTAAAGTCACATTCACAAAGCCCGTATCATCATTTACCACAGGCGTCATGCTAAATGCTTCACTTTGGAACAGTTGCGCTTGAGCAAACAATTGCTCTGCTTGCTGAACAAAACCTGAAGGACCGCAGGCATACACGATTGCCTGATCAATATCAGTCAATACCTCAACCTGAGCCGCATTTAAACGTGCATCTGCATTTTCTTCTTGGGTATAAAACACTTGATAAGAAAATTGCGGATATTGCTTTGCCCACTGTTCAAAATAAGATTTGAACGCGAAATCTACATAGTGCTTCACCCAGTACATCACATGAACTTTACGCTCACGTAATTGCTCTGACTGAGTTAAAGCCGTCAATAAACTGTACATTGGGGTAATGCCACTACCTGCGGCCAACAAAATCAATGGTTGATTTTGTTCAGGCAACAACATATCGCCATAAGGCTGACCAAATTCAAGTACATCACCAATTTTAGCTTGGTTAATTAACCAGTTACTAACTTTACCTTGCTCTACTTTTTTAACGCTGAGCAACACATGCTGGGCATCAATCTGAGTCAAACTATAAGTCCGCTCATAACGCGCACCGTTAACATCTACCATCACAGGATGATGCTGGCCCGCTTGACCCATTTTGAAATGACGGTTGACTGCAATTTTCAAACTCACCATCTCTTCAGCGGTATTGTCTTTTTGAACAATCTTGCCGAGGGCTTGGTCAACAGACCAAAGTGGATTGACCTTTTGCAACCAAAAATTCAAAGAGTGTTGATCTACAACACTTTCGACTAAAAAATTAAGGGGAGAATTTGATTTTTTTAGCATGAACATCTTTAAGACCACGCAATTGACTTTTAATTATTATACACATGTATATATATTTGTATATATATTCGTATTTTTTTATTCATTTCACATCACAGGCAGTAAAGGCTATAATGCAAAAAAGCATTTAATCTATTGAAAAATATGAACCAGCCTTCGATCAAAACAAAACACGACACTACGACTCATGACCTTAAAACGGTGCATGAACCAGTTGTAGTTCGTTCTGTCGGTCGTAAAGCTACCATTACGAAAGATGAATTGTTCCAAGCAGCGCTCAAACTGATTGGACCGCAAAAAAGCATTGCCTCTTTAAGTCTACGTGAAGTTGCGCGTGAAGCAGGTATTGCACCAAATAGTTTTTATCGACATTTCAAAGATATAGATGAGCTTGCCATTGAGCTGATAGACCGTTCAGGTATTGTGTTACGCCAAATTTTGCATGAAGCACGTTTAAAAGCGATCAAGCAAAGCAGCATTATTCGTAGTTCGGTCGAAGTATTTATTGAACAGTTAAATACTGATGAAGGCAATTTAAGTCTGTTACTCCGTGAGGGTTATACAGGCTCTGCCTCGTATAAACTTGCAGTAGATCGGCAACTTAACTATTTTCAGCAAGAACTGAAAGATGACCTGATTCGTTTAGAACGTCTCAATCACAGTAAAATGGCCCACCCTGACTTAGCCGCCAAAGCGATTACTCAACTGGTATTTAATATGGGGGCCAAAGTCATTGATTTACCGAATGAAGAACGTAAAGCGATGGCGGAACAAACCATGATTATGATTCGTATGATTTTGGAAGGTGCGCGTCATTTGGATGAATCGCAAATTCATTAAATAGATTGGCCATTAGAATTCCCAATAAAAAAGCACCAAATGGTGCTTTTTTATTGCTCGCTTGAAAGTTAAACCTTAAGGTTTAACCACCACCAACACTTGAATAGCTTCTGGCGTTACCGATAAACCATCCAATAAACCAATACCTTCCTTTTGCAATTTTTGTAAGCGTGTAATTTCGTCTTCACGAATACTTGGATTAAATTGCTTTAAGTAACTTAAACGGTCAATTTCATATTGCCATTTGCCACCATAGATTTCTTTGGCTTGCTGCTTCATTTCAGGTAAAGCAGTTTTGGCAATATTCAAGGCTTGTTGATAACGCTCTTCAATCACATCACGACGTGCTTTCACCACTTGACGGCAGCTGTTGCTGTCTAGATGGTGTAAATACGGCTTAAGAATGCTTGGTTCAATCTTCATCGATAGATCTTGCCCAGTTTCACTGAGTAATACGCGAATCAATTGTTGTGGCAAGCTTGATGGCAAGTTCAATGCTTTCGGTGCAATTACATCGACCTTAAACCAAACTTCTAACAGAATAGAACCTTGTTTTAATGCATTCGACTTTAAAATCGCGACATTGGTACTACCAAAGGCCTGCGTATTGATCATTTCCATAACACTTTCAGTGAATGGATGCTCTAAAGTCAAATATTGTGCATCTTCACGAACTTGGGCCTGATCACGGTAGAAGGTCGCAGTCATGCCTTCTTCATCCAAGGTTAAACCTTGAACTTGCATTTGATCTGTCGGTTTAATAATGACTGTACCATTGCTTTGCTCATCAAAATCAATGTTGGTTGAAGCCATAAAGCGCTTCATAAACATTGGCAAAGTGGTGTTGTCATCATAATCTTCAAGCGCTTGTACAATTTCTTGCGCCACAATCGGACGGCATGAATTGTATTCTAGTAAGCGGTCACGACCTGCTTGTAATTCCGCCTCTAATGCTTCCCGTTGTACACTAACTTCTTCAAGCAAATCTTCAAACTGCTGCCCCATATCACTAAGCAGGCAATCTTTTAAATGGACAATAAAGTTTTCTTGTAGCGTTTGTGCAGTCGGTGAAATATTACTAAAAATATTCAGTGCTTCGTTATACCAACGGAACATACGCTCTTGCGCAGTACCTTCTAAGTATGGCACATGGATTTGAATCCGGTTTTCTTGACCAATACGATCTAAACGACCAATACGCTGTTCCAATACGTCTGGATTGGCAGGCAAGTCAAATAACACCAAGTCAGAAGCAAACTGGAAGTTACGCCCTTCTGAACCAATTTCAGAACAGAGTAAAATCTGCGCACCATAAGAATCTTCAGCAAAATATGCCGCAGCTTGGTCACGCTCAAGCAAGCTCATACCTTCATGGAACATAGCAGTGCGAATGCCTGCATGTAAACGCAACGCATTTTCCAACGCTTCTACTACAGGACCGCTACGCGCAATCAGCAACACTTTTTTGTGTTTTAACTGCGTGCGGAGCATTTCCATGAGCCAGCCCACACGTGGGTCGAATTCCATCCAAGCGCCATCAAGCTGTGCTTCTTCAGGCCACATTTGCTCACGCAATTTGCCATCTTTAGACCAGTTTTCTGGTGCTGGAAGTGGTGCAGGTTGGCAATCACGTCCTGGGAAACCTTGAATGGCTTCACGGGTATTACGGAATAAAATACGACCTGTACCATGACGGTCAAGCAATTCATGAATGGCACGGAAACGTTGTTCTGGTTCATCGGTAATACGATGCCCCAATAACTGTTCAATTGCCGCTAAATGGCTGTCTTCTAGCGGTAAATTCGACATCAACACTTCTGCAATTTTTGCGGTATGTTGATACTTTTCTTCTTCATCCAAGAAACGCTCTAATGAACTAAAACGTTGTGGATCGAGTAAACGTAAACGGGCAAAATGACTTTCGACACCCAGTTGCTCTGGGGTTGCTGTTAACAACAACACACCCGGTGTTTGTTCAGCTAATTCTTCGACCAAATCATAACGATCGTTGCCACCGTCTTCTTCATTCCACATCAAGTGATGAGCTTCGTCCACGACCAACAAATCGAAACCAGCTTCCAACGCTTGTTCACGTAAGTCATCATGGTCAATCATCAAATCAACGCTGGCAATAATGCATTGCTCAGTTAAGAATGGATTGAGTTCAGGGTCGTGTTCTTTAATAGACGCGGTACGGGTTAAATCAAAAATAGAGAAAGCTAAATTGAAACGACGGCGCATTTCAATCATCCACTGATACTGTAAAGAATCAGGGACTAAAATCAGAATACGTTCAGAGCGACCCGTTTTTAATTGCTGATGAATGATCAGACCCGCTTCAATGGTTTTCCCCAGACCAACTTCATCTGCCAGTAAAACACGTGGTGCAAAACGCTTACCGACTTCGTGCGCGATATAAAGTTGATGCGGAATTAAACCCACACGCGCACCAACCAAGCCACGTAATGGGCTGCTTTGCATATTGGCTTGCATCAACATGGCTTCAATACGCAGGTCATACCATTCTTTATAGTCAATTTGGCTTGCTAGTAAACGATCTAAAGGCTTAGATAATTGAATTTGAGCACCAATACGAGTCTCATTCAGGGTTTTACGTTCTTGCGTACCATCTTCTAAGCTACGCACGACAGCATAGCGCACCACACCATGATGATGCTCCAATGACTCGACCAGCCATTGTGTTCCTTCTTGATCATGCACTTCATCATTCGTATTAAATACGATACGAGATAAAGGGGCATTGTTTCGGGCATATACTCGCGTTTCGTCGCTTTTTGGGAATAAGATGCTAATTGATCGTTCATCAACGTCAATTAATACCCCTAAGCCAAGCTCTGTTTCTGTGTCAGATAACCAACGTTGACCAATAGCAAACTGCTGCAATTTTTCCACCTTTATCTCAAATGTAGACCAAGAAATAATTGCTCAAAAGAGAATATTATTTGAACAAATTTTCATGGCTTTAAGCAATATATTTTGACATAAAGCTCACTAAAAAAGTGAGCTTATTCGAATCTGAAGCGTAATTTTTTCGACTTAAAACGGCACTGGGCAGTAGAATTCTACTAACTGCTCTGTTTTAGGATGTAGAAAGCTCAAACGCTCTGCATGTAGACATAAACGATCCAACAATAGCTGCTCGGGTGCGGCATACAGCGTATCCCCTACGATTGGATGACCTAAGTACTGCATATGTACACGTAACTGATGCGAACGACCTGTAATGGGAGTCAGTTCAACACGAGTTACAGCTTGACCTTGCATTTCAAAATGCTCCGTCACTCTCCAGTGTGTCAATGCGGGCTTGTTGTGGCTCGGGTCTGTCATGTGCAAAGGCGGACGTGTCGGATCATATATCACAGGCACATCCACAGTGCCTTCACCTTGCAAATGCCCAGCCACTACAGCTTGATAAATTTTTGACGTTTGGCGTTCTTGAAACTGACGCGAAATTCGGTTTTGTCCGAATTTAGAAAGTGCGAAGACCAAAATACCTGAGGTATCTCGATCTAGACGATGAATCAGCAAAGTTCTCGGCTCTTCTTGGAGCAACCGATTAATGACACAATCTTGTAAGTCAGCCGTTTTCCCTGGCACTGTAAGAATTCCCGCGGGTTTATGGATTACCATAAAATCCTCATCACGGTGGATCAGATGTTCATTCAGAAATTGACTCAAGAGATATTCCAAGCTGACTGTGCAAACAAGCGGGCAATAATAAGAAGCTCCCTTATAAATTACAATGCAAAAATCGACAAAAGTCAGCGTTTTTTACGATTTTATTCAAAAAAGTCCCGATTTAACTCACAATAAGAATTGTGTGTCTGGGACTAAATCATTTTTTTGAAATTTGGGCTGTGCTTCACATCTTTGTCTTGAAGATTGGCAGCATTAACCTGCCATCATTTTCCTATAGACATCACATCTATAGAATCAACAACATAGGTATTTAAAGCATGTATTAAACCAAACTTCATTCGAAAGTCGGCCCAGTCGTCCCTATCTCAATCAACAATGCACACGATGTAAATTTATTCATCCATAAAATATATCAATGTGGGCTGTGACTTATCCAAGAGTTCTAACTAAATGCATCCGGTCTAAATCCCCAATAAGCGTGTCAAATCCCTTAACGATTGGAATTTAGCACTGAATCTTTAATTCTTAGTAAATCTTTATCTAACTGAAAATTGTTGGCTCGGGAAAATCTATGGCTAAGAATCTTGTGTAAAGCTCAGTGTTCATTTCTCTTTAAAAAATTTAAGTCGGATCATTTTAGGAAATAGTGAAAAAGCTTAAAGCTGAACCTGTGCCAAAAACTGCTCAATGGCATATTGGGCAATTTCTGCATCCTGAAATGATTTAACGCCAGAAATACCTACGGCACCAATGAGCTCCCCTTGATATAAAATGGGCTCTCCACCTTCAAGCATTCCTGAAAGACTCTCAACTGTCAGAAATCCATCTTGTCCGTTGCGAATTAAATCTTCAAACAATTTGGTTGGACGCTGACTAACTGCTGAACATTGTGCTTTTTCGTGACACAGCCGCGCAGTCATTGGGGATGCTCCATCCATACGCTTCATACTCAATAAACAACCTGTTTCATCAACGACTGCAATGCTGACCGCAAAGCCATGTTGTAAGGCATATTCATAGGCTGCATTTAAAATCAATTCAGCATCGGCCAACTCTAAACAATATTTTGTTTTCATTTATTTTCCTTACATAAAAAAGCCTGCAACAGGGTTACAGGCTTTTTCAACTTTCACTACAATTTATGCTTTCATTTCAGCAAAAGTTTCTTTTGCAGCTTGAATCGTAAATGCAATATCTTCATCGCTATGTGCACTTGAGATGAAGCCCGCTTCAAATGCAGATGGCGCCAAGTTCACGCCACGGTCTAACATACCATGGAAGAATTTACGGAATGCGGCAATATCACATTTCAGCATTGAATCGAAACTGGTGATGTCTTCTTGATCGGTAAAGTAAAGACCAAACATTGCGCCCGCTTGTTGAGTTTTGAAAGGAATACCAGCAGCATCAGCTTCTTGTTGTAATCCTGCCAAAAGCTTTTCTAATTGAGCGATTAAGTTTTCATAGAAGCCAGGTTGGCGTAAATGTTTGAACATTTCAATGCCCGCACGCATTGCGAGTGGATTACCCGACAATGTACCCGCTTGGTACACTTTACCTAAAGGTGCAATACATTCCATCACTTCGCGTTTACCGCCAAAAGCACCTACTGGCAAACCCGCACCAATAATTTTACCTAAAGTGGTTAAATCAGGAGTTACACCATAATGCGCTTGCGCACCACCCAAACCAACACGGAAACCTGTCATTACTTCATCAATAATGAACACTGAACCATGTTCATCACAGACTTCACGAATGGCTTGTAAGAAACCTTCCACAGGTTTTACCAAGTTCATGTTGCCCGCTACAGGTTCTACAATTACTCCAGCAATTTCAGAACCAAATTTAGCAAAACATTCTTTTAAGGTAGCAATGTCGTTATACGGTAAGGTTAAGGTATGTTTGGCAAAATCAGCAGGTACGCCCGCAGAGGTTGCTTCCCCTTCGCCTGTGGTTAATAAACCTGAACCCGCTTTTACCAATAATGAGTCAGAATGACCGTGGTAACAGCCTTCAAACTTCACGATTTTGTCACGACCTGTATAGCCACGTGCCAAACGAATCGCAGTCATGGTTGCTTCAGTACCTGAGTTGGTCATACGCACCATTTCAATGGATGGCATAATTTCACAAATCACATCAGCCAAAGTCGTTTCATGTACTGTCGGTGCACCAAAACTCAAACCATCTACCGCAGCCTCTTGAACCGCTTTAATAATAGCGGGATGGGCATGACCAAGAATCATTGGCCCCCAAGAGCCAACATAATCCACATAGCGCTTACCATCCACATCAAACAAATAAGCCCCTTGTGCTTTTTCAATAAAGATGGGTGTACCGCCCACGCTATTAAATGCACGTACAGGAGAATTCACACCACCTGGAATATGTTTGCTGGCTTGTTTAAATAGTTGTTCTTGCTTTGGAGATAAACTCATGAATTTACTCAACCTAAATAGAAAATAATCGACTTACAACATTATGCTGTTTTCGCAAATAACTGAGCCCATGCATGCACACGGGATGGGATGTCAGCTACATTCAGCGCTAATATATCACTTATGACCGCGCAAAGGTCTGCGCCCGCAGTAATCACAGGTGCTGAATTTTCAACAGTTAAACCACCAATTGCACAAATCGGCACTGCAAATTTCTGCTTTGCCTGTGCAATCACTTCAATACCTACATTACCTGCTTCTGGCTTGGTTGCAGTTGCATAGACAGCACCAAATGCCACATATGTCGCGCCCTCTGAAATCGCCTTTTCAGCCAATTCCATAGAATTTAAACAGGTACGCCCAATAATCACCCCTTGTGGCAAACGAGCAACTGCATCGGCAATTTCACCATCATCTTGACCCAAATGCACACCCAATCCGTATTGTTGTGCAAGAGCCAAATCATCATTAATCACAAAAGGCACAGTGTACTGCTCGCATACTGCTTTAATTTGCTCAACTTCTGCAGGCTGATCCGCCTGACTTATTTTTTTACGGCGATACTGAAGAATTGCAACCTGTTCCGTTGCCAAAGCTGCGTGTAATTTTTCTAGCAATACATTTAACGGATCATCATTGGTAATGAGGTATAAACCACGCATAAAAACGCCTTTCCACAACTGTTTAGAGAATCCATCTAGAGATAAATTCTAAGATTTCATAAAAAAGCCATCATAACATTATGATGGCTTTTCGACAGACCAGATTTGACCTAATTCCATGCGTTGAGTACCAAACCTATAAATAATCGCCTTCACGTTCAGGTTGATACAATACACGTTCGATTCTAACTTTCATTAAATGTCCATCAGGTTGCGGCCATTGAATTTCCTGTCCTTCAGACAATCCCAAAATTGCTGCACCTACTGGCGCCAACACATTGACCTGTCCTTTGTCGCCACGAAAATCATGCGGATAAACCAAGGTAATTTCTGTAGCCGTTGTATCTGGTGCAATGGTTACCAACACACGTGCATTCATCGTCACGACATTGGCAGGAACATCTTGGGGAGCGACAACATTTGCACGTGCCAACTCTTCTTCCAAATGTTCCATAGTTGGCGTTAATTTTGATTGGTGTTCTAACATGGTCTCTAAACGATTCAGGTCTTGTTCAGAAACAATAATGGTAGGTTTATCCATAAAACCGTCCTTCTTTAAAAAATCATGTTGAAGTAATGATTTGTTTGTTCTTTATTTTCACTTACTGATTTATTTATAGCAGAAAATGAAGAATGATGATGATAAGCATTTTGTATAGATATAAAAAAAGCCCCCCTTGAGGGAGGCTTCTCAAGCATATTGCTAATTATTTTGCATATACTGGGAACTTAGCACACACAGTTTCAACTTTCGCTTTAACTGTCGCAATCACAGTTTCGCTACCTTTTGAATCTAGAATGTCAGCAATCCAGCCTGCTAATTCACGAACTTCTGCTTCACCAAAGCCACGAGTTGTTACTGCTGGTGTACCAATACGGATACCAGAAGTAACAAACGGAGAGCGTGGATCATTTGGTACAGAGTTTTTGTTCACAGTGATGTGAGCAGCACCCAACCAAGCATCTGCATCTTTACCAGTAATGTCTTGTTTAATTAAAGATAACAAGAACAAATGGTTTTCTGTACCACCAGAAACAACATCATAACCACGAGCCATTAATACTTCAGCCATTGCTTGAGCATTTTTAACGACTTGTTGTTGATATTCTTTGTATTCAGGCGCCATCGCTTCTTTAAAGCAAATTGCTTTTGCTGCGATTGCATGAACTAATGGGCCACCTTGGTTTCCTGGGAATACAGCTGATTGAAGTTTTTTCTCAATTTCTTCATTCGCTTTTGCTAGGATTAAACCAGAACGTGGACCACGTAAAGTTTTATGCGTCGTTGTTGTTGTTACGTCAGCAATTTGCACTGGGCTTGGGTAAACACCCGCAGCAACTAGACCAGCAACGTGTGCCATGTCTACAAATAAGTAAGCGCCAATTTTGTCCGCGATGTCACGGAAACGCTGCCAATCAACGATTTGGCTATATGCAGAGAAACCAGCAACGATCATACGTGGCTTGTGTTCAAGAGCTAAACGCTCAACTTCTTCGTAATCGATCTCGCCAGTTTCAGGGTTCAAACCGTACTGAATTGCGTTATATGTTTTACCAGAGAAGCTAACTTTAGCACCGTGAGTCAAGTGACCACCGTGAGCCAAGCTCATACCCAAAACTGTATCGCCTGGGTTAAGAAGCGCTAAGTAAACCGCAGAGTTTGCTTGTGAACCCGCGTGTGGTTGCACGTTTGCGTAATCTGCGCCAAAAAGCTCTTTAGCACGGTCAATTGCTAATTGTTCAATCACGTCTACATATTCACAACCGCCATAGTAGCGTTTGCCTGGGTAGCCTTCTGCATATTTGTTAGTGAGTTTTGATCCTTGAGCTTCCATCACTGCTGGTGAGCAATAGTTTTCTGATGCGATTAACTCAATATGAGCTTCCTGACGAGCGTCTTCGTTAGAAATTGCTTGAGCTAATTCTGGATCAAATTCAGCAATAGAGATATTGGCAAACATTAGCGAGGTCCTATATATTTAGGGCTTTTAAGCCGTGCTAAGATTGGCGCGTATTGTAGCACGAAGTTTGCAAATATTGAGAACGATGTTTGCTCTGTTTTACATAAAAAAAAGCTCATGTCGATAAAAAACATAAGCTTCTCTTGTTCAACTCAACTTATTGAATTGGCATTAATGTTTGTACATCTGTCAAAATATTCGGAATATTTAGCACATAAGCTGTACCATGATCCCAAGTTGCACCTGTCCGATAAGAAATAGATGAGTTTTTCGCAGCCTCTCCGCTTAACAGCGTATCGGTTGCAACTTTTGGAACCGTAGTATCCAACACGCCTTGATAAATAATAATAGGCGTACTTATTTTAACCTGAAGAGGCTGTGAATCTGTATCTAAGAACTTTTTCACAGGAGATAAGGTCATAAAGCCACTTTGTGTTCTTGGGTAGTTGGTAATATCATCTGCATTATCTTTTGCATAAGTATTCATATCTGCACCAAACTCTTGCTCCAAAGAGGGGTAACAATCCGTTTCAGCATTGTCGGCAATTTTATCGGTTGGGGACTTAAACACTTGGCTATATTGCAAGCTTGGATTTGGATTACGTAAGCCCGCAGTAATTAAAGCGGTAAAAGTATCTAAGGAAGCCAGCGTGGTAATTTTATCGGTTAAATCGGTTTGTTGAGCTGCAAGACTCTCCCCTGCAAGCAAGATCAATTGAAGATTGGACGCAGGTGCAACCGCTACGGTTCCTTTATAGTCCAGTTGTGCTCTAGACTGATATTGCGCTGCACTCAAAGCAGCGTGCCCACCTTGCGAATGCCCGACAGTCATCCAGCGATTCGACACTTTGTTGCCTAAATAATTTCGCGCTGCCACAACGGCATCGGTAATTGAAAATGCCTCACTTTTTACATTTAAGAAAGGATGTAATTCATTATTTGCTGGCTCACCCAAACCTTCGTAATCAGGCGCAACCACTACATAACCTGCTGCTAACAAACCATCAATCATCGCTTTAATATAGCTATTTAATTGACTACGACTAGGCGCACAAATATCCGCAACGCCCGTCGTACCATGCGCCCACACCACAATTGGCCAACCTTTGGCAGGTGGTGCTGTTTTTGGGGTAAAAACTAAAGCCGTGGCCTGCACTTCTTTATTATTAATACCGAGCATTTTATAAGTCATGACTACACTTTGACCCGCTGTGGCAGACATGTCAGTAAGGTTATAAGCGGTCGGTGTAGCTACAACGGGATTTGCAATGTTATTTTTGGGAATATTATCCCCCGAATTATAAGTATCATGATCATCATCATGACATGCGCTTAGTAGCATAGCCGTACTGGTCAAAACGGCGATCAGCATTTTTCTCTGCATCATTTATATCCTTATTCAGTTTTTTATTGTTTTTGCTAGGTACTCAGCAAGCCTTTATTTTTACTCTTTTTTATCCGCTTGTTCAATTTTATTTTTATTCAAGTTATACAACTTAAATTTTAAAAATATTTTCGACATTTCCCCAAATGATCCGCGCCCATCGGCATATTAAATTTGTTTCATAAGTCCTGAAAATGTTAAATTGAGGCATTCTGCTGCACTTTAGGATTTTTATATGCATGCCATTATTTTGGATACAGAAACTCATACCTTAAATGGTCAACCCATTGAAATTGCATATGCGCCTATTGAAGTTGAAAATGGAAAACTGACTTTAGATAAATCTAAACTATTCGACCAACTCTATAGCGTGGATGAGCCAATCTCTTTTGCAGCTATGGCAGTGCATCATATTTTAGAATCCGACCTGATTGATCGCCCTCATTACAGCTCCTTTACCCTCCCGACGGATACACACTATATTATTGGTCATAATGTTGATTATGATATTCGTGCAATTGAAAAATGTGGTGTCGATACCAGTTCAATTAAAGCAATTTGTACATTGGCACTGGCGCGTCGCGTCTGGCCGGATGCTGAAGCACATAATATCTCAGCGTTAATTTATATGATCAGTAAAGGCAGTGAAAAAGCCCGAGAAATGATTAAAAAAGCACACCGTGCGGATATGGACATTATTCTGACTGCCAACATTTTAATGCACATTGTTCATCAACTAAATATTAATAGTATTGAAGAACTTTATGCCGCTTCTGAAGATGCGAGAATTCCACGAAGCATTAACTTTGGCAAACATCGCGGTACCAATATTGTAGATCTACCTGCGGACTATATCCAATGGTTACTCCGTCAAGATGAGCTTGATCCCTACCTACGTAAGGCATTAGAAAATGCGAATTTAGTCACATTATAAATCAATGATTTGTAATTAAATTTTAACAATAGTGTAATTTTCACGCAGTATAGTCTGCTTAATTTATCTCATGGAATAAATTAAGACATGATTCACTATTCTAAAACACAACTAGGACATGCCGCACTAAAACAACGTACCTTGCAATTAAATGCAAGACAGCGTCGCTTGCTGGTTCTTATCGGAACTGAAGATTTTGACGCCATGAACGAAATCTTCAAACAGCGCCTTGCCCCACCAGAACTCATTGAACAGTTGAGTGAAATGGGGCTAATTATGGCTTCCAGTATTCAGTCCTTGGCTGAGACCACCGATCAAATTCAAACTACAACACTTCATACAGCTCAGCAAAATACGTTTACCCGTAGTCTAACTGAAAAAATGCAACAGCCTATTCAATTAGAAATTACTGAACCCAAACCACAGACTGTACAACTCAGTGAAGAGCAAATCGTTCAACCTAACTTACCTATAGAAGATGAAGTTAAATTTGAAGATTTAGTCGCTCTGGATTTTGATGATGTTAAATATTTGATGGCGCAACTACTGCAAAAATACTGTGGGCTCATGGCAAAACAACTGATTCTGCGCATTCAAGGATCAGAGGATATTCGTGCGCTCAAATTATGCCAGATGCAATGGATTACCCAGTTACAGGAAACTCGCATCCCGCCCAAAGAACTGAATCGAATTTTGCATCAAATTAATTTTTCACTGCAACGACTTAACCCAGCGTGAAATTCTAAGACGTATTTTGTTTTAGGCTATTATAAATAGTGTTTTACTTATGAATAAACGAATTGAAAAATTATCTGATAAATCAACAAATTGGTGCCAAACAATCAGTTGATATGTCCAATATTTGGATTATTTGTAGGTTATTTCCCTACCTAAGTCATATAGTTTTAAACCTAAATTTCGATGAAATAGAGCTATTTAGGTTCTAAAATAATGCCACACATTTTAGTTTTTCATCCAGATGAGCATCCTGCACATCTTAAAAAAGTTGGCAATTGGGTTATTACCTTTCCAGCTGATTCAGCTCTGGAATGCACTTCACAACTGATTATTCGCAGTGTTGTTCCACCACAAATGAACAGACAGTGGCAACTGCAAAGTTTAGAGATTCAACAAACTGAAGTAATGCAACATTGGGAAATCATTTCGATCAGTTATTTTGATGGAACACATTTAAAAGAATTGCATTCTGAACAATTCCATACGGATGTAGTTACAATGATGAATAGTCTGATTTTAGAACTGAAAAAATATGATGTGGACGTTGAGTTAGAATAAAATTAAAGATTGATGCCTGTTATAAGTTATGCAATACATGCTGTTGTAAAATATAAAGCCTTAAAACAGCAAGAACTCGCATTTCTGCGAGTTCTTTTATGTTGGATGGCTAGTGCTGATTTTTTATTTGAACTTAACGTTGCAAATTCAATTAGCTGTCAATGATCCGTCCAACTACTTCGTAGCTCTTTGTGTTGCTAGCTACTGTAGTTTCACTATAAGTCTATGCCATTTATTTGACAAGTCACTGTGACATTAAGCTACAAGGAGCATATTAAAAACATATTGAATAATTATTAATCAAGTGATTTCATTGTCTGCACTTGAGGCATTTGGTGTCAAAACTGTATTCGCAGCATTCACCAGATGACTTAAGTCTTTAAATTGTTTTGATTTTTATTTAATTCACTACCAAAAATTACCATTCACATTCAATTTTTAATTAATATCATGTACTAGTACCCCGCCAAAATTAAAATAAAAAATATGTGAGCTGAACTTTTTATTCAGTTATTTATCTCTTTTTATTTCAAATAACTACAACTCAAGCGACCAAAAGTACATTTCGCATCATCTTTTACACTTTATTCATATTCATGCTTATATTTATAAAAGTTTTTTATTTATTACAATAAGATCAAATTATATAAAGTATAAAATACTCAATTTACTCACTTTTACCTATTGTTTACTAAATGATACATTTTTAAAACAATTCATCATACTTTACCACCCATTAATAAATAATTAAATATTTAATATCAAGTATTTAATATAAAATTAATGGAACAAAAATCCGCAATAAATTTAGAACCCTAAAATTTAATCAATTTAAAACATATAATCAAATAAAGCATTTAAAATCATAAATTTAAAAATTACAGGTCTTCAAAAGCCATCCATTTAAAATAAATAGTAGAATAAAAATAAACAATTAATCAAAACCCATATGAACCACAATCAAAAAATGTAACTGGAAATTCATTTGCGGAAATCTTATTCACAGCGTATTTTTAAAAAACTCGAAAAATAAATAGATTTTAACGAAGTATATTGACCCAATAATAAAGTGAGACTATCCACATGATTGAATGGTTACAAACTGAATTAAAGCATAGTCCTGAAATACTGTTGTTTTTATCCCTTGCTATTGGTTTTTGGATTGGTCAGTTTCAATTTGGAAAATTCCAATTTGGAGGTGTGGCTGGTTCTTTACTCGTCGCTGTTGTATTAAGTTTAATTGGTGTACCCGTTGATAATGGCGTAAAAGCGATTCTATTCGCACTATTTATTTATGCCGTGGGTTTTGAAAGTGGACCTCAATTTTTTAAATCACTGGGACCACAATCCTTAAAAGAAATTTTACTTGCAGTATTTATGGCCATTAGTGGACTGATTACTGTTTTGCTGATGGCAAAGATTTTTAATTTAGATAAAGGCTTAGCCGCAGGTTTAGCTGCAGGCGGTATGACTCAATCTGCAATTATTGGTACGGCTGGTGATGCCCTGTCTCGACTAGACTTACCTCTTGCAGAAATCCAGAAACTTCAAGCCAATGTCGCGATTGGCTATGCCGTGACCTATATTTTTGGCTCACTGGGCGCAATTATTATCTGTGTGAATATCTTGCCAAAATTTATGGGGCAAGAAATTCACGATGCTGCTTTAAAAGCAGAAGCCGAGCGTCTAAAAGGTGCTTTTGAACTCGCACCTGGTCAAGAACTTGCAATGCCAGAAATTGTGGGGCGAATTTATAAAGTTAAACAAGGTGTAGGACAAACTGTTGCTGAAATTGAAGCCAAAGCGCCAAGTACCACAATTGAACGGCTAAAACGAAAAGATGAGCTGCTTGATGTTAGCCCCGAAATTACACTTCAAACTGATGATGTGGTCCTAATAGTTGGTCGTCGTGCCAGTGTCGTTTCTATAGCAGATCATATTGGTAGCGAACTCCAGTCCTCTTCAGGAATGGAGATGGTCATGGAAACAACAGACGTCATTCTTAGAAATTCTAAATATATTGACCGTACGCTCGGAGATGTCAAAGCCAACACCCCTGCCTATCTCAAACACGGCATTTATATTCTTGGCATTAAGCGCAACGAAGAAACCCAAACTTTAAGTGATGACACAATTCTTCGACAAGGTGATGTTATTACGGTTTACGGGACTAAAAGCGATTTAGAACGTTTAATCAAAGAAGCAGGTAAAGCATTACCTGAAAGCCTTAAAACAGACTGGATTTTTCATGGTGCAGGTTTAGTCGTTGGCTTACTGATCGGCTTATTTGTGGTTCGAGTTGGCGATATTCCTCTGACGCTTGGTGCAGGTGGTGGCGCGCTCTTGTCTGGTTTGTTATTTGGATGGCTCCGTAGTCGTAATAAAGTTCACGGCAATATGCCTTTAGCAGCATCACAATTGCTGAAAGATTTAGGCCTAGCAGGCTTTGTTGCCGCAGTCGGTTTACAGTCTGGCTTACAAGCCATTCAAACCATTAAAGAAAGCGGTCTTTCTTTATTTATGATTGGTGTCGTTGTTACCCTTGTACCGTTAATACTCTCTATGTTCTTTGCACGCTATGTGCTTCGTTATGACAATGTGGCAGTCATGGCAGGTGCTCTTTCAGGTGCGCGTAGTGCCAATCCTGCATTCGGTGGAATACTTGATAAAGCAGGCAACTCTATTCCAACCGTACCATTTGCCATTACCTATGCACTAGCGAATGTATTTTTAACCTTACTCGGGCCACTCATTGTAGGTTTGGCTTAAACAATTTTTTATATCTAAAACGTTTACACTTCACGATAATTAAGGAGACTTCCTATGGGGAATGTTGATTACTCAAAATATGCAAAACTAAGCCCATTTGAACTTAAAGATAAACTCATTGCTTTAGCACAAAGCCATACTGACCGTATGATGCTCAATGCGGGGCGCGGAAATCCAAACTTTCTTGCAACGGTACCACGCCGTGCTTTTTTTCAGCTTGGCTTGTTCTCAGCAACTGAGTCAGAATTTTCATTCTCCTATATGCCAGAAGGTTTAGGTGGTTTTCCTAGATCTGAAGGCTTGCAATCACGCTTTGACCATTTCGTACTCGAAAATCGAGACAAACCCGGTGTTGTGTTTCTAGGTAAAGCAATTTCCTATGTCCGTGATCAGTTAGGACTAGATCCAGATGTATTTTTACTTGAAATGGTCGAAGGGATTTTAGGCTGTAATTATCCTGTGCCAGATCGAATGCTTAGAGTTAGTGAAGAAATCATTAAAGAATATGTGTTACGTGAAATGGGCGTACAAGGAATGCCTAAAGAAGGGTTAGATTTGTTTGCAGTTGAAGGTGGCACGGCTGCAATGGCCTATATTTTTAACTCCTTAAAAGAAAACAAAATCATTTCTACAGGAGACCGTATCGCAATTGGTACTCCAATTTTTACCCCTTATCTTGAAATTCCGAAACTCAATGATTACCAACTGGAAGAAGTCCTGATTGAAGCCGATCCAAATGCAGGCTGGCAATATCCAGAGTCTGAATTACGAAAACTGGAAGATCCGTCTATCAAAGCATTCTTTTTAGTGAATCCAAGTAACCCACCATCTGTAAAAATGAGTGATGAAGGCTTAGCGATTTTGGCGGATATTGTCAAAAAACGACCTGACCTGATTATTCTTACAGATGACGTCTATGGCACATTTGCAGATAATTTTAAATCCTTATTTGCGATATGCCCTGACAACACCATTCTAGTTTATTCATTCTCGAAATATTTCGGAGCTACAGGCTGGAGACTTGGTGTTATTGCACTCAGTAACAATAATATTTTAGATAAGAAAATTGCCGACCTCTCTAAAAAAGATAAGTTAGAACTCGAAGAACGTTATTCCTCACTTACAACCGATCCTTCGAGTATCAAATTTATTGATCGCCTTGTAGCCGATAGTCGAAATGTCGCATTAAATCACACTGCTGGCTTATCAACACCACAACAAGTTCAAATGGTGCTTTTTGCACTATTTAATATGATGGATTCACGCCAAAACTACAAAAAAGCGGTTAAATCCGTGGTTCGTGAACGTGATGCCGCCCTGTATCGTCAACTTGGTGTAGAAATTCCACAGGATCCAAATGCTGTCGATTACTACACATTGGTGAATTTGGAAAAGACCTCTCGTACCTTATATGGCGATGAATTTGCTGAGTGGATTATGAAAAATAAGAATCCAACAGAATTATTATTCCGTGTCGCTGACGAAACTGGTGTAGTCCTGTTACCTGGTTCTGGTTTTGGCGTTCAACATCCATCTGCTCGAGCATCATTGGCAAATTTAAATGAGTTTCAATATGCTGCAATTGGAAGCTCTTTACGTCGGTTTGCCGAAGAAGCTTATGCAGAATTTAAAAAAACCAATAAGAAAAAAGCAAAGTAGTTTTACACTTTCCTTTGATACATAAAAAATAGGCTTAATCATTTATGATTAAGCCTATTTTTTAAATCCAGCAAACTTTTAAGTCTGCGAAATGAGTTATCTCACAACATCTATTATGTGCCTAAAAGGAATTCCAAAACTACGGTACATCACCGAAATAGCAAAAGGCAGATGATGGAATTTAGCTCAAGGGGCTGAAATAGCTAAGTGTAAGATTTGAAAATACGGACTGGAAGACCTCGCAAAATTTAGCGGGGTTTTTTATTGCTACTTTTACGCCACTACGCCAAAGTAGTATTAAATTATCGATTTTATAATGATATATGGTGCGCTCAGCGGGAATCGAACCCACGACCCCAAGCTTCGGAAACTTGTACTCTATCCAACTGAGCTATGAGCGCGCGTGCACATGATAGCAAAAAAATAAAGAAGTGAAAGCAACTATATATAAATCATTCATTTTTATGCTTAGAGTTTAATCAATGTTCTAAGCATGCAACGCAGTATTCCCTGTAATTTACTTGGTTTATTCATCAAGATCGCTCACAATAGTCACACTCTATATGCTGTGAGAACTTCATGACCGATGCATTACTGATCAGAGATTTGTCCAAAACTTATCGTAATGGCTTTCAAGCCCTTAAAGGAATTAATTTAACCGTACCAGAAGGTGAGTTTTATGCACTTCTTGGACCGAACGGTGCTGGCAAATCGACGACCATCGGTATCATTAGTTCTTTAACCAAAAAGACCGCGGGCACTGTCGAAATTTTTGGTCATAATCTTGATACGCACCCATCACATGCCAAACAATGCCTAGGTGTTGTGCCACAAGAATTTAACTTTGGTCAGTTTGAAAAAACCTTCGATATTTTGGTGACTCAAGCAGGCTATTACGGTATTCCTCGTAAAATTGCTGAGCAACGTGCCGAACATTATTTAGAAAAATTAGGGCTTTGGGAAAAACGTAATACCCAAGGTCGAATGTTGTCAGGTGGTATGAAACGCCGACTGATGATTGCTCGTGCCATGATGCATGAACCAAAACTTTTGATTTTGGATGAACCTACTGCGGGTGTCGATATTGAGCTACGTCGTTCAATGTGGGACTTTCTGACTGAAATGAATGAAAATGGGACGTCCATCATTTTAACGACACACTATTTAGAAGAAGCTGAAATGTTGTGTCGTCGCATTGCGATTATTGACCGTGGCGTGATTAAAGAAGACACCACAATGAAAGCCTTCCTTAATCAATTACACGAAGAATCCTTTATTTTTGACTTGGCTGAGCCAATTCAACCCCTACATCTTGATATTATTGGGGTACGCTTCAATTTAATTGATCCCGTCACCCTTGAAGTCACCATGGACAAAGCCCACACCTTAAATCAATTATTCCAGTTACTTGAAGCACAAGGTATTCAAGTGAGTAGTATGCGAAATAAATCTAACCGCTTAGAAGAGCTGTTTGTCAGACTTGTGGAGAAAAATTTGGAAGGAGCGACACCATGAACATGACTCAAATGCGTGTTGCCCTTTTCACATTAGTGCATAAAGAAGTTCGCCGCTTTATGCGAATTTGGCCGCAAACCCTATTACCACCAGCCATTACCATGAGTCTATATTTTGTGATTTTTGGTAATTTAGTCGGTTCACGGATTGGTTCAATGGGCGGCTTTAGCTATATGCAATTTATTGTACCCGGCTTAATTATGATGGCGGTGATTACCAATAGCTATGCCAACGTTTCTTCTAGTTTCTTCAGTGCCAAATTCCAAAAAAGTATTGAAGAATTGATTATGAGTCCAGTCCCTTTACATTTAGTCCTTTGGGGTTATGTGTTGGGCGGATTATGTCGCGGAGTATTGGTGGGTATTATTGTCACCGCCATGAGCTTATTTTTTACTGACTTATATATTACCAACTGGTTTGTGACTATCTATACAGTGATTGTGACCTCATTACTCTTTTCACTCGGCGGCTTTATTAACGCTGTTTATGCCAAATCTTTTGACGATATTTCCATTATTCCAACTTTTGTACTCACCCCTTTAACTTATTTAGGCGGTGTGTTTTATGCCATCAGTGCACTTAGCCCATTTTGGCAGAATCTTTCTTTAATTAACCCTATTGTATATATGGTCAACGCTTTCCGTTTCGGAATTCTAGGTCATAGTGATGTGAACGTTTCTATTTCACTCACCGTAGTGACTTTATGTTGCGCTGTCCTTTATGGTATAGCGTATTATTTACTTTCTCGTGGCTCAGGAATGCGTGAATAATGAGTGTAGAACATTCTTTACTCGGTAAAGACACCCAATATCCATCAACATATCAACCAGATATTCTTTTTCCGATTGCTCGTGCACAATCACGTTCAAGCTATGCCCATATTGAAGGCATTCAACAGGGCAAAGACTGGTGGCATGTGTTTGAAATCTCTTGGCTCAATGCGCAAGGTATTCCACAAGTTGCGATTGGTCGCTTAACGCTGCCAGCATCTTCACCCAATTTAATTGAGTCCAAATCACTCAAACTTTATTTTAATAGTCTTAACTTTACCCAATTCGACTCTGAAGCCACATTTATAGCTACTGTAGAAAAAGATTTATCTGCGGCAGCAGGTGCTACAGTAACAATTCAATTGTTCCAAGTGGATGATTTAGCCATTCATCAGCCCGAAGGCATCTGTATTGATGACTTCGTCCCTGAACGTTTGGAAAATCAACCCGATGCTTCCCTGCTCAGTTTCGATGGTGAAAATACAGACAATCTAGAAGTACAACTCTATTCACATTTACTGCGCAGTAACTGCCCTGTGACAGGTCAACCCGATTGGGGTACGGTATTTATCCGTTATCAGGGTAAAAAGCCTTGTTATCGTTCACTTTTAGCCTATATTATCTCTTACCGCCAGCATAATGGTTTCCATGAGCAATGTGTTGAACAGATGTTTGCCGATATCTGGCAAAATCTACAGCCTGAAAAGCTTATGGTTTATGCAGCTTATACCCGCCGAGGTGGTTTAGACATCAACCCTTGTCGAGTATCGGATTTAACATGGATGCCTCGCCCAATTCGCTTGGCGCGACAATAAAATGAATAATACTGAGGTTAAATAACAATGCCTTTTTTTGGTTTTGTCCCTTCTGAAACACTATTAAATAGTATTCAAACTGGCCAGCAAAAGAAAAATTCGAGTGAAGTGCTCTACCCTTTACGTGACCAAACTGCTTTATTGATTAATGATGAAATTATTGACGCCATTTTAACGGAGTTAGTTCGTCGTTTTCCGCCGAGTGATAAACGTGATACTGCGGAAAAATTGGCAGGTTACATTAAATCAACTGTTGCGGTGCTCTTGAAACAACTTTTAAGTAAAGCGTCCAATGATGTGGTGAAACAATCGATTGAGTTTTCTGAAAAAAGCTTGTTCAAAGATGCACAAGGTCAATATCGCGTAGGTGAAAATTTAGATGCCAGCTTGGTGACTAATTTAAAGACCTCGTTTGCTGATATTCGTGCAGGTGGTGATACCAATAAAGCCGTTTTGGTTGAATTGTACAAACAGTTCGCAGAAGCGACTGTACGTCATTTCATGAATGATTTTAACAAAACCCTCGATTTAGGCATGATTAAACGTAAAGCAGCGGATATTGGCTCTGCAGCGGTTATTAAAGCAGTGCATATCGCAATTGATAAAATCTTCCCTCACTTAACCAAGGAAGAACTCACTATTTTGGCAGAGTATCACGATACTCTATTCCATCATTGATAGAAAATTAAACTATCGGAAACCTAGCTTTTGCTAGGTTTTTTTATTGCTAAATATTGATATACAGTCTGTACACACAGGTATAAGGTAGCAGGCGAAAAATACTGTCTAAAACTTTATTCTATCCATATCTTCCATGACTACTCCTCCACAGTCCAAATTCTTACGTCATGCACCCCGTGACGGCTTAAGTACAACTTCATTACCTTCGAAGTGGCACAAATTGCACCTCGACCCATGGTTATGCCTCTATTTATTGCTCACTGCACTATTAGGCTTAACGGTGCTCTATAGCGCTTCAGAGCAAGATTGGGGTTTAGTGTCCAAACAAGCCATTAGTTTCACCATTGGTTTTTTCACCATGTTAGGTTTGGCTCAAGTTCCACCAAAGGTTTATCAATCTTTTGCACCTTATCTATATATAGTGGCACTGTTGTCACTTATTGGGGTCAAACTCTTTGGCGAAGTACGTTTAGGTGCACAACGCTGGATTGACATTCCTGGGCTAGGTAGCGTACAACCCAGTGAATTTATGAAAATTGCCATGCCCTTGATGATTGCATGGTTTTTAGCAAGACGACCACTACCCCCAAAAATTGGGCAGATTGGCATTTGTCTGATCTTTATTGGCATCCCTTTTATTTTAATTGCTGAACAGCCCGATCTTGGTACGTCATTATTGGTACTTTCCAGTGGGATCTTTGTTTTATTCCTCAGTGGCTTATCTTGGCGTTTAATTGCAACTGCATTCGGACTCGCAGCACTGATTATTCCTATTGCTTGGCAATTTTTACTGCATGATTATCAACGACAACGGGTGTTAACTTTGATCCATCCCGAAGCCGATGCACTGGGTACAGGTTGGAATATTATTCAATCAGAAACTGCGATTGGATCTGGCGGCATTTCGGGTAAAGGCTATTTATTAGGCACTCAATCGCACTTACATTTTTTACCAGAAGGTCATACCGATTTTATTATTGCTGCATTTTCTGAGGAATTTGGGCTAATTGGTATTATCATATTGATTGTATTGTACTTTGCGATCATTAGCCGAACGTTTCAAATTGGATTAAACAGTTTTCATAACTTTGGCCGTTTAGTGGCAAGCAGTTTTGCTTTGTCATTTTTTGTATATGTCTTTGTCAATGCGGGCATGGTCAGTGGTATTTTACCCGTAGTGGGTGTGCCTTTACCTTTTATGAGTTATGGCGGTACTGCAATTATTACTTTAATGGCCACTTTTGGCGTTGTGATGTCAATTCATACACATCGATAATTTTTTAGGATTTAACCTATATGACACATTTGTCTATTAATAAAAAACTGAAGCGTTTATTTTTACTTATTGGTACATTTTCAGCTACCAGTTTTTGCCAAGCCAATGATTTTGCAAATGATCCTCAATATTCCAGTTTTAAACAAAAAACCATGCAAAGCTATGGTTTAACTGCTGAGCAAGTCGATTGGGCAATGAATGGCTCCCGCAATCTTCCAAACATTATCAATATTATGAACCGACCAGGTGAAAGTAAACCCTGGTATGACTATAAAACCAATTTCATGTCGGAAAGCACCATTCAACGTGGCGTTCAATTCAAAAATCAATATGCAGACACATTAAACCGAGCTGAACAGCAATTTGGTGTTCCACAATCGGTAATTTTGGGCATTTTAGGCGTAGAAACAGGTTTTGGTGCCAATAAAGGTAATTTCATTACCCGAGACGCATTAGCAACGCTTGCATTTGGCTATGAACGTCGCGCTGCCTATTTCCAAGATGAACTGTCTGCACTGATTGCATGGACGTATAAAGACGGTGTGCCGACAAACTCTGTTGTAGGGTCTTATGCTGGTGCAATTGGCTATCCACAATTTATGCCCAGTAACATTCCTAAATATGGTGTGGACTACGATGGTAATGGTCATATTGACCTGAGAAATTCAGCCGTCGATGCCATTGGTTCTATTGCAAACTATTTAGCACAACATGGCTGGCAACGAAATCAACCGATTGGTTTTGCTGCACGTTATACAGGTTCAACCCCTGATACCATTATTGCTAAAAATCTAGAACAACCGACCCCCTACGGCGTATTAAAACCGCAGGGTATTTCACCCATCAATCCAGTGGTGCAAATTGATGATTTAGATATGGTTAATGTCATTCAACTTCAAGAGAATTATGGCTCGATTTACTATATTACTTACCCGAATTTTCAAGTCATTACCACTTATAATAAGAGCCGCATGTATGCCACTGCTGTATGGCAATTAGGCACTGAAATCGCTAGCCGTTAAGGTTAGCTTTTAATTTAAATAAAAATGTCAATCTTTTTTTTAGCAACAATGTGCATAAAATGTGCAAATTAAATATTTAGTTACAATACTGTATATTTATTAACCATAAAACAATTTAATTACCTACTTTTTGTAAAGATTTCGGTATAAAGACTAGACACCTTCACTGCGGCATGAATATTATCCATCTCGTCAAATGTAGTTGCACAAGTGAATAAATCGACCCGTTTGCTTGTAATTCAAGGTTTTACTGCTGAATTACTACTCTGCAAACCCGTCTTTAGGAGATTTTATGCATTCTTCAGTGAAATATATTCTTGCCATAGCGACCACGTTCGCCCTGACCCAGTCTGAGGCTGAATTGGTTCAATCATCGTCATTAAATAATGACAATGATAATTCACGTTTAGCAGCACGTGTTTTAAACAAAGATGCTCAGAGTTTTAACTCTCACTTTTCAAATCTAAATAGCCTTTCAATTACTGAGAGTTCTGGAGATAAAATTCGCCGCGAAACCATTGCAGCGAAAATTGAAATCCCAGCAAATGAGCCTTCAGTCATTGACAAGTTAAATGATGTTGCGTCAAACACAGTTCGTCAATTTAGCCAAACTGGTGTAGCTTCATGGTATGGTCGTCAGTTCCATGGTCGTAAAACTGCAAATGGTGAAACATTTGACATGAATGCGTTAACAGCCGCTCATCGTAGCCTGCCACTTAATTGCTACATTCGTGTGACCAACAAAAACAACGGCAAAAGCGTAGTTGTTAAAGTCAATGACCGTGGTCCATTCCATGGCAACCGTGTGGTCGATCTTTCTTATGGTGCTGCCAAACAGCTTGGTATTACCAATGCAGGGACAGCAAAAGTAAGTATTGAACGCGTTGCAGGCCCCAACTCTTAATTTCACAGATGCACAATACATTTGACAAAAAGCCACATCTCAGTGGCTTTTTTTATTTTCTCATTTAATTAATATGTTATTTTAAAAAAAAGACAATAAATCGACGACCTGTGGGGGGAAACGATCTAATGACAAAATCAATCCAATATTTAACAATTTCACATTTAAAAGTTTTTGCTGTGCTCAGTACGGTTTTATTGTCTGCTTGTAGTTACTCCATCTCAAAGCATATCCATCGCGGTCAAAAAATAGACCCCAGACAAGATTCTACTTTTATTCTGCATGGCGGTCCCATTCTTACTATGCAAGGCGATACCCCGACTTACGTAGAAGCGATGTTGGTCGAAAATGGGATGATCAAATTTACTGGCTCTCTTGCTGATGCCAAACGACTCAATTTGCGTGCTCAACGATTTAACTTAAAAAATCATACTGTGATTCCCGGACTCATCGATGCGCACAGCCATGCTAATAGCGTCGGCTTACAGCAAACTGTTGCCAATCTTTATTCTCCCCCAGATGGCAAAGTCACCGATATCCCCTCTTTAATTCAAGCAATGCAAGCATGGAAAAATAATAATCCCACCTTTATTCAACAAGCTTCGGGGTGGATTATTGGCAATGGATATGATGATGCCCAATTAAAAGAACAACGCCATCCTACCGCTAAGGAACTGGATGAAATCTCAACCGAACAACCTGTGATTGTTTTACATCAATCTGGTCATTTGGCTACAGTTAATACCAAAGCACTCAAACTACTCAAAATTGATGCCCAAACCCCAAATCCAACTGGTGGAGTTATTCGTCGTAAAGCTAATTCTAAAGAACCCAATGGTGTACTTGAAGAAAGTGTAGTTTTTAAAGCCATGATCCAAATTTTCCAGCATATGCCACCCGAAACCATGGAAAACATGGCGCTGACGGCTGTTCAGACTTATGTCAAAAATGGATACACCACCATTCAAGAAGGTCGAGCAGATGCAGGGACTTCAGAAATGTGGCGAGATTTAGCGAAAAATGGCAAATTGCCAGTAGATTTGGTGGTCTATCCAGATATCAGCACCGAAAAAAACTATATGCTGCAACATGGCACTACTCGGGAATATAAACACCATTATAGAATTGGGGGCGTCAAAATTAGTCTGGATGGATCTCCACAAGGTAAAACTGCTTGGCTCACCAAACCCTATCTAGTCCCGCCTGAAGGTCAAAAAAAATCTTATCGGGGTTATGCAGCCTTCCCACAACAAAGTACGGTACAAAATCTGATTGATTTAGCTTTTCAAAATAATTGGCAAATTTTAGCGCACGCCAATGGCGATGCTGCAATTGATCAATATTTAAATACCATTGAGAAAGCTACAGCTAAATTTCCAACCCAAGATCGGCGCAATGTGATTATTCACGCACAAACCATGCGCGAAGACCAATTGGATAAGGCCAAAGAATTGAAGCTCATTCCGTCTTTCTTCTCTCTGCATACTTATTACTGGGGAGACTGGCACATTCATGAGACTTTAGGTCTACAACGTGCTCAAAATATTTCCCCTACTGGCTCAGCTTTAAGAAAAGGGATTTTATTTACCGAACATCATGATGCACCCGTCATTCCTCCAAATAGCATGATGACTTTGGACACCACCGTAAACCGTGTGACCCGTAGCGGTAAAATTTTAGGTGCGGATCAACGTGTCAATCCTTATCTTGCGCTCAAGAGCATGACCAGTTGGGCTGCCTATCAATATTTTGAAGAAGACAGCAAAGGTACACTGGCTGCTGGGAAATTAGCTGACTTTGTGATTCTAGATAAGAACCCGATGACGGTACCTAGCGATCAGATCAAAAATATTAAAGTGCTTGCGACCTTTAAAGAAGGCAAAGAAATTTTTCATGCAGGAAATTAAATTTGTGAAGACCAACTTAAAACGCAGTTCAAACTAATTGAACTGCGTTACTGCATAACAAAACAAATGATAGAAACGGGCTAAAATTTAATTTCAAATTTTGACCTCGTTTGTTTTCTATTTTATAGTTTCTCAAGAACAAGGATATAAAAAATACAATAAGCATTTGCAGGAGCAACGCATGAAAACGATAAACGAATGGTTCGATGAATACAGTGAAAGCCACCAAAATAAAACCAATAAAATGATTCACTGGCTTTGCGTACCGACAATTCTTTTTTCCATCATTGGCATTTTGGCGCATTTCAGCGTACTGCTGACTGCCCTCATTGTAATTCTCACCCTTATTTTTTATAGTCGACTCGATATTGTTTTAGCCATAGCAATGGCAGCCCTCATATTTGTAATGGCATGGCTTATTTTGATTTTACCTGTTGGGGTCGGTTTTTATATTGCATTGTTCATTTTTGCTTGGATTGGGCAATTTTACGGGCATAAAATTGAAGGAAAGAAACCTTCTTTCTTCAAAGACCTCCAATTCCTCCTCATTGGCCCAATTTGGTGTATGGATGCATATCTAAGTAAACTGATACCCAAACTAAAAACCCACGCTAGAGCGCAAATGAACGCCATTTAGCGCATAAGCAAATTTTTCACAGTGGAATTACGCTTTTCGGCATGCTTCCACTGTAAATTTGCTTAAAACACCCAAACTTCTAATGCATAAAAAAACAGCAAACTTAAAGCCAAACTGATTAAAACTTTCCTTAAAAATAAGGATACAAACACGCAAAATATCGCCGCATAAAAATAACTATTGCCCTGCAATGATCTCCACTCACCGTGATCAAAGAAAATAATCGGCATACAAATTGCGCTTAATAAACATGGTGCTGAATATTTCAACATGAGTTCGAAAAACATTGGAAATTGAAGAGCAACTTTAGGTTCTAAAAATACATAACGATTAAAAAACACAATTGCAGCCAACAAAAAAATAAAGGTCCAACTCATTTTTCTTGCCCCCAATGCTCCAGACACGCCGCAACAAACATTCCCAACATGCCAGAAATTAAAATGGAGGCTTCTATATGCAGCGCGGTTAAACACAACGAGCTTAAAATTGTGGTGATGACACCAATTAAACTCATCCAATTTTTAATAAATGGAACAACAATCGCCACCAAAACAGCAACGATAGAAAAATCCAAATGCAAGCTCGACAAATTAGGAACAGTCGAAGCCAAATAAATTCCCAAGAGACTAAATAACACCCAAGCGAGATAAAAACACAAGCCAGCACCCAATAAGTAATATGGACGACGCTGTTGCTTGGTCATGGCGACTGCAAATAATTCATCCGTCAATAAAAAACCCAATGGAATGCGGTAATAACTCGCCAAAACCGAGATATCTTTACGCAAGGTTAAAGCATAAATAAAATGCTGGCTGGTCAAGAAAAATACGGTAATTGCAATCGTCAATACTGTTGCATCCGCAGACCACATCCCCAAACTTACCAGTTGTGCGGCACCCGCAAACACGATTGCCGACATAGCCACCGCCTGCGGAATGCTCAGTCCCACATCAATGGCAACTGAACCCGCTAAAATTCCCCATGGCAGTACCGCAATCGATAAAGGAACGATATCGAAAGCACCTTGGATAAAATCGTGAGATTTATGATGACTTGCAGCAGTCAATTGCTGTTGAGAAAGATCCATAATACATCTACTGAATAAACACACCAATAAAATAGGTGTTTTGCAGCATGCTGATCTTGTACAAAATTGCTGAATTACTGTGAAATGATTATGTTGTAGAAACGAAGCAAATAATCTCAATTAAATTGATAAATTTTAATCACTTAAATAACAAATTCAAATTAGAGTCGTTTCCTCTAACGTAGACTCATCACATATTGCAAAGGTGTCACCCCCACTGATTTTTTGAAATGCCGATTAAAATGACTCTGATCTGAAAAACCACATAAATCCGCCACCAAGGCAATATTTTCACCGCGTTTTAAAAGCTGCTTAGCTTGGTGTAAGCGAAACTGAATTAGCCATGCGTGGGGTGGAAGACCCGTATATTTTTTAAATTGTCGCAAAAAATGCCAAGGGCTTAAGCCTGCTGTTTCCGCCAATTCGTTCAGTGAATATTCCTTTTCAGGCGCACTTGCCAATAAATCTTTAATCATCAATATGCGATTTTGTGCTTCAGGCAAAGGCAACTCACCCAGCTTCGTGCGGCTGTGATGTGACATCAAATAAGCCAGTGTGGACAGATATAATGTTTGTTTAAATAATTGATTATCTTTATTTTCTAATAAATCGAACAATAAGCTCAGTTGTTGTGCCAAGCCTTCATCCTGAATCACGGCGTGTGGAAACCACGGCATCGTTCCTGAAGGTTGAAAAAAATCCTGACTCACATCTCTTAACATTTCAGGTGTCGGATAAATGGCGCGATAACGCCAACCCGTCTCCACTGCGGATGAACCCGTATGCACTTCATCAGCATTCACTAAAATGATATGCCCTTTAGGTGCAATATGCAGTGCACCTGTACGATAAAATGACTGTGCCCCTTCCTCTATCACACCGATACAATAACCTTCATGCACATGTTTAGAGAATTGTTTTTGCACATAAGAAGCATTCAGTAACTCTAAGCCGCCCAATTCTTGGACATGCTTAAACTTAACAAATTCATGCTTCACTTTACTCATCT
Organism: Acinetobacter sp. ANC 4178; assembly: GCF_004331175.1. Lineage (GTDB taxonomy): Bacteria > Pseudomonadota > Gammaproteobacteria > Pseudomonadales > Moraxellaceae > Acinetobacter. The sequence continues at coordinate 294,108 of NZ_SJOD01000005.1, forward strand.
CGTTAATTCTTTATTCATGTCAGCTAAACTTACTTTCACATGCAAAATAACATGTCTATTTTTGCTGTATAGAACAAAATTGCTCTCTCATTCTTTATTGATAAATTCTGCCCTGATGTTTTAACCAACCATCGATATGATGCTGCTGTGGATCATGATGCGTCCAATGAATGACACCACCCTTCGGGTTGTATTCATATTCGCCATAAAATTCAACCACATCCCCTTTTTTTAAATTTTCTATTCTAGGAGCCAAATCAATATTATGCGCGACCAACACAGTCAAGCCATTCTGTAAGGACAATATAAATTTCTGGTGCCTTGAGCCTTCATGATCATCAGCCAGAATCGCCTTAACTACGCCACTTGCACGGACTTGAACATTTTTTTGCTGTTGCTGAAAGGCCTGTTGTATTTTCTGACTATCATCAACCGTTGATATTATTTCCGATGAAATCGTCGTTGAAGACTCATTTTTAGGAAGCGTATGCTGTTCTCGGTTTATCCCTAGATAGGCAGCAATGAGAACCAAAATAACAACGCCAATTCTTAAATTTGTTTTATTCATCATTTTGTTATCCTTTTTATTCGATATAAAAAAAGCCCCAAACGGGGCTTTTTTTGCAAAATAAAATTATTTCGCAGCAGCTTGAGCAGCAGCAACTTCTTCAGCAAAAGAAAGTTCAGCTTTTTTCTCAATGCCTTCACCCACTTCGAAACGAACGAATTGAGCAACAGTTGTACCAGTCGCTTTTAATACGTCAGCAACTTTCTTGTCGTTGTCAATTACGTACATTTGACGCTCAAGAACAACTTCATTCAAGTATTTCTCAACTGAACCAGTTACCATCTTCTCAACGATGTTTGCTGGCTTGCCAGATTCGATCGCTTTCGCTTCAGCAATTTCTTTCTCTTTCGCGATAAGATCAGCAGAAACACCTTCAGCAGTTACAGCAACTGGGTTGAACGCAGCAACGTGCATTGCAATACCTTTACCAGTATCAGCTTGACCAGTATAAGCAACAACAACACCAATTTTTAAACCGTGTTTGTAAACTGCAAGGTTTTCACCTTCAACAATTTTAGCACGACGTACTTGAATGTTTTCACCGATTTTTTGAACAAGAGCAATACGCGCTTCTTCAACAGTCGTGCCGTCTTCAAGTTTAAGTTCAGCAATTTTAGCAGCATCAGTTTCGCCAGCAGCAAGTGCAGCAGCAGCAACTTTAGCAGAGAAGCCAGCAAAGTTTTCGTCTTTAGCAACGAAGTCAGTTTGGCAGTTTACTTCTAAAAGAAGAGCTTTGTTGCCTTCTTGAGCAATTGTGATCGCGCCGTCAGCAGCGATGTTGCCCGCTTTTTTAGCAGCTTTAGCTTGACCAGATTTACGAAGGTTATCAATCGCTAATTCGATGTCACCGTTCGCTTCTGTTAATGCTTTTTTACATTCCATCATTGCTAAACCAGTACGGTCACGCAATTCTTTAACCATGCTTGCAGTAATAGCAGTCATGTGTATCTCCTAAAAATCGGTAGAAAATGAATTCTTTTTAGAACAGAAACGGCCCAGAGGGATGCTCATGGGCCGTCTGCATACATGACGCTTACTTTGCCACCATCACATGTCGCAAAAATGACAAGCTTGCGTCAAAACGCATTAAGCCTCAGGAGCTTCTTCGCCTTTCGCTTGTGCATTTGCTTGAGTTTGAGCGTACTCTTTACCAGCAAGGATCGCATCAGCCATAGCAGAAGCGTAAAGTGTTACTGCACGGATCGCATCGTCATTACCCGGGATAACGAAATCAACGTTGTCTGGGTTAGAGTTTGTATCAACGATACCGATTACAGGAATACCAAGGTTCTTAGCTTCTTTAATCGCGATTGATTCGTGGTCAACGTCGATTACGAATAATGCGTCAGGTAAACCACCCATGTTTTTAACGCCGCCTAAAGCACGTTCAAGTTTGTCCATCTCACGAGTACGTTCTAAAGCTTCACGTTTAGTAAGCTTAGCAAAAGTACCGTCTTGAGATTGAGTTTGAAGGTCTTTTAAACGGTTGATAGATTGGCGAAGTGTTTTCCAGTTCGTCAACATACCACCTAACCAACGGTGATCTACATATGGTTGACCAGCGCGTTGAGCTTGTTCACGGATGATGTTAGAAGCAGCACGTTTAGTACCAACGAACAATACTTTGTTCTTTTTGCTTGCAAGATTGTTAACAAAGTTCAAAGCATCATTTAACGCAGGAACAGTGTGCTCAAGGTTGATGATGTGAATTTTGTTACGCGCGCCAAAAATGTATTGACGCATTTTTGGGTTCCAGAAACGAGTTTGGTGACCAAAGTGCGCACCTGCTTGAAGAAGGTCGCGCATGCTTACGTTGTAATCTGCCATTTTCTTTACCTTAAAGTTTGGGTTAGGCCTCCATATATCCGCATTCTCCACCCTTTAAGGGCACCCAGAGTAATGTGTCGATATATGTGCGGATTTTATTGCCCCATCGCACAAAGCCCGTGAAATTTATTCACGAAAAAGCATTTGATAAAATGGGCGGCTATTTATACCATAGTCACATATAAATTTCCAAAAGTTTTTAGAGATCATGAATACAACCTATCAAGCTCCTCGTCGATTAATTAAAACTGCCGATGAAATTGAAAAAATGCGTGTGGCAGGACGACTGGCGGCGGAAGTGTTGGATATGATCAAACCGCATATCAAACCCGGGGTAACGACCCTCGAATTAGACACGATTTGTCACGATTATATTGTGAACGTGCAAAATGCGATCCCTGCATGTTTAGGTTATGGTGCGGCACCAGGTCGTCCAGCTTTTCAGCACACCATTTGTACTTCTGTGAACCACGTGGTATGTCACGGGATTCCATCTGAAAGCAAAATCTTAAAGAAAGGCGATATTTTAAATATTGACGTCACTGTGATTAAAGATGGTTATCACGGCGATACCAATATGATGTACGTGGTTGGAGAAGAAACCTCTATTCTTGCTGACCGCTTATGTAAAGTAGCACAAGAAGCCATGTACCGCGGTATTGCAACTGTAAAACCGGGTTCGACCATTGGTGATATTGGTCTCGCAATTCAAAAATATGTTGAGTCTGAGCGCTTTAGCGTCGTTCGTGAATACTGTGGTCACGGTATCGGTACCGTATTCCATGACGAACCTCAAGTATTGCATTATGGCCAAGGTAACAGTGGCATGATTCTAGAAGAAGGCATGACCTTTACCATTGAACCAATGGTCAATGCAGGTGTATGGCAAACCAAATTACTGGGTGACAAATGGACAGTTGTGACCAAAGATCATAAGCTTTCTGCGCAATACGAACACACCATTTTAGTGACTAAGGATGGTGTGGAAATTTTAACTGCACGCCCTGAAGAAGATTTATCACGTTTTCAAACTGAAGCTGTGTCATTGGCTTAAAAGCTAAGTCCGTTGTCAAAAAGGTCACCTTCGGGTGATCTTTTTTTATATTCAAAGTTATTCTTTGATTCTATTTTCTTATTGATTTATTGACATTTAATCGTACTCTTTTTCTTAAAAACTTGAATCAACCGTGCTTTTCTCCCCTTACACGATACATTTAAAATTAACAGAATCACAAAAAAATTACGGTATTTTTCACAATCTTTCAAAAGGATTCCCTTTCAAAAACAACAGTTTTCTTTCTCCGCTGTATTGAATAATGCCCCTGAATAAAAATGATGAAAATGGACATGGAGTCCCCCCTATGCAAAAAACAGGATTAGCATTTTCAATTGCGATTACCCTTATCCCGACATTTAGCCATGCTAAATCACCCTATTTTAGCCTACAAGATGGTGATGGCTTTAAACGCTTCTCTATTTCTGTCGGTGCATTACATGTTATGCCACAAGGCCAAGCCCAACCATTTCGAGTCAACACGGCAGTCAAGGAAGGTGAAACCGCGAATGTGGGCAGTATTCAAGCGCAAACCGTTTTAGACAATATTCAATCAGGCAGTGACGTTAATCCACTGTTGAATGCAACTCTTAAAGGATTGGCTGCCATTGATGCACCCGTCCCTTCGAGTCTCAGTGGTACTGCCGAAATACAGGGTTTAAGCCAATGGGATAATGCAGGTACGGGGCTTCAGGCGGATGATGTGACAACTTTAGGCATCATGAGCAATTATTTCTTTACCGACCATGTGTCCCTTGAGGTTAAAGCTGGGATTCCTCCTAAAGTCGATTTACAAGGTCAAGGAAAAATCTATGCCCCCTTTTCAGCGATTGCAAGTCCTTTAGGTGGTGCTTTAGGAAAGCTTGAACTTGAAAATGATATTTTCATCACCGATTTGGCTGCGCATGGTGCCGCTGCTTCAGCTCGAGCATGGACACCTGCATTTGAATTGCAATATCACTTTGGCAAAACTGGGGTGAATAAATTTCGTCCCTATGTTGGTTTAGGCGTCATGTATGCTTATTTTAATGAATTAGAAATGAACCCACGCATTGAACAAGATTTAATTGCCGCTGGTCATATGATTGCCAATATTAAAGAAGGTCATGCTGGCGGATCTTTAGAAGGTAAAACCAGTTCAGCCAATCCTCAAGTGGATCTTGAAGCATCTGATGCCTTTGCACCGATTGCCACAGTTGGATTTACCTACGATTTTAATAGCAATTGGTTTGCTGTCGGTTCGGTCAGTTATGCTCAACTCAGTAATGACACCACCATTACCGTGACCGATGCCAAACTCGGTGAACTTATCCGCTCCAAAGCCGATATTGAAATCAATCCAATTCTCGCTTATGCAGGGATTGGTTATCGCTTTTAAAATGCGAAAACGCATTCTGAGTTATCTTCATGGTATTCATTCAAATAGTATGAATACAGTGGAATATCTGCTGAATTTTATCCATCCAACTCATCACCTAAAGTGCATTGTTCTGATGCACTTTTATTGAATACTTTAAAGAATGAATTATTTTTGATCAGATTTTATCCTTTTTATCCAGCGTCATTTTCTCTGAATTTCATGATCTCTGAACTCATATTAACCAATAGACTCAAGTGTTTAATCACTGTATCTGTTGAATCAATGCAAAATCCGCACTTTTGGCATATTGCTTGCACTTTATAATTTATAAGATGAATCAACGTCGATTCACACAGTATGTAGACGGCCAACGATGTCCGTTCTGATCGGATTACAAGCAACTTAAAAAGCTTGTAAACAAAATTACGCTCAGTTCAGGGGATGGTTATGTCTTCAGCAATAAATAGCGATGAAAAAAAAGCGACACAAATTAAACTTTTTAATTTTTCTACACCCGCCATGCGTGCGTTCCATATGACTTGGCTCGCATTTTTTGTCTGCTTCTTCGCATGGTTTGCCTGTGCACCACTCATGCCTGTAATTAAAGGCGAATTTAATTTAACCAAAGATCAAATTGCCAACATTAATATTGCAGCCGTTGCGATTACTATTTTAATCCGTCTGATTGTCGGCCCGTTGTGTGATAAATATGGCCCTCGAAAAACCTATACTGCCCTTCTATTACTCGGCAGTATTCCTGTATTTGGCGTTGCATCTGCCAATACCTACGAATCCTTTTTATTTTTTCGTCTACTGATTGGTGCCATTGGTGCGAGTTTTGTGATTACCCAATACCATACCAGTATTATGTTTGCACCGAATGTCGTGGGTACAGCGAATGCAGCGGCGGCTGGCTGGGGTAATGCAGGCGGTGGTGCAACACAAGCCCTCATGCCGCTTCTTCTTGGTGCAATTGTAATGTTTGGCGTAGAGCAAAGTATGGGATGGCGCATTGCTCTGCTTGTACCGGGCATCATGATGGTGATTGTGGGCATCTTATATTGGAAGCTCACTCAGGATTGCCCTCAAGGGAATTTTAAAGAACTCCGTGCGCAAGGTATTGAAGTCGGTAGCGGTAAAAAAGGTGGTACAGCAATTTTGCTGCAAGCTGCACGCAATTATCGCGTTTGGATTCTGTTCGTGTCTTATGCTGCATGTTTTGGTATTGAAATTTTCATTCATAATGTTGCTGCAATGTATTATGTAGATCACTTCAATATGGGGCTTAAAGAGGCAGGTTTAACTGCGGGTATTTTTGGGCTATTGGCACTTTTTGCTCGTGCTTTGGGTGGTATTATTTCGGATAAAGTAGCTGTTACGAAAGGCTTAGATGGACGTACCAAAATCTTATTCATCCTGATTTTATGCGAAGGTTTATTCCTTATACTATTTTCGCAAATGAATGTGGTTAGCCTTGCAATCATCAGCATGACCGTTTTTGCACTCTTTACCCACATGGCGTGTGGTGCCACTTATGCACTGGTGCCTTTTATTGACCGTGATGCTCTAGGAGGTGTTGCAGGCATCATCGGTGCTGGGGGTAATGTGGGTGCAGTCGCAGCAGGTTTCCTGCTTAAAGGTCTGCTTGATGTTCAAACTTGTCTTATGATTTTAGGTGGACTCGTAACGGTTGCAGCTTTCAGTGTGATTTTCATTCGCTTCTCTGTAGAACATCAAATCAAAGAAAAACAACTTTTTGATCAAGCTATCTTAGAACGAAAGAGTTTAGCGTAACACTTTAGTCCCTGAGTACAGATGATGATCTATCAATCATCTGTACTTGATCAAAATAATCTACTGTATCTTAAATAAAAAATGAAATTGGCTCGCAACCTAATCCCCCATGACTCAGTATTAAATATAAAATTAATTTTTATAAGTATAAATTCTGCAAAATAAATGACGCATTCGTACCATCCATATACTTAAAGATTATGTTACTCCTCAGTGTCCTAAATATACAAACAATCACTGTTTCAATAGTTTTCACATATTCATAATGCTGCACTAATCCCTCAATCATTACGTCACTTTTCAAATGTTTTAATCAAATATCGAAATTAATCGATATATTGCGTACAATACTGCCAAACTTATATTTCAAAGACGAATGCGGCAATGACCCAAAGTCAATTTTCAAAACCCCTTATTTATATGCTGATTGGTAGCGCCATCATTTTGGCGCTTTCGCTAGGTGTTCGACATGCATTTGGACTCTATTTGGTTCCTATGAGCCATGAATTTGGTTGGGGGCATAACGTTTTTAGTTTAGCAATCGCATTACAAAACCTGATTTGGGGTGCTGTACAACCAATTACGGGAGCTTTTGCTGATAAATATGGCAGTAAAATTGTCGTCACGGTAGGGGGAATCCTCTACGCGATTGGCTTATTACTCATGTCCGTCAGCTCTACAGGTTTTATGCTGAATGTCAGTGTCGGTCTGATTTTAGGTTTAGCTTTATCAGCTACCTCATTCCCTGTTTTATTATCAGCGGTAGGTCGCGCAGCTCCCCCTGAAAAACGTAGTTTGGCTATGGGCATTGCCAGTGCCGCAGGCTCGTTTGGGCAATTTATTATGCTGCCATCCACCTTATTGCTTTTGCAAAATATTGGTTGGTCAGCCGCTTTAATTGTCAGTGCTATTTTAATTGCTTTTATAGTTCCGCTTGCTTGGATGCTAAAAGCGCCCATGTATGTGGCACCAAATAGCCAAACTACAAGTACTGCACCCGCACTCAGCTTCAAACAAATCTTAAACATTGCAAAAGCACATAAACCTTTCTGGTTTTTATCTTTAGGTTTTATGGTGTGTGGCTTCCAAGTGGTGTTTATTGGTATTCACCTGCCTGGCTATCTGATTGATCATGGTTTTGATGCGACCACAGGCACCGTGTTTCTCGCTTTAGTGGGATTATTCAATATCTTTGGCACTTACGGCGCGGGCTGGTTAGGAGGTAAATTTTCTAAACCCAAACTACTTATGGGCTTATATGCGTTACGTGGCATCGCCATGATTGCCTTTTTAGCCTTACCGCTCAGCACTTGGACGGTCTATAGTTTTGGCGTCATTATGGGTTTATTATGGTTATCTACCGTACCATTAACTAACGGGATTGTGGCCAATATGTTCGGTATTCGCTATTTATCCATGCTGAGCGGTCTTGTATTTTTTACCCATCAAGTCGGTTCATTTTTTGGTGGATGGCTCGGAGGCGTTAATCATGACATGACTGGCAATTATCAAGCTGTTTGGATGATTTCAATTGCACTCAGTGTTTTAGGTGTCCTGGTTCATTTCTTTGTCGATGAAAAGGCGGTGGTCCATGAATAATTCATCTGTATTTTGGATTAAAACTTCTGTTGTGATGCTCATCATCAGTTTATTGGCGCTCGCAATTATTTTATGGATGCAAACTCCTCAGCTATTTGAATATTTCAATCAAGCCTTCTGCCCACATTAATCTCTTCAAGACTGGCTCTAGTTTTCATAAACTCAGCATTTATTCTTATTTCAAAAAATGCTGAGTTTTTCTTAGTTTAAAACAACAAGAAATTTAGAGTAATAACAATGACCAGTCTTACACAACTTTCTCAAGCCATTCATGATGCACCGCAATGGCATTTAGCTGAAGCATTTCAACATCCAAATGAAATTCAAATTACCCCATTGAAAGACCAAGCTTTAGGTGCAGTTGTGACAGGCTTAGATGCACGTAAAGCCCAGTCAGGTGAGACCATTTTTCGTCTTAAACAAGCTCTGGCAAAACATTTAATTTTGATCTTTAAACAGCAAAGTTTAGATGATTTACAATATTTAGCCTTTGCCAGCTACTTTGGTTCAATTTTCCGCCCAAGCGCAGATAATCCCGTACTTGCTAGCCAATCCGATACTGGTGTTCCACCTGATGTTGTCCCTGTGTCAAATGCAGTAGGTCAAGGAGACTACACAGGTCACGGCGAGCTCAGTCCACATGCCGATCACCAATGGACACCTCTTCCCTCTTTCGGCTCACTGCTTTATGCGATTGAACTTCCACAAAACGGTGGACAAACCGCTTGGTTCAATACCATTAAAGCCTATGACGCCCTCCCAAATGAGATTAAAAAGAAAATCGATTCGTTACAGCTCATTACCTATAACCCCTTTGTCCGTGCACAAAGCAATACAGGAACGAACGGTTATGCAGATTCACCTTACTATCGCTTTAAAGATCAGCCAATTTTAGGACATGCCTATCCCCATCCACTTGTACGTACTCACCCTGAAACTGGACGTAAAGCATTGTGGCTGAATACGCGTTCGGAAGTTGAATTGGTTAATGTGGATGATGTTAAAGGCAGTGAACTCATCGCAGAGCTTCGAGCACATCTCCTAAAACCAGAGTTTCGCTACGAACATCATTGGGAAACGGGAGATATTGTGTTTTGGGACAATCAAGCCACATTACATTCCAGAACACCCTTTCCCGCTGAACAACGTCGCTTATTAAAACGTATTAGCTTGGCAGGTGCTCGACCTTTCTAAACGATATTCATCATTCCTCAACGCATAAAAAAGCCCATTAATTAAAATGGGCTTTTTATTCACTTCACTGAATGTTTAGAACAAACGGTTCATACCATTCAAAGTCGCTACACGGTATGCTTCCGCCATTGTTGGGTAGTTAAATGTCGTTTCCACAAAATACTTGATGGTATTATTTGGACTGTTCATCACTGCTTGACCAATGTGAATAATTTCCGCAGCGTTATTACCAAAGCAATGCACACCTAAAATTTCCAAGGTATCACGATGGAACAGAATCTTTAATTCACCGACGGTATCCCCTGTAATTTGCGCACGAGCTAAATGACGGAAAGAGGCCTGACCCACTTCATACGGAATTTTTTCTTCCGTTAATTGCTGTTCGTTCTTACCAATCGAAGAAATTTCTGGAATGGTGTAGATCCCTGTAGGAATATCAACTACGGGTTCAACACCTTCTTCACCACTCATATTTGCCCCTGCACAACGACCTTGGTCATAGGCAGCAGAAGCCAGTGATGGCCAACCAATCACATCACCCGCAGCGTAAATATTGTCAACTTCAGTTTGGTATTGATCATTCACGGTAATTTGACCGCGGCTGTTTGGTGTAATACCCACATTCTCAAGACCTAAACCATCGGTATTACCAGAACGACCGTTACACCATAAAATCGCATCGGCTTTAATTTTCTTACCACTGAGCAAATGCATCACAACGTGATCATCGAAAGTTTCAAGATGATCAATCTGTTCATTATGACGAATCAATACACCCTGCTCACGCAAGTGATAAGAGAGTGCATCCGAAATTTCGTCATCTAAATAGCTGAGTAATTTCATTTGGGTATTGATCAGATCAACTTTATGATCTAAGCCAATGAAAATTGACGCATATTCACAGCCGATCACACCCGCACCATAAATGATGATTTTCTGGATCGAGAAATCCAAATCCAAGATTTTATCTGAATCAAATACGCGCGGATGATTAAAATCAAGCATCGCAGGACGATATGGACGGCTACCTGTCGCAATCACCAACTGCTTAAACATGATGGTTTCTTTAATCCCTTCGGGCGTAAAAACCAAAATTGTGTTTTGATCTTGGATATAAGCACGACCGTGGAAAATATCAATCTTGTTACGATCGTAAAAACGCGAGTGCGTCTCAACTTGTTGTTGAATGACTTTATGCGCATTGCGTAGCACTTGTTTCATGGTGAATTGTTTCCAATCCCCCACTTTTTGGAACATTGGGTCGCGTTGATAGCGAATAATGCTCGATACAGTTTGACGCAATGCCTTACTCGGAATTGTGCCAACGTGGGTACAGTTACCCCCCAGTTGCTCTCGCATATCAATAATTGCAACACGCTTGCCCGATTTGGCAAGTTTCATTGCCGCACCTTCACCAGCAGGGCCTGAACCGAGAACGACCGCATCGTATTTCACAAAAGTTCCACTAACGACCTCTTTCTTACGTGCCATTCAACGCTCCTTTTCTATAAATCTGTGTCTATTTTCGCTCTATTATGACTGAAAATAGCTGACTTTGCTGTATTTCATAGTCATATATTGAATGATAACGACATTTAGAAAATGAATAGTGTTTTCGCCCTATCAATGTGCAATTCCGTTATAATGTGGTCATATCTCTCCGTGTAAACAGTGGAAAAGTTGAATATGTCTGAAAGCCGTAAACCTGAACAGGGTGTCAAACTTCGTGGTGCAGAAAAAGTTTCACGTATTCCTGTCAAAGTTGTTCCTACGGTTGAAGTGCCTCGTAAGCCAGACTGGATTCGTGTCAAGATGACAGCGCCTGAGGAAGTTCAACGCATTAAAACAACTTTACGTGCGCAAAAATTACATACCGTGTGTGAAGAAGCTGCTTGCCCAAATTTACCTGAATGTTTTGGTGGTGGTACGGCAACCTTTATGATTATGGGTGACATCTGTACCCGTCGTTGTCCATTCTGTGATGTTGCACATGGTCGTCCAAATGCGCTTGACGCTGATGAGCCGCGTCATATGGCGGAAACCATTTCAAATTTAGGTTTGAAATATGCCGTGATTACCTCGGTAGACCGTGACGATCTATTGGATGGTGGCGCACAGCACTTTGTCGATTGTATTAAAGAAGCACGTAGTTTAAGCCCAAAAACTCTACTCGAGATTTTGGTACCAGACTTCCGTGGTCGTATGGATATTGCTCTACGCATTATGACCGAATGTCCGCCAGACGTGTTTAACCACAATATTGAAACTGTGCCACGTTTGTATAAAGCCATGCGTCCAGGTTCAGATTACCAACACTCTTTAACACTCCTTAAAATGTTTAAAGAGTACTGCCCTGATGTTCCAACCAAATGTGGTTTGATGGTCGGTATTGGTGAAACTGAAGAAGAAGTCATTGCCTTATTAGATGACTTACGCGCGCATGATGTTGATTACGTGACTATTGGTCAGTATTTACAGCCTTCTAAAGAACATGCACCGATTGACCGTTTTGTCAGCCCAGAAGAATTCGAGCGTTACGCTGAACATGGTCGCAAACTTGGTTTTAGAAATATCTGGTCGGCACCGATGGTTCGTTCAAGTTACTTTGCAGACCGTCAATACCATGGCGAACCTGTACCCGCAGTGCGTCGTAAAGTTGACCCAGCAAAGAAAATTGCCGTACAAACAATTGAAGCTTAATTAAGGCTTTGATTTAAAAAACCCTTTAGATCATATATTTAAAGGGTTTTTTATTATCATGAGCATCAATTAAAGCGATTACATTATATCCAGTACACATTAAAACTATAAAAAAATTCATTCACTTCAAAGCGAACTTGATAACCCAATTGGGTCAATTCAGCCGAAAGCTCCCGAATTTCAATTAAAGGTAAATGCTTCGGTAAAACAGCAAAGACTGCTGTATTCCCCTGCTGAGCACTTTCTTCAATTAATTTTGCTAAGCGCTCTTTATAGAGATTGATATCTAATTTGGCGGTTGCCATAAGAATTTTGGCATGTTCGGCGGTAATAAAGCTCATTCTTGTTCTCTTGGTATTGATGAATTATTTCTTTTGATCATAGCAAACAGAATAGAGATACAGTTGAAAAATTATACGAATTTTATCTTTAAATTTCTCACATCATCTATTTTAAAAAATTAAAGCAACCTCACTTTTAAAAAATTCCATCCACCAGAAGTTGCTCCCAAAATAAGCATTTTTTACCTATCAGTATAAAATGATCAATAAAATGCATCATCATAAGTCAAATTAACTAATTTAATTTTCACATAATTTATTGGAAGTATTGAATTGATTGAGAAATCAAAATTGGCATAAGGATTGCTATATATCAAATACATAGATTGGAGATAAATTAAGTAAAGGTCAAACTTATGTTGAAAATTAAACTTATTTCATTGGCTGTATTAACGACATTGAGCTCAGCATTCACCTATGCCGATGATTTCAAAATTCTTAAACAAATATCTGAAAAACCAACCTTACTTAAAGAGGGTACATATAAAGGCAACTACTATGTACCATCCACACTAAATACCATTACTTGGGGCTATTTACCCAATCGAGATGCAAAACCTGTTTTAACGGTAAACTCTGGCAGTATTGTGACTTTTGATACGGTCTCCCACGAAGGTTTACTTGAAGATCAAGGACGAGATGCAGACAAATATTTCCAATCTAAAGGGGTTAAGTCTGAATATATTCTAGATGAAGCCAAAAAAATTACCCAATCCAAACTAGCACATGACTTCCATAAAGATGGTCCACACATTGTTACAGGACCAGTCGCCATTGCAGGTGCTGAGCCCGGGGATATTTTAAAAGTTGAAGTGATTAAGGTCGAACCACGTGTACCCTATGGTGTAATTTCGAATCGACACGGCAAAGGAGCCTTGGTCGGAGAATTCCCAAAGACACCTCAACAAGATAATCCATCTGCTGAGCATCCTGAACGCTTCGGCAATGTTTCAATTTTCACCCCGATTGAAAAGAATGCTCAAGGTGAATATGAAGGTGTGTTAAAGACCGCATCGGGTAAAGCGATTCGTTTCCCGCTTTATCCTTTTATGGGCATTATGGGGGTAGCTGCAAACACCTCGGAACCTGTTCACTCTGTACCACCAGCCTTGTATGGTGGAAATATTGATATTAATGAGCTTGGTGCGGGTGCAACTGCCTATTATCCAGTTCAAGTCAAAGGCGCACTTTTTTACACGGGTGACAGCCATTTCTCGCAAGGTGATGGTGAAGTCGCACTGACGGCATTGGAAGCATCAGCACGTGCGACCCTCAAATTTACCTTATTAAAGGCAGGTAAGGACAAGATTCCGGGGCAAGAAATTAAACAACCTTTAGCTGAAAATGCAGAGTTCTGGATTACCCCTGGTTTAGATGCTGATCTGGATGAAGCGATGAAAAAATCAACCCGTGAAGCGATCCGTTTTTTAAATCAAGAATATGGAATTGATGAAGCGACTGCCTATGCTTACTTAAGTGCCGCAACAGATTTTGAAGTTTCACAAGTGGTTGACCGTACCAAAGGCATTCATGCCAAAATTCGTAAAGCCGATTTCAAAGAGTTTGCTTCAGAAAATCAAAGTAAATAATTTATTATCAATATGAAAATGAAGGTGATTACCCAATCACCTTCATTAAATAAATAGTTTCAATACAATCGACAGAGGTGATTCTCGTACCCATTACACCAATTTAAATTCACTATTGTTTACATCTCATCACCACATTTATACGTCAAGCAATTGATTAAAAAATCAGCAAAGTCATAAACTATTCATATAACCAACGGATTAGGCATACTGACAAGATTCAAACCATGCATACACCTATGACGATAATGAGATTCTAAGCACTTGAGTGCACAAAAGCTTTATCATCTGCTGAGATAAGTCGTAGATATCTTGAAAAATCCCAAAAACATCAGATTATCGACTTACAGCGTGAACTGAATGAGTTCAAATCAATACGTCATCTTCGAGTTGTAATTTATACAAATAACAATTTTACAGGAGGTTGATATGAATTTTCTGACAAATTTATTGGTCGCCAAACCTCTGTCCATTTTCTGGATTGCCTGTATCTTTTTTATCGGCTATTTAATCGTACGTAATTTTAGCCACCAGCATAGTGCAAAATATTTAGGCCTAACCTCAATTTCATGGCTGCTTTATGCGCTCTGGGAATTTTTAGTTCAGCTCAAATCACCAGACGCCAATATTCGTATTGATTTACTCATTATCTGGCCGGTAATTTTTATACTGACTTTTATTTCCATGCTGTTGCTGTTTTTTAAAAGCGAAAAATAAAGAGCCAAGCGAATAGACACTCACCCTCTAAAAAAGAACCAGTCGTTTCCGACTGGTCAAGGAAAAAGTTACGCTGCTATCTAAAGAATTGTGATTCTTTTATGGCTGGATAGCGCCGTATCTTTATTTATAAGTATTGTTATTGCGCGGTGTATCCACCATCCATAACTACAGCCTGCCCTGTAATGCCAGCGCCTTTGTCACTGGCTAAGAAAATTGCATAATTGGCAATTTCTTCGACACTGAGCAAACGCTTTTGTGGCACCATCGCCAAAATCACATCTTCAAGTGCAGAGTCCAAACTCACATTGCGTGTTTTAGCCAAATCCGCAATTTGCCCACGAACCAATGGCGTATCCACATAGCCTGGGCAAAGTGCATTTACGGTAATACCATCACGTGCGCACTCTAAAGCAGCAACTTTCGTCAGGCCAATCACACCATGCTTGGCACTGTTATAGCCTGCTTTACCCGCAAATCCAATTAAGCCATTAATCGATGCCATATTAATAATACGACCTGATTTCTGTGCCTTCATAATTGGAAAGGCATGTTTAATTCCAATAAAAGAACCCGTCAACATGACTTGAATCAGTTTTTGATAGACTGCCGTTGGGAATTCTTCAATGGGTGCAACATGTTGAAAGCCTGCATTATTAATTAAAATATCCAAGGTACCAAAAGTAGTTTGAGCTAACTCAATCGCTGCCTGATACTGGGCTTCATCAGTTACATCACAAGGTGCTGAAAGTGCCTGAAAACCTTGTGCTTTTAATGCCTCAGCCGTTTCCTGACATTTTTCAGCATTCATATCAGAAATTACGACTTTTGCGCCTTCTTGTGCAAACTTCTTGGCAATTTCCAAGCCAATGCCGCTGGCCGAACCTGTAATAAATGCAACTTTATTTTCTAACTGCAAGCTCATGACTTACTCCTTTTACATCTAGCCTGCGACTTGCACAGGCCTAGTCCTCAACGTAATTTTAGACGATACCGAAAATTGTAAATGCAGCAATCACCACAAATACCGCTGTGGTTTTAATAATGGTGACAGCAAAAATATCTTTATACGCTTGCTTATGGGTTAAACCTGTAACCGCAAGTAAGGTAATCACAGCACCATTATGCGGTAAGGTATCCATCCCTCCCGATGCCATAGACACTACACGGTGC
Organism: Acinetobacter sp. ANC 4178; assembly: GCF_004331175.1. Classification (GTDB taxonomy): domain Bacteria; phylum Pseudomonadota; class Gammaproteobacteria; order Pseudomonadales; family Moraxellaceae; genus Acinetobacter. Next base: position 310,024 of record NZ_SJOD01000005.1, read on the forward strand.
ATGACTTCAGGCGGAATACCTGCCGCGAGAATTGCTGCATTGTATTGTTCCGCCATCGCACTCAGGGCAATACTCATACCTCCAGAAGCCGAACCAGTAATCCCCGCCAATACCGTTGTCGTCACTGCACCATTCACCAATGGATTGGTAAAAGTTGAACTTAAACCGTGACTAATTAAGGCAAAACCAGGTAATGCCGCGATAATGGCACCAAAACCATATTCCGAAGCCGTATTCATCACCGCGAGTAACGCACCACTAATACTGGTATTCACACCTTCTTTGAACTGTACAATCACACGTTGATAGTCATATAAAAATGCACTGATAATGCCGACAATCAATGCCAAACCCACCGCCCAAATCGCACCCGTTTTTGCTACATCCACAGTGTAATTGGCTAAACCAATCGCATTAAAATCGAAACCGTTTGGATACCATTTTGGAATTGCAGTAGATAAAAACTTGTTCATCACCGCAACTAAAATAAGCGGTACAAAAGCCAGTGCCTGACGCACTTTAGTCCCATTTTGGCTATCTAAAAGATTGACTGATGCGGTTGACTCTGCCGCTGTTTGTACTTGTTCATTCGCGAAACCCGCATAGCCTTCACCCGCTTGTTCCGCTGCACGACAACGCCATTGTAGATAAAGCAAACCCATACACAGTACGAAAATTGCACCAATAATCCCTAGAAAAGGTGCTGCATAAATATTGGTACCAAAGAAGGTCGTAGGAATCACGTTTTGAATTTGTGGCGTACCTGGCAAGGCATCCATGGTAAAGGTAAACGCACCAAGTGCAATTGTGCCTGGAATTAAACGTTTTGGAATGTTCGCTTCTTGGAACAGTTGGTTGGCAAACGGATAAACTGCAAACACCACCACAAATAGGCTCACACCGCTATAAGTCAAAATAGCACCTAACAATACAACCGTTAAAATTGCACGCTTAGCCCCAATCAAACTGACAATGGTTTTCGCAATCGAGGAGGCAATCCCCGACATTTCTACCACTTTTCCAAAAATTGCACCCAGTAAGAAGACCAAGAAATAGTCTTTAATGAAGTTCACCATCTTCGGCATAAATACGCCTGAATAAAATGGTAAAACATGATTAGGTGCAATCAAAAATACCGCAAGCAAGGCACAGAGGGGTGCCATGAGAATGACCGAAAATCCTTTGTAGGCTGTGTACATTAACAAGCCTAAAGACAGCAGGATGACAAAGAAATCCCACATATTCTTTTCTCCCTGATAAAGAATATATAAGGGTGCACACATTGCAATAGACAACGTGATAGACCTTTATTTTTTGACCGAAAAATATGCTCAATTTTATTAAGAGTTATCCTAAACCCTACATAAAAATAACAAGCAAAACCACTTTTAATATCAATTTTAATATTTAAAAAATAACACCAAAAATCCAAAAGACAACATTTAAATATTATAAATAATATAATTATTTTTATAATATAAATATTATCAATTACTTACATATAAAAATAAAACAAAATACAATATATTTAAAAATATGATTAATTATTTTAAAAAACTCATCAATCAATTTATTATAATTAAAGTTTAAAGGTTAATAATATTTAAAATTATTATAATAAAATAAATTTTAAATAAATCTAATCATTTGTAACTTCATTGTTTTTTTGCATTTCATGTGAAAAAAGCTCAAAATCAATCCAGACCTCATATTTCGCTTAGCCCTCGCGGTACACACCTACTTATGACTTTAAAACAACTAAAAGCCTTCTTGGCTCTCGCTCGCAGTTTGAACTATGCTAATGCATCGAATGAACTTCACCTCAGCCAATCTGCTTTAAGCCTCACCATCAAAACCCTAGAAGAAGAACTGGGTGGAAAATTATTTAAGCGAAACACCCGTCGAGTAGAATTGACCTTTGAGGGAAAATCCCTAATTCCTTATGCCAAAAAACTATTGGCCAATTGGGAAGATATGGAAAAAGATGTGAAACAACGTTTTAAATTACAACGTGGGACACTCAATATTGCCTCTATGCCTTTTGTCACACATGCCATCATGCCAAACGTGATTCAACATTTTTTAAACTTACATCCCAATATTAATTTTTCCATTCATGACATTACCAATGAAAAAATTATTGAAAATGTACTCGATGGTATTTTTGAACTGGGTATCTGTTTTGAGCCACAACAGATGGATATACTTGAATTTTTACCGCTATTTAATGAAGATTTTCTGGCGTTATTACCCAAAGCACATCCTTTGGCACATGCAGATTCCATTACATGGAAAGAACTCTGTGCCAATCCTTTCGTCACCTTGCAACAGCCCTCGATTGTGCGCTATCTGATTGAAGAGAATTGCAAAAATAATAATATTCAATTGGACTTAAAAGTAGAGTGTCATCAAATTAGTTCATTATCGAGTTTTGTTGCGCTCGGCATTGGGGTCAGTGTAATTCCACGCCATTTTCAACAATTTATTGATACTGAAAAAAATGTGCTGATTGAATTGCAAGATCAGGATCTCATTAAACCAGTTGGAATTATTTATAAAAAGAATTTTGAGATTTCTAACATCACAGCACAATTCATCGAAACCTTAAAACAATACAATTATAAAAATCACATATAAATCAATAAAATAAATCAAATTAATTTTTTCTCCTCACCGCCTTATTTAATTTGAGTACAGGATTCAGCTTTTTTATGCTGAATTTTGTCTATTTTTCGCCCTATTATTGAGTTTTTCTGATTAACTGTTTGAAAATTTCAACTTCATTCTACGCATGAGCAATGCTAATAATGAGTGCATACAAACTAAGGGATTTAGAGAAGTTGATATGAATAAGCTCTATTCAAATGCAACACTTGCTTTGCAAGATGTCGTGCAAAATGGACAAACGATTGCTGTAGGTGGTTTTGGTTTATGTGGTATTCCAGAAGCCCTGATTGAAGCGCTCAAACAAACTGGGGTTAACGAACTTACTTGTATTTCCAACAATGCAGGTGTCGATGATTTCGGTTTAGGCAAACTCTTACAAACCAAACAAATTAAAAAAATGATTTCATCTTACGTCGGTGAAAATAAAGAATTTGAACGTCAATATTTGAATGGCGAACTCGAAGTTGAACTTACCCCTCAGGGTACGCTTGCTGAAAAATTACGTGCAGGTGGCGCAGGTATTCCTGCTTTCTTTACCCAAACAGGTGTCGGTACACTCATTGCCGAAGGTAAAGAACATCGCGAGTTTGATGGCAAACCTTATATTCTCGAAAACTCATTAACAGCAGATGTTGCCTTAGTCAAAGCCTACAAAGCAGATAAAGCAGGTAATTTGATCTTCCGTAAAACTGCGCGTAACTTTAATCCAGAATGCGCAATGGCAGGTAAATTTACCGTAGTTGAAGTCGAGCATGTGGTTGAAATTGGTGAGCTCGATCCCGATGACATCCATTTACCCGGCATCTATGTCAACCGCATTATTTTAAATGCCACCCCAAAAAAACGCATCGAACAACTTACCGTTAAGCAGGAGGCTTAATCATGGCTTGGACACGCAATGAAATGGCTGCACGTGCTGCGCTAGAACTCGAAGATGGATTTTATGTGAATCTAGGTATTGGTTTACCCACACTAGTCGCAAACTATATTCCAGAAAATATCAATGTATGGTTACAGTCTGAAAATGGTTTATTGGGGATTGGTGAATTCCCCACTCACGAAACGGTTGATGCCGACCTGATTAATGCAGGTAAACAAACTGTCACTGCACGTAAAGGCGCAGCATTTTTCTCAAGCTCTGAATCTTTTGCCATGATCCGTGGTGGTCATGTCAACATCGCCATTTTAGGTGCCATGGAAGTTTCGGAACAAGGCGATCTTGCCAACTGGATGATTCCAGGTAAAAAAGTCAAAGGCATGGGCGGTGCAATGGACTTGGTTGCAGGCGTACAAAAAGTCGTTGTACTAATGGAACACTGTGCCAAAGATGGCAGCCCTAAGATAGTGGGACAATGTAGCCTACCACTGACGGGTCAAGGTGTAGTCAATCGTATCATCAGTGATTTGGGCGTGCTGGATATTACCCCTCAAGGTGTGAAACTGATTGAGCTAGCAAAAGATGTCAGCTTAGAACAAATTCAAGCGGTCACAGGCGTACAATTGATTGTCGATGATATTCAAGAAACTGTAAGCGCATAAATCAGATTTATTCAAGCAGCTTCGGCTGCTTGAATTTTTAAATAAAAACGAATGGAACATAGAAATTCATACACGGAGATAAACATGAATAAAGACATCGTCATTGTTGCTGGTAGTCGTACTGCAATGGGAAGTTTCCAAGGCGCATTATCGAGTCTTTCAGCTCCAGAACTTGGCGCAGCCGTTATTCAAGAGACTTTAAACCGCGCAAACGTAGCCGCTCAAGATATTGATGAAGTGATTATGGGCTGCGTTCTGCCTGCAGGCTTAAAACAAGCTCCAGCTCGTCAAGCCATGCGTCTTGCTGGCGTACCCGACCATGTTGGTGCAACCACCATTAATAAAATTTGTGGTTCTGGCATGAAAGCTGTCATGCAAGCGGCTGATGCTATTTGCGCAGGTAATGCAGAAATTGTCATGGCGGGGGGTATGGAATCCATGAGTAATGCACCTTACTTACTACCGAAAGCACGTTCAGGTTACCGAATGGGACATGGTGAAATTAAAGACCACATGTTCCAAGAAGGTCTAGAAGATGCAGAAACTGGACTTTCAATGGGGGTTCTGGCACAAAAAATGGCCAATAAAAAAGGCTACACTCGTGAACAACAAGATGCGTTTGCAATTCGCTCTTTAACCCGTGCACAAGCGGCCATTCAAAATGGTTTTTTACAAGCAGAAATTGCACCCGTGACTGTATCGAGCCGCAAAGGCGAAGTGGTTGTGGCACAGGACGAAAATCCGCTTAATGCCAATATTGATAAAATTCCGAACCTACGTCCTGCCTTTGCCAAAGATGGCACCATCACCGCAGCCAACTCAAGTTCCATTTCAGATGGTGCATCTGCCATGTTAGTGATGTCTGCTGAACAAGCGGCGACACGTGGTCTAACCCCACTGGCACATATTCGTGCTACAGCAACCAACTCACAGCACCCTTCAGAATTTACCATTGCACCTGTGGCTGCAATTGAAAAAGTCCTGAAAAAAGCGGGTTGGTCTGTAGAAGATGTGGATTTATGGGAAATTAATGAAGCGTTTGCTATGGTGACTATGGCAGCGATTGATGCTTTCAATCTTGACCCTGAAAAAGTTAACGTAAACGGAGGGGCATGCGCATTGGGTCATCCCTTGGGTTCTTCAGGCTCCCGCATTATTTTAACGTTAATCTATGCATTAAAACGTTTAGGTAAAACCAAAGGTGTAGCTGCACTCTGTATTGGTGGTGGTGAGGCAACCGCAATTGCCGTAGAACTTGTCGCTTAACTGTCAAGTTTTGAAAAAATCATACAGATCAAAGTGATAAAAGGTTAAACTTTTATCACTTTTTAATGAAGAAGAGCGATACCGATGTCTCAGCAAGATTATGAAAATGGATTAAAAGTACGCACCGAAGTAATGGGCGCAAGTTTTGTCAAACGAGCCCAAGACAATACCGTCCCTTTTACCCAGCCGTTACAAGATTGGATTAATGAACATGCTTGGGGCTCAACTTGGCAGCGTGAAGGTGTTTTACCGCGTAAATATCGCTCGCTGATTACGCTTGCCTTTTTAACCGCACTCAAAAGCCCGACAGAACTAAAAGGACATGTTCGTGGTGCACTCAACAATGGTGCAACAGTTGAAGAAATTCAGGAAGTGTTACTACACAGCTTGCCTTATTGTGGTGCTCCTGCTACGCAAGAAGCCTTCCGTGCAGCTTTAGAAGTGATTACCGAATACCAAAATAACAACGCATAATTTATAAACCATTTAGAGCCATCTCTTCTGGCTCTAAATGCTGAATTTAAAGCATGTTATAAATTTTGCACAACAATATAACCAAGCATGAAAAATAATTGTAAACCAATGACGATGGAAAACCATTTCCAGCCCTTTTGTTGAAGCACGATCTTATTCGGATATGTTGCTGTTTTTATCATTTGCTATCTCCAACACTATTATCGTTTTAATAAACTGCATATTTCGATTATTTATTAAGCAAATTTTACACCAACTTTTTAGAGCTTCACACAATTAAGATTTTTCGAACCTTATCCTGATGATTTTAAAGTCGTACAACTGCGTCTACAGCAGTGTAAAATATAAACAAGAAAAAAAATGGGATAACAATGAAACGTATAGCACCCCTAATCACTTTCTGCCTGCTCGTATTCTTTAATACACAGACTAGCTATGCTAACTTTTTTCAAAATCTTGAAATTTTTCGGCCAAAAAATACAATACGTAATATTGCTTATGGGCCAGATACCTTACAAAAACTAGATGTCTATCTGCCGAAATCCAACCATTCAAACCTAAAAAATCAAAAACTTGCACCTATTTTAATGATTGTACATGGTGGAGCATGGCGTATTGGAGATAAGTCTCATCAAGGTTTGATTCGACCTAAAGCAGCCTATTGGAATCAGCGAGGTTGGGTGGTCATTTCAGTGAATTATCGCCTCGTCCCTAAAGTTACGGTGCAACAGCAAACTCAAGATATTGCTGATGCCCTCAGCTATGTACAAAAAAATGCCTCACATTGGCAGGCTGATAATCACAAAATCGTGATTATGGGGCATTCCGCAGGTGCACATCTGGTGACCCTACTTTCGACACATCCAGATTGGATCAGCAACTTCCCTCAACCTTGGAAAGCAACGATTGCCTTAGATAGTGCGGTCTATGATTTAGAAACACTAATGTCTAGACCACATGCTCAATTTTATGATCGTGTTTTTGGAGCTTCTAAAGAGAACTGGCGTTTAGTTTCCCCTAAAGTTCAATTAAAACATTCACTACCAGCTTTTTTGGCAGTCTGCTCTACCATTCGTCCTGATCAGCCTTGTATACAGGCACATTCATTTATTGAACAAGCCAAAGCTTTAGGCACAACCACAGCCTATTTGCCTCTGCCCTTGTCGCATGCCGAAATTAATCGAAACTTGGGACAGAATAACGACTATACCCGTCAAGTTAATCAATTTATGCAGCAGCATTTAAAGTAAGTTAAATGAAACCACCTGAATATCAGGTTTCCTTTGTCCACATAAAAAAGCCACCCGAAGGTGGCTTTTCAATTTATTTTGGATTAACCAATAAACTTACGTGCGTTACGGAACATACGTAACCATGCACCATCTTCAGTCCACTCTTCAGGTTTCCAAGAATGCTGTATCGCACGGAAATTACGCTCTGGATGCGGCATCATAATGGTTGCACGACCATCTTTAGAGGTTACACCTGTAATCGCTTCTGGAGAACCATTCGGGTTCAATGGATAGTGCTGAGTTGGGTTACCGTGACTATCGACATAACGTAAAGTCACTTGGTTGCCCGTATTTAACGCAGCCAATTGATCCGCAGTTGCAACAACACGACCTTCACCATGTGCTACTGCAATCGGAAGAATCGAACCTTCCATACCTTCAAGCAATACAGAATGTGACTTTTCAATACGAACGTTCACTGCACGTGCTTCAAACACTTCTGAAGTGTTGCGATGGAAACGTGGCCAAGCATCTGCGCCAGGAATTAACGGTGCAAGTTGTGACATCATTTGACAACCGTTACACACACCTAAAGTAAATGTTTCTTGACGGTTAAAGAATTTCTCAAATTGATCACGTAAGCGCGGGTTAAACAACACTGATTTTGCCCAGCCACCGCCAGCACCCATGACATCTCCGTAAGAGAAACCGCCACAAGCCACTAAACCTTCGAAGTCATTTAAATCCACTCGACCTGCAAGCAAATCGCTCATGTGCACATCGACTGTGTTAAAGCCGACTTTGTCAAATGCAGCTGCCATTTCAGTTTGGCCATTTACACCTTGTTCACGCAAAATCACCATGCTTGGACGGCGTAAATTAATAAACGGCGCTTCAACTGGTTCATTCAAATCAAAAGTAGGCTGTGCGATGATGCCCTGATGCGCGTTATCTGCAATTAAGGCAAATTCTTGATCGGCAGTTTCAGAGTTATCACGTAAACGTTGGATTTGATGAGATACTTCAGCCCAAGCTTGCTGTAAATCAACACGTGCCAAAGTTAAACCGTTTACAGTTAACTGATCTGTGTTATTGACTGAACCTACAACCGAAATCGCATCTTTTAAGCTTGATGCTGCAACTTCTTCTGCAAGAGTCGCCCAGTCAGAAGTACTAATTTGAAGCACTGCACCAATTTCTTCAGCGAATAAGCCTGCTGTAGACTGATCTTCTAGTGCGACACCTAAACGTGAAGCAAACATCATTTCCGCAACAGTTGCCAATAAACCACCATCACCAATGTCATGGTAAGCTTGAATTAAGCCACGGTTGTTCCAGTCTTGCACCAAATCAAAGAACGCTTTGAAATCAGCAAAACTATCGACATCTGGCGTGATTGAACCAATTGCTTTATACACTTGCGCAAGGATCGAACCACCTAAACGGAATTGACCTTTAGACAAATCAATACGGACTAAAACTGAATCTGTATTTTTTAACTCAGGCGTTAATGTTTTACGTACATCATTCACAGGTGCAAATGCGGTAATCACGCCACTCATCGGAGAAGTTACAGCCTTGTCCTGACCTTCGTCATTCCAAGTCGTCCGCATCGAAAGTGAGTCTTTACCAACAGGAATTGCAATACCTAAAGCAGGACACATTTCCATACCAATGGCTTTCACACCTTCAAATAAGGCTTGGTCTTCACCTTTTTGCCCTGCTGCTGCCATCCAGTTTGCAGACAACTTAATGTCGCTGATCTGTTCGATGTTGGCACACATGATGTTTGAAATTGATTCCGCAACTGCTAAACGTGCAGATGCCGCAGGGTTTAACAATGCCACAGGTGGACGTTCACCCATTGCCATCGCTTCGCCTGTGTAACCTTGTAAGCTCGTGGTTGTTACTGCTGCGTCTGCAACAGGCACTTGCCAACGACCTACGAGCTGATCACGCGCAACCATACCCGTAATCGAGCGGTCACCGATCGTGATTAGGAATGATTTAGAGGCAACTGTTGGATTCTTTAACACACGGAAAATCGCGTCTTTCAAGTCCACTTGAGCAGCATCAAAATCATCGCCTTTACGCTCGATGGTTTCGTATGAACGGCTCATGCGTGGAGTACCGCCAAGCATGACTTGCATTGGCATATCCACGGCTTTGTTCTCGAACAATGGATCGTTTACAGTCAATTGACGTGCTTCAGTCGCTTCACCCAATACCGCAAATGGGCAGCGTTCACGCGCACAAATTGACTCAAACAGCGCTAAAGATTCTGGTTTGATCGCGAGTACATAACGTTCTTGCGCTTCGTTTGACCAAATCTCCATTGGAGACATGCCTGATTCAAGCGAAGGAATCTTACGAAGATCTAAAATAGCACCGAGTTCGTGGTCATTAACTAACTCAGGCATGGCATTGGAAATACCACCCGCGCCCACGTCATGTACAGACACAATCGGGTTTTCATTTTCCATGCGCCAGCAAGTATCAATCACTTCTTGGCAACGGCGTTCCATTTCTGGGTTTTCACGTTGTACCGAAGCGAAGTCTAGGCTTTCACCCATCGTACCGCTGTCTACAGATGATGCAGCACCACCACCAAGACCGATCAGCATCGCTGGACCGCCTAAAACGATCAGTAAATCGCCCGGTTGGATCGCATCTTTTTCGACATGGTCAGGACGAATATTACCGTAACCACCTGCAATCATGATTGGCTTATGGAAGCCTTTCACTTCACCATTGACGTTCTGTTCGAAAGTACGGAAATAACCATTTAATGCAGGACGACCAAATTCGTTGTTAAACGCCGCACCACCCAATGGACCTTCAATCATGATTTGAAGTGGAGATGCCATACGCGATGGTTTACCGTAGTTTTCTTCCCACGGTTGTTCAAATCCTGGGATGTTCAAGTTCGATACAGTAAAGCCTGTTAAGCCTGCTTTTGGCTTACCACCACGACCTGTCGCACCTTCATCACGGATTTCACCGCCCGAACCTGTTGCTGCGCCTGCAAATGGTGCAATCGCTGTCGGGTGGTTGTGGGTTTCCACCTTCATCAGGATGTGCGCGGCTTGGCTCTTATACTTATACGTATAGTGACCGGTGTCTTCGTCTTTTTTCGGGTAGAAACGTTGTGTGTCATAACCCACAATCACCGATGCGTTATCTTTATAGGCAGATAAAACGTCAGTTGGTGATTCTTTATAAGTATTTTTAATCATTTGGAATAATGATAATGGTTGTACTTCACCATCAATCGTCCACTCAGAACCGAAAATCTTATGACGGCAGTGCTCTGAGTTTGCTTGAGCAAACATCATCAGTTCGATGTCATGCGGATTACGACCAAGCTTATTAAAAGCAGCCGTTAAATAATCAATTTCTTCATCAGACAAAGCAAAACCAAATTCTGAATTGGCTTGTACCAGTGCCTGTTTACCTTCACCCAAAATATCAATTGAATTTAAAGGTTTTGGTGCAGTTTCTTGAAATAATGCTACAGCATCATCAATACTGCTGAATACGCTCTCAGTCATGCGGTCGTGTAACGCCAGCTTTACTTCATTCGATACTTCAGAAATACCTTTTAAAGTAAACAAAACACCGCGTTCAAGGCGGTGTATCGGGGTATTACAGTTGGCAAAAATATCCGTCGCTTTAGAAGACCACGGTGAAATTGTACCGACACGAGGCGTCACCAAAATTTGGACTTCATCATTCGCGGCTTGGCGAATTTGGAAGACTTCGCCTTCATTTAATAATTGTAAAGCAGATTGCTGCTGTTGCTCGTTGAGCGCTTGGTCAAACAGATAGACCCATTGGCTTTCTATTGATTGAACAGAACTAATTGACGATAGACGTGATAATAGTTGTGTTTGCTTAAAAGAAGAATGTGCTGGTGCACCGGCCACGATAAACATGCTGATTTTGGCTCCACGGGCAAGTCTTTTGAACTTTACCGCAATGTGACTTTGAAGAGAGCACATATTCTACTGTGAAAAGGTCAAATCAGCTAGATGGATAACCCTGATTATGTAACCTAATCCTGCAAGAATTTCACTTACAACCACTTTATTACACTTTTTTAGATAAAATGACTTAAAAATAAATAACTAGATTGACTACTAAAGCTGAAATAGTGTGATTTTTTTCATAGAAAAGATTGGCTGATGCTCAAAATACAATCAAAATCCCTCTACACCCCTCGATCTTTCAACTGAAACCGCAACTCCAGTTTATTTACATTCCAACCGACAAATCGTGTCGCACTGCTCTAGTGCAACCCAACATTTTTTGGCATGATTTAAACAATCCTTCTATGAAACATAATACATGGAACAAATGCGTTGGTTAGAACTGCTTTCCACAGTTCGCATTGGTCGTAAAAAACAAAGTACAGAACAAGCACGAAGCCCTTTTCATAAAGATTATGATCGCATTATTTTTTCGCAAAGTTTTAGACAGCTCAATCGTAAAACCCAAGTCCACCCCCTAACGCAACATGATGGTATCCATACGCGCCTTACACATTCACTTGAAGTCTCTTGTATAGGTCGCTCTCTCGGCATGCTCGCAGCTGAGAAAATAAAAGACGAACTCCCCGTCTGGATTTCTCCTGCCGATGTTGGCGCTATTATTCAAGCGGCTTGTTTGGCACACGACATTGGGAATCCCCCTTTTGGGCATGCAGGAGAATATGCCATTCGAGAGTGGTTTGATGATGCCTCTCATGGTAATTTTTTGGCAAAACTTACCCCAGAAGAAGAAGCTGATGTACGTCAATTCGAAGGTAATGCACAAGGTTTACGGCTACTGACCAAAATTGACTATCATCCCAATGATGGTGGCATGCGTTTAACCTATGCCACTTTAGGTGCATACTTAAAATATCCTTGGTTGTCCAAAACTATTGCCGAACAAGGCAATACTCCTGCCAGCATGCGTGCCAAATTTGGCTGTTATCAGTCTGAAAAAGAAATCTTGGGGCAAATTGCAGAGCAACTTGGTCTAATCCAGTTGGCAAAGGATCGTTATTGCCGTCATCCCCTGACCTATTTATTAGAAGCCGCAGACGATATTTGCTATGCTCTGATTGATTTAGAAGATGGCATTATTTTAAATATGCTCAGCTATGAAGAAGTCGAACCCATTTTTCTCGATTTAATTGCAGACTATGGCAAACCTTCTGAACTTTCGATGGATACGACTTGGCAGCAAAAAATTGCAGCATTGCGTGGTCGGGTGATGAAACGTCTGGTGGATGAGGTCACAACCGCCTTTGCCAAACATCATTATGAAATTCTGACTGGGCAGCTCAAAGGTAGCCTATTACAATACTGTGCCGAAGATATCGAGTTAGGAATTAACCGTGCTAAAGAACTGGCGCGCGATAAAATTTTTGAACATCCACAAAAAGCGGGATTAGAAATTATTGCACATCAAAGTTTGCAGAATATTCTAGATGCCTTCATTCCGCTTACGACGCCACATAAAACATTAAGTTTTAAGGAGCAACGCCTGTTTACTATTTTACAACGTTCAGGTGCGCGTTTTGGCAACAATCATTATGAAAATATTATGCAAGTACTGGATATTATTTCAAAATTTTCAGATCATCAAGCCTATAATCTTTCACAAGAATTGCAAGGCAATAAGTCTGGTTTGATGTAACCCATATTAAAGATAAACATGCTTTTAACATGACTTTTAAATAAGTAAGCTTAAAAGCACAACTGTCCTACTGGCAACCGTATACACCTAAAATAGTGAAGCTTTAAAAATGATTGGATGTTTAATTGGCGAAGTGTTTGCCCTCGAAGCCCCGACCGTACTGCTCAATGTCAACGGCGTTGGCTATGAGATTGACACGCCTTTATCGACATTTTGCCAATTACAAAAAGGACAAAAAGTCACGTTGTGGACGCATTTGGCAGTTCGTGAAGATGCACAATTATTGTATGGTTTTTTACATCAGCAAGAAAAACTCATCTTCCGTACACTGTTAAAAGTGAATGGTGTCGGCCCCAAAATGGCTTTGGGGATTCTTTCGACTTTAAGCGTAGATATGCTGATTCATACTGTTGAACATGAAGATGTGAATACACTGGTTAAAGTCCCTGGTGTGGGTAAAAAGACTGCTGAACGCCTAATGATTGAATTACGTGACCGTTTTAAAGCCATGTCTACAGGTACAGTTCCAAGCAACTCAACGACAGAACAAATCCAATTTACAGGGAATTCAGCCGTTGCCGAAGCAGAAGCTGCCTTACAATCATTAGGCTACAAACCCCTAGAAGCACAGAAATTGGTGAATGCGGCGAAAGGTGAGTTTACGGAAGCCAGCGACATTATTCGTGCTGCACTCAAGTCGATGAATAAATAAGTACTCAATTCAAAGTCGTATTTGATACGCGCGAACGTCATTCGCAACTGTTCGAGGCAGGAAACATATGCACAATAAAGTTTCTGCGATATAGTCGATACGAACTTTCATTCAACGAGTTTTGCGAATGACAATGGTTTTGCTTACTTTTGCCAAAACAAAAGTAAGGCGAACCGCAGGTAATTCCCTAAGCAAAAATATTATTGAAAAGACACCACCATGCTTACTGCATGTTTCTTGTTTTAAAAAATGTATTAATTTGAAGTCAAACCTATGCAAGACCGTCTCATCGGTGGTTCCGAAAAACCCGAAGATCATATCGATCGTGCCATCCGTCCCACCTCGCTAGATGACTATATTGGTCAACCTGTGGTACGCGAACAAATGGAAATCTTTATTGGTGCCGCACGCGGTCGTGCAGAAGCACTTGACCATACCTTGATTTTTGGTCCACCTGGCTTGGGTAAAACCACACTGGCCAATATTATTGCGCGCGAAATGGGCGGAAACTTGAAATCGACTTCAGGACCTGTATTAGAACGTGCAGGTGATTTGGCTGCTATGCTGACCAATCTTGAAGAAGGCGATGTGCTGTTCATTGATGAAATTCATCGTCTTTCACCAGTCATTGAAGAAATTCTGTACCCTGCAATGGAAGATTACCAACTCGATATCATGATTGGTGAAGGTCCAGCAGCCCGCTCAATTAAATTGGATTTACCCCCTTTTACCCTTGTCGCAGCGACTACACGTGCAGGCTTATTGACGTCTCCACTACGTGACCGTTTCGGGATTGTACAACGTCTTGAATTTTACTCGGTGGCCGATTTAACCCATATTGTCACGCGTTCTGCCAATTTAATGGATGTGCCGATTACCCGTGAAGGCTCGGCAGAAATTGCGCGCCGCGCACGCGGAACACCACGTATTGCTAACCGTTTGCTACGTCGAGTTCGTGACTATGCGCAAGTGAAAGGTACAGGTGAAGTGACCCAAGACATGGCACAACGTGCACTCGATATGCTCAATGTTGATAAAGACGGTTTAGATACTCTAGACCGCCGTTATTTAAGCATGCTGCTTGAGCGATTTGATGGTGGTCCCGCAGGTATTGAAGCCTTAGCTGCTGCCATGGCTGAAGATTCAGGCACATTGGAAGATGTGATTGAGCCATATTTAATTCAACAAGGTTATGTAATGCGGACTGCGCGTGGTCGTATTGCCACCAATATGGCGTATTTACAGTTTGGGATGACACCACCAGAACCGAAAGAGAAATAAATAAAGGGAGATTTATTCTCCCTTTTTCTTTTAAATAAAACTCGAAAATAGCGGTTATTTGAGCCAACAACTCGTCTATCTAATGATAAGTTCGAGCATTCACAATATAAACCAATACTTTAAAAATCAAAAAATATACCTATAGGGTTTTTGCCTTATCTTCAGCACAATGGCATGTTTTACAGTTCAATAATGAATGATCACAAGGCTGTGTATTGCATGAAACCATTTCGACTGTCCTGTTTTGTTACATCGCTTCTACTCTGTAGTCCCTTAAGTTTTGCCGATTGGGTTCATACTGCGGTCGAAAAAAATGAGGCGCAGACTATTCAACTTCGCCATCACATTCATCAGCATCCAGAACTGGGGAACATGGAGTTTGAAACATCTAAACTGGTGCAGCAGCAACTAAAATCTTATGGCATAGAGGTGAAAACAGGATTTGCGAAAACTGGTGTGATTGGCATATTAAAAGGTGGAAAACCCGGTCCAACCATGGCATTACGCGCAGACATGGATGCATTGCCTATAGAAGAAAAAACTCAGCTCCCTTTTGCCAGTAAAACCAAAGCTACTTATCAAGGCAAAGAAGTTTCTGTCATGCATGCTTGTGGGCATGATGCCCATACGGCGATGTTACTTGGTGCTGCTAAAGTATTAGCTGATCATCGAGATAAACTTGTAGGAACAGTTGTTTTTATTTTCCAGCCTGCCGAAGAAGGTGGCGCTGATATAGACAATTTCACGCAAGGTGCTGAAATTGGTTCACGTAAAATGATTGCAGATGGTGCACTTAGAAATCCTAGACCCGAAGTAATCTTTGGCTTGCATGTGATGGCGGGCATGCCAAGTAACAATCTCTTTTATAAAGAAGGTGTGATGCTTAATAGTGCGGATCACCTGCGCATTCAAGTCAATGGAAAACAAGTTCATGGTTCTATGCCTTGGGATGGTCGTGACCCGATTTATGCAGCTTCACAAATGATTAACAATTTACAAAGTCTGATTAGCCGCAGATCCAATCTTACACAAGGGATGGGTGTGATTAGTATTGGCAGTATTCAGGCTGGAACAACAGGCAATGTTATCCCAGAGCAAGTTAATATGGTCGGCACCATCCGCTCCAACAATGAAGACATTCGCCAGAACCTATTAAAAAATATCCCCATCATGTTAGAACACAATGCTTTAGCCAATGATGTACAGGCAAAAGTCGAAATTGCTGCCTATGCACCTGTCACGTCAAACAATCCAACGTTAACCAGACTGATGCAACCGACACTCAAACAGGTTGCAGGTGAAGATAAACTGCATGTCCTCAATAATAATGCGAGTGCCAGCGAAGACTTTTCATATTATGGCCAACTCATGCCTTCCCTTTTTGTTTTTTTAGGTGCAACAGCTCCATCACAAAAAATGGAGCAGGCTGCACCAAACCATAATCCATATTTTATGGTTGACGATGCCACCCTGAAAACAGGCGTAGAACTCCATGTTCGTTTTATTCAGGACTATCCTAAGTTTGCCAAGCAAATCCAAAGCCAATGGAAGCAACAAAATGAAAAACTCTAATTAACATGATATGAAGAAAGGTGGTCATTCAGGATCACCTTTTTAATGCATTATACTGTCTAGATCATCTACCCATTCCCTTTAAGCCCAGAGGGTCAACACCCTAAAGCTCCCTCACTTCTTCCACCAACATCAGCTCACAGGCCCCATTCCCTGTATCTTCACGACTCAGTGAACTGCGCCACGTCCAACCATCTGCCGATTTCACTTCGACCAAATGTCCCTTTAAATAAATCAGGTCATCTTGATCAACATCTGCCAGTTGTTTTGCAATGGATGCATTGGCAGGAATTAAATGTGTATTGGCACTGTGTGTTTCAATCTCTTGGCGTGGAATCGGTGGTTGATTTTCATAACGCCAGTAATACCAACGATTACTTTGACGAATCGAAAGCTGTTTATACACCGCAGGATCAGCCATTTCTCCCCAACCAAGTGCAAAATCGACTGGGCTAAGCTCTGCTTCGCGTCCTGAACGATAGTTTTCCCGTGATAAAACCCGAAATTGTCCTTCATAATCAGCCAAATTGGTCATGGTATAACCATTAAAGCTTTGAACTGTGTCACTGACTCTTTGATAATCTTGAGCATTTTCAATACTAGGACTTGGCTTCCACCAATAAATTAGCCCTGCAATAATCACAATCAACCAAATTAAATAGGCTCTGCGGCTCATATCTCCCCCAAAAGATTGAATTGCCAACGCTCTTTTTATCCTATTTATTTCATTTCCCGCTAGTATACAAATTAAAATCTTGTGTGCTGATATGATTATTGCTCTCGATGCCACATCAAGACAAGATACATAAGATGCGCTATGACACCGCCCTATTCTACTGACAATAGGTTCATCTTATTTGGGACAACCACGGGCTTTGCTTGAAATTGGGGCTAGATGGCTATGATGAATATTTAAATAAAAAATCAACCATTATTAAATTACGTCTTACCTTTATAAAAATAAAGGACAATCGCTTTCAGGCTTATTCATTGAAACAGGATCAAGCTGAATAAGCCTTGCAAAATCGTCTTATCTACATCCGTTATTTTAATCGAATTGCCCTCCATCTAGTTCAAAACTTTTAAAGTCCAGATCAATGGTGCCGCTTTAAACGGGTGCTAAATTGATAGCCGCATAGGGCTTACACAAAGGACAACTGAAGTGTTTTCTCACTTGACTGTAAAAGAGTACGCAATTCATGCATTAACACTTCGATATGCTCTTGTGTGCTATACGCACCAAAACTAAAACGTACCGCGTTTGACGCTAAATTTTCACTCAGTCCTAAAGCACTTAATACATGAGAAGGTGCTGCATGATGCGAATTACAAGCTGAACCACTTGAAACTGCGGCAACCTGTTTAATCGCGGCAATAATCGAATGGGCTCGTTCGCCTAAAAAACTCACATTTAAATAATTTGCGACATGCTGTGTAGCATGACCATTTAAGTTCACGGGTGTCAAAGCCTGTAAACCTTGCAATAGCTTATTCCTTAGATGTTGAATCCGCTTTTGTTCATCCCCTAAGGCTAATTTAGCCAGTCGGCACGCTTCTCCCATACCCACAATTTGATGGGTGGCTAAAGTTCCCGAACGTAAGCCTTGCTCATGCCCACCGCCATGAATTTGGGTCTTGATGTGTTTTTGAATATCTTGACGAACATAGAGCGCACCAATGCCTTTGGGTCCATAGATTTTATGTGCAGATAGACTGAGTAAATCAATCTGCATCGCCTGTACATCAATCTCAGCCTTTCCCGCCGCTTGCGCAGCATCAACGTGAAATAAAATTTGATGCTGATGTGCAATATGACCAATCGCTTGAATGTCCGTTAAGGTGCCAATTTCGTTATTCACCATCATCAACGAGATCAAAACTGTATTGGGTTGAATGGCTTGTGCGACCTGTTCTGGACGAATCAGCCCCGTACCCAATTCAGGCTGTAAGTAAGTGACTTGAAAACCGAGGCTTTCTAGCTCTGCACAAGTATCTAACACGGCCTTATGCTCTATTTTGCTGGTAATAATGTGTTTATTTTGATTTTTATAGGCATCTAAAGTGCCTTTGATTGCAAGGTTATTTGACTCTGTCGCACCTGAGGTCCAAATAATTTCTTGAGCATTTGCATGGATTAAATCAGCAACATGTTGTCTAGACGTGGTGATATGTTTTGCCGCATCCCAACCATAATGATGCGACTGCGAAGCAGGATTTCCGAAATCGCCGTCTAAGGACAAACATCGAATCATTGCTTGCGTAATTTCAGGAAGAATAGGTGTTGTTGCTGCATAATCCAAATAAATTAATCTGCTCATTTTAATCACTATTAAAAAGAAATTTAAAATGATTATAAAGGATGAAATTTATTCTATTTATATGGATTTAATCATACCTTATCAACAAATTAAACTTATAAAAAAATCGTTAGTTTTATAATTCACTAACGATTTTTAATATATAACATTAAAATATATATCATAAAAAATAAGACTTAAATTTATAAAACCCGAGATAAAAAGTTTTGAGTCCGCTCTTCTTTGGGATGTTCCAGAACCTGTTGAACTGTTCCTTGTTCAACAATTCTGCCTTGATCCATAAACACCACATGGTCGGCAACTTCTCGTGCAAAAGCAATTTCATGCGTTACAATCACCATGGTTTTACCTAATTTCGCCAAGTTTTTGATTACATTCAAGACTTCCCCTACCAGCTCAGGGTCTAGAGCAGAAGTAGGTTCATCAAATAAAATCACTTTGGGGTCTAAGGCTAAAGCTCTGGCAATCGCTACACGCTGCTGTTGCCCCCCAGAAAGTTGTTTAGGCCATGCTGCAACCTTATCTCGAAGCCCCACTAAACCCAATAATTGATTGGCTTTTACAATTGCTTGATCTTTACTCAGTTTTTTATGTGCTAAGGGTGCTTCAATAATATTTTGCAAAACATTTAAATGTGGAAATAAATTAAAGTTCTGAAACACATAACCCACAGATTTACGCTGTTTTAAAATATCTCGTTCTTTTAATTCATAAAGTTTATCGCCTTTTTTCCGATAGCCGATAAACTCATCATCAATTTGAATAAATCCTGCATCTACACGTTCTAAATGATTAATAGTGCGTAATAAAGTTGATTTACCCGACCCTGAAGGGCCAATAATTACCGTGACAGAACCCGCAGGAATATCAAGGCTAATATCGTGTAATGCCGCATGTCCCGCATAGTTTTTAAATACGTGGCTCACTTGGATATGACCATTTGCAGGAGATGTTGCTTGATTAATGATCATAACTAGCTCCTATACGCGGTTGAGTCGTGTGTGGCTGCGTTTTCTTGAAAAAAGCAAAACTATTAATGGCTGATTTCCGCTCGCCTTTTGCCAATATTTTTTCGATATACCATTGCACGATGGAAAATACGCTAGTGACGATTACGTACCAAACGGCGGCAACCATCAACAACGGAATCACTTCTTGGTTGCGGTTATAGATCATTTGCACGGTATAAAAAAGTTCAGGCATTGCCAAAACATACACAATTGATGTGCCTTTAGATAAACCGACACATTCGTTGATAATCGCTGGAATAATACTGCGAATGGATTGCGGTAAAATAATCCGTGTCGTACGGCGCCACCATGACAAACCCAATGCTGCTGCTGCTTCAAATTGACCATGATCAACAGACAAAATACCGCCTCGGATGACTTCGGCTGTATAAGCACTTTGTACAATCACCAAACCAACTAAAGCCGTTGAGAACTGATCCAGTGCATTGATGGTTTTAAACTGGGCAAAGACCGTGTCAGTAAACGGTACACCGACATTGATATATTCATATAAATAAGAAAAGTTATAGAGAATAATCAACACCAACAGCAGTGGTAATGATCTGAACATCCAGATATACACCCATGCCAATGAGCGAATTAACCATGAGGAAGACAGTCTCATCATGGCTACAATGGTGCCCAAAATTAAACTAAACACGATTGACCAAAAGGTCAGTTTCAGCGTCATCAACAAGCCCTGAAGAATCGCAGGGTCAAAGAACCACTGTCTAAAAACAGGCCAACCCCAGTTTTTGTTGGAAAAAATCGACTCAGCAACCACTGCAATAATTAATATCGAAAATGCGACACCAATGTAGCGCAGTGGATGACGTGCTGGAACGATTTTATAATGTTCTAAACTCATGCGACCTCCTTTTGCAGTAAAGTCTTTCTAAAAGGAAGTCCACCGTATAAAGGCGCACCAATGTATCGATCAAAATTAAAATCTGGAGTGAGTTCAAACTGAGGTTCATAACCTAAGCTCAAATACAATTTCACGGCTGGAATTTGCTTAAACCCTGTAGTGAGAAAAATTTTGCTATACCCCGCAGCAAGCGCACTTCGTTCTAGCTCTTTAACTATTTTTGCAGCCAGCCCTTGTTTACGTAAATTTTGATGCGACCAAATACGTTTCAGCTCTGCGGTTTCTGCGTCATAGCGTTTATAGGCACCCATTGCAATCACTTCATCATCACGTTTCAGCACCACAAACAATCCATGTGGCGGTAAAAAATCTTCCGCCCCTTCATAGCGTTCCCGATGTGTGGCTTTTTTACGTTCATCAATGACTTGAGCATCTTGACGTGAAAAAAAATCACCATAAATTTCTTCATATTCAGCAAATAACTGATCCAGTAAAGGCTGTGCTTCAGGCACATCAACAGGCATTTGGATAAATTTTTCTTGCATAATGACCTCTTATTTATCCTGAATCAGTGGGTTAATCACTGATTGTGGAATTCCTTCATTTTGTAAACTCCAACGTGATAGGGCTTGGCTATATGTCCCATTCGCAATGACCCCGTTTATAGATGCTTGAACAGCATTCACCAAGCCTGTACCCTTTTTCACAGCAACAGCAACTGACCATGTTCCATCTAATTCGCCAACGGCTTTAATATTGGCACCATTGGCTTGTTGCCAGACACCCATCACATTGGGAATGAGGTAGGCATCGACACGACCAGATTGCAATGCCAAAGCTGCGGCTGCACCGTCTTCCAAATAAATAGGCTGTGCTGGGTTCAGCCCTTTTTGCTGATTGTTTTCAATCCAGTTCAACAGCAGTCGTTCCTGATTAGTGCCAGAACCAACCACGATTTTGAGTCCCGCAATATCATCAGGCGTTTTAATCGTTTGAATTTTGCTGTCTTTAGTCACATAAAAAGCCAACATGTCCTGACGATAAGTCGCAAAATCGTATTTCAGCTTACGCAGTTCTGTGACCGCAATATTGCTGAGTACAGCATCGAATTTTCCCGATGCTAAACCGAGCGGCCAGTTCTCCCACGAACTTGGAATCACCTGAAGTTTGAGACCTAAGCTGTCAGCAATTAACTGTGCCATATCAATTTCACTGCCAATACGGGTCTGGTTATCTTCTGCCAAAACATGGAGGGGTGGAAAACTGTTGGTCCCCACAGCAACAGTAAAATAGCCCTCATTTACAAACTTAAAACCTTGAGGCAATTGAGCAATTGCCTCTACATTTTTAGTACTATGAATAGCCACCATGTTATTTCTTAAGGTCTGTTGCTCTTTTTCCGAAAACTCAGTTTTCAAACGATTTTCTTGTGCATGAGTTGCTCTCTCATTGTTATAGCAACCCGTCACACTTAAAGCCGCCAGTGTCAGACCAAAAACCACCGCTGTCTGGACCTTGTACATTTTAGTCTCCCAACCCCGGCGGGTTGATTACAGAATGCTGAATCGCTTCTGCCTGTGCCCCCCAACGCGCTAAGACTTTTTGATATTCCCCTGTTTGAATTACTCCATTTAAAGCTGTCTGTACCGCATCGGCCAAACCACCGCCTTTTTTCAGCGTGACCCCCAATTCGGCAGGTCGTGTTCCACCACCGAGTGCTGTGCCTGCCAAACGGATTTTTGCACCATTTGCCGCTTGCCATGCATAAGCAACGTTAGGACCAAATAAGGCATCAACCCGCCCAGACTGAAGCGCCAAACTTGCGGATGCACCATCATCGTAATAAAGTGCTTGCCCCGGTGGCAGCCCTTTCTTTTTATTGTCCTCAATCCAGTCCAACAGCACTTTTTCCTGATTGGTACCAGAGCCGACAATCACTTTTAAACCTGAAATATCATCAGGACCTTTGATGGCTTTGACTTTACTTTTCTCTGCGACATAAAAAGCCAATACGTCTTGACGATAGGTCGCAAAGTCAAATTTCTCCTTACGCTCTTTGGTGACGGTTACATTGGCAATGGCTGCATCATATTTGCCACTAAGGACACCGAGCGGCCAGTCTTCCCACGAGGTACGAACCAGTTTCAGTTTTAAGCCCAAACTGTCTGCAATCAAACGGGCAATATCAATTTCAGTTCCAATATAGGTTTGATTATCAGGCCCTAATACACTTAAAGGTGGCGCTCCTGAAATTGCAGCAACGGTAAAATAACCCGCATTTACAAACTTAAAATCTTTCGGAATTTTTTGACTGGCTTTTGCATTTTGAGCAACATGAATCGGCGTCATATTCTGTTTTAATTTTGCAAGCTCGCGGCTATAAAAATCGGTTTTATCGGTCGATTTTGTAGACTCGGCTGTTGAGTTAGCCGTTTGTGTAGATGCCTGTTCTTTACTGCATCCAACCAGAGAAATTCCGAGAAGCAGTGCCAAAGCAATCGTCAAAGGTGTTTTATTCAACCGCATGAAGGTGTTCCTTTTCTGATCGTTCAAATTGATTTTCTGGTCGCTTTAAACCAAAACTAGCGCGTAAAGTAGTGCCCGGATATTCGGTACGATATAGCCCGCGTTGTTGCAGCAATGGCACAACTTTTTCAACAAAAGTATCTAAAGTTTTAGGGGTTGCACCCGCAATAATGAAGCCATCAGCCGCCTCTTCTTTTACCCACAGTTCTAACTGATCTGCCACTTCTTCTACCGTTCCAGCAAAAGGTGGACGTGGAGTTGCGGCTTGCAGTGCAACCTGACGTAAAGTTAAATTCTCTGCTTTGGCTTTGCGTTTAATTTCATCAGTGCCACTTTTGAAGCTGTTTTCACCCAGTGTGCCCAGTTCAGGAAAAGGTGCATCGAGTTCATATTGAGAAAAATCATGATGTTCAAAGAAACGTCCTAAATAATTCAGCGCGTCATCTATCGTGACTAATGCTGCTGTTTCAAGATATTGACGCTCTACATCTTCAGCAGAATCTCCGATCAACACCCCAATCCCTTGGAAAATGAGCAAATCATCTGCGTCACGACCATTCTTAATCACTTGCTGTTTCACATCTAAGTAAAATGCTTGTGCTTCTTCGAGTGTGGCTTGATGGGTAAAAATGGCATCGGCATGTTTCGCGGCTAATGCACGACCTGCACCTGATGCTCCTGCTTGGAATAGAATCGGACGGTCTTGTGGCGAACGCTCTACATTGAGTGGGCCTGCCACTTCAAAATGTTTACCTTTATGGTTCAAAGTATGTAATTTACTGCGTTCAAAAAATTGCCCTGTTTCTTTATTGCGAACAAAAGCGCCCTCACCCCATGAGTCCCAAAGCCCTTTTGCCACTTGCAAATATTCATCGGCAATTTCATAACGCTGGCTGTGCTCAGGATGCTGTTTTCGGGTATGATTTTTTGCAGTGCCCTCAAGTGGTGTGGTCACCACATTCCATCCTGCACGCCCACCACTTAAATGATCCAGACTGGCAAACTGACGCGCAATCGTAAACGGCTCACTATATGAGGTCGACACTGTACCTACTAAACCAATATTTTGCGTCACACTGGCTAAGGCTGAAAGCAAGGTAATCGGTTCAAAACGGTTGAGAAAATGAGGAATTGATTTTTCGTTGATATATAAACCATCAGCCACAAAGACAAAATCAAACTTTGCCCGTTCTGCTTGAAGTGCGACGTTTTTTGCAAATTCAAAATTGATACTGGCATCGACTACTGCTTCAGGATGGCGCCATGCAGACATATTTCCGTTTGCACCGTGTAAGATAGTTCCAAGGCGAATTTGTTTGTGATTACTCATGTTAGACCTCTGCATTTTTATGAATAGACTCAAGTGCTTGTGTTGCTAAGGCAGCAAAGTACTGAGCAGCTGGATAAATTAAAGATTCATTGGGTTGATATTGGGGATGGTGCAGCCCGAAGGAACTGGCACTGCCGATACTGACAAAGGCACCGGGGATCTGCTCTAAATAGGCGCCAAAGTCTTCACCGATCAAATAAAGTGGCGCATCTTGCACCTCATAACCTTGTGCACGCGCAACGCTTTGGCTCAGTTCAGCCCATGTTGCAGTGTTAATTAATGCAGCGGGTCCATTGTCCCAATCCACAGCAATCTCAACTGAATGAGCAAGTGCAATACCTTGTGCAATTTGTTTGAGTTTTTGTTCAACAGCTAAGCGAACCTCTGGAGAATGGGTTCGTACCGTACCCTCCAAGTGCGCTTCTTCTGGCAGAATGTTCCAACTGGTGCCTGCATGCACTTGGGTGATACTGACCACACAGGTGTCCAAATTATTAATGCTGCGACTGGCAATGGTTTGCACAGCACTAATCAACTGCGCTGCCACAACGATTGGATCTTTGGTTTCATGCGGACGCCCTGCGTGACCGCCCTTACCTTTAATCACAATTTTGAATCGGTCGACGTTGGCATAAAATGCACCAGAGCGTGTTGCAAAAGTGCCTAGAGCTAACTCGGGAACATTGTGAAAACCAAAAATGGCGGATACATCTTTCAAGGCACCGCTATTGAGTACTTCATAAGCGCCGCTATAAGTTTCCTCCGCGGGCTGAAAAATAACGCGTACCGTACCTTTTAATTCAGACGCTTGCGCTTTGAGTAAAATCGCAGCGCCTAAAATGCTTGAGCTATGCAAATCATGCCCACAGGCGTGCATGACCCCGTCTTGTGTTGAACGAAAGTCTTGCTCAATCTCTTCATGAATAGGTAAAGCATCGATGTCTGCACGAATAGCCACAATAGGATAACCCGTGCCAATATCTGCAATCAGTCCTGTTTTTAAACCCCAAGTTGAAGTTTCAATGCCGTATTCAGACAGCCATTGTTTTAATTTGTCGGTGGTTTGAAACTCTTGCCCTGATAATTCTGGATGACGATGTAATTCATGTCTCCAACTAAGCAACTGCTGTTCAAGTAATGGTCTATTTGACATCAATTTCTCCAACTTAAGCTGCAAGCACAGCGTGCTGCGCCAGTAAAGTTAGAGATTTCAAACGCGTTGCATGATCTAACAGTGGTGATTCAACAATAAATTCATGGATTCCATGTTGTTGATGTAAGGCGTATAACTGCTGATGAACATCATCGACCGTACCTTTTATAATATTTAACTGCTCTTTTTTAAGGCTTTTAATTGGAGATTGAGCTTGTCTCGAAAACTCCTGTCCGCTTTGTTCATTCGGGATTTTTACCCGTTGACCGTTCTCAAGTTCCAACGTCCAAACAGATAGTCCTGCTGCCAGTTCTTCTGCTTGATCACGGCTATCAGCCACAATAATTTGTGCCGCAACAATGGCTCTTTTTCCTGACGAATAGTGCGAGTAAGTCTGTAAAGCATCTTGCAGTAAGGTGGCATCGCCATTTAAATGTGCTGCAAATACAAATTTCCAGCCCAAATCTGCTGCAAGTCGAGCACTTTCAATGCTTGCACCCAGCAAGAACTTCTCTGCGACCTGATCTGGTGTTGGAGTTGCAGCGACCTGATCTGGCTGATTACGATCAAATTTAGAATGTAAATAACGATCTAATGCTTCTAGTTGTGCTTTAAAACTCCCTTTTAGTGACTGATCAAGCCCGAGCTGTAGTGCCTGAGTTGAGACAGGAAAACCACCAGGTGCTTTGCCAACGCCTAAATCCACTCGATTGTTTGCTAGACCCGCCAGTACATTAAAATTCTCTGCAACTTTATAAGGGCTGTAGTGCTGCAACATTACTCCACCCGAGCCAATTCGAATGGTTTTAGTCTGTGCCAATAACCATGCAATCAAAATTTCGGGGGATGGACTGGATAACAAAGCTGTGGAATGGTGCTCAGCCACCCAGTAACGATAAAAGCCTAAAGCTTCTGCCGTTTGAGCAATTTGCAATGCATTTTTAAATGACTGTTCTACGCTGATGCCTTCAGCTTTGGGACATTTATCCAGTATGCTTAATTTATAACTCAGCCCCATTTTCTATTTTCCAAAAAATATAAAGTTGGAACCTATTAAACGGATTTAGGTTTTAAAAATTAAATATTAAATAAACTTAAAGTTATATAAAAAAGTGAAAATATGATTTTCATAAAGTGATTGAATTATTATTAAAAATAAAGAAAAGCTTATTAATAATTTAATAAAAATATATTTATTCAAAACTGATATTTAAATGATTATTTAATATTTAACAATAAAAAAACAATCGCTATATTGACTCTCAGAGTCGAAATACTCATCAGATTATTGATTCAAAAAACTCCTCGAATTACATCATCATTGGAAAATATAATGTGGCAAACCAAGTTAATACCGTCTCAGCCTGAAAAGCTGGGTTTTAAAATATCCCCTCTCTATCAATCCATTTTTTTTGCATTAACTTGCGGAATTACAGGCTCAATCTACGCTGAAGATCTTCAGCAAAAAACCGTAACAGCCGTTGAAAAAGAAGATGTTCAACAACTCGAAAGCGTGGTGGTGGTAGGCAACCGCGGCGGTATTCGGACCATCACTGAAAGCCCTGCACCCGTAGACGTGATTAGTGGCGAACAACTTGTCAAGCAAGGCAATACCCTTGCGCTAAGAGACATTTTGGCAAAAGTGATTCCGTCTTTTAGTGTTGCTACCGTACCTAGTCAACCTGATGGTTACGGCGCTGTTGCCCGTTCTGCGGGTTTACGTGGTTTGGGTGGTGGTCATACCCTCGTATTGGTGAATGGAAAACGTCGTCATGTCGGTGCTTTAGCCATTAACAAATACGGTTTTGGCGAAGGCTACCAAGCCGCAGATTTAGACCTCATCCCGATTGGTGCTATTGCACGTGTTGAAGTTTTACGTGATGGTGCTGCCGCGCAGTATGGTTCCGATGCGATTGCTGGGGTGATCAACATTGTGCTCAAATCGGCGGATCATGGCGGCAATATTAGTACGACCTATGGCGGGCGAGAACATTATGATGGCACAGGTCGAAACGGAGAAACTTTTCAACTCAATGCCAATGCTGGTGCACCTTTGGGTCAAGAGGGTTTTATCAATTTTGGTTTTGACCTGAAAAATCAAGATGCTACCACCCGTGCTGGCCCTGTTTCAGGCAGAATCTACTCTAAAGTAAATGGTCAAGATGACCCACGTGAAGCCGCAATAGATCGTAATTTAAATAAATTAGGTCTACCTTCGGTCGAGCAGTTTAATGTTTCTGCAAATGCTGAACTGCCTTTAAGTAAAGCTGCAACCCTTTATAGCTACACCACTGCAGGTTGGCGTGATGCTTCTACAGGAGCTTCCTATCGTCGTCCGAACTCTAGATCAGGTATTGTTGAAATCTTCCCGAATGGTACAACACCCGATGTCATTTTAAATGAAACGGATGTGCAAACTGTTTGGGGACTAAAAGGTGATGATGTACTCGGCTGGGCATGGGATGCGAGTAGTTCTTACGGAAAAAATACACAAGATCACTCTACGCGAAATAACCTAAATCCATCTCTTGGGCCGTCTAGCCCAACGTCATTTGGTTTACAAAAATATGATGCTTATCAATGGGTCACTAACCTTGACCTTAAAAAAACCTTCGATATTGGTTTTGGAGCAAACCCACTGAGTGTTGCGTGGGGACTGGACTATCGTAAAGAAGGTTGGACATCTAAAGCCACTGATCCTTTAGCCTATAAAAATGGCGGTTATATTATCCCTACGGGTGATAATGCTGGCTTACCTGCAACAGTCGGAACCTTTGGTGCCCGTGTGCTCTTACCTGAAGATGAAGCAGATATTAGCCGTAGCAATACTGCTGCCTATTTAGACTTAGGTTTAGATGTGACTGAGAACTGGTTTGTCGGTTTAGCAGGGCGCTTCGAGCATTATGATGACAGTTCAGGCGATACATTTAACGGAAAAATTAACAGCCGTTATGAATTTAACCCACAACTGGCAGTACGTGGAACAGCTAGCACAGGCTTTATTGCACCCTCTTTATACCAACAAGGTTTTGCCAGTACAGGTATTGTCAGTACGGTAAACAATGGCGTCCGATCTGATGTCTACAGTAAATCCGTACGTACCGATTCAGCATTAGGAAAAGCTTTAGGTGCAGAGGCCCTTGATCCTACTGAATCGACGAACTTTTCTCTGGGTTTAACCTATAGTCCATTCAAAAATTTCAACCTTGCAATCGATGCTTATCGAATTGAACTGAAAGATCGTATTGCATCCACGGCGGGACTTACAGGAACGGGTATCAATAACATCTTGGCGGCAAACGGTTTTTCTAACGTTAACTATGTCACCTACTATGCCAACTTATTTGATACAGAAACTAATGGGGTCGATGTTATTGCGGACTATACTCAACAGTTAAACAAATATGGTCGTATCCGCTGGAGCTTGGGCTTCAACTGGAATGAAACCGATATTACAGCAATTGCAGATAATCCAAGCCAGTTAGACGGTATCAACATTGATCGTATCACCCGTCGTACCAAAGGTATGATCACCGATGCAGATCCGAAAACCAAATTCACGTTGGCTGCGAATTGGCAATACGCAAAACTGGATTTAAATACGCGCCTGTCCCGTTATGGCAGTTACATTGCACGCAGCGAAACCGCGGCGACAGACCAAACTTTTGATGCTAAATGGATTGTAGACCTAGACGCAACCTATAACCTTACAGACAGCCTGTCCTTGACTTTAGGTGCAGATAACTTATTCAACACCTACCCTGAAAAATCCAACATTGTCGATGGCTTAGGTGAAAACTATTATGCCCAGCTTTCACCTTTTGGGCTCTATGGGGGCTATTACTATGGTCGTGTCAGCTACCGTTTCTAAAAATATTTAAAGCTGAATGCTTTGGTGAAATTTCAATATCGCCTAAGCCATTTTGACTGTTCAGAATGGCGATTGCTTAAATACTGGATTTCACCAAAGTACGGCATCTTCACATTCCAAATCTTAGAGAAAATATATGAGCATCACCATTTGGGGTAGACCCAATTCTTTAAATGTCCACAAAGTACTTTGGCTAGCAGCCGAACTTGGACTTCAATTTGAACATATTCCTGCGGGACAACAGTATGGTGTGATTGATACTGCCGAGTTTTTAGCACTCAATCCCAATGGTCTGATTCCGGTCATTCAAGATGGTGACACAGTTTTGTGGGAATCCAACACCATTTTACGGTATCTAACTGAAGTATATGGGAAAAATTCATTATGGATTGAAGACCCCAAATTACGCTTTAGCGCAGAAAAATGGATTGATTGGTACACCACCACAGTTTTGCCTGTGTTTGGAATTGTATTTTTTAATTTGGTTCGACAGCCTGAAGATAAAAGAGATTTAGCTGCCGTTAAAATCGCAGCAGAAAAACTAGAAAAGATATTGGATGTGGCCAATAGCGAGCTGGCTAAACAGCCCTATTTGTCTGGTTCAAATTTTGGCGTTGCCGATATTCCTTTGGCTTTAGCCCTCAATCACTGGTTCAATTTAGATGTTGAACGCAAGCATGATCATACGCACTTAAAAGCATGGATCGAACGCATTAGAGCACGAGAGCACTTTTTAAAAGTGGCCAATATTCTTTAGTTAAGCGTTATTCTTTTATTTTAAAAATTTTAGCTTTAAATAGCATAAGGCTGTTCTATCTATGGACGGCCTTATTGCATATAAAAAGATTTATTTAGCAGAGATATAAAATCAGCCCCATAATAAAAAACAAATACAACCATAAATATATCTTGAATATAAAATAAATTATCTAAAATTATTCTAAAACACGATCTTTGATTATTCTTCTATCCCTTTTTATCAAAATACTAATCTAAAAAAGTTCTTTTTCTATTTTAAAAAAATCACTCATTATATTTTCAATATCTCATTTATTTAAATTAACTCACTCATCTGTGAATTAATTAAAAATCTAAAATTGAAAGAATATTTCCTTATTCAAATTAAGCGAATTTAATTAATGAAATAAAAAATATTCTGCAATACAAATTAAATCTTATTGAATGGTGCATTACTGATATGAGTGAAGTCAGTCGAAGTCCTTATAAAAAGGCAATTTTGTTTGAACAACTTCAAAATGTTCAGTCCAATGTATTTCATGCTGTAGATCCATTTGTTGCCCATTTGACGAATCCTATCGCAGCAGAAAAACCTGTTCAAACCCATAAGATCTTTTGGGCGATTGGTGCTGTTCTGGCTTTACATTACGGCATTTTTTATCTTGCAGAGCATCTTCCAACACCGCCCTTAGTCGTGAAAAAACCCGAACCTATCGCGATTGTAATTGAAAAACCCAAGGAAGAGCCGCCTAAGGTGATTGAACCCAAACTCAAACAGGAAATACAAAAACCGATCATTCCACCTGTTTCAGCAAAGCCTCAGCCTGTACAAAAAACCGTGGTTGAAAAGTCCGTGCAGAAACCTGTCGAACAGAAGCCAATTGAGCAGCCTAGACCCGTTGCTAAATCCGTTACGCAACCAGTACCGCAGGCTGAACCTACAGAAAACGTCACACCGACCCAAAAAGTTGCTGAACCTGTGAGTAAGCCCGCACAAGAAAACTTACCTGTGACAGCAGCCAAAGGTTATGCCGGTTATCTGAGCAATCCTGCCCCTGAATACCCAGAAGTGGCGTTAGACCGTGGTTGGGAAGGCGTTGTGATGTTGCGTGTAAAAGTTTCACCCACAGGCAGCCCTTTAGAAATCAACCTAAAAAATAGTAGCGGCAAAAAAGTACTAGATGATGCGGCTGTAAAAACGGTGAAACGCTGGAAATTTTCACCTGCACTGCGTGGCAACACACCAATAGAAGGTTGGGTCGATGTTCCGATTCACTTCAAATTACCCAATTAAACTGTAAAATTTTATCTTAGGAAAATTCGATATGTCTGATATTAATACGATTATTCATGATGCCACCATTTGGTTATTGATCGGGTTCTCGATCGTAACGTGGGTGTTAATTGTGGTGAAAGCCATACAAACTGCAAAAGCCACTAAACAAAGTAAGCTGTTTGTCGATAGTTTCTGGTCAGCTCAGAACTTGGCAGATGCAATTGGTCAGTCTGAAGATGCGCAGGGACCGACAGCACGTATTGCCCAAACTGGTTTTAAAACCTTGACTGAAGCCAATGAAAAAACCCATCAAGACTTACAGCAAACCTGGAGCCGTCAGGATTTATTAGAGCGACACTTACGCAAGCAAATTCTTGCTGAACGTCGCCAACTCGAAAAAGGCTCAGCCGTTCTCGCATCTATTGGAAATAATGCCCCATTTATTGGTTTATTTGGCACCGTGTTTGGGATTATTCATGCCTTACAAGCAATTGCCCAATCTGGCAGTGCCAGTATGGATGTAGTTGCAGGTCCAATTGGTCAAGCGTTAGTTGCAACAGGCATTGGGATTGCTGTGGCTGTGCCTGCTGTACTTGCCTATAACTATTTTGTCCGTAAAGTAAAAGGGATTGGTGCAGATTTAGATGACTTTGCAACAGACTTTGTCAGCCTCACTCAAAAAGTAGGTTTCCAACTTCCAACCAAAACTCAAAGTTCACATCTTGCCGCAAAACCTGTGGTAGCACATCCGTTATCATCTCAAGACAAGGAGGCTTTGGCTTAAATGGCGATTTCAACTTCTCAAGATGACGATGTGGTCAGTGACATCAACATTACCCCACTGGTCGATGTAATGTTGGTGTTATTGATCGTGTTTATTGTCACGGCACCTTTATTAACCAATAGCGTAAAGGTCAATCTACCCAAAGCTGCACCGACACAATCTACAGATCAAAACAAAGCACTGGTAATTAGTGTAAAACCAGATGGGGCTATCTTTTTAGATAAAGACCCTGTCAATCTCGAAAATTTTGAGCAAGCAATCACACAGCGTAAAAATGCCAACGGCAAGTTAGCATTGAATTTAAATGCCGATGAAACCGTTCCCTACGGCACTGTGGCCAAACTTTTAGCCAGTATAGAACGTGTTGGGGTAGAGAAATTATCCGTGATCACAACACCTCAATAATGCATTTATCCATTCTCTAGATAGACCTATTTTTTGAATAGGTCTTTTTTATATCAAATAAAACGAAATAGCCTTAAACCTCAAGTACATCCTGTATTAAGCACCCCAATGCATCTTGATATTTTTATCCACTGTTTGTACGTCGTTCCTGCATCACTCCACTTTCTTTGAAGCGACGACATAAATTTCTAGCAAGAGCAATGCTCAACAACAGTCAATATCAGCCTTATCAACTATGCCTTACGGTGTAGATTGCCCTCAAATATTTATCGAAAATGTCCGTTTTTAGTTTTTTGATCGTGCCTTGCTGGTTTTCAGATTGAAAACTTGTGCCATTGGACCGTCATTTCAAACTGCTAAACTTCATGGCATTACCTAACCCATAATACTGACCAACCTATTCACTGCAATTCCTCCCTGCAGCTTTGGACAGTCTTGGGTTTTGAAACGAAATATTAAATCTAGACATGGAACACTATCATGGCGAATAAGTTCGAATTTCAGATTCGTGTATATATTGAAGACACTGACGCAGGCGGTATTGTCTATCATGCCAACCATATTCGCTTTATGGAACGTACCCGTACCGAATGGTTACGTGCCTCTGGTGTAGACCATTACTGGCACCAAAAAGACTATAACTTTGTGGTGCACAAAATTAATGTTAAATATATGCGTCCAATTCTTATGGATGACCTTATTACTGTTACTGCAAGTGTAGTTTCGTGTAAAGCTACGTCTTTTGTATTGCAACAAAATATTTATCGTGGTGAAATCTTATTGGCTTCTGGCGAAGTCGAGTTAGCATGTATCAGTGCAGAAATGAAACCTCGTCGTTTGCCAGATGTAATTCGCGATCTAATTCGTAAAGAGTTAGAACAAATCTAAGAAAACTCGGCTCCAGTGTAACTATGGCAAATCAATTAGACACCACTCTTCACGTTTCAGACCTCATTTTACAAGCAAGTCCTGTCGTACAACTGGTGATGCTTTTACTTTTACTTGCATCACTCTACAGTTGGTTTCTAATTGCCAAGTTACATCAGAGCTATAAAAAAGCTCAGGCGGATGATGAACATTTCCAAAAAATCTTCTGGTCTGGTGCTGAACTGAATACGCTTTATAACAATGCCCAACTCAACTCTAAACGCGTAGGGCTAGAAGATATTTTCTATCAAGGTTTAGGTGAATACCTAAAACTCAAAAAGCGTCAAGCTCCATCACAACAAACCATTGAAGGTACTGAACGTATTTTACGTGTTGGCTTAAGTCGTGACCAAGGTGGCTTGGAACATGGTTTAGGCGCTTTAGCCAGTATTGGTTCAGTCGCGCCTTACGTCGGTTTATTTGGAACAGTTTGGGGCATTATGAATGCCTTTATTGGGCTGGCAGATGTCGATCAAGTCACCTTAGCGACTGTTGCACCAGGGATTGCAGAAGCATTAATTGCCACAGCAATTGGTTTATTTGCAGCGATTCCAGCAGTACTCGCATTTAACCATTTCACCGCGAAAGGTGAAGCAGTCTATTCAGATCGTGCTTTATTCGCAGAAGAAATGGTGGCGCTATTACAACGCCAATCAGTTGGTTCTGTTCAGGAAAATGACTGATGGCAATTCAACGTTCAGGACGCTTTGAGCGCATTAAAAAACCCTTAAAAAGTGACATGAATGTCGTCCCCTACATTGATGTCATGTTGGTGCTTTTGGTGATCTTTATGGTTACAGCACCCATGATCACCAGTGGCATTAAAGTCGATTTACCACAAGCCAATGGCACCCCGCTACAGTCTGAAGATGCTCCATCTATTGTCTCTTTAAAAGCTGATGGCACATACTTCTTAGAACAAAAAGGTCAAACGACTGGGCCGCTTGCACTTGCAGAACTCACGCAACGCTTAGTGGAGTCTCAAGCACAAGCTCAACAAAATAATAAAAAACTCAATGTTGTGATCAATGGTCATCAAACTCGTCCATATGGAGAAGTAATGGCTTTAATGTCAAGCCTTCAAGATGCAGGCTTAACCCAAGTGGGTTTACTGACCGAACCTTTAAAGTAATATGAAGAATTTTAAAAAGCCACCTTTTAAACAAAACGCAATTGCACTGGGTTTTACCTTCGGTGTACACGTACTTGCGGTTGTTGGCTTGCTTTATTTAGGTATGAGTAAACCACCTAAACCACCAGAGCAAATCAAAACCATATTAATTAAACCGCAAGATTTACAACCTACTCCGCTTGAAGAAACAGAATTTACAGAAACTGCGCATGAGAATATTGCCCCTGAAATTACGCAAACAGCTGAACCTGCGATAGAACCCGCTCCTGTCATTCCTGTGGCACCGCCAAAAACTAACTCTGCTGAACAACAGGCAGCTCGTTTAGCTCAGGAAAAAGCACAAGCGGATGCCGCTGCGAAAGCCAAAGCGCAAGCAGACGCTACTGCAAAAGCTAAAGCACAGGCGGATGCTGCCGCAAAAGCCAAAGCACAGGCGGATGCTGCCGCAAAAGC
>NZ_SJOD01000006.1 GCF_004331175.1 Acinetobacter sp. ANC 4178
GGTTTTGTTAATTATTTTAAACTCATTCAAGATCTTCCAGATTCTACCGCTTGGGCTAAATCCTTGTTTCTCAACAAGTTTTAATCAACATCACCGCCGATGGATGTGCATTCTACAGTATTCCCAACTCGTTGCAATACCCTTTTTTAAATTATTTCAAAAATAGCGCTTGTATGATTAATTAATACTCAAAATCTGCTTTTTTTATCATTTTTTGAGCATAAAAGGTACAGTATTGACTAAATCATCTAGTATTTTTTCATCTTGATTTTTTTCTTGCCATTTTAATGCACGACAATCGACATACTCACAATAACCTGCTTCACCATATTCTTCTCGTGTATTGATTTTAATTTGATATTTAAAACTCCCTACATAACCCGCAGCTAATCCAAATTTAAAATCCCCTCGGCTTTGCGCTTGTATTTGAATGACATCTCCAACTTTATTTTGATAGTTCCATTCAAACTCGCGCGGTAAATACATCGCTTGTCCATTTGGAGTTACTACTTTGGGATAAACTCGATGTACTTTGAACTGTACTTGTTCATCGAAAAGTTCTGTGCGTTCAACATTGGCATATTTAAGATAAATACGTGATTGCACAATACGATTAAAGTGATCTCGTGTTTGTGCCATCAATACTTGATCACCATTATTGAGTTGAATAATTTGGTAAGTAAAAAATGCCAAAGGTAGGTAAGGAAACTGGACTGCGCGCGCAAACTCAAATACACCATGCTGTGCGATCGGGAAAACTTGTTCTTTATAAGTGATTTTACCCTCACAAAAACATCGTGTAGACCAGTGCTCGCCTAGTCCTAAATGCATTTTATTGAAATAACTGACTTGTGTAGTGGTATGAATAGAAAGCTGACAACTTAATTCATCATCATCGCGTTGGATTTGAAAGTTAGGTAAATTGCCTAAAATTTGCTCATGATTTGAAAACTGCCACAGGTTTTTGGAAAAGTGACAATCTCTTGGCATGCTATAACTGTGTAATTGCCCGACCATATGCGGACTACTACTACATAAAAGAGTGACCGTATCTAGTGCGTTGTTATGAATAGCCCTGTCATTGCGTAACATCAGTGCATGCGCAGCCCCCATTAATCCAATAAAATTAAAATAATGCAGCGGCGCGGGAAGATTGGGCAAAATAATGCCGAAATAGATGAATTTATATTGGCGGGTTGGCGTATGAAAGTTTAAGCGTGACTTTTTCGGAGCCAGATTCAATTGTTTGGATCGATCTAAAAAATCTTGAAACAATTGCATAGCCTAGCTCCTCATCACAACTATCTCATATTTAGCTCACCGTCTGTTTGCGAGCAAGAAAGGTAGTGACAAAACCAGAAAGCGCATAAATGATTGAAATCACTAATATGCCTACAGGAATATTGTAAGTCATCGCAGCAAGGATAAAGACAGCAATAGGTAACACTGCGAATGGAACGCGCTTACGGTCTACCGTTTTAAATGAATAATACTTGATATTAGAAATCATCAATAGCCCAACTGCCACAATAATGGCGGCATTGACAATCTGAATACCCAACTCATTTAAATCAAAGATGTTGGGAAAATCACGACCAACCCACACCATTGAAATAATCATGACAGCAGCTAATGGGCTTGCGACCCCAATAAAATAACGCTTATCGACGACACCAATTTGTACATTGAAGCGTGCAAGGCGAAATGCCGCACAAGCGGTGTAAATAAAGCAACAGGCTAAACCAATACGCCCCAAGTCATGCAGACTCCAGCTATACATAAGGATGGCAGGCGCAACACCGAAAGCCAACAAGTCGGAAAGTGAGTCAAATTGCTCTCCGAATGCGCTTTGCGCACCAATCGCACGTGCAACACGACCATCTAAACCATCCAGCAATGCCGCAAGAAAAATGGCATAAATGGCTTGGGTGAACTCACCATTCATACTGGCAATAATGGAATAAAAACCCGACAGTAATGCGGCTGTGGTAATTAAATTCGGCCACAGATAGATACCACGACGTTTAACCTTCTGTCCTTCTTGCGTGTGCTCATCCTCAACAACTTCGAAGGTAATTCCGTCGTAGTCATGCTCTGGAGTATGTAACTCACCTTCAGGTTTCGAGCTATTTGTCATTGTTTTATATCCTAATCTGCAACCTAATTTATTCTATCTACGGCAATTATTCGCCAACTAACCAACGTACTGCGGCATGTCCACCATGTTCTTGCATGCGTAAGTGTGGAAATAACCATTGTAATGCTTCATCGGCATCTTCAGAGAACTTCCAAGGTGGATTAATCACCAATAAACCACAACCATTTAAACCAACAGGTGTGTCATCTGGCCAAACGCAGACTTCACAAACCAATTGACGACGAATACCCGTTTTAAACATTTTTTTCTCAAAACGTTCAATCATGGCGCGGTCTTTAATTGGATACCAGACTGCAAATACACCTGTCGGCCATTTTTTATAAGCAGCGACTAAAAGTTCAACCAATTGTGGAAAATCTTTACGTTCGAGTTCATAAGGTGGATCGATCATGACCAAGCCACGCTTTTCTTTCGGTGGAATTACGCCCAATAAACCTTCATAGGCATCACGCTCATGCAAACCTGCACGTTTGTCATGAATGTTATGACGTAATTGCTGAAAGACATCACGCTGCATTTCAAAAATGGTCGCTTTATCTATGTCACGCATACCTTCTAGCGCAAACCACGGCGAACCAGGATATGCCCCTTTACCAAAATTACTACGCATTTTTTCAACAATTTTTAAATATTGCTGAACCCCTTCAGGCGCAGTACGTTTGATTGAATCATCCAGTTTAACTAAACGATGAATACCATTTAAGAATTCGCCCGATTTTTGTGCTTCTGAGGTAGATAAGTCATATTTACCAGCACCACCATGCGTATCAACATAGCGATATGGTTTATCTTTTGCATTGAGTCGCGTCAAAAGCTGCAGCAATAAAACATGCTTCATGACATCGGCAAAGTTGCCTGCATGGAAATGGTGGCGGTAATTCATTTCTATTTAATTCCTAAAATCAATGGATATTTTAGCATGAAAAATAGTTTCATTCCGACGGATATGTTGTTCTAGAATAAAGCAGTTCTGTTTTCTTGTTTTGAGTTGTGCTTCTATGCTTGTTTCCAAGCTTCCTGCATCGTGGAATATCGATCAAGTGCTCAATGATCTTGATCAACATGGTTTTGCACTGATTGATCACGCCTATACTACTGAATATGTAACTGATTTAGTCACTGAATGTACCTCACATTTAAATCAATTTCGTGAAGCAGCAATTCAAAATGGTGTGGTTAGTCAAATTCGTAGTGATCATATTTTATGGATTCATCCCGAATTACAGGTTGCACAACAACATGTCGAGACCTTATCGCTCTTATCCGAACAACTGAATCAAGCATTTTATTTAGGGATTCGTGAAGTTGAAGCCCATTTTGCTTGTTACCACGCAGGTGAATTTTATGCGCTGCATCGTGACAATCCGCAACAGAAAAATGATCGGATTATTTCAACGGTTTATTATTTACATGAACAATGGCAAGACGATTGGGGCGGTCAGCTTCGGCTTCAGGATAAAAATGGCGAATGGCATATGATTCAACCACAACCAAATCGGATTGCCTTGTTTCGCAGTGATTTACTTCATGAAGTGATTGAGGCCAAACAACAGCGACTTTCGATTACCGCATGGTTAAGAAGTGGCAATACTATCTGGTAACCCTTTAAATCTTCCCGAATGACCTTATATAGTAGGCTTAACTAGAGAGGACTGCACGAATGCTAACAGATACAAAGCAAATTATTGCGAGAATTGGTGAAACTGACCAAATGTATTTGGAGGGCAATACACCCGATTTAGCACTAGAACGTGCAGACTTACGTTTGGCATTGGTAACGGTGAGTCGGGTTCGTCAAGAACAGATTCACTTTTTACAAGAAGCGATTGTGTTGCTTGAGCAAGGTCGTATTGAATTTGAAGAAATGCCTTTAGGTACTTATTTAAACCTGTCTTTGCATTTAGCCAAGGCCTACATGCTGTATTTTGAAATTACCAAAGAACAGCGTTTTGCTTTAATTACCCAGCAAATTCTAAAACCCTTAACCGTGCATGAGCATGGGGATGTCTATTTTTTCCTTGCCTACGCCAGCGCATGTAAAAACGATAGCGCCTTGAGTCGCCATTGGTTAAAGAAATATAGTCAAACTACTGAATTTAACGCCTTCTTATTACAGCAACACGCTGCTTTTGCACCCTACCGCGAAACGCTATGGTTCGTACAACTTACGCAACCCAAACCACACTAAAGATTAAATATTGCATTAAAAAAGCGCCGAGAAAGGCGCTTTTTTAATGCATATATTGGGTAAACAGAAAAAATTTCAGAATTTTAAGCCGTTTGTAATTTATACGCATCCATATGTAATTGTTGATTTAACTCATCAATCCAGATTGCCCAGTCATCATCTTGTACTAAATGACTAATGAGAAAATCTCGCTGTGAGCGATTCCAAAATGGTGCTTCATGCAAAGATAGATGCGCAGGCAGTTGATGTGTACGGACATACAGCTCTATTGCTGCCGGACTGTTCGACAGACCTAATTGTGAAAACAGTAGCTCTAAGGATGGATTGTTTTTCATCGTTTTCCCGCCCCTTATCAGTTCATCTGTAATTTATTATTCAATTAACTTATAAAAATTATGCAGGCAAAAAAAGGGGCTATCGTGACTTTGTTGTAGTTTTTTGTGAACTACAGCAAAGCGCGACAGCCCATATGTCATTTTTATTAACCTGAGAAATTCATGCCTCCGACATCTTCATGCAATTGCTCATTTAAAATATCAATCACGATTGCCCATTCATCATCTTTGTCCCAGTGGCTATGTAAGAATTCACGCTGTGCCTCGGTCCAAAAACTGGCTTGATGCAGCTCGACATCAGTACCCAATTGATGCTCACGTATAAATTGATCGATGTCACTTTCGCTGGCGTTTAAACCGAGCTGTTCAAATAACAGTTCTAAGGTAGGTTGTACATCAAACATCATTCTGTCCTCGCATCCTTGTTCTCTTTTCAAGGTAACTGAATAACATTACAAAATCATTCTGTATATTTTTTCAGCATGTTATTTTTTGTTGATTCAGTTCTGTAATAAAAAAAGCACCCTCTAGGAGGATGCTTTTTTAACTTAATCAGTAAAGATTAAATTAGTTCACCATGTCAGCAATTGCTGCACGTTCTTCTTCCAACTCATTCAGAGTGAAGTTGATACGCTCACGGCTGAATTCATCGATTTCAAGACCTTGAACGATTTTGTATTCGCCATTTTCAGTTGTAACAGGGAAACCGAACATTACGCCTTCAGGAATACCATAAGAACCGTCAGAAGGAATACCCATGGTTACCCATTTGCCGTTTGTGCCAAGAGCCCAATCGCGCATGTGGTCGATTGCAGCATTAGCAGCAGACGCAGCAGAAGACAAACCACGTGCTTCGATGATCGCAGCACCACGTTTACCAACGGTAGGAAGGAATACATCTTTATTCCATACTGCATCATTGATTTTGTCTTTTAAGCTTTCGCCGTTTACTTTTGCAAAACGGTAGTCAGCATACATTGTTGGAGAGTGGTTACCCCAAACAGTCATGTCTTCGATGTCAGAAACTGCAACACCCGCTTTT
This sequence comes from Acinetobacter sp. ANC 4178, assembly GCF_004331175.1. GTDB lineage: Bacteria > Pseudomonadota > Gammaproteobacteria > Pseudomonadales > Moraxellaceae > Acinetobacter. Next base: position 5,724 of record NZ_SJOD01000006.1, read on the forward strand.
TGAGCAAGTTGAGTTAACGCACGGTTGTGGTCAAGACGCAACATTGCAGTGAAGTTTTTCGCTGGAAGATCTGGAGCAGATTTCATTGCGATGTAAGCATTCGTGTTCGCAGGGTTACCTACAACCAATACTTTAACGTCACGGCTAGCAACTTCGTTGAGTGCTTGGCCTTGACCAATAAAGATTTCGCCGTTCACTTTTAACAAGTCAGCACGTTCCATACCAGGACCACGTGGACGTGAACCAACCAATAACGCGTAGTCAGCATCTTTAAATGCAACTTTAGGATCATCAGTACCGATCATGCCAGCCAATAATGGGAAAGCACAGTCATCTAATTCCATCATTACGCCTTTAAGCGCAGCTTGAGCTTTCTCAAATGGAACTTCTAACAATTGCAAAATAACGGGTTGGTCTTTACCAAGCATTTCACCGCTAGCGATACGGAATAATAAGCTGTAACCGATTTGACCAGCTGCGCCAGTAACGGCAACGCGAACAGGTTGCTTCATGTAATTATCTCCAATTGAGGATCGTTAATATGATTAAACGGGTCTGTCCGTTTTCATCGAATTATCATAAACGGCAAAGATTGTACTCCAATCCTTCAGGATATGCATAAAAAAGAGCATCAATTTCAACAAAAGTCTGATAGGAAATATAAATTAACCGTCTCAAAAAACTTAGTATGACCCTTTAATCGTGATCTGATTTGGGCAATTGCCAACAACCGCAGTAGAGCACTGTTTATACTGCCCATTGGTTTTATAACAAACATTCACTTTGGTCAAAAAGTTTTCACCGCGATAACTCTGGCAACCCAACTGAATTCCTGTACTTGGCAAGGTCGGATTTAAACGTAAAAACTGTAATTTAATCTGATTTTGCGGCAAAGTTCGTGTTTCTGGACTCGATAACTCTGCTGGAATCTTTAAGCGTTCTGCATAATTAATAATGGTGCGGAAATACTGACTCGCTCCCATTGGCACGCAGCCTCCAATCGATTGCCAAAGTTGAACACGTGCATTTTCGTCAGGCATGACTCTAGCCACGACTTTGGCTTGCAGAGGAGACAAGATTGCAGAAGATGAAATCTCACAGTCTCGCTGTGCAGTTTCAGGTAATAATCCGACAATATTCAGCGAATAGCCTTCTAAACATTTGCGTCGTTTACTGCGTTGACTATCCATCATACACGCCGCAGGTGTCATTTGTATTTCCATGACATAACCATGCGGCGCAACAGAAGGAGCAGCATGGGTAAGCTGAGTACAAACAGCCAGACCTAACCCACCCATTGCTAGGTAAGTCGCTTTAATCTGTTTATTTTCAACTACATCAAACCACATGAATGCTCGACCTTCTCATGCTGCTTACACAATAAATTTATGGCGTCCCGCGATAAGGAATCACTTGCATACGATTCCCAATAGACTGAGCCCCCTGTCCCAACAAGACCCCATAATGCGTGGCATTGGTCATAACTTGTTTGACATAGTCTCGGGTTTCATTCAACGGAATGGTTTCCGTATATTGATCTGCGGCAAGGGGACGATCATCAGGCTGCCAACGACGTGCCCGATTCGGCCCAGCATTATAGCCCGCAGTCGCCAACACGGGATTACTGCTTAATTGGCTATTAATCATCGACAGATAAAATGTTCCGTAACGAATATTGGTATTCATATCTGATAACGCGGCAGGATTATAGGTTTCACCCATTTGCTTGGCAACTAGTCGCGCCGTATCTGGCATAATCTGCATTAAACCACCAGCACCGACATGTGAGCGAGCGCTCGAAACAAAACGGCTTTCCTGACGCATTAAGCCATATGCCCATGCAGGATCAATCCCAGCATTTTGACTGTGGTTGACCACATAACCTTGATGTGGCATCGCGTAACGATAAGCATAGTTGTGTTTACTTTCCGTACGATCTGCTGCATAAATGGCACGGTCATACCACCCCATATCGGTTGCACGTTTAGCAGCAGCCAATAACAAACCATCATCATGTTTTAAATAGGCTTGACGCACCGCCCAGTTCCATTCGCGGTTCACATAGTTATCTGGCGCATTGACATTACGTAAAGCAAAAGCCCGATTAAAATGAATATCTTGACTCAAACGTTGCAAATCACTGTTGGTCGGCTGAACATTGTTTGGCACAGTGCTATAACGTTGTCCCACATGGTCTTTGGCCAGTAAATTATGATACTGATCGCCTTGCGCCAATTTACGGAAAATTTCCTGTGCGCTGCGTTTTGCACTGGCATCATTACGCTGTTCATAAGCACGAGCCAGCCAATATTGCCAACGATCTTCTTGTTTTTGATTGACACTCATGGCATCAATGGCACGAATTAAACTTTCCCAAGCACTAAAACGAATGGCTTGACGCGCATAGATTTCTGCTTCTTCTGGGCTAAATGGTAAGCCATAACTCGCATCCAGATTATTTAATACTTCGCGCTTGAAATTATTTTTCATTACCGTTGTACCACCCACATATCCCACCGCACGGTACAGCGCTTTTTGTACTGCTTCTGGTGTTCCCTGCGCAGCACGTTGAACAGAGGACATTGCAGCATCCAGATCACTATCTGCCATACGTCCTATCGCAAAGATTAAATATGCTTGCTCTTCGGCGCTCGCTTTAGGGGCAGACCAGACATAATTTAATGGATCGGCTTGAATCTGGTTCAACTGTGCAAGACTTAAATTCAACCCCAAGGTTTGTGCCGTTGCGATAGCTTGTCCAGATTGCCCTGCACGTAATAAGCCCCATAGACGTTGTTGCTTATCTTGCTGGGTCATTAAAGGACTCGACAGCATTTGCCGTGCTAAACCTGTACAGGATTCTGGTTGAGAATTGGTCGTCAACCAGACATCTTTATATTCTGCAAAAACCAAGGGATCCCCAGTTTTCGCACGCACTTGGGCCACCGCACAACTTTCTGCCTGATCTGGATTGGTCACATAAGGTAAAACTGGCTGTGCACTACTAAAATCGGCTTGCTTAACTTTTTCTTCTACATAATCTGCGGCTAATTTTTCTGCCATCGCCGACTGAGGATAACGGCGGGCAAAATTAATAATATTATTTGCAGGTTGAAAGCCTAAATTGGCGTTTAAAGCCCAATATTCTGGATAATAGCCCAAAGCATCATTTTGCATGGACATTTGGTATTGTTGTAATAACTCCGTATTGCCAGAATTGGCGGCTTGCAAGGCATCATTAAATTGTTCATCTGCTGCATAGGCGTGCCCGAATATACCTATTGAAGCCACACTCCATGCAAGTACGTGATAATAATTTTTTTTATCTAACCACCGATTTAACATATGTGCGCCTTCATCCTTTATTTCAACCTATTCGACTCAATCTCAATGTAAACACTTCATTCGTGCAGCTAGTTTAGAATATTCTCTAACTACTCTGTTGTTGTGTTATGTAACCTTCTGATAAGGCAATATTAATTTTCAAACATTTTTGCTTCATAAATCAATATTTTTGCTTCGATATTTAAAGCTGACCGTTTTTCTGTAAATCCTGCTAAAATATGCGCCTTCCTTATATTGCTCTCGTGTTTAATCGTGTTTCTGCGCTCGTCAAGGTTGATTTTTTATCGCCAACGCATAACGCAGATACAGTTTTTACACGTTTCTCCGTTTTATCCTGTTAGGAGCCTACATGACGGTTCAAACCTTCATCCCGAATGGTGCCAACGCTGCCTCAGAAAACACTGTTACCCAGCCACAGCACACCCCAGCCACCGATGGATCAGTTAAAAAACTGTATATCGAAACGCAAGGGTGTCAGATGAATGAGTATGACAGTCACCGTATGGCAGACTTACTTGGCGACTCACACGGCTATGTACTGACTCAAGACCCGAAAGAAGCGGATATTCTATTGATGAATACCTGCTCGATTCGTGAAAAAGCGCAAGAAAAAGTGTTTTCCGAGTTGGGTCGCTGGCGCAAGCTAAAAGACAAAAATCCTGACCTGATTATTGGTGTGGGTGGTTGTGTAGCCTCACAAGAAGGCGACAACATTCAAAAACGTGCCAATTATGTCGATATGATTTTTGGCCCACAAACCTTACACCGTTTGCCACAAATGCTTGATCAGCATTTCGAACAAATCGAAAAACCCAAGAAAGAAAAAATCAAATTGGTGGATATTTCTTTCCCTGACATTGAAAAATTCGACTTTTTACCTGAACCGCGTGTGGAAGGTTACAAGGCTTTTGTTTCAATTATGGAAGGTTGTTCAAAATATTGTTCATTCTGTGTGGTGCCCTACACCCGTGGTGAAGAGGTTTCTCGTCCGCTAGACGACGTTTTAGCTGAAATTGCGACCTTAGCCGAAAAAGGCGTGCGTGAAATTTCCTTGCTCGGTCAAAACGTCAATGGTTACCGTGGCGAAACCTTCGAAGGCAATATCTGTACTTTTGCAGACTTGTTACGTCTTGTTGCAGAAATTCCAGGGATTGGTCGTTTGCGTTATACCACCTCACATCCGCTTGAATTTAATGATGACTTGATTGAATGTTACCGTGACCTACCGCAAATGGTGTCGCATCTGCATTTGCCCGTACAAAGCGGCTCAAACGATGTACTGCAAGCCATGAAGCGTAACCACACGATTGATGTATATATCGACAAAATTGCCAAATTACGCAAAGTTCGTCCAGACATGCACTTATCCAGTGACTTCATCATTGGTTTCCCAGGTGAAACCAATGCTCACTTTGAAGAAACCTATCAATTTATCAAAGATATGGACTTTGACCATTCTTACAGCTTTGTTTATTCAAAACGTCCAGGTACACCTGCGTCTGACCTTGAAGACACCACCTCTGAAGAAGTGAAAAAAGAACGTCTTAGTAAAGTTCAAAAGTGGATTAAACGCTCGAGTATTGATAAAACAGATGCCATGCTCGGTACCATTCAACGCGTATTGATTGAGAAAGTTTCGGATAAAGATCCAAACGTACTGATTGGTACTGCTGACAATACTCGTTACGTAAGCTTTATCGGCGATGTAACATGGGTTGGACGTTTCGCCGAGATCGAAATTACCGAGATTAAAACTTTGAATTTTGTTTATGGTGAACTCTTGAATCTTGAGCCTGACGTGGCGTAATGTAAGAGGATAGATTCCAACTACCATAAAGGAACTCTCTTGACTGCAGCGATTCGACGTACAGTAACTTTTCCTGGTATTTCAATGGACCGTTTAAAGAGCATGCTCGGTGCTTATAACGGTCACTTGAAACAAATTGAACAACGTCTAGATGTCCAAATTTCCCATCGAGGTGATTATTTCTACATCGATGGTGACATGGATGCAGTCGAAAGAGCCGAGATGCTCTTGCAACGTCTGCATGAAGAAGCTGAAACATCACAACAGATTACTGCCGACGTCATCCACATGATGATTCAAGGCAGTCAGACTGATCGTGAACTCCAAGAAGACTTTTCTGATAATGATCACACGGGTTTGGAAGATGTTTATCTACAGACCCGTAAAGGTCGTATTAATCCACGCGGTGCAAACCAACGACGCTATGTTCAGCGTATTCTGCAAAGCGATATTTCATTTGGTATTGGCCCTGCGGGTACAGGTAAAACTTATCTTGCTGTTGCCGCCGCAGTCGATATGCTAGAACGCAACGAAATCCAACGGATTTTATTGGTACGCCCTGCGGTTGAAGCGGGTGAAAAGCTCGGTTTCCTACCGGGTGACTTAAGCCAAAAAATCGATCCATACTTACGCCCTTTATACGATGCCTTGTATGAAATGCTCGGTTTTGAAAAAGTGGCGAAACTGATTGAACGTCAAGTGATTGAAGTGGCACCACTGGCTTACATGCGTGGTCGTACCTTAAATCATTCTTTCGTAATTCTGGACGAAGCACAAAATACGACGCCTGAACAAATGAAGATGTTCCTGACCCGTTTAGGCTTTGGTTCACGTGCTGTGATTACGGGTGATGTCACGCAGGTCGACTTACCACGTGGTCAACAATCAGGTCTCTCGCATGCACTACGTGTTATTGAAAATGTGAAAGAAATTCACATCACCCGCTTCCATTCTCGTGATGTGGTCCGTCATCAACTGGTACAAAAAATCGTAGAAGCTTACGAAGGTTGGGATAGCGAACAACAACGCCTGAGTGCCGAAGCACGTGCAGAACGTAAAGCGCGTCAAGAAGCCTTAATTGCTGAAAATGATGCTGCTGCGGATGCACAAGATTAACCGCTTTAAGGATTCATTTTGAAACTTAGTCTTTCTTTACAACAGTCGTTTCAGTCCCCAGCATTGGTACTGAAACGCGCTTATCTCAAAAAAATCGTGGAAACCAGCTTACGCCATATCGATACACAAAGTGATTGTGAAATAGGTATTGCTTGTGTCGATAACGATGAAAGCCATAAATTAAATTTGGAATACCGCGGCAAAGATAAACCGACCAATGTGTTGTCTTTCCCAAGTGACCTGCCCGATGAAATGGCCCAAGTTCTTGATTCATTTCCAATTGGTGATTTGGTCATTTGCATTCCTGTGGTGCTGTTAGAAGCGGAAGAGCAAAACAAAACCCCACTCGCACATTTCACGCACATGCTCGTGCATGGCACTTTGCATCTAATGGGCTACGACCATGAAACCTCCGAAGCAGATGCTGAGGAAATGGAAGCTCTGGAAATAGAAATATTGGCGAAACTGGGTTTTGATAATCCCTATTTAGAACAAGACTAAACTCTAAAAAGCGAGCTTCGGCTCGCTTTTTTATGTACTGCAAACTTCACGGCTCTAAACACGATCAAAAGGAACAATAATGAAGTACGTCGTCATTTTTAAAGCCCAAATTAAAGCCTTGGATGAACAATATTTTCAAACGGCGCAGCTGTTACGTGAAAAAGCACTGAATCAGTTTAATTGTCAAAAGTTTGAAGCCATTTCTGAGCAAGACTTTGAAATTGCATTGTCTTACTGGAACAGCTTGGCAGACATTCAAGCATGGCATCACGATGCCGAACATCAAGTGGCACAGCAATTAGGCAAAGAACAATGGTATCAATCCTTTAGTGTAGAAATTTGTAAGATTGAGCGCCACTATGCTCATTCAGCCCATTCAATTTAATGGACTTCAAACTCGGCTTCCGCAGGGTCAAAACGCCATGTTCGGACAATGCGTAACTCAGAGATATCTTTCATATTATGGTCAAATCCAGTAAATGGCGCCGCTTTACGTACCGACGCTTTCGCTGCTTCATCAAGTAAATCATGACCTGAGCTTTCAATTAAACGAATGGCCCGAATTCCGCCATTACGGTTCAGAATCACCATTAAACGTACTTCACCCGCTAAACGTTGTTGCTTTGCTTGCTCTGGATAATAACGGTTGCCGTAAAACTCCACTTTCTGTCTAAATTTTTCTAAATACGCCGCCGTAACATCTTGCTTGGCTTGAATACCATCGACCGTTTTAATTTTCTGTTGGCGACTAAAATTCTGTTGGCGCTGTAAATATTGTGCTTCCAAACTCGCCACCATAGCGGCTTTGGCTTGGAACTGGCTGTTTAATTCATCCATCGCCTTTTTCCGACGAGTTTGTTCTGCCTGCTTTTGCCAACTGAGCGTGGTCATCAAAACTTTTTCTTCAAAATTCAATTCACGCTTTTGTTGGGTTTTTTGCAGTGTTTCCATCTGCTTTTCACCCGCACTTTGTTCCAGCATGGGTGCTGGCATATCACTCGACATGCGATGCGCTTCGCGGAATGTTCCTGAACCGTTCTGATCTGCTTGTGCCAGAAAATCAGCATGTTCAACCTTTTTTTCACTCGGCCGCAACGTCACTGCAATTTCCTTCACCGCCGCATCCTGTTGTGTGGGTGCAGCAAATTGAATCGCCAAAACCAACAGATGTAAAACGAGAGCAAAGCCCACAGCCGTTGTAAAAATCGGGTCTTTCCACCACGCGCGCAACAAAGGCGTATAATTTATTTTATTCAGTATCATAACTAACAGACAAACTGCCTTCCCCACACTGCATATACAGTAAAATTTTGACTTGGTTGCTATTATGTTGATAAAACCCAAAGTTCATCAATACAACAGAATCATGGCCTTAAAATACTGAAAATGGTGCAATTAATTTTGCTAAACTGCAAGATTGAATTTTTGTATTTTAAATACAATTCGGCAAAATTAATCAAAAGCCAGTAGATTCACTTGCTAGGATGCCTTTATGCAAACGCTACTTTCCAATATTTCTAAACGGCTACATCAAGTGTACCAAAAAGCGGAAGGCTTTATTGAAGATGAACGTGAATTTCCACTCTCACAAGTCTTTTTAAATGCGACTTTCCAACGCTTTGTCACTGATAATGTGAAAATGCTAAAAGATTTACATGCAGACCTTCATGATGACTGGTTACGTTTATATGCCACTTTAGAGTTTAAAGGGATTTACACCACCCTTTCCGTAGATCTAAAGTTAGTGCAAATGGAAATGAACAAAGACATTCAACTGATTGTATTTGAGCAAATTAGTGATACGCAGGTCATAGAAGCTAAATTTCAAAATGTGTTCCATAAAATGGGTTTTCACGCTGCGATTTTTTTCTATCAAAAAATTCTAAATAAAGATCCTTTAGGCATGATTCTTGAAAAATTGAATGTGATTAAAGTAAAGGATGATTTATTACATTTAGATCTGAATCGCTGGTTAGGTAAAAAGCGTTCGATTCTGGATACACTCAATAAAGTGCATGTCAATCATGCAGTCTTGCGCGAAGCTGAACTGGTCGTTTTAGGCAATGTGAATTTAGCTGCCTTATTTGGCAGAATGAGCGAAGATGAAATTGAAGATTGGGCACATGAAGGTATTCCTGAAAACCAAGTCACACCAATCAAACAAAAGCGTAAATAAGCCCAGATTTCACAACTAACTTGGCGTGAAATACCAAGAAAAAATGCTACAGGAAAGATACACTTTGCACAGAAAAGTAGATTTTATCTTCATAATACATAGGCATAATAAACGAGTGTAATTTTACACTGCACTTATTTTAAACTTCACAGGAACACTTTCACTAATGGCTAAAAATGTTTTGAAAACAATAGCAATGACGACAGGCATTGCCTCTACATTGTTATTTACTGGCTTTTCCAGCCAAGCATTCGCCATGAGTCCCTTCCAAGCAAGTTATCAATTTAACTACAATGGCAAGAACATGGGCTCGGCAACTCGTACCTTAAGCAAATCAGGAAATAACTGGACCTATGTTTTTGCAGCCAAAGCTGGGGCAATTGCCTCTGCATCTGAAACCAGTCGCTTCGGTTTCAATGCAGGCAAAATTAGTTCCAATAGTTTCAGCCGAACCAGCAAAATTCTGGTGCACAACAACACCATGAACATCAACTTTAATGCAAGTAGTAAAACCATTAACACCCAAAAAGATGACAAAGCACGTTCATTTGCGTGGAAAGCTGGTGTACTGGATGAGCTGAATGCCGAATTACAAATCCGTGAGGACTTGAAAGGCGTTGGCATCAAGTCATCCTATCTGATTGCTGATGCGAAAGAAGTCGAATCTCGCCAGTTTGTTAAGCAAGGTTCTGAAAAAGTTAAAACTTCTTATGGGACCTTCGATACAGTTAAAGTAGTGATGAAACATGATAAGCCAGGCCGCGATACGACTTTCTGGTTGGCCCCTAAATTGGATTACCTTCCTGTAAAAGTCACTCATCAGGATGGAAAATCATCTTATGGTCTACTGTTAACTGGATATAAAGGCCCCACTAATTAGACCATTTAGTCAATTTTACTTGCATTTTTTCGGGTGCTTTTTAAAATACGCTTTTGCTTGAAAAAGCACCTGCCCCTGAGGATTCTCCCGTGCATGCACTAGAACAGAAAATCTTAGCAGAAGGTATCGTTCTCTCTGATCAAGTTCTGAAAGTCGATTCTTTCTTAAACCACCAAATTGACCCCGTTATGATGCAACAGATTGGTCAAGAGTTTGCGCGTCTATTTAAAGATGCGGGGATCACCAAAATCATCACAATTGAAGCATCAGGTATTGCACCTGCTGTTATGGCTGGTTTAGAACTCGGCGTGCCTGTCATTTTTGCACGTAAATATCAGTCTTTAACTTTAAAAGATGATTTGTACCGCTCAAAAGTCTTCTCTTTTACCAAGCAAATTGAAAGCACCATTGCAATTTCAAATAAACACATCAGCTCTACTGATAAAGTACTGGTGATTGATGACTTCTTGGCGAATGGTCAAGCTGCTTTAGGTCTTGCAGATTTGATTCACCAAGCCCAAGCTGAAGTTGTAGGTATTGGTATTGTGATTGAAAAATCATTCCAGCCTGGTCGTGCATTGTTATTGGAAAAAGGTTACCGTGTTGAATCTTTAGCTCGTGTAAAATCTTTAGCTAATGGTACTGTTGAATTTGAGCGTGACTAAGTTCCAATTCTGTATTTAAAGAGCGCTTAAGCGCTCTTTTTTATTGGCTTCTTCCTGAAGCTCTAAACACTCACGCCACTTTTGCCCTGATCAGTTTCATCTTTTTTTAGAAAAACTCAGAAAAAATGCTTAGTATGTAAATACATGTATTGTCTGTTGTATTCAAATTGCATTCACCATTGAAATACAGCCACAGAATCACTGATTTTATCCACCATTCGCCTCCAATAAGAAAACGCCTTAGACTGACTGTTAGGTTTAGAGAATCCTCCTGCAATGAACAAAAATAAAACAGCTGAACGGATATATCCCCCTAATCAACTGACCCCAATCAATGAAAACGATTGTATTCAACTTCCAATCAACTTCATTTATGATCTCGCGCAAGCAGATTGCATTCAAAGTCTTTTAGATAAAATTGCACTCTGGATTTCACAGATCTTTCAAGCCGAACGGTCGAGCATTACTCTGTATGATCGACCTAATTTTCTCAAACTGTACTCGATATCAGGCAATCAGGCGATTCCACTGGATTTTAAATTGCCCATTCAACAAACATTTGTTGGACGTGTTTTTAGTACCGCCACACTCCGTATTTGCGATGATGTGACTTTATTTGAAGAATTGGATTGCCAAATGTTAGCCCAAAATGGCATGGGATCATGCATGGATGCCCCTTTAATGCATAATGGAAATTGCTTGGGTACATTAAACGTTGCCGACCAAGCCAAGTTTCATTACACCAAGCAACAAGCCATCTTGTTACAATGCTTGGCAAACTGGATTGCTTTAAACATTAAATTGCACTTACAGGTGCAAGAAATGCAAAAACTCACCTCGACCGATGAATTGACAGGTACTTTTAATCGGCGCATGTTTACACAGCAGAGTAATCGCCAAATGCTGCTCCTTGCTCATGACAATACGCCCTTTAGTATTGGTATTCTCGATATTGACCATTTCAAAACTTTAAATGATTTTTATGGTCATCAAGCTGGTGATTATGTGCTCCAGCAGATGTGTGAACACATTCAAACCCATTTAACTGAGCATGATTTTCTTGCACGAATTGGAGGAGAAGAATTCGCCATTATTTTACCCACTCATGATGCCCAAGATACCATCAAGCGCTTTAAACAAATACGTACGGCCATTGAAGAGCTGAAAATTCCATATCTAGAAGAAGTGATCTGTTTTACCGTCAGCATTGGGGTCGCTGAAGCAGAGATCACAGACTTGAATGCAGAAACAGTCTTCAAACGTGCTGATAAAGCTTTATGCCAAGCCAAGCAGGCAGGACGCAATCGGGTTCATTTAGATATGCCGATTCGTAAGATATAAGCTTAAAGATGAAATAAAATGCACTTATCTGTGCTTCATATTTACTTCACAATGAATCCTAGAAGCACATCCTGTTTACAACTCAATTAAACACATGACTGTTCTTTTTCGCTAGAATTCACTCTAGATTTACAGACTTAGCGAAGTCATGCAAGTCGAAGCAGCACATGGTTGTTCTGCTCGAACGTAAATCTTGACAAAAATTGCTGTATCTCGTGATTGAGTTTACGGCACGCAAAGGCAAATCATCTATGGAAAATACGATTCTCTGTCCTAAATGTGGTTCAAGTGACGTTGAAAAACGCGACCATGACCAATACCTGAAAAAAGCCAGTGGAATTTTACTGGGTTCTGCAGGCGTTGCTGCGGGAACCGTGGGTGGTGCTGCAACTGGAGCATCAACAGGTGCCGCTATTGGGGCTGTTGCTGGGCCACTGGGCGTGATTGTGGGCGGTACAGTAGGTACGTTTATTGGTGGAATTAGTGTCGGAATTACAGGGGGCTTTCTGGGCAACTATTTTGGCAAGAAAGCTGGCATTGTGATTGATCAGAATATTTTTCTCGATTACAAATGTTCAAAATGTAAGTATCGCTTTAAGCAAAAACTTGAGACAACATAAGCCTGCACTGTCTTTAATTAAAAACAAAAGGTCAACCTCATCGTGACGCTGACCTTTCAGATTAAACCTACTTTATCTGTAATTTTTGTACCACGTTTGCTAAACGACGCCCTTGTTCAGTACAAAGCACTTTTTCATCTTGACTCAATTGCTGATCATGGCGTGGACCACTCACATGACTTGCACCATAAGGTGTTCCACCTGTTTTAGTATTCGATAATGCAGCCTGCGCATTGGTTAACCCCATCACCATCATGCCGTGATGAAATAATGGAGGAAGCATCGTCAACAAGGTACTTTCCTGTCCACCATGCATTGAACCTGACGCGGTAAAAACACAAGCAGGCTTATCATGCAAAGCGCCATTTAGCCATAAACTGGTGGTTTGATCCCAAAAATATTTCATTTCTGATGCCATATTGCCAAACCGTGTCGGTGAACCTAAAGCCAAACCCGAACAATGCTGCAAGTCTTCTAAAGTACAGTAAATATCTCCTTCTGCAGGAATACTTGCTGCCGCTTCCGTTACAACTGTCGCCAAATTGGGCACAGTACGAATCTTGACCGCCATCCCTGTCGACTCGACACCATTGGCAATTAAATGCGCCATTTCTTGGGTAGAGCCATATTTGCTGTAATATAAAACAAGGACATAAGGTTGCATGACATTTATGATCTAAGCTAAAAATGAAAACTATACGGTATTTTTCCGACTTTTTGGTTAAGCTTGTGCTTGAAAAGTATATAAAATGATTAAAAATTGAGACTAGAAACGCATGATAGAAAAGTATTTAGTAAGACTGCCTTTTTACAGCAAAACTTGGTTTCAGTTTGTTTTATTTGTCCTTCGACGTTTTGAAGCAGACCGATGCCGCGAGCAAGCAGGTTCTTTAACCTATACCACACTGTTTGCAGTGGTTCCGATGTTAACCGTATTTTTAGTGATTATTTCTTCAATTAAAGCGCTAGAGCCTGCTCGACAACAGCTACAGCAGCTAATTTATAGTAATTTTTTACCCAAAACCACCATTGCTTTTGACAAAGTGCTGACCGCATTTACCGATAAATCCAATAATTTGACAGTGATCGGGATACTGTTTCTGTTTGTTACCACCGTCATGATGCTGACCAGTATTGAAAATGTGTTTAATCGTATTTGGCGTGTTCGGGAAAAACGTGGTGGTATGATTGGCTTCATGCGCTATTGGACCATTATTTCTTTAGGTCCAATTATATTAGGGAGTGCTTTTGTATTATCTTCTACCGTGGCTTCCATGAATCTGCTGAGTAGCCATTTGGCAGGCTATGAAGTCGATGGTGGCTTCCTGCTCTGGGTCATCTCCTTTACCCTCTCGATTCTGGGCTTTTTTATTTTATATTGGACCATTCCCAATCGTAGTGTGCCGATTAAAGCTGCTCTTTTTGCAGGTATATTCAGCGCCAGTGTTTTTGAATTATTAAAGAATTTATTTGGTTACATCATGTCTAATTTCACCAGTTATGAAATTATCTATGGTGCATTTGCCGCACTACCTATTTTCCTGCTGTGGATTTTTCTGTCTTGGAATATTGTACTTCTGGGCGTCGAAATTAGTTATGCCTTGACTGCGTTCTATACAGGTAAAGAACAACGGCGCCATCCTGTGATTATGCTGCTCGATATTCTGCAACTTTTTCATCTCAAGCAACAAAATGGCGAGAGTATGTCAGACAAAGAAGCGCTAGATGTTTTAGGTCGAGAAGAAATTGGCCATTGGCCAAGCTATGTTTTATTACTAGAACAGCAAAATTTAGTGAAGCGAACCGATAACAATGAATATGTGTTAGTCCGTAATTTAACGCAGGTCGATTTTTGGAGTTTTTATAAATCACTCCCCTATCCACTGCCGCGCCGTCCTGATGTTAAAAACATTCATCTTGATGACCATGAGTGGATGCAGCGGATTGGCCCCATGTTTGAAGAAGCCGATGATTATCTGGCGGCCAAACTCTCGCTACCCTTAGCGAGCATTTTTGAGCAGCGTTAAACCTAATCAAGCAAGAGAGATGAAATTGCATTTCATCTCTTCCTCAACCCAACATTCATAACCGTATTCTCATTTTATCAATCTATTTTTAAATCACATTAGCCCCATTGCTGATGACGTAATTTTCCAAATTACCAGCTACAACTCGTTTAAAAAATAAGCTAATATAAATTTCGATCCAAATGATAAAATGATCTAAAAACAAAATATAGAAGAAGAACCGTTCATCACAAGCAAGACTTTAATTTGTGTAATTCAGTTGAGAATTCACTATGACTGACCCAAAAAAAGAAACGCCCACCATCATTATCGATGATAAACCCGAACAACAACGGTTTGAAAACCTAAAAGAAAAGCTCCGCTATCAGCAAGCAGTACGTGAAAATTCTAGGAAAATCGACCACAAACAGGTCCGTCTTAATATTCAGGCCGATGCGCTTCCAAGTAAAACCTTTTTTATTATGAATGCACTCGCAGCCATTATTGCAGCCTATGGTCTGTTGAGTGATTCTACTGCCGTGGTTATTGGTGCAATGCTGGTTGCTATGATGCTAGGTCCCATTTCAGGAATTTCTTTGGCCTTAATTGATAGCCGCTGGATTTTATTCCGAACAGCCCTGCAAACCTTGGTTTTAGGTATTCTTATGATTTATGGGATTGGATTCCTACTCGGTATTCTACATCCCAATATTGCTATTTCCAATGAAATTTTAGCACGGACACATCCCAACTCTTTAGATCTCATGATTGCCCTTGCAGGTGGAGCCGCAGGTGCATTTGCATCAGTTTCTCCTCGCCTGTCTGTCGCCGTGGTTGGGGTAGCCGTCGCAACCGCTTTGGTACCACCTTTAGTCGCAAGTGGTATTTTATTATCCCGTGCTGAATTTAGGCTATCTGCCAATGCCTTCTTGCTCACTTTTACCAATATTATTGCCATTCAAGTCAGTTCTGCTATGGTACTTTGGATTGCAGGTTTTAGACGTGGCTCCAACAAGGAAGTCTCAAGTAAATATCTGGAATTTATTAAACGTAATTTAGGCAGTTTAATCATTTTATTTACTCTCGCTATTTATCTCAGTTTTAACTTATTTTATAGCGTCCATAATGAACTGTATAAAGCTAAAATTACCGACCAACTCAGCCAATCCTTAAATAATGAAACCAATATTATTGATACCGTTGAGTTTAATCCAAACCCTAACTTTACGCTTGCACGCGTCTTTATTCGTGGCGTTACACCACCCTCAATCCAGCAAATTGATGAATTAAACCGTACGCTCGACACAGATCGGAATGGTCATCCCACTTATGTGCAAATTCGTTTTATCCCCATTCAAATTATTCAAACCCAGCCCACTAAAATAGTTCCCTTAAATCCAATAGCGGCTGAACAACCTACGATTAAAACACTCAAAAAACAGGATTCATTATGACCAAAACATTACTTTTTATTGCAACATTGGCCAGTGGACTGCTCATTCATTCCTCCACTCAAGCCTGTACCAGGGTCGTCTTTCATGGGGATAATCAAAACATCATGACAGCCCGCTCAATGGACTGGAAAGTCGATGTTGGCACCAATCTCTGGATTATGCCGCAAAACATCGCAAGAAGTGGTTTAGCGGGACCTCAATCCATTCATTGGACGGCTAAATATGGCAGTGTGGTTGCGACAGGTTATGATATTTCAACCACCGATGGGATCAATGAAAAAGGGCTTACAGCCAACTTACTCTGGCTGGTTGAATCTGAATATCCAGAAGAAAAAAACAATAAAAAGCCCACTTTAAGTATTTCACTTTGGGCACAATATGTTTTAGATAATTACGCAACCGTCAAAGAAGCGATTCAAGCCTTAGAGAAAGAGCCTTTTATTGTGGTAACAGACAATGTCCCTGGCGAAAAGCGCCTTGCGACCTTACATCTTTCTCTTTCAGATGCCTCAGGCGATAGTGCGATTGTGGAATATATCAATGGCAAACAAGTCATTCACCATGATGCCAAATATCAAGTCATGACCAACTCGCCTATTTTTGATGAACAGTTGGCACTGAATGAATATTGGAAAAAAATTGGGGGAACCACATTCTTACCGGGCACCAATCGGGCCTCAGACCGTTTTGCTCGTGCTTCGTTTTATGTCAATGCTATTCCTAAAAATGCCAACAACAAACAAAGCCTTGCCAGTGTGTTTAGCGTAATTCGAAATGCTTCAGTTCCCTTCGGTTTAAATACCGAAGAAGAACCAAATATTTCATCAACACGTTGGCGCACGGTTGTTGACCATAAGAATTTGTTATACTTTTTTGAATCGGCAGTATCACCCAATACTTTCTGGGTAGATTTAAAGAAAATTAATTTTAAAACTACACCTTTCCAGAAACTCGACTTAGGTGCAGATCAAGCCAATGTCTATGCTGGGGATGCCACAACACACTTTAAGACAACGAAAGCATTTCAATTTTTAGGAAAAGAATAAATGCTATGCAGCAGATATTTACCATGACTAAAAATATCAACTGCACTCCTGTCCATGTAAATAAGGGTCAAACATGAATATTTTAAAAACTGCATTTTTGGGCATAGCAACAGTCGTTGGATTAGCAGGCTGTGCAACCTCGACCACTCAACCTCAAAATATTGCCTCTGCGGGGTTACTGATTTGTGCGCAGAATGAACTTTGCCCAGCGGTCAAAGTGACTTGGAATGAGCAAGAACGTAGCCATTTAAAAATTACGGCGTACTTACCAAGCGCCAAAGATGATTATGATATTCAGCAGTTTGTATTCTTAATTGATCAAAAGCCCTATAGCTACGTTCCTGCCGCAGCAACCACACATGAATACATCAGCCGTATGGTTCCTCATCGCTCATCTAACTATATTGTGGTGCCGAGTTCTTTCTTAAGCACGTTTAAAAATGCCAAAGATATTGAATTAAAACTAGTCACAGACAAAGGCAATATTACTCGTCCTGTATACCGCAATGGACAGCAATCATCTGCTTATCGTGCTTTTATCAATTTATACCAACCTTAATTTTTAAACTAAAACCAAAGCCTGTCATGAAGACAGGCTTTGGTTTTTCTGCGTTGTCGCATTTAAAGCAGTATTCATCAGTTTTTTAAAGCTTTTGCCAAACTACGCGACTGTACCCAACCTTGTAGGCTCACCACCATAATCCCCAACGTCACCAAAATGGTTCCGACTATAAAGTTCAGCTCAATTTTTTCATTGAGTAGTATCACGCCAAACAACACACCAAATAATGGGGTTAAAAAGGAAAATACCCCCAAACGAGAAGCCAAATACTCTTTTAAAAGCCAAAACCAAATCAAATAACTGGCAAACGACACAATAATGGTATGGAAAAGCAAGCTCCCTATCGCAAATGCGGTCCAATGGATACTGGCTTGTCCCATTGCAAATGCCAGTGGAAATAACAGTAGGAACGCAATCAAAAGCTGATAGAACAAGGTCTGCGTGGCAGGTGCTTCCGCCAACTTAGTTAAACGAACTGCAATCGTGGTTGCCGCCCATAAAATTCCCGCCAATAATGCGAGGATATCGCCCCGCAAAGCCGTGCTTGAGGCTGCTGCCGAACCTGCAGGATGAAACAGAAAAGCGATAATAATGCCGAAAAATGCAAGTGCAATCCCACTCCACTGCAACACACTCAGTCGCTCAGAAGGAAGCTTCCAGTGCAGTCCCAACGCCACAAAGATTGGTGCGGTATATAGCAAAACTACCGTATGTGATGCCGAGGTAAAACGTAAAGCCTGTGCCACCAAAAAGAATTCTGAGGCAAATAGAACACCAACCAGAATACCAGCAACCAAATAATCACGGCTCCACAAAGACACGCCATCAGCCAGCTTAATCATGGGGTAAACCATCAGTGCAGATAGACCTGAGCGTAATGCAATTTGCATCACCGCAGAAATATCTGGCGCAGCCATTTTTAAAATCACTTGCTGCAAGCCCCAAATAATACACAGCACAAACATGATGCCTGCGGCTTTACTGTCTAGTGCCCGACGCTCACTCACGGTCTACTCCACCCAAATGCATAAATAACCACTATAGACCTGTCACTTTTTAAAGATATACTTCAAAACAGACAACCCATCCTATTATTCAGGCAAAATGAGCAGGGGCGAAACCATGCCTACACGTCAACAACATGACTATCATCCCATGCCGACCAACGATGATATTCCTGCACCGCTATGGTTTCGCATTTCCGATGCACCAGCAGAATCTTGCTATCCCACGCATGAACATGCCTGGGGAGAGTTTGTCTATGCCCTCAACGGCGTGCTCGAAGTCAAAGTGGATCAAATTCATTTTCTGACCCCTCCGCCTTATGGTATTTGGTTACCCCCACATTTAAAACATGCAGGCATTAACCGTACCGAAGTGACTCATTCCACTTTATACGTACATGAAAGCTTGTGTACCACCTTACCCAAACAGGCAGGCATTTTGCTCACTTCTGCTTTGGTCCCTGCGCTTTTACATCATTTGCGCTATCACCCTCTACCCGACCATGATCCTGAGCACTTGCGCTTATTGCACGTGTTAGTAGATCAACTCAGGCATGCCGAATGGGTGGGCAGTTATTTACCCTCAAGTAAGCATCCTGCCCTACAGAGTTTATTAGACTATCTACAACAACATCCCGCCGATCAAAGCACGCTGGCACAACTGGCGCAGCGGATTAATATGACCGAGCGCACTCTGGCACGTTATAGTCAGCAAGAACTGGGCATGTCATTAAATGAATGGCGACAACGACTAAAAGTGATTAAAGCCATGTCGATGCTGAATGAAAACAAAACCGTAGAAAGCATTGCACTCGATTTAGGCTATGCCAATGCCTCTGCCTTTATTAACTTATTCAAACGCTGGATGCGCTGTACACCCGATCAGTTTCGCAAGGACTATGCTGCTGAACCCCAAAAAAAATAAAAAAGGACTGTAAATACAGTCCTTTTTTAAGCTCAACTCAACTTAGTCTTGCACAAAAGTATTCCAGACATAGTCTTGCTGCTGACCTTGCAAAGTCATTTTCAGTTGATCGCCCGCTTGCAATGCCGCAACACCCGCGGGTGTACCTGTCATAATCACATCACCCACTTCTAGAGTGAAGACTTGACTCATATCTGCCAATAAGGTGCCAATATCAAAAATTAGATGTGAGGTATTGCCTTGTTGACGAAGTTCGTCATTTACGTGCAAGGTGAAATTTACATCATTCCAATCTTGTACAACATCCGCAACATTAATCCAATCTGCCACCATACATGAGCCATCAAAAGCTTTGGCACGTTCCCACGGCTGACCTTTCTTCTTCAGATCATCCTGTACATCACGTAAGGTTAAATCTAACCCCAAAGTCACCGCACCCACTGCTTGCAAGGCTTTCAAAGGATCGGTTTCGGCTTTCAATTCACGATCAATTCGCAGTGTTAGCTCACATTCATAATGACAACTGCCCCACGCCGAGTTCCACGAAATTCCATCTGCCAGTGATTTTAAGCTGCTCGGTGGCTTAATAAACAATACAGGACTGTCGGGAATCGCATTTCCCAACTCTCTCGCATGGTCTGCATAGCTACGACCGACACAAACAATTTTAGATGGACGTGTACTCATGATCTTCCCTTCGACTTTTTGTGACAATAAATCTTTTATTTAGAATGCTTAAATGTATTTTCAAATATGCCTTGATCTTCAGCTGTTGCAAAGGCTCGTTTGGGCACAATCACCACAGTGCGATTTTTTAATTCGAGCATATAGGTTAGCTTACCCACTGCAAAATTCTGTACTTCATGATAATGCACGACTTTTTTACGCCCATTGGCATAAATATCCGCATGTTCCTGATACAAATCGATGCCTTGTTCACTTTTACCAAATTGATATTTTACAAATTGACGCTTAAACATCATCGGCAAGAACCAAGAGCGTAAAACCAGTTGTAAAACCAAGAAAAATACGCCCAGTGCAACGTAATAACGCCCCACCCCAGTAAAACCTAAATAAATTCCCCAACCAATAATTGCAATACTAATTAAAGGGGTAATAAAACGTGTGAACAGCTTTTTACCAAAGGTGGCTAAAGCAAAGCCATCCTGAGACTCTTCAAGGTTTAAATAATAACGTAAAGATAAGGCAGGCTTGCTGTCTGACATAAATCCATCATCAATCTGAAAACGAGACTACAGCATAGTACACCAAATTTCAGCTTTTCTTTATGCTTTTCATTGTGACTTAGCAGCAAGGGATTTTAAAAATTGTCACGAAATAGACATGCCTTTTCGTTATTTTAGGCACAAAAAAACCGCAAAAAATGCGGTTTTTTTTATGCGATAGAACAGATAAACGATCTATGCTATCAAGTTGGTGCGCTCAGAGAGATTCGAACTCCCGACCCCTTAGTTCGTAGCCAAGTGCTCTATCCAGCTGAGCTATGAGCGCGACGTCTTGATGGTTGGGCATTATACGCACTTTTACCAAGATGCCTAGTCTTTTTTAAAAAAATGATTTTGAATGCTTAGTTATTAGGCAAACCTTCTTTAAACCAACAACTAATTCGAAACCTTTATTTCTTGTCCCTGATAAAACTGGTAATCAGCTAACGCCAACATGGCATGATCATTCGGGCTATCTCCATAGGCATATACGGCATCAAAATCACTTAAGGCATACTTCTGTTGTATACGCTTAGCTTTTTCCATATACCCACAATCACCATGTTGTAACTCTCCTGTATAACAGCCCGCCCGTACTTCCAACTGATTACAAATCAGATCAATGCGCTGTTGCTGACACCAATGGCTTAAATAAACATCTAAAGAGGATGAGACCACCACAACTTGATCACCTTTTTGTTGATGATTAGCGATTTGTTGGAGGGTATGTTCATTCATTAAATTAGGCAAAATTTTTGTCGAAAATTGCTGACCTTGTTGCTCAAGCATTATGGAAGGATAGTTTTTAAAAGCAGCACGACAAAGTCGAATTCTAATTTGTTGATCATTTACATATCCTAGCCGAAACCCAATGAGCCACGGCGCAACGCTTAAACCTCCAAATAACTGTTTTCGATAGGACAATGAATATTTTAAAAAATGACTAAAACTGTCGGAATGTGTAATGGTGTTATCGAAATCAAAAAGTGCAAGGTTCATATTATTTAATCTACTATTTTTATAAATTTTACGCACAAAAAAACCGCAACATGTGCGGTTAATTGTTCAAGTTGGTGCGCTCAGAGAGATTCGAACTCCCGACCCCTTAGTTCGTAGCCAAGTGCTCTATCCAGCTGAGCTATGAGCGCATTACTTGTGTGCCAATTCAGGCGATACGTTACATACAGTTTACTTATTGGTGCGCTCAGAGAGATTCGAACTCCCGACCCCTTAGTTCGTAGCCAAGTGCTCTATCCAGCTGAGCTATGAGCGCGACATAAGTAAAGTTGGCGGTGAGAGAGGGATTCGAACCCTCGGTACAGTTACCCGTACGCATCCTTAGCAGGGATGTGGTTTCAGCCACTCACCCATCTCACCGTAACGTGCCGCCATAATACAAACTTAACCCTAGTACTGCAAGCACAGCCGCTCTTTTTTTTGCATTTTTTTGCTCAATTAAATATTTTTTAAACAATTTATCCAAACTTGAACGGAATTTATACGGCTTCTTGGGTTCTAGCATCCAAAACTCAACCGCCCAATTTGAATAGCCTTGTGAAAAACACATTATTGCAATCATTTACGTGCAGTCTGACGCCGCATGTCTTATGCTAATCCTATCTTCTGACACAAAACCAAATCCATGATGAAAAATTGGGTCGATCCTGAAGCCAAAGCGGAAGCTGAACGCTACGAAAATCCTATTCCGAGCCGTACGCTCATTTTAGAAACCATAGAACAATTAAACTCACCACAATCACATGCTGATTTAGTGGAACATTTCAAAATTGCTGATCAAAAAAGCATTGATGCGCTCAGTCATCGCCTGATCGCCATGGTGCGTGATGGTCAACTGATGAAAGATGGTTTTAAATTTCAACGTATGGCCGATCAACCGAGCTATGAAGCTACGGTCTATATCAACAGCAAAGGCTTTGGTACAGCCAGTATTGCAGGTCACGACGATTTACTCTTGCCTGAACGTGAACTTCGCCAAGTGTTTAATGGCGATCGGGTTAAAGTGCAACAAACTTCGGTTGACCGCAAAGGTAAAGCGTGGGGCTTTATTTCTGAAGTTTTGCAACACCGCGTCAAGCAGATTATCGGAAAAGTTTCTCAGCATGAAGGTGAATACTTTATTCAACCTGCGAATCCGAATGCACATCAACCGATTACTCTAGAAAAAGAGTTGATTGAGCATGCGAAACTCAAACTGGGTGATTCCGTACGTATTGCAATTGACGACTACCCCACCCGTGAAGCATTCGCGACAGGGCATGTCATCCAGTCGATGGCAGACAAAGCAGATACCGAAATCATTATTCCACAAACCATTCTAGAGTTTGGTTTGCCTTATGAATTTCCAGAAGAAGTCGTTAAAGAAGCAGAAAGCTTTAAAGAGCCTAATGCCAAAGACCGTGAAGGTCGTATCGATTTACGCGACTTGCCTTTAGTTACCATTGATGGTGAAGATGCCCGCGACTTTGATGATGCCGTTTATGCAGAAAAACGTTCTGGCGGAGGCTATCGTGTGGTGGTCGCCATTGCCGATGTTAGTCACTATGTCCGTATTGGCAAGCCATTAGATGATGAAGCGCAAGAACGTGGCACGTCAGTGTATTTCCCACATTTTGTGCTGCCAATGTTGCCTGAAGCGCTCTCGAATGGGCTGTGTTCTTTAAATCCACATGTCGACCGTTTATGTATGGTCTGTGATTTAAAACTTTCCCGAGCAGGTCGCGTTACAAGCTTTGAATTCTATCCGTCAGTGATGCATTCAAAAGCACGTCTTACTTACACACAAGTCGCCCAATATTTTGATGGCGATAGCGCTGCGGTAACTGAAGACCGTGAAGTCCGCAAATCACTGAATACCCTGTTCCAACTGTACCAAGTCCTCAAAGACTTACGTGGCAAACGTCATGCTATGGAATTTGAAACTGTCGAAACCTATATGACTTTCGATGACTTGGGTGGTATTAATGAAATTCTGCCACGCACGCGTAATGTGGCTCATAAACTGATTGAAGAATGTATGTTGTTGGCGAACGTGGCTGCGGCTGAGTTTGCACTCGAACATGATATTCCTATGCTGTACCGTGTGCATGAACCACCTGAGTTCTCTCGCATTCAAAAAGTCCGTGATTTTGTCAAATTATTGGGCTTGAAATTCCCCGACCAGCCAACTCAAGCTGACTATCAGGCGGTCATTGAAGCCACTAAAGATCGTATCGATGCACCAAGCATTCATGCTGTGTTGTTACGCTCGATGATGCAAGCCTATTACGGCGCAAAAAATGCAGGACACTATGGTCTGGCTTATGAAGCATATACGCACTTCACGTCGCCAATTCGTCGCTACCCAGATTTACTGCTGCATCGTGCCATTAAAGCGAAATTAGCTGGCAAGCCATTCCCACTTTCAGGCGCAGCACTGGATGATGCAGGTGAACACTTCTCTCAGACTGAACGTCGTGCAGATGAAGCATCTCGCTCTGTGACCATGTGGTTAAAATGCCATTATATGCAACAGCATTTGGGCGATGAATTTGTCGGTGTGATTTCAGCAGTGGCTGAATTTGGTTTATTCGTGACCTTAAAAGACCTGTATGTCGATGGTATGGTGCATGTCAGCCAATTGGGCAATGATTTCTTTGTATTTGATCAGGTCAGCCAAAGTCTAGTGGGACAAAATCATGGACAAACGTTTGGTTTAGGCGATGAAGTCAAAATTAAAGTGGCTGGCGTGAACTTAGAAGAGCGCAAGATTGATTTTGAACTGATTCAACAACTGACCCACGCGGGACGTGCGATCCGTAGCCGTGCTCCACGTATTGCCAAAGCAGCAACGGTTCAGGCGAAAGAAGAAACCTTTAACCCACGTGCGGCGAAAGCTACAACTGAAACACGAGAATCTGGCGATCAACCCGTTGTGAAAAAGAAAGCCAAGTCCAAAGCCAATTCTTTCGCTAAAAAAGCCGATAAGAAAGCCTCGGGTAAAACTGAGACTAAAGGCAAAGACAAAGCCAAGAAAAAGAGCAAAGACAAAAAGAAAAAAGCCAACGCGAAAGTGCGTAGCGAATAAACCGATGCGGTGTTAAGACTTCTGGTCTTAACACCCTTTTTTTATAAAACTATAATGAAATTTATTCGACGTTTTATCAGTAAACCGATTAGCCAATATCATCCGCTGTTTTATTTTTTATCGACCCGCACTCGACGGGCATTACGTCATTGGCAATGGAAAACCGATGGTCAAGATTATGCCCAGCAGAAGTGCTTAACGCATTTGCCCTATCGGGTTAAAAAACATCAATCGGTTTTAATCCGAAAATTAGGTGACAGTGAGCAGCATTGGCAACACAACAAAGTCATCAATCTGAAAATCGCCAGCCCTTATATTTCAGGCATTTTAATTACCCCCAAACAAACCTTTTCTTTCTGCCAATTGGTTGGACAACCCACACAAGCCAAAGGCTATGTTGAGGGCATGGAGCTGAGTTTTGGTCAAGCACGCGGTGGGATTGGCGGAGGAATCTGCCAAATTGCCAATCTGATTCATTGGTTGGTGCTACACAGCCCACTACAGGTGGTACAACGTGCACAGCACTCCTTTGACCCCTTCCCCGATCAAGGCCGAGTTTTACCTTTTGGCAGTGGTGCCGCGATTTTTTATAACTATATTGATTATCAATTTTATAATCCGACCCCGCATACCTTTCAAATCCGCTTATGGTTTAGTGACAAATGTCTGGAAGGAGAACTGCGCTGTTCGGCAGACTTGGGTTATGTCTATCATGTGTTTGAACAACAGCACGCCTTTTTAAAAATTGGGCAAGACTATTACCGTCAGAACGAAATCTGGCGCCATCGCAAAGAAAAATACAAAAGCGGTGAAATTCTGGAAACAGAATGTATGACTCGTAACTTTGCCAAAGTCTTGTATATCCCTCAGCACATAGATCAATCCTTTAGCTCTTGGGCTGAATTTAGATCTGAACAACAAACTCAATCAATTAAAACTTGATTTCCCGTCTAACAGTCCCTACATCTAGATTAAGTTTAAAATGAAATGGCGAATGTACATGCACTTAGATCAAGCAACACTACCTGTTCCTCAGTTTGATCAAATTCAACTTAGCGACTTAAAACAACAAATTGAACAAGCCATCCAACACGGTCAGCAATTTTTAGCAGAGCTGACGACGGTTCCTGAACAGCACGAGGTACAACTTCAAGTGCTGAGCCAAATCGATGAACTTGAAAATAATATGAGTGAATCATGGGGCGTTCTCTCCCACTTAAATGCTGTAATGAACAACGCTGAAACCCGTGATGTCTATCAATCTTTGCTTCCTGCACTGAGTGAATATTACACAGCGCTTGGACAACACACGGTGCTATACCAAACCTATCAACAAATCCAAGATTCGACAGAATTTAATCAACTGCCTGCGGCACAGCAAAGTGCCATCAAACTGGCATTACGTGATTTCAAACTCTCTGGTGTAGCCTTAGAAGGCGACGCGAAAAAGCGTTATGCTGAAATCTCAGCACGCTTATCGCAATTGTCTTCGGACTTCTCTAACCATGTATTGGATGCCTCTCAGGCCTATTTCAAACCTCTAAGCGAAGACCAACTCAAAGGTCTCCCTGCCAGCAGTGTTGAGTTATTAAAACAATATGGGCAGCAACGTGAACTTGAGCAAGCAGTCGCCACTTTAGATATTCCTGCTTATTTGGCCATTATGACCTATGCCGAAGATCGTACGGTGCGCGAAGAATTGTATCGTGCTTATACCACCCGTGCTTCCGATCAGGCAGAACAAGCTGAATTTGATAATACGGCGGTGATGGAAGAAATCTTGAGCTTACGTCAGGAAATGGCACAGTTGCTCGGTTTTAATAACTATGCAGAATTGTCCCTTGCGAGCAAAATGGCACCTGATGTTGACACCGTCGCCAACTTTTTAATCGAGTTGGCTGAACATGCACGTCGCCCTGCTGAGCAGGAAATTGCCGAGTTGAAAGCGATTGCACAACAAGATAGGGTTAAAAACCTAGAACCGTGGGATACAGGTTTTTACTCAGAAAAGCTTAAAGTTCAGCAATTCAATCTTTCTCAAGAAGATTTAAAACCATACTTCCCAGCCCCTAAAATCATACAAGGCTTATTCAGCATTGTTGAACGCTTATATGGCATTCAAATTGTGCAACGTGAAGCCCCAGTTTGGCATACCGATGCTCAATATTTTGAACTGGAAGATCAAGGCAAAGTGGTCGGTGGATTCTATTTCGACCTCTATGCGCGGAGTGGCAAACGCGGTGGTGCATGGATGAGTGGCTTCCGTTCCCGTATGCAAACTACACAAGGTTTACAAAAACCAATCTGCTATATGGTATGTAACTTTACTCCACCCGTTGCAGGACAAGCGGCTTTGCTCACCCATGATGAAGTCACCACACTGTTCCACGAATTTGGGCATGGCTTACACCACATGCTGACCGAAGTCGATCATATTTCTGTGGCAGGTACCCACGGCGTGGCTTGGGATGCGGTAGAATTGCCAAGTCAATTTATGGAATTCTGGACATGGGACAAAGAAAGCCTCGATTTGCTTAGCGAGCATATTGAAAGCAAAGCGGTACTTCCTGAATCCTTGCTCAAAGCCTTGCTTGATGCTCGCTTCTTCCAGTCAGGCATGCAAACCTTACGTCAAATCGAGTTCGCCCTATTTGATCTCAATATTCATCGGACGACGCCTGCATTAAATGCTGAAGGCATTCAAGCCACTTTAGATCAGATTCGTAAAAACTACGCTGTTGCCCCTACGGCTGCTTATAACCGTTTTCAGCATAGCTTCAGCCACATTTTCGCAGGGGGTTATGCTGCAGGTTATTATTCCTATAAATGGGCAGAAGTTTTAGCCAGTGATGCCTTTGATCGTTTCGAACAAGAAGGTATTTTCAACACTCAGACTGGCAAAGAGTTTCGACAATTTATTCTAGCAGTTGGCGGAAAAGATACCGCACTTGATGCATTTATCAATTTCCGCGGACGCGAACCAAAAATAGATGCATTATTACGCCATCAGGGTTGGACGAACGCAGATAAAACCGCTTAAACTACGTCATTATTGTTCACAGGGTGTTATTAACTGACATGAAAAGACAGTTTATCGCAGGCGCAAAATGTCCTAAATGCGGAGCTTTAGATCGTGTGGTTAAAATCATCACTGTGGATGACGAGTGGATTGAATGTATAACGTGTGAATATACAGAAAAGCGCCCGACCCATGTCGAGTCTGCTGAACCTGAACATCCAGACGAAATTGGGGTCATTCAATTCAAACCTCGTCAGCCTGAATAACAACAAGGTTTAAGTCATGACGTTAGATCAAAGACAAAATTCAAAACTTTTAGTGGGGATTATTGCTGGACTGGTTGTATTGGTGGCTATTTTTTTAGCTTATCAATGGATGTCAAGCTCTCAACCACAACATGAAGCCGAGCAGCAAGTGGTTCATACACCTGCAAAGCCCGTGGTGAAAGAGGCTGTGCCTGTGGTCGAAAATGCAGCTTCTACAGCAGTTGCAAATACGACTGCTGAAGCACCTATTCAATTGGTCGATGAAGCCATCTTAAAACAAGATGTGCCGAAAAATGCCAGCTTGGCCAAAGAAGAAATTGCCAAACTGGATGACATTCAGACACAACTGGATGAACAAGAGAAAACGCTGAAAGCACAACATGCTGATGCAGATGACCTGATTGCTTTGAAAGAAGAACAGGTGAAATTACTCGAAGCTCAGCTCGCCAAAGCGCAATAAAATATTCAAATAAAATTCGGCTAGAATGGATTCCGTTTCCCTCTATGCCGAATTTTCTAGCTGATCTGCTCGTGTTATAGACTCAATAAACAGATCATATATTCGTGCATATCAATCTAAAGATTCGATGAATTACATTCTT
Source organism: Acinetobacter sp. ANC 4178 (assembly GCF_004331175.1). Classification (GTDB taxonomy): domain Bacteria; phylum Pseudomonadota; class Gammaproteobacteria; order Pseudomonadales; family Moraxellaceae; genus Acinetobacter. The sequence continues at coordinate 34,369 of NZ_SJOD01000006.1, forward strand.
CTGATCCTGTCAGAATTTCTCCTCCTTTGATCAGCCATTATTCATCTAATCGAGGTCTGATTATGATTACCCCAATCATAGAAATTCAATCTATAATAATATGATAGCCACATCAAAAAGCTCATCAAACAGAATCCATCCGCATCTTCCACTCAACCGTATTCTCTCAAAGTACACTGTTCTCATGAGATTTTTTAATTTTGTAGCAGCTTAATGGTTTTCACTGTTAAGGTTGAGCATCTTACTTATTTCCCAAGTCCTAAAAGCAATCAAGCACCCGAAGGTGCTTGATGTATGACAGTATGTGATTAGTGATACCAACCAAATAATTTAAAAACATACGGGGCAAAAGTCACCAACATTAACGATGGGAATAACACCATAATCGGCAATAACCAACGTTCATAACGATAATAAAATTTGGTGTATTTTTCTTTGGCTTCAGCATCTGCTGCTCGCACTTCATCATCCCCTACCGACATTCGGGTCAATAAGTGATTCAACGCAACGGGTGGCGTGACATAACCCAATTCAAAAGCAACCAGTACGATCATCCAGAAATGAATTGGATGAATGCCATTTTCATAAGCCACCGGAGCAACCGTCGCTGCAACCAAAATTACGGCACCAAATGGATCTGTCGTCATCCCGATAATTGCCAGCAGTAATGCAATAAATGCCAGCGAAATATAAATATTGCCTAAATGCGTTGGCAATAAGGTCACGACTTCTGAGCGCTCAATCAACCCTCCGACACTCGCAGATAAAGCCATTAAAATAATTAATGCCCCAATATGTCCAACGGTCTCAGCCGAGGCAAACCAAATCGAACTCCCAAAACTGCGACGATTGGCCGCATGTCCACCATGATCACGTAAGAATTGAGACTTTTGTTCATGCTCTAATGCTAATGTCGTGTGCGCATCTTTAGGCTCTGGACTAAAGCGATCTGCCCACCAACGATCAAACATAATGTAAGCAATCAGGATGATGGGAAGTACAACGGGTGCTGTAAATTCATCCATTTGCGTATCTAAACCATACTTATAAAAAGCAATCACAAGGATCGTAATCACAACGTATGGAATCACTGGAACACAAGCACGTAGCATTCCTGGAACGGCGACTTTCGGTGAGTTCACGCGGAAACGGGTTTCTGCCAACCACAGTGAAATTCCCAAGAATACAAAAGCGGTTAACCAGAAAACATACATCCCATGATCAAATAACTCATCCGAGGTGACATGACGGCTATCCAGCATCGAAATCAAAATAATCAATAAACATGGTCGTATCACAACACCGAGTGAACCCGACATTGCCGAAACAGCTAAGGCAAACTGACGGCGAGAACCTGCATTCCAAACTTCTTTATAAATGATGGCACCCGCAGCAACCACGAAAATCCCCGATGCGCCGGTATACGCTGTCGGAATCGCAGCGGCAATTAAAATCAACCACGTTAAGGTTTCTGGTGCTAAATTCCATGGACGTAATATGCCTAAAAACAGATCCATGACACGTGTTTGTGTGAGTAGCATCCCCGCCCAAATGAACAGTGCTAAATTTAAGAAAATTCCTGAAAATTCAACCAAAATACCGAGATAAATCCCTTGCCCCATTGGATAGTCCATGAAGAAGGTAAATGCAATGCCTGTAATAATCGCCATGTAGGCATATAAGGGCACACTCAGCAGCGCTAAACCGACATTTCCACCTGATTGTTTGGGTACAGGGGGCATAAAGAGTTGGAAAAGACTCAAAATCGTCTGAATCACAAATAATCCAATCCAGATCCAATATCCTGCTAAAGTTTCAAAGGTACTACTCACCCCAGAATTAACAACCGAATGATACTGACTCACCACGGAATAACTCAGTAAGCCATTCCCCATAATCATAAATAAGGCATAAACACGGTAATCAATTTTTGTAGCGGGTGCACGCAAACCAATATGGTGATATTTCACGGTGGCTGAAATTGCCGCGAAAAACACCATCACCAATAAGATGAGTACACGATTCTCAGAGCCAAATTTAAAAATGCCAAAGAAGCCTGTTTCTATCGTTCTATAGGTTCTTAAACTTGGATGATCATCTAAATATTTCATCGATTTATCATAAAACTGATATTTTTCTTCACACTGTCGCACACCTGCCAACACGGAAGCACGTACATCTGACTCAGAGGCTGTACCAAAAATATCAGCAAACTCATCAGCAGAACTCGCTTGCATTTGCGTCCGAACTAAAGCGTCAACATCTGGGTGACGATTACAATCGGGTTTAATCGGCTCCGCCCGCAAAAAGGAATACTGCATACCCACAGTTTCATTCCCATACAGCCGCTCGCCCACGCGCAGTAGCTGTCCATGAATCATTTCACCTGTGCCAATAATTAGAGTCAAAATTAACAACAGCAAGATTACAAACGTTGAAATCCATTCTGTCCAAATATTCTTGATCAGGTCTAGTCCAGACCTTTTCTGTCCTGCATCCTTCATATGTATTCCTATTTTTATTTTACTCATCACCAATGATGGTGTAGATATCCTTGAGGAACAGAACATCTCCATATTCTGTTCCGATCTTTATTTTCAGCTTCACTCTGCATGTATTTTGGACTGAATAAAATGACTGTTTTTGTTTTCTTTCTGCCTAAAATGTCAACTTTTAGACATAACTCGCAGATAATGAAAAGGAAAATATAATAGGGCAAAAACCATTCCCCAGATTGCGCCCAGTAAATGCGCTTCAACTAATACAGGGCTGCCGATCAGTTCTGCTGTTCCAGTATTACCAATCGTATTTTCCCAAATGAGTTTCAACACAATCAGCCCCAGTACCACAGCAGCAAATTTACGCTCATGCGCGTAACTTAAATGGATCAATGCGACTACGACATAAGCACCGTGTAATACCCCTGACAATCCAGCATAAGCTTCTATATCAGGAAAAATATAATAAAAACTTAAGCTAATGCAGACTGGAAGCACGACCAATAAAGCAGCCAAATGCCAGATTCGGACATGAGGAAAAATAAAAGGAAAACAGGCAAAGGCAAGCATATTCAGCAAATAATGTGTCCATCCGACATGCACCCAATGCCCTGTCCAAAGACGCCAGAATTGCTCCAACAAATCTGGGCGCCAATAGATAAAATAGTCTGCAAAAATCTGTAAACAAGCAGAGATTGAGGCAACCCCTGCAATAAAGACCACCTTTCGAGCAAAATATGGATCATTCATTAGCATCTCCCTCGACTTCTTACAGCAATTCCTTTGCCTCTTAAGACGTTATTATTCTTTTGCCGTACTTGCTGCATCCTCTGAGGCATTGAATAAATCATCCAATCCCGAGCTATCCTCCTGCTCATCCCAGAATTGACGCATACCATCATCGGCTGTACGTTTGCCTGTGTGTTCCGTCCAGTATCGATCTGAAATACCTTGCACCATACTCGCGGCCATACTATCAATCAGCTTAAACTGAGGATTGACTGGCTTTTCATCTGAACGAGCGGCAGCAAACTGTTTCAAGGCATCACGGATTTTGGCATCATCGCCACTGGCTTGAGCAGCCACTGCGTATAAGGCATGTGGTAAGCGTACGCCTTTTTGCTCACCAATTTGCATGGATTGTTTGAGGGTTTGGTATGGATCTGGTTTACCATCCCCAGCGCCTGGCAGTAAGGTCCAAATGGCTGCACGTGTAGCCTCAGGTGCCCCCCAGAACTTTTCATTGTTCAAGCAAGTCATACCACGCTCTACAATTGCGGCAATATCTTTAGGAACATTGACCGAACCACCTGAATTAATATCATTGGTCATGGCTTGTACCCCACTGATCAGCCCGAGTAAATACACGGTTTGATCAATATCACTCTTCATTTTCGGGCAACTCTCACCCAATTCTTGCTGATACTTGGCTTGCCAACGCTTCTCTAAAAGTTGATACCCTGCATATTGACGTTGTGCTGCTACAGCCGACCAACGTTTTTGCTCAATTCGTGCATCTTGTGCTTCTGTGACCTGCCCTGCTTTAGACGCACGCAAATAACGGAGTTCAGCATCGAGTGCTCTGTTTTCGGCACATGTGCCCGCAGCAGAATAGAGTAAAATTGCAATACGCGTCGGGTCTGCCCCCATATCTTGAGTCGACATAATTGCAGGTGTTAACGCATTCCCCGAATTACACACCATATCCGCATCTTCCATGGCTAAAATGGGCGGAACAATATGCTTTTCACTAAATCCTAAAGCGACATTCGCACCAGATTTCACGATATGTGAACATCCTGTAAATACGGTGGTTGTAATCATTAAAATCGCCATACCTTGGCCAATTTTCTGGACTTGCGACATCTTCCTGTCCTCTATATTTTTTGTTTGTGTCCTTCGCAGTAAACATAGCAGAAGCTATTTTCGAATAAAAGAGTATTTACTCTAATTCAGAGGATTACTTTGCCATGAAAAATAAAGAGAAAAATTGACTCTAGTGGCAGGATTATTAAATTTTGGGCAAAAAAAAGTAGCATTGCGACGGTTCAGCACATGCTACCTATTAAATGAACGCCCACTGGGCTTTATGTTTGTGCAAATCGATCCTTCAGCACAGTTCCTAAACGTCCTATAACAATTGCCAAAACAATCGCTATTATTAGAAACGACCACGTTGGAAAAATCATACTGATTTCCTCGTTTGCTGTTTGGTAATCCTAATGTACAAAAAAAACACAGATCTGCCTGTATAAATTGTCTAACAATTTATACTTTATGCCAATAAATTGTTTTATTGTCTGACAAAGTATTACCGAATCAATATTAAATTATTGTTTTATATATTTTAATTAAATTTATAAATTTTTTAACTGTCTAACAATCAGAACAATTTTGCCAATAATTTAAGCTTTTTCCAATCTTTGCGTGTTAATTGGTCATACCAAATAACATGGCTACAAGCAGTTTGCTGTTGGAAATAAAGCACAATATAAAAATGATGATTGACCACTCGCGTAAGTCGCATGTGCTGCACAACCTGATCTGTTGAACGAATAGACCATTCATCTATCGAAAATGCTTGAAAATAATCAAGTATAGGACGCTTCAATTGTATCCAAAATGAAACGAGCAGAATAATCAAAGTAAGACCTGCCAACCAAACAGGCAATAAAACCGAAACTAAACACTGAATAAAAAGCAATAGACCAATCTGAAACACAATCGCCGCGCGACTGCGTTTCAAATAATATGCAGTGTTAGCCATGCACGTAATGCTTTAATTTAAGAATAAACGTCTTAATTTCAGCACGTGGTGGTTCACCGACTTCCATAAACCAATCGAGTAAATCAGGGTCTTCTTGTTCAACTAATTCTGCAAATAACGCTTTTTCTTCTGGAGATGCCGCTAAATAATAATTTCGAACATATGGGTCAAAATATACATCGATTTCTTTTAAACCACGACGTGCACGATAAATCACTTTGCGTTCTTCAAGCGTCATTTCTTCGCTCATTGTATTCCCCTAGACCAAACAGAAGTGCCTTAGTTTAACCGAATCATTGGCGTAATTTCGAGAGATTTCCCATGAATGACCAAATCTACCATTTTTTTTAAGGAATTGAGCATTGCTCACATTGCCCAAGCCATGACAGATCTTTTAAGTTCAACCTCACAATGATAATTAAGGGACATCATCATCATGCAATCTGGAGCCATTCGCCCACTGACCCATATGTTACCAAGACAACTGTTCAATTCTGAACATGAAGCATTCCGTGACATGGTCCGTAAATTTTACACTCAGGAAGTCGTTCCAAATACAGAAAAATATGAACAACAACAACATGTTGACCGAGATTTATGGAATAAAGCCGGTCAGTTGGGCCTACTCTGTGCCACTATGCCCGAAGCTTATGGGGGTTCAGGTGTCGATCGTCTTTACAGCATGATCCTGATTGAAGAGCAAGCCTATGCAATGGACTCCGCAACAGGATTCTCGCTGCATTCCGACATTGTGGCCAATTATATTCTGAACTTTGGTAATGAAGCACAAAAGCAACAATGGCTCCCCAAAATGGCAACGGGAGAAACTGTCACTGCCATTGCCATGACCGAACCAGGTACAGGCTCAGACTTACAAGCCATCAAAACAACTGCCATCCTCGAGGGGGATGAATATGTCATTAATGGCTCTAAAATCTTTATCACCAATGGCTACTTGTGTGATATGGCGATTGTGGTCTGTAAAACAGGACATAGCGACAAAGGTTCTGCCAATCTCTCACTCATTATGGTCGAAGCAGATCGCGTCGGTTTTAGTAAAGGCAAGCCACTGCATAAAATCGGCATGAAAGGTCAAGACACCTGTGAACTTTTCTTTGATGACGTGCGTGTACCTAAACATAATCTCCTTGGTGCAGAAGGTATGGGCTTTATGATGCTGATGAAAGAATTGGCGTGGGAACGCATGCTTGTGGCAATTATTTGTCAGGCTGGTGCAGAAGCCGCATTTACACATACCGTTCAATATACGAAAGAACGTCAAGCTTTTGGCAAAAGTATTTCCAGTTTTCAGAATACCCGCTTTAAGTTGGCTGAACTACGAACCGAAATCGATTTCTGTCGCACCTATCTTGATCGCTGCATGCAACTACAACTTGCAGAGCAATTAGCTGTTGATGCCGCAGCAGCAGCCAAATACAAAATTTCAGAAATGTTTTCTAAAGTGGTCGATGAATGCTTACAACTACATGGGGGTTATGGCTACATGCTGGAATATCCAATTGCACGTGCTTATATTGATAACCGAGCTAATCGCATTTATGCAGGCACCAATGAAATCATGAAAGAACTGATTTCACGAACTTTATAACATCATAAAAAAGGAGCTACACGCTCCTTTTTTATTCTTTAGTCAGTTAAGAAACCAGTTTAGGCTTGCGTTGATCATGCGGTAATGCTTTCTGAAACTTTAACACAGCATCTTCAAAGGTCGCATTTTTCAATTCCTTACGATCAGCCAGATAATTATTGGTGACTTTCCATGGTGCGTGCTTACCTTGTTTTGGCATCACATTGGCTGCACGAGCAATATAACCCGAAGTTAAACTTCCCATCACGGTATCATCAAGCAACTCAGTTTGATCACCTTGTGGAATCACCTGTACATAACCTTTTTGATCCATATAGTTAATCAAACGACAAATATAGTCAGCCGCAATATCCACTTTTAATGTCCATGAGGCATTAATATAGCCAATAATCATCGCCATATTGGGTACATCACTGACCATCACCCCTTGATAAAGCATATGTTTTGAGGTGTCGATAGGTTGACCATCCAGCGTTGCCTTGAGACCACCTAAAATTTGAATATCCAAGCCTGTCGCTGAAACAATAATATCTGCTTCCAGATGTTTTCCAGATTTTAACAAGACGCCAGTTTCAGTAAATCGCTCAATTAAATCTGTTTCTACACTGGCTTGACCAGAGCGTAAAATTTTAAATAGATCGCCATCAGGCACCACACATAAACGCTGGTCCCAAGGATTATAGCTTGGGGTAAAGTGCTTCATATCCACTTTGCCCTTCAGTTGCAACTCAATCGCTTTTAATAAAAATTTACGCAGGAGTTTCGGCTGCTTCTGAGCTAAGGCATAAATACCACGCTGCATGCCGATATTCCGTGCGCGAGTCAATTTGTATGCTAGGTCTTCAGGTAAAATTTTACGCATTTTATCGTATACAAAATCAACCGAAGGAACCGAAGCAATATAAGTCGGCGAACGTTGCAACATCGTCACATGCGCTGCCCCACCTTTTGCCATAGCGGGTACCAAAGTAATTGCGGTTGCACCACTACCAATGATAAGCACCTTTTTGCCGTGATAATCTAAATTCTCTGGCCACTGCTGTGGATGAATAAACTCGCCTTTAAATTCTGGCTGATTCGGAAATTTAGGTTGATAACCATGATCGTAATTATAATAACCCGTACAGCCTAAAATGAAGTTTGCCACCCAAGTCTGTTTCTTTTGCTGATGATCTTCAATTTCAACCACCCATTTTTGAATAGTCGAATCATAATTCGCAGAAATGACATTGTGTTTAAAATGAATTTTCGGAACAAGTTGGTATTCATCCACAACTTCTGTTAGGTAGCCTTTGATTGCAGCACCATCAGCCAAGACACTCGATTGCTGCCATGGTTTGAAATTATAACCAAAGGTAGACATATCTGAATCAGAACGAATACCAGGATATTTAAACAAATCCCATGTACCACCAATACTCTCTCGACGTTCGATAATTTCATAAGAACGCTTTGGATTATTCTTAGATAAATGCGCAGCCAAACCAATCCCTGAAATACCTGCTCCAATAATCAATATATCAATTTGCTTTTCCATGTTGTTTTTATAACCTGACTGATAATTCCATTTTATTAAAACACAAATTTGACAATGATCAATGTCAAGTTAAATAAATTCAGATGAAAATCATGTCATTTCAGGACAACAACAAATATTGTCAAACAAAAGACAATAAAAAAGGTCGGTTAAAAACCGACCTTTTTTTAAGAACAACTGAGTTATCCTGCGAAATTAGTTAACTTCGCGATCTACTAGTTCAACGTAAGCCATTGGTGCAGCATCACCTGCACGGAAGCCCGCTTTAAGAACACGTAGATAACCGCCGTTACGCTCTTTGTAACGAGGGCCAAGAACGGTAAATAATTTACCAACAGTTGCTGCTGAACGAGTACGAGCAAACGCCAAACGACGGTTTGCAACAGTATCGTTTTTAGCTAAAGTGATTAAAGGCTCAGCAACGCGGCGTAATTCTTTAGCTTTAGGAACAGTAGTTTTGATTAACTCATGTTCGAACAAAGAATTAGCCATGTTTTGGAACATCGCTTTACGATGACTGCTTGTACGGCCTAATTTCACACCACTATTACGATGACGCATGGTGATAGTCCTACTTAATTAACGGCTACGATAGGCGAAACGATCGTCCATACGGAGACTAGCTGGTGGCCAGTTCTCTAAACGCATGCCGAGTTGTAAGCCCTTAGAAGCCAGAACATCTTTGATCTCAGTAAGCGATTTTTTACCAAGGTTAGGAGTTTTAAGTAACTCAACCTCAGTGCGCTGAACAAGATCACCAATGTAGTAAATATTTTCTGCTTTTAAACAATTCGCAGAACGAACAGTAAGCTCTAGATCATCTACTGGACGAAGCAAAATTGGATCAACTTCTTCACGAGGCTCTTGAGCAACAGGAGCTTGATCTTTCTGAAGGTCAACAAAAATTGCAATTTGTTGTTGCAAAATTGTCGCCGCTTTGCGGATTGCTTCTTCAGGATCAACTGTACCGTTGGTCTCAAGATCAATGATCAGTTTATCAAGGTCAGTACGTTGTTCTACACGCGCATTTTCTACGATGTAAGACACACGTTTGATTGGGCTATAAGATGCATCTAACTGTAAACGACCCACTGGGCGAGTTTCGCCTTCTGGGAAACGTGAGTCAGAAGTCTCATAACCACGACCTTGAGCAACTTTCAGGCGCATTTTTAATGAGCCTGAAGCACTTAAAGTACCGATCAAATGTTCAGGGTTAACCACTTCAACATTATGAGGTAAACGAAGGTCAGCGGCAGTTACGTCACCAGGACCTTGTTTCTCTAATGTCAAATAAGCTTCATTTTGATCGAACAGCTTAATAGACAATCCTTTTAGGTTCAGCAAGAGCTCGACGATGTCCTGCTGCAAGCCTTCCAAAGTACTGTACTCGTGCTCAACACCTTCAATTTCCACTTCAACCACAGCTGCGCCAGGTAAAGAAGAAAGAAGGATGCGACGTAAAGCATTACCAAGAGTATGACCAAAGCCACGCTCTAAGGGTTCTAGAATAACTTTTGCCGAGGTCCCGCTAACCGCTTCGACCTTGATCGCTTGCGGAGTTAGAAACTCATTTGCAGTACGCGTCATTATTGCTACCTCAAGGATTATTTAGAATACAATTCTACAATCAAGCTTTCGTTGATTTCAGCAGGTAAATCAGAACGATCTGGCGCAGCTTTAAATGTACCTTCCAACTTAGAATGGTCAATTTCCATCCAAGAAGGAATACCACGTTGAGCAGCTAATTCAACTGCATTTTTGATACGCAATTGTTGCTTAGCACCTTCGTGAACTGCAATCACATCACCAGCTTTAACTTGGATAGACGCAATATTAACACGACGACCATTTAAAGTGATAGAACGGTGAGATACAAGCTGACGAGCTTCTGCACGTGTAGAACCAAAACCCATGCGATAAACAACGTTATCTAGGCGGCTTTCAAGCAATTTCAACAAGTTTTCACCAGTTGCGCCTTTAACACGAGCAGCTTCTTTATAGTAGTTACTAAATTGACGTTCTAAAACACCGTACATACGACGTACTTTTTGTTTTTCACGTAATTGTAGTGAATACTCAGATTGTTTTGCACGGCTTTGACCATGTTGGCCAGGAGCTTTAGCATGTTTTTTAGTCTTAACGTCAAATGGTTTAACGCCAGATTTTAATTGCAGGTCTGTCCCTTCGCGGCGAGAGAGTTTGCATTTTGGACCAATATAACGAGCCATGAATGTTTCTCCTTACACGCGACGTTTTTTAGGTGGACGGCAACCGTTGTGAGGAATTGGCGTCACATCGGTAATGCTGTTAATTTTATAACCCACTGCACCTAATGCACGAACCGCAGACTCACGACCAGGACCAGGACCTTTTACAAGGACGTCCAAGTTTTTCAAACCGTAATCTAAAGCAGCTTTACCAGCAACTTCAGCAGCTACCTGAGCAGCAAACGGAGTTGATTTACGTGATCCACGGAAGCCTTGTCCACCTGAAGTAGCCCAAGCCAATGCATTACCTTGACGATCAGTGATCGTTACAATGGTGTTATTAAAAGAAGCGTGAATGTGTGCGACACCTTCAGAGACGGTACGAGTGACCTTCTTGCGTGCGCGAGTATCTTTAGCCATCTTTTAGCTTCCAGAAATCTTATTTCTTAATAGGTTTGCGCGGACCTTTACGGGTACGTGCGTTAGTTTTGGTGCGTTGTCCGCGGACAGGCAAGCTGCGACGATGACGAAGACCGCGGTAGCAGCCTAAATCCATTAAACGTTTAATGTTCATGGAAATTTCGCGACGTAAATCACCTTCGGTCGGAACCTTAGTAACTTCTGCACGAATCGCATCAAGCTGAGCATCATCTAATTCACGAATCTTAGTCGTTGGAGCGATACCTACAGCAGCTAAGATGTTCTTAGCAGTGTGGCGACCAATACCAAAGATATAGGTGAGAGAGATAACAGCATGCTTGTTATCCGGAATGTTTACACCGGCAATACGAGCCATTCAATTTTCTCCAAAAAGGCAGTAGAGATAATCAACCGCCCCACAAAAATCTTGAGGGGCGGATAATAACCTAATTAGCCTACTGAAATCAACAGGTCTTGATCAGATTAACCTTGACGCTGCTTATGACGAGGTTCTGCGCTGCAAATTACGCGAATAACCCCATTACGACGGATAACTTTACAGCTACCACAAATTTTCTTTACAGAAGCTTGTACTTTCATGATGAAACCTCTAAGTGCGCTTATCCCTTCGGATGAGCAGTCGTTTTTCTCATTAACGTTTGATTATCATATTGATGAGATGTGAGGTGTGCTTGCAGTTGTGCCATGAAATCCATAACCACAACAACAACGATTAGCAAAGAGGTACCACCCAAATAGAATGGAATACCAAAAGAGCTCTGCAAAATCATTGGCATTAAACACACGATCGCAATATAAATCGCACCAATAAACGTCAAACGATTGAGAATATGATCTAAATAACGAGCAGTTTGCTCACCTGGGCGAATACCAGGCACATAAGCTCCGCTGCGTTTTAAGTTTTCCGATACTTCTTTCGGGCTAAATACCAGCGCCGTATAAAAATAACAGAAAAAGATAATTAACGCACCAAAGAGCACCAAATACAACGGCTGTCCAGGCGACAATAAAAGAGCCAAATCTTGAAGACTACGCTTGATTATACCTGCACTCGGATCTGAGCTTCCTACCCACTGCCCCAAACTTGCTGGGAATAACAGTAAAGAACTTGCAAAGATCGCTGGAATAACACCTGCCATATTAATTTTTAATGGCAAATGTGTCTGCTGTGCAGTAAATACACGACGACCTTGTTGTTTTTGAGCATAGTTTACAGGAATACGACGCTGCGCTTTCTCAATAAACACAATTGCTGCCAACACCCCGAGAGACAATAAGCCAAAAATAACCAAGCCAATCAGACTTGTTTGACCATTATCTACCGATGAGATTGATTGCATAATTAAATTAGGCAATCCAGCAACAATACCTGCGAAAATGATCATGGAAATACCATTGCCCACTCCGCGTTCGGTAATTTGTTCACCCAACCACATTAAGAACATAGTACCTGCAACCAATGAAGTTACAGCAGGAACGTAGAAGGCTAAACCAGCTGACAAGGTAATCCCTTGACTGATTAAACCCGCACACATCCCCGTTGCTTGCACTAAAGCTAAAAGCAACGTACCTTGACGTGTATATTGGTTAATCTTGCGCTTTCCTTGCTCTCCCTCTTTTTTCAAGGCTTCGAGTGATGGAATTACAGTCGACATTAACTGCACAATAATTGATGCAGAAATATACGGCATAATTCCCAAGGCAAGAATTGACATTCTTTCTAAAGCACCACCTGAAAACATGTTAAACAAACCAAGGATTGTACCCTGGTTTGCATTAAAGAGGTTTTCAAGTGCAGCATTATTAATGCCCGGTACTGGAATATGCGCTCCTAGTCGAAAAACCAACAATGCACCGAAGAGAAACATCATTCGGCGAATAATTTCACGATATTTCACGTAAAACGGTTGCCCTTTCATCATGTGAACATGACCTGAAGAACTAGGAGACATAGACACTCGCGATTACTCCTCGACTTTGCCGCCAGCAGCTTCAACAGCAGCTTTAGCGCCTTTAGTCAATGCAACACCTTGTACAGTGAATGCACGAGTAATTTCACCAGAAAGTACGATACGAGCACGAAGCATATCTTTACGTACAACATTCGCCGCTTTTAAAGTTTCAAGTGAAACGATGTCACCTTCAACTTTAGCAAGCTCTGATAAACGTACTTCAGCAGTTTTTAAAGCGATTTGGCTAGTGAAACCGAATTTAGGTAAACGACGATATAACGCAGTTTGACCGCCTTCAAAGCCTGGACGAGTACCACCACTTTTACGTGAGTTTTGACCTTTGATACCACGACCACCAGTCTTACCAACGCCAGAGCCGATACCACGACCTAGACGAAGATTATCACGCTTCGCACCTTCTGCAGGTGCAAGTTCATTTAAACGCAGAGTCATGGCTTATTCCTCTACACTAACCATATAGTAGACTTTGTTGATCATACCGCGGTTAGAAGGCGTATCTTGCACTTCTACAGTATGACCAATACGACGCAGACCTAAACCTTGTAAGCAAAGCTTGTGATTTTTCAAGCGGTGCGAAGAAGATTTAGTCTGGGTAACTTTAATCGTTTTCATGATTGATTACCCTTGAATTTGTTCTACAGAAAGACCACGTTTAGCAGCTACTTTCTCTGGAGAAGTCATATCACGCAAACCTTTGAAAGTTGCGTTTACAACGTTCGCAGCATTTGTAGAACCGTAACATTTAGCAAGTACGTTATGTACGCCTGCAGCTTCAAGAACGGCACGCATAGCGCCACCAGCGATTACGCCAGTACCTTCAGAAGCAGGTTGCATGTACACACGGCTTGCACCATGACGCGCATTCACAGGGTGTTGTAAAGTAGTACCAGCAAGGTCTACAGTAATCATGTTGCGACGTGCAGCTTCAAGTGCTTTAGAGATTGCAGCTGGAACTTCACGTGCCTTACCACGACCAAAACCTACACGACCGTTACCATCACCCACAACAGTTAATGCTGTGAAAGAGAAGATACGACCACCCTTAACAACTTTGGCTACACGATCAACGGCAACCAGCTTTTCAACAAGACCTTCGTTTTGTTCAACTTTAGCCATGATTAGAACTCCAAGCCGTTTTCACGAGCAGCATCAGCCAAGGCTTTGATACGACCATGATATTTAAAACCAGAACGGTCAAATGCAACTTTAGTGATACCAGCTGCTTTAGCACGTTCTGCGATTAAAGCACCTACTTTAGTCGCTGCTTCAATATTACCAGTTGAACCCGCACGTAAAGTAGCATCTAAAGTTGAAGCTTGCGCTAAAACTTTGCCACCATCTGCTGAGATAACTTGAGCATAGATGTGACGCGGAGTGCGGTTTACACACAAACGAGTCGCACCCAATGCACGAATGTGCAAGCGTGTGCTTTTCGCACGACGCAAACGGGATTGTTTCTTTTCGTTCATAAGAACCTCGCGCCTTATTTCTTCTTAGCTTCTTTACGAAGTACAACTTCGTTAGAATAACGAACACCTTTACCTTTATAAGGCTCTGGCGGACGGTAACCACGGATATCTGCAGCAACTTGACCTAAACGTGCTTTATCAGCAGATTTAAGAATAATTTCAGTTGCTGTAGGAGTTTCAGCAGTTACACCTTCAGGAAGCGTATAGTCAATCGGGTGAGAGAAACCAAGGTTAAGGTTAACAACGTTACCTTTAACCGCAGCTTTATAACCAACACCGATAAGTTGTAACTTACGTTCGAAGCCTTCGCTAACACCTTTTACAAGGTTGTTAAGAACAGCGCGAGCAGTACCAGCTTGCATCCAAGCGTCTTTCGACTCAGCTTTTGGAGCAACAGCTACAATACCGTCTTCCTGTTTAAGCTCGACCAGCGCATGCAGGTTGAAAGACAATGTACCTTTACTGCCTTTCACTTCGACCTGCCGGCCGTTCTGAGTAACTGTAACACCGTTAGGCACAGTTACTGGGGCTTTAGCCACACGAGACATGAGGAATCACCTATTAAGAAACAAAAGCAACAACTTCACCACCAACGCCTGCAGCACGTGCAGCGCGATCAGTCATGATGCCTTTGCTTGTAGAAACAATTGCAATACCCAAACCTTGCTTAACGCTAGGAAGTGCATCTTTACCGCGATACTGACGTAGACCAGGACGGCTTACGCGTTTCACAGTTTCGATAACTGGTTTGCCTTCGAAATATTTTAAAGTGATGGTCAAAGTAGCTTTGCCTTCAACTTCAGCAACTTCTACATTTGAAACATAACCTTCTTGTTGAAGTACGTTTGCAATTGCAACCTTCAACTTAGAATTAGGCATAGAAACAGATTGTTTCTTTGCCATTTGTGCGTTACGAACACGAGTTAACATGTCGGCAACGGTATCTTGCATACTCATTTATAGTCGCTCCTTACCAGCTTGCCTTAACAACGCCCGGTACATCACCTTGCATTACTGTGTCACGTAATTTGTTACGGCTTAAACCGAACTTACGGAAGTAACCATGAGGACGACCAGTTAAACCACAACGGTTACGAAGACGTACTGGAGATGCATTACGTGGTAATGCTTGTAACTTCATCATCGCTTCGAAACGCTCTTCATCGCTTGCATTTACATTTGCAATCGTAGCTTTTAATTCAGCACGTTTTGCAGCAAATTTAGCAACTGTCTTTTCGCGTTTCAATTCGCGATTAATCATACCTTTCTTAGCCATATCGACCTCTTATTTGAACGGGAAGCCGAATGCACGCATAAGCGCACGGCCTTCGTCATCGGTGCGAGCAGTCGTAGTAACGGTAATATCCATACCACGAATACGATCAATCTTATCGAAATCGATCTCAGGGAACATGATTTGTTCTTTAAGACCCATAGAGTAGTTACCACGACCATCAAATGATTTCGCAGAGAAACCACGGAAGTCACGGATACGAGGGATCGCAATAGAGATCAAACGGTCTAAGAATTCGTACATACGTTCGCCGCGTAAAGTAACTTTACAACCGATCGGCCAACCATCACGGATTTTGAAACCAGCGATTGATTTGCGAGCTAACGTAAGCACTGGTTTTTGACCAGCAATTGCTTGCATATCAGCTAGAGCACCATCAAGGAGTTTTTTGTCAGCAGCAGCTGCACCAACACCCATATTGATCGTGATTTTAGTAATGCGAGGGATATCCATCACATTTTTAACGCCTAAAGTCTCTTGTAATTGAGCTTTAAGTTCGTCATTGTAACGCGTTTTAAGTCTGGCCATTGCCTTCTCAACCTATTACTTCGCTACCGCCACTGATTCACCATTTGACTTGTAAACGCGAGTTTTCACGCCTTCAGTCACTTGGTAACCAACACGGTCAGCCTTTTGGGTTGTAGCATTAAAAATTGCCACGTTAGAGATATGAAGCGAAGCTTCTTGTGTAACGATAGCGCCTTCAGCACCTGTTGCACGGTTCGGCTTTTGATGCTTCTTAACCAAGTTAAGGCCTTCAACCATAACACGGTCATTAGAAACAGACAGAACAGTACCCTGTTTGCCTTTTTCTTTACCTGCGATCACAATTACTTGATCGCCTTTTTTAATCTTAGCCATGAGTGCCTCTTATAGAACTTCAGGAGCCAATGAAATGATTTTCATGAACTGTTCAGTACGAAGTTCACGAGTCACTGGTCCGAAAATACGAGTTGCAATCGGCGCTTTGTTGTTGTTCAAAATAACAGCTGCGTTATCGTCGAAACGAATAACTGAACCATCTGGACGACGGATGCCGAATTTTGTACGTACAACCACAGCATTCATCACGTCACCTTTTTTAACACGTGCGCGCGGAATAGCTTCTTTTACAGTAACTTTAATAATATCGCCAACTGAAGCATAACGACGATGTGAACCACCAAGTACTTTAATACATTGTACGCGGCGAGCACCACTGTTGTCTGCTACGTCGAGCATAGTTTCGGTTTGAATCATTGCCCTACTCCAAAACCGTGCATCACCGGTCGCAATTTCGAAAGGCTCAAAGAGTACTCGAAATTAACCGATGATGCAAGAACGTTTAATTACTCAGCAGCAGCTTCAACAACTTCAACTAAAGTCCAAGACTTAGTTTTAGAAATTGGGCGGCTTTCTTTGATTGTCACAACGTCGCCTAATTTAGCAGTGTTGTTCTCATCATGAGCATGTAATTTAGTTGAACGGCGGATTGATTTGCCATACAACGGGTGTTGAACACGACGTTCGATAAGCACAACAATAGACTTGTCCATTTTGTCGCTTACTACTTTGCCGGTTAACGTGCGGACTGTTTTTTCACTCATTGTCCGTTCCCCTGTTTTTCGGTAAGGAGGGTCTTAATACGAGCAATAGTCTTACGAGTAAGTGCAACTTCGTGCGATTTACCCAATTGACCAGTTGCCTTAGCCATACGAAGACGGAATTGGTTAAGCTGTTGCTCATCAAGCAAAGCTGTCAACTCTTCTACCGATTTTTCACGTAGATCTTTAGTTTTCATTACATTACCGTCCGAGTCACGATAGTGGTTTTAAACGGAAGCTTAGCAGCAGCAAGCGTAAATGCTTCACGCGCCAATTCTTCGTTCACACCTTCCATTTCGTACAGGATCTTACCTGGTTTGATTTCACAAACCCAGTACTCCACATTACCTTTACCGTTACCCATACGAACTTCTAATGGCTTTTCAGTAATTGGTTTGTCTGGGAATACACGAATAAAGATCTTACCACCACGCTTAACACGACGGCTAATGGTACGACGCGCAGCTTCAATTTGACGTGAAGTCATACGACCACGTTCAGTTGCTTTAAGCGCGATTGAACCAAATGATACTGTACTACCACGGTGCGCTAGACCAGTGTTACGGCCTTTTTGCACTTTACGGAATTTGGTACGTTTAGGTAGCAACATGGATTATTCTCCCTTGTCAGCAGCACGGTCATTACGACGTCCACGACGTTGCTCTTGACCTTCACCACGACCACGACCGCGTTTAGCTGGACGCTCTTCAGCTGGAGCTGGGTTCATGACTTGTTTCATGCCACCCAAGATCTCACCACGGAAGATCCATACTTTAACACCAATCGTACCGTAAGTCGTTTCAGCACGCATAGTTGAGTAGTCGATGTCCGCACGAAGCGTATGTAAAGGTACACGACCTTCACGATACCATTCTGTACGAGCAATCTCTGCACCACCTAAACGGCCAGAAACTTCAACTTTGATACCTTTAGCACCAGCACGCATTGTGTTTTGTACCGCACGCTTCATAGCACGACGGAACATAACACGCTTTTCTAATTGAGAAGCAATTGCTTCAGCAACTAAACGAGCGTCTAAGTCTGGGCGATCGATTTCGTTGATGCTTACTTGCGCTGGAATACCCATAATTTGAGTAAGTTCACGCTGCAATTTCTCAATGTCTTCGCCTTTTTTACCGATCACGATACCAGGACGTGCAGTGCTAATAGTTACTTTAGCAGCACCCGTAGGACGTTCGATAAGAATATTGCTGATCATTGCATTCTTAAGTTTTTTAGTTAAAAACTCACGAACTTGAAGATCTTTAAGCAAATATTCAGCGTATTGTTTCGGACTCGCATACCAGTTGGCGTTATGACGTTTTACAACACCAAGGCGGATACCGATTGGATGAACCTTCTGACCCATATCAAACCCCTACCTTAACGGTAATGTGACAAGTACGCTTAGTAATACGATCTGCACGGCCTTTCGCACGTGGCATAATACGTTTAAGGCTAGTGCCTTCATCAACGTAAATCGTAGTTACCTTAAGGTCGTCTACATCTAAACTGTTATTGTGTTCAGCGTTTGCAATTGCAGATTCCAATGCTTTTTTAACCAAAACTGCAGCTTTTTTGTTGCTGAAGTTAAGAATATTAAGCGCGTGAGCAACAGATTTGCCACGGATTAGGTCTGCAACCAAACGAGTTTTTTGTGCCGAGATAGCGGCACCGCGTAATTTAGCAGTAACTTCCATCATAGCACCTTAACGTTTAGATTTCTTGTCAACACCGTGACCGCGATAGGTACGAGTTGGCGCGAATTCACCAAGTTTGTGACCAACCATGTGTTCAGATACGATCACTGGAACATGGTTACGGCCATTATGTACAGAGATTGTTAAACCAACAAAATCCGGGAGGATCATCGAACGACGTGACCAAGTCTTGATCGGCTTACGATTGTTAGCAGCAATAGCAGCTTCAACCTTAGCGAACAAGTGCGCATCGACGAATGGACCTTTTTTCAATGAACGAGGCATTAGTCAGATTCCTTTACTTGACGCGACGATCGCGAATAATCATCTTAGTCGTACGCTTGTTGGTACGTGTCTTGTACCCTTTAGCTTTTTGACCCCATGGGCTTACAGGTTGAATACCTTTGTTACGCCCTTCACCACCACCGTGCGGGTGATCAACTGGGTTCATCGCCATACCACGAACGGTAGGACGAACACCACGCCAGCGTGCTGCACCTGCTTTACCAAGTGAGCGAAGGTTGCTTTCTTGGTTAGAAACTTCACCAAGAACTGCACGGCACTCAACGTGAATTTTACGCATTTCACCAGAACGTAAACGAACGATGGCGTAAGAACCGTCACGACCCAACAACTGAACTGAAGTACCAGCAGAACGAGCTAATTGCGCGCCTTTACCGATTTTAAGTTCGATGTTGTGAAGAGTAGAACCGATCGGCATGTTGCGAAGCGGCAAGCAGTTACCTGGACGAATTGGAGCATCGTTACCAGATTGTACTTTATCGCCGGCGCGAAGGCCTTTAGGCGCGATGATGTAGCGACGCTCACCATCAGCATACAATACAAGTGCAATGTGTGCTGTACGGTTAGGATCGTATTCAATACGCTCTACAGTTGCAGGAATACCATCTTTGTTACGTTTGAAGTCAACAAGACGGTAGTGCTGCTTGTGACCGCCACCAACGTGACGAGTCGTGATGTGACCGTTGTTGTTACGACCACCAGTACGTTTTTTAGCTTCAACCAACGGAGCATAAGGCGCGCCTTTGTGAAGATGGTCGTGAACGACTTTCTCTACAAAGCGACGTCCAGGAGACGTTGGCTTACATTTTTGAATTGGCATAATTCTCGTCCTTATTCCGCTGTGCTTTCAGCGGTATCGCCCAAGTCAGCCATTTCAACATCTTGGCCAGCTTTCAGGGTGACGTATGCTTTTTTAACATCAGAACGACGTCCTAATGTTTTACCAAAGCGTTTAGACTTACCTTTAGTGATCGTTGTGTTAACTTTAACAACTTGAACACCAAAGAGTTGTTCAACTGCTTTTTTGATTTCAAGTTTGTTTGCATCTAGTGCAACCTTGAAAACTTGAACACCAGCAGTCTCACCTAAAACTTGTGCTTTTTCTGAGAATACAGGTCCTTGTAGGACTTGATAGATACGTTCGTTGTTCATCCGAGTTCTACCTCAATTTTCTTAGCAGCAGCAACAGACATAACAACTTTATCGAACGCGATCAAGCTAACAGGATCGATTGCAGTAGCATCAACCACATCAACGTGTGGAATGTTGCGAGCTGCTAGATATAGATTCTCATCTACAGCATCAGTAACGATCAATGCGCGAGTAGCATTCAAGTCGTTAAGTTTCGCAAGCAATTCTTTAGTTTTTGGAGCTGCAACAGCAATCTCTTCAACTAATACAAGGCGATCTTGGCGAACAAGTTCAGCTAAGATACATTGCATTGCACCGCGGTACATTTTGCGGTTTACTTTTTGAGACCAATCTTGTGGACGAGCAGCAAAAGTTTTACCACCACCAACCCAGATTGGGCTACGAATAGAACCAGCACGCGCACGGCCAGTACCTTTTTGACGGAATGGTTTTTTACCACCGCCAGATACGTCAGCACGTGATTTCTGAGCTTTCGAACCTTGACGACCACCAGCTAAGTAAGCTGTAACAACTTGGTGTACAAGAGCTTCGTTAAATTCACGACCGAAAGCAACTTCAGATAATTCAACAGCAGAGCCGGAAACAGTTTTTAAATTCACGTTATTTCCCCTCAGGCCTTGATCGTAGGACGAACGGTAACGTCGCCACCAGTAGCACCAGGAATCGCGCCTTTAACAACTAGAACTGAACGTTCTGTGTCGATAGCAACGATCTCAAGACCCTGTGTAGTTACGCGTTCAGCACCTAAATGGCCAGCCATTTTTTTGCCTTTGAATACGCGACCAGGAGTCTGGTTTTGACCAGTAGAACCTAAAACACGGTGAGAAAGTGAGTTACCGTGTGTAGCATCTTGGGTACGGAAGTTCCAACGCTTAACACCACCTTGGAAACCTTTACCTTTAGACGTACCAGTAACGTCAACGATTTGACCAACTGTGAACAAATCAACAGTTAGAATACCACCAACTTCACGACCTTCAAGATCAGCTTCTGTAGCGCGGAATTCTTGAACTAGACGACCAGCAGCAACACCCGCTTTCGCAAAGTGACCTTTCTGAGCGTTAGTTACGCGAGATTCGCGACGTTCACCAGTAGTGATTTGAATCGCTTGATAACCATCAGTTTCAAGCGTTTTGATTTGAGTGATGCGGTTAGGATCAACCTCAATCACTGTTACAGGCACAGAAACACCAGCATCTGTAAAGATACGGGTCATACCGCACTTGCGACCGACTAAACCAATAGCCATGTGCATAACCTCTAAAAAAGCGGCCTAATTAACTTTAAAAGCGTTAATTAACCGAAAGCCTTAACCCAAAGCGATCTGAACATCAACACCAGCAGCAAGATCTAACTTCATCAATGCATCAACAGTTTTATCTGTAGGTTGAACGATGTCGATCAAACGTTTGTAAGTGCGGATCTCATATTGGTCACGCGCATCTTTGTTAACGTGTGGTGATGTTAAAACGTTGAAACGTTCGATGCGAGTTGGCATCGGGATTGGACCACAAACTTGTGCGCCAGTACGTTTTGCTGTTTCTACGATCTCTTGAGCAGATTGATCAATTAAACGGTGATCAAAAGACTTCAAACGGATACGAATTCTCTGGTTAGACATACCAGTTAACTCCAAGCCAAATATATAAAGAATCACCCTTGACGCATCTCACCCCACTAAATAAAGGGTAAGTGTCAAGAGCAGTGAAATATCACTAAGGTCATGATCGATGCCACGACTGTCACGATGTTAACTACTTTCTTCGCAGTTAACCCCCTTTCATTAAAGGGTCGCTCATTATAGCCATTGTTTAACGCTTAAGCAAATCCATTTTGCCTTTTTTGGTCTTTTTTTCAAATTTCCATGATTTTCAGTTGTTTATTATTTAATCGCTATGCTGTTTTTTGTAAGACATACTCAATTGCTTGATTGAGCAACTGATTTCCCTCTAAAAAATGTGCCTTCTGTGAGCGTTTTAATTCACTTTCAGTTTGTACAAAGGCTCCAGAAAAGTGAGCCAGCTCATCATCATTCTCTAAAAATAAACTCAGGGTTTCTGGTGTAATTTCGGGATGAAATTGAAAACCGAGTACATTTCTTCCAATCTGGTACATTTGATTACGACAGGCATCATTTTCCGCCAAATGAATTGCACCTTTCGGAATCTCAAAGGTCTCACTGTGCCACTGCATGACATTGAAATGCTCAGGTAACGCAAAGCAATCTTGGGGTACATGTTGTACTTTACGTACAGTGGTCCAACCCAATTCCTGCATATTACTTTTACTTACTGCTGCACCCAAAGTATTCGCAATCAATTGCCCTCCCAGACACAACCCAATAGCTGGTTTACCTAAAGCCAAATAGCGTCTGAGCCAACGTTTTTCGATTTTTAGCCACGGATAATTTACTTCATCGTTTACACTCATCGCCCCTCCCATAATGATGAGAAGGTCGACATCTTCAATTTGCGGCAAAGCCTCAATTTCGAGCGGCAAATCCACAGGTAAGGCAAAAAATTCTGTGGCTGTAATCTGTGCCTGATGTGCTTTTAAAAACTCATAACAACTACCGAACCCTTCACCAGCAATATGCTGAAAATAATGTACTTTTAAATGCGACTTCATGCGCTGTAACCTATTGTTGTAGCTTTGCTTAGATTTAGCAAAATTGAAGCCAACTTTTGATTTGGTTGCCTGTTTTTACAGTTCTTCCCAATTCGGTAGCGAAAATTAACTTATTCTCTTAATCTAGATGCCATCTTACGCTTTACATGAGCCTCATCTTGAACAAGAAACCTCAAACTGCGCTAATTCATGCACCAAGAAAAGCACCCCAATATATTTCCAGCGTTCAACCTCCCTTGTTTCGTGCATCTACCATTATTTTTGAAAATACCGATGCACTATTTAATCGCCACTGGACTGACCCGTATGACTACAGCTATGGCACTCATGGCACTCCAACAACGTTTACCTTAGCAGACCAAATTGCTCAAATTGAAGGTGGAGACTATTGCTTATTGGCACCCAGTGGACTATCCGCAATTAATTTGGTCAATTCTGCCTTACTGGCACAAGGCGATGAAGTCTGGGTACCCGATAATGTCTATGGTCCCAATATGGAACATCTGCGCAATCTGGAAAAACGTTATGGCATTCAAGTCAAAGTTTATAATCCTGTCGATGTTACGAGTTTTGCGCCATCTCAGCATGCCAAACTCCTGTGGCTCGAAGCCGCAGGATCCGTCACCTTAGAATTTCCAGACTTGGTCGGCTTAGTTCAAAAAGCACAAGCTCAACAGATTTTGACCGTATTGGATAATACTTGGGGGGCAGGTTTAGCATTTAACCCGTTTGATTTTGCTGCTGAGCACTTAGCCGTAGATATCAGTGTACATGCCTTAACCAAATATCCGAGTGGTGGTGGCGATATTTTGATGGGCTCTGTGGTAACACGCAATCAGCAACTTCACCATCAATTATTCCGTATGCATGCCATACAAGGTATTGCCATCTCTGGCGATGACACTGCCCAGATTCAGCGTAGCTTGGCTCATATGTCCATTCGTTACGAACAACAAGCGACATCTGCCTTGAAGTTGCTCGCATGGTTAAAACAGCAACCACAATTTAGTCAGGTCTTACACCCAAGTGACCCTGATGCTGCTGGGCATACGCACTGGAAACAAGTCTGTACAACAGGAAAAAGTGCAGGCTTGGTGAGTGTAATTTTTAAACCCGAATATGACTTAAAAGCAGTGCGTAAATTTTGTGATCATCTGAATTTATTTAAACTCGGATTTAGCTGGGGTGGCCCAATCAGCTTGGTCATGCTGTATGAACTCAACCACATGCGCTCACTAAAAAATACACATTTACAACAAGGTTTATTGGTCCGCTTTTGTATAGGACTAGAAGATGCTGAGGATTTAGTCCAAGATATTCAAAACGCATTAAAACAGCTCGAATAAATTCTAAAATAGGTGAAAAATGAGTACACCAATCGTCATTGCAAAAAAAACCACTGATACAACACAAGACATTGTTTTACATTCTCAATTTGCCAATCGGCACGGTCTAATTGCGGGTGCAACGGGAACTGGTAAGACGGTGACCTTAAAGGTATTGGCGGAAAGTTTTTCACGCATTGGTGTGCCCGTTTTCCTTGCCGATGCCAAGGGAGATGTTTCGAGTCTAGCCCAAGCAGGCAGTAGCAATCCAAAATTTGATGAGCGTATTAAAAGCCTCGGAATTGACTCTATTCCCTTTGCCGCCTCGCCTGTAGTGTTCTGGGATTTATTTGGCGAACAAGGACATCCAATTCGCAGCACAATTTCGGAAATCGGCCCCCTTTTATTGGCGCAAATGCTGAATTTAAACGACACTCAAGAAGGTGTTTTATCGGCAGTTTTTCGCATTGCTGATGATCAAGGTTTATTGTTGATTGACTTTAAAGATCTAAAAGCCATGCTCGGTTATGTCAGCGAACATGCAGCAGAATTCAAAGCTGAATATGGCAATCTCTCCCCTGCCAGCTTAGGTGCCATTCAACGCAATTTACTGGCGCTCGCCGATCAGGGTGGAGATCAATTTTTTGGTGAACCCAGCCTAAATATTCTTGATTTTATTCAGACCGATAGTAATGGTCATGGCTATATCAATATATTAGCCGCTGACAAGCTCATGAATACTCCAAAGCTATATGCCACTTTTCTACTCTGGATGCTCTCTGAATTATTCGAACAACTGCCTGAAGTTGGCGATATGGATAAACCCAAGCTGGTGTTCTTCTTTGATGAAGCCCATTTACTGTTTGATAATGCCAGTGCCGCGCTGCAAGAAAAAATTGAACAAGTGGTGCGCTTAATTCGATCCAAAGGCGTTGGTATTTATTTTGTGACCCAGAACCCGCTGGATTTGCCTGAAAGTGTGTTAGGGCAACTCGGAAATCGGGTACAACATGCCTTACGTGCCTTTACACCTAAAGATCAAAAAGCCGTTAAAACGGCTGCGGATACGTTTCGTGCCAACTCTGAATTTAAGGTTGAACAAGCCATTACTGAACTGGGCATCGGTGAAGCCCTCATCAGTTGCCTTGATGAACAAGGCATACCGCAAATTGTCGAGCGTGCATGGGTAATGCCTCCCTATTCCTCTTTCAGCCCGATTAGTCCAGAACAACGTCAAGTCTTGATTTCACAAAGTATCGTGGCAGGCATTTATGAAAAAAGCTTAGATCGCGAAAGTGCCTTCGAACTTCTACAAAACAAAGTCGCTGAACGCCAGCAACAAGCGGTACAAGTTGAACAAGAAAAACAACTTGCCAAAGAACAAGAAGCGCTCGCGAAACAGCAGGCCAAAGAAGCTGAAGCAATGGCTAAGCAACAAGCACGTGAACAAGAGCGTATTGCAAAAGAACAGCAAAAAGAAGCCGAACATGAAGCCAAACAGCGTGAGAAGCTGATTCAAGACACGGTCGGAACTTTTGCCAAAAGTGCTGCTCGCAGTTTAGGTGGCTCAACTGGACAAAAAATTGTGCGGGGTTTATTGGGTTCTTTGTTTGGTGGGAAATAAGCTTTCCCACCACCTTAGGGCGTAATCTACACATAAAAAACTTAGGTAAATCATACAATTCCTATTGCCAAATTTTCAGCATAGACCCTTAGACTATTTATTCCATAAAAAAAATATGGTTTTGTGTTAAAAATAGATTGCAATTAAAATATCAAAGATGTATTTTAAATACATCTTATAAATAACAGCCAAGTGAGATCACCTCATGACTCCGCAGCAAATTGAACTTGTAAAAGCCACTGTCCCTGTTCTTCGTGAAAATGGCGTTGCATTAACGGGCTATTTTTATAACCGCATGTTAGGGAATAACCCAGAATTAAAAGAAACCTTTAACATGGGACACCAACGTAGCGGTGCTCAAGCACAAGCACTTGCGGGTGCTGTATTGGCTTATGCAGAAAATATCGAAGATCCTTCTGTTCTTTTGCCTGTGGTTGAATTAATTGCACACAAACATGTCAGCCTGAATATTCAAGCTCCTGACTATAATATTGTGGGCGAAAATTTACTCCATTCAATCAGTGAAGTCCTAAACATCTCGATGGAAGATCCATTAATTGATGCATGGGCAGCGGCTTATGGTCAGTTGGCTGATCTATTTATTAGCACTGAAAAAGCCATTTATAATCTGCATCAACAAACACAAGGCAGTTGGTTAGGCTGGCGTAATTTTAAAATTGCCAAGAAAGTCGTAGAAAGTAATGAAATTACCTCTTTCTATCTCGCACCTGTCGACGGCGGCGCATTACCAAAATATGAAGCAGGTCAATATATTTCAGTTCGCGTCTTTGTCGAAGAGCTAGGGTTAAAACAACCTCGCCAATACACCTTATCTACGAGCCCACAAGCAGACTATTTACGTATTTCAGTAAAACGTGAAGATGAAAAAGGTGATTTAGCGGGCGGTTGGGTATCAAGCACACTACATGGTTTGGCTAAAGGTGCTGAAATTGAAGTCTCTGCACCAACGGGTAACTTCTATCTGATTGATAGCAGCAAACGCAATGTCTTTATCAGTGGTGGTGTCGGCTTAACCCCAATGATTGCCATGCTTAATCAATTGGTTACACTGGATATGCCACAACCTGTCAGCTTTATTCATGCGTGTCGTAGCAGCCAAGTCCATGCCATGAAACAACATATTCATGAGCAAAAATCAAAATTCCCTCGCCTAACAACGTTTACCGCCTACGAATTTCCACATGAAGGCGATGTATTAGGTGAAGATTATGATGTCGCTGGACGCTTAGACTTAGGCACAGTAGATGCAGCATTGTTACCAAAAAATGCCGATTACTACCTCTGTGGTCCAATGCCATTTATGGCTGAGCAGCATAAAGCCCTCGTCGCTCGTGGCATTAAGCCTGAACAAATTCATAGTGAAGCATTTGGTACAGGTGGAGTTCGCATCTAAACCTGCTACCGCATGCGTACCGTATAAGGCTAGTCTATGTTAGACTAGCCTTATCTATTCATCTCAAAAAAAGATGAGCACAATCATGCAGCTAAATAAATTTACCGACTATGCCCTGCGCATACTGATGTATATTTCACGACCGAGAGACAATGCTTATACCATTGCTGAAATTGCAGCAGACCTTCAAGTCTCACAAAACCATTTGGTTAAAATTGTGCACTTTATGGGCAAACAAAACTGGCTGATTACCACCCGTGGTAAAGGTGGCGGCATACGGCTAAATCCCGAGGCGGTACACCTTAAAGTCGGTGAAGCAGTCCGCACCTTGCAAGGTGAAAATCCAATTGTAGAATGCAACAATCCGCCCTGTGTAATCAGAAGTCATTGCGGTCTAAAAGGTATTTTAGATCAAGCACTCGAACAGTTTTATCAGCATTTAAATCAATACACCTTAGGCGAAGTACTGGCTCGCTCAAATGCTAAAAATACCAAGACCATGACCAATGGCATTGAACTGCTCAACCTATAATATTTTCAGACCACAAGAGGAAAATTCGCGTGTGTGGGCGACTTCCTTTATACTAGGCACTTGAAAACTAGTGAATGAAGTTGAGTTATGCACCACAGCAGAGGAAAATCAAAAAACAGTAAAACCGCGCAGGCGCCTAAGCAAAAGATCAGCTATGAAAAAAAGCTTGATCCTGCGATTACTGAATATGCTGTACGTGCACTCAACTGGCTACGCAAAGCCGCATTTTTAATGAGTGCACCCAAGCTCGATATCTGTGTAGAAGATACTGGCTACGAAATTGCGTTTGCTGGACGCTCCAATGCAGGTAAATCCAGTGCAATTAATGCGTTAACTAATCAAAAACAATTGGCACGTGCCTCAAAAAAACCAGGCCGTACCCAAATGATCAACTTCTTTAGTTTGGGTAATCCAGATCAGCGTCTGGTTGATTTACCTGGCTACGGATACGCAGCCGTGCCTGAAGCCATGAAAATTGTGTGGCAGAAAGAACTCGAAAACTACCTGATTCATCGTCAAAGCCTACAAGGCTTGGTATTGTTGATGGATATCCGCCATCCCCTACAACATTTCGACGTAATGATGTTGGAATGGGCTTACTCACGTAAACTGTTTGTACACGTGTTGTTGACCAAATCGGATAAAATGAACCGCGGTCCTGCCAACAAAGCCCTATTAGATGTGAAACAACAATTGAAGAAAATGAAACTCGATTTCTCAATTCAATTGTTCTCTTCACTCAATAAACAAGGTTTAGAAGAACTTGCCAGTGTCATGGGTGGTCGTCTGAATTTCACCCTTGAACAATCTGCTGAGTTTGACCTAGCGCTTATTCCTGAAGCGGAAGCGGATGATTTGGCTGAAGACAGCCTTGAAGATGATGAGAGTGATGCTTTTGAGGTTGAATAATTTGAAGTCGATGCACCCGAGCAAGCACCGAAACAAGATTAACTACTGCTAAACCCGATCAACTCATCATGAATTGACATTGAAATGTCCCGCATTGCTAAACACATTGCGGGACATTTTTTTCATACTGCCCTCAATGCGTCAAAAAAAGCTTGAGACCGTAGAATGAAACTCTTACAACGACTGAAAAAAACAAAAATTGGCTCTTCCATTCAATATCGTATTCAACCGCGCAAAGTGAAATTTGAATGGCAAAATACCCCTGTAGATTGGGTGCCAGAACAACCATTTGTTAGCTATTTTATTAATGAAATTAATATGATTTTACCTGCTGGCGAGTTCTGGTTTTGCCGTCTGTACAATAAAGTGCTACCGCAAATTCAAGATGAAAAACTCAAACAAGACGTGCAAGCCTTTATTCGTCAAGAAGCGATGCATGCACAAGCACACAACTCTGCCAACAAAGAATATTTACGTGAACGCCACATCGATATTCAACGTAATCTGGATTTAATGGATTTCCTATTTGGAGAACTATTAGCAGATCAACCTCTGGGCTTAAATATCCCGAAACCACTGGCTCATCAATGGGACTTGTTCCGTCTAGGTATTATCGCCACTGTTGAGCATATGACTTGTGTTTTGGGTAAATATGCACTCTACAATACCGAGTGGCAAAAACGTGGCGCGGATCCTGCCATGCTGGATTTGGTTAAATGGCATGGTGCTGAAGAAATTGAACACCGTACCGTGGCATTCGATTTGTACCGCCATTTGGGTGGCGGCTATTTGGCACGTTATTACCTCAGTGTTGTGGTCATTGCTGCGGTACTTGGACTCTGGGTCGATGGTACAGCACATATTATGCAGCAAGACCCGCGCTTTCAATCGATTCGCCCCGCCATCTATAAACCTTGGATTTGGAGAGAATGGTACGCCATTTCTCAACGCAATAATGGTTTGTTACCCAATCCACTCTGGCTGATCTCACAGCAATTGGGCTACTTAATGCCGTGGTACGACCCTGTACATGAAGCCAAAACTGAAGATGCGATTGCCTATTTAAATCAATCCCCTGCGGCCTTACGTGCCATGCTCAAAGTCGCCTAAAACTCGAGAATATCCAAACACGACAAAAAGCAGACTGAACATGTCTGCTTTTTCATTCATCCTTAAAATTATGTTTAGATGTTGAGCACTCGTCATGCATGCCCATCTTAGTGTACTGACCCTTGCGGTTCATGACCTCCAAGCAGCACTGGATTTTTACTGCCAAGGATTAGGTTTGAAAAGTGAAGGGATTATTGGAGAAGAATATGAAAATGGTGCCGTTGCCTTTATTGAACTGCAATCTGGATTAAAACTAGCACTTTGGCCTCAGCAAAGTTTGAGCCTAGATTCGGAGTTGGCTCTAACGCCGTTCTGTGCGACTGGATTTTCGCTTGGACACAATGTTGGTTCAGCAGCCGAAGTCGATGCCATTATGACCCAAGCAGCGCAGGCTGGTGCGACCATCACCAAAGCGGCACAAACCACCTTTTACGGCGGCTATGCAGGTTATTTTCAAGATCCAGATGGACATCTCTGGGAAATTGTCTGGAATCCCTGTTGGGAAAAAAGCTAACTGTTTGGTTCCGTTACAGCTTCACGAGTATGACGATCAACCACCACACTAATCATCATGTCACCCTGCACGTTCACCACGGTTCGCACTGTATCCAACAAGCGATCAATCGGCAATAAAATGGCAATCGCCTCTGCTGGCAAGCCGACCGATTGCAACACCATAATCATCGTAACCATGCCTGCACTTGGAATACCCGGCGCCCCCAAAGATGCAATCATTGCAGTCAAGCAAACAATGATTTGCTGTCCCAAACTTAAATCTAAACCAATTAAATTGGCCACAAACAAAGCTGCTGCCGCTTCATATAGCGCTGTACCATCCATATTTAATTGCGTACCCAATGGAATTACAAAACCCACAGTGGCAGGACTCACCTTCAGGTTTTCTTGTGCACATTTCATAGATAGCGGCATGGTCGCAGAACTTGAACTGGTTGCAAATGCGGTAATCAGTGCGGCTCGCGTCCCTTTAAAGAACGTCACAGGATCCATCTTGCCAAAAATCCATAACAGCAATGGCAACACCACCGCGCCATGGAAAATAGTGGTTCCTGTCACCACCACAGCAAATTCAGCTAAACGACTGAGTACAGAAAGATCTTCCGTAGCAATTAGCTTGGCGAGTAATGCAAAAATCCCCAATGGCGCCAGTTTCATGACCCAACGAATCATCAGCATCATAATTTCAAAGAACTGTCCCGCAAGCTGACGCACCACTTTAAAACGCTCACCGCCATGTACCAATGCCACACCAATAAACAGTGCAAACACCACCACAGCCAAGACATTCCCTTCTGCAAAGGCTTTGAACGGATTGATCAGAGTGTTTTGAATAAAATTGGTAAAGAAAGAAGATGGCGTTAAGGTATCAGGCGTTTGGTATTGATTGATGTCATTCTGGAATAAAGCGATATCTACCCCCTTCCCGACATCAAATAAATGCGCACAGCCAATTCCTAGAATTAACGCTAAAGTGGTTGTGGTGACACAACATGCGACCGTGATTTTCCACACTTTCCCAAGCTGCCCACCCGCCTGTAAGTTAGATACCCCAACCACAATTGAACTAAAAATCAGGGGAACTAACAGCATTTTCAGTAGACCAATGAAAATACTACTAATAATGCCCAAGCCATATAAACTGGTGCTAAAAAAACTACTCTGTGGAAACACACTGAGTAGAAAACCAAAAGCAATCCCCAGAATGGCAGCAATCAAGATTTGGGTATTTAAGCTCATATCTGCTGTAATTTTATCTTTTAAAGTCACACCACTATGGCATACCTTCTACGTGAAAATCGAATTTTTCTTACCCAAAAGGAAAGACCTATATCACGCAAAGCTTGGGATAAGGATTCAAAATAAAAAAGCCTCATTACAATGAGGCTTTTCTAATTTTTAAATCTTACTGCGTTTCAATTTCTCTGAGCCGAATCAAGCCTTCTTGGGTGGTACTACAGACCAACTCACCATTTTGCCACATCCGTCCGAAATTTAGTCCACGCGAGTTGGCACTCACCGTTGCCTCCATGTCATACAACATCCAATCATCCACACGGAAGGGTTTATGGAAATACATCGCATGGTCAATACTGGCACATTGCAGACTTGGTGATAACCAGCTTAAACCATGCGGACGTAATGCCGTGGTCATTAAAGTAAAGTCTGAATAAAATGCGGCAATCGCTTGATGCAGTGAAACCTCATCGATTTCTGGCGTAATTGGATCATGCGTACGAATGTAGTGCGCGTAAGAAGGCGCTGCTGGTTGTGGCTGATATGGATTCATTGGATCGATTGGTCTAATCTCAACATGACGATCACGCATAAAACTAGCCCGTACATTTTCAGGCACAAATTCGACCAGCATTTGTTTCAATTCAGCTTCCGATTTCACTTGCAGCGGTGCTGGATAATCCGGCTCCTGAATCTGATAATTCAAGCCTTCTTCTGGTTCTGCAAAAGAAACCATTGCGGTAAAAATAGTACGCCCATGCTGAATGGCACGCACTTGACGACTGACAAAACTTTTCCCATCTCTTAAACGATCCACTTCATAAATGATGGGTGCATTCACATCCCCCCCGAAGAGAAAATAAGCATGTAAGGAATGAGCGGGGCGATCTGCCGTGTAAGATGCAGCACGTAAAGCTTGCCCCAAAACTTGCCCACCAAAAACACGTTTGCCTACCAAATTACGACTTTGGCCGCGAAAAATATTTTCTTCGAGTTTTTCAAGGCTAAGCAGTTCAACCAATTCTTGAGTTAAGGCATTCATAGCAGACCCGTTTTAAATTTTGACACACCCATGTTGGTGTTGATTAGAAAGACCATAGAGCGCTGGCTCTAAAACTATATTACATAAATGTTGACCGTTCCCCTAGAGATTAATTGACTGTACTGTCACTGTAATTTTCAAATTTAATTGCTAAAAATATCTGGTTTAACGCTAGAATCTTGGCATAAGCAGTGAATTTATCAGAAAATGACATCTGATTTTTGATTACAATTACACAGAATAATTCCCCCTTCACATTTTGGGGCTTCGTACCGTATTAGGAGTATTTATGTCCAAGCGTGGCTTTGGTCAAATGTATCGCCAGCTTTCCAGCAAGCTACTTGACCTTGTGGTAACCCCTCATATTTTGGGTGAAGTACCCAGCAACCCGACAGCTCCAACCACCAGTGAAGACCCAAATGTTGCCAACACACCGAGCAAGAAAGTGGTGTGCTATGTATTACAAAACTATTCACGTAGTAATGCCTTGGTGGTCGATGGCGAAACTCGTCGTTTAAAATTACCTGCCGCATTAGATTCACTCTTGATCGGTGAACATAAAGAAAAAGCCTCGATCTTATTTTTGCAACATCATGATGAGCAGAACTTACTGAGTCCACCACCCAATACTTTTCCACCCCGTCTATTACGCCTGATCGATTTACTCGACAAGCATCCAGATTTAGATATTGAACTGGTGCCTGTAACGGTGCTGTGGGGTCGTTCGCCAGATAAAGAAGACTCTTGGTTTAAATTATTATTCACCGATACATGGGCAACACCAAGCCGCGTGAAGCAGATGGTGAATATTGGCTTACATGGACGCGAATCTTATCTGGAATTCCACGAAGCCCAGTCTTTACGCGACCTGATTCAGTACGCTAAAACCACCCATCCAAATTTATCGCCTGCAACGTATATTATTAGCAGCTTAAATAACTATATGGATGCGCAGCGTGAAGTGGTGCTCGGTCCTGACTTATCTGACCGTCGTAACGTCATGCACAGCCTGATTAAGGCACAAGATGTGCAAGATGCCATTCGTCGTGAAAGTATCCGTAGCAAAATCAGTATGCTTGAAGCAGAACGTCGAGCAATTAGCTATTTAAATGAAATCGTCTCGGACTATTCATCTTCTGCGGTACGCTTTGCTGATATGGCGCTGACGCGTTTATGGACACAGCTCTATGATGGCGTTGAAGTGCATAACTTCAGCACGGTACGTGAATTGGCGAAAGAATACGAAATTATTTATACCCCATGTCACCGTAGCCATATCGACTACTTGTTATTGTCTTATGTGATTTATAAACGTGGTTTGATGGTACCGTACATTGCGGCGGGTGATAACCTGAATATGCCATTTGTGGGTCAATTATTACGTGGTGGCGGTGCTTTCTTTATTCGCCGTACTTTCCGTGGGAATGGCTTATATACCACCGTTTTTAAAGAATATTTATACAGCATTCTGTCGCGCAACACACCTTTGGAATACTTCATTGAAGGGGGCCGTTCACGTACAGGACGCCTGTTACCTGCAAAAACAGGTATGCTCGCCATGACAGTTCATAGTCACTTACGTGGACGTGCCAAACCAATTGTGTTTGTGCCAACCTATATCGGCTATGAACGCCTGATGGAAGGTTCAACTTATGTCGGTGAAATGCAAGGTAAACCGAAAGAAGCGGAATCTGTGCTTGGGATTATGAAAACCCTGCGCAAAATTGAACGCATCTTCGGGAAAGTACACGTAAACTTCGGCGAACCTGTGTTCTTGGATGACAAGCTCAAAGCTTTTGGTGCGGATCAGATTCGCATTCAGAAAAATGATGATCCAATTCCAAATGAGGTCTCTGATGCAGTGAACAGTGCAGCACACACTATTTTGGAAAACATCAACCGTGCCGTAGTGATTAACCCAGTATCGTTATTGTCTCTGATTTTACTAGCGACACCAAAACATACTCTGGACGAAGAGTTGTGCATCAAGCAGTTAGATGCGTATCGCAATTTACTCACCGCACTGCCTTATGATGAACGCACACAAGTTACACCTCTTTCTGGCAAAGAAATTATTGCTTACGGTTTAAAACTCAAACTGATTAAGCGCGTGAAGCACGTTCTGGGCGATATTATCGCGATTGAAGACAATCAAGCGGTATTACTCACCTACTTCCGCAATAACATTGTGCATGCTTTTGTCTTGCCATCTTTGATTGCGGCTTTGGTTGAACACAACGGTACCATCAAGCGTCACGACTTATGTAACGTGATTCGCACCTTATATCCATTCTTGAAAGCTGAGTTATTTCTTAAATGGGATGATGAAAGCTTAAAAGTACAGATCGCTGCTTATGCAGATGCTTTAATTAGTGCAAAACTTATCACTGAAGATGCGGAAGGACATTTAATTTCCCCTGCACCGAACAGCGAAGAACACAATCAATTGTTAGTCCTTGCAGGTCCTGTAATGCAGAGCCTAGAGCGCTATTACATGACTTTGGCACTGATTACACAGCGTGGTTCTGGCAACATCTCGACGCGTCAAGTGGAAGAGTTGAGTCACTTGGTGGGTCAGCGCCTCTCTGTACTGTATGAGTTCAATTCGCCAGAGTTCTTTGATAAAGCCCTGTTCCAAGGTTTTATTCGTGTACTGACGCAGCAAGGCTATATCAGCACCAATGCTGAAGGTTCGATTGTGTTTGACAGCAACTTTAGCAATATTGCTGCCAATGCCAATTTGGTACTGGACGATGTGACTTTGCAAATGTTGCAGCACATTACCACTTTTAGCGATGAAGAGTTGAAGCAGGTATTAGATGCAGTTGCTGCTCAGCAAGCGAAACGTCGTTTGAAGCGTAAGAAAAAGTAATTTTAAAAAGCATAGGTATCTGCGATTGGCAGATACCTATGCTGTATGTATAAGAATAAGATGATATTTTAGTTAAATGGACTGAAATAAATTTAGGAATGTTGAGAAAGCAAGGGGATTACCTTATATGCTAAAAAAGAATTTCTTTTGACGAGCACTGAGACGCTCTATATCTAATCCTAATGATGTTAGAAGTTTTGAGAAAATAATTACCTTCTTTGCACTTATTTCATATTGTAGTTCACTGATATTACAAGCATCAGGGAAAGCTGCACCATATCCATTAGAGATGTATTTCATATCTTGAATTACATCAGAAAAATCTTTTTTATTCTTAAGATTTTTATTTAAAGAATCATAAACTTCCAATTTACGATGAATTGTTTTAAAAACCACATCCGGTACATATGCCTTAAATTTAGTACCACCAAATTTAAATTCTAGACCCAAGAAATCAATAGGTTGGTTTTTTACTATTTGAGTTTTTGATTTACTCCCCAAAGGAGGAATATTTAGTTTTATTTTTTCTAATTCTATAGTTACTTTTTTTAGATAATCTAAGGCTTGTTTACGTGAAGAACAAAAAATAATTAGGTCATCTGCATATCGTACACATTTAATATTTTCTTTATCAATAAAACTATCAAAATCATGTAGATAAAGTGATGCAAGAAATGATGACATAGGCATACCTTGTCGAATCCCCTTACCTTTTTTAGACTTCAAAAGAGCATTTTCTTTTTCATTGTTTAAATTATCTTTTTGAAGTCTTGTTTCCACCCTGATTATTTTTTCCAGTAAGTAATTTATTTCAGGTATATCGAGCTTATCAGTAACAGTTTTTATAGCTAATCGACGATCTAAATTATCAAAAAATGAGGAAATATCAGTTTTCAATACATATGGATATTGGTTTCTTAAACTTAAAGCCTTAGTTCTCGCTTTTATGGCTCCAGCTTCTGTAATTTTAGCTGAGAAATCATGATCAGTAGCCAAAATATACTTACTTTCGTAATGTTCCTTAATATATTTTAAAAGAAGTTTTTGAATGACTCGATCTTTTATAGATGGAATACAAATCAATCGAAGTGTTCCATCTGACTTTTCTAGAAAATTAGGATGTAGTGCTGTTGGCGAATATGTTTTAGTAGCCAAGTTATTTAAAATCTCAGCTAAAATTTTTTCTTTTTTTAAATTAAACTCATTAAACGATAAATCATCTTGATAGTACTTAACAGTTAATAGATGAGGAGATTGTTTTCTAAATAATTTATTGAAAGTTGTAATGAAATTATCTTTAACGTAAGTCTCAAAATCCATTGACTCTTTCTCTGTATGCTTATAATGCAGCTACCCATACAGGTACGAAGTGATTCTACGCATCACACCATCCCTGCTGTTCACTAATTTTTCGATGAACGTATATGATCCTGTCAAGGACTCTGCTGAAATCGGTGTGATGTGCTGTACTCGGGTCGCATCATTGAAGTTTTTGCCGTGTTTTGGCATCGCTTCAGATTTACCCCACGCACAGTTTTTGACATTGCTTACAGCCATATATTTATAGCACTTTACTAAGTCATTTGTCAAGCATGAAATTGTAACAAAACATGACAGCAGTGTTGCCATGCTAAAAGGGCTAATTAATAGCACTGTCAGCATGATTAAAATCATTACTGCCATAAATATGCTTTGATGAATATCCATACTATGTTGAATCTGTTGAGCCTTCATAGCCACGACCTCCGAATTTATGTTGGATTCCTCTTTAAGACTGGTAGCAAGAGGAATGAGTTTTCTACGCATCACACCATCCCTGCTGTTCACTAATAACTCGATGAACGTATATGATCCTGTCAAGGACTCTGCTGAAATCGGTGTGATGTGCTGTACTCGGGTCGCATCATTGAAGTTTTTGCCGTGTTTTGGCATCGCTTCAGATTTAACAATGCAAATATAAGCCATAATTAATCAAAGGTATAGATTTAATTAGCGTTTTTATGGTGAATTAAATTTTAGCTAAAATATTAATAATCTTTTAAATTAACATAATACCATTTACATGAAATAATCTGCTTATTCCTTATAACTCAAAATCTCACATTAAGTCACTCTAGTGATCAGCGCACTAAAATGGCTTTAGGGCAATTTTCCATTTTACAAGACTGATTTCTAGCCAATATTTCACATCTTTCACTCGGCAAAGTACAAAATATTCCTCACTCATTCTTTACCAACAACACTGAATAATCATCAAAACAATTTGGATGCTGTAATTCAAAATCCGTCTGCTGCATGTTGGAAGCATAAATTCGTTTACCTGATACCGCATCGCTTTCCAAAACTAAAACTGGTAGTGCCAACTGCTGCTGAAACCACTGAATAATTTCATGTAAAGGAATGGGCTGATTATTCGTGACAATATAAGAACTTTCAGGATGTTCCTCGTGAATCAAATGTGCCAGAAACCGGGCTAAATCTTCAATATGAATACGATTGCTATAATGAATATTCGGATAGGTCGAAGTCTGCTGTGCCAACTTCACCATACGCGCAACAGACGCCCCGTAAATGCCTGTCGGTCGAATAATGATGCTTTGCTCAGGATATGCCGCCTGCCACATCAACTCCATCTGCCGTAGAATTTCGCCTTGTGCATCGATCGGCTTAGGTAATGTCGTATCATCAATACGCTCCCCTACCTGTTCGCCATAAACTCGGGTTGAAGACACTACGATGACTTTTTTGACAGGATGAGCTTGTAAGGCCTTCTGCATCGCAGGAATGGCATCAACGAAAGTCGCTTGATAGCCTTCTGATGTACTCGATGCGGGAGATAACAATACATAGACGATATCGACAGGAGTAATTTGACTCAAATCAAGTTGATGAATATCTTGAATCAAATGTGTAGCAAAATCCTGCGGTTTGGCAGTACGGCTAATTGTGGTAATTTGGTGGCCTTGTTGAAATAATTGTTTAGCAACCCGTTGAGATGTTTTACCATAACCTATAAATAAAATATGCATTTAGCACCTAATGAGCACTTTAGTTGAGGGGACATGGCCGCAGTCCAACAATTGCAAGGGGTTGGAAGTGCCTCTGCTGCATTACTTGAAAAACTGAATATTTTCACCACGGATGATTTACTGTTTCATCTGCCGCGGGATTATGAAGATCGTAGCACGATCATTCCAATGAACCAATTGGAGGTTGGGCGCAGCTATCTGCTTGAAGGTACGGTAAAATCTGTCGACTTTCCATCTGGAAAGCGCAAATCTATGGCCATTTTACTGGATGATGAATTCGGTAAAGTCACGTTGCGCTTTTATCACCTGTATAAAGCTTTGACGGATCGCGGCAAAGTGGGCAATCGTTTACGGGTTTTTGGTGAAGTCCGTGTCGGTGCACGTGGCTTGGAAATGTATCATCCTGAAATTCAGCTCATTAGCGAACACACGCCACTGCCGCAAACCCAGCTCACGGCAATTTACCCTGCGACTGATGGACTCACTCAAACCAAACTGCGTGAATACGTTAAACATGCGTTAAAACAGCACAGTGATGATTTACCAGAGTTGCTGCCACAGAAATTCACCAATGGCTATGCTTTAAAGCAAGCCTTGTATTACATCCATGAACCACCACTAGATGCCAATATGTTGCAGTTGAGCCAAGGCTCACACCCTGCGCAGCAACGTCTCATTTTTGAGGAGTTGGTGGCTCATCAAGTCAGTCTTCTGACCCGCCGTGCCTACATTCAACAAATTGCAGCACCTTCGTTTGCCACCAGTAAAAACTTTGCTAAACAGCTACTCTCTGCTTTGCCTTTTCAAATGACCTCAGCCCAGAAGCGCGTGTCTAAAGAAATTTCCGAGGATTTAAAACAACACAAGCCGATGTTACGTCTGGTACAAGGTGATGTTGGTGCTGGTAAAACGCTCGTAGCAGCACTTGCTGCTTGCCATGCCTTAGAAGAAGGTTGGCAAGTTGCCCTCATGGCACCGACTGAAATTCTTGCAGAACAACATTATTTGAATTTTAAACGCTGGTTTGAACCTTTAGGCTTAAATGTGGCATGGCTATCAGGCAAGCAAAAAGGTAAAGCACGTGCCTTGGCAGAG
Source organism: Acinetobacter sp. ANC 4178 (assembly GCF_004331175.1). Lineage (GTDB taxonomy): Bacteria > Pseudomonadota > Gammaproteobacteria > Pseudomonadales > Moraxellaceae > Acinetobacter. The sequence goes on from NZ_SJOD01000006.1 coordinate 74,234, forward strand.
CAACAAATCCAACAAGGCTCGGCTCAACTGGTCATTGGTACACATGCCTTGTTCCAAGATAGTATTGCCTTTCATAAATTGGGCTTGGTGATTATTGATGAGCAACACCGCTTTGGGGTCGATCAGCGTTTGGCACTTCGTAATAAAGGCGCACAACAAACCACGCCCCATCAATTGGTCATGACTGCAACCCCTATTCCACGCACACTTGCCATGTCTGCTTATGGCGACTTAGATACCTCTGTCATTGATGAACTGCCGCCTGGTCGAACCCCGATTCAAACGGTGACCATTCCTTTAGACCGCCGTGAAGAAGTCCTGCTACGGATTGCTACGAATTGCGCCGAAGGCAAACAGGCTTATTGGGTTTGTACATTAGTCGAACAGTCGGAAACTCTAGATGCTCAAGCCGCAGAAGCCACCTATGCCGAAATCAAGCAACGCTTTCCAACACTCAATATCGGACTGGTACATGGCAAAATGAAAGCCGATGACAAGCAAGCCGTCATGCAACAGTTCAAGGACAACGAGCTACAACTGTTGATTGCCACCACGGTGATTGAAGTCGGCGTAGATGTGCCGAATGCCTCGATTATGGTCATTGAAAATGCCGAGCGACTGGGCTTATCACAACTGCATCAGTTGCGTGGGCGTGTCGGGCGTGGTGCCACAGCCAGTTTTTGTGCCCTATTGTATAAAAATCCTCTCTCGCAAAATGGACAAGAACGCTTACGCATCATGCGTGAAACCAATGATGGCTTTATCATTGCAGAGAAAGATTTAGAAATTCGGGGGCCCGGGGAATTACTCGGAACTAAGCAAACAGGAGATATGGGCTTTCGCGTTGCCAAATTAGAACGGGATGATCATTTGCTCAATCAGGCGCATTATGTGGCACAACAAATCCTGAAAGACTATCCAACTCAGGCCGATGCCTTACTGAAACGCTGGCTGCCTGAAGCCCCTCGCTATGCCTATGTTTAAACCTTTTTTTACAGCTCAGCAATGGCTGCATTCGGTACTACCCTGTCAGTTTTGTGGACTTGAGCGTGGTCGTCATGCGAGCCTCTGTCAAGATTGCTGGAACCATTTACCTTGGTTCAAACAATCCGTGCAACGTCAAGAAATGGAGGTTCAAGTCGCCTGCCATTATGCCTATCCCATTGATCGCGTAATTCAACAATTTAAATACAAGCAGCAATTACATTTTCAAATCTTGCTAACAGGGCTGCTTAAACAGTTGGACTATCAACAAATTCAAGCCATCGTTCCCATGCCAATTTCCACTCAACGGTTAGCCGAACGAGGTTATAACCAAAGTGTCATTCTGGCACAGCGTTTGAGTCAGCATCTCAATATTCCAGTGTGGCAACCTATTCAACGGCAGCATCAACATGCGCAGAAAGGCTTAACACGTCTAGAACGGCTGGATAGCATAGAACAACAATTTAAAATTGCCCCGACCAATCGGCTGCGTTTTCGTCGCGTGTTAATGCTCGATGATGTGGTAACGACAGGCAGCTCACTTCAAGCATTGCAGCAAGCTCTAAATGAACTGGGCTGCCGAAAAATTACAGCCGCCTGTATTGCAGCAGCTCAGGTTTAATCATAGAAGTACTGATTCAATCCATTTGAAAAAGCTATACCTATCTCTTCAAATACTGACGCACCCATGGCAACACGATTTCTCGAGTCAATGGTGCTAAAGGCGTGCTCTGGTCATCCAACTCAATCCACTTGAGTTCAGCAATTTCAGCTGCAATTTGAGGTGCAGTGTCCAGTTCTACATGAAAGACATGGCTGACCAATAAATAATCGGGTTCATTGGCCGCAGCAGTTTCAAAACGTCCCACAAACTGAATAATTTTCGCCTGACAGCCAATTTCTTCCGCGATTTCACGCAAAATACATTGTTCAGGTGCTTCATCTAGTTCTAGCTTGCCACCCACCTGCATAAAGAAACGGGTATTATGCTTACGCACCAATAAAAGCTGCTGTTGTGCATTCAAGACAATACCCGCAGCGACAGTAATTTGTTTCATTAGGCGTGTTTCACCAAGTCTTGCTGCTCAGTCATACCCCATTTCGGCGTAGGCGCAACATAGCTTTCAAACTGCTGTAAGATGACTTCTAATGATGCATCGGCAATTAAATTTTCACTAAACCGTGAATGGGTAAAACCTTTCTGCGTGGTTAAGTGAATGAACTTAAGCAAGTCATCATAAAACCCTTCAACATTTAAAAATGCACATGGTTTTAAGTGAATCCCCAATTGCGCCCAAGTCCACTGTTCAAAAATCTCTTCCAAAGTTCCCGCGCCTCCTGGCAATGCAATAAAGGCATCAGAAAGTTCGGACATTTTGGTTTTACGTTCATGCATGTTTTTCACCACATGTAATTCCGTCAAATCAGGATGAGCCAACTCACGGTCTACCAAGGCATGCGGAATAACACCAACCACTCGCCCACCCGCTTGTAAGGCACTATCCGCGATCACACCCATTAAACCTGAGCGCCCACCGCCATAGACCAGTGTTTTGCCTTGTTGCGCTAACGTTTGTCCAACATGACGAGCTGTATCTAAAAAAATTGTGTCTGTACCAACCGCTGAACCACAAAAAACTGCAATAGAATGTGTCATTATTTCACCATGTTATGATCTTGTCATACCGCGAAAGTAAAGTAGATCGAGATTTTTTCATAAATTAGCAATTCAATCAGTGTTTTTCATGAAATCCTTGTCTAAAATACACCCATCGATTTAACCCATACTGCGTAAGGGAGAAAAGACATCCATGCTTGAAGCCTTTTACGCCACAGAGCGCGGTAGTTTAGAAGATGCCACCATTAATGGCGGTTTCGATTTACACCCAGAATTGGTCTGGGTCGACCTCATTGCTCCTTCACAAGAAGAACAGCAATGGGTTTTAGATGCCTATGATCAAAATCTCCCCACTTTAAAGTCATTAGAAGACATCTCTTCATCTGCCCGATTCTACCGTGATGATGATGGTATTTTGCATATCAGCACGTATTTTTTAACGAAAAATAAAAATTATCAGGTAGATGGTGAAGCGGATGATAATTCCAGTATTTTAGCGACAGTACAAACGGTTGCTTTTATTTTACATAAAGAGCGGTTGTTTACTCTACGTGGTGAAAAACTGGTGGCCTTCCGTGCCTTTCGCGCACGCGCACGTCGCAATGATTACGAAATTGAATATAAAGACCCGACTTGGGTACTTTTGGGTTTACTGGAAGCCAAACTGGATGAACTTGCGGATATCTTGGAAGATATCCACAAGGACTTGGAAAAATACTCCACAGAAGTGCTGAATAACCGTCATCGTGAACAGATTCTCGACCTTGATGACATGATTACCCGACTGGCACAGTTAGAAGATATGTTAGGTAAAGCACAACTGTGTTTAATTGACTTACGTCGTGTGCTGACCTTTTTATCTCGTCCGCGGGCCTTGGGCAGTCATATCTATGATGCGGACATTCGAGAGTTGAGTGAAGATGTACGCTCACTGGTCGAACATGATGCCTTCTTGTTCCAGAAAGTGCGCTTCTTGCTAGATACCACCTCAGGATTCATTAACACGGAACAGAATGACACGATCCGTCGCTTCTCGATTTTACCCAGTATGTTGGCACCCCCAATGTTGGTGGCCAGTATCTACGGCATGAATACAGATGTTTTACCTTTTGCCCACGGCACCACCAGCTTTATCGCCGTTAGTATGATCATTGTCGGCTTCTTTATTGGCCCACTGATTTATTTCCGCTGGAAAAAATGGATCTGAATATTATTTTTTACATGGTGTGATCCACGAAGTACAACGGAAGATTGTCTTTTTGAGCATAAGATGCAACATAAAAAAAGCACCGCAATTGCGGTGCTTTTCTTTTAGATCAAATGCAAATCATCTTGCAGATGACAAGCCTGAATAATCTTCATCATTTTGTCAGGCACAGCCTTAAAGTGTAAACCTTGTGCTTGTGGCGTTTGGCGTAACCAACGCACCAGTACAGCCAAAGCCAAGGTACTTCCTTGTTGTAACTGCGCCAAATTTACCACCACAGGCAACTGTTGTTGCTGAATCAATGCAAGACCCTGCTGATAGTATTGCTCAGCATTGTCATAATCTATTTTTCCAGTGACTTGTAATTCCTGATTGACGAGACTAATCACCTTTCACCTATCTTATTTTTTCTTTACTGCTGCATCAGCATCGGGTTCAAAGTTAGCAATCGCTTTATCCAGATCACCACCATTACGCTTCACTGTTGCTGCAAACTGGTTACGGAATTGTAGACCTAAATCAATACCAGAAACGTTGATATTACGAATCTTCCATTGGCTGCCTTTATCCGCCAACTGGAACGAGACAGGAATCTTTTCACCATTGTTATTAAAGTCAATGGTCACAACAGGGTTAGCACTGCCTGTCGCTTTGTAAGGACGAACAGTGTAGGTTTGGTTACTGAATTTCGCAAATGCAGTCCCATAATTTTCAATCAGTGTTTCGCGGAAGTTCTTTTCAAACTGTGCACGTTGCGCCGCTGAACTGTACTGATTGGTTGCATAAGTACCCATCACAATACGCGTGAACGCTTGTGAATCCACATATGGGTCTAAGTTTTGACGTACAATTGTTTTTACCGCTGCTGGGTTATTCTGCAATTTCGCATGGTCGGCTTTTAAGCGACCAATTAAGCCATCCGCCACACGCTTAATAAATACTGGAGGGGCTTCAGCTGGCGCAGCAAATGCAGTACCTGCAATCATGGTTGATAAAATGCTTGCCGTTAGTGTTTGTTTCAACAACATATTCACTTCTAAATTCCTCTATCAATTACTGAACAAATGCTGGTTCAGCATCTGTTTTTTCAGTTGGTGCCTCAGCTTCTGCCGATGGAGTCGATGACTTACTCGCACCCGCTGTAATAAATTTACTAATCAAATCTTCAAGATCCATCGTTCCCTGAGTATTGGCAATCGATGCACCGCGCTTGATATAGTTCAAACCACCACCTGGAACCACTTTCAGATACTTCTCACCCAACAAACCGTTGGTTGCTACCATTATGTAAGCATCTTCATCAATACTGGTGATGGATTTCATGTTCGCAATAAGTTGCTGTTCCATTTCTTTTTGTTTCGCTGGTGTAGCTGCGGTATATTCTGTGCTATAGCGCAACTCATCCAACGCATTGTTTTCAACTGTCTTTAACTGCTCTGCATTAAAAGACGTTAATTTACCATCTAGCTCAAAATGTACTGTTGCCAAACGCGTCACTGGATCCAAAGTAATATCAGTTACCCGACCAATGGTCACACCACTCATGGTGACTTTGGCACGAGGCTTCAAGCCATTCACATTATCAAATTGTGCCGTCATGCTATACGCATCACGTAAGTTGGTGCCGACTAAACCACTCACTTTCATTGCCAAGAAAAACAATGCAACACCGAAAACAATGACAAATAATCCTACGGCCAGCTCACTTGCACGTGATTTCATTAAACCCCTCCGAACATGACCGCAGTCAACACAAAATCAAAACCTAATACACAAAGCGATGAATACACCACAGTACGTGTTGTGGATGTTGCAATACCTTCCGATGTCGGTACACAGGTATAACCTTGGTAAACCGCAATCCAAGTACAAAGAATGGCAAAGACAATACTCTTAATAATCGTGCCATTAAAGATATCTTTATAGAATTGCACATTACTTTGCATGCCACTCCAGAAAGACCCCTCATCAACACCCAGAAAATCGACGCCGACCATTTTACCGCCAATAATACCAATGGCAGCAAACACCACACTCAACATCGGCAAGCTAAAAATCCCTGCCCATAAACGTGGTGAAACAATCCGTTTTAAGGGATCAACCCCAATCATTTCCATACTGGACAATTGTTCGGTCGCTTTCATTAAACCAATTTCTGCGGTCAGTGCAGAACCTGCACGCCCAGCAAAAAGTAAAGCAGCCACCACAGGGGCCAATTCACGTAACAACGTTAATGACACCATGGTACCCAACATGGCTTCTGAACCAATGTTGACCAAAATAGAATAGCCTTGTAAGCCTAGAACCAAACCAATGAACAAACCCGATACCGAAATAATCAGTAAGGACATCACCCCAACACGGTACATTTGGTAAACAAACAGTTTGACCCCTAACCATGTTGGCATTGAGCATAGAATTTGTAGCAACATAATGGTTGCAACACCAACACCCTGAACACTTTGAATAACGCGTCTACCTAATGAGGCAATAGCATTCATGCACGAACCTCGCCTGCCAAATACGCTTGATGACTAAACTGATACTCTACAGGACCTTCAGCAGCCCCTGTCAGGAACTGACGCACAAATGGCGATGCATTGGCTTGCAACTCTGCGGGTGTACCTTCACCTTGCACCTTCCCTTCTGCAACCACATAAATATAATCTGCGATAGAGAGTGTCTCTGACACATCATGCGAGACAATAATAGTGGTCAGCTCTAATGCCTCACGCAGAGAGCGAATCAAACGCGTGAGCACCCCTTTAACAATCGGATCCTGACCTGCGAAAGGCTCATCATACATAATCAATTCTGGATCTAATGCAATTGCGCGTGCCAATGCGACACGTCGGTTCATCCCGCCCGAAAGCTCAGAAGGCATGAACTGCTCTGTTCCACGCAACCCTACGGCTTCTAACTTGAGTGCAACCAATTCTGCAATCAAATGCTCAGGTAATTGGGTATGTGCACGTAAAGGAAAGGCAACGTTTTCATACACACTCATATCGGTAAATAAAGCACCGCTTTGAAACAGCATGCCCATACGCGCCCGTGCCGCAAACAATTCATTTCGCGACATTTGACCAATATCTTTACCGTCGAGTAGCACTTGCCCATGATCTGGGGTCAATTGCCCCCCAATTAAACGCAACAGAGTAGTTTTACCTGTTCCAGATGGCCCCATAATGGCGGTAATCTGACCACGTCGAATCTTCAGACTGACTTGGTCATAAATGATTCGTTCCCCTCGCTTAAAACTCAGATCTTTGACTTCAATCAAAGCTGAGTTTTCAAGGGGTGCTTGATTATTCATAGCGGAGAAAGTTCCTGCAATTTTCCAGCACGCATACTATAAAGGATTGAACTATAAAATGTTACCTAGTTACGTCGGGTAAACTGTGTGCAATTTGTTTTTTGATTCGGTGATTTTAATTATATGAATCTGCTCACACAGCATAAAAATTAGAACGCTGTGTTATATAAATTGAGCGTAAAAGAAATAGATCAGATTGCTCAGCAAAAGAATAAAACCAAGATAAGGCATAATGACCTCTTTTAACGAATACCCTAACACAGATTGTTGTTCTATATTGTTGTTCATATTTGTCATATTTCAACATAAATTTGACTTAGTATACATTTTTTAAACAATAAACAAAATCTTTAAGCATAAAAAAACCAGCGCATTTGCGCTGGTTTTTTTAGAACGTATGACTTAGTCGTTAAACTTACGACGACGGTCACCACCTTCACGACGTGGACGATCTTCACCACCGAATGAACGTTGTGGACGATCTTCACCGCCGAAAGTACGTTTAGGACGATCTTCACCACCAAAAGTACGTTTAGGACGATCATCGCCAAACGAACGTTGTGGACGGTCACCGAAACCACCTTCACGACGTGGTGCTGGACGATCACCAAAATCACGCTTTGGACGGTCGCCAAAAGAACCTTCACGACGTGGCTTGTAGTCTACACGGTTACCGCGGTTGTCATCATTCGAGTCAAAACGTGGCTTATCGTTGAAACCGCCTTCGCGACGTGGACGATCACCAAAATCACGTTTTGGACGGTCATCAAAAGAACGTTGCGGACGATCACCGAAACCACCTTCACGACGTGGCGCTGGACGATCACCAAAATCACGCTTTGGACGGTCATCAAAAGAACGTTGTGGACGATCACCGAAACCGCCTTCACGACGTGGACGATCATTATTAAACTCACGACGTGGACGATCTTCACCACCAAATGATGGACGATCACCACGAGGTTTGTCATCGTAGCTACGACGTGGACGATCTTCACCGCCTTCACGACGTTTAAAGTTGCTTTCGCCTTCGAAACGACGACCGCCACCGAAACCACCACGACCGCCTTCACGACCACCGCGGCCACGACCACCACCATCACGGCCACGACCGCCACCATCACGACCACCGCGTGCAGGAGGTGGAGATGGCTCAAGACCTTCGATTTCAGATACTTCTAAACGTGCATCTAAGAAATCTTCTAAAGCACGGATTTTACCACGTTCGCGGTAAGTGGCTAAAGTGATTGCTTTACCCGTACGACCCGCACGACCTGTACGACCAATACGGTGTACATAGTCTTCGTTTTTCATTGGAAGACCGAAGTTGATTACGTGTGAAATGGTTGGTACATCAAGACCACGTGCAGCAACGTCCGTCGCAACTAAAATTTTTGCACGACCTTCACGGATACTACGTAAACGACGGTTACGCACGGTTTGTGGCATAGCACCATGAAGTGCTACAACTGATAAACCTGCTTCAGCCAATTCTTCAGCAAGCATGTCAGTGTCTTCTTGAGTAGAAGCAAATACAACAGCTTGATCTACGTCTTCAGCACTTAACCAATGCGTTAGTAATTTTTTCTTGTGCTCAAAGCCATCAGTCCAGTGTAAAGTCTGAGTGATGTCAGTATTCGTAGAGTGACCAGTTTCGATTGCAATACGTTGTGGATCATTCATCATGCGTTCAGCAAGTGTAATGATACGACCAGCAAATGTTGCAGAGAACATTAAAGTCTGTTTACGGTTTGCAGCAAGATCGCTAATCGCTTCTAAGTCTTCAGAGAAACCTAGATCAAGCATACGGTCTGCTTCGTCGACAATAAGCGCATCAACTTGGTCTAATTTAATTTGACGACGGTTTACAAGGTCAAGTAAACGACCTGGTGTTGCAACAACAACTTGCGCACCTTTTAACTGTTGGATTTGCTTACCAAACGGCATACCACCCATGATCGCTGCAATACGCGCACCTTTCATGTGACGGACAAAACCAATCGCATCTTGACTTACTTGTTGCGCCAACTCACGTGTTGGGCAAAGAACCAAAATATTTGGTTGAGTAATTGCTTTCATACGTTCTTTGAACGGAACGAAAGTCTCTTGACCTGCAAGTGCGTTTAACGTTGGAAGTAAGAACGCCGCAGTTTTACCTGAACCTGTTTGGCTTGATACTAAAAGGTCTTTACCTTCTAAAGCTGCAGGAATCGATTGTTCCTGTACAGGCGTAGGAGAAGTAAAACCTAAGCTTTGTAAAGCTTGTTGTAACGATTCATGTAAAGGAAAATCAGCAAAAGTTTTGCTCATAGAGTATTTCACCCGAAAAATGGGTGCTCCATTAAAAATAAAATTTGATGGACATCGGCAAAAAGCGGCACAGCAATAATCGCTGAAAATATAGAATCAGCGGCGATCCGAGAACGACGATGCGTATAACGCACATTTGATTACAGCCGCAACCTGAAGGAATCGCTTAAGCGATTGGGTGGGGCGCGAAATAATGTCCTCTCTTTGGACCGGACGCGCATACACAATGATAGAAGAGAATGTTCAGGTAATGAACGAAATTTAGTGCGTGGCAAGATTATAACAGCATATTTTTAAAAGTCACCTATTTTAATCGACTTTTACCATTTTTTTCTGAAATATTATTCAAAGATGCAATTAAGCCTTGGAATTCTATATAAAAAAAGCCCTCAATTTTGAGAGCTTTTTTATCATGACTTGATCACATCATCATTCGATTACTTTGCTGCATCGCCCCATGCTGGCACGACGGCCTGCATTAATGGCTTTAACATTTTCATTGAACATGCCAGCACTTGACCATTTTCCATAGAGTCGCTACCACCACGTGCATCAACCACAGTACCGCCCGCTTCTTTCACAATCAACTCGCCTGCTGCGATATCCCAAGGCTTTAGACCGAGTTCGAAATAAGCATCGAAACGACCCGCTGCTACATATGCCAAATCTAATGCTGCTGAACCTGTACGACGGTATTGCGCACCAGCTTCAGTTACATTTAACAATGAAGCAAAATGATTTTTTGCATAAGAAATCACTTCACCATTGCGTTTTGCACGGTAAGCATGACCCACAGACATGAAGGTATTTTCAAGGCTGTCTTTCACATTTACACGGATACGGCGTTGGTTCATCATGGCGCCACGACCACGACTAGCAGAGAACAACTCATCTTTCACAGGGTCGTAAATCACGCCGTGTTGAGTAATGCCTTTATGTTGAACTGCAATAGAGATACAGAAGTGAGGAACACCGTTAATGAAGTTTAAAGTGCCATCAAGTGGGTCAATGATCCAACACCAATCTGCGTCGTGACCTTTGCCTTCTTGAAGACCAAACTCTTCACCAAGGAAACTGTGGTTTTTATAGCTTTTACGTAGCGTATCGATGGTCAATTGTTCCAAATAACGGTCTACACGCGTTACTGGTCCATCAATTCCTTTTTCTTCGACTTGTAGATCAAGTTTATGACGATTTTGATGCGCTTTTAAAAGCTCTTGACCGACTGTTTGAGCCGCACGCGCAGCCATCACCACCATAGGTTCCATTGAACACCCACTACAAATTTGAAGATATTGATTAAAGAATAATGCATAAAAGCCCTTATATCTTAACAAATATAAGCGCTTTTAGGGAAAAAATGTTTCGAAAATTTAGCTTTTGATTAGCTTATATTTTGTACAAGCTTTAACCATACAGATTCTATTGATTTAACAATGCCTTGAGCATCCAAACCTGCTTGTTGCAACATCTGACTATGCGTTGCCTGATGCATAAAGTTATCTGCCAAGCCTAAATTCAGCATCGGTTTAACAATCTGCGCTTGTGCTAAATATTCATTGACTGCACTACCAGCACCGGCCATCACTGCATGTTCTTCCACTGTGACAAACAATTGAGTTTGATCGGCTAAGCGCGATAACATCTGTTCATCTAAAGGTTTCACAAAGCGCATATTCACCACACGCACACCAACATCTAATTGCTGTGCAAGGCTATGTGCTGCTTCCACAGATGCCGCAACACGACTACCAAAGGCCAGAATACTGATCTGTTCATCGGCAGTTTCATTCAATTGCAAGATGATTTCTGCACGCCCAATTTCAAGCTCAGCCATGTGCTGCTGTATTTCCACACCTAAGCCATTGCCACGCGGATAACGTACCGCAGCCGGCCCTGGATATAGATATGCAGTATGCAACATCTGACGACATTCATTTTCGTCTTTCGGTGCCATGATGACCATATTCGGCACCGTACGCATAAAGGCATAATCATATGCGCCTGCGTGGGTTGGACCGTCTTCACCCACCAAACCTGCACGGTCAATACCGAACGTTACATCTAGATTTTGTAATGCTACGTCATGGATCAACTGATCATAACCACGCTGCAAGAAGGTGGAATAGATGGCAACCACAGGTTTTAAGCCTTCGCACGCCATCCCCGCAGCTAAGGTCACTGCATGTTGCTCTGCAATCGCTACATCAAAGAAACGCTCTGGATATTGCTGCGCAAACTTGACCATACCTGAACCTTCACACATCGCAGGTGTAATGGCCAGTAAACGCGAATCTTGTGCTGCTTGATCACATAACCACTGACCAAAGACATCTGAATATTTAGGCGCTGTTTGCGGTGTCGCCTTGGCATTTATTTTACTAATGGCATGGTATTTAATTTGTTCTGCTTCAGCAGGTGCAAAGCCTTTGCCTTTTTTGGTATAGACGTGAATTAAACGTGGTCCACTGCGCTTTTTCAAAGCTTCAAAGACTTGCGCCAATTCTTTAACATTATGCCCATCGAATGGGCCGAAATAATCAAAGCCAATGGCTTTAAATAGGTTGTCGGCTGCTTCCGTCGCGGATTGATGCAAGCGCGAGTTATATGACCATTTTGGATGTGGTTGTACGTAGGCTTCACCTTGTTCTGAAATATGAACCGACTGACCACTTTCCCAAATTGCAGCCAAATGTTTGGCAAAACCACCCGTACTGCACGAAATCGACATGTCGTTGTCGTTGAGTACCACCATCAAGTCAGCATTATGCGCCACGGCATCATTCATGGCTTCAAATGCCATGCCCGCAGTCATAGCGCCATCACCCACAATCGCGACCACATCACAAGGATTTTGTTGGTAGCGACGCGCTAACGCCATTCCCAGACCCGCTGAAATTGCAGTAGATGAGTGACCTACCCCAAAAGTATCAAAAATCGATTCTTCTCGCGCAGGAAATGCCGCTAAACCATCTTTAGCACGAATGGTCGTTAATAGCTCACGACGACCTGTTAAAGCTTTATGCGGATAGGCCTGATGCCCCACATCCCAAATTAGGCGATCATTTGGCGTGTTAAAACAGTAATGCAGAGCGACTGTTAGCTCAATGACACCCAAGTTTGCGCCAAAATGTCCGCCGCTTTGCCCAGCTGCATACAAAATAAATTGACGTAACTCATCCGCCACTTGTGGTAGTTGATCACGCGCGAGCAAACGCAGTTGTTGTGGATGATCGATCGTATCCAGCAACGGTGTTACAGGGCGTTGAGTTGGTATTTCTGTATACAACATATGTGGCAAAGCCTTCTAAAGCCTGGCAAATCCTAAGCTAGGTAAATGGGTTACTCGATCATCGCGGGATGATATCACCTTCAATCAGCCACATTTCTGGCGATGCGTACTTGAGCACAAAACTCAATTGGCGTTTTTTGGTGCGTAGATTATCCTGAATAATATAGCTATTTATCAACTATTATCGTTCGCTTTCTACAAAAAAGAAAATCTTGCACACATTTTCAACGTGACTATTCTACTAATGTCCAAGCATTACGCTATACTTTAGTCAATTTATAAACTATTTAACGGGTTAAACAGTGCCTATAGAATTTGTCGCAACGTCTCGCCTTCCCACTGCTTTTGGTGAATTTAAAATTACGGTCTTTCAAGACCCGAAAACGGGTGAAGAACATGTGGCGCTCTCTAAAGGACTCGATACACCGCCAACGGGTCCAGTATTGGTTCGCATTCACTCGGAATGTTTGACTGGCGATGCTTTTGCCTCATTAAAATGTGACTGTGGCCCGCAATTACAAGCCACGCAAAAACTGATTAATGAAGTGGGGCAAGGCGTCATTCTGTACTTGCGTCAAGAAGGTCGTGGTATTGGGCTGACCAATAAAATTCGTGCCTACGCCCTGCAAGATCAAGGACATGACACCGTCGATGCCAACCTCATGCTGAATTTACCTGCCGATGCACGTCGCTACGACATGTGTAGCATTATGTTGGATCACCTCAATATCAAAGAAGTTCACTTGATCACAAACAATCCATTAAAAATTAAAGCATTAACCGATCTTGGCATTAATGTAATTGATCGTGTACCGCTCACGGTCGGTTTAAATCCATTCAATGAAGATTATTTAAAAACCAAACATGAACGCATGGCACACATGTATAAAAAGGATGACTTTTAAGTCATCCTCGTCTGATTTATTTGCAAGTTTTTCAATCAATAACAGCATTTAAATCAGCTAAATCGTCATCGAGAAAATACGATTATTTGGCATTTTCCGATTTAAACGCAAATCGAATGCCATACAAATATTCCGTACAAAGGGTTTGCCTTGCTCAGTAATCTGAATGCGATCTGCTTCAATCGTTAACAAGCCATCTTTTTGCATTTCTTCCAGTTGTTTTAATACCTGCGGTAATTCTGGAAATCGCTGAGCTTGATCCTGCCATGACGTCGTAAAGGTACACATTAAATTCAGAATATGTTGCCGAATCACCAAGTCTTCATCACTTAAAAGATGCCCCCGATAGACAGGGATTTCATTTTGCTCTAGACCTGCATAATAATCTTCTAAAGTCTTTTCATTCTGCGCAAAGCTGTACCAACTGTCGCTAATTGATGACAATCCTAAGCCAATCATGACTTGCGTTTTGGATGAGGTATAGCCCATAAAATTACGATGTAAATTGGCTTGCTGAAAGGCTTGATACATTTTGTCGTGTGACAAAGCAAAATGATCCATGCCAATTTCATGATAGCCTTGTGCCAATAGTTTTTTCTTGCCCTCTTCATAGAGCTGGCGTTTTAATTCATCTTTGGGGACATCCTGATCTTTAAAACCACGTTGTCCATTGCCTTTAATCCAAGGCACATGCGCATAACTATAAAATGCCAAGCGATCTGGACGTAACAGATTGGTTTGATCAATGGTATGTAAAACATCATCTAAGTTCTGAAAAGGCAAGCCAAAGACCAAATCATGCGAGATTGAGGTATAACCAATGTCTCGTGCCCAATCGGTCACTTGTTGTACATGGGCAAAAGGCTGGATGCGATGAATGGCTTTTTGTACTTTTTCATTATAATCCTGCACCCCGTAGCTGACACGGCGGAAACCAAGGTCATATAAGGCTTGCAGATGTTCACGCGTGGTATTATTGGGATGCCCTTCAAAACTAAATTCATAGTCTTCGGCAACTTCAGCTTTCGCCAAAATGCCTTGAATGAGTTGGATTAAATGTTCGACCGAAAAGAAAGTCGGTGTGCCACCGCCCAAATGGATTTCTTTGATGATGGGTTTTTCGACCAACAACTGACAATACAGATCCCACTCTTTTAACACCGCTTGGATGTAAGGCTGTTCCATCTCATGCTTTTTGGTGACGCGTTTATGGCATCCACAAAAAGTACATAGGCTTTCACAAAATGGTAGATGGATATACAAACTAATGCCTTCTTGAGCATTCGATTCATCAAATGCTCGCTTTAGGCTTTGCTTCCACTGCGCCAAACTAAAATCTTGCTCTTCCCAATACGGCACAGTCGGATAACTGGTATAACGTGGACCTGCAACATTGTACTTTTGAATAAGGGAGTTGGCTTGAGTCATGGATGCCCCATCAGAATCGCTGCCTGATACAACAGGCTTGAGTCCTCTATTGTGCGGAGCTTAAATTCAGAATTCAACCCAGCCTTTTAGTCGGGATAATTTCTATGAGATCAGACAGATACTGCGATTTAAACCAACCAACTCATTTATCCAAACAAGAAAAAACCTTAATTTTTTTATGATTTTATGTTACATGTTAGAGCAACTTTTATTATTTTTTTAGAGGGTTGAGATGCAACATCCAACGTCCACAGATATTCAACGTGTTCGTGACTTTCTTCTCGATTTACAAGCCCGTATTTGCGCCAGCTTAGAACAACAAGAACGTGCTGGCGGTGGAACTGCTGAATTTGTGATTGATGATTGGCAACGCCCTGAAGGTGGTGGCGGACGTTCACGCGTATTACAGAATGGTACGGTGATTGAAAAAGGTGGTGTAATGTTCTCACACATTAACATTTCCAAACTGCCTGCTTCTGCCACTGAACGTCATCCTTCGATTGCAGGTGCAAAAGCGCAAGCTATGGGTGTGTCTTTGGTGATTCATCCTAAAAATCCGAATGTGCCCACTTCACATGCCAATGTCCGTTTATTTGTAGCGGAGCCTGAAGGACAAGACCCGATTTGGTGGTTCGGAGGTGGCTTTGACCTTACGCCATTTTATCCCAACGATGAAGATGTACTGTCATGGCATCAAACAGCGTATGACTTATGTGCCCCATTTGGCGATGGCGTCTATGCCGAGCATAAACAATGGTGCGATGACTATTTCTATTTAAAGCATCGTGATGAACAACGCGGTGTTGGAGGTTTATTCTTTGATGATTTAAATCAATGGGACTTTGAAACCTGTTTTAACTACATTCAAGCGGTGGGCAATGGCTACCTAAACGCGATCTTGCCAATTTTCCAAAAAAATCAAGATAAACCCTATACTGAAGCACAACGTGAATTTCAGCTTTACCGTCGTGGTCGTTATGTCGAATACAATCTGGTGTATGACCGCGGTACACTCTTTGGGCTACAAACAGGCGGACGAATTGAATCGATTTTGGTCAGTTTGCCTAATTTAGCGGGTTGGTCATATCGCCCTGAATGGGAACAAAATAGTCCCGAAAAACGTCTGTCCGATTACTACTTAAAACCCCATGACTGGTTAACCGAACTGGCTCCACAATAACCAACTGCCGGAATTAAAATAGCCATGACTGAAACATGGCTATTTTTTTGCATCCTTTTTCTGAAGGGTGATGTACATCTCTGGCATATTCGCTTACAGCTTTAGACTATGCAAAACACGATTTTTGATTACACTCAACAAGGTTCGATTACTTGATGCCCTCTATGTACAACAACAGGGCAAACGGACTGTGAATTTTTCAACTTTAGGTTTAATGATGATTAAAACAATGCAATCAACAACAGGATTATTTTGGAGCATGCTGTTTACCTTTTGTGCTGCACTCAGTATTAATCTTATTTATGAATATACACTCACCGATCACTTGAGCTTGAGTGTGACAATTTTGGCAGGCGCTGTGTTGCTGATTAGTTTGTTTTTACTTTTAATTGATGTAGTTCAAGACATTTGTAACCCCTAAGTTCAAGCTGTAATCTGGAACCTACTCAGAGGGAGCATTCAAGACGTTCTGGTCTTTAGCATTACAGCAAATTACCGTATAGTGCTGCATATTTCTCCACTGGATCTTGTGTGATGCGCAAAAAGTTTGCCGTGATTGGCAACCCGATTGAACAGTCCCGTTCCCCTGAACTTCACCATGCCTTTGCAGCAAAAACGGGCATCGATCTCCACTACTGCAAACGCTTAGCCCCATTAGATGGCTTTGAAGCCAGTGTGCAAGAGTTTTTTGCTCAAGGGGGCTGTGGCATGAATGTCACCGTTCCATTTAAAGAGCAAGCCTTTGCACAATGTCAGGTCCTGACCGAACGAGCCAAAATTGCCAAAGCCGTCAATACGCTATGGATACAGGATGGCATACTGTACGGCGACAATACCGATGGTCAAGGTCTGGTCAATGCGATCCATGCTTTGGGTTGGTCACTCGCACAAAGCCGTATCTTAATTTTAGGGGCAGGTGGGGCAACACGTGGTGTGATTTATCCTTTGGTACAAGCAGGCGCGAAACACATCGTGATCGCCAACCGTACCCTATCTCGGGCGGAACAACTGGTGACAGATTTACAACAGCATGTGCCGCAAGCTGAACTCAGTGCGACAGCGCTCACCGCATTAACTGGAGAATTTGATTTGGTGATTAATGCCACTTCTGCCAGTTTGAGTGGTGAAGCCTTAATCCTTCCAGAACAACTGATTTTTCACCATGCTTACGAAATGGCTTACGGCAAACCCTCTAGTTTTCTAGATCAAGCCAAAGCACGCGGCATCCCAAGTTCTGAAGGGTTTGGTATGTTAGTCGGGCAGGCCATAGAAGCCTTTTCCATTTGGAATGGGGTAAAGCCTGAGTTAAAAGATTTTCTTTAAACACGCAGTCAAACCCATGCAAGAAAAATAAAAAAAGCCAACCGACTGGGGTTGGCTTTTTTAATACATCACTTTATTTCAAATGCGTAGCCACAGCGACATACGCTTTTTCATACAGATCATAATCCATAAAACCATCGTGGTCTTTGCTTAACTTGGCAATAGATTGCTCGGAAAGTTTATTTTTACGATCATCGGCAAATGCTTGTCCCAACACGGCTGCTGCACTTTTTAAGGCTGTGGTTTGTTCAGCATTGAGCTCATAATCATCCTTGAATAACTCAATATAATAATCTGCAAAGATAGCTTGCGGCGTTTTATACTGCTGAATTCGCTTATTCCATGCCTGATATTCTTTCGCACCTTCCGATGCTTCCAGAACAATCCGCGCAGCACTATAACCTAGCTCATCAAACTGGTCTGGCTCCAACAATTTATGCTTGTCTTTGAGTGCATTTAAACGCGTTAACGCTTTGCCTTTTGGTTCTTCTAAACGGTCATTGAAACGGTAGGCATAGACTTCGGCAATTTCATTTAATTCGCTATTGCTATAGTGCTTCACCACTTCAGGACGGTTTGCAGACAACATCAAGACAAATACAGATTGATAGGTTTTGATATAAGAACCTGTGTTCGCAAAGGTTTTTTCTGCCAAGTCTGACAACTGCTGATCAAAGCTCAAACGATCTGCCTGCTGCCCATCTACACCAGTTCCAGACATGCCTAAAGACTTGGTAAAGCCAGTCACTGCATTTTCTAACATTGAACCTTTGGTGACTTCTTCAATCGATTTGGCATCGCGTAATGCTTTTTTATCAATCGGTGTGGCATGTCCATAATTCGAGACTTGCATATCTACATGGATACCGAAATTACCAATCGTCTCATCAGCAAATTGTAATTGATAGGCCAAATCCACCGCGCGACCTTGATTATCCAACGCCACATCAATCGTGACTGGCATCGCCTGTCCACTTTCCGCTAAAGCAGCCTGAATTTCAGGCTGATGCTTGATCCATAGTGCCTTAAATGCCTGCACATCGGTCAATTGATCGCTGACATAAGGTTCAAAAATATGTTGTACTTCTTGCATCGCCAACACTTTTTGCTCCAGTGCAGAAGCAGAAGCGGTTGATTTCGCATTACCTTGCACTGGTTGTAGCAACTTGACGCCATAAATATCCTGACAGTAAGTCACATCACCAATCGCAAGATGTTTTTTACTGCCCAACAACGCTTCACATGCCTGTTCCGACAAGAGTTGATTTGATGATGCTGCGGCAACTGCACCCGTAGCAATATCTTCTGCCGCCGCATCTTCAACAACTTCTTCCTGTGCTTCAGCAACCTCTTCTGTATGTTCAGATGCATCAGTTGATTCTTGCTCTGGATATAACAATTCATCCAAGCGATTATTGATTAAGGTTGCAACACGCTCTGAAGATGCATAGGCTTGTGCACTCACTGATTCATCACTTGCTGCAACCGCCGCTTCTGAAGCTTTTGCAGCCTCTTCTGCTACAGTTGAAGCATCTTCACTGACGGTATCCGTTTCAACCACGCCCATGACTCGCTGAGTAAGGTAGGGTTTATTAATCTGCTCAAACAAACTCATTTGCAGCATTAAACGACCCAAATCACCTTGATAGCGAATTTTGTTGCTGATGCCCTGTTGTTTTTCTGATGCTGAAACATGCACACGCTGCAACTGTTGGGTATCTGCCAGCATATAAGGCAAAGCATTGACTTGCTTCAAATACTCAACCAGCTTCGGCACATTTACACGACTAAGATCTTGTTTATATTTGGAAAAATCTAAATATGCATAAGATGCCTGACTGTCTTTATTAACCAAGTACGGCATGAACGCGAAATAATTGGCATAGAACTTATAGTTTTGAAAATCCACCACCATTGGGAGCTTGGCTTCAACCAATAGCGTTGGTTTTTGATATTTGGCCACCAAATTTAAAGACGCCATTTTGTCTCGATAATGTACCGAACCATCATAGCTAATTTTTAAATCATTGATAAAATTCATAAGACCAGCAGCAACGCGTGCGGATGATGAATCCGAACCTTTACCGTAAGCATACGGATTTTGCTCTGCAACAATTGCCTCATACAAGGCCTGCTT
Organism: Acinetobacter sp. ANC 4178; assembly: GCF_004331175.1. Taxonomy (GTDB): domain Bacteria; phylum Pseudomonadota; class Gammaproteobacteria; order Pseudomonadales; family Moraxellaceae; genus Acinetobacter. The sequence continues at coordinate 93,934 of NZ_SJOD01000006.1, forward strand.
TTCTTGTTTACTCAACGACAACTTTTGTTGTTTTAAGTACTGATCTAATTGCTTTTGAATGGCAGGCTCTAAATTCTGCGTTGAATTCGAGGCTGGTTGAGTACTGGCAATTTTGCCTTTACTGGTATCGAACTGGAAACCCATGTTACCGCGATAATCGTAACTCGGATATTCATACATCGCATTGACGCCAGTAACCGCTTGTTGTTCCAAAGAGGTATTGGCCAAAGAAGATGCATTCGAATTGGATTTTATGACATGCTGAGAGCAACCGACCATGCTCAAACTTAAAAGACAGCAACTTAAATATTTTAAACGCATAGGTTTTTTTAAACCCCTTATTTATTTATACTTTAAGACATCAAGAAAATTGATTAAATGATCAAAAGACCGCAGATACTGTAGCAAAAAAATACAATATTTTGATAACAATTTTTACCTTAATTAGCCTTTCTGACATTTTTATTGGGCTACACTATCAATGTATTTTTATAACTAATGTGAATAATCAAATTATCGATTCAGATAATCCAAAACTATTTTTAAATTAGGATTAATATCATGCCAGCATATAAAGCCCCTTTACATGACATTCGCTTTTTAATGAATGAAGTGTTTGACTACCCTGCACATTACAAAACTTTATCCAACGGCGAACTCGCTGATGCTGACACTGTAGATATGATTCTAGAAGGTGCGGCGGATTTCTGTGAAAACGTACTCTCTCCGATTAACCAATCTGGTGATGAAGAAGGCTGTCATTTTGACAATGGCGAAGTAAAAACGCCAAAAGGTTTTAAAGAAGCCTATGAGCAATTTGTCCAAGGGGGTTGGCAAGGTTTATCTTTCCCTGAAGAATTTGGCGGTCAAAATTTACCGCAATCTTTAAACCTGATTAAATCGGAAATGATGGGGACAGCAAACTGGTCATTCCAGATGTACCCGGGTTTAAGTATTGGCTGTATGAACACCATTTTACAGTTTGGTACAGATGAACAAAAAAATCTGTATATGCCGAATTTGGTCGCAGGGACATGGTCAGGCACCATGTGTTTAACTGAGCCACAATGTGGTACAGACTTAGGCCAAGTCAAAACTAAAGCCGAGCTAAATGCGGATGGGACCTATAGCATTTCAGGCACCAAAATTTTCATCTCTGCGGGTGAACAAGATTTAACTGAAAACATCATTCATATTGTTCTTGCACGTCTTCCAGATGCACCTGCGGGTACCAAAGGAATTTCGCTGTTTATTGTGCCTAAATTCTTGGTGAATGAGGATGGCAGCCTCGGTGAACGCAATCCTGTAACTTGTGGTTCGATTGAACATAAAATGGGAATTCGTGCCTCTGCAACAGCCGTCTTAAACTTTGACAATGCGGTCGGTTACCTCATTGGTGAGCCAAACAAAGGCTTACATGCCATGTTTACCTTTATGAATACCGCACGTATTGGGACAGCAATTCAAGGCATTGCACATGCTGAACTGTCTTTCCAAGGTGCTTTGCCTTATGCCAAAGAACGTATGTCGATGCGTGCCCTGTCTGGTAAAAAAGATCCTGAAAAAGCCGCTGATGCAATTATTCACCATGCCGATGTACGTCGCATGTTGCTGACTCAAAAAGCCATTGCAGAAGGTGGCCGTGCCATGATTTATCATGCTGCACAAATTGCCGATAAAATGGCGGATGCTTTAACACTGGGTGACACCGCCGCTTTTGAAGCAGCCGATGATCATTTAGGTTTTTATACCCCAATTTTAAAAGGTTTCCTCACCGAATTGGGCTTAGAAGCTGCCAACCACGGTATGCAAGTTTATGGTGGGCACGGTTATATTAAAGAATGGGGCATGGAGCAAATTGCACGTGATGCACGTATTGCAACGTTGTATGAAGGTACCACTGGTGTTCAAGCACTCGACTTGATTGGTCGTAAAGTTCTACTGACCTCTAAAGGTAAAGTGATTCGTGACTATACGGCTGAAATTTTGAAATTCTGTGGTCAACATGCACGCAATAAATACATGCGCCGTTTTGCGTGGGACTTAACCAAGCTTTGTGCACAATGGAATGCGTTAACTGTCCGTATTATGCTGGCGGCACGTAAAGACCGTGACATCGTATCAAGTGCATCGGTAGACTTCCTCATGTTCTCGGGTTATGTGATGATGGCTTACTTCTGGGCGCAACAAGCAGCCGTCGCTTCTGCCAAACTTGCTGCGGGTGAAGGTCAAGAAACCCCTGAATTCTATAAAGCGAAAATTAAAGTCGCAGACTTCTACTTTGAGCGTTTGCTACCACGTACACAAGGTCATGCTGAAGCGATGGTGAATCCTTCTCGCACCATGACTTCTCTGGCTTCGGAACACTTTAGTTTTGATTACTAAGTTATAAACTCAATAAAAAAGACCGCTAAGGCGGTCTTTTTTATTGCTTAAAGCTCTTTCATCCCTCTACTGAACTTCTGCTAAAAGTGCCTGAGCTGCCATTTTACCCAAGGTATTCGATGCCAATGGACTATCGCCTGTAATTAGCTTACGGTCTTGAATACATTGTCCTGACATCTCTTTATTGACCACTTCAACACCCAGCTTTTCTAAACGATCTGCCAGCAACCACGGTAATTCCCCAGGCATATAGCCGATATCTAGGTTTGCCCCTTGATCAAGTGCATCGGGGAAAACACACATTTTATAACCTTTGAAAATATAGTTTTCAGGAGCCTCATTCAATGCAGCCGCTAACAGTCCTGCTGGCCCATGACACAGTGAAATCACAAATTTATCTTTTGCCACCGCCCATTTCAGTAAGGTTTTTAAATCTTCACTTTCAGGTAAACCAATTAAAGCGCCATGCCCACCCGGAATGAGCACAGCCAAATAAGGAGAGTCATCACCTAAACTATTTTTCAGTACATCTGCAAGTTTTAAGGGCTTCTTAAACTGGGCCAAATATTTTTGGAATGTTGTAGGTACGACTGCGTCTTCATGCGGCATCGCCCACATTTCAAGCTTAACGGGATTGCCCGATAAAGTCGCAATATCAATTTCAAAACCTGCACGGTCTAAGTGATACATCGGCAATAAGGTTTCTACAGGATGATTACCCGTAGAGAAGAATTTGCCATTTTTCATGAGCAAATAGCGTTCATCGCTTGCAATCATCAGAATTTTTTTATGCCCAGTATAAGGCGTTGGATAGTCGGTCCCATCAAAATCAGTTTTACTGGCGGTGTATTGAGAAAGTGAATAAGGTGAAGGGAAAAAGGCATTGTCTTCAGCTAAATCAGGGGTTGGATTACGGTCTTGGCTGGTCTGTGCCATGCTGATTCTCCTTTGTTATTACTTGGTTATTTTCAATTTTTCGAACCTTAGCGTTCTGTACCACAGCTCATTTATTCAGCATAACAAAGTTTCAAAGTGGCTCTGTTTTAAGATGTAAATATAAGCTGGTCTTCATAACAAAATACAAAATTGGGCAATAAAAAAACCCCGACATCCTGTCGGGGTTTTTTGTATTAACTGCTATAAGGTATAACTCCTGTCGTACCTGCATCCTTGCGCTGATCTTTATTGTTATTCTATTGTGTAACAGGATCAAACCAAATCGAGATATTGCCTCGATTAACTAAGGCGTTGTTGTAAGTAGACCACTTAGTAGTACGATAAACTTTAGGTGTAGGCTTATTCATTTGAGTATTATATTGCGAAATAAGCTCTTAGCAGAGGTTTGTGCAACAAAGCCATTCTTAGTTTAAAAATTTATTGGATTATAAATAGATTCTCTCTAATTTATAAAATTATTCTCATCATAACAGTTACTTACAGACATCTTGTTTTTATCCAATGAAACTCATGCATTGTCAACCGTTATACACTTCTTTTTATTCATCAATAAAAAGAATCCAACCATCTTAGATAGTTAGATTCTTTACGACGTTATTGAATAGGATTATTTTACAGTGACAGTTATAGAGCCTGTATTTGCTGCACCAATTGCTGTTGTTGTAATATCGCCAAGTGTGTTGGTAAAACCAGTAGTATTAACCGAAGCATTAATATCACCTGAGTTAAAGGCAACATTGGCCGCAGCATAATTGCTTAAAGTACTTGTATAATATTCATAATTACTACCACTAATTGCTACATTAGCACCAGCTTCGGCTGCTGCTGAGAATGCTGTGGTCGCATTTGTATAATAGTTGCTCGCACTACTATTGCTCGCGCTATTACTTGCACTACTACTGTTACTAGCAGCATCACTAAATATTCCACTATGATGCCATCCTCCTTCTGAATATGCAGCTTCTGCTGCTTGTTGAGCTTCTGCTGCTTGTTGAGCAGCAGCAGATTGGTCTGCACCTGAACTTGTATCTGTAGTACTTGAACTTACTGAACCTTTCATATACCCAGAAAGACTTCCTGCGAACTCACTGCCACTTCCTGAAGTCATATTTCCCTGTTGAAGATTAATCGTTCCGTTATTGACTGCACCAATTGCCGTGGTTTTAATATCTCCCGTCAATGAATTAACGGACTGAGCATCTACTTGAAATCCATAATGATGACCTGTGCTGAGATCAAAACCTTCACCTATAGTATTCACACTTGCATCCACATCACCCGTATTGATTGCAAGATTTAAAGCAACACCATTTAGACCTTGTTCAGATATTGCATTCAGAGTATTGGCCAAATTAGTATCAACAGATATAACTGTGCCTCCTCCTGGGCCATGTGTACCACCTGCCATAGCCATACTAGATAGACAAGCCATTGATACGGATAAGAAGAGTGTTTTAATTGGCTTTTTCATGATTATTTCCTTGTTTATACTGAAATACTCCTCGCTAAGTACTTCTTTTTTTATTGCAGTGAGAGCGAGCCCATTTAATATTTTTTAATCTCGTTGGGTAGAAGACCAATAATTTTCAACAACAGCGGGGTTTACACTCCAAAGCTGTTGAGATTTCTCATCTTCTTGTTTATCTTCCGCCTTCACCTGCTTTGCAGGCACGGGCTGATTTTGACTAATATATTTGATCAAATCTTGCTTACTCATTTCAGGTTCAGCATCAGGATCCCTAATCAAATCGGACTCTTTCTGCTTTGGAGGCTGCGTATCTTTACTCGGTGTATCTACTGATTTATTTTTATCTGTTACTGCCGTACTTTTATTGATGACATTGGCTGACTTATTGGGATCTGTCACCGCAGTTGTTTTATTTACGGAGGATGCTTGTGGAGTCATTTTCAACGCCTGAGTATTCTGTTGCTGACTAGTTTGGTACTTATGCAATGCAACAGCACTTCGCGTTAAATTTAGCTGCCCAAATTCTGGTGGAATAACCGCTCGACAGCTTTCAAATGCATTAGGTGGAATCACCTGATTCAATAATTCAAAGGTTGCCAAATTCAACATTTGACGTAAGGCAAAGTTGGTCGCCTCGCGCTCCCCCTTACCGATTTGAATATTAAGTAAGGTATGCCCGACAAATCGACCTGCATTCAAACTATAATCTTGTGCAACAATTTGTTTTTGTAGCGATACATTTCCTACCACTCGACTGGTTCGTGTATCAGTTAAAGATAAATCAAGACCAACCATAATACGTGTTTGGCTATAAGCGGGTCCAATGCCCGCAATTTGCATATCTAAACCGCCCCCAGGAATGAAGTCCAAGCTATTAATACTGCCAGTTACATAATAATCCGAAGCCTGAATATTTTTTGGATCACGAATTCCCCACCTCGCCTCACTTTCAATAATACGAGGATCACGTCGATTAAGTAGGCTTACACCTGCTTGAAACAGGGCGGACTGCACCATATCCCCTGCACCTTGGGTGACCATTTTTCCTGTACCACCATCTGTAACCATATCTTTACCTGTTTGGTCTAAAATGGCACCGACAGAAAAACTTACATCACTGCGTAGACGGCCTTTTAAACAGGACAGTGCCATATCAAAAGGAGTAAAAATATCGGTGATTGGGGGGCCTTGCACTAACGTGACGGGTTTCTTATTAGAAGATGCTAAACCTGTACAACCTGCCAAAATCTGACTGAGCACAAGTACTACACTTAAAGAAGTTATCGTTCTTTTCTTTTTAATTGGATAATTCAACATAATGTGGCTCCTGTTACGGTGCCTAAATTAGGACATGCTTGATTGGCTTTATTGGTCGTTGAATTAACTTCTGCTTCATTCTGTGCATCAGCAGAAATACCAACCGAGTTATCTGAACCCGTAATGTTGACACTGCTTGTAGATGAATTGACTGTACCGATTGAACTGGTAGAGGTTGTATTACTATAAACTGTGGTTTTGCCTACACCATCGTAATAATCAGAATCCATTAACTCTATTAAATTGGCTTGAACCAAATGCTCTGCCGAACGTGTTCTCGAGGGCTCCCAGCGCTGACTCCATTGGTCTACCGCATAGGCATTATGTAAAAAAAATAAACAACACAATCCTATTCTTATCGCTGCTACTTTCATGACTGTGACCATCCATTTTGACCTACTTGCGATTTTTATTTAGCGCGTCCAATCTCGCTATTTAGATAATCTTAAGTAAATTAGATCACAGTTACAAAGTTAAAACTCACTCAATATATTCATCAACATTATATATTTAAATAGTATTGATAATATGTTATTGTTTTAATATTCATTAACCAAAACTAGTGATAATTTTTAAATTGTAATAAATTATTAAAAAAATGAGGCAAATGGCTACAGAAAAACCAAATAAATAGTTGATATTAAAATAAATTTAAATATATAAAATTAAAACAAACATCAGTCATCTAATTTAAAAAATCTTTATTTAATCAACCCACTCAATTTAAATCAAAAAATAAACATAAATATAACTATATAAATTAAATATTATTTCATTTTAAAATTACAATTATTTAGATAATAAAATAGAGATAATAAAACTCAAATAAACCAAAATAATTAATTATCTATAAAATTAATTAAAGAATTTAAATTATCACACATCTCCAATTTGATGGTAAATTACCATCAAATTTAGCCAGGCAATTAATAAGAATAATTACACAATTAAAGAAACTCTTCCAGCACCGAATTTAAAAACACATGCCCCTGCTCGGTACATGCCAAACGAGTTTCATCTTGCAGCATTAATTTTCGACTGCGCAACGAAGCCAAGGTTTCAGACAAATTATCTAAATTTAAACCTGTACGCTGTGCATAATTTTCGGCTGCAACCCCATCATTTAAACGCAAAGCATTCATCATAAATTCAAATGGCAATTCATCTGCTTCAATCCGCTTAAACTGCACATGCTCCGCAGGGACTTTCGCTAAATAATCCTTGGGTAACCGAGTTTTCTGAAAACGATATACGCCGTCCGGCTGGGTAACTTTGCCATGTGCCCCTGCCCCAATCGCCAAATAGTCACCAAACTGCCAGTAATTCAAATTATGTGCCGAAGGTAATTCTTTACGCCATGCCGAAACTTCATAGTTAATAAAGCCTTGTGCTTTTAAATAGGCTTCGCCTTGAGCCTGAATTTCTTCCAGTACATCGTCTACAGGTAAAATGGGTTGGGTTCTAAAAAAAACGGTATTCGGTTCAATGGTCAGTTGATACCATGAAATATGCGTTGCGCCATTTTCCACCGCGAGCTGCAAATCCAATAAGGCTTGTTCTAAAGTCTGCTCAGGCAAACCATGCATTAAATCTACATTGACTCGTTTAAATCCTGCATCACGTGCCAAACCGATTGCCGAAATGGCATCGGCATTACTATGAATACGGCCTAACTTTTTTAAATGCTCGGTATTAAAACTTTGTACCCCAATCGAGAGGCGGTTAATACCTGCTGTTAAATAATCGGCAAAAGGATCATGCTCGACCGTACCCGGATTGGCTTCTAAGGTAATTTCACAATCGGCCTCAAAAGGCAGCAAAGCTTTTAATTGGCTAAATAACCATTGATAACCTTGTGCCGAAATGAGCGAAGGCGTTCCGCCACCAATAAACACACTATGAATACTACGACCTTGAGCAAACGCCACTTGCGTTTTAAAGTCTTCGACCAAAGCCTGTAAATACTGTTGCTCCAAATCCAAAGACAGTTCGCCATCAGGTACTGCATGCGAATTAAAGTCGCAATACGGACACTTACGCACACACCAAGGCATGTGAATATATAAAGACAACGGAATATTTGCAGGATGTAAATCTGTCAAGGAATCGACTCTAAAGCACAGCGGTAATCTTGCATATTTTAACATGACTGCATCAAGACACTTATGAAATCTGCGTGTATTTGGATTAGACTGATAAAAAGACAAGAAGAATGAATGGTTTAAAATGCTGAAAATATCGAGCCAGTTGCTGTTTTTCTTACCGCTTGCATTCGGTATTGGCATTGCCATGACTTTTCAAACTGCCATTAACAGCCAATTAAGAGAACATTTGCATTCCCCGCTTCAAGCGGCTTTGTTGTCATTTACTGTGGGGACAATCGTCTTAGCACTATTGGTGCTGTTACAGCCCGTACCCAAACCTCATTTACAAGATTTTTCCAGTATTCCTGGATACCTATGGTTGGGTGGATGCTTAGGGGTTTATGCCATTAGTATAAGCATCTATACTGCCCCTAAATTAGGTTTTCTCACGTTCTCAGGTTTGGTTATTTTTGGTCAAATTCTGACGTCGATGATTTTTGACCATTTTGGTCTACTTGGTACCGACAAAACGCCTGTGAATTGGCAGCGTTTATTTGGTGGCGTCGTAATTTTTATTGGTGTGCTTCTCACTTTACAACGCTAAATTTATTCTGACCAAGCACATAATGAAGATGAGTAATTTTTGTGTCTAATGTCATATCTACCCGCTATGAATTAAAACAACTTTTCCATTTAATGTTACCCATTTTGGTGACGCAATTTGCCCAAGCTGGTTTGGGATTAATTGATACCATTATGGCTGGGCATTTATCCCCTAACGATTTAGCCTCTATTGCTGTTGCGGTCGGTCTGTGGATTCCTGTGATGCTACTGTTTAGTGGCATTATGATTGCGACCACGCCTTTAGTCGCCGAAGCCAAAGGTGCACGCACTCCTGAAAAAATTGCCACTATTGCTCGTCAGTCCTTATGGGTCGCTTTTATTTTAGGAACCATTGCAGGACTTATTTTACAGGTCATGCCCTTTTTACTGCCGTTGTTTGGCGTGCCCGAAAGCCTACAACCCAAAGCCAGTTTGTTTTTACATGCGATTGGTTTTGGTATGCCTGCCGTGACCATGTATGCGGCACTGCGGGGCTATTCTGAGGCTTTAGGTTATCCACGACCTGTCACTGCTATTAGCCTTCTAGCTTTAATCGCACTGATTCCACTGAACTTTGTGTTTATGTATGGTTTAGGTCCTGTGCCTGAATTGGGCAGTGCAGGCTGTGGCTTTGCAACGGCCATTTTACAATGGTTGATGTTCCTCACCCTTGCCACCTATATTTTTAAAAGCAGCGCGTATAAAACCACACAAGTCTTTGCCCTATGGGAAAAAATTGACCCTTACTGGATCAAACGCATTTTAAAATTGGGTTTGCCAATTGGCTTAGCCATTTTCTTTGAAGTCAGTATTTTCAGTACCGCGGCGATTATTCTCAGTCCATTGGGTGATACGATTGTCGCCGCCCATCAAATTGCAATCTCGATTACCTCACAATTGTTTATGATTCCCATGTCCTTAGCAATTGCCCTGACCATTCGTGTAGGGACCTATTACGGTGAGAAAAACTGGGCCGCCATGCGCAAAGTGCAATCTGTCGGATTGGCTGCGGGCACCTGCTTTGCCCTCATTACCATGCTGCTGCTTTGGGTATTCCGTGCCGAGATTATTGCCATTTATACGTCGGACTATGATGTGGCACACATTGCGATGTATTTGGTTTTATTTGCCATCGCCTACCAACTTATGGATGCTTGGCAAGTCAGTGCTGCGGGCTGTTTGCGCGGTATGCAAGACACCAAAGGGCCAATGTGGATCACCATGATTGCCTATTGGGTCGTGGCTTTTCCTGTCGGTATTTATTTGGCGCGCTTTACCCCGATGCAAGCGGCAGGTGTATGGGTGGGTTTGATTGTCGGTTTAACTGTGGCTTGTGTACTGTTGCTCAGCCGCCTCTATCTAAATAACCATCGCCTCAAACAGTCGGCTTAACTGATTATCGTACTTCCTTGTATCTTGAATATGAGGAAGTACAGCTACACTCTGAATTTACAACAATTTTCATCCCCTTCTGCCTTATTTCCATCCCCCCTTACACAATTGAATCTAATCCACTTTGACCAATATCACCTAAGACTCGATATAAAACTTGCTGATTTCAACCCAAGCTCTAAACATCTTCACGCATTTTAACAATTTAAAATAGGCAAACTTAGTTTTAACGCCTATGATCAAAAACACTCAAGACCGAGATCTTTCCGAGGAACACTGTATGGCTAAAACGACTCGTACACCTGGTCGTCGCTTTATGAAACTTGCCAGTATGACTGCAAGTATTGCCACCAAAACCGTGTCCAATTCGATTAGAAACTTTAATGCCGATGAAGAACAAAAAAATGCGGCACGTAGCCAATTGTTTCAGGATATTGGTATTCAGATTGCGGACACGCTCGGTGAGATGAAAGGCGCCGTGATGAAAGTCGGTCAAATTGCCTCACAATATAAAGATATTTTCCCACCTGAAGTGGCACGCGCGATTGCTAAACTGCAACGCCAAGCGCCCGCCATGCCTTTTGCCGAAATCAAAAAACAACTCGAAAAAGAACTGGGCAAACCTTTAGATCAAATCTTTAAACACTTCGATGAACAGCCTTTTGCCGCGGCCTCGATTGGTCAAGTGCATAAAGCCATCTTACCGCATGGTGAACAAGTGGTGGTGAAGGTGCAATATCCAGGGGTAGATGAAGCCTGTGAAAGTGATTTAAAACAGGTGCGACTGGCATTACGCCTTATGGGGGTTTTAAAGGTCGACCGTAAATTACAAGATCGTTTATTTCAGGAAATTCAAACCAGTTTAGACAATGAACTAAATTACCAGATTGAAGCACAGAACTTGGAAGTGGCTCGCACCTTCCATGAAAAACTCGACAGTAAAATTATTATTCCCAAGGTCTATCCCGACTACTCTTCTCGACATGTCCTGACTTTGAGTTTAGAAACTGGCGAAAGCATTGAAACTGCCAGTACATGGTCACAAAAGACCCGCAATGAATTAGGCCGACGTTTACTACGTGCGATTGGGCAGGAAATTTTCTATCTGAAACGCTTTCACTGCGACCCACACCCAGGCAACTTCGCCTTCCGTGAAGATGGCAGTGTGATTATTTATGATTACGGCGGTGTGAAAGTGCTGTCTAATGAAATTGTGCATCATTTCAAACAATTGATCCAAGCCTCTCGTCGACAGAATATTTCCGAAATTGAACAGCAACTGAATGCCTTACACGCCATTGCTGAACAAGGCAAATTTCCTGAGCCTTTGTATAAAGCTTGGTTAGAAGTGTTAATGCGTCCGCTGACGACACAGTATGACTTTGCAGAAAATTCAGCGCATCATGATGGCATGGAGCTGGTGAAATCATCACTGAAATATTGGGATGTGTTTAAACCTTCTCCTGACACCTTAATGGTCAATCGCACCGTATCTGGACATTATTGGAATCTGATTCATTTAAAAGTAAATGACAATTTAAATGACGTTTTTGAAGCACTTGTCCCTTCCCCACACGCCTAACGAAGCTTCATAAAAAGACCAATCGCATGATGGGTCTTTTTATTTGGATTATTTATGTCATATTATAACATATCAATTAAGATTCGATAAGGAGTATAACCATGCGTCCAAATATTCATCCCGAATATCGTGAAGTGCTGTTCCATGATACCAATGCCGATGCTTATTTTATTATTGGCAGTACCATGCACACAGCGCAGCAAAAAGAATATCAGGGACAGGTTTATCCTTATGTCAGCTTAGATATTTCCAGCGCCTCACATCCGTTTTATACAGGTGAAGTTCGTCAAGCCAGCAATGAAGGTCGTGTTGCTAGCTTCAACAAACGTTTTGCACGTTTTCAACGAAATCATTAAAAATTAATCTAGATTTAAGTTTGGCGTTCTAAACTACAACTATTCAGAAGTCTAAGTCTCTATCCTCCACTTAGACTTCTTTTTTTTACTTAAGTTTTTAATGGCAACAAATAGGAAAAAATAACATAGCCCACGGCCAGAAGAATTACCCCAAAAATCACACTTGAAACAGCATAGCCAATTGCCCACATGGCTTGCCCTTCGCGCAATAAATTAAAGGTTTCTAAGCCGAAACTCGAAAATGTGGTGAAGCCCCCTAAAATACCCACCATTAAAAATAAACGTGCATTATTCTGTAAAGTTGGATATTGCTGACTAAAGGCAAAAAATACCCCTGCCAAAAAACAACCCAGCAAGTTAATACACCATGTTGCCCACGGAAAGGTCGAACTGGATTTAATGAAATAACTGCCCAAACCATAACGAGAAACAGCACCGATTGCACCACCCAGTGCCACTAATAGCCAATTCATGCCGATAGGATCTACATTAAATAAACCCTGTTATCCTCTTCTGATCCCGTATTGTCAACGTTCCCTCTGATAAAATACGATGAGGAAAATATAAAAATCGTCCGAATTTAAACAAAACTTGTTATAGTCAGAACCCATTTTCTACTGTGTTTGAGGATATTATGGCTCAGGACTTACTGGCACAATTACAATCAGGTGAAGCTAAATTTGCAGATGTATTGACGTATATCGAAGCGCGTTATACCCATACCCCAACAGCATTCAAAAATGGACAGCACAACAATGCTGCAACTGAAAACCAAGGCAGTGCCAAAGTCTTTTCTTTTGCCAAGCTCAATGATTTAAATCCTGAGCAAACCTTGTCTTTATTTGCAGAGCACTATGCTGCGGTACTGGCAACACCTGAAGCAACAGATCATCAAAATATCCGCCAATTCATGCAAAATGGCTGGGCAGGCGTTGAATTTGAAGGGCAAGCATTAACTGCAAAATAATTGCACGCTCATCTGCCCAAAGCACTGTTCAAATTTATCCTTCACGTCACAATGAAATAAAGGGTGAACAGTGCCTAGGCGCATCGAATTAAGCTTTGACTTTCTCAATCCAGACAATAGATTTCACACGAAATAATTCACATGCGCCATCGCCTGTATCCGTTGGCGTTAAAGATGAACGCCAAACCAGATCTTTGTCTTTAACCTCGACCAAATCGCCCTGTAAGCGTACCAAATCTCCCCGTTTTACTTTCTGAATTTGCTGTGCAACCTGCGGATTGGCAGGAATAATGTGCATATTTGACACCATTTGCATGGCTTGCTCAGTTGGCACTGGCACTTTATCCATTTTCCAATTCAAGTAGCGATCATACTGATTGACTGAAATATGACGGGCAATTTCAGGTTCTGCAAATAAACCCCAACTGACCGCATAATCAATCGGTGAAAACTTGGCTTGTTCATCATCGCTATAGGTTTTAGACCCCAAAATTCGGAAATCCCCCTTAAACGGCTGCAACACAGAAATCGATTGATCTTTAACAATCGGTGCCAAACCCTTGGCAATATTATATTCAATCGAAGATGCCATTGAGCCTGTACTTAACATACTCAAACCCAATAATGACAGTGCAATGAGTCGAACGTTCATGGCTACCTCTTGCAATACATTTAAACCTGTTCTAGTGTCGATCTTACGCCTGAACCTCAGCTTAAAACTTGCAGAATTGGTAACAATATAGAAGAGTTTGGTCACAACCACCCAATTCAACCGCCATTTAGAGTGAACAGATACCGCCATGCTTTATCAGTTTTATCAACAACAGATTTTCCCTCACTTGCTGAATCAGGTCATGCAAACGGCCAGTTTAATGGATAAACGGCGTGAGCTTTTGCTGCCCGTTGCAGGCGAAGTGCTCGAAATTGGCTTTGGGACAGGCATCAATTTGCCATTTTATCAAAATGTAGATTTACTCTACGCCCTCGAGCCTAATCAAGATATTTTTAAATTGGCCTCCAGCCGAATTTTTGCAAGTGATATCGACGTGCAGCATTTACAAGCCCGTGCGGAACATATTCCCTTAGCCGATCACTCTATCGACCATGTGGTGAGCACGTGGACCTTGTGTAGCGTAAAGCGACTGGATCAAGTCTTGCAAGAAATTCAACGTATACTCAAACCGAATGGTACTTTGCATTTGGTCGAGCATGTACTCAATACCGAGAAAAAAGGCATACGCCAATTGCAACATCTCATCACACCTATTCAAAAACGTTTGGCTGATGGCTGCCACTTAAATCGCAATATTGAACTGGCATTGCTCAAAGCTGGTTTTCGCCTGACCCAATATGACTATTTTTATGCCGAAGGTATTCCCAAAATTGGACAGCAAATGTTGTTGGCACATGCACAAAAAGCGTCGTCTTCTTAAATGCTCTCCGTACAGGATTTAAGGCTATCGAGCTTAACTATCTTCAAAGTCAATCCGAATGGTCTCAAAACGGATTCGACCTTGCTGAATGGCTTGTGCAATCGCTTGCTGACCTTTGGTTAAGCGCGCACCGCCACTTTTAATATCAATCAGCACAATCTCAATATCATCGACTTTGCCTTGTCCATCGCGCAAATCGGTATAGCCATCAAAGACCACATAATCTACAGGATCGCCTAAAAATTTGGCATCACTGGGTAAGTATTGAAACTCGGGTAAAATCGGGGCAAATTGTTCCGCCATTTTGCCTTTTAAAACTGCACGGCTGGTATTCACGCTGCGTTTTTGTGCCTGAGTAAGAGCTTGCTGATGTTCCAGTTGTAACTCCGCAATATAGCGTTCATATTCAGCTTTAATTTTACCGTTACGGGTTTGACTTAAAATGAGTGTCGTCAGTACAACCCCAATACATGCCCCTATCAGCATCGCCATCCAAATCGACATGCATTCTTCCTAATTTCAAATAAATTTTGACTTACAACTTTTGTCCTGTGCCCTAGTCTTCGCACAAAAGAATGATATGCTAGGACTGAACAGAATTAAATCTTTAGGGTCATGAAAACAATTTTAATTGCCAATCAAAAAGGGGGTTGTGGGAAAACTATCACAGCGATTAGTCTTGCCGCAGCATTAGCACAAAAAGGCTATAAAGTTGCTCTGGCCGATGCGGATAATCAGAAATCGGCGCGTCAGTGGCTGAAACAACGCCCTGAAACTGCTGCCAACATTCAAAGTCTGGATTGGCGTCAGGACAAGTCCGTCGGTGAAAGTCCAAAAAACATTGAGTATCTGGTCATTGATGCACCTGGCGCATTATCAGATAGTCAGGCTGAACAACTGATCAGTGAAGCCCATGCCATTATTACGCCCTTGCAGCCTTCATTTTTCGATATTGATAGTACCCGTCGTTTCTTAAAACATTTGCAAGAGATTAAACGGATTCGTAAAGGAAAAGTGCAGATTTTACTGTTGGCCAACCGCGTTAAAGCCAATACATCGGGTTCAAAAGAAATTCAAGATTTTTTCAGCAAAATTGAACAACAACCTGTCGCATGGATTTCAGAACGTACCGCTTATGGGCAACTGGCTATGCAAGGTTTAACCGTATTTGATAAATCTCAGAAAAACTATTTAACCCTGCAAAGTCAATGGCAGCCTGTATTGAACGCCATTATTGATGATCCCAGCGAGTGGTTCTGATTTTTCAGGATAATACGGCCCCGTCGAGATTATGTGAAACTTACCGAGCACTCATTTTCGAGTGTGCTGTTTTCGGTTAAGATGAGTTTGACCCTTAATATTGATCAGTGAAAATAGTGCAACAATACGCGCCTACAATACAGAAAGTCTTGTTATTTGGATTGTTTTTTATCCTGATGTTTTTGGGCTTTCATGTGCTCAAATACTTTATTGTGCCTGTACTGTGGGCCACGATTATTGCCTATATGACTTGGCCACTGTACCAGTCCATTTACCGTTCCTGTGGTCAACGCTCTACCCTAAGCGCAACACTGATGATCTTATTCATTATTTTGGTGATTGGTATTCCTCTCACATTTGCCATTTTTATTTTGCAGCATGAAGGACGTAATCTCTATTACGAACTACAAAAACAAGTTTTTTCTGGGCATTTTAATGTGCCTCAATTTATCCGTGACCTACCTGTGATTGGTAAAGAAGTTACGCGTACTCTCAAAGAATTAAATCAAGACCCAAACAGCATTATTCAGAATATTTCCAATTGGATTCAAGGTCATCTGAATTATGGCAAATTTTTATTGAATGAAATTAGTAAAAATATTATTAAACTGTGTTTCGCCATCATGTCGCTGTTTTTCTTTTACCGTGATGGACAAACCATTTTAAATCAAGTCAGTAAAGCGCTGGAAATGGTCATTGGCCCGCGCGTACACCATTATATTGATACCATCTCTGAAACGACTCGTGCTGTGGTTTATGGCGTAGGTTTAACTGCTGTTGCACAGTCATTTTTAGCCGGTCTGAGTTATTTGGTTGCAGGTGTGCCAAATCCAATGGTACTAACCATTATTACCTTCTTACTGGCACTCATTCCCTTCGGTCCTCCTTTGGCCTATACCTCTGTTGCCCTATGGCTATTTGCTCAAGGGCAAACCATCGAGGCAATTGGTGTCATGGCGTGGGGGGTCTGTATTGTCAGTACCGCAGATAACGTGATTCGTCCTTTGGTCATTTCTGGTGCGACCCAAATTCCGTTCTTACTGATTATGTTCGGGGTGTTGGGTGGTATTGCCAGCTTTGGCTTAGTTGGCTTATTTATCGGACCTGTGATTTTAGCGGTATTGCTGGCAATTTGGCGTGAATGGCTACATGAAACCCATGAAGAAGAAGCTCTGATTATGCCTAAAGCCACCCTCGCCTATGATCTGGATAATGACTTTGATCCTCCCAAAGATCCACCTCAATAAGACCCCGCCTTAAAGCCAGTGGTATACCCACTGGCTTTTTTATTGATGAAACTTATACATCCCCAAACGCAATCAATACCTTATTCAGGCTTAATCTCTGCTTAAATAGTGATCATTCATAGATCACAGAATAAGGAACATCGATGCGAACTGCTTACTTCAATACTGGGATACTCACACTTTGTACTGCTCTGCTGATTGCAGGTTGTAGTACCACCCCCACCCAATCCACGACGTCTAATGTGCGTACTGTTCAATTAAATAGTGTTTCTGCCCAAGGCATTGGTGCTTCGGTGGGAACGGTAACCTTACAAGACAGTCCTGTCGGCTTAATCATTCAAACACAATTAACCAACCTGCCTGCTGGCCCACATGGTTTTCATATCCACGAAAAAGGTTCATGCGAACCTGCTGAAAAAGACGGCAAAATGGTGGCTGCTTTCGCTGCGGGTGGACATTACAATCCAACTCAAGTTGCCCACCATGGAACACCCATGACAGGTCATATGGGTGATTTACCTGTGTTACATGTTAATTCTGCGGGACAATCACAACTCAAACTGATTGCACCACGCTTAAAACTGGCAGATGTTCAAGGCCATGCCCTGATGATTCATGCGGGTAGTGATAATTATGCCGATCAACCTAAACCTTTAGGCGGTGGTGGAGAACGCATTGCCTGTGGCGTCATTTAAGTCCAACTATGGATAAGTTCAGGGTTATACACAAGCTGAAGTTCATCACTTGAACAGTGTTGATAAACCGCAACTTATCCACAATTTTGCCTCATACACATGTATCTTGATCAAAATAATTGCCATAAAACCACCATAGCCAAATAAAAAATAGCTTTAAGCCTTGCACAATAATCAATCAAGAATTGACAGCTGAACTAAAAAAGATCAGGCTAATTGAAAATGAAAATACCTGATAAAGAATAAAATTGTGAATCCTTTGCGTCAGTTCCTGCGTCCTTTTTTCTCCAATTCAATTTGGGTCTATTGCCTACAAATCCTGATTGTGTTGACAGGAACCACGCTCGGCTTGTTTTATACAGGCCATCAACTGCTCATCGTTCCTGTAACGCTTGGTGCAATTGCCGCAGCCCTTACCGATTTCGATGATCGGCTTAGTATTCGGCTGCGCAATTTGTTCTATGTCTGTATTTTATTTTTTAGTGTCAGCTGCATTCTCGAATTTCTTGCCCCATATAAACTGCTGTTTATTTTGTATTTGTCCTTGTCCAGTGCTTTACTGATTTTGATGGGTGCACTGGGACAACGCTATGCTGCCATTTCCTTTGGTACTATTTTACTGTCTATTTACACCATGTTTGGGCTTGGAGAATATCCAGTATGGTATCAACAACCTAGTTATTTTGTTTTAGGTGCGTTGTGGTATGGACTCAGTTCTATACTGTTTTATTTGCTCAAACCCACACAAGCCGTCCAAGATAATTTGG
Source organism: Acinetobacter sp. ANC 4178 (assembly GCF_004331175.1). Lineage (GTDB taxonomy): Bacteria > Pseudomonadota > Gammaproteobacteria > Pseudomonadales > Moraxellaceae > Acinetobacter. Next base: position 112,447 of record NZ_SJOD01000006.1, read on the forward strand.
CGCAAAGTTTTCAGCAACTTGCAACTTTATTACAGGCAAAAGCGCGACTGTTTGATCCCGATAATATTGATAATGTTGAAACGCTACTGTTTGACGTTTCGCAACAAAATGCGCAAGTGGTGCAACGCTTAAATCATTGCAAAGCCTCATTGCTGACTCGTTTAAAAGCCTCACGGGCCAATCAAAAAACCATGTACTGGCTCAATCTTTATTTTCTGGCGCAAGACATTCACGAACAAGCCACGTCCAATTATTTACATTACGAGAATATTCATCGCAACTTTAGCCGCACCGATTTAATCTTTCGGATTCAAAAAAATATTCGTTTGCAAGCCAACTCCTGTCAAAAATTGGCAGAATGTATATTGCAGCAACAGGCTTTTGAAATGGATTCAACACATGCCTCCGCTTTGCAATACCTAGAAGATTCCATGCACCATTGGGTTTTAGATCATCCTCATAATATTGAAGTCAAAAACTTGAGTTTGGTGTTACGAAATTTACGCAGTGTCCAAGAACAATTTTCCAATTTAGCCATTGAACAAGATCATTACCAACAGCATTACTCTGCACATCAAGACAATTTAAATCTGTTAGATGATGACATTCATGGCATACAAGACCTATGGCTTAAACTCCGTCAACATTTAACCCCACAATCTGCCCTGTTTCGTCATGCAGTGCGGATTGCCTTTGTCTTTGCGGTAGGCTATGCCATTTCTTTATTACCATTTGCCAAACATGGTTACTGGATTTTACTCACCAGTTTATTTGTCTGTCAGATCAGTTATTTTGCTACCAAAAGCCGTTTAAAGCTGAGAACCCTCGGAACAATTTTGGGTGTGATTTTGGGTATACCACTGTTGTATTTTGTGCCCAGTATTGAAGGACAACTGATCCTGACCATTTTATCTGGGGTGGCATTTTTCTATTTACGCTCACAAAAATATGCCATAGCCACACTCATGGCGACTTTGATGGTGCTACTGATTTTCAACCTCAAAGGTGCAGGTTATGACATCATTTTGCCGCGCATTATAGATACTCTACTCGGCTGCTTTATTGCATGGTTTGCAGTCAACACCATTTGGCCAGATTGGAATTTCCGTAATATTTCTAAAAATATTCTGAACAGCAGCAACACAACCTTGGATTATTTCACCGCGATTGTGGAGCAATATCAGCAGGGTAAAAACAACAGTATGGCTTACCGTAAGGCGCGTCGCTTAGCGCATGATGCACAAATTGAACTGTCTAGCATGATTTCCAGTCTAAGTGCTGAACCACAGCCAAACCCTGAACTGATTCAACACGCCTTCCGTTATCTGGTCTATAGCCATAGCCAACTCAGTTATATTGCTGCTTTGGGTAGTCATCGTGAGCAGGTTCAAGATCCTAAAATTTTGGAACTGTTGCAATGGTGTTTACAGACCTTACAAGATAGCTTAATCCTGCAACACGAATTGGATCAACAACACATCCAAAGCAAACTGGATGAACTTCAATGTATGAGTAATGACTCTGAACTGCCTGAACATTGGCAATTGGTGCTCAAGCAAATGAGTCTATTACTCGAAACCTTGCCTGAATTATTAAGGCTGAAACAGCGCTTATTGGCATTAGAAATTAAATAAATGTGAATCATACAAAACATTCAGAATTTTGTGCTGATTCACTCAGATTGGTCACTGAAGACAGCTAAAGTTTTGTCGATTAGACCCACTTTCTATGTATAAAGATTCACCTGATTCAGCTAGAATCGAGATTCATTCTCAATTTTATTGTTTTTAATATGACTATTAAAACCTTACGTATTGTTGGTTTTCTGGAAGGCTTATCTTTCCTACTTCTCCTGTTTATTGCCATGCCTTTGAAATATATTTGGGGTAACCCTATTTTGGTGAAGTTCGTCGGTATGGGACACGGCATTTTATTTATTCTATTTTTGGCCGTACTGTTTGCTGTGTGCGAAAAACAAAAATGGTCGATTAAAATGTTTATTCTCGGTTTTATTGCCTCAATTTTACCCTTCGGCCCCTTTGTTTTTGATCACAAATTAAAGAAATTTGAATCTTAAACAATTGCATGTTCCTAGTATCAATAAAAGTCAAACAGGCAAATATTTGCCTGTTTGAACAAAAAGTTTTAAGCAAATTAAAACTCACCTTTGGCTTTACGTTCCAACAAGATTTGTTGCAACATGCGTCGTGGGAAACTAAACCACAATGCAATTAAAGTGAAACACGCCAAGCCATAGGCCAGTAAGTGGTACTGCTCATACAGAATACGCACCCCTTCAATAATAAAAAAGAAACTGAACATCAACAGCATCGACACGGCGGCAGCCACAGTACCTTTCGACACCTCAGAAGACATTAAAGCAAAACGGTACAGCACCGAAAAACTAATCCCCTCACCAAAGCTGATCAAGGTCATACCGATGATTAAACACAGCAAGAAATAATCGCGCCAAAAAATACCCGCTAAAATTAGTAGCGTGCCTAACAGCATAATCGGTAAACCCATCATCACCGTTTTGCCCAAAGCCAGTCGATCAATGATTTTAATCAATACCAAATTACCCGCTATCAACCCGCCCAATACAGGGAATTGTGCCAGACCATATTGCAGACTGCTCAGTCCCAGCTCTTCGACCAACATCACGGGTGAAAGTGCAATCCATAACATCAAAGGCATACTCACCATAGGCAAGGCCAAAGTTAAACCAAGAAAACGTTTATTTTGATAGACGCGTTTAAAGTCCGAAAAAATATAACGTAATGGCTGTTTCACTACGGTTGGTTGGGTTGCAGGCATTTTTGCTTTTAAGCCAAACCAACTGAGAAAGGCCAATAATGCAATCCCGATAAAGCCCCAATGCCATGACACATGGTCAATCAGGAATGCCCCTAGAACTGGACCGAGCAAAGGTGCAAGTAAGGAAATATTGGCCATCAGTGCCATGACTTTAATGGCATCACGCTCTTCAAAAGTTTCCTGAATGGCAGCATAACCCACGGCTGAAATTACGGTTAATCCTATGCCTTGTAAAAAGCGTAGGGCCAGAAATTGCTCAATGTTGTGAGTGAGTAAAATCAGTAAACAACAGACGCTAAAAAACAGTACGCCTGTTAACAGTACTTTTTTACGCCCTAATCGATCTGATAATGGACCCAACAGCCATGCCACACAGGCGCCACCCAACAGATAAAAAGACATGGATGATGGTGCCCAACTGCTGCTGACCCCAAATTCTTTGGTGATGGCTAGCATGGCAGGTTGGACTAAATCATTTCCGATATAGACGGAAAATTCGAACAGCACCAAAGCTAAAGGAAACATCAGCGTGGCACGGTTCAACGTGGTTGTTTGAACTTTTTGCATTATTTTCTACAGATCATGATGGTCTGGTCGAGGTCTTACGCTATTTTTCGGGAGATAAACGTCAGCCCAATGACCAGCACTGAGAGATTTATTTAAATTACGTTTTTTTGAATGTGCTAAGGTTTAGCAGCTTAATACACCGTATTCACAAGGTGTCTAAGACAGTTTAAGTAATTTCAGTTGTGAGATTTTTATAACTCAAGCTAGTACACCCACTAGGTCAAGTGGGTGTAGTTTAGCAGTTTATGCGCTAGGAATTGTAATTTTTTACATTAAGTAAAAGATCAAAATCTATATTAAGCAATTTGTTGATTTTCAGCTTCTATAAATTTAATTTCTGGATTTTCTTTAAATTGCAGCCACTTATTTTTCATCCATTGTTCAATTTTATCTTTGCCTAAAATTGCTAATAAATTATTTAATAATGCAAACTTTGCTGGCTTATTGAAATAGTAAACCGTAACTCGAACATTACGATCCATATCATCATTTAAACTAAACAGATCGATAATATAATCTTTATCCGAAACATCTAGCGAGTGCCCCCAAATATAAAAATTCAAATTCAAAAAACTTTCATTTTCTAATCTGGTCAAGCCACTCATCGCTTGCTGCAGCCGTCCCTTATATTCCACTTTAAAGTCTTCAATTTCTTTTTTATTTGAAGCTACTTTATTTTTATACTTATCTAAAAATAGATAATCTGTATCCTTGAAAAGCTTCTGCTGATATTTGGTAAAGCCATAGGCTTTTATTTTCTTTAAAGATTCATCTTCTAAATCAGAAACACCCAAAACGATATTTTGATTTTGGCCACAACTACCATGTAAATATTCCACTTCAACAGATTTATGAAGACGTTGATAAGTATTGGTATAATTAAATGAGAAAATTTTATCAGGATAAATCCAATCTTCACTCTCAATAGAAAAGGTATCAGTAGAGGATAATTGACTAACTATCAAGTCAAGATATAAATTAAAAATAATAATAAATTCATCTAGTATTTCTTGTAAATAATTAAATAAATTATCATTATTTAATTTTACGTATCCTGAATATTTTTGAATATATTGATCATTGATATAAAATCGTAAGCTTCCATGATCAGGATCGCCAATATCAATTGACACACTAAAACTGTATCCCCTCTCATCATAGTCATCTTGATCTATGAAATAGCCTGAATTTAGGATATTTAATTTTTCTAATAGGTTACATTGCTCTCTTGTTAAAAATATTTGCCGTGGCTCTCCTCCACCATAGAAATTGATTTCATGAGAAAAACTTCCAAACTCATCTAACTTACTATCTAAACTTACAATAAATTTTGCTACAACTCTTAGTGCATCATTAATCTTAGTTTCAAAATCAATCCATGTTTTTACTTCTCTTACATGATCTTTGAAGTATTGATACCAATAATTATTTTTTAACTTATATTGAAATTTCACAATTTTTTCTATTGAGAGCTCTACAGATGAAATGTCATAGATCTCTTTGGTTTTATCAATAAATTTCTTATCTCTGCATTCAAGAAACAGACTATTAAAATTCATCTTGTATGTCTTTTCGTCTGTAGCAAGTTTGATGTCTAATACCTTTAAAATTAAATCGGGTAGAGTATTAACAGGATTATTAAGGACGTTTTGAATAGGTTTTCCTAAATCCTTTTTTTCTATCGCCGCCATAACATCCATAAAATGATCGTACTTAGTCGGCAAATAATGGGATAAATCAAAGCCATTCCCCACAATTAAAATATTCATTTTTATAAAGTCTCAAATAAAAAAAGCGCATCACTCGATACGCTTTTTATGCGACAAAATACTCAAACTTTCAAGCCTATTCCTACATTAAGAACACTTCTCTGTTTGGAAATTCTTAGTATTTTTACCACGCATACATTGGTACGATTTTTCAGTTTCAATCAACTTCCAGTCATTATCCATATGTTTAAAACTATAAATGGTCCGAATCGAACGAACTGAATCATCCATTAAACCTGTTTCCGTCACTTTCACTTGTGCAGCCGTTGGTGCTTCTACACTGTTAAAAAATTGACGAATTTCCACAGTAGATAATTCTTTGACTAAATCTGGGCGCTCTTTTAATACTTTTGCCAACGGCGTATCTGAACTACTGACTTTATTGACTAGATTTTTGGTTGTAGCACAGCCTGCCAATAATCCTAAGCATAAAGCTGAAACCGAAACTAAACGTAACATGACAAATTCCCCATAGATATCATTACATACCCGTTATGATGCATGGCTTAACCGCATAACACTATGGCAACAATGTAGCGTTTATTTTGCTTAATTGAGGGATGTATCCCTTTTATTCAAGCTATAAAAAACACCGCAATGTTGCCATTACGGTGTTTCGCATTTCATTCGATTTGAACTTATAAATCGAATAATTTACCCGGGTTCATAATCCCGTTCGGATCGAAAACTTTTTTCAAAGCTTTCATGTATTCAATTTCTTCAGCACTGCGTGAATATTCCAAATATGGCTTTTTGGTCATACCCACACCGTGCTCGGCAGAGATAGAACCGTCATATTTTTTCACAGTATCGAATACGTATTTATTCACCACCTGACATTTGGCAAAGAATTCATCTTTGCTTAAATCAGCAGGTTTTAAAATATTTAAGTGCAAGTTACCGTCACCAATATGACCAAACCAACAGATTTCAAAGTCTGGATAGTTTTCTGCCACAATACTGTCAATTTCTTGAATAAACGCAGGCACGTGCGTAATCAAAACTGAAATATCATTTTTGTATGGAGTAAATGGCGCAATCGACTCTGAAATGTCTTCACGTAAACGCCATAAGCTTTCTACTTGCTCTAGGCTTTGGCTTAACACACCATCCAGTACCCAACCTTGTTCCATGCAATGCTCAAAAATTTCCATCGCCTTGTCCATAATTGGCTCAAACGGCGCTTCAAATTCAAGTAGCACGTAGAATGGGCATTCTGTTTCAAATGGGCGTTGCACATGACCATGATCCAGTACTTTCTGCATTGCCAATTCACCAAAGAATTCAAATGCAGTTAAGTCAATTTTAGCTTGGAAGGCATGTAGTACAGGCATCACCGCATTAAAATCAGGTACACCCAACACCATCACTTGAAGGTCTTGTGGTTGACGCTCTAATTTAATTTCAGCTTCAGTGACTAAACCTAAAGTCCCTTCACCGCCAATGAACAAATGCTGTAGTGCATAACCCGTGGCATTTTTAATCATGCCTTTGTTTAAACGTAAAATGTCGCCTTTACCCGTCACCACGGTTAAACCCAACACCCAGTTACGGGTCATGCCGTATTTAATAACTTTGATCCCGCCCGCATTGGTGCCAATATTGCCGCCAATTTGTGAAGAACCTGCAGAAGCAAAATCTACTGGGTAGTACATGCCTTGTTCTTGGGCATAACGCTGTAATTGTTCAGTGACCACACCCGCTTGTACGCGCACCATACGGTCAGCAGGGAAAAATTCCAGAATCTGGTTCATTTTGTCCATGCTCACCACGATTTCACCATTGGCTGCCACTGCACCCGCAGATAAACCTGTACGACCACCCGATGGGGTTATCGCAACATTGTATTGGTTCGCAAGCTTAACAATGGCTTGAACTTGCTCAGTCGTTGCAGGGAAAACGATCACAGATGGGTTCGGATCAAAGTGTTTGGTATAATCCCGACCCCAATTTTGCAGGCTATCGGTATCCGTTTTAATACGGTTTTCGCCAACAATTTCGGTCAATTGGGTCAACAACTCTGGGGTTAAAGCGACTGGAGCATTCATCGTTTTCAGACCTTGCAATGAAGTAAACAAGTGGTGTCGAATCTAATGCATTATTCAGCTGAAACTGCGTAACAAAGGAACAATAACTAGACAGCACGTGAAGTAACGGACAGTCCATCTGCACCGTATTTTTTCACGGAGCATTATTATATGCCATTTTTCGTCAAAACCCGCAGAAAATCGCGTTTTAACAAGGTTACCTTGTAAATTACAGGCTTAGTTAGACCAATTACGACAAGTTGTGACGTATATTTCATCAAAATACCTGATCGCAGGGTCATAAAGGAAATGTATATCGACCTAAGTCCTATGTTATGATACCGCGACCAAATTTGGCCTTTGTAGCGGAGCCGTAATGAGCCAACATCTTTCCCTGCCTAAAGATAAAATTCGTTTCTTGTTGTTAGAAGGCGTTCACCAAAACGCTGTCGACACTTTAAATGCTGCTGGATACACCAACATCGATTATCGTAAAACTGCGCTTGAGGGTGAAGCGTTGAAAGAAGCGATCAAAGATGCCCATTTCATTGGTATTCGTTCCCGTACACAACTCACTGAAGAAGTGTTTGAAGCAGCAAATAAATTAATTGCTGTAGGCTGTTTCTGTATCGGGACTAACCAAGTGAACTTAAATGCCGCGATGGTTCGTGGTATTCCAGTATTTAACGCACCATATTCAAATACACGTTCAGTAGCTGAACTTGTACTTGCAGAAGCGATTCTTCTTCTTCGTCGTGTACCTGAAAAATCAACAGATACACATGCGGGTGGTTGGAACAAATCGGCTGTAGGTTCGTTTGAAACACGTGGTAAAACTTTAGGGATTGTCGGTTACGGTTCAATCGGTTCTCAACTTTCAGTTTTAGCTGAAAGCATGGGTATGAAAGTCATCTATTTTGATGCAGTGACTAAATTACCTTTAGGTAACGCACGTCAAGTCGGCACTATGGCTGAACTTCTTGCCAATGCTGATGTGGTTTCTTTACATGTTCCAGATGTTCCATCTACACGTAACTTCTTCGGTAAAGACCAATTTGCACAAATGAAAGAAGGTTCAATCTTCATCAATGCTGCACGTGGTACATGTGTCCTCATCGAAGACTTAGCAGATGCCTTAAAATCAGGTCATGTTGCGGGTGCTGCGGTTGACGTATTCCCGAAAGAACCTAAAGCCAATGGTGAAGAATTTGTTTCTCCACTACGCAACATTCCAAACGTGATTTTAACCCCACATGTGGGTGGTTCGACTATGGAAGCGCAAGCGAACATTGGTTTGGAAGTGGCTGAGAAATTCGTTTCTTATTCAGATAAAGGCATGACTTTATCTGCGGTGAACTTCCCAGAAATTGCGTTGCCATTAACTGAAGGTAAACACCGTTTACTTCACATTCATAAGAATGTGCCTGGCGTACTTTCAAAAATCAACAACTTGTTTGCTGAACACGGCATCAACATCTCTGGTCAGTCTTTAATGACCAAAGGTGATGTTGGTTATTTAGTGATGGATGTTGATGCTACTGCATCTCAAGAAGCACTTGATACATTACAAGACGTTGAAGGTACAATCCGCGTTCGCGTATTGTTCTAAGTTATTTGATGTGAAAAACCACAGACTTGTGTCTGTGGTTTTTTATTGATCCATCCTCCGCTTAATGGGATCAATAAAAAGCATTTCACAGCGCAAAACCGATCTATTGCCGATGGGAAATAGATCGGTTTTGTTTCAATTCAGTATTCTAACCAACATGCTCTTGCTTTGTTCTACATCTATTGCACTAATTTAGTTCATCCCTGACAAGCTATTTCACCAGCACAGTGTTATGATTGAAAAAAATACACAAATTGACCATCTGATATAAAACAAAATGTCCTAACTCATGTTGAACTTTAAAACACCCTCATATTTACAAGCGGTTTTCCTGCTCTTTATTGCCATGCTCTGTGTGCAAAGTAGCGGTTCATTGGCCAAAATTCTGTTTCAGCAATTTCCAGTTCTTACCGTTTCTGCCATGCGTATGCTGCTAGGTTCGCTCATTCTGGCGATTATTTTCCAGATCTGGAAAATTAATTTTAAAAGTGTTCGTTGGTCTTCTATTTTAAGTTATGGCATTGCACTGGCAGGCATGAACGGACTGTTTTATTTATCGATTGAACGGCTTCCTTTGGGCATTGCAGTTTCATTTGAATTTATTGGTCCCTTGAGCGTCGCCTTGTACTATGCACGGCAAAAATACGACTTACTTTGGGTCAGCATGGCAATTTTAGGCTTAGTCTTGCTGTTTCCTTTCGATCAAGCCACACAATCGCTCGATTTAACAGGCATTGCCTTTGCAATTGGCGCAGGGGCATGTTGGGCCGTGTATATTATTGCAGGTCAACGTCCTTCGGGTATTTCAGGCAATCATACGGTGTGTTTGGGCATGTTTGTCGGCATGCTGTGCTTACTGCCCGTCGCCTTATTTTCAGGGATGACCAGCAATGTTTTCCAGCCACCCAATTTATTTTATTTTATCGGTTTGGCCATTCTGGCAAGTGCTTTACCCTTTACCTTGGAAATGATTGCCTTACGTAATTTGACTGCCTTGAGTTTTGGGACCTTAATGAGTCTTGAACCCGCAATTGCAGCACTTTCTGGCTTTGTGTTCTTGAATGAGCAATTGCTTTGGACACAGTGGTTAGCCCTAAGCACTATTATTATAGCCTCGATAGGCTGTACCTATACGACTCAACAAGCCAAACGTGCTAAAGAAACCCATTTAGCATCTTCAAGCCCAATTGATTGAGATGGGCTGCACCGATTATCTCAATCAATTCATACCAGACCCACCGCCCAGATGTAGAGAAAAAGCGATATGCGCAACAGCCAACTGAGTGCCGTATTTTTCATGGTGTTATCCATGTTGTCCTATCAAGTCAGTGCTTCGTTTGCCAAGCAGCTCATGCAAGCATTAGACCCGTTTACTGTGGTGACCTTACGTCTCAGTTTTGCCTCTATTTTGGTGGTATTGATGTTCCGTTCATGGAAAATCATACAACGCCTGCCTTATTTAAAATGGCGTGATTTACTGTTTTACAGTGCTGCTGTCTGCGTCATGAATGTTTTGTTCTATGCTTCTTTAGGCAAGTTACCACAAGGCATTGCTGTTGGATTAGAGTTTTTAGGACCTCTGACCTTGGCGCTACTCTCGATTAAACACAAAGGTGACTATATTTGGGTCGGACTCGCAATTGCGGGGATTGCCCTGATGGTGCCTTGGCAAGATGCACAGGCTCACAATTTCTCTTATATCGGTGCAGCATGTGCATTAGGTGCAGGTATTTGTTGGGCATTTTATATTTATTTTGGTCAAAGAGTTGCACGCCAGAATATGGGAATGCATGCACTGAGTATCGCTATCGTACTATCAACCCTGGTTTTATTGCCGATTAACAGCGTGCGTAATCCTGAAGCGATGCTGCAATTTCAATACTGGCCACAAGCTTTAATCATTGCCCTTTTAGCCACTGCAATTCCGTATGCACTGGATTTAATGGCACTCAAACGCCTGAGCAAACTCAGCTATGGCACACTGTCCAGCTTATCTCCTGCTTTAGCAGCAATTGCAGGTATGCTGCTGTTAAAAGAACATATCACCCTCTGGCAAACTTTGGCCCTGATCTGCATTATGACCGCTTCGGTTGGTGTCACCTATCGTGCCAGTCGCACTGCACCTGAATCTGATATAGAAGCATCGACCTCTTAAATCCAAATTTAACATATCAAGAACAGTTGCTGAATTTTAAAATCTACAACTGTTCTTTAAACGACAAAATCCCATCCAGCCAAGTACCCTCAACTAAAATAACGCTTACGGGAAGACCCTTGAATTCAATGTGCTGAAAAACTACTATAATCAAAAGGATTGAAGGGAACATAAGAACAACAATGCAACCACATATTCGCCTCAATATGATTGTTAAAAACGAATCTGCTGTGATTTTACGATGCTTAAAATCGGTCAAACCGTGGATTCATTCTTGGGTGATTGTCGATACGGGTTCAACCGATGGCACACAAAAACTAATTCAAGACTTTATGCAGGATTTGCCTGGCAAGCTATTTGAACGCCCTTGGCACAATTTTGGTTTCAATCGTACTGAAGCTTTACAATTGGCACAGGATTCCTCCCTTCCACATGCCGATTACCTGATGTTTATTGATGCCGATGAAAGCCTCTTGGTCAAACCCGAATTTCAATGGGGCACATTATCGGGTAGCGCGTATTATTTTGAATGCATCTATGATCATTTACGTTATCAACGCAATGCCATGATCTCGACCAAACTTCCTTGGGTGTGGAAAGGCGTATTACATGAATATCTTGATTCTACCTCTCCGCATCAATGGACATCTCTAGACGGTCCGCGCATTTTTGTACAACATGACAGCGCCCGCGGACATGACCCGCAAACCTATCTCAAAGATATTGAGGTTTTAAAGCAGGGTATTCTGGATGAACCAGAAAATTTGCGTTATCAATTTTATCTCGCCCAAAGTTATCAAGATGCGCACATGCCTCAGCAGGCATTAGAAGCCTATCAACGACGTGCCAATGCAGGTGGTTGGGAAGAAGAACGCTGGATGTCGCAGTTTAGAGCAGCAAAATTTATAGAAATATTAAAGAAACCTACAGAAGAAATTCGTAGCGCTTATTTGCAAGCTTGGGTCAGCCGCCCACAACGTGCGGAACCACTCTATGAACTGGCACGCTATTATCGTGAACAAAAACAATTTGAAAGTGCATGCCAATTTGCCTTACAAGCCTGCCAAATCAAACGACCCAGTGACATTTTATTTCTCGATGACAGTGTCTATGCATGGCGAGCACTCGATGAACTGAGCGTTGCTGCATCCTATTGCCCTGACTATAAAGAAAAAGGTAAACATGCCATCCTCAAATTATTGATGGAACAAAAATACCCTGCCTCCGAAGAAGCACGACTTATTACCAATCTACATGTCTATAAATGAAAAAACCTTGCCGAAGCAAGGGTCACTTAGAAATTGGATTTAAGCAGCTGATGCAAAATTGCATCAGCTGAACCATCAGGCTGCGAAGAAAATCTGATAACTTAAACGGACAATTAAAATAGATACTAATATTAAAAAGATGATGCGAATAAAACCACTGCCATATTTTAAAGCCAGTTTAACCCCAACCAAAGAGCCTGCTATATTGGCAACAGCCATAGTTAAGCCAATGCCAAATAACACATGACCTGCGGGCACAAAAAAACTCAGTGCAGCAAAATTGGTCATAAAATTGGCAATTTTGGAGAGCGCCGAAGCATGAAGAAAATCGACTTTTAAGTAGCGAATAAAATAGAAAATAAAGAAACTGCCCGTTCCTGGTCCAAAAATCCCATCATAAAAACCAATCAACACACTGCCGACTGCTGCAAGTACCAGTATTTTAGTGGTGATTTCCTGTTGAAAATGGACCTGACCAAATTGTTTCTTCATGAATGTGTAAATTGCGATAATAATCAACATACACAGGACAAAGGGTTTCAGTACTTGGGTGGGAATCATGGAAACACAGGCGGCTCCCACGTAAGAACTAATAAAAGCACCGATCCCAATCACCAACAACAACTTCCACGACAATGATACGCGACGCATAAATGAAAATGCCGCAGATGCCGTACCAAAAATAGAAGAAAGTTTATTGGTGCCAAAAACTGTAGCAGGTGCTAACTGTGGCATTGCTCCCATAATGGCCGGGATTTGAATTAAGCCACCCCCACCTACTGCTGCATCAATGGCCCCAGCACAAAAAGCAAAGAAGACCAAGCTCAGAATCAGATCAAGTTCCATGGTATTAAGCCTCCTACAGATTCAAAACACGTTTAGGAATTAAACGCTTTCGATCATTAATTTCGGCCAAACCTAAGCACTTTTCACCATCAAACACGAGCACTTGTGCTTCGGCAGCATGCTCAATATTGCTTTCCATGCCACGACTAAAATATTCTGCTCGACCTTCTGGGACTTGAATTTGAGTAAAATGCTGAACAGGTGCATACACAGGTAACAACAGTGCTTCGCGCTCCTGTTCAGTTAGCCCTTCTAAATAGTCAATGGTATAACTTGGAATCAGCTCAAAATGCCCAGTTTGAATGCGATGCAAATAAGTCAAATGCCCTCGCGTCCCTAAAGCTTTGGCAATGTCTTCCCCCAATACACGAATATAAGTGCCTTTAGAACAGGTCACATCTAAGGTAATACTGCTTTCGGTAAATGAAAGCAACTGAATGGCTTCAATGGTTATAGGACGTGCTTCACGTTCCACTTCAATCCCTTTACGTGCCAATTCGTATAGCGGGCGACCCTGCTTTTTGAGTGCAGAATACATTGGAGGAATTTGCTGAATTTCTCCAACAAACTGATTCAATACCTGCTGAATTTTAACTTCAGTCAATACTGGCACCGCTTGTTCGTGCAGTATCTCACCTTCCACATCACCCGTCGTTGTGCTGTGACCAAGCTGTATCGTGGTTTGATAACGTTTGGTGGAATCCAATAAGAAATGAGAAAACTTCGTGGCTTCGCCAAAGCAAATCGGTAATAGACCTGATGCCAGCGGATCTAAAGCACCTGTATGCCCTGCTTTCTCTGCCCTCAATAACCAGCGTACTTTTTGTAATGCCGCATTTGAACTAATACCCAAGGGTTTATTTAACAAAAATACCCCATGAACCGCACGGCGCTGGATTTTTGCAGCAGATGATTTCATAACTCAGAACACGTATTTCAACTGCCGCAATACTAACAACCGCTCATCTAGTTTTACAACTTTTCTGTTGTTTATTTGCGTTCGCATTGCACAATAAAACAAGTTCAGCGAATGAACCAAATAAAAATTAAAAATGGATATTAGGCATAGGATATGCAAAAAAAGAAATTATGGCTGATACTCGCCATTGTACTGGTTATTCTACTGGGCTTTTTGGTGTGGCTTGCGCCCAGTGCAACCACTGGCTCCAACACTACAGCCTCTTCACTCGCAGAGGCACAGTCGAATTCGACCTCAGCCCTTGCAGGAAATAAAACGCTATCGCATGGCACAGCACCAACTTTTGTGAGTGCAAGCCAGCAAGACACTGAAATCAATTGTCAGCTCAGTTTAGATCAAAGTCAGCATTTAATCGTGAATGAACAAACGCGAAATTGCTTTGAATATTTCATTACCCAATATGGTGAAAAACAAATTGATCAAATTAAGCAAGACTTCACGCGCTACATGCAAAAAGGCTACAAAGAACCTGCGTTAAGCCAAATTATTGATTTATGGAATCGCTATATTGATTACCGTATTCAGTTAGGTAACCTAAAAGAACCCAACTTAGACAAACAAGATCCTGAGTACTACCGAAAAGTTTTTGCGCTGATGAAAGACTTGCGCACACAATTTTTTTCCCTGCCAGAAATTGAGGGATTATTTGGCGCAGAAAATACCTACCATGAATATACCTTAAACCGTATGTCGATCATGGCAGATAAGAACTTAACTGAAGCACAAAAAGCACAAAAACTGAAAGAGCTATTTGCCCAGTTGCCTGAGGACTGGCGTGAAAATCTGGAACAATTGTCTAAATTGGAAGATTTACGCAAACTGACCAGCGATATTAAAGCCCGCGGTGGTTCTGCTGAAGACCTCCGCCAAATGCGCATGAATTTAGTCGGTGCAGACGCGACTTCTAGACTGGAACAACTGGACCAAGATCGAGGTCAATGGAAGTCACGTGTGAATGACTATTTAACGCAGCGTGACCAGATTCTAAAGAGTCAGATGAGTGAATCCGCGCAGCAACAAGCCATTGCTCAATTACGCCAACAACAATTTAAAAATCCACAAGAACAACTTCGACTTGGAACCTTTGAAACTACACATGACTCAGGAGGAAAGCTCCCGTTCGCGGAATAATGCTGCATCACACACTTTTTTCAGGATGAAAATATGTATAAAACGAAAAATATAGCACATAGTCTTTCACTGCTCGGATTAGCCGTATGTATCGGGCTTGGCACTCAAACTGTATCTGCTGGTGTCCTAAGCGTGACTAACACAGCTCAAAGTACCTATGCCAAAACCAAATATCCATTATTGTTCACTCATGGAATGTTTGGCTTTAGTCGCGTTGGCGTCGCTGAATTCGGCTTGGATTATTGGTATCAAATTCTGCCCGATCTGGCGCGTAATGGTGCCACCACCTTTGCGGCGCAAATCTCACCTTTAGAATCAACCGAGGTTCGTGGCGAACAACTGTTACAACAAGTCGAAGAAGTGATGGCGATTACAGGTAAATCCAAAGTCAATTTAATTGGACATAGTCATGGAGGTCCGACTATTCGCTACGTCGAGGCAGTCAAACCCCAATATGTTGCGTCCCTAACTGGGGTAGGTGCAACATTTAGAGGCTCCAAAGTCGCAGATGATTTACTGTCAAGCCAAACAGGTTCACAGCTCTTGAGCATCGCCACGGATTATATTATTGGACCACTTATTACCTTTGCCGAGGGGAACCCATCGCTACAGAGTGATCTTAAAGCCTCTTTGACCTCGATCAGTGAAAAAGGCTCTCAAGTCTTCAATCAAAAATACCCAACCACTGCCTTAGCATCCGACTGTAGTAAAAGTGGAGCCAGCTCCAATAATGGGATTTACTATTATTCTTGGACAGGAACCTCTCAAGTGACCAACGTCATTGATGTTGCAGACAGTGCTATTTCGCTACTGGCGCCAATCTCATATCTCAGTACCGACAATGATGGATTGGTGACACGTTGCAGCACCCATTTCGGCAAAGTCATTCGTGATAATTATGATTGGAATCACTTAGATGAAGTCAATCAAGTCTTAGGATTAAGAGGACTGTTCAGCCCAGATCCAGTCGATGTTTATCGTCAACATGCCAACCGCTTAAAACTGCAAGGTCTTTAATACAGCTCCCTCGCTCAGCATATGACTCAGCGGGGGTTTTAGAATTATAAAGTTACAAATTGTATTTAATTTGATCGGATTTATCCGCCTAATCTTCAGCCCAACTTTATACTCATTTTGACAATTCTTTTTGTCGATAGAAAAATTAAAATAGAGGAAGATCAATGAAATATGGACTCTTGATAGCGGGACTGCTATCAACCTGTGTGCTAAGCACCACCCAAACTCAAGCCAGTGCATCGCAAATTCAAGCTAAATACGTCGCCTCAAACTATGCAAAAACCAAATATCCATTGGTCTTTGCACATGGTATGGGTGGATGGATTCGTGCGGGCACAGATGAACTGGGTGTGGATTATTGGTATCAAATTTTGCCTGATTTAGCACGCAATGGTGCCAATGCATGGGCAACACGTGTTTCACCTTTTAATAGCTCGGAAGTACGCGGCGAACAACTGCTACAACAAGTCGATGAAATTTTAGCAATTACAGGTGCAAAAAAAGTCAATTTACTGGGGCATAGCCACGGCGGGCATAGTATTGCTTATGTTTCAAATGTTGCCCCCTCTAAAGTCGCCTCTTCAACTGCAATATCAAGCCCTTTAAAAGGCTCACCTGTGGCGGATTTGATTATTTCTGCTCAAGGTACACCACTCGAACAGCCTTTGGTCAGCCTGATTAACTTTGGCTCTAAAGCAATTGTATGGGCACAACAGCAGGATCCTAACTCCCTCCCGCATGATGCCCTTGCTGCAGGAAAAAGCTTAAGTCAGGGCGGATCTAAATCATTTAGTCAAAAGTATGCTTTAGGCATGCCGAAGACAGCCTGTGGTGAAGGTGCTGCAACAGAAAATGGAATTTACTTCTATTCATTCTCAGGCAATTCGACTTTAACCAATATCCTTGATCCTGATTCACTATTGGCAGCAACAGGTTTACTGATGCAAGCCCCGAATGACAATGATGGCTTGGTTTCACGTTGTAGCGCAAAATATGGCAAGACCATTCGAGACAATTACAACTGGAACCATTTAGATGTGATTAATCAATTCTTTGCTTTACGCTCAGTATTCTCACCAGATCCAGTCGATGTTTATCGCCAACATGCCAACCGTTTAAAACTTCAAGGTCTCTAAAATTTAATCAAAAAAAATGCGCCAAACGGCGCATTTTTTTCACTCAAATAAAACTGATTAAGCAACAGTTTTACGAGCTGGTAACTTTTCACGAATACGTGCAGCTTTACCAGACAATTCACGTAGGTAGTAAAGTTTAGCACGACGAACGTCACCACGACGTTTCACTTCGATTTTAGCAACGATTGGAGAGTGAGTTTGGAATACACGCTCAACACCAACACCGCTAGAAATTTTACGTACTGTGAACGCAGAGTTCAAACCACGGTTTTTCTTCGCAATTACAACACCTTCAAATGCTTGAAGACGCTCACGATCACCTTCTTTTACTTTTACCTGAACGATAACAGTATCACCTGGTGCAAAAGCTGGGATGTCTTGTTTAAGCTGTGCATTTTCAACAGCTTGTACTAAAGGATGCTTACCGCTCATGGGGTATCTCCAATATGTGTGGGTCAGAAGAGGTCTGATATCCACTGGGTATAGAGGCTAAAACGCATAGACCCGATTGACTTTCCCTTTATGCTTGACCGCTTCAAGACACAAAGAGCCTAATAAACAACACTTCAACACAACCGTTCAAGTATTGGATTCGGAAAATAACCTAAAGTTATCTCCCTTATAAATCTTTGAGCCATTTTTTTTGCTGCTTGCTCAACTCAACCTTTTCTACCAACTCAGGTCGGCGTTCAAGAGTCCGTTGATAACGCTGCAAAAACCGCCATTTTTCAATGTTTGCATGATGTCCCGACTTTAATATATCGGGTACATCCAAACCTTCAAAATGGTCTGGCTTGGTATATTGTGGACAATCTAACAGACCATCCACAAAAGAATCTTGCACAGCCGATTGCTCATCAGACATGGTATTCGGCAAACGTCGAATAATACTGTCCAACAACACCATCGCAGGAAGCTCTCCACCTGATAAAACGTAATCCCCGATTGACCATTCCTGATCAACATATTTTTGGATTAAACGCTCATCTACCCCTTCATAACGCCCACACAACACAATCAATCCATCATAATTGACAAACTGCTGTACCGCTGGTTCATTTAAGGTTTTTCCTTGTGGTGACATATACACCACAGGAACATGAACGGCTCCCGCTTGCTCTGCAAGCTGTTTGGCACGTTGAATGGCTTTTGCCAAAGGCTCCGCCATCATCACCATACCTGGACCACCACCAAAGGGACGTTCATCCACTCGTTTGTAGTTGCCTTCAGCAAATTCACGTGGATTAATACAATGGACTTGTACAATCTCACGCTTTGCTGCGCGCCCGCTAATACCGTAGGCTGTAATCGCTTCAAACATTTCAGGAAAAAGCGTAATGACTGCAAAAAACACCGCAGACTCCTCTATTTTCCTGCTGTGTGAATCCTAAACAGGATTAATAATCTACGCCCCAATTTACGTAGATACGACCAGCTTCTAGATCAACGCGTTGCACCACATCTTTATGCCATGGAATCATACGCTCTTCACTATCGATGCTTTCAGCAGTTGCGCGAACCACCATCACATCATTAGCGCCTGTTTCAAACAGTTCGTGGATTTGACCGAGATTCACTTCTTGTTCTTCATCATTCAGACCTAACACTGTTAAGCCTTTTAAATCCGACCAATAATACTCGTCCACGCCCGCTTGGGGCAGTTGCGATTTTGAAATCCAAACATTTGCACCGACTAAATTATCTGCTGCTGTGCGATCACTCACACCTTTCAGCGAAACAACCAAGCCTTTGCCATGTGGTTTCCAACGTTTTACATCAATCGTTTGCCAACCTGCTTTGGTCTCAATGTACCAAGGCAGGTAGTCAAATATGTTGCTCATAGGTTCTGTATTGGAATAGACCCAGAGCCACCCATTTAATCCATATGCTGAACGTAACTGTCCAATCTGAATACGATCTTCGGGAACATTCTGTGTTGGTGTCATGGGCTACCTACTACTTAATCTAAAATTATGCAGCAGTTGCAGCTTTCTTAGCTTGAGCAGCTAAAGAAGCAACACGATCAGAAGGTTGAGCACCTTGTGCTACCCAGTGAGCAAAACGGTCAGCATCTAAACGAAGTTTTTCTGCTTTACCTTGAGCTGTAGGGTTGAAGAAACCGATACGTTCGATGAAACGACCGTCACGTGCATTACGACTATCAGTCACAATGATTTGATAAAACGGACGTTTTTTAGCACCACCGCGTGCAAGACGAATAACTACCATGATACAACCTTATAGTTTTTACGGATTATCCCTGTACCGACCATCGATACACTTCAAACCCCTTTCATAGAGGGCAATATTCTACGCTAAATTCTGCAATAGGGAAAGATCAAAAAATGATTTATCCACAGTTTTGAATTTTATGATTAATCCCAGCTTGTTGTTGCTGAAAGCGTACAGGTTGAACCTTTCACCCAGCATTTCTGTCCTTGACTATTTAACATAACGGAACCGTTCCCATTCTGAATTGTTCCGGAAACTGGATTAGCCGAAAGTGACCATGTTAAATTATCATTCGAAATGCTTAATATGACTTCATATTTCGCAGTTCCTGAACTAGGATAATTTTCCTTCAAACCACCACTACTTAGTTGTGCATCCTTAAATGATCCTTTAGCAACTTTATAATTTGTTAGATTCCGTGCAATAACCAGCATTTCAGTCTGGACATCAACTCGATTTGTTTTAATCACATATTGTGTATATGAGGGATAGGCTATTGCCGCCAATATTCCAAGAATTGCTACAACAATCAATACTTCGATTAGTGTGAAGCCTGCTCTAAAGTATTTAGTTACCATGTTTCATCTCCAGAACACGCTGTATAAGATGAAATACTTGACTTTGTTTTACATCTTAATCCCTTGCTCGTCATTAGATAATTATAGTTCTTTACATCAGAGCTCTCAGCTTTAATTGCCCAACCAAGTCCACGATTATCAGTATCCGCGGAAGTAAGAGCCTTACCTGTGTCTAAATCATAAATCGTAATTTTATATTTGATATCTGTACCTGTCGCTCCATTCGGAAGTACCACCTCATTTAAAGTGGAGACCCCATAAATATATCCCGGATCAAAACGCTTATAGGTAAAATTTCTCGACTTATAACGCTCTAATTGTTCAGCAATTTTTTGTATTTCTTGCTCAGCTTTTGCAGCAACTGCCTTACGTGTATATTCTGTATAAGCAGGCAAAGCTATAGCAGCAATGATTGCAATTATTACAACAACAATCATTAATTCAATTAATGTGAAGCCACTGCGTGCATTAGACCCACTCTTGCCATATTTTATGGCAAGAGTATCCTTATACAAATTAATTTGAAGAAACATATTTTTCATACCAACGTACCGGGTTAAGTATACGACTACATTTCCATTTGCCTGATCCTTGAATATTACCTATAAGAGTCAAACTACCACAGCTATTCTTGGTTTCAGTACCAGAACCACCCGTATCTGGACCAAGGGTTATACCTCGTATACCAGAACCGATCACATTTTGATTTTTCCCATTTGTAATAATTAATCCTGTCTTTTGTTCTTGATCTAAGTTTTTTGAACCATCTGCATTTAAACAAACCCCGAATGGTAAACAATACTGCTGACGATTCGACTCACCAATAATTCGAGTCGAACAAGAGTCTAACGGCTCTACACCAGTCCCTTCAGGATCGTAAACAGGAATAAAAAGATTATTTTTTAATGCAATTGGCTCTTCTTCAAATGCCTTAATACCACCAGCTGTACGTCCCGTCACTTCCACACCGCTATAATTACTGGATAGTGAGCGATACCAACCCTGTTTGCCTGAAGCAGAAAAGAGGCTGGTAATATCTCCAGATTGTGTTTGTGGATTCACTTGGAGATTCGCCAAGGTTAAGTCTTTAGTTTTTAAAGTTGGAGCTCCAGTGATTAAATTATTCTTAATAAAATCACGGTCAATAATTCCATAAACTTTATTCGTTAAACGACCAGTTAAAATTGCTGCTGGCAACATCCCTTCACGTCCTTTATCTGGACTGACATCTAAAGGGGTACTTCTATCACCTGAGGCAATCCCCACCAAAATAAATGAGCTACCACCATTACTGTGCTTGGTTAAAGTTGGTGGTTGGTAGAATCGCGGCTGATTACCATTTGTAATTGAACTACCAGTTGACGTAGTCCCTAAATTCACCAAACGCACAACGCGTTTACCAAAACCAGAAGCAGATGTACCAGCAAGATTATTTAGATCTGCTCTAAAGACTTGCCCACCTAAATCACCGAAATATAAATGATCAACCAATCCATCTCCATCACGGTCCAATGTAGAAATACGACTTACAATACTATGCACCATATTAGAATCATTACTATCGGCACCAGTATTACTTGCCCACCATAACCGTTTACCCGTTTTTGCATCAATAATGTACACAGCATTACCATCAGCTTGAGTTTTTCCATCACAGGCAGTATTTGGATAATCTGTATTTGAATTGGTTGCCCCTAATTTAAATTGCGGATTTTCATAACACATGTCATATCCGCCACCAACAATCATGACGCGCTTAATTACTCCATTATAGCGAATGTTCGTTAAAACTGGTTTCGACCAAGATTGCCCCATACGACTAAAACTAGTCTGATCAGCTCCAACTCTAAACAACAATTTCGGGGACGTAGGATTCAACAAATCCAATCCATAATAGCTTTTACCCCCCATACGCATACCACCATAAACATTCATCTGATTAGCAGTTACATATAATTTATCGTCAGACGATCCTTGTCTAAAGTTATAAGCAGCATCAGCAACCCAAGCCCCACCAACGCCATACGAAAGATCACCAGCTTGATCAATCCCTCGCAGCGCCTTAGAAGCATTTGCATCTTTTAATATCTCAGATGGAACAAATACCATCTGCTCAACACCAGTCGCTGCATTTAATACATGCAATCCACCTTCCATACTTCCATATAAAACGGACTGTTTACGCGTTGAGGTTAAATCACCATTTGAATCTAGAACCCCTTCATATGTCAATTGTACTGGAATGGAATGAATACTTCCCCCCATTGTAATAAATGGCTTAGATGGGACTGCAAGAATTGTTGGTAAAGTTGTAGTTGTTGAAAGAGGTAAGTCATATCCCAAATAGTTAACCAGCTTCACTTTCAAATCATTCGGAAAGTCTTTTAAGATGTCTTGTTTTGCAAAACTATCTAAAACATAAGCCCCATTGGTCACAGAGGAAGAAGTCTTGCTCGGAATTTCCAATAAAGAACCACTACTTGATGATTGAAGAACTCCTGAACTTACACTACTCACATCGGTAAATAGGTTACGTAATGCATTCGGTGCAGCCAAAATGGCAGGAATAGCTCGGATTGTCTTCCCATCCACTACTGTTTCAGCAACCGCAGCAACGGCTGCTGTTGGCATTGGTAAGTTCCAATATGCACCACCCTGGTCAATGACCTTACCATCAGCCACACTGGTTGAGTTCCACAAATCATAGGTTGTCGTAGTAAAATCTCCCTTATCATTATAAATAAGAGAATTCTTAAGGTCGGTAAGTGCCCCCATATTTCCGATATTATATTTTTTTAGATTTCCCGCCCAAACCATGGTATTTGATCTAGGGTTAGGTGCAAATGTACGAAGATAGCCATAAGGCTGATAACCATTCGGATTTAAAGCATCTACAGGCACAGAAATTGCACCTGTAGGTAGCGGATCCAAAGGATCATCAAAAGTTCTTAAAAACTCAAGTACACTTGCCTGTACTTGAGCTGAACTACTCGCTTCATAGTACAAACCATTGCCATAACCAGGTTTGGTTAATCGATATGGAGTTGCTTGAGTTGGAGAACAAGCATCATCCCCTTTACGCCTATCCTGCGTACGCGAACTTAATTGACACGCTTGCTGCACATGTGGAGCACTTAAGCCGCTAAAATCACTACCAAAACCTACAAATGCAGTACGAATTTCGGCTTTTTGCGGATTATTACCTGAATATAATCGTTTAGCCAACTCCCCCATACAATGCCAAGCAGACCAATCATTTGCATTCCCCGATCGATCTGTTCCCGTAACTAAATTCTTTAATCCATCTGTTGGGCATTCAAAACTATTATCATTTAATGCAGTACGCATTAAAGTCTGCGCACGACTTGTGCTGGAACTATTGGCTTCACCATCTGACAAGAAGTAAATCCCATTTCCATCACAACTCACTTTTTTGGTCGGCAGAGGAGAACTATATGACGTTCCATCAGCTGTTTTAGAACTACTTACCGAAGATGAAAAACCACTATCAGCATTTGAATATAGTTGATTTTCTTTAGAGTAATATCCAATTGTAGAACTATCATAAGTTGCCGCAGTATAATTTGCTAAATCACTCGGAGGCATAGTTCCTAAATTATTCCAATAACTCGTACTAGTCCCAGTCATCCCATTACAGTACTGGACCTGATTATTGAAATCAGTGCTAGCCCATGATTTACATTGATAAAAATTGTCGGCATAAACCGTCTTATAGACAGCAACAGCGTCACGTGTACGTCCCGTGAAGTTTGCATTTTCATAACAAACCCCTGTGGCAGAGTTTAAATACGGTCTATTCGTTCGGTCACAATAGTAATAATCGACTACTTGGCTACTGGTCGTCACCTTTTTATAGATAAGCTTAAATATTTCAACTGGGGATAATGTAGAAGTACCTAACATATAAGCTGCAGCTTCTGCATAAGCATGTGCTGAAGGAGTCCCCCCACTTGCTGTTAAATTTTTAATCGCAGTTTTCAAAGCTTCACGTTGCGTAGAGCCTTTTTTTCCTAATGTTGCAGCAGGAACCAAAATTTTTGCAGATCGCCCATCACCATTAACTGAAAAATGTCCCAGCCCTATAGATGCACTCGGTAAATTTGGATCAGTAGTATTATCAAGTAAGGCAAACATACCATCTTTAAGTCGTGTCAGACGAGAATAAGCAACTTTTACCCCACTACTATTTTTACAATAACTTCTTTCGTATGGAACCGCTGTAGTAGCAGATTCAGTACCCGTACCATAATAATAAGCTCTATTATAATAATCATAATAGATACAAGAATCATTATCATATTCCGCCATAGATCCTGAGGTATCTAGCATCAAAACAATTGTTTTCTTCCCAGCTTCAGGCTTTGCGTAAATTTGCAAATCTGTCGCTTGGGCAACTGAACTAATAACAAGTAAAGACATCACCGCAGAAAGGGCTGTGAGTACCATTTTCTGCTTAGGCTGTCCCTCGCCTTTCATTAAATGTGAGGTTTTTTGTTTATATTCTTTCATTTTTACTCCTCACCCAATCAAGGATTTTCTGTTTGTTCAAACAAGGTTTGCAAGTTAAACTCTTGTGTCTGACTATTTACTGGTATACCTAAGCTAACTAAACAATCAGCAATTGTTCTAAAACCTTTAGTTGAAGTGTCAGAATTATCACTAATATAACCAGGTTGTGTCGCATCTTTACCTATGCAGGCTTGTGCTGCATCCATGTCCTTCGCAAAAGATGGGAAAATTGCTGTAGTTGTTACCCGAATGCGCTGTTGCTCAACAATATTTTTAGGTAAAATTGTACCTTCACTTAAATTAGTACCTTCACTTAATAAAACACCAGCTTCTAAATCACTTAAAGGGTCTGTCGGAATTTTTACTGCTACCTGCGTAACAACCGCTTCTCGATTACTACCAAAATCTGTTTTTAAATTACAAAATCCCGTAGAGCCACCTTGTGCAACAGTCGCCTTGCTATCTTTATCCGCTGGTGGTCGAATAACAGCCACCCCAATAGATCCACCAAATTTTTGCGATGACGTAGGTCTATAACAAAATATATATTCTTTACCTGGTTCTAACTTGCTATCCTGTAATGCAAAACCTACTACACCACTTAAGTCCACCATTTTTGATAAGTCAGAGTTATAGACCTGATTCAAAGGTGTATCTGCAGTCTGGCTTAGAAATTGTCCAACCTGAGTATTGGTCGCAATATTCAAAGTCGTCATAGATGTTCTAATTGCTAATACGCCGACAATAGTAATCAAAATTAATATAAACATGACTATGATGAAGGTTGAACCACGTTGAGAAGAACGCATGTACATCATAATGGCTCTCCCATAGCATTTCTTAATGCAACTGTTGTTGTATATTCACGGCGCATATACGTACTAGTTTTATCAGTCAATGTAACTGTACCTTCAGCAAATTGCTCTGTACCTTCACTAGAAGGCTTTAATAAGTCGCTCTTTGTTTGATCTTTTGAACGTACCAACACAGAGATTTTTACTGAAACAATACGAGGTGCTTTTTTACTTGCAGCTCTGGCATTTTTTGCTGTAGTTAAATACTCGTCAATTGTATAATAAGCAGCTTGTGTTTTATTTTCACTTTGGGTACCCAAATAAAATCTTACAAGATCTACGCGTGGCATAATTATTTCGCCCGCGTTTGATCCCCCAAACTCGGTAATTGCAGCAATTGAATTTGCTGGTGGTTTATTTGCATCACACGCTAAACCATAGTCCGTGCTATTAGAGGCACTCGTGTCTTTTCTAAGAAAATATCTTTGAATAACATACTCACCTGCTTGTACTTCTTTACCCTCACAATTAAACATGCGATTAGGCGCGATAAACAGAATTGTTAATTGATCACTTTTAATATCAACATTTGAAACCCCGCCAACTGCCGTAATAGCATTTTGTAAATCATCAAGCGGTAAATTGGTTGTTCCAGCAGTACCTGAAGTCAACACGATCCCCCCTAAAGTAGTTTGATCATTTAACTCTGGATGGCTAATATTTCCATAATTTGCTAGCCTAATTTCTGATGCCATATATTCAAGACCAAAAATTCCACTATCCTGAAGCTCTGCACCTGCCTCTTGCAACCTTGTAGTAATCAAACCACCCATGAAAAGTTGCATTGCTGCAGCCGTAATAATCAATCCCAATGCCAAAGCAACTATTAATTCAATTAGTGTAAAACCTAGATCTTTATTTTTCATTTTAATATGCCTCCATCATGAGGCACTTAGCACCATTTATATAAATACCAGAACTACTAATGCACTCACTATAATCTATGCCTGCAAACTTAGTCTCATCCCATGCTACAAATAAACACTGTCGGTTGCTTGTAGCTTTATTTGCACCTGGGCATAGAGTCATGGTCATATTCATCCCATTTTGGAAAGCAGCTCTAGCAACTAAATAAGCATCATATGCAGCCATTTCTTCTGGGTTACATACCGCATTTAAACAAGACTTAACGCCTGTCGGCAAAGCACTCATGGCTGAATATGCTTGTATTTTTTTTGGGTAAAATGATTGTCCTTCTGAGTTTGCACGAATACTTTCTGTTAAACCCCTCATTAAAATTGTGGCTTGAGAGCGCTTTAAAGCTTCATTACCCGCTTCCACAGCTCTTAATTGCAATGCAGTATAGCCAAGCACACCTATTGCCAAAATAATTAACGAGACCAACACTTCAACCATGCCAATGCCCAATTGATTAGCTCGAATATTCATGAACAAGTCCCCGTAGTTTGGTCCAATGTCCCAATTTTTGAAATAGTTATAGTTTTTGACTCACCATTAGAGCAAAGTACAATTGTATTGGTGGCTTGAATTGTCCCCGTGGGTTGGAACATTACTCCTAAACTATCTGATTTAACGTCTACTTTTTTTGAAACTTTAGCCAATAAAACTCTATTTTGATTTATGTAAACATTAGGATCCAAACTTGAGTCTATAGCAGCGATGCACTGTGCAGGCGTGATAGTTGTACCAGCCTTATTTTTATTAACACATACAGCAACACTTACTCTCATTGCAGCAGACCGACTTCTAGCCTCATTTAACGTTCCTTGTAGCTCTTTCGCACTACCGCTTAAATTTTGCCTGCTTATCATATCCGAGAAAGAAGGCACCGCCATCATGGCAATAATCGCCAACACTGCAATTGTCACCATGAGTTCAATTAAGGTGAACCCTCGATTTGTTCGCATACGCCCTCCCCAAGGCAATTTCTCTTTTACCCTATTTAAAATCATATTTCTTTTTTTTACAAAACGAACACAAAAAGGATAAATGGCATAAAAAAACAGATGATTGCCAAAAAGCAACCATCTGTCAAATCTTTAATAAAAATATAATGTTAAGTCTGCAACACTTTAAGCTTGTGTTACAGGAATACGTAACTCTTTCGGCAAACTAAAGGTAATGTTTTCTTCACGCCCTGCAAGCTCTTCTGGCACTTTCGCGCCCCAATCTTGCAAACGCTGAATGACTTGTTTAATCAAAATTTCAGGCGCAGATGCACCAGCCGTTACCCCAATTTTGGTATCCACATTAAACCAGTCTTGCTGTAATTGTTCCGCATTATCGACCAAATAAGCTGCTTTACCCATACGCTCTGCTAGTTCGCGTAAACGGTTCGAATTCGATGAGTTTGGAGATCCAACAACCAAAACCACGTCACACTGCTCAGCTAAATCACGCACGGCATCTTGGCGGTTTTGCGTGGCATAACAAATATCATCTTTGCGAGGACCCTGAATCTTCGGGAATTTTTTGCGTAGCGCATCAATCACTTTCGCAGTGTCATCAATCGACAACGTTGTTTGCGTCACAAAAGCCACTTTATCAGGATGATGCACATTCAACTGAGCGACATCTTCTTCATCTTCAACCAGATAAATCTCGCCCCCATTTTTTTTGTCATATTGTCCCATTGTGCCTTCCACTTCAGGATGACCTTCATGACCAATCAAAATGGCTTCCACCCCTTCACGGGCATATTTAGTGACTTCAATATGCACTTTGGTGACCAAAGGACAAGTTGCATCAAAAACTTTTAAACCGCGACGTTCTGCTTCTTGCTGTACTGCTTTAGATACACCATGCGCGCTAAAAATCACAATATTGTCATCAGGCACTTCATCGAGTTCATCGACAAAAATCGCGCCACGCTGACGTAAATCATCTACCACAAATTTATTGTGTACCACTTCATGACGCACATAAATAGGCGGCTGAAAACACTCAAGTGCACGATTTACAATCGCAATGGCCCGATCAACCCCTGCACAAAAACCACGCGGATTAGCCAATACAATTTCCATAAAACCCTCATTGCTCACTTAAATGCACGTCATGCGAAACTAAATTTATGCAAACTAAAATTCGACTAGCTATTTAGTTTGCAACACATCTACTCTAAAATAGAGAAGATATTTTATCATATCAGGAAAAATATCATGTCGGGTCTCTTGTTTGTCGTTTCTGCTGCGTCAGGAACTGGCAAAACATCTCTCGTAAAAGCCCTACTTGAGCGTGTAAGCAATTTACATGTTTCTGTATCTCATACCACCCGTGGACAGC
Organism: Acinetobacter sp. ANC 4178; assembly: GCF_004331175.1. Classification (GTDB taxonomy): domain Bacteria; phylum Pseudomonadota; class Gammaproteobacteria; order Pseudomonadales; family Moraxellaceae; genus Acinetobacter. The sequence goes on from NZ_SJOD01000006.1 coordinate 141,205, forward strand.
GTCCTGGTGAACTTGACGGTGTACATTACCATTTCACTCAAAAAGAAAACTTTCTAACGTTGGTGGATCAAGGCGGATTTATTGAGTATGCAGAAGTTTTTGGCAATTATTACGGCACTGCGCAAGCAACTGTAAAAGAGCAACTCGCCAAAGGACATGATGTTTTACTGGAAATTGACTGGCAGGGTGCAGAACAAGTCCGCAAATTATTCCCAGAATCCATACAGATTTTTATTTTACCGCCGAGCCAATTCGATTTACGTCAACGTCTATCTAATCGTGGCACAGACAGTGTAGAAGTGATTGAGCATCGTTTAAGTTGTGCCGTTGAAGATATGCAGCAGTTTGTTAATTTTGACTATGTCATTATTAATGATGACTTTAATAAAGCCTTGCATGATCTTGAGTCTGTCATTACGGCAAACCGTTTGGTTCTCACGCAACAAGCCAATCGTCATCAAGACTTAATTCAAAAGTTGATCACTCCCATTGAATCGTGATTAAACCTTGAGTCTAAACTGAAAGCATTTTATACTGTGTAGTCTGTTTCCGAATTTTAGCATTTATACGAGAGCACCTATGGCACGCGTAACCGTTGAAGATTGTTTAGACCATGTAGACAACCGCTTTGAGCTTGTACTAGTGGCAAGCAAACGTGCGCGCCAACTCGCACGTCAAGGTATTGAACCAACTGTAGAATGGGACAACGATAAACCAACAGTTGTTGCACTGCGTGAAATTGCAATTGGTCACGTTTCAAAAGATATTTTGAAACAACGTGAGCAAGACTATCAAACTTCAAGCCTTGATCTTGCACTTTCTGCAAACAATTTGAATTTAGATGGTTTCTCTTTCCAATAAGAAAGAAAAACTACATAAAAGCCTAGTTTTTAACTAGGCTTTTTTACGCTTGGAACTTTAATATTTCTTCAAGAACAGTTATAACATTAACTTAAATTACGCTATTTTTTTAAACTGCCAATTTGCGATTTTTGCACAAAAAATTTGACAAGTTTCGCACTTTGCTTTTTATTAAAAATTGAACTAACGAATAGATTCCTCATGGTATAGGTACAGGTGTTATATGCCAGGCGCAGAAGTCAGCCAAGCCAAACAACAACTCAAAGTGATTATCGACGCTTATCTTAATGAAAGCGAAGTCGAGCGAGTACTTGCGGCCTGTGATTATGCCGATATTGCGCATGATGGAATTACACGAAAAAGTGGTGAGCCATACATTCTGCACCCGATTGCCGTTAGTTGTATTTTGGCGCACATGCGTTTAGATGCAGAAACCCTTATGGCTGCATTACTACATGATGTGATTGAAGATACGGATTTTAGCAAAGAAGATATTAAAGAAAAATTTGGGCTGACCGTGGCAGAACTAGTCGACGGCGTCACCAAACTCAGCCATTCTAGCGATAAAGAATATAACAAAGCCGCTTCGTTCCGAAAAATTTTACAAGCTACCCTACAAGATCCGCGTGTCATTATTATTAAATTGGCTGACCGCTATCATAATATGACCACGCTGGAGTCTTTACGTCCAGATAAGCGCGCACGCATTGCCCAAGAAACTTTTGATGTGTTTGTGCCGATGGCTCGTTTAGTGGGCATGAATGAAATGGCCGACAATCTTGAACATCTCTGTTATCAAAATCTTGATTTAGATATGTTTAATAATGTTCAAGAAGCTTTGCTTAAAACCAAGCCCAAACGCTGTGAATATCAAGCTTTATGGGAAAAAAATCTAACTGCACTGTTACAACAAAATCAAATCAGTGGTCGAATTAAAAAGAAAAACAACAACATTGAGTTACTCCGTCACTTCGTCAAAAACGACATTGATTTGCAAGAATTGACTCATAGTCATGCTTTTGAAATTGTTCTACAAAGTATTGCGGATTGCGACAATCTCGCTGAAATTTTACAAGAACATTTCCAAGTTCTGTCTTATCAAGACCATATCCGACGACCATTGCCGGGTGGTAACCAGTCGCTCATGCTGCGCCTCAAAGGCGAAAAAACCACACTCTCACTGACTTTACAAACCGAATTGATGCGTAAGGCTGCGCGTTATGGCGTTGTATTGGGTGAAAATGCCCCTCAAGCCTGTCGTTCTGCCATTCAAGCCTCCATGCAAAACTTAAATGTTTTAATTGATAGCAGTTGCGCAAAAACCACCTTTAACGATTTACTGGATTATTTACACCAAGAAAAAATTTGGGTGTATACCCCGCACGGGCAATTGCATGAATTACCACAAGGGGCAACTGCCGTAGATTTTGCCTATTCAGCGAGTCTTTTTTTAGGCAATCATGCGGTTGGTGCGAAAATTAATGGTGAAACCAAGCCTTTATCTACACCACTTGTGAGTGGGCAAGTCATCGAGATTATTACCGATGTTCTCGCCACGCCAAATCCAGATTGGCTCAGCTTTATCAATACACAAAAAGCCCGTCGTGCCATTCAAAATATCCTACGAGATCAAGATGTAGAAGAGCAGCAATTGGTTGGGGAACAAGCACTCAACCGTGCCTTAAAACTTTTCCATCGCTCTACAGACGACCTGACGGAAGATGATTGGTTAGATCTTTTAGAATGGCGTCATCTAGATTCTAAAAATCGTTTATTCCAGCAAATTGCTGTGGGCGACTTATTACCACAACTGGTCGCCAATCATTTATTTGCTCAAGATCAATCGATTGAAGATCATAGCTCTGATCGCCTGATTCAAGGTACAGAGGGCGTTGATGTTAAATATGCACATTGCTGCAATCCTGTGTTAGGCGATCCAATTCAAGGACATCTTTCACGTCGTGGATTAATTGTGCATCGTGCACGATGCCATAACCTATTACATGAGCAACATTTACATCCTGAAAATATCATGCCACTACAATGGTCTTCCGAAGACCTTGATGATGTCAGCTTTACTGCCTATCTTTGCATTGACATGGAAATGGATGATGAACAGATTTCAGATCTAATCTACCAATGCCGTAAAGCCAAAACAGGGGTAGAAATGGTACGCAATTACGACCATAAAACCTATGTAAATATTGTGGTCAATAATCGCAAACAAATTGCCCAGATCATTCGTGACTTACGCATGCACTACGGCTTTCCACGTATTACCCGCCTCGCTATACCACTAAATATGACCGAAGCTTCTATAGCAAGTTAATCATTTAAATCGATAGGGCTTCTGTATCTGAATACAATCCTTTAAGATGTATTCAGATATAAAAGGAGAAATCGATGTCCCGCCAAGTTATTCATACTGAAAATGCCCCTGCTGCGATTGGTACTTATTCTCAAGCAATTCTCGTTGGTGAAACACTTTATCTTTCAGGGCAAATCGGTTTAGATCCGTACAGTATGGAATTGGTAGAAGGCATTGAAGCGCAAATTCGCCGCGTTTTTGATAACTTAAAAGCCGTGTGTGAAGCCGCAGGTGGCTCTCTGGCCGATATTGCCAAACTCAATATCTTTTTGACTGATTTATCTAATTTCCAACTGGTCAACCAAATTATGGGTGAATATTTTGCCCAACCCTACCCAGCACGTGCTGCGTTAGGTGTGGCAAGTCTACCTAAAGGCGCTTTGGTCGAGATGGATGGTATTGTGATTATTCCACAATAATTTATAAAATTAATTCAATCGCCACCTTCAATTTTTAACTCTAAACCATATTAAAGCTCTTGCGCAAAATCCGAGCAGAACTCGGATTTCCGCTCAGCTGGTATTTTTTTATTCAAATTCCCAATGATAATAATTCTCTTTTTAAATGAATGTTATTGACAAACGATAACAATTATCAATAATATTACTTATCGTATTTAAATTCATCTGGCTCGCAGTCATGTACGTATGTTTGTGTCGTGGTATTACAGATCAAGATATTAAAGATGCCGTTGCTAACGGTGCAGAAAGCTATCGTGAAATCCGTGATTTGCTTGATCTTGGTACATGCTGTGGTCGTTGTGCGCCTGAAGCACGTGCCATCATTAGTGATGAAATTGCAGAGATTGCGGGACGTATTGCCGTCGCAGCCTAAGAATAACAATACTTAAAAATGCAATAGTCTTAATTGACTATTCCCCCTCCCCCGCCTTTGACTCTAAGCGGGTTTTATTTTTCCAGTTTAATATCCAATTGTTTTTGATTGCGATTTTCATTTGCTGTTCAATAAAGCACTCGCCTTTCACCATTTTCTTGTTTAAGATTTACAGAATAATAGGCTGTTATGGCCTAACTTAGAATTTTAAACCAGCATTGATTGATGGAGTTTATGCTATGAAAGGCAATCGCGATGTGATTAACCAGTTAAATCAGGTGCTCTATCATCATTTAACGGCTATTAACCAATATTTCCTACATTCAAGAATGTTTAATGACTGGGGCATTGAACAGCTGGGCTCTGCTGAATACAAAGAATCCATTCGTCAGATGAAGCATGCCGATAAAATCATTGAGCGTATTTTATTTTTAGAAGGTTTGCCGAATTTACAACACCTCGGTAAACTTTATATCGGTCAGCACACCGCTGAAGTTCTGAATTGTGATATCCGCAAAGTAAAAGAGAACATTGAAAGCATCAAAACTGCGGTCACTTTGGCTGAACAAACCTTGGACTATGTAACACGTGATTTGGTTCAAGAAATTCTAGAAAAAGAAGAAGAATATTGGGACTGGCTCACCACTCAACTAGATTTAGTCGAAAGCGTTGGCATTGAAAACTATATTCAAAGCCAACTCTGATCAATAAAAAAGCCAGCATATCGCTGGCTTTTTTAGATCTTTTATTTTGCTGGCTCTAACAAAGACTCATAACTTACATCGACATGCTTCAATTGTTTTAATAACCATAATTGGTGACGTGCTCCCTGTTCATCCCCATTAAAGGCGAGGACACGTGCATATTTCAATAGATCGTACTTGGTTGGATAACACTGCACCATCTCATAGATTTGCTGCAATTCCGCTTTACTCAATACCGTGTTCGGGTTCAATCGAATCCATGCAATTCTGCGACTCAGTTCATCTAAGACATAAATGCGATCATGGTTGGTAATTTTTTCAGGGGTATGCTCATAACGCATCGACTGATTCAGTTTAGGCACTGCCACCATATAATCACGATGGATTAACACCAAAAGCAAGCCCCCTACCACAAACATCATTTGGGTATATTTAGGCGCCAAAGCCCAAACTTTCAGTTGAGGTTCCTGCGACAGCACCAAACCTACGATAAAACCCAATGGTAATAAGAAGTAAGCATAGTTCTGTGGATACTCCAATAAGGCATGCACCAATACTGCCACAATCATCAAAATACCGATGACCGACTCTGTAGAGCTCACTTTGCTAATTAGGCGATATCCGAGATAAATTAAATACCCCAAAAATGGCACACCAATCAGTAAGCCATTCCATACCAAGAAATCCAGCACAAAATTATGTGAGCTTCGCACCCATTCAGGAATACGATAGTATTCACTGACTGCAACTTGGGCCACACTGGTCTGATTCCAGCCATAGCCAAACCATGGGCGGTCTGAAATGGCATAAAGCATTTGTTGCCAGATACCCAAACGCAAATGCCCTGTACTTGCCCGCTCAATCGCTGTTGGCGAGTCCGCAATTGCCAAATGTGCAGCTTGTGCCACCCAATGGTCAATGGTTGGCATGATTAAAATTAGCCCAATAAATAAGCCAACCCAAGTCAACATTGCATACCACTTGAGGCGCAAATACCCTCTATATTGCTGATAGAGGAAATAAGCTAAAAATAGAATGCAGACAACCCATGACGTTCTAGACTGACTTAAAACCAATGCGATCAAGATCGTCAATGAACATAGGTTCAAAATCCACGCCTTAAGCTTACTTTTCTCAAATAAATACAGACTCGCCATTAATGAAAGAATAAGGAAAGTGGCCATATTATTTGGCTGAGCAAAATTCGCATATGGGCGGTTGCCGCCAAAATTAGCAATACCAGGAAAGTGGTTTTCAATGGTGAGCCACTGACAAATTGCCATCACTCCAGAAAGCGTACCGACTACCAACAAGACATAACTTAAATTCGTAAATGCTTGCTCTCGATCTTTTAAGGTTAAAGATAAGTTATAACCCAATACCGCACTTAACCAAAAAGCAAAGACAAAAAGGCTTGAAATTAAAGCAACACTAAAGAAAAACTCTAGCCCAAATACCCACTGCAACAATGGAATAAAAGCCATAGCGACGAATGGAAGCGTCAAAACTGGTAGTTTTATTTTTTGCTGAAGAAAAATTGCGGTAAGAGCAAATAAGGATAAAAAAGCAAATAATTCACCCGTATAAGTAACCCACGGACGATAGTGAACGGGCAAAAGCCAAGCCAGTGCTATAAGCACACTGGCAAGTAAAGAAAGAATAAATTTCATGGGGTGCTACAGTTGCAGAACTGCGCATAGTGTAATTCAAAATGTTGGTTTTTTCTTCTGCTTCAATTTATTTCCACGGACGCAGGTCAACAATTTTAACAATCTCAGCCGTATCTTTATTGACTAAAATGGTCATATTCATTACTGGTGCAGCAAGAGGCATCCAAGCATTTGCTTGAGGATAGCGTTTTAACGTAGATATCACTTGTTCTTTTGAATTGAATTTTTCTAACATTGTTAGATCTTGTATCGCATATTTAAAACGGTTTTCAACTTTATCAATAGATATATAGCGTGCTGGATAGTTAAACCAAGCACCCTGACCATTCTGTACCGTTGAAACATGAGAGCGGTGATTAAGATCAGTTCTTATTCCTACAAATTGAGGGCCTATCCAGCTTCTGGTTTTGAACGCTTCTGCAGCATACTGAATGGATTGATCGTTAATTTCATTATTCTTCACCAACTGAAAGTTATAATTACTAGCAACAATCCACAATGGACGCCCTTGAGCAATTGTATAGAAGCCAAAAGTAAATGCAGCAAGCTGCGTAAGAATTACGACTGCCAAATCAAATTTAAGGGTATTTTTTCCTTCTTTATAAACTAACAAACCCAATAATGGCCCAATAATCACATCTATAATGATTAACATTACAAAAAGAGAGGTTACCCCTACTGCTTTCGCCAAAGGCTGCGGATACCATACCAAAAAAATTAAAATTGCCGTAGCGATTGCTATTAATAACGAAACACTCAGGTGACCAATAAAAAATTTAATACGTTTAGACATTATCACCCCCAAAATAGAAAATTAAAACTTATCGTACAGATGCAAACTTACAAACAACTGACACCCCTAATGTACATTTTGCATATTTTTTGGAGTTTGAACTAGGTCTCTTAACCTCACCAGAAATTCCAGTATTACCAACTGCTATGCTTAAATCCTTACAAGCATCTGCAACTGGTTGAGTAATAGTTCCCAAACTTTCTGGATCATTCAACTCCCAAAATAAACGATGTGATACTATTTTTACCTCTGCTAAACATGCATTCTCCGAACTTCGATATGTGTAATTCAAATAAGCAGGAATAGCAATAGAGGCTATCACCCCAATAATTGCAACCACGATCATTAATTCAATCAATGTAAATCCATTATTCCTTTTCATTTTCTTCTCAGAACTTTTAAGCTAAGTATTTACCAATAAAAAGCATACCAAGAATAAATATTATAAAAATACAATAACTTAAAAAAAGTGGAATTTTCAGCAATTGTCAGTATATGACTTTTTTAAAACAAAAAAAAAGCGCATTCTAATGCGCTTTTTTTTCTTCAGATTATGATAATACACATTGACCTGTAGCAACAGTACACGTAGCAGCTGTTTTTTGACCACCAGTGATTGCAGCTGCAATAGATGTAGCAGACTTATCAGCAGCTCCATCAGTAATCACACATTTTCCTGTAATATTAAAGTTAGCTGCTTGTGGTTGAGGAGTTACACCATCAGGATCATTAGCCCAAAGAATATATTGGTTTGTATAATTCTTAGTGCTAGCTAAACATGATTGATCAATCGAACGTTTAGTGTAATTTTGATAAGCAGGAATCGCGATAGCCGCCAAAATACCGATAATAGCAACTACGATCATTAATTCAATAAGAGTGAAACCCTTTTGAGCGTTCATAACATTCTCCACAAATGTTTTGTTTAGTTTTTTTTAAGCTTTGTAAAGCAAGAAGCGCTTTTGTATGCTTTGTTTATAATGAGCACGGAATGTGCCAAGATTTATTATAGTTAAATCCAACAAAAAAACAGCACCTTAGCCATTTTTTTTTCAAATAATTTTTATTCATTATTTCTTCAAATTTGACATATTAGATACATAAGTGACAATAATTGTTAGTTTCAAGTTTAACACTCAGTATGTTTGTGCCCCAATTCTCATTCTTAATCCAAAATAATCGGCTCATTGGGTAGTTCATTGATTTGATCAATTTCCTTTTCAGCATAAAATTGCTGTAGCAATTCACCTATGCTAGAAATTGCTTGTATAACCGCCTCATCATATTGATACTGACCAAATTGTTGCACCAAGCTCTGACAAATTGAATTCCATACCTCTTGCTCAGTTGCTTGCTGCAATCCTCGATCAAAGACTAACTCCACCTTTCGCTCGCATAAGTTTAAGTACAACAATATTCCACTGTTGTGTTCCGTATCCCAAACACCCAATTCTGCAAATAATTGCTCTGCACGTTTTCGTGTATTTTGCCGATAGGCTTGCAGACATGGCAAATGCCCTTCGATGACCACTTGAATCTCACCAACATGCCCCTGCTCTGCGTGTTGTACCGCCGTTGCTATTTTCTTTAGCTCAACGGCTTTAAAATAGCGTCGCGTATTTGAAAAATAACAACAATGCTTGAGCCAGCGTTTAAAACTGGGTTGAACATGCTCTTGCACATTCGGTGTTGTGACTATTTGAGTTGAATCTGTTTTTGTTACCATGAGCCTGAAGCACCTCCACCACCAAAACCGCCACCACCACCTCGGTAGCCACCACCCCCACCAAAGCCGCCTCCACCTGAACCTCGTCCAGAACCTGAAGCCAGTATTTGTAAAATTAATTGTGCCAGAGAAGTAACCAATAATAAGAAAATACCTGCGCCTACCAATAGACTGGTCAATACACCTACACCACTGACCAAGCCTGCAACCACACCTGCCACACCCGCAGTCGCAGCACTAAGACGTTTACCAATCATCATTGATGCAAAGGCGCCAACCACAATAATAATTAAGGCATAGGTCCAGAATTGTGATCGTGCGTGTTGTTCATGTAATGCCTGAGCTTGTTTCTGTTGTAATTCTTGTGCAGCTTGTTGTGCAATTTCAGGGTCTAAATTCAATATTCGCTCAATTTCATTCAGTCCAGATTGAATGCCTTTTGTATATTCAGCTTGTTTAAAATAAGGGGTAATCTCGTTACGAATAATGCGCCCAGCCACAATATCAGGCAATACCCCTTCTAAACCGTAGCCAGTTAAGATCTGAATTTTACGGTCATTAATCGCAATAACCATAAGCAAGCCATTATCGCGCTTTGCCGTTCCTAACTGCCATTGTTCAGCTACGCGCATCGCATAATCAAAAATGGCTTCCTGTCCTGTAGTCGGCACAATCACTACACCAATTTGTGCCTTACCCTGCTCATGCAATTTTAAAATGTGTTGGCTCAAGGCCTGTTTATCTGAATCAGATAAAATGTTGGCTTGATCAATCACAGGAGTATTTAGGCTTGGCAATTGGCGCATTTGCCCATCAGCCAAATCATTTGCAACTTGTACTGAGGATGCTGCCTGTTGTTCAGCATCTAAAGGTTGAGTGCCTTTTTTGGCCTGCTGAATAACCTGACCAATCACCACAGCATCTTCTGAACCATCGACTGTTGGAGGTGTCTCTGCCCAATTAAATGAACAGAATATTAACGACAACAAAGCACCTAACAGGAACCTTGCCGCCTGCTGGATGGGGTACTTTAAGCGATACATTCACTTATTCCAGTTAAGTTTGATACTTAATCAAAGGAGACTTTGGGTGCAGTTTGCGCACTTTGTTCTGCACTAAAGTTTGGCTTGGTATGCATCCCAATGACTTTTGCGGTCATCACCTGCGGAAATTGTCGTACATAGGCATTATAATCTTGCACCGTGGTGATATAGCGATTACGTGCGACCGCAATCCGATTTTCAGTGCCTTCTAGTTGAACTTGTAAATCACGGAATTGCTCATTGGCTTTTAAATCTGGATAACTTTCTTGCACCATTAACAGACTTTTTAAAGCACTACTCAACTGATCTTGTGCTTGTTGATACTTTTGAAACAGCGCTGGATCTTCTAGCACTTCTTTATCCACTTTTAAACCCGCCACGCTGGCTCTGGCTTGAGTGACTTCTGTAAGGACTTTCTCTTCATGTTTGGCATAACCTTTGACCACATTGACCAAATTCGGCACCAAGTCCGCACGACGTTGATACTGGTTTTGTACTTCTGACCAAGATGCGGTTACGGCTTCATCTTTGACTTGTAACGTGTTATAGCCACAGCCTGTCAGCATCAAGCTACCACTCAGCAACACAATCAACGCACTATTTTTAATCCACGGCATCGTTCAATCCTCATCTTTTTCTTGGCATGTCATTTCTTATTGAATGCAAATATTGTAGACCGAATTGATTTCCGTTGTGTTTGATTTATTTAATCACCCATCGGTATAAAAAAGTCGGGAAAATCCCCGACTTTAATTATGATACAGATACAGTCTCTGCCACGAATCCCTGCATCTGATAATCCTCCGCCAAGCGTTGTTTCCAGTAATTCACAATTTGACTGTAGTCGTGTGCTGCAGGATGGAATTCCTTTTGGTAATAACTCAAATATTCAGGTGCCAATTGAATCAGCATCTTCAGCAATAAATAACTACCAAAAAGATTCCCTCTTACTTTCAGTACACTTTTTCCTCGATCTTGCCAAAACAAACGACTGGCGGAATAAAAAGTTAAGCTGGCAAAACCCGTGGTGACACTGCGCATAATCATGCGACGTACGGCATCATCTCCATAGACATGTTGATAAACATCAAATGCCACAGCGCGATGTTCGATTTCTTCTATGGCATGCCAGACCCATAATTTTTGCGCATCCTCTTCTAAGGTACTGAGCACTTCAGGATGACGTAAAATATAGCCCCCCAATAGCGCGGTAAAATGTTCAAAAGCACAGGTAATCGCCAACTGGATTTTAGGGTGTAAACTTTTGACATGGTGGTCTTTTCGTGCCAACCAGTCTTGAAAGCGATCTAAATTATAATCTTCACGTCGCCATGCCTGATTAAATTCAGTATGAGCCTTGGAATGCATCGCTTCCTGTCCAATAAAAGCCGCAATTTGCGCTTGTAACTGCGCATCGGTCACCAAGTCTCGTACATTACGCACACTATGTACAAAAAATTGTTCACCAATTGGAAAAGTTGAAGATAGTGCGGTCAGTAAATGTGACATCACCGGCGAATTGGCAAAATAATGGCGGCGAATGGCTTTGGGATTAAACTGCAATTTACGAACAGTAATTCCGTGCGCTTTAGGACGATTTAAGTATGATTTTTCTGTCGTCTGTTTCAGCATGATGACTTCTCAATATAAGCAAAGTACAGATGCTCAGTATCTAAATGTCATGTTCATCACAACATGGCAAAAATGCTTAGTCGATTAGCCAAAAGATTCAACCCGACCATTGGCAAAAAATTAAAATAAAAAACCCACCGAAGTGGGTTTTTTATGAATCCAGAACCGTTAACGAGGTAAATCCATCTTACACATCTAGGTAATCTAAAATACCTTCAGCCGCTTGGCGACCTTCCCAGATTGCAGTCACAACCAAGTCAGAACCACGCACCATATCACCACCCGCAAAGATTTTTGGATTCGACGTTTGGAATTTATATTGTTGCTTTTCAGCAGCAACAACACGACCCGAACCATCTAAACCAATATTGGCACCCGCGAACCAGTCTGCTGGGCTCGGACGGAAACCAAATGCTAGCAATACAGCATCTGCTGGTAAAATTTCTTCAGAACCTGGAACAGGTTCAGGGCTACGGCGACCACGACTATCAGGTTGACCCATTTGTGTGGTGACGAATTTAACGCCAGTCACTTTGCCATTTTCACCGACAATCTCAATTGGCTGACGGTTAAAGAGGAACTTCACCCCTTCTTCATAGGCATTTTTTACTTCACGTGCAGAACCCGGCATGTTGCTTTCGTCACGACGGTATGCACAAGTCACGTCATGTGCGCCTTGGCGTAATGAAGTACGGTTACAGTCCATTGCTGTATCACCGCCACCGAGTACAATAACCTTCTTACCATCAACATTGATGTATTCGCTTGGATCTTTTTCCCAGCCTTGGCAACGGTTAACATTGGCAATCAGGAAATCTAAAGCATCGTACACGCCATTGAGATCTTCGCCTGGGAAACCACCTTTCATGTAGGTATAAGTTCCCATGCCCATGAACACCGCATCATAGTCTGCAAGCAATTGCTCAATAGTCACGTCAGTGCCAATTTCAGTATTTAAACGGAATTCAACGCCCATCCCCGTGAAAATTTCACGACGACGTTTCATCACGTCTTTTTCCATTTTAAATTCTGGAATACCAAAAGTGAGTAAGCCACCAATTTCAGGACGCTTATCAAATACCACGGGTTTAACCCCACTGCGCACCAAAATATCAGCACAGCCCAGACCCGCAGGTCCTGCACCAATAATCGCAACTTTTTTGTTGGTCCATTTTACATGCGACATGTCTGGACGCCAGCCCAATGCGAATGCCGTATCATTAATATACTTTTCTGCATTACCAATGGTCACCGCACCAAAGCCATCATTCAGGGTACACGCCCCTTCACACAAACGGTCTTGAGGGCAAACACGACCACAAACTTCAGGCAATGTATTGGTTTGATGGCAAAGTTCTGCTGCTTGGAAAATACGACCTTCAGCAATCAGTTTTAACCAGTTTGGAATGTAGTTATGGACTGGACATTTCCATTCGCAATACGGGTTACCACAACCTAAACAGCGGTGGGTCTGATTAGCAGCCACTTCCGCAGTAAACGGTTTATAAATTTCCACAAACTCTGCTTTGCGGACAGTAATATCTTTTTTCTCTGGGTCTTGGCGCGCAACATCCAGAAATTGAAAGTCATTATTTAGGCGCTCTGCCATGTCTCTCTCCGTGGGTAGGTGCAGTCATCGTTATTTGCTGCACCTGCCTATATATCTGCAGTAGTGGAATTATTGAGGATCAGCTTTGGTCGTTTTCAAAAGCGTAAGCAAATTAGCAGCTTTTGGTTTTACAAGCCAGAATTTACGGCTGTAAAAATCGAACTCGTTGCGGATCTTATAGGCCCATGCACTACCCGTTTCAGCAATATGCTCATCAAGAATACGCAGTAAGAACTCTTTATGTTCTTCCATTGATTCAGTTGATATACGGTTCAACTCAATGAGCTCATGGTTGTAGTAGTCGACAAAGTCATTGTCCAAGTCAAGCACGTAGGCAAAACCACCTGTCATACCCGCACCGAAGTTGTGACCTACTTTACCCAGTACAGTGACCACACCACCTGTCATATATTCACAGCAATGGTCGCCAGCACCTTCAATGACCGCAAAGGCACCTGAGTTACGCACCGCAAAACGCTCGCCCGCTGTACCCGCTGCAAACACTTTACCGCCAGTTGCACCATATAAACAGGTGTTACCAATAATCGCAGTTTCTTGTGTTTGGAATGGCGAACCTTTTGGTGGGAAGATCGACACACGACCACCCGCCATACCTTTGCCGACATAGTCGTTCGCATCACCTTCAAGTTTGATATGCAAACCACCTGCATTCCACACCCCTAAAGACTGACCCGCAGTACCTTTTAGGTTCATCACAACTGGGTGTGATTCCATATCCAAATTGCCATAACGACGTGCAATTTCACCCGAGATACGTGCACCAATTGAGCGGTCACAGTTACCAACCTTGAAGCTATATTCACCACCTGTACCCGCTTCAATTGCTGGCAACATTTCGGCTACCATCTGCTCAGCCAATAAGCCTTTATCGAATGGTGCATTACCTTCAACTTGGCAATATTGTGCCTTACCGTTAGCAGCTGGATGCGATTCAAGCAATGCGCTCAAATCTAAGTGAGCATGTTTTTCAGTTTCACCCGGTAAAACTTCAAGTAAGTCGGTACGACCAATCAAATCTTTTAAGCTTGAAACACCTAGGGCAGCTAACCATTCACGTGTTTCTTCCGCAATAAAGTGGAAGAAATTGATCAACATTTCAGGTTCACCAATATAGTGTTCCTGACGTAGATGATCTTGCTGCGTTGCAACACCCGTTGCACAGTTGTTCAAGTGGCAGATACGCAGGTATTTACAACCTAAAGCGATCATTGGCGTAGAACCAAAACCAAAGCTTTCTGCACCTAAAATTGCAGCCTTAACCACGTCCAGACCAGTTTTTAAACCACCATCAGTCTGCACACGTACCTTGCCACGCAAGTCATTCACACGAAGTGCTTGATGCGCTTCACTTAGGCCCAATTCCCATGGTGAACCCGCATGGTGAATCGATGAAAGTGGCGAAGCGGCTGTACCACCGTCATAACCTGAAATGGTAATGAAATCGGCATAGGCTTTTGCAACACCTGCGGCAATGGTTCCCACACCCGGCTCAGAGACCAGTTTCACAGACACCATTGCTTGTGGATTCACTTGCTTCAAGTCAAAGATTAATTGCGACAAATCTTCAATCGAATAAATATCGTGATGTGGTGGTGGAGAAATCAGCGTCACACCTGGCACTGAGTAGCGTAAACGTGCAATTAAGCCATTCACTTTACCGCCCGGCAACTGACCGCCTTCACCCGGTTTAGCACCTTGTGCCACTTTAATCTGCAACACTTCAGCAGAAGTTAAGTACGCTGGTGTTACACCAAAACGACCTGATGCAATCTGTTTGATTTTTGAGTTACGAATCGTGCCGTAACGTGCAGGATCTTCACCACCCTCACCTGAGTTCGAGCGACCACCAATGGTGTTCATGGCAATTGCAATTGCTTCATGCGCTTCAGGAGACAAGGCACCCAAAGACATACCCGCTGAGTCAAAACGTGGCAAGATTGCCTCAACTGACTCAACTTGCTCTAAAGCAATCGAGTTATCTGTTTTTAACTTGAATAAATCACGGATGGTTGCAATTGGACGATGATTCACCAACTCAGCATATTCTTTAAAGTCAGCATAATTACCTGAACGTACCGCTTTGTGTAAAGCATTAATCACGTCAGGGTTAAATGCATGGTATTCCTTGTCGAATACAAATTTCAGCAAGCCACCTTGGTCAATTGGCTTACGTGCTTTCCAAGCCGTTTCAGCTAATTTTTTCAAGTCATTTTCAAGGTCAACAAAGGTTGCACCTTTAATACGGCTTGGTACACCGGTAAAGCATTTACTCACAACTTCTTCAGATAAACCTACCGCTTCGAACAACTGTCCGCCACGATAAGATGCGACTGTTGAAATCCCCATTTTTGATAGGACTTTCAGTAAACCTTTATCGATCCCTTTACGGAAATTCGCTTGAGCATGAATTGGATCACCCAATAATTCACCTTTTGCAATCAAGTCATTGATTACATCGTAAGCTAAATATGGGTAAATCGCTGTTGCACCAAAACCTAAGATCACGGCAAACTGATGTGCATCACGCGCAAGTGCTGTCTCTACAACGATATTTGCATCTGTACGCAAACCAGCATTGATCAAGAAATGATGAATTGCACCTGTGACCATTGCAGCATTTGCAGGTAAAAAGCCTTCACGGATTTTACGATCTGAAATAATTAATAAAGTTTTTCCATCACGAATCGCTTGTGCAGATTCTTCACAGATTCGGCTTATTGCAGACTCTAAACCTTCCGCTTCAGGATAATTCAGATCGATATCTGCAATTTCATAACCCTTACGACCTAAAGTACGGATTTGATGCATTTTCGAGTTTGACAATACAGGACTTGAGACAATTAAACGGTCTGCATGTTCTGGACCTTGTTCAAATACATTTTGCTCACGACCAAAACAGGTTTCCAATGACATCACAATCGATTCACGTAATGGATCAATTGGTGGATTGGTGACTTGCGCAAATTGCTGACGGAAATAATCAGTCACGTGACGAACTTGACGAGACAACACCGCCATAGGTGTGTCATCACCCATTGAACCTACTGCTTCCTGACCACTTTCAGCGATTGGACGCAGTAGTTGATCACGCTCTTCAAAGGTCACCATGAACATTTTTTGCGCTGCTTTCAGGTCATCACCTTTTAAGCCTTGATCACACAAATATTCTTCAAGTTCTGGGCTGCCTTGCAGGCGAATTGAATTTTCACGCAACCATTCACGATATGGACGCATTTTTTTCAAGTGGTTGCTGACATCTTTGGTGTCAAGCAATTTACCTGTAAAGGTATCTACCACAAGAATTTGACCAGGACCAACACGACCTTTAGAAATCACATCTTCAGGTTGATAATCCCAAACACCAATTTCAGAGGCTAAAGTAATATAGCCATTTTTCGTAATCACCCAACGCGCTGGACGTAAACCATTACGGTCCAGCATACAGATTGCATGACGACCATCTTGAATCACGAGACCTGCAGGACCATCCCATGCTTCCATGTGCTTCGAGTTAAACTCATAGAATGCACGTAAGTCAGCATCTAAAGTTTCAACGTTTTGCCAAGCGGGTGGAACCAACATACGTAGCGCACGGAACAGATCCATACCACCACCAACCAGAATCTCAAGCATATTATCCAAGCTTGAAGAGTCAGAACCTGTGCGGTTCACAATCGGCTTAAGCTCAGTTAAACCTGGCAATAATGGGTTTTCAAACTTTGGTGTACGCGCCATTGCCCAGTTACGGTTTGCAGTAATGGTGTTGATTTCACCATTGTGCGCAAGATAACGGAAGGGTTGTGCCAAAGGCCAACGCGGTAAAGTATTGGTTGAGAACCGTTGGTGGAACACCACGATATGTGATGCTAAGCGCTCATCAGCAAGGTCTGTATAGAAGTCTGCAATTGCAGCAGGCATCATCAAACCTTTATAGCTGATGACAGTTGAACACAAAGTTGTGACGTAGAATGATGGGTCATTGCTAAGTTGCTGCTCTGCACGACGACGTGCCAAGAATAGCTTACGGTTGAATTCAACCTCAGTGACACCCATAGGGCAGTTCACAATAATTTGTTCAAAGGCTGGCAAAGATTGCATCGCAATTTCACCCAATGCCGCATTGTTGGTTGGCACTACACGCCAAGCCAAAACGCGAAGACCTTCTTCTTCAATTTCTTTACTTAGAATTTGCTTTGAATGCGCAGCGATTGCTGGGTCCAAGTTAAGAAAAATCGTACCTACCGCGAAAATTTCACTGAGAGTAATATCACTCAGTTTTTTTGCTTCTTCGCGGAAGAACTGTTTCGGCATCGCCAATAATAAACCACACCCATCTCCGGTCTTACCATCGGCGGCAATACCACCACGGTGGGTCATACAGCTCAAGCTATGAATAGCGGTCTTGACCAGATCATGACTTTCATTCCCTTGCATATGTGCAATAAGGCCGAAACCACAGTTATCTTTAAACTCATCCGGTTGGTATAAACCTTGAGCGGGAGCTACAGTATTAGGCGATGGCATGTGCATAGCGTACCCTTCTTTCTACTTGGCCCTGAATCGGGCGCTGACTATCTAACTTCTTTGCGACTTAGTCTAACTTTCTCACACTAAGATCAATTTAATGCAATGATTTTGCACTCTCATGTCAAAGATAGACTGATTTTATCTTTTGTACATGACCGAAATGCAAGAAACTATTGCGACTTTTGCGCACTCTTTTAAAGCAAGCAATCTTGATGTTTTCGCACACTCTTTGAATCTTTTCGCGCCAAAATAGTGACATCAACTCAAATCATGCACCATTTAAGCAAAAAATATGCCAACTTAGGATTATTAAATCTAATTCTTTTAAATACAGAAATATCAAGTGTTCGACCTGAATTAGAGCATTTGAAGCTTTATATTAATTGCACCATTTTTGCGCATTTAATCATTGGTATAGCACAATGTGCTCTATTTTAGAACGATTAATTAAATGGATCTGCAATTTCTTGGCGCACAGACGAATTAGAATTGTTCGGTGAAGTGGTTGATTTTGTGCCAGTCTCAGCATGTGATTGAGATTTTTGTACATCAATCACATTACCTTCAGCATCTCTACGGGTTACTGTCGTACTGGTAGATACATTGCCCGTATCCGAGCGATTCGCTGTTGTATCAACAGCTTTGGGTTGGCTTAAGTTCAGGATAGCTACGTCTGGTTTTGGTAAAGCAGCAGGATGTAATTTCACTTCATACACTGATGTGGAACCTTGTAACTCCTCCATGCCCATATCATTCACTTGCGCCTGATAATCTTCTAAAGCTCTTACTGTAGGATGGACAGATGCGGGTAATTTTAAACCCAACTGCTCTCGTGCTTGATTTGCTTCTCTCTCACCCGAATATAAACCATAAAATAAAGCATAGCGTTCTTGTTGCTGATCTCCAGCCAATCGCAGATAAAAATAATTTTTCCGATCGCTCTGTTTATTCAAAAAGCTTTTAATAATGTCTTCTTCAGTAACACTAAATAGCTCTAGTGTAGACTTATTTTTCTGCTCTTCAATAAACTTACTTCCTCGGAATTCATTTGCATGATTGCCTGTAGCAACAACTCTGGTGGTTAGCGCAATAGGGCGAACTTCTTCTTGCAAGGTGCCTAAATTGGTTGCCGCGGTGACACGTGCAGGTTGAATTTGCAGCTCAGCATCAGACTCCACTGCTTTATTCACTTCGACCAGCTCTTCACGACTGTCCGATCCTGCCCAAAATATCAATGCCACGAAAAGACATAGCACTCCGCCCACAAGCCAGATATAACGCTGTGTATTTTGCCAATATTTGCGAAGTGCTGTCATGATTTCACCTTTATATTGTTTGATTGGCAAGAATCGCCTGCTGCATCAGTTCAACATCAAACTCTTTGGTAATGATTGCTTGACCCAACTGTTTTAGCAGCACCAATCTAAGTTGACCATTCAATACTTTCTTATCATGCGCCATATAGCCCAAGAAATCTTGCAATGGAATCGCGGGACATACTATCGGCAAACCAGCACGCTGTATAATTTTTTTTGTACGTTCCACATCTGCTGCTGAAATCCATCCCATGCGTTGTGATAAATCGGCAGCCATCACCATTCCTGTCGCAACTGCCTCACCATGTAACCAGACGCCATAGCCCAAATAAGACTCTATCGCATGACCAAAAGTATGGCCTAAATTCAACAAGGCACGCTCACCTTGCTCTTTTTCATCATTTGCCACAATTCGTGCTTTATGAGCACATGAACGATAGACAGCTTCAGCCAACAAATCAGGATCTCGTGCGACCAAGCCATCCATATTCGCTTCCAACCATACCAAAAAGCTTTCATCACCCAATAAGGCATACTTGATCACTTCAGCCAAACCTGCAGAGAGTTCACGATCGGGTAAGCTTTTCAATTGCGCCATATCGGCCATTACCACTTGCGGTTGCTGGAAGGCTCCAATCATGTTTTTACCCAAAGGATGATTAATACCCGTCTTCCCACCCACACTGGAATCAACTTGAGACAAAAGCGTGGTTGGTACTTGAATGAAATACACACCACGTTGGAAACACGCCGATGCAAAACCCGCCATGTCGCCAATCACACCACCGCCCAATGCCAATACCGTACAATCACGGTTAAAACCTGCTTCAAGTAGGGCATCAAAAATCAGATTCAGATGTTGAATATCCTTATACTTTTCACCATCAGGCAAAACACAGGTAGCAACTTTTTTACCTAAAGCCTCAACCGCTTTAACATAATGCTCTAAATACAAAGGCTGAATGGTGGTATTGGTCACAATCATGACTTGCTGGCCAAAAATGTACGGTGCCAGTAAATCATGAGGATTTAAATCACTGCCAATGAAGATAGGATAACGGCGTTCACCGAGTTCTACATGTAAAGTTTGCATGGGTTCAACTACTTTCGTATTCAATCAATAGGTTGTGTGGTAATCATCGTTAAGATTTTATGCGCAAGATCTCGTGCTGCACCTTGATTGGTCTCAATAATATAATGAGCCACATCCCGATATAAAGGATCCCGAATCGCCAGTAAATCACGTAATTTTTGCTCAGGGTTCTCAACCTGAAGGAGAGGACGATTTTTATCGCGATAAGTACGTTGAAGCTGAATTTCAACAGGAGTATAAAGATAAACAACGATACCACGTTGCTTTAAAAAATCACGATTGGGGGCCTGTGTCACAGCTCCCCCACCAGTCGCCAAGACCAAATCAGGTCGAGCAGTCAACTCATCAATCACAATAGTTTCACGAGTACGAAATCCAGTCTCACCTTCTTTTTCAAAAATCCACGGAATGGTCGCACCAGTTTTTCGTTCAATTTCATGATCACTGTCGAGAAATTCACGGCCTAACAATTCTGCCAAATGCCTTCCGACTGTTGTTTTTCCTGCCCCCATTGGCCCTACCAAATAGATATTTGGTAGGGAATCAAACTCTTTGCTTGGCAAGGAGTCACCTATTAATTTTGTTTAAATTGAAAATATATTAATGATTTCTTGAAACACTGTCATTAACAATTCGTGGCGTCACAAAAATCAACAGCTCTTGCTTGTCATCTGACTTGGTATCTTTTCGAAACAATCTTCCAATATAAGGAATATCCCCCAAGAACGGCACCTTTCTTTGTTCATTTTTTGTCGTCTGTTCAAACACACCACCTAAAATCACCGTTTCACCATTATTAACCAAGACATTGGTCGTAATGGTATTTTTATTTAGAATAAGCTCACCATTTGGTGCCTCACCCGCAATTGAGTCTTTTGCAATGTCAAGCTTCATTTGCACTTTACCGTCTGGGGTAATACTTGGTGTAACTTCCAAACTGAGCAGAGCTTCTTTGAATGAGGTAGTTGCTGTTGAGCCAGAAGCAGAGTTCGTTGTGGTTTGATAAGGTACTTCTTGACCTGTAGCTACCTTGGCCTTTTGTTTATCTCCAGTCAAGACTTTTGGTGTTGAAATTACTTCACCATAACCATCTGCTTGTAAAGCTGAGAGTTCAAGATCCAACATAAAATCAGACAAGCTAATCAAGCTAAAGGCAATTTGACCGGCAGGATTACTTACACCCAAATCAACATTTAAGTTATCTGGACGCTGAATGGTATATTTCCCCTTATCATCAGGGGTTTTTAAATCCCATAACGTTTGATCGCTCCCCCCTACCAAGAGATCATTATTACTATTAATTCCTTGTGATAAAATCCCCCACTTCACCCCCATCTCTTTAGTGAAAGAAGTAGATGCACGTACGATGCGTGCTTCAACCATGACTTGCTGTACTTGCACATCCAACAAATCGATCATCTTACGTATTTGATCAATTTTCTGAGATGTATCATTAATGATCAAAGTATTCGTCCTAGGATCTGTCGAAACCGTACCACGCGGACTTAATAAGCTACCTACACTATCACCTAGTGGATCTGATAGATTTACATTATTCGGATTATTACCTGAATTATTACCTGAATTATTACCTGAATTATTCTTACCTTGAATAATTAACTTTTCAATATCAGTAGCTTTTGCATAATTTAATTGAATATATTCCGTTTGCAATGGAGCAAGCTTAACACTCTGCGCAATCGCCTTGGCCTCATCTTCTTCCGCTTTAATTAGCTCAGCAACTGGTGCAATCCAAATCACATTGCCATTACGACGTTTATCCAAGTTCTTTGTTTTTAAAATAATATCAAGTGCCTGATCCCATGGAACATCTTTCAGGCGCAAGGTAATATTGCCTTGAACTGTATCGGCAGCCACCATGTTAATACCAGTAAAATCTGCCAATAACTGCAATACGCGGCGTACTTCAATATCCTGGAAATCCAGTGAAATTTTCTTACCTGTATAGCTATTTGCCGCACGCGGCTTCATTGGATTCTTATCCACTGGACGCTTTAAGCTGATCGTTAACTTATTCTCAGCTTGGTAAGCCATATATTCATAGCTACCAGAAGACTGGATAGTAATCACGCCACTATTGCCATCATTATAAGCATCTACGGTTGCCACAGGAGTTGCAAAATCATTGACATTTAGGCGGCGAGTCAAATGTGCTGGAATTTTACTCCCCAACATGCGCACCACAATTTTACTCCCTTGTTGCTGCACATCTGCTGGCGTATTACTCCCTAGCAAATCAATCACAACCTGACCTTCACCCTCTGAACCACGTTGAAAGCCAATATTTGAAACACCTTGCGATGGTGCTTTAGCCGAAGTTGCCACAGGGGTTGCAAAACTATTATCCGTCGCATTTATCTTCAGAATAAAGGTGTTGCCTTCAACTTGGGTGGTAAAAGCACCTGCATCCGCAAGATTAACGGTCAAGCGAGAACGCTGTGCATCAGAAGAGACATCGACCGAACTGGCTTCTTTTGTTGCAACCTGAATATTATTTTGCTTAAGTGTTTGTTCTGCTTTATCAAAATCTAAAATAAGTCTTGATGGCTGTTCAAGTTGGTAAGCTTGAGGCTGTGGCGGTATTCCGTTAAACATCACACGAATTTCAGTCCCTTGCCCAGGAACTTGCATAGGTACGACATTCGTAATGCTCACTTGTGCACTGGCAGCTTGCATGACAGCCATAGCAACCGCACCCATAGAAAATTGACGGAAAATATGATTCATTGTATTACCATCCCCAAATATAAAATCTTGAATACTGTTTTTCATTTTTATTCCTTTGAATTAAGGTGCGGGTCCAATTAAGACAAGGCTACGCGGACGCTCAACATACCCCTCTCGACCATCGGGAATAATTTCCACAAGATCAATCTGTGTAGGCGTAATTTTCACAATTCGCCCCTGATTCACCCCCATGTAATTTCCGACTTGCACACGCTCAATTTCACCATCTGGCGTCTGGATTAGCCCCAAAATTTGCCCAGACTGATTACGCATACTCCCCTTCATATTCAAGGATTCTAAAGCATAACTTTCTAATGGCTGCGACTGACGCGAGAAATTCGGATACACTCGCTTACCCGACATAATTTTTAATTCTGCTGCCAAAGAACTCGGCATAAACGGACTTTTCAATTGATGTGCTGCATAATTGAATGTCGGTACAGGTGGAAAAACAGGTGCTGGCTCAATCGGCAAAGGTTGCTGATTACGAATATTTACCATTTCCATGTTCACCGCATCAATACGTGAATCACACCCCACCAAAACCAATCCAAACATCAAAGCAAATGCTATTTTTTCAAATTTCATTTCTTCGCTCCTTCTGGAGTAACTTGAGCAGGTGGCGTTGTGGTTTTTGCATCAGCTGCCGCAGCTTGATTCTCTGTATTACCTATATAGCGATAGGTACGTGCCTTCGCAACATAAGTCACTTGCGGAATTTCAGATTTTTTATCTGTACTAATTGAAGAACTGATATCAAAATCATGTAAGGTCACAATTCGAGGTAATGCAGCGATGCCACTCGCAAAAGAACCAAAGGCATGATAATCACCTGTCGCTTCAATACTAATTGGCTGCTCAACAAAAAACTCTTGTTTGACTTCAGGCTCTAAACGGATATTTTTAAATTTCAACCCAGAATTTACGCCTGTCACGTTAATATCTTCAACCAGACCAGGAATTTCAGTTTCCTTCGGCAATTGCTCCAGTTGTTGATTAAAGTTCGCCTCCATCTCCTGCAACTGGGCTTGGTATTGTTGCAAATTACGCAACTTTGAATCTTTCTCTCTGAATTCATTCAGTAAGTTTTGCTCTTGTGCATGTGCGCTAGAAATCGCATCTAACTGTGGCTTGATCACCACAAAATAACCAACAGCACCAATTAAAAAGACAATAAAAAGCCAGCAAGTAATTTTGACCGATAAAGGCCAACTGCCATAATTATTCGGATCCAACGTATTAAATTGTTGAAAAAACTTATCCACTGTCATTTTTTTCTTAGGTTTAACGACAGCCTCTTGATTTAAATCATCAAACTCATCACGACTCATTTTGCTGCCCCCGCTGTTGAACTAGCTGCTGCATTTGCATCATTTGCCGCTACAGCCATAGAACCCGCAGCTTCATTCGCTGCCTCTGTAGGCATAGCAATCTCATCCAGATCCGCAGTCACCACAAAGCTGCCATAACTATCCTCAACACGAGGAACAACAGAACTCGGCGCTTTATTTTTATTATCTTCCACAGCCAGGAAGGAATTCATAAAAGCATTGCGATACCAAGCAGAAGCTTCTAAATTACGTAAAAATTCAGCCACCGCATTTGGACTTTCTGCCTTACCTTCAATGGTAAATTTATCGCCAACACGAGTGAACTTAGTAATATATAAATTCGCAGGAACTACACGCGCCATCTCATCAATTAAACGCACGGCAATTGGACGTTGACTTTGCAGCCCCTGAATCAACTTCATACGTTCTACAATCGCATTACGTTGCTCTTGCAAACCTTCTAAAGATTTTAGTTGCACATCCAAGTTTTGATTGGTACTGATAATGAGCTGATTCGCTTGTTCTTGGTCTTCAAGCTTATAGTTGTAATAGAACCATGCCCCTACAACCAATAACACCCCAATTAAAGCCACCCCAATACAAATCACAATAAATTCTTTTTTTCGTTTCTCTCTCAGCTCATCACGCCAAGGGAGCAAGTTAATCTTTGCCATTA
This sequence comes from Acinetobacter sp. ANC 4178, assembly GCF_004331175.1. Lineage (GTDB taxonomy): Bacteria > Pseudomonadota > Gammaproteobacteria > Pseudomonadales > Moraxellaceae > Acinetobacter. Next base: position 166,157 of record NZ_SJOD01000006.1, read on the forward strand.
ATCAAAACTCCTCAATGCTAGACCACACGCCACCAAGAGAGAGGAAGCATCATTTTCAATTTTTTTAATATCAATTTTTGGCGAGAAACCCATTTGTAAAAATGGATTTGCAATCGTGACACGATATCCCAACTTTTGTTGCAATAACTTGGCCAAACCTGGAATATTGGCATTTCCGCCCGCCAATAAAATATGATCAATTTCATTAAACTGCGAAGATGAGAAGAAGAACTGCAAAGAACGTGCAGCCTGTTGCACCACGGCTTCAAGAAACGGCTCTAAGACTTCCACGTCATAATCATCAGGCAAAGTACGGCTTTTTTTGGCACGTCCCGCTTCTTCAAATGACAATCCATAACGATTTTGGATTTCTTGGGTCAATTGCTTTCCACCAAAAACCTGCTCACGGCTATAGATAATTTTGTCATTCTGCATGACCGATAAAGTGGTCATGGTATGCCCAATATCTAAAATACCGACGGTATTCACCCCCATCGGCATAGTATCAGAGAAGACCTTATAGACGTTTTCCATTGCGAAGCTTTCAACATCCGCAATTTTAGGCGTGATTCCAGCCAGTTCCAGCACTTCTGAACGCGCTTCAACATTTTCTAGACGTGTTGCCACCAAAAGCACATTGACCCGATTCGGGTTGGCTAAACGATCTGGCAAAACTTCAAAATCAAGGCTGACTTCGTCTAAAGGGAATGGAATGTATTGTTCAGCATCCATACGGATTTGAACTTCACGCTCATCATCCGTCATATCCGCATCCATCTCGATGATTTTACTGATCACCATAGACGTCGGAATGGCAATTGCTGCTGCATGTGATTGAACATTTGCTAAATTTAAAGCGCGCTCCAAAGCCTCCCCAATAGCTTCAGGATTCAAAATGTTCTTTTCAACAACGCTGCCTTCTGGTAACGGGACCAAAGCATAGCTTTCTACCCAATAGCGACCGTTTTTTACAGACAGCTCTAACAACTTAACAGAAGTGGAACTAATATCTACTCCTATTAACCCCTTATTTGGCTTACGATATAACCTGAGCACAATACTATTCCTATTATTTTTTTATCCCCAATAGAAGTAACTAACTAACTGGCTGCGGTCTATAATTTTATACGGATACAATAACTCATTAACAATCCGTATCTGTAAACGGCTATACTGACCACCAATTAGTTTGCCATTAGCTCCTATTAAAACTTACTTGTTATGAAAAAGCTATCTTGTTCAGGCCGTGTTCATCCATTTTTTTTGATCATAATTATAGTTTTGGTCGCAATTCCTATGGGGTTTTATGGCATGTATCTCTATATTGCCCCCTCTTTGCCTGAAATGAGCATCTTAAAAAAGGCTCCCTTATTAAAACCATTACAAGTTTATAGTGCAGATCAGCAACTTATTGCAGAATATGGTGGCAAACTTTCTGTTCCTGTTGAATATGATCAAATTCCAAGAACCTTTATTCATGCTTTTTTAGCTGCAGAAGATTCCGCTTTTTTTGAGCACAGTGGAATTAGCTTTAAAGGTTTGGGACGTGCCGTGAGTGAGAGCATTACTGGCTCGAATGTACAAACAGGTGGCTCGACCATTACCATGCAAGTGGCAAAGAACTATTACCTGAGTCCTGAACGCACACTCAAACGCAAACTGACCGAAGTTTTTCTTGCCCGAAAGATTGAACAAAATCTAAGTAAAGAAGAAATTCTAACCCTGTATGTAAACAAGATTTTTCTGGGTAAAAATGCCTACGGCATTGCTGCTGCTGCCAAAATTTACTACAACAAAAATTTAGAAGATTTAAGTATTGCCCAAATGGCCATGATTGCGGGTCTTCCCAAAGCCCCTTCAAAATACAACCCCGTTGCCAATCCTGAACGTGCATTAGAGCGTCGCAACTGGATTTTGGGTCGTATGCTGCAATTGGGCTATATCAACCAAGAGCAATATCAAAATGCGATTGCTGAACCGATCAATCTAGACATGCCTGAACGCGGTGTCAGCAATCAATTTCCTTATGTCGGCGAAATGGTCCGTGCAGAATTGGTGAGTAAATTTGGGGAGCAAGCGATTGATTCTGGCTATAAGGTTTACACTACTATCAATAGCCAACGCCAATTTTTTGCTGAACAATCTGTACAAGATGGTTTAGAAGCCTATGATCAACGCCATGGTTGGCGCGGTGCCGAAGCACACGATAAAGATTTAAAGCAATTTACTGCTTATGCCAATACCTATCCTGCCAAAGTCAGTAAAGTAAATGACAACTCTTTTGACGCCTTCATGCAAGATGGCTCTACCGTAACTGTACCTTGGTCAGGAATGTCTTGGGCGCGCGCTTATCGCAATGCCAACAGCGTCGGCCCTGCACCCAGTCGTGCTTCTCAAATTGTAAAAGTCAAAGATATTGTGCGCTTAAGACCGAATGCAGACAAAACCTCATGGTCGCTGGTACAAATCCCGAAAGTCCAAGGACAACTGATTGCACTCAATCCAAATAATGGTGCAATTGAGGCTGTGGTCGGCGGATACAATTTTTATCAATCCAAATTTAACCGAGCTTTACAAGGTTGGCGTCAACCTGGTTCAACCATTAAACCCTTTGTCTACGCTTTGGCTTTAGAACGTGGCATGACCCCTTTTACCATGGTCAACGATAGCCCCATTACCATCGGAAAATGGTCACCCCGAAATTCAGATGGGCGCTATTTGGGCATGATTCCTTTACGTCGTGCTTTATATTTGTCCCGAAATACCGTCTCAGTACGTTTGCTGCAAGCAGTAGGCATTGAGCGCACGCGCCAATTGTTTATGGATTTCGGTTTACAAGAAGATCAAATTCCAAATAACTACACCATTGCTTTAGGTACACCGCAAGTATTGCCCATTCAAATGGCAACAGGTTATGCCACATTTGCCAATGGTGGTTACCGCATTCAACCGCATTTTATTGATCGCATTGAAGATGCCTATGGCAAGGTGATTTACCGCGCCAACCCTGAATATGCCTGCATTGAGTGTATCAATGAACCTGTAAAAGAATCATCAGAAAGCACGCCTGTCACTCCTGATGACGAAGTGATTGAAGTTACCAATCAATCCACCGAAGCAAAGATAACAGAACCCCATGCAGCCAATGCGGAATACCGTCAAGCCCAACGAATTTTAAAATCCAGCTCTGCCTTTGATATGGCGAACATCCTCAAAGATGTTATTCAACATGGTACAGGGCGCGCTGCACTTAAAATTGGGCGCGATGACTTAGGTGGTAAAACAGGAACCACCAATGATGCCAAAGATGCATGGTTTGCAGGCTTTAATGGTAAATTGGTCACGGTGGCATGGGTCGGCTTTGACCAACCCACCACTCTCGGTCGACGTGAATATGGTGGCGTTGCCGCATTACCCATTTGGACCAGCTTCATGGACAATGCCTTGAAAGGCACACCATCGGCTTGGGTACATTTTGACAAAGATGCTAAGGCACCTACACTACATAATGATACCCAATTTATTGAAGGCGAAACCAAAAAAGATTACCGCTCATCACCACCACTGGCACAACCTTTATATCGTCCTAAACCAGCAGCTCCTGCACGTGCACCTGAGCGAGACTTTGATGATTTGCCAGACGAAGAAGCTTTGCTTCCAAGTGATCAAACTCCGCCTGCAATGCAACCGAATGCTCCAAGTAAGAAATCAGATGCCATTGAACATTTGATTGATCAATTTCAATAGCAGATCTTAGTCACCGAATAAAAAGCCCGCATTATTTAAGCGGGCTTTTTATATATATTTATTTCTTTTGAAATAAATAGAGCTGGAATTGTGCCGTCACTTTAAACTCAGCTAAAGCCTCTAAAGCACTTCTTCGATCTACTTTCGCTTTGTAAGCATAGGGTGTCATTGCAATCAGGTTTTTGAGCTGCTGCTGTGGCAGCGTTAAATCTGCACTCACCACGTGCGACTCAATGAGTTCAAAATCCTGCGCCAACTGCTGCACAAACTTATTTGGCTCGTGTGGTTTTACCTCTTCAAATAAAGCCTCACGAATGGCAAATAAATGTTCAGGTGCTGGTGTCACCACCAATAAATAACCCTTATCCTTCAGTACACGTAATATTTCTTGCTGAGGAATCGGACTAAACAAGCTACTGCACAGATCGATGGATTGATCTAATACAGGCAAAGTTGCCCCCGTGCCCACCACCCATGTCACATCTGAATTCAGTTTAGCCGCAACTTGCACCGCATTTTTCGCAATATCCACACCAACACATTGCATCACCTCTGCCTGCATCGCATCGGTGTAATAACCTTCTCCACAGCCAATATCCAAAAGATTTTCAATGCGAAGCTGACGTAGTTTTTCAACCACAGCTTGCTGTAAAGGTGCATAAAAACCTGCGCTTAAAAATGCGCGACGAGCTTGTACCGACTCGGGTGTATCGCCCGGGGTTTTGCTGTGTTTATGCTGCACTACGTGCAAATTCACATAACCCTGCTTGGCAATATCATAGCTATGACGATGCTCACATTGCCACGTTTTATCCACCAAATTTAATTTCTCACGACATACAGGGCACATGAGCAGATTCATCATTTTCTCCAATAATCGATCAACGAAAATAAAAAGGTCGGCATATGCCGACCTGATTTTCGCGGATTTTGCTTAACGCAATTTTAAGGTCATCAGACCCAAAACCACCAGCATAATTGTGATAATCCAGAATCGGATAACCACTTGGGTTTCTCGCCAACCCTTTTTCTCATAATGATGATGCAAAGGTGCCATCAAGAAGACACGTTTATTCCGCATTCGTAACGAGCCAATTTGCAAGAAGACCGAAATCGCTTCTACCACAAATACACCGCCCATAATCGCAAACACGATTTCTTGACGAACCATCACTGCAATGGTACCTAGCATCGCTCCAAGTGATAAAGCCCCCACATCCCCCATAAAGACTTGGGCAGGATGTGCGTTATACCAAAGGAAGGCTAAGCCTGCACCAATCATTGCAGCACAAATCACCACCAATTCAGACGAATATTTCACATAAGGAATATGTAGATAATTGGCAAAACGGACATCACCCGCCAAGTAAGCAAATACACCTAAACCTGCTGCAACCAAGACAATCGGCATAATCGCCAAACCATCTAAACCATCGGTCAGGTTGACTGCGTTGGAAGCCCCGTTAATCACCAAATAGGTAAAAAGAATAAAGCCAATCCCCAAAGGAATAATCGACAATGGAATACTGAGATTTTTAAAGAATGGGATCAGCAAATCCAGCATATTTGCCGTATGAATTGGGTTCTCTTGTTGCTTGGCAATTACATACAACGCAATTCCTGCACCTAAAGATGCAACTGACGTCCAGAAAAATTTCTTCCGTGCTGGCAAACCTGCATTGTCTTTATAACGGATTTTAATCCAGTCATCCGCCCAACCTACAGCACCAAAAATAACCATAACAGCCAAGACGATCCACACATAAGGGTTGGATAAGTCTGCCCAGAGCAGGGTCGAAATTCCAATCGAAAGCAGAATCAGCACCCCACCCATGGTTGGTGTGCCCATCTTTTTGGCATGGTTTTCAGGTGCATAGGTACTAACGGCCTGACCATATTTTAAGGCTTGTAACTTACGGATCATGACTGGACCAAGCACCAATCCAATGGAGAGTGCGGTCAAAACACTCAGCAGTGAGCGTAATGTTAAATAGCGTACGACTTGGAATGAGCTGTGATAGCCCGCAAGCTGTTCAAATAACCATAACAGCATTTTAGAGTTTCTCCATCAAGTCAGTCATCAAGGTTTCCATATGGGTATAACGAGAACCTTTAAACAGGAAACTCATCGACTGGGGTTGATGTGTTTCGACTAAACTAATTAAAAAAGGTAAGGCTTGTTCTTGACTCAAGAAGGCCTGTAATTTCTTACCATATTGGGTACTGCGTGCACCTTCTTGTGTAGCTGGCGAGAACTCCCCCACAGCCACAACAAAATTAATGCCTTTGATCGAGACCAAATCTCGACCTAACATATAGTGTTGTTGCGCAGCACTTTGACCCAATTCACCAATGTCGCCAATGACCATCACGCGCACACCGTCTTGTTGCGCGAGCACTTCGCCCGCTGCACGCATTGAGGTTGGGTTGGCATTGTAAGTATCATCAATGAATAGATAAGGTGCTTGCTGAATAAAATTCAAACGCCCTTTGGCACCTTGTGCTTGCTCAAGACCGAGCACGATATCATCTAAATCAATACCAATCGCAAGCGCAAAGGCAACAGCGGCTGTCGCATTCTGCACATTATGCTCACCAGCAAAGGGTAAATTTACAACTCGTTCACCCTGTGGCGTATGCAGGTTAAAACGCGCTGATTGCGGTTGTAGCTGTACATCCGAAGCATATAGATCACCGCCCTGACCAAAACTCAACTCGTGCTCGGTTTGCACGACTTGGCGAATTTGATCAATAAAGTCATCTGCCGCAGGCACAATCGAGGTACCCGATGAGGCAATATGTGCATAAATTTCAGATTTGGCACGGCAAATGCCTTCTCGTCCGCCAAACTCACCCAAGTGCGCCGTGCCAATATTGAGAATACCGGCCACCTGCGGTTGAACCAAGTTTGAGGTGTAATCAATTTCCCCTTGGTGGCTTGCTCCCAACTCCATGACGGCATAACGATGCTCCGCACGTAACTCCAACAACATCATGGGTACACCCAAATCATTGTTTAAATTACCGCGCGTAATCAAGGTCGGAGCCAGCCGCGACAAAATACTACCTAGCATTTCTTTGGTGGTGGTTTTACCACTACTACCCGTCAAGGCAATCACTTTTAAGTCTGGATATTGCGCACGACGGTAAGCACCCAAATGCCCTAAAGCCAAACGGGTATCGGGCACAACCAACTGAAATATATCTGCATCTACAGGATGACTGACGATTGCCACTTCACAACCCTGCGCGATGACTTTTACGACAAAATCATGTGCATCAAAACGCTCACCTTTGAGCGCTAAAAATGCATCCCCTTGTTCCGCATGACGTGAATCAGTCAAAATTCGTTTAATTTCACCACTGGGCTGTCGATCATGCAGCCAATAACCTTGGGTCGCTTCCAACAATTCTGCCGCAGTCCACGGCTGTAACGGATCTGTACTGGTCGTTGAAGTATGCATCTTATTTCCTATTGTGCGGGATAGGCTGAATCTGTGGCGAGATGTTGTGCATCAATTGCCGCCTGTACTTCAACCACATCATCAAACCAGTGACGAACCCCTTCAATTTCTTGATAGTTCTCGTGCCCTTTGCCTGCAATCACCACAATATCACCCGCTTGCGCAGTTTTGACCGCAAATTTAATTGCTTCTCGACGGTCATGTATCTCATGTACCACATGGCCTGAGAAATCAATACCCGCCTTCATATCGGTAAAAATCTGTTCAGGATTTTCGGTCCGTGGATTATCTGAGGTTAACAACACCACATCAGCACCATTTAAAGCCGCTTGAGTCATCAATGGTCGTTTACCTCGATCCCGATCACCACCACAACCAAACACCGCCCATAAATTCCGTTCAACATGACGTTTCAAGGTGGTTAAAACTTGTACCAAGGCATCTGGTGTATGTGCATAATCCACCACAAATAAGCGTGCATCATCACGAATGACCTGCATACGCCCTGGTGCGCCTTGCAACTGAGGTACTGTCGCAATCAACTGTGCCAAATCAAACCCAGCGTGCTGTGCCACGATTAAACTTGCCACTAAATTTTCGATGTTAAAATGCCCCAGTAGCGGGCTTTTTACCTCAAACAGACCTTGTGCGCTTACTAAGTTGAAGTGTGCACCCGATAGACTGTACTGAATATCCTGAACTTGATAATCCGCAGTTTGGGTCATGGAATAAGTGAGAATTTTCGGCTGTGCAGGATTGGCTTGTGCTGCCGCCAACATGATCGATGCATATTCATCATCAAGATTAATCACCGCAACCTTCAAAGACTCAAATTTAAACAACAACGATTTAGCTGCTGCATAAGCTTCGAGCGTCCCGTGATAATCCAAATGATCACGGCTTAAATTACTATAAGCCGCAATTTCAATGGCACAACCCGTTAAACGACCTTGTTCTAGACCATGCGAACTTGCTTCAATTGAAGCAAATTTTGCCCCTTGTTGCGCATAACTATGCAAAGCATTTTGCAGTTGCAAGGCATCTAAAGTTGTATGTGAAGAACTTTCTAAATGCGGAAGAATACCATTGCCTGTGGTTCCCATTACCGCACAGGGCTGGCCCTGTAACATCAATAGCTCTGCGACCAAGCGTGAAATCGTAGTTTTACCATTGGTTCCCGTTACCGCCAAAATCTGCACAGCTTGGGTTGGAGATACAGCCTGCAAATATTGTTGTTGCCAGATACCCATTAAATGACGTACTTCAGGCACAACCAGACTTGGGGTAACACCTAGCTCAGTTTCACTAATAATAGCCACAGCACCTTTGTCCAATGCTGCCTGCGCAAATTGCACCGTTTTTTCAGGTTGGCTCAAACTGTTCAAGGCAATAAAGATTTGCCCTGCTTGCACATAACGACTGTCCAAGCAAAAACCTTGGAACGGTTGACTCATCCATCCAGTGATTTGATCAGCAGGATGCAGTTCTTGAAATGTAATTGACATTCAGCACCTATTACTGGATTTTGGGTGTGTCTAAAGGCTTATCTAAAGGCACATTCATTAAACGGAGTGACTCTTGCATCACTCGGGCAAAGACAGGTGCAGCAACCAAGCCGCCATAATATTGACCTTGCGGGTTTTCCACCACCACAAAGATCGCCAAACGTGGATCACTCACAGGTGCAACCCCTGAAAATAGTGCACGATACTCTTTTTCCGAATACCCTTTACGATCCGCACGTAGTTTATGTGCAGTTCCTGTTTTACCCGCTACACGGTAACCCGGAATATTGGCTTGACGTGCTGTACCGCCTGGTAGCGTCACGGCTTCCATCATCAACAACACTTGATCGGCAATTTTCCGATCAATCATTTGCTGACCTTTCGGTGGCTCTTCTAGCTTATACAAACTCAGAGGTACTTTGACTCCATGATTGGCCAACATGGCATAAGCATCGACCATTTGCAGTACTGTGGCGTTAATACCATAGCCATAAGCCATGGTCGCAACCTCTGACACATTCCACTTGCTTGGTGGAAGTACCATACCTGAACTTTCACCTGGGAATTTGACGGCCGAACGCTGCCCAAAACCCACGCGCTTTAAAAAGGTCGGTAAAGTTGAATACGGTAAAGATAAAGCAATTTTCGCCACACCCACGTTGGAAGATTTCTGAATAATCCCAGCTAACGTCAGTTGCCCATAGTTATGCGTATCACGAATGGTATGGTTACCAACACGCATAGATCCTGGCGAAGTATTCACCACCGTGGTTGGCATGTATTTACCTGTTTCCAATGCCATAGCAACCGTTAAAGGTTTCATGGTCGAACCTGGTTCAAACATGTCCGTTGCGCCACGGTTACGCATGGCATCTTTATTGGCCAAACCATTTTTATCATTTGGGTTATACGACGGCCAACTGGTCATCGCCAAGATTTCACCCGTTTTCACGTCTACCGCAATAGCCGATGCTGAACGTGCATTGTTTGCCACACCTGCCGCAGTAAGTTCACGGTATAAAATGTATTGCAGGCGCGAATCGATACTCAGGGTAATATTTTCCCCTGACTCTACCTCTTTCACCACTTCTGGGTCTTTTACGCGGTTACCTTTCTTGTCACGCACCACTTGCTGCTCACCATCAACACCTGCAAGACGTTTATTGAGCTGCATTTCCAAGCCTTCAATCCCGATCCCTTCACTATTGGTTAGACCAATAATTTGTGCATTTGGTTGTGGCTGCGGGTAATAACGCTTATAGTTTTTCTCGGTGTACACCGCTTGAAACTCGCGCTTTTCAATTAATTCTGCCTGCTGTGGCGGAATCTCTTTTTGCAGCACTAAATAGCGAGAACGAGGACGTTCATATAGCTTTTTCTTGAGTTCTGCCCGATCCATCCCGACCGCATCAGCCAATTCATCCAGATTGAGGTTCTTTTCTGGCAATTGGCGCTTTAATTTTCGGTTATGTGGATCTTTCGCCAATTCAGCGGTAATTTCATCAAATAACTTTTTATTATCAAAATAATCACGTGGATCAATCACGACTTTCATGACAGGTGTACTGATTGCCAAAGGCACACCATGGCGATCATAAATCACCCCGCGCATGGCTTTGAGTGTTTCAGTACGTAAAATATTAGCATTGGCTTTATTTTGTAAAAAGTCATGGTTAATCACTTGCACATAAAATGCACGACCAACCAATGCCAAAAAGCATAATAACACCACGGCCCACATAAGATAAAAACGCCACATTTCTACACTAATGGCATTTTTATCCGTAATCGACTGCTGCTTCTTACGTGGTTGCTTGGTCTGCTTGTCTACCATATACAGCTAGCCTTATTTATTGTCATCTGAAGTCATTGGTAAAGAAATTACAACCGTTTGCGCGGCAGGTGGAGAATACATACGTAACTGGGTCACGGCACGAGTCCCGATTTGTGCCGTTGCACCAAAGGTTTGTTGCTCAATCAACAAACGCCCCCACTCTGCATTTAAGTCATCACGCTCACGCATAAATGAACTCAGCTCACGATAATCATGTCGATATTCAAACACCTGAAAAACCACCATGATTGCGCTGATGAAAACCAAAATTAACATACAGGCATAAGTGATATATTTTTTCGTCCGCAATTTTTCTGCTTTCTTTTCAACTGCTTCAGTTTTCATAGTTCGCCTTTTAAACTAAGCGTTCCGCAACACGAAGCCAAGCACTGCGCGAGCGTGGATTGGCCTTCACTTCTTCTTCACTCGCACGAACGCGTGCTATTTTTTTCAAACGACGGGTATCTTGCTGTTGTTGTGGTAGCCCCCATCCTGTGTCTTCTGCCAAAGTCGATTCTTTTTGAATAAATTGTTTAATCAGTCGATCTTCCAATGAGTGGAAACTAATCACGGCCAAACGAGCTTCTGGTTTTAATACCTCAACTGCCTGAGGCAAGAAAGCTTCAATATCTTCTAATTCTTTATTAATCGCAATACGTATTGCCTGAAATGTACGCGTTGCCGCATGTTTATTTTTTTCCCACTTCGGATGCGCAACTTTCACAATTTCTGCCAACTGACGCGTAGTGTCAATCTGCCCTGCCGCTTTAATTGCTTTGGCAATGCGGCGGCTATAACGTTCTTCTCCATACTTGAAAATCACATTGGCCAAGGCTTCTTCTTCAATCTGCATCAACCACTCTGCTGCGGTCGGACCTTGCGAATTATCCATACGCATGTCCAAGGGACCATCCTGCATGAAGCTAAAACCACGTTCAGCCTGATCCAACTGCGGTGAAGAAACACCTAAGTCTGCCATGACACCATCAACTTGCATTAACCCTAAAGTGGCAAGCTCGGGTTGTAAATCTGCAAAACTGGCATGAATAATGTGAAAACGAGAATCTTCCGCCGCTAATTCAGCCGCCACTGCAAGCGCTTGTGGATCTTTATCGAAAGCATAGACTTTAGAATTTGCATCGAGTTTTGAAAGCAGCAAACGGGTATGTCCACCTCGACCAAAAGTGCCATCGACATAAATCCCTGTATTCCGACCTGCCAACAAGGCATCCACAGTTTCATGAAGTAATACAGAAATATGAGACATAACAGTGCAATCAAAGTACCAAAAATTTAACTGCACATTATTACCTTGTTTTAACAAAGCTCCAAACGTCTTTTTGTAGGGAAATATTACTTTCTATAGAGAAAACCGTTTCTATTGTATTCCCTAAGCAAAAAAGCCTCCTTTGGAGACTTTTTTGTACTATTTTAGGTCTGCTTAATTGGCTTGATTATAAATCTGATCAAAAATTGCACCATTCACAAAGTGCGTTTGTTGCGCTTTTGCCCAACCGCCAAATACATCTCCAATCGTAAAGAGTTTAAGCTTCGGAAATTGTCCAGCATACTTGGCTGCTGCTTGTGCATTACGTGGGCGAAAATAGTATTTTGCCGCTAAATCTTGCCCCTTCGGAGAATATAAGTAATTTAAATACCCCTTAGCTAAGTTGCGATTGCCATCTTTATCAACGGTTCGATCAACAATGGCGACTGAAGGTTCCGCCAAAATAGAAATCGAAGGATAAACAATTTCAAACTCGCCTTTGCCCAAACCTTTGGTTGCCAACAAAGCTTCGTTTTCCCAAGACAGCAATACATCACCTATGCCACGTTCAGCAAAGGTGGTTAAAGAACCTCGCGCACCCGAATCCAACACTTTGACATTGTGATAGAGGTTTTTAACCAACTCACGTGCTTTGGCATCATTCCCGCCAGGTTGTTTTAGGGCATAACCCCATGCCGCCAGATAAATCCAACGTGGTGCACCGCCTGTTTTTGGGTTGGGGGTAATAATTTCAACGCCCGGTTTAACCAAATCATTCCAGTCCTTAATCTGCTTAGGATTGCCCTTGCGCACCAAAAAAACGACGGTAGAAGTATAGGGTGCCGAATTATTTGGAAATTCCTTTTGCCAATTTTTATCGATATAACCAGCTTTGACAATTTCATCAATATCATTGGCCAAAGCTAAAGTTACGACATCGGCTTCTAAACCTGTTGCCACAGCGCGTGCCTGCTTGCCAGAACCGCCATGGGATTGTTTAAATTCAATCTCCTGTCCCGTACGCTGCTTCCAATACTGACCAAATTCTTTATTGTATTCTTGATAAAATTCACGGGTCGGATCATAAGACACATTCAAGAAACTTTTTGCTGCAAAGGCTTGCCCCGAAACCCCAGCTAGAATTGCAATTCCCCATGCAAAGAAAGATTTATTCATTGTTGAACTCTAATGACTGTTTTTTGCACTATATTTTTAATAAAAAGTTTTCACAATCACGTGGCTATAATCATTTATTCATAGTTTTTCTGATTTTAAGATATATAAAATGTTGCAATATAAGCCAAAAATTATGCTGAAATCATGTCATGAAATGTTCTAAAATTTGTCACAATATTACAATCTCCATGTTGTCTCCATATTTATTTGCTACAACAACAATACGTGGATATTACTGTTATCATTCAGCGTAAAATCACTTAGATTTTCTTATCTTTTTGTAAAAAGTGTGACGTAAGTCTACTTTTATGTTTCTAAAGATGTTTAAATTGTAGTTATAGTATGTAGAACACTATTTTATAAAAAAGTTCTCAACGTGTTGAGTTAAAGGGGAATTCGCGATGAACTTACACTATTTTCAAGCCATTTTTCTCAGTATAGGCTTAGGTTTAATGGCTCAGTCGGGTCATACGGCTGCAATTAAAGCCACCCTGAACAAAAGTGCAGCACCTGAAAAGGTCTCTTTGATTGAAAAAGCACTCAATCAACAAAAGCAAGGTGACAATTATTTGCAGGCAGACAACAATTTAAAAGTACTGACAGCAATTAAAGTTGCACCGACCCAAAGTTTCTTTGCAACGCAAAACGAACGCTTCTCACGTTTCTTACAAGCAATTTTCCCGCAAAATAATTCTTGATTCAAACCACCAATTTTTTCCCCTAAGAAATTGGTAAAAAGCCCAGTCACAAATGTTGAATTAAGCATTAAGTGATTGGGCTTTTTCGTTATAATAGCCCCAGTTTATCTTTTGAAAATATTGTTATGACTATTCGTACCCGTATTGCTCCCTCACCTACAGGGTTTCCTCACGTAGGAACTGCCTACATCGCGTTATTTAACATGTGTTTTGCAAAAAAGCATGGCGGCGAATTTATCTTACGTATTGAAGATACCGACCAACTACGCTCAACCCCTGAATCTGAAAAAATGATTTTAGATTCTTTACGTTGGTTAGGTTTGAACTGGTCTGAGGGACCAGACGTGGGTGGACCTCACGCACCTTACCGCCAATCAGAGCGTATGCATATCTACAAACAATATGCTTTAGATTTGGTTGAAAAAGGTCATGCATTCTACTGCTTCGCAACGGCTGAAGAACTGGATCAAATGCGTGAAGAACAACAAGCGCGTGGCGAAACACAAAAATATGATGGCCGTGGCTTAAAACTCACCCAAGAAGAAGTACAACGTCGCCTTGCAGCGGGTGAGCCACACGTGATTCGGATGAAAGTCCCAGAAGAAGGCGTGTGTAAAATTAATGACTTATTGCGCGGTGAGGTTGAAATCCCTTGGGCGCAAGTCGACATGCAAGTGTTATTAAAAACCGATGGCTTGCCAACTTACCACTTGGCAAACGTGGTTGATGACCACTTAATGGAAATCACCCATGTGCTTCGTGGTGAAGAATGGCTACCATCTGCACCAAAACACCAGTTACTTTACCAATATTTTGGCTGGGAAATGCCAACACTGTGCCACATGCCATTGTTGCGTAACCCAGACAAATCAAAACTGTCTAAACGTAAAAATCCAACGTCTATCAACTACTACCGTGACATCGGTGTTTTGCCAGAGGCCTTATTAAACTACTTGGGTCGTATGGGCTGGTCGATGCCTGACGAACGTGAAGTGTTTACTTTAAATGACATGATTGAACACTTTGATGTAAAACGTGTATCTTTAGGCGGCCCCATCTTTGATGTGGAAAAACTGAATTGGCTAAATGGTCAATGGATTAAAGGACTGACTCCAGGTCAATTACTGGATCGTCTATTAAGCTGGAAAAGTGACCGCAATACCTTAGAAGATATTGCTGCTGCAATTCAACCACGGATTCACTTGTTGTCTGAAGCTGTGAATTGGGCTGGTTTCTATTTCAACCACATGCCGCAAATTAGCAAAGAACAGTTTGAAAGCAAAAAATTGACTGAAGAACAAGTGCGTCAAAGTTTGCAGTTTGCCATCTGGCGTTTAGAAAGCCAGTTCGCTTGGAACAATGATACGGTGAGCCAAATTCTGATGGATTTAGCCAATCAGATGAACATTAAACTCCGTGATTTCATGCCAGCTTTCTTTATTGCAATTGCAGGTTCGACTTCTTCGACCCCAGTCATGCAATCGATGGTGACTTTGGGTCCAGACTTAACCTTCGCTCGTTTACGCCATGCACTGGAAATTGTAGGCGCACCGAGCAAAAAAGAAGCGAAAGTATGGGAAAAATTGAATGAAAGCCTAAAATTGCCGAAAAATGATGCAATTGAACAGGCCTAATTAAATTAGCTGTTGACGTGTGAGCGGAATATCCCTAATATTGCGCTCACACAGACTGGGGTCATAGCTCAGTTGGTAGAGCGCTACAATGGCATTGTAGAGGTCAGCGGTTCGATCCCGCTTGACTCCACCAAAAAATCGTTTTACCTGTGTTGCCTCATAAGTCCCTATCGTCTAGAGGCCTAGGACATCGCCCTTTCACGGCGGTAACCGGGGTTCGAATCCCCGTAGGGACGCCAAATTCAAAAAAGCCACTGTTCAACAGTGGCTTTTTTATTGCCTCAACAAAACATAAATTTGTCTGAATTATTTTGGCGCTGTGCAACATTCCGCTAGAATAGACCCAGATAAAAATGATGGAGCTGAAATGCAATACCGTTGCCCAAAATGCCAAAGTCCGAAGATTATGCCTGTTGCTCAAGCCAATGCACCTACGGCACGCCCAGTTGTACCCAAAAGTCTGGTATTCCTTGTTCCTTCCATTTTTGTTTTGCTGCTTTTGGTGTTAATTAGCATCGCCATGTGGCTGTTTGGTAATGGCGCGGGTTCGACTCTGCAAATTGCAACGGTTGTGGTATTCGTGATCTGTGCTGTTGCAGGTTTCTTGTTTTACCGCGATTTACCTGATTTCAAAATTTCAATGCAATCATTTATGCAATCCCAAAAGAAATGGAAATGCCGCGAATGCGAGCATGAGTGGGAAATCTAATTGAATACAACTTCACATCAGCTTAATGCTGATGTGAATGGTCATGTGTATCTTGGTCTGAGTGTACATGCGTTGGTGCTTCATGTTGATGAGTACCTTGCTGACTATGTGCATGTGCCAGACATTCATCATCTTCAATCTGTAAGGTCATTTCAGCAATACCATGTTGCTGATGCAGCATCGCGGAAGCTGCCTGATACAACTGCTTTTGATCAGCTTGTGGGGCGTAAAGATGTACGGTGAGATGAATATTTTTAGAACTGATGGCCCAGACCTTGAGTTGATGGATACTTTCAACCTTAGGCAATTGCAGTAAATCTTGGCGCAATTGCTCTATATCAATTTCTTCAGGTACCCCTTCCAATAAAATATTAATGCTCTGTTTGAGTAAAATCCATGTCCGTGGCAGAACCCAAAAACCAATCAAGACCGCAATCAGCGTATCCACCCAAAACCATTGGGTAAAATAAATCACAATTGCCCCGATAATCACGCCGACTGAACCTAAGGCATCACTCAAAACCTCTAAATAAGCGCCTTTCACATTCAGACTTTCCTGCGCACTGGAAAACAAGATGCGCATGGAAATTAAATTAATGATCAAGCCAATGACGGCCACGACCAGCATCCCCATACTTTGAATTTCTGGAGGATGGCTAAAACGCTGATAGGCTTCGTATAAAATATACATGGCCACCAAGAACAACATCAGCGCATTAAATAAAGCTGCTAGAATTTCGAAACGCTGATAACCAAAGGTGCGTTTGTTATCCGCAGGCAATTTGCCAATTTTAATGGCGACCAAAGCAATCGCGAGTGCTGCTGCATCGGTAAACATATGTGCCGCATCCGAAAGCAATGCCAGACTCTGCGTGATAAAACCCGCAATGACTTCAATAATTAAAAAAATACTGGTCAGCGCTAAAGCGAAACTTAACTTCTTTGCATTTTTTTCAGTCACGGTTGCATGTGTATGATCATGCCCATGCGATCCACTCATATTGTTGCCTCTATTCATTCTTATTTCAGTCAACGTGGTCAGCTTCGACCTACACCCTATATTTTACTTTGCAGAATACATGAAAATAATTATCATTTGCATATTTGATTTATTGGCTACATCTTCACTCATCTTCTCGCATCATTTTTGAAATTGGAATTCTGTTATGAAAAAAATTGTTATTCTTTCTGCGGTAATGCTGAGCAGCTATAGTTTTGCACATGAACCTTATATCGCTCCATTGGCCTTTATCACGGACAACACCCAAGTTCCTATTATTGCAGCTTATGCAGAGCAAGCCTTACATGCAGAATATGCACTCCAAGATCCACAATTTACCATTATTCAACCCGACCAAAAGCAAACCACCTTACAGCCCACAACGACCTTAAAATCTGCCACCATCTTTGATTTACCTCTACCCGAAAAAGGCACCTATACAGTTTTTGCCAAGACCAGTTACCCGATCCAATATGTTCAGCATAATAAACAATGGAAAATTTTAGCCGATGCTACAGCAGATCAAGTCCCGCCTTTAAGTGAGCGTGATTATGTGATTGCTAGCGACTTTAAGGGCAAATTACCCAAAAAAGTAGACACCGTTCGTGAATGGACCTTGCAGACTTATATCAGCAAACAATCGACTTCTGCGATTGCTGCGAGTTCAGCACCGATTCAAGTCAATTTTTCTACCCATCCAAATCAACTCATCGCACAGCAAGCGGTTCAGCTCCAAATTCATAAAGCCAACAAACCTTTAGCTCAGGCTGAGTTAATGGTTCGTGCTCAAGGTGCTACTGAAGCTCAAGCACTCAATATTCCTGTACAAAATAATGGCAGTGCCAATATTACTTTTCCACATGCAGGAAATTACTTGATTGAAGTGTCTGAAAAATTCGATAACAAAGCGACGCCGAAAAATCAGTACGCCACGATTATCAGTGTCCATGTTGCTCAAGCAAATTCTTAAGACTCAACAATGCCTTGATTCAAAACGAATCAAGGCATCTTTCATTTAAGGTGCTTTGGTTTCATGCATCCAACGATATAAAATTGGCAACAGCACCAAGGTCAGTATCGTCGAAGATAAAATCCCACCAATCACGACTGTTGCTAAAGGTCGTTGTACTTCCGCCCCTGTTCCTGTCGCCAAAGCCATGGGAATGAACCCCAATGAAGCAACACAAGCCGTCATCAACACGGGGCGTAAACGCAAAATTGCACCTTGCCATGTAGCATGGTAAATATCTAAATGCTGTCTTAGCTCTTTGATAAAGGTCAGCATGACCAGACCATTCAAGACGGCAACACCTGATAAAGCAATAAAACCTACACCTGCTGACATTGAAAGTGGAATATCACGCAACCATAAAGCAATCAAACCACCACACAGCGCAAATGGCACTCCAGTAAATACCAACAAGCTCTCTTTGATGTTATGAAACACGGCCATGAGTAGAATAAAAATTGCAATTAAAGCCAACGGAACTACCCAGAGCATCCGGTTTTTAGCCGAGATTAAATTTTCGAACTGCCCACCATAATCTAACCAATAACCTTCAGGTAAAGGCTGCTCTGCCAGCGTCGTTTGCAGCTCCTGTACAAATGAACCCAAATCACGCCCTTCGACATTTGCGGTCACCACCATACGGCGTTTACCATCTTCACGACTCACTTGGTTAATCCCCAAAATAGTTTCAACTTTAGCCACGTCTTGTAGTTGAATGAGTCCTCCATTTGCGGTTTGTAACGGTAATACGGCTAAATGTTCGGGCGTTCGCTGTGGGTCATCTAAACGAATGACAAAATCAAAGCGTCGATCACCTTGTAGAATTTGTCCAATATTTTGACCACCCACACTGGTCGCCACCAAATCTTGAATCGCTTTGACCGACAAACCATATTGCGCCGCTAAGGCTGGGTTCACCTCTACATTCAATAAAGGAAGACCACTAGTTTGCTCAACATTGACAGCCGTTGCGCCCGAAATCCGCTTAATTTTTTCTGCAATCTGCGTCGCCTGCTGATTCAGCACCTGCATATCATCGCCAAAAATCTTGACCCCAACATCACTGCGTACACCAGAAATCAGCTCATTAAAACGCAGTTCAATCGGTTGAGAAAACTCACTGTTATTGCCTGGTAAAGTCGCCAGAAAAGCAATCATGCGTTGGCGTAACTCATCGAGGCTTTCTTTAGAGTCTGGCCATTGCTCACGTGGCTTTAACAATACAATTGCATCGGAAATATTGGGGGGCATCACATCTGTTGCGACCTCTGCGGTTCCTGTACGGGCGAAAATTGCCTTAATCTCTGGAAATTCTTTTAACAGTAACTTTTCAGTATTTTCCTGCATACGCAAAGACTGTTCTAAACCTGTACTCGGTGAACGCATTTGTTGTACCGCAAAATCCCCTTCACTCAACTGCGGTGCGAATTCACTCCCGACCTGTGTGGCAAGTACACCTGTAAAAAATAAAATACACAAGGCAAGGGTCAGCACCAAAGCTTTGAATTCATACGCCCAATTCAGTAATCGCGTGTATTGCTGCTTCAGCCAGAGCATCCAGCGACTTTCCTTTTCCTTGATCTCTCCTGTGACCCATAATGCTACTGCGGCAGGGACAAAACTGATCGAGAGAAGAATGGCACCTATCAGGGCTAACACAACCGTCATTGCCATGGGGTGAAACAGTTTGGCTTCCACCCCAGACAGCGCAAAGATCGGGAAATACACCACCAAAATAATCAATTGACCAAAGATTAAGGGGCGTCGTGCCTGCTTCGCAGCTAAAAACACTTCCTGAAACCGTTCAGAACGGGTGAGTAAACGTCGATGTCGATGCTGGGCTTCTGCTAATCTGCGAATACAGTTTTCCACAATCACCACAGCACCATCTACGATGATGCCGAAATCCAGTGCACCCAAACTCATCAAATTGGCACTAATGTTCTGTTGCGCCATTCCTGTTAAGGTAAATAGCATCGAAAGTGGAATCACACAGGCAGTGATGAGTGCAGCGCGAAAATTCCCCAGAAATAAAAACAAAATCACGATGACCAAAATCGCGCCTTCAACCAAATTTTTCTGTACGGTTTTTATCGCGCGATCAACCAGACTGGTACGGTCATATACGGTTTCAATGACCACACCTTGAGGTAAAGACTGTTGTACTTGTTGCAGTTTGGCATCCACGGCTTGTGCGACGGTACGGCTATTCTCCCCCATCATCATCATGGCGATGCCCAATACCGTTTCTTCTCCGTTATAGGTTGCCGCACCTGTGCGTAAATCATGCCCTATGGACACTGTGGCAACATCAGCCACCCGAATCGGAAAACCGTTTTTATTGGCAATATTCACATTTTGAATCGCGTCAATATCCGTCAGCGTTCCAGGCACTCGTACGGTGAGTTGCTGCCCATTCTGTTCAATAAAGCCCGCACCGCGGTTTTCATTATTTTCAGTCAGCGCAGTTTGTAACTCACTGAGTGGAATTTGCAATTGCTGTAAGCGCTGCAAATCTGGAGTGACCACATAGGTTTTGCTATAGCCGCCAATCGAGTTGACCTCTGCCACACCCGCCACACGTTGCAGTTGCGGACGGACAATCCAGTCCTGAATTTCACGCAAATCCATCGCGCTATACGCCGTACCATCTGCCTTACGGGCATTCGGTTCTGCTTTAATCACCCATTGATAAATTTCACCTAGCCCTGTGGAAATAGGCGACATGGTCGGAATAATGGCTTCGGGAAGTTCTGCCTGTGCTTCTTGTAGACGCTGATTGATCAACTGTCTTGCCCAGTAAATATCAGTGCCATCCTGAAAAATAATGGTGACCTGAGACAGACCATAACGTGAAATGGAACGGGTTTGCTGTAACTCAGGTAAACCTGCCATGGCATTTTCTATGGGATAGGTAATCCGTTGCTCGACCTCCAAAGCAGTAAAGCCTGTGGCTTGGGTATTAATTTGCACCTGCGTATTGGTAATATCGGGCACAGCATCAATGGGCAATTGTTGATAACTGTAAATCCCGACCCCAATCCACGTCAGCACAAAGAGCATGACCCAAATGGCATTGCGAATAGAAAACTGAATAATACGGTCAAACCATCCTTCTGGTGGAGGTAACCCGTCTGAAGTCAGCTGTGCTATTTCAACCTCAGGTGGAAGCGGTGGTTTAGTGTGCATGGCTCGCCTCACCTTTTTCTAATTCGGACTTGAGTAAGAAGCTGCCTTGTGCTGCGTATTGTTGCCCCTTGTTTAAACCAGATTGCACCTCTATCCATTGACCATCGCTAGAGCGAGCACCCAAAGTCACAACTTGCGGCATAAATTCAATTTTTTGCCCATGCTGACTAGCCACAAATACTGCACTTTGCCCCTCAACTTGCTGTACCGCACTGGTCAAAATACGTAAACCCTGTTGCGCCTGCTGCTGTTGTAACTGCACATTCACCATTAAATTTGGACGTAATTCTGCTGCATTGGATAAGACTTTTGCACGGACTTGTAGACGTCCCGTTTGCGCATCGGCCTGACTATTTAGGCTTTGAATTTGTGCCTTAAATACATTTCCAGTTTGTAAGGATTTAAACTCAATATTTTGATTTGGCACAATTTCAGCAAATTCACTGCTTGGCGCAATAAATTCCAGCCACAATTGATCCAACTGATCAATCACAAAGAGTTGATCTGCCAGTTGTACATTCTCGCCCACCACCAAATCTTTCTGACTGATTACACCTGCAATCGGTGCCTTTAACACATAACGCCCTTGGTTGTTCGCTTGGGCACCAAAAGCAGACAAACGTGAGCGTGTTGCTCTGACCTGAATCTGCGCTTGCTGATAGGCATTATAGGCACGTTGATAATCCTGCTTGGCAGAAATACCTTCCGCCCATAACTTTTTCTCGCGCTCATAGTCTTGTCGTGCTAATTCCAAATTGGCTTGTTCGACTTGCAGATTGGCTTGCTGATCGACCAAATCGGGTACCAGTAAACTGGCGAGTGCTTGCCCTTTGCCTACCTGCTGCCCCAATTCGACATAGACGGCTTCGACATGCCCAGCAAATGCAGGCGCTATATGGGCTTGACGGTCAGTATTCACCATCAGTTTGGCAGGATAAGCTGCCGATTTCAGCACAGGACCCAAATCTGCTACTGCCAGTTGAATACCTTGTTCAGTCACCTGTTTCACAGTTAAGGCAATTGCGGCTTCATGTTCCTCCGATTCTTCATGACCTTCTTCATCCGCATGTTCTTCTGCTTCAGCGTGTCCGTGCTCATCTTCCTTCGTAGATGACTTTTGCGTAAACAACAACACCGCTATAGACACCAGTGCCGTGATCATGACCGCCAATACCATTAACAGTTTTTGGGAGATTTTCCCCTGTTGATTTAATCTCTTATTGCTCAAATTCAACATGTTAGTTTCCCCCACCAATCGCTGATAATGCCTGTGTGTCTTGCCACACGCTTTGATTTAATTGTGCAATCGCATCTTTGTTCATGACCTGATTCGGATCAATGCCTAAACTCAGACTTTCCGCTTCAAGTGCGCGTTGCCAAGCATCTTTTAATAGTTGTACTTTACGCATGCGTACCTCTTGCAATTGCAAAGTGGCTTGTTGCACATCCAAAAGTGCAAATTTACCGACCTTAAAGCCTTGCAACGTCTTTTGTTGAACGGTTTGTGCTAAAGGCAATTGCGTCTGTTGCAACACATTAAACTGCACTTCTAAACCTTGTAACTCCGTCAGTAAACTCCCCACTTGCAAGGCATTTTGCTTGAGATAAAATTCCTGTTGCTGCTCCAGTTGGGCTTGCTGCGCCTGCGCAATTTCCTTGCCATATTGCTGACGGTCAAATAGATTTAAGGGAATGGAAACACCCACTACTAAAGCATTCTCAGCATTCGTTTCTACTGATCGACTGCGATTCACCCCCACATTCACCGTAGGATTGGGACGTGCTTGTGCTTTCAATTGCTCAATTTTGGCCTGTGAATCAAGCAACAATAATTGTCGATTTTTTTCCATTAAATTGGCGGCTAAAAGCTGTTGAACTTGCTGAGCTGTCGTTACAGGCCATACATGCTGTGGACTGAGTGCAACAGCCACCGACGGATCCCGCTCCCCCCAAGCACTCGACAAATACTGTTTTGCCAGCTGGACTTGCAGATCAGCCTGCCGAAACAAACGCAGGCTCTCGGCATGACTCAATCGAGCACGATCGACATCGACCTGTGCCACACTGCCCGCCTGATAACGCTTTTGAATGGCATTCAGATTTTCTTCACTGACCTGTAATTGCGCTTGTACTACCTGACGTTCCAACTCGCAGATCGCCAGTTGTGACCACAAATATTTGACTGCCAATTCCAATTCAGCTTGATAAATCTGTTGTTTCAGCCCAATTTGCTGTTGCGCAATTTGCGCGCGTTTCTGATTGGTCTTGCGTTCACCAAAAATATCCAGACGCTGTGAAATGCCCAGTGCCAGTTCCCGATCTTGATCTGAATGAAAGCCCGTTTGTTCTATGGACAACTCTGGATTTATCCACAGCTTTGCTTGTTTAATGTTCGCAGTGGCAATTTGCTGTTGCGTTTGCCACACACCTTGGGCCTGTTGATACTCTGCTGAACGTTGTATGGCTTGCGACAAAGTGAGTGATTTCTGCTCACCCGCCCAGACAGGCAAGCTGCAAAGCGTTACGCTCAGAGCCAAGCCTAGTGCACGCATAGACACAGATACAGAATCGAAATCTGGAACTTTCGAAGTTTTAAAAGACATAATGATGCCCCACTAAAGTTAAAAATTAGTGGTGGGCCATATTTTCGGCTACCCCACCTATAGCGGGGTTAAAACAGGAGGCGGGTTGGGGAGAAATAAATGGGGCGATTGATAGAGGTTTTGCCAGTTGAACTGCACCTGAACCAATTTGAGAATAAAGACTGGAGATAAAGCCGACTGCTGTGCTTCGGTCAGCATCATATGTGCAAAAGAAGGTAAATGATCGCTATGATCGTCTTGCGCAAAAGTTGCTAAATCAAAGGAAGATGGCTCTTGAGTTGTACTTTTCGGTGACATGCCATGCGCCATAGACTCGCAACTGACTGTTGCATGATGTCCAAAATGCGGCAATGAACTCACGCTCTTGGGTTCTTCATGCACACAAAATGCCGCTGCCACGTTCCAAAGACTTTGAAACATAAACAAACTGAACAATAGGGTGACAAAAAGACGAGAACGTTTCACTGCATAAAATACGGTCAACACAACTTGCATGCACTATAACAGTTTCATCCATGTAATAAAATTACACTCCCCAATGGGCTGAGCGTTTTAACAGAACATACAGAGAAAAACCATTTTGTTACAATAATTTAATACATCTCCACGCCAGAGCGTTTAAATTAAATATTGACCACTGATGTTGTCATCAACAAGGAGGCGATGATGAATATGCAATACTTCAAAATAGTACGGACACTGTTATTTCATACTCCCTATAACGACTCGATTTCCCCCGTGTTTGACTTTTCCGCCGAACATGAATATCAACGTGGGCTGCATTTCGAGCAATTGGCTTTAAGCGAACATTACCATGTGTTCATGCAAAAAAATGTATTACAGTCTATAACGCCTCTAAGCATCTCAAACCACTCCATCACCTCAAGTCATACCCGTAATGCAATGTGGTATTTCCTACGCTCCGCCTTACGCGGTCACCCCGAAGCGGAATTTAAAATGGGCGTTGGTTACTTAAATGGGCAGTTGGGTTTAGATCGCAATTATGCCAAAGCTGAACGATGGTTAAAAAAAGCCGCTCAGGATGGTCATCCAGATGCTAAACGCTGCCTATATCATGCTTATAGCGAACTGGCTTTTTCTTAAATCATTCCAATAAAAAAAACCAGCCCTTAGGCTGGTTTTTTTATGCGGGGAGATTATCCGCCAATTTTCTTGTATTTGGTACGTTTCTGAACCGCAGCATCACCTAAACGCGCTAAACGATAAGCTTCATACTCAGCATAGTTACCTTCGTAGAATTCAGGCTGTTCGTTCTCAAACGACAAGATATGCGTTGCAATACGGTCAAGGAACCAACGGTCATGCGATACCACCATTACTGTGCCTGGGAAGACCAAAATAGCATCCTCAAGCGCACGTAAGGTTTCGATATCCAAGTCGTTCGATGGCTCATCCAGTAAGATGACGTTGGCACCCATTTGCAGGATTTTCGCCAGTTGTAAACGGTTACGCTCACCACCTGACAACTCACCTACACGCTTCTGCTGGTCTTGACCTTTAAAGTTAAAGCGACCGATATAAGCACGTGATGCAATTTCATAATCGCCAATTCTTAAGATATCCAAACCACCAGAAACTTCTTCCCAAACGGTTTTGTTGTTATCCAAAGTGTCACGAATCTGACCCACATACGCCACTTTAACCGACTCACCCAAAGTCACCGTACCTGTATCTGGTTGTTGTTCACCAGTCATCATACGGAACAGTGTGGTTTTACCCGCACCGTTTGGACCCACGATACCCACAATTGCTGTAGGCGGTACGGTAAAGCTGAGATTTTCGTACAGCACACGACCATCAAATGATTTGCTGATGCCTTCGACTTCTACTACTTTATTGCCTAGGCGTGGACCAGGTGGAATATAGATTTCAGAAGTTTCGTTACGCTGTTGGAATTCGCGTGAGTTAAGCTCTTCAAAACGCTCCATACGCGCTTTGTTTTTCTTTTGCTGACCTTTGGCATTTGAACGAACCCATTCCAGTTCTTTCTTCAATGCTTTAGCAAAAGATTCTTCTTGTTTGTTCTCTTGTTCTAAACGTGCATTCTTTTGCTCTAACCAAGAAGAATAGTTCCCTTGATACGGAATACCCATACCGCGGTCAAGCTCAAGAATCCATTCTGCTACGTTATCCAAGAAATAACGGTCATGCGTAATCGCCACAATGGTGCCCGCAAAGTCTTTCAAGAAACGCTCTAACCAAGACACAGATTCTGCGTCCAAGTGGTTCGTCGGTTCGTCTAGAAGCAACATGTCTGGCTTAGATAAAAGCAAACGACACAATGCAACACGACGACGTTCACCACCTGAAAGTAGCGTCACATCCGCATCCCAAGCAGGTAGGTTCAAGGCCGCTGCGGCTTGATCCATTTGGTTGCTGAGGTTGTGCGCATCCCATGAATGGATAATCGCTTCAAGTTTTTCTTGCTCTTTTGCCAGTGCATCGAAGTCTGCATCTTCTGCTGCATATTCAGCAAATACTTCGTCCAAACGTGCCAAAGCATCCAAGGGTTCACGTAAACCATCTTCTACGTTTCCACGGACGTCCTTATTTGGATCGAGTGGTGGTTCTTGCTCTAAATAACCGATTTTGATACCCGGTTGCGCACGTGCTTCACCAGAGAAATCTTTGTCTACGCCCGCCATAATACGAAGCAAGGTCGATTTACCTGCACCGTTTAAACCAAGTACACCAATTTTTGCACCCGGGAAAAATGACAAAGAGATGTCTTTTAAGATTTCGCGCTTAGGCGGAACCATTTTAGACACTCGGTTCATCGTATAAATATATTGGGCCACGTAGGACTCCTCAATAGAAAAACCAAAAAATCGCAACAAGCGAAAAATATTTGCGGGCATTATACGATGAATACGTTGAAAAAATAAGGCATCAAACCGATCTTCAATGCAATGTTACAACTTTGATCTCGGTGATTTTTTAAACACCAGTTTATTTCTCCTCTTCAGCAGACAAATAGCGACTTACAGCTCATCTTTATGAATTTTTTAGATAAATATTCATTATTTTCACCCTTTGCATCATATTCATTAATGATAGACTGTGCAAAATTTAACTCACGCAGATGAAGTTCATGACCTATAAAGACGAAACTTTAGCCATTCATGCAGGTTACAGCCCTGAAGCCACCACCAAAGCAGTGGCTGTGCCCATTTATCAAACCACTTCTTATGCCTTTGATAATACGCAACATGGTGCCGATTTATTTGACCTTAAAGTTCAAGGCAATATTTACACCCGAATTATGAATCCGACCACTGCAGTGCTAGAACAACGTTTGGCTGCACTCGAAGGAGGCATTGGTGCGTTGGCCTTGGCTTCTGGCATGGCGGCTATTACCTACGCCATTCAAACCATTACCGAAGCAGGCGATAATATTGCTTCGGTGTCGACCTTGTACGGTGGCAGCTATAACCTGTTTGCGCATACTTTGCCAAAACAAGGCATCGAAGTCCGTTTCTTTGATTATCAAAACCCAGAATCCTTACGCGGTTTAATTGATGAAAAAACCAAGTTGGTCTTTGTTGAATCCATTGGCAACCCACTGGGCAATATCATTGATCTCGAAGCCATTGCCAAAATCGCGCATGAATATGGCGTGCCTGTGGTGGTCGATAACACCGTCGCAACGCCTGCACTGCTGAAACCGTTTGAATATGGCGCAGATATCGTGATCCACTCGCTTACTAAATATATTGGCGGGCATGGTAATTCGATTGGCGGTGCCATTGTCGACAGTGGCAAGTTCCCTTGGGGCAAATACCCTGAACGCTTTAAAGTGCTGAATACACCAGACCCAAGTTATCACGGTGTGAACTATGTCGAAGCTTTAGGTGAAGCCGCTTATATCGCGCGTGCCCGCGTGGTGCCATTACGTAACACCGGTGCTGCGATTAGTCCTTTAAGCGTGTTCCTGATTTTACAAGGCTTAGAAACGTTGAATCTGCGTATGGAACGTCATACCTACAATGCGCAAAAAGTGGCAGAATATTTGCAGAATCATCCGAAAGTGAAATGGGTTAACTATGCAGGGCTGAAGGATCATCCTCAACACGACTTGGCGCAAAAATATGTCAAAGGTCAGCCCTCTGCAATTTTATCCTTTGGCGTACAAGACGGTCTTGAAGGTGGAACGCGTTTTATTGATGCATTGCAACTGTTTACACGCTTAGTCAATATCGGGGATGCGAAAAGTCTGGCCTGCCACCCTGCCACCACGACTCATCGCCAACTGAATGAAGAAGAACTGAAAGCCGCGGGGGTGAGTATTGATATGGTCCGTCTTTCTGTCGGGATTGAGCATATTGATGATCTGCTGGCTGATTTAGAACAAGCTTTAGCAAAGGTCTAAGCAACCGATCAAGACCTCAAAAGAGGTCTTGATTTTTCAGTATTATCTCTTGGAATTTAAATAAAAACGTGTTAAAAATTAACAAAATATAGTTTCAAAATAGAGCAATTACTCTATTTTTATTTATAAATTCAAAGACTTATTTATAGCTTTTTTCATTAGATCCGCTATCATTATCCGTGTGAGTTTTAGTCAACTCATGGAATAATGTGAACTAAGTTCTCCAATAAAATAAAGACAATTTAGAATTTAAGTGAACTAAATTCTAATCAGGGAAACACAGCGTGAAAGCAAAATTAGAGAAACTCTTTCAGGACCGTATAAACGGCAAAACCGTACTTATTACAGGTGCATCTAGCGGAATTGGCTTGACCACAGCACATCGCCTAGCTGATGCAGGTGCACATGTGCTCCTCGTCTCGCGCACCAAAGAAACTTTAGATGAAGTCAAGGCGGAAATTGAAGCCAAAGGCGGTAAGGCCTCCGTATTTCCATGTGACCTTAACGATATGGAAGCCATTGATGCTGTCTCTAAAGACATCTTGGCGTCTGTAGAACATATTGATATTTTAATTAATAACGCTGGTCGTTCAATTCGTCGTGCAGTCCACGAATCACTGGATCGCTTTCACGATTTTGAACGTACCATGCAACTGAATTATTTTGGGGCCGTACGTTTAGTCCTGAACCTATTGCCACACATGATGGATCGTAAAGGCGGTCAGATCATTAATATCAGCTCGATTGGTGTTTTGGCCAATGCGACACGCTTCTCGGCGTATGTCGCGTCTAAAGCAGCCCTAGATGCATTTAGCCGCTGTCTGTCTGCAGAAGCACATGCGCATAAAATTGCCATTACCTCAATTTATATGCCGCTGGTACGCACGCCAATGATCGCGCCAACCAAAATGTATAAATACGTCCCTACATTGTCTCCTGAACAAGCAGCCGACTTAATTGCTTATGCCATTGTGAAGCGTCCAAAGAAAATTGCCACCAATCTGGGGCGTTTAGCATCCATTACCTATGCCATTGCTCCAGACATTAACAATATGCTGATGTCGATTGGCTATAACCTGTTTCCAAGTTCTTCTGCATCGATTGGAAAACAAGAACGCCTCAATTGGGTACAAAAGGCGTATGTCCGTCTGTTCCCAGGTGAACATTGGTAAGATCCAAATATTCAAAAAGCCTGTCCAATGACAGGCTTTTTTATTACAACAGCCATTATATTGATTGTTGTTCAATTAACATAAAAACCAAATCCAGTTCAGGACAGGGATAACCCATTGCTGTTAGTGCCGCACTCATTTGTCCTCGATGATGCGTAGCGTGATTAAACACATGCAATAACGTTGCTGAGTATGGTAATGATTTAGGCTGCCCTGTCGAGGTTTGATATTCTAAATTACCCAACAAAAGTTTGGGATCTAATGCATCTAGAAAAGTAATCCAATTGCGGGCTTTGTCTTGTAAAGCCTGAACAAGTACATACCGATCTTGTTCAATCGTCGTATTCAGTGGCAATACGGGGGAATGCCCATAGGCAAATCGAGCGAACCAAAGTTCATGCTCACCACATAAGAGATGATTCAATGTCCCAGAAATACTCTGAAAGAATAGACCGCTATCCCGATAAAAATCAGTATCGCTCACTTGAGCCAAAGACTGGTTGAGTTTAGCCGTCGCCCAAATGTTATATCGTGCCAATAACTGCAAAGTTTCTATATTCACCATCTTATCGACTTACTTTTAATTATGTTGTCATTCTATTCAAAAAAACCTCCCACGAAGGGAGGTTTTTTTTACTAAACCAAAGATTATTTCGAACCTTTAATTCCTGCTTGTAACAGTAATGCACCTAAACCACCAATTTTATTTTCTTGTGGTTTATGGGCTTGTGGTTTTTGACCACCTTGACGTTGTGGACGATCACCTTGAGGACGTGCCTGCTGTGGACGCTTCGCTTGTGGCTTACGTTCACTACGCTGTTCTTGAGTTTGCTCACGACGTGGTTGACGCGGTGCTTTAGCTGGAGCTTCAGAACCTTCTGGACGCATTGACAAGTTCACACGGTTACGCTCTGCATCGACTTGTAATACACGTACCTGAACAATTTGACCAGGTTTCACTACTTTGTGCGGATCAGAAACAAACTCATTGGCCAATTCAGAAATATGTACCAAACCATCCTGATGTACACCCACATCAACGAAAGCGCCGAAGTTGGTCACGTTAGTCACGACGCCTTCAAGCTGCATTCCTTCAGTGAGTTGTGCCACTTCTGTAATGTCTTCACGGAATTTTGCAGTACGGAATTCTGGACGTGGGTCACGGCCTGGTTTTTCCAATTCGCTTAAAACGTCTTGAATGGTTGGTAAACCAAACTGCTCATCAGCAAAGTCTTCCGCCTTAATTTGACGAATAATTTCACTGTTGCCAATTAAGTCTTTCACGGTGGTTGCTTTAGCTGTCACCATTTTCTCAACCAAACCATAACTTTCAGGGTGCACCGCAGATGCATCCAATGGTTCGCTACCGTTTTGAATACGCAAGAAACCTGCCGCTTGTTCAAATGTACGATCGCCTAAACGAGGCACTTTTTTCAAGGCTTGACGGTTGTCAAAACGACCATTTTCTTTACGGAATTCGACAATTTGCTGTGCAATCGCTTTATTCAAACCTGCGATATAACCCAAAATTGCAGCAGAAGCAGTGTTTACATCAACACCAACGGCGTTTACACAGTCTTCAACCACAGCATCTAGGGTTTTGGCTAAACCTGTTTGGTTCACGTCATGTTGGTATTGACCTACACCAATCGATTTTGGATCAATTTTCACCAACTCAGCCAATGGGTCTTGTAAACGACGTGCAATTGAAACCGCACCACGAATCGACACATCTAACTCAGGCAATTCAGCCGAAGCCAACTCAGATGCAGAATAAACCGATGCCCCTGCTTCACTCACGGTCACACGGGTAACTTTTAGCTCAGGGTGCTGTGCCATCATTTCTGCAACCACAGCTTCTGTTTCACGGCTAGCCGTACCGTTACCAATCGCGATTAAATCAACATTGAACTCTTGGCACAAACGTGCTAATTCAGCAATTGAACCTGCTTTGTCTTCTTTCGGTGCAAATGGATAAATGGTGCTATGTGCAACCACATCACCTGATTCATTCACCACGGCCAATTTCACACCCGTACGAATACCAGGGTCTACACCAAGCGTACAACGACTGCCTGCTGGTGCAGAAAGCAATAAGTGACGTAGGTTTTCAGCAAAGACTTGCATCGCTTCGGCTTCGGCATTCAAACGCTTTTCCGTCAACAACGAATGTTCGATGCTTGGACGAACTTTACCCAACCAGAACAGTTTCGCAGTTTGCTTTAAAAAGTCTTGACGTGCTTGTGGCTGAACTTGATCTAAGTTGTATTCAACTTCAATACGAGCCAAAGGTGCAGCATCTTCGCCATCTATTTTTAAGCCCAAAACATTTTCTTGGCGGCCACGTAGCATTGCCAATAAACGATGTGAAGGGACTTTGTTTAGGTTTTCAGAGAAATCGAAATAGTCGCGGAATTTTTTACCGACTTCTTTTTTCTCTTCACTTGCCACTAAGCTTTTCAGTGCTGCTGTTTTAGCAAAAGTGGTTTTTAACTCTGTCGTTAAAGCAATATTTTGTGCCCAGTCATCAATCAGAATGTGCTGGATCGCATCCAGTTGGCTTTCCAAATCTGGGTATTCTTCATGACTAAAACCAGCCAAGGCTTCACTTGGTTCAACTGCATCTTGAAAGATTTTTTCTGCAATTGGACCCAAGCCCGCTTCTTTCGCTTTAAACGATTTACTGGTGCGCTTTGGACGATATGGCGCGTAAATTTCTTCTAAAGCATTTTTGGTTTCAGCAGCTTTTACACGTGCCAATAAATCATCTGACAATTTATTTTGTTCTTTCAATGATTCAATGACTTTTTCGCGACGCTCGTATAAATCTCTTAAATAAGCTAAACGAGTATCAAGCTGACGTAATTGAGTGTCGTCTAAACCTTGCGTCACTTCTTTACGGTAACGTGCGATAAATGGAACGCTTGCGCCTTCATCGATTAGTTTAATCGCAGCTTCAACCTGATTTGAACGTACGGCAAGCTCTGTTGCCAACTGCTGAACTAAGTCAGTCATCGTGTTTGATCCCACAAGGATAAGTTCTAAAAGCCATGATTATAAAGACCAAGACCATAAAATCCACAACTGTTTTATTAAATTTCATTCTGATTGAATTTGCCAATTTTTGATTTTTTCATCATTCGCACACTTTTTTTGCATATTCAGGCAAAGAACTACAGTAAATCAGGCGTTAATCCGCTATTTTAGATGTATATATTTGGTATCTATGCCTTGATTTTATCTGCAATATTTGTTGCTTTAGAACATAGCAAATCGATATAAATGAGTCGTATACTCCTAATGATCTCTCGACCCCGTATACGATGACAATAAAGAATAAGGAGCACACATCATGAGTTTAGTTGTACCTGCAGAACATGGCGATGTTGTACATGCAGAAACTGATCGCGTTGAACGCATTCTCGTCGTAGATGATGATGTGCGTTTACGGACACTGTTACAGCGCTTCTTAGAAGACAAAGGCTTCGTGGTAAAAACAGCGCACGATGCCACCCAAATGGATCGCTTACTCCAACGCGAACTGTTTTCTCTCATCGTGCTCGATTTTATGCTTCCTGTGGAAGATGGTTTAAGTATTTGTCGTCGTTTACGCCACTCCAATATTGATACGCCTATTATTATGCTGACCGCGCGTGGTAGCGATTCAGACCGTATTGCGGGTTTAGAAGCGGGTGCAGATGATTATTTACCTAAACCTTTTAACCCAAATGAATTGTTAGCCCGTATTCGTGCAGTGTTGCGTCGTCAAGTCCGTGAAGTACCAGGTGCGCCAAGTCAGCAAATGGAAGTGGTGAGTTTTGGGCCTTGGTCTTTAGACCTTTCAACCCGCACCTTAACGCGTGAAGGTCAAGTGGTGACACTGACCACAGGTGAATTTGCGGTACTTAAGGCTCTCGTGCAACATCCACGTGAACCCCTCACCCGCGACAAATTAATGAATTTAGCACGTGGACGTGAATGGGGAGCCATGGAACGCTCAATTGACGTTCAAGTATCACGTTTACGTCGTTTGATTGAGGAAAATCCTGCCCGTGCCCGTTATATTCAAACGGTTTGGGGTGTGGGTTATGTTTTTGTTCCAGATGGTGCTGAGTAAAATTAAAGAATAAGGCTCCACTAGATCAGTACACTGCTTAACAGTGACATGATGGCGTCTTTCCTTTTAGGCTCAAATTTAAAGATTAACCTGCGGTTCGCCTTACTTTTGTTTCGGCAAAAGTAAGCAAAACCATTGTCATCTGCAAAACTCGGCATTTTTCTGCAACTGAACTCCATACTCGCAGAAACTTTAGAAATCTAAAGACAGCCTGCCTCGAACAATTGCAGATGACGTCTTCGCGTATCGCATCCCTGTCGCAATTCAACTATGTCATGAACATGGAAACAGGAAATAACGTGAAACTAGATCCGATCGACCCGCAAGAATTCACCGATTTTGTTCGCTACTCCGAAAAGAAGCGTACATCTTCGGAACGTTTTTTCGATAAAATTAAGCCACGTTCTGCCGCCATGCGCACCACAGTACTGGTGTTGTTTGTGGTGTTCTTTAGCTTATTCATGTCGTTATGGTTCTTCTGGAAAACCCTGTATTTACCTGAAATTCAACAGCATGCAAGATTTCTTGCCGTTGAATTGGAAATGATCAACAACCCACGTTTAAAGATTTACCACGATGATGTTCAACTCGACATTGACCAATGGCTTAAACAACGTGTTGGTGTTGAATATGTCACCGATCCTAATGAATATCCAAACGTCAAAGATAAACTGATTGCCGACTTCTTTACCAACCGCATTGAGCATCAGCTTGCTAAAGAATTAAATATCAAAGACGTCACGGTTTATTTTCAGTTTAAGCCCAGCCCAAGAATTTGGGTACAAACCCCTGAAATGAATGGACGTTGGGTTCGTGAACCCCTCAAAACCTATGCCAACTATAGCCCTGAATTGATTTTGGGTTGGTTACTGGGCATCCCGCTGATTTCCGCTGTCATTATTTTAACGCTGGTTCGTCAGTTAAACCGCCCACTGCGTCGTTTGCAAAATGCCGCCAACAACTACAGTAAAATAGGCACTGCCCCGTACCTAGAAACCAATCATGGGCCGCAGGAAATTCGTGAAGTGAATCAGGCATTTAATCACATGATTTACACGCTAGATCAAACAGAGCGGGATCGCCGCATTATGTTGGCGGGTATTTCACATGACTTACGCACGCCGCTCACGCGTATTCGCCTTAGTGCAGAAATGATGCCTGATGATGACTTTTTGAAAGAAGGTCTGATTTATGATGTGGAAGATATGGATGCCATTCTGAATCAATTCATTTCCTTTATGCGCGATGGCTCAGATGAAGTCCTACAAGCCACGGATATCAACAATTTATTGCAGGAATTGGTGATTCAATTTAAACCCCTTGATGTACGTTTTAGCCCGCAAGAACTGCCATTAATTCAAGCACGTAGTCTGTCCCTCAAACGCTTAATTGGGAATTTAATCAATAATTCCAAACGTTATGGTGCCGAGCCTGTTGAGCTATCCGCGCGGGTGGAAGGTGAGCATATTTTAATTAGTGTTGCCGACCATGGTGAAGGGATTCCAGAAGATCAAATTGAAGACCTGATGCAACCATTTGTTCGCGGCAATGCCGCGCGCACAGTGCAAGGTAGTGGCTTAGGACTCGCCATCGTGAAGCGCATTGTCGATATTCATCAAGGTAAACTCATGATTCATAATCGTGAGCAAGGTGGGCTCGAAGCCATTATTCTACTGCCGTTACCCAAAGAAGAACCTGAAGAGCACAGCATCATCAATCCTATCGAAAAACTGAAACAAAGCATTAGCGAACACTTCTAATTTTTCGCTTACCCTGCAATGGTGAAAGTCGCACTTCATAAACTATAGACTTTCACCTTTCATCAATTGATGACTCCCCCAACTATCTTCCGATCAATCCTTCAACAGCAATTGAGTGAAATTTCCAGCATATTGAAAATGATTTGCTCTGCTTTTTAATCTAATTTTTTCTGTATCGCGATGTTGTGATCCTCAAAACATGCCATTTGTAACAATTTTTACACTCATTTTGCTTAATAACCGTACAGTCAGTATTAAAAACAGACAAATCTATGCGAAATATAATCCATAAAATCAATTGATTAAAAATTATCAAAATTTGTTATACCCGCATTTTTCTAAAAAATTAGACCTTAGCCTAACAGGTATGCAAAATGCGTTTTCTGATGGGTACAATCCTTATCAGTTTCAAAATTCCAACGAGAGTAAACCATGTCATTAGATCGCATTCGTTTAGCTTCACTACACGACAAAGTCATTAGCGCAGAACAAGCTGCGGAATTCATCCAAGACGGTATGACTGTCGGTATGAGTGGCTTTACCCGTGCTGGCGAAGCAAAAGCTGTTCCATTGGCTTTAGTAAAACGTGCTCACACCAACCCATTAAAAATCACGTTAATTACGGGTGCGAGTCTTGGTAATGACCTTGACAAACAATTGACTGAAGCGGGTGTTTTAGCTCGTCGCCTTCCATTCCAAGTCGACAACACATTACGTAAAGCCATCAACAATGGCGAAGTGATGTTCATTGACCAGCACTTGTCTGAAACTGTTGAGCAAATGCGTAACCTTCAGTTGAAAAAACCAGATGTAGCGATCATTGAAGCGGTTGCGATCACTGAAGATGGTGGCATTATTCCAACAACGTCTGTGGGTAACTCTGCAAGCTTTGCAATTTTCGCAGAAAAAGTAATTGTTGAAATCAATACAAACTTAAGCCCTGCATTTGAAGGCTTACACGACATTTACATCCCAACGTATCGCCCAACACGTCAACCGATTCCATTGACTCAAGTCGATGAGCGTATTGGTACACACGCAATCAATATCGATCCTGCAAAAATCGTGGGTATCGTCATCAACAACGACTTGCATGACTCTCCATCAACTGTGACTGCACCAGATGATGAAACTCAAGGCATTGCAGACCACTTAATCGCATTCTTCGAAAAAGAAGTCGCTGAAGGGCGTCTACCGAAAAACTTAGGTCCATTACAAGCAGGGATTGGCTCAATTGCCAATGCTGTACTTACAGGCCTTAAAGATTCAAACTTCGAAGACCTTGTGATGTATTCAGAAGTACTCCAAGACTGTACGTTTGAATTGATCGATGCGGGTAAAATGAAGTTTGCTTCAGGTTCTTCAATTACGCTTTCTGCAAAATATGGCGAGAAAGTATTTAACAACCTTGAAGCTTACAAAGATAAATTGGTACTTCGTCCACAAGAGATTTCGAACCATCCTGAACTTGTCCGTCGTTTAGGTATTATCGGTATCAATACTGCGCTTGAGTTTGATATTTACGGTAACGTGAACTCAACGCACGTTTGCGGTACAAAAATGATGAATGGTATCGGTGGTTCAGGTGACTTCGCACGTAATGCACACTTGGCAATCTTCGTGACCAAATCAATTGCAAAAGGTGGCGACATTTCTTCAATCGTTCCATTTGCATCACACGTTGACCATGCAGAGCATGACGTAGACATCCTTGTGACTGAACAAGGTCTGGCAGATCTTCGTGGTTTAGCGCCACGTGAACGTGCTCGTGCGATTATCGACAACTGTGCGCACCCACTTTACCGTGATGCATTAAACGACTACTTTGATCGTTCATGTGCAAAAGGCGGTCATACGCCTCACTTACTTCGTGAAGCGCTTTCTTGGCATTCAAACTTCGAAGAAACAGGTCACATGCTTGCACCTCAAGCACAAGCAAAATCTGCTTAATTTGATCTGCCATAAAAAACGCCCCAATCGGGGCGTTTTTTATGGGCTAAATTTAGAACTTAAACCATGACAACTTAATGTGGTGTCAATAAAAACATTTTTATCAACCCATCAACATTCATCTGCTGCTCAATCGTGCCAATTGAAACCACGCCCAAATTCAACTGAATTTGAGGAGCTTGCTGTAGATGCTGAATAGGACTATTCGGATTCACCACAGGATCAATCATGCGATATAAGCCCAGTCTAGGATCATCCGACCTTAATCCATCTGCAATTGAATAAACCTGCAATAAAATCGGTAAAGGTAAATCAAAAGTTGGTATACGTTCAGGAGGTAAAATCTCTTGTGAAACATGAGCCATGTCCGTCAATGCCCATTGCTGTGGAGCTGTTTCAAGTTTCATTAGATAGTGTTCAAAGATTTGCTGTCTCACGTCATCGGGTTGGGATTGAATATCCCCAGTTTGGATACGTAAATCTTGCTCTGTCAGCACGGAAAGGTCAGATGGGACATTGGCATAGCCATGACTCATCAACAATGCACCCAAAGCCAGTGCATTGAATATTTTGGGAGAGAAATACATGGCAAAATGTCCATTAAAATTTCTACTCCTCTTATTTTAAAACTCGGCAAATAATTAAACAGTTGTTTCCACGTAAAATGGCCCTTTAGGCAAGTTTATTCGCAGCTTGGCGCCCTACCCTCAACAACACAGGAAAACTCAGCTTCACTTGAGGATTTGCCTTTGTTGCTAAGCACTCTCGCATCTCCTGTAGCGGGTCTTCTTGCGGGTGTTGTCGCTGATAATGTTGTACGCCTGACCACGTCGCTAAATACTGCAACAGTTGCGTACTGCTCCATGTGTAGTGCAATGCTAAAGCAGGAACAGCCAACTCCTGAAAAGGGAAAGGAATGGTTTGATAATGCTCATCAATATAACGTCGCTCTGGATCCCAATAACCTTGCAGCGTTTTGAAATAGAGCTGCTGTAAGGCATGCTGCAACTCGACATCTTGCAATTGAATCAGGCCATAGCCAATCACAGCAAGCACACCCTTTGGTTTCAGTACACGCTTAACCTCTGCATAGAAGGTCGTAAAATCGAACCAGTGAATCGCTTGTGCCACACATACCAAATCTACCGACGCAGGCGCACAATGGCTGTGCTCCGCTGCGGCTTGTAAATAACGCACATTGGCAAATACAGGGGCTTGTTGGAGTTGTCGCTCGCTCAAGTCTGTCGCGAGCACCTGCGCAAAATGAGGCGCAAGTAACTGGGTAAATTGCCCTGAACCTGCACCACAATCCCAAGCCAATTCTCGCTCGGGCACATAAGTCAAAATAGCATCAAGAATTTCTGACGAATATTGAGGGCGTGCCTGTTGATACAGCTCACTGTGTGTAGAAAATAAGTCCTTGGTCATTGCCCCTTGCTCCACGCCATTTTTATTTTAAATTTAGTTCTGATTGTACAGAGCACAACTTTTCTTTGTGCATAAAAAAACCCTCAAACATGGTTTGAGGGTTTTTTGAATATGGTGGCGAGACCCAGGATCGAACTGGGGACACACGGATTTTCAATCCGTTGCTCTACCTACTGAGCTATCACGCCGATGCCGTGTATTAAGCCCGATCTCAGCGGATTAGTCAATCCTAATCCATAACTTTTTGATCAATCGGATATTTTTCATCCAAAAAAAATCCCTGATGGGATCAGGGATTGAAAACACAAATACGGTTTTGAAATATATGGTGGCGAGACCCAGGATCGAACTGGGGACACACGGATTTTCAATCCGTTGCTCTACCTACTGAGCTATCACGCCGATGGGGCGTATTAAAGCGTTTTAAGATAAAAGCGTCAAGCACATTTTTATGAATTTTGTATCAAATGATGACTTTTTCAGCAAATTTCAAATTTAGACCCAAAACCATACTCATTTTTATCCATCATTTAAGCTGGAATGTAAAAAGGCAGCACCGATGCTGCCTTTTATTCAATCTCTACAGGGACAATGCGCTTCCTGCTTCATCATCAATGCTGTTTAGCTAGGTAATTTATTTAAATGGGCCAAGCAACGGTGAATGGCGCCACAGCCTGGTTCAAATATCTTCACCCCTTTGGCTTCTTCCATTCGGCAAACTTCTGCGACCAAACGCTCTGCAACACCACGACCGCGATTTGCAGGATGTACCACAATATACTCCAGCGTCTTACTCTCACCCTGCCCTGTACACCAAATCGCGCCAATCACCTTAGTATTAAATTCTGCGGTGTAAACTAGGGTATACTGAGCTAAGTTTTGTTCAAGTTGTTCAATGGCATCTTGCCCATCACCAAATTCTGGGCTGGTGTCATACAGTCGCTCAAGCTGGCTGCGCATTTCTTCATTTTCTAGTGAAGTATAAGCATGTACGGTAATAGGCATTGATAAACCCTCCTGAGCAATCTAATATGCGGTGATTTCGTCACGGCGAAAAACATTTTACATCAATCATTTTTGACGTTTTTGAGGAACGTGTCTATGACAGAACGTATCAGTGAAGTGGTAAGAAATACCAACGAAACCAAAATTCGAGTACGCTTAAATCTCGATGGTACAGGTCAAGGCACTTTAAACACTGGAGTTCCTTTTTTAGACCATATGATTGATCAAATCAAGCGGCATGGACTATTTGATATTGATATTCATTGTGATGGCGACTTAGAAATTGATGATCACCATACGGTAGAAGACTGTGGTATCACGCTTGGACAAGCATTTGCCCAAGCATTAGGTGATAAAAAAGGCTTGCGTCGTTATGGACATTTTTATGCGCCACTTGATGAATCTTTAAGCCGTGCGGTGGTCGATCTTTCTGGTCGTCCGGGTTTATTTATGGATATTCCGTTCACCCGCGCTATGATTGGCCGTTTTGATGTGGATTTATTTTCTGAATTCTTCCAAGGCTTCGTCAATCATGCCCTCATGACAGTGCACATTGACAACCTTAAAGGCAAAAATAGCCACCACCAAATTGAAAGTGTGTTCAAAGCCTTTGCTCGTGCATTGCGTATGGCGTGTGAGGTTGATCCTCGCGCTGCCAATACGATTGCGTCAACCAAAGGAAGTTTGTAATGACTCGTATTGCACTTCTTGATTATGGCATGGGCAATTTGCACTCGGCTGCAAAAGCATTGGAGCACGTTGGGGCGACTGTTGATGTCACCAACGATCCGAAACTGATAGCTCAAGCCGACAAAATTGTGTTCCCTGGTGTCGGCGCAATGCGTGACTGTATGCAAGGCATGCATGAAGCAGGCATTGATGAAGTGGTACGCAAAGCCGCATTTAACAAGCCTGTTTTAGCTATTTGCGTAGGGATGCAGGCGCTGATGCAGCATTCTGAAGAAAATGGCGGTACAGATGCACTGGGCATTTTTGAAGGCGCAGTAAAACGCTTCCCAGACATGAATGGCTTAAAAGTGCCACACATGGGCTGGAATCAAGTGCATCAAGCGGATCCGAGCCATCCAATGTGGAACAATATTGAACAAGATGCGCGTTTCTACTTCGTGCATAGCTTTTATGTTGAGCCGAAAGACAGCAGCATTGTCGCTGCGACCTGTGATTATGGCATTCAGTTCTGCACTGCTATTCATCAAGAAAACTTGTTCGCGACACAGTTCCATCCAGAAAAAAGTCATACGGCTGGACTACAATTGCTGAAAAACTTTGTGGAATGGAAAATTTAATTCATTTCCGCATCTATTGTATTAAAAGCTCAACTTCGGTTGGGCTTTTTTATTCTGGATGGATTACTCTTTCATCTTCAACATCATTTCATTATTATTTAGACAGTTACTCAATATATTTATTTAGACTTTCCAAACCTTACACTTACTAAAAATTATAGGAACATAACAATGAATCCTTCTGTGAATGATTCTGCGCTGAGCGCGGCTGGACGTTTTGGACGCTTATCTTATTTTGGATGGAATGGGTTACTCCTCATCGTAGTCATGACGCTGGTGTTCATCGGTATGCTATTACTTCCCAGCTCCTCTCCAAAAATAGAGCAAAGTATGCCATTTACAACCCTTTTAGTGGTCGGGATTCTATATATTGGCATGCTGTATTTAACTTTTGTCTTTACCATTCGTCGTTTACATGACCGTAATCATAGCGGTTGGTTATCTTTACTCATATTGGTGCCCATTGCCAATATCGTGATGATGTTGTATTTATCTATGGCAAAAGGGGATGCTCATGAAAATCAATTTGGTCCACCTAGACAGACTCAAACGTGGGAAAAGATTTTAGGCTGGATTTATATCCTCATTTTTCCAATGGGTATTTTGTTAGCGGTTGCAATTCCTGCTTATCAAGATTATGTCCAGCGCGCACAACAGCAGCAAATTGAAATGCAACAGCAGGCTGAATAAAGTCATGTAACTCGAATACAATTTGAAACCTGCATCTTGCAGGTTTTATTTTGCCTTTAAAATTAAAAAGCGCTAGTCTGCTTAAAAAGATAGCTTTGAATTCAAATGAATCATCTTCACACCACCTCTCCTCTCCCAAGCAAAGAACAAATTCAACAATTGCCTGTTTTTCAAAATTTGGCACCTGAGCAGATTCAACTGATTTCCAAGCT
Source organism: Acinetobacter sp. ANC 4178 (assembly GCF_004331175.1). Classification (GTDB taxonomy): domain Bacteria; phylum Pseudomonadota; class Gammaproteobacteria; order Pseudomonadales; family Moraxellaceae; genus Acinetobacter. The sequence goes on from NZ_SJOD01000006.1 coordinate 208,023, forward strand.
AGAACACTGCCACGCCCTGCAAAATGAACTGTTTGCCGCACCGTTCTTTGGTTTCGATTCTGAATCGAAACCCACCTTTCGCAAAGGTGAAGTTGCAACTGGCCCACATGTCATTCAATTGGCAACCGTCAACAAGGCGTATATTTTCCAAATTAGCCCAGCCATTTTGGACTTTTTAACCCCAATTTTTGAAAATCCAGAACAATTGAAGGTTGGCTTTGGTCTCAAAAATGATGCCCATCTATTTCGTAAAAAAGGCATTCATTTCAATCAAGTGCTTGATCTTTCCAAAGCTTTTACCGCCTTTGGCATCACAACGCCTGTAGGCGTTAAAAATGCCATGGCATTGCTGTTTCAGGTCAATTTCCCCAAAAGTAAAAGTGTCAGCACCTCAAACTGGAGTAAATTTCCTCTAAGCGCTGCGCAAATCCAATATGCGGCGGCTGATGCCTACGCACCCGTACTGATTTATCAAGAATTGCAGCGTTTAGGCATTACTTTACCTACTGCACAGCATAGAACGAAATAAAAGCAACATCTTGCTTAGATATTTGCCAATACTTTGCTAAGATTGCGGCGAATAAATTCTATAAGATCGGGTAAGGAGCGAAAGCATGCTGATCATCCCTGCAATTGACCTGAAAGATGGCAAATGTGTCCGTTTAAAACAAGGCCGTATGGAAGACGATACCGTATTTTCTGATGACCCTGTCGCAACTGCACAGCATTGGGTTAATGAAGGCGCACGTCGCTTACATTTGGTCGACTTAAACGGTGCTTTCGCAGGTACCCCGATTCATAAACCTGTGGTTGAAGCGATTGCCAAAGCACAACCTGAGCTGCCAATTCAAATTGGTGGCGGTATTCGTTCACTGGAAACCATTGAGCATTATTTAGATGCTGGTGTGTCTTTTGTGATTATTGGCACCAAAGCGGTGAAAGAACCTGAGTTTGTCGAAGAAGCGTGTAAGAAATTTGCAGGTCATATCATTGTCGGTATTGATGCCATCAATGGTATGGTCGCAACCGATGGTTGGGCCAATGTCACTGACGTGAAAGCTACAGATTTGGCAAAACGTTTTGCAGATGCAGGCGTATCGAGCATTGTGTATACCGATATTGCCCGTGATGGCATGATGCAAGGTGTGAACGTGGAACAAACCGTTCATTTGGCACAATACTCAGGCTTGCCAGTGATTGCCTCTGGTGGTGTGACCAATCTAGATGACGTACGCAACTTAAAAGGTCAACCAGGTATTCTGGGTGCAATTACAGGTCGTGCCATTTATGAAGGTTCATTGAACTTACGTGAAGCACAACTGTTATTGGATCAGCAATCGCTTTAAGTCCAAGCAATAAAAAAGAGGTCAAATGACCTCTTTTTTTATTGCTGAAAATTAGATTCAGCCCATATGCTCGCTTTAGTAAATTGCATTGCGAATAAATTTAAGCGGAACTTCGGCCTGATTAATGTAACGGTATTCAATCGTACTGGCATACACGATCGATTCGCCTGCATGGAGTACTTGCACTTCACCTGCCAAATCTAGGGTAAGTTCCCCTTCAATCACATACAACATCTCACGATAGCCTTCAGGGTCGGGTTCGGCACAATATTGTTCATGGGGGGCTAAAGTCCACGTCCAAAGCTCCACCTTTTTACTGGCGAATGTGGAGGCCAAAAGTATTGCTTCACTTTGGGCTTGTGTTCCTTGCCATGCCAACGCATTCACAACGGCTTGACCGTGTTGTTCTGGTGCAGCAATCATCTGCGCAAAATCCACTTCAAGTACATCGGCAATTAAGCTCAGTTTTGCCAGACTAATATTGTCTTGGCCAGTTTCCACACCTGCCACCATACGCCGACTTAAACCTGCCAAATCTGCCAATTGCTGTTGACTTAAGCCTTTTAAATTACGGTAATGGCGAACATTTTGACTCACATATTGTAAAACCGCAGGATGCTTCATATTGGCATTTCAAGGAAAATTTGAGCAATATATTGCACAAAAAATAAAAGCATGGCAAGCTATGTGCAATATACTGCACACAACTCGAATGATCGCTATGTTCAATGCACGTTTTGGCTCCAATGCTCCTGTGATTTCCCTGATACTCATTACCTTTATTTGGGGCGGTACATTTTTGACTGTGAAATATGCACTTAATTTCAGCTCCCCGATGTTTTTTGTGGGTTGTCGTTTTGCCTGTGCAGCAACCATTATTGGCTTATTTTCTTTTAAGCAGCTCAAACAGATTACCAGACAAGACTTATTCGCAGGTTGTATGATCGGTTGTATGCTCACCATCGGCTATGGTACGCAAACTGTAGGTTTACAAACCATTAGTAGCAGTGAGTCGGCATTTTTAACGGCATTGTATGTGCCCTTAGTGCCTGTATTATTGTGGCTAATTTTCCGTAAAGCCCCTCATTTTATGATTTGGATTGGCGCATGTTGCGCGTTTATAGGCTTAGTTTTATTGACGGGGAATGGTTTCCATGCAATTGCTTTGAATTTTGGACAGGTGGTGACTTTACTTGGTGCGATTGGGATCGCGCTGGAAATTATTCTGATTGGGTATTTCGCGCCAAAAGTAAACTTAAGTCGAGTGACGGTCATTCAACTGGCGGTGGCTTCCCTGCTTGCTTTCGCCTCAATGCCTTTGGTGGGCGAACATACCATTCCTAGCTTTTCATGGCCTTTGTTGAGTATTGCGATGGGTTTGGGTCTCGCCAGTGCCTTGATCCAATACGTCATGAATTGGGCACAACGTTCGGTAGCACCTTCCCAAGCAGCCATTATTTATGCAGGTGAACCTGTTTGGGCGGCACTTTTTGGACGCCTTGCAGGTGAACGCTTAGCACCATTGGCTTTATTGGGCGGTGTTTTGGTGGTCTTTGGTATTCTCATCAGTGAATGGAAACCCAAGCGATTGAAAGCCAAAACAGAAATCGAACAACTCTAATCACCCAAAACAAAACGATGAAGTCGGCAGGTTCATTCCATCGACTTCATCATCACGTTATCGCTTTAGAAAGACACCATTTTCCCCGGATTCATCATGGCACCAATGCCATACATGCTTTTGGCAATTGGAATCACGATAGGTGCCAGTGCACGTCCCATCGGAATGTTGATGTGCTGAATTTTGGTCAGCATTTCAAAATCATCCGACAGCCCCAAGAAATCATCGGCAATGGCTTTACCAATCCGTACGGTTTGTGCCACGCCATGCCCACTCCAACCATGTACCGCGTAAATAGGAAATTGATTACCAAATTTGCGGCTGTCAGTAGCCCCATTCACGGTTAAATCAGTGGTCCCACTCCAGACAAAATCAAGCTCAACATTTTTGAGCTGCGGAAATACATGTTGAATACGCCCTAACAAATAATCATGTGTTTGAGCGGCATCCCAACACGAACCCGTTCCCTCGCCCCCAAACAATAAGCGGTTTTGAGATACGCCACGATAATAGTCAATCTGGAACTGTGTATCGTAGACGGGTAGATCCGTTGGTAACAATGCTTTTAAATCAAGCTCTAGTGGTGCTGTGGTACACACATAAGTATAAAAAGGAATGGTGGTTTGTTTATGTTCTTCCAATAGTGTAAACGACGCATGATGCACGGCCATGACCACACTTTTGCGCGCTTTAATCACCCCATTGGCCGTGGTCACATAAAGACCATCGGCACGTTCTTGAATGGATTGCACTTCCGTTTGCTCATAAATTTTGCCACCATTTTGACAAAAACCATATGCCAAACCCCGGGTTAATGCTAAGGGATGAATATGACCGCCTAAACGATCTAACAAGCCGCCAAAATAATGTTCAGATTGAACATGCTCACGCAATTCGTCCTGATTCAAAATTGAGGTATGAGTTTCTTCTAAATATTCACGTGCTTGCATTCCATCACGTAAAGCATCTAAATGTCCAGGATGCACCGCAGCCGTGATATGACCCCGCTTGCGTTGCAAATCCAAATCATATTTTTCACTGATGCCATCAATTAACGCCATGGCTTCTGTAGAGGTAAAGTGCCATAACTTTTTCGCATCTTCAAAACTAAAATGCTCCACCATGGTTTCGGCTTCCCAACGTGCCAAACCTGGCGTCAGTTGCCCACCATTACGTCCAGATGCAGCACTGCCAATGCGATTTTTTTCAACCAATACGGTTTCTACGCCTTGTTCAGCCAAATGCAAAGCCGTAGATGTCCCCAATAAGCCACCACCAATCACCAGTACATCACAGACCAGATCGGCATTTAAAGTCTCAAATTGATGCCATGTTTTGAGCGAGCTTTCATAGTAATTTGCAGGATGACTAAACTCGCCTCGCTTTGGATTGAGCCAGTTCCACTCTTTACCGCTGTGTAAAGCGTGGCTGGCTTTATACTCCACGTCATTTTCAAATATTGGTTTATTCATCTTCATGTCATTCACACTCTTATGTATCCCATTTTTGGGTCGGGTCTAATACGCATTTTCGATCACAATATTTTGTCTTTTCAGTCTTTTATAGATAAATAGTGCGATACCGACAGCCAACCAAGAACATCCGAAGATCAAGGCATTACGCTCTAAATTCACCCAAAGCCCAATCATGACCATCACCGATAAAAGCGGCAGAATCAGGTTGAAAAATTTATTCTTCAAACCTTGTGTTTGTTTATCGCGCAAATAGAATTTGGCAAAGACCGAGAAATTTACTGCGGTAAAGGCAATTAAAGCACCAAAACTAATCATGCTCACCACCGTCGCTAACTCAAGGAAAATGGCAGACAGTGAAATCAGCCCGATGGTCAATACGGCATACAGTGGAGTACCCAATTTTGCATGCAATTGCCCAAACGTTGCTTTGGGGAAAATACCATCTTTAGCCATAATATGAATTAAACGTGAAGCACTGGCATGCGTCGCCAAACCTGACGCAAAGGTATTCATAATTTGGCCACACAAGAAAATGGCTTGGAATAAAGCGCCTCCCACATACAATACAATTTCAGGTAATGCTTCATCTGGTTTGTTAAAGCGTACATTGCTTGGGAAATACAATTGAATAAACCATGAAGCCGAGAAGAAGATAACTCCTCCCACCAATGTGGTGAGCAACACCGCACGTGGAATATTCTTTTTCGGATCTTTAGTTTCATGTGCCAATGTGGTCACGGCATCGAAACCCAAAAATGAAAAACACAGAATAGATGCACCCGCAATTAAAGGCAGAACTGTGGTATCACCATTAAATAGAGGTGCCAAGGTCAATACATGCGCATAACCTTGTTCTGAACCCACACCCTGAATAACCAGATAAATAAATACAATCATGAGCAAGAGTGGCAGAAATACAAAAAGCAGACTTAAATTTGCCAGAATATTGATGCGGAAGCAGTTAATCAGCGTCACGATGCCTGTAAATAACGTGACCCAGACCCAATACGGGACACTTGGAATCACCGCCTCTAAATAAATACCTGCCAGTAAAGCATTCACCAAAGGCAGTAAAAGATAATCCAACAGTGAACACCAACCGACAAAGAAGCCGGCTTTTGCCCCACAGGACTGAGCGGTGTAATTATAAGCTGAACCTGAATCTTCACTGATTCGACTGAAACGTGCGTAACTAAACGCAGTTAAGAGCATTGCAAATAGCGCCAAAATATAGGCGAGTGGCACTCGACCTTCGGTCACCCCCGAGACGATACCAAAGGTATCGAATACCACCATAGGGGTCATATAAGCCACACCAATAATAATGACTTGCCACAAGGACAACGATCTTAAAGAAACCTCTGTTCTTTTCATTTAAACTCCATTTACATATTTTATTTAACTTAATTATTTTTTTGCAACAACTATGCCATATAATATAAAAAATCTTATTTTAAAATGAGACAAGTTAATGCCTAGATACTCCGTTGAACTGCGTAAAGCTGCAATTCAAGCCTACAAGATAACCGACTACAAAGTAGCGGTATGCAAACAATTTAACATTTCCCGTGTCACCTTGGATGCTTGGATCAAGCTTGAAGAAGAAACGGGAGACCTTGTACCCAAGCCGAGTGAAAAGCGTGGTGCACCAAATCATATCAAGGATTGGAATAGCTTCCAAGTCTTTGTTAAAAAAACAAAATTTCAGAACATCAGTGATCTAGTTCCGCTTTTTGAACAAGAGTTTGGCTATGCAGTTTCGTATGCTGTTTTGGTCCGTGCAATTCATGTTTTGGGCTTGCGTCGACGCCGTGGTCGCTTCTATTGTTAATCAAGTTGTTAGGTTATTTTTTAAATAAAGCAACCTTACTTATTTAAAAAAATAACTGTACATATATGTAAAGTTAATTTATTAAAAATGTAAAATTCAATTATTAAAAAAGTAAAATTTAAAATATAAAAAAGTAAATTAAAATTATTAAAAACGTAAGCTTTAAAATATAAAAAAGTAAACTTTAGTTATTAAAAATGTAAATTATTTACTAGAAATATCAAAACTTTAAAACGATCATATAAAATCTAGACTCTAAAAAAGCCCAGCTTGGGGCACAGTACTGCCAAACTATGGTGCACTTGGTCTCAGAATCGGGCAAAAAAAAGAGTGGCAAATGCCACTCTTTTTCATTTGAGATTCTATCTCATTTCTGATCAAACCTCAGACTACAGATTTTTTGTTTAATATAAGCAATTCAAATCGGCTGATTGTCATTTAGGGTGATAATGCCGCGAATAGCACGATAGACAATCCAGATCCATGACAGCGCCATCACGCTAATGCAAAAGATGGTGCTGCCCAAGGCCACACCTGCAAATACGTCAGGGTTATTCCCTGTAAAGAACAAGAAAAAGAACGGGACAAACGCTATGACATTCCAGAACAAATACCACCAGAAACTACGAATTTGCCATAAAAAGTGACTCTCGAAGATTGAGCCACGCACATCATTCAGTTTGACATAGTTAATAATCAAGGCAATCAGCGCCAATAAGCCGCCTGTAAAAATCGCAATGATGTAAAGGACGTATAGAACCAGCGTTAAACTACGATTAGAATCTTGATCAATGGGTGTATTCATTTTTTCCCCCTTATTGTTGCAACGCTCTCCCTTAGATTGGCAAGCTATTTAAAGGAGAGATCAGCCATAAAATAAGTAATAGATTTAAAGCTATGGTACAGAAATACACCTTTCTAAAAGGTTGTTTTTGTGTTTTATGTCGCAGCTTTTGTTGTGCCAACCAAGCGGCGGGCCATCCGCCTAAGAAGGCTAAAATATGCAACGTCTGTTCAGATACACGACGCCCGCCCAATTGCGCGGCTTCTTTATCTTGCGCATAAAACCAATAACTGGCTGCATTCATTAGACAAATCAATAACAGCACTAAACCACTGAGCAATCCAGCAATCACCAAAACGGTCAAAACCACAAAGTACGCCATACATGCCAGTTGCATAACAGAATGCTTTTGTGGCGGAGTGGCTTTGGTTTTAGGCTTCACACCTGTTTGTGAGGCTTTTAAATAAGTGACCTGTTGTGCCCGAAAGCGCCCTTGCCCATCTAACAAGACAATATATTCCAAGGCACAGCCAACGATTGGACGCGGGCCAGGGCGTGCGAAGTCCTTAATATGTAAGAACACCCGCTCTTTATTGGTATCATTGGGTTGAATAAAGCCGTAGCCTTTATCATCAAACCATTCTACCAAACGTCCCTGATCTCGCATGTGATCTTCCTTATTTAACCATTTACAAATTTTAAGCGTTCAATCAGCATATTACGCATTTCTAAAGGGTTTTTCTGCAAAATGTCATCACCTGTACGCCCTTCAGCGGCGTTTTTCTGAGCCACTTGCAAACGCATCATCCAGAAACGTCCTGCTGCCATGGCCAAATACAGCTCTAAACAGGCTTTCTCATCTTCCGTGAGAGGACGCACCGTTTGATAGGCAGTAAGGAAGGCCAAGGCTTTTTCTTCATCTAAATGCACATCTGGATATTCAGTACAGAAGTCATTCAGAGTAATTGCGATGTCAAACAACAACTCATCTTTGTTCAATTCGTAAAAATCGAGAATACCTTTGAGTTGCTCCCCTTCAAATAAGGTGTTGTCACGGAACAGGTCCGAATGAATAAAACCTTTTGGTCGATCTGGATAAATCGCGGTCATGGCATCATACAAACCGAGCAATTCATTCAACAACACGGTATCTGCCGTGTTTAGCGTGGGTTTAATTTCACGTGACACCTGACGCCAATATTGATGGTTACGGTATTGGGCACGTTCAAGCGGAAAATCCTGCAAAGCCACATGCATTTTGGCTTGCGCCACCGCAATCGCTTCCACCTGTGCCACAGAGGCTGGCATCGGATGTTTACCCATTAAACGCGGTGCAATTTGGGCAGGCTTTTGTTTAATAAAGTGAATGGCTTGTCCTGAATGTTTTAACGGCACAGGCACAGCTAGACCTTGCTGTCCTAAATGTTCCAATACAGGCACAATTTCACCCGCCCCATGTTCATCCATTTCTTCAAATACGGTTAATACATATTGGCTTTGGTCTTCACAGACCAGAAAATAGTTTGTATTTTGAATACCTCCTTGAATGGGAATCAGGTCAATCACCTCTAATCCATAAGGTGCTGCGAAGTCCTGAACTTCCTTTAAAGTCAAAGTGGTATAAACCGACATAGAAAACCTGCGAAAAATCTTACATAAGTTTGATAGAATACCGTTTCAATCTGCCAAGGTGTAGCGCTTGTGTAGGTGAGATTCATAATCGGCTGTAATTATTGGAAAAAATTATGCTAGCTAAACGTATTATTCCTTGTCTCGACGTCGACAACGGTCGTGTGGTGAAAGGTGTACAGTTCCTTGATATTCGTGATGCAGGTGATCCTGTTGAAGTTGCCCGTCGCTATAACGAACAAGGTGCCGATGAAATTACCTTCCTTGATATTACTGCTACACATCATGGACGCGACACCACTTACCGTACGGTAGAACGTATGGCAGAAAGCGTGTTTGTTCCGCTTACAGTCGGTGGTGGTGTCCGTAAAGTCGAAGATATTCGCTTATTGCTCAATGCGGGCGCAGATAAAGTCAGCATTAACTCAGCAGCCATTTATAACCCTGAGTTTGTCCAAGAAGCCTCTCAACGCTTTGGTGCACAATGTATTGTGGTTGCGATTGATGCGAAAAGAACCGCAGAAAACAAATGGGAAATTTTCACCCACGGCGGTCGTAAAGAAACAGGGATTGATGCGATTGAATGGGCAGTGAAAATGGCCAACTTCGGTGCAGGTGAGCTTTTAATCACTTCAATGGATGCCGATGGGACCAAAGCAGGTTATGACCTTGGTTTAATGCGTGCCATTAATGACCGCGTGACCATTCCAACCATTGCTTCTGGTGGTGTAGGAACATTGCAACATTTGGCAGACGGTATTTTAAAAGGTGGGGCTGATGCCGTACTGGCGGCATCCATTTTTCACTTTGGACAGCATACTATTCCTGAAGCGAAGCAATATTTGGCAGCACAAGGCATTGAAATGCGCCTGTAAGCAGAGCAGGTATTTAATGGTCTAAAAGAGCGCCTAGAGCGCTCTTTTTTATATGCCTAATCTTCAATAAAAAAAGGAGTCTTGATGACTCCTGATATGCCAAGAAACTGAATTGCGCCTTGATTGGGTTCAATGGCTCAACACTTAAAATGACATGCACAGCTTTGTTGATCTGCAAATCAAGCAACCAATAAAAAGTTTTTAAATATCATCAAGTATGATGATTGCCACCAAAATCATTGAACCATTGCGACAGAATCTTGCTGCTGCACAGCTTCATTTGCCTCATTTTTTAATGCTAGCCCAGTCGTCATATTGTTTTTCTCTACCCATTTGGCAGGGAAATAACGTTGCGCCACTTGATTCAATCGCTTGGCGACCCCTTGTGGCAATGCAATGCCCAATGGATTCTGCTCTTGCAAATTCGCAGCCGAAATCACCCGTGTTCCCAATAAATAATCAAACCACGGCTTGGTCACACACCAGTTAGCATCCTGATTAGCATTCATATGATGATCATAATGCCACGGTATTTTCTTCATGGCCCATTCAGGTTCCAGATGCGCTCGACGATGGATGTAAAAATAATTACAGGCACTATATACCGCTGCCGCTGCCATCCCTTTTGATATCGGATAAAACAAGGCACTACTCACTCCTGCGGCAACCATCAAAGAGATGACTTCATTTTTAGTGCGCCAGTGCGGCAAGCCTTCTACATAACTATCATCATGAAATTGCTGTTTGCGGACTTCTCGATGATGCTCCCAATGTGATTTCATGCTTAAAGGCACTGGGCTATAACGAGGTTGACCCGCACGATGGGTACCATGTAACAGATATTTATGCGCGACCCATTCAAAACCATTGGCAACGACCAATCCTGCTAAAAATCCTTTCCACATAATCTATTTCTCCATTCATAGCTTGAATATAGAAAACTGAATGTGATAAATATTGACCATCCATACGCTTAATATTGACAAATCACGACAACAAAAACACATGATGCTCACCCTGAATGATTATACAGGCTCCGTCTATGGCGGACTGGGACACCTGCTGTATGCCTATAGCCAAGCCCAAGGTCTTGTGATTCAGCCGCAATTGCTGAAGGTGCAAAACCTCGAACGCTTTGACTATCGTATTTGGCATGAGTTATTGAATGAATTACAGCAACAAGTGCCTCATCCCGCTCTCGGTTTAGAAATTTCCACCTATGTACAAACGAAACATTTGGGTATTCTGGCTTATCTTGCCCTCGCCTGTGACACTTTGGGCGAAGCGCTCAGCCGTTATCATGACTTTCATCGGCTGATTTATGATGGAAGTCCACTGCAAATTAATCTATCTACCGATTACCTTGCCATTCGCTGGGGTGAATTACCACAGCATCTGACTACGCAACTCACCGACGAAATTGCGATTGCCTTAATGGTACAGTTCTTAAATCAGAATATGACCGAGCACCCTATTCAACTGCATGAAGTACATTTCCGTCATGCTGCTCCGAAAAATAGCCGACGCTATGAACAGTTTTTTCATTGTAAAGTGCGCTTTTCACAAACCGCGACTCAAGTTCTTCTGCCATTAAGCGAATTACAAAAGCCCTTACAACAAGGCGATCACACCTTACAGCAATTGTTAATGCAACAGGCACAGGCGCTGTTAAAGCAATTGCCACATTCGACCCAACTGGATCAGCGTCTCCAGCAAGCCATCTTGACAGGGCTACAGAAAAACCAATACCAAATTGAGGTGATTTCCCAACAGTTGAATATTTCAGTGCGGCAACTGCAACGTTATTTACAAGCTCAAGGCAGCACCTATCAACAACGTACTCAACAAGTGCGGCAAATGCTCGCAGAGCAATATTTACAAGACCCACATCTCAGCTTACAAGAAATTGCCTTGCTGTTAAGTTACTCCGAGCAAAGCGCTTTTCAACGTGCATTTAAACTCTGGACGGGACAAACCCCGCAACAGTTCCGCAAACAATATCTGCAATCCATCTGATGATAGATAAAAATAAGTACACTTTTTAATCATTTTTACATTGAGTCATCTTACATTTATCGTTAAAGATAGACTGTTGTGCTTTAGAACAAAAAATCATCATAACAAATAACACTGGAGATGAAGATGAATAAATATCTCGCCGAACTGCTCGGCACATTTTGGTTGGTCTTTGGTGGCTGTGGTAGTGCCATCTTTGCCGCAGCGTTTCCTGAACTTGGTATTGGTTTTGCGGGGGTTGCCCTCGCTTTTGGTTTAACCGTCTTAACTGGTGCTTATGCCTTTGGGCATATCTCTGGTGGACATTTTAATCCAGCGGTCAGTATTGGCTTATGGGTTGGACAACGTTTCGATGGCAAAGATCTGTTGCCTTATCTTGCCGCTCAAGTGATTGGCGCTATTTTGGCAGCTTTTGTGCTGTTCCTGATTGCACAAGGACAAGCTGGTTTTATGGGTACAGGGGCTTTCGCCAGTAATGGTTATGCGGAACTTTCCCCTGGAAAATATGGCTTGATTTCAGCACTCATTATAGAAGTGGTACTCACGGCATTTTTTCTGATCGTGATTATGGGAGCTACTGATAAACGAGCACCCGCAGGTTTCGCACCCATTGCCATTGGTCTCGCGCTAACGCTCATCCACTTAATCAGTATTCCTGTCACCAATACCTCCGTGAACCCAGCCCGAAGTACAGGCGTCGCCCTATTCGCAGAAACTGAAGCATTGCGACAATTGTGGTTATTCTGGCTTGCCCCAATTGTAGGAGCCATCCTCGGCAGCTTAATGTATAAATTTGTTGCACAAGGTAAAACATCATCTTAAAGAAAAGCCAGTCGATCCTCAGTTCGACTGGCTTCCTTAAAATTTGAGCATTTATAAAAAGGGGTTTTCCACTTCCTGAGTCGCCGCATGAATAATTTGTTCTGGCAAATCGGTTTCTGCTTCCAACTTTGCCACAATCGCATTTAAATAGGCCTGCAAGGCTTTTGCTGCGGCCAAACCTGCCTGATCTTTAGCAATTTGCAAATTGCCATAAATATTGACCCGATCGCATTGATTTTCTAGGGTTAAATCATGAATTGCATGTGATTCTGTGCCATTTTCAAAAGGTTTGAACATCGTCACCTCGCAGCCAATACTTCAAATGGATAGGTATTTTCTATTTCACCAATTGCAACATATACTGCAATAACGCCTCAATCAACTGTTTCACAATCGCTTCTTGCGTATCTGCATCTAAACTTGGTTTCGAACTTGCAGTGGATTTACTACTACCTGAGCTAAAGCTTTGTTGCGCCGCTTTGATCTGTTCTGCGGATACATCTTCTGCACACTGGCTCTCTGCGTCCCAATGCGAATAGGCTATTTGTTGTTTGGCTTTGACTGCACTTGCGGTCAGTGGCAACTGATAGGTATTACGCTTTTGCTCTTCGGTCAATTGAGGGAATAAATTAACGCCAATTTGTTCTTCCAAATAACATACGCTAACAATTTTGACTTCTTGTGAATTATTGTTGGGTGCGTAATACACGCCAATGGCTCCCGTTTTTGGAATATACACCGCCTTATACACGGCAGTCGGCACCATAATGCCTTGTCCAATCACTTTTAATTTTTTGCTGGTAAAGGTTGGGCCCGTGACCACATACACATCGGTCTGGTGTTTGGTCACAATGGCACGTGTCGCTTCTTCCAGTTTACGCCATACTTCCTGATTATTTTTAGGAGCCTGTGGCACCATATTCGCCAAAGAGAAACTGTCGAATTGCGAGGCCTTATTCGGCATATCGGCATTCGGAGCCATATGCCCACGGTCATAGCCTGAGCCACGATAATCCGACAAGGTGGCACGATATTGCGCAGGAATCCGCTCCTCTTCGTGGAAGCTGTCTTCACGTGGAATTTTCTGACTTAAACGCTCTGGTGTTAAAGCTTCTGCCACCCAAAGCGGCGTTTTCGAAACGCCTGAATACATCACATTAAAACCGTTAAAACACAAAGCATGGCTCTGCTTTTGGAGGCTTTCTTTGTTTAAATAAGGGGGAACATCTCGATAAAACTGATCTAGACAAGCCGAATTCGAAGTATTGGGTAAAGATAAAAACTGGCTAATTCGCTCTTGTCCAAAGGCAATGGCAAAACTGCCTGCGGCAACCACTCCCAACACAACTTTTGAACTGTGCTGATTAAAAAACCACGGAAAGGATTGCTTTGAACTACGTTTTTTACTGGCCATTACTTTATCAAACGACTGATTTTGCAGGAGCTTAACAAAGCCCTTCTGTAGAAGTATATGTTCCTATGTTTGATCGCTTAACAATTCAACAAAATCGTGACAAGCAAGTAGCGCTTGTAACAAATTGTCTGATTTCGTCAGGCTTTTGAATAGCTTATCAATGCAATTGGGTAGATTCGATTGTCAGCCCGATTTTGAATGTGCCAAGGTAATACCACACAGAACAGTCACAATAAATCATGGAGTCATGATGTCTTCACATAATTTAATTTCAGCAACAGTTTTAGCCTCTGGATTATTACTTGGCTTCAGCAGCGTCAGTGCATTTGCAGAACCTGCCGTAGAAGCAGGCGAAACCTTGGAAAGCTTGTCACAAGCCAAGATTAGCACCACGATTAATGGACAACCAGGATCCATTCAAGACTTAATACAATCTGGACAAGTACGTTTGGTGAATACCGATAATAATCCTACAGCATCCAGTATGAGCGCAGCTCCAAATAGTGCAATCGAGGATGCATCCGCAGCCGTACCGAATCAAGCCACTCCCCCAGCACTACAATTAAGCTCTTCCGCGAGCCAGCCAATCAATAGTCCAGATACAGACGTCACTCCTAACCTGCCACAATCGGAGCAAAATCTTGAAGCACAGCCAATGCCAGCCCCTTCAGAACAGATGCCTACTGATGCTCCAACCGAAGTCGCACAATAATTAACCCTACTGCACAAATATTTTAATCCGCATAAAAAAACCAAGGACTAGGCCTTGGTTTTTTTAGCGCTTAGACTGATGAAAGCATGAAATGATCAGATTTCAATTTGACTGCCCAACTCCACCACACGATTCGGTGGAATTTGGTAAAAGTCGCTGACTGGGCTGGTGTTGCGCTGCATTGAAATAAACAACTTTTCACGCCACGGCGCCAAGCCATCCCCGACAGTACTAATAATACGTTCACGCGAAACAAAGAAGCTGATTTGCATTAAATTGTATTCGAGTTCTATCGCTTGATAGACCGCTTCCAATGCCATTGGAATATTCATTTCATCTTTAAAGCCGTAGAACAATTCTACGCGATAAAAATGCTGATTCATGGTTTCCACATGGAATCGATCTTGGTCTGCAACATAAGGCACATCCTGAATTTTTACGGTCAGAATGATGTTCTTTTGATGTAAGACCTTATTGTGCTTCATGTTGTGTAACATGGCATGTGGCACAACAGTTGGGGTCCCTGTTAGGAAGACCGCCTCACCTTCGACCCAGTTTGCCTGCTCACCAATACTCTGCACAAATAAATCGAGCGGAAGCGTATCTTGTTGTAACTTGGAAAAAGTCAGTTCACGACCATCTTTCCACGTCATTAAGAGCAGAAATGCAATCCCGCCAATCAATAACGGCACCCAACCACCGGACAGAACTTTGAGCGAAGTGGCGCTCACTAGAACCAAATCCAGCAATAGAAATGGTGTAATCAGTAATGCTAGTTTTGGCTTACTCCATTTCCATGTATATCGAATAAACACTGCGATCAATAAGGTATCGCAGAACATGGTCATGGTCACAGCCAAACCGTAAGCATGGGATAAACGCGAACTGGTTTGGAAGATGAGAATTAAAACAATAATCGCTGCGAGCAAAATCCAGTTCAGTAAAGGTACATAAATCTGCCCTTGTTCCGAATCTGAAGTGTGCTTAATGCTTAAACGTGGCAGATACCCCAATTGAATGGCTTGGCGTGCCAAGGAAAACACCCCTGAAATCACCGCTTGAGAGGCAATAACCGCAGCCATGGTTGCCAAGAAAATCATTGGGTACAGCGCCCATTCTGGCACCAATAAATAAAATGGATTTTCAATGGCATTCGGATCACGCAGTAATAATGCGCCTTGCCCTGCATAGTTAAGCAATAAACAAGGTAAAACCACCACAAACCATGCCAAACGAATTGGAACAGGTCCGAAATGCCCCATATCGGCATATAAAGCTTCACCACCTGTTACGGTTAACACCACCGCACCCATGATAAAAAATGCCATCATCGGGTTAGTAATAATAAAGTGGATGGCCCAATGCGGACTCAGCATCCCCAAAACCAAAGGGGTTTGAATAATGCTAGAGATACCTAATAGTCCAAGGGCAAAAAACCATAATAAGGTGAGTGGGCCAAAAAACTTACCAACAAAAGCTGTGCCATATTTTTGCATCACAAACAAAGCGGTCACGATACTAATGGCAATGGGCACAATATAAGGATCTAGTGCATCGGTTGCGATGGACAAGCCTTCGACTGCGGACAACACTGAAATGGCAGGGGTAATAATGCCATCACCAAAAAACAGCGAGGCACCAATAAAGCCAATGGCAATCAATAATAATTTTTTGCGATCACTAAAATTGGTATTGCGTAAATTCAGGGCAAGCAAAGCCATAATGCCGCCCTCACCATTGTTATCTGCACGCATGACAATTGCGACATATTTGATGGTAATGACCAATGTCATTGTCCAAAAGATAATCGACAAAATACCCAAAACATTCTCGGGGTTAATCACTAATCCATGCGCAGCATGAAAAGATTCTTTAAGTGCGTAGAGTGGACTGGTTCCGATATCCCCAAACACAACCCCTAATGCTGCCAAGGTAATCGCAGGCAATGCGGCTTTTTTTGCAGAACTTTGCATAAGCTTGTCTTCAATTATCGACACTATTTTTGCGAATCATATCATTGAGCTAAAACTTTTGCTCGAATTCAATTGTTTCACCTTGTCGATGGCTATGTTTTTCGATATTATCCTCCGCCATGGTGAAGTGTCCGAGTGGCTGAAGGAGCACGCCTGGAAAGTGTGTAAACGTTTATAGCGTTTCGAGGGTTCGAATCCCTCTTTCACCGCCAAATTTAATTCTTATGCAGTCCCATAAGATCTAAAAAGGCTTAAACTGTAACGGTTTAAGCCTTTTTTATGTCCAATCATATCTAACAGCATCTATTGAAATCCTGTATATATTGGGGGTATAAATGGGGGTAAGTATTTATACCCCTATTTTTATACCCCCAAATACACTCTAGGACATGCTGTCATGCTTACAGATGTAAAAATAAGAAAGATCAAACCATTAGAAAAGAAAACACGATATTCTGATGAGAAAGGTATGTACTTAGAAGTCACACCTTCAGGTGGTATGTATTGGCGGATGAAATTTCGATTTCATGGCAAAGAAAATATTTTCAGTATTGGTACATATCCTGAAACCTCACTTGCACAGGCACGCCGTACTAGAGATGAAGCTCGATTAAAGCTTAAAGATGGGATTAATCCCAATGAAGAAAAAAAGCAGAAAAAACAACAAGCCGATGAAAGTATTCTTTTCAAAGCACTTGCTATGGAATGGATGGAAGATCGTAAGCCCGTCATTAAAGAAGGCACATATTTACGTGACTTATCTGTATTTGAAAAAGATCTTTTCCCAGCATTAGGACATATGCCTATTGATCAGATTAAAGGTAAAGATGTCCTTGCTTGTGCTAAACAAATTGAAGCTCGTGGTGCTCAAGAGATGGCAAAGCGCTCTATTCCTTTAGCTGGGCGTATCTTCCGTTATGCCATTCGTAAGGACCTGATTGAAAATGACCCTACCCCTCACCTTCAAGAAGCACTCAAGCCTCGTAAAGTAAAACATATGGCTCGCTTAGATATTTCTGAGTTCCCACCTTTCTTAGAGCGTATGGATCGTTATCACGGCAATATCCTTGTTAAGACAGCTTTACAGTTCATGACACTCACTTTCGTAAGAACTGCAGAGCTCATTAACATGGAATGGAATGAGATTGATTTTGATAATCAGTTATGGAGAATTCCTGCATATAAGATGAAAATGGCTCTACCTCATATTGTTCCTTTATCAAGACAAGCTATTGAACTCATTAAAGGCTTACAGCCTCTCACAGGTAACAAGCAATTTGTTTTTTATAATCACAGTTCTGCAAAACCACTAAGTAATAATGCTCTGTTAAGTGCCATTCGAACGATGGGCTACACAGGTAAAATGACGGGGCATGGATTTCGTGGACTCGCATCTACAACCCTACATGAGCAAGGCTATATGCATGATGCAATTGAAATACAGTTAGCGCACACAGTTGGTAACGCTGTATCTCAAGCGTATAACCATGCGCAGCATCTAGAATACAGAACAAAAATGATGCAGGAGTGGGCTGATTTTATTGATAATTTGAGGGGGAAAGTATGACTTTATTACAATTCAAATACCCGTATAACTCAAAAATAATATTTTAATTAATGTGTTAGAAACTTATTGCGAATAAAGATTTGATAACGTGCTTTTCTATTACATCTCTAATAAGCTTCATGTTTCTTTTTGTTAAGAAGCTGATTCTCTGCTAAAGTGCGTAAATAATATTCATTACTAAAGTAAAATTTGATGGAAAACATATCTGAAAATATAAATAAATTATTATCTTTTATTCAGCCAGTACGTCTAAGAAAAACATCTAAAGTCTCTGAAACTCTTTTAGAAGCAACAGAAAGTGATAAAGGACGCGTCATCAATTCACCAGCTTTTCGCCGACTACAACAAAAAGCTCAAGTATTCCCTTTAGAAGCAAATGCATCTGTCAGGAGCAGACTAACACATTCTATTGAAGTTGCTCATATCGGTTGCTATATTGCCCAAGAAATTCTTTATAAAATCCAGAAGGAATATAAAGTAGAAGGCTTAGACTTTGAAAAGATGACATCTTTTGTAAATACAGTTGAAACAGCTTGCTTGTTACATGATATTGGCAACCCTCCATTTGGACATTTAGGTGAAGCTGCAATTAGGCAATGGTTTAAAAAACAAATTGATAATTATAAAAATAACCTAGGCCAATGCATGTTTAAAGAGTTATCTAGCAATATTAATAACCTAGATCTTCATAAATTTGATGGTAATCCTCAAGGTTTCCGCTTAATAAGATTATTAAGTGGAAATGATGAATTCGGTTTAAACTTAACGTGCTCTTTACTTTTATCAACAGTTAAGTACCCATATACCATTGATAAAATACAAAATAATGAAAAAATTGGAATTTTTAAGCTTTGCTATCCAAGCTATCAAGAAGCCTGTAAAAAAATCAATTGGCCGGAAGGAAAACACTTCCCACTTAAAAATATTATGGATACAGCTGATTTTATTGCCTATTCGATGAGTGATCTAGAAGATGCTATTGAGAAACAGATTGTCACAGAGAAACAAATTATTAGTCATTTCATTGAGTTCTTTAACAGAAATAAAGAAATTGATGCCAGCTCAATATTTAACGTAGACAAATTAAGTCATGAACAACTTAATTTTTTAAAGTTTAAAACGTGTATTATAAATACTGCCGCAAAAGAAGCTGCCACAAAATTTTGTTCAAATTTAAGCTCATTATTAGATGGGACAGATAATATAGAGCTTATAGAGAAAAATACAGACATCCATAAAATTCTAGATGAAGTATTCGATTATGCTAAGAAAAATATCTACTGCCATGAGTCAGCTGAAAAAATTGAACTCGCAGGGCGAAATATTATACAAGGCCTTTTAAATCACTGCGAAATTTTGATGTGCTTATCTGAAGATAAATTCAATTGTTTACTTAAATACCCTGAAAAAAGCATGCTCTCCCCTAAAAAGTTAGGGCTCGACTTTGAATTGCGTCTATTAAGACGCTTGCCAAAGAATCATATTAAGAAATATATTCTATCAGTGGAAGCAGACCCATCAAATGAAATCATTTATAGAGCACACTTAATCGTCGATTATATTTCAGGAATGACCGATGATTTTGCCTTAGAAATGTATCAGTTATTAGAAGGCATCAGAATTCAATGATTAATACAGATCACCCTTATTTTTTCATTAACAGTCTTTTAGATAGTGAATCGACATATTCACTATCTAAATATACTTATCTACCCGATTCTTTATCTGATGATAGAATTATTAATACTATATCAGGTGAAAATTTTTCAATAGATTATGTTAACTCCATATTGAAAAGTTTAAAAGAAGATCAAGAACTTGCATTCCATTCTTTAGTTAAAACCAAAAGTAGGAAAATATACCATATTCCAATGATAGATTTTGCTACCTCAAGGTTAGATAGAGAGGTTTATTATCGGTTAAAAAATTTTATAGATTACAAGATACTTTCAGATATGACATTTTATAGCACAGGTAACTCATTTCATGCTTATTCGTCTAAACTTTTAACCCATAAAGAATGGCTTAAATTTATGGGATCATTATTATTGGTCAACCCATCAAACTCATCCTTAAAAATTATTGATAATAGATGGATTGGGCATCGTATAATGAGCGGATTTTCCTCATTAAGATGGTCAAACAATTCTGGAATATATAAAACCCTTCCAAAGAAAACCACTTTTGACTTACTTTAATTCAAAATAATTAACAACCATCCCAAACTATAGCCAGTTGGTTATACTCAAAATTTTTAAAAAAAATAGAGTCTATAATCATCGTTTTATAAACTATGAAAATTTAACACCTTGCTTTACAAGAAATAAATAATTAAACTAAAATTTAAATAATTTTTATACAAGAAATCAAAGGGTAACGTAATATGTCAGGTTCAGGTGGTGGGGGCGGAACGCCAATTCCAGATTTCCAATCTTGTGAAGATTTAACAATTAATGTTCAACTCAGCTCACCCAAAGAAGCTATCGTTTCAAAATTAACAGAAGGTGATATTTTAAGAATTGGCTTTGAATCAAATAATATCACTACTGTATATGCTTTCTATGAGGATGATATTGCTGGCGGTATTGCTGCCCCAGTTATAGGAAAATTACGTGAATGCTTACGTAGTGGCACGAAATATCAAGGAAGAGTATTAGTAGTCAATCAAGGACAAGTGCGAGTTAAAATAACAGCAATTAAACACTAAAAAAGGAGCCACTTATGATAACTATTACAGGCGGAATATATGAAGAATATTGTATGCATCCTTATAGATATAATATTTTTGGTTCAGGAGGAAGAGCTGCTTCTGCAATTGCAGCTATGAAGGGAGAAGTTAAGTTAACCACGTATTGCTCTAAAAACATACAAGAAGTTATTCAAGCCCGTGCTGAACTGGAGGGCTTCGAATTAAGTATTATTAATATTCCAGTAAATACTAAATTTCATTATACTCATGCTCTTGCTAAGCCCTTAATTTACAATAGAACTACTAATAATCCTCCACTGGAAATTAAAGAAAAAAACGTTATTAGATTTGGATTCTTGGAAGGTACGGCTATCATAGACAGTGAATATGCTGTTTACGATCCTCAAAATGTAGCCTCAGTAGAACTTTTCCATGCAAATGGATCTAAAGCTAAACACCTAGCGATTTTACTTAATCAGTATGAAGCAAAATCATTATTACAGATTGATGATACTAATGAGTTACTTAGGAAAATTGCTGTATCTCAACAAGCTGAGGTAGTTATATTAAAAAAAGGACCTGATGGATGTCTGGTTTACGACCATAAGCTTGATGAGATCAAGCATGTGCCAGCCTTTAGTACGAACAAGGTATCAAAAATAGGTTCTGGAGATAATTTTGTTGCCCATTTTGGATATGCTTGGATGGAACAAAAAAAGAGTGCTTATGAAGCAGCTCTACAAGCTTCTAAAGCAACTGCATATTATTGTGAAACGGAAGGATTTATTACACCAGAACGTTTAAACAAATATTCACCCTCTCCTATCATTCTTTCTGAACAATTTAAAAAAGGTTGTAAACCCAAGGTTTATCTTGCTGGCCCCTTTTTTACTCTTGCACAACTATGGTTAATTGAGGAAGCGAGGAAAAACTTACAAGATCTTGGCCTAGAGGTTTTTTCTCCCTATCATGATGTAGGCAAAGGTAATGCTGAAGATGTGGTAGATAAAGATCTTGAAGGCATACATAAATGTGATCTTTTATTCGCCATAGCTGACGGTATGGACTCAGGCACAATTTATGAGATTGGATACGCTAGAGCAATTAACAAACCTGTTGTAGTCTATGCAGAAAATGAAAGTGAAGAAAACCTTAAAATGATGGAAGGATCAGATTGCAAAATTATTAAGGATTACGTTACCGCTATTTATCATACTCTTTGGACGGCAATCACTTAATGAAATCTGTATTATTACTCTCTGGTGGCATGGATTCTACAGCAATAGCATGGTGGAAAAGACCAGATTATGCATTAACAATAGACTACGGGCAGCTTGCAGCAAAAGCTGAGATAGCTGCTTCACAATCCATATGTAGATATTTGAATATTCCGCACGAAATATTAACTGTTGATTGTAGAAATATTGGTTCAGGAGATATGGCTGGTACTATTGAGAGTCAACATGCACCCGCTTCCGATTGGTGGCCTTATAGAAATCAACTCTTAATTACTCTAGCTGGCATGAAGATGCTCCCTTTTAATATCTCCAAGATTTTAATCGGAACAGTTAAAACTGATAACGGCCATACAGATGGCTCTCATGAATTTATTGATGCAATGAATCAGCTAATGTTCCTGCAAGAGGGCCGTATAACTGTAGAAGCTCCTGCTATCAACCTATCGACTAAAGAACTTATTCAATTATCTAATATTCCTGCTGAATTGTTAGCATGGTCTCATAGTTGTCATAAATCTGAGGTGACCTGTGGTAATTGCCGTGGCTGTAATAAATATTTTGAGATATTCGAGCAAGTAGGCTATGACTTGGGTAAACTTGGGTAATCCTGTTCCTAAACAGAAAGTTGATAAGTATATTCCTTATAAGTGGGATCTTAGTAATAAATCCATCAGGTTAGATGAGCCTGAGATTTTTACGCCAATTCCATTTACACAAGTTATGTTTGAACGGAAGTCACAAAGATCTTTTAAACTCGTTTCAATTGATCATTTATCACATCTTCTCTGGCTTACTAATCGAGTTAAAGATTGTATTGATTCAACTATGGGCTTTCCTATAACTTTAAGGCCAGTTCCTTCGGCTGGTGCAATTCACCCTATTCATATTCTTATAAACTCACCATATACTGATATCTGGTGGAGATATGACCCTTTTTGTCATAGCCTTTGGCCCGTTAATAAGGAAAATAAATATTTTATAAACGTTAGAAGAGACTGTGAAAAAATATTAAATTGTAATTCAGCCAGTTTAATACTCTTGATTGCGGAACCACAAAAAACTTTATCAAAATATACCGATGGAGCCAGTTTAGTTTGGCGTGATGCTGGAGTTCTATTAGGAAACTTAGCATTAGTAGCTAGTTATTTAAATATCAATTTTTGCCCAATTGGAGCTCTCTTACCAACAGAAATTGATGAAAAAAAACAATTAGTTACTGTAGGAATGGCAGTCTTAGATGCAATTAAAATTAACTGAAATTAGATTCTCATCTCTAGTTGAGTAATAGGTTCCTTTCTTTTCTTAAACTTAAGATCAGTATCAATTGAACTGGAGTTCATAAGTTCATGTACAATTGAAGATGAAGACATCATTTCTAACCAAATAACAGCATCTAATTCTGAGGCTTTTATACCTAACCCTCTACTAAAAGACAAAAACTCTTCCTCTAATTCAAGATAATTTCTTTCGACACTTAGGTTTTTACTTAAAAACCCCCCTAAAATTCCAGCTCTTAGAATATGAATATCAAGGATAGCAACATCATCTGCATCCAACCAATTCCTGGCTACCCATGAAGCTGTCTTGAATCCAATACCCGATACATTTAATAGCCAATTCCTCAAATCCTGACCTGACTTAAATGATGGCGTATCTTGAGATAGTTTATCCATAGCATTTGCTAAATATTTAGCCTTCTGCTTGGCAAATCGGTATTTTATTCTTTTGCCATCCAAATCTATTAGTTCAGATAGTAAGTTATAAATTTCTTGCTCAGATGATTTTATTTCAGAAAATACTCCTTGATTCTTCAGATGATTATATGCAGCAATACCAACTTGAGCAGGAATTCCATGCCCTCCTAATAGACAAGCGGCTACTTCTTCTTTGAGTGTAGTGCCAAGTTTATAATTAATTTTAGATCCAGTAAGACGTTGAGAATAAACTTGAAAAGCCCAATAAGCTGGCGATAGAAAGGTTTCTATAGTTCCCCACTTAACTCCGGGTATAACCTCACAATTAGGTTCTGGAAATTCCAAACTAATATTTGTTTTTTCTAAAAAAATTACACCTAATTGCATGATAATTCTCCCAGTTCATCTGGATATTCTGTATTCATCCAACGAAATAATTCACTTCTTTCAACAGGATCCATATTTTGGATCTTTTTATAGAGACGTTCTTGACGTCGCTTTATTGTTTGGCGCTCTCTGAAGTTTTTTCCATAAAATCTACTATCATGTAAAACACTTGGTTCTTTAAAGTTGAGCCAAATATTTTCCTCACGAATATCTACATGTGTTTTGGCAGAAAAAGTTACTTTTCTCCACCCATCAAGTTGCTCATTATAAAAAGGGTGATCATAACCAGAAATCATGACATTACAAGGAAGCCCTTTTAGTAAAGAGAGTAATCTTCTATGATCATCCTGAGTATATTCGTATGTATATATTTTTGTATTACGGCGAGTATCGGGGAAATAAGGGGGATCTACATATACCAGCTCATTACCGTTAAAATTGTAACTTTTCAGAAAAGACAATGCATCATCTAGAACCAATTCACATAATTCAGAGAATTGCTCTTTCCACAGATTGATCACTTTAGAATCAATGTCAATCCCAATATTACGTTGAGCAGGCCTTTTATTACGCATGACAGAACCTCCACCTAAATGTGTTTCTATGTATGTGTCATGCATAGGCATTAAATTAATAATGTGCTGATAGCACTTGCCTTTACCACCTGGATATCTCATTTCTTAATTATCGTCATTTATGACGATGATGTCAATGAAATCTATATCATTAATTCCCACCAAAATAAGAATATTAGTACGGAATGACAATCTATTATTAAGTGTTATATATCTATCATTCCATTAATATATTTTCTATTTAAAATATACTAATGCTTGAAAGCCTAACTTAAATTAAATCACCCTATAATTTAGATAAAAATGAAATTATGAAAACTTATATTCCATTTGATGCTACGACTTTACCTTTTACTCAACTCACAAGTGAACAATTTGAACAATATTGCGAATGGCTACTTCATAAAGACAAAGAATTAATCAATGCTCATCGTATTAAAGGAAATGGACACTATCAAGGTGGGCTTGATCTATGTGCCAACCTTACTAAATCCCCTCAAAATCTTGCTGTATATGAATGTAAATGCTGGGGAAATCTATCCGTACAAGAATTAGATAACTCATTTAAAAAGTTCAAACAAAATGATTTAATTCCAAAGATAAAAAAATATGTAATTGTCCTTGCTCAAGACCAATTAACAAGGAATACACGAAAAAAATGGGATGAAATACATTCAGAACTACATGCCTTAGGAATAGAGGCTGAATTATGGACTGGTGTGACACTAACTATAAAATCACAACCCTATCCAGACATTGTTAGTAAATTCTTTCCCATGGCTTCAGAAAGCCAGTTTTATAATGAATGGATGCTTAGAACACACTTTATTGAAACATTACATAAAGCATTAATCGATCCAGCCGAAAACAACAGAGAGGCTGCTAACGAATTTCTATATTTTTCTTCACTAAATTATTCAGACTTCGACGAAACATATTGTGAAAATAGCAATTGGGTAATAAAAAAGAAATGGATTGAGATTTCGGCTCTACTACCTACACAAAACCATGTCGGCTCTGCCACTATTACGGTCAAAACTCATGATGCTCATGGAGTAAGTGTTGTTCTAGAAAACAAATGGATGTTAGAAAATTTCTTAGGAAACTCAGGACAACCTATCCTCTCTCGCTATAGACCATTTTATATTGATAACCCATCAAATCAATTTGAAGTTATAGACCTACAAAACTGTCGTTTTAATCTACCAATCGAAGTTGTTCAACAAATTACCGAAGTCGCGGACAATCTTACTATCGCATATCTCGGGGCAATACAAAAAATTGAAGACATATGGAAAGCTTATAATTTTCCTTTTATTTCATGGAATGGTCGAACATATGTTGCTTTATGTGCATTACCCAAGCAAATTTGGGACCTGATGATTAAGTTTACAAACGTTCATGATGTAGATAACGGAAAGACTGAATGGCATATATTTTCAGCATCTCGAAATTTCATACAACTATATACTGGTGAAAAATATAAACCTGTAGAAGATGTTTATCACGGTATGTTTTGGGCAGAAAATATTGAAGATATCAACGATAAAGATGAACTCACCTTGTTATGGGAACCGCCCCTTAGCAAAATCCCTGTATCCGAAGAACAATGGTGGTCTTGTCAAACTTCTTTTGAATGGATAACTGAGAAACTTATTCCTGAAGCTATTAATTGGGATAAAAAGAAGAACTTTTTTTCCTACTTTAGTTACTCAAGAAAAATCAGAAATTTAAAAGAGCTAAAGGACTTTGGTTTCATGAGGGATATTCGTAAATTTGCGTTACTCAAAGATCATTACTATCGAAGTTTAGGTGCATTAAAAACAATCGAGATCTTGCAAGCTTTTTATATTTCCCCCAAAAGTAGCCGTGCCTATTTCACTACGAATGAGATTTCACAACTATATCTTTGTCTGATTTCTTTGGTCGAAAATGCAAAAGGCTATTTTTCTTATATCTCTTCAAAGCTTGATTTTTATAATGAAGAATTCTCAAATTTTGAGGAACTTCTTAATGCACTCAAAGGTAGAGTAGAAGAAGAGATCTTTTTAATGAATAATCATGAAATTGAACTTATTTTCAGAGCCATGGGTGAATGTATCTATCTTGATGATTCATGGATAGATATCAAATTAAAAGAAGAAATTTACTTAGCCCTTAAACCCTTTTTAGAATTTCATGACCATCAACTACTTATAGATAGATACTCTAAATTTATGTAAATGCTTAGGACTTATTTGTCCACAATAAATACCCATTCTCTTCTGCCTGCCCATAAGCCCAACTCGCAACACTATGCGATCTTTCCATATCTGTCAGAAATCCAAGCTTTGATACCTGCTCTGTAATCAGGTAATCAAAGTTCTTATTTCTTTCTTGCCACCGCAACAAAAACTCTTTTGACGCTAAGAAGTCACTTTTAGCTGAATTACACTTGTCATCTGCAAGCACAAAATTATGTCCTGTATCTGCTGGATACATGGCCCACGGTATAAAATGATCTACAGCCCACTTATTGTGTTTAATTGGCTTTTGACAGTAAAAGCATCTACATGTTTGTAGGTCAACTAGGAATTCTCCAACTTGACGAAGCTGATTACGACTTGGTTCAAACATGAATGTTGCTAAATCCGGCAAACCGTCTAAAACCAATAAATTACCTTTATTTAATCTTACAAAATCGACCCATTTTTTCTGGCATAGTTCTTCAATAATTTCACTAAACTGGCGTAAGCAATACATAACATTTGGCAAAAGTACGAGCTGTTTTTGAGAGTCTTCTAAACGATATAAAAACTCAACGTTTTGGCCTTTCAAATTTTGCAGGTATGTTACAGGCATCTTTTTTACAATATCAGCGACTTTCTTTTTTAATTGCAGCCAATACGTATGGTCTCGTCTAACTAAAGCAAGCGACTTATAAGTTTGTTGGGCACCATAAATTAAGCTAACAATTCCTGCTTGTTTGCCATTATTTTGCTTTAGTTGAAATGGCTCGTTTTCATTAAAATGAAACGGAAGAGTCTGCTTCCAGTATAAATCTATAAATTTTTCTGCAATATCCATATAGTCTAAAGTTAAGCTTTCTCCAGTATCGCTACCCTGTTCAACCGTCAAGCGGGAAAGGCTCATCAATAAAGCAAATTTATAAGTGGAAGAAAAACTTCCTGAATGTAAAATTTGCTGTATCTGTTTCAGAAACTTGAGTTGCTGCTGTGGTGTAGGTATAGATACTGACATTATTTATTCAACTTTGTTTTTGAAATACGATATTAAGCCAATCTTCATTATGATCGGGACGCTTATCAGTATTAATCCATTGTTGTAACAGTAAAATATTATCAAATTTTTTTAATAAGCTCTGTGCTTGTGATTCATCCATATCTGTAAATTGTCTTCCATCCTTATAGCGGTCTCCCGCACCATATTTAAATGACATATAGCAGATACCATTAACTTTTAACGCTTTTAGTATTTTTTCCAGTACCTCAGGCAAGCGTTTTCTTTCACAATGCAAAAGTGAGGCACATGCCCAAGCACCATCATACTGATTTAACTCCGACAACTCATAAAAGCTTTGATTCCTCACATTAATGCCTGTGAGTTCTCTCGCCTTTGTAACAATCTCCTCTGAATAATCAATCGCTTCGACTTGGTAGCCTAATTTTTTAAAAGCCAAACTATCACGACCTGAACCACAGCCTATATCTAAAATACGACCACCATCAGGCAAATATCTTATAAATGGCTGATACAATTCTCCCATCTCTATATGAAAAGTTGACGCAACAAATTTGTCTACATGTTGATTATAATAATCCATTGTTTTCATAGCTTGTTTGTTAGCAAATACTTGGTTGCAGTCTACTAAATAACAAAAAAATAAGGGAGCCTTCGCTCCCACGTTTAACGACTTTGAATCTTAGCTTCAATCCATTGATGAACCTCCAAAGCCACCCAACCGATACGAGACTCACTTAAGCGTATTGGTTTTGGGAAACTTGGATCATAGTACTTTGAATCAATGTTGATCATTTCATAGATCTTTGCGCGACTAATACTTGTGAATTGAATCACGTCTTTAATATTAATAATCTGATTCATCTGAAAAGTCTGGCCTGTGAATGCATTCATTTTATTTACTCCTATCTCATGATTTTGAGCAACTCGCTCATGAGATACGGCAGTCCCGTAAGGTTTTACCTAATTCAATTCAAAGCCGTTACTGATCCCTGCAAACCTTGTTGGATATTAAAAGCTGTATTCTCCTCTGTTGACCGACCATCCTTCTCTTGATAAAACTCCTCAACGACATTCATGCCATCCTCACTATCCACCTCAAACTGCGAATTTCCATAACCTTGTAAAGCCGCCTGATCTAAGGCATGTTGGTTAAATCCACACAGCTTACTTTTCTGATCAATTTCTTTAGCGGTTTGAATCGCTTCTTGTAAATGAATGTCCTCGCGTAAAGTCAGGTCCACGTAATACACAGGTGTGCGATAACTTTGTGTAGTGGACTTACCTCGAAGCGTCAATTGCAAAGGCAAACATGACAACAATCCATTCGATGCTGCGTGGTAATAACGGAGTCGTGCTGACAAAGTACGAATGCTGTTAAAGCCTGTGGTCCTAAATACAAAACTGCCAAACTCATCCGATTCATCCAAATTTACATACAGACGACCATAGGGCTTGCATAAACCACCTTGTGCCAATGGACATAGATCAGGTGATGGGCATGGGTGTTGCTCTACACCTTGATTAGTCAGTCGTTGGCAGGTTTCACCATTGCCGACACATACAGGTCGTCCCGTTTGTCGATCAAATAAGCTGTACTCAGCACGTAAGTTGAGTTCGGGATCATTGAAGATCATACGAACTGGGATGGTTCTGAGTTTTTGATTGGGTGCTTTGGCTCGAAGATGTTCATCTAAAGGATGCTTCACCCATCCGTCCTTATTCTGGATTTGGCTAGTTATAGTAAATTGGTCATCTTTTTCAGGGACACGTTTTCCGTTCTTTTCGACAACACGACCAATGCTGATACGCCCTAAGATTGGCGGTGTAATGGTTAAACCTTTAATCATGGATAATTTCCTCTATTTTATTTTTTACAGATCACCCACCTCTATGTAGGTAGATCACCTCTTTCAATAAATATGTATATAGCTAGCTCCAAAAGCCGCGACCGTATTGCCCTTTACTCTTAGGAGTAAAGGGCGGGGAGCGGTTTTTGCGCAGATGGGATGACGTGGATTGAAATAGGCTTAGTCGGTATAAATGTTGAAGCGACGACTACCTTGCTTTTTCTGCGGATACTGCTGGATCAGCTCAGGCTGTTGTAGAAGTAATCCTTGAGTATTAAGGCTAATTGAGTCTTTCGACTTCTTCCACGTCACTGAACCCGTTTTAAACGTGGCTCGTTCAGCCTCTTGCATTTTGGCTTGAAGCTGGTGTTTAAGTAGGTCAAATTGCTGTTGATACTTTTCAACTTGGTTGCGTGTTCGAATCAGTTGTTCAAACTGTTGATTGGCATCTTCATTTGCGGAAAGGTCAACTGTGCTTAGGGGTACATGTTCTGGATAAAGCAACTGCAAAGCTTTAGCTGCCGATTCACTGGCATCGGCTTCAGGTGGTGTATCTTTCTCGACACAATCCCAGAAGTAACGCTCTGCATTCACAATATGCTGGATCACCGATTCAGAACGAGTGACTTTAAAGATTCGGGTTTCATGTCCACAGAGTAAGACACAGATATGTGCTGCCTTTTTGCCTGTCACTGCCAATTGATGTTGCACTTGGCAAAGTACATAGAGCGGTACACCATCTCGCCATAGCTTGGCCCCATATTCTCCTGCGGTTTTACACTCCAGTATTTGTACATCGGCATCCCCAACCACGGAGTAATCCAGATTAGCCAGCATGAAATGTTTGTCTGGATCAGGGTGTTGTAGTACTGCATTGACACGACGCACTTTATAGTTGGTATGCATGCTGTAGTATTCAGCAACAAGCGGTTCTAACTGCTTGCCCCAATACAAGGGTGCATGGCCTTCGCTGTCATCTTCAATGTTTTGTTGAATCCGTCCTGTCTTGATCATCCACAGCTCCAGCATCGACATATACGGATTGAGTCCACAAGCCGCAGCACAGTCACTGCTACCGATACCTTGTCTGCGTACTTCTAACCATTCGGCTTGAGTCATATTTTTAGTCTCTACGAAGCGTTTTGCGGTAAACAGCTTTGGACGGTCGGCATGGATAATGGGTTTGGTATGACTTGGTTGAATCAGTGCTGAGTTCATAAATAATTTCCTGTAATTGTTAAATTTTGGGCATAAAAAAAGCCACATCTGGAGATGTGGCAAAGAGGGTCTGGATTGAGAGGGTTTTACAGGATCATATTGATCTCATTTCCTCATGTTAAATCTGGAATCTGAATCTAAACTTAAACAACTAAGCGTAGTGCTTGTTCAAGTCCACGTTGCTTAAGCCCTGCGCCTGCACCAAACCATGCGGAATCAAGACGATGATCCTGACTCATGGCACGACGTTCGTGATCTGCAAACTCTGTGATTGAACAGAGCAAACCATATGCAGTGTCTTTAGCTGAACTGAGTTCTGCCCCACGACCCTGTCCATTAAACATGCTCATGACTTTAGACATGGCGCGTCCATTCGGTTCAGTCTTGTTTTCAGCTTTAGTGGCTGAGTGGTTAGCTTGTGATGCCACATTACGGTAAAACTGAATAATGCCCTCGTCTTGTTCCGCATTGCTTAGGCTAGTGTTGTTAAACACGGCATCGAAATAAGCTGCTGCTTCAGTCTGAGTGACTTTACGCTGACTGAGTTGTTTCATTTCATACATGTGTTCATCCCATGCACGCACTGAAATACCCAGTTGCTGTTTAATCTTCTGCGCATCGAACTTGGTGCTGTGCGGCACTTTGACTACACCTGCACTTGAGTTTTGTCCCTTTAAGGCAATCGCTAAAGTGTTATTACACACCACACGGATACTGGTGAATTGTGCTGTGGTCGCAAGGCTTCCGTCACAGGCAGTTGCCAAGAGAATGTAGCCATTACTGACATCCTTTCCTTTTAAAGCAGAAGTCTGCCCAGTTTTGGCTAATGCCCAGAATTTCTTACCGCCTTTCAGTACATCCGCAGTTTCCAGTTCAAAGCCTGATTGTTCGGTCAGATCACGATAAAACTCCAAGATCTGTTTCGGTTGAACTTCCTGATAACGCTGGCTGACCACAGACAACGGTGCATGGGTGTCAGAACGATACAGTACGCGCTGTTCCTCATAGGGCATGATGATGCTTTGTCCACGATCATTTTTAGCCATATAGCTGACATCTGAAGATTCGATGCGCCAGTCCATGCCTGCCTGCTGTGCCCAGACTTCAATCGGTTGGTTTTGCGTGAGTTGATTTCCTAAGCCATGCCAAGGGGTTTCTCCGACATAGGCTATTTGTTCAAGTTGATGTGCCATGATAGTTTCCTTTTAAAAATTGAAGATCGATTCGCTTAAACCCAAATTTTGGACATAAAAAAACCTGCTTGGTCAGCAGGTAGAAAATAGTGTTTAACGCAGAAATGAAGATCTGAATAATCTTTCATGTAGATGATATATATCTGAAATTATTTAGAATCCATTGTCTAAATTTCTAGCCAAGTCCATTGGTAGTGAATTGACCTTCTCTTTCTCTCAGATTATGATTCTCTTGCTGGCCTACATTGCCAGTCGGTTTTAGCAGACCGTTGTATATAGCGCATCAGACTTATTCTCTCTGAGGGTAACGTCTATGTGAAACCTTCTCGTCCCCCTTTGCGGTAGAACGGGAGGGGGACGCGTCCGCGCGTGCTGGTTCTATATGCCCAGTCTGCTAACCCCTTTTCGTTCTGCCACCATAATCATTTAGCAGTGATTCGGTAGAACTTCTATTGCATATAGGAATCTTTACCATGAACTACCATAACTTTTCATTCCCCAGCCTCACTACGTCTCATCAGCATTTCTCTTTAACCCTCAATAATCTTTGAACAATTAGCACTCTAATTCTTCTTTATTATTAAAATGATCATGGGGTTAAAAATGAAAGCAATCAAACTACTGGCTATTGCAGCACTCTTTTCTACATCAAGTGTTTATGCAGCGACTATCACCACTAAAGTCACCAGCAAACTGGAATGGAGTGAAGAAGGTGCTTACTTCTCTTCAAGTAAAGGCGATATTTCTATCTATACGGTTGGTATCTCTACCAAACAATTCCAAAGCCTGAATACCATTAAAAAAGGCGATTGCGTCCTAATCACTGCGGGCGAAAGCAAATTGGAAAAGTATCAAGGTACGATTTCAATTATGGATTTTAAAAGCATTAAGAAAGTCGCTTGTAAATAAAGCATAAAAACTCACTTCACTTTTTAGTTATGGTTGAGCCAGTGTCTTCATGCTTAAAGATCAGCATCTAAGTGATCAGATCACCATTACAGCCCATTGGCTTTAATTATTGCTAAAAAAATAAAGACTGAATGACGACGGAATTGAATATGAAAAAATTAAACCTATGCCTCATCTTATCATTTGGCTTGCTCTCTACCTTCCCTGTACTTGCTCAAGCAAAAGAAGCCACCTGTCAAATTGATGAAAGTGGTCAAACCCGTTACAAAGGCAAATGTAATTTTCAACCTCAAGGTGGTGGCAGCTTTTATATCAGCCATCCCAACATCACTAAAAAATTAAAAGTTGAAGGCCTGATGGTGATCATTGAAGGTGAAAATCAGGCAGTGGTCCAAGCAACCAATTTAGGCGGTGGTGGTTCAATGTGGGGTGAAGCGGTACGCTCTCAAAAACAAAAGGCCTGTTGGGTCGGTAGTGACTTCAAAGTCTGTGCTTGGTAAACACTCAGCATAAGTAAGCTACTGACAATGACTGAAGAACAAGCAGACTAAAAAAATAAGGGAAAACGTTTTCCCTTATTTTATTTTGGGAAGTGACAAAGGATTCTTTAATGCTTAAAGAAATCCAATATCCCCTACCTCACATATCAATAACTACTGAAAATTACGCTGACAGTTATGACAATGAAAGAATGCCACAGGCTGTTGTGGCTTTGGCTGCTGCATGAAACTATCAATCACCCCGCCAATCACTGCACCAGCAAGCCCACCTAACAGAGGTGAAAATGGAGAAGGAAAGCTTTTAGCTAGACTTGCCCCAATTCCTGCGCTTGCCATAGAAGAAAAACGATTAGAACTCTCTGACTGAGATATTTCGCGGCTGATGTTTTCAGAATAGCAATAAGGACATGTAATGTTCATAAGATATACCTTTTAAATGAAAAAAGGCTTACCAACTGATAAGCCTTAGAATGTCTAAATCAACATTCACTGTTCATGTAGATGATGTATATCTATGATTTCTTGGGATTGACTGCTCTTATACTTGTGCTGCTCCTTCTTTAATTGCCCTTTACAAAACTCTCTCATTCTAGGCAACTTGCCCCTTAAATACTGATCATCCTTCTCAGGTCTTGCTAAATAGCTAATAGCAGCCCGTGCATTATTAACACTGCTCTGATCCTCTCTGCGAATCATACCAATGCCCAATCTTTTCTCTCGTTTAAGAGAATGCTTATGCTCACTCTGATTACAATTATAAAACTGTCCATCTCTACGGGTAATATCATTCTGCCAGAGTTCACCTATAGCCTGTCCCAAATAACTATCTTTACAACGAACAGAACCGTTATAGATGATCAGTAAATGACAATGATAACCTCTAGACTTCCCTCCCTGTTCAAGGCGATAGGCATACCCGACTTGATCTTTGAACAGAGTATCTTTGTTCTGCACCCGACTTAAGAACCTTTCAACATCCTCACTAAACTGCTTCATACTTGGATGGTTTTCAGAGGAGTAGTGTAAATCTACTCTTACCAGTAAAAGCTTACAATGCAGACCTAGCAGATCTTCAAAGTACTGTTCCAAATTACGCTGGTTACGTTGGTTGTTGCGTTTAAAGCCTTGGGTAAACTCTTTCTGAGCATCTTTTAATTCAGACTGGAATTCTTGAAATATGGTCTTATTACAGAAAACATCTTCATCTCTGCATCTGATACGTTCAGGTAATAAATCAAAGTAAGCTTGGATCATTGGAGCATAATCTCTATATGAACTATAGATCGCCCTAGCCTCATTCATCAGATCAGCATAATCAGATTTGAAGTCTCGCCAGCAGTAAGTTCTTTGAATCACTGACTTCATCAAGTTTTCTATAGCAAGTAATGTTTGTGCTTCGTTCATTGATATCATCCTATGGTTAATTCCATAGGAGTGACGGATCTGTATTTTTTAACTTTGCTCTGGTTTGGTTATTCTTCTTTCAATAAAAACACCTTCATCATTTTGAGGATGATGAAGGTTACTAAGCTATTTAAATAATAGATATTAAATATATATCCTAACAGTATTGATTCACATACTCGCTTAAGTCAGAGTTTTCTATCAAAAAATTCTACTTCTATAGCAGATAAAAAAATACAAAGATTTCTTCCATTTTTTAAACCTAAGCACAGGCTAAAGTTACGCTCATTCCTGCCGATACAAATCTTATAACCATAAATTTTATATCTAAGTTAAAAGCCCACGATCAAGCAAGAGTTCATAAGAAAAAGAGGTATGCCATAAAAAATACATCCTTTAAAAAGAACTTTTAGAATTGCCTGAAGCCAGCTCATGAGCAGATAACCTCATGTGATTCTTTTTTAATTTACTTATATAGCTCCCTAAGACGAGTAGCATCAATCAAAAAAGCTTATGAAACCCGTATCAAATACATCGTAAAAGCCTGATATTAGCCAAATACTGCATTTAAAACCCAATTTAAATCATTTAAAATACGTCAAATTTACTACTTAAAACACTACTATATTTACTACGGAAAAATTACAAATGTCTTTAGAAGTTACTGGTGCTGATCCTGAGAAATCTTATTCATTTCTCAAACAATTCGATGATGAGTGTTATATCTGGATGACGGAGTTATGGTTAAATAAAATATCTGGATCAAGTCAATTAATAGAAATAATCAACGCACAATCAAACCTAAAAAATCTGAAAGATTACTTAAACAATAAAATTCGACAATTTGATCAGGAACAATTAGATTTTTGCAGGGAACGTTTTATTAGAAATAAATCAAAATACCTTCCATCAGAACATTTAAAGGTATTTCAACAAAATAGACGACTTAATTGGTTTGCTATACATGTCATTCTTAAAGACGATAAAGAATATCGTATCAATGACTTACCCTTCACTGATCCTTATACTTTTCTGTTATATCTAATTTATATTAAGGCACATCCATGGAAATTGGATGAACACATCGATACACTAACAAAAATCAGAAAGAAATTTATTGAAATTCTAGAAGAAAAAAATAATTTGAATACATATATAGAAGACAATAACTTTATTGAATGGGCTTGCTTATACATTCAATCAAATAGAGATATCAAATTTAACACCTACAATGTTATAGGATTCCCTTTAGATACACCGCAAAGCAAAAGAGACTATGTATTGAGCGTTTTTGATCAAATCTTATACAATAATGATCGCGAAAAATTCAACTACTACCACCTAGTTAATAAACTTAAAAAGGCTTGGCAACAAAAGACTTTTAGAGATAAAGGTGGTTTGAAACAGCCCTACCACATTCCCCTAACTAAAGTTGCTAGAAATGAGCTCAAAAAATTAGCAGAGCACAAAAACACCACTGAAGGAATACTTTTATCAAAACTCATAAATGAAGCATTTTTAAAGGAAATGTGCGATGAAAAAGGTAAATCCCTTTATTGAATTAACCAAAAAATAAAGGGGCATATGATCATCAAACCACCTTGTAATTGATTTATAAGCCGTTAAACTTAAAATTACTCTTAATTTAAGAAAAAATCTTTCCCAAATTAAGAAACCCAGATACGCCATTCTCAACTGGGGGTACATTTGGGGGTAAAAATAAAAATATGCCATATTAATATATTTTTATTTCAATAATTTAAATTAATAATGTGATTCCCTCTTTCGCCAAATTCAATTCTTATGGAATCTCATAAGGTCTAAAAAAGCTTAAATCTAAAGGGTTTAAGCTTTTTTTACGTCTCATACAATCTACTTGATCTATTGCAAGCTTGATGTAGTTGGGGGTATAAATTTATCTCTTAAATATTTATACCCCCTCAAAAATAGAGAACCTATTTTGGAACAACGGTATATTTCTATCCCATATCTACTTTAAGATTTAAACTTAATCATCCAATTTCCGAGTTTTTTCTACAATAATGTAGTCATTTGGAATAACAATCTGTTTTTCAATATTTCCCACTTTGTAAGACACCAAAGTATTTTTACCAACTCCCTGAAATAGCACTTTTACACCCTTAAATATAAAGGTTTGGTCTTGGCTGAGCGCTGAAGTCGTTGTTTTAGGTAGATCAATTAAATTGGCATACGGCGCTTTAATATACAGTGTCGTTTTTTCTATACTAACACCTGTTTTTTGCATCGTATAATTTAAAAATACTTGACCAATATCCCCAATAAAAAACATAGGTGCCAGTGGAATCAGAATAAGAAAACAGGCAATTTGTATACTGTCTTTAATATGTGTTTCTAATCTCTTTAATTTAGTTTTTGCAAATGTTTTAAGATGTTCACTCGCATCAGGGTCATCAATAATATCTTTTAAGTTTTCGAACTTGTTGTTAAATTCTTTGATCTTAAGTCGATTAATATAAAAAGCATAAGAAAACAAAGCGATAAAGCTGGCCGTAATCACTACATAAAGACTGATTTTCCAATGCAACACCAATAAACCATGAATAGCGTATAAAAGGTAAAGAGACCCACCAAATGTGATAATACTAATCTTTGGAAAAGGCAGTTTTTTTCCAATTCTTGTATGTGGTGGTAAATATTGATCAATCCCCATAAAGATCATGTACACCACAGGCCTTAAGGAAATACCAATGAAAAAGAGCAGCATGCTTAACCCTGCATAGACAATCGAGCAGGCGACAAAAATCAATAAAAAAAGAGCGTATCACCGAAGCTAATGTCGGCAGGGATATAACCAATGGTGAGCAGATAAGCGACTAAGCATAATACTCCTATTGCTATTGTTGTTTTTATGAGAGTCAGGCCTACTTCATGCCACTGGGTAAAATTATTTAAAAATCTTGTTGTTAAGTCATTCATTCGTGATCTATCCAATTTCTGAGAATGAAATATTAAAATCAATCATTTAAGCTATGTATTGAATTTAAAAGGAATAACTTTATCAGTCTCTAAGGATATAAAAAACCAATCGACCCGATAAAAAAATCCCCCAAAGCATTGGAGGATTTTCTGTACTGCTTGAAAAGCCAACTTAGACTTGCACGCTCGCCTGACGCTGTTGTCGTGACGATGGCAAAAGTTGTTCGAACTTCTGCATCAATTCAGGGTTTTCAGTTTGCCATTTCGGCTGCTTGTCTTTATCAATCAGCAAGGCACGGACGCCTTCAATCATGTCGCCTTGCTCAAACCAGATGTCTTGTAAATCCCGTTCTAATTGCATGCATTGCTCTAAAGATAGCCCCCGCCCAACATGCTGTAGCTTTAGGCTGATTTGCTTGGCCAACAAAGAACGTTGCTGCAAATTCGCTAAGATTTTCTCAGCCCAATCCATGTAGTCACTCTCTAATGTATTGGCTAGGCTGTCTTCAATTTGCGCCAATTCGGTATGTGAGAAATGTTGCCGAATCGCATCTTCATACTGTTTTAATTCACTAGGTGCAGGTTCTTTTAAATAGCGCACGATCATCTGCTCAATTAACTGTTGATTCAACTGGGGGGCCTGTGCCAACTCCATTTGCAACTGCTGTAACTGTTCACTCGGCACCAAGTAATCAATTAAATCTAAGTGCAAAGCATCGCTACTGCTGATCTGTTCCCCCGTCACCGCCATATACACACCAATGTCGTCTAAACGAGACAGAAAATGGGTTGCTCCCACATCGGGGAAAAAGCCAATCGCAGTTTCTGGCATGGCAAAACGAGATTTCTCACTGCTGACAATAATCTGGCAAGCTTGCGCCAAACCAAAACCACCACCCAAGACATAGCCATCTAAAAACACCATGACAGGTTTCGCATATTGGCGTAGGCTCTTCAGCATGTGATATTCATCTGCAAAATAACGCTGATAATTGGCGGTTCCATTTTGATAGCTATCATAGAGGAAACGAATATCCCCGCCTGCACAAAAGGCTTTTGGGCTATTGGAGTTGATCAAAACAGCTTGAACTTGATCATCCTCACGCCACTGTTCTAACTGCTGGCTAATGCCATGAATCATGCTTAAGGACAATGCATTCAAATGACTCGCGCGGTCTAACGTAATCACGCCTAAATGCCCTTGGATGCTAATCTGTAAATTATTTTCCATGCGCAGACTCCTTCTTTATTGATTTTTAAATTGGGCTGGTCGCTTTTCCACAAAGGCTTTCATGCCTTCTTTTTGGTCTACAGTTGCAAAAATGGAATGGAAAGTACGGCGTTCAAAGCGTAATCCTTCACTTAAGCTCACTTCAAAAGCACGATTAATGCTTTCTTTAATCATCATGGTGGCAGTGAGGGATCGTTGCGCAATTTTTTCCGCAGCCTCTAAGGTATAGGCCAATAATTCTTCTTTCGGTAGCACACGCGCCACTAAACCACTTTGCTCTGCCTCAACTGCACCCATTTGCCGTGCGGTTAAACACATCTCCATAGCTTTGGCTTTACCCAATGCCAAGGTTAAACGCTGTGTTCCGCCAATACCTGGAATTACACCCAGTGTCACCTCAGGCAAACCAAATTTGGCATTGTCCGCACAATAGATAAAATCGCACATTAATGCCAACTCACAGCCGCCACCCAGTGCATAACCACTTACCGCAGCGATCAACGGTTTACGACGCTGCGCAATCCGATCTGCCAAATGGAAAAAGTCATCAAAATAGATATTCGGGAAATTCAGCTCGGCCATTTCTTTAATATCAGCACCCGCGGCAAAGGCTTTTTCCGAACCTGCCAACACCATACAGCCGATTTCAGCATCGCGTTCAAACTGGTCTAAGGCTTGGTTAATTTCGGCAATCAGTTGACTGTTTAATGCATTCAACGCTTGAGGACGATTCAAGGTAATGACCCCGACACCCTTGCGCTTTTCAACTAAAATGGTGTCCCACTGTAAGTCTTCAATGAAATTTTTTTCCCACTGCATGTTGCGATCCTTCTTCTATAGACCAATGCACATTTAACGTTAAAATCTCGTGATCGTTGGCAGGTGCAAGGGTCAGTTTTTTCGATATTGGGTTTATAAACTACGGGCAATCACCAAGCGTTGGATATCACTGGTGCCTTCGTAAATCTGACAAATTCTGGCATCACGATAAATCCGCTCAATTGGGAAATCTTTCAGATAGCCATAACCGCCAAAGATTTGTAAGGCATTCGAACAGACCCGTTCGGTCATTTCAGAGGCAAATAATTTCGCCATCGACGCTTCGGTTAAACACGGCTGACCTGCTTCTTTTAAACGCGCCGCTTGATGCATCAACTGACGTGCCGCGGCAATTTCTGTTGCCATACTGGCCAGTCGGAACGACACCGCTTGCTGCTCAAAAATTGGCTTCCCAAAAGCTACACGCTCTTTAGCATAACGGGTGGCTTCCTCCAAAGCAGCACGCGCCAATCCAACAGCCTGCGCGGCAATGCCAATACGTCCGCCTTCCAAATTAGACAAGGCAATTTTTAAACCTTCGCCCTCTTTGCCCAACAACATACTTTTGTGCACACGCACATCGGTCAAAGCAATTTGACAAGTGTCAGAGGCATGTAAACCCAATTTTTCTTCGACCCGAATCACTTCATAACCCGGCGTATTACGCGGGACTAAAAAGGCACTCATGCCTTTTTTCCCTGCGCTCGGATCGGTCACGGCAAACACGATAATCACGCCTGCGTTATGCCCTGAAGTAATAAATTGCTTGGCACCATTGATGATGTAATGGTCACCATCTTTCACGGCGCGGGTTTTAATGGCTGCGGCATCAGAACCTGTGTGTGGTTCGGTCAGTGCAAAAGCGCCAATCATTTCCCCTTTGGCTAAAGGCACGAGGAATTGCTGCTTTTGCTCCTCAGTACCAAATTTCAAAATCGGCACGCAACCCACTGAATTATGCACACTCATAATGGCCGATGTCGCACCATCCGCAGCAGCAATTTCTTCCAACGCCAGTACATAGGCCAAGTTACCTGTTGCCGAACCACCCCATTCTTCAGGCACCAACATGCCCATAAAACCCAATTGCCCCATTTGCTGCAAGGCTTGCGCAGGAAAAGTCCCGTGTCGATCCCACTCACTGGCATAGGGTTTAATTTGTTCTTGGGCAAAACTTTTTGCCATGTCCTGAATCAGGACTTGTTCTTCAAAAAACATACCTTGTCGATCCCACTCACTGGCCGTCGGTTTTATCTGTTCTTGGGCAAAACTTTTCGCCTTGTCCTGACTCAGGACGTGTTCCTCAGTGAATTGCATAAATCCTTTCCTTACAATCTCTTCAATTTAAACAGTAGCCGC
The DNA here is from genome assembly GCF_004331175.1 of Acinetobacter sp. ANC 4178. GTDB lineage: Bacteria > Pseudomonadota > Gammaproteobacteria > Pseudomonadales > Moraxellaceae > Acinetobacter. The sequence continues at coordinate 249,352 of NZ_SJOD01000006.1, forward strand.
AGTTTGTTGTTTAGCAATTTCCTGATTGCGCAGTAAAAAGCGTTGAATCTTCCCACTTGGTGTTTTTGGAAGTTCAGTCACAAACTCAATCAAACGCGGATAAGCATGGGCAGATAAGCGTTTTTTCACAAATTGGCTCAGTTCATTTTCGAGTTCAGTACTGGCTGCACTTTCACCGGATAAAATCACAAAAGCTTTAATCACTTCGGTTCGCTCAGGGTCAGGCACACCAATCACGGCGGCTTCAATCACTGCATCATGCTCTAGCAATGCACTTTCCACATCAAATGGACCCACACGATAACCCGACGTGGTAATCACATCATCACTGCGTCCGACAAAACTCATGCTGCCATCGGCATGTATTTCAGCGGTATCACCTGTTAAATAATAATGTCCAATAAATGGCGATTTACGACTTTCTTGATAACCGCCAAACCACATCATCGGAGATTGGCTAATATCCACCGCTAAAATTCCCGGGCTATCGGCACCCAGTTCATTGCCCTGTTCGTCTAGTGCTACAACACGATAGCCAGGACTGGCAAAACCTGCCGAGCCTGCTCGAACCTCATGTTCCAATTCATGATGATTACACACCACCATCCCGACTTCGGTTTGGCCGTAATGGTCATAGATTGGTGCATCTAATACTTGTTTGAACCAGCGAAACACTTCAGGATTCAATGGCTCACCTGCACTGCTGACCACACGGAATTTGCCATGTAATTTCGCCATTTGCTTCGGATCAGCCGCCATCATCATGCGGTAAGCTGTGGGTGCACCTGCCAAGTTATTCACGCCATAGTCATTTACAATCTGACATAGACTGTCGGCAGTAAATGCACCTTCATAAAAAATAGTTGGATGACCCAATAAGAGCGGGCCAGTAATGCCGTAATACAATCCATAGGCCCAGCCCGGATCGGCAATATTCCAGAACGAATCTTCAGCTCTTAAACCAATCGCATCTTGCATATAGCCACCAAATGCAATCAGCGCTTTGAGTGGCACTTGTAAGGGTTTAGCAGGCCCTGTCGTGCCTGAAGTGAACATCAACAAGAATGGATCTTGGATGTTCATCATCTCCAATTCGCACTGATCAGACTGACGGTTTACTTCTGCCCAGAAACTATAATCGCCCTGATACAAACCCGTGCCTTTGGCTCCAGTGACCGTCACAATTGCAGGGCAACCATCTACTTCATTTAATTTGTCACGATTGCTCACATCAGTGACCACCAACTTACTCTGAGCCAGTTGTAAACGGTGCTCAATGGCTTTCGGGCCAAATGCAGTAAATAAAGGTTGATAAACCGCACCAATGCGCCATGCCGCTAAAATGGTAATAATCAGCTCAGGCGTACGTGGCAATAAACCCGAAACACGGTCACCTTTGGTTACCCCTTTCGACTTTAAAAAGTTGGCAAATTGGCTGGCACGTTGTTGTAACTCTCGAAAGCTATATTGCTCTTTACGACCATCTTTACCTTGCCAAAACAAAGCAATCCGCCCCGGCAAAGCATGTCGATCACAACATTCATAACATGCATTCAGCGCATCGACTGAACCTGATAGAAACCGTTGCGCAGCCTGTTGCAAATCAAAATTTTGCTGCGCTTGTAGATAATTTGAAGCCATCCTTTCACCTCAGTCACATTTTTGTTATTCACGACAAGGGTTTTTTATCGGGTGCATTCATTGCACCCTTTCATTTCTTTGTAATCAATTTTCTCGGGGTAAATACTGCTGGATAATGCTGGAAAAATCTAAATGCGCATTGCCTTGCAAACACAATTGTTGATAAAGCTGCTGTGCCAACCCCCCGAGTAATACAGGTTGCTTGACTTGACCTGCCGCTTCAATGGCCAAACCTAAATCTTTAAGCATGAGTTGTGAGGCAAAACCGTCGGTATAACCTCGTCCTGCGGGGGCATTCGGGCTAATATCGGGCCAAGGATTACAGATTTCCGAACTCCAGCAACGGCCACTTGAGCTATTGATCACGCCTGCCAACGCATGGGTATCAATGCCCAATCGGCTGCCCAAAGCCATGCCTTCTGCCACGGCTGCCATAGAAATGCCCAGAATCATGTTGTTGCAGATTTTGGCAATTTGCCCTGCACCGACCGCGCCACAGTGCACCGTGTTTTTGCCCATAAAACTCAGGATTGGTTTGACTTGCTCATAGGTTACCTCATCGGCACCGACCATAAAGGTCAAAGTGCCTGCTTTGGCGCCAATGGTGCCACCAGAAACAGGCGCGTCACAGACTTGAACCTGATGCTTCAAGCCCTCAGCAGCCACATCTTTAATGGTTTGCGGGTCAATGGTACTCGAGTCAATACAGAGACTACCTGCACGCATTACCGCCAGAATTCCCGTATCACCCAAATACACGTCACGTACATGCTTGGCCGCGGGCAACATACTGATGACGACATCTGCCTGCTCAGCCGCAGCATGCGGGCTATCGCACACCACACCGCCACTTTCAGCAAACTGTTGTAAGGCTTTTTCACTCAAGTCATAGCCCAACACCGTTTGCCCTGCTTTGAGCAGGTTCTGTGCCATCGAACCGCCCATATTCCCTAAACCAATGAATGCTATCTTCATCTCGCCTCTCCTTAGCGTAAACTGATGGTGGTATTCACTTCCCCTGCTTCTTGGCTGTCTTCAAACCAACGGCTGGTGATGGTTTTAGTTTGCGTATAGAACTGTACCGCTTGTTTGCCATAAGGGCCTAAGTCACCGAGCTTTGAGCCACGCGAACCTGTGAAACTAAAGAATGGCACAGGGACTGGAATTGGAATATTGATGCCCACTTGACCAATATCAATACGGTTTTGGAAAGTCCGTGCTACTGCACCACTTTGGGTAAATAAGCCCACGCCATTGCCAAATGGATTGGCATTGACCAGTTCAATCGCTTCATCCAACGTATCCACACAGAGAATGGTCAATACAGGGCCAAAGATTTCTTCTTTATAAATACGCATATCCGTGGTGACATGGTTAAACACCGTTGCCCCGACAAAGTTGCCATTTTCATAGCCTTTGACTTGAATATCACGACCATCCAGCAGCAATTCAGCGCCTTGTTCTACACCACTGTTAATTAAATCAATCACACGGGCTTTAGCACGCGGTGAAATCACAGGACCAATATCCGTATTCGGCTCATGCCCTGCATTCACGCTTAAGGTTTTGGCTTTAGCCACCAATTCATTGATCCAGTGTTTACTGTCACCGACCATGACTGCAACCGAAAGCGCCATGCAACGTTGCCCTGCCGCACCAAAGGCTGCACCGACCATGGCATTTAAAGTTTGTTCTTTATTGGCATCAGGCATCACCACCACATGGTTTTTCGCACCCATCATCGATTGCACGCGCTTGCCATGTTGGCCTGCCAAGTTATACACATGCGTACCGACAGCAGTTGAGCCGACAAAAGAAATGGCTTTGATGTCTTGATGGGTACACAGGGCATCGACCACATCTTTGCCGCCATGCACCACATTCAGTACGCCTGCGGGAATACCTGCTTCGATTGCCAACTCGACCAACATCATGGTGGAGAGCGGATCTTGTTCAGATGGCTTCAAAACAAAGGTATTGCCGCAGACGATTGCCATCGGGAACATCCACAAAGGAATCATCGCAGGGAAGTTAAATGGCGTAATGCCCGCACAGACACCTAGAGGTTGTTGCAAGGTATAAGTATCTACGCCACGTGCCACACCTTCGGTATATTCGCCCATTTGCAACGTGCCAATTGAACACGCATGTTCCACCACTTCTAAACCACGCTGGATATCACCTTCAGCATCGGCCAAAGTTTTACCCTGTTCGGCTGTGAGTACCTGTGCAATTTTCTTGGCATTGTCGCGAATCAGTTGCTGTAGTTTCAGCATAATGCGCATACGTGCCTGAATTGGGGTTTCTCTCCAGCTGGCAAAAGCAGATTTTGCTGAAGCAATCGCGGCCTGTATTTCCTCAGGTGTTGCAAAAGGGACTAAACCAATGACTTCTTGGGTTGCAGGGTTGATAATATCTTGCCATTGTTGAGTTTTAGACTCAATAAACTCACCGTTAATCAACAATTTAGCTGTAGTAATCTGAATGTTTGAAACCGTATTCATAACCTCTCCATAGGCATTCATTTTTATTGTGTTGCTGCTGAAACATACGACTTAAACCGTATATTCAATTTCTGCGTTTCAACTCAGACTAGCAAAGAAAACTTTGACCACCAATGCAGATTGGTGCACGATGGTTGTGCAATTTTGCACAGGATGTGGAAAATAAAAAATGAAAGTAGATTGGGATCATCTGCAATTTTTTTTGGTCTTGGCACGTGCCAAAACGCTGACCAATGCAGCACGGATTATTGGGGTTGAACACAGTACTGTGGCACGACGGATACAGTCTTTAGAAGTCGCATTAGGTACACCGCTGTTTAAACGTGAAGCCACAGGCTATGAACTCACCGTCGATGGCATGGCACTGGTGCCGCGTGTAGAACAAATGGAACAGGCTTTTTTACAAATTCAAAAACCGCAACAGCCACTTGAAGGTCGCGTGCGAATTGGTGCACCTGAGGGTTTCGGCACAGCGTTTTTAACCCAGTTATTGGCCGAACTGTCATTGCAATTTCCGCTGCTCACGATCGACCTGATTCCTGTTCCCAAGATGATGAAGCTGTCGCATCGTGAAGCGGATATTGTGATTTCGATTGACCGTCCGAAATCGGGTCCTTACATCATTACCCGACTGACCGATTACTGTTTAAAAATTTATGGCAGCAAGCGCTATCTGGCACAACATCCACCTATTCAGCGGATGGAAGATTTAGCGGCCCATCGTTTTGTCAATTATATTGATGATCTGATTTATAGTTCGGAGCTGTATTGCTTGGAACGACTCCCCATTCCTCTGACGGCGAATTTTCGCAGCAGCAGTATTTTGGCCCAACAAATTGCGGTCAATGCAGGGGCAGGATTGGCCATCTTGCCGCAGTTTTTGGCGCATGACCAACCCGACTTAAAACAAGTATTGCCTGAGCAGGTACGCTTCACACATACCTTTTGGATGCTGACGTTTGTCGATTTACAACATGAACCACGGATTAAATTGGTCTGGGATTATCTACGTAAACAGGCCGACCTTAAGCAAGGTATTCTTATGGATTGAGACTGGTGGGGCTGATTGCTTGATCAGTATTCGCCCATCGCAATACGACGGGTGAGCTGCTCCAAACGATCGACTTTCTGACTTTGTGGCAAAACTCGGCACACCATTTCTGCGGTGTAATCGAGTGCTGTATTGGGAATAATTGCCCGGGTCTGACTGGCGGTATAATTTTGGCTACTTAACAAGGAGCCATTTTTTTTGAAATTAGCTGATGAGCGAATACTATATTGTGCGCTGTCACAGCCGACACGGTACAAGGCCAATGAATAATCACCTAACTCCAAGCCATCTTTTTCTTTATCATTTTTAATCAGATATTTTACCCAATACTCAACTTCATTGCTTTTTGCATCGAGCACTTTGACCCGATTAAAATCAACATAAATATATTGCGAGTGATCATAATTGGCGTTGACGTAAGTCCACTCCGCACATGCAGATACGCCCCAAAATAAGCTAAAAAAACTGATCAACACACGATTTAACACAACACTATCCCCCAGATAGACGCAGGGATTATAACAACTCCAACCGATAAAGCACATCAAAAATAATTGCTAAACCACTGAAATGATTAGATTTATATCGATTAAGATTCAATATTTTCAGCACAGATTCAGCGATATTTGCATGACTGGTTGGCACTCTAGATCGACTCTGAGGAATGTTTAGCATCCTGATGGCAGACCATTTGCAAGATACTGGCAAAATTAATCGCGAGTTGAGTGGCCAAATGCTGTTTATAAATGACCGCCAATCCGACTGTGGGCACAGGTTCGGCAAAAGGTCGATACACCACGCCCTGAATTTGTAATTGTTGTGAAGATTCAGGCACCATCGATACCCCTAAATTGGCCGCCACCAAAGAGAGAATCGAGACAATCTGTGGCGCACTCTGCCCCATTTTAGGTTCAAAGCCTGCTTGCTGACAGGCATCCGTCACCGCATCATATAAGCCTGCACTGACGCTGCGCGGGGACAAAATCATTTCATGCTCACGTAAGCAGGTCACCTGTAACGGTTGCTCACCCTGCGCTAAATCCCGACGTACAGAAACCGCCGCAATCAAAGCTTCATTCAATAACTGCTGCATGGCCAAACTGCTATGAATTTGTCGCGGTGGACGAATAATAGCGACATCCAGTCGATCTTCGAGCACATAGTCAATTAATTTGAGGGAATTGGCTTCTTCCAGTTTTAGCCCAACTTTGGGGTACTGCTGCTGATAACGACGAATACTCTCGGGAATTAAAGGATTCAACATGGAGGTGCCTGTAAAACCCAAACGCAACTGCCCCACCTCGCCATTGGAAACATGGCGTGCCAACTGAATGGCATCGTCCAATTGATGTTGCAGAGGTTCAACCGCAGTGAGAAAAGCTTGCCCAACTTCGGTCAACACGACTCCTTGTGAGGTTCGCAGGAACAATTCTGCACCAATACTCTCTTCCAAATCACGAATTTGCATACTCAAGGGCGGCTGACTCATACACAAGCGCTGTGCCGCGCGAGTAAAGTTTTTTTCTTCAGCCACGGTTAAAAAATAGCGGATATGGCGCAGCTCAATATTCATATATAAAACATATATTGCTATAGACTCAAATATATTAGAAGGATAGCTTTCTCGCTGCTAGGCTTATTCTGTAAATCATCATGCAAGCCAAACACTTGGCTGTTGGAAATTCAGATGCTTAGCTCCGCTTCTTCAAGTCCAGAACTTGCCCCTATCTCCCCTTTATCCAAATCATGGATTGAATCGGGTACGAGCACTTATTACCGTGCAGGACTGGCCTTGTTCTTGGTGGGATTTGCCAGTTTCTCGCTGATTTATTGTGTACAACCTTTACTGCCTGCGTTTACTCAAACATTTGCGGTCAGTCCTGCCAATAGCGCACTAGCGTTGTCGCTGACGACCGCCTTCTTGGCTGTTTCGATTGTGCTGTCCAGTGCTTTTTCACAGGCCTTAGGCCGTCGTAATGTCATTTTCATGTCTATGGCTTGTGCGGCTGGACTCAATATCTTGGCGATGTTTATACCGCATTGGCACACCTTTCTTGCCACACGTGCTTTGGAAGGTTTTGTGCTCGGTGGTGTTCCTGCCGTCACCATGGCATGGATTGCAGAAGAAATGGATCCCAAAGCCTTGGCACAAACCATGGGGCTGTATATTGCGGGCACTGCTTTTGGCGGCATGATGGGACGAGTGGGCATGGGCATGCTGATTGAATGGGTTAACTGGCAAACGGCCTTGGGTTTACTGGGCGTCTTGTGCTTGCTCTGCGCCTGTGGTTTCTTATATTTACTGCCCCCTTCTCGCCATTTTGTTGTAAAAAAAGGGCTAAATTTAAATTTCCATGTGCAAGCATGGTGTGCTCATCTGCGCAATCGTTCTTTATTACGTCTCTATACACTGGGTTTTGTGTTGACCAGTATTTTTGTGACCCTGTTTAACTATATTACCTTCCGACTCGATGCAGCTCCGTATTTTTTGAGTCAAACCAAAATCAGTCTCATTTTTCTTTCTTATAGTTTGGGCATGGTGTCTTCATCACTGGCAGGTCGTTTGGCACAGCGCTATGGTCGGCAAAGCATGATCATTGGTGGTTTCATGTGTATGGGATTGGGCATTGCCTGCACCTTGGCATCCAACCTCTGGGTCATCATTATCGGTGTGGCATTGATTACTACAGGTTTCTTTATTGCCCACGCCCTGTGTAGTGGATTGGTTGGTGCAACAGCCCACGAGAATAAAGGACATGCCACCTCTCTATATTTACTGTTTTACTACCTTGGTTCCAGCATTATCGGTTCGGCAGGAGGATGGTTCTGGTTACATGCAGGATGGTTAGGCGTTGTTCTCTTGGCAATGCTCTTGGTGTTTGCAGGTATTGGACTGAGCCTCATTCAAATTCGTCCACAACACCCTGCTTAAAAATTCTTAATATATCTTAAAAGGAACACTTAGTCGTCATGTTGAGTTTATTTGTTTATGGCAGCTTGGGACCCAATCGTCCCAATGCACATATCTTAGAAAATATGGGTGGGACATGGGCAACAGCCTATGTACATGGTGAATTACAGGCCAAAGGTTGGGGCGCAGACTTAGGCTTTCCGGGTATTGTGCTCAATGAAAATGCCCCTGCTGTACAAGGCTTTTTATTTTTTTCGGAAAATTTAGCCCAACACTGGACGGTACTGGATGAGTTTGAAGGTGAAGGCTATGTTCGTAGCCCTGTACAAGCCACCTTAGTTGAGACAGGTGAGCTCATCAACAGTTGGGTCTACAGCCTAAAATAGATTACTTTTGATCCAAAAACAGATGATGAATCAAAACTTAGATTCAATTCATAACGCTGAGTATTCAATCGCTCATTTTTTGGCTTGCATTCAAAACAACTTAATGTAAAATGCACAGCACAAGATGCCGGCATAGCTCAGTTGGTAGAGCAACTGACTTGTAATCAGTAGGTCCACAGTTCGAATCCGTGTGCCGGCACCATTTACTTAAGCTCACTATTTATAGTGGGCTTTTGTTGTTTTTAAGCCTGCATTTTTTATTTCTTCTGTGCCGTCACTTGCACATACCGCACTACACCTTGCGTCCATAATTTCTGACACAATTTTGCCGTCAGTTTAATTTTCATCACATCAAAAGCCGTAGATTGCTCATCAGTCTGTGGGGCTGTGGTCTGCTGCCGAATATATCGGGCAAAGCCACCCAATACGGGTTCAGAGAAATCCTCAATTTGAATGTGCTCAAAACCTGCTTGCGCTAACTGTTGCTGCACAGCAACTTCATCAAGCAAATCTTTTAAATTTACATCGGCAGCTTTAAGCAACAAGGCCAACTGCATTTTTTCCACTGCATTTAAATTCAAAAACTCCGGGCTTAAAATTAAAGAATGAAATCCCAAACGACCTTTTAAATTTAAAACGCACGTAACTGAATTTAAAAATGAATTCAAACTAGAGTGATAAGCCGCATCGATACACAGCACCACATCAAAAGCTTGCTGAAAAGAAATGTTTTTTAAATTTAAAAAAGAGTGGCAATGAATGGCTTTCAGCTTGGGTATGGCTGTTTGAATTTGTTGTACACATTTGGGTTGTAATTCAACCGCTTCAATATGTTGCACCTGATACTGTTGCTGCCAATGCAACAGGCTCGCCCCTTGCCCACAGCCCAAATCCAGAAGATGATCGGACGCAGTTAATTGCACACTGTGGGCCAGATGATCGGCAAGGGCACGACAAGCTTCGGGATAGGTCTGATTTATTTCAGACCAATATCCCAAATTGCTCCAAGCCAGTTCGCTGCTGTCCCCTAATAATTTTGCATTGATGGCATATTTATGTTGGGAAACCTCTGTGCGAAGTTGTTGGAGCCATTTCATGAACTTAGTAGCCGAGTTGCGGAGCAACCTCTACTTTAGGCTTTAAGCCTACGAACGGCAATGGCGCACCAAAAATCTCAGCGATATTCATGGCAGAGGTCACTGCTGATTCTAAAATTGGCAAGCCATCACATGACCAAGAACCACAGTAGAACACTTTACGGTTTAATTGCTTATGACGCTCTTGCAGTTGTTTATTCAATGCCACGGTTTCTGAGTTCACCACCGCACGGGTTAACGTTACGCTCGAAATGATTTTTTTCGGATCAATTTCAGTCACTGGACGCCAAGTTTGGAACACAGGATTTTTACCCACGAGGCTTGGCTCAACTGCGTTTAACCAGACCGTGAATTGCTGACGGGTAAACTTACGATCCATCATATAACTTAATACCGCCCAGTCTTTACGCTTCGGTGGCATAACAGACGTGTCGGTATGAATGACCAACTGACCTTGTTCAAATTTAAATTGTTTTAATAAATCAATATCGTCTTTAAATTGCGCTTGATCAAGGAAGGTATCAATTTTATTGGTCGGGGTTGCAATCACCACACGGTCAAATTGATAACTTTCACCAGCAGAATTTTCCACCAGCACCTTATCGCCTTGCTCTTTCACATGGCTAATGGCAGAACCACTGCGGATTTCAATGCCTTGAATTAGCTTATCGACCAAGGCTGGCGTACCGCCCTGCATACGCAATAAGGCATCGCCATCGGTGAGTTGACGTAAGAAGGTCAACAACGGTTTTGCCGGCCAGTCACCAATGGTTTTCGGATTACAGGTACAAATGGTGTATAACACTGGCATCACCGCACCGTGCCAGAATACTTCTTCAATATCATTCTGGTTAATGAATTCTGCCAAGGTAATCTCTTGATTCTCAGATTTAAAAAATTGAGAAATCGCGGTTTTTAACTGCAACATACCTTTGACCAAGCGCCAACCATATTGTTTGATGCCTTTACGGTTATTGATAATCGGGAAATTACCAATACGGGTACGTGTGGTGGTGAGCCATGTTTCGGTTTTATCTTCAAATAACCAACTACATGCCATATAGGTTCGTACTGGGTAAGTTTGAATACCTAAATAGGTTGCTAAACTTAAGGTGTTTTTCCACAAGTGTGGATTCATGACACGTAAAGGTGCATCAATCAAACCGCCTTCAAATTCAGTACTGTGACTATCCATTCCACGGCCTGGTAAGGCTTCAAAAATTGTAATGTTATGTCCAGCATCTTTAAGAATTCTCGCGGTAGCCAGCCCAGCCATGCCACTACCAATAACTGCAATATCCAAAGTTATTATCCGTCAGTTACACATTAAGGAAATTATGTACTACAGGACTACAAAACAGACTATTAAAAAATGCCAGAATCGATGCTTTTAAAATTCATTAACAATTTAATTTTAGCCCGCCAAATTTACGACGCATTTATGCTTAATTTTTAAACAAAGTCTTTTTTTTAAAATAGATGCTTTATTTTTTGTTTAAAATTAGTGAATTAGATGTGTTTGTTTTTCAGACCCGATTTTACAAGCAACAAAAAAGTAGGTATCATACATTGCATAAAAGTGATAACTTCATCACACTAACCAAAATATGGCACTATGCAAATATAGATAACATCTATGCCATCTACAACAAAGCTTAAAGCGCAAAAAGCCCCGAAGTAATTCGGGGCTTCTTCTTTTTTCTAACAATTACTGCCTTCGGATTGACTGCATCGCTTAGCGATGATGTTCCTGAACTGGAATCTCACCAAATTTCCCTTGATTGAAGTCTTCAAAGGCCTGAATGATTTCCTCTTTGGTGTTCATCACAAACGGTCCATAACCCTGAATCGGTTCATTCAAAGGTTTTCCTGTCAAAATTAAGAATTTCGCATCAGTAAGCGCTTCCAACTGAATTTGTGGTTCAGCATCATGTGCAAATAACACAATCGAGTTATCCAACACTTTTTGATGACCGTTCAGCAGCATTTCACCTTGCAGCACCACAACCAAGGTGTTGTGATCGACTGGTACAAATACATCTTGGCGATGACCCGCTTTGAGCACGCCATCCCAGACATTGACTGGACTAAAGGTCGAAGCGGCACCTTGCTGCTCCGCATAAGCGCCCGCAATCACACGTAAATGCCCAACTTCATCTTCAAAGTGAATCACAGGAATCTCTTGGGCTTGAATGGCCTGATATTGTGGTGCCGTCATTTTATCGGCTGCGGGTAAATTTACCCACAACTGCACCATTTCAAACAGCCCCCCCTGCTCTGCAAACTCAGTCGAATGAAATTCTTCATGCACCAAACCCGAACCCGCAGTCATCCACTGCACATCACCCGTTTGAATAGTGCCTCCACCACCGCTAGAATCTTTATGCGTCACTGCACCTTGGTATGCAATGGTCACGGTTTCAAAGCCGCGGTGCGGATGAGAACCCACACCATGCTGTTCTTTGGTGGCTGTGAATGGATACGGCGCGGCATAATCCAACAGTAAAAATGGGCTAATGGCTTGTCCTAGACGGTCATAAGAAAATAGATTTCTAACAGGGAAACCATCACCGACCCAATGCATATTTTGGTTACGATACACGCCAGTAATTTTTTTCATTTCAAAACTCCTATCTCTAGGATTTAACATGCTGCCATGTTAAGCATTTTAAAGTGCAGTACCTAGCCCGTCTGTGCAATACACCTTCCTATTTTTACAACAATCACCCCAAGATATTGAATTGATATATTTTTATTTCCGTGTTGAGCACAACAACAAAACTATCTCAAATTTAAGACAATCTTTCCCAAGATCCTCCTTTAAGCTCAATCGAGTTTCTGCTTAATATAACAACAACGCAACCATGCTCTCAGGATAACAATGTGCATGGCTGACTTCTCTGTCTGTCCACTGAAGGAATAAGAAAATGGGTAAACCTTATACTCGTTTAGATAAAAATAATGCTGCCGTGTTGCTGGTCGATCATCAAACTGGACTGTTGTCCTTGGTACGTGACATCGACCCAGATAAATTCAAAAACAATGTATTGGCTTTGGCCGATGCCGCCAAATATTTTAACTTGCCGACCATTCTGACCACCAGTTTCGAAAATGGGCCAAACGGACCTCTGGTTCCTGAGTTAAAAGCAATGTTCCCCGATGCACCGTACATTGCCCGCCCTGGACAAATTAATGCTTGGGACAATGAAGACTTTGTCAAAGCCATTAAAGCCACGGGTAAAAAGCAATTGATTATTGCAGGTGTCGTGACTGAGGTGTGTGTGGCATTCCCTGCCCTTTCGGCACTGCAAGAAGATTTTGAGGTATTTGTGATTACCGATGCTTCGGGTACGTTCAATGCTCTCACCCGTGATGCCGCATGGGATCGCATGTCACAAGCCGGTGCTCAATTGATGACATGGTTTGGCATGGCCTGTGAACTGCATCGCGACTGGCGGAATGATATTGAGGGATTGGGTACGCTCTTCTCCAACCATATTCCTGATTACCGCAACCTCATAAATAGCTATAATCAAAATACGGGACAAAAATAAGATAAAACCAAGCGCATTACAGCATCACACCAATGCTGTAATGTGCTTAAACTTCACAGAACATGACTAACTAGAGGTGGCACATGCGTTCATTTGATGACTACTATTATTTTTATTTGGTGGTCAAACATGGTGGATTCAGTGCAGCCAGCGAAGCCAGTCAAATTACCAAATCTAAACTCAGTCGACGGATTCTAGATTTAGAGCATCAATTTAACATTACCCTGATTCAGCGTTCGACTCGGCATTTTAAAGTGACCGCGTTGGGACAAGAATTTTACGAGGAATGTTGTAACGTGATTGCGCAAGTCGAATGTGCTGAAAATGTCCTGCTCAAGCAGAAAAATGAACCACAGGGCTTGGTCAAAATCAGTTGTCCTTCGGTCATGTTGCAATACCAAATACGTCATCTACTCACCCAATTTCTAAAAGATTATCCACGGGTTGAAGTGGAGCTCGAATTAACCAGCCGTCGGGTAGATGTGTTACATGATGATATCGATCTTGCACTACGGACCAACTTTGCAGCCAATGAAGATGCCAACATTGTCGTACGTGATGTGATGCAAACCACACATTGCTTGGTTGCCAGCCCCTCCCTCTTACAAGGTCGCCACATTCAACTGATTACCGAACTCAGTGATTATCCTAGCATCGTATTGGGGACACACAAAAACCAGTATGCTTGGCATTTACACCATCGGGGTCGTCATGAAAGCATTGAAATACCATTACAGCCACGCCTGAAATGTAATGATTTAGCGGGAGTCTATTTTGCAGCACTGGATGGCTTAGGGATCGCAGATCTGCCTTATTTAACCGTTGAACACGAGATTGCTTCCGGCAAACTGATTCACATTTTACCTGAATGGTGTTCCAACCTTGGTACGGTGCAATTGGTTTACGCCTCTCGTAAAGGGCAACGTTTGGTTTTAGAAAGATTAATTCAAGTCCTGATAACAGGTTTGCGCACATTGGCGCAAGAACAACCTGGTTATCTATCTCCGATTGATCACCCCATCGCGCTCACCAGACCTTAAGCCGTAAGCTCAATTTGAATTGAATCATCTTTGAATTTAAAAAAAAATCCAGAATATCAGTTCTGGATTTTTTAAATTCAAAGTGCTTTGACTTAGATTTTACCAATCAGGTCAATCGATGGTGCCAAAGTCGCATCACCTTCTTTCCATTTTGCAGGGCATACTTCACCTGGATGTGCATGCACATATTGGGCTGCTTTCACTTTACGCAACAACTCTTGTGCATCACGACCCACGCCACCCGCATTAATTTCAATCATTTGAATTTTCCCTTCAGGGTCAATCACAAAAGTTCCACGATCTGCCAAACCTTCGGCTTCAATCAGCACGTTAAAGTTTTTCGCCAAGACCCAAGTCGGATCGCCAATCATGCTGTACTGAATTTTCTTAATTTCTTCTGAACTGTCATGCCATGCTTTATGCGTGAAATGGGTATCGGTAGAAACTGAATAAATCTCGACACCCATGTTTTGGAATTCAGCATAATGATCAGCTAAATCACCCAATTCGGTTGGACAGACAAAAGTAAAATCGGCAGGATAGAAAAATACCACCGACCATTTGCCATAAAAATTTTGTTCAGAGACTTGAACAAATTCACCATTTTGATAAGCCGTTGCATTGAATGGTTTGACTTCAGTATTGATTAAACTCATGTGTGATTCCTCGGTATAGATAACGGTATTTGCTTAACTTGGAACCAAGGATAGGAAATTTTCACATATAGGTAAAACCGTAGTTTTTTATTATTTTAATCGGTTTTAAAGATTAAAGATTTAGATTGAGTTTTTATTTTCAATTTATTTCTTCGATGAAACAAAAACACTGATTACAACCGAAGTCATAATCAGTGCAAGGAACAACAGCAGAAAAAAATTATGCTGTGGTGTCAGTGATATCGATACACATGTACTTCATTTCTAAGTACTCTTCGATGCCCCACTCTGAACCTTCACGACCTAAGCCTGACTGTTTCACACCACCAAACGGTGCAACTTCATTCGAAATTGCGCCCGTGTTTACACCCACCATGCCATATTCTAGCGCTTCGCCTACACGCCATTGACGTGCAGCACTTTGCGTAAAGATATAGCTGGCTAAGCCAAACTCAGTGTCATTTGCCAGCGCAATCACTTCAGCTTCCGTTTCAAAGCGGAATAAAGGTGCCAATGGACCAAAGGTTTCTTCTTTCGCAACACGCATGTCTTGCGTTACATCACGCAGAACCGTCGGTTCAAAGAAAGTTTTACCCAAAGCATGTAATTGACCACCGATCAGTACTTTCGCACCTTTCATTTTCGCATCATCAATATGTGATTGCACTTTAGCCACGGCTTTTGCATCAATCAATGGACCTTGCGTCGAGCCTTCAACACGACCATCACCCACTTTTAATTTCGCAACTTCAGCCACTAAACGCTCGCAAAGGGCATCATAAATGCCTGCTTGCACGTAGATACGGTTGGCACACACACAGGTTTGACCGCTGTTACGGAATTTGCTCATCATGACGCCTTGAACAGCTTGATCAAGATTTGCATCATCAAATACGATCACAGGCGCATTACCACCCAACTCTAAAGAGAGTTTTTTGATGGTTGGTGCACATTGCTGCATCAAAATACGACCCACTGGGGTTGAACCTGTGAAGCTCAGTTTGCGCACCACATCGCTATTACACAATGTTTGACCCACTTCAACCGCATCACCCGTAATGTTCAACAGAAGGTCTTGTGGCAAGCCTGCTTGCAACGCCAACACTTCTAATGCATAAGCCGATAATGGGGTTTGTTCCGCTGGTTTCACCAACATTGAACAACCCGCTGCAAGTGCAGGTGCTGCTTTACGGGTAATCATCGCAGCTGGGAAGTTCCACGGCGTAATAGCCGCAGTCACACCAATCGCTTGCTTGATCACCACCAAACGCTGATGCGCTTGCGTTGGAGGAAGAATCGCACCGTCAATACGACGGGCTTGTTCTGCAAACCAACGAATAAATGATGCTGCATAAGCAATTTCACCGCGTGCTTCAAGCAAAGGTTTACCTTGTTCAGCTGTCAACAACTGCGCCAAGTTTTCCTTATGTTCGAGCATCAATTCATACCAAGCCCACAAGATGTCAGCACGATGTAAAGCGGTTTGCTTTTTCCAAAGTGCTTGTGCTTGTTCAGAACGAGTAATGGCTGCTTCGACGCCCGCCTGATCATAGGTTTTTACCCATGCAAGGCTTTCGCCAGTCGCTGCATCTTGAACTTCAATAAAGCCACTTGAAGCAGGTGCTTCAAGGGCAATATCAGGATGTGCTAATAAATATTGCAATCCTTGTTGAATCATGCTGATTGCTCCGCAGTTTGCGCCTCAACAGTTGCTGGCAATGCTAAAGAATCAAAACCTTGTTTTAAAATGTCTAAAGCTTGACGGAATTGTTCTGTTGGAATGGTCAGTGGATATAGGAAACGAAGTACGTTGCCATTTTTACCACAAGTTAACAGCAACAAACCTTTCTGCATTGCAAAAGTTTGTACAGCTTTTGCGATATCTGCATTTTCAACTTCAACAGCAACCATAGAACCTAATGCACGAATATCGTTCACGATGGTCGTTTCAGATTGGATTTGCTTTAACACAGTCACTAATTCTACGCCTAAAACATTGGCACGTTCGCAAAGCTGTTCTTCTTCAATCGCATCAATTACCGCGTGTGCTGCTGCAACTGCAATTGGGTTACCCGCGTAAGTACCACCTAAACCACCTGGGTTTGGCGCATCCATTACGTCTACACGACCCACTACACCTGAAATTGGGAAACCACCACCAAGGCTTTTCGCCATAGTGATCAAGTCAGCTTTAGTTTCGTAATGATCCATTGCGAACAATTTACCTGTACGCGCAAAACCAGTTTGAACTTCATCAGCAATCAACAAAATACCGTGTTGGTCGCAAATTGTACGTAAACGCTTTAAGAAGTCAGCAGGAACAACGTTAAAACCGCCTTCACCTTGTACTGGCTCAAGCACAATTGCTGCTACATCATGTGCAGATACGTCTTCGCTGAAAATGTTTTCAACACTTTCAATTGCCGCATCAACAGAAATACCTTTAGATGCTACTGGGTAACGCGCATGGAATACACCACCAGGCATTACACCAAAATCGCGTTTGTACGGTGCAGTTTTACCTGTCATTGCCATAGTCATGAATGAACGACCGTGGAAACCGTTACCAAACGTAATAATACCGTGACGGCCTGTGTAAGAACGTGCAATTTTTACCGCATTTTCAACTGCTTCAGCACCTGTCGTGAAGAATGCAGTTTTAGCTTGACCTGCAATTGGTGCGCGTTCATTGATACGCTCAGCCAAAGATACATAGCTTTCGTATGGCGTTACTTGGTAAGCCGTATGGGTGAACTTAGTTAATTGTTCAGTTACCGCTGCAATTACTTTTGGATGACGGTGACCTGTATTCAATACCGCAATACCACCCGCAAAGTCGATGTACGCATTGCCATCTTTATCCCAAATTGTGGCATTTTCTGCTTTATCTGCATACCACTGACACATCACGCCTACGCCGCGTGGGGTTGCTTGCTGTTTACGCTCATTGAGTGCAGAATGATTAGCATCCATTATTTTTTCCTCATTTTTTCATCGTCAATTACAGCTTTGGTCTATGCATCCGTTCGCCTAATTTCAGGATGCTTTACAATGACTGCCTATGACTGTAATTTCGCGTTTCTTGGCTCAACTGACCAGAGCCACTTTTTAACTGTAGGAGAGAGCCAATTGCGCAGTTTGTTAGGTGATCATTTATTACAACGTCTCCAGCAGGATACGGAAGGTAAGCTGCATCAGCGTTTATTCCGTTGCTTGAGAGGTGCGATTACCGAAGGCGTCATTCAGCCTAAAACGCGTTTACCTGCCTCTCGTGATTTGGCCAGTGAAGTCAAGGTATCACGCAATACCGTGCTGTCTGCCTACGAGCAACTGCAAGCCGAAGGTTATTTAGAGGCGCGTACAGGTCACGGCACTTGGGTTGCAGAACACTTACCCGAAGTGTTTTTAAACACCATTCATGGCAAAAAAGTTGAAGGGATTGCCAAAGCCAAAAAAAATGCGTCTTTATCACAACGTGGCACACAAGTGATGGGACATGCCGCGGCATCTCCACATCAATGGGGGGCTTTTGTACCCGGTGCGCCTGATGTGACTGAATTTCCGCACCATATTTTTAGTCGGATTCAAGCACGTTTAAACCGTGAACCCAATATTGAACAATTAATTTACAGCAATGCGGGGGGCTGTTTAGAGCTACGTAGTGCACTGGCCGATTACTTACGTGTCGCTCGCTCAGTTCAATGCGATACCGACCAGATCATTATTACGGAAGGCATCCATCAAGCCATTGATCTGGTTTCACGTGCCCTGTGTGATATTGGCGATCAAGTCTGGATTGAAGATCCAGCCTATTGGGGCATGCGTAATACTTTGCGTATTAATGGCCTAGACATTCTTCCTATGCCTGTAGATGCTGATGGGATTATTCCAGAACAAAATCCGAAAAAGCCACCCAAGCTGATTTTTGTGACACCATCACATCAATACCCATTAGGCTCGCATCTGAGTTTAGAACGACGCAAGCAGCTTTTGAGTATTGCCAAACAAAATAATAGCTGGATTGTGGAAGATGACTACGACAGTGAATTCCGCTTTTCGGGACAACCTTATCCATCACTGCAAGGTTTAGAGTCAGATGCTCCCGTCATCTACATGGGAACGTTCAGTAAAACCATTTATCCTGCCCTACGTATTGGCTACTTGGTGGTGCCCCGTTCGCTGTTTTCACCATTACGAATTTTGGCCGCAGAATTGTATCGTGGTGGACATTTACTCGAACAAAAAGCTTTAGCGGTGTTTATTCGTGAAGGACATTATGAAGCGCATATTCGACGTATGCGTCTGCTGTATGGTAAACGTCGTGCTTATCTGGTCGATTTAATCCATCGCTACTTGGGTCCCGAATTTGTCCACGAATACAGTCATGTTTCAGGGCTGCATCTGGTGATGAAGCTGCCTGAACAGTGCGATGATGTGGCGATTGCCTCCACCGCCTTGGAGCGCGGCATTAAAGTTCGCCCATTGTCTCAATATTATATGCACTCACACGCACGCGCACAGCGTGGCCTGCTGATGGGCTTTGCCTGTGTGAATGAGCGCGATATGGTGATGTCGTTTGGTGTGCTATTACAATGTCTGCGTGAAGCAGGTGTACCCACCGTGAATTAATTTTTTTCATGCCATCAAAAAAAGAGTCTCCATATGGAGACTCTTTTTTTAAATTTAGATCAGCGAAGATTAAACCAGCTTCTGTTTATTGCTATGCCCTAAATGTGATGCTCTACGCTCTTTGCCCCAGCCTAATTTTTCAGACAACAAGCCAAAGAACACAATCGTACCGAACAACACTGTGGTATAGATCACTTCTTTAAAATAGGTACCTTCAATCAACATGGTCAGAATAGCCCCAATAATGGCAATGATCACGCCATAAGTTACATAAGGGAACATCCACATTTTAAAGTCAATTTGTACCCCTTCAGCTTCGAGCTTTTTACGCATACGAAGTTGTGAATAAGCGATCGCCAAGTACACATATAATGTTGCTGCACCTGTCGTCAGCATGAAAACATCATAGACATCCATACTCTTGGTTGCTGTTAAAAGCACCGCAATCACAGAGAAGAGACAAGAAACAATGACACCTACCGCTGGACTACCATGACGGTTCACCGTACCAAAACTCTTCGGAGCATCACCACGTTTGCCTAAAGAGAACAACATACGTGAACAAGTGTACAGTGCCGAGTTAAAGCAACTACAAACCGAAGTCAGTACAACGAAGTTGACAATATGACGTGCGCCAGGAATTCCCAGTGCGGTCAGGGTCACACTATACGTACCCCAAGTCGAATCTTTTAATAGTTCATTGTTGTGTGGAATCAAACACACGGCTACAAACATTGAACCCACATAGAACAAGATAATACGCCAAACCACTGAGTTAGAAGCCTTGCGAATTTCTTTTGAAGGATCCGCTGATTCTGCAGCTGCAACCGTGACAATTTCAGCACCAATATAGGCAAACATCACCCCCAGTAAGGCAGTAATGACCGAGGATGCTCCATTGGGCATAAAACCTTGCGAAGTCAAATTGCTGATACCAGATGCAGCAGGATTACCCCACGGCCATAAGTGCATAATCGCTAGACTCCCCAGTACAAGGAAAATCACAATCGCGATGACTTTGATCAGGGCAAACCAGAATTCGAATTCACCATAGTTTTTCACGTTTTGTAAATTGACCGCGACCAAAGCACCAATCACAACCACCATATAGGCCCAGATTGGAATAAATGGAAACCAGCTATTTAAAATTTTACCTGCAACATACGCTTCCCAGCCCATGAGCATGGCAAGCGTACACCAATATAACCAACCAATCGAGAAACCCGCCCAACGACCAATAGCACGGTCAGCATAAGTGGAAAAAGAACCACTGTCAGGGTTTAAAACAGCCATTTCACCAAGCATTCGCATGATGAACCAAACCAATAAACCACCTAAAGCATAAGTGAGAAAAACCACAGGTCCAGTGTTATAAATAATGCTGCCTGAACCGACAAATAAAGAACCACCAATGACACCTGCAATTGAGATCATGGTCAAATGGCGAGATTTAAGCCCGTTATGTAAGCCTTGAGAGCCGTTGGCTCCTGACGTTTGATGTCCAGCCATACAATTTTCCTTAACATGATAGAAATATAGCTGTCCCAAAGTTGGTTTACCCTAGGTCATCGATATTCCTAATTTTTTGGTGAATCTGCCCAATCGCCTAAGGAGAAAGGATGGAGTGGGCAAATCCGACGTTTCCGTATGCATACTTCTATATAGGCTTAATTTGTCGGTTTGGCACTCAAGAAACGAGAGCCACTTTTCTTATGAAGGAAAGAGCCAATTGTTGTTTTTATGCACTATTTTTGTGCATTAATGTTATTATTCGGGGTTTTCAACTGCTAAATACAGCGCATATTTAATAAAAAAATAGATATATATCAAATTGTTATCATGAATAAATCATTAAAATGCATGCCTATTGCAGTACTCCATATTCTAAAATGCATCGGTTATTTATTATCTATAACTTTAGTATGGCTTGACATTGTGTAGCCAGACTAAATAAAAAAACCTTCCTAGCGAGGCCAAGAAGGTTTTAAGTGTTTGGAGGCAATTGGACTGAGGTATTTACCTCAATTAGAACGGTAAATCATCATCCAAATCGGCAGGCGCTGGTGCAGAAGGTGCGGCTTTAGGTGCATTGCTATAGCCCCCTTGGGTATTGCCACCTGCCTGATTATTATTAAATCCGCCAGTGTTGCCATAACCTTGGTTGTTATTGTTGTTATAACCTGTGTTATTGCCATAACCACTGTTTTGATTATTATTGAAACGTGGTTGGTTAAACCCTGCGTTATCGCTCGGTACGCCTTCGCCTTGCTGACGGTTTGAATCGAGCATTTGCATTTGTTCACCACGAATCTCTGTGGTGTAACGTTCTTGACCATTTTGGTCTGTCCATTGACGCGTACGCAATGAACCTTCAATATAAACCTTTGAACCTTTACGTAAATATTGCTGTGCAATTTCACCTAAACGATTGTGTAAGACAATTCGGTGCCATTCAGTTTGTTCTTTACGTTCACCTGTGCTTTTGTCAGTCCAAGAATCGCTGGTAGCGATTGAAAACTGAGTAAGCGAGCCCCCATTTGGAAAAGTTTTCGTTTCAGGATCTCGGCCTAATGTACCGACTAAAATAACTTTATTTACACCGCGCATCTGATGTTTACTTCCTATCTATTTCTATTATTTACTTTATAAGAGTTATGCTTAAATGGCTACCTCTTTCCCCAACAACTGCGTTAAATGTTGTCGCGCAGCTTCATCAATTCGCTGCTTGTCCACTTTCACATACGCCACTTGCTGGTCCGACATCACCACGACTTCTTCAATACCACGAATCGCTAAAAGTTGAGAAGTCCACTCATCTGTTTGTTTATTTTCAGGTAAGCGCAACACCAACGATGAAAGATAACGTGGTTGAGCCAATCCAAAACTGATGAGTAGCCAAATTATAGCAATTGCCGTGAGGATACTCCAACCCAATGCCGTGTTATTCAGCATCAATAATTGACCGCCTAGCGTACCGCCAAAAAATGCCCCTAAAAACTGACTACTGGCATTTACGCCCATCGCTGTGGCTTTGGACTGAATCGGTGCAGCTTTAGACAGCCACGATGGCAATAAAGCTTCCATGACGTTAAAGGCAATGAAGAATAAACCCAGTCCGATCAATAAGATATATTTAGATTCATAGCCAAAAATGAGGGTAATTAAACCTAAAATGATGCCTGCAATTGCAGTGAGAAAAATACTGCGCATTTTGCGATATTTTTCCGCCACAATAATACTGGGGAAAGCAAAAAACAGGCTAATGACCAGCAAAGGCAGATAAATTAAACCATGCTTGGCTAATGGAATTTTTGCAAATTCAATTAATTGAGATGGCACATAAATAAACATTGCCGTGAGCAATAAATGCAGGGTAAATACGGACACATGTAACCGATTCAGATCTGACATTTTCAGCACTTGCTTTAACTGTGCCAAATAGCCTTGCTGGAAGTTTTTATGATGTCGAGTCACTTTGGGTACCAGCAACAACATGGCAATTGCCGCTAAACCCATAATGGTTGTAACCCAAAACAGCCCTGAAATTCCCACCAAACTGGTCAACCATGGCCCCAAACTAAATGCCACCACAAAAGACAAACCAATACTCATTCCCATGGCAGCCATGGCCTTGGTACGTTGCTCTTCACGGGTGACATCGGCCAGTAAAGCCATCACCACCGCAGAAACCGCACCCGCACCCGCAATGGCACGACCAATAATGACCCCATAAATGCTGTCCGACATCGCCGCAACTGCCCCACCAATTGCAAACAACAATAAGCCCAGCACCACCAAAGGTTTACGGCTAAAACGATCGGCAATCAAGCTAAACGGAATTTGTAAAATGGCTTGGCTTAATCCATACACGCCTACTGCCAAACCTATCAACGCAGGTGTCGCATGTTGATACGACTGACCAGCCACGGAAAAGACTGGAATAATCATGAACAGACCCAACATGCGCAATGCAAAAATACTGCTTAAAGCAAAGGTCGAGCGGCGTTCTAAGGAATTCATCATATCAATAGACTTAAATGCGTTGAATTTGGAGGTTATGCTACAACATTCAGATATGAATGCGTGGCGATTCTGAATTATCTCAAGAAAAAAGGGCGCAATTCAATGCACCCTGAATTCTACTGTGTGGACATTTCGTTCACATTAAAGGTTTAGCCTTGCTGCCCTTGGCGTTTGCTATATTGAATTGAGGCCATCACTGCCCAAACAATAAAAGCGACACCAATTAAACCCGTCACCACTTCTGGAACATGTACGCCTGTACCACTGGCCAACATAATAAATGCCAACGCACCAATCGCATAATGTGCACCATGTTCAAGGAAAATGTAGGCATCTAGAGTGCCTTTTTCAACCAGATAAATGGTCATTGAACGCACAAACATTGCACCAATAGCAAGACCCAGCATAATGATGACTACATCCGAAGTAATCGCAAATGCACCAATTACACCATCAAAGCTGAATGAAGCATCGAGGACTTCAAGATAAATGAAGCCACCTAGACCTGCTTTGATCACGCCTGTAGATGCACCACTGGCATCATGTGCCACAGCATTGCCTTCTTCATCAATTTCAGGCTCACCACCCAACAAATGACTCAGCACTTGCACGCCGATATACACCACGATGCCCCAAATACCCGCCATCGTCACCAACAAACGTTCAGCATCTGAAACATTGGCTGCCATGATCAATAACGCAATCAGAGAAATAAAGACGGACATTGCAGGCACGTTGGCTAAATTGGCTAAACGGTGCTCTAACCATTTAAACCAATGGGTGTCTTTACCTTCATCAAAGAAGAAATTCAAAAACACCAGCAATAAGAACGCGCCACCAAAGGCGGCAATTTCGGCATGATGGGCCATCAGTTTTTCTGAATATTGCTGTGGCTCATTCAAGGCCATTTTCACTACTTCTAGCATGCCCATATCGGCAGTTACTGCCACAATCACAATAGGGAACACCAGACGCATGCCAAATACAGCAATAATGATACCCACGGTTAAGAAGATCATTTTCCAAAAATGATCCCATCCGCGAAGTACAGAAGCATTCACGACCGCATTATCAAACGACAAAGAAACTTCCATCACCGCCAAAATCGCGGTAATGGTTAACGCAGTAAACATGGTCTTCAAGCCTGCGTCAGGACCATGCGTAAAGCCCCAATAAGCAGAAATTGCAAGACACACAATCGTAAATAAGATCGAGAAACCAAAATGTTTCATCATAACGAAGTGACCTTTGGATAATAAGAGCGCTATAGCATGACTACAGCATAAAAATTCATGCGCGATATTATGACGCTTTTACGCGCTAAACCAAAATTGTTCTGCGATTTTTTCTGTGAAGCCCCCCACTCTGCAAAAATGGGTCGTCTATTGAGCATGCTTGGGTTAGTCTAGTCGCCATAATTTGTAAAGATAGACCAGGAAACCCACATGCTTTTTTCTGAACAATTGTGGCAGCGTAATCTCGACCTCTACCAAAAAACTTTAGCGCTTCCTTTCAATCAAGAGCTTGCACAAGGCACACTTAGCCGTGAAGCTTTTTCTCATTATGTTATTCAAGATGCACATTATTTATTGGCGTATGGCCGTGCCCTCGCGGTATGTGCAGCAAAAGCGTATGAAGCCGATGATGTCATGCAATTTTCGGACGCCGCAAAGATTGCGATTGTGGTTGAGCGCAGTTTGCATGACAGCTTTATGCAAGAATTTGATGTGTCTAAACAACAATTTGAAACCACACCACTGACCTTGGCTTGTCATCATTACACGTCATTTTTAAGCGCGACGGCATGGTCAGAAAGTTATCCTGTCGTGCTGGCTGCATTGTTACCTTGCTTCTGGATTTATGCCGAAGTTGGTCAAGACATTGTGCAGCATTCTGTAGCTAACAATCCGTACCAAGCTTGGATTGATACCTATGCAGGCGAAGAATTCCATACTGCCGTGCGCAATGTCATTGCCACTGTAAATAAAGTCGCCGCACGTTGTGATGCTGACACCTTAGAAAAAATGCATGCGGCGTATCGTATGGGTGCCAAACTCGAATGGTTATTCTGGGACAGTGCTTATCATCAAAGACAATGGTTGGGTTTAGACCATCTATAATTGAAACCTATATTGCACTGATCATGAGGTCTTTTGTCTCATGGTCATCTTTAAAACGATTGAGAAAAATATGTATATTGGAGAATTGGCTGCTTTAACAGGCACCACCCCAAAAGCCATTCGGCATTATGAAAAACTCGGTTTATTGCCCGTTGCAAAAAGAAAGGGAAATTATCGTATTTATGCCGCGATTGATGTCCAATCGGTCAAAATGATTCGCCTTGCCCAAGCGGTTGGATTTAGTCTTGCCGAGCTTTACGACCTTTCGGTTTTAAAATATCAACAGAACCGATTTCCTGTAGAAGTGGCGAAGGCTTTAATCGCCAACAAGCATCAGCAAATTTTAGAACACCAACAAGCCTTAAACCGTTTACAAGAAAACTTAAAGCAATTAGAAGATGAAATTACCCAAACTTATATGACCGACCACAGCGCGGGATAGCGCAGTCAATCAACGAGTCCGCAAATTAAAGCTTGACTCTGCCCTTAGGGGAAAGGTTTATGGTCAGAACTCCTTTTATTTTGGATCTATAAAATGAGTTCTCATCTTTCTAGCTATAAAAATTCAACAGCATTAATTACAGGTGCATCTTCAGGAATTGGCAAAGCCTATGCGCAAAAGCTTGCATCTTTAGGCATTCACCTAATTTTAACCGCGCGCTCTGAACAAAAACTGAATGAGTTAGCCCATGAACTTCAAGAAAAATACAACATTCAGGTTGAAGTGATTGGTCTAGATTTGGCTCAACCCCATGCCGCACAAAAGCTGTTTGATGAAGTACAAACACGAAAATTATCGGTCGACATTTTAATTAACAACGCTGGATTTGGAAAATGGAGTCAATTTCTAGATCAATCTGCCGCAACCTACAACGAAATGATCATGCTTAACATGAATAGTGTAACGTCCTTATGTTACTTATTTTTGCCACAAATGCTGACGAGCAAAAAAGGTATCATGATCAATATCGCATCGACAGCAGCGTTCCAGCCTTTGCCTTATATTGCGGTCTATGGAGCAAGCAAATCTTACGTGCTTAATTTTACTGAAGCACTTGCAGGAGAATATGCATCTTCAGGGGTTAAATTCTTGGCGGTTTGCCCTGGCAATACCGAAACCAACTTTACACAGGTGGCAAATGCCGATACTCGCGGCATGAAAAGCTCTTCAGTTGATGACGTCGTTTCAGCCACATTAGCAGCCCTCGATCAAAACAAAACATCTGTGATTGTCGGGTGTAGCAACTATCTCACCGCTCAATTGCCCCGTATTTTGTCTCGCAAGAAAATGCTTCGTATGGCTGAACGTATTCTCAAAGACCGCGTTCTGAAAGCATCATAAGTGCATCTCGATTGAAAAGATTAAGACACTTGGCTTAATCTTTTCAATGCTGAAAGATTTGCCACGCATAAATTAAACCTGCCGCAGCCACAACCCAACTGAGTGTCGCCAGACCCAAACATGACCACATTGACATGCGCGTCGCCAACACATAAACAGCAGCTAAATAAATGGCATAAGGAATCAGAGACCATAAGCCAAACAACGCAGTTTTTTGTAAGGCTTCTGCCCCTTTTTGTTGGTAGACAATCACATGTGCAATCAGAGCAAAAGTGGGAAACAGCGGAACCAAGCCCGCAATATAAAAAGCCTTACTTTTCGATAAAATTGAAATCAGCAGCACGACTGCTGCGCCCAACATACATTTTAAAAATAATGCCCACATACTTCGGTTCTACCCAATACTTTCACCATCTAGCCAAGCCCCATATTCTGCGCTTTTAAAGGCCAACTTGCATGTGCATTTAGTGGAAATATCTAGGATAAAATTTGGATTTCGAGCCAATTCCACCTCATCTATCTGCTTCCAGATAGATGGGACGATGCTCTGTTGGCGTAAAATTTTGCTCAACACCACAATCACTTTCTGCAGATTTTAGAAAAAGAAATTAATTATTACGCCCGCCAACATCATGATCTGCCAAGGCAACATGCTTTCGAGTCCGTTGAGTCTATTTTTGAACGTCGATTTGTCTTGGCTTGCTAAATCATCCCAAGCAAAGGTGATATGTATAGGTTAACACCTCAATGCAGTTTTATTTTTTAAAGTAAATTGACCGCCAACAACGCCAATAGCGCAGGCACTGCCTGAATATAAATAATCTTTTTACTGGCAGTTAAACCACCATAAATCCCTGCTACCAATACACAGCCTAAAAAGAAATTTGCCAAAGCTAAGGCATAACTTTCAGGTGCGCACAACGACCAGAATAAACCTGCTGCCAAGAAGCCGTTATACAATCCCTGATTTTGTGCCATAACCTTGGTCAATTGGGCTTTTTCAGGGGTATTGCCAAAGGCTTTCAAGCCATAAGGTTTATCCCATAAAAACATTTCTAGCACTAAAATATAGACATGCAAAACTGCAATGAGTCCCACTAAAATTTGTCCGAGCATTTTTATTTTCCTTGTTGTTTTATCTGCGATGGCAAAAGTGAGCCTTTTGGCTCACTTCAACCTTCAAAATTAAGGTTTAAATAACACTTTGCCTTGGCGTGCTGCTTGGGTTGCTTTTTCCGCGGCTTGCGACACCTGATCAAAGGTATAAATTCCTTCGACAGGTAGAGTCAATTTCTGCTGTGCCGCGAGCGTTAACAATTCAACCACCAACGCTTTTTTACGTTCCGCAGGCATATGCTGATTCACCACACTCGCCCAAAATCCTTTGATTGTGGCTTGTTTAAAGATTAAATCGCCCGATTCGATCTGCATGGTTTCACCCGTCATACTCCCGAAGGAAACCAATAGCGAGTTTTCACCCAATAAGTTCAGCAATTCACCGCTGGCTTTACCCCCAATCGAATCGACCCCAACCATCAATGGCTGATCCCCCTGAATGGCTTTAACTTG
Source organism: Acinetobacter sp. ANC 4178 (assembly GCF_004331175.1). Classification (GTDB taxonomy): domain Bacteria; phylum Pseudomonadota; class Gammaproteobacteria; order Pseudomonadales; family Moraxellaceae; genus Acinetobacter. The sequence goes on from NZ_SJOD01000006.1 coordinate 277,875, forward strand.
GGCTTTCCAATCGGCTTGATCAGTTGCCACTGCATTTTGGATGCCTAAAGCAGTCATTTCGGCAACCGCTTCTTGACGACGAACTAAATTAATCACATGAATGCCACGTGCTTGTGCCGCCATCGCCACGGTTTTACCCACTGCACCATTGGCAGTGTTTTGAATCATCCACTGACCTGACTCTAAGTTGGCAAAATCCAATAACATTAAAGAGCTGAGAGGCATGGCAATCAATTGCGCTGCCAATTCATCTGCAATGCTATCAGGTAAAGGAATCAGTGCTGCTGCGGGTGCCAGACAATATTCTGCCCAACTGCCATGAATGCCCGCTACGGAAACACGCTGTCCCAATTCAAAACCTGTAACACCTTCACCCAATGCATCAATTACTCCAACCGCTTCACTACCCCCAATGGCAGGTAGTTCAGGCTTATAGCCATAGCTACCACGGACTGTCCACACATCATGGTTATGAATCGGGGATAAAGTCACTTTTAAACGGACTTGCCCTGCTTTCGGTTCAGGTTGCGGCATATCTGCTTGTTCTAATACATCAACTGGTTCGCCAAAACGACGATGAATAATACTGCGCATGGGTTAATCCTTGATGGGTTGTAAGAGGTTTTGTGTGGTTTCAAGTGCCAAATGTAAAGGGGCTTTGTCTTGTGCCAATTTGGCCAGCAAGGCTGCACCCAACCACAGTTGATACATCACTTGTGCCATTTTTACAGGCTGAATATGTGTGGGAATGGAACCTTCCTGCTGTCCTTCCTCAAGCAAAGTCGCGACGCGTTCGGTTAATTTCTGCACCCCGAAATTCAGGATTTGACGCATATCTTCAGACAAGTCAGAAACTTCTGCCGCCAATTTCACAATCAGACAGTTTTCCGCCCAACCGCCATGAATCGGGTCTTCAATCCACGCTTGCCATAACGCCATCAATCGCGCATAGGCACTGCCATCAGTCAGTTGCCACAACTGCTCTACCTGATTTTTATAGTCCGTGATGTACTGCTCTAACAGTGCACAGCCAAAGGCTTCTTTCGAGGCAAAATAATGGTAGAACGAGCCTTTTGGCACGTCACAGGCTTTTAAGATTTCTTGTAGCCCCACCCCGACAAAGCCTTTCTGTAAGACCAGTGGAAAACTAGTCTCTAGAATATGCTGGCGGGTGGCTTCACTTTTCATTGATCGTTTCATGAGCTGACTATATTTTATTATTAGACCAGTCGTCTAGTAAAGTTATGTAACTTCACAAGGATAAATTTCTACAGTAGCCACTACGGCAAATGAATGTTAATAATAGCTGCTTAAAATACGCTACATTGTTCAAAGCGGATTTATCCGTCATGATTTGTCGTTTAAAAATCCAGATCACTGACTTGAACAATTTTAAAACGCTATCATATAAGTTTCTATTTGCACAATAATTGAGATGTTTTCATGAGCCAAAGTCATATCCGTATTCGAGGTGCACGTACCCACAATTTAAAAAATGTGAGCCTCGATATTCCCCGCGACAAGTTTGTGGTGATCACGGGACTTTCAGGTTCAGGTAAATCCTCTCTCGCTTTCGACACCTTGTATGCCGAAGGTCAACGTCGCTATGTGGAGTCGCTGTCTGCCTATGCGCGCCAGTTTTTATCGCAAATGGAAAAACCTGAGGTCGATTCGATTGAAGGTTTAAGCCCTGCAATTGCCATTGAGCAAAAATCGACTAGCCACAACCCGCGTTCAACTGTAGGCACTATTACTGAAATTTACGACTACTTACGTCTGCTTTATGCACGTGTCGGTACGCCTTTTTGCCCTGAACATGACCTGCCAATGGTGGCACAAACCATTTCGGAAATGGTCGATGCAGTCAAAACCCTCGAAGAAGGCACCGCTTTAATGTTATTGGCGCCTGTCGTGCGTGAGCGCAAAGGCGAATACAGCAATCTATTTGAACAACTGCAAAGCCAAGGTTTTGTTCGCGCGCGTGTAGATGGTGAAATCATCGATATTGATTCACCCCCTGAACTAGACAAAAAGAAAAAGCACACCATTGAAGTGGTGGTCGACCGCTTTAAAGTCCGTGATGACTTAGGCAACCGTATTGCAGAAAGTTTTGAAACCGCTCTACGTTTAGGCGGTGATATTGCAGTACTGTCATGGATGAAAGGCGAACATCCTGATCGCGTCTTTTCAGCCAAACACTCTTGTCCTAAATGTGACCGTGCTGTAGCAGAACTGGAACCACGCCTGTTTTCATTTAACAATCCCTTTGGTGCCTGCCCTGTCTGTGATGGTTTAGGTACACGTAGCCATTTCAGTGCCGACAAACTCATTCCAAATTCAGAACTGTCAATTAGTCAGGGTGCCATCCGTGGTTGGGACAGACAACGCCCGTATTACTACAGCATGATTCAAAAAGTTGCAGATCATTTCGAATTGTCACTCGATACTCCGTGGAACGAGCTGGATAAAGACACCCAGAAGAAATTTTTATACGGTACAGGTAAAGAAAAAGTCGATTTGAGTTATATCGATGAGCGTGGACGCAAGCACAATCGGGTACAACCTTTTGAAGGGATTTTACCGCATCTTGAGCGTCGTTACCGTGAAACAGAGAGTAACTATGTACGTGATGATTTGGCACAGTATTTATCCAATGCGGCTTGTGATGCCTGCGGCGGTTCACGTTTAAACGAAATTTCCCGCAATGTGCGTGTCAAAGACAAAACTATTGCTGAAATCACTAAAATGTCGATTGGTGATGCGGCAGCCTATTACCAAACCCTGAATTTAACAGGGGCCAAAGGTGAAATTGCCGACAAGATTTTTAAAGAAATTCGTGAGCGTCTACACTTCCTCGTGTCTGTCGGATTGAACTATCTGAGCCTGTCGCGTTCAGCCGAAACCCTGTCGGGCGGTGAAGCACAGCGTATTCGTCTGGCTTCGCAAATTGGCGCAGGCTTGATGGGCGTCATGTACGTGCTGGATGAGCCATCGATTGGTCTGCATCAACGTGACAATGACCGTCTACTGGAAACTCTGGTGCGCTTGCGTGACCTCGGCAATACCGTGTTGGTGGTCGAACATGATGAAGATGCCATTCGTGCAGCCGATCATATTATTGATATTGGCCCAGGTGCGGGCGTGCATGGTGGTGAGATTATTGCCGAAGGTACAGCAGATGAATTGGCACGTCATGAAGATTCACTCACAGGACAATATCTGTCTGGAAAACTCAAAATTGCTGTGCCTAAACAGCGTACGCAACCGCCACGTCCTGACGAACAGATTAAACTCATGGGTGCTGCTGGACACAACCTAAAAGATGTTGATCTCACCATTCCACTGGGTGTGATGACCTGTGTTACAGGTGTGTCGGGTTCAGGCAAATCGACTCTGATTAACCGTACTTTATTGCCATTGGCTGCGACTCAACTCAATGGTGCAACGACGTTAACTGCTGAAAAGTTTGACTCGATTGATGGCTTGCAATTCCTCGATAAAGTCGTGGATATTGACCAAAGCCCGATTGGGCGTACCCCACGCTCGAATCCTGCCACCTATACAGGTTTATTTACCCCAATTCGTGAATTGTTTGCGCAAACGCCAGAAGCCAAAGCCCGCGGTTATGCGGCAGGTCGTTTCTCCTTTAACGTGAAAGGCGGACGCTGTGAAGCCTGTGAAGGCGATGGCATGATTAAAGTCGCCATGCACTTTTTACCCGATATGTATGTGCCCTGCGATAACTGTCATGGCAAACGCTATAACCGTGAAACGTTGGAAGTCGGCTACAAAGGCAAAAACATTTCTGATGTATTGGATATGACGGTTGAAGATGCGATGCATTTCTTCGAAGCCATTCCTGTGATTCACCGTCGTTTAGAAACGTTAAACCAAGTTGGCTTGGGTTATATCCGTTTGGGGCAATCTGCAACCACACTGTCTGGCGGTGAAGCTCAACGGGTAAAACTGGCACGAGAGTTGGCAAAACGTGATACGGGTAAAACCTTGTATGTACTGGATGAACCGACCACAGGCTTGCATTTCCATGACATTGCCAAGTTGCTCGACATCCTGTATGAGCTACGTAACAAAGGGAACACCATTGTAGTGATTGAGCATAATTTGGATGTGGTGAAAACCGCAGACTGGATTATTGACTTAGGCCCTGAAGGCGGTGCGGGCGGCGGTCAGATTATTGCCGAAGGTACACCTGAACAGGTCGTGAAATCTAAGGTTTCCCATACTGCGAAGTTCTTGAAGCCGTTGTTGAAGTAACTTATAAAGGGCTCATAAGAGCCCTTTTTTTCAGTTATCTAATCTAGTAATAAGAAAATCCATATAGCTTTTATAAAATTCATCTGTTTGTCCTTTTTCGTTATAAATTTCAGTAATCACATTACGAATCTGTTCACCCAAATCAGAGCCTTTTTCTCGTTCCAATACTTTTTTAACAATATAACTACTATTTATTGAGTCAAATCTCGAATCCTGAGGAATTTCATCAAATAGTATTTTTTCCCAGTCTTCTTTACTTGCCTTCTGGACGGACAATTCATCTTTATTGCTCCATTCTTGTCTAACATGAATATTAAAAATTGCATCAATTAAATTTGGAAGTTTCTCTTTATCTAATTCATAAGTCTCTACAAATTTTTTGAATATTGGCCTCACCTCTCCGAAGCTGTCATACAAACGAAAACCAGATATGTCTTTTTCAATTTTTCCCTTAAGCCAGTCAATAATCTCTTGTTCTAAAGTCGTTACGTCTATGTTGAAAATTTCTAAAATTTTTAAAGCAAAACTTAAATTGCTTAGATTCTCTAGTCCTATCACAAGCCTTGTTTTTTCATAAAAATTATCTGGAAATTTTTTATCAACCTTTAATCCCCAAAAGTCTTCACAGCCTTGATGAAAATTATCTTTATGTTTATTGTTCTCTTCTGAAATTAAAGTAGAGTTTGCTAATTGATTTAATAATTCAAAATCTAACGTACCTACCTGATTAAACCATTTTTTAAATTCATTAAGCCATTCATCTGACCGTAAAAAGTATGAATTAATCGAGAATAAACTTTCATAAGTTTTAACTTTTTGCCCGGACCAGTCTTTTTGCTTATCCTTTATTATTATTTTTATATCTTCCCAATCAAACTCATAAGAAATTCCAAATTCCTCAATAAAATAGCCTTGTAAAATCCGAACTAAAATTATTTCTTTTGTCGAGTCTGCAACTGTTTCAGGTAATTGTTCTCGAAATTGCTTATATAATTTAATGACTTTTTGAAAAAATCTAAAATTATGAACACCTAACTCATCTGCAAACTTCACCATTAATTCAATTAATGGCTCATCCATATCTTGTGTATTTGCACGAATCAAAGGCTCAACCGAGTTAATGATGATTGTTTCATCAATCAACTTTTCTTTATATTCCGCATACTTTTTCTTATTTTCTCCTTCAGCTTTATCTTCATCTAAGATCAAAATCACCTGACAATTCTTTTCTAATTTAAGCTGATTCGCTAAACCCATAACATCTTTAATATCAAGCTTATTCGACATGCGCTCAAAATCATCAAAACAAATGATGGCATCTTTAACCTGATTAAACATCAAACTATCAAAAACCTTGGCGGAAGCACTGACACCAAACTGTGAAACTCTTGTATCCTTTAAAATGGATGGCAATCCTCGAATCCATCGAGGAATCTCCAAAGCTGAATGATTATTTTCAATATTGCTATAAATATGCGTTTTCAAGTCACTAAGTGACTCTAAACCAAACAAAGAAACATACACATATTTCTTTTTAAAATTAACTTCATCTCTAAAACTATTCCAAAAGAAAGTTTTACCAACTCCCCATGAGCCAGTAATTGCTATCGCTGTTCCGACATTGCCTACGCTGATGTTATCTTCAAGCAAATTTTTTAGACGTGTTCTTTTTTCTTCTAAATTCATATTTAAATAACGTAAAATCCGACTCGGCTTTAATCAAAACAGAAGCCCTATGACTTTTCAATAACTCAATTACATTATCAAAATCATGAAAGCATTCCTTCTCAGCATGTCTTTGGGACTTGTGTCCCTATACACTTTCGCCGATGGCTATATCAATGAAAATATGATTGTTTTCACATCTGAATCGGATGGCAGTGATGACCCATGGCAAGACCATCCCAAGTGCACACCCAGTATTCAAGCGGGCGGTTCTTCAAAATCATGGCTAGTGCAATATTTCTATGCCGACCAAAGCCCCTTAACCTCTGGATTTATCACCACACAAAAACCTTCCAACAAAGCCAGTGAATGCGAACATCTGGTGCATTTTCCAGATCAAGTGCAAGGTTCAGGAACATTTGAAAGTTATTATCCGAATGGAAAAATGCGCAGCCACATTGAATACGAAGATGGCAGTTATCATGGCAAACTCACCTTCTGGCATGCCAATGGCTTAAAAGAGCAAGAGTCGACAATGAACCATGGCATTCCTGATGGGGAATATCGTATTTGGCATTCGAATGGACAATTGGCACTGTCCATGAAATATAAAGATGAGCTACAAAATGGTATGAAACAACGTTGGTATGCCGACGGCAAGCCATGGACCTATGTGCGTTTTGAACATGGTGTAATGCGTGGCGAACTCAAACAATGGTTTCACAACGGCCAATTGGAACGTCGCGGAGAATACCGCAATGGACTCAGACAAAACCGCTATGAAATTTGGTACGACGATGGTACGCCTGAAGCTGTCTTAACTTACGATGCAGGCAATATTATCCAAGCCCAGTGTTGGAACGAAGCCGGCAAAGCTCGTGCTCGCAATAGTTGTCTTACCAGCTATCAAGATGAAGAATAATTCTGAATAAACACTTATTGATGCGGTGATCGGTCTAACCTTGCACCGCATTTTTCCCTTTCGCCTTCGCTTTAAATAAAGACTGATCGGCTTTATGAAATAACTCTAACCAACTAGCACCACCAATGGCATAGCCCGCACTGACAGACACATGTAAATCGGGGACTAGCCCCACCTGCATATTTGTTCTGTCTACATCACGTCGAATCTGATCGGCAATGCTCAGCGCTTCTACATCATTCATTTGCTCAAGCAAGACCAAAAATTCATCGCCACCATAACGTACAATTAAATCCGTGCTACGCACATTGGCTTTTAAGATATTGGCCACCATCTGAATCACTTTGTCTCCAATCATATGCCCATACTGATCATTCACTTGCTTAAAATCATCAATATCAATCACAATCAAACACAATTTTTCGAGTTTCTTCGGCTGATTTTCTAAATGCCGAATATAACTCTCTAAAGCCAAACGATTTGCCACCCCAGTTAAAGCATCAGAATTGGCAATATTTTTTAATTGAAACTCTAAAGCATCTCGCTGCTGCAACATACTTTCTAATTTACGTATCGCCATAAACAGTGAATCCACGCCTGAACCCTGCTGCAAGGTTTCAGTTGTCTCAAGTTTTGAGCCTTGGGATAAATTCAAAATCGTTTCTCGCGCCTGAATTAACGGTTCAAAAACCTTACGACGTGCATAGATCATGGTAAATAAAGCAGCAAACAAAGAAATGGTGGTCACAAAAAGGGTGAGATAAAATTGGCGTTTCGCTTGTAATTTCTCTCGTTCTGCCACTTGCAAACTATAGTCCAAAATATAGGTTTGCAAATTCACAACGGAACTGAATTTATCGACGATTTTTTGGGTTAACTCAGTACCCGATAATTCGTAAGGTCGCCCTGCAAGGCTGTCTTGGATCAAATGTTGTACCGTACTAATGCCCTGTTCAAGAAAATCCGTTCTTACTTTTTCATGTAATTGCATGAATTCAGTAGTCTTATCTTGTTCAGGCAAAATGGTATTTACCAAATCCCATAAATAATGTGCCTGATGTTGAGTTTGTAAAGAACGTGCCAGATTGGTATCTGGCATTTTCTGCTGGAAAGTCACTGGGGCAATCACATTCGAAGCAACACGTCCTGCTTGGTCTCGTAAATCCGCCAAAATTAAAATCAAGGTATAGTAATTTGAAGTATGTTTATCAAGGCTTTGTGAATGAATCACCATATGTTTCAATACACTATGACTTTCATCCCATGCCGAAAACATCTGTAATATGGCAGCATCCAATTGTTCCATATTGCGTTCTGAACGGGGCAAAGCTGCATAGCTATCGACGGCATGACGCCCTTGCTGTAGCTGTGGTTGTAATTGCGTCACAATTTCAGTCGCTTCCGCACTAAATCCTGTTTCTTTGAGTCTTAAAATGGTGCTCTGAATATGTTGATCGACCCCTCGACGATATTCAGCTAATTCTTGTAGGTTTTGTGCATATTCTTCAGGGGTACTCGACATGACTTTGTTGCTGGGCGCACGTTCACGTGAAATTTTATTGGATAGTTCAGCAACTGCACGCAGACTCTGAATTTCTGCTAAAAACAGCTGTGCCTGCTGGTAATTTTGGTAGCTTTTAAAAATAAGGGGGACGGAAATAAACAGTAACGACAGGACAATGACCAACATTGCACCCAATAATCGTTGACTTATATTTTCTGCCCGTAATTTTGCCATGAATATGATTAAATTTCGCTACGTTGCTTGTTTATAGTTAAACCATAACCTTTATAAAAGATGCAACTCTGAAAACGATATTTTAATTTGTTACTTTTATTTCGCGTTGAGACATTTAACTTTAGCAGAACCAATGGAGTATCCTAAGGCAACCTTAACTGCTTTGATCTTGTTTGCCCTGAATCTTCTATCGTTTTGCCTTATAAATAAGGAAAAACACCCAGTTTATCCAAAGCATCTAGGGTAAGTTGTTTACGCATTGCCAATTGTAGCTCATTTTTTATTTGCATATTTAAGGCAAATGCCAAAATTTTGCCGTTGGGCTGTTCCACCCATCCTACATACCAACCTACCTGAGGCTGTACATGGGTACCCCATCCTGACTTGGCATACAATTTGGCAACACCGCGGTGCTCCACATAAAGCATTTCTTTCACCTCTTGTTGAACCTGTGCATCAAAAGGTAAAGTCTGGGTCGCAAGTCGGTAAGCAAACTCAGCTTCTTGTTGCGGTGTAATCTTTAAGGGTCCATCTAACCAAAAACGGTCGACCTGTGTTCCAATCTGAGCATTTCCATAACCGACACGACCAAGCTCCTTTTGCATCAACGGTAGACCAATACGACGGGCTAAGGTTTGATAGACAGGAACTGCTGACACTTGCATCGCCTCTGCCAAAGTCATGTCCTTTTCCCAGCTTTTCAATGCACGTGCTGTTCCATCCCATACAAATACTTCAGTAGTCGTGGTTTTATGCTGCTGCAAACCAATTAAAGCATTTAACATTTTAAAGGTCGAAGCAGGAATATAGGCTGTTTCGGCACGTTGCAAATCATTGCCAAAACGTTGCAATTTTTCCCCATCATAAGTCACAAAGACCACTGCGCTATCTACCGCTTGAAACATGTGATTTAGCTCAACCAATCGTGGTGGTTGCATTATCGACTGGTGCTGAGTTTGATCCTTAATAGCTTGCTGACTACATGCACTTAACAGCATCCAACTTAAAACCGAACAAGATAACCCTTTGAGCATCCACATCCTGACTCGCTCCCTCATTTTTAGACTTATCATAGCCAAGTTTTGACCAAATGGAATAAACTCAATGGAATTTGTTTACTTTTGATCCATTATGGTGCATAATGCACAACATTAGGGCGTTTTTAATTTCATCCTCAGCAGATATTTTTAAATTTCCCTGTTTTTTGGCGAAAAAATCCCAGTTTATTTATTTAAATTGGGATTTTTTTTGCCTATGCACTTTAATCTCAACATTAATTTCAAGCAAATTCAAAACATAAATGCACCATATTAGTGCATAAAATCAATATAAATTCGGGCTTACTCGGTCTATTTAAGATCGTATCACCCATCGCTAAAATGTCTTTAAACAAGCCGATTGGCTCGCTATAGCGCAATCTCTTACCAACATGCCCCAGCTTAGCCCCTCAATTTTATGTTGCTCTTTTTGAGTCAAAATTCATGTTTTTAAAGGCAAAAAAAAGCCCAACCTTGGGGAAAGCTGGGCGATAAACTAAAAACTTTTTGTGGAGAATCAGGCAGGTATCACACTATTCGCATGAAACATGATCTGATTACCCAATTATTATGTCTCTCTTTTTCTCAGAAGTAAAGCCGATTAAATTCCTTTGTTTTATATAAAAACACTTTTAATACACATTAAGAGAATCAAGTCACACTAATGAGAGAAAATCGCTTATTAAAAATCCAATTGTTACATTTTTTGCACTATTTAATTAAATTTTGAGCAATTATTTGGAGTGAATCACAAAATATTGCTACAATTGAATGAAATTTATCATTGTTTTTGACAATTATTATTAGATAATTAATTCCTTTTTACAATAAATAAGCCAGCTTGTTTTGCACCATTTTTGTACCAAAAAGTTAGAAAAGGAAGAACTTATTCAATTGTAATCGCTATCTTTTTTTAAAGGTTGACACGATTTTTTCTATTTGTCTACTTTCTGTACATCACTTTTCCCACGTCAATACTGATTGCAATCTGTAACACGCGCTTAATTGACTAAATAAATTGTTACAATACAATGCCACTTGTTTAATCCATTCTAACAAACTGGTAACACTCATGAAAAAACTCGGTTTAGCCACTGCATTATTATTAGCCATGACCGGTGCTCAAGCATACCAATTCGAAGTACAAGGTCAGTCTGAGTACATCGATGCATCTGCAGCAAACGACAAAGACTTTACTGGCGGTGTGCAAGGTACTTACTACTTTAAAGATGTAGATTCTTCTAAAGGTCCTTTAGCTGAAGCAGCTTTCTTAAACCAAGCCTCAAACGTTTCTTTGGCATATAACTATGCTGAATTAGGTTCGAACGGTCTTGATGTTACTGCTCATAACTATGGTGCTAAAGCTGAAGCTTATGTACCAACTAAATTTGTACCTGTATACACAAGCGCGTCTTACAGCCATACAATTCTTGACAGCAAAAACAACAATGCATCTGACGATCAAGGCGACCGTTATGCATTAGAAGTTGGTGCTTTAGCTGCACCGAATTTCTTGGTTGCTGTAGGTTATACTAGCGTTGCAGACCAATTTGCTTTAGATGCATTTAATGTAATGAACAAAGGTGTTGTTAGTGCTGTTGGTGAAACTGCAACTATTGGTGAAGACCAAGATGCAATCACTGCACGCACTAAATATGTAGGCAACATTGACGGCACAAACATGGCTGTAGGTTTCGAGTCTGGTATCGTTTATGGTGATGACACAGCTTACCAATTCAAAACTGATTTATATGTAACACCAAAACTTAGCGTTGGTGCTTCTTATGTAAAATCAAGCTTTGACAACACTCCTGACTCTGCTTGGGGCGCAAACGTAAATTACTTCATCACTCCAGCAGTTGCTGTAGGTGCAAGCTATGTTAATGCGAATGCAAAAGCTGTTGATCTTGACACGCAAACTGTTGGCTTAAATGCTAAATTCCGTTTCTAATTGATTAGACACTGAATCAAAAAAGGACGCGATATGCGTCCTTTTTTAGTGCTTATAAGTTCGGGCTACGCACCAAACTCAAGAAATGCAGATGTCGTTCATACTGATCAATAATATCTTGCAGTAAATCTTCCAACGTCCAGTCCATCACATCATAATTTTGTCCGCCTTCACGCAAGAAAACTTCGGCTTGATAGAAGGGCTGATCTTGCTCTCGCGCATCTGCCATAAAACTCGGTGGCTGAGTCTCGCGTGAAACGACTTCATAAATAAAATTAATTTCATTGTGATGATCGACGCGCAATTGTAATCCGTGTTCAATTGGTCGAATGGTGACTTCAAGCTGACGGCGCTGAAATTCCTTTTGTACCTGCAGAAAGGCGTGTTGCACATCTTGCTGTATAAACTGCTGCACTTCTTGTTGGGTATGCGGGTAATGCATAATCAATCCCAAACGCTGCTGCCAACTGCGCGGATTTTGAATGGCACGCGGAGTAATACGGGCTTCTTGTAGCGCTTGCATTTTGGTCAAATCCAAACTGAGTGCTTTGATTAACCCCCAACACATCAGCAACATAATTAAGGTAAACGGTAACGCACTCATAATGGTGGCAGATTGTAATGCCGCCAAGCCCCCTGCCACCAATAGAATAATCGAGAGCAGTGCGATTAAAACCGTCCAAAATAATCGCTGCCATAAAGGTGAGTTTTCACTTTCTGCGGTTAAGTAATCAATCACGAGTGAGCCTGAATCGGCAGAAGTTACAAAGAAAAGGACCACCAATACCGTCGCAATCAGGCAAGAAATTTGTGCAAATGGAAGATGCATCAAAAACTCGAATAGTGCCACGGATGAATCGCGCTGAACCGCTGCAATCAAGGAACTTTGCCCATCGTGAATAATACTGAACAGTGCCGCATTGCCCATAAAACCCATCCAGATTAAAGTAAAACCTGTCGGGATAAATAACACACCAACAATAAATTCTCGGATACTGCGTCCACGGGATACCCGAGCAATAAACATCCCGACAAATGGTGACCATGAAATCCACCACGCCCAATACATAATGGTCCAACCGCCAATCCAACCATTGGGTTGATAGGCGTACAAGTTGAAAGTCATCGTGAATAAGTTAGAGATATATTGCCCTGCATTTTGAATGCTGGTTTGTAAGATATAAATTGAGGAACTCGCGAAAAAAACAAATAAAAGTAACACTAAAGCGAGAAGCAGATTCAACTCAGACAGCCGTTTAATCCCTTTATCCAAACCAAAGCCGACCGATAATGCTGCTAAAAAGCTGACAAAAACAATCAAACCTACTTGAATAGCAACACTTTGCTGAATCCCAAACAAATAATTCAGACCAGAATTAATTTGAGTGACCCCAAAACCTAAAGTGGTTGCCACCCCAAAAATGGTGCCCACAGTTGCAAAGGTGTCGACTGCATCGCCCACAGGGCCATATATTTTTTTGCCAACCAGCGGATACAATGCTGAACGAACTTTAAGCGGTAAATTATGTCGAAAAGAGAAGTAAGCCAGTGATAAGCCCACCAGGGCGTAAATGGCCCATGCATGTAGGCCCCAATGGAAAAAAGTAATCCGCATGGCTTGCTGAGCCGAAGCTAAAGTTTCGCCATCTCCAGTCGGTGGATTGACATAATGCATGACGGGCTCAGCCACGCCAAAAAACATCAGTCCAATTCCCATACCCGCGGTAAACAGCATCGCAAACCAAGAGCTTTTACTGTATTCAGGGCTACTATGATCAGGTCCCAGTTTAATTTTACCCATACCCGACATAGCGATAAAAATAAGTAAAATGAGAAAGAACGCAACGGCTAAAACATAAAACCAGCTAAAAGAATCAATAATCCATTGATTTAAATGCTTGGTTAAGCTTTCAAAACCGCTCGGGTCAAATAAAATTAAAGCCAAAAATAGCCCGATAATTGCGACCGTACTTAAAAATACATTCCGTTTGACATTGGCAAATGGAGACGTCTTGATGGAAGGCATAATTTCCCCCAGAAGATTTTTATAGATGTAAAAAAGATGAAACCAATCAGGTTAATTTCGCGAGTCTTATAAAGAAGTGAATATGCTAAATTTTAACAATTCTTAATAATGATAGTGAATCCTGCGAGCCGAGGCAGTTCAATTCCTGTAACGATTTACCACGTAGCATTAGTCATTATTTTATCTGGGATCATGCCGAATATACTGTAGCGCAATGAGTCGGGAAACGATTAAGGCCAAATACATGACGCCGCAAAACATTTGTAACATTGCTAAAATACGCGCTGCTGGCGTCATCGGCATAATATCGGAGAGCCCTGTAGCCGACTGTAAACTAAAGCTTAAAAACAGCAGATTCAACCAAGATTGCAGACCTGCGGTTGGACTTTGAAAACTATTCGGAATCAAAAGTTGGCAAATATTGTATAAAAATGCAAAGCCCCAAGCGATAAGTGTAAACACCGCTCCTGCTGCAAACATTTCATCTTTGGTTAAATAACGGTCTGCAAACATATAGCGAACCAAACCATAAGCGGCCAAAAAATAAGCCAAACTTTCAAAACTGTGTGCAATCACCTGCATTGTGATGGTGTCGAAACCCAACAAAATAAGAAAGGAAAAAATAAAAGCACCACCAACAAAGCTTAAACCCAAAAAAGTATAAACGGGCGTTTGCCGAATGACTTTGGCAATAATCAGTAAGGCCAAAACGCCTAAGCACCACATAAAGGCCCGATATGACAAACCCCGATGCCCCATCATCGACAGCCACAACATACAGAATTGAACCAACAATAACCATGCCGATGGTAATAAGCGAAATCCTTTCCAGAAATCGATCATCACTTGCATATTGATCTGCCTTTTTTTTGAATAGATCGGGATATTTCCAATATTTGTGTCGGGTTATTTTTAAGTGAAATGTTCTTCTACTTCTTCCGTTTTAGCCTATTTAATCCGCTGGGTCTAGCGGATATTTGCTGTTCATGCTTCGCTTACTTTGAATACACAACAAAAAAGCCCCTAACGGAGCTTTCTTGTTGCTGAATGCAAGATTAGTGATCAGATGCGCCTGAAATACCAATACCTGTCATAGAGCGTACATACTGTGCATCGAATGCTTTACGTTCTGCTTGAGCACGTGCAGAGTTATCTGTCACAGAGAACAACCAGCAGCAGAAGAACGCCAACGGCATTGCAAAGATTGCAGGACCATTGAATGGGTTGATTGGCGTATCAGAAATACCCAATGTATCTACCCAAACTGCTTTCGCTAAGATAATCAGTACCACTGCAGTTACTAGACCGACCAAACCGCCAATCACTGCACCACGTGTAGTTAAACCTTTCCAGAACATTGATAATACAAGTACTGGGAAGTTCGCACATGCCGCTACTGAGAATGCTAAACCTACCATGAAGGCAACGTTTTGTTTTTCGAACAAAATACCCAAAATCATTGCAAAAATAGCTAAACCTAAAGTTGCAATTTTAGACATACGAAGTTCAGATTCAGGAGTCGTTTGACCTTTCTTGAATACGTTTGCATACAAGTCATGCGAGATTGCTGAAGCACCAGACAATGTCAAACCTGCAACTACTGCAAGAATGGTTGCGAATGCTACTGCTGAAATGAAGCCCATGAACAAGTCACCGCCGAGTGCATCAGACAAGTGAACCGCAGCCATGTTGTTACCACCAACAAGCTCTAGCTTGCCAGTCATTGCCATTTTCGCAACATCAAGGAACTGTGGGTTGTTCGATACATAAAGGATCGCACCAAAGCCGATGATGAAAGTTAAAAGGTAGAAGTAACCGATAAAACCTGTTGCAACAACCACTGATTTACGTGCTTCTTTGGCATCTTTAACGGTAAAGAAACGCATTAAGATGTGAGGCAGACCTGCTGTACCGAACATCAATGCAAGACCTAAAGAAATCGCATCAATTGGGTTCGCGGCAAGTTTACCAGGACCCATGATCTTGCCTGCTTCTTCTAAAGTAGTCTCATGTACTTTCGCAAAAACATCAATCGATTGAGAGAACATTTCAGAGAAGCTAAAGCCAACACCTTTCATGACCATGAATGCCATGAACGTTGCGCCAGACAAGAGCATTACTGCTTTAATAATCTGTACCCAAGTCGTTGCCAACATTCCACCGAAGATTACGTAAGCCATCATCAGAAGACCAACGATCACTACCGCAATGTTGTAGTTCAAGCCGAACAAAAGTTTGATTAGCTGACCCGCACCCACCATCTGAGCAATCAGATAGAATGCC
This sequence comes from Acinetobacter sp. ANC 4178, assembly GCF_004331175.1. GTDB lineage: Bacteria > Pseudomonadota > Gammaproteobacteria > Pseudomonadales > Moraxellaceae > Acinetobacter. The sequence continues at coordinate 293,772 of NZ_SJOD01000006.1, forward strand.
ACCACAACCAATGAACTGATTGCTGCAAGTGTACGTACTGGTTTTTCCGCTAAACGGAATGACACCACGTCAGATAAGTTGAACTTACCTAAGTTACGTAGACGTTCAGCCACCAAGAACAATACAACTGGCCAACCTACCATGAAACCCAATGAATACAGCAAGCCATCAAAACCTGAGCTGAAAACCATTGCGGAAATACCCAAGAATGACGCTGCGGACATATAGTCACCCGCAATTGCTAAACCATTTTGGAAACCTGAGATCCCACCACCTGCTGTATAGAAGTCCGTGGTACTGGTGGTTTGTTTTGCCGCCCATTTGGTAATAAACAAGGTAAAACCAACAAAAATGGCGAACATGATAATCGCATGCCAGTTGGTCGCTTGCTGTTCAGCTGCACCTAAGTCTGGACTCGCAAGTGCAACACTTGAAGCCAATAGGGTTGTTGCAGCGACTGTAAGTGCTTTCAATGAATTCCATTTCATTAGTGCTGTCCTTTCTCTTGCGCAATTGCTTTAACTTCACGCATTGCTTCTTCATTTAATGCATCGAGTTTGTTATTCGCGATATACGAATACACGGCACATAAAACAAAAGACAATACAATAATGCTTAGACCCAATGGCATACCAATCGTGGTAACACCACCACTAAAGGAAGTCATTAAAAACGCTTTGTTGTAGCCAACCAACAACATGAAACCAACATACACCACTAACATAATGACAGTCAGTGTCCAGCTGAGTTTACTTTTGCGACTGACCATTTCCTTAAATTTGGGATTTTGCAGAATTTGGTTTACCTGAACCTCATCCATAATCTTGCTCCTGTGAAGCGTCCAGCCATAGACGCATTTTTTAATTTGAATTATTTCGAATACAAACTTAACAATGTTGTAGGGTTCTTGTAATTTAGACTTTGGTCGTTAAATTTTAAGCAAATCAAACTGCCATCAACTTGAATAGGCTATGATAAGCCCGTAACTCGGGACAATTCGGCACTATGAACAGTTGGCTTATTATTGGCGTTCTCGCCCTTTACATCGTATTACTTTTTATTTGCGCCTTCTATGGCGAAAAACATGCAACTCGTCTCAGTACGCGCGGACGGATGCTGTTATTCAGCCTAACTTTAGGGGTGTATTGTTCTTCATGGACATTTTACGGTGCAACAGGTGCCGCAGTTCGGGAAGGCATAATCTTCCTGCCAATTTATTTAGGTCCTTTACTGTTTGTTGCCTTAGGTTATGACATTTGGCGCAGACTCGGTCGTGTGCGTCAACACCATGCCATTTCTTCAATTGCCGACTTTATGGCAGCGCGCTATGGGAAAAGTGGACCTTTAGCATCTCTGGTCACCATTTTGGCCGTCATTGCCATTATTCCCTATCTCGCACTACAACTACGTGCAATTGCCTTGAGTGCAACCGTCATTTTGCAGCAAAACACGGGGTTGGAAAGCACCACCAACAGTGTGCTTTTTCTCACGGGGATTCTGGCTATTTTGGCCATGATTTTCGGAACGAGGCAAATTGCCAATACCGAACAGCATGGCGGATTAATGCTGGCTGTGGCGTTTGAATCTTTTGTCAAATTATTCGCTTTGCTGTGTGTCGCCATTTTCTTTGTATTCGCTGAGCCTGAAAACCTTGGGCAAATTTCGCATGATGTCGGCAAAACCTTCAAAGATGTTCAATTGTTTGGCGTACCTGAAACCTTCTGGGTGCAAACGCTCTTGGCTGCCTTAGCCATCATCTGTTTACCCCGCCAATTCCATGTGGCCGTGGTCGAATTACGTGATGAAAAACATATTCGTGGTGCACGTCGCTGGTTTGCCATTTATCTAATTCTAACCACCTTAGCAATTATTCCGATTGCCAGTTGGGCATTGCATGCTGCACCTGAATATTTAGCGATTCCCGATGTTGCAGTGCTGTCTCTACCCATTAGCTACAATCAGGATTGGCTCACCATCTTGGCATTTTTGGGTGGATTTTCTGCCTCGACAGGCATGCTATTGGTGTCTTCAGTCGCCTTGTCCATTATGCTCAGTAATGACCTGATCATGCCTGCGCTATGGCGCTTTAATTTTCTTTCTCGACATGATAAACGCATGCCTTTGGTGCTGAAATTTACTCGTCGCGTCTGTATTTTAGCGGTCATGCTGTTGGGCTTTTTATTCTTCCATTTCTTTAATGATATTGATCAGCTCTCTGTATTTGGCTTATTGGCTTTTAGTGCTGTGGCACAATTTGCGCCTGCCTTGATTGGCGGTTTGTACTGGCGTGGTGGGAGTAAACAAGGCGTTTACGCAGGCTTAATTGTTGGTTTTATGATGTGGGCTTACACCCTACTGCTACCCACTATATTACGCAGCTTCCCCGAAGATTACACCACCTTCACCATGCAGTTCTTACTGCATGGCCCATTCGGTCTGGGCTGGTTACGCCCAGAAGCCCTACTGGGTTTTGAATCTTTTGCGCCATTAACCCACGGCGTGATTTGGGCTTTAGGTCTCAACATTCTGTTATATATCTGGATTTCTCGTATTTTCCGACCAAGTATTGCCGAACAGATTCAAGCCGAAAGTTTCTTTTATTATGAAACCAAACCTTTACCCGCCCAGAATCCATCTTCTGAAATCAATTATTTACACCATGATGTGGCGCGTTTAAAAGTTGCAGACTTAATTACCTTAGCCAAACGCATTACTGGAGATGGGCCTGCAACCCGAGCATTTGAACAATTCTGTCTACAAAACAATGTGGTTTTAAATGCCAACAGCAGCGCGAATGGCATGTGGTGGCGCTTTACCGAACAATATTTGGCAGGCACCATTGGCGCGGCATCTGCACGGACCTTATTAACGACCGCGATGGTCAATAATGGCTTAGCTTTGGGGCAAGTGGCCAATATTTTAGACCAAGCCTCTCAATGGCAACGCTTTAATCAAAACCTGATTATGACCATGATCGATCACATGACCCAAGGCGTGAGTGTGGTCGATGAAAACATGTGCTTGGTGGCATGGAATAATCAATATCTTAAATTATTCGATTATCCTAAAGATCTGGCCTATGTCGGCTGCCCAATTGCCGATTTAATTCGTTATAACGCAGAGCGTGGTGAATGTGGGCCAGGTTCCGTTGAAGAACATGTGCGTAAACGTATTCACTGGATGAAAGTCGGCAGTGCGCACGAATTTGAACGGATTCGTAAAGATGGTCGTGTCATTCAAATGCGGGGTAATCCAATTGAAGGCGGGGGGTTTGTAACCACCTTCGCCGACATTACTGCATTCCGAGAAAATGAAGCGATGCTAGAGGCACGGGTGCAAGATCGTACCCAACAGCTTGCTGATGCTTTGACCGAACAGCAATTGGCACGTGAACAGGCCGATAAAGCCAATATGTCAAAAAGCCGCTTTATTGCCGCAGCCAGTCATGACCTGCTACAACCCATGCATGCTGCACGTTTGTTCAGTACCGCTTTGGAACAAAGTGTTCAATCCGAAGAAGACCGTCAAACCTTACAACAACTCGATCGCGCCTTGCATGGTGCAGAAAGTATGTTATCGGCATTATTGGATATTGCCCGCTTAGAAGGCGGGACTATTCAACCAAAACGTCAAGCCTATCCACTACATGACTTGTTGAGCGACTTAGAATTACAGTTTAAGTCAATTGCCGCACAACGCGGGATTCAACTGCATGTACATGATGCTCAGTTCTGGATTGATACCGACCCGCAATGGATTCGCCGTATTATTCAGAACTTTGTTAGCAATGCCTTACGCTATACTGCCAAAGGACGTGTCATTGTCGGTGTTTTACGTGCTTCAGAACGTCCACAGCATATTCGGATTGGGGTTTGGGACACTGGACCTGGTATTGCCGAAGAGCAACGAATCAAGCTGTTTCAAGAATTCGAGCGTTGCGGACACACCTCCCCTTGGGGGGAACAAGGGCTAGGTCTCGGTCTGGCAATCGTACAACGCATGACGGGACTGTTAGATTATCCAGTACATGTCTATTCTGAACTTGGGAAAGGCTCCTGCTTCATGATTGAAGTGCCTGTAGTCGCAGCACCTAAGATCATTGCGACCCCTATACAAGCAGTACCCTTGAAAACCAAAGCTTATAAGATTCTATGTTTGGATAATGATGAAACCATTCTGGAAGGAATGAGTACCTTACTGACCAAATGGGGCTATCAAGTGTTTAAAGCCACAGAGCCAGAGCACGCCCTTACCCTGATTCAACAAGAAAACATTCAGGTTTGGTTGGTCGATCAACATTTAAATGATGAGAAAATGGGACTAGACTTTATTTTACAAAATCGTCAAGAAAAAGTACCCGTCGCACTCATTACGGCAGACTCTGATCCTGAATTGCCACAGACTTTAAAAGAACTGAATATCGTCTTGTTAAGAAAACCGTTAAAACCTGCATCGCTCAGATCATGGTTATCTGGACTGAAAATTTCTAGCGATTAAATTCCGAGAGCATCATTCTACGGTGCATTTGGCCTGTTCTGAATGCACCGTTTTACTTTAAAATGCCAAATGTGACCTCAGCAACGGCAAAAAAAATTAAACCCATTTCACTTCCAACCCCATCATATAAAATTAAATTATTGAAAATAAGAAAATTACAAAAAATCAGGGAGTCATTCTCGCATTTTGTTTTTTTGGCTATGGCAGATTCATTCAGGTTACATTAATGTACAGTTGTACACTTGGTTACAAAATTTCAAGTTCATCATTTTATTGATATTTATTACTTATTTTTCACCATCTACGACTTTAGTCTTATACATTTTCTAAAGCAGAAATTCCATAAATGAGGACATCCCCGAGCAAAAAAATTCACAAGACAAATCGCTCAATTGTCAATGCTCGCCCACATTGCACAAGCTTTCAGGAGACCTCAATGAACATTTCTGAAATGGTTCCACATGATTTACATCAAGCACAACAGTTTCATCGACTTTATGGTGTGAATGCACTACTGCCCGATATTGATTGGAATCATGTTTTTGAACAAAGTAAAATTACCCCCACTCATGTTGAAGCACTAAATACCCTCTATCAAAATGCCGTCCCACTTGCGTTGCAAGTTTTTGATGAACTCAATTTTGATGTGTTCACCCCTGCCGAATATAAACCACAAGGACTAGGGCTGTTTGAAAAACTCACACTACAAGAGGAAAAACTGTTACAAGTGCTTCAAGCCGAAACACGTAGTTTAAGCCCTGCGATTCGTCACCAAATTTGGAGCATGTTACTACGTGGCGGTGCTGTACTGGTTTTCAAAGCATGGTTAGGTAAAGTCAAAACCAATTTAGACCAGTTAGATACCAGCCAATTTGATGAACTGTCTGACCTGCTCTTTATTAAAACGCCACCGATTGAATTGGCAAATTGGCTCATGGTCGATGTGAATGATCCGTATGATCACATCTTTCTGATGCATGACAATCAAATCTATCTCGACCGCTTTAACAGTTTAGAAACCGCTGCATTGTTTGTAGATTTAGGGGTCTATGACGCCGCATTCTTGAGTCTGCGCGATGATCGCGTCGCAGAATATTTGAAATCGAAAGGTTATATTAGCCAAGAACAAATTGATGAATTGGAATGTGCACTGAATCCACTCTATTGTGACAACACCATGCACAAACAAGACTTTTTGGCTTAATCCCGTTTTATACAGATAAAAATAAAGACCTCTAAAAGGTCTTTATTTTTTGCAATTCATCGCATTACATTTTCTTTTCATCAATATTCAGCGCATTAATTGCCAGTACCGCCTGAGTACGATTTTGCACGCCTAATTTACGGAAAATGGCAGTCACGTGCGCTTTAATCGTGGCTTCTGATACATCCAGTTCATAGGCAATCTGCTTATTGAGCAAACCTTCCGCAACCATCATTAACACGCGGAACTGTTGTGGCGTAAGCGATTGAATACGCTCTGCCAATTCAGTTTCATCTGCTGCACGCGGATCAAAACTCATATTGGTTGGTAAATTTGGTGGTAACCAGATTTCACCTTCTAAGACTTGGCGAATTGCTTCGCCAATATGACTCGGATGCGCTGACTTCGGAATATAACCCATGGCACCATGCGCAATGGCACGCTGAATAATAGACACTTCTTCATGCGCCGAAACCACAATAATCGGCAATGAAGGATGTTGTGCGCGGACATGAACCAATGCAGAAAAACCTGAAGCACCAGGCAAATTTAAGTCTAATAAGACCAAATCAGGTTCAGGGCCTTTTTCTAAACGTTCATAAAATTCATTTACTGCGGCAGTCTCATTAATTTGGGCTTGAGGTAAGCTATAGCGAACGGCTTGAATCAAAGCATGACGAAACAACGGATGATCATCAACGATTAAAATATTCATAAGCAGCGTAAGAGATCTAGTGCACAGTAATTCTTATTCTAACCATACATGTGCCCTTAAGGATATGCAAATATTAACTATTTTTTAAATAACTACAAAAAATAGGGAAATCATCAAGATTCGGTTTTTCAAAAAGTTAAAAAACAAATCTATATTTCCTATAAATCTAATTCACAAATTAAAAATTCTTATTCATTTACAATATAAATTGATAATTCAAGCAATTAATTCCTGTAATTGCTGCGAATGCTCTTATTTTTAGCCATATCTTAAAATCAGATAATCAATCTGCTTTTCCTTATTTTACAGCCGCTTTGCTCCTGTTGATAAATAGCAAATATTCCAAGATTGCTTTTAGGTTATTTGCTATGTCATTTTCTCATCAAACCAAACCACTCAATATTGTCGCTGTGTCGGGCGGTTTAAATACACCGTCTAAAACTGAAGCTTTAGTTCAAGAAATTCTTAATGAATTGAGTGCTGCCACACCAATTAATGTTCATTTTATTAAATTCAGCGAAATTGGGCATTTATTGGGAGGGGCTATTTATCGCCACCAATTGCCACAACGCATTCAGGACGATTTGGCTGCCGTTGAAGCAGCCGATGCATTGATTGTGGGAACACCCGTTTATCGTGCTTCATTTACAGGACTTTTCAAGCATTTTTTTGACTTTGTCGAACAGACTGCATTGGTGGATGTCCCTGTATTATTGGCTGCATCAGGGGGTAGCGATCGTCATGCCTTGGTGTTGGAACACCAACTCCGTCCACTGTTTAGCTTTTTCCAAGCGCAAACACTACCCATTGGCGTCTATGCCACAGACCGTGATTTCACTCCTGAATATAGCATTCACAGTGAACTGCTGCGTGACCGTATTACGCTGGCCGTTGCGCGTGCCTTACCTATTTTGGAATGGGCGCCAGCCAAAGGGCAACGTGCCGATGTCATCAAAGAAAAATCACAACACGCCAATCAAACTTTGGGCATTAACACGCAAATTGAGCAAGCTGAAGTTTTACCTTCTGCCGCAGTGCCTAGTTTAGATGCTGCAGAATCACGCTTGCATGCCAAGAAAACACCACATAGCCATGTCGCATAAACATTAAAATCTTCTGAGGGTTTCCGCATGACACAACATAATGACGTTCTCTTTGCCTATTGGGTGCCCAATGTCAGTGGTGGCTTGGTCGTCAGTAATATCGAACAGCGTACCGATTGGAGCTATGACTACAATGTTCGTTTAGCACAAACGGCGGAACAAAATGGCTTTGCCTATGCATTGACCCAAATTCGCTTTACCGCAGGTTATGGTGCAGAAAATCAACATGAGTCGGTCAGTTTTAGTCAGGGCCTATTGGCGAAAACAGAAAAGCTCAAAGTTATTGCGGCGATTTTGCCCGGCCCTTGGAAACCGGCTTTGGCAGCAAAACAATTGGCCACCATTGATCACTTATCACAAGGGCGTATTGCAATTAATGTGGTCAGTGGTTGGTTTAAAGGGGAATTTGATGCCATCGGTGAGGAATGGCCTGAGCATGATCAACGCTATGTCCGTTCAGAAGAATTTATTCGTACCTTAAAAGGGGTTTGGACACAAAACAATTATCATTTTGATGGGAAGTACTATCAGTTTAAAGACTATACCTTGTCGCCAAAACCCGTACAAAAGCCACATATTGAAATCTTTCAGGGCGGTAGTTCTCGTGCTGCGCGTGACATGGCAGCACGGGTTTCGGACTGGTATTTCACCAATGGCAATACCCCTGAAGAACTGAAAAAACAAATTGATGATATTCGTGAAAAAGCCAAGTTGAATGGTCATCAGGTCAAAATTGGGGTAAATGCCTTCATTATTGCCCGTGATACAGAACAAGAAGCTCAAGCAGTCTTACAGGAAATTATTGCCAAGGCCAATATTCCGGCAGTACACGCCTTTGGTGAAGCCACACGTGAAGCTGGTGCAGCAAGCATAGAAGGCGAAGGCAATTGGGCAAAATCGACCTTTGAAGATTTGGTGCAATACAACGATGGGTTTAAAACCAATCTGATTGGCACACCCGAACAAATTGCCCAGCGGATTGTTGAATTAAAACAAGTGGGGGTAGATCTAATTTTATCTGGCTTCTTACATTTTATTGAAGAAGTCGAATACTTCGGCGCAAAGGTGTTGCCCTTGGTTCGTGAACTTGAAGCACAACAGCGTGTACAAGCAAAGTCTGCTTAGGTGTTACATTACAATTTAAGCAGACTGATTTCATGCACCGATAACAACAATAACATGGCAACACCAAATTTCCCCTGAGGCTCGGCTTAGGGGATTTTTTTGAGTAACGTAGATTTAAATCACCGAAGTAAGCGTAATGTCGGTTTGAATATTCAGTCTTAAAACACTCTAGAACTTTGCATATAATCTGCGGTCACCTGATTCAAACTGTCCAAAATCAGGTCTTTTTGACCCGTCTGAATTGCACTGTCCAATTTTAACATATAGTCCAATAACTGCTGTTTGGCAGCTTGGGCAAACTCAGAGGTGACGGCTTGATCTTCGTAGAGTAAAACGTAATTTTTAGCAAATCCGTAAATTAGAAATAAAGCAGTTTGTTCAGATGAATCTGTCGCAAGTGGAATACTTTGCTCGCAGACCTGTTTGAGTTGTTTGAAGGCATCTGTGCCAGAAGAGAGCGTTTGGAATTGCGTCAAAATCGATTGAAAAATCATTTGAAAAGATCCTCACAAAAACAAAATCTACAGATTTCAATCTGAGGCGTCAACTTAAAAAACTTATATTTACATCTTTTTTCCAAGATCCTAAAAATGATGAATTTTAACCAGATGTTAAATTATTTTTTATCATGATCAGCAAGAAGCAGCGCATGACGCTACTTCTTGCCTTAGATTTCTTATCAATTTAGGACCCAATCCAAGCTGTCTCAAGATGGGGCTTTGGAGTAAACATTGGCGATTAGCACCTCCACCACTTGTGGGTCAGCCAAGGTTGAAGTATCCCCTAGACTATCCAATTCATTCGCAGCAATTTTTCTGAGAATTCGACGCATGATTTTACCCGAACGGGTTTTGGGTAAAGCAGGTGCCCAATGTAAAGCATCAGGTGTGGCAACAGGACCGAGTACTTTGCGCACCCACGCCACCAACTCGGCTCTTAGTTCTTCCGACTCAGGAACATCAGCTTGTAAGGTCACAAACGTACAAATGCCCTGTCCTTTAATCTCATGCGGCATACCCACCACGGCAGCTTCGGCAACCGCTTCATGTGCCACCAAAGCACTTTCAATTTCGGCCGTGCCTAAACGATGCCCTGCGACATTCAAAACATCATCGACACGTCCCGTAATCCAGTAATAACCATCTTTATCGCGTCTCGCCCCATCTCCTGTAAAATAACTGCCCGGATAAGTTGAGAAATAGGCTTCAATAAAACGGGCTGGATCACCCCAAATGGTTCGCATTTGTCCCGGCCAAGAATCTTTAATAATCAGATTGCCTTCGGCTTCACCTTCCAGTTCTTTGCCCTCTGCATCGACTAAAGCGGGTTGAATTCCAAACATCGGGCGTGTAGCAGAGCCCGGTTTTAAATCGGTTGCACCAGGTAATGGAGAAATTAAAATACCGCCCGTTTCGGTTTGCCACCACGTATCGACAATTGGGCAGCGGCTTTCGCCGACAACGGTGTAATACCAATTCCATGCTTCAGGATTAATTGGTTCACCCACCGAACCCAATAAACGTAAACTGCTCCGATCACTCTCTCGTACAAAGGCATCGCCCTCACGCATCATGGAACGAATAGCCGTGGGTGCAGTATATAAAATAGTGACATTATGCTTATCGACGATATGCCCCGTACGTGCCCAACTTGGATATTGCGGTACACCTTCAAACATCACTGTGGTTGCACCATTCGAAAGTGGTCCATAAATCACATAGGAATGTCCTGTAATCCAGCCCACATCGGCCGTACACCAGAAAATATCATCTTGTTTTAAATCGAATACTTCACGGAAAGTACTGTTCACATAGGTCAAGTAACCGCCTGTGGTATGCAATACCCCTTTCGGTTTCCCTGTCGAACCCGAGGTATATAAAATAAATAATGGGTCTTCCGCCTTCATGGGTTCAGGAGGGCAAATGTCATTTACCGACATAATTTCCATGTGATACCACAAATCACGCTGCGGTTTCATCTCAATTGGGTTGCCAGTACGGTGTACCACTATTACATTTTGCACCGACTCTGTACCCGCCAGACTCAAAGCAGCATCAACATTCTCTTTGAGATAAATCGGTTTGCCACCGCGCATGCCAGAGTCAGCCGTAATCACGATTTTCGCCTGACTGTCCTCTATTCGACTGGCCAAAGAATCGGGGGAAAATCCACCAAAAACCACGCAGTGTACGGCACCAATCCGTGCACAAGCCAACATCGAAATTGCAGCTTCCGAAACCATTGGCATATACAGTACTACTCGATCGCCTTTTTTAACCCCATTTTTCTTCAAAACATTGGCAAAACGGCATACTTCATCGTGCAATTCCATATAAGAAATTATTTTATGCCGTGAAGGATGATCTCCTTCCCAAATAATGGCAGGTTTATACGGATGTTCTTTTAAATGTCGGTCTAAACAGTTGGCACAGACATTCAATTCACCATCGGCAAACCATTCAATTTTAAAGTTATCTTTATCAAAATTGGTATTTTTGACTTGGGTGAATGGGGTGATCCACTCCAGTTTGTGAGCCTGCTCTGCCCAAAAATCTTCGGGATGCTCAATGGATTGCTGATAACGTTCAAAATATTCGGCTTCATTGGTCCGTGCCGTTTTCTTAAATTCTTCTGGAACAGGATAGACTTCTTTCATATTCATACTTCCTTGATCTTCTCCATCTCATCACGAGATGCATGCCACGCTATATATTTTTTATTGCTGCATCTGGGCAGTATTACGGCTCTTTTTTAGACACTGCAATTATGCTTTGGTCGTATATTATTTATACAGCTTAAATTCACAAGATGAAATCTAAGTGCTAGAAAAACTTTCGATGAATCAGTGTTTGGTACTTAAATTCGTCTTATAATTTTCCTGAAATGCCACATATCTGCTTTTGCAAAATGCAACATTTCATTACTGAATCCACACTGGGAAAGCCTATGAGCACTCCGCAAACATCCCCATTTTTCTCACGCAATGTCACCCCTCAAAATGAGAATCCCTTATCCACGCAAGGGCGCTTTGGTCGGCTGAGTCTGATTGCATGGAGTGGTTTTCTCAATCTGATCACCTTTTTTGCCACATTGGCATTCAGCCTATTTCTTGGAATTTTTAACTTCAGTACTTATTCCATAGAAAGCAATCTCTTACAAACTTTTTTAAGCGTGGCTGGGCTCGGATTTTGGGTTATTTTTATCCTGTATTTTTATTTCAGCTTTGTGATTATGATCCGACGTCTTCATGACCTGAATAAATCAGGCTGGATGCTGTTGTTATTTTTCATTCCCCTCATTAATTTTTTTATGGCACTTTATGTATTATTGGCTGCGGGTACAGCAGGTTTCAATCAGTACGGTGCCCCGCGTACAACACCTGTTTGGGAAAAAATTCTAGCGTGGCTGATGATCCTTTTATTTGTGTTAAGTTTTATGGCTTCTGGAAGTTTCATCTCTTATATGATGGGAGCAGGTGAACTGGAAACCCCGCAGGAAGTCATTCAACAAGGCACAAAATATTTTTAATCGCTGTCCATATCGCTAAAGCTGTATAACTTCAGTTGCATTTGGTTATCTTTCTGGCACTTTTCAGGCAAAATAGCGACAAATTTAAATTGTTTCGGATCTCCAGTGGCAGAACAGCAACACAACCTGAGCGAAGTTGCTCAGGGTACCTCGCAAATGATACAAGAAGCAGGTGCAAAAACGGCTGAAACCGTGATTGCACATACTGCAAAATATAATGACGCCTACACCACCATTGATAAAATCATGGCCAGTTTTTGGGAGCGCGTACCTTATTTCTGTATCGCACTGATTGTTCTGGTTATTTTCTGGCTACTGTCTAAAGTCTTTAAGTTCTTTGTCCGTAAAACTTTAGAAAACCGTTCGTACACACGTCAAAATCTGGTCTTGGTACTCAACCGTGTCGGCACCAGTATCATTATTTTCTTTGGTTTTCTCATTGCCATGGTCATTGCCATTCCGGGCTTTACCCCTGGGCAACTCATGAGTGCCTTGGGGATTGGTTCGGTGGCGATTGGTTTTGCCTTCAAAGACATTTTCCAGAATATGTTGTCAGGGATTCTGATTTTACTCGGTGAACCGTTCCGTATTGGTGATGATATTATTGTCAATAATATGGAAGGAACGGTTGAAGATATTCAGATTCGCGCGACCTTCTTACGTTCATATGATGGACGTCGTATTGTGATTCCGAATGCAACCGTTTATACCAGTCCCGTCACCGTCAATACGGCTTATCAACGTCGTCGTTGCGAATTTATGGTGGGCATTGGCTATGAAGATGATGAACAAAAAGCCAAAAATATTATTACTGCCATTTTAGATAAAAATCGCAATGTCCTCAGTCAACCGGGTTTTACAGTGAATGTCACTGCCTTGGCTGATTTCTCGGTAAATCTGACGGTACGTTGGTGGATTGATACCACTGAAACCAATATTGCCGCATCGGTCAGTGAAATTCAGGCCGAAGTGAAACAAGCCTTTAATGAACACGACATTAACATTCCTTATCCAGTACAGGAAGTGAAAGTACATCGTGACCAAAACCTGCCTTATATGAAACCTGAAACTTCAGGTAAACAAACGACCTAAAACATAGGAAATTGCAGTTTCCGTTCTTAAAATTCGGTTGCCTAAGCTCACCGCTTGGCAGCCGTTTTTTTCGAGCAAATCAATTTCATAGGGAATAAAGCCACCTTCTGGACCAATCAGCAAGGTACACGCATGTGTAATCGCATAAGGCATGCTTATATCCGCATAAGGATGCGCCACATAAGCAAGTTTTTCAGGGCTAATCCACTTGGGTAAAACATCTTCCACAAAGGGTTTAAAGCGTTTATAAATTTCAATTTTCGGGGCAATGGTGTCTCCCGCCTGCTCTAATCCCAAAGTCACGTATTGATCAATCTGCTGTAAAAATGGTGTTTGCCAATAGCTTTTATCCACCCGATAACTATGTAGCAGCACAATTTTCTCTACGCCCATCGTCACGCTATCCATGATTAAACGACGTAAGACTTTCGGACGTGGCATTGCCACAATTAAAGTCACAGGTAATTTTTCAGGTACGGGTTCTGCCTGAATGGACTTCACTTGAATAAGCCGCTCATCCACCGCCAAGACTTCGGTTAAATAACGTTGCCCTTCACGGATCCCCACTTTTAAGCGGTCTCCCACCTGTAGATTGAGGTGAGTCCGTAAATGCTCTAGCTGCCGAGTGGAGGTAATAGACCAGACTTCAGATTCGGTTTGCCGTGGGTCTAACAGAACGATATTCATAATAAATAGAAAAAATCCAAAAAGGAAAAACTCAATGAACACATGCCATCGTGGATGGGCGACAGGGATGTCGCCCGCGGTGCTGAGGTACAGGACGTACCTTCAGCGCTGCAAAAGATTTTTGCTACTTTTCATCTCAGAAAAGTAGGAATCACCTACGCAAAGGCATTCATAGAATCTACAATATTTACGGTTGTGACAAACTTTTCAAGTTTTATAAATAGCCATCAATTGCTTGAATATGCTTTTGCAGAGATCCAGTATTCAACTGCATAATTTTCTGCGCCGCTTGATTCAATTGTTGTGCTTGTTCAGCATCTTCCAATAACTGCATCAGCACGGCAGCAGCTTGCTCCGCAGTTTCAACCACTTTAACCGCATCCACGTGTACAAATTCATCAACGATGGTTTGGAAATTAAAATAATTTTTACCTAATACCGTCGGCACATCTAAGGCTATCGGTTCTAAAATATTATGTCCACCACCCGGTTCATTCAGCGATCCCCCAACAAAACAGGCATCCGATAAGGCATACCACAGCCACATCTCACCCATCGAATCGGCTAAATACACTTGGGTCTCGGCTGCTATTTTTTGCCCTGCACTACGTCGACTAATGTTCAAATTTAAACTTTGTGCAACGGCAAAGACCTCATCAAAACGCTCTGGATGGCGTGGCACCACAATGCACAGCAGTTCAGGTTGCGCATCCAAATAGGACTTAAACACAGTGAGCATTTTTTGTTCTTCGGGTGCATGGGTACTGGCAAGAGTCACTATCTTACGCCCAGCAAGCGACCATTCTTGTTTCAGCTGAGCCGCCTGTTGAACAAATGATTCAGGCGCATGAATATCAAACTTAATACTGCCCACCACTTGAGTGAGCGACTGCGCTGCACCTAACTGAATAAAGCGTTCAGCCGTTGCTTTGTCTTGTGCCAAGAGCTGGTCTAAGCCGTGTAACATCGCACGCGTTAAGCCCGACACTTTGGCATAGCCTTGTGCTGATTTTTCTGAGAGACGTGCATTCACCAAAATCGAGGGAATCTTAAAGACCTGTGCCTGATCCAACAAATTTGGCCATAATTCGGTTTCAACTAAAATTAAAAGCTTGGGTTGATATTTTTGAAAGAAAGCCTGTACCAAGACCTTTTGATCAGCAGGAAGATACACCGCTTGAAACAAAGCATGATAAGGCGCTTTATCAAATAGCGACTTGGCACGGGCCTGTCCCGTTTTAGTGGTATTGGTCACCAGAACAGAATGACCTTGTTTTAAATAATGTTCAATTAACGGCTGTGCAGCATTGGTTTCACCCACAGAAACTGCATGAAACCAAATTGCATTCAGGTTTTTAGGGGGTTGAAATGGACCAAAACGCTCGAGACATTCCTGATGGTAAGCGCCCTCATCTTGCGCCCGTTTTTTGATTCGCCATTGATACAGCGGTTTAATCATAGCGAGTGCTGCGTTATACCAAAAAGGAGTAGCCAAATATGTGCTCCGAAAAAACGATTACAAATAAAACAGCGCAATTTATCACATTGGGTAAATTGCGCTGTTATCTTGTCGTGAATTTAGCCGAAAAGCAATTTAAACCGCTGCGGTTTCAGTTTCAGCTAAAGTTGGATAATCAATGTATCCTGCTGCTACATCCGTTCCAATCATGTTTTCTAGCTTAAGCTCATTCAAAGGTGCATCTTGAACCAAACGCTCAAACAAATCTGGATTGGCAATATAGTCTTTACCCCAAGACACTGCATCCGCCTGCCCTGTTGCCAACAGATCCATCGCATCTTCACGGCTTAAACGCATGTTAGCAATCAACGGTACGCCACCTGAACGTTGTTTCAAGTACATACTAATACTGTCATCTGCCAAATATTCACGCGTGAAGAAGAATGCAATCTGACGCTGACCCAATTGCTCCAGCGCATAACCAAAGGTTTCACGTGGATCATGATCACCCATGTCATGCTCATCGCCACGTGGGGCCAAATGTACCCCAACACGAGCTGCACCCCAGACTTCAATCAGTGCATCGACCACTTCAAGCAATAAACGCGCACGGTTTTCTACGCTGCCACCGTATTGATCTTCACGTAAATTGGTTGAACTTTGCAGGAATTGGTCAATCAAATAACCATTGGCTGCATGTAGTTCCACCCCATCAAAACCTGCCGCTTTGGCATAAATTGCCGCTTGTTTGTATTGCTCAACAATGGCTTGAATTTCAGCAATCTCTAAAGCACGTGGTGCCACATATTCACGTTTTGGGCGCAATAAGCTGACATAACCTTTTTGTTGTACGTTACTTGCCGAAACAGGCGTTTCGCCATTCAACAAATCAGGATGCGATACACGACCCACATGCCACAATTGCGCCACAATTAAGCCATCTTTGGCATGTACCGCCTGAGTGACCTGTTTCCAGCCTTCAACTTGCGCTTCATTAAATAGCCCTGGGGTATTTAAGTAACCATTGGCTTCTTCTGAAATCACGGTCGCTTCAGAAATAATCAAACCTGCACTTGCACGCTGCGCATAATATTCCGCCATCATGGCAGTTGGTACACGGTCTGCTGTTGCACGACTACGCGTTAACGGTGCCATAATCACGCGGTTTTTTAAGTGTAGATCACCCAGAGTTAAAGGAGTATTCAGTTCAGCCATAGTCGCCTCGATCGCCACTTTTTGTATTAAAGTGAACGTTGCAAATGTTCGATATATTGCTGAATCAAGGCTTCATTGCGGGAAAAATAAGACCATTGCCCATATTTCTCGACTTGAATTAAACCTGCTTGCTGGAGCACCGATAAGTGATTGGACATAGTCGATTGCGAGACTTTACCTAAACGTTCAATGTGCCCCGCACATACGCCTCGCCTAAAGTCACCACATTCGTCGCTCGACAGAAATTGTTCTGGCTGTTTTAACCATTCCAAAATTTGTCGACGGGTCGGATTCGCCAATGCTTTAAAAATTAAATCAATATCCATAGTTCAGACAGGTTCAATCATGTGCAAGCTTGATTCAGCTTTTCTTTAATATATCGTATTTTTTCGATTCTTATATCGAATATTTTAGATATATTGTAAAAAACTGCATCAAACTTAGCTAAGTTATTGATGATAATGGACTTATAAGCCTTGCTTTAAGCTGGCTTCGATAAATCTATCTAAGTCACCATCCAATACTGCACCCGTATTCGAGTTTTCAACACCAGTACGTAAATCTTTAATACGTGAGTCATCCAATACGTATGAGCGAATCTGGCTACCCCAACCAATATCCGACTTAGAGTCTTCAAGTGCTTGCGCAGCTTCATTACGTTTGCTCATTTCCAATTCATACAACTTGGCACGTAACTGTTTCCACGCATGGTCACGGTTGGCATGTTGTGAACGCTGGTTCTGACACGCCACCACAATGCCTGTTGGTGCATGCGTTAAACGTACCGCAGAGTCAGTTTTGTTAATGTGCTGACCACCTGCACCCGAAGCACGATAAGTATCGGTCCGTACATCGGCAGGATTGATGTCAATTTCAATATTGTCATCCACTTCTGGCGATACAAATACGGCTGAGAACGAGGTATGACGGCGGTTACCCGAGTCAAATGGTGATTTACGCACTAAGCGATGCACGCCCGATTCGGTACGTAACCAACCATAAGCATACTCACCTTCTACACGAATTGTCGCTGACTTAATCCCCGCTACGTCACCGTCAGATTCTTCCATCAATTCAGCTTTGAAGCCATGACGCTCAATCCAGCGCATATACATACGCAACAGCATTGAAGCCCAATCCTGTGCTTCTGTACCCCCAGAACCCGCCTGAATTTCCACATAACATGGATTCGGGTCCATTGGGTTACTGAACATACGGCGGAATTCAAGTTTTGCCAATTCTTCTTCGGCAGAAGATAATTCCGATTGCACATCGTCCAACAGACTTTCATCATCGGCTTCTACCGCCAAATCCAGCATGGCTTGTGCATCTTCAAGTTGTGTCGCCAAACCATCCAACACGTTTAAAACGTTTTCAAGTTCGCCTTTTTCTTTGGCCATCGCCTGTGCGCGGCTTTGGTCATTCCAAATTGTAGGATCTTCTAATTCACGCAGAACTTCTTCTAAACGTTCTTTCTTTAGATCGTAGTCAAAGATACCCCCGTAGTGTTTGACCACGGTCGTTTAAATCTTTTAATTGGTTTAAATACGGATTAATTTCCACGGGAGCTACTCTCAAATCAATAATTAGCTTAAATAGCCCTCAATTATAGCACAGAGCATTTGGAGATTTTTAGCCACCCCCCTGTAATTAGGAATTGACGGCTCTGAGGAATTTATCAACAATAACCCCACTTAAAAAAAACATAATACTTTTATAACGACAACCACTTTAGGGGTTTATTACATGAAACAAGTTCTTGCCAGCTTAGCTTTGGCACTTATGGCATCTTCAAGTTTTGCCTATGATGCTCAAATTGATACAGGCTTCAGCTATTTTGACCGCGATGATGATATCACTGATGCAGAGGGGAACTTTAACCTCAAAGGCACTGTCTACTTTAATCCCGTTATGGCCAAAAATGGACCGCTCAATGAAGCAGCATTCTTGGGTCACAATAGCAATGCCTATTTAAGTTATGACTATGATTATTGGGACAGCAAGACTGTCATGGATGGTTTAGGCAACAGTGCTGCTCAAGAAATCCGAGGTCATCATATCGCAGCAGGCATAGAATATTTTGTCGAGCAATTTTATTTGAACGGCCAAGTCGGTTTTGGACAACTCCAAAATGAAATAAAAATTCAATCGGCTTTGGGAAATAATAAACATAAAGAAGATTATGATGTGACGACCTACCGTGCCTTAGTCGGTTATATGCCAATCTCCAACTTACTCCTGGCTACAGGGATTGATGGCTACCAAGGAGATGAAGACAACGACGATAACCGTTTTGCACTAGCTGCCAAATACGTTGCTCCTGTGGGTCAAGGACAGTTTATCAATCTTGAAGCGGATGCTGCTTGGGGAGATGTCGACAATATCAACTTAGCCGCCGATTATTATTTTGATCCTGCTTTTAGCTTTGGACTGGCTTATAACATAGAAGATGATGGTGACGACAATACCGACTTCTTCTCGGTACGCTCTAAGTATTTCCTCAATCCAAACTTTGCAGTCGGTGGTGCAGTGGGTTTTGGCGATGATGTACAAGGCTTTAATTTAAATGCCGCACTACGTTTCTAACGTTTTTCACACACTTTAAGTTTTCGAAAAACACGCCAAAAGGCGTGTTTTTTAGTATCTTCTACTTACAATTTCGTCGATTATTTCACCTATTTCTATGCTATTCATAGAAAATCCACAATTTTAATAAATCACTACAATTATTAAATTTAATATATATCAAATATTTAAAAAAAAGTAATTACATAATATTACGCCTGAAACAATTCGGTAACCTTCACGCTGTTGACGCAATTCAGTTTTGCCCTAGACTAAAAGTGTAACAAAAAATTAATTCATTTTTTAGCCAAATTTCAGAGGGGTCCTTTCCATGAAAAAATTAGCAATTGCCTCAGCGTTGTTCTCTGTCGTTGCCATGACTGGAACAGCTCATGCATACCAAGCCGAAGTGGGTGCTTCTGCTGGACTAATCGATCCTGATAACGGCAGCTCAAGTGGTTCTTTTGGTGTAGATGGCACGTATTACTTCA
The DNA here is from genome assembly GCF_004331175.1 of Acinetobacter sp. ANC 4178. GTDB lineage: Bacteria > Pseudomonadota > Gammaproteobacteria > Pseudomonadales > Moraxellaceae > Acinetobacter. Next base: position 313,453 of record NZ_SJOD01000006.1, read on the forward strand.
ATCCAGTTCAAACCCGTAATGCACCTTTAGCCGAAGCTGCATTCCTAGACCGCGCAAGCAATGTGAATGCACACTATGCTTATAACGAAATTGGTGATGACAAAGTCAACAATTATGGCGCTGGCGTTGAATTCTTTGTTCCAAACTCAGATTTTTACTTAAGCGGTAATCTTGGTCGCCAAGATGTGAAATTCAAGAACGGGCCTGACTTTGACACCACACTTTACAGTGCTGAAGTGGGTTACTTACCAGCACCTGGTTTCTTAGTTGCTGCTGGTCTTAAAGGTTATGACAATGACCATGATGACGGTGTAGACCCAACAGTTCGTGCAAAATATGTCACTCAACTCAGCAATGGTAAAGACATCAACCTTGAAGCAGGTGCTTCTTTTGGCGACTTAGATGAATACAACCTTGCTGCAGACTACTTCATTGATAAAAGCTTTAGCGTAGGTGCAGACTACTACAGCAACGACCTTAATGATGTAAATGAATTTGGTGTGAATGCACGTAAATTCTTTACGCCACAAGTCAGCCTTGAAGGTCGTGTTGGTTTTGGTGAAGTGGGTAACAATGACTACAACAAATTTGGTGTAGCAGCGAAATACCGCTTCTAATTGCCAAGGTCATGATCATCTTAGATGAGCATAAAAAAACCGCTGAATTCAGCGGTTTTTTTAATTATTGCAAATGCAAAACTCGCAATTGCAAACTCACTTGCCCATTAAAACTATTCTGTTCTAATTCATATACCAAATGCACCGAAGACTGCATGGGATCAAAGCTGAATTTATCCGCAGCATTAAACGCAATGGCATCCACCACTTGCCCATTCTCCAAAGCCAGACGTAATTTCAGATGAACTTCCTTTAACCAACGATAATCCAACACCTGAAACTGCCCTTCAAAGATGGGCGATGGAAATTTCTGTCCCCAAGGGGTCAAATGTTGCAGCAGATGAACCGTATCTAAATTCAAGGCCTCGGTCGGCAATACACCATCAGTCCACAGCGTTGCTTGAAACAGTGCTTCATCCATACCTTGGATGAGTTGAACAAAGTGCTGTTTAAATTCCTCGAAATGCTGTTTCTTAATCGTTAAACCTGCGGCTGCAGCATGTCCACCAAAATGGCTAACCAAATGCGGGAATTGTTCCGCCACTGTTTCTATGGCATCACGAATATGAATGCCTTCAATTGAGCGGGCGGAACCTTTAATATGTTCACCATCTTCATCGGCAGCAAATACAATGGCAGGACGGTGGAACTGCTCTTTTAAGCGTCCCGCCACAATCCCAATTACCCCTTGATGCCAATGCGGTTCAAATAAAATCAACGCGGCAGGTGTCTCGCTCAGCTCAAGTTTGAATTGTGCCAAAGCAGTTAAAGCATCCTGCTTCATTTGGGTCTCGACCTGACGTCGTTCTACATTCAGCTGATTCAGTTGCTGAGCCAAAGCATATGCTGTGCTGTAATCCTCTGCTAACAAACATTCAATGCCAATGTCCATGGTTTCCATTCGTCCCGCAGCATTAATCCGTGGCCCCAAAACAAAACCTAGATCCTGTGCTTTAAGTTGTGCAGCATCACGCCCCGCAATTTCTAATAAAGCCGAAATCCCAATGCGACACTGTTGTTGCTGAATCCGTTTAATACCCGCATCTACTAAAATACGGTTGTTATAATCCAGTGCAGCAACATCCGCATACGTCCCCAAAGCCACCAAATCCAGATACTGCGCCATCTTGGCACTGGATTTACCCTGCTGAGCACGACCACTACTTAAATTTGCCAACAGATAGAATGCAACCCCGACTCCTGCCAAGGCTTTGCTTGGAAATTCACAGTCCAATTGATTGGGATTCACCACCGCCTCAGCAGCAGGAATCTCTTTGGTGGTGAGATGATGATCGGTAATCACCACCTGCATTCCGTGCGCTTGCGCCTGAGCCACACCCGCATGGCTGGAAATCCCATTGTCCACCGTAACCAAAACATCAGGCTGGAACTTGGCAAAAGCCAAATCTGCAATCGCAGGGGTTAAGCCATAGCCATATTTAAAGCGGTCGGGCACCAGATAGTTCACCTGTGCGCCCATCTCCCGTAAAGCCAAAACCATTAAGGCCGTACTGGTGGCACCATCGGCATCATAGTCGCCGACAATCACAATCTTTTTTTGCTGATCTAGAGCTTGATCGAGCAGTTCAACCGCCTGAGGCAATCCTTTTAAATTCGGGGCGAAGAGATGTTTTAGCTTAAATTCAAGTTCTTGTTCCGATTGCACCCCACGGCGCGCCAAAATTTGTGCAATAAAAGGTGACACGCCCTGAATATTTTCAGGGCGTGTTAAATAAGGTCGTTGTTTAATTTGTATCTGTGTCATTTAAGGCATCAGTCGTTGTAATTTCCATATGCCATCGATTCTTTCATAACTCAGGCGGTCATGTAAACGATTTGGTCGTCCTTGCCAAAACTCATAATAATCTGGCTGCAAACGGTAGCCGCCCCAAAAAGCAGGCTTATCCAATTCAGGCTGATCCACCACCTGATCTTGCAAATTTTGGAAACGTTGCTGAAGCTCATCACGGCTGGCAATCACACCACTTTGCGGCGTACTGATATGCGCAGCAATCTGGCTGTCACGTGGGCGCTTTAGATAATACGCGGTTGCTTCATCTTCCGTAATTTTTTCGACTCGACCACTGACACGAATTTGGCGCTCTAATTCGGGCCAGTAAAACAACAACTCAGCATAAGGATTCTCAACCAAATCTAAGCCTTTTTGGCTGTCATAGTTGGTATAAAAATCATAACCTGCTTCCGTTGCACCGCGTAATAGTACCGTACGAACGTGTGGACGACCTTGGCTGTTGGCAGTCGCCAAATACATCGCATAAGGTTCGTGTAAACGTGCTTCTAAGGCAATATTAAACCAATTGAGAAATTGCTCATGCGGATGCTGTTCAACCTCCGACTCAAGCAATTCCCCTTTTTGATAACTTAACCGCAATTCACTTAAATCTTTAATTAAATCGCTCATGACATAATTCCTTAAGCGGCTTGGGTACGAACAACATCAGCAAGATGGTTTGCCAAAGCAGTGACTTCTTCTAGTTGATCACCTTCCACCATGACCCGAATCACAGGTTCTGTGCCTGATTTACGAATCAATAGACGGCCACGACCTGCCAACTGTGCTTCCGCTTTTTCAAATTCAGCCACCATTGCTGGGTTTGCATATGGGTCGATCATGTGTTCTAAACGCACATTAACCAACACTTGCGGGAATAATTTAAAGTCTGCAACCAATTCATGCAGCGCTTTTTTCTGTTCAACCATCACCGTCAACACTTGTAATGCCGCAATAATGGCATCCCCTGTGGTACTTTTATCTAGTGTTAAGATATGACCTGATGGCTCACCGCCTGTAACCCACTGATTTTCTTCAAGGGCTTGGAGTACATAACGGTCACCAACTTTGGCACGTACAAATGGCACTTGAGCCTGTTTTAACGCCAATTCCAGCGCCATATTGCTCATGACCGTACCGACAATACCTTCTGGTTTTTTACTGGCCTGTGTCGCCAAAATATACAGAATATGATCGCCTGTGATTTGTTCGCCATTGCGATCCACCATAATCACACGATCCGCATCGCCATCGAAAGCAATCCCTACATCGGCTTTGTGTTCCACAACTGCTTTTTGTAAGTTTTCAGGATGGGTTGAACCACAGCCCTTATTAATGTTAAGACCATCAGGCTCATTATAAAGTGCAACCACTTTAGCACCGAGCTCTTTAAACACGGCTGGCCCCACGTTATACGCAGCACCATTGGCACAATCCACTACCATTTTTAAATTCGATAAATCATAATGATACGGGAAAGTCGATTTACAGAATTCAATATAACGGCCATTCGCATCTTTCACACGGACACTTTTCCCTAAGTTGGCAGTGTCTTCAATCAGCAAGTCATTTTCTAATTCTTGATTAATCGCTTCTTGCAATGCATCAGGTAGCTTTTTGCCTTCGCCAGAAAAGAATTTAATCCCGTTATCAAAATAAGGGTTGTGCGATGCAGAAATCACAATCCCCAAACTGGCATGTAGTGCACGCGTTAAATGGGCAATTGCAGGGGTAGGCAATGGACCCAATAAATGCACATAAACACCCGCAGCATTTAGTCCCGCCTGTAAAGCCGCTTCTAAAATATAGCCCGACAATCGGGTATCTTTACCTAACACTACAATTGGCTTATCTTTCTGCGAGATTTTTTTTAAGACTTTCCCCGCCGCAAACCCTAATTTTAGTGCGAATTCAGGCGTAATTGGTAATTCTCCAAATTTCCCACGAATACCATCTGTGCCAAAATAACTCATGTTTTACTCACTTCTTATAGCTAGGTGCTGTTATCCACCTTTTGTCATAGTGAAATACTTTACACCAAAACAAAAAAGACCGTCATAGTGTTGACGGTCTCTTTGGATCTAAATTACTAAAAATCAACCAACGCGATAGTTGGGTGCTTCTTTGGTAATGGTGACATCATGCACGTGAGACTCCGACATACCTGCTGCCGTAATCTTCACAAATTTTGCATTTTGACGCAGATCTTCAATCGTCGAAGAACCTGTATAGCCCATAGAAGAACGTAAGCCGCCCATCATTTGATGCACGATATTGCCCATTGGTCCTTTGTACGGTACACGACCTTCAATGCCTTCTGGAACCAACTTCTCAGCACCCGCTTTAGAGTCTTGGAAGTAACGGTCAGCCGAACCAGTCGCACCAGCCATTGCACCCAATGAACCCATACCACGGTAAGCTTTGTAGTAACGACCTTGGAAGAATTCAACTTCACCCGGTGCTTCTTCAGTACCCGCAAGGAGTGAACCCACCATAATCGTGCTCGCACCTGCACCAATCGCTTTCGCCATATCGCCAGAGAAACGAATACCACCGTCAGCAATTAAAGGAATTTGTTCTTTTAATGCATTGGCAACGCTGTCAATTGCAGAGATTTGCGGCATACCAATACCCGCAACAATACGAGTAGTACAGATTGAACCTGGACCAATACCGACTTTTACAGCATCTGCGCCCGCATCAAGTAAAGCTAATGCCGCATCACCTGTTGCAATGTTACCGCCAATTACTTGAACTTGTGGGTAGTTTTGTTTAACCCAACGTACGCGCTCGATTACGCCTGCAGAGTGACCGTGTGCTGTATCGACCACAATCACGTCAACACCCGCATCAACCAATGCTTCTACACGGCTTGGTGTTTCCACACCCGTACCAACTGCAGCACCTACGCGTAAACGACCGAGGTCATCTTTACAACTGTTTGGATAAAGTTCTGCTTTACGGAAATCAGTGACCGTAATGAGACCTTTCAATTCGTTGTTTTCGCCAACCACCAATACTTTTTCAATACGGTGTTTCTGTAATAGCGCTTGAATCTGTTCTTTAGATTCACCTTCGCGTACAGTCACTAAACGGTCTTGACCCGTCATAATGCTGCTTACAGGTTGCTCAAGATTGGTTTCAAAACGCGTATCACGTCCTGTCACTATCCCAACTACTTTCCCATCTTTGACTACAGGTACACCACTGATATTGTTGGCTTGCGTAATCGCAATCAACTCACGTACTGTGGTTTCTGGTGTTACTGTAATTGGGTCTTTGACCATACCTGCTTCAAATTTTTTCACACGGCGTACTTCTGCAGCTTGGGCAGCAATATCCATGTTTTTGTGCAAAATACCAATACCACCGTTTTGTGACATCGCAATTGCCATACGTGATTCAGTCACGGTATCCATTGCTGCTGAAACGAGAGGGATATTTAAGTTAATGCCACGAGTCAGGCGTGTCTTTAGAGAGACATCTTTTGGGAGGACAGTAGAATAGGCAGGGAGTAATAAGACATCATCGAAGGTTAACGCTTCTTGAACGATGGTCAACATAACAGTCTCACTGGTAATTTCCGTGCGCTATTATAAACAAATTTAGCTTTAAATTTCATTTTTTATTAAAAAAATATCATTTAAAAAAATAGGCACACGGAAAAGCATGTTTCAACTGCTGTTACACCCAAGAAAATTAGCATCAAGCATCTGCTAATTTTCTTTTTGAGTTGATGTCCGTTTAAGTTGGGCAGGTAAACACACTTTCATCCATTAAATCGATGCCACATTCCAAGGTTTCAATCCAATCCAAGAATTGGTTGATCATCTCTTTGCCGATAAATGGCGTGCCATGTTGCGGCACAATCATTTCGACATCCATGCTACGCACCATCTTCACCCATAAGCGAATGACTTTATTGGAACACATATAACGTTGATGAAACCCTTTCATTTTCGGAATATGTGAAGAAAAATTTTCCAATGGCTTATTGGCATCATCCACCATCGAAGCGCCCATATCGCCTGAAAATAAAATTTTTGCAATTGGATCGTAAAATTGAAAATTCCCAACTGAATGTAGAAAATGCGCAGGAACGACAACAATATTCGATTCACCCAAAGGAATGATTCCACCGTGGTCTGGCAATTCGATCAAGCGCTCTAACCAGCCACCTTTCATGCGGTCACTCATAAAAGCAGAATTCAAATGCGGTAAAAAACGCGCCCAAAGTTTGGATGCCACAACTTTAGCCTCGGTATACACCAACCAACGTGGCATAGAAGTAATAATATCAGGGTCTTGGTGTGATGCCATTACATAGTCGAGATTGGTCAAACGCGTATATTTGTTCAACTCCATGGTTAAGGGAACATAGGTCAAATCTCCCCCTGGGTCTAATACCGCAGCGCGCTCATGATCTAAAATCAGAAACTGGTTCGCTTGTACACCCTCGCCTTTAACCAGACTGGTAAAACTGATGCACTTATGTGTGCCATTATCAAATAGCACTTGTGATGTGGTGCGATCAAACGCCATAGCAAAACCCCAATAATTCTATTCTATTAAGTACAATTTTTAATTCCCTATAACATAAATGGAATTTGTTTAACTTACAATAAATAGGCAGGGTAATTCTTTAATTTTATAGGCTTATTTATATGATTTATATAATGAAAAACCCAACTGTTTTGCTGGGTTTTCCGCAAAAAGTGCTTATAGCAAATAATGCTGCACCAAGGTAGAGACACCAATAATTAAGAAAATGATTGCACCAATTTTATGAATTAATGAAATTGGTAACTTGTCTGCCAATTTATTCCCGACAAAGACTGCAGGTGCATTGGCCATCATCATGCCCACCGTGGTTCCTGCCATCACCCAAAAGATACTGTCATAACGCGCAGCTAATGCTACGGTCGCAATTTGGGTTTTATCACCAATTTCTGCCAAAAAGAACAGGACAAAGGTTGCACCGAACACACCAAATCTCTGCCACTTATTGATGCTATCGGTCTCATCATCCAATTCATCTGGAATCAACATCCAAGCCGCCATACCAATAAAGCCAAGTGATAACACCCAGATCAGTACTTCAGGACTCAAAACCGTGGTAATCCATTGACCCAATACTGCAGATAAGCCATGGTTAATCAGCGTTGCGGCTAAAATGGCAATTAGAATAGGAACAGGTTTACGGAAACGCGCAGCCAATAATAAGGCAAGAAGTTGGGTTTTATCACCCATTTCAGCGAGAGCAACAATTGCTGTCGAAATTAGGAACTCATGCATAACGTCTTTTCTCTGGCTAGCAAAATTTGCCTATGACTTACCCCTCCTGCTAGCCAAAATCAAATAGATTGATGCAGAGTGGTAAATCAAAGGTCTTGCCAACAAAAAAAGCTGTTTGATGAGCTTATTTGGTTCTTTGCTATGATGACCATGTTCTGTGGAACAATTATGTTGATCATCACCTTTTTACAGAGCGTAAAAAGCGGCTACTCCCCAATGAATCACAGCCATTATACAAAATTAACTCAAATTTTCCAATCTTTCATTTTGTTTTATCATGCTGTGGTTGTATTCTGTTCGCGCTTAAAACTGAAATTCAAAGCGTTGGTAGAGCCAAATGGCGATTCGACACACTCCCAACAACATCGCCAAACCGATATTAAAACCGAGCCAGCCAAAACTTCCCCAACCGCTGGCACCACCAACATGCTGTGCTTGATATTCCATTGAGAATACAATGGTTGCAGTGAAAATTTCCATGCCCATCACCAAATAGGTAATCCATTGCCATGGAAAATGTAACACACTCAGCCAAAGCCCCATTAACACCAGAACCAGCAACAATAGCGGCAGCATAAACTTAAAAAATGCAAACATTTGTATGCGACTCCCTGCATTCAATTCTACTTTTCTCATCATTTTAACCAAATCAATCAGGTTCTCTAGACTTCACAACAGATTTTTACGATTTACCCAAATCCATCACAAAAAAACCCCGCCGAAGCGAGGTTTTAATGATTCATTTCAAAATATTAGATTAATAAAGTACGAATATCTTTAAGAAGTTTCGTAAGTTTATTGGTAAAGCGAGCGGCATCCGCCCCATTAATCACACGATGATCATAAGACAATGACAGTGGAAGCATGAGTTTCGGCTCAAAGCCTTGGCCATTCCACACAGGCTGCATCGTTGCTGGCGAAATACCGAGAATCGCAACTTGTGGCCAGTTCACCAACGGTGTGAATGCAGTACCACCAATCGCACCAAGGCTTGAAATGGTGAAGTTTGCACCTTGTAAGTCTTTCGGCGACAGTTTCTTGTCACGTGCTTTTTGACCCAAGATACCCAATTCAACTGCAATTTGCTTAATGGTTTTTTGATCTGGATTACGTAACACTGGAACAGTTAAGCCATCTGGAGTCGCTACAGCAATCCCCATATGGATTTCATTACGCAATAACACAGACTTACCATCATCAGCCAAGTGACCCGCAAACTCACGCTCTTCTTTCAACAAATGCGCAACCGCTTTGATGATGAAGGCCATAATGGTCAAGCTAATGCCTTCTTTCTTAAAGTTACCTTTAAGGTCATTACGCCAATCTTCCAATTCAGTAATATCAGCCAAATCAAACTGCGTAACTTGCGGAATAAAGTTATTCAATGACAATTGTGGAATAGACACTTGCTGCAAACGTGTCAGCACCTTTTCTTCCACGCCACCAAAAGCAGTGAAGTCAGGAAGCTTCGGCAAACCTGAAACCGCTGGTGCAGCCGCAGCCACTGGTGCGGTTTGTGGTGCAGTTAAACGTGCTTTCACATAGGCAAACACATCTTCTTTCATCAAACGACCATGAGGACCTGAGTTTTGTACCTGTGCCAGCACAACACCCAACTCACGTGCCAATTTACGCACTGCAGGACCTGCATACACTTTTGCATTTTCAGCACTTTGTTCTTTGGTCAGCTTATCTACCCCTGTTGTTTGCACTGGTGCAGCTTCAACTTTGGCAGCAGACACAACAGGAGTCGTAGCCGTTTGTGGTTGAGCTTTTGGTGCTGCAACAGGAGCTTGTACAGCTGGCGCTGCCGATTCGCTTTCAATGGTCACTAAAGGCATACCTTGCGCGACACTTTGTCCAGCAGAAACATGAATAGCTTTAATCACACCTGCAGTCGTACTTGGTACTTCTACTGTCGCTTTATCAGATTCAACCACGATAATGCTTTGATCATTTTCGACACGATCGCCCACGCTCACCAAAATCTCAGCCACAGCAGCTTTGTCGACACCTAAGTCTGGCACTGTGATTTCTACAGCACCTGTTGCAACTGGAGCGGCCGTAGTAACGGCTGCCTGTAGAGATTCAACTGCTGGTGCTGACGCTGCAACGCTCGTTGGTGTTGTTACTGTTGGAGCTGTAGCACCTGCCACTTTCACTTTTAACAGCACTACGCCTTCTTTAACCGTATCGCCTGCTTGAATTTCAACACTTTCAACCGTGCCAGCAACCGTACTCGGTACTTCAACTGTGGCTTTGTCTGATTCAACCACCACGATACTTTGATCAACTTCAATCGTATCGCCAGCTTTGACCAGGATTTCACCTACAACCGCTTTTTCAACGCCAATGTCTGGTACTTGTACATCAACTACAGCACTTGACGTTGATTGAGTCGCAGCAACAGGAGCTACTACTTCTGGCGTTGCAACCACTGGAGCAGGCTCAGCGATTTTTTCTTCCGCTTTTGCTGCGACAGAAGACGCAGCAACGTCTGATTCAAGCTCGATCAGTACAGCACCTTCTGAAACTTCATCACCGACTGCAACACTGATGCTCTTGACCACACCCGCTGAAGTGCTTGGCACTTCAACAGAGGCTTTGTCTGACTCAAGTAGAACCAGACTGTCATCAACAGCAATCTGGTCGCCCACTTTCACTAAAATTTCTGCAACCGTGGCTTTATCTACGCCAATATCAGGTGTTGTGATTTGCATGCTTAGTTCTCCTCACCTGATTGTTCTTTGTAGTCTGCAACTGCATGAACTTCAGGGTGTGCCTGAGGAGCCCATGCCACTGGACGATCAGTATCTAACTCAAAGTTAGAAATTGCATCTTTAACTAAACGTGCATCTACTTCACCTTCGTCAGCTAATTTTTTCAAAGTAGCAACAACGATATGTGCAGCGTCAACACCAAAGAAACTACGTAAGTTAGCACGTGTATCTGAGCGACCATAACCATCTGTACCCAACGCAACAAATGGGCGACCATCTGGAAGATAGGCACGGATTTGTTCGCTATACGCACGCATATGGTCAGTTGCTGAAACAACAATACCTTCTGTACCACGTAACTGTTTAGACACCCAAGACTCTTTCACTTCTTCAGTAAGTGGGTGTAAGCGGTTGTATTCTTCACATGCCATACCATCACGCGACAACTCATTGAAGCTTGTTACACTCCAAACGTTTGAATGGATTTGGTATTCATCACGTAAGATTTTCGCAGCTTTAATTACTTCACGAAGAATGACACCTGAACCCATCAATTGGACAGTTGCTTTTTCATCTTCTTGGAACAAGTACATGCCACGTTTGATGCCTTCCTCAGCGCCTACTGGCATTTCAGGATGCTCGTAGTTTTCATTCATTACGGTGAGGTAATAGAACACTCGCTCTTGGTTCACATACATACGTTGTAAACCATCATGGACGATCACAGCCAATTCATAACCAAAGCATGGATCGTAAGACACACAGTTTGGAATCGTGTTCGCAAGAATGTGAGAATGACCATCTTGGTGCTGTAAGCCTTCACCGTTTAGTGTAGTACGACCAGCAGTTGCACCCAACAAGAAACCTTGCGCCTGCGCGTCACCAGCTGCCCATGCAATGTCCCCAATACGTTGGAAACCAAACATTGAGTAGTACATGTACATCGGAATCATTGGCAAGTTATTGGTTGAATAACTGGTTGCCAACGCAGCCCATGCGCTCATCGCACCCGCTTCGTTAATCCCTTCTTGAAGCATGTGACCATCACTTGCTTCACGGTAATGCATTAACTGTTCTTGGTCTTCTGGGGTATATTTTTGACCGTGAGCGGCATAAATACCCAACTGACGGAACATACCTTCTAGACCAAACGTACGCGCTTCATCTGGAACGATTGGTACTACACGGTCTTTAATTGCTTTTTCTTTCAATAAAGAAGCAATTAAACGAACCATCACCATGGTGGTTGATTGTTCTTTGCCTGCAGAACCTTTTAATACCGCATCAAATACCGACAATTCAGGAATGGCTAATTGCTCACTCTCTTTACGACGTGCAGGTAGATAACCACCTAAAGCTTCACGACGCGCCTTCATATACTTCATTTCTGGAGAGTTTTCACTTGGGCGGTAGAATGGAAGCTCTTCTAATTGATCATCTGTAAATGGCAGGTTAAAACGGTCACGTACATATTTCAAAGAGTCGATCTGCATTTTTTTGATTTGGTGAGTTTTGTTCACCGCTTCAATTTCTTCAGACAAACCATAACCTTTAACAGTTTTCGCAAGAATCACTGTTGGTTGACCTTTGGCTTTCATTGCTTCTGCATAGGCAGCAAAAACTTTGTACGGGTCATGACCACCACGGTTGAGATTATCGATGTCTTCATCGCTTAAATCTTTTACAAGTTCCGCAGCTTCTGGGTACTTGCCAAAGAATTTCTCACGTGTATATGCACCACCTTTCACTTGATAGCGTTGGTATTCACCATCAACTGTTTCTTCCATGACCGCTTTTAAAGCGCCTGTGCTGTCTTTTGCAAGTAGCGGATCCCAATGACGACCCCATACCACTTTAATGACACGCCAGCCCGCACCACGGAATAAAGATTCTAATTCTTGAATGATTTTACCGTTACCACGTACAGGACCATCTAGACGCTGTAAGTTACAGTTCACCACCCAGATCAAGTTATCCAGTTTTTCACGACCAGCAAGTGAAATTGCACCCGTACTTTCTGGCTCATCCATCTCACCATCGCCAAGATAAGCCCAGACTTTACGATTTTCTTCTTTAATCAAGCCACGGTTCATCAAATATTTTTGAATGTGCGCTTGATAAATCGACATGATTGGACCAAGACCCATTGATACCGTTGGGAACTGCCAATAGTCCGGCATTAAATATGGGTGTGGATAGCTTGGTAAACCGTTACCGCCCACTTCACGACGGAAATTACTTAACTGGTCTTCAGTTAAACGACCTTCCAAGAAAGAACGTGCATAAATACCAGGAGCACAGTGACCTTGATAATAGATCATGTCACCGCCAAAGTTATTACTATTGGCACGGAAGAAATGGTTAAAGCCTACATCATATAAGGTTGCTGAAGAGGCAAAACTTGCCAAGTGACCACCTAGGTCATCACCTGTTTTATTCGCACGTAATACCATAGCCAAGGCATTCCAACGGATCAGCGCACGAATACGGCGCTCCATATCCTGATCACCTGGCATGGCTGGAGTTTCTTCAACAGAAACTGTATTTAAATAAGGAGTATTTAAGCGCTGAATAGGAACATGTTTCGCGATTGCACGTTGATATAATTTTTCTAATAAAAATGCAGCACGTTCTGTTCCCATGTGTTTTAGAACCGAATCAAAAGCATCTTGCCATTCTTGGGTTTCTTGCGCATCTGTATCGCCATAAAACGCCATAATCCACCTATTCCTTGAGCTTAATCTATTATGTATATGTACCATACTTTGGTATTAGAAGTTATCGCTATAGCTGAATACGCACAGGCACCACTATTTATAAAATAAATAATTGATGACGATTTAACACTCAAATTAACAAAAAATCGCCAATAACGTTGTTTTTTTATACAAACAAAATACTTTTGCCTGATAGTATGAAAAAAGATGCAGAAAACATCCCTATTTTGGTGCAAGTATTGGAAACAATAAAAAGGCAGCACATGGGAAAGAGGTGGAACCCAATGCACTGCCTTTGGACGAATTTTTAGCTTAAATAATCAGGTGCGATTACGGCAACATGGCTAAATAAGTCGATGGATTTTTACGCTGACCATCTTTCACAACTTCATAATGTAAATGGGGACCTGTACAACGACCCGTACAGCCCACATTGGCAATATGTTCACCCGCATCTACGCGGTCACCGACACGCGCAATTAAACGTGAAGCATGGGCATAACGCGTGATATAACCATTACCATGGTTAATTTCAACATATTGGCCATAACCAGAACCCCAACCCGATTTGGTTACAACACCAGGTCCTGTGGCATAAATTGGCGTACCACTTGGTGCCGAAAGATCTAAGCCAGAGTGATGTTCAGCACGTCCGCCCATGGTACGACCACCAAAGTCTGAGCTGATGCGTTTCATATCTGGTAATGGATGAGACACTAACCATGAATAAGGGCTATTTGAAGATACAGAATACGAAGTTTTAGTGCCATATTTTTTAGCAATCGATTCGTTGTTTAGTTCAACTGTTTTTTCACGCAATCTGACTGATAACTCTGTAGTTGCAGGAACATCAATGTCTTCAGGTTCAGCATATGAACCTTGCGCTAAAGTTTGAGTCAGTTGCTCAATACGATCTGGTGAAGCAGTGGAATTAGAATTTAATTGAACTAAGTCAGCAAAAGCGACCGAGGCGGTCGAAGCTGCGAAAGAAAACGCCAATAAAATACGTCTTGTGTGCATAAAAAACCTCTTTAAACTGTTCTTACAAAAGTTCCTTGCGTGATCTCTTCCTTGATATCTACCGAAAGGAGCGCATAAGATTAAGACACAAATATGAAGGTAATATGTATGTCTGAACCAGAGAATCTCTTTCAACAAACAAGAAAACGCATAAAAACAGGAAACTTATCGTTTCTCTCAACGCAAGTTGCTGCATGGCAGAAACTTAGCAAACTCATTCAACCGTTATTGCCTCAACCAGAGCAATGGCAGGTTGCTTGTTATCAATATGGTGTTTTGACCGTAACGGGTGAAAATCAAGCCATGGTGAGTCAGCTTGGTTACTTACAAAAGCAATATATTGTTCAATTGGCTCAACTAGAAGAACTCAAAGATTTACAAAAAATACAGGTTCGCTTAAGAGTTTCCTCAACCACCACACCTGTTACTGAAGCATCTTCACGATCTCTTAGCCCAGAAACCCAAGATTTATTAAAAGGGGCTGCTGACTTTGTGAGCGACCCTAAGCTTAGCCAAGCGATGCTACGTTTGGCAAGCAATAAAAAGTAACCTAGGACGGTGTTTGGAAAATGTTTCAGGCCACAAATGTGACTCAATTCTCGTTTTTATTTGTTATATTATAACGTAGCCCATATAAGACAATGACTTATGTCACACTTACATACGGGATTGGACATTGATCTATGTCATCAAATGTTACAATTTCATAGCTGGTTGGATCACTTTGAACATTGCGTAACAACTGATTATTCAGGGCATGACCTGACTTATATCCATCAAATTTCGCAATAATTTGATGTCCTAATAAATATAAATCACCCACAGCATCTAATATTTTGTGACGAACAAATTCATCTGAGAAGCGCAAGCCTTCTTCATTGACCACACCAGTATCATCGACCCCAATGGCATTATCTAAGCTCGCCCCTAAAGCCAAATTGTTGGCTTTTAAGTAATCCAAGTCCTTCATGAAACCAAATGTACGCGCCCCACTGACTTCGTAGACAAAAGTTTCAGTTGAAAAATCAATGGTGGCAGACTGATATTCTTTTTTGAATGCAGGATGGTCAAAATCAATGGTGAAATTGAGTTGAAAACCTGAATGCGGCGTAAAAATTGCACGCTTATCATCGATTAATGCCTCTACAGGCTTTAAGATTCGAATGAATTTTTTAGGTGCATTTTGCTCGACCAAGCCACCTTGCATTAACAGGTAAATAAATGGACCAGCACTGCCGTCCATAATCGGCACTTCTGAAGCTGAGACTTCAATAATTAAATTATCAATGCCCAAACCTGCGATTGCACTCATTACGTGCTCAATCGTGCCTACTTTGGCATCTTCCTGAACCAAATTAGAGCACATAAAGGCTTCTTGAATTAGCATTGCATCGGCTTGAATGTCCACAGGTGGATCCAAATCGATACGACGGAATACAATACCCCCATCCACATGGTGCGGCACAAAGTTCATTAATACCTTTTGCCCACTATGAAGACCAATACCGCTCGCTTTCACGACACGTTGCAGGGTACGCTGTTTCAACATGCTCTTTCTATCATCTGCCCATAAATCCGCTATACGTTAGCATATTTAGCCATTGATAAAAAACAAAAAGGTAGCGATAACGCTACCTTTTCTAGTATTTCAAAAGCAAGTTATTAAAAAATAATTACTTACGTTGCTGATTTTTCAAATAATCTTGAATGCTCATTGGCGTTGGGCGTGACGCACCCGCTGATGAAGCAGCATTGATTGCTGGAGCATCCGCCTGCTGGCGCTGAATTGCAGGAACGTCATCTTCTTCAACCACAGCATGTGTAGATGCAGAACGTGAGACCTGTGTATTTGGACGCTTCACAGGTTCAATCGCATCTGCCGAATTGCGGGTTAAACCCGTTGCAATCACAGTCACGCTAATTTCATCACGCGCATCTGGGTCAAATACCGTACCGTAGAAGACTTGACCTTCATCCAAGTCTACAATCTGGTTTACGACATCGGTGATTTCTTCAATTTCACCAAAGGTAACATCATCACCGCCAGTGACGTTAATCAAAATGCCCTTCGCATTCATAATGGTCACGTTATCTAATAACGGACTACGAATCGCCTGTTCTGCAGCTTGACGCGCACGATGTTCACCACGACCTGAGCCTGCACCCATCATGGCATAACCACGAGTACTCATTGCAGTTTTCAAGTCAGCAAAGTCAAGGTTAATGTGACCCGGGCGAACCACTAAATCGAAAATACTACGTACTGCATTCAACAATACATCATCCGCTTTTTTATAGGCATCTTTCATCGAGATGTCGCGGAATACTTTTAACAAGCGCTGGTTTGGAATAATAATGAGCGAGTCTACATGTGCTTCTAAAGCTTCAATGCCTTTTTCAGCAGACTGTTGACGGCGCTTCCCTTCAAAATTAAACGGTGTTGTGACTACACCCACCGTTAAAATCCCCATTTCTTTGGCAATTTCTGCAACGACTGGCGCAGCACCTGTACCCGTACCGCCCCCCATACCAGCAGTGACAAACACCATATCGGTGCCTTCTAAATGCTGGCGGATCAACTCACGGCTTTCTTCGGCCGCTGTTTGACCCACTTGAGGATTCGCACCTGCACCTAAACCACGGGTACTTTGTTCGCCTAACTGGATTTTAAACTGT
This sequence comes from Acinetobacter sp. ANC 4178, assembly GCF_004331175.1. Taxonomy (GTDB): domain Bacteria; phylum Pseudomonadota; class Gammaproteobacteria; order Pseudomonadales; family Moraxellaceae; genus Acinetobacter. The sequence continues at coordinate 330,290 of NZ_SJOD01000006.1, forward strand.
GCATTCATACGGTCTAACGCCTGTTTGTCCGTATTGGCACAAACAAATTTTACACCTTGAATATCCGATTCCAACATGTGTTGAACGGCATTACCGCCTGCACCACCTACACCAAATACAGTGAAACGGGCTTGACCGTTGCTATCGTTCTGATCATCTTCTAAAAATTCAAATGAGGCCATGACCTTTAAATTTCCTAATTCGTAATTGGCAGTCACTTAAGCCCGTATACTGCCTTGATCTGCATAAATAAAATTGGTTTTAGAATGCTGTTCAATGTTTAGCTTGTCAAGTCTTGACCGCTTAACGTACAACTTCCAAACAATATTCCTTAAAAATACCACTAAAAAATAGACTTCAACTTATCATTTAGTCCCGACCATGCTCGTCCAGCACGTTTCCAGAACGAAAGTGTTTCTGGGTCTACAGTCTCGACCAAGGTTTCTTGCGGATCCCCTTGGCTGAACATCAATAAGCCCGCCGCCGTTGCGTATTGGGAACGGCGCAGTGAAGCCAAATAAGGTTCATCGGCATAAACTTGTACAGGTGGATTGCCTAAATGCGCTGAAATACCCAACATTCGACGTACCAAGCTGACCATTCCTTCAATTTGGCAAGCATCACCCGTCAAAACAACACCATGGTATAAACCATGAATGGCACCGCTACGCTCAAGTGCTTCTCGAACTTGGGTCAAAATTTCTTCATAGCGTGCAATCATGATGTCAGACAATTCAATTCGGCTAATGGTTTGCGGACCATCAATCCCTTGAATTTGAATCATATGATCAGGTTTGACCACTTTTAAATCGACACAACCATAAAGCAACTTAATTCTTTCTGCTTCTTCTGTCGTGGTCTGTAAAACGGCAGCAATATCACGTGTCACATGTTCACCGCCACGCTGCAACGTTTCCGCCATCGCCAGACGGCCATCTAAATAGACAGCAAGATTGGTGGTTCCCGCGCCCATATCGAGCAAACAAACCCCATATTCTTTTTCGTCTTTCAGCAAACTGGCTTCTGCCGTTGCCAAGCAAGAAACCACCATTTTTTCAACGGTGATGTTTGCGCCTTTCATGGCACGATCCAGATTTTGCATGGTACTGATAGGTAACATCATCAATTGATAATGCCCTTTCATACTGTGCGCGGACATCCGAATTGGGTTCTGTACCCATTCTGGGGAATCATCCAGTTCGAAACCAAGTGGGACTGCACTCACCAAATAATGGTCTGAAGTGACATGGCTGGCTTTAGCCAACTCTAATGCTCTGACCACTTCATTGGTGCTAATACTATGTTCAGCGTTTTCAATTGGGGTACGCCCCGAAGCATAAAAACTTTTTAATTCTGCACTTGGAATTGAGACCCACGCCGAATGCACACGGCACTCAGCCATATCTTCCGCTTCCTGAACGGCATTTTTTATCGCTGTGATAACTTTGTCCAAGCTCACGATTTTGCCTTTGTTCATGCCGCGGTTACGTGCAGTCGCCATCCCAATGACTTGAATCTTGTCTGGGGCGTGCACCTTACCAATCAAAACTGAAACTTTATGTGTCCCAATGTCAATCGCAACAACTGAGGGAACAGCTTCACTCATTATTTACTACCATTACATGTTTGTTTAATTTATGGCTTTACGCCTCTATTTATAAAGCCAATCATTATGGCTTTGCATTTATCCCATCCGCAATGCTTGTGTCATTAATCGTTACAACAAAGTGACCATTTACAATTTTGGGTGGGGCTGCGCTTTTCCATTGAATCGCTAGGCCGTTCCTATAGCGTAAATCGATTGCAGAGATTTGTGACCATACTGGTTTCAAATCACTTTGTGCGAGATGACTCAAACGTTGTAGCTTACTCATGGTTTGATCTTGATCAACAATAACACGTAATCCAGAATCAAACTGCATAAACCAAGTCATACGCTCCGTTAAATATAATTCTTTTAGCCGAAGGTTGACTGGAAGGAATAATTGATTAATTTCATTATAGCGACGCATCATGGTTTTGGATTGGCTGATCGGCCCATGAAGCAATGGCAATTGTTGATAATTTTTGGGTGTCACTTCAGCAAAAACATCGCCGCTATCGCTCAGCAAGCGCCCGGTTCCCCAACGAGCAATTGCATGGCGAGGCATCACTCGAACGCGAATCGCATTCGGCCATGCACGAGAAACTACGACCCGATCCACCCATGACAGCTCTAAAGCGCGGTCACGGATTTGCTCTAAGTCAGAGGTAAAATAATTATTTTGTAAAGTGGGGGCCACATGCAGCATCACTTGACGATGCTCTGCATCGGAACGCGTTCCGACCACATCCAGATCTGCTACACGCGCATCAGTCATCACTTTGTAGAAGCCAAATATTCCAGCAGCCAAGACCAAAAAAGCAATGACCAAGAGCAACCAACCACCCACGTTCGTCAGTTGTTCCTTTCGCGTGGGTGGTTTGTCATGAATCGAGGTTATTGCAGCGCGTTTGCGCCGCATCGATGCTGGAAGTTGAGCCATAACTTAGTGTGCTGCACCTGTAAGTGTTTGTTCTAAAATGGCAACACATAACGCATCAAAACTATAACCTACCGCATTGGCTGCTTTTGGCACCAATGAGTGGCTGGTCATGCCGGGTACTGTATTCACTTCAAGTAACCAGAAGTTGCCTTGTTCGTCCTGCATAGCATCAATACGTCCCCAACCACTTGCCCCAACGGCTTGGAATGCGCGTAAACATAATGCTTGTAGACGTTGTTCTTCCGCTTCCGTTAAACCGCACGGAATACCATATTGCACATCATTACGTTGATATTTCGCCTCATAATCATAAAAAGCGACATCGGCAGGAGGCTGCAAACGAATCACAGGTAAAGGTTGGCCATTTAAAAAGGAAATGGTGAATTCACGCCCTGTAATCCATTTTTCCGCCATCACCACAGCATCGTGCTGAGTGGCTTTAGCAATTGCAGCAGCCAAATCTTCAGCTTTTTCGACCTTACTCATGCCCACGCTAGAGCCTTCATGTACAGGCTTAATAATGAGCGGCAAGCCTAAGCTTTCAACCACTTCAGCTAAATCACTGTCTTTATCAATAATGCGATACGGTGCAGTAGGTAAATCTGACCCTTGCCAGATTTGTTTGGTTTTAACTTTGTCCATACCAATGGCAGAACCTTGAACACCAGTTCCTGTATAAGGAATGTTTAACCACTCCAATACCCCTTGGATCTGACCATCTTCACCACCACGACCATGCAATACAATAAAGGCACGATCATAATGGACCAATTCTGTCACACTACGGCTCTGAGGATCAAATGCCTCAGCATTTACCCCAGAACGAATCAATGCTTCAAGTACAGCCTGACCACTATCGAGAGAAACCTCACGCTCAGCTGATTTACCACCAAGCAACACGGCAACTTTGCCGAACTTTGAAGCATTTGACACGTTTTTATCCTTAAACTGTTATAACTTTTTAATTGAAACCGAAGACGACAATTAATCTACATATAATTGATGCTGCGCCAGCTCAACTGAGATAGCTCCCACATTACCTGCGCCTTGTGTTAATAACAAGTCATTCGCTTGTAACACTTTACGCATTACATTCGGTAGGTTCCCTTCTACTGGATCGACCAAGATGGGTTCAACTTCACCACGTAAACGAATACTACGCGCCAATGCTCGACTGTCTGCACCCACAATAGGTTTTTCCCCAGCAGGATAAACTTCTAATAACAACAATTGATCCACTTGTGACAACACATCAACAAAATCATCAAAACAATCACGAGTACGACTAAAACGGTGCGGTTGGAACAACATCACTAAACGACGGTCTGGATGGCTAGCACGTGCTGCTTTAATGGTCGCTTCTACTTCTTTCGGATGATGTCCATAGTCATCCACCAATTTCACATTGCCTTCACCCAACTCAAATTCACCCTGAACTTGGAAGCGACGACCTACACCACTGAAACCTTCGAGTGCACGTGCAATCGCAGCATCAGATACGCCTTCATCAGTGGCAATACCAATCGCAGCAAGAGCATTTAAAATGTTATGCAAACCAGGCAAATTAATGGTCAGACGCAGAGGTTCACGATCTTTACGCAATACGGTAAAGTGTGACTGCATACCTTCTTGTGCAACATCTACCGCACGAATGTCATTGTCTTCATTAAATCCGTAGGTCACCAATGGGCGACCAATGCGCGGCATAATTTCACGGATGTTGGCATCATCACCACACACCACTGCCAAACCGTAAAACGGCATTTTTTGTAAAAACTGAACAAAAGTGTCTTTGAGGACATCAAAGCTACCACCATAAGTATCCATATGGTCAGCATCGATGTTGGTCACAATGGTGGCCATGGGCTGTAAATACAGGAAAGATGCATCTGACTCATCTGCTTCGGCCACAATAAAACGACTTGCACCTAGTGCTGCATTAACGCCTGTACGATTTAACAAACCACCAATCACATACGTTGGATCGAGGTTTTCTTCAGCCAACATACAGGTCACAAGACTGGTGGTGGTGGTTTTACCGTGGGTTCCCGCAACGGCAATCCCATGACGGTAACGCATCAATTCACCCAACATTTCTGCACGGCGCACCACAGGTGTGCGATGTTCAATCGCTGCCTGAATTTCAGGGTTTTCTGGGTCAATCGCCGTTGAAACCACCAAAACATTGGCGCCTTGAATATTTTCAGCAGCATGCCCGATATAGACTTTAATGCCATTTTCTTCAAGCTGTACCGTGGTTTTCGATGCTTTGATATCCGAACCAGATACTTTATAGCCTTGGTTTTTCAACACTTCAGCAATGCCACACATCCCAGCACCACCAATACCCACGAAATGGATGTGCTTAATACGACGCATTTCTGGGATTTTAATTAACTTTTTTGCTTGATCAGCAGGTGTAGATGGAGACATAGCTTACTCTAATCACAATTCTTGAATTAGCTCAACGACATGTTGAGTTGCATCGGGTTGAGCCTGTTGACGCGCTTTGACTGCCATTTCAGACAATAATGAACGGTTCATTAACGGCACTAACAATTCTTTTAAACTTTCAGGCGTCATATTAGCTTGCGGACAAATTTTCGCAGCCCCAATATTCGCTAAAAACTTGGCATTGACAGTTTGATGGTCATCCACAGCACTTGGCAACGGTACAAATATTGCCGCGACACCCGCTGTGGCAATTTCAGTCACCGTTAATGCACCTGCACGGCAGATAATCAGGTCTGCATTTGAATATGCTTGTGCCATATCCTCAATAAAAGGATGCACTTCAACATCTAAATTCGCAGGTGCATTGGCATACCGTGCCTGTGTTGCTTCTGTATGATTCTGCCCACATTGATGATAGACACGAAGTGGGACGTTTAATAGCTTTAAGGCTTCGGGTACACATTCATTTAATGCTTTTGCACCCAAAGAACCGCCCACAATTAAGATTCGTAAGGCTTGATGGGTTTTTTCACGCTCTTGGTAACGCCAAGATGGATTTAAAATTTCGGTAATTTCTTTGCGTACAGGATTGCCTGTGGTGACAATTTTGGCTTGTTCTGCGAAGGTTTGTGGAAAAGCCTGACACACCGTGGTCGCTACGCGTGATAATTGGGTATTGGTAAATCCAGCGATGGCATTTTGCTCATGAATCAGAACAGGAATACCCAAAACCCGTGCCGCCAAGCCACCAGGCCCCGCTACGTAGCCACCAAAACCAGCAACAGCGTCAATATTCAACTGTTTCATATAGCGCATAGCGCTTAAGGTGGCTTTTAAAATTTTAAAAGGCGCCAATAATTTTCGCACTACGCCATTACCGCGCACACCTTGAATATCAATTTGGTAAATTGGAATGTTTTGATTTTTTAATAAACGATTTTCCATGCCTGTAGGTGTTGCCAACCAAGACACTTGTGTTCCTTGTTGTTGCAATTGTTTTGCAACGGCAAGTGCTGGAAAAACATGTCCACCAGTACCAGCGGCCATCATCATTACGCGTTTGGGCTTTGTTTGCTGTACATCAGTCACGGTTTAATTCTTCAATTCAAAAAAATAGGCAAAAAATTCGTTTAAGTTAACAATTGTAATCACAAACGAGAAGGTGCGAAAGTTTATTTACTTTGTTTCACCTAGCGTTTCATTGTTTTTTTCTTCAGTTTTGTAAGTTTAAACAAGTTTTATTATTAATCTAGTACAAAAAACCGCTATCTTTGTTAAAAACAGCAACCGCCTTGTATTTTCAAGCACATCTTGCACCAAGATCTTGAACCTAAAAATACTGCACCAACCTCAACCACACGCAAGTGATTGAGGGTTTATTGTATTGAAATTCAGTTAAACGCTTGGGCGACCTGCTTCTAATACAGCAAATAAATCGTCCGCAATTTGGGTACCAAACTGGTTGTCAATTTCACGAATACAGGTTGGGCTGGTGACATTAATTTCGGTCACGTAATTACCAATCACATCTAAACCAACAAAAATCAGTCCTTTTTCACGCAAGAATGGACCCACTTTTTCAGCAATGCTACGGTCATTTTCAGTCAGTGGACGGGCTTCACCCAAGCCACCCGCAGCCAAGTTGCCGCGTACTTCACCATTTTGTGGAATTCGCGCCAAACAATATGGTACAGGCTCACCATTGATCATCAAAATACGCTTATCCCCTTCGACAATTTCAGGAATATAACGCTGTGCCATAATCGGCTGAGCACCATGATTGGTTAAGATTTCAATGGTTGAGCCAATATTCACACCATCTTGATAGAGGCGGAAAATTCCCATGCCGCCCATACCATCAAGCGGTTTTACAATCACATCGCCTTGTTCTTTAATAAATTCACGAATCAAACCTTGCTGTGAAGTGACCAATGTCGGCACTTGCAGTTCTGGAAACTGGGTTGCGAACAGTTTTTCATTACAGTCACGCAGGCTTTGTGGTTTGTTAATAATCCACGCCCCTTCGCGTTCTGCCTGCTCTAAAATATAGGTGGTATAGACAAAGTTCATATCAAATGGCGGGTCTTTTCGCATCAACACCACGTCATACGCCGCGATGGATTCTTTGTTCTTTTCACCCAATTCATAATAATGGTCGTAATCTTCAAACACCTTTAACGGTGCAATTAAACCAAAAGCTTTACCCTGCTCGATATATAAATCCTGTTGTAATGCATAACCCAGTTCATGCCCGCGACGGCTTGCCGCCCACAACATGGCCATAGTTGAGTCTTTTTTCAAATTGACACTTTCGATGGGGTCCATCACAACAAGTACGCGCATAATCAAAACTCTTGTTTAAAGATATAATCAGCTAGGAGTATAACGGAGATTATTCGGTTCTATTTCTGAATTTCTATTTTCGCTTATGGATAATTTTGTATAACTTCATTCAGGTTTCCGCTATGCAACAAGCCATTATTGGTTTTCATTTAGATGATGAACAACATTGGGTCGCAGATTTAGCCTGTGGACATACTCAACATGTACGCCACACTCCGCCTTGGCAAAATCGCCCTTGGGTGATGACTGAACAAGGGCGCAAAGAGAAATTAGGCGTGATGCTGGAGTGTAAAAAGTGTGATAAAGACGATTTCGTAGCAGAGATTTTATGTTAAATGAATATTTGGAATATTGAAGAGAAGGCTAAATTTTAAAACTTAAATTTTTCAACTTTCGTTTTTCGTTTTTCGTTTTTCGTTTTTCGTTTTTCACAAAGTAAAGTTTGGTTTGACTAGGGCACATATACCTTTAGTTTTATATTCAGACCAACAATGCTCTGCTAGTTTTCCATACAAAATATTAGAAATCCACAATAGTGCGCAAACAAATATTCCGATAATAAATGATTTTATCACGCTTATTTTGTTATATGTGCAAGTATAGAAAATTGCAGGGAAAATTAAAAAATTTTGAAGAACTGTTACCCCACAAACTATAGACACAATGAAAACTGTAATATATGTATAAATGGAAATTTTCTTCGGTTTAGATTGAGATTTAAGCATCTAATAATTCCTAAATTATTTTTTACTTATAATTTCTTGCTTTTAAAATTAACCCGAATCTCGGATAAGCGATTGCCTTGAAAAAAGAAGGACTAGAGCCATCAGTTGAGTTACCACACCAAACTCACAGCCCTAGTCCTTATGCTTGATAGTATCCAATTATTCTATGTCATTGATGATTTTTTTAAGAAATTTGAATCAACCTACTGGAAATTTCTTAAACAAAACCATTTCCGTCTAAGAATCCGAAGTGCACAACTGCATATTTCTGAAATTGCATTCATCGCCATTTGGTATAAATGCTCTCATCTCAATAACTTCAAAGCATTCTTTGCAACCTTAAAACACAATCATCGTCATCTGTTTAAACGTCTTCCATATTATCAGCGAATGGTTCATCTTATCCAATCACAGCAACTCGCGTTACATGCCCTGCATTATGCTCTGATGAAAAATCAGCAAAGTGCTTATCTATGGATTGATTCAACCTCACTACCTGTGTGTAAAAATCAGCGTATTCAGCGCCATAAATCTTTATCAGCTATTGCTATGCGTGGCAAAAGCTCAATGGGATAGTTTTTTGGCTGTAAATTACATTTAATCATGAATCAGTCTGGTGAAATTTTCAGAATGACTTTGTCTAATGGGCATACAGCTGATATCAAAATGGTTGAGCACTTAGTCGAAGGATTACAGGCAAAACTCTATGCTGATCGGGGCTATATTAGCCATGAACTTAAGAGTAAACTTAAAAGCCAAAATATTGATTTAATTACTTATCATCGTAAAAATATGCAGTTAATTCATTTATCGAAAGAAGATGAATATCACTTAAAACAACGCAATAAAATAGAGACATTATTTAGTTTACTGAAAAGGGACATACAATTTAGTCACGAGCAAAGCTCGAAGTGTTGCCGGCTATTTGGCAGGCATTTATGCCTCTTTATGTGCATATCAACTATGTCATCAGAACAAGCCAATGATTCGGCTTATGGAAGCATCTGCTTAAACAGGATTCGGGTAAAATTAAGATACTGATTAACCCGAATCCTGCTTAAGCCAATAATTCCATTATACGGATAGTTGGCTTGTTCTGATGGCATGTCAGGCACACAAGGTAATGTGTTATTGCGTTTGAATTATCAGTTCTAAGTAAAAATATTAAAAAGGCATCCCTCTATTTAAAGGTCTGCCTTTTTATTAAATACTATACATTTGTACGATCTTAAGGCTGACGAAGTCCATAAAGATCAATTTTCCAAAGAAGATTTTGGGTTGTAGCAACAAAGAGGATTGATTCAACTACTGCCAGACCAGCAGAGTAGTTACAGTGATGAATATATACCCAGGCAGTACTTTCACTAATATAGTCAGAATTTGTACGTAATAAGCGATTATCTGTAGTTGAGGCGAATAGGATATCTCCATAAGCAGCCATTGCATTAACAGTTGCATCCTGCGTGAATGCCGTCATTGCTAGCCATGATGGCGTTGTTCTCGTTGCTGGCGCCCTCCATAATGCTCCCAGACTATCAACTGCATAAAGCATTCCACCCGTAGCAGCTAACGCCTTAGTCCCACCAGTAGGTCCAGTTCCCATTGAAGTCCAGAAGTGACCAACTTCTGAAGCAGGATACCACCAGAGCTGATTATCGCTTGTAATGCAATAAAGCGTATCTCCAAGAGCAGCCATTGCAGTGACATAATTTGCCTCACTAATGTCACGCCAAACTATATCTGCACTAACAGGATACCGTTGTGCAAGTATATTTTCTGCTGTTGCTATGAAAAGTTTGCCATTTAATGCAGTAAGTGCCTGACAATCATACGCATATCCAATATTTTCCCAATCCCAAGTTATACGTTGTTTAAGACCTGCAAATACATTACGGGTGATGGTAGTTACAACAGAATCACTTCCCAAAACAGAGATCCAATCCGTTGTCCCAGCATTAAAAACTGTACCATTACGAGAAAATATACTCATTGTTGCTCGCCCAGTCTTGCCAGTCCATAAACGTAAGTCTGCTGAGGCAAGTACTGTCGTAGTCAGTGGTGTATTTTCATCTCCAGTAACACGTGGATAACCCTCTACTTCATCTATATAAGCGGCTGCATCAGTTTCATAGATCATGAAGGCTGATGTTGTAGTTGCTGGCGAAATACCATTGAAAACCCAATGATCTGGAAATCGAATCGTGTATGCTGTTGCTGTTCCATCGTAAGCACCCTCGGTGAAACCAACACCAAGAAATGAATTCTGCGGCCGATTCAATGGTGGTTCTGCCCATGCTACAGTCGTATCATAAGCATTTTGGTTTGGATCATTACCAGCATACTTGTAAAAAACAACCATGCGATTCCCTTGTTCCAACCTTACGGCTCGATAACAAGTGTTTCCAGAGAGTACGATCATATTACCGCCATTAGCAATGAACTGCTCTGTCTGGTCTCGCATTGCTCTTGTCCAGTACTCATCATGTCCTGCAATGATCAGACACTCATAATTCGTGAGTAAATTTGAAATACTATGAAGATCTACACTTGAGCAATACTCAATCTGTATTCCTTCGGTTTCGAGCCAATGAATAAGTATGGACTCAGGCCCATCACTTAATGGAGTACCTCCTGATCGGTCAAACGAAACTTTACTGGCACGAGTTCCCACTCCGCCACTGTTAAAATCATATAAACTCTTGCCACCCGCTGAATTGTAAGCAGTTGGTGTCAGAAACGAAATTTGTAAAAGTACTTTAGAAATAGCCGCTGGAGTAGCTGGTCGAATTACAAAAGTAAGTACATCCTGTCCCGAATAAGCTAGACGATATAGCCCAGAAGGCCAGGTCGAAGGAATATTAAACGTTGTTGAAACTGGCCAGCCAAATCCTTCCCATGGATTTGTCGTAGGAAGTGACCGAGTAGAAAGAGTTGCAGAGATTGTTGTTGATACTGAAGTTGTTCCTATACGTTCTATGGTTAAACTGGTTACCCCAGGCGAATCAGTACTAAGATAAAAACTTATTGAACTTCCAGGTACTACTGAAGTTACTGATGAATATCCAAAAACTGCCATATCCCCACCTCTTATCCTTATGAAATGAAAAACTGGAAAACTGGAAAACTGGAAAACTGGAAAACTGGAAAACTGGAAAACTGGAAAACTGGAAAACTGGAAAACTGGAAAACTGGAAAACTGGAAAA
>NZ_SJOD01000007.1 GCF_004331175.1 Acinetobacter sp. ANC 4178
AAACTCTTCAGTTTAATACTTGCTAGCACCTTAAAGGGTGCCAATCTTGGCTCATCAATTTTCTGACATCAATTTCTCAAATAAACTTCGAGTAATTTCTACCATCAATCAATGAAAATAATTTCGATCGATCAATCAGTAAAAATCCACACAAGTTGTTCTTCATAATCTCTTAATGATCTTCTCGATGATTCGTCACCATCAAGCTAGGTCGGCTATGTTACTCTCTTCTAAGAAGAAGTCAACAGGTTTTGTTAATTATTTTAAACTCATTCAAGATCTTCCAGATTCTACCGCTTGGGCTAAATCCTTGTTTCTCAACAAGTTTTAATCAACATCACCGCCGATGGATGTGCATTCTACAGTATTCCCAACTCGTTGCAATACCTTTTCTAAATAAATATTTCCGCATGTTTATTTTTCAAACTCACAAAAACATAAGCTATTGTTATTTATATTAAATTTAATTTGAAAATTTTATCTACTTTTTAAAGATTATATAAATTTAAACCAGAACTCGCATGTTTTATAAATATAAGTGTTTGTTTTTGTTTTAATATATTTAATTTTATTACTATTATTTCACCTAATTTGCTGTTTCTTTCTACATTTTATGGTGAATATCCATACATATTGCTATTTTTCAGACCATTTTCATCTTAAAAACCAAAACAGCCATTCTATTTCTAGAATGGCTGTTCCCGATTATCACAATATATTTAGAACTTCATACTAATACGCGCCCAATAATTGCGACCCGTATTGTTAAATTGCTCAGTGCCAACTTGACCATCTACGCCAACACCCAACTTATTTAAGTGTTCGGTATAGGTTTTATCCAGAACATTGTCTATACCAACCGCTAGATCAACATCATTCATCACTTTATAGGTTGCATTCAATGCGAGTGTGCTAAAACCTTTACTCTCACCAATGTCATAGCCGACAATATTCCCTTTATTCAGGTTAATACGATCCTGCTTGGCTACCGCACGCCATAATAAGCCTAAAGAATACCGATTTTGCACATATCTTAAATTGAAACGCCCTTCTAAAGGTGCAATCTGAGGAAGTGGATCATTATTATCGGTAATTTCGCCCCATGCATACATGGTACTAATATCGGCTTGAATTGCATCGGTAAACTGATAACCAACGCCCGCTTCTGCACCTGCAATCACAGCATCGACATTTTTAGCCCCTGCACTAAAAGAAGAACCATGGCCATGGCCTGTAGAATGGTTGTGATAACTCAATAAAATAAAGTCATTCACCAAACCAGCATAGGCAGATGTCCATAGACTAAATGCACCATGCTCTTGCTGATAGCCCATATCAAGCTGTAAGGTTTTTTCAGTGTCGAGGTCGTTAAATGTCGGCTTTGACATCCCTGTATTGCCATGCGCTGTACTGAATAATTCCCAATAATCTGGAACGCGCTCTACATAGCCCAATCCGATATAAGATTTGGCATTATGTTCGGGATACTGATTTTCCAAGCGAATAAAGCCACTTGGTAAAGTTTCTTTACGTTCATCATTCAGTTTTAGTGCATCAATTTCGACCTGATCAATACGTGCGCCCGTCACCAATTTATAAGCATCATTCAATTGGTAGCTAAGCTCCCCAAAAGCCCCATAGGAATAAAACTTCATATTGGTACTTAACGGCATATTCATCATCATCGATTTCATGCTGCCAGCATGATGATTTTGCTGAGAATCAATCCCTGTGATAAGGCTTAATTTATCCCATTCACTGGTCATCGCTAAACGTGAATTCAAAGTACGGCGTGTGACTTGCATTTCCGATGGATTCGATACCATCTGATGTGTTGTCATGTCGTGGGTCATTGGTGGCGTGCGTAAACGGAAGTTGTCCATGACATGGTCGTTATAACTATAGTTCACCTGCCCTTCGACTTTCTTAATCACCTCTGTCAGGTTTTTCTTTTCAAAGTGCAAACCGAGACTTTCACGGGCAAACTGCGAACCGTCCATGCTACGACCTGCGTATTCAGCCTCACCATCGGCTTTTCCACCTGTGAGTTCGATCCACGTGTCTTCATTTGGCGTCCATCCGAATGCTAAATCAGTATTCCAACGCTCCCAAGCGGAAGGAACGCTATTGCCATCACCATCTTGATAACTGTCGGCAACTGAACGATTGGCATTCAGGCGAATATATTTTTTCTCATCACCCACTGCTGCTTCAACATTATGATCCAGACGACCAAACGAACCCATTAAAACACTGGCTTGTCCAAGGTAGTTTTTATCTTGAGATAATTGTGGTTTTTGTCGCTCGAAAATTACCGTTGCAGCCGAACCTGTATTGGCATATTGAACCGTTTGAGGACCTTTTACCACGGTAATACGATCATAACTTTCAGGTTGAATATAAGACGTTGGGGCATCCATACGCGCAGGACACGCCCCTAAGTTTTCACTGCCGTCCGATAAAATTTTAATTCGTGAACCAAACATGCCACGGAAAGTCACATCACCATTGGTTCCACCACTTTTAATGGAACTAAAACCCGGAATACTTTGTAAATAATCAGCACCGTCTGTTGCAGGAACAGGTTGAATCGGTTGTTTGGGGTCTGCGTGAATAATCAAACCATTTGCATCATGATTTAGTTGTGCAGTCACTACGATTGGCGCTAACTGGGTGGTATTTTGCACTTGCTGTGCAGCAACACTGCTTGAAGAATAACAAGCGATACAAATCGCAGCCGATAAAGGCTGTAACAAGAATTTTGGCTGAGCCATCTCAATCTCTCTAAAACATAAATAACACTGTGCCTAAGTCATGTTGACCCAAGCGGAATAAAGCGGATTTATGCCCAGAGCGGTGGTGCCCGTCCTTGCGGGAGAAGAAACAGTTGCTGTAGAACAAACCAAACGTGCGCAAAGGCTTTTTGAAAAGCGATTAAACGCACTTGAATACGATCAAGAATTGGCTTCAGGTCAAGTTCAGGTGGTAACACCAGATTGCCGTATACGGTACAGTATTGACATTGATGACTTGTATCATGGTGATCATGAATAGGCTGTTGTTTTTGTTCTACTTGATGATGCATATGTTGCGTATGCTGCATAGCAGCAGTATGCACGGCGTTTACCGTTTGAGACGGAAGTAAAAGTGCACGCGTAATGGTTTCACAGACCGGAGCAACTTGATATTGCTTCGGCAGCAAAGGCTGTAAAAAAACAGCAATCTGTAAAAAAACTGCGGCACATGCCAGCAGCAAACCACCACGAAAAAGCAAAAATAATCATCCTGCAATTAGTGCGGCGCCAGTATAACAAAACCCAATCGGAATTGGGTTCATACTTAAAGATGATTTTGAGTGAGAAATTATCCGCGCTTGACTGCAACTTTGTCTTTTTGGCGCTGACGCGTCAATTTTTCCACTTTTTCACGTGCGCGCTGACGCTTGAGTGGCGATAAATAATCAACAAATAATTTGCCGTTTAAGTGATCCATTTCATGCTGAATACAAACAGCGAGAAGTTCGTCTGCTTCTATTGTAAAGGATTGACCTTCAAGGTTAATTGCCTCTATTTTTACACGTGACGCACGCTCAACTTTGTCGTATATTTGAGGCACTGATAAACAGCCTTCTTCATAGGGCTGGGTTTCTTCAGTCAATGGGGTAATTTTGGGGTTAATGAACACCATGGGCTGATCTTTATGTTCAGATAGATCCATAACAATCAACTGAATATGACGGTCAACTTGGGTAGCGGCTAAACCAATGCCTGGCGCTTCATACATGGTTTCAAACATATCTGCAGCTAACTGACGAATTTCATCAGTAACTTCTTCGACGGGTTGTGCAATGGTACGAAGACGGGGATCGGGGAAACTTAAAATAGGTAATAAGGCCATAAACGTCCTCACTTATGCCATTGATCAAAAAACCAAATGAAGGAATGCTTCATCAAAAAAATGTGTGTAATATCGTTATTATAACGTAAATTACGTACATAATTTTAGGAATTATGATAATGAAAAAGGTTTTGAAGGGCATGCCAATTTTTAGTGCCTTGGGGTTTAAACAGCAATTGTTGGCACTGACTGTCGGTTTGGCGATCAGTGTTGGTTCTATCGCAGTGGTTGAAGCTGCACCTACTCGTAACGTCAATCCACCTGCCCTCAAAGCAGGCGCACCACAGGTCTATGTGGTGAAAAAAGGCGATACCCTATGGGATATTTCAGGAAAGTTTTTAGATAAGCCTTGGCGCTGGCCTGAAATTTGGGCGAGTAACCGTCACGTGAAAAATCCACACTGGATTTTCCCTGGCGATAAACTTTTACTCTGTAGCTATCAAGGCAAACCGCTGATTGGCAAAGATGAAGGTGATGGCTGTGATGGCATTATTCGTCGTTATGCAGGGGGCACGAAGTTACAACCCCAAGTGCGAATTGAATCCTTAAATAATGCTATTCCTGTCATTCCATTAGAAAATATTAAGCAATGGTTAGAACATTCAACCATTGTGGCTCCTGAGTCGGTTAACAATACACCTTATGTACTGGGTACTGCCGATCAACGCGTATTGGCAGCCAAAGGTCAAACTATTTATGCCCGAGGCAATGGCTTAGAAGTAGGTCAGCAATATGCGGTCTATCGCGAAGGCGACCCGTACACCCTCAACAATGAAAAAGGCAAAAAATACAATGCGGGGCTTGAACTCAATCAGGTTGCAACAGGTGTAGCCGTCGCGAGTGAAAATGACATCACAACGCTTGAATTAACGGGCAGCTTTAATGCCGAAGTGCGTCGTGGTGATCGTGTCCTGCCTGTTTATGATCCAATGCTACCCACCCTGTTCTATCCAACCATGGCGGAAGATGTAACCGCTGGTGGTCAGATTGTCCGGGTGATGGGCTCCCTCGGTACTGCGGCTAAACACAGTGTTGTGACCATTGATCGTGGGAACTTCGAAGGGGTTCAAGTCGGTCATGTCTTTAGCATTAATCAAAAAGGTGAACAGGTTCGAGACCCGAAAACCAAAGAAATGGTGCAATTACCTGGACAGAAAATTGGCAACTTAATGGTGTTCAAAACTTTTGATCACTTTAGCTATGCTTATGTACTCGACAGTTCTTTACCAATCAAAATTGGTGCTTACATTCAACCACCTTTAATGGACGATTAATCCGGAGTTCCTATGCTGAAACCATTATCACAAGTGCAAATGGACACCATTACCTTGTGGTATTTGGTTCAGCACTCGCTCAGCAGTTTTTACAAACTAGAACAACACTTTGGCACAGCCCACCATGCGGTACAGCCCCACAATCTGCAGGATTGGTCAAAATTAGGTTTACATAAAAATCATATTCAACGCGCACAACACTTTTATACAGCGCCTGAACAAAATAAGTTTCAACACCTTCTTCAAGAAATTGAGAAACATAGTGATTTCGTACTAAGTTATCACGATCCCGAATACCCACAACAACTCCTGCCCTATAGCGATAAACCGCCAATTCTATTTGGCCAAGGACAACGCTCTCTCTTGATGCAGCCGCAAATTGCCATTGTCGGCAGTCGTAAACCGAGTCCTCATGGTCGACAAATTGCCTATGATTTTTCGTATTATCTTAGTGAAAAGGGTTTTGTGATTAGCAGTGGCTTGGCACAAGGCATTGATGAGGCTGCACATCAGGGCGCTTTATCCCATCAACGCACACTGGCTGTGATGGGGACGGGACTTGATCAAACTTATCCTTCACAGCATCAGCAACTTCGCCAGCAAATATTGCAGCAGTCGGGCACCATCATTAGTGAGTTTTTACCGCATACACCGCCTCTGCAACATCATTTCCCCCGCCGCAATCGAATTGTCAGCGCACTTTCTTTAGGCGTGATTGTTGCCGAGGCCAGTTTAAAAAGTGGTTCGATTATTACGGCTAAACTTGCAGCGGAACAAGGCAAATTAGTGTTTGCGATTCCCGGACATATTTATAGTGAATTCCATCAAGGTTGCCATCAACTGATTCGTGAGGGTGCCATTCTGGTCGATCATCCTGAACAAGTCTTAGAAGACCTCGCTTTACCAACCCAATGGCAAGCGCAACAGCAATCTCAAAGTGACTTAACGACACAGCAAGTCCTCGCAAAACCCGAAATTCCTGAGCACTTAATGTCACTTTATAATCAACTGAACTGGACGGGCTATCCTTTAGATCATTTGGCTATCCACCTCGAACAAGATGCCGCCACATTGACCGCCCAGTTGATGGAATTGGAGCTTTTAGGCTTATGTATGCAACAATCTGGGGTTTATTTGCGTTGTCGTCCTAGCCAATAAGGTTCAGAATAAGCCTTTGCTTAAATTAGGACACGAAAATGATTACCACCTCTGTTGCTGAAGCTGCCGATAGTTTAAAACGCGGACAGGTCTTGGCATACCCAACAGAGGCAGTGTGGGGATTAGGCTGTGATCCTTATAATGAAGCTGCATTTAATGAAATTTTAAAGTTAAAACAACGCCCAATTGAAAAAGGTGTCATCTTATTGGCTGGGCATATTTCCCAAGTTGAACACCTACTGGCAGGACTCACACCAGAAATGCGTGACACTGTTATCGCCTCTTGGAGCAACCTCACCGAACGAGCAACCACTTGGTTACTGCCTGCGAGCGAAGATATTCCTGTCTGGATCAAAGGGGATCACCCCAAAGTCGCCATTCGCGTGACCACCCATCCCTTATGTGTCGCGCTTTGCAATGCCTTTGACGGTTTTATTGTCTCGACCAGCGCAAACCCCGCAGGTCTTGAACCAGCACGTTCGCTACAAGAAGCCAATAAATACTTTAGCCATCATTTAACCTATCTCAATGGTGATTTAGGTTTAAGTCAGGAACCCAGTCGTATTTTAGATGCCGAAACAGGGCAAATTATTCGCGCATAAGCTTATAAAATAATGGGTACTCAAGAAAATTTGGGCAAAAAAAAAGCTCAATCAAATAGGTTGATTGAGCATAAAAAGGATGTGTGTTAATCACATCCAGAGGGTTCAAAAATCTTGCTGAATGTTAGATTTAAAGTATTGTTAAGAAATACTTAACTAATCATTCTTGATGTGAACATTATCTAATATTTCAAATCAAAATACAAATCCCTTATGCCAGCTTAACTTTTGATTAAATGCATGATTAAAATGTTAAATTTTCTCAAAAAGTCAAACTATCCTGCTATTTTTAAAATATTTTTAAATAAATAATCATTTGACAGCATGCAAATTTACACTTATAACTGGTAGTTTAGTCCAAGAAAAATAAATCAATAAAATTTACTGTTTGGTTATTTATCCACCATATTGATTGGCTCTGCTGCCTCAGATTGCCCTTGTCGGGATTTTATTTGTGCCATAACAATCCCCGTAATAATAATGATGCCACCAATTGTGTGATGGATGGTCCACGCTTCATGTAACCAGAAATAAGCCAAAATTGCGGTAAAAATGGGCATCAGATTCATAAAGATGCTGGTCTGATTCGGCCCCAAACGCTGCACAGCAAGCATCCACACCCAAGGTGCAATCAGGGAGGCAAATAAACCCGCATATAAAACACTCGGTGTATTTTGCAGATCTAAACGATCAATGCCCAACCAGAGTACAAAGGGCAAATGATAAATCAAAGAAAATCCAATTTGTACGTACAAACTGATCATGAGTGGGACTTTCAGTTGCCATTTCTTTAAAAACACTCCGTAAAAAGCATAAAAGAACACGGCAATTATCATCAGTAGATCGCCCCAATGCCCGCCTAAATGCAGCAGCGTCTGTAATTGTCCTTGCGCAATCACATAGAGTAAACCCAGAAAAGACACCAAACTCCCCATAATGGCAAAACGATTAGGCACTTCCTTCAGAATAATAATGGAAACAAAAATGGTAAAAATGGGAATAAAGGCATTAATAATCCCCATATTGGTTGCAGTGGTATAATGCGCAGCACTATATGCCAGTCCTTGATAGAGCAACATACCAAAGGCACTGAGTATGGCAAATTGCTTCCAATGCAACGCCACTAGCTGACGCTGCTGCCACACTTTGGGTAGCATCATGGGCGTCAGCACAATAAAAGCCACCAACCAACGATAAAAACTAATGCTGACTGGTGAAATGTAATCCGCGACATAACGCGTCACTGCGATATTCAGCGACCAGATAAAAACTGCAATCAAGGGCAACATGACCGCCAATTTTGCCCAATTTTTTTGCTGCATTTGCCCACTCATTTATAAGGTCTTAAATGACTATTGTGCTAAAAGTCTGAAATAATAAACATACGGTTTTTCAGACATTCATATGGCAAATTTATCCACTTGGCAGAACACTCCATCTTCATATCAATATGGGAATCTATTATGAACAGCTACGCATCTCCTGATTTATCCCAATGGATTGAAGTGCATGAATATTTCTATGTGCAAAATGATGAAATTGCAGCCCATTGTTGTATATGGGGCGATTTTAATTTCAGTTTAAATGGTATTTTGGATTATGAAATTGAAGGAATACACCATTTATCTCCTCCCAATTACGGACTTTGGATTCCAGCCCATACCGCACATGCCTGCATTGCACGTGAGATACAACCCACCCATTATATTTGCATCCATCTCCATCCTGAGCTGTGCAAATATTTTCCCAAAACCACCAAAGCCGTCGAAATCAGCCCTTTTCTCCGCCATTTAATTAAAGAAGTTCTGCGCCACAAGCACATCCCGACCTCTCCTGAATACGGACATTTACTCTGTGTTTTACTCGATCAACTGCGTACAGCCCCTGCTTATGAGCACTACCTACCGCAAACACAACACCGCGTGTTAAAACCAATTTTACAACAACTGGCCAACCCGCAACTTTTTGCCAAAAGCCTACAACAAGTCTTAAGTGAAATTCAGTTCACCGAAAGACATTTACTGCGCTTAAGCCAACAAGAACTGCAACTCAGCCTCGCTGAATGGCGCAATCGGGCGAAAATTCTATATGCGATTGATCAACTGCATGCGGGATCTACAGTTAAAAAACTGGCTTATGATTTGGGTTATCAACATAGTTCCAGTTTTATTGAATTCTTTAAGCGCTATACGGGACAAACACCTGCACAATTACGCGAATAAACCAGCAGTCTCACCCTCTTTTTACTGCACTTGCAGGATTCAACTTGAAGTTCGCAAGAATTCTCGTTACAACATCAACACCCGATAATAAATCAATGGATCTGTATATGAGCCAGTCTGTTTATGACATTCCTGTAAAAACCATTCAAGGACAAGACATCACCTTGAATCAATATCAAGGCAAAGTCCTGTTAATTGTCAATGTGGCATCAAAATGTGGTTTAACCCCTCAATATGAAGGTTTAGAAAAACTCTATCAGCAACAAAAAGATCAGGGCTTAGAAATTTTAGGCTTCCCTGCCAACAACTTCTTGGCGCAAGAACCAGGTAGTGATAGCGAAATTCAAGAATTTTGCTCGGTCAACTATCAAATTGATTTCCCTCTATTCTCAAAAATTTCTGTCGCAGGTGAAGATAAACATCCACTCTATGAAACCTTGATCAATGCCATTCCTGAACGTATTGGTGAAGGACCTTGGTGGAAAGATTTAGTCAATTACGGTCTTACACCGAATGAACCCCCTGAAGTCCTCTGGAATTTTGAGAAGTTCCTCATAAACAAACAAGGACAAGTTGTGGCACGTTTTGCACCAGACATTACCGCAGATGACCCACGTATTGTGGATGCTATTCAAGCAGAATTGCAAAAATAATAGCCAATCCAGAACATCAGACAGTCATGCGTTGGCTGCTGATGTTCTAAAAACTCTTCTTAATTTCTTCATGATTTTAATATTTATACAACATTAAATTCAAACTAACTCAATGACTTACTGCTTTAATAACAAAATCAAAATAAGATATTAAGTCGAAGGTAGATGATGAATCGTTTTGTCAAAGCTGTTGTTTTCTCTTTATCCACTGCATTGGTGGCTGCTCCTGCTTTTGCTGCTCCACAAAATGTGCAAGATCACCAACAACATGCATCGCAAAATCACAACGATGCTAATCATCAAGCTATGCATCACGACGCTTCAAGTCATCATGCACAAGATCAACATAAACCAGCAAGCCATAATAAAGCTGGGAATAAGCAAATGACTCGCCCATCGGCGACATGGAAACCGGGTCATCCCGTTCCATCGCAATACCGTGGTCAGAGTTACAAAGTTGATCACAGCAAATACAAAAAATTAAATAAGCCAGGCAAAAATGAACAATGGATTAAGGTAAATGGTGATTATGTTTTAACCAATGTATTAAATCACAACATTATTAAGATCGTACCAGGAATGTAATCCTTTCGAATTCTAAAAGGAGTGCAACTCGCACTCTTTTTTATGCCTATCCCTTTTTGTTGTTGCTTTGCAGCCTGACTTTGGAAAGTGAAGTTGTCGTTTTATAATTCCGTTAAAGCAATACTACGCTAGATTGAGACCATTCAAGATTATGAAAAAACTTCTGCAAGGAGCCTTACTTCCTTTTGGTATTTTTGTTGCTGCAATCAGCTTATTCGGCTGTAATCAGGCAACAGAACAGGATACTCAAACAGCAAATTCCACTGAAGTAGAAGAACACAGTCCAGCCAATCACGATACTGAGACCGAATTAAAAAACGGTAACATGATTTATGTAGTTCGTGATGTTGCCGACATGCAATTAAAAGCTGGTGACTATGTTCAACAGCTCAAGCAAACCCAAACTGACTTAGAGCAAGCTTTGGCTGATAAAGACCAACAAGCACTGCAAACATCAGTGAATGCTTTGCATCAACAACTCACAGACTTCAACCGTGCTTTAAGTAGCTTAGACTTAAAAAGTCAGGAAATTGAATCTATTCGACAAAAAGTCATGTCCACCAACCAACAAATCTTGGATTTGCCTTACTTAAATGGCAAAGTTGAACTTGAATCGGTCAATTTACACAAAATTGAACAACAAGTGACTTCGGTGCAAACAGAAATGCTCAAGTTGGCCAAGATGTTACTGCTACAACCTGAATCAAGTGAAAAATCATAGTGAAGTAAATAATCAGAGGATTCATCTTGTCGTTAAAATACGATGAATCCTCCACAGCCATTTAAAGATTAAAATCAATCACGATTCGCCCATCAATTTGTCCTTGCTCCATCCGCGCAAAAATATCATTGATATTTTCTAAGGGTTCTACATGAATATGTGCTTTGACTTTGCCCCGTGCTGCAATATCTAAAGCTTCTTTCAAGTCTAAACGTGTCCCGACAATCGAACCTCGAACGGTTATACCCTCCAGAACCATGTCAAAAATAGAGAGATCAAACTTTCCAGGAGGCAAGCCATTCAGCACCATGGTTCCGCCACGACGCACAATTGAAACCGCTTGTTCAAATGCTTTCGGTGATACTGCTGTTACCAGCACTCCATGACAACCCTCACCTGTCGCTTTAAGCACTTCCTCTTTCACATCAACTTTCAATGCATTTACACCAACATCTGCACCTAACTGTTTTGCCAACTCTAGCTTTGAATCATCGACATCAATCGCCACCACATTTAAGCCCATGGTTTTAGCATACTGCACCGCGACATGTCCTAGACCGCCAATACCTGATATTGCCACCCAATCCCCTGTTTTGGCTTCGGTCATTTTAAGCCCTTTATAGACCGTCACCCCTGCACATAAAATTGGTGCGATTGCGAACAAGTCAACACCGTCTGGGATCACGCCAACATAGTTACCATCCGCCAAACAATATTCCGCAAAACTGCCATTAACCGAATAACCTGAATTTTGTTGTTGTTTACATAGGGTTTCCCAACCTGCATAACAATGATCACAATGCCCACATGCAGAATAAAGCCAAGGAATACCGACCACATCGCCTACTTTCAAATGACGAATGCCCGAGCCAATTTCAACCACTTTACCCACACCCTCATGACCAGGAATAAAAGGTAGATTCGGCTTGATTGGCCAGTCCCCGTGCATCGCATGTAAATCAGTATGACAAACACCTGTGGCAATCATTTTGACCAAAACTTTACCATCACTAATTTTTGGAATTTCAACTTCTTGAATTTGTAAAGGTTGATTGAATGCAGTGACGACTGCGGCTTTCATTGTTGTTGCCATCTTTTACGCTCCATTACTCAAAGTGAGCCAGACTTTTATTAAGAATTATTCTCAACTAATAACACAAACATAGAAGATCAAGGGTAGGCATTTGGTAGGTTTTTTGAACAAAATCAAATCTTCATCCCACCAACATCAAATGCGCAAGGTTATGAACAGCTTCACCAAGTGGATAATTTTCTCTTTTATTCAACGAATGTTTCAAGCAGCGAGGATTACTGCAAAGTATACCTTAGCGAGCTCGCCATTTTTGGAAGGCCATTTGCATTGCCTGCGTTTGCTCGGGTGAAACCTGATGTCGTTTTAAATAGCTAAAGTCACCGCGGTATACCGCATCCACAATATGTTTAGCCAAAACCGTAATGCTCTCTCTGCCTTGCTGTTGATACACATTAATCTGTTCAGGAGTGAGAAAGATATCCCAGCAAGAAACCACTGAACTTACGTCCACCGCGATTCCCAAATAGTATTGCTGATGATCTTGATAGAGTTCCCAAAAATGCGGTTCGTGTTCAATCAGTTGCATGAATTTCTACTTATTAAAATTATTTTATAGCATAAAAAAAGCCACCTTTCGGTGGCTTTTTCAATCTCAAACCGTCGCTTATTGAGCGCGGTTTTTGATTTTGCGGATGGTTTCCAACTGAGCAGCAGTTTCTGCAAGAGCAGCCAAAGCAGCAGCCGAGTCCAAGTCGCTCTTTTGATTGGCAAGCAATTGTTCAGCGTTTTTACGCGCTTCTAAAATTGCAGCTTCATCTAAGTTTTCTGCACGGACTGCAGTATCTGCAAGCACCGTAACAACATGCGGTTGAACTTCTAGAACACCACCAGATACATAGATTAACTCTTCTGTACCGTTTTCAAGCAGAACACGGATTGTACCCGGCTTGAGTAAAGTTACTAGTGGCGCGTGACCAGGCATAATACCCAATTCACCACCAGCACCTTTAGCAATTAGCATCGTTACAGTGCCAGAGTATAAAGACTCTTGAACACTGACAACATCACACTGCATAGTCGACATGAGAATCTCCTAAATTAGGTAACTAATTAAAGTTTCTCAGCTTTAGCAATTACTTCGTCAATACCACCAACCATGTAGAACGCTTGTTCTGGGATGTGATCGTATTCACCAGCTAAAAGACCTTTAAAGCCACGAATCGTTTCTTTAAGCGGTACAAGTTTACCAGGAGCACCAGTAAACACTTCAGCTACGTGGAACGGTTGAGAGAAGAAACGTTGGATTTTACGCGCACGGTAAACAGTCAACTTATCTTCTTCTGCAAGTTCGTCCATACCAAGAATCGCGATGATGTCTTTCAATTCTTTATAACGTTGAAGAACGTTTTGAACTGAACGAGCGATCTCGTAATGCTCAGTACCCACAACAAGTGGATCTAACTGACGTGAAGTTGAGTCAAGTGGATCGATCGCTGGGTAAATACCAGAAGATGCGATATCACGGCTCAATACTACAGTTGCGTCTAAGTGAGCAAACGTTGTAGCAGGCGATGGATCTGTTAAGTCATCGGCAGGTACGTATACCGCTTGGATTGACGTAATCGAACCAGACTTAGTCGATGTAATACGTTCTTGAAGAACACCCATCTCTTCTGCAAGTGTCGGTTGGTAACCTACTGCAGATGGCATACGACCTAGAAGTGCTGATACTTCAGTACCTGCTAGTGTATAACGGTAGATGTTGTCTACGAACAATAGTACGTCACGGCCTTTGCCATTTTCGTCTTTCTCGTCACGGAAGTACTCAGCCATCGTCAAACCAGTCAACGCTACGCGTAAACGGTTACCCGGTGGTTCGTTCATCTGACCGTAGACCATTGCTACTTTGTCAAGAACGTTTGAGTCTTTCATCTCGTGATAGAAGTCGTTACCTTCACGAGTACGCTCACCAACACCAGCAAACACAGATAAACCTGAGTGCGCTTTAGCGATGTTGTTGATCAACTCCATCATGTTTACAGTTTTACCAACACCGGCACCACCGAACAGACCAACTTTACCACCTTTAGCAAACGGGCATAGTAAGTCGATGACTTTAATACCAGTTTCTAAAAGGTCAGTAGAAGCTGCTTGTTCAGCATAAGAAGGTGCTTGACGGTGAATCGGCAAACGCGCTTCAGTCGCAACTGGACCAGCTTCGTCGATTGGGCGACCAAGAACGTCCATGATACGACCCAAAGTCGCTGTACCTACTGGTACAGAGATTGGAGCGTTAGTATTCGTTACGTTCAAACCACGCTTAAGGCCTTCAGTAGAACCCATTGCAATAGTACGAACTACGCCATCACCAAGTTGTTGCTGAACTTCTAATGTAGTTTCAGTGCCATCAACGTGGAGAGCGTCATAGATCTTAGGAACGCTGTTACGTTCAAACTCGACGTCGATAACCGCGCCGATGATCTGAATGATACGACCGCTACTCATTGCTGTCTCCTCAATTCAAAATAATGTTAAACGGCAGCGGCACCACCAACGATCTCAGAAATTTCCTGAGTAATCGCGGCTTGACGCAGCTTGTTATAAATAAGTTGTAGGCTCTTGATCAAATCACCTGCGTTGTCCGTTGCAGCTTTCATTGCAACCATACGAGCTGACTGCTCACACGCGATGTTTTCGATCACGCCTTGATATACCACAGACTCGATATAACGAACCAATAAGCCATTTAAAAGCTCTTCAGCTTCAGGCTCATAGATATAATCCCAACCGTATTGACGGTTAAGGGTCTTGTTTTCTTCAGCAGTCGCTAAAGGAACAAGTTGTTCGATTTTTTGATTTTGAGTCATGGCATTGACAAAGCCGTTTGACACAAGATAAATACGATCTAACTCGCCTTTATCAAACGCGTCTAACATCACCTGTACAGAACCAGATAACTGTTCAAGGCTTGGTGTATCACCGACATTTGTCGTAGCACCCAGCACTTTACCGCCGTAGTTTTTAAAAAACGAAACCGCTTTTTGACCAATTAAAGCAAATTGAACTTCAATTGACTGCTCTTGTTGCTGTTGTACGTGTTTAACCACTTTTTTAAACAAGTTAATGTTCAAACCACCAGCAAGGCCGCGATCTGAAGACACAATGATATAGCCAACGCGCTTCACAGGGCGTTCAACCATATAACGGTGTTTGTATTCAGGATTCGCTTGAACCAAGTGAGCAATTACACGGTGCATATTTTCGGCATACGGACGGCCTTGAGCCATGCGCTCTTGCGCACGACGCATCTTAGAAGCTGCTACCATCTGCATCGCGCGAGTAATTTTCTGCGTGCTTTTGATACTAGCTACTTTGGCGCGAATTTCTTTTAAATTTGCCATACGCTTAACCTAGTATTCGAAGGCCCTTTCGAGCCCTCGAAGGTTGATTCCGTGAACCAAACCAAAACTAAATCCAACTGAAGTTGAAATTAGTAAGTTTGAGTCGCTTTAAAGCTTTCAATACCTGCTTTGATTGCAGCTTCGATGTCTTTGTTGTAATCACCAGTTTCATCGATGTTTTGCATTAACGCAGCATTTTCTGAACGGAAGTAAGAGATTAACGCAGCATCAAAGTCTACAATTTTCTTCACTTCAACGTCAGCCATATAGCCTTCGTTAGATGCATAAATTGAAACAGCTTGGTCAGCAATTGAATATGGAGCATATTGTTTTTGCTTCATTAATTCAGTTACACGTTGACCATGTTCAAGTTGCTTACGAGTTGCTTCATCAAGGTCAGAAGCGAACTGAGCAAACGCTGCCAATTCACGGTATTGCGCCAAAGCAGTACGGATACCACCAGACAATTTTTTGATGATCTTAGTCTGCGCTGAACCACCAACACGAGATACAGAGATACCCGCGTTCACAGCAGGACGAATACCTGCGTTGAATAATGATGTTTCAAGGAAGATCTGACCGTCAGTGATCGAAATTACGTTCGTTGGTACGAATGCAGATACGTCACCCGCTTGAGTTTCAATGATTGGTAATGCAGTTAATGAACCAGTTTGGCCTTTAACTTCACCATTCGTGAATTTCTCAACGTAGTCAGCAGAAACGCGCGAAGCACGCTCAAGAAGACGCGAGTGAAGATAGAATACGTCACCTGGATACGCTTCACGACCTGGTGGACGACGTAATAACAATGAAATTTGACGGTAAGCAACAGCTTGCTTAGACAAATCATCATAAATGATTAGTGCATCTTCACCGCGGTCACGGAAGTATTCACCCATTGTACAGCCAGAGTATGGAGCCAAGTACAACATTGCTGCTGGATCGGCTGCAGCTGCTGCTACAACAGTGGTATACGCCATAGCGCCAGTTTCTTCTAACTTACGCACAACGTTAGCGATAGTCGATTGTTTTTGACCAATTGCTACGTATACACATTTAATGCCAGAGTTTTTCTGAGCGATGATCGCATCGATCGCCATTGCTGTTTTACCAGTTTGACGGTCACCAATGATCAACTCACGCTGACCACGGCCTACAGGGATCATTGTATCTACTGATTTATAACCAGTTTGTACAGGTTGATCCACTGATTGACGCCAAATTACGCCTGGTGCTACTTTTTCAACAGCATCAGTTAATTTTGCATCAATTGGGCCTTTACCATCAATTGGATTACCCAAAGCATCTACGACACGGCCTAAAAGTTCTGGACCAACCGGAACTTCTAATACACGACCTGTGCAACGTGCTTTTTGGCCTTCTTGAAGGCTTAAGTAGTTACCTAAAACAACGACGCCCACTGAATCCTGTTCTAGGTTCAGTGCCATACCGTATAAGCCGCCGTCGAATTCGATCATTTCACCGTACATTGCATCAGCAAGGCCGTGAATACGCACAATACCGTCGGAAACCATAACAATGGTCCCTTCGTTCTTAGCGGTCGCGCTGGTGTCCAGATCGCCGATACGCTGTTTAATGAGCGCACTGATCTCGGATGGATTCAGTTGTTGCATTGCGCTATACCTCAATCTTTATTAAGTTCAGTCTTCTAATACGCAGCTTTTTTCAAGCCTTATTACGCAAGAAGACGAGTCCGCATTTTCTCAAGCTTGTTAAGCGCAGAGTCATCTATCACTTGGTCGCCTGCACGAATAACAACACCAGCAATAAGCTCTGGTTTAACTTCTACAGTCACATTTACTGCTGCTTCGAATTTTTTCTCTAAAGCATGTGCAAGTAATTGTTCTTGTACAGAAGTCATCGGGAATGCAGATTCAATCACTACATCCACCGTATTGTTATTCTGTGATTTGAGCTGTTCGTATTCCGCAGAAATTTCAGGAAGAAGTACCAAACGGTTGTTTTCAGCAAGCAATGTCAAAAAGTTTGACACTGCTGCAGTTTGGTCTTCACCTAATACTTTTGCAAAAAGACTTACCTGCTCAGCAGGAGTAAGCTCAGGGCGAGTTAAGAAAGCTGAAAATGCTTCGTCTTGCACCGCAGCACTGAGCAAGTTCAACGCAGATGACCAAGAGTCAGTTGCATTTTGCTCAGAAGCGTAAGCAAATGCTGCCTTAGCGTACGGGCGTGCCAACGTCAAGAGTTCAGCCATAATCCGCCTCTCTTAAAGTTTAGCAGCCAGCTGAGTCAGCATGGCATTGTGAGCTTCTGCATCAACTTGCTGGTTCAGGATTTTCTCCGCACCAGTAACTGCCAAAGCAGCAACTTGTTGACGTAATTCTTCGCGAGCAGAATTGATTTCAGTATCAACAGCTTCTTTCGCTTGTTGACGAATACGCTCACCTTCAGCCGCAGCTTGAGTACGCGCTTCTTCTACCAATTGTGCACCACGACGGTTCGCTTGTTCGATCAATTGAGCCGCTTGTGCTTTCGCCGCGTCTAATTCAGCTTTCACTTGAGCTTGCGCATCCGCAAGATCAGCTTTTGCTTTTTCAGCAGCGTTTAAGCCATCAGCAATTTTACGCTGACGCTCACTAATCGCATTGATTAGTGGTGGCCATACGAATTTCATGCAGAATGCGACAAACATCGCAAATGCAATCGCTTGACCAATCAATGTGAGGTTGATATTCATTTCGCTATTCCTCAATAGTTTAATTTAGGAATTAAGCTGATTAACCTACAAATGGATTAGCGAAGATGAAGAACAAGCCAATACCAACACCGATCATAGGCACAGCATCAAGAAGACCCGCGATTAAGAACATACGAGTTTGAAGTTGTGGAGCCAATTCTGGTTGACGAGCAACAGCTTCAAGGAAGCGACCGCCTAAAAGACCAAAACCAATCGCAGTACCTAAAGCACCGAAAGCGATCAAGATAGCAGATGCAATTGCAACTAGACCTAAAGTGAGTTCCATGATAATTCCTCAGAGGTTAGGTTTATACCAAATTAAAGTAAAAAAAATTTTAAGCCCAACCATCCTTTGATAGTTAGGCAATACCATTAATGTTTTTCGCTTGCCATGCTCAAGTATACGATAGTTAGCATCATGAAAATGAACGCTTGTAACGTAATAACAAGAATGTGGAAGATCGCCCAAGGCACAGACAGAGCCCACTGGATCCAGAACGGTAATAATGCGATAAGGATGAAGATTAACTCACCTGCATACATGTTACCGAAAAGTCGTAGAGCCAATGAAACTGGACGTGCAAGGAATGTTACCAATTCAAGAATTAAGTTCACTGGAATCAGTAACGCTTTTGCAACTGGGTTACTTGGATTAAATGGGTTAAGTGCCAATTCGCCAACGAAACCACCAATCCCTTTTTCACGAATACTGTAAAACAAGATAAGTACAAATACAGATAAAGACATACCTAAGGTAATGTTTGGATCTGTAGAAGGTACAACCTTGAAGTAAACGTGATGAGGATCCATACCAAATACGTTAGAACCAATAATTCCTGCAAGATGCGGAATGAAATCTACTGGAAGTAAATCCATCGCATTCATCAGGAAAATCCACACAAAAATCGTGAGGGCTAAAGGTGCAATCAAACGTGATTTGCCATGGAAAGTGTCGCGAACACTTGAGTCCACAAACTCAATGATCATTTCAATTGCAGACTGGAACTTGGTCGGAACACCAGAGTTTGCAGCTTTCGCTACACACCAGAATAACAAACAGAAAATCACACCAAGAGTGATAGACCAACCCATTGAATCCAAGTGAATAGCAGTGAACCCCATCTGTTGAGCTTCAGCACCAGTCTCAGCCAATTTCCATGTCCCGTCTGGCATTTTGCCATAGGTCATATTGGTCAAGTGATGCTTGATATACTCGGTCGAAGTAAGGGCATGTTCTTCAGCAGCCATAAATCACACCTGGTCAATGTCAAATACAAATAGAGTAAGCGAATATCGCATGCTGCGTGATATCTCGCTTATCTCCAAAAAAACTTTTCAATTTAGCTGCGCTTAAACTCGTTTTTGTAGACGTGACACCCAAAAAGGAGCGACCCACGACATGGTTTGAACGAGGATAAAACCACAAAACAACGCTCCCGGAGATAACGGTTGAACATTGCTTAAAATTAAAATAAATCCGACGATCACAATCGTAAACTTGCCCATCATCCCTCGGTACATATTTGCAAGTACCTGTTTGGATGCTCTTGCTCCCGCAGCTCGAAACGACTGCCACGAAAAATAACAACTTGCCAGCCAGCAAACGCCCGCACCAAGTGCGGCACTTAAAGCTGCCGTTGTATCTTTCACAGCCCACGCTAACAAGGCTGACACAGGAATCATGAATGCTTGCAAGATGACTAATGCTTTCGCTAATCGTCGGTCAATCATGCGACTAGTTTGGCTCATTATTTATTCACTCACAGCATAAATGCTTGACAAGTTTAGCTGATGATCGTTTTTAATCGCAGGCATTATAGAGTTACACCCCTGAACATGCAATCTTTTCCCGACCTAAGTCGAGTTTTTTCATTATAATAAAGGTCGAATTGTTGCTTAAATATTGATTATTTCCACTTCATTGGCGTGCAGTTAATACACAATTTTTGACTTGTTGCGCCAAGTCTGACCATGCAGAAATGAAGTTATTTTCCGCTGTTAAACTTTCGTCAACCGCTTGAAACACAATAGGCTGAAGTTTTTGATACTGATTGGCACTGGCATGTGCTTCTGCCAGTAAACACATTTTCTTTTGTCCGCGATGATCGTTCAAATATTTGATTTGTGCCAAGGTTGGCGCAATATGTGGATCATCAGTCATTGATCCCGCAAGTTTCAAATGCAACGGACGCTCTAAGTACTGATAAGCATCGTGATAAGCCCAATACGGTTGTGCTGTCGTTTGGCTTTGGAATTTTTGTGCGGTACTAAACATCTGCTTGGCAAATACTTGTGCATTGTGCCAATACTTATCGCGATATTGAGGTTGCTGTTGTGAACGCAAGGCTGCAATAAAGAACCCGATACGTACCGCATTGTTTGGATCTAACCACACATGAGTATCGACCGTATTGGCTAAAGGCGCACCTCGAGTACTACGCTGCGGCAAGGTTTTGACCAAGCCTGAAGACAAAATGGAAACCGCTTTAGGATTATTATGTAGCAGTTTATCCAATGGAGCTTCGTGGGCTTTACCGAGCCAAATCACCAATCCAGCGTCTTGGATCGCCTTTCGATGGGCTGGTGTTAAAGACACATCATGCCCCGTTTGATTTTCCAACAGTAAAACCGGTTGTTCTATCCCTTTGGTGACTTCTTGTGCAATCAAATATAAAGGATGTGTTGAAACCACCAGACTTTGAGTCCACCCCACAGTACTTAGAATGGACAGTAAACAAAAAGCAAATAGACGAGACATGATTACACAGCACTAAATTTTATCTAGTGTTATAATATAACAACTCAACAAAAATACCTACGTCTAATCGTAACTTAAAGCGGTTCATGTTAAAATTTAATGTCAATTCTTCTATTTCAAGCCCGAACTGAGGTTGCTATGAGCTTATGTTCGCATGAACACCACAATGCATTACATGGCGTACATGATCATCATAATGTCGCAACACGCCTTGCTGAAGCAGAAAGTCTCTGTGCAGCCACTGGAGCGCGCTTAACTCCACTTCGTAAAGAAGTGCTCGAACTGATTTTGACTGCGCATGGTCCAATGGGGGCTTATGATTTACTCGCCAAGATTAAAAGTGAATCAGATCGTCCTGCTGCGCCACCGACCGTTTATCGTACGCTTGATTTCTTATTAGAAAAGGGACTGATTCATCGACTGACTTCGATTAATGCTTATATTCCATGTTGCCATCCACGTGAAGGTCATCAAGCCGCTTTTTTAATCTGTACTGAATGTCATATTGTGAAAGAAGCATCTTCCGAAGGGCTATTACAACAATTAGATGTGCTCGCTACTTCTGATCATTTTACCGCACAACACAGCATTATTGAGATTTCTGGAAAATGTCAGAATTGCAGCCAAGCGCATTAAACACCCCAATACTGATTGCCTTAGAGCAAATTAGTGTCCGTATCGATGATCGCGACATTCTGAAACAGATTGACTTTTCAATCCATGAACAAGAAATTGTCACTTTAATTGGCCCCAACGGTGCAGGTAAATCCACGCTCATCAAAGTGCTATTGGGTATTTTAAAACCCAATGCTGGGCGCATGCTGTCGACACGTAAACTTAAATATTCTTATGTACCACAGAAGTTCAACCCATCGCACAGCCTACCCTTACGTGTGAAAGATTTACTTGATTTAGAGTCCTGCCCTGCCGCAATCAAACAAGAAATTATTCGAGATACAGGCATTGCTAAACTGCAAGATTCAAAAGTACAACAGCTGTCTGGTGGCGAACGACAACGGGTGTTATTAGCACGGGCCTTGCTGCGCCAACCCGACCTTTTGGTTCTCGATGAACCTATGCAAGGACTAGACATTCAGTCTGAAGCCGAACTGTATGATTACGTTCGCAGCCTACCTGAAAAATATCGTTGTGCGGTATTGATGGTATCGCATGATTTACAGTGGGTGATGCAAGGTACGCAGCGCGTGGTCTGCTTAAACAAACATATTTGCTGTAGCGGTTTACCCGAAAATATTCAGCAACATCCAGAATACCAAGCCATTTTTGGCACCAATCGTGTGTTCTATCAACACCATCATGATCATTGTGCCCACGGGGACAGCGCCACAGCCTGCCAACATGATCCTCGTCCTCATATCCACCCTGAACCGGAAGCCTAATAGATGTTGGAATGGTTAGATCTGCTATTACCTGCTTGGACCATGGGGACATTATTGGTGTTTTTAACCGCACCTTTGGGCTGTTTGATGCTTTGGCGTCGTATGTCATTCTTTGCCGATACCATGGCACATGGCACCTTATTGGGCGTTGCGATTGCAGGTGCACTCAGTTTACCGTTTTGGATTGGTGTCACTTTACTGGCATTTATGTTGGTCGCCATTTTATGGGTACTGCATGATCCGCGCTTACCCAATGATGCCTTGCTAGCCCTCTGTTCAGCCACCTTACTGTGTGCAGGCTTAATGTTGATTCAACATTTACCAAGTTTAAGACCTGAATTACTCAGTTATTTATTTGGTGACTTGCTCACGATTGCTTGGTCAGATTTACCTATGTTTGCGATTGTGATTGCACTGGCACTGGCAGTACTGTTCAAATACTGGAAAGCCCAAATCCAAATTGCGATTGATCCCGACATTGCCATCAGTGAAGGCGTGAATGCGAAATGGCAACGTTTAATCTTTATGCTACTTTTAGCAGTTTTCACGGTTTTGGCATTACGCGCCGTGGGTTCACTGTTGATGGGAGCGCTTTTGGTGATTCCAGCACTTACTGCTCGTCTACTCGCACACTCACCTAAACAAATGGTGATTTGGGCTTTTATTGCAGCTCAATTTGGCGTCAGTGTAGGTCTATGGTCGAGTGCTGCGCTCAATACCCCAACAGGCCTCAGTATTGTGCTGTGTATGGCCTTGGTTTTTGCGCTGATTTTTGCAATTCAGAAAATGAGAAAAATGGCTTGATCCATCATCTTTCATAAATAAGCTTGATTACTCTCTATTATTGATGCACCAAACTTAAAAGTCCCGCAGCACAACTAAATAGCACAGCAAAAGTACGGTTCATGTATTTTTGCTGTTTTGGGGATTTCAACAGTTTCAACACCTTTGCCGCTAAACCTGTATAGCCCGCCATCACAATCAGGTCGATACTGATCATGGTTACGGCCATCATTACATACTGAATCCACTGTGGTTTAGACAAGTCTAAGAACTGGGGCAATACCGCCAATAAAAATACGATTGCCTTTGGGTTGCTCATATTCACCAAGAAACCGTAACCCACCAGTTTGGGAATCGACTTAGCCACTTGTTGCTCCTGCTCAATTTGAATGGACTGTACAGGTGCCTTCCACTGCAAATAAGCCAAATACAATAAGTAGCCCACACCAAACCACTTCACCAACAGAAAAGCCCAAGGCGTTGTGGCAAAAAGCACCCCTACCCCAGCGGCAACAATCCCAATCTGCACCAACAGCGCCAATTGCAAACCAATCGCATTCCAGTAACCACGACGAAATCCATAGTTTAAACCACTCGACATCGACGCAATTGCCCCTGCGCCAGGTGAAACACTAATCACCCAGCATGCCAACATAAACGCTATCCAAACTTGAAAAGACATCGTTACACCACCTCAGAAAGACAGGTCATTATATGACTTTTCACACATTCAATGTGCTGAGAAATTCTCACTCAGGAATAATACAGTTTAGGCTATTCAGCCATGCATGGATCAGGCACAATAAACCCAGCCATACATTGAATAAAAATCAAAGGAGCTATAAATGACCGCACAATCCGTAATTTTACCCTTACCTTCAGATCATGCCCGTTTTATCGTATTACGTTTAAAAGATTTAATGTTGCCTGAACTGAAAGAAAAGATCGAAGATTTACTGGACACGCGAGATCGTTTAATTACCCAACACCCGCATGCAGAAATTAAGACTGCGATTGCCTTTGGCCCTGAACTTTGGGTCCAACTCTATTCACAAGTTCCTGAAGGATTCAAACAACTTGATCCAATTCAAGGTGCTTTTGAAATGCCAGCCTTACCTGCGGATATCCTGATTCATATTGCCTCGCAACGTAGTGATATTTGTTTTACTTTAAGCCAAGCCTTCTTCGACGGGATTCAAGATAAAGTCGAGGTTTTGGATGAACGTGTGTGTTTTCGCTATTTTGATGGACGAGATTTGACAGGCTTTATTGATGGCACTGAAAACCCGCAATTTCCTGATGATCGTGCAGAAACGGCACTTTTAGCAGAAGATGCAGGTATTTTTGCAGATGGCTCTTTTGTGTTTGCACAACGTTATGTGCATGATTTAGATAAATGGAAACGTCTAAAAGTCGATGCACAAGAAAATGTCATGGGTCGTTCGAAACTAGAAAGCATTGAAATGGATGATGACGTCAAACCAGAAAATGCTCATATTGCACGTGTTGTGATTGAAGATGATAAAGGTGATGAAATGGAAATTTTGCGTCACTCTTTACCTTATGGCGACGGTAAAGGTGAGCAAGGCCTGTTCTTTATTGCTTATACCAAAAATCTTGGCATCATTGATGACATGTTAAAACATATGTTTGGCACAACTGGCGATGGCATTCATGACCGCCTGTTGCATTTTGTGACCGCAGTAGATGGTGCTTACTTCTTTGCTCCGAGCGAGGAATTGTTGGAAGAGGTTTTGGAAGTCTAGATTACTAATCTTCAAATAATGAATTCCCCCAAGCTAATAACTCGCTCTCTTTAATTATTTGCTTGGGGGTATACATCAAATCGATGTTTAATTCAAATCAATCTTTTTCCCATTAAAATATACATTTTGGCTATCATCCACTTTAAATGACTTAACTACACCTAGTGCTTTGGTTCTGAATAAGCCATTTAAAAAATAAGACAAATAGATAGTTTCTTGTTCACTATCACCTTCACTATATCTAATAACATATAAAACTCTACCATCACTAGAAGCATTAATATAAGTTGTATCAAATCCTCTTTCGCTTATAAGAAAGCGAAGTTCATTATTTTATCGTTGTTTGATATTTCTTTTAACTTCTCATTATTAAGAACATTTTGCTTACACTTTAATTCATTACACATAAATTTATTTTTTTCAAATAAAATTGGGAAAGTTCCTTTTTCGTATATTATTTTTTATCTTTTTGTGTTTTTTTGAAAAAATTTTTATCATTTGAATTAAATAAATAACATTCATTCTCAACATTTATATTATTATCTTGATATGAAAATATTGTTCCAGAAAAACAAACTTTATTATTATTTTGACTAAATTTAACAACAGGCGGTTCTGACGCAATCTCTTCTAATTGATCATCAACAAAATAACCAACATATTGATCTAATGGATATACTTTTCTTGTTGTAGGATCTAATACAATAAAGTATTTAACTTTCCTAGGTATGCCCTTTCCTGTGTCTCTTTCTTTATCAAATACTAAAGCAACTTTATTTTGAGCAAAGTTTACTTTTTGGCTTAATGCATTATTATAAATTTTTAAATAATTATCTGAGCAAAAATCAACATATCCTTGCTCAAATTTACACTTTGCAACTTTTTCTCGCGCAATAGCACCATTAGTAATGTTTTTGTTTTCAACATCAAAATTTTGATTATTCTCTTTAGAGAAACTACAACTGGATACTACTAAACCAATAGAAAATATCATTACTGTTTTTAAAAATTTCATTTAAATTTTCCTATTTGTTTAAATGAAGTGCTTTAATTGAACATCAACTTAATAATAAATATTCTCTAAAAACCTTCTCTTGCATATCACTGTCATATAATTTCCCACCAGATAATCCCAATGCAGCTTTAGCAGCTGCAATTGTATTAGGACTGATTAAGCAAAACTCTATCAGCAATAAACCTTAGGTTGAAAGTAGCTAGATCCAATTAAACATGCTTTTATATGTCAACATACCTGCTAATGTATTGATTCACACTGCCTAGCAACGCTGAGATATTTACTTTACTTCTTTATGCTTCACAAGATACTTTTTATCATTGGAAAAAATTATCAATCTAAAGGTGAGCTTGGATTGATAAATAGTAAACCCTAAACTACTCACCCTTGTCACTATTGAAGCAATAGATTATTCAGCCACTAGTTTTTAAAAAATTCTAATCTAAACTATTATGATCTGTACCATCTAACTAAAAATTAGCATAAATGATCTATTTCACCCCATGCGGCTATGAATAGCAAAATATCCTATGGATGCTCAAAGTAAAGTTATATTAATATCTCTATGTCAATGAAGGTAGATGTGAATATTCACATTTTAGGTCATTTAACAAATTCCCCCTCTGAGTTTAATTTTAGTTTATAATCTTTACCATGCTCTTTATATAAAATCTCGTATTTTTGATTAATTAAAATATTTTTAGAAGCATCTAATGTAATACTCTTAACTAAGCCAAACTTATTCACAGATATAAGGTTTATTTCTGGATTCTCACCTTCACCTGAAGAAGGAGAGGCAATTAATAAAACACCGTTAGTCGTTTCTGCAAAAACAACTGAATCACCATAGCTTGGATTAATAAAATTATAAACTTTAATCAGACTAGCACTTTCAATTAAATTAACACGATTACAACTATTTTTTTGCTCTGATAAAATACAATTGATATGGTCATTTGAGTTATAAGGTAGCGGTGTTATATAGAACCCATCACCATTTTCCATTTTTCTCAATATTTCTGCACTTTTTTTATCTTGATTTAAGCTATTTAACCTAGTCTTATATTCTTGATTATAGCAAGATTCTCGTGCTAAAGCAGCACCCTCGCCCAAACTATAATTTAACCTTCCTTCACACTTGTTATAAGTTTCTTCCTCCCATTTTTTAAAGTCTTTTTCTTTATCATTTCTCTTATCTTTTAATTGTTTTTTCAAAAAAAAATTATCTTTTGAAAGACAGTTTAAATTTTGATTCACATTATCAGATTTACACTTCTTTTCTGAAGCATTTGTACATGAAGATATTAAAATATTCAGACTTACTAAACATAAAATAAGCACATATTTTTTTCCAAGAAAAAACATCTTAAATTCCTTTAAAATCATCTGGTAAAACCACCTTAAATGGTTTTGGCATTTTACTTTTTAACTCTTTAACTGTCCCGTGCGCATGCACAGCTTTACCATTTCCAAAAACCAATCCACTTTTAACTGCTTGATCATGAAATTCATCTACCCACATTTTTCTATTATATGTATCAGAATAATATTTATTTGCATAATGCAGATTTTCTCCAATGATAGATCTCTTACCTTTCGATCTTTCTATTAAATATGAATTAACAAATTCTTTAATCCTTACACTAACATGAGTAAATGGCATACTCTGAACAGAACCATAAGGCTCTAAACCTTTAGGTCCAGTAATTTTAGAGAATTGTCTATGCGCGTTAACAACACTTCTCACTGATTCACCCCAAACACCTGATTTTGTTCTATTTAATATAGTATCAACAACTCCTGCAGCTTGTTCATAGAAAAATTTCTCAGTTTTAAATTTTATTACTTCTGTTTCTGCAACTTTCATAATATCAATAATATCATTTCGGGATAACACCAACTTCCCATCTAATTGTGGTAAAGATATATTGTCAGGTTGTGCAATAACACCAGCACAAGAGAATAGTGAACCTTTATTAGCTTTGTTTACTATATTAAATAACTTATCCCCATTAAGATCAGAAACTGTTTTTTTAAAAAAATTATTATTAAAATACT
Source organism: Acinetobacter sp. ANC 4178 (assembly GCF_004331175.1). GTDB lineage: Bacteria > Pseudomonadota > Gammaproteobacteria > Pseudomonadales > Moraxellaceae > Acinetobacter. The sequence continues at coordinate 28,043 of NZ_SJOD01000007.1, forward strand.
CTTTCGAGAATCCCATTATATCAAAATGTACCCAAGTTACCGCTCCTTCATCTCCATTATTAAATACTTTTGGCTCTAAATAAATCCTATTTAGACTCCTCTGCTCTGTTGCACCCATTTTTTTAGCCATTATCTCTTTTCTAATAAATTCCATATCTACCAATTCCCTTGTTCTCTTTCCTTTTTTATTAAAATGAATATCAAGAGCCAAACCCATATGGTTTACAGTTGTCCTTTTCTTTATTTTATTGTTTTCTATACACCTATAACCAGATGCAATATAAGCCACTTCAATTTTATTCTTATGAAAATCATTCTTTAAATAAAAATTTAAGGCTTTCAATATCCAGATTAATGATCTGTGTAAGCCTGAATACTCATTCGCTTTAGCTAAACCAGATTTTTCCCCCATTCTTCCATTACCAAATCCTGTGCATTTTCCACAATCACAACTAGCATTACTCATGAAACTAGCTATTGGATAATCTTTATACATTTGATCTAAAGCCACTAAAACAGAACCACAAATTTTTCCAGTTTCAGGAACCCCCATATAGTCCCGTTGGAATTGCTTAATACATTTTGCGGTTAGCTCGGTAAACTCATCTGTAGGCAAAGCTCCGCCAAAACCTGCTAAACGAATATTCACCTCTCGAATAAGCTCACTAGTACCGCTTGAAATACATTGTGGATTGGTTTTACATAAATTTGGAGCATCTGCTTTCGGAGTTCCACCATCCTGACTGCGATCATCAACCGTTAATATTTTGGAAACAGTATTTGTGGCTTCATTTAACGTTTTCTTACCTTCTTCATAAAGTTCATTGACTTGCTTTAAAATTTCATCACCTAAAATTCCTTTAGCTTGTTTAGGCTGTGAACTTACCTGAGAGGATTTCTTTACGTCTGGACTTGTTGAGGCATTAGCGCTTGGTGTTTTATTCTTTTTCTGTATTGCCTGCTTATTTTTTTCTTGATGTGTATGATTCCCCGTTGCAGGAATATTTACATCCAACTTAATAACTTGACCAATACTGATCTTATTCGGATCATCTATCTTATTTAAACGCGCCAATGCACGAACTGTTGTGTGATTTTTTTGGGCAATTTCAAATAACGTTTCACCTTTTTTTACAACATGAGTTTTTCTCTTATACTGCCCACTCTTTCCCTGATTTGTTAATGTCTTTAAATCTAAAAGTACTTTTGGGCTAGTAATCTTTACCAACATTCTATCTTTAGACAGAACAAAACTTTGTACTCTTACCATTAAACCATTAAACATACTTTTGACATAAACATCCAATACCGTGCCTTTATCTCGGCTAATTTCGACAATACATCCCGATGAATTCGTTGCACCTGCGGCAATAACTTGCCCAGTTTTCTGATTTTTTACCTGATATTGTACTTTCGAGATCGGACTAGCAAATAAGTCAAGAATCTGTATAGTTACTAATGATTTTTTCTTCATTTTTAAGCCTTTTAATCTTCGTTATTATTCATTTCAAGATCCTCGGTACTATCATTTTGATTAACTAAAAAATCATCCTCATCAAAACTTTCAATTTGTAACCCCCACTCATCATCCGAGCCGACTAGGACTTGAACCTTCGCTGGATCTGCTGTATTAATTTTTCCTGTACGACCATGCTCATCAATTGTTCCTGAAGTAAATGAATTCGTATCTGGAATAAATGCCTTATAACTGAGCTGACCAAAGTCACTGGCCCAAAATAAATCGTAAACATCTAAACGATTACTAAAAGTTGGAGTATTAGGTAGTTGAGGCAACTCATATGAAACTTTTGCTCCCCCCGTAAACAAATGCTGCCCAGCTTTACTCTCAAACTTACCGCCTGTTGTTGAAAATACGCCATCTGCATTAATTTTGAGCTGAGACCCACCCGCTGTTAGTACAATTTCTTTTGGACTTGTAAGTTCAATTTTATCTTCAGTAGAAATGAGCTTGATGACCTTCTTGGCGATTGCTTCAATCGCATCATCCTGTGCTTGTAACTCCAATTTTCCTTTTGCGGCATAAGCTTTAAAACCCTTTTGTGCGGCAAACAAGCTAATTTTGTCTTGTGCATGTCCAATAATATTTTTCTGAGCACTCAGGTTAATTGAACCACTGGCACTCTCCGCAATGTCCTGCGAAGCTTGCAAAATAATGTTTTCAGGTGTTGTTAAAGCAATCCCATTAGGTGATGCTAATAACATCAATGCCTGTCTAAAAATCTTGCCTTGTTCTTGCTGCTTTGCATCAGAACTACTTTCTAGACCTTGGGTATATCCCTCCATAAAGCCTTGCAAAGAATCTAATGCTTTGGATGGTGTAACTTCTAGTTTATTTCCTTTGCGAAAAGTTCCACATGCACTCATCAAGTCAAAATCTTGAATATCAACATTGGCTAAAACTTTTCCAACTTCCTGAATACTCTCAAAAGGGTTTTGCTGAATTCGATCCTTGATACTTGCCAATTTACCTTTAACCAGATCAGCTCCATGTTCTTCAACATTTTCAATAAATGCTTTTAAATTTTCAGCAGCATCTTTGGCATCACTAAAGAACGTATTGAACTCCTCTACAACGGTTTTGGTATCTCCCCCGAATGCCCCAATATCTGCAATAAAACCACCACAATCTTTTAATGCATGAATTGGATCTTTATTCATACTTTCTTTGAACAGATTTAATGTGCTTTCTAGCGCTTGCCCTGTGGTTTTTAACTCGAGTGATTGAATAAACTTCGGCAACCGATGAATTACATTCAAGGCATCCGTTTGCTGTTTCACCGCAATTTCACTCAGTACATTCATACTGTCATAGCCCTGTGAAAGCAAAGACTGTGCTTGGGCTGCTTCTAAGTGGTCAGCAATCGCTTGCTCTTGTGCATAAGTACTAATCAGCATGCCTTTGCCAGCACGCACTGCTCCCCAAGCATCAGTTCTGAGTTCAAACCCCTCCCCACGACCACTACTTTGCTCAGTTTCTTTAGGATGACTGAGATTACCCAAATTCAGCTGGGTTGCAGCATGGCTGCTTTGTAACTGGGCACTGATCTGACCCGTCGTATCATCAAAACGCAACTGATTAAAACCGCTCCCATCCACCTCCTGAGAACGTATTCCACTTAATTTCTTCGTCGAAGGTAATTGTCCTTTTACATCAAAACGCGTTGGATAACGTTCAGCTTCATGAATACGTCCAGTAACAAAAGGCCGATCAACACTGCCATCAAAGAAATCAATCACCACCAATTCACCCACACGTGGCAGAAAACGGACACCATAGCCTTCACCTGCCCATGGCGTTAAAACATCCACCCATGCTGAATCCGTGTCATTTTGATTACTACCTGCACCTTCGTCATGCTGATGATCGGAAGATTGGGTAAAGAGAAAACGAACTTTAATTCTCCCCCATTCGTCCACATAAATTTTCTCGCCTTCTGGTCCAACCACACGAGCATGCTGCGGGTAGGCAATTGGGCGATGTTTTAGGGGATGATATTCAGGTAGAATTCTTATTTGTCGACGGACTAGCATCAATTCATTGGCTTGACGCTCTTCAGATGATTTGCGAGAAAAATGACTAGACTCCAACAAATGACGCAATTGATTGTGTAATTCAACGGGCAAATTGTTTTGGTTATAGAACTGCTTTTCGTAAATCACAAATTGCCGATCGGCACCTGTGTGTTGATCAATTTCAGGATGTCCTTGTAATTCAAACCAATAACCCACTTGCGCATCACGCACACTCGTCTGCGCTTTAAAATATTTGGCACAAGCGGCTTGATACTGCCCCAAATTCGCATTGAGTTTTTCTAATTGCTGCGCCCCTGATGCTGTGGTCTGATCTGCGCCCGTAAGGTCTGAAATCCAAGCAGGCGTAATTGACCATGCCTGTTCCAAGCTGAGGCTTTCATTGGCATAACTTTCACTCTGCTGATGGCTGCTCAACAATGAGCCACTTCCATCATCCTGTTGCAAAGTATCCGCTTGCCAACGTTGAACCGAACTGGCAGTCGACTGTAATTGTCGATGTGCTACTAAACTGGTCATACTATCAAAACGCTCGGTAGCATGACTGCGATGAAAACGGATAATGCCCCGATTCAAAGCAGTAAATTGCAACTGATCATCTATCAATCTTAACTTTTGTGACTCAATCGCTTGCAAAGCATGGCTGACTATCAGACTGGTTTCATCGACCAGCCAATTGATACCCTCACTACGCCATAGACGGGTTAAAAAATCATAATCGGTTTCGTTCGCCTGCATCACAAATGGACGAACGTCATAATTTTGAGTTAACCCTGAAAGATCTAAACTCAGGCTAGCATTAAACAGCGCACTTTTTTCCTGCCATTCCTTAAATAGAATTTCACTAATTTCAGGCACGCTTTTATTCATAAATACGCGACTATTACGTCGCTTATGCCAAAGTGCGGTTGCATCTTGCAACACCAAGCGATAAACCGTAAAAGCCCCATCGCTTTGTAATTGGCTGGCTTGGGTAATGATGCCCGTGATCCGTGCCAATTGCCCCATATCGGTCACTTGGTCAACTGCCACTTGGCAACCTATAAATTGCTTTAAGGTCAGATGAGCATTGGTTGATAAACAGATTAATTCGAGTTCTAAGCCAACATTGAGCGCATGTTTCCCCTCAATACGCTGTAGAAAGACCTGCGTATTCAGCTCCGCATTGGAAAATTGGACGTGAATAGCCCTTTTAAGTGTCGTTAGACCGAATTGGTCTAAAACACGATGAATATGATTCAACATAGTTGTAATTCGTTATTAAAAGTTATACGTATATTAAGCGCGACATTCTAATGAACCGCCCAAATCTACGTCTAGCTCTTTTTGTAGTATTTTTATTCCATGTCTACACATACTTTTGAGAAATGTTTTAGGCTCAACACTTATCCATAAAAAAGAGGCTTACGCCTCTTTTTTAATTTTTATCAACTGATTGGATTAAAAGGTAATCCGACGATATTGGCGGTATTCTGGTTTCCAGAAATTCACCTCAATCGCTTCATGTAATAATTCATCGCTGACCATCGGTGCAACGCCTGCGTCCATGGCTGCTTTTGCCACTTTAAATGCAATGATTTTAGAAACTTTTTGAATATCATTGATATCTGGTAGTAAATCTGCATCAGGGTCACTGAGTTTAGGAGAGCAATCTGCCAAGGCATTGCTTGATGCCATGAGCATACTGTCCGTTACACGAGTTGCACCAGAAGCCACCACACCCAAACCAATCCCCGGGAAGATATACGAGTTATTGCATTGTGAAATGTTATAAATTTTGCCTTGATAGTTCACTGGCGCAAACGGACTTCCTGTGGCAATTAATGCACGCCCTTCGGTCCACTGCACAATATCCGCAGGCACCGCTTCTACACGTGAGGTTGGATTCGACAATGGCAATACAATTGGTGATTCGCAATTGCTCGCCAAGGTCTTAATCACTTCTTCAGTAAATAGACCTGGTTGACCCGAAACACCAATCAATACCGTCGGTTTGGCCTGTTTCACCACATCTAATAAAGAAATATGTTCTTCGGCATTACCCCAAGTCGCAATCACTTCAAGTTTTTGCGCCAATTTACGTTGAAAATCAAGTAAATTAGGCTGATTTTCAGTGATCAAGCCAAAACGATCCACCATGAACACACGTGCACGTGCTTCCGCTTCAGTTAAACCCTCTGCCACCATTTGCGCAACGATTTGCTCTGCAATACCACAACCTGCTGAACCAGCACCTAAGAAGGTAATAATTTGGTCTTTGAGTTGTTTGCCTGCCGCACGTGATGCCGCAATTAAACTACCCACCGAAACAGCAGCTGTACCTTGAATATCATCATTAAAGCAACAAACTTGATCACGATATTTATTCAATAAAGGCATCGCATTATTTTGCGCGAAATCTTCAAACTGAATCAGTGCTTTCGGCCAACGACGTTTAATCGCTGCCATCACTTCATCCACAAAGCTATAGTACTCTTCACCACTGATTCGTGGCTGACTCCAGCCCATATAGATAGGATCATTCAGCAATTGCTGATTGTTGGTGCCTACATCTAAGGTAATTGGCAATGTATAGGCTGGGCTAATCCCACCACATGCGGTATAAAGAGAGAGCTTCCCAATTGGAATGCCCATTCCGCCAATCCCTTGGTCACCCAGACCTAAAATGCGCTCACCGTCCGTGATTACAATCACTTTGACATTCTTTTTATTCACATTGTGTAAAATATCATCGATATGTGCACGGTCAGGGTATGAAATAAAAATCCCACGATGACGGCGATAGATATCCGAAAAACGCTGACATGCCTCACCCACCGTCGGTGTATAAATAATTGGCATCATCTCACTCAGATGATTTTCAATCAGGTGATAAAACAAGGTCTCATTGGTGTCTTGAATATTGCGCAGGTAAATATGCTTATTTATCTCATCATTGAAAGCGCAGTATTGTTGGTATGAGCGCTGACTTTGCTCTTCAATCGACTCAATCACATGCGGAACCAAGCCATGTAAATTAAAGCGAGTGCGTTCTTCTTCTGTAAAAGCAGAGCCTTTATTTAATAACGGGAGTTCTAACAGGGTGTTTCCAGCGTACGGGATGTATAAAGGGTATTTCGTCTTCAATTGTGCAGTTGTCATAACCAGTCTCAGTGCGCGCAATCCTCTCAGCAGGATTACTTTACGTCATCAAATTTCCTTCGATTCGGCGTATAGCTTAGCCCTATTTTTTCAGTAATGTATATTTAGATACGTGATAATGGTATTGAAATAATTTCGCTATTAAATGAAGCTTTATTTATTGTTTTTTTATATTTAAAAATTAAACCAATCTTAGAGATATTGCTGATATATTGATAAAATAAAGACATTTAAGTCAGTTAATCATCAAAACGAAAAACATAGATTATCGTTATTTTCTATAATTATATTTTCAACAGTGAATTCCACTTAATCTACTCAGTATTTTTTAAAATGATGATTAAATCAAAAAAAATATAGATAAATAAATATAAAACAAATACTTAGTAAAAATTAAGACTTTTGGCTAATTTCTTTGCTAATTTTTCATCTTACTTCGACGGCTGATTGGGAGGCATCTCCACAAATAGTCCTGTCAATTTACGTACCAAGGGCAGCATCACCAAAACCACGGGATAGGCAATTGCCCACGACATCATCCATGCGGAAAACCAAAGCGATAAAAACGTATCACTCCACCCCAAATTACGTAACATATTAATAAAGGAAATAATGCCACTCATTAAGCAGGAGAGAAAAAAAGGCATCACCCAACCCACAAACTTTGTCGGCAATTTCGGAATATTTCCAATAATTTTAGGACGTTCTCTGGTCATCTGTCGATTCCAAGGTTTTGTATTTATTCACTATGCCATAGTTTCTCAAGCAAGATGTGATGCATCTCATAAAAACCCAGCTAAAAATTTCAAGACGAATAAAAAACATTCTATAGAAAGAGCTCACCTTATAGTCTGAAATTTGCTATATTTGCTGTTTTTCTGCGACATTTATTCTCGACTCATATGAACACGGCAATACAAGCAGCGCTCGATCATGCAGTGCAATCCCTTCAAGCGGAAGGCGTACTCCCATCTGACTGGAACAACAGCAGCACTTTGACGCGTACCAAAGACCGAAGCCATGGGGATTTCGCATCGAATATCGCCATGATTGGTGCAAAAGCTGCGGGTATCAAGCCACGTGATTTGGCCGAAAAAATTCTTGCAGCACTGCCAGAAGTGGCTGATATCAGCAAAGCAGAAATTGCAGGCCCAGGCTTTATTAACTTTTTCTTAAATGCCGATCAGCGTTTTACGGTGCTCGATCAAATCCAAGCGCAAAACACACAATTTGGTCGTACCCAAGTCAATGCAGAAAAACGCATCCAAGTTGAGTTTGTTTCAGCCAATCCAACGTCTAGCCTACATGTAGGTCATGGTCGCGGTGCAGCTTACGGTATGACGGTTGCGAACCTGCTTGAAGCCACAGGTGCAAAAGTTGATCGTGAATATTATGTGAATGACGCGGGTCGTCAGATGGATATTTTGGCAACATCAACTTATTTACGTTATTTAGAGCTAACAGGTCAGGAACTGGTGTTCCCTAAAAATGCCTATCAAGGTGACTACGTTAAGGAAATTGCGCAAAGCATTATTGATAAAGACGGCAATGCCTATGTTCACCCTGTAGCAGACGTCTACAAAGACGTGCCTGAAGATGTGCAATATGCTGAAGAACTCGATGCTGAAGGCAACAAAGTTGTACTTTCTGGCGACAAAGAAAAACATATCGATGGTTTAATTTTTAATTCACAACAATTGACAGGCAAAGGTTATCGCGTTTTCCATCAAGCAGCCCTCAAAGCCATTTTAGATGATATTAAAGATGACTTAGGTGAATTTGGTGTGACCTTTAATCACTGGTTCAGTGAAGCCTCTTTAACTGAAAAAATTGATGAAGCACTCCAAACTCTTGATCAACGTGGTTTCCTCTACGAAAAAGAGGGCAACATCTGGTTTAAATCGACTGAGTTTGGTGATGAAAAAGACCGTGTTGTGAAACGCCGTAACGGTCAAACCACCTATTTTGCCTCTGACATTGCTTACCACTTGAACAAATTACAACGCGGCTATACCGACCTGCTTGATATCTGGGGTTCAGACCACCACGGTTATATTTCGCGTGTGAAAGCAGCGATTGATGCTATGGGCTATGACTCGAAGAAACTGACTGTCCTTTTAGTTCAGTTCGTGAGCTTGTGGCGCAGTGGTGAAATGGTGCAAATGTCTTCTCGTTCAGGTCAATTCGTGACTTTACGTGACCTCCGTAAAGAAGTCGGCAATGATGCTGCACGTTTTTACTATGTCATGCGTAAGTCTGAACAACACATTGACTTTGACTTAGACCTTGCTGTTTCACAAAGCAAAGACAATGCGGTGTACTACATTCAATATGCACATGCCCGTATCTGCCGTATGCTTGAAAAAGCCGCTGCAACGAGCGTAAATTTCAGTGCTGAAACTGCTCGCCAATTTGCGAATAAGTTGGACTTGGATGCAGAAACAGAAGTTCTTGCCAAGCTTGCTGCTTATCCAGAAGTTGTTGCGCGTGCTGCCAATGCTTACGAACCACATCAGGTTGGTAACTACTTGAAGGAATTGGCTGCTTTATTCCACGGTTGGTATAATGAACATAAAGTACTGAATGACGATGCTGAACTTACACAAGCGCGTCTCTTGCTTTCAGTAAACGTACAACAAGTATTACGCAATGGTTTAGAATTGTTAGGTGTATCTGCACCTGAGACGATGTAATTAACAAAGCAACGCTTTGTGCATCGTCGCAAGACCGAAAGCTATGCTTGAGGTAACGATGTAACAAGCAAAGCGTTGCTTTGCACGTCGTCGCAAGACGGAGGGCTATGCCCGAAGTAGCCATGTAAACACTGATGTATTTCTCGCTTTGTGAAACTTAAGTTTTGCAAAGCGATTCTTCATTTTGATACAGCACCTCTTTCCATTGCTTGAGGTCAAGTATTAAAATAAAGAAAAGAATGGGTCAGTCCCTCGTATTGATTAGAAGAAAAGAGGTTTCCACGTGTTTGGAAAAACGCAACGCGGTGTTTCAGAACGACCAAATAAACCGAAAAAACCGCTGATTCCAGCGTGGTTAGGTACGCTTGTGGTTATTCTCATCGTACTCAGTTTTGCAGTTGCTTTAATGCTGTGGAAACCGTGGGCACCTGTTCAACCTAAAAGCCAAGTCACATCTGAACACTATCAGGAAGAAACCAATAAGGATTATCGTTTTTACGATTTGCTGCCACAACAACAAGTCACCCCGATTCCTGAACAGGCTATTCCCGAAAATAAAGATTCAGGCACTGTGGTCATTGTGGAAGCACCGCAAGCAGAACAGGCGGCAAGTAGCACTGCAACTGATTCAATTGAAGCACAAACCAATGCCACACCTGCGGAACATAAACCAAGTTATATTTTGCAGGTGCGTAGCTATCCAGATCCAGACAGTGCCGATGCACGTCGTGCTGAAATCATCTTGAATGGATTATCCGCCGATGTGGTGAAAACCGTTGAAGGCGGTAAAACTTGGTATCGTGTGGTGTCTGGGCCTTATGATTCACAAGAAGCTGCCGTGATTGCACAACAAACCTTGCAGCATAGCGGTATCGACTCCATTGTCGTCAAACGCTAGGCAACATAAAAAAAGATGCTTCGGCATCTTTTTTTATGTTTGAATCATTATAAAGCCTGTTCTTTGCTTTTCGCTCGTGCAAATGCAGGACGTTCGGCTATACGCTGAATAAAGGCTTGAATATTGGGATATTGCCCCTGTGTTCTTGTCAACAAAGCCTGCAAAGGAAAGCTCATCTGAATATCTGCAAAAGAGAACGTACCCGCAAAATAATCATGGGTAGCCAAATAGTTTTCCAAAAATTGCACATGATCTTTTAAGCGGGGTTGAATAAATCCTGCTTTCACCCCTGCGGTAATTTTTTTCGCGACAGGCTTAATCAGAAAAGGAACATGCTGCGGCACATTACTCATCACCAATTGCATGACCAACAGCGGCATTAATGAACCTTCCGCATAATGCATCCAATAACGGTATTGTTGTTTATTGGCATGATCCTGCGGTTTGAACTGTTGCTGTGCATCATACTGTTCTTGTAAATACTCTAAAATCACAGCCGATTCAGCAATACTCTCTTCTCCATCGGTCAAAACAGGTGCCTTACCCAAGGGATGCACCAGTTTCAGTTCAGGCGGGGCCGCAAACGTTACTAAACGTCGATAAAACTGAATCTGATAACTCAGATTTAACTCTTCCAAAGCCCATAAAATACGAAAAGAGCGAGATTGCTCCAAATGATGTAAGGTAATCATGCCCTAGCCTCAATTTACCAATATCGGACAATCACTCAACCGCAGCAATTCTCCTGAACATAAAAAACCTGATTAAATCAGGCGAGTGTGTATTTCTAAACTACGTAATAAGGTCTTGGTAACAGGTGTTTTTTCACTAATCTCAAGGACTTTCTGTTGTAATGCTTCTGACAAAGGCTGCTGAAAGGATAAGCGACGCTCAATCCACTCCTGCCCCTCCTTATTGCCGTGAAACTCCACTTCCACACTAAAGTCACCCAAATCAATTTGCTTATGCTGTGCATACATCCGCAGCGTGATCATGGTACATGACACCAAGCCTGAACAAATAAAATCATAAGGTGCTGGCCCCAAATCCTGTCCCCCAAATGAGGCAGGTTTATCAGTCAGAAAATAATGTGTTCCACTTGAGATGTCGCCTAACCAATGTTCCTCACGTGTGTGAACTTGTGCTTGCGCAATAATACTCATCTTAAGGTTCCTTTGTTATTTTGATGCTTTCATTTTGTCTGGGAAAATAGGAGCTTCTAAACGTGGTCCATCATAATCAGGAATATTTCCAAAGCGTTCATCTTGATTGACCCATTGTTCGCGTGCCAGCTGTAACTCTTCTTGCGTACGCCCGACAAAGTTCCACCACAGTAAAATTGCAGACTCAAAGGGTTCACCCCCAAGCAGTAGAATACGTGCACCCTCATGTAATTCCACGGTAATTTCTGTTACACCTGGTTCTAGTGCCAACATGTTGTCATCATTTAATTCATGACCATTAACAACCGCAGTACCTTCTAATGCCAAAAAGCCATATTCAAATTTAGGATTCAGTGACAAACGCGTCGAGGTAGAAACGGAGGCTTTCATATCAACTCCCAGCAGCTCCGTATGGACTTTCACAGGGGAAACTACATTCAAGAACTCGCCCACCAACACCGTAAACTCCACTTGATCCTGTTCTAAAGTCGGTAATTCTGGGTAATGATCGAAACGCGGTGCCATATTCTGCTTGTCATCCGGTAAAGCAATCCAGAGTTGTGCTGCGTGCATATGGGTTTCTGTTGCAGGGGCAACTTCGGTATGTGAAATTCCATAACCCGCTGTCATCAAATTCACCTGTTTCGGGCGAATCAACTGTTTCGAGCCCAAACTATCCGTATGCATCATGGTGCCTTCAATCATCCACGTGAAAGTTTGCAAGCCAATATGTGGATGCGGCCCAACATCTAAACCATCGCCTTGCGGAAAGCTAACTGGACCTGCATGATCCAAGAAACACCATGCTCCGATCATACGTTTGTGTCGGCTCGGTAAGGCGCGTTTAATGATGGTTCCTTGACCGATTTCTGCTGAACGTAGAGGAAATTCTTGAATAAATTGGTTAATATATTTTTCGCAGTCATCTGAATCTGAGAGTTCAATATAATTACTATTGGTCATGTTGTTATCCTAAATTATATTTTTCCAATGCCATCAGCATAGCGATAACATTTACAAACGACCAGTTCAATTTAAAATTTGCATGCAAATCTTTATCTGAAAGATAAAAATTCCATACAATAAAATACGGCTGTCTATATAATGCAGCGCATTTATCTAATAAAATGAAAAAATATGAACAACAACAAAAAACTTAGCTTTAGATACCTATTTCAATGAAAAATGTGCATTTTATATACAAAACTGTGATTAATGTTTATTATTTGATAAGAATGCATTGTGGATACAATGGAGCAGTAGCCTATGATTAAAGGAGGATATGGACAAACTGAATTGGGTCATAAGCACAGCATTGAATTAGAAAACCGCAATAAAAGTCAGCATACGCCTGACAATAGTTATATTTTACCCTCCCAACTCTGTGAACCTGAAAATCGTGCTGCGATCGTGACTGCATTACAAGACCACAATGCAGTGATTCCTCCACAATTTGAAGAGTGTTATTACAGCTATCAAAATGTGCATCAACGACACCATCTCAGACAAATTAATTTTTTAGCACAACTGTCCTTTCTTTGTTATTTTTTTGCAGATTGGTTTTTATTACCCGATATTGTCTATATTTCAGGCATTGCACGTACAAGCGCAGTGTTGAGCTTTATGCTACTGAATTGGGCCATGTTTAAATACTGCAAAAATATTCTAACCTTAGACTTATTACTGCCAATCTCGAGTGCCTTTGCTGCCACAGTATGGTTCTGGCTGCTCCATCAATCCAGCAGTCCAAGTGTTTATTTTTATCAATATGCTTCGGTCATTTTTATTTTGTTGGGTTGTTTATCTATTCAGGTCCGCTTTCGACCTTCCGTTTTAACCGCCTTACTTATCAGTGCGGTCATTATTTCTGGGGTTATACATCTTAAGAATAGTGCACAACAAACTATTATTTTTTTATTGGTCTATATTCCAATTCTCATCTTCAGCCTATATATCAGTTGGAATAACACCTTAAATGCGCGTCGTACCTTCTTACGCTCTATTTTAGAAGAATGGGACCGCCATATGCTGCGTGAACTGGCACATACCGATGAGCTGACTCAATTAAATAACCGTCGCCAATTCGAATTAATTGCCGACCAAAAAATCCATCAATGGCCACAATATCAATCTATTTGTTTACTCATGTTTGATGTTGATTTCTTTAAACGCATCAATGACAGCCATGGTCATGACATTGGCGATCAAGTTTTACAGAATATTGCAGAAATCGCGCGTAAAGAAATGCGCCGTGAAGATGTTTTGGCACGTTTTGGCGGTGAGGAATTTGTTGCGCTTCTTCCTGAAACCACACTGGAAGATGCCATGATGATTGCCAACCGACTAAGACAAAAAATTGAATCTTCTACGGTACGTATTGGCAATAATATTCAACTTAATTTCACCATTTCGATTGGTGTATCACAGCTTGATCCTGAAGATGTTGATTTACACCTATTAATTAAAGAGGCCGATGTTGCCCTTTATCGCGCCAAACAAAATGGTCGTAATCAAGTGGTCTGTTTTGCCCCATTACCCAATGAGGTCTAACACAATCCCTGTGCAATCAGTCCTCATTTCATTCTTGAACTGCATTCTGTTGCGCTAAGGTCTGTTTAAGATGTTTCATAAATTGTCCGAACTGTGGCAATAACTGCTCGAACAGTGGATGTTGTCGATTCTCCAACAGTGTTTCACCAAACAGCTTTAAACCGACTGCAAATGCAGCGGTCGCTTCAGCATCGAATAATTTTGCCTGTTGCATACGTTCAACAATGGCCAAAATGTCATCGTGATTGCCCACCTTAAAGGCTAGTTTCTCGGTATACGTTGAAGGTTGCCCCTTGGCATCGCAAAGATGTTGTACCGTAATATGATATTGATGCTGTTTCATTTTATTTTCCTCTAGCTAAATGTGATTGATATTCTGATTTGGGCTGCACATTCAAAGTGAGTTCAATTTTCACCAATTGCTGTTGCATTGCATCGACCAACTGCTCTAGATATTTAGATAAATTGTCATGCTCAAAAGCTTTTATTTGCCCAGTTTGTACATCTAAGATTTGAAATTGAGTCTGTTGCTGACGCATCACAAAACTGGCTTTGGCACGCTGATGGTATTGTCGTTCAATCAATTTTGCCTGCTCCAGCTCGGTCAGGACACGATAAATAGTGGCTAAACTCAAACCACTGTGTTGCTGCTGTAGCTGTAAATACAGCTGTTCTGCACTACACGCCGTCGTGGCATCCAATAACTGCTGCAAAATCGAAGTTCTAGCTAAAGAGACTTTTAAATGTGCTTGTTTTAGTAATTCCTGACTCTGCATGTTGAATCTCATGAACAATTAAAGCCGACTAATTGCCACAGCAGCCGCATCAATTTGTGCAGCAATTTGATGCACCGTTTCAGCATCCACTGATTTGGCATTCAACTTTAACCGAAGTGCTGTTTTTAAATTTTCCATAGCACGATGAATATCCATCAATTCATCTTTACTTTGTATATCACGCTTGGTTTCCAACTTTTCTAATAGCTGTTGAATCACCAATTGCTGTTCTTTTAAATGTTCTTGTCCAACATCAGTAATATAAAACTGCTTACGCTCACCTTCTGTCAGTTGCACCTGAACAAAGCCCATATCTTCCAAATACGTTAAAGTCGGATAGATCGTGCCCGCACTTGGACTATAGCCACCACCCACCAACTCACTAATATCTTTAATCAATTCATAACCATGCTTTGGAGCTTGGGCAATCAGGTACAACACCAGCAGTTTCATACGACCAGCTTCAAATAAACGACCACGACGTCCACCATGTGGGCGTTCTGGATGATGGGAGTACGACTCATAGTCATGATGAGAACCATGTTTCATGATGCTTATTCGCTTTATGGATGAATTTACACTTATTAAGATATATCTTTATATATCTTAATGCAAGTAATCAGACTGATCAAATTGTTAGCGAAAAGTTCTACAACATGAATTTTCTAAATGTAGGCAAGGTAATTACAGAATCTTTTATAGATATGAAACTTTGAGTTAACATAGTAAAAAATGAGTCTAAATCATGTATATAAAATATTTAACGCGCACAGATTTTCTGGATAATGGTTATTTTCGTATTACCCAACCTCAATATTTAAATGACCCGAATGGTGAAGCAAAATTCACACCCTTTTTTAATAGATTTTCGGATGCTGATTTAAAATATGCCTATAAACTTTACTTATCCTCCATTTTTTATGAAGGTTCAAATATTTCAGATGAATTCTTAATTCAAAACTACTTATTACCAACAGGTGATCCATACTCAATTGATACATTCCATAGCCTAAAAGCATTTAAAGAATTTGAAAATTTCGAAACCATGGATGGCTTTGATCGGTTTCATGCAACTGAATTTATAAAGCAAATTAATTCAAATCTTAGAACTAAATTAGATCAATCTATCGGTATATTCTCATTAACAAACTCATTCACTAATCAAGAAATGTGGTTAAAATACAGTAATCATGGTAAAGGTATAGCCATCTCTTTTGATTCAAAACATGATTTTTTCATAAAAAATCCACCTCAAAAAATCACGTATGACAATAACAAAAAAGCATCCATTACTTTTTTCGAGAGTATGATTAGAATCAATGGACTCTTAATCCCCAATAATCTTAAAAATCCGCATGAAATTCTAAAATATTACCATGACAATTTAGACCCTATTGACCTATACGAAAGATTACTTTTAACCAAAGCAGAAAGGTGGAGTAATGAAGAAGAATCTCGAATAATTTTCGACCTAAATGATCGCGATAATCAAAAAGACAATAAAGGTGAACTAATTGCATTAAAGAAAATTCCTTTTGAATGCTTTTCTGAATTAGTTTTCGGTTGGGATACATCAGAAGATGAAATTAATAAAATTTTAGGTCAAATTGAAAAAAATCCCGCGTTGAAGCATTTACAGCTTAGACAAGTAGAATACGGATATCTAGAAGAATTTGATAACTTGAGAGTTCGTGAATTCAATAAAAAGAGCGCCTAAGCGCTCTTTCTTAAATCATTCTATTCTGCCGCGAGCACAGCTCTTGGCGTAATTCAAGCAAGAAGCTTCGCTTCTTGAAATCCCTGAATTACTCCCACTCAATTGTCGCTGGTGGTTTAGATGACACGTCGTATACTACACGCGATACATCTTTAATTTCATTCATAATGCGCGTCGAAATTTTATCAACCAATTCATACGGTAAGTGTGCGAAACGAGCAGTCATGAAGTCCACAGTTTCAACCGCACGCAGTGCAATTACCCATGCATAACGACGACCATCACCGACTACACCAACTGATTTAACAGGTTGGAATACAGCAAATGCTTGTGCAGTCTTGTCGTACCAGCCGCTATCACGAAGTTCTTGCATGAAGATGTCGTCCGCAAGACGAAGAATATCTGCATATTCTTTTTTCACTTCACCCAAAATACGCACGCCCAAACCTGGACCTGGGAATGGATGACGGTAAATCATGCTGTGTGGTAAACCTAAAGTTGTACCTAATTTACGCACTTCATCTTTAAACAAATCACGTAATGGCTCAACCAATTCAAACTCTAAATCATCAGGTAAACCACCCACGTTGTGGTGTGATTTAATCACATGTGCTTTACCTTGCTTGCTTGCAGCAGATTCAATTACGTCTGGATAGATCGTACCTTGAGCCAAGAATTTCACGCCATCAAGTTTACGTGCTTCTTCTGCAAATACTTCAATGAACTCGCGACCAATGATCTTACGTTTTTTCTCAGGATCAACTTCACCCGCCAACGCTGTTAAGAAACGCTCTTCTGCATCAGCACGGATCACACGGATACCCATGTTGTCTGCGAACATTTGCATCACTTGATCGCCTTCGTTTAAACGAAGTAAACCGTTGTCTACAAATACGCAAGTCAGTTGATCACCAATCGCTTTATGTAATAAAGCAGCCACAACTGATGAATCTACGCCGCCAGATAAACCAAGTAGAACTTTTTCATCACCAATCTGTTCACGTAGTTGTTCTACACGAAGATCGATAATGTGTTCTGGTGTCCATAAACCGCCACAGCCACAAATTTTGTGAACAAAGTTAGATAATAACTCTGCACCTTTTGCAGTATGCGTAACTTCTGGGTGGAACTGCACGCCATAGAAACGACGGCTTTCATCAGATGCCGCAGCGAATGGGCAGCTTGGTGTGCTTGCAGTTGTTGTAAAACCTTCTGGAAGACGGCTCACTTTGTCACCGTGGCTCATCCACACGTGTAATTGGTTTTCACGGTCTTGAAGCTGACCAATTAAGTGGTCGCGCTGTTGAATATCAACTTCAGCATAGCCAAATTCGTGTACTGTACCCGCTTCAACCTTACCGCCGAGTTGTTCAGACATGGTTTGGAAACCGTAGCAGATTCCCAATACAGGCACACCTAATTCAAACACCACTTGTGGTGCACGTGGACTGCCTTCTTCATGCACACTTTCTGGTCCACCCGATAAAATAATACCGTTTGGATTAAACGCACGGATGTCTTCTTCAGACATATCGTAGGCATACATTTCAGAATAAACGCCCGCCTCGCGTACGCGACGTGCAATAAGTTGACTATATTGAGAGCCGAAATCCAGAATCAGGATACGATCTTCAGTAATTTGAGTATTGGTAGTCATGACAAACAACTATGTTAGGCAAGCGAATATAAGCGCCATATTCTAACATTTTTCCCTATATTAAGCACACTATTTGGACAATCAATAAATATATTTACAAAACAGATGTTTAAATAAAAAGCACCGAACTTGTCGATGCTATTGATCAAGATGGGATTCTGCAATCCCAGCGCTTCTGGGCTGTAGTACCTTATTTTTCAATTAAGGCATCTACACTCAATTTACCTGCACCATGCAGCATTAAGAAAAATAAACCACCTGCCATAGCAAAGTTTTTCATAAAGTTAATGGCATCTTCAGCACTGCCATGAAAAATGAACGCTGTGATGATACTAAAAACACCTAAGCCAAAGGCAGCAAAGCGCGCTTGAAAACCAAACAACAGTGCTAAACCACCACCAAACTCAACCAAGATGGTTAAGGGAAGTAGCGCGCCGGGTACACCCATCGCTTCCATATAACCCACCGTTGCGCCATAAGCGGTGAGTTTTCCCCAGCCTGCAACCAAGAAGATATAGGCGAGGAGCACACGGCCGATTAAACTCACAGCATTATCAAATGCAGGTTGAGTCACGATATTTTTTACAACAACATTGGGATTAAACATAATTGAACCTTTTCTTAATCTTGTGGATAGGCACAGCTTAGTTTTTAATGCTTATAGAATAAATATGTATTTTTTAGACTTATCGTTTTATATATGGAACGATAGGTGAGTAAAATTAATTACTTTTTTATACTGACTTTCCGTATATGGGCTGCTAGGATTTGGCTACATTTTCGCGATGTTTTACCCCATGGAACTCCTTGATTTTATTTTACACGTAGATGACCATTTACTCGAATTTATTACAAATTATGGGGTCTGGATTTACGCTATTTTATTTTTAATTATTTTTGTCGAAACCGGTTTGGTAGTCATGCCATTTTTACCGGGTGACAGCCTGTTATTTGCTGCGGGTGCACTGGCAGCATCTACAGGAGCGATGGATCCTTGGGTCTTAGGCATTTTACTGTTTATTGCGGCAGTTTTAGGTGACACGCTGAATTACCATATTGGCAAATATATTGGACCGCGGGTGTTTGAACTTGATTCGCGTTTTATTAATAAACAACACCTAATTAATACACAGAAATTCTTTGAAAAGCATGGCGGCAAAACCATTATCTTTGCACGCTTTGTGCCTTTTGCCCGAACTTTCGCGCCCTTTGTCGCGGGTGCTGGGCAAATGAATTATAAATTCTTTTTAACTTATAATTTAATTGGTGCTTTTGGCTGGATTGCCTCGTTTATTACGCTCGGTTATTTATTTGGCAACATGCCTATTGTGAAAGATAATTTCACACATCTCATCTTCGGGATTATTATTATCAGTGTCTTGCCGGGTATTATTGGATTTATTCGCCAAAAATTAGCCAAAAAGAAGGCTTAAAAGAAGCGCATCACCACAGGTAACATACAAATAAGCAATAACATGGCCGATCCTTTATATAAATGATCGGCTTTAATTGGCTTTAAATTCCCTGCCAAAATCGCCTTGCCAAAAACCATCCAGAACAAAGATGCAGGAATCAAAATTAAAGAAAAGACCAAAAAGACCACCCCTGCATTCAAGCCACTATTCCACATTTCAGGGGGTAAAATTCCTGCAGAAAAAAGCAGTGCTTTCGGATTTTTCAAGATAGAAAAGAACAATTGATAAGGTCGAATATGTGGGTGTTTTTGATGATGTGATTGCAGATGCGTCGACTTCCATAAATGGAATGCCATCCAGAAAACATACAATGCACTTAACACATGCAGCAAAGTAATCAAATGTGGCCAGACAGGACTGGTCAAATGGATCAACAGCGCCCACAAACTAATTGCATAGATATAGCCCAATAATTCGGCTGGTATAAGTAAAATGGTTTTAGGAATACCTTGTTGATGAGCAGAGCTTGCCAGCAATGCATTGGTCGGTCCTGGAATCAGAAACACTGCAATCATTGCAAAAACAAACAGCCAACTCTCAATCATAAAAACCTATCACTCAAGTGCAAAGAGTTGCACACCTTATCTGAAAGCTGGCCCAAAGAACAAGCCAAAACCAGTCTAAATTGAGACACAGCAAATTAAACTCAATACCAAAATCAAGCTAATACACTGTTTATATTGCATTTGTTTATGAAATATTTTGAAAAACTTTCACCCCCTAGCGCTTTTAGATCCTTTCGATAGAGGGTGTGATTCTTTGGGTTTAAGTTCTTGGAATCACCCTAATTGGGCAATTTTTAAACTTCGCAGCTTGCACAATGGCATCCTGCTGCCCCATTAAACGTGAAATTTCGGTTTTCTTGGTATTCGAAGATTGTCCCATGTTTAATGAAACGCTTGGGCCAAATCCCCAACCTCCACCGCGACTCCAACCACCGCCCAAGCCAACATCTACGCCAACCCCTGTGCGTTTTGCAACAGAAACACCTTGGTCTAAATATTGCTGAATTCGATCATACTCTGCCTGTAGCTGTTGGCAGTTCAGAGACTGATATTGTGTTGGAGAAACATAGGTCGGTTTGACTGTGGTCGCACACGCTGTAAGCAATACACTACTTGCAGCAAGGATAGATAAAGCAATTTTTTTCATAACTTTTCTCAATCTTATTTTTGCTCAATTTCATTGAACAATGAAAGATAGGCCTGCGTCAATTTATGATCTTTCGCCAAATGAATTAAGGGTTGATTGTGATGATGGGATTCTTTCATCAGCACCGAAGGCGGCAACATATTTTCCAATACAGGCAGACCTTCATCCTTCAATTGCTGTACCACTTCACGAGGTAATTTAGCTTGTGCTTGGTATTGATTCACCACAATACCTTCAATTTCCAATTGGTCATTATGATCATCTTGAGTTTCGATCACATTTTCAATCAGGCTTTGCAAAGCACGTTTCGAGAACACATCACAATCAAATGGAATCAGCACCCGATCTGCCGAAATTAATGCCGATAAAGTAAAGAAATTAAATGCAGGTGGCGTATCAATATAGATACGGTCATATTTACCTTCCAGTAACTTTAAAGCATCGCGTAATTTATAAATTTTATGCTTGGCTTCTAAAGCATGTGCCAAGGTCCCTAAACTCGGACTGGCAGGAATCACATCGAGTTGCTTAAACGGGGTTTGATGTGCATAACTTTCCAGACCTTTGGGGCGATTTTTTAATAAAGATCCAATCGCGTTGCCCAATAGTCCAGCTTTGCTTTGGGTTGTTCCCAAAACTTCATCGAAGTAGTTTTCGATATTCGGTTCCAATGCAGGCTTATCTACCGAATACGTCGCATCATCCCCCAATAAATATTGACTGGAGTTGGCTTGCGGATCCAAATCAATCACCAGTGTTTTCAATCCCTGATACGCGCTAATCGCAGCCAAATTGACCGTAATACTCGACTTGCCCACACCACCTTTCTGATTAAATACCACACGTGTCCGCATATCCCCCCTCCCTCAATTTTTATCTGTGATCGTTAAGCAGTGTAATCGATCATTTTTTTATCGCTCTAGAAAATGTCTGACAATCAACCAAAATTTGGCTGCATCATCACCAACCCCAAAATTGCAACAAATGCCACCACCGCCAAAAATAATCCTGCACGACGTTGCGCCAAAACAATTTGATCCTGCTTTTTATAGGCTTTGCTTAAAGAGGACAAAAGTACCAAAAACAGAATAATTTTGGCATAAAACCAAGACTGTACATCAAAATCTTTCATCACCAATAGAGCAACGCCCGTCAGGATCAATAAGGTCATAGCGCTGTGCTGAAAAGCCACAAAGAATTTACGTGCAGATGGATTCGGCAAATTACCTTCGGTTCCCGAAAATAAACTCCGCGCGCGAATCACAATTGCCACACCTGCCAGTATAACTGCCAACCAATGCAGCATTAACAACATTTGAGCATCCATAACAAGCCAATATCCTTAATGCTTAGGTGCATGTGCACATTCGGGGCTTGAAGTATCTTGTCCCTGCCATTCCGATTCTACAAAGGCATGAATTGCCAGTGCATGAATGCGACTCGGTGCCAATAAATCGCCTACAGCGGCATACACCTTTTGATGGCGTTGCACTAAACGTAAGCCATCAAAGGCTTCGCTGACAATCACCACTTTAAAATGGGACTCTTTACCAGGGAAATAACCACCATGCCCCGAAGATTCATTCACAATTTCCAAATAAGTCGGTGCCAATTGCTGTAAGCGGTCACGCAGTTGTAATTCTAAGCTCATGAGAATCTGCCTTTATCTTATCCATTGTATACAGTATAGCTGTTCTACCTCTATGTTTTGTATTCACAGGCGACTTTTAGGGTTTCAAGCGCAATTTTTTAGAAAATCTGACATAAAGTGCTTGTATTTTATGCAATTGATACAAGTTTTTTCAGAAAGATATTGACCATCATTTTTCATACTGTATTATACACGGCATGCGGGAATAGCTCAGTTGGTAGAGCACAACCTTGCCAAGGTTGGGGTCGCGAGTTCGAGTCTCGTTTCCCGCTCCAAATTTTTTAGTGTAAGTTTTAGAAAAAACTGCTCAATATGCGGGAATAGCTCAGTTGGTAGAGCACAACCTTGCCAAGGTTGGGGTCGCGAGTTCGAGTCTCGTTTCCCGCTCCAGATTCAAAAAAGCCCTAATCAAACGATTAGGGCTTTTTTATGTCTAAAATTTAAAACTGAATAGCCTATCTATTGTTGATTCAATCCATTAGCCCACCTAATTTTTATAGTATTGATCTGCTTAAATTTACCCGCAATCTTCTAAAAATAGTTCGCTTTAACTTACCCTCAAAATCGCAGTTACCCTCACGTTAAAAGCCTTCTTGAAGCACAGTAAAGTTCTGGTCTATATGGACAACAATATTCACAAAAAATAATTGCAATTAATACGCTACCCCTCACACCTCTATTAAAAGACCATCAAGATGAATTAACTGGATTAAAAATGCTTTGCTAAAGTAGGTGGCGACAGTTGACGTCTACTGGATTGGACCAACTCCCAAGGATAAAGAAGGTCTGGTCGATCGACGCCATAATTTTCAAGGTTGAGCTTTGGGCGCAAATCCTATTCCGATCTATGATCAAAAACTTAGCCAAAGTTCAGGTCTGCCTACATCACTCCGTGGCATATATGAATTTGATGTCAAAACCCGCTCCGAAGGCAAAGCTTCTCAACTCGCCATACAAATACCGATACCTTTCATTAAAACATCTGATCGACACCCCATAAAATTACCCCCTCCTGGATGCAGGGGGCAACTCATTACTTTAAGGTATTTTGGCGAATTTATCGTACGGCAATTTTAGGATTGGAATTGCCCCACATGGTGTAGACATCTGCGAGCAGCGCACCATTGTATTCTTCCAAATCGCTTTGTTTCACAGTTTCATTGCCCTGTTGACCAAACAACACCACTTCATCACTGGCACGAATATCAGGGAAGTCAGTGACATCGACCATGGTGGTATTCATCGAAGTTCGTCCGACCACAGGGACTTTATGCCCACGAATCAGCACATAGGCTTTATTACTAAAAGCACGACGATAGCCATCTGAATAGCCCATTGGCAAGTTCGCCAGCAATGAATCACGTTTTAAAGTATAGGTCTGGTCATAACCCACTGTTGTGCCTTTTAAATAAGCATTCACTGTCGCCACTTGGGTTTTAAACGTCATCAACTTTTTATATTCCACACGATCAGGAATACTGTCACCATAAATCACGCCACCTGCACGTACCATATCTAAATGCGATTCTGGCACTGTTAAAGTGGCAAATGAATTGGCTGTATGCAAGGTTAGCTCTTCACGCTTGAGTTTGGCTTTTTTAATTAACCAGTCGGTTTGTTGATTAAACACGGCTAAACGTTCACGCACATATTTTTCATCTTCTACTGCATAATGCGTCATGATGCCAACCAACTTTAAATTTGGCAGTTTGGTCATACGCAGTGCTTGTTGTTTGCCTGTTTCAGTGTTCAGCTCTAAGCCGTTTCGATCCATCCCACCCGCATTTAAACCCAAATGATAGGCAACTATAATCCCTTGTTGTTTCGCCCAAGCGGAGATGCGCTGTGCCTGTTCATAGTTTCCAAACAACTCTTCCATCTTTAACGATGCAGCATTTTGAATTTCTTGATCGGTGGCTGCACGCAGTCTTAAGATACGACCTTGATACCCCGATTGGCGTACCATAGCGGCTTCGGCATTGCTGGTAATACCCACACAAGGTACATTTAACTTGATGATGCTCGGCATCAACAACTGAATCCCATGCCCATAAGCATCGGCTTTCATCACAGCGCAGATTTGGCTCTTATCCTGCAATTGCTGCTGTAAAGTCTGAATATTCTGTTCAAAGGTCTGCACATTAATTTCAATCCACGCATTGGCTTGTGGCGCCGCAGCCTGTGTCGCTGAAATTTGTGATGTCAACATCGGTGCCGCCATCGCACTGCTCATATTCAGCAGTCCCGCCCCCAACATACATGCCAATAATGTTACTTTTTTCAAGACAAATCCCTCTTCGTCGTTATAAAAAAGAGAGGGTAAATACCCTCTCTCACTCTTCATTAATTATTTTCTGATACTTCATCATGATCAATGCGACGACCATGCTCTAAAATCCAAGTGCGCTCGCAGTCTTTACGTTTACGACGCTTGTAAGCAATCCATAAGCCGATAAACCAAAGTGGTGAAACAAACAGTGAAATACGCGTATCATGATCGAGACATAAAATCGCAACCACAAACACCATAAATGCGATCCCAAACCAACTCATAAAAATACCAGCAGGCATTTTATAAATAGATTGCGCGTGCAAATCAGGACGCTTTTTACGATAAGCCAAATACGATGCGAGAATCATACCAAAGGCAAATACAGTCAAAATTGAGGTCAATGCTGTCACAATATTAAATGCAGACATAACATTTGGCGTAACAAACAAAATCAGCGTACCAATAAATACACAAACCATCGAACACAACAGGGCTTGTACAGGCACTTTACCTTTGGATAAGGTTTTAAAGCGCTGCGGCGCATCTTTCTCAACGGCCAAACCATACAACATACGACTGGTGGCGAAGATACCGCTGTTTGCAGAAGACATGGCCGAAGTCACGACCACAAAGTTTACCACTGCAGCAGCAGCTGTAAGCCCGACCAATTGGAACATAGCCACAAATGGGCTTTTGCCTGGATCAACGTGCTGCCATGAGGTCACGGAAATGATGACCAACAAAGCACCCACATAAAACAATAGAATTCGCCAAGGAATTGAATTAATGGCTTTAGGTAATGATTTTTCTGGGTTTTTGGTTTCTGCAGCAGTTGTACCAACCAATTCAATACCCAAGAAAGCAAACACCGCCATTTGGAAACCCGCCAAGAACCCTGTCACACCATGCGGTAAAAATGCATCAGGATCAGTGATATGCGAGAAAGATGCCTTAACTCCATTTGGTGACACGAAGCCTATAACTACCATGCTTACACCCAAGATTAAAAAGGCAACAATCGCCACAATCTTGATCATGGCAAACCAAAACTCGGTTTCACCAAACATTTTCACTGTAAGTAAGTTCAGTACAGTCAAAACAGTGATCGTGGCCAAAGCAGGTAACCATACGGGTAAATCGGGATACCAGAACTGCATATAACCACCAATCGCGATAATATCGGCAATCGCAGTAATGATCCAACTGAGCCAGTAGGTCCAGCCCAAAAAGTAGCCTGCCCAAGGACCTAAATAATCCGTAGCAAAATCTACAAATGACTTATAGTTGGTGTTGGAAAGCAGTAACTCTCCCATGGCACGCATGACAAAAAACAGGACAAAGCCAACGATCATATAAGTCAAAATGACTGAGGTTCCAGAATTGGCAATGGTTTGCCCCGAACCCATAAATAGACCTGTTCCGATGGCTCCGCCAATCGCAATCATTTGAATATGGCGATTGCTGAGAGAACGATCGAGTTGTTCTTCTCCAGCTGAATCGTAATGATGTCCACCCAGTAAATCACCTTCTAAAGGCTCTTTTTGTTGATGGGTTTGTTTTCCATTCATCATGTTTATTACTCCAATTTACACCTAAAAACGGTGCAAATACGGGACAGATATAAAATGTTTCCTTATTTAATATCTATCCAAAATTAAGCTAAATATTATCTTTCAATAATATTAATTTTATTATTTAACCGAATTTTAAAAATAAAAATACCGACCAAATAAATCACAACACAGATTGCAAAACCTATACCAATTTTATTAATTTAACATTAAAAAACAATAGCTTAATAAAAACATGACGCGAGTTTATCCACTGACTATAAGCGAACCCATAATCACTGGATGTAAATATTGCATTAATATTTTTCACAATATCCATATATTCAATTCCATTGAAAATCAATTTAACGATTTAATTTCTATAAATCACCATCATCATATTTAATAAATCGAGACGAATAATCACGAACGAAGCTCCGTTAATATCAAACCTGCTCTTAAGCCTTTTTTCACTTGAGTATTTGGAAATAAGATCCAGACCTGTTCTGGTGCAATCACATAAGGTTTACCCTGTTGCAGGGCAATTACCGCATCTGATTGGAACATTGAAAAATTGGGAGCAGAATCGGCAAGGTTGAGCTGAAAGTCATCTTCAGTTTTGATAATCGAATCGACAACACGAAAGTTTTTAATTGCTGACTTTTGGCGTGCAGGTAAAGGTTGTTCTGTTACTACCGAACGTAACACTTGATTAATCGCGCTAAATGCCGATAAATCATTTTGACCAAAAGGTTTGGCATGTCCGAGTTCAAGGGTTGAACTCGCTGCGTGAAATCTTGAACTGGTATAGTGCGTGAAGGTGCGACCCGCCGCATTGTGGTACACCAAGGCATCCAGTTCCGCAGCACTTAAACACGCTAACATGACCGCATCATAGCCATGAGTTTGATAAGGAAATAAAGCAAAAGTCGGAAGCAAAGACGGACGAATCGCCGTGTGCAAATCATAGTGATAGCGTTTGACCTGTGTAGGGCACGATTGAAAGAAATCTGCCACTAACTGCTCTAACTCAGCCACTCGCTTGGCTTCAAAGGTTTCGGAAAATTGCTGATGCGCACCACAAAACATCCGATTCATATCATTTTCAACATAGCGTTTACCTGAACGAATCGCGACAGGGTTGCCCAAAATCAACATTAATTTGACCTTGAGCTGTAATGCACCTGCAAAAATATCCTGACTGAGCTGCGCCAATAACTCGATTGGCGCAGTTTCATTGCCATGTACACCAGCGGACAGCACGACGGCTTTTTCATAAGCCTGCATAGGCGTAAAAGACAGCACCCCTTCAGCCAGCCATTCCCAGCTAAAATTGTCCTGTATGCCTCGGGTTGAGGCAGGTACTTTTTGCTCTAACACACTACTTAAAAAATCCATCTGCTGCTGTCCTTACTCGCGAATTAACGTTGGAAGTGATACACCGAACCTAAGTTCAAAATTTGCGTCAATTCATCTAACGCAGTACGGCTTTCAATCAATAATTGCGGGTCAGCCAAATCTTGTTGTGCCAACTGGTCACGGTAGTATTGATCTACCCACGTGTTTAAACGGGTAAACAAGGCATCATTCATAAACAAATTCGGATTAATCGCATTCAGTTCTGCTTCATTCACTGCAACACGCAAACGCAAACATGCAGGACCGCCACCGTTACGCATACTTTCACGCAGGTCGAAGACTTTGATGTCATCAATTGGCGTACCCATTTGAATCATGTCGTTTAAGTAACCCCACACTGCTGGGTTTTGACGTGATTCCTCAGGCACCACAATGCTCATACCGCCATCGGCACGCGTAAGCAATTGGCTATTGAACAAATAGGTATTCACTGCATCTTTCACTGAAACACGCTGATCAGGTACTTCAATAGCCACAAACTCTTGACCCAAACGTGCCATTTTTTCGCGAATTTCAGCCAAAGCTTCCGATTGATTTAAAAATGCATGTTGATGATGGAACAGGACGTTTTGGTTACTCACCGCAATCACGTCGTTGTGGAAGACCCCTTGGTCAATCACATCGGGATGCTGCTGTACAAACACCGTTTGTTCCGCTTTGAGTTGGTGTAAACGTGCCACTGCTTCACTCGCCTCACGCGACTGGCGTGCAGGATAGTGTTTCGGACCAATACCACCACCGAGGAACTGCTGACCATAGACAAACACTTGCACGCTGGCTTGATCATAAGCACCGCCTAAACGGTTATGGTTTGCCGCACCTTCATCACCAAACAATGCCACTGGTGGCAGTGCTTCATGATGGGCGAAGTGACGCTCATCCTTAAACATGGCCGCCATAACGCGCGATGTCGTTTCATGTTCAATCGAGCGGTGGAATTTGTTGTTCAAGTTTGCCGCTGTAAAATGCACACGACCATCAGCACTGTCCGCCGACGGCGAAACTGTTGCCGCATTGGCTGTCCACATGCACGATGCAGAACTCAAAGCAGATAACAACGCAGGCGAAGTTCGCATGGCTTGTTCAATCACACTGTGATCATCGCCACGGAAGCCCAATTTGCGCAAAGTCGGCACATGTGGGCGTTCTTGTGGTGCAAATACACCTTGCTTTAAGCCCATGTCGGCCAAAGCTTTCATCTTTAACAGACCTTGCTTGGCAGCCAACTTTGGGTTGGAAAGATTATTTTGGTTTTTGGTTGATGCTTCGTTTCCAAAGGACAATCCCGCATAGTGATGCGTTGGACCGACTAAACCATCAAAATTAATTTCATAGCCTGACATTTCTAAACTCCCTTTTCTGTCGACTTACAGCACAATGCCTGGCGATAATTTTTCAGGTAGGCTTACCTGCTGACTTTCTAGTGATGCCATTGGCCATGCGCAATAATCTGCGGCATAGAAGGCACTGGCACGATGATTTCCTGATGCACCTACACCACCAAATGGCGCGGCACTTGAAGCGCCTGTTAATGGTTTATTCCAGTTCACAATGCCTGCACGCGCTTCAATCAATAAACGCTCGAACAGTTCACGATCTGGTGAAATCAAACCTACCGACAAGCCAAAGCGTGTTGCATTGGCAAGCGCTAAAGCTTCATCAAAATGGTTATAACGATAGATACAGCTCAATGGACCAAAATATTCTTCGTCGGGTACGTCATTAACATGAGTCACATCTAAAAGACCTGGGCTTAAAAAGCTACTGTTGGCATCTGCTTGAGTGACAGGCAATAACACCTCAGCGCCCAAGTCCACCAAACGTTGTTGCGCTTGTAAAATTTGCTGTGCCGCATGCAATGAAATCACACCACCCATAAACGGTTGTGGCTGTGCATCCCACTGCCCCACCACCAAGTTACGGCTCACTTCAACCAAACGTTGAATGAAGGCATCACCTACAGCACCATTTTTGATAATCAAACGGCGCGCACAGGTACAGCGCTGACCTGCGGAAATAAAGGCAGATTGAATGGTTAAGTTCACTACCGCATCAATATCGGTAATTTCATCGATGATTAATGCGTTGTTACCCCCCATTTCTAGCGCGAGAATTTTCTCTGGAGCACCTGCTAATTGTTTATGCAAGTGGTAACCCGTATTGGCACTGCCTGTGAACAACAAGCCATCAATTTCATGGGATTGAGCCAGTGCTTCCCCAGTACTGCGACCACCTTGTACCAAGTTCAATACGCCTGCTGGTAAGCCTGCTTCTTGCCACAACTTCACGGTTTCTTCCGCTGTCCACGGCGTGAGTTCACTTGGTTTAAAAACAAGGGTATTGCCCGCGATTAAGGCTGGCACAATGTGACCATTCGGCAAGTGACCTGGGAAGTTATATGGACCAAATACAGCCAATACCCCATGTGGACGGTGACGCAAAGATGCTGCACCATCTGCCATTTCAGTGATGCTTTCGCCAGTACGTTCATGGTAAGCACGAATCGAAATCGCCACTTTGGCAATCATCGATTGAACTTCAGTTAAGGTTTCCCAAATTGGTTTGCTGGTTTCACGACTAATGATTGTCGCTAACTGTTGTTTATTTTGTTCTAGCAAGCTGGCAAAGCGGTGAATCACTTCAATACGCTCTGCAAGTGGACGACGCGCCCACGCAGCAAAAGCTGCACGTGCCGACTGACAAGCCTGTTCCACTTGTTCAGCCGTAGCTTCTGCACCGTGCCAAATTTTTTCTTGTGTGACAGGATCGAGTTTGTCCCATGCTGCACCCTGTGCAGGAGACCATGTCCCATTAATATATAAATTTCCTTGTGACATTATTTTTACTCCATCTTGTCTAAAGGCAGCATACGAATACTTTGCCCCGCTTGTACGCCAAGCGCATAGGCTTGTTCAGCCGTTAAACTTAAGTTGTCTGCATCCGCAGCATGTTGAATTAAAATCGCGCGATAATCGTGATAACGGTCATTTGCTACCAAATAACGACCTGTCGCTTCTGGCAGACTGCTCACGATTTTCACGGCACAGGTCTGGCTTTCCTTGACTGCACGTAAGTTTTTCACTTCGGCTTCGAGGGTTGGCCCTGCATCAAAAATATCGACATAGCCTTGATAACGCAGACCTTCCGACTCTAAAACACGAGAAGCTGGAACGGTCTGAGGATGAACTTGCGCAATCACTTGCTGTGCTGCCAATGGCAATAAATCGGTATACACAGGGAAACGAGGCATCAATTCCGCAATAAAGACTTTTTGCCCAATACCACTTAGGTAATCAGCCGTGGAGAAGTCCATATTGAAAAAGTGATAACCCAAGGCATCCCAAAAGGGTGATCGACCATTTTCATCCGAATAACCACGCATTTCTGCAATCAGGGTATTTTGAAATGCCTGCTGAAATGCTGCGATAAATAGAAAACGGATTTTAGAAAGCAATTTACCATTTTGATCTTTACGATATTCAGGATCTAAAAACAGCGTGCACAGCTCACTACATCCCGTATGGTCATTGCTTAAAAACAGAGTGTTTAAAGCCTTATAAACATTCAGAGCTTGTGAGGCATGAACTTGCTTACCCACATGAAAGTTATAAAATGGTTCTGTCAAACCCACCGCAACTTCAATCGCACTGACGCCAACCACGCGCTGCAACTGGGTATCTTCTAAAACAAATAAATAACCTTGCTCATTTGGCGCAGCTTGACCTTGTAAGGTCTTTTGTGTGCGTGCAATCCGAGCCAATAAGATGTCTTTATTTTGGGGTAAAGAAGTCAGACCTACGCCCGACTTCCCCGCCAGAATGAAGATATCATCTAAATCTCGATGCTCTGCATGTCTAACAATCATCATCAGCGGTGGCCTATCACGCGCCAACGAAACGTGCGAGCGCACGCTCAAAACGTTGTAAACCTGCTTCAATATCCGCTTCTGGAATAATTAAAGATGGCGTGAAACGCACGACATTTGGACCTGCAACTAATGCCAACAAGCCTTCTTCACCAGCAAGCGTAACGATGTCTTTGGCTTTGCCGGCATATTCTGCTTTGAGTACACAGCCAATCAATAAACCTTGACCGCGAACTTCTTCAAACAAGCCAAAACGTTCATTCAAACGCTTTAAACCATCAGCAAAGATTTGCGCACGAGTACGTACACCATTCAATACTTCAGGAGTATTAATAAAGCCAAATACCGCAGATGCCACCGCAGATGCCAATGGGTTACCACCATAAGTTGTACCGTGATCACCCACCGCATACATATTCGCGTATTTATCTGTGGTAATCATGGCACCAATGGGGAAACCACCACCCAATGCTTTGGCTGTGGTTAAAATGTCTGGCGTCACTTCTGTGTTCATATAAGCATATAACGCCCCTGTACGACCCACGCCAGTTTGTACTTCATCAAAAATCAATACTGCACCATGTTGATCACACAGTTCACGTAAGCCTTTTAAGAATTCAGGATCAGCCGTAATAACCCCACCTTCACCTTGAATCGGTTCAACAATCACTGCGCACGTATCGGCATCAATCGCTGCACGCGCTGCATCCAAATCATTAAATGGAAGATGCTGAATGCCTTCTGGTAAAGGGGCAAAATCTTGCGAGTATTTCGGTTGACCACCTGCCGAAACGGTAAATAACGTACGGCCGTGGAAGGCATTTTTAAATGCAATAATCTTGTTCTTGCGCGCAGAGCCTGAAAGTAGACCCACTTTGCGCGCAAGTTTCAAAGCCGCTTCGTTGGCTTCTGCACCAGAGTTACAGAAAAACACTTTATCGGCGAAGGTACTTTCAACCAATTGTTTTGCTAGAGTAAGTACAGGTTCATTGGTATAACCGTTACCGATATGCCATAACTTCTGACCTTGTTCGACTAAGGCTTTGACTGCAACTGGATGTGCATGTCCAAGCGCATTCACCGCAATACCACCTGCAAAATCAATATATTCTTTACCTTGCTGATCCCACAAACGAGAACCTTCGCCACGCACAGGAATAAATTGAGCAGGTGCAAAAACAGGCACCATATACTGATTAAAATCTTGGCGATTAGGTTGGCTATTCTGGTTCATGGTCTGTTCTTCCTTAATAAATCTGATATTTTTCTTACTTGAATGTGCCCCGAAGGGCACGAAACTCCCCCTTAACCTGGGAAAATTCCTCGTTCTTTACGTGCTTTCAAAATACGTTCACAAGCCAAAATGTACGCTGCGGTACGCAAGCTGCAATCTTTGTCATCTGCTGTATGCCAAACATCTTCAACTGCTTTAATCATAAGCTTGTCTAAACGCTCATTAATTTCTTCTTCAGTCCAGAAGTAGCTTGCCATGTCTTGAACCCACTCGAAGTAACTCACGGTTACACCGCCCGCGTTACACAGTACGTCTGGAACAATCATGATTTGGCGTTCTAAAAGAATGTCTTCTGCGTCTGGATAAGTTGGGCCGTTCGCACCTTCCAACACCAATTTGGCAGTCAATTTTTGCGCACGCTCAGCCGTAATCTGACCTTCTAACGCAGCAGGGATTAAAATATCCATCTCTACTGACCAGAACGCTTCATCTTCAATTAACGTTGCATCAGGGAAACCTGCGACACCTTTATGAATCGCAACGTAGTCTTGCAACTGCTTCACATTAAAGCCTTCCGCATTGAAGATCGTGCCTGTGTGGTCTTGCACACACACCACTTTCGCATTGGCTTTATGGAACAAATATGCAGCTTCGCTACCCACGTTACCAAAGCCCTGAACTGCAATACGACTGCCTTCAAGTGCTAAGTTAAGTTTTTTGGCCACTTCTAAACCCGTTACGAATACACCACGACCCGTTGCACGTACACGACCTAATGAGCCACCTAAATGCACAGGTTTACCTGTCACAACACCTGTTACGGTATGACCTTTGATCGTAGAGTAGGTATCCATCATCCAACCCATAATGTCCGCATTGGTGCCTACATCTGGTGCTGGAATATCGGTTTGTGGGCCAATGATTGGGCTAATTTCAGTGGTAAAACGACGCGTCAAACGTTCAAGTTCACGTGGAGACAATTTACGCGGATCTACTCGAATACCGCCTTTTGCACCACCATACGGTAAGTTTAATACCGCAGTTTTAATGGTCATCCACGCTGAAAGAGCCATCACTTCATTCAGTTCTACATCTGGATGGTAACGAATACCGCCTTTACCTGGTCCACGCGACAAATTGTGTTGTACACGGTAACCTTCGAAATGCTGAATAGAACCGTCGTCCATAACAATAGGCACATCGACAATCAACGCACGCTTTGGACGTTTTAAAGTATTGATAAATGGGATTAAGTCTTCTTCAAGATAAGGTGCTACACGGTTAATCTGAGCAAGGTAGGTTTGCCATGCGCCACTATTTTC
Source organism: Acinetobacter sp. ANC 4178 (assembly GCF_004331175.1). Classification (GTDB taxonomy): domain Bacteria; phylum Pseudomonadota; class Gammaproteobacteria; order Pseudomonadales; family Moraxellaceae; genus Acinetobacter. The sequence goes on from NZ_SJOD01000007.1 coordinate 62,130, forward strand.
CATTTCATACGACAAAGACATTATTTTATCCTCTGAGAATTTAATTGAGCTAATCCATTCAAAATAGGAAACACCCCATCTATTGGACACCGCCTCAGCTCGGTGTTGTTCCAACTGGAGTGTTACCTAATACGCATAGTATGAAAAATCAAAACGACTCTAAAAAGTTGTAATTTTGATAAAAATGCAATAAATTTTATCAAAATGATAATTATGGAAATCAAAATGAATGATACTGACAGCCAAATTCTAGGTTTGCTGCGTGACAACGCCCGTATGTCAATTACCGACATTGCCCACAAAGTGCGCGTTTCTCGAAACACTGTGCAGAAACGCATCGAATATTTAGAATCGAGTGGCATCATTACGGGCTATACCGTCCGTTTAAAACCGGGTAGCGAGAAAAACACCATTCGTGCATGGATGAATATTATGGTGGAAGGCACCAAAACCAGTGCCGTGGTAAAAGAATTAAGAATTGATCCCTCAGTACATACGCTGCATACCACCAACGGTAAATGGGATTTATTGGTTGAGCTAAAATCAGACAGTTTAGAAAGTTTTGATAAAACCTTAGAGCGCATTCGAACCATTTCGGGCATTTACAATACCGAAACCAGTATTTTGCTTTCGACTTATAAAGCATAAACAATTCACTTATCGTGATTTCAAGTGAGAAACCCGCATACTCTTAGAAAACAAACCACTCGGAGCAATACGACCTAATTTGACTAAAATGTACAGTTTGACCCCGTTTTCTTGAAAATTTGATCCGATTTTGACCCAATGAGTTTAATCGATTGCTCATTTTTAAATAGCACAACTCTTTTAAAGTCTTGCATGGCTGTGTATAACAATCGACGTACAGAAAAGTAAAAGCATAGGCAAACTGTCTAAAAAAGCGTTAGACTATGCCACAACCAAAAATGCAAACCCCTTGGTGATTTGCAGACGAATAGAAAGGTGAAGATTGATGCCGCTCAATACCGTTGAAGAGCTCGTAGCAGATATCCGTGCAGGGAAAATGGTCATCCTGATGGATGATGAAGACCGTGAAAATGAAGGTGACTTAGTTATTGCGGCGACACACGTGCGCCCAGAAGACATTAACTTCATGATTACGCATGCGCGTGGTTTAGTGTGCTTAACTTTAAGCCGTGAGCGTTGTCAGCAATTGAATTTACCTTTAATGGTCGATGCCAATGGTGCACAACATGCCACCAACTTCACCTTATCGATTGAAGCAGCAGAAGGGATTACCACAGGTATTTCCGCTGCTGAACGTGCTCATACCATTCAAACAGCGGTTGCTGCACATGCCAAGCCGAGCGATATTGTACAACCTGGACATATCTTCCCGCTGATGGCACAACCCGGTGGTGTACTGCACCGTGCAGGACATACTGAAGCAGGCTGTGACCTCTCACGTATTGCTGGCTTAGAACCCGCTTCCGTGATTTGTGAAATCATTAAAGAAGACGGCACCATGGCCCGTCGTCCAGATTTGGAAATTTTCGCTGAAAAGCATGGTCTTAAAATGGGGACCATTGCTGACCTGATCCATTACCGCATGACCAATGAACAAACAGTCGAGCGTTTAGGTCAAGAAACCATCGACACTGAATATGGTACATTTGAACTGTTCCGTTATCGTGAAATTGGCAATCCAGATATCCATTTGGCCTTGGTTAAAGGTGAGCCGAAAGACGGCGTAACCACAGTTCGCGTGCATGGTTTTAATCCAACTCGTGATTTATTGAAACTCAATAAGCAAGATGGCGAACCTGCTTGGAACTTAGACCGTGCGCTAAAAGAAATTGCCCACAGTGATCGTGGTGTACTGGTGTGGATTGGTCAACGTCACCTACAAGATTTAGGTCCTGCCCTAGACAGTTTAACTGCACCAAAGAAAACCAAATCGAGTGCAGCATTGTCTCAGCAATATCAAACGATTGGTGTGGGCGCACAAATTTTACGTGATTTAGGCGTTGAAAAAATGAAGCTGCTTAGTTCGCCGCTACGTTTCAATGCATTATCAGGTTTTAATCTTGAAGTGGTGGAATATGTCACCGCTCAACAAACATTAACGAAATAATCGAGGTTGCTATGGCGATTCGCCGAATTGAAGGTTTATTACATCTCGCGAGCGAAGGCCGTTACGCGATTTTAGTGGGTCGTTTCAATAGCTTTGTGGTTGAACACTTACTAGAAGGTGCAATTGATACATTGAAACGTCATGGTGTATCAGAGGATAATATCACTGTTGTTCATGCACCAGGTGCTTGGGAACTTCCAGTGGTTGCAAAAAAACTGGCCGCTTCTGATCGCTTTGATGCCATCATCGCTCTTGGCGCTGTGATTCGTGGTAGTACGCCTCACTTTGACTTTGTTGCAGGTGAATGTGCCAAAGGTTTAGGCGTAGTTGGCTTAGACACTGGTTTACCAGTAATTAACGGTGTATTGACTACGGACAGCATTGAACAAGCGATTGAACGCTCTGGAACAAAAGCAGGTAATAAAGGTAGCGAAGCTGCTCTTACTGCAATTGAAATGGTTAACTTGTTAAAGGCTATTTAAAGCATGTCGCAAACACTTCAAGCCGCTTATGCTGCAAAACGTAAAGCACGTCGTTTTGCTGTACAAGGCATTTATGAATGGCAAATGAGCCGCAACCCAGTGCATGAAATTGAAGCACGTACGCGTGTTGAAAATGCCATGCATAAAGTGGACCTAAGCTATTATCATGAATTGCTGACTCAAGTGGTTGCCAATCATGAAGCTTTGGATGCGCTTCTTATTCCTGTGCTAGATCGCCAAATCGAAGCACTAGACGGTGTTGAACTTGCAACATTACGTTTAGGCGCTTACGAATTGAAAGAACATCTTGAAATCCCGTATCGCGTGGTTTTAGATGAAGCGATTGAACTTGCCAAGCACTTTGGTGGGGCTGACAGTCATAAATACATCAATGGTGTATTAGACCGTTTAGCCAACAACCTTCGTGCAGCAGAAAAGCAACAAGCACAATAAGACGTGTAGTAAGTAATATGGCTGAGTTTTCTATCATTGAAACCTATTTTAATCGACAGAAGTATACTTCAGTCGACTTAGGGGTCGGAGATGACTCAGCCGTACTTACCCCTCCTCCACAGCAACAATTGGTGATCTGCACGGACACCTTGATTGCAGGACGGCATTTTCCTCTCGATACCCCTGCCCATGCGATTGGTTGGAAATCTGTTGCCGTGAACCTTTCCGATATCGCTGCAATGGGGGCCAAACCCCACAGTATTTTATTGGCATTGAGCCTACCCCAAATTGATCATGACTGGCTGAAAGACTTTAGTCAGGGACTCTATGATTGTTGCGATCAATTTGGCGTGAGTTTAATTGGCGGTGATACCACCCAAAGCCCACATCTCACTATTTCCGTTACTGCCCTCGGCTGGGTGGATACGGGTCAAGCGGTAAAACGCGCAGGTGCTCAAGTCGGTGATTACGTTTGCGTCAGCGGGCAAATCGGTGATGCAGCCTATGGGCTTCAACATTCCGATCATGCTTTAAAGCAACGTTTAGATTACCCAACACCACGCTGCCAGCTTGGACAGCAGTTAAAAGGCCTAGCCTCTGCCATGATTGATGTCTCTGATGGTCTAGCACAGGATCTGGGACATATTCTCAAAGCCTCACACGTGGGTGCTCGACTACAATTGGAACAGCTTCCTATCGATGGCGCTCTACAGCGCGTAACACAAGTACAACAATGGCAATACGCACTCGCGGGTGGCGATGACTATGAGTTATGCTTTACAATAAGTCCGCAAAATTACCAACGGCTTTTACAACAAGAATTAGATGTAAAAATTACGGTGATTGGAACCATTACAACGTCAACAGGGCTTACATTTGAAAAAGATGGCAAAGATCATCCGCTTCAATTCCAAGGGTATCAACACTTTGCATAAACCTCCAATTCAGTTTAACCATATGTCTTGGTCGAACCGCTGTATTGTTTTTTGCGGTGTCGGTTTTGGCTCTGGTTTATTACCCAAAGCACCCGGTACTTTTGGTTCTGCCTTTGCGTTACTTTTTATCCCATTGTGGTTGAATTTAGGCTTTCTCAACTCCATATACGCCATCATCTTCATGTCGCTGATTGGCATCTATATTTGCGGTCAAACCGCCAAAGTGATGGGTGTACATGATGATGGACGCATTGTCTGGGATGAATTTGCAGGTCAATCCATTACCTTATTGCCGCTGATTTATTTCGGACAAATGAGCATCTTCTCCGCATTGATTGGTTTCTTGCTGTTTCGCCTGTTTGATGTGTGGAAGCCATGGCCCATTCGTGTCATTGACCGCCAAGTCCACGGCGGATTTGGCATTATGCTCGATGACATTATTGCGGGGCTTTGGGCAGCGCTCTGTATTTTTATATACCTCAATAATATTTCTCTGGCTTAGCGCCAGCTTGTAAGGTGTGTTATGACAACTTCTGTGATTATTCTTGCTGCAGGTAAGGGAACCCGAATGCGTTCCCAACTCCCCAAAGTGTTACAACCCTTAGCAGGACGCCCCTTACTTGGACATGTGATTAAAACGGCAAAGCAACTCAATGCCGAGCATATCATCACCATTTATGGACATGGTGGTGAACAAGTGCAACAACACTTTAACCATGAACAAATACAATGGGTCGAACAAGCAGAACAACTGGGTACGGGTCATGCTGTTCAGATGACTTTACCTGTACTACCTCAAGATGGCATTTCCCTGATTCTGTCTGGTGATGTGCCGTGTATCACACCCATAACATTACAAAAATTGCTCGATGCTTCACGTGAAACAGGGATTGGTCTCGTGACCTTAACCCTTGACGATGCCACAGGCTATGGACGCATTGTCCGTAAAGATGGACAAATTCAAGCGATTGTTGAGCATAAAGATGCCAACGAACAGCAACGCCAGATTCGTGAAATCAATACCGGCATCTATTGCGTGAGTAATGCCAAGTTACATCAATGGCTACCACAGCTCACCAACAACAATGCTCAGGGTGAATATTACCTTACTGATATTGTCGCAATGGCGCTGACCGATGGTCTTGAGGTCGCTTCGGTTGAACCTGAGATGGCATTTGAAGTCGAAGGTGTGAATGACCGCATTCAACTCGCTGCATTAGAACGCCAATTTCAGAGCTTCCAAGCCAAACAATTGATGCAGCAAGGTGTACATTTGATTGACCCGAATCGTTTTGATTTACGTGGCAATCTTAAAGTTGGTCAAGATGTGCAGATCGACATTAATGTCATCATTGAGGGCGATTGCGAACTGGGTGATTCCGTTGAGATTGGCGCAGGTTGCGTAATTAAAAACACCAAAATTGCCGCAGGCACCAAAGTACAGCCATATAGCATTTTCGATCAAGCCATTGTCGGTGAAGATACCCAGATTGGCCCTTTTGCACGTTTACGTCCAGGCGCAAAACTGGCCAATGAAGTTCATATCGGTAATTTTGTTGAAGTGAAAAACTCCAGTATTGGTCTGGGTTCTAAAGCCAATCATTTTACTTATTTAGGCGATGCCGAAATTGGTGCAAATTCAAATATTGGTGCGGGAACCATTACCTGTAACTATGACGGTGCCAACAAATTCAAAACCATTGTTGGTGATTCAGCCTTTATTGGCTCGAACAGTTCACTGGTCGCCCCTGTACGCATTGGTCATGGTGCCACTGTCGGGGCGGGTTCGGTGATTACCCGTGATGTTGAAGATCATAACTTGGCCTTTGAACGTTCAAAACAGATAGTCAAAGAAAACTATCAACGTCCACAAAAATTGAAGAAATAAGAGGATATTCCTATGTGCGGTATTGTCGGTGGCGTTGCAGAACGTAGTATTACCAATATTTTAATTGAAGGTTTAAAACGACTGGAATATCGTGGCTATGATTCGGCAGGCTTAGCACTGGTGAGTCAAGATGATATTTTACGTGAACGTCGTGTCGGTAAAGTTGCCAACCTTGAACAAGCGGTGAATGAATCACTGGTCACAGGTTCACTTGGGATTGCACATACCCGCTGGGCAACTCATGGCAAACCAACTGAAAATAATGCCCATCCACATGTCTCAGGTCATGTTGCTGTCGTGCATAACGGCATTATCGAGAACTATCAAGAACTAAAAGATGATCTTGAAGCTTTGGGTTATGTGTTTACTTCACAAACCGATACCGAAGTCGTGGCACATCTGGTACATGATGCCTTGAAGTCAACCTCTAGCCTGTTAGAAGCTGTACAAAGCGTAGTACCACAGCTTAAGGGTGCATATGCACTGGGAATTATTCACACAGATTATCCTGATGAACTGATTACAGTACGTGAAGGCTCACCACTTGTGATTGGTGTGGGGATTGGTGAAAATTTCATTAGCTCGGATCAATTGGCTTTATTACCGATTACCAACCGCTTTATTTACCTTGAAGAAGGTGACATTGCTCGCTTAACGCGTGACAAGATTGAAGTCTTTGTGAATGGGCAATTGGTCAATCGCCCAGTGAAAGAACTGGATGCAACGGTCAGCAATGCCTCGAAAGGTGAATTTAAGCATTACATGCTGAAAGAAATTTACGAACAGCCTGAAGCATTACAACAAACCATTTCTCAAGCTTTAGATGGCAATGCATTACGTGCAGATTTCCTTCAACAAGCTGAAGCGGATTTCGCCAATATTCAACAAGTGCAAATCTTGGCTTGCGGTACCAGTTATCATGCTGGCATGATTGCCAAATATTGGTTTGAACAACTGATTGATGTGCCTTGTCAGGTTGAAATTGCCAGTGAGTTCCGCTATCGCACCCCTGTAATTGTCAATAACACGTTGTATCTGTGCATTTCGCAATCAGGGGAAACTGCAGATACGCTAGCTGCACTGCGTGATACCCAAAAGCGTGCCGCAGCGAAGCATATCAATATTGTCACCATGGCAATTTGTAATGTAGCAACGTCATCGATGATTCGTGAGACCAGCCACAGTTTATTGACCTTGGCAGGCCCTGAAATTGGAGTTGCTTCGACCAAAGCCTTCACTACGCAATTGGCCGCATTGATGTTACTGATTTTAAAAATTGGTCAAATCAAACAAACCATTTCAGAACATCAAATTCAAAGCATCGCAGCAGAATTATGGCACTTGCCTAAAGTTATTCTGGATACCCTGCAAAATAACGCCTCTATCCTACGTCTTTCAGAATTGTTTGTAGAAAAACAACACTGCTTATTCCTTGGTCGCGGTACGCATTTCCCGATTGCCTTGGAAGGTGCACTCAAACTGAAAGAAATTTCTTATATTCACGCTGAAGGTTATGCTGCGGGCGAACTCAAACATGGCCCATTGGCTTTGGTTGACAATGACATGCCTGTGGTTATTCTTGCACCACAAGATGACATGTTGGATAAACTTAAATCGAACATGGAAGAAGTTCAAGCACGTGGGGGCGAATTGTTTGTCTTCGCGGATGAACATAGTGGCATTCACAGCAAAGAGCGCCAACACGTGGTTAGCGTACCAAGTATCAGTGCGACTTTAGCACCAATCGTGTATAGCATCCCTGTACAACTACTGTCTTACCATGTCGCAGTATTGCGTGGCACCGATGTAGACCAGCCTCGAAACTTGGCCAAGAGTGTGACTGTCGAATAAGAATAAAGGCTCGAATTTCGAGCCTTTTTTATCAAATAATATGAGTTAAAAATATGACCTGCCTGACCTGTTTTAAAGCTTATGATATTCGTGGCAAACTTGGCACAGAATTGAATGAAGAGATTGCCTATAAAATTGGCCGTGCCTATGGGCAAATCTATCAACCTAAAACCGTGGTGATTGGTTGCGATATCCGCCTGAGCAGTGAAGGCTTAAAACAAGCCACCATTCAAGGCTTAATCGATGCTGGCATTAACGTCCTTGATTTAGGTATGACTGGAACTGAAGAAGTTTATTTCGGTGCTTTCCATCTTGATGTACAAGGGGGGATCGAAATCACGGCCAGTCACAATCCGATGGATTATAATGGCATGAAATTGGTGCGTGAAAATGCACGCCCAATCAGTGCTGACACGGGTTTAAAAGACATTCAAGCACTGGCGGAATCAGGCGCATTTACAACTGTTGAGCACAAAGGCACAGTTGAAAGTTACAATATTCTGCCTGAATTTATTGATCACCTCCTCACCTATATTCGTCCTGAAAAAATTCGTCCACTCAAACTGGTGGTCAATGCGGGCAATGGCGCAGCAGGACATGTGATTGATGCACTAGAGCAAAAGTTCAATCAACTGCAAGTTCCTGTAGAATTTATCAAAATTCATCATGAAGCCGATGGCACATTCCCAAATGGTATTCCAAATCCGATTTTAGTTGAAAATCGTGATAGTACGCGTCAGGCGGTACTAGAACATCAGGCGGATATGGGCATTGCTTGGGATGGCGATTTTGACCGCTGTTTCCTTTTTGATGAAAAAGGGCAATTCATTGAAGGCTATTATATTGTCGGCTTATTGGCTCAAGCCTTTCTATTAAAGCAAGCCAATGAAAAAATTGTGCATGATCCTCGTTTAGTCTGGAACACCTTAGATATTGTCGATCAATATCAAGGTATTACTGTACAGTCTAAATCTGGTCACGCCTTTATTAAAGATGTGATGCGTGAGCATAATGCAGTCTATGGCGGAGAAATGAGTGCTCACCACTATTTCCGTGATTTTGCTTATTGCGATAGTGGCATGATTCCATGGTTACTGGCGATTAGCGTTTTATCTGAAACACAGCAGTCTTTGTCTAGTCTGGTTGAAGATATGATCACCAAGTTTCCATGCAGTGGTGAAATTAATTTCAAAGTTGCAGATACACAAGCCACGATTCAAAAACTGTTTGACCATTTTGCACATCAGAATCCTGAGATTGATCGTACCGATGGGGTGAGTTTAGATTTTGGCACTTGGCGTTTTAACGTGCGTGCATCCAATACAGAGCCTTTATTGCGCCTAAATATTGAAAGCCGTTTGGATCAAAATCCGCAACCAATGCAAGCTTATGTGCATGAATTAACGCAATTGATCCAAAGTTAAAAAAAGGGGAGCGATTTGCTCCCCTTTTTAAAGTCTATTTTAATCTGCATACCCTTGCGGGTTCTGTTTTTGCCAGTTCCAACTATCAGCCAACATATCTTCCAGACCATATTTCGGTTGCCAGTTCAATTCTGTCACTGCGCGAGTATTGTCTGCGAATGAGGTGGCAACATCGCCTGCGCGTCGTGGTGCAAATTCAAACGCAATCGCAATCCCATTGACTTGTTCAAAGGTATTTTTAATTTGCAAAACTGAGGCGCCTTGCCCCGTACCAATATTCCATGCACGACAGCCCGTAGCCGCTAAACGATTATTCAAGGCACACAAATGCGCATTGGCCAAATCCACTACATGGATATAATCACGAACGCCTGTACCATCTACTGTATCGTAATCTTGACCAAAAATGGCCAGCTTTTCACGACGCCCCACAGCGACTTGAGTTACATAAGGCATTAAATTATTTGGAATTCCTTGTGGGTCTTCACCTATACGACCACTTTTATGCGCGCCTACAGGATTAAAGTAACGCAATAAAGCAATCGACCAACGCTCATCTGCAATACTGAGCTTTTGTAGCAATTGTTCAACAATCAGTTTGGTATAGCCATAATTATTAGATGGCATTCCTGTTGGCATCTCTTCATTCAATGGTGAAATATTTGCCTCATCATAAACAGTCGCAGAAGAACTAAATACCAACTTAAAGACGCCAGCACGTTCCATGGCTTTGACCAAATTCAGACTGCCCGTAATATTATTATCAAAATAGGTCAAGGGAATCTGCTGACTTTCACCTACGGCTTTTAAACCTGCGAAATGAATCACCGCATCAATCGCATGCTCTGCAAAAAGTTGATCGAGTGTTTCACCATCTCGAATATCCCCCTCAATAAAATCGAGTGATTTTCCAGATAGTTGTTGTACCCGCGTCAAAGATTCAACCGAACTATTTGAGAGATTATCTAAAACCACAACCTCATGACCCGCGGTTAATAACTCAACACAGGTATGTGAGCCGATATAACCCGCTCCACCTGTGACTAAAATTTTAGCCATGTCTATTTCCTAACAAAACTTTCAGTAAACCTTGGGTCGATGTATCAAACTGGGCAATATCAGATTGCTGACCATTCAACACAGGCAATAATTGGTTGGCAATCTCTTTGCCTTTTTCTACACCCCATTGATCAAAGGGATTAATATTCCAAATGACCGACTGTACAAATACTTTATGTTCATAGAGTGCAATGAGCATACCCAAAGTCTTTGGATTTAACTCATCCACCAGCATTGTTGAACTCGGCTGATTCCCCTCATATTTTTTATAATCGGGGAGATGATCCACTTCATCCGCACTCAATGCCTGATTACCAAACGCCAATAATCTGGATTGTGCCAAACAGTTAGAAAGAGCCAAATGATGTTGCTCAATTAAAGCTTCTGCATTTTCAACATAGGTAAATTGCTTGGCATTATAACGCTGTACAGGTGCGATAAAATCACAACTGACTGCATGCGTACCTTGATGCAACAACTGATAAAATGCGTGTTGCGCATTCGGCCCCACCTCTCCCCATACAATCGGACAAGTCGAGGATTCAACTTTTTGATGATCACGTTGTAAAGACTTACCGTTAGATTCCATCTCAAGCTGTTGTAAATACGCAGCAAAATATTTTAATCGACCATCATAAGGAAGTACGGCATGGGTTTGCATGTTCAGATAGTTGGTATTCCATACGCCCAACAATCCCATCAGCACAGGAATATTTTGCTCAAACGGTGCATTTTGAAAATGCTGATCCACCAAATACGCACCCGAAAGCAATGCTTTAAAGCCATCAACCCCAATTTGCAAGGCTATCGGTAGCCCAATACAAGACCAAAGAGAATAACGCCCTCCGACCCAGTCCCATAATACAAACTGGTGATCTGGATGAATTCCCCAAGCCGTCATTTTGTCAGGTTTAGTCGACACGCCAATAAAATGACTTTTTAAGACACAGTCACGCTGCCCTAAGGTTTTCTCTAACCATAGACGAACTGTTTCAGCATTCGACAAGGTATCAATCGTACCAAAAGATTTGGAAGAGATAATAAATAAAGTGGTTTCAGGTCTTAATTGATGCAATAACTCTGAGAGTTGGCTGCCATCCATCGTCGATACAAAATGCACATTTAAAGGTTTGGCTGTTTTCACTTTAAAATCAGATAGCGCATGGGAAACCATTAAAGGGCCCAAATCAGACCCGCCTACCCCAATATTCACCACATCCTGAATAACTTCACCTGTCACACCACGGTATTGTCCTGCATGAATTTTTTCAACCAGATCATACATTCGGTCTAATTGTTCATGCACTTGTTGTGACAATTCAGAAAAAACAAAAGAATCTTGCGGTAAACGTAACGCCCAATGCATGGCTGCACGTTGCTCGGTGTAATTAATTGCCTCAACTGAAAACAAGCGATCGATCCACGCTTTTAATTGTTTTGAGTCCGCCAAGGAAACCAAGGCCTGCATCACAGACAAATTGACCCGATGCTTACTGAAATCAAAAAGTACATTTTCACAGCGTAAGCTGAAATTTTCGAAACGTTGCACATGTTCTGAAAAAAGCTGATTCAAATTAACCGCTTGCATCTGTTCGGCTAACTGCTGTAATTTTTGTTCAGCAGAACGAATGCTTTGCTTGGGAAAATTTTCGATATTTTCTCTCATACTCGACCAACTCCCTCATAGGCAAAGCCCTGTGCTTTAACATACTGAGGATCATAGATATTACGTCCATCTAGAATAAGCGGATGACGCATGAATTGCTGTAGCTTTTTATAATCAGGGCTAAAATATTGCTTCCACGCCGTAATCACACATAACGCATCAGCATCTTGAACTGCATCATAAGCATCTGAACACAAGACCAAATCTGCACGATGACCGTACTGCTTATAAATTTCTTTCAACGCCTGCGGGTCATGCAGTTTCACCTTGGCACCTTGTGCCCAGAGTGCATCCAGCATGGCATGAATTGGGGAATTATGGATACTTGAAGTATTCTCTTTAAAGGCTGCCCCCCAAATGGCAACAACTTTATTGCTTAAATCTGAATGATAATAGTTCCAAAGTTTACGGAATAAAATTTCTTTTTGCTGTTCGTTAATGTCCAAAACTTGCTGTAATAGCCGACTTTTTGCACCACTTTTTGAGACTTCACTAGATAAAGTGAGAATATCATGCGAAAAATTTTCACCACCAAAACCTGCTCCAGGTGATAAATAAGACGAGCCTATTCGCGTATCTGCGCCCATCCCCTGTTTAACATTGGCAATATCAATTCCTAACTTTTCAGCCACCATCGCCAGATCATTGATATAACTAATCCGAGTCGCCAACATGCCAGAAATACTCAGTTTGGTAAATTCTGCATCAAGAATGGGCATAAATAAATATTGATTAGGCGTGCTAAATATTGGTCGTAATAATTCTTCAACCAAAGTTTTAGCCTGTTCTTCCCCCACCCCAACAATGATATGTTTCAAATGAAGTATGCTATTAATGGCATTGCCTTCCTGAATCACATCGGGTAAATAAACCCAGTGATCTTTAGGTGAAATCGCTTTAAGTTTTTCAGTACCATTTAACCCAAAAGTTGCAGCATTAATCATCAATTTTGGATGAACAATCGGCTTTAAAGCCAATACTTTGAGTGTTTGATCTGCTAATTCACTTTCTGTCGGACTATAACAAAAGAAATAAACATCCACATTCGAAGGTAAGTCTGCCAATGAAGAATAAAGAAGTTGGCCAAGTTTATACTGTTTATCTAGACGAAAATTGACTTCTTCATCTAAGTACTGGATATGTTTTGATGTGGAAGACTCATTATTCTGATGACTACACCAATACACCTGATTGCCATACTCAGACAATAAGGTAGCCATGACACCCGCATTGAGTGTCGCACCTAATATTGCAACTTTCATCACTCACCTATAAGAAATATTTATTATTAATCACTTAATTCGGCAATTAACTGTTTAAAGTCATGTCCTAAATTAGGATGAGCAATACCATAATGTAAAACAGCCTTTAAATAGCCTAGCTTACTTCCACAGTCAAAGGTCTCTCCTTTCATTCGATAAGCTTCAACTAAATCAGTACGCTGCAACATTGCAATTGCATCGGTCAACTGGATTTCATGTCCTGCACCTTTAGGTGTTTGTTCCAACAACTGCATAATTTTGGCTGGCAGAATATACCGTCCCACAACGGATAAATTCGAAGGAGCCGCCCCTACAGCAGGTTTTTCTACAATGCCCTGCATGGCAATACTTTCACCTTCTGCAGGAGAGCTTGCAACATCCACAATACCATATTGATCGACCATATGATCAGGAACTGCTTCAACCATGATTTGTGCAGCTTGCACAGCTTCATAACGCTGAATCATACAGGCAAGATCATTTTGATTTGATTTTGCTTTAACCAATACATCTGGCAATAGAACTGCAAAATCATCATCACCAATAATACTTTTGGCACAAAGCACAGCATGACCTAGACCTAAAGGTTGTGGCTGACGTACACTCACCACACTCACATGCGCAGGTAAAATTTCAGTAATTTCTTTTAGCAGACCAGTTTTATTTTTCTGTGCTAGGGTCGTTTCAAGTTCAAAATTTCGATCAAAATAGTTTTCTATTGAAGATTTCGAAGAATGAGTCACTAAAATAATTTGTTCAATTCCAGCCTCTACGGCTTCACGTACCACATACTCAATAGCAGGACGATCAACAACAGTAACCATTTCCTTAGGAATAGACTTACTTGCGGGTAAAAAACGTGTACCTAAACCGGCCACTGGTAGAACTGCTTTTTTAATCATGCGGCTAACTTTATTTAACTAACAATTAATACTGTACTTCATCTTTTTTTGGCGAACCTGAAAAACGACTTGCCCCTACTAACTGATCTGGTGCGTTAATCCCTTCTTTTTTCAACATAACCAGAACTGTTTTTACCATAATTTTAAAGTCTAACAAAATATTATGGGCCTCTACATATTCCACATCTAATTCGAATTTCTCTTCCCAGCTTAAATTATTTCGCCCACTCACTTGAGCAAGACCTGTCATCCCAGGTCTGACCTCATGGCGACGCATTTGTCTTGGCGTATAGTGCTCCATAAAATCAGCAAGTTGAGGACGTGGTCCAACAATACTCATATCACCTTTTAAAACATTAATAAGTTGAGGCATTTCATCTAGAGTAGTAGAACGTAATTTCTGCCCAAAAGGCGTAATACGGGCCTCATCGGGTAAGAGATTTCCATCCTTATCTAAAGCATCTTTCATTGACCGAAACTTAATCATTTTAAAAGTTTTTCCGTCTTTGCCTGGTCTTTCTTGGAGAAAGAAAATTGGAGAACCTAAGTTTTTACGTACTTTTAAAGCGACTAAAAGAAAAACTGGAAATAGCAACAAAAGCGCTATAGAAGCAATGATAATATCAACCAATCTTTTCATAAGAACCATTTAAACCCATGATTTCGAATAATCTATTATTTACTTGTTCAGCATCAAACTTTTGATGAGCCATTTTCATACTTTCTAGCCCCATAAGATTTATTTGAGATGGTGCCTCAATAAAAAAACACATTTTTTCTGCTAGTGCCTCGGCATCCCAACAAGGAACAATAAAGCCATTCACGCCATCAACTACCGTTTCTCTACATCCTGGAACATCTGTTGTAATAACAGGACGTCCTATAGCCATAGCTTCTTGTGTACTTCGTGGTACACCCTCTCTATAAGATGGAAGTACAAACACACTTGAGTTAGCGATCCAGTCTTTTACATTAGAAACATGACCAGGATATTCAAATAAGCCTTCTGCGATCAGTTCATCTAGCTGAGACCTCGACAATGCTCCCATATTCTGCGTGTCTAAGCCACCCAGTATTGTAAACTTCGTATTAGGATGTTTATGTTTTACAAATTTAATTGCATCAATAAATTCAAATATACCCTTTTCTTTCAACAAACGCCCAATAAATAAAAAATTTACAGGATCTATTGGAGCAAGACTATAACTATAATCTTTCAAGTCTAAACCGATGCCACCAAGAATGTGTACATTTTTGACTGGTAGATTATAGGTATGTATAAGATCTTTTTCATCATCAGAATTCAAAAAAATCATATCATCCAATCTTGGGAAGGCTAAACGATATAATAAAACCTGAATGTTACGAATCAGTTTCGTCTTAGTGCTTTGGCCTTCTGGTTGGTCTGTAAAAGTGTAACCGAGTCCTTCAAGCATACCAATAATATGAGGAACCCTTGCAAAACTTGCTGCTAGTGTTCCATAAATCACAGGTTTAGCAAAATATGAAAAAACGATATCTGGGTTAATTTTTTTTATTTTACGAACAAGTTGATATGTTGAGGCAATATCAGCAAAAGGGTTTAACCCCCCACGACTTAATTGATAAGTAACAGGTTCAGCACCTAAGGCTTTAATTCTTTCTAAACAGTCTTCTGTATATTCAGAAGTGAAAGCATATATTTGGTGGCCATTTGCTACGAGAGATCGTATTAAATCAGCGCGAAATCCATAGAAACTTGAGCCAGTAGTCCCTATAAGTATAATTACTTTCTTATTCATCAGATTTCACTGCCAGAGCTAAATTATTCCTCGCATTTTCAAGCTCGTGAGACGATATAAAATTATCATTTCTCCTCTTAACTAAATAGCCTTCCTTACCTAAATAAAATAAAATATTAACTATATTTTTTTTAAATAAATTATTAAAACTTGCTTTTAAGTAATAAATAGAGCCAATATTTTCTTTGAATTTCTTATATATATAGCCCGTAGTTTTATACGATAATAAAAGTTTTTCTTTAGTAATATTACCCACTTCACGATAGTATAATAATGGTTCAGGCAATACATGAACTTTTAAATCTTTATTTAAAATTGAACGAAGCCATAATTCATAATCCTCAGCACGCTCTGACTGCTCATCATACATGTTTCTAAGATACCAGTTTTTCTTAGCAAGAATAGTTGGGTGTGCAATTTGATTATTACCTCTCAATAACGATTGAATGGTCACAGGAGAATCTATTATTCTCTTTCCAACTATATTATTATTTATATCAATTGAGTACAATGATGAAGAGACCAAATCATATTCATTATTTTTTAAAAAATCATATTGAACTCTTAATCTATCAGGGTGCATAATATCATCTGCATCCATTCGAGCAATAAATTCATATTTAGATAAAGAAATAATCTGATTGAGTCTAGTTGGTAACTTTAAATTCAAACCATCTGATATCACTTTTATACGACTATCTTTTCTTTCAAATTCTTTTGCAATTTCAAGAGACCTATCAGTAGAACCATCATCAACTAAAATAAGCTCCCACTCTTTAAAACTTTGATTAATTACAGACTGTATAGCGTCAGATAAGAATTTTTCAGCATTATAGATAGGAATTGCAACACTCACTCCATCTTTTGAATACATTTAAAACACCTCGAATATCGGATTGATCTGATAAGGATATAATTCACCAAATCTCATGGTTATTATTAAGAAATAAAATATAGAGAAGATAACAAATAAAATATTAATAAAAATATTATTATATTTTTTTAAAACATATGGAATTAAAAAAATACACATACTTGTAAAATAATATAATATTCGTTGTGGGCCAGATGGATCTGTACCTAAAAAAGCGACTGGAAAAACCAAAGCCAAACCGCACAAGAGAATTTGCTCAGACCTATTAAATACTACATCCTCATTCCTAAATCTCTTACCAGTAACAAATACAAAAAAACCAATTAATGCAAAAAATAGTAATGTAATATACCCACCGGCCTGATCAACTTCCCTAGTATAATTATCATAACGACTATTTCCCTTAGCTAAATAACCTATTAGAATTTGACTAATCAAAGTAGAAAATATAAAACATACTAATACTTTATACTCGATTTTAATTTTTAAATTAACCAAAAAATATATAGGAACCATTACCAAGGCAGATACATGAAACATAGCAGCAAAAATAATTATTATAAAATAAGAAATTATCCGCTTTTCAATCAAATAAGGTAAGCTAAAAAAACATATTGCCATAGCAATACCTTGCCTAAGCCCATTAAAAAAAAATGTATAAAAACCAAATGTAACAAATATTAATATAGAGTAATAATAGTTTATAGATAGTTTCTTTATAGTTAATAAATATGCTGGAATTACAAATAAAGAGGATATAAAAAATAACCAAAAGTAATTATGTGTAAAATTTAAAATAATAGAATCGAGCAATTGATACCCATATTCTATATCTGGATCAAATCCATATCTGTAAGGATCATAATTAAAATCGTAGGCTAGAGTATAAGTTTTGCTATCTGTCCCAATATTATTACTCCTTAGTGATGGCAATAATATTAAAAAAAGAGATGGAACGATAATTGCCTTACGCGACAATTTCTTACTTTCAATAAAAGTAATAAACATCACAAAAAACAAAACAATTAAGTAAGGTATCATCTATAAAACATCCATCTATCTTAAAATAACCATTTTATATTTTTCCGCATAACAAAATAATTATATAGATAAAAATATTGAGATTCATATACTTTGATCTTTATAAAAAATTTTGATTATTTCTCATAAATATCTAACCATTGTTGGAAAATATTTTCTTTTGAAAAATTTTCTTTTACATACTCTTTTTGAGATATTAAAGAATTATTTTTTTCCTGAGAATTTAAAAAATTAATTGCTTTTTCGATACTTAAAGCCAATTCATTACAATCAGATATATTTGCAAGAAAAGGACTATCTCTTAAAATCTCATCAACCCCTTCACACTTTGTTGATACAACAATATTTTCAGCCATAATAGCTTCAACAAGTACTGTTGGTAAACCTTCAAATTTTGATGAAAGAACAAAAATATCTGCCATACTCAGTAATTCTTTAATATCATCTCTTCCTCCTAAAAAAATTATTTCATTTTCTAAACCATATGTGCTCACCATTTTCTTTAATTCTGTATCAAGCGGACCATTCCCAACAATAAATTGCTTAAAATTATGAATTCCTTGTACTTTTAAAATAGATATTGCTTTAATTAAAATTGGGTAATCCTTTGCTTCTTTTAAAGTTCCAACTGAAATTAATACAGTAGTATTTTCTAATTCAAAATTCTTCCTATACTTATCTCGGCTAATTTCACAAAAATCATAACTTAAAATATCAATTACGTTATAAACTCTACGAATATCGTTTTTTCTTATATAATTATTATCTATATACTTTTTTACAGCAGCATCACTCACATTTGTATTAATATCAGCCAAAAAATTAGTATATTTATAAATTTTCATAAAAATACCTCCACCTTCATTTGAACTATGTGCGGATGAAATTAATTTTTTCATCGGCGTAATTGTTCTAAGCAATCGAGTGATGACATTTGCATGTAAGCAGTGACTATGTACAACATCTGGATCAAGTTGATTAATTAAATATCTCAAGTCAATAAAAGATTTAAAAAAATTTCTTTTAAAATCTAGAAATTGAATATTCATATCATTAGTTTCCATACCTGAAATAGGTAATAAACTTACAATATGTATTTCATGTCCTTTTTTTTCCATTTCATTGGCAAGGTTCATTAAAACTCTTTCAGCCCCGCCTATCCCGAATTGAGTAATAATGTAAAAAATTTTCATTTAAAAAACAAATCCTTGACTGCTTTAAGGTATGTATATGGTATAATTAATTTTACGAAAAAAACAAATGTTTGTAAGGTAGTTATTGAATGATCCTTTTTTAATTTTTGTATTTCAATCAAAGCATTTCGTTTGTCATACCAAAGATAGTAGTTCAACCTATCTAATTCTAAAGTAGTTACTGCTTGTGCATAAAACTCAGAGTCTTGATATTTATTTATTAGCTTAATTCTTTCGTTAAAAATTATTTTTCGATTTTTTGTTATATTTTCATCATGATCTCTATACGAAGCCAAAATATTATCTATACACATAACATTCCACCCCATATGAGTTAACTTTAATAAAATATCTAAATCCTCTAACTTTGTATCAGTTGAATATTTTCCCACCAAATTTACTGCTGCTAATTTTGTAATCTGTGTTGGAGCATAAAGTGTGTAATTTCCAGTTAAGATTTTTTTAAAATCAACTAGCTCATTTCTCACTTTAAAAATTTTTCTTAACTTATTTTCATGATTTATTGACTTTATACTCCCATACAAAGCTACGATTTCTGGATGCTTATTTAAATAATTTACTTGGATATCAATTTTATCTTTTTCAATCATATCATCAGAAGCAATAACAGAATAATATTCTCCTTGGCACCATTCAAGGGCCTCATTTAAGGTAGTACACAAGCCTTTATTCGATCGATTTTTAAATTCGAATCTAATAAATCTTTCTTTACACTGATTCACTAACTTTTGAATTTTTTTAACAGATTCATCTTTTGAACCATCATCAATGATGATAAGTTCAATATTTTGATAGGTTTGATTAATCACACTTTGGATACAGTCTTGAACGAAATTTTCATGATTATAACAAGGTATAACGACAGAAACTAAAGGCTGATTTTTATCAGTCATACTGCACCCTTTTCTTTTAAACTTTTAAAAACACAAATACTCATGACAAACCAGTACACTCCATAATTAATTAAGTGAGCTATAGAGACTCCTTCAAATCCAAATATATGGGTGCACAGATAAGTTAATAATATTGAAGTTATTGCAAATAAAATTTCCGTTGTTACAAATAATTTGGTCATAGTCTTACTTAACATTAGATATGCAAGTATCCAGCTACCAATTTTTAAAGAATCGCCTATCATCTGCCAAAAAAACAGATCACGCATCGGCAAAAAATTTTTAGTAAACAAAATACCTATAATCCAATCTCTGAGAAAATATACAACTAGACTACCTATAGCAGCCAACGGAAATATATATTTATATCCCAAGTAAACTTCTGACTTAATTTCCCCAATTCTTGATAGTTCTGAAAGTCTCGGTAAATAATATACACTCAACGTTGTAGTCACTAACATGAGATATGCTGCACTTAGACGTATCATCGCTTCCCAGTAGCCAGCATAAGTTACCCCGTACTCGTGTGTGAGGTAACTTCGAATGACTATCTGAGAAAGTGGAACACAGATAGCGCTAACTAAAGCCATAAGAGCAAAAGCTACAAATTTTTTAGCAATAGCTTTATCTATTTTTCCGAATAGATATGACACTTTAAACCAATCAGCTTTGTAACATAAAAATAAAGTTATTAAGAAAGCTAGAGACTGATAAATTGAAAGAGCAACTAAAGCACCATACAAACCATATTTTATTGCTAAAAAACTCGTGACAGCTAAAGAAAAAATACTGCCTACAATATTTGCAATAACTAACCTTAAAACTTCTTTTTTTCCATTTAAAATAGCCAAAAAAAGTGCATTAAAGGTAAATAATGTTAAGAATATAGCAAACCAAACAAAGACTGCTTGATAAAGTTCAGTATGGAAAATATAAATTGAAAGTTGTTTTTGAAAAATTAGTATAATTAGTGAAAAAATTAAGCTAAAAAGTAAGACGATACTTCCCGCTGTTTTCCATATATTTCGTTGTTTGGTTTCATCTTCATAATACTCTGCTGTATATTTAATAACTGCAGTATTAATTGCACTACCAGCGAAAGTTGTCACCATTTGTATAAAATTTTGAAACTGCCCAATAGCCGCATAACCAGCTGGACCAACATAAATAGCTAAAATCTTATTTAAAATAAACATCGTGGCCGTTTTAATTAAAACAGCCACGCCATTTAGTACACTTGTTTTTAGTAAATTCATTTTAGACTTTAAAATTATTACAAATCTGAATTACTTTCTCAGCCTCTTCCACGCTTAGTGTAGGACCAATAGGTAAACTCATCACTTCAGCATGAATCTCCTCAGATATAGGATAACTTAAGTCATTCCATTCTTTATAAGCCTGTTGCTTATGAGGTGGGATAGGATAATGAATTAAAGTTTGTACACCCTGTTCAGCCAAGTACTTTTGCAAAGCTTCACGATGCTCAGTACGAATCACAAATAAATGCCAAACGTGTTGCTGATACTCTTCAGCATTTTTCTGGGCTAAGGGTAATTTGATTAAAGGATTGACTATATGCTGCAAATATAATTGAGCAATTTTACGGCGATGAGCTATTTCTTGATCTAAATATTTTAATTTAATATCTAGCATGGCAGCTTGAATTTCATCAAGACGACTATTTACACCAGGCACTAAATTTTTATATTTCTCATGAGAACCATAATTACGAAGAGCACGTAACATTTGTGCAAGTTCTTCATTATTAGTGGTTACAGCGCCAGCATCCCCTAATGCACCTAAATTTTTACCAGGATAGAAACTGAAACCAGAAGCATCTCCCCAGTTTCCAGCTTTTATTCCATTAATTTCAGCACTATGTGATTGAGCTGAATCTTCTAAAACAAATAGATTATATTTATTGGCAATTGCCATGATTGCAGGCATTTCTGCTAATTGCCCATATAAATGAACAGGTAAGATTACTTTCGTTTTTGGAGTAATTGCAGCCTCAATCTTGCTTGGATCGATATTATAAGTATTAATATCCGGTTCAACTAAAACTGGAGTTAGGTTATTTGCAGTGATTGCTAAAATACTTGCAATGTATGTATTTGATGGGACGATTACTTCGTCACCATCATTTAGTTTCCCCAACTCTTTCCATGCTCGAAGCGTAAGAATCAAGGCATCTAAACCATTTGCAACTCCAATTGCAAATTTTACTCCACAATACTCCGCAAAGTTTTTTTCAAATTGAGCTAGCTCATTTCCGCCTATGTACCAGCCAGAGTCTATGACACGAGTACAAGCCTCAATGAGTTCTGTACGATATTGACTATTTATACTTTTTAAATCTAAGAAAGGAATCATTATTTCACATAGCCTTTAATAATTGCAGGATTTCCTACTACAATTGCATTTTCCGGAACATCTTTAGTTACTACTGCGCCTGCACCAACCAATGCATTTCGACCAATTCTTATGCCCGGTAAAATGGTAGCATTACCACCAATACTTGCACCTTGTTCAACTATAGTTTTTAGAAACTCATCGGGGTATTGCTTTGAACGGGGAGTCTTATCATTTGTAAAAGTAACGCTAGGACCAACAAAAACGTTATCTTCTAATGTAATCCCATCCCATACATATACACCTGATTTAATTGTGACGTTATTACCAATTTGCACATCATTTTCAATCATAGTGTGCGCACAAATATTACAATTTTCTCCAATAACCGCTTGTGGGAAAATCACACTATATTGCCAAACTTTTGTTTTTTGACCAATATTTTTAGATTTAACATCGGATAATGGATGAATATAAGGCTGATTTACTACACGCAGAAACTCATCGTAATTTCGAATATAATCTTGCTCTGTAAAATGTTCACTTGCTAAAACGAGTAATACACAATCTTCTGAAAAATCATGCATTTCACGCCAGATCAATCCTTTAATAACCAAACCTTGGGTCGGGTTATCTAAAACAACTTCTTCTTTAGTAGAACCATTATCCAGAATAAATCTACAGCTACCTTTCAAACATATTGCAACTTGTTTTAAATCAATATGAGCATGAAAGCCACGCGGTTTTTGTGACGTATTAAAGATGTAATACAAACGTTTTACATCAAAAGGAATTGACTGATTAGACTCAATCGCAACTAAACCACCTCGTTCATCACCAAAACTCGGCAAGTCAATTAATTTTACAAAGCTCATTTTATTCAGTTACCAAAGAAATCAAATATTGACCATAATCATTCTTACTCATGCTTTGGCCAATTTCTAACACTTGAGCTTTCGTCAACCAACCATTATGAAGTGCAATTTCTTCAAGACACGCCACTTTATAACCTTGACGTTTTTCAATGGTTTCAACAAACTGTGCTGCTTCAAGTAAGCTTGCATGTGTTCCTGTATCTAACCAAGCAAAACCGCGTCCAAGTAACTCAACATTGAGATCACCACGGTCTAGATACATCTGGTTCACTGTCGTAATTTCAAGTTCACCACGATCTGATGGTTTTACTTGTTTTGCAATTTTTACTACATCATTATCGTAAAAATAAAGTCCCGTAACCGCAAAATTCGATTTTGGATGTTTTGGTTTTTCTTCTAATGAAACAGCTCGTTTTTCCTCATCAAACTCAACAACACCAAAACGTTCAGGATCTTTGACTTGATAACCAAATACGGTTGCACCCTTTTGACGAGCCACAGCCTGGCGTAGCATTGGTGTAAAACCTTGACCATAGAAAATATTATCGCCAAGTACTAAACAGACATTACTTTCGCCAATAAACTCTTCGCCAATAATAAATGCTTGAGCTAAACCATCTGGACTTGGTTGGATCGCATAACTTAATTCAACTCCGAATTGTGAACCATCACCCAATAATCGCTTAAAGCCATCTATATCGTCTGGCGTACTGATAATAAGGACTTCACGAATACCAGCCAACATCAACACAGACAATGGATAGTAAACCATTGGCTTATCGTAAATTGGTAACAGTTGTTTTGAAACGCCTTTTGTGATCGGATACAAACGTGTCCCTGAACCACCTGCTAAAATTATACCTTTTGTACTCATTATGCACTTACACCTAATCTTTCTCTTTGGTAACTACCATCTTGTACCCGGCGGCACCACTCTAAATTATTTAAATACCACTCAACGGTCTTTCTAATCCCTGTTTCAAATGTTTCCTCAGGCTTCCAGCCTAAATCTTTTGCAATTTTCGAGGCATCAATTGCATAACGCAAATCATGTCCTGGGCGATCTTTTACGAAAGTGATTAATGTCTCATAAGGTTGATGATTATTTTGCGGTTTTAATTCATCTAAAATTTTACAAATTGTTTTCACAACTTCTATATTTTGTTTTTCATTATGACCACCGATATTATAAGTTTCCCCAACTTTACCTTCAGTCACAACTTTATATAGAGCTTTGGCATGATCTTCGACATACAACCAATCACGAATCTGGTCACCTTTACCATAAATCGGTAAAGCCTTACCATCCAGCGCATTTAAAATCACTAATGGAATAAGCTTTTCTGGAAAGTGGTATGGCCCGTAATTGTTTGAACAATTCGTTACTACGGTTGGTAAACCATATGTTCTATGCCAAGCACGCACTAAATGATCTGAACTTGCTTTACTTGCTGAATACGGCGAACTTGGCGCATAAGATGTCGTTTCAGTAAATAAATCTGTTGTACCCTCTAAATCACCATAAACCTCATCTGTTGAAATATGATGAAATTTAAAAGAGGTTTTCTTCTCTTCATTTAATTGTAGCCAGTACTTACGCGCAACCTCTAATAATGTATAAGTTCCCACAATATTTGTTGTAATAAACTCAGCGGGACCATCGATTGAACGATCTACATGCGACTCAGCGGCTAAATGCATAACCACATCTGGCTTAAATTGCTGGAAGATTTTCTCTAATGCGGCTTGGTCACAGATATCAATTTGACTAAATTGATAACGTTCATTGTTCTCAACTGATACCAGTGATTCTAGATTGCCAGCATAGGTGAGTTTATCGATGTTAAGTACGTGATGTTTTGTATTTTCAATAATATGGCGAACGACTGCTGAACCAATAAATCCAGCACCACCTGTTACCAATAAGTTCATACTTTCCTGCTTTTAATCCAAATTAATTTTTAACTAAATAATTTAAGGGTAATCTTTCAATAAGTAATATATGCCTTTTTTCTAAAACTATTTGCCAAATTTGTTCAAAACACATAAATGCATGATATAAGCAGTTGAATCGAACAGCGCATAATTTATCAAATTTAGATGAATAAATTATATCATTTTTGTTCAATTCTTGGGAGCTTTAAGCACTCGGGCTGTTTAAGAAAACTGCTAAATATTCAACGGACAATCTCTATATTCGCTTCACACTATAAGTCATGATTCATATAGCTAAAAACCAACTTTTGAAATAGCGAAATTTATCCAAACAAACGTTTTGTATTAATAATTTTTTTTGACCGAAAAAAGCCATATATAACCCCTACAGATTGTCGCATGCAAATATTTGTCATACACACCCATGATTATGCAATCCAATTATGTCACAATATGGACATTACTACGAACTCCATCACAGCATCAGCAATAAAAAGTCTCCTTTGAAGTTTTCAAATTTGGACTTTTCAGCTTTTGACATGCACTGCATGATCGCAAAAAATTACGCTGAATAGGCAACTCCATATCGTAGCCTTGTAACATAAGCGCTTTTTATCCCCTAATAGTAAGAGAAAAACAAACTCACTATAGACAATTATGGAAGAAGTCTGTTGTACAGGTAGTATATAAACCTTTGATTTAGAAACGATAACTTTAAATTTTCATGAAATGAAAAAACTATAAACGTAAGTCACTTTCAGTTTTATCAAGAATATATTTCAAATCATAAAGCACACATTTTTCTTTACCCAAAGCATGAAACTCTTGAGCAGTCATAGACTTAAACTGATTGTGGGCAACAGCAATCACAATTGCATCATACAGACCTTGCTCTAGGTGCTGAATCGGTGCTAGACCATATTCGTGCTGCACTTCTTGCTCATCGACCCAAGGATCATAAATGTCCAAGTCTAAGTCATAATCTTTGAGTGCTTTAATAAAATCGACAATTTTGGTATTACGAATATCTGGGCAATTTTCTTTAAAACTAAGCCCCATGACTAAGATTCGTGCACCTACCACCTGAATGCGCTGTTTGACCATTTCTTTAATGAGTTGCGTTGCAACATACTCACCCATACGATCATTTAAACGACGTGCAGCCAAAATAATTTCAGGATGCAATCCAATAGACTGTGCTTTATGAGTTAAATAATAAGGGTCTACACCAATGCAATGTCCACCGACTAAACCTGGACGAAACGGTAGAAAATTCCATTTTGTACCCGCAGCTTTAAGCACTTCTTCGGTGTCGATACCCATTTTATTAAAGATGAGTGCAAGCTCATTGATTAATGCAATATTTACATCTCGTTGTGTATTTTCTATCACTTTTGCCGCTTCAGCAACTTGAATACTCGGAGCTTTATACGTGCCTGCATGAATAATTAAATTATAAACTTCATCAATAAAATCGGAAACTTCAGCCGTAGACCCTGAAGTTATTTTCAAAATATTAGTGACCCTGTGTTGTTTATCCCCTGGGTTAATTCGTTCAGGACTATAGCCTGCAAAAAAGTCTGTATTGTATGTTAAGCCAGATACTTTTTCTAAGACAGGAATACACGCCTCTTCCGTGGCGCCAGGATATACCGTTGATTCATAAACCACGATGTCATCTTTTTTTAATACCTGGGCAATACTGGTTGATGCCTTAATAAGAGGGCTCAAGTCTGGTTGCTTAAAGTCATCAATCGGCGTTGGAACTGTAACTATAAAAAAGTTGCAATCTTTTAAATCGGCTAAGCTTGCACTATAGCGTAAACTCACAGCTTGCTGTAATTCCTCATTAGAAACTTCTAAAGTAGAATCTTGACCGTTATTAAGCTCATCAATACGTTTTTGGTAAATATCAAAACCCACCACTGGGACTTTTTTACCAAACTCCACGGCTAAGGGTAACCCAACGTAGCCTAATCCGATGATGGCAATTTTTAGATCAGCAAGTTGAAGCATAGTACAGCCTTGTGCTAATT
The DNA here is from genome assembly GCF_004331175.1 of Acinetobacter sp. ANC 4178. Taxonomy (GTDB): domain Bacteria; phylum Pseudomonadota; class Gammaproteobacteria; order Pseudomonadales; family Moraxellaceae; genus Acinetobacter. The sequence goes on from NZ_SJOD01000007.1 coordinate 89,148, forward strand.
AGGATAAGAAATCATTAAATCACGCACAATATAGCAGAAATTCATTTTATTTAATGACTAAATTATGTTGTTCAACGCAATATGAATCTGAACGGTTTCGATCATTTTACATAGAATATATACATTGTTTCTCTGACAAATGATCTTAAGCGTGTAAACCCATTCTTTAGGCGGACAAATTTAGAGACTTAGGTCGTTCTTTTTAAAAAACCACTTACATCTTAGGAATGCGAGTTACTTATTACATCAAAAAAATATTTAGCTATGTTATACAAACAGTACGTTTCACTAACATCTTAGGCTATATTAAAGATGCTAATTGGTATAGTATTTACCAGTTTTATATAAATTCTTCGGGTTCTCGAAACCCAGATTCAATATTCAAATTACTTATAAATAGGGTTTATTTTCGAGTGAGTTACTACCGTTATAGCATATTGTTAGCACTAGGTTTAGGCATAACTGGTTGTGCAGCAACATCAGGACTTCAAACCTACGATCTTCCTGATCAAGGCTCGTATAAAACCAACCAAGGTGCTGAACTGAATGTTATACAGTTAACACAAGATAATATTTCCAATATTGGACAACCACCGATAACTAATTTTTCAGGAATTCAGGCACTTTTTAATAAAAAACCTAGCGTTTATCGTTTAAATTACGGCGATGTATTGTCTATTCAATTGTGGGCATACCCAGAAATTACGCCCCCAATTCAAGATACAGCAAATATCAGATCGACAGGTTATCCTATTGACCCGAATGGAAATGTTCAACTTCCACTGATTGGTTCGGTCAAAATTGCGGGAAAAACACTTGCTGAAGCACATACGTTTTTACGTGATCAGTTCAGCCGATACTTAAAAAATCCTGATGTGATCGTACGCGTACTCTCTTTTGAAGCCAAGCGTTATTATGTCAATGGCCAAGTTCTAAGAAGTGGGCAATATACCATCAGTGATTTACCAATTAGCCTTTATACAGCATTGGGACAAGCAGGAGGTATTGACACCAAGACTGGAGATACCACTAATATTCAACTGATTCGGAATGGTCATACTTACAATCTGAATACGATTCAATTAGAAAAGCAAGGTTTATCTTTACACAATTTGCTCGTTCAAGCGGATGACACTATTTTCGTCAATACAAAACAAGAACAAAAACTTTATGTCATGGGTGAATCAAATAAAAGTCAAGCCATTAACTTAAGAGATCAAGGTATGTCTCTAAGTGATGTATTAGGTGAGAGTGAAGGGATTAATCCTTATTCTGCCAGTGCAGCAAGAATTTATGTCATGCGTACCGATTTGAATACTAAGCAATCAACCATTTATCACCTCAATTTGAGTAGTCTTGGAAACCTAGCTTTAGCCAATCAATTCAATATGAAGAAAAATGATATTGTCTATATAGATGCAACAGGTTTAACTCGTTGGCAACGTGTAGTAAATCAAATTATACCGTTCTCAAGTACCTTATATACCTTAGATCAACTTGGGAAATAATTTGATGGCCATACAAAATATTTTAGTGGTTTGTGTTGGAAATATTTGTAGAAGCCCTATGGCAGAGTATTTTTTAAAGCATGAATATCCCCATTTACAGATTGAATCAGCAGGTTTATCCGCCATGGTCGGTCATGGTGCTGATGAAAAAGCGATTCACTGTATGGATAGATTTAATATCGATATGCGACAACATATCGCCAAACAAATAAATGCCAACTTAATTAAAGCCGCTGACTTAATTTTAGTTATGAGTAACAATCAAACTCAACATATAGAAAAACAGTGGCCTTTTGCTAAGGGTAAGGTCTTTCGTTTAGGTCATTGGCAAAAACAAAATGTTGCTGACCCCTACCAGCATGATCAAGCTTTTTTTGATACGACCTGTGCCAATATTCAAAGCTTTGTTGCTGATTGGAAGTCACATTTTTAATAAATTATTACGATATTAACCTATGAATCAAAATTCTAGTACTAGCGAAGATACTATCAGCTTAAAAGAGTTATTCTTTTCCTTAATTGCTCAATGGAAACTTATAGTTCTGTGTATTATTCTGAGCTTAATTTTTGCCTTACTCTATTTAAGAATTACACAACCTGTTTATTCAACAGACGCTCTTGTACTTGTAGAAGATGGTAAAAGCGCAGCCTCTGCGGCACTGCTTGGTGAATTGAGTCAACTTTCAGGAGGTATAGGACAAAAGTCTTCTGCCGATGCTGAAATTGAAGTTTTAAAATCTAGAATGGTTTTAGGCAAAGTTGTTCAGGATTTAAATCTTGACCTGGGTGTTACTGATTCCGAAAATTCCGTATTTAATCGTTTAATATCAGAAAATAGAACAACGATAGACTACACGCCTACACAAGTCGTTTATCAAAATAAGTCATCGCTAGTTCAGATTAAACAATTCAATGTACCAGATTACTTTTTAGATAAACCTTTAAAATTAAACTTTAATCAACAGGGTTCATTCCAGCTCATTTATAAAGATGAAGTGGTTTTTGAAGGTAAAACCAATACTAGAAATCAAGCCCCGAATAAATACGGTTTATGGACTCTCTATATTAAAAAGGACAATACCTCTACCCCAGAACTTGTACTGACCAAATACTCTTTACCGACTGCCATGAAAAACCTCATGTCAAATTATGCTGTTGCTGAGCGTGGAAAGTTAACGGGTGTCATTGGTTTAAATTATCAGGGAACTGATAAAGAGCATATTACTAAAGTGCTTAATCATATCCTCAGTGTTTATCACAAACAGAATATTGAACGAAAATCGCTAGAGTCAACGCAAACGCTAGCGTTCTTGGATAAGCAATTACCTATACTTAAACAGCAACTTGACGATTCTGAAATTAAATTCAATAGATTTCGTGAAAAATATAACACGGTCGATGTGACACAAGAATCTGAATTATTATTGAAGCAAAACATTGAGCTAGAACGCTTAATGATTGAACTAAAGCAAAAGCAAGCCGAACTTTCTGCTAAATATACAAATGACCATCCTTTAATGGCTGAAATTAACGCTCAATTAAGCGAATTGTCAGACAAAAAAGCGCAGCTTAATCAAACTTTAAAACAGCTCCCTGAAACTCAACGCTTATACTTACAGTTATACCGCGATGTTAAAGTCAATGCTGAACAATATACAGCGCTCTTAAACAACTACCAACAACTCAAAATTGCCAATGCTGGTGAAATTGGGAATGTTCGTATTGTCGACACAGCAGTTAAACCTTTTGAAAAAACAAAACCACAAACTCTCATTGTGCTTATTTTATCAATTTTTGTCGGTGGATTTATGGGCGTATTAGTCGCATTGATGCGAAATATGCTGCGTACAGGGATTAAAGATTCTGGTCAAATTGAAACAGAACTCGATCTTCCCGTCTATGCGACTGTGCCACGTTCACCTGCACAGGAGAGTCGTGTCAACATTATCAAGAAGAAGAAACATATTCCTATTCTTGCAGTCAAAAATAGTGACGATATTGCGATTGAAAGCTTACGTAGTATGCGTACGGCAATTCATTTCGCCCTCAATAATGCACGAAACAACATCATTATGATTTCAGGCCCTGCACCAGAACTCGGTAAATCATTTGTTTCCACTAACCTTGCAGTTATTTTGGCACAAAGCAATAAGCGTGTATTGTTGATTGATGCGGACTTACGTCGTGGCTATTTACATAAGTACTTCCATCAAGATAACCAAACAGGACTCTCTGAATACCTTAATGGTCAACATCCGCTAGAAAAAATTCTCAAAACGACAGAAGTTGAAAATTTATCAGTGATCACTCGCGGGAAGAGTCCAGCAAATCCATCTGAGCTACTCAGTACTGAGCGCTTTAAAAACTTGTTGGAACAATTATCGTCTCAATTTGACCATATCATTGTCGATACGCCACCTATTTTGGCAGTTACCGATGGTATTATCATTTCCCAATACGCAGCCGTTAACCTTGTGATTGCACGTTATGGCAAAACACAAATTAAAGAGCTTGAGTTGGTCGTGAATCGTTTTGAACAGGCAAACGTTAAAGTGACAGGGATTATCTTGAATGATATTCAACGCACGGCAGGTACAAGTTATGGCTATAACTACGCCTATGCCTATAAAAATGCGAAAGATGATTAATCATTTAGTATTCATTTTTCACCTAAAAGGATCAGCATAATGCTGGTCCTTTTTATTTGTATAAAAAATGTTTTAGGTAATCAGTCTGTTATAGCTTCTTTGCCCATACAGGCATATAGTAATATCCAAATATATCGTCGGTTGAAATACCATCTAAGCATTAAAAAATTTGCTAAAATAGCAGCAAATTTTTGATTACTACAATGAATTTTGGAAAACCCTATGAGTAAAGCCTTACCCATCGCTGTTGCTGTAATTTTAGGCGGTGCTGCACTTGTTCCAGTTTATTATGCCACCAAACATCCCGAAGCGATCACATCAAAAGCCTCTAAAAATGCTTCTGCTGTTGAAAAAATTAGTTATGCTTTAGGTTATGAAGTTGCACATCAAACACCTCCTGAACTTGACATCAATAGCTTTGTGACAGGCGTACGTGAAGGTCATGCTCGTACACAACCTGCATACACTGAACAAGAATTACAGCAAGCGTATCAGCAATTCCAACAAGAAATGCAGAAAAAACAGGCAGATCAAGCTAAAAATACACAGAGTGCAAGCGACGGCTTCCTTACTGAAAATGCCAAAAAACCAGGGGTAAAAACGACCGCTTCTGGATTGCAATATATTATTACCCAAGAAGGCACGGGCAAGCAGCCAGCGGCTGACTCGGTAGTAACTGTGCACTACACAGGTAAATTGGTTGATGGGAAAGTCTTTGATAGCTCAATCCAACGTGGTGAGCCAATTGAGTTCCCACTAAATCAAGTGATTCCAGGTTGGACTGAAGGTTTACAATTGATGAAGGAAGGCGGTAAAGCCACTTTATTTATTCCAGCTAAATTGGGTTATGGCGAACAAGGCGTGCCAGGTACGATTCCAGCCAACAGCACACTGATTTTTGATGTTGAATTAATTAAAGTAAAGTAAGAAATTAAGGAGAGCTTAGCTCTCCTTCTTTGACTTTAAAGATGAATTTTTGCACAAGATACGGGTTTAAATCGAGCAAACAGATTAAATCAAAATGATTTTAACGTGAAACTGATTTAAATCTAACGCGCAAAAAAATAAAAAAGTCGGGTCATGGATATTCCCCAAATTTTTAGATATTCCGACATGAAAAATACTTTAGGAAGGTTGAATGAAAATACAAATTCTCTTGGCATCGACGCTGTTATTCAGTGCGACTACTTTTGCTAAACCCATTACCACCAGCAGTTCAAGTTCAGAACAGGTCGGCTATAGTTTTGGTTATTTGATGGGCCGTACCAATGCTGAATCGATGAAAGATTTAAATCTAGAAGCCTTCATTCAAGGACTCAGAGAAGCCGCTCAAGGCAAAGAAGCTTCATTGACCGATGAAGAAATGGCACGCGTCTTAACCCAATATAAAAAACAGGCAGAAGCTCAACAACTAATTGAATTAAGAAAGAAAGCCGAAGAAAATAATAAAATCGGTAGTGCATTTCTCGCAGAAAATGCCAAAAAATCAGGCGTACAAACCACAGCATCAGGCTTACAATATCAAGTCATTCAAGCTGGTACGGGTAAAACACCTAAAGTCAGCTCAAAAGTTAAAGTGGACTATGAAGGTCGCCTGATTGATGGCACGGTTTTCGATAGCTCGATTGCACGTCAGCACCCTGCCGAATTCCAAGTCAATCAAGTCATTCAAGGCTGGACCGAAGGCTTACAATTAATGAAGGAAGGGGCAAAATATCGCTTCTTTATTCCTGCGAATCTTGCTTATGGTCAGATTGGTTCTGGCGATATAATCGAGCCAAACAGCACCTTGATTTTCGATGTCGAATTATTACAAGTATTACCGTAAAAAAAGGGACTGATCACAGTCCCTTTTTTTACTATAGATCATCTCAATGCAGCTGATTTTTTATTTACGTATCAACTTAACATCATGTTTATGGGCGTAAATCACGCGGGCGGAATCCCATCACAATTAATCCAATCAGGTAGGCCAAAACACCCACTACACACAAGCCAATCACTTCAGCCACGCGCAGCCATTGGGATAAGCTGCCATCATACCAAGTTAAACCGTAAGCCAAGGCCGCAATCATTACAATGTTGGCTACCCCGTATTGTAAAAACAGCTTTTTCCAATGCGGACCAAAACGGAAAATATGGCGTTTATGCAAGTAGAAGTACAGCATTCCCGCATTGACTAAAGCTGAACCAGAAGATGCCATTGCCAATGCCATGTGTTCGGCATGCCAATCAATCAATTTAAAGAAACCAATAAACACCACGTTTAAAATCGCATTGGCTGCAACTGCCATTAAACCGACCCGTACTGGGGTTTTGGTATCTTGCTGGGCATAAAACCCAGGCGCAAAAACTTTAATCAGCATAAAAGCAATGACCCCAGCACTCATACACTGCAAAGCCAGTGCCGTCATTTGCGTATCTTCTACAGTGAATTCCCCTCGTTGGAACAAAGCTTGAATAATCGGGGTCGACAGCATAAAAAGTGCGATGCTGGCAGGAAGCCCAACCAACACAATAACCTTGGCAGCCCAATCCATCATGCCACGGAATTTATGTTGATCTTGCTCCGCGTGTCGTGCCGACAATGACGGCAAAATGACCGTTCCGATGGCAACGCCAATAAGCCCCAATGGTAACTCGGTCATACGCTCCGCACTATATAGCCATGACACAGAACCATCCTGCATAAATGAAGCCCAAATGGTATTCAGCAGTAAATTAATTTGCGTCACGGATACCCCAAACAATGCAGGCAGCATCAGCTTCATGATGCGATCAACACCTTCATGTTTGAAGTCAACCTTCGGGGGAATCAATAAGTTTTTACGCCAAAGTTCAGGAATCTGAACGGCTAGCTGTAACACCCCCGCCGCGACAACAGACCACCCCAAGGCCATAATCGGCTCAGCCATATACGGTGTGAGCCACCATGCTCCTGCAATCATTGCCACATTGAGGAGTACTGGAGAGAATGCTGGCGATGCGAATGAACCGTAACTGTTCAAAATACTGCTGGCAAAGGCCGTCAGTGACATGAACATTAAATATGGAATGGTGAGGCGGAACATGCTCACGGCCAGATCAAACTTCTCTGGATCTGAATGGAAACCCGGCGCATAGATATACAAAATTGCTGGCGCTGCAACCATGGCGATAAACGTCAGCAAGGTCATGATCGTTAGTAAACCGCCAAATACACGACTGATGAGAATCTGGACTTCTGCATGTGCCTTACTGGTTTTATATTCGGTCAGTACAGGAATAAAGGCTTGTGAAAATGCCCCTTCTGCGAATAGGCGCCGAAAGAAATTGGGGATACGGAAAGCCACCACAAATGTATCGAAATCCTTCCCTGCACCAAAGACATTGAGCAAGACGATATCACGTACTAATCCGAGTACACGAGACAACATGGTCATTGCACTGACAATAAAGGTCGATCGCCAAAGCGCCATCGTATCCACCCAGTTAAAAAATTAGTCGCTATTGTAATGAAACTTGTGAAGAAAAATCGTTGTTAAATGATTAACCTCAACGGAAATGTCTCTTTATTTTGAGTTCTTTATCTGTTGTACCAAGCTTCTGAACTTGACCCAATCAAAGTAAGGACCTGGATCGGTTTTACGACCCGGTGCAATATCGGAGTGCCCTGCCACATGCTGTTGTATCGTTGGATAAGCTTGTTGCAAACTCACCATCACTTGCGCTAAGACCTGATATTGCAGGCTTTCAAAGGCACAGTCATCGCTGCCTTCAAGCTCAATCCCGATGGAATAATCATTACATTCCTGCTGCCCTAAATAGGTAGAACGTCCTGCATGCCAAGCCCGTTGCTGAAAATTCACAAATTGCAGCACCTCTCCAGTACGTAAAATCAGCAGATGGGCCGAAACCTTTAGGTCTTGAATGGTTTCAAAATAAGGGTGTAGCGTTGCATCTAGCCGGTTCTGGAAAAATTGCTGGATATAACCTCCCCCAAACTGCGACGGTGGCAAGCTGATATTATGAATCACCACCAATTCAATTTTCGCTTCTTCTGGTCGCTGATTAAAATTAGGTGATGGAATTTGCTTCGCACCGATGAGTTGACCATCGACAACCTGAAAAGAGGGGAGCTGCTGCATAATCCATTCCTTGCTCTATGGAAGCTTTATTTATAAGTACACCATGCTAAAACTTTCATCATAAAATCTCAAATCTACGCAATAAACTGTTTAGAACAATGTTAAGATAACGCGCAATTTTCATGGGTTAAAATGACACGGAAAGACTATGAGTATTTCTCCAACGCTGCTTGAACAATCAATTCAGATCAACATTCAACAAGCACTCCAAGAAGACATTGGTGATGGGGATATTACTGCCTTATTAACCCCTGAAAATGAGCAAGCAACGGCGACCATCATTAGTCGAGAAGATATGATTCTCGCAGGTCAACCTTGGGTGGATGCCTTAATTCAGGCATTTGATGCTACGGTTCAAGTCACTTGGTTAAAACAGGACGGCGATAAAGTTGCCGCCAATGAAGCTTTTTTAAAGCTTGCTGGCTCTGCGCGTAGCTTACTTACAGTAGAACGCCCTGCACTCAACTTTATTCAAACTTTATCGGCAGTTGCGACCAAAACTGCTGATTACGTCAAACAGTTGGATGGTTTAAACACCAAGTTGCTCGATACTCGTAAAACCCTACCCGGTTTACGTATTGCACAAAAATATGCGGTTGCAGTGGGTGGCGGACAAAACCACCGTTTGGGTTTATTCGATGCGTTCTTAATTAAAGAAAATCACATTATGGCGGCAGGTGGTATTGCCGAGGCAATTGCCAAAGCGCATCAGATTGCACCGAGTAAACCCGTTGAGGTTGAAGTGGAAACTTGGGATGAACTCAATCAAGCCCTTGAAGCCAAAGCAGACATTGTGATGCTAGATAATTTTAGTCAGCAACAAATGATTGATGCCGTAAACCACGTTGCAGGACGTTGCAAACTGGAAGCCTCGGGTAACATTACCCTTGATAATTTACGCCTAGTGGCCACCTCAGGCGTTGACTATATTTCCATGGGTGTACTGACCAAAGATGTCAAAGCCATTGATTTATCTATGCGTTTTAATGGCTAATGACTGATCCAAATCAGGCGATCAAGAATTAGCTTTTTCGCCTAACTTTTATACACACTAAGTCGATTGAAATTAATTTCTAAAGTTTTATAATGCCGAGCTAATATTTCTCCCCCCATAGCAACCGTTATGAATATCTGGAAACAGCAAACTTTATTTTTGCTGATTGCACTCGTGTCTGTAGCCTTTTTTTGTCTTTATCCTGCTCTACCAAAAATTCTACAAAATCCTGAAATCTATTTTCAATATAATGGCGCTAGACTTTTCATCTCTGTGCTCATCAATTACGCCTTGATTTCCTTTGTTTATTTATTGTTTAGAAAGACCTTTATTACGGTTCTATTTAGCCAATTTATTTTTTTACTGCTCATTTTTATTAACAATCAAAAAGAACAATATTTATCTGCCAGCCTAGTTCCCACCGATTTCTTATTGATTCAAGAAACCTTTACCGTTGCACCGTGGTTACTCAAATTTTCGGTACTGACAGCGGTTGCTGTGTGTGTTGCGCTTATGGTGTTCCTGTTTCGAAAAGAACAATTTGAACGAAAGCGCCTCTTTTTTTCTAATCTACTGATATCATTACTTGTATTAGGTTTTTTTGTTACTGCAAACTTTAGCAATAATTTTAGTAATTTTTGTAGTCAGAATAATCTAAATTGGGTGTGTAAGTACCAACAAGATTTTCCCAATACCAAAGGCGATTGGATTGGTGATCATCTCACCATTCAAAAAATTGGTTTTATTCCGTTCTTTTTTTCAAAGTCGATGGATAGCCTGAATACTCGGCTGTTTAATACCGAAAATATTCCTGAACCCACCATCAAGGCACTCTATACACCTTTCAGTACAACCCCACCTGTGCTCAAGCCTGAGCAACAGCCGAATATCATCATGATTATGAGTGAGGCGCATTGGGATGCGCGTCAGTTGGGCAAAAGTATTCCACAGAACATCACCCCAACACTTGATCGCTATCAAACCTCAAGCTTGCTTTCGCCCAGTTTTGGCGGCGGTACTGCCAATGTGGAATTTGAAGTCCTGACCAGTCTGAATATCTATCTCAATCATAACGAATTGATGTATGTGTCCAAACTAAAACGCCCAACCTATTCTCTAGCCACGTATCTGAATAGTTTGGGTTATGACACCACGGCCATGCATAACAGCGGTAAGTTTTTTTACAATCGTAATAGTGTCTATCAAAACTTAGGTTTCAATCGCTTTACCTCACTGGAAAACATGACCAGTGCCCAAGACCGCGCCAAATATATCAATCAGGCAGGTTGGGCAAACGATGATTTACTCTATCAATCGATTCGCAACCAACTGAAACACACCGAACAACCGCAATTTATTTATGCGATTACGGTAGAAAATCACTTTAACTATAATGATGATCGTTATGGTAAAGATCATTTCAAGATTGATCAGCCAGAACTAAGTGACAGTTCCAAACGCCAACTGAATACTTATCTGACTGGTTTACAGCGTGCGGATCAACATGTTGAAAAATTGCTGCAAGATTTAAAACAACAGGAACGCCCAACGATTGTGATTTTCTTTGGTGATCATTTGCCGAATTTGGGTCAGGTCTATGATGACTTCCATTTCTTTGCGTCCGCCCAAGAAAAAGCAGAAAAGAAAGATGTGAAGTTTTTTAGTACGCCATTGGCGGTCTGGAGCAACTACCCTATAGACCGTAAACTGTTTACACAAAGCAATATTCCAGCGCACTTTCTCGCGCCTAAAGTGCTCACGGCAGCCCAATTGCCGCTTCCTCCTTATTATCAATTTATTCAGGAAGTGAATGCTTGCTATAGTGCCATACATCAAACAGGGGTCGAACTCAATCCTAAGTGTAAACATCCGCATCCGCAATTGTTAAACCAATATAAAGATTTAAATATGGATGTGTTGAATGGGAAAAATTATAGCTATCAACTGCTGACTCAAAAGGCATCTTAAGTTTTATGATGCTGTTGAATCTTTAGATTTTTGTTGCTCTTGTTGTGATGGATGAGCTGTTTGATCCCAAGCCGAAGCCGTTTGTTTGAATTGAGTCGGACGTGGATCACACGCCATGAGTGCAAAAGTCACCACTGCGCAGAACAGTATAAAAAATTGAGCCATAAAACCATGCTCCAATGAAATGAATGGCATGTACTCTACACCGCGATCATGACCATAAAATTAAGCGCATGTTATGGATTGAGCTTGATTTGATTAAGTTTTGTAATAAAAAAAATGCACCCTGATGGGTGCATTTTTTATTTTTCAATACTCAAAGGTATTACCAGCCTAAAGCTTCTTGCTGCTTCTGGATCAAGGCTTGAATACCTTGTTCGGCCATTTCTAACATGTCATTGGTTTGAGCACGAGTAAATGGTTTGTCTTCCGCTGTGCCTTGAATTTCAATAAACTCACCTGCTTGCGTCATAACAACATTCAAGTCGGTCTGGCAGTTTGAATCTTCTTCATAGCACAAATCCAACAATACTTCGTCCTTAAAAATACCAACAGAAATAGCCGCAACTAAACCTTTTAATGGATCATGCTTAATTTTCTTTTGTGCAAGCAACACGTTCATGGCATCTACCAACGCCACGGCAGCACCCGTAATGGCAGCAGTACGTGTGCCGCCATCAGCCTGAATCACATCACAGTCGATGGTAATGGTATTCTCGCCCAATTTTTTTAGATCCACCATGGCACGTAAACTACGGCCAATCAAACGTTGGATTTCTTGAGTACGCCCTGACTGCTTGCCGCGTGCCGCTTCACGGTCACTACGGGTATGCGTTGAACGTGGTAACATGCCATATTCAGCAGTTACCCAACCTTGTCCCTTACCTTTCAGAAAGCGCGGTACAGAATTATCAATACTAGCAGTACATAGCACTTTGGTGTGGCCAAATTCAACCAGCACAGATCCTTCTGCATAACGTGTGTAATTGCGAGTAATTTTTACATCACGTAATTGATCTAGAGTACGTTGGTCGATACGCATAATTCGCCTTTAATATTGACAGAAATTCGTTGCGCACAAGTATACCAGATGCAATCTCGTCAAATGGTATATCCACAACCCTGTCATCAAAAAACTCGGTTGAATGACATGCCACGACTTTTTACCTCAGAATTACTGCTGTTTTTCTGGACAAAAAATTTGTTAAACTCCATCAAAGCCAGTCGAGAGCCATTATGTCGATTAGAGATGAACGTAAACAACAAAGTCGCCAAGCCCTCTTGGATGCCGTCTTAAGTTTAAGTTCATCAGGAATTTCTTTTAGCAGCATGAGCTTACGAGAAATTACCCGCCATGTTGGCTTGGTTCCAACGGCGTTTTATCGTCACTTCTTAGATAAAAATCAGCTCGGTCTGGAATTAATTGATCAGGTTGCCCTACAACATAAACGGGTCTTGCACGAACTCAAGTTAGCCTCCTTGCTTCAACAACCTACCAATATAGAACCTCGCCTAAATCAGTTCCTTGCCGCCGTACAACAACATCCTGAATGGTGGATTTTTATCAGTGCGGAACGTTGGGGAGGCAGTGCTTTATTACGTTATGCCATTGCCCGAGAAATTGAATATCTCATTGAAGATTTAAGTGATGAGCTGAGTGAGACTGAACCTAAATATGCTTTTCAAGACCTGAACATCCTGTCCAATCTGCTGATTAATTTATCTTTTAATTGGGCAATGTCTTGGATTAATTTAATGGTTAGCACCGACAGCCCGCAACTGATGCAGCAACGCCTCAGTTTTAAACATCAAACCGTTCAACAAATAGAACTGCTCTTTAGCGGCATCACCCATAAGAAATAAGCCGTTATACATATTGTAGGTCACCGAAACGCTCATAAAAAAACCTGCAAAAATGCAGGTTTTTTTGACACTTCACAACTTATTTGGCTTTACGCTCTTTCTCAACCAAGTAGCTTACGACTTGCGTTACTTTGGCATCTTCACCTTGTACCACATATTTACCATTCACCACCACCGCAGGTACACCTGTTAACTGATACTGTTTTGCCAGTTGATTCGCTTGTGCGACTTTAGAGGTAATCATGAATGAGTTAAACATGCTGTTAAATTTAGCTTCAGGTACACCATATTTGCTAAAGAATTTCGCCTGAGATTGCTGATCAAAAATTTGCTGACCATTCACATGGATCGCATGGAACAAAGGTAAATGGGTCTTTTGACGCACACCTAAGGCTTCAGAAACATAGTAACCACGTGCACCTTGTTCCCACACTGGGTTCATTGCTGCTGGCGTACGCACAAAACGCACACCCTTTGGAATGTTCTTCAACCATGCCTGCATATGCGGTTCTAATTTAAAACAGTGTGGGCAACCATACCAAAAGAATTCACGCACTTCGATTTTTCCTGGCACTTCAACTTTGCCTGGGTTGGCGACTACCGTATAGTCCTTACCTGCAACAAAATCCGCTGCCATAACACTACCAGAAAATGCCAATACGACTGTTGCAAGGCTACCCAAAAGGAATTTTTTCATTGCGTTTGTTGTCCTCTAAATCATTATGATGAGCTTATGCGAAAACTATAAAACAATTTAGTCGATTTCGTTTTCCTTCTGTGAACTTTTTTACTGCTTTTATCGCTTTTTTTAGAATTAACGCTACACTAGCCGTATTGATCTTTATACCAAAACAACTTGATTGAGGTGGCGCAGATGTCGCAATTAAATGTTGATCCGCAAGAAATTGCCAAATTTGAAGCCTTCGCTGCTATATGGTGGGATCAGCATTCTGAATTCCGACCACTGCATCAAATTAACCCGCTGCGCCTCAACTGGATTGATGAACGTGCCAATGGCCTTGCCGGAAAAAAAGTCCTTGATGTGGGCTGTGGCGGCGGCATCTTGGCAGAAAGCATGGCACGTCGCGGGGCACAAGTGCTGGGCATTGATATGGGCGTGGCACCATTGAATGTTGCGCGGATTCATGCCGAACAAGAAGGCGTACAAAATATCGAATATCGCCAAATTCCAGTGGAAGAATTAGCCAAAGAACAAGCAGGTCAATACGATGTAGTGACCTGTATGGAAATGCTGGAACACGTGCCAGACCCTGCTTCCATTATTCAAGCCTGCCAAACACTGGTCAAACCAGGTGGACAGGTGTTTTTCTCGACCATTAACCGCAATCCGAAAGCCTATTTATTTGCCATTATCGGGGCAGAATATATTTTAAGAATGTTGGCCAAAGGCACCCATGATTATCATAAATTTATTAAGCCATCTGAATTGGCGCATGATATCCGTCAAGCTGGCTTAAACCTGAAAGACATGACAGGATTACATTATAATCCGCTGACGAAACGTTACTGGTTGGCACCAAATGTCGATGTGAACTACATGGTCTACACTGTAAAAGCAGGTGCAGAATGAAAGCCGTTCTGTTCGATTTAGATGGTACTTTAATTGATACCGCTGCGGACTTTATTCGCATTATTCAAGGCATGTGTCGTGATGCAGGTCGTGAAGTGGTTGATGCAGCGCTCATTCGTACCCAAGTGTCTGAAGGTGCACGCGCCATGGTCAAACTGGTCTATCCAGAACTTGAAGTCGATGACCCTATTTTTCTGGCGCACCGTCAACGCTTTCTAGACTTGTACGGCGCTGAGATTGCAGTAGATACCGACCTATTTACGGGGATGTATCCGCTTTTGGAACAATTGGAACAGCAGAATATTCCATGGGGCATTGTGACCAACAAACCCCGCGGGCTCAGTGAGTCTTTATTGGCTGCCCTCAATCTAACTGAACGCTGCGCTGTTTTGGTTTGCCCTGAAGATGTCAGTAAAACCAAGCCTGATCCTGAACCGATGTATCTTGCCGCACAGCAATTGCAACTGCCCGCAGAACAATGTATTTATGTGGGTGATCATCCGCGTGATATTGATGCAGGTCGCAACGCCCAGATGTACACCATCTTGGCAGCCTATGGTTACTTACCGTTGGCCTACAGCGATGACTTAACCGCATGGCAAGCCAATTGTATTGTGAACACAGTGACCGAATTACAACACGTGATTCAACAAAAACTCACGTTCAACCGTACTATAAATACATAAACTTGATGAAGTAAAAAATAAGAAGGAGGTGGCCATGAAATATTCTGAATATCAGCCTCGCCCTGATCTACTTAAAGATCGCATCATTTTAATTACTGGGGCTGGTGATGGCATTGGTCGTGCTGCGGCACTCAGCTACGCCTTACATGGTGCAACCGTGGTCTTGCATGGTCGTACCTTAAACAAACTGGAAGTCATTTATGATGAAATTGAAAGTTTGGGTGCGCCACAACCTGCAATTTTGCCGCTGCAATTATCCAGTGCTTCACCGCGCGATTATGAATTGTTGTACGACACTTTAGAAAAACAGTTTGGTCGTTTGGATGGCATTTTGCATAATGCTGGCATTTTAGGTGAACGTACCGAGCTTGAGCATTATCCGATTGATGTTTGGGATGATGTCATGGCCGTCAATCTGCGTGCGCCCTTCCTTTTGACGCAGGAACTGTTACCTCTACTGCAAAAATCTGAGCATGCCTCCGTCGTGTTTGCCAGTTCTGGAGTTGGACGTCAGGTTCGGGAAAAATGGGGGGCTTACTCAGTTTCTAAAGTTGCGATTGAAGCGGTGAGCCAACTGTTTGCCAAAGAAAATCAACATCCCAATGTCCGCTTTAATTGTATTAATCCAGGGGCAACACGTACGGCAATGCGTGCCAAAGCCTATCCAGATGAAGATCCAAAAACCTTAGCAACGCCAGAATCGATTATGCCAGCTTACTTATACTTGATGGGTGATGACAGTCTGCATCTTAGTGGACAAAGCATTGATGCTCAAGATTAATCTCTTGGCCGTTTAAGCCCGAGCTAAAAATCCTTTGTTAAAAACAAAGGATTTTTTTACAACTCATTAATCGTTTTATTTTATTAATTTAACAAATATATTCGATTTTATAAATTAAAACATCTCTCCTAAACTCTATCGACATGCTCAACTACAGATTTAGGAGGCAATTTTCATGACCGATTTACAACACAAAGTCGCATTGATCCGTTCAATCCAATCCCTGCAACTGCCTGAAACACTGATACACGCTTTGGATGATGCGCAACAAGCACCGAGTGTCATTCAAGCGGTCGACTATTTACAACACTGGGCTGAACAGTGGAACTAGAGCATTCACTGATTCAGTATAAAGATACCTGTCACTGAAAATTTGTGCTGTTGTTGCCCCGTATATCGAATAAGCTGAAAAAATTGCCCGTGCAGAAAGATTTCCAAAATGGATGATTTCATGGATAATATTCTTAATTTATCTATTTTTTTAAAGAATTAATCCAATTCCTTCACAGTTTCTCTGCATTTTTTTCGTACATTAAGAACTGTGAAATGAATACATCTATAACGAGGGGTCAACATGAAAAAGACGATGGCGATATTGACCATTTCTTTCAGTGCATTGATGGCAAGCAGCCTGAGTTCTGCAGCTCCCCACTTTGATCATCGTGGCGATGACCAGCCACGCGGCAATCAAGGTAAAGGGCGCGACTTTCGTGATTTTGATCAAGATGATGAACGCATGCAAGATAAACGCCGCATGCGTGAAGAACGTGGGGTAAAACGTCTACAGCAGCATCAATGGCAAACTGGTTATGTCATGCCACAACATTATCGTGGTAACGGCTATAAAGTTGATTATAAAGACCATAGTCTCCCTAAGCCCGCACGTAATCAACAATGGTACAAAATCAACAATGACTATATTTTAATCGATTCGGGCAGTAATGATATTTTACGTATCGTGAATGACTAAATACTCAACTTAACTGTTGTATTTTCGCCAGTCTTACACCTCGTTAGACTGGCTTTTCTATCGCTGTATTTTTAAAACGCTTTGATTCACTGTGCTGAAAGGCTTGTGCCTCAACGCTTAGATGCTGTTTACAATCTTCGTTTTTTCTTCATAAAATTCACATTTGCACAATAGTGCTCTCATTTTTTCTCTGCTGTTGTTGGTTACCTTAAGTCTATCGAAAGACATAAAGATACATTGAGGTTCAACATGAAAAAATTAGTTTCTGCTCTCGTTTTTACTTTAGGCAGCACAATTGCTGTATCAGCGATTGCTGCGCCAAGTTATGAACATCGTTACGATGAGCGCCACTACGCAGAACAACATGATCATGATTGGCACAAAGAAGATGGCCGTTGGAACGATCAGCGCTATCAACGTATTAACCCAAGCCGCGATTGGCGTGTAGGTCAAACGTTACCTCGTGGTTATGATTCTTCACGTTATGCCGTGGATTATCGTGATGCCAAACGCTTGCACAAACCTGCCCGTTATCAACAGTGGTACAAAATTAATGGCGATTACGTGCTAGTGAACGAACGCAACAACCGCATTATTCGTATTTTGAGCTAATGCTTACAATCCTCGATATAAATCCCTTCCCCCGTCGACACCTTAACCAAAGTTAAGGTGTTTTTTTATCTAAGATTGTTCGCCTGTCATTTTTTTGATTAGAATCTACTATTGATCAGTTTTTTTGAGATAGGCATGCCAACGAATTCGAACGATGTTTCACAAAGCACAACCTTACAATATGTGCACTGGTTTCGACATTCTGCACCCTACATCAATGCACACCGTAACAAGACTTTCGTGATTATGTTTGATGGTGAAGCGGTTCAGCATGAAAACTTCCAACATATTATTCACGATATTGCCTTGCTCAATTCATTGGGCATTCGGCTGATTCTGGTACACGGCGCGCGTCAGCAAATTAATCAGAATCTAAAAAGCAGTGGGTTAAGTACCCCATTTCATCAACACCGCCGCATCACCACCCGAGAATCTCTGGGCTGTGTGATGAATGCCGTAGGTTCAGTTCGCCTACAAATTGAAGCGTTGTTGTCTATGGGTTTGGCCAATTCACCCATGTATGGCGCGCGCATTGATGTCGTTTCAGGTAATTTTATTACTGCTAAACCGTATGGCATCCGCGATGGCATTGATTTTCAACTGACTGGTGAAGTTCGCAGTGTCGATACCGATGCCATTCAAAAACATCTGCAACAACACAATATTGTGATGCTCGGCCCAGTGGGATATTCCACCACAGGCGAAGTCTTTAACTTACCTGCCGAAGAAGTGGCGACCAAAACCGCCATTAGCCTCAAAGCAGATAAATTGATTTTTCTTGGCAAACAGCATGGTCTGCTCAATGCCCGAGGCCAGTTACAACGCGAAATTACCCCGCAAGGTCTAGATCAATACATTTCACAATCTCAAAACCATAATCCTGAGCTGGCGCAGCAACTCCGCAGTGCACAAAATGCCTCACTCAAAGGTGTGCATCGTGTGCATCTGATTTCTTATACCTATGATGGGGCTTTGCTCGAAGAACTGTTTACTCGCGATGGTTCGGGCACTCTGGTCACAGATGCACATTATGAAGATGTGCGCATGGCGAATATTCAAGATGTCGGTGGGCTGATCAATTTGCTGCGACCACTCGAAGAAGAAGGGATTCTGGTCTACCGTTCACGAGAACGACTGGAAACGGAAATCGAACAGTTTGCAGTGATTGAACGCGACGGCATGATTCTGGCCTGTGCAGCCCTGTATCCCATCCCTGCTCAAGAACATGAATTACGTTGTGCTGAAATTGCCTGCGTAGCCGTGCATCCGAGCTACCGAAAATCCAATCGCGGCAGCCAAATTCTGCACTATTTGGAAGGCAAAGCCCGCAGTATGGGCATACAACAGTTGTTCGTCCTGACCACGCGTACCGCGCATTGGTTCTTAGAGCATGGCTTTGAAACCGCCAATGTCGATGATTTACCCAATGCACGTCAGGCATTGTATAACTATCAGCGCAATTCTTTGGTGTTTAAAAAGCGGATTTAAGTCGCTTTACCCATTTCAAGAACATTTCACCTGAATCACAATGACTTTACCTAGCTCAGAAAAGGCGAGGTAAAGTTCATCTGAGATAGGTCTTTTTACCTTCAAATTTAGCCGTGCATGTGCCATCACCTTAGCAGCATTTATGCAATCTATATCGTCCTGCGTGCTAATTCAGGCTAAAAGCTATATTCCGCTACAGCATAAACTTATACTGATCGGTTAATTACAAAATAAATCTAATATTTTCAATAAATTAAATAAATACAAATTGATATTCTATTTTTCCTATAAATCAACTTTAACGCTAAGTTTTGCATTTTTTTATTTATCTTTTTTTTTCATGACCAATCCCTATTTTTTTATTTTTTCCGCAAAAGAAAGCGCTATAGCTTATCTGCTCAAGCTTATCGCAACTTAAATTACAACGGAGCACGTCGAACATGAGCAAGCCTTCTTTTACTTCAACACGTCCTTGGATTCTTTTGACTGTTGTGGCTGGCAGCATACTCATGGCGGGCTGTACACCCCAAAAAGTGGAAACGACTACTTTAAATATTGGTTTTCAAAAGTACGGCATCTTACCGATTGTGAAAGCACGTGGCACTTTAGAGCAAGCTTTGGCAGCACAAGGCGTGCAGGTGAAATGGGTCGAGTTTCCTGCTGGTCCACAATTACTGGAAGGGCTAAATGTGGGCAGTGTAGCGTTGGGTGAAGCTGGTGAAGCACCACCTATTTTTGCCCAAGCAGCCAACTCAAATTTAGTTTACCTCGCCAATCAGCCACCCGCACCACAAGCTGAAGCCCTGATTGTGCCGAAAACCTCGAACCTGAAAACCATTCAAGATTTGAAAGGTAAACGCGTGGTGCTGAACAAAGGCTCCAACGTACATTATTTACTGTTAAAAGTGCTTGAAGCCAATCAGCTCAAACTCTCCGATATTGACGTGGTATACCTTCCACCTGCGGATGCTCGTGCCGCTTTTGAACGCGGTGCAGTCGATGCATGGGTTATTTGGGACCCGTTCTTTGCCGCAGCAGAGCAACAGCTTGGGGCACGTGTACTCGCAACGGGTAAAAATCTAGTCAACAACCATCAGTTTTATTTGGCAGATCGCAAATTTGCACAACAACATCCTGAGCTTTTAAAAACGGTGGTGAATGAATTAAATCAGACCACCACTTGGGTCTCACAGCATCAACAACAGGCTGCTCAGTTGCTACAACAACCGACAGGCTTGCCCGTCGAAGTCTTAAACCGTTCAATTTCTCGCATGGGATTTGGCGTTCAACCCATTTCTGAACAAGTGGCAAAACAACAGCAATTTGTCGCAGACGCTTTTTATCAACAAAAGCTGATTCCCAACAAAATTGACATTCAAACTGCGCTGTTAAAAACGGCACCATAATAATGAGGAACAGCAAAATGAACTCGCTTAAAACAATAACTTTCGTTGGCATTACTGCACTGAGCCTTGCGCTGAGTGCTTGCCAAAAATCTGAATCAAGTCAGACCCAAGCGGTCACTCAAAATAAAGCTGAATCAGTCGATACGCTCTCTATTGGTTACCAAAAATCTTCCCTAAATTTGTTGGTGGCGCGTCAGCAAAAGTTGTTTGAACAGGAATTTCCTCACGCCAAAATTGAATGGAAAGAATTCCCTGCGGGTCCACAAATGCTTGAAGCTCTAGCAGTAGGTGCTGTTGATTTTGGTGCTGTCGGCAATACGCCCCCTATTTTTGCTCAAGCAGCAGGTAAAGACTTAAGTTATGTCGGTTATGAGCTAGTGCCTGCCAACTCTCAGGCATTACTGATTCCCAAAAGCAGTGGCATTCAGTCCATTCAAGAGCTAAAAGGCAAACGCATTGCGGTACAGAAAGGTTCAAGTGCGCATGAGTTACTCGCCAAAATTTTGCAACAAGCGGGCTTAAGTTGGCAGGACATTCAACCGATTTGGTTACCCCCTGCCGACGCACGCGCCGCCTTTGACAAACAATCGGTGGATGCTTGGGCCATTTGGGAACCCTACCTCAGTGCGGCCGAGCAAGATGCACATGCCAAAGTGCTGATTGATGGAACTGCCTTCCCAAAAACCTACTCCTTCTATATTGGGAACCCAAAATTCATCGCAGCACATCCTCAAGCCACTGCACAGTTCTTACATGGCTTGAATCAGGCGGATCAATGGGTATTAAAAAATCAGCCGCAAGCCTTAACCGTCTATACCCAAAGTACAGGTTTACAGACTTCAATTGCGCAACGCGTGATTGATAAGCGCCTGAAACCATCGCCGATTCAGACCTTAACCCCTGAAGTGGTGCAAGCGCAGCAACAAATCGCAGATCTGTTCCAACAGGTTCAATTGATTCCGAAAAACATTCAAGTTCAAACCACCGTTTGGGCAGCACCTAAAACCCACTAATCTGTAGAAATTGTAAGGATATTGATAATGAAAATTTTCTGGTTTATTCCCACCCATGGTGACAGTCGTTATTTAGGAACCAGCAAAGGCGCACGCCAAGTCGATCATGCTTATATGAAGCAAATTGCAGTTGCAGTGGACAATTTAGGCTATGAAGGTGTGCTGATCCCAACAGGACGTTCATGTGAAGATCCATGGATTACTGCCGCCAGTTTGATTGATGCAACCAAGAATCTGAAGTTTCTCGTGGCACTACGCCCAGGGGTGACTACTCCTGCATTAGCTGCGCGTATGGCTGCCACATTTGACCGTTTATCCAATGGACGTGTCTTGTTAAATCTGGTGACGGGTGGTGACGAACAAGAGCTTAAAGGTGATGGCATTTATGAAGACCATGCCACTCGTTATGAAACTGCCAGCGAATACACCAAAATCTGGCGTGAAATTCTGACCCGCTCACACACTGGCGAATCTTTCAGTTTTCATGGAGAACACTTAAAAGTTGATGATGCCAAACTACTCTATCCACCTGTGCAACAGCCCTACCCGCCTTTATGGTTTGGTGGTTCTTCAGAAGCAGCGATTGAACTGGCAACCGAACAGGTCGATACCTATTTAACGTGGGGTGAACCACCCGCAGCAGTCAAAGAAAAAATTGAAAATGTCCGCGCTAAAGCCGCTGCAAAAGGACGTCAGCTTAATTACGGTATTCGTCTGCACGTCATTGTGCGTGAAACCAACGAAGAAGCATGGCAAGCAGCCAATGAGCTGATTCAGTATGTCGACGATGCGACCATTGCTGCGGCACAACAAAAGTTTAAGCAAATGGACTCTGTAGGACAGCGTCGTATGGCTGAACTGCATAATGGTGATCGTAGCAAACTTGAAGTGTCACCAAACTTATGGGCAGGGGTTGGACTGGTACGTGGTGGAGCGGGTACAGCTTTGGTAGGTGACCCGCAAACTGTGGCAGATCGAATTCAGGAATATGCCGATTTGGGTATCAGCACCTTTATTTTTTCTGGCTATCCGCACTTGGAAGAATCGATTCGCTTTGCTGAATTGGTTTTTCCACTCTTGCCACTTGAAACGCGCAAAAAATTGTCGCAACCCAATCTAACTGGACCTTTTGGAGAAATTGTCGCCAACAATTATGTGCCGAATCAGACCACGGTTTCACGTCCAATTAAGGAGCCTGCCTAATGTCCAAAATAACTGCGGCTGAAACTTTCACAAAACAGAAAGTTTCACGTGGAACAAACTTTGGGCAGCGCTTGCTGCCTTGGTTGTTCCCTTTTTTACTGATTCTGATCTGGCAAATTGCCTCCAGTACAGGTTTGCTACAGAGTCGCATTTTACCTGCACCTACAGCAGTGGTCAGTGCATTCTGGCATTTACTGATCAGTGGTGAACTTTGGCATCATGTCAAAGTCAGCGCAGGACGTGCCTTATTGGGACTGGCTGTTGGTGGTGGTTTAGGTTTATTGCTGGGCTTACTCAACGGCTCTTCCAAAACAGCCTCAACCCTACTCGATACCACCTTGCAAATGATCCGCAATATCCCTGCCCTCGCCTTGATTCCATTGGTGATTCTCTGGTTTGGCATTGATGAAACTGCAAAACTGTTTTTAGTGGCAGTTGGGGTATTTTTCCCGATTTATATCAACACCTACCACGGCATTCGTTCGGTTGATCCCCAACTGATTGAAATGGGCAAAAGCTACGGTCTCAGCCGATGGGAACTGTATAAAAATATTATTTTACCTGGGGCAATGCCCTCCATTTTAGTTGGCTTACGCTTTGCTCTTGGCTTGGTTTGGGTCTTACTCATTGTTGCAGAAACCATTTCTGCCCAAGCAGGCATTGGTTATATGACCATGAATGCACGTGAATTTTTACAGACCGATGTGGTTCTGGTCGGCATATTACTCTACGCCCTATTAGGTAAACTGGCAGATGTGCTGGCAGTCAGTTTAGAAAAATACTTACTGCGCTGGCACCCAGGCTATCAAAAATAAGGAGCCGAAGATGACAGATCTCAGTATAGGCCAGCATGTTGCTGAACAGATTCAACACCCGAAAATACCACACTCAGATCTACAGTCCAATGCCGTACTTGGGGCGGAAATTCTGATTGAACAACTGCATAAATTTTATGGTGATGTCAAAGTTCTCGAAGATTTAGATCTCCATATTCAACCTGGTGAATTTCTTGCCATTGTTGGGCGTAGCGGTTGTGGCAAAAGTACCTTATTAAGACTGATTGCGGACTTAGAACAACCGAGTTACGGCGAAATTAAATTTAAATCGGCACGCCATTTACGTGAAGGTATTACCAGTGACGATATTCGGGTCATGTTTCAGGACCCACGCCTGCTGCCGTGGCGCAGTATTGAACAGAATGTACAGCTTGGACTTAACAAAACCGCACATGCACATGCCACGGCATTATTGGAAAAAGTCGGTTTAAAAGAAAAAGCCTTACTCTGGCCTGCGCAACTTTCAGGCGGACAGCGCCAACGTACCGCACTCGCACGCGCGCTGTCTCATCAACCCCGCGTGTTGTTATTAGATGAACCACTGGGTGCACTTGATGCCTTAACTCGATTGGAAATGCAGAATCTGATTGAAAAGCTATGGCGAGAACAAGGTTTTACTGCCGTTTTAGTGACCCACGATGTGAGTGAAGCCGTACAACTGGCAGACCGCATTATTCTACTCGACAAAGGCCATATTGCCCGTCAATTCCAAGTTGACTTACCACGCCCACGTGAAAAAAATCTGCATTTCGCTGAACTGGAACAGCAAGTCTTGAATGCCGTTCTTGCCACTTAAATAATTTTTTTGCTCCAAGCTGAAAGCCAAGATTGGGGCAAAAACTTAAAATTGATTGGATCAAGCACCTGTGCACAACTGTCATCAAACTGTAATATTTGAAATAAAAAATGATCCAAATTGATGCATTTTGGTCTTTAGTTATCCTTTTGATTTATTTAACGGAATGAATGTGAAACGGCGCACTGTTTTTTTATCTGTAAAATATAGGATTTCATCAAATTACCTGATTTGTTGATGCACAAATCTGACGATTTGCCGTACAATTTGAGCTTCCCTGAATTTTTTAAAGCTACGAATGGAACAAAAAAAGAGTACTCAAAAGCGCCATCAATTGCTGAATGCCGCACTTGATGTTTTTTCCTTATATGGATTTAACGGGGCTAGTTTAGATGAAATTGCTCAACTAGCAGAAATGCATAAGTCGAACATTTTTTACTACTATGAAAATAAAGAAGCACTTTATGTTGAAGTGCTGACGACCGTTTTACAAAAATGGTTAGCGCCACTGCAAATGCTCGAATCTGAGCTTGAACCGACGGAAGCAATTACCAATTATTTAATGCAAAAAATTGAACTGTCGCGCACTCAGCCCAAAGCATCACGTTTATTTGCCTTAGAAATTATCCAAGGTGCGCCGCATATCTTAGAAATTCTCAAAGGTCCGCTGAAGAAACTGGTCAAGCGCAAAGCTAAAGTTATCAGCATGTGGCAAGAACAAGGTAAAATTTCCGCAGAGATCGATCCTGAATTGCTCATTTTGAATATCTGGGCGGTGACGCAAAACTATGCCGACTTTGCGACTCAAATGGAAATGGTGACAGGTAAAACCTTACGCAACCGCAGTATGCAACAACGCGTGATTCAACATACGGTACATATGATGCTATACGGCATTTTACCGCGTGAGCAACACAACTAAGCCCTGTATTGATTTTGGCATACGACCATAGCCATCTATGGTCGCCGAGCCAATTAAGTCGTAATAGACTGATATAAAGACAATAACTTTTTCGCCCCAAGCATTAAATTTTCTTCCCAGTCCAGATGCGCACTGTCGTCTGCCCCATCGGTGATATATTTCACCGAAATTAAACGCACACCCAGTTTTTTACACACTTTGGCCATGGCATAGCCTTCCATATCAACCAAGTTACACGGAACTTTCGGCTCACCAATCTCAAAGCTGTCACCTGTGCCACATACACCTTTCGGTAAATGGGAAAAATAAGGTTCTAAGTCAATTGCCGCAGGATGATCCTGATCCATCGGTGTTACCCCGACTTCAAAGCCAAGCGGAGATACATCCATATCACGTTGTACAAAGCTGGTGACTTCGACTAAGGCATGGCGCTCAAAATGCGAACTGCCTGCACTGCCAAGGTTTAATAAGGTTTTACAGCCAGTTGCCTGAATCACTTGAAAGGCTTTAAATGCCGCATTGACTTTACCAATGCCACTGTAATGTACATCAATCTGTGCTTGCTCAAATAAACCTTTCGACTCATTCGGTAGAGCCATAATCAGCGCCAAAGAAGATTTCATTGCATCTACTCAAAATCAGAACCGTGCTATTAAAAATCAAAACCATCCTGTGTGCAAATTCTGTCGTCATCTATCTCTCAATGAGTTTTTAGCCCGCGCTGTGCAGCTTTATTTTTGTTGCAGATACAGATTTAAACAGGGTGAGAAGAAAAGCCGTCCTGCATAAAACCCAACCATAGTTTTTCTCATGACCACTCCCCATAACAGCATCAACAACATTGCCAAGCCATAGCCTATATTCAGCAACCAGTGAAGCTGCAATTGCTGTGCAAGTTGCAACGTTGCCAAACTGAATACGCCTAAGGGGAAAGTCATCCCCCACCAGCCTAAATTAAAGGCCAAATGTGAACCTGCATGTTTCAGGGTAATCATGATCGCTATTCCTAACCACCACACCCCAAAACCAAGCAGCAACAAACTGCTCAAAAACCCTGCCTGATGGAGAAACTCACCCAGCCCTATGAAATGTGTTGCCTGTAGTACACGAGCAGCCTGCTCACCCAAAAGTAACAACGCCAATGCTCCTGTACCAATCGGTCCAACCGCCAACCAGCCTGTCATGGCCAATTCCTGACTTGGCAATTGATGCAAGGCCAAACGCAAAAATAAAATGCCCAAAATCAGCATGGCAGGAAAAACTGAAATGCCCCACAAAATATAGCTACCAAATAAAATCCCCACGGCATGTGGACTTGCAGGTAAATGCTGTAACAACACCGCGCCTGAGGCTGCTGCCACTTCACAGGCGACAATTGGAAGTAACCAAACTGCGGTCATCTGTTGTAATTGATGGCGCTGACAACTGAACATACAAAATGGCACCACAAACGCCACCATCACGGCCATCAATACGTCGAGATACCACAACCACTCTGCAATACCAATTATGGCTGTACCATACAGCGCCACCCCATATTTCAAGGCACCATTAATCAGTGTCGCCAATGCCATCGGAATCGTACCTAAAAATAAGCTCATACTGGGATGGGTAAAAATCTGTTTGGCTTCCTGCGGATACAGCAACCAGCGCAAACCATACAAGCTGCCAAATAAGATAAAAAGCAGTCCATTGAACAACCACAGCCCTGCACCCAATTGCCAAAAAACAGGATGCACAATGCTAAACTCCGCCAATACAATGGACAGAATGCCTGTCCCCATACAGACGGTAAACCAGTTCGGCGTAAACTGACGGATCACATCATGCCATTGTGGCAATTGATGAAAGGGCTTGTTCATGTGGCATCAACCCAAATTAAGAAGTTATGTTGATATTACAACTCATTTTAAATAAGAAAAATTGATTCTTTTTTATTTTTTAAATCATTTTTATTGATATTAATACAATAAATCAATAAATTTTTCTGGGTAAAAACACAACAGCAAGACGAATGCTCAAGAATATGGCAATATATAAGCCTGATTATTTTTCATTTATTGATTAGCCCATGAAGCTGCTCCGCCTGAATGCTTTAGCGCCAGACTTTCAATTACCGCAAACGGCTGTGACCATTGGTAATTTTGACGGCGTCCATTTGGGACATCAGGCCATGATTCAGCAACTGAAACAGGTTGCTGCACAACAACAACTCAAATCTTTAGTCATGATTTTTGAGCCACAGCCTTTAGAGTTTTTTCAAGGCTATGAGGCTCCGCCACGCATCAGTTCACTCCGTGAAAAAGTCGAATATTTAACTGAATTGGGCGTGGACTATATTGCCGTCGCCAAGTTCGACAATACCTTCCGCAGCTTAAGTGCAGAAGCATTTGCCAGTATTTTAAAAGACCAACTGAATGCGCAAAGCCTGATCTTGGGTGATGACTTTCACTTTGGCAAAAACCGCCAAGGCAACAGTGAATTCCTGAAAAATTACGGTTTTGATGTTCATAATTTACACACCATTGCACTTGAAGGTGAACGCGTCAGTTCAACCCGTATTCGCCAAACCCTCGCAGAAGGGAATTTAGCACTCGCGGCACAGTTATTAGGCCGACCTTATAGCATCACAGGTCGTGTGCAATATGGCGACCAAATTGGCCGAACCCTCGATTTTCCAACCATTAACGTGCGCCTCAACCGCCATAAACCCTGTTTAAACGGCATTTATGGTGTCGATGTCATTTGTGAAACCACCTCTTTACAAAACAAAGTTGTGCAAGAGAGTCCAGAACAAAAAGGAGTTCTGGGTTATCAAGCCACGGCTTTGTTTGGTGCGGGGCATGTCGGCACCCGACCTGCCATCAAACAAGAGCATCCAGAATGGCGATTAGAAGTACATTTCCCCAATGTTTCTGCTAATCTGTATGGCTTGTTAATGCGGGTCACTTTCTTGAACTACTTACATGGTGAAAAGAACTACCCTTCGCTGGAAGCACTGAAAGCGGGAATTGATGATGATGTGGAAAAACTGCTTGAGTTTCGCCATAACACCCCAACCTTTCCCTTTTAAACACCGAAAACTTTTATGTAAAACGTGTCAGCCTAAACCCTGATAAAATTGGAAGATATCTTGCATGAGCGATAAGCAAACTCCTGAAAATGCAGTGGATTATAAAGCCACACTCAACCTCCCAGGTACTGAATTTGCAATGAAAGCAAATCTTGCAGTACGTGAAGCAAAATGGTTAGAAGAGTGGTATGCCGACAACATTTATCAGCAGATTCGTGCGTCGCGTATTGGCAAGAAAAAATATGTGCTGCATGACGGCCCTCCGTATGCCAATGGTCAAATCCATTTAGGTCATGCGGTGAATAAAGTCCTCAAAGACATCATTATCAAAAGCCGTATCATGGATGGTTTTGATGCTCCTTACGTGCCCGGTTGGGACTGTCACGGTCTTCCAATCGAATTAAAAGTGGAAGAGAAAGTCGGTAAGGTGGGCGTAAAAGTAGATGCTTCAACCTTCCGTAAAGCCTGCCGTGAATATGCTTACACCCAAGTCGAATTACAGAAAAAAGACTTTGTGCGTATGGGTGTATTTGGGGATTGGGACAATCCTTACCTGACCATGAACTTCAAACAAGAAGCAGACATCGTTCGTTCTCTTGGCGCAATTGCAAAAGCAGGTCATATCGAACCAGGCTTAAAACCTGTGAACTGGTGTTTGGACTGTGGTTCTGCTTTGGCTGAAGCTGAAGTTGAATACGAAGACAAAAAATCAGATGCCATTGATGTTGGTTTTACTGTCGTTGATTTGACCGATCTTTCTGCACGTTTAGGTGTAGAAGTTGCTGAGCGCACAGACATCGTCATCTGGACCACCACTCCGTGGACTTTACCTGCCAACCAAGCAGTAGCTTTACATGCCGAACTTGAGTACCAATTGGTTAAAGCTCGTGGTGAAGAAAAAGCAGAGCAAAACTTTATCTTAGCGAAGAATTTAGTTGAATCTGCAACGGAACGTTATGGTTTTAACAGTGTGGAAGTCTTGGCAGAATTCACGGGCAATAAACTTGAGCATTTAAGCTTACAGCACCCACTCATCGCAGATCGCCAAGTCCCTGTGATTTTAGGTGAACACGTCACCGCGGACAGCGGTACAGGCGCGGTTCATACTGCACCTGCACACGGTGTAGACGACTATAAAGTAGGCTTAACCTACAACCTGAGCATCGATAACCCCGTCGGTGGTAATGGTGTGTATTTACCAACATCACCAATTTTTGCAGGCGAACATATTTATAAAGCCAATCCACAAATCATTGCCGCTTTAAGCGAAGCAGGCAAGTTGTGGGCGCATAAGCCAATCAAGCACAGCTACCCACACTGCTGGCGCCATAAAACCCCGATTATCTTCCGTGCAACCCCACAGTGGTTTATCAGCATGGATGCGCAAGGTTTACGTCAAAATGCTTTAAATGCAATTGAAAATGACATTAGCTTTGTGCCGGATTGGGGTAAAAACCGTATTCAAGCCATGATCGAAGGTCGTCCAGACTGGTGTATTTCACGTCAGCGTACTTGGGGCGTGCCAATTCCATTCTTCGTGCATAAAGACACCAACGAGTTACACCCGCGTACAGCAGAATTGATCGAAGAAGTTGCGGAACTGATCGAGCAAGAAGGCATTGATGCATGGTATAACCGTGAAGCGAAAGACTTTATCGGTGATGAAGCGGAACAGTACAATTGTGTGCGTGATACTTTAGACGTCTGGTTCGACTCAGGCACAACGCACTATGCCGTGCTGCGTGAACGTGAAGAACTCACCGATCCTGCCGATTTATACCTTGAAGGTTCAGACCAGCACCGTGGTTGGTTCCAGTCTTCATTGCTCACCTCGATTGCCATCAATCAACGTGCACCGTACAAAGGCCTATTGACTCACGGCTTCGTGGTAGATGAAAAAGGCCGTAAGATGTCAAAATCTTTAGGCAACATCATCACCCCACAAGACATCATTAAAGATATGGGTGCAGATGGTTTACGTTTCTGGATTGCATCAGCCGATTACCGTTATGAAATGACGGCAGGTAAAGAAATCTTTAACCGTGCATCAGATGGCTACCGTCGTATCCGTAACACGCTACGTTTCTTGTTGGCGAACCTTAATGGTTTCAAACCATCAACTGATGCCCTGCCTGTAGATCAATTGATTGCATTGGATCAATACATTTTACAACGTGCTGCTGACGTACAGAAAACCATTCAACAAGCCTATGAAGATATGAACTTCCATATCGTGGCGAATGCTTTAACTAACTTCTGTATCAATGACTTGGGTGGGTTCTACCTCGACATCATCAAAGACCGTCAGTACACCACCAAAGCAGATTCACAAGCACGCCATTCGGCTCAAACTGCGCTGTATCATTTGGTTCAAGCTTTTGTACGTTGGATGTCACCGATTTTAAGCTTTACCGCGCAAGAAGCATGGCCACTGATTCCAGAACAAACTGAGAAATATGTGTTCACTGCGGAATGGTACGACATTCCTGTGTCATCGACTGCAAACTTGTTGTCTGAAGCCGATTGGCAAACCTTGATCACGGTGAAGTTTGCGGTGAACAAGCATATTGAAGTTGCGCGTAACGAAAAACTGGTGGGTTCTAATCTCTCTGCCAAAGTTGAACTGTGGGCAGACGTGGAGCTCAAGAATGTGCTTGATCGTTTAGGTGATGAGCTTCGCTTCGTACTGATTACTTCACAAGTCTTGGTCAATGCCTTCGATGCGACTCAAGGTCAAGAAGCCGATCTAGAAGGTTTACGTGTGAAAGTGTCTGCTGCGGAAGGTGAAAAATGTGCGCGTTGCTGGCATGTCCTGCCAGATGTGAATACACATCACGAACATCCAGGTCTATGCGCTCGTTGTATTATTAACCTCCCTACTGGTCAAGGCGAAGAGAGAAAATATGCCTAATCCCCAACAGAAAACGGGCCTGTTTCAATTTTACCCACACAATTTGCTGTGGGTAGGATTATCTATTTTGGCGATTGTGCTAGATCAATGGACTAAATGGATTGCGTCTACGCACCTGAATTATGCAGATCCGGTACCTGTACTGCCTTTTTTAAATTGGACTTTGTTACATAACTATGGCGCAGCCTTTAGTTTCTTGTCCGATGCAGGCGGTTGGCAACGTTATTTCTTTACCTCACTTGCAGCTTTGGTTTCCGTGATTTTCGTGTTTTGGCTGATGCGCATGCCAAAACACATCACGATTTTACCCATGGCAATTGCCCTGATTTTAGGTGGTGCTGTAGGAAATTTAATTGATCGCGTGAGCTTGGGTTACGTGGTCGATTTTATCCATGTCTATTACAACAATAGTCACTTCCCTGCATTTAACCTTGCCGACAGTGCCATTACTCTGGGCACCATTCTGCTGCTTATAGATACGTTTTTCTTAGAAAAACATCGAATTCAACGTGCGGATACGCAACACCATGAATGAAATTATAAATCCCAATGAAGAAACCCGTATTGAACACGGTTCAAAAGTCGATCTTCATTTTTCCGTTGCCATTGAAAATGGCGTAGAAATTGACAATACCCGTAGCCGTGCTGAACCTGTCAGCTTGGTGATGGGTGATGGCAGTTTACTCCCAGGCTTTGAAAAAGCCCTGTTTGGTTTACGTGCGGGTGACCGTCGTACTGTCAGTCTACCACCAGAAGATGCTTTTGGCCCGTGGAATGCTGAAAACGTACAAAAGTTTGATACGGTCAAATTTGAACAGCGTCCTATTGAAGGGCACATGATTGAATTTGAAGACAAAGCCAAGCAAAGCCTTTACGGCGTGGTTAAAACTGTCGGTGATGACATTACCGAAGTGGATTTTAACCATCCATTGGCAGGTAAAAACATTACGTTTGAAGTGGAAATTTTCAAAGTGACCCCTGCGGGTCAGCAAGGCGTGAAATTCATGTAAAAGCCTGCTTTTACAACATAAAAAACCCTTCATCTGTGAAGGGTTTTTTTTATGTCATTCCGAAAACTATAGATATTTTAATAATGGAATCTGCTTATTTTGATGCTTAAATTTAGAAAACCACCGCATCAATGGATAAAGCACGATGGACAGGATAATCGCGATCCACCAAAGGGTAGATACCTGATTTACGCCAAAATAGTCACCATGATTCTGTCCCCAAAGCACCACGGCAACCACATACAGTAGTTTTAAGACAAATAAATGCACAATATAAAAGAACATCGGTACTGAACCATAAATAATTAAGGGATGCACCCATGTCTGCTGTTGCACTTTTTCCAGCGCCACAAGCAATAACAGCCCCAAGCCGACATTCCATAAAATAAACAATAAGGACGGCGGATATTTAGTCAGATTTAAAAAACTCATCAAGGTTTGCAGCGGTGTCGACATCTCTATCCATGTGCTATCACCATATACATTTAACATTCGCAAGATTAGAAATACGACAATGCTGCCACAGCCAAATGCCAATAAATACCGACGTCTTCGCTCTGGCGTCATCTGTGCTTGAAAAACAGTTGCCCCTATACAATAACCAAGCAAAATCACCCCAATCCAAGGCAAGACTGGATAAGATGTACGAAGTTTGAGGAATTCCCCCCATTCAATCCAACCACGCTCATGTAAAATCAACCAAATCGGCTGTAAAATTGGCATTTGTGGCAAGGAGACCTGATCCAATAGGTTATGCCCAAAAATAATCAATACAGCAATCAACCACAAAATTCGCTGTGGCAACCCTATCAGCAGTGCCAAAGCAATCATGCTGATACCAATTGCCCAAATCACTTGCAAATAAATCACCTGCGGTGGAAATTGTCCTGTCCAAGCAAAATTGATCACCAACAATTCTAAAGCGACTAAAAATAAGCCACGCTTGAGCAAAAATTCTCGCGTCATGCTCAAGCTGTTGTATTTTGCTTGATATAAATAAGCCGATAATCCCGTCAAAACCACAAAAACTGGGGCACAGAGATGCGCCAAAATTCGGCTGAAGAATAAACTGGCTTCCGTTTCCTCAATGTGCATGGGGTCGGGAACTTGATGATGTAAATAAAAAGTTTCACGCACATGGTCGACCATCATAATTAAAATGACCAGACCACGAAGTGCATCAATCGCCTGAAGGCGCTGGGAAAGTGCAGACATGAGGAAATAAATAGATATGTTATAATGTTACATATATTATTTAATTTTAAGCGCAAAAGAAACCCAAGCACACTATTGAGCACGCCTAATTTTTAAGACAAATTAAATAAAAATATAATTTATGGGCGAATTTCTTTGAGTTCACGCCGAATGAAATGTTGAATCATTTCCCGATAAATCTGTTCAATCAAATCAGGATCAGTGCCTTGTTGTGTCGCCTGTTTTCGAACTTTGGCAATCACCTGCTCGACCCGTTCTGGCGATTGCACTTCATGTTCAGTGCGCTTAAAACGCACCGCCTGATCCACATAAAACTGTCGGCTGGTAATGAGTTCAATCAACTGCTGATCAATCACATCAATTTTATCTCGAACTTGCTCGAGCGACTCACATTTCTCTTTCTGCATTGGTTTTATCTTCTGGTGGTAAGCTGGAGTGATCCGCTTCGTTTTCAATTTTATATTTTTCTTCTAACACATTACTGAAAATACTTTCAATCATCCAGACCCGATATAAGCTATTAAAGGTATAACTCTGCCCATCAATACGTAATTCAAGTACAGGGAAATCAGGTTGTGACTTCATTTCACATAGAACATCATTTTCTTTCAGCTTGGCTTGAATATCCTCCTGCCTTACTTCTTGTAACTCTAGACCCAATTCACGTTGCAGTTCTTGATAATGCGCCTTAAAGGATAAATCTTTACCTTGGGTCCATACCGCTTGCAAAATACGGTGCATGGCTGCAATCCGCTGCTCTTCAGGCACAAGATAATACAACTGCGCCATCGCATAAGTGGCTTCTTTAGTCGGACGACAAAATGGAGTAAATGCCACTTCTGTCCGTTTAGATAAACGCGTTGCCAAGCTCCAGTCAAACCAGTCTCGCCCATGATAACTCAGCGGGTACACAGTTAACTGAATATTATAATAATCTGCCAATTCCTCTTTAATATAAGCCAATAACAGCCATGAAACTGGATCTTCTAACGCAATATATAAATCTAATTCTGGATCAAGTGCTTGAATTTCATTTAGTTCTTCTGCATCACTAATTGAATGCTCTCGCCATTCAATATGATTAATCAGGAAGATCGGATTGCCTGTCAGTAATTTTTGTTGTTTTAAACGACGGGTTAGACGTAGCAGATCATCCACTGCATGATATTTACGGTCTGAAAATTCAAAATAACTGGCAAGGATGGCATCATCATTAAATACTCGTTCTGGAAAGTGCTGTTCCTGATGATGTTTACTCGCCATAGCATATAAAGTGCGCAATTTGCCATATTGCTTCTGCCACAACATGTGAAACACATCTTCCAATAAATACAGAAAGTCCTGACCTTGCAGCGGGGTATTTCTTAAAATCGTTTCTGCCTGTGCTAAGGCTTCTTGTGGTGGCTGTTCAGGGGTTTCGTGGAAGCTGAATCGGTGTTGTTTAGAAAGGATCTGCGCATCATTCAGACAATAGTGCTGCCACTCTTGCGCCGACATATGATTCGGTGGCTCAGGTATTCGACTGGAAATAATCACTTTCAGTGGCTTGAGTTCATCACTCAAAATTTCTTCTAATTGTGGCAACTGCTGCACAGCCAAATAACTATAAACATCGTCTAAACGTAAATGAATATTGAGCCCATGCTCCGTGGGCAATACCTCTTGACGAGTTGGCTTTTGATAAAACCATCTCGATCGGATCGGATCGAACCAACGGCGTAACAGTGACATGAATTGCCTCTAATGTAGAAATAGCGGGTGATATTGTTTCTAACCCGCAGAGAATGACCAATACGGTGAACAGAATGTCTTAAAATACAATAAGTCTTGAGCAAAACGTAACATAATTCAAGACAAAATGTTCAATCCTTCCCGATAGCTTACAGTTCTAAGTTTAAATCAGTGACTGCACCCTTTTCGGCTCCGGTGGTCAGTTTAGCAAACTTCGCCAGCGCACCGTGGGTATAATTTGGTTTTGGCTTGACCCAACGGTTTTGCCGTGCGGCCATTTCCTGTTCAGAAACATGCCACGTCATTTCCCGTGTTTCAGCATTAATCGAGATACGATCTCCGTTTTGAACGAGACCAATTGGCCCGCCTTCATAAGCTTCTGGGGTGACATGACCAATCACAAAACCATGACTGCCTCCAGAGAAACGACCATCGGTGATTAAGGCCACAGATTTGCCCAGACCTTTACCAATAATCGCTGAAGTCGGTTTCAGCATTTCGGGCATGCCCGGCCCACCTTTCGGCCCTTCGCCACGAATCACCACCACCTCACCCGCTTGAACTTCGCCATCTAAAATACCACGCATCGCGCCAATCTCGCCTTCAAAGACCCGCGCTGGCCCTTCGAAGTACAGACCTTCTTTGCCCGTGATTTTAGCCACAGCACCTGTTGGAGACAGATTCCCTTTAAGCACCACCAAGTGAGAGTCTTTTTTAATTGGAGCATCGAACGGTAAAATAATTTGCTGACCTTCAGGGTAGTCTTCAACCTCGGCCAAATTTTCCGCCAAGGTCTTTCCTGTTACCGTTAAACATGAACCATCGAGCATACCAGCATCCAACATTCGCTTCATCAGCGGTTGAATGCCCCCGATCGCAATTAACTCAGACATCAGATATTGACCCGAAGGACGTACATCTGCCACCACGGGAATATCTTGGCCGATACGCACGAAATCATCCAAACTCAATTCAACTCCAGCGGTATGTGCCATCGCCAGTAAGTGCAGCACACCATTGGTCGAACCCCCCAAGGCAATCAGCACTTTAATTGAGTTTTCAAACGCGGCTTTGGTCATAATATCGCGTGGTTTCAGGTCTAGGCGCAGCAAATTCATCACCGCTTCACCTGCTTTTTGACAGTCGATCCGCTTGTCATCCGAAACCGCTTCTTGTGCCGATGAACCCGGTAAACTCATGCCCAAGGCTTCAATCGCAGAGGCCATCGAGTTTGCAGTATACATACCGCCACAGGAACCCGGCCCCGGTAGCGCTACTTCTTCAATCTGTTTGACTTGAATGGCACTGATTTCACCTTTGGCGTGCTGACCCACAGCTTCAAAAACTGAAATCATGTCGGTATGCCCTGCGCCCGGCTTAATCGTACCGCCATAGACAAACAAACCCGGACGATTTAAACGTGCCAAACCCATGATGCAACCCGGCATATTTTTGTCACAGCCCCCAATCGCAATCACGCCATCATAGGCCTGACAGCCCACCACCGCTTCGATCGAGTCTGCAATAATTTCACGGCTCAGCAATGAATACTTCATGCCTTCGGTGCCATTGGAAATACCATCTGAAATGGTGATGGTATTAAAAATAATGCCTTTGCCGCCAGCTTGATTGACACCTTTTTCAGCCTCGCGTGCCAAACCATCGATGTGCATATTACACGGCGTGACATTGGCCCATGTAGACGCAATACCGATAAAGGGACGAGCAAAGTCTGAATCTGTAAAGCCTGTGGCACGCATCATGGAACGTGCAGGTGCATTTTCGATGCCTTCATAAACTGGGGCTGAATGTTCGCGGATATTGTCTTTACTCATTGTATTTGTCCTTGGCAGTGGCTGCGTATTGCTCTAAGGTCTTGGCAATTTTTCTGTTTTTATTGTATAGAAAGCAGACTACACATGAAAGCGACTCGCTGGGTATTACATAAAACCATTTATTGTTATTTTACCCAAATCAGGTCAAATGATGAAGCGACATGGATGTCGCTGTTTCACTGTATGGCTGGGACGCTATATCAGGGGAACAAAGGCATTTTGTTACTTTTGTGCCGTCAAAAGTAAAACCTCGTCTACGTAATGACAGTGCAAACCGTACTGTAAAATGCGACTGTGCTATTTTCATCAATCAATAAAAAAGCACCCCAAATGGAGTGCTCTTTCTCATCGGTAAAACTTACCGATTAAATTTCACGTACCGCGCCTTTAGACGCACTGGTGGTATGCATCGCATAAGCTTTTAAAGCTTTAGACACTTTACGTGGGCGCTGTTCAGCAGGTTGCCAGCCTTTGGCTTCTTGCACTTCACGGCGCGCAGCCATGGTTGCTTCATCCACAGCTAAGTGAATGGTACGGTTTGGAATATCGATTTCAATACGGTCGCCATCTTCAACCAAACCAATCGCACCACCTTCAGCGGCTTCAGGCGAAACGTGACCAATCGAAAGACCTGATGAACCACCCGAGAAACGACCATCGGTGAGTAAAGCGCAATCTTTACCGAGACCTTTCGATTTTAAGTAACTGGTTGGATACAACATTTCCTGCATACCCGGACCACCACGTGGGCCTTCGTAACGAATCACCACCACATCACCTGCGGTAATTTTGCCACCTAGAATCGCTTCTACCGCAGCATCCTGGCTTTCAAAAACACGTGCTGTACCGTTGAATTTCAAGATGGAATCATCCACACCCGCAGTTTTTACAATACAACCTTCAAGTGCGATGTTGCCGTACAGAACAGCCAAACCACCATCTTGAGAGAAGGCATGCTCAGCATTACGGATCACGCCATTGTTACGGTCACCATCTAAACGAGAGTAGTAACGGTCTTGTGAAAATGCGGTTTGCGTCGGTACACCACCCGGCGCTGAACGGAAGAATTGATACACTTCTTCGTCTTCAGTACGGATAATATCCCATTTGTCCAAAGCATCTTTTAAGGTTTTTTCATGTACAGTCGGTACAGAAGTATCTAGCAAACCTGCACGGTCTAATTCACCCAAGATCGACATGATGCCGCCTGCACGGTGTACATCTTCCATGTGCACATCTTGTTTTGCAGGTGCAACTTTACATAACACAGGCACTTTACGTGACAAACGATCAATATCCGTCATGGTAAAGTCAACTTCTGCTTCATGCGCCGCTGCCAACAAGTGTAGAACGGTGTTGGTTGAACCACCCATTGAAATATCAAGCGTCATGGCATTTTCAAAAGCGGCTTTGGTCGCGATTGAACGTGGCAACAAGCTGTAATCGTTTTGTTCGTAATGGCGTTTGGTAATTTCAACAATCAATTGACCCGCTTTTTCGAATAATTTTTTACGATTCGCATGTGTCGCCAAAGTTGAACCATTGCCCGGAAGGGATAGACCCAAAGCTTCGGTTAAACAGTTCATAGAGTTTGCAGTAAACATACCTGAACATGAACCACAAGTCGGGCAAGCTGAACGTTCGTATTCCGCGACTTCTTCATCGGTGAAACTGTCATCTGCTGCCACAATCATGGCATCAACCAAGTCAATCGCATGTTCATTGCCACGGATTTTGACTTTACCCGCTTCCATCGGCCCGCCAGAAACAAACACCACAGGAATGTTCAAACGCATAGAAGCCATCAACATGCCCGGAGTGATTTTGTCACAGTTTGAAATACAGACCATCGCATCAGCACAGTGTGCATTAACCATGTATTCCACCGAGTCTGCGATTAAATCACGCGACGGCAATGAATACAGCATGCCATCGTGTCCCATCGCAATCCCATCATCGACTGCAATGGTATTAAATTCTTTAGCTACACCGCCTGACGCTTCAATTTGACGTGCCACAAGTTGACCTAAGTCTTTAAGATGCACATGACCAGGAACAAATTGAGTAAAAGAGTTGACCACCGCAATAATCGGTTTGCCAAAATCTTCATCTTTCATACCTGTTGCACGCCATAAACCACGTGCGCCAGCCATATTTCTTCCATGTGTTGATGTTTTTGAACGATAGTCAGGCATTGTGTATTTCCAACAAAATTTGTGCTTGATATGAATCTGCGATTCATTCTGGCTAAAGAAGACTGATCATTGAGCATGAATCAGTCGAAACATAGGCAACATCATAATACTACAGCGATGTGTTTAACAGACAACCAGCTTTTCTCTTTCCTGCATCACGACATACAGGCTATATTTCGACAAATGATCTCAAAGAAAACTGTACTGAGCTACTATAAACCGAGCACGGGAAATTAAATATAAAACTTTCATGAATATTTTTTTAATTTTGCATAACTAAAAGTTTTCAAATGCCGATCCTCTTGCTATTTTTTAGCGTTGCATATTCAACCAATACTGTGATTGTTACCGCACATATTGTAGATTCGGCTTGGCGTTGCTTTTGACATATAATAGACGCAAGTTTCTATGGAATTTGATGTGTGAAAATCATCTTTGCCGGTACACCTGAATTTGCTGCATGTGCTTTGGCAGCGTTACTCAAAACAGAACATGAAATTGTTGCGGTATACACCCAACCTGACCGCAAAGCAGGTCGTGGTCAAAAGCTAACGGCTTCAGCGGTCAAACAGTTGGCATTGGAACATGATTTACCCGTATATCAACCTTTACACTTCAAATCTTCCACTGAGGAAGGCTTAGCAGCACAACAACAATTAAAAGATTTAAATGCCGATGTGATGGTGGTTGCTGCTTATGGTCTGATCTTGCCCCAAGTGGTGCTCGATACGCCTAAATACGGCTGCCTGAATATTCATGGTTCATTGTTACCGCGTTGGCGTGGTGCTGCACCGATTCAACGTGCGATTGCTACAGGAGATGCTGAAACAGGTGTGACCATTATGAAAATGGCGGCAGGCCTAGATACGGGCGATATGATGTACAAAACTTACTGCCCGATTGAAGCCACCGATACCTCTGCCTCATTGCATGACAAACTGGCGCTGCAAGGGGCAGAAGCCATTGTTGCTGTATTGCACTCTGAACAAACCTTACAGCAATATTTAGCCGAACGTGAAGTACAAGATGAAGCATTCACGGTCTATGCATATAAACTCAGCAAAGCTGAAGCACAAATTGATTGGTCTTTAAATGCAGTACAGATTGACCGTAATATTCGTGCTTTTAACCCTTGGCCCGTGGCATTTATCGCACTCGATGAGCAAAATAACTTAAGAGTCTGGAATTCTGTCTTATCACATGAAACGACAGAAAAAAACCAAGTCGGTGAAATTATTGCGATTGATAAACACGGTGTACATGTTGTCTGTGCAAATCATACAGTCATCACGCTAACTGCTTTACAATGGCCGGGTGGTAAACCACTTAATGCCGTACAAATTTTACAAACCCAAAAACTGAATATTGGACAAATTTTATAATGAGACAATCTCCCCACGCCTCAGGTAAGACTTTAAACTTACGTGCTCAGGTTGTTAAAACGTTATTGGCTGTCCAAAATGGTCAATCACTGGCATCGGTGCTTCAGCAACACATGGCGATTGTGTCTGACAAAGATCGTGCCTTGTACCATGAATTGGTTCTGGGCTGTTTACGCCAATGGCACGCACTGAAACAAGTGACGTTACCGTTGTTGTCTAAACCACTGGAAAACCAAATCGTTGAAACCTGTTTATACGTGGGTTTATACCAATTACTGTGTACCCGCGTTGCAGCGCATGCGGCTATTTCTGAAACAGTAGATGCAGCCAAACAATTGGGTATGGAAAGCTTAAGTGGTGTGGTTAATGCCATTTTGCGTCGTGCAACCCGTGAAACAGAGCAATTCTACGATGTCTTAGAACAAGCCTCGAATTTGCCAAGCTGGTTAGCAAAACGTTTGAAAAAAGACTGGGGTGAGCAATTGCCTGAGATCAGCTATGAACTTAAACAAATTGCACCCTTAACTTTACGCGTGAATACCTTACAAGTCAGCCGTGACGAGTATCTTGAAATTTTAGAAGATGAAGGCATTGAAGCACATGCGTGTGAACTTTCAAATGTCGGTATTGTGCTCGATGAAAGTCTGCATATCCCAAGCCTACCGGGTTTTGAAGCAGGTGGTTTTTCAGTACAAGATGAACATGCGCAACTCTGTGCAACCTTGTTACCCGACTTAAATGGTAAATTCGTGATTGATGCCTGTGCAGCGCCTGGGGGCAAAACAGCGCATATTTTAGAGAAATATCAGCCGAGAAAACTGATCGCACTCGACCAAGATGAAAAACGCTTAAAACGTGTCGCTGAAAACTTAGAACGTTTGGCTTTAGGCGAAGAACCTGTGGAAATTATCACTGCCGATGCGGTGAAATGGACATCACCAGAACTGGCAGATTGTATCGTCATTGATGCACCTTGTTCAGCCATTGGGGTAATCCGTCGCCATCCCGATATTCGTTTACTGCGTCAGTCGGGTGATATTGCCAAAACGGTACAGCTACAAAAGCAAATACTTGAAAATATGTGGCAACAACTCAAAGTCGGCGGCACATTGCTGTACATCACCTGTTCTATTTTAAAAGCAGAGAATGAACAGCAAATGGTCGACTTCTTTGCTGAACATACGGATGCGAAAGAAATTAAAATTGAGGCTGATTGGGGGATTGAGCAAATTCATGGTCGCCAATTGTTCCCACAGGTAGGGCATGGGGATGGTTTTTATTATTGCTTAATCAAAAAAATGGCCTAAGACATTTTAAGAAAAACAGAAACGCACGTTTCTGTTTTTCGACCTTAACTCACATACTTAAACATCACCAGACTCAGTGCCAAGCAGGCCATGCCCGCGACTAAACCATAGACGGTTTCATGCCCCTGTGCATATTTCTTTGCGGTCGGCAGTAGTTCATCGAGTGCCAAATACACCATCACCCCACCAATAATGCCAAAAACGGTGCCATACACACTAAAACTTAAATACGGTGCCAAAAGAAAATAACCAATCATCGCACCTAACGGTTCTGCAAGCCCCGACAGCAAACTGGCAAGTAAAGCTGTACTTTTTTTCCGCGTGGCCATATAAACAGGCAAAGCAATCGCAATACCTTCAGGGATATTATGAATCCCGATGGCTACCGCAAGAGGTGCCCCAAGTGCAGGACTTTCCAACGTCGCAAAAAAAGTCGCTAAGCCTTCTGGAAAATTATGGGCCGTAATGGCAAATAAAGTCAGTAATCCTGTCCGTAATAATTGTTGTTGATTAATCCCCTGCACATTTTGGTTTTCAAGGGTTTCGTGCGGGTTGGGAATACAATGGTCGAGAATTAACACTAAAATCACGCCCAGCAATAATGATGCAGTCCCGAGGGCATAGCCCGTTTTATCATCAAAAGCCAGACTAAAAGAATGAATGGATTTGTTTAAAATTTCGGTTAAAGACACATAAATCATCGCCCCTGCGGAAAATGCCAATCCAAAAGCAAGTAAGCGATAACTCGGCTGTTTAAAGAACACCACCAAAACACCACCCAGAACTGTTGCCAGTCCTGCAAGTAAGGTCACGCCAAATGCAACCCACACTTGATGTGGTAATAAGGTGTCCATAAATTGCTGCTCTAAATAAGAAAGCCACTATCTTAAATGATAATGGCTTTCATTTGCATATGTTCAGTATTTACTGAAACAAATTATTTACAGCGTATGATGATCTTTCACTTCTTCAAGTACGTCATCCAATTCTTCAGGGTTTTTCATCAAATGGAGAATCGACAATGCCAACCCCCCCCAGAGAAATACCATTGAGATAATCATCATTATGATAGCTGAAGTATTCATTCTGCTTCTCCTAGCGATCTTTCATTTTACTGAGGATAACGGCAACTACAGCGCAGAAAATCACACTGCCCCATCCAAATACGCCTTGTAAGCTCATGCTATAAGTATCATAACCATTTTTCACGAGGCTAAAAATGGTCATGGTTAAAGTCGTTAACAAGATAAACGACGTAATGACTGTGAGGGTAAAATCCCAGCCCTTGCCCAATTGAATGGTCGAGATACGGTTCACATGATCACGCAGTTCCATCAACGCAGAACGCTTAAACCAT
The DNA here is from genome assembly GCF_004331175.1 of Acinetobacter sp. ANC 4178. Lineage (GTDB taxonomy): Bacteria > Pseudomonadota > Gammaproteobacteria > Pseudomonadales > Moraxellaceae > Acinetobacter. The sequence goes on from NZ_SJOD01000007.1 coordinate 132,576, forward strand.
GCAATACTGATAATCGATAATAAAGCACCACCGATAATCCCGATGTTGTTGATAAAGTGGTCAATAATATCAACGAGTTTAATCGCATTTACGCTAGAGAATAAAAAGATTGAAACCAGCGCACTACCACCGCCAATAATCGATACAGCTTTTGAACGGCTCCATTTTAATTTATCTTGCATGGCCGCAATTGGAACTTCCAAAATACTCACCATCGAAGAAATACCTGCTACAAATAGCGAGGAGAAAAACAGAAGACCAAATAAATCTGCACCTGCGCCCAAGCTCGAAATAATTTTCGGGAAGGCAATGAATGCAAGACCAATACCACCACTCACGACATCTTTAACGTCTGTACCCGCAGCATGTGCCATAAAGCCCAATGCAGCAAAAATACCAATACCCGCTAAAATTTCTGTTGAAGCATTAGCAAAGCCAACGATCAAGCCTGAACCTGTTAAGTTGGTTTTCGGTTTTAAATAAGATGAATAGGTCACCATGATCCCGAAACCCACTGAAAGTGAGAAGAAGGTATGACCGTATGCTGCTAACCACACCTTATAGTCCATCATTGCAGACCAGTTCGGAGTAAAAAATGCATTTAAGCCCTGCGCTGCACCTGGTAAACGTAAAGCTTGAATCACCAAGAAGGTGAACAATACGAATAACAAAGGCATACAGATTTTGTTCGACAGCTCAACCCCTTTCTTTACACCACCAAACAAGATGATCAGCGTAAGCGCCCAAATACCTACAATCGGCCAAAACAAATGACTGACAAACTGTAAATCTAAGCCTGCGGCCTTTGAAGTTTGTAAATAGGTATTAAAGAAGAAACTTTCTGGATCATTGCCCCATGCTTGGCCAATCGAGAAGTAAACATAACTTCCTGCCCAAGTCAGTACGCTGGCATAGTACAAGCCAATAATGATACAGACACAAACTTGCCACCAACCGAGCGTTTCACCACCTTTAAATAAAGCGCGATAGGCTTTGGGTGGAGAACTATTACTACGATGCCCGACAGCATAGTCTAAAAATAACAGCGGTAAACCTGCAGTAATTAATGCAAGTAAATAAGGGATAAGGAACGCCCCGCCACCATTTTCATAAGCAACGTAGGGGAAGCGCCAAATATTACCTAAACCAACAGCCGAACCAACGGCTGCAATAATAAAACCAGATCGTGACGTCCAGTTTTCACGAGAATCTGCCATGAAACACACCTAAATCTTGGGGTAACTTTTATTGCTGCTTGTTATATGGATTAATATGGCTAGCAAAAAAGTACCATTCAAAAATCTTTTTGTTGTTTGATTTAGCTTCCACCTTTTGGGTGTCTCGTCCTAAATTGCAAACAGATGAAATGCACACAAAATCTTGGTTAAAGTCTTTCGGATTGTTTTCACCTCTTAATAATTGAACAATACGCACTTTTGTTATTTTTTGCTGTAATTTCTGGATGAAAGTTCGTCTTTTTGTATTCTATTTTTAATCAATTGATCAAAATATAACTCTTTTTTTATCATATTCTTTAAAATAGATTAACAAAGCCCAAAATGCAAGATTTTTAACATACTGGAAAATTCCCTTAATTTATTTAGTATTATTCACTCACCTTTTATGCAAAAAATGGGCTATTTCACCACTTTATTTGGATATTTCGTCACCAGAAACCATCAGGCAGCTCATTTTGATAAAAGACCAGATCGCTTCCGAACGAATACACCGCACGCATAAACATCTAGCCCGTTCCAATCAGACCAAGAGTCAAAATCAAAAAAAGTGGTTGGTGACTCACCATAATTTTTAGATCTAAATCAGAACTCTACCTTGAGCAGGCTTCCCATTCCTCTGCACTTTTATGTAAAAAAGCACTTTGACTACTGTTTCTTTTTTCGCATCGCTATATCATGCTCTGAAATACAACCAAATAACGCTTGTTTTAACCCTTTTTTAACACAAACACACAACACAATTTAGGATAAAAGCATGAAAGTAGCACAGGCAGGATTACTGGCATTTGGCGTAGGTTTGAGTGGCTTAGCTCAAGCAGATTTAGTCGCACTCAAGGGCGATATCAGTTATTGGGCTTATGACGGTCATGCCGAAATGAACAACACAGCCCCATTTTCAAAAGAAACACTGGACAATGATGGCGCCGTTCAATTTTCTCTCGCATTAGAACACCCAGTTCCGATTATTCCAAATGCTAAAATTCGCTATGTCAATTTAGACTCTCAAACAGAAAACAGTGTGGCTGGGCAAGCCGATTATGCAGTTAACCTTGATCATGCTGACTTCATTCTCTATTACGAAATTTTAGACAATGTGGTTGATCTCGATATTGGTGCAGGTGCAACCACTTTAAATGGTGATATCACCAATTTTGCAGGACAACGTACCAGTATTGATGAAACCTATCCGATTATTTACGGTACAGTTGGCGGTAAATTGCCATTTACAGGTTTAAGTGCGAAAGCCGAATTAACCTACAGCAACTTTAACGATGCCAAATTGACCGATGCTTTGGCAGAAATTCAATATAACTTTATTGACAACATGCTGGTCGATGTTGGTGCAAAAGCAGGTTACCGAATTTTTACGGTTGATCTCGATGACTATAACCGCAATGACATTAAACTTGAATTCAAAGGGCCTTATATTGGTTTAGATGCACATTTCTAATTCCTGAAGCACTACTGAAAAAGCTGAATGTTTACATTCAGCTTTTTTTATTTGTCAGTCCATCCAGTTAAGATGTGGCATTAAAACTGGCATGATACTGAACATTGCCTTGTGGAATTTCATTTTTAAATGCAAGTACTTGAAAATACTCAGCAGGCACACCTTCTAGTACCAATTGACTAACGGCTCGAAAACCAAACCGCGCATAATAATCAGGTTCACCCAACACCACACAGCCTTGCGCATGCTGAGCTTTTAACTGTGCCAATGCAGTTTCAATTAAATCTCTACCAATGCCTTGCCCCTGAAACTCAGGTAAGACTGAAACTGGACCCAAGCCATACCAGCCCTCTGTACCTGATGAAATCGACACAGGTGAAATTGCCACATGCCCGATTAATTGTCCATCAAGTTCAGCGATTAGAGAGATGCTCAGTTGCCCTGACTGGCGTAATGCACGCACAATGAATTGCTCATGATGATCACTATGAACTGCCGATTCGAATGCCCTAATCGTTACATATTCAATGCTATCAATATCTTTAGGTTGCTCAGCTCGAATTGACCATGCAGGCTTTTTATTTTGCATAAGATCCCTATTTTAAAATTTTATTGAGTCGGCTTTAGCTTACAACAATCAGTGTAATTTGCACCTAGATCCATCCTGCATATGACATTAATATCAAGAAATACAAAGACAGGATGTCTCTGTAAATAAGAACAAAGATTGCAGGAAGCATGGTAATTAACAGGAGTTGATTACATAAAACCTTATACAGAAAAGCCCTGTCAGGATGATAGGGTTTTTCTTTTATATACTGAGCAGAATTGATCATCACCGTGGATGAAAAAAAATGAATATTACAGAATACTGCTATTCCTTAAAATAACTCATATTGACTCACTATATTGCACTATCTAACATCCTAAATATTTTAATTACATCAGGAATTTTATTTTGTTGCACTTACTCTCACTGAATCATCTATCCATATTGAAACCATCAACGCAAATTAAATTCAGTATTACTGCATTAAGTCTGCTCATGATCACAGGCTGTTCAGGTTTAGGTGGTGGATCTCTAGAAAAGCGTGCAGCAAAACTGTCTACTGGTATTCAAAAAGCATATTCTGTCGACTCAACAACTGCAAACCGTGTCGCACCAATGATTGTACAAAGTGCAGAACAATATCAGGTCGACCCTTTACTCATTGCCGCCATGATCCGACAAGAATCAAGTTATCGTAACTATGTGATTTCGCCAGCAGGAGCTATAGGCTTAACTCAAATCATGCCTACATATTGGCAGCAAACTTGCTCAGGTGATTTATTCGAAGAAGCCAGCAATATCAATTGTGGCACCTATATTTTAGCTAAATATAATCAATCTGCGGGGAGCTGGAAAAAAGCCCTTGCCTACTATAATGTTGGACCTACAGGCTATGAGTCGAGCTGGAAAATGCGCCACCAAGGAAAAAAATATGCCAAACAAGTGAAGCAGCATGAAGAAAAACTTAAAGACTCGCTCTAAGCTACTCTACTGTTTTAAAAGTTAAAAAGCCCAGTGTAAGATGGGCTTTGATCATAAAGCTATATTTACAAACTTTTTAAATATGCAATAACATCTTTATTTTCAGCCATTTCAGCCAATTCAACTGCAGTATATTCTGAGCGATAATCAATTCTTGCTCCTTTACTCACGAGCAATTTAACCACATCTAAATGGTCATTTTCCGCTGCAGCTTGGAGTGCGCTATAACCTTCTTCATCTGTTTGATTCGGATCAGCGCCATCCAATAACAACTGCTCGACTTGCTCCACATCACCCAAAGATGACCAGTAAACAAGTTCGGGAAGATGCAGTTCTTCTTCATCTTCAGGTATAGGGGTAAAAGAGTTGAGTTTCATCGGATAGACCCTTTTTTATTTTAACGTTTAAACCACAATTAAAGCTTAAATCTTTTAATACAGCGATATCAATTCAAAAGAAGTTTACCATTTCAATAAACGAGCTTGTCATGTAATGACTTAATACCTGTAAAAAATAGCTAGCCAGATGGTGATTTGATTTGGATCGGTCCATAGCACCTTATGTTTAAGATGTGCAGGGATATTTATGTAATCGCCTGTAGACAATTCACGCTTTGAACCATCCTCAAATTCTAAAGTTGCTTTTCCGTCAACAATCATGACCCATTCATTCTCATCCTGATCATACCAACCTATATCAGGAGAACTATGCCCTTTAGAAATGATACGCTCTATTCTGATTGTTGAAGCATGAATAATATCTTCTATATTTTAATAATTTTCTATATTTATCAGGATCTGTGTGGAAATAAAGTATTATTTTCCAGATAGAGAAACACCCCCTG
>NZ_SJOD01000008.1 GCF_004331175.1 Acinetobacter sp. ANC 4178
GAAAACTGGAAAACTGGAAAACTGGAAAACTGGAAAACTGGAAAACTGGAAAACTGGAAAACTGGAAAACTGGAAAACTGGAAAACTGGAAAACTGGAAAACTGGAAAACTGGAAAACTGTTTATCTCTTTTAACGCTTTTATATATAAATTACCTTATTTTTAGCATTCGTCAAGATCAATAACTTAGGTCAAATTTTTAAAACTTTCTTATTCATTAGGGCGTGTCCTCATTTGAAGAATTGTTTTTAAATACTTAAAATCCACCTTTAAGCTCTTTTCATTTCTATATTTTTTCAATGGCACGTACTCTTCTCACCGATGATATTTGGCAGAAAATTCAAGATACTATGCGATTACACAGTTGTTACAGTTCAAAAAACAGTAGAAATATCATGGAAGCTATCTTATGGAAACTACGTACGGGTGCGACATGGCGTGATATTCCTCAAGAACTTTGCCCCTGGCAAACTGCTTACAATCGCTTTAATCGCTGGGCAAGTAAGGGATTATGGGATAAATTTTTTTTAGATTACGAGGCATTCTGGATCAGGAATAGGATTCATCGATGGAAGCTACATACGCGTGCATCAACATGCAAGTGGAGCTCGGCATGATTTCGAAAGAGCAATTCGACAATCACGCGGTGGACGAACAACAAAAATACATCTTGCAACCGACGCGAATGGATTACCGATTGATTTTAAAATCACTGGGGGTGACGTCCACGACAGTCAAGTTGCAAAACAACTGATTGATATTGTAGGCTAGGCAACTTATCTCATTGCTGACAAGGGGTATGATGGCTGAGCATATTAGAATATGTGATATGTGCCAAGAACAAGAATATGATACCCATTATTCCATTGAAATCTTTAAATCAATTGCTTATTTCACCAACTAAAGCCCAGTCACACCCGACTGGACTTTTTCATGATTCTTCACGTTCCACGACTATGATTCAACCCATGTTTTACAAATTTAATAGATCTACTCAACAATTTAATCCGCTGATAAATGAAAAAAGGAAGCCATCGCTTCCTTTTTTCAGTTCAATATAAATTTAGATGCCGTATTTCACACGGTAAGCTTCCATTTTCGCCAAGGCTTCGCTTTCACCTTTGGCATCTAGATAATTCATTAAATCTTTCATGGTAATTAAGGCATGTACAGGAATTTCCAATTCTTTTTGCACTTCCTGAATCGCGGATAATTCACCCTGACCTTTTTCCTGACGGTCTAAAGCTACCAATACACCTGCAATTTGTGCACCTGCATTTTTTAGAATCGTGACCACTTCACGGATCGCTGTTCCTGCGGTAATCACATCATCAATGATCCAGACCTTTTTGCCTGCAACCGACGCACCAACCAATACACCACCTTCACCGTGGTCTTTGGCTTCTTTACGGTTAAAGCCCCATGGCACACTCACACCATGATTTTGCGACAATGCTACAGCCGTTGCTGCCACAAAAGGAATGCCTTTATATGCAGGGCCAAACACCACTTCAACATGATCACACTGGGTTAATTTATCTGCATAACCAGAAGCCAACAGTGATAAAGCCTCACCATCATTCAATAAACCTGCATTAAAAAAATAAGGACTCACTCGACCTGATTTTAAAGTAAACTCACCAAATTTAAGCACACCACGTGATAAAGCGAGTTCGATAAATGCTTGTGGGTTAAATTGAGCTGGCGTTGACATGAGGTGCTCCGAAATTCATACATTGAGGTTATGACTGCGCATGATACCAAAGAGTAGCTACCCAAGTGATCAAAAAATTTTACGAGTGGTTTCAATTAACGTAAATGGCTTACGTTCATCCGTAACCAAAGGCTTATTGGAATGGTTAGAACAGTCCGATGCCGATGTGGTGTGTATGCAAGAAAGCCGCATCACCCATGCCCAATGGACGGATAAATTTAAACCAGAAGGCTGGTATACGCATTTATTCCCTGCGGAACGTGCAGGTTATGCAGGCACAGCGATTTATAGCCGTTTACCCTTTGTGTCTGTAACAGATGGTTTAGGCTTTGAACTGGCCGACTCTCAAGGGCGCTTTATCAGTGCGGAATTTGATTTAGGCTTAGATCACCCCGTACATATTTGCTCTTTGTATCTACCTTCAGGTTCATCAGGTGATGAAGCTCAGGCACGCAAAGATCATTTTTTAGAAAATTATCAAACAATTCTCAAGCAATGGCGTGCTGAAAATAAATCGATCATTGTGTGTGGTGACTACAATATTGTGCATAAGCGCATTGATATTAAAAACTGGTCAGGCAATCAAAAATCTTCGGGCTGCTTACCGCATGAACGTGCTTGGCTCGATCATATTTATGATGAACTCGGTTATGTCGATACCTTCCGCGAAGTTCGTAAAGAAGCTGAACTTTATTCTTGGTGGTCGAATCGTGGACAAGCCCGTGCCAAGAACGTGGGTTGGCGTATTGATTACCAAGCCTGTTCACCCGACTGGAAGTCACGCACAGTCAATGCTTGGGTGTATAAAGATGAATGGTTTAGCGACCATGCACCCGTCATTATTGACTATCAAATTTAATGAATTGGCTGATTTGAGTGAACAAATGTTCACTCAATATTATCTTTTTGCTCACAGCACATGACGTATTTGTGGTCTTTTTATCCTCGGTCAGAAACGGCATCATAGCGGCACGGCACAGGGACATGTCAGGATGACAGCAAAGGGATAGGAAGCCGTAGGATGGAATAAAACACAACTCGTTTTGAGTTTGTTTTCAAGGATGTGACAATGGACGTTGTAATGAGACCCGCATAATCAGGATGATTAAATGCGGGTTTTCTCTTTTTTATTGCTTATTTTTATTTAAGCGCTGATGTTCTGATTGTTTTAAGATTCTTGTTCTTCATGAACATAGCATGCCAAGTTTAGATTGCAATTCGATGACAATCCCCATGACATCAGCATCTTTCGCCTAATTTTCCTGCAATGCTAGAGAAAGCTAATTTTTTTGTTTACCCTATGCTCAATTATTATCTTCGGGAATTTATTCTGCATGCTTAAAATTTATGGCATTAAAAACTGTAGCTCTATGAAAAAAGCCTTTGATTTATTGACCGAACTGGGCTTGGCCTATGAATTTCATGATTATAAAAAACAAGGGATTGATGCCGAAACGCTTAAAGTCTGGTTGAAACACGTCGGACAAGAGCTTATCTTAAATAAGAAAGGCACCACTTGGCGTAAACTCAGCGAAGCAGAACAACAACATGCTCTGGCTTCCCAAGACCAATTAATCGAAACTCTGATGGCACAGCCGAGTTTAATCAAACGTCCGGTTTTACAAACCGCACAAGGCTATATCGTCGGTTTTGATGAAGCTGCTTATCGAGCAATTTCGGCTTAAAGCCCCAATTTTGACCATAAAAAAGCCTGATCATCTATCAGGCTTTTTCCACATTGCTTTACTGCTTTAGTTAACGCGAACCCAAGTTTGGTTACGCCCTAATACAGCTACACCCAAATAACCACGAAGCTCAAGCTTTTTGCCACCTGAAGTCAATTCACCTTTCAAGCTATAGGTTTTGCCATTTTTTGGGTCTAAAATCGTACCCTCATCATATTTTGTGCCACCAGCATTTTTCAGACCACGAACAATGGTGAGACCTTTCAGTGATTTGTTGTGATATGGACCTTCGCACTTACTACAAGCATTTTCTTCACCTGGCGTCAAAATACTTTGAATACTGGCAGTCAAAACACCATTTTTTTGCTCAGTAAATTTCACAACCGCACGCGGTTGTTTGGTTTTATCATCAATCGTTTTCCAAACTGTACCATTTAACGGATCAGCCGCATTGGCAAGTACGGTAAATCCGAGCAATCCTAATGCAAGTGCAATCTTTTTCATTTTTGTTGATTTCCCTAGTCTGTTCTGTAGACGTCTTCAGTATTGTAAAGCCACAACAAATTTGCAATTCTTGAATGTGACTGTTTAGTGTACCCTTGTAATTATTGTGGGTAAATAGACCACTATTTAGGCATAATTTATAACAAAATGGAACAACCATGAAGATTTCAGCACCGTGGAAACAATTCATTACAGAAAGCCTTTTAAAAACGACCATCCGCACGCCGAGCCAATATAATCTTCCCCCGAATCTACTGCGACATGGTTTAGAACAACTCTGTAAAATTTTTCCAACTCAGGCAGATGTTCAAATTCGCCCTTTACGTTTAGGGCAATTGAATGCTGAGGAGCTCAAACCGCAACAGGAATCGACCCAGCTCATCTTGCATATTCATGGGGGCGTTTTTTTTCTCGGCTCCCTTAAAACGCATCGTGCATTTTTAAGCCAGATCGCGGCCCGTACCCAAATGCAGGTGTTGCATGTCGATTATCCGCTCTCACCAGAGCATCCCTTCCCTGAAGCAATTGATGCTTTATTTGACATGTATTTAAATTTGCTCGATCAGGGTATTCTCCCCAAAGATATTATTTTATCGGGGGATTCTTGCGGCGCAAACCTCGCAGTTGCTTTGGCCATTAAAATCCGCCAAGCACAACTCGAACAGGTCAGTGGCTTAATTTTGCTTTCCCCCTTTTTAGATCTAACACTAACCAGTGAATCTCTGCGTTTTAACCAAAAACATGATGCGTTGCTCTCGATAGAGGCCTTAGAAGCGGGCATTGATTACTATGTACCTGCGGGCATTGATCGTGGTGATCCGCGCGTCTCACCGTTATTTGATGATTTAACGGGCTTGCCACCTACACTGGTTCAGGTCGGTTCTAAAGAAATTTTAATGGATGATGGACAACGCTTTCAACAGCAAGCCGAAGCAGCAGGTGTTGATGTAGAATTTAAAATTTATACGGGGATGTGGCACAATTTCCAAATGTTCAGCGCTTGGTTTGCAGAAGCACAGCAGGCTTTAGCCGATTTAGCCGCATTCGCGCACCGCTTAGATAAAAACTAAAATGCCATAAAAAAGGTCAGCAGATGCTGACCTTTTTATTTCTAATTCTTCAAACTTAGATAAGTTTGACCTGCGCCAAAGCGGCTTCAATGGCTTTATTTTTCAGCTCTTCACCCATATTTACGCCTTCGGCACGGACCACATCAACCTGTTCAACACCCGTAAAGTTGAATACGGTTTTCAAGAAACCTTCTTGGAAATCCGCAGGACTGTTGTCACCATAAACACCACCACGGCTGCTGGCAATATACACTTGTTTATTACCTGCCAAACCTACAGGACCATTTTCAGTGTATTTAAAGGTTTTGCCTGCAACACTAATGCGATCAATCCATGCTTTCAAAGTTGAAGCCAAGCCAAAATTGTACATGGCTGCACCCACCACAACTACGTCTGCTGCTAAATACTGCTGGATGATCTGTTCGCCTAAGACTGCTTGCTCAGCATTTTGACCCATTAAGATTTCCGCAGTTAAATGTGGAATCGGCTGTGCTGCCAAGTCCAAATACTCAACTTGCACATTGCCATGTTTCGCTTGTAATTGCTCAACAATCGCTTGGCTCAACTGGCGAGAAACCGACGTTGTACCTAAAATACTTGAGTCGATATGTAAAACTTTCATGATGCCACCTTAATCTTTAATCTTTTGGAATAGGCTAAGTTTAGGTCATCTATAAAAATAGAATAATTATCTCAGTTAATACACTATGTTCTATTTTTAGAACATATTTAAATCACAGCAAAAAGGGAAATGTAAAGCAATCGATAGATTGTTTAAAATTTATGCTATTGTTAGCAAAAACAATTCTCGCTTTAGAACAACAAAGGAACTGTTGATGTCGAGGGAATAAAAAGCAATGACGACAAAATCATCTTCCCCATCTATTGCATCGCTTCCACATAAACTCAAGAAAATTGTGCTTGAATATGGGGTGATCATGAACTGGAATACATTGAATAAATGTATTCTGATGTTAATTTTAGGTTGTTTAACCCACCTGATTTGGATGCTCTGGAAAATCTTTATTTGGCTTAGTCCTAGCCTATGGAGCATGACCAATTTAGTCCTGATTAAACAGCAGATTATATTAAATCTGGTGTTTATTGCAGTGCTCAGTGGCCTGATTTATCCTTGCGTTTACTGGCAGCACAAAGCTTGGGTCAAGCGCTTTGTTCCTTATATTGCAGTGTGGTGTTTTATTACCTCTTTATGCCGAGATGCGTATCTGATTGGTACACTCAGCCCTGCAACCTTAAGCTCCTATGTCAGTTTGCTCACCGTAGGTTTGGTCTTATTACCGCGTTCAATTGTTTATAGTGCATTAATCCCTTCAACTTTATATTTATTTGTCTGTGGTTATTTGAGTTTGCATGGCATCTTGCCTTATGCCCCCATTTTCAATTTACCCAATGATGCCTACGCCAATTCATTTTGGGTTGGGAGCATGCTGTATTTCATTACCCCTGTGGTCATGATTTGTCTGATCTTATTTGAAATTTTACTTAGCCAATGGCGCAATCGCGAACAGCTGATTCAACAACTCAGCAGAATTGATCCGCTAACCAACACCTATAATCGACGCAGTTTGAATCAATATTTAGAGCACATCCAGCGTAAGAGAAATCAAAATTATGCCTTGGTCTTGCTTGATCTGGATCATTTTAAGTCGATTAATGACTGCCATGGGCACCATAAAGGCGATGAAGCCTTGATTCTGGTCGGGCAATTGCTCAAGCAGCATTTACGTGAGAGCGATATCGTGGGACGTTTTGGCGGAGAAGAGTTTTTATTACTGCTGTATCACACTACGCTCGAACAGGCGCACCACACGGCGGAACGCTGTCGTGCTGCAATTGAACATTTAGAATTGTGGGATGATGATGGCAGCCGTATTGCACTGACTGCCAGTTTTGGCATTTCAACCGCACAATTCCCTTTAACGCCCTTTCAGTTACTGACCCAAGCCGATAAAGCCCTATACTCAGCCAAAGCATCTGGACGTAATCAGGTGCATATTTTCCAAGCACAAACGGAAAATGCGGTGCCCGCAAACTAATTTCTAGTTTTAACTTACTCAGCTTCGGTTTGATAGGCTTCTAAATAATTGACCCAACGCCCTTCCACCATCGCCGCTTCAACCCAAGCCTGCACCGCAGGATGTTGCAACATGTTTTGCATATAACGCTGACTCGATGCGGACACGGGCAAAGCATAAGTTTTAAATCGCATCACGATGGGCGCATAAAATGCATCGGCAATACTGAATGCCCCACATAGGAAAGCATCAGGATCGGGACGCTCTGCCCAAATCTGCTCAATGCGTGCTACATCCTGTCTTAACTCGCTATCTTCAGCCCAAAGCCGTTGACCCACTTCAGCTAATTGCGCCCGAATATTCATGCCACATAAGGTTCTTAATTGGCTAAAGCCACTGTGCATTTCCGCACTAATACTTCTGGCTCTGGCACATTGTGCTTGATCCTTGGGCCAAAGCGCATACTCAGGATATTGCTCTGCCAGATATTCACAAATCGCCAAAGAATCCCAAATTTTTAAATCTTGATCGACCAAAATCGGGACTTTGGCATTGTCAGAAATCGCTGATAGCTTTTGCTTAAATGTTCCAATCGAGCGTTCGCGATCAAAATAAATCACGTGCTCTTGAAAAGGAATTTCAAAGGCTTTGAGCACCAACCAAGGACGCATCGACCAGCTAGAATAATTTTTATTGGCAATATAAAGCTCTAACATGATTAAGGCCCTCGATCTTGTCCGAATTGTTTTAATTGTTGCAATAGCTCAGCTTCGCTAAATGCTCCTGTTAAACGGAGTCCGCGAACTTCCTGTTGTTGAGGGGTTAAAAATAAATAGGTCGGTGGACCTAAAATATCCCATTGATTTAATAATTGTTGATGACTGGCATCGTAATGACTTAAATCCAACTTAATCAATGTGTATGGACTGAGTGCTTGCTGGACTTGGGCTGATTTTAAAATGCGATGCTCAATCGGCTGACATGCCACGCACCAATCCGCATAAACATCAATCACAATAGCGCGATCTTTCGGGGCTTGTGCCAAAATTTGCTGAAACTCTGCGGCGGTTTTCGCCACATGCCACTGCATCTGTTGCTGCCCCTGTTTTACAAAGAAACGCTGGCTTTGTTGATACTGGCTATAAAGCACATAAGGCACCACCAACAGCAAAATCACGAGATACAATGGGCGTAAAGGCGATTGTTGCCATAGGGCACGATACAGCGCATAAGCGATAAAGCTAAGACTTAGCAGCAGACTTAAACCCTGCATCCAGCCTTCTGAGAGTAATGGGCGAATAAAATAAAGCGCTAAGGCCAACATCAGAAAGGCAAATAACACCTTAATCTGGTTCATCCATAAGCCTGCTTTCGGCAAGGCTTTTGCCCCAAGAATACTGGCCAACAACAGGGGCAAGCCCATACCAAAACCCAATGTGAACAACAGTAAAGCACCTTGCCACTGATTCTGGGTTTGAGAAATAAATAATAAAGCGCCTGCCAATGGCGCCGTCATACAAGGGCCAACCAGCAAAGCTGAAATCATGCCCATAACAGCCGCGCCAATCAGGCTACCGCCTTTCTGCATCGACTGCCAATGATCTAAACGATGCACCACCGCATGTGGCAAACGTAATTCGAATAGTCCAAATAAATTGAGCGCAAACACCACAAACAACAAACTAAATGCAATTAAAGTTGAGGGCTGTTGTAACCAACGCTGAAAGTTCAAGCCTGCCGAAGAGGCGACCAAGCCCAACACGGCATAGACCATCGCCATACTGCACACAAAGACCAAAGCAATCATCCACGCTTTGACCCCGCGACGATCACGTACAATCAAGGAGCTGAGAATTGGGATCATGGGTAAAGAACATGGGGTAAAGGCCAACAAAATACCCAAGCCTAAAAACAGCAATAAGCCGTAAATCGGTGAGCGCTGTGCCAATTGTGTAGACCAATGTTGATCTTGTGCGGTTTGTTGTACAGGCGTTGAAAGGTTCTGGTCTAAGGTATCTGAATTTTCAGCAGAAAGCGCATTGCTATTTGCGCTTAAATCTAACAGCCGTTTGGGAGCAACCGTTTGATTCTGTAAGGCCACTAAACCATCTGCATCCGTTTTAAATTCAATGGTTTGTGGTGGATAACAAATACGGTCTTTGGCACAACCTTGCCAAGTTACTTGATAACTCTGTGATGCTTGCGTTGCCACCTTAAATTGCACTTGTTGATAATAGACTTGGGTTTGACCATAGTTATCATCATGCAAATCTTGTGCAGGTGGCAATGTTAATGGCAAGGCTTGCTGACCTTGACGCACCTCAAATTTGTGCTGATACAGATAATAATGTTCGGGGATATTCCAATGTAACTGCACTTCCTGTGCAGAAACTGATTCTATTTGGATTGGAAAAGCCTCTTCGGCTGATAACAACGACGACTGTGCATGCAATAGTGTCGTACAGAAGAGTAAAAGACTACTACAGAGTAAGAGCATACTGCGTACATAAGATTTTGAAAGCAGCAGAGACTTTTCCATAAACAAGAGTGGCACCGCCTTAGAATAAGTATGAAACGCCTAGACCTGATTGATAACCTTTATCGTCACCACTGAGTACCACGCCAACACTGGCATCGAACTGAGTACGCTCATTCAATGCATAAATGACCCCTGAACCCAATGAGTACTCATAATCTTGGCTTTCCGCTTTGCGATAAACCAATTCAGAAAAACCAGACCATTTATCAGCAAGCTTATAGCCAATGGTCGGGATTGCCGTCACAGCCCAATCGCCATTTTGAACTTCATAGCGCATGGTAATCGACGTATCGACCAAATCGCTTTGCTTATAAGAAACGGCAGTGGCCAAGGCATAAATATCATCTTCTGCGGTAAAACCATCGTTACCAGTTGCCAACACCGCTTCCAAAAGCACAGCCATGGTCAAGTTGTCATCGTTCAAATCAATCGCACTTTTTAAACCAATGCTCACATCACCTAAACCGTCTTCATCAACAGTTTTACCCGCTTGCTTGACTTGGCTCCATGACGGCCCCTGCCAACCCAGTTGTAATTCTAAGTTATGCGCAATCCCCGTACGAAGTAGCATATCAGCATTCAGCGTGGTCGTTTTTTGCTGCACACCATTTATGGTACTTTCTTCATAGTTGGCACTTGGTAAACCTTGCTCCCAAGCCAGTTGGCCAACAGGAGTAATCCCTGTTCCAAAACCAGAACCTGGACGATCAAAAGAGAAGTCTGCCGCAAAAACTGGCGATGCCGCCGCAAGCATTAGTGCCAAGACACCATATTGTTGTAAATTTTTCATAATTTGCCTCGGTGATTAAGCCAATTCTTTCGACATTTTTGCACCCTGACTACGTAACAACTCTAGGGTTTCACGTTCTTCAGGCAAGGCTTCACTCCAATTAATTTCATCAAAGTCGCAATCAAAAAATAAATCACTAATTGAAGATAAAATCGTCAGTCCTTGCTCATCACGGCTATTCGGGTCAACCTTAATCGCCAACAAGCGCTGCACGGCAGGTACACATGCTGAACTTGCTGCGTCCCAAAGTGGGCCATACAACTCTTCGCTATCCCATAAATGAAAATTGGCTTTGGCTTGAATTAAGGCTTCCAAAATGTCCAAATGAACGGCTAATTCTTGCTGTTTTTGTTGGTCGCTGAGCCCTTTCCCTGCTTCATAGGCTTCGCTGACATGTTCCCACCATTGAAATAAACCATCCGACCACACTGAAACAGCAGGCCCTTTTTCAGCATCAATAAAGTTTGGATCTAAACCATCAGCCAAAAGACGTTGTACTTGTGGCAGGTCTAATTCTTCTATCGCCTGCACAAAGACTTGTTGTTGTGCTGTTAACATGGAACATTCTCTTTCATTAGTTTCAGAATATTATGCCGAATTCTCGGTCTTTTGTTTTATGTAAATGTATATCTAAAGTTTTTAATTCATATAAAAAAAGCCCCGCAGGGCTTTTTTTCCATTTTTGGCTCAATCAGAGCGCTTAATCTTCTTCATCATCAATCACATCTTTGTCTCCATCAGCATCTGCATATTCTAATGGCCCACCTCGGGGATTTTCTCTTTTTTCAAACACATGCTCAAGACTGCGTTTCAAACGATCCATAGCGCCATGAAAGGCGGTATCTACGTTATGAGCTTTATGATTCACAACCACAGGTTTTAATCCTGCTGGACGTGCTTCAATCATACATTTAATGTCATCATCGCCGCCTTTTACGCCATTTTCATCGCTTAAATGCACTGAAAAATGGGTAATACGTTCACTATGACGTTGAAATTCTTGATTCAGTTCTGCACGCACATAACTAATTAAACGATCATTATTTTGAATGTTTTTATCTGTACGGATTTCAATGTTCATAATCTCATCCTCTTTATTTATCTGAATCTTTTTTGTGCAAAACTTTTCTATCTTGGCACGCTTGTAGCTTGCTGTTTACGCAGCATTCGAACATCTTTAATCAATTTTGGAACCAACCTCCTCATTGAAATGATGAACACTTTTGAGTCTGCAGAATCGTGTCCTTGTCCTTTGAATATCGGGCTTAACTCAAAAATATGCAAGTGCTATTTTAAAAAAATTATCAAAAGGATAACCAATTGTGACAACTCCTTACTTGCGTGGTCAAGAACTCATCAACTCGATACGTAGCACCCCTTATTCCCGTGATTTAATTGGCTATCATGGTCAAATTCCTCATGCCGCATGGCCAAATCAGGCTCGTATTGCAGTGCAGTTCGTACTGAATTATGAAGAAGGTGGAGAAAACCACATTGAGCATGGAGATGCGGGTTCAGAACAGTTTTTATCAGAAATTTTTGGCGCTGCCAGCTTCCCTGATAAACATATGTCGATGGATTCGATGTATGAATATGGTTCTCGGGCAGGGTTCTGGCGTATTCATGAAGAATTTCAGCGTCGTCAGCTTCCCATGAGCATTTTTGGTGTGGGCATGGCGCTCATTCGCAATCCTTATGTCGTCGAGGCGATTCAATCAGCGCAGTATGATGTGGTCTCGCATGGGCAACGCTGGTTACATTATCAATATATGGATGCCGCCACTGAACGTCAGCATATGGATCAAGCCATTAGTGTTTTGGAAACCTTATTTGGCTACGCACCTCTCGGTTGGTATACCGGACGAGATAGCCCTCGAACACGACAATTACTGGCTGAGTTTCCGCAAATCCAGTACGACTGTGATTACTATGGTGACGATTTACCTTTTTGGACCACACTGACCAATACCGAAGGTGAAGGTCGTCCACATTTGATTATTCCTTATACGCTGGATAGCAATGATATGAAATTCAGCGCTGCCAATGGTTTTAGCACCAGTGACCAATTTTTCCAGTATTTAAAAGATGCTTTTGATGTTTTATATGCTGAGGGGGAGCAGCGTCCTAAAATGCTCTCGATTGGCATGCATTGTCGATTGCTTGGTCGTCCAGGGCGCTTTAAAGCCTTACAAAAATTTCTAGATTATATTCAATCACATGAGCAGGTCTGGATTTGCCGTCGCGGTGATATTGCGCAACATTGGTATCAACAACATCCACCGACGACATAAAGACAGCACAACCACTGGTAATTTTTCAACTGCCCGACACCAACATATATGAACTGAGCGTAAATTCATTTGGGTATAGGGCATTTGCTTAAACTAGGCGGTATTCATAAGTTGTATTGCGTAATCGATCCATAACGGTTTTTTCATCCGTGAGCAATTGAATACCGCTCAACGTCTAAAAATGACACGATGCTTATCTATTTTCACACGCGACCCAAAGCTCCCCATAATTGACCATATGGTTAATTATTTATCACAGAATTAGTGCAAATATTTGTTGCATATCATTTTTATATTGATGAATTAATAATCGATAAATTTAAATCATATTTTTACGGCATAAAAAAACCAATAAGACATACACCTCTTGGTAAAATTATCAATGTTTTCAATAACATTGACTATCTTTTTCCAAGCTATTTTTCAATGGCATATTTTTTAAATTATTGGTCAAATTTGGCTTTATTTTTGCTAAAGAATCTGTATCCTTTATACGCTTTCTCGGGGGAGATATTTTTAATGAAACTGACTCAAATTGCGGCAACGTGTGCATTGGCTACTGCAGCGACTTTTTCTCAAGCAGCGCCAATCTGGCAAGATTTTAGTATCACAGGTTTATATGGTGAAGATTACCAACTGATTGCTCGTGAAGACAAGCAAAGCACGGTAACTTTTGAATACACAGCAAAATTACAATACGGTGATTTTTTCGCCTTTGCTGACCGCACCAATAACGATGTGAGTGGCAACGAAACTTATTTCGAAGTTTCACCGCGTTTGAGCCTCGGTGCAATCTCTGGTCAAAAACTTGAGCTTGGACCAATTAAAGATGTATTGGTTGCAACCACTTGGGAAGGTGGCGAAGGCTTCAATAACTACCTATATGGTATTGGTGTAGATCTAGCGATTCCATATTTCCAATATGCGCAAGTCAACCTTTACAAAGCCGACAATGATTTGCAAAAAGATGACTACCAAATGACTTTGGTGTATGGCGTGCCGTTTAAAGTCGGTTCAGAAGACTTCCTGGTGGATGGTTTCTTGGACTGGTCAACTGCTGAAAAAGGTGACCACGCGAGTGAAATGAACTGGACCACGCAGTGGAAATGGAATGTCGGTAAACACATTTCTCCAAACACACGTTTATACCTCGGTACTGAATGGTCAGTATGGAACAACAAATACGGTATTTCAGGTAAAGATGAAAATAACGTCAGTGCCTTAATTAAATACCATTTCTAAGGGTTTAATGGGCGTTAAAAAAGCAAGACATCGGTCTTGCTTTTTTTATGGCTAAATGAAGAGTCCCACCATTTAAATTAAGCGTTTTGGACGTAAATTATCTGCAATGAGACTGATCACCGCATGATTCTGTTGCATGGCATTCCGATAAAAGCTTTTTAATTGGGTCAGCAATAAGGTCAATTCCGCTTGATCCAATTGAGCCGTATTATCCCCCAATAACTGGGCAACATCGGAAGTATGGCGGTGTTGCAGACAATATTTTTGCAAATCTTCTGTACTGATTTGTTCGAGTGCCCGCGTTAATTCCATCACATGAACCGCAGGGTTATAACGTGCAACAGGTTTTAATTTTGGATGTTCTGACATGGGATATTCAGCATAAATTAAATCATGCAAACTCAAACTTGCCGAACTATGCTGACTCAAGACCTGATCCAACACTGGCCACAGTTTCCCCAAATCAATTTGTTGCTGTAAGTTGGGTGCATGTTCTATATCTTGCATGCTGTAGGCATCGAGCATCAAATTTTCTAAATCATTCGGGGCAATGCTAAAAAGAAACGCGTCCATGATGAGCTCTCCTTCTTATACTTATTAAAATTAGCTTAGCTCGATTTACGTGGTAAAACACTCGGTAAAATGTGTCAATTCAACAGTAGTTTGTAACTTTAAAATCAACAGCTTTAATCTCGATTTATCGTATTCAAACCCCTCTGTAGATTATGACCATTTCTCTAACAGCATTTGGATATGCCAACTCATGCTGTTTGCCGTAGAATAATCCTGACTCTATTCTTCTATTTGAATAACAATGAATATTCTTAAAATTTTAACACTTGGCTGCACAATGGGTGT
This sequence comes from Acinetobacter sp. ANC 4178, assembly GCF_004331175.1. Classification (GTDB taxonomy): domain Bacteria; phylum Pseudomonadota; class Gammaproteobacteria; order Pseudomonadales; family Moraxellaceae; genus Acinetobacter. The sequence goes on from NZ_SJOD01000008.1 coordinate 14,729, forward strand.
CCTTCTATCCTTTTCCAGCACTCAGGCTGCGGAATGGAGCTATGAACAAGAATTACAGCAAGGCTGCGGCAAGCTAAAACAATACGCCCGATTGGGTAAACAATATTATGACCAAAAACAATATGCCCAAGCCCTAACCCAATTTGAAGATCAGGCAGCTTGGTCACATTTTTGTCAAATCAATGCCGAAGAAAGTGGTGTGAATGTCACAGATCGTGAGATCGAAATCGCCAACAATAATGTTGGGCTGACCTATGCCAAATTGGGTAAACCCCTTTGGGCACGGGCATGGTTTCTACGTAACCCCGATTCTAAAATGAGCCAGTTTAATTTGTCCCAATTGCCCAAAGTGCAACAATCAACAGCATTGGCAGGAACTTATGTAGCCAAAAATGGCTTTGGGCAATGGGACACCATCACCGTAAAGAAACTTAAAAATGCTTATCAAATTGAATTTGAAGGCTATTACTTCGGTTTACGCGGTCTGATTTATGGTCCCAACCTCGGCAGCTTTGATGTAGAAATGCCATTAAATCAGAAACATGCCGTATACCATTATGAAGATTGTCAGATTGATTTAACGTTTGCCACACACCCACAGCAGGGACAGCAAATTGTGGTAGAAGAACAGCAAAATACCTCAGGTTGTGGCTTTGGGCATAATGTTTCGGCCAGTGGTACCTATTTGAAAGTGGAAGCGAAGTAGCTCATATTTTTTTTAATTTACATTATTTGAAGGTAATAAAATGGCAAAATTCTTAAATACCAGTGCAACTAATTTTTTCTTAGAAGAACTTATTAAAAATGCAAAGGAACGTTTAATTCTAATTAGTCCTTATTTAAGACTGAATGATCGGATTAAAGAATTACTCGAAGATAAGAACCGCTTAAAAATTGATATTCGTATTATTTATGGCAAAAGTGATTTGCATCCTGATGAGATTAAATGGATGCAACAACTGGATTATGTTCGAATTAGTTTTTGCAAAAACTTACATGCTAAATGCTATCTCAATGAAGAGACCTGTATTGTTTCAAGTTTAAACCTATATGAATTTAGCCAAGTGAATAATAATGAGATGGGCATTTTAATTTCGAAAAATGATGATATCCAAGTTTTTAAAGATGCTTATGAAGAAGCACAAAGAATTATTCGAATTAGCGATGAAGTGCGAATTTCTCTCGATGAAGTCAAATCCGAACAAGCCAAAGCTGAGACGAATCAAGAAGATTCAGATCACTCGACTAAACTTACCTCTTCTAAATTAGCCGCAAAACATAAAATCAAGACAGGTGAGCTTTTGGAAATTTTTATCGAGAAAGGGCTACTACAATTAAATGAAAACGGTAAACATTATTTAACTGAACAAGGTAAAGCTGTAGGTGGAGAATTCAAACCAAGCCAATATGGCGGTTATTTTTTATGGTCGGAAAATACTCATATTTAATTAAGTAATAACCTCTTAAACCACTAAAACAAGTGTTTAAGAGGTTCACTTTTCTAAATCGCCACTAAATCTTTAATGCCTTTTTCAGGCATTTCTGCGCCTGCACCCTGTGCAATCACTTGACCACGTGCCATCACGGTATAGCCATCTGCCAGTTCTTCGGCAAAGTCATAAAACTGCTCCACCAAGATAATCGCCATATCGCCTCCATCTGCCAGTTTACGAATCACGCGACCAATATCTTTAATAATCGACGGCTGAATACCCTCTGTCGGTTCATCTAAAATGAGGACTTTAGGTTCAGAAGCCAGTGCTCGGGCAATGGCTAACTGCTGCTGCTGCCCACCCGATAAATCTCCTCCACGGCGATGCTTCATTTCATCCAATACAGGAAAAATTTCATACAGATGTTCAGGTACTTTTTTGGTTTTGGTACCAGAGAATTTCGCCATGCCAATTAAAATATTTTCTTCTACGGTTAAGGTCGAGAAAATGTCCCGTCCTTGCGGGACATACGCTAAACCTGCTCGTACTCGCTGCTCAGGACTCAATTTAGAAATGTCTTTGCCATCTAATAAAATTTGTCCCGACTTAATCGGTAGAATCCCCATCAGGCATTTCAATAACGTGGTTTTACCGACCCCATTGCGTCCTAACACCACCGAACATTCTCCTATCGGTGCTTGGAACGACACATCACGTAAAATGTGGCTGCCGCCATAATATTGGTTTACTGCATTCACTTCTAACATGTGCTGCTCCTTAACGCCCTAAGTATTTTTCAATCACATCTTCATTGGCTTGGACTTCTGCCAGTGTGCCTTCTGCCAAAATTGCCCCCTGTGCCAGCACCGTGACTTTTTCACTGATGGTGTCAATAAAGCTCATGTCATGTTCAACCACCACCAAGGTATGCTCTTTTTTCAACTCAAGACACAGCTCAGCGGTACGCTCGGTTTCCGCATCGGTCATACCTGCTACGGGTTCATCCAGCAAAATCAGTTTTGGTCGCTGCATCAGCAACATGCCAATTTCTAACCATTGCTTTTGACCATGCGACAATAAACCCGCAGGTTTCTTGACTAATTCTTTTAAACGAATTTGTTCAAGGGTTTGATCCAGTGCGATCTGAGTCTCAGGATCTAATTTACTAAATAAGCTTTTTTTCACTCGCTTATCTTTGGGTGCAGCCAATAACAAATTTTCCAGTACGGTAAAATTTTCAAATACCGTCGGTTTCTGGAATTTACGCCCAATACCCGCCTCTGCAATTTGTTCGGTCCCCATTTTCGCCAAATCATAGGTTTGTCCAAAAAAAGCTGAACCTTCCGTGGGACGGGTTTTCCCTGTAATCACATCCATTAGTGTGGTTTTGCCTGCCCCATTGGGACCAATAATGCAGCGCAATTCGCCTTCTGCGATATACAGCGATAAATCATTCAAAGCACGGAAAGAGTCAAACCAAACACTGACTTTTTCCAAATACAGGGCAATGCCATGGCTAAAATCGGCACCTTGTTCTTTAGGTCGTCCATAGCCTTCTGAAGCATGTCCACCGTGGGGCTGAATAATTTCGCTCATGCGTCATGCTCCTTTTTAAAACGGTCAAATAAACCAATCACCCCTTTGGGTAGGAATAAGGTCACCACAACAAATAAACCACCCAAAATCAGCAGCCATACTTCTGGATAAGCCACGGTAAAGTAAGTCTTCACCGCATTAATTAAACCTGCACCTAGAATGGGACCAATTAAAGTGCCACGCCCACCTGCCGCGACCCAAACTGCCATTTCAATCGAGTTCACAGGGTTCATTTCACTTGGATTAATAATGCCTGCTTGCGGGACATAAAGTGCTCCTGCAATACCTGCAATCACGGCAGACAAAACCCATGCCGATAGCTTGTACCAGAGAGTACGGTAGCCCAAATATTGCAGGCGGTTCTCGCTGTCACGAATCGCACCGAGCACCCGACCATAAGGCTGATTCATTAAATGACGTAAGCTCAAATAACACAGCAGCAATACCAATGCCGTTAAAAAGCACAGCGTTGCCCGCATAGAAGCCGAGGTAATGTCCATGCCCAAAATGGTTTTAAAACCCGTGAAACCATTGTTGCCGCCGAAGCCTGTTTCATTGCGGAAAAACAGTAGTGCCGCGGCAAAAGTCATGGCTTGGGTGATAATGGAGAAATACACGCCTTTAATTTTGGAACGGAAGGCAAAGAAGCCAAAAATGAATGCAATCAGACCTGGAACCACCACCACCAACACCAAAGCCCACAGGAAATGTTCCGTGCCGACCCAATACCACGGTAATTCAGTCCAGCTAAGAAAGCGCATAAAGTCAGGCAATTGGTTACCTGCTGATTCGCGCATCAAATACATGCCAAACGCATAACCACCAAGGGCAAAATACAGTCCATGCCCTAAGCTCAGTATGCCTGCATAGCCCCAGACCAAATCTAAAGCCAATGCCACGAGTGCAAGACACATGATTTTGCCAATCAAAGTGACCCAGTAAGCCGAGAGATGCAAAGCTGATTCAGCAGGTAACAAATGCAACCACGGTAATATCAGCATCACCGCAAAACATGCCGCTATGGCAAAGGCGCTATAAGATTTGTCGGCAAATAAAGTTGTTATTTTCATCTGGTTTACTCCACGAAGCGCCCTTTAATGGCAAACAAACCTTGTGGACGTTTCTGAATAAACAGAATCACAAGCACCAACAGAATAATTTTGGCCAGTACTGCACCTAAGCCAATTTCCAACACCGTCCCACTGATACCCAGACCCAAGGCTGCCAATACGGCACCCCAGACTTGTCCAACACCGCCAACCACAACCACCAAGAAGGCATCAATAATGTAGTTTTGCCCCAAGTCTGGACCGACATTCCCGACTTGTGCCAAGGCACAGCCTGCCAAACCTGCTAATCCCGAACCTAAGCCAAATGCCAACATATCAATACGGGATGAACGAATGCCGACCGCACGTGCCATCTGACGGTTTTGCGTCACAGCACGGACAAATAGACCAAAGCGGGTTTTATTCAGGAGATAAACCAACAGCAAGAGCACTGCGACAGTAAAGACAATGATGGCAATGCGGTTATATGGCAGCATTAAACTTGGTGTTAAGGAAATACCTCCTGAGAGCCATGAAATATTGGAGACTTCAACATTTTGTGCGCCAAAAATCATCCGCACCAGTTGCATTAAAATCAGACTGACCCCAAAGGTTGCCAACAAAGTTTCCAGTTGTCTGCCGTATAAAGGACGAATCACGGTGCGTTCAATCAGCATGCCAATGAAAGCACTCACCAAAAAAGCGGCTGGAATGGCAATCAATAAATACCAATCTAGGTATGGTGCTAAATGGGTTTTAAATAGGCTTTGCACCACATACGTGGTGTAGGCACCAATCATGATCAATTCGCCATGTGCCATATTGATCACGCCCAACAGACCATAAGTAATGGCTAAGCCCAAAGCTGCCAACAGCAAAATACTGGCGGTACTGAAACCTGAAAAGACGTGCCCTGCCCATTCACTGGCTTGTAATCGGGTTTTAATACTGCTCTTTGCAGCCTGCAAAGTCGCTTCGAGTTCAGGGTTCAAATTCGCTTGAGTGAGTTCTTGTTCAATCACGGCCAATACATCGGGACGATCCGATGTAGACAAGGTCTTCACGGCCTGTACCTTCACCAAAGTATCAGGACTGTTTAAATCCATTCGTGCTTTTAACTGAGCCAAACGCGCTTTGACTTTGTTATTTTGTTCTTGCAGATAGAGTTGGCGAATCCAGACTGGATCAAGTTCATCTAGATTATTCTCTAAAATATCAATTGCTTCTAAACGCTGTATGGCTTCATCCGATTTCAGTTTCACTTTGGCTTGCCCAAAACTTAAAGCTTTACGCAAAGTATTCACCAAAGTGACTTGAGACAAATCGGCAGGCCATGTACTCAGTTCTTGCATGGCAGGATATTGATATAACTTCTCATCATTTTTTAACAGATAGGTTTGACCCGCACCATCTCGATACAGTTCATTTTGATCAATATACGCCACCAATTGATCTAAACTTTCGATACTGGCAGGCCATTGATTCAACAGGGTACGGCGTTCAGCAAAATCAGCTTTGACAAAACGCTGAATCGGATCCGCCTGTTGAACTTGAAGCTGTGCATTGGGCAAAGCTGTTTCTGCCCAGACAGGATTGAAGAATAATTGCAGGCAGCTACACAGCAGTGCCACACAATAGCTTTTAATTGACATGAAAGATTCCCCCTCACAAGGCAAATGGTCTGTTATCGGAATAAAGAAAACAAAAAGACCTACTGCCGCAGCAGTAGGTTGAGAGGGAATTATTTTGGAATGTACGGGCTCCAAGGCTCCGCTTTAATGGTATTGGCGGTTTTATACACCACATCAAACTGCCCATCGCCACGAATTTCACCAATCATGACGGGCTTATGTAAGTGGTGATTGCTTTCATCCATTTTTAGGGTATAGCCCGATGGTGCAGCAAAAGTCTGTCCTGCCATGGCATCCCGAACTTTATCAACGTCGGTTGTAGCTGCTTTTTCTACCGCCTGCTTCCACATGTTAATCCCGACATAAGTCGCTTCCATGGGATCATTGGTCACCAATTTATCAGCATTTGGTAGCTTGTATTCCACCGCATACTGCTTCATCTTGTTCACAAATTCAGTATTTTTCGGATTTTTCACCGACATGAAATAGTTCCATGCTGCCAAATGTCCGACCAATGGTTTGGTATCAATGCCCCGCAATTCTTCTTCACCCACCGAGAAGGCCATGACAGGAATATCCGAGGCTTTAATGCCCTGATTGCCCAGTTCACGGTAAAACGGTACATTTGAGTCGCCATTAATGGTGGAAATGACCGCGGTTTTCTTGCCCGCAGCAAATTTCTTGATATTGCCTACAATAGTTTGATAGTTGCTATGACCAAATGGCGTGTACTCTTCCATGATGTCGGCGTCGGCAATGCCTTTCGACTTTAAGAAAGCCCGTAAAATTTTGTTAGTGGTACGTGGGTAAACATAATCGGTGCCTAACAATACAAAGCGCTCCGCTTTGCCCCCCTCCTCACTCATTAGATATTCCACGGCTGGAATCGCTTGTTGATTAGGGGCTGCACCCGTATAGAAAATATTTTTCGACTGCTCTTGCCCCTCATACTGTACGGGATAGAACAACAGACCATTGAGCTCTTCCACCACAGGCAAGACTGATTTACGCGATACCGATGTCCAACAACCAAAAATCACGGCTACTTTATCTTGGGTCATTAACTGACGGGCTTTCTCTGCAAATAACGGCCAGTCTGAAGCAGGGTCAACCACCACAGGTTCTAATTTTTTACCCAATACCCCGCCATTGGCATTAATTTCATTAATCGCCATCAGTGCTGTGTCTTTCAGTGAGGTTTCAGAAATGGCCATAGTGCCTGACAGAGAATGTAAAATCCCCACTTTAATGGTGTCGCCACTGGCTGCGGGCGCTTTGGCTTCAGATGCGGCTGTTTCTGTTTTTTCTGCGGGTTTTGAACAACCTGTTAGTGCCATGCTCCCTGCCATTGCTGCCGCCAGAAGGGTTTTGGTCAATAATTTTTGTTGGAACATCTTCAGTTCTCCAAGCATTTTATGTTTTTTGGTTATGTCTGCCCAGAGTATTCAATTTCCATGCCAACTGAATAAGATGTTGTTTTTATTATATTAAATATTAAAATTCGATTTATTTCATTGATCTTGTATACATCATTGCATACAAAAAATGCTTACCGACCTAAAATGATGCAAATTTGTTCATCTTTCCATCATAGGATTTGTTGATAAAGAAATGATTATGATTTTTAAAAATAGCTTTACTCTTCTTGCCAATATTGTTCTAAAGCGTCCAAGATATCTGGATAGTGATAAACCTCATCTGGTTCATCCAGTAAGAACAAAAGATAAGATCTGACAGCAGAGCGTTGTTCAGTATTGAATAAACTGAATTTTCTGTCCGTATGAGGATCTAGTCGTGTTAGCTTAAAAAGTAAGTCAAATCGATACTCATCATTTAAACTTGCCAATAAAAAGGCAGGCAAATGAAATAACATGCCCTGAGCATCAAAAAAAGATAGGCTGCTGTTACAGCGATTCAAATCATCAACCGAGATCTTTTGCCAATTTAATTTTTCGTCTTTGGTACGATAAGCCAAGCGTTCTGCTTGGCTGGCATAATCATCTATCGCTTGCGCCTCATACAAGCCAATACCCTCTTGTAAGGTGACTTCAGCAAAAGCACTACTAACCTTTTGTTTCACTTGGTCTAACTCTTGCCAGCGTGGCAAGAGTTCTTCAGCTTCTACAATCGTGACCAGATCATAGCCCTTGTTACGCATTGCCTGAATATCATCGGGTGAAGGATACTTTTTCATCAGACTGCAATATCTGCCAGATTGCCTTTTTGCTCTAACCAGTGCTTACGGTCACCCGAACGCTTCTTGGCCAATAACTTGTCCAATAAGCTTGTAGTGAGGTGGCTATCATCCAAGTCCAGTTGCACCAGACGACGGGTATTCGGATCCATCGTGGTTTCACGTAATTGGCTCGCATTCATCTCACCCAAGCCTTTAAAGCGGGTAATTTGTGGATTCTTGGTTTTGGCTTTTTTTAGAATCGACTCAAGCTCATCTTCATCTAGTGCATAATGCACGTCTTTGCCATCGTCGATACGGAACAGGGGTGGCATCGCCACATACAAATGCCCTTCTTCTACCAAGGTTGGGAAGTGCTTTACAAACAGCGCACATAATAGCGTGGCAATATGTAAACCATCCGAATCGGCATCTGCCAAAATACAAATCTTACCATAGCGCAGTTCAGATAAATCATCACTGCCCGGATCAACCCCAATTGCGATCGCAATATCATGCACTTCTTGAGAAGCCAGCACTTCATCGGAAGAGACTTCCCAAGTATTTAAAATTTTGCCACGAATTGGCATGATGGCTTGGAAATTTTTATCACGAGCCTGTTTGGCTGAACCGCCCGCAGAATCGCCTTCTACAATAAACAGTTCCGAATCCTCACGGGTTTGCCCGACACAATCCGCCAATTTACCCGGCAAAGCTGGTCCAGACACAATTCTCTTCCGTTCTACTTTTTTTGCAGCTTTTAAACGACGACCCGCTTTGGAAATCGCCATTTCTGCCAGTTGCATGGCAATTTCAGAATGCTGGTTCAACCACAGTGCAAAAGCATCTTTGGCAATATTCTGTACAATGCCTGCGGCTTCGCGGCTAGAAAGGCGCTCTTTGGTTTGTCCTGAAAATTGTGGTTCTTGGAATTTCAGCGACAAGATATAGTTCACGCCATCCCAAACATCTTCCGCAGACAGTTTCAAGTTACGCGGTAATAAGTTACGTAGCTCACAAAACTCCCGTAAAGCATCCGTGACCCCTGAACGCAAGCCGTTGACATGCGTTCCACCTTGCGCAGTCGGAATCAGGTTGACGTAACTTTCCTGAATTTGCTCGCCACCTTCTGCATTCCAGCAGATGGCAAATTCTGCACTGGCACGTTCAGCATCTCCAGTAGCAACAAATGCAGGGGCAGGCACAATCTCACGGTCTTCCAGTTCGTCCATTAAGTAATCGACCAGACCATTTTCAAATTGCCATTCGATTTTCTCGTTATTGATTTCATCAATGTAGATAATCTGTAGCCCTGCCGCTAAAACCGCTTTGGCTTTTAAATTATGTTTAAGCGCTTTTAGGGCAAATTTAGGCGAATCAAAGTATTTCGTTTCTGGCCAAAAACGGACTAGCGTTCCAGTCGCTCGTTTGGCAACTTTACCTTCCAATACCGTCAAAGGTGCCACAGGTTCGCCCTGCTCAAATGCCATTTGGTAGAGGTTGCCCTGACGCTGCACTTCTACTTCTACACGGGTCGATAAAGCGTTTACTACTGAGATACCCACACCATGCAAACCACCCGAAAACTGATAGTTATCGGTACTGAATTTTCCGCCCGCATGCAGTTTGGTTAAAATAATTTCAATCCCGCTTTGCCCATATTCAGGATGAATGTCCACGGGCATACCACGGCCATTATCCGCCACAGCCAAAGAGCCATCTTTATACACCGTCACCGTAATTTTATTGGCATGACCTGCCAGCGCTTCGTCCACCGCATTATCAATGACTTCCTGAGCCAAATGGTTCGGACGAGACGTATCGGTATACATCCCTGGACGACGACGAACAGGGTCCAAACCAGATAAAACTTCAAGCGATTGAGCCGTATATTGAGACACGTTGTACGATTTCCTTATAAGCTGGAAGACGAAAAAAATTGTAAAATCATGGGGATTTTAGCAGCAAAATCATCCATGGCATGGTTGCCATGTGCTTCGGTCATGACCAAAGCACGCGGTTGCTGCGACGCATAATAACGTTCTGCTTCACGATAATCTAAAACGTCATCGCCTTGTTGTAATAACACCAACACTTTGTCTGCTTGCTGAACATTTGGCACGGCAATCTGTTGTAAATAGTCCAATTGTGCCTCATCCAAGGTCCATGTTGGATTGACCTGATAGGGAAGTTGTTGCTGCCCAAATAAATCACGAAACAATTGCCATGGTCGCATAGCCGGATTAATCAAAACAGCAGGCAGAGCATACCTTGCGACCAATTGTGTCGCATAAAAGCCGCCCAGACTACTGCCGACCAACGCAACATCCTGATGGGCAAGCACCAAATCTTGTAACACTTGTAAAGCTTGCTCAGGTGGCATATTTAAGTCGGGTACATGAACAGTCCATGCATTATCTTGCGCACAATACTGTTGTAGCTGCTGTGCTTTGATGGATTTTGGACTGCTTTGAAAGCCATGGATATAAATAATATTCATATTTTGGGGTTACGTGGGTTATCCCTTCAGCTATTTTTCATCATTCTGACGCAGGATTATTCTAAATTCGTCGAAAGGCTCGAATTGTTAGACAAAATAAGCCCTATTTCAGGATATTCATCGGTATTTTAAAATTATTCGAGCTGTACTCGATATGATGAAAACTGAAAAAAGTTATACCTCTATCTTAATCAAAATGAAAGCGTTGAGATGAGACAAACAAAGCATAAAGGATAACAACAAATGCCGAGTTTAACACCGCTGCATGAAACTTATTGTAAATGGGATCGGACGCCACCCAGCCAAGCAGATTTGCTGGAAGGTCTGGCTCAGTTACTGAGTACGCCCTTAAACAATGTGGTGCAAGATTTTATGCATACCATTCAGCGGGAAATTTTCTCAAGTATTTTTGGTCTCGATGAGCAAGAATTCAGAAATTTGCAAAACCGACCGCAGATTGCCCAATTTAACCGCTTCAGCATGAGTTTATTAGAAAATTATGGACATTATTTTTTAGCCCCAGGCTTACGCCAAATTATTGAAAAATATCCAAAACTCCATGAAAAACCACTTACACCGAGTCTGCATTTCTTAGTGGGTGCGGTGAATGGGGTATTGGGTGACTATTTACTGAAATATCATAATCCAATGGCGTTACCGATGGTGCTCTATGATCACTATGGTGAAATCCAACGTGGGGATTTATCGGGACGTGTGGTGATTTTTGTGCATGGTCTGTGTATGAATCATCTCGACTGGACCAATCGTAATAATGGCGGTTTTGGCGAAAAACTTCTGGCACAACGTGACCATAACACCATGTTGTATTTGAATTACAACACGGGACGTCGTATTTCAGCCAATGGACGCAGCTTGGCCAACACCTTAGAAGACCTGATTCAGCGTAACCCCCGCATTAGCAGTCTGGATATTATTGGGCATAGTATGGGCGGACTGGTTGCACGTAGTGCCTTGTTTTATGGCAAGCAAAATATGCATCAATGGCTGCACATGGTCGAAAATTTGGTTTGTCTAGGCTCACCACATCATGGCGCGGTACTGGAACGGTTTGGTTTTGCCGTTCAAGAAAAACTGGGGCGCTTTCCGATTGTGAAATTGGTCGGGCATCTGGTGAATATTCGCAGTAATGGCATTTTAGATTTACGTTATGGCAGTGTGCGTGATGATGATTGGGAGCATAATGAAGCGCGGATTGGCTTCTTTGACGATAACCGTAAACCGGCTCCGCTACCTTCGCATATCAATACCTATTTGGTCGCGGGTACACTCGAATTTGAGCACCGTAAAAATAAAACCTTAAAAGTAATAGGTGATTATTTAGTCAGTGTGAAAAGTGCTTTGGGCGAACATCCCAATCCGCGTTTTCAGTTGAAATTGCCCGAGTCACATAAAGCCATTTTTTATGGTCTAAACCATTTAGAAATTCAATACCATTCCAGTGTAGCAGAACAAATTGTGCATTGGTTCTATCCTGAAAAAGCACAGCATCATCAATTGCATGCCCATGAACATATGATTGGTTTAGATGATTTTGAAGGCATTGCCCTGACCTGATGCCGCATGAAAAAAGCCAACAACTGTTGGCTTTTTTATCTCTATTGAACAAAGTCGCTCTTATTTTTTAGCTTTCGCTGCGGTTGGATAACGGCGCACCAATTGCCACAGACTCACCACGGCCAAGACCACGAAAAATAACAATGACCATACTGGTAAAGACTGACCCAAGAATGTCCAATCAATCACCGCACATTCACCTGAACCTGTCAGCACTTGTGCTAACACATTCTTCAATGGCAAGGCATCAATCAGATAATTTAATCCGGGACCACAGCTCGGCACCTGGTCGGGCGGTAAGTTCTGTAGCCAAACATGACGTGCCGCAACACCCGCCGACCATAAAATAGACAGGCTACCCAGTAAGGCATAAATGCGTTTTCCTGCCGTAGAATGTGGATTATGAATCAGCGCAATCAGGGAAATAAAGCCCAACCCCATTAAACCCACACGCTGAAAGACACACAATGGGCATGGAGACAAACCTTGGACATGTTCGAGATACAGCGCAAACGCCATACCCACAATACTGGCAATCACTAAAAACCCGCTCACGAAGCGAAAACTCCATTGCATGGTCAAACCTCTTAATTTTTATCGATAATGTGCAAGATATTCGTCAAAACTGATGTCGGTATCTTGTTCAAGTTGTTGTTGCTGTTGTAGCGATGTCTGTGCCAATTCATCAAAATAGGCCTGTGTTTCAGGGTCTAATTGATGCTGTTCATACACTGCCGCATGTTGTTGAGCCATCATGCTACCAAAATTCCATGTCCCACCATGAGTGAGAGTATCTGCAATCACTTGTGCCGAAAGCGTCTGGTCCACCTCATCAATACGTTGCTGCATCACGTGTAAAGCTTGGGCATACAACTGCGTGGTATTGGCTTGATCCAGCAATTCGGCGAAGGGCTGCATCGCATCAAGATGTTTTTGACACCAATCTTCAATCTGGTAATCCTGCCCATCTTCCACAATATGCGCATTGGGTGCACGACCCCGATTGACCACTTCAGCTTGATTCTGTTCAATCTGCTCTTGCTCTGCATTCAGTAAAGCGGGGCTGTCTTGTAATAAACAATACAATGCCAAGACTTCCAGAAAACCAGCGCTGCTTTCATCAATCCCAATCGGGCTATATGGGTTCACATCTACCGCACGCAGCTCAACATAACCCACGCCACGATTTGCTAAAGCGTCTGAAGGCGTTTCACCAGCTTGAGGCACTTGTTTTGGTCGTACCAGACTGTAGTACTCATTTTCAATTTGCAGAACATGGTCATTAATCTGGGTTGGCTCACCTTGCGCATCATTTAACCCTAAACGGCTAAAGTCTGCATACGGAGTTTTGACCGCTTTTTGTAAACCGTCTAAATAGCCCTGAATGTCATTATAGTGAATGCCCAGTTGCTTCTGCGCTGAATTCTGATAACCAAAACGCCCCATGCGCAAAGCAGTGGCATAAGGCAAATATAAGGTTCCTTTTAACAACGGCAGCAAATGATGCTCACGCCCCGTCATAAAACACTTACATACTGACGGGCTCGCACCCAACAAAAACATCACCAACGGTGTTAAGCGAATAAAATTGCGAATTAAGCCAAAATAGCGATGGCTACGATAATCTTGTGCAGACAGTTGACGTAAATCGGCATCGGTTTCTTGTTGTTGTAATGCGCTAAATAAGCGGTCTGGGAAAGATAAATTATAATGTATCCCTGAAATCGTCTGCATACGGCGACCATAACGGATGCCTAAACCATGACGGTACAGCGTCTTAAAACGACCGATATTGGAGCTGCCATATTGCGCCAAACGAATATTGTCTTCTTCATTGTCCAACATACAAGGCATGGACAAAGGCCAAAGTTTTTCCTCATGCTCTAAGTGACGATGCACCACTGCATGAATATCAGTCAAATAAGACAAGGTTTTGGCAATACTGTCTTGCGGAGGGGTAATAAACTCCATCAAGGCTTCTGAATAATCGGTGGTGATATGTGGATGGGTCAATGCCGATCCTAAAGCTTTAGGATGATCAGCCTGCGATAAAAAACCATTACTTTGCATACGCAAACTTTCACGTTCTATACCGCGTAACATCCCGTGTAACAGCGAAGAATCCACCCAAGTCGGAAATACAGCTTGAGAGGTCGATTCGGGTTGACTCATTATCATCTCGCTTTTTGGAAGAACTACTAAAATAAAATCATCAGTTTATATCAGTATACTGTGATTTGATGTCGCCACATGACACGCTGTCTATTTTTCCAACAGATTCACAACATTTGTTGCTGCTGCCGAAAATATCTAATAAATCAGATCAGTAGCCTTAATATGGGTGACATCGACCATGTTCAACGGGTCAATATAAAAATTTCTTAAAAAGTACACGCTATTGCGGCAATTTTTTATCACAAAGTTACTCTATAAGACACCCAAAAAATATGATTTTATGGAAGAATAAGTGCTAAGGATCTGTAATAAAAATGAATTATCAGGATATTTTAAGCTTTTGGTTTGCCCCTGAAACTCAACCCAACTGGTTTGCCAAAAGTAGCGAATTTGATCAAATGTTAGCAGAAAAGTTTGCTCAGATACATCAGCAAGCTGCTTTAGCTGAACTCTGGGAATGGCGCCAACAGCCTGAAGGGCGTCTTGCTGAAGTGATTATTCTGGATCAATTTTCTCGTAATTTATTTCGTGATCAAGCGCAGGCTTTTGCACAAGATGGACTCGCACTTGGCTTGGCGCAAGAAGCCATTTTAGGTCAACACGACTTAGAACTTAGCCCAGAATATCGTTATTTCTTATATATGCCCTTTATGCACAGTGAGTCGCAACGTGTCCATGAATTTGGGTTAAAATTATTTGAACAATTGGGACATCCGATTGCCTTAGAATTTGAACAACAACATAAAGCCATTATTGACCAATTTGGACGCTATCCACACCGAAATCAGATTCTAGGACGATCATCTAGCGCTGAAGAATTAGAATTTTTGACACAACCGAATAGCCATTTTTAACCCTGAGTGGCGTGTCGTCTTTCTCCCCTATTTCATCAGCAGTCTGCGGAGTATAAACATGAAAACTAAGCTTATTGCCCTGACACTTCTCACCCTTGTGCTTGTAGGCTGTGCCTCTACGCCTTCCAAACCTCGAACCTTTGATCAGTTGGGACGGTTTAATACCTACCCCATGAACACCCAGACCTATCGGATCAGTTTTGAAGCCGACCCCAATATGAACTATGGCGTCGCGGAAGAAATCACCTTGGTCAAAGCGGCGCAAACCACGCTTAAAAACGGCTTTCGCTATTTTAAAGTCCTAGATGACCCCAGCAATCTGACCAATAAACCGCCGCGTCAGGCCGTGGTGTATCGCTCACCGTCGTTTTACCCTTATGGTTACTATCCACGTGGTTATTACCGCCGTTATCCAGGCTATTGGCCAGACCCATTTTACGACACGCCACAAGTGGTGAATATTGACCCTGTACAAGTCTCGTATACCATTGAGTGTTTTAAAGACAAAGTCCCGAGCGATGCTTTTGATGCCACACTCATCTTACAGTCTTTGGGAAAAAAATATGGACTAACGCCTACAGGTGAAGTGATTCAACCCCAACCCGAAGTCTCTGCGCCAACCCAAAAATAAGATTAGGACAAGTCTATGCCTGTAGCGACCACCAGTTCTGAAAGCTTGCAACGAAGTAAACGCTTCGCAAATATCGCTTTATTACTGGCGGTCATGACATGGATTGTGCTCATGGTGCTCGCCAAATTCATGCCCGAGTATGCATGGCTGATTCATATTCTCATGTTGTCCGCAGAAGCAGGTGTGGTCGGTGGATTGGCAGACTGGTATGCCATCACGGTATTGTTCCGCAATCCTTTTGGCAAAATGCCGATTCCCAAGTTTTTACTTGACCATACCGAAATTATCCCCCGCAACAAAGCTCGCATTGCCGAGTCCATGGGGCGATTTGTCCAAGAAAATTTCCTCTCCCCGCAAGTGGTCGAACGCAGTCTCAAAAATATCGACTTGAGTCTGGCGGTGGGTCAGTGGTTGGCCAATCCTCACAACAACACGCAAGTCACGCAGGTGATTCAGCACACCGTCCCGAAAATCTTTGACTTTGTGGGACAGGAACAAATCGGGCGCTTTATTCAAAGCAACAGCGTGCAATGGGTGCGCAACACCAATATCAACATGTTGGCCAGTGAAATGCTGCGTGCGGTGATAGAAAATGACTTCCACCAAGATGTATTACAACGGGGTCTAGATGTGGTGCATGACTGGATGATCAACCATCCAGAGCAAACCCGTGAACTCACACAAAAGCTGTTTAAAGAACTGGGCGTCTCTAAATTGGCCAAAGGCGCCAGTTGGATTGGGATTGATGTGCAACAACGCACCATTGACTCACTGATTGAACGAGTAGAATCCATGCTCGCCAATCCAGAGCATCCTTGGCGACAACAAATTGAAGAAAGCGCCCAAGAACTGATGCTGCAATTAACCGATCGGAACAGTGTTGCAAGCCAACGCTTAAATCAAGGTAAAGATGCCTTACTAGATAGCCCGCAAGTGCTGAATTTTATTCGCGGTGCGGTGGTAATTTTATGTGATGCCATCAAAGCCGATTTGATGCAACCTGATTCAGGTATTGCAGCCAATCTACGCGTGGCGATTCAACAGGTTGGAGAGAACATCATTGCCAATCAAGCGGTACGTCAGTTATTAAATGATCGCATGAGTGGTTTGGCAGTCAATTTGAGTGACCAATACAGTGAAAAAGTGATTCGTTTTATTAGCGAACGCATTCACGAATGGGACTCCCGCGAGATGATTGGTAAAATTGAAAATGAAGTGGGTGGCGACCTGCATATGATTCGCGTGAATGGCGTGGTGGTGGGTGCCTTTATTGGTCTCGCACTGGGGATTATTCGGGCTGTGGTCGATTATTTGCTCTAATTTACGATACGACTCAGACAGAGAAATAAATAGATTTAAACTTGTACAAACCTTGCAACATGCTAAATTAAATCGGTTTATTCATCCGATAGGTCTGCGGTCATGCTTGAAATTCATTCCAAACTTCCTGCCCAAGGGGTCACGATTTTTAGCCAGATGACTGCCATGGCGCAACGGCTGAATGCACTCAATTTATCACAAGGCTTTCCTGACTTTGCTCCCCCGCAAGCCTTGCTCGAAGCCTTAAGCCATGCGACCTTACACGGTTCCAATCAATATGTAGCAGGTGATGGTTTACTCAGCCTACGCCAACAAGTCGCACAACAATTTCTACAGCGCGATCAACTACAGATCGATCCCATTCATGAAATCACCATCACACCTGGGGCGACCATCGCCTTATTTAGTGCCATTCAAGCCATTGTGAATGCAGGTGATGAAGTCATTGTGTTTGATCCGAGTTATGACAGCTATGTGCCAAGCATTGCTTTGGTCGGTGCAAAAGCAGTTCATATTCCTTTAGTTGCACCGCATTTTCATGTGGACTGGAACCGAGTTGCCAACGCAATTAATGCCAAAACCCGTATGATCATTGTCAATACACCACATAATCCAACCGGGGCGATTTGGTCCAAGCAAGATTGGCAACAGTTGATTCAACTCATCCAAAATCGCAATATTGTAGTGCTCTCAGACGAGGTCTATGAACACTTGGTATACGATGGGCAACAGCACTATTCGGCCTTGTCTTTTCCAGAGCTACGTGAACGGTGTTTTGTGGTCGGTTCGTTCGGAAAAACCTTCCATGTGACGGGTTGGAAAACAGGGTATTGTGTGGCTGCGCCTGAGCTGATGCGGGTCTTTCGTCAAGTTTATCAATTTGCCAATTTTTGTGGGGTCACGCCAGTCCAAGCCGCTTTAGCACAGTACATGCAAGAACATCCTGAACATATTCAGCAGCTTGCTCATTTTTATCAGCAAAAACGTGATTTATTCAATGTGAGTTTAGCAGCTTCCCGATTTACATTGACGCCGTCTCAAGGCACCTATTTCCAAAATTTGGATTATCGTGCAATTCGCCCCGATTTGAATGATGTTGACATGTGCAACTTCCTTGCAGAACAGCATGGCATTGTGGCGATTCCCATTTCCGTATTTTACCAGCAACCACCTGAAGATTTAAAACTGATTCGCTTCTGCTTTGCCAAAACCGAACAGACCTTGACCCAAGCCACCCAAATTCTTAGTGCGGTATAAAGCCAATCCAAGCGTGAAAAAACAACTGATGAAATATGGCTTTGCTTACTGAAATACATCCATTTTTTCTATGCTAACTGTGCTAGGGTAAGCTGAAACAATACGATAAAAAAGAGCACAGGATCATCTATGTCGGCACACAACCCTTTGGTGCAACATCAAAAGCTATGGAAAGCATTTTTTATTTTCCTGATGCCGTTGATTGCCACCAATATTCTGCAAAATCTATCAGGGACAATTAATACGGTCTTTGTCGGGCAGATGATGGGGGTACAAGCCATTGCCGCAGTGGCGGTCTTTTTTCCGATTTTGTTCTTTTTAATGGCCTTTGTGATTGGTTTGTCCGCAGGTTCTACCGTACTGATCGGTCAAGCATGGGGTGCACAGAATGTAGAAAAAGTGCGGGCTGTGGTTGGCTCGACCCTCTTTATGACCCTGATTGGTGGAAGCATCATTGCCTTATTGGGCGTATTGTTTGCCCGCCATATTTTATTGGCTTTGGGCACGGATGACGCCGTCATGCATCTGTCCTTGCCTTATGTACAATGGATGCTCGCAGGTAGCCCCTTATTATTTATCTATATTATTTATACCTCCATTTTGCGCGGTGTAGGCGATAGCACTACCCCTTTAATCGCCTCGGGTATGACCATTTTAGTGGGGCTTTGTGTGACTCCAGTTTTGATTGCTGGCTATTGGGGCTTTCCGCGGTTGGGAATTGTTGCACCTGCGATTGCATCGACCCTAGGTTTTGTTTCCGTTCTGATTTTTTTATATTTTTATCTGGCTTATAAACGACACCCTCTCAGACTCGATGCGCAAATGCTGCGTCATATTCGTTTTGACCCACAACTGAGTCAAATTATTTTACGCCTCGGTATTCCAACTGGGGTGCAAATGGTCACAACTTCGGTTGCTGGTTTGGTGATTGTGGGGTTGGTCAATCGTCATGGTGCAGATGCCACTGCTGCCTATGGAGCCGTGAATCAGGTTCTGAATTATATTCAGTTCCCTGCTCTTTCAATTGCGATTGCTGCATCGATTTTTGCCGCGCAAGCGATCGGCGCTGGAAAGTCAGAATTACTCGCCAAAGTCACACGTACCGCACTGGGAATGAATATTGTGATTACGGGCTTATTGGTGGTCTTGGGCTATCTATTTTCAAAATATCTGATGGCGCTGTTCATCACAGATCATGCGGTGGTCGAATTGGGTCAACAGCTTTTATTTATTGTGTTATGGTCAATTTTATTCTTTGGTGCCAGCGCTATTTTCGCTTCGATTATGCGTGCCAGTGGTACAGTCACCGTTCCGATGATCATCAATATTGTTGCCATTATTGCCATTGAAGTTCCCTGCGCGTATCTCTTTAGTGACTGGTGGGGACTGCAAGGTATATGGTATGCCTATGCACTTGCCTTTGTGTGCCTATGTGTGATGCAAGGTCTGTATTATCAATTTGTCTGGAAAAAGAAAACCGTAGAAAGCCTAATTTGATAGCCCGTCAATAAAAAAAGCAGGGGCTGATCTTCAGATCAACACCTGCTTTTTAAATTACTCAGATTGTTATTTAAATCGCTTGCTCAATGTCGTCGCCATAGCCGTCACTTTTTGATAGCCTGTTGGCAAAATACGCTGAATCAGATCTAAAGATTTCGCATCATTGCCAATCAATACGCGGCGCTTATCCTTTTGCACCGCCGCTAAAATTTGACGTGCAGCTTCTTCAGGTGGAATACGTAATAACTTGTTAAATGCGCGTGCCGATTTTTCTGGATTCATCCCCAAGCTGCGCAAGCTGTCATTCATACGCGCATCATTGGCAATATTGGTACGAATACCACCCGGATGTACACACAACGCGCTAACGCCACAGTTTTCAATATCCAGTTCCTGACGTAAGGATTCGGTAAAACCACGAACCGCAAACTTGGTGGCATTATAAGCCGATTGGGTCGGTTGAGCCGTTAAACCGAATAAGCTAGAAATATTGATGATATGACCATCGCCTGTTTGCTTAATCAAAGGCAAAAACTCTTTAGTGCCGTACACCACACCCCAAAAATTAATCCCCACAATCCATTCTAGTTCATCATAACTCGCACCTTCTACTGTCGAGCCCAACGCCACCCCAGCATTGTTAAAAATCATATTGACTGAACCATGATTTTGTACCGTTTCTTCTGCCCAAGTACGTATGGCTTCACGGTCAGACACATCCAATTTTTTGGTGGTCACTCGCACATTGCTGTCTTTGATTAATTCCACGGTTTTCGCCAAACCTTGCTCATTAATATCACTTAAAGAAAGGTGGCAACCTTGCTGGGCTAAAAGCAATGCCAACTGTTGACCAATCCCTGAACCCGCACCTGTTACGGCGGCGACTTTATTGTTAAATGTTTTCATTTTCTATCCTTATTGGTTCCTAAGGCGGTATGACAAAGCTACCCCCATTATTTTATGCATGATGCGAATGACACTCTCAATATAAATTTGACAATACTCATTGTCAATAATTGTCTGACGAATCTCCTTGCAACCAAATCTTGCGTTTAATTTAGGCATTTGCAGCAATTGTTGTTAAACTACAGGCGGACTTTGCTACGTTTTATCTTTATGACTAATTCCAATACCAACGATGCAGGAAAACATAACCAACCGTTAAAAAATAAAGAACGTCAGTTTAAAGGATTGTCTTTGACTGAACGTCAACAGGCACGTCGTGAAAAACTCATCGAGGCAGGTATTGAAGTTTATGGCACGCATGGTTTCTTTGCAGTCACGGTCAAAGACATTTGCAATGAAGCCAAACTGACCGAACGCTATTTTTATGAATCCTTTAAAAAAAGTGATCAACTTTTCCAAACTATCTTTTTAAAACTGATTGATGAACTGCAACAAAATGTCATGCAAGCGATTATGCAAGCCTCAAACAGTCATGAAAAAATGGTGGATGCTGGCTTAACCGCCCTTCTCACCACGCTCAAAGACAATCCACGAATGGCGCGTATTATTTATATCGATGCCATGCTGGTACAAGAACTGCATAACCAAGCCACCATTCATGAAACCATGTTGCGTTTTGACCGTATGATTCATGCTTTTGTCATGTTAATGATGCCGAATATTCCCCATTCAGAACGTGAAATTTCATGGGTTTCTACAGGCTTAAATGGTTATGTTACCCAAATTGCCATTCGTTGGGTCATCAGTGGCTTTAAACAGTCTTTGGAAGATGTATTGGCGTCTTGTCGGGTGGTTTTTGTGGCTTTACTTGAATCATTTTCTGAGAAAAAAAATTAAATTACAGCAATTTAATTTTTACAAAAAATTGAACCTAATTTTACGACAGTCTCACAGGCTGTCTAAAATTGTTCATGAATTCGACTAAAAATTGTCACAAAACTTTGCGAAAATTGGCATTCTGCCCTATTCTGCAATGATACTGTCATAATTAATCTTTGTAATAAGCCTGTCATAAATAAAAAACGGCCTACCGTTATCATCAATAGGATATTGCGTTGTGAAAGATGACTACATACTAATCGTCGATGACGAACTTCCAATTCGAGAGATGATTCATACCTCTTTGGATATGGCAGGCTTTCAATGCTTACAGGCAGAAGATGCTAAACAGGCGCATCAAATGATTGTCGATCAACGCCCAGCGTTAATTCTGCTCGACTGGATGATGCCTGGTGGTGTCAGCGGTGTCGATCTCTGTCGTCGCCTTAAACGCGATGAAAATTTATCTGAAATTCCAGTCATTATGCTCACCGCACGCGGAGAAGAAGACCATAAAGTCCAAGGTCTCGATGCAGGTGCAGATGACTATATGACCAAACCTTTTTCGACGCGTGAATTGGTGTCACGCATTAAAGCAGTTCTGCGTCGTGCCAATGCCCTGAGTGGAGAAAAAACCATTGATGCCAATGGTTTATTGCTTGACCCAGTCAGCCAACGCGTGAGTTTTGGCAATAACATTCTAGAAATGGGTCCCACTGAATATCGTTTATTGGCCTTCTTCATGACACATCCTGAGCGTGCTTATACCCGTGCGCAATTGCTTGATCAAGTTTGGGGTGGCAATGTCTATATTGAAGACCGTACTATTGACGTCCATATCCGTCGTTTACGCAAAGTCTTAGAACCCTATGGTGCAGACCGTTTTGTTCAAACCGTGCGTGGAACGGGTTACCGCTTCTCCACTCGTGCTGATGTAGCTTTAGGTTAATTTTAGTTTTATGTATGAACCCTACCCTGTCCCCGAACTGGCGCGTGAGCATCAAAAATTCCGTTACAGCAGTTTATGGATATTTGCCAAACAAGATTTACGTTTACTGGCTTTTCTATTGCTCATTGCAAGCTTGATCGGGTTTGGTATCGGGTATTTTTGGGTCTGCATTTTTGCTGCTTTTACCATTTTTTTCGGTTTTCAACTACGTTCTTTGTATTTGGTCAATGAATGGATTTCTAACCGTCCTTATGATGTTCCTCCCAATTTAAATGGAATTTGGGGGGCATTATTATTTAATGTCTATCGTGCACAACGCCAAGAACGTATCGTGCAAGCCGAAATGGTTGGCTTGATTGACCGTGCACAATCTTCATTGGTGGCACTGGCAGAAGCCGTGGTGCTCATTGATGAGTCACATCAAATTGAATGGTGGAATCCCGCGGCGGAAAAATTATTGGGTATTCAATCGCTTGACCGTGGTCGTAACATTATGACCATTTTGCGCCAACCAAGCTTTATTGAATATTTCAAACACAGTGACCAAATTCCTGATGGCATTAAAATGAAATCTTCCGTGTTTGAAGACCATTATGTGCAAATCAAAATGACCCGCTTTGGCGGTGAAAGCCGTCTATTGGTGGCGTATGACGTAACACGGATGCACAATCTAGAGCAAATGCGCAAAGACTTTGTCGATAATATTTCACATGAATTGCGCACGCCTTTAACGGTGCTCAGCGGTTATATTGAAACCTTTACCGATCAGGAAGATTTAAATCCACGCTGGAAACGTGCGTTTGAGCAAATGCAGGCGCAGACCAAACGCATGAATGCCTTGGTCAACGATTTGTTGCTGCTATCCCGTTTAGAAAATAACAAGCAAATTGCCAAAAACCAGATTATTGAAATGCCTAGCCTGATGAATCAGTTGTTCGATGATGCGCAGGCCTATAACGTAGATTATGGCCATACCCTGAATTTAGACATCGACAGTCATTGCGACCTCATTGGTTCAGATACCGAATTGGCCAGTGCGTTTAGTAACCTCATTACCAACGCAATTAAATACACCCCGAAAGGCGGTACTATTACCATGGGTTGGCATGATGATGGCGAACAGGGTTATTTTACTGTTGAAGATACGGGTATTGGTATTGATCCGAAACATTTGCCACGCTTAACCGAACGCTTTTATCGTGTGGACAGCGCGCGTAGTCGTCAAACAGGTGGAACGGGTTTAGGACTGGCGATTGTGAAACATGTACTAATGCAGCACAACGCGCATTTAGAAATCGAATCCAAAGAAAATCAAGGCTCAACCTTTAAAGTGGTATTTCCGAAAGAACGCCTGTATCACATGAGCTAAAAAAGATTTTTATAATATTTTAAAAAAATAAGAATTGAGATGGTTGCATACGACAACCATCTCAAAGGCATCATTACAGGGTATGCCCCAATGCCTCGCCCATCACCACCGTCGAATTGGCTTTGAACTGCGCATCCCACTGCATTTTATTGTGTTCAAACAAGACTATTGCTGTCGAACCTAAATAAAAACGTCCTAACTCCGCGCCTTTTTCAAGGAACAGATTGTGCTGGTTCAGCTCTAAGCGCCCAGTCGGTTTCACTTTACCTGTGGCAACCGTTTCAATGCCTGCCACAATCATCGCACCCACTAATACCACGGCCATACGACCCAATTCGGTATCAAACAGGCACACCATACGCTCATTACGTGCGAACAAGCCTGGGATATTTTCAGCCGTTGTCTGGTTCACAGAGAACAATTCACCAGGTACGTATAAAGTTTCTGTGAGCGTACCTGCAAACGGCATATGGACACGGTGATAATCACGCGGAGACAAATAAACGGTTGCAAATTCACCTTGTTTAAATGGCTCTGCTAATTGAGGATCCGCAATCAATTTTTCTATAGAGAAGCTTTGCCCTTTGGCCTGAAACACTTCACCCGCTTCAATATGCCCCAATTGTGAAATTGCACCATCCGCAGGTGACACAATGCTTGTGGCATCAACATCAATTTCACGGACTCCGTCTTGCAAAGCGCGGGTAAAGAACTCATTGAATGACTTGTATTTCAAGGCATTTTTTTGCTCCGCAATCGACATATCAATGCCATATTGCGCTTTAAATGCAGAGATTGCCGTGTTTTTAATCAACGGATGTTCACTGGCAGCAATCTTACCCACCACACGAGAGAGTTGATGTTGCGGCACAACACGTTGCGCCTGAATAAAAAATTGTTTTGTTAAACGTGAGGTGAGGCTCAAGACGGTAACTCTCCAGTAACGATTGGACTATCGAGGCGATTGCCCCATTCACTCCACGCACCATCATAAGCTCGAATATTCCAACCCAATACACGACCCAAAATATAAGCCAAACCTGAACGATGATGTGACTGACAGTACACCACGACAGGTTCTTGTAAATTGAAACCTTGTTGTTCTAAGCGTTGCTGTGTGCGTTCTAAAGGATGCAATTTTAAATGATTTTCACGATTAAGTGCAGTACTCCATTCAAAATGGCGTGCATTTGGAATATGACCACCGCGTCGCGCGGCCAATCTTAAACCGGTATATTCATCTTCTGTTCGACAATCCCAAAGTTGAATCGCCTGCTGCTGTACCAAAGACAGTAACTCGGGATATTCAATTCGAACTTGGTCTTGTGCAGCCAAATTGACTTGGACTAAGGCTTCTACAGGGGCAAATTTCACCTGTTCAGAGGTCGTGGGTAAACCTTGTCCTAACCATGCATGAATACCACCATTGAGCAGCGAGGTATTGTAAAAACCTAAGCAATGTAAATTCCAGATGAGGCGTCCTGCCCAGGCGCCACCTTCATCATCATAAACCACCACATGATGTTCAGGACTAATATTTAAATACTGAATCAGCGCAGTCAAACCGTCAACATCAGGTAACAAGCCTGTAGCATTTTCTTCTTGGCGTAGCAATTGTGCGGGTTTAAGCGGAATGGCCTGCGGAATATGCAGCTGCTCATAAACCGAGCTGCGACTTAAATCCACAATACGTAATTTTTCATTGCCTAAATGTGGAAGTAACTCTTCCACCTCAATTAATAAACCCAAATTTAGCGTAGATTCCATCATCATTTTTACACGTTTTGTCCTAGCAACAGCCTGATCTTAGCATAAGCCCATGTCTACAAAATGCCGATTTTTCTATAGATCTTTGCAGAAAATCAGCAATATAAATCAATTAATGCGCAGGCTCTGTAATTTGAAAAACCTGACGTAAATAAGCCAAGAAGGTATCGTTATCGGTCATGGTCTTGCCTGGACTATCTGAAATTTTCGCCACTGATTGTCCATTACATTCTACCAACTTCAATACAATATTCAGTGGGGTTTGCCCCATATCATTGGTCAGATTGGTGCCAATGCCGAAGCTCACTTTGAAACGATCTTTAAAATATTGATGTAATGCCCAAGCTTTTTGTAAATTCAAACCATCACTAAAGGTTAGCATTTTGGTTCTGCTGTCAATTTTTAGGGTTTTGTAATGTTCATAGGCTTTATCACCCCAAACAAAGGGGTCACCACTGTCATGTCTTAAACCATCAAATAATTTGGCAAAATACAAATCGAAATCACGCAAGAAAGCATCCATTCCAACGACATCAGTCAGGGCGATGCCTAGATCACCACGGTACTCTTGCACCCAAGTCTCTAATGCAGCTTTTTGGAAGTCTCGCAAACGCACATCTAAAGCCTGAAAGGCTTGTAAAAACTCATGTGCCATGGTGCCAATCGGTGAAATTCCCAATTCTTTCGCCAACAGCACATTGCTGGTACCGCGGAAAACATTCGGGACAGCATGATGAAATGCCTGAATCACCTGCCTTTGCCAAGTCAAACTGTAGCGACGGCGAGTACCAAAATCAGAGACCAAGAAAGGGGGATCTTCTGGGCGCTGCTGCTGTTCGCACTGTTGAATAAATTCAATTTTGGCTTTGAGGCGGCGCTCACCTTCTTCAAGTACTTCTGGCGTACGGAGGCGCTTAAAGTACAGTTCATTCACAATCGCCAAGACAAAAATCTCGAACATCATGGCTTGTACCATGGGGCCTTCCACCCAAATGTCCAAACGACCTTCGTGATCGACACTGGCGTGAATAAAGCGGCGTTTTAACTGGAATAATTCTAGATAATCGACAAAGTCACTTTTAATAAAACGTAAACCACGCAAATATTGCAATTCATCTTCTTTAAACCGAAGCTGACACAAATAATCCAACTGCTCATTCAAATCTTGCAGAATATCCACCAAGGGATACACCGTCTCGTCCAAATTACGGCAACGGAAATGGTAGACACTATGCGTTTGTGGAAACTGGTGTAATACCACTTGTAGCATCGTAAATTTATATAAATCAGTATCCAGCAAGGATTGAATTATTGGTTGCATAGCCTATCCGTTCGGAATGTTCTTCATTCACGATAAATCACTAAATCCATTGTTACATAACATCCAACGTCATTTATTCTTTTTTCTTATCCTTTTAACAAAAAAAATAATGATTCCAGTTATGCAAGGCCAATAGATCGCCATGTAAACATGTGCATATTATTATCACAATATTATAATAAAATGCATTTTTAATAAATTTTAATTAACATTTATTGAAATTTTATTTGCTTTAAATTACTATCAAATTTCAAATAAAAAGTAATATTATTCACTATTAAAATTAATAATATTACCCAATAAATCATGCTGGTATGGAGAATAAAAATGGCTAAATTAGATTTAAAACCGTTAGTTGAAATCGACGGTTTTGTTGCTGCTGCACTGGTTGATAGTTCAAGTGGCTTATCTTTATCTGCGGTAGGTTCTGGAATCGATTTAGAACTTGCAGCTGCTGGAAATACAGAGGTTATTCGTGCAAAACGAAAGGTCGCGAATGCTTTAAATTTAAAAGATAATATTGAAGATATATTGATTAGTTTAGGTAAGCAATATCACGTTTTACGCCCATTAGACCGCAATGATGAACTGTTTCTCTATCTCGTCTTAGACCGTCAAAAATCAAATCTTGCAATGGCTCGCCATGAATTAAAATCGTTTGAAAAAGAATTAGATTTCTCATAATTTTTGCGATGAGCAAAAAAAAAAGCCATCTTTCATAGATGGCTTTTTTTCATCATTTTTCCGATAAATTTTGCACATTATTTTTCAATTTTGTTGCGTAATCTACACCATGCGTATTTAAATATTCACGAATAAGCTGTCGAACCACTTGTGAGGGTTTTAAATCTTGCTGACTACATAACACTTCAAAAGCTTCTTTTTTTATAGGGTCAATCAAAATTGTCAATCTTGCAGTTTTATTTTCCATAGCCATTTTCTATCATATTATTAACATCAAATGATAATATTATTATCATTTTATTATTGTAAGGCAAGATTTAAATTCATCCATGCCTTTCTTTAAATTGAATCCTGATTTAGCATAACTTAATCTGCCAAATAAAACCATATTATTTTTAAGGTTTTAGTGATCACCTATTTTAATCTTTCTCTGCATAATATATGAAATCAGTTATCTGCTTTTGATAAACTGATTTTGATTGTTTTGATATCAGTTTTTTATATGCGTGCATTATTACAACGAGTCCTTGAAGCCAAAGTGATCGTCGATGGTCAAGTCACGGGTGAAATTCAACATGGGTTACTGGTCTTTTTGGGACTCGGGAAAGAAGATCAGCTTGAAAAAGGCAAAAAGCTGATTGATAAAATCCTCAAGTACCGCATTTTTGATGATGAACACGGCAAAATGGGCTGGAATGTGGCACAAGCTCAAGGTGGTTTACTCTTGGTGTCGCAATTTACCCTGATGGCACAAACGCAAAAAGGCTTACGCCCCGATTTTGGCCCTGCAATGCCACCCGATGCCGCCAAAGTCCTGTATGAACAATTAGTAGGCTATGCCAAATCGCAATTTGAACACGTACAAACCGGTATTTTTGCGGCTGATATGAAAGTGCATTTAATTAATGATGGTCCTGTGACCTTTCAACTCGAAGTTGAATAAAAAATTCAGCAATAAAAAAAGCCTACAGTCAATTGTAGGCTTTTTTGTTGCTTCGCAATGAAAGACTTATCGACCTGTTTTTTCTTTTAAGAATTGACGTGCCAATTGAATTTTTTCTTTCACCGGTTTTGGTAATTTTGGTGGAATCAATTTTGCGACCTTGTTAAACCAAACCAATAAGCTGAAGTCACCTTCCATTTTAATGCTGCCATTCTGCATCCCAGTCATGAATGCAGAAGGGTCACCTTTCAGTAAGGTTTTCACCCCTTGCTCACTGTCTACAAACTGCAAGATAAAATCGGCTTTTTCTGCATCACCCGAAACTGTATCAATTTGACCATTGTTGATAATAATTTGGCGGGCTACACCTTGATCCGTCCCAATCTGGATGCGAAATTGACGCTCATGAATCAACTCAATAAATTTTGGGCTGGTACGAGCCAGTTGTTTCATGCGCAACACTAAACTCGCCACCAAAAGATCAAGTGGATCCGTGCTCACATCGACCAATGGTAGTTTGACAACTGGAATTGAAGACAGTTTCATGACGTTTGAAGCCTATTGTAATTGTAGAAAAATTGACTGCTCCATCCTACCATAACTTAATTCTGATGGAAGCTAGGCTTTGTATAACAATCCCAATCTGACCGCTAAAGTCATAAACAAAATTTTATGTCCATCACAAAATCACCGTCTTTTTTATCACGTGCATACAGCAGTACCTAACTGGATAAAAAGTAGAGTAATAAAAGCACCACGAGATGGCTCAAAATGAAAGCTCACCTGTTTCTACACACCTGAACTGCATGACCAACATTTACCCGAGTGTGGCAATATTTATTGTTATTTTTTCATTGTCCAAGCTTCGCTCGAACTTGGCTCCCTCTCATCTTGGGGTGAAAAGGAGCAATCAATGCTTAACGACTACTGTACTGCTGATCATCTTCATATACTGGGGTATGTTCGATATAACGGCGCTTGGATAAAGCACGTTCAGCACGACGATCTTCTCGAAACAATAATAAAGTCACCATCGTCATGGATAAGCTCACCGCAGCCAGATAACTAAATGCCATGGGCAAATCAAACACGACCTGAATGCTGAGTCGAATCATTTCTAGCAAGCCCCAGAACATCATACCTGCGAACATAAAGCTCAGCCAACGACGATACGGCGAGAAGAAAACAGCAATCAGTGCAACAGCCACACAACTCAAGCCAATTATGGTTGCTAAATTCGCTGTGACCATAAAAACCTCCGTCTTCAATGGAAATCGTGTCTGGGAAAATACCCGACCCGTCATTCTCACGACCTATATTAGTTTTGTGAAATTTGTTTATCTGTATCTCTATGCAAGCATTATGAGCAGTTTTAAACAGAAAAAAAGGGATGCTTTTTTATTGAACGACATACCTTGTCGCAATATTATTTTGTCATTACATTTTTTGTCATTTCGAGTTGAATGGAAGCAAGATATGCCATGAGTTGGCGTGTCATTACAAAAAAACAACGGGGTTTTTCACGGAAAAAATTATTTTTTGAGCACTGGATTTGAAGCAGATGGTGGCAAATCGTTGGATGATTTTTTAATACAAAAGTCACGCAGAAGAAAACAAAAAACGCAATCCGAAGATTGCGTTCTATTCATGAAACTGTAATGGTTACGCGCAGTTAAGATCTTTATCATGTACGCCCAACAGGTATAACACCCCATCAAGTCCCACGCTTGAAATCGCTTGATTGGCATTCTGACGAACTAAAGGTTTCGCTCGGAATGCAACGCCTAAGCCTGCAATTGAAAGCATTGGTAAGTCATTGGCACCATCACCGACCGCAATGGTTTGCTCAGGTGAAATCCCCATGCTGTCTGCCAGTTCACGCAATAAAAATGCCTTACGTGCACCATCAACAATATGACCTTTGACTTCACCTGTAACGTGACCATCTTGCACATCCAAAATATTGGCATGCACTTCATCAATCCCGAGTTTGGCTTGTAAATACTCGGCAAAGTACTGGAAGCCACCCGATAAAATCGCAGTTCTATAACCCAATGATTTTAAGGTTGTAATTAAGCGTTCTGCCCCTTCCGTAATGGTCAAGCGTTCTGCAATTTTAGGCAATACCGAAGCATCCAAACCTTTTAATAATGCAACACGTGCACGGAAGCTTTGTTGGAAATCAAGCTCACCTTGCATGGCACGCTCGGTAATTTCTGCAACTTGCTCACCCACACCCGCCTCAATCGCCAATTCATCAATCACCTCTTGTTCAATGAGGGTCGAATCCATGTCAAAACACACTAAACGGCTGTTGCGACGGTAAGCATTGTCTTCTTGCACCGCAATATCAATACTGAGTTCTGAGGACAAACGTAAGCACGCTGCACGCATTGCGGTTGCATCTAACATTTGTCCGCTCAGACCAAACTGTACACAAGAACGTTTTGGTCCTTCTGACTGGTTTTGTAACTGTGGACGACCTGATAAACGGATCACTGTTTCAATATTAAAGCCTTGGTTCGACACAATATTGGTAACAGCTTGTAAATGCGCAGCAGTCAGTTCTGGCGCCAAAGCCGTGACAATATAGCGTGTACGTCCACCTTCACCGACCCATTGATCATATTCTGTTGCAGAGATCGGTTTAAAGCGCACTGTTAAGCCGATATCATGTGCTAGAATCAGAATTTCCTTCATGGCTAATGCTGTTGCAGTCTGGTCATCTGACGAAACAACAATACCTAGAGTCAGTTGATTATGGATGACGGCTTGTCCAACATCTAGAATTTGTAAGGAATGAGTGGACAAAACCTGCATTAATCGAGTGAATTGATTAGGTTGGTCGGGTCCTAAAAATGATATAAGAATGATTTCTCGCATGAATTGACTCGAGTCTGAGCTACAACTATTGTGAGAATCATAATCGAATTTGAATAGAATTGCCTTGGAAGTTTACGTTGAATGCGCCTAGACAAGGGCTATTTGCTAGCCTACTGATAATAAGTTTTGCACTTCATACCTTTTTATTGGTGATTGCAACCACTCACCAACTAAATGAAAACCGTGCGAATCAGGGACAGTTGATGACCAGTCAGTTGGTCACAGACAGTTTATCGGAACTTGAACCTGCCAATACAGTATCACTGGCCTTATTGGTGAATCGTTACGCCACGAATCCAAGTGTCGCCTCTATTCGAATTTTAGACGGCACTAATCAGGTTTTGGCAACAGGCGGTTTATCCAAAACCCGTGATGGTGAGGTCTTTGTTCGTGATGCCTTACAAAATGAGAAAAAAGTCGGCACCATTGAAATTACCCTGATCAAACCCAGCATTGGTGAAATTTTACGGACTCAATGGCTGGCTATTTTGTTCTCGTTCTTTATTCATGGTCTATTATGGTTGGGTTACCGCGCGATTGCCCGCCCAAGCCGTACCGAATATTTAGCACGCATTAATAATGAATCCCGCTTGAAACACGAAATTCAGGCCTTAACTCAAGCGCTAGAGCAAGAAAAACATAATGCTGCATTAACCATTGCTCAAGCCCAACAACAGTTCCAAAATAAAAATAAAAGCAAAGAAATTAAACCTGTTGTTTTGGATGATTGCTCTGTTGCATTAAACATTCAATATTATGATCCAAAGCAACTCCTCGACTCGGTCAATCAGACCGTATCTGTACCTTATTTCAATTTGTGCCAGATTTTCTTGAACAAAAGTATTGAGCTTGCGGTTCAGCACTATAAATTAAATCGTTCGGACATTACCACGGTACAACAATTCAGTGCGCAAGGGGCAACCATCACCTTATCGGCTGACATGCCTGATGCCGTGCCTTGTTTGGTCATGATTAGTTCGGTGTTCCAATTATTGTCGGAAGTTTTATACAAACGCTATCGTGAAGAAAAACGTTTCGTGTTACAAACACGTAGTGCTATTTCTTCATCGGTAGAAGCCATGCAGTTGTCTGCGGTTCAAGCGGCTGAACGTCTGGTCCATCAACTTTCTGCCAAAGAAAGTGCAGTCCATTTGAACAATGAGTTGTTAAAGCACATCAGTGAGCATTATGACTTAGTGTCCTTGCCAAATCCGACCAATGTATTGACCCGTCATGCCTTTATGGTCAACGGCATGGACAGTAGCATGGCGGAACTGGCACAAAATTTAAGAACAGAAATTCTCAAAGGCAAACAATCTAAAGCCTCATGAGCTTACTTCAATAAAAAAGCCTGACTGATGTCAGGCTTTTTTGTGCAGTCTTAAAAAGATTAAATTTTTTGTAGGCTTTTGCTGATTAAGAACTCTTGCGCGGAATGAGGCACTTCATCTGGAGCAATGCAGGCTTGAATCCACTCTCCAGTAGACTGCAATTGCCATGTACCCTTTTGATCCGACAAATAATTGAGTAAACCATCTTGCAGAATACGCTTTTTGATTTTCGGGTCTAAAATGGGGAAGCAAGTTTCCACGCGTGAAAATAAATTACGTCCCATCCAGTCTGCGCTGGCACAGTACAGTTTCTTTTCTCCGCCCTGTTCAAAATAATATACACGGGTATGTTCCAAGAAACGTCCTACAATGGATCGCACTCGAATATTTTCGGACAAGTCCTCCAGTTGTGGAACCAAGCAGCAAATCGAACGAATAATCAGTTCAATTTTCACCCCAGCCTGTGAGGCGCGATATAAAGCAGCAATCAGTTGTGGCTCGGTCAGTGCATTAACTTTAATGATAATACGCGCATTTTTCCCCGCTTGTGCACATGCAATTTCCTGATCAATCAACTTCAGCAATTCGGCATGCAAGGTAAAAGGCGCATGCAGCAAAGTCTTTAATTTTGCCATCTTGCCCATCCCCGTCAGCTCTTGGAACATCCGATGTACATCTTCACAAATATCGGGCTGCGTGGTCATTAAGCCATAATCGGTATACATTTTGGCATTCCCTGCATGATAATTGCCTGTGCCTAAATGTGCATAACGCACCAATTGCTGATCTTCACGACGCACGATTAAAATCATTTTGGCATGGGTTTTATACCCCACAATGCCATACACCACTACCGCCCCCGCTTCTTGCAAGACATTGGCCACGGTAATATTCGATTCTTCATCAAAACGAGCCCGCAACTCAATCACCGCAGTGACTTCTTTGCCATTCCGCGCAGCTTCTGCTAAGGCTTGCACAATTTCCGAATCTGCTCCACTACGATACAAGGTTTGTTTAATCGCCAGTACATTTGGATCTTTTGCCGCTTCACGCAATAAACTAATCACAGGTTGAAATGAGTCAAAAGGATGATGCAGTAACACATCTTCTTTTTTCAAAATTTCAAAGATGGACTGTTGCTTACGAAATGGCTTCGGAATAACAGGGTTAAACACGGGATATTTCAAATCAGGGCGATTAAAACTGGTGGTTAAGCGCGATAAATTGATGGGTCCCGAAATCGAATACAAATTCTCTTGATCTAAATCAAATTGATTCAGCAAATAATCGGTAATGTCACGGGGACAATCATCTTCAATTTCTAAACGCACTGCACGACCAAAACGTCGAGAAGACAACTCATCTTTCAATGCCACCGCCAGATCATCGACATCTTCCGACAAAATTAAATCGGCATTGCGTGTCACACGAAATGCATAGCAACCTGTCGCTTTCATACCCGGAAATAAATCACTGATATGTTGCTGAATAATGGCGGTCAGGAAAATCTGTTCTTGATGATTCCCCACCACACTCTCGGGCAAATGAATCAAACGCGGTAAAGATCGAGGCGCAGGCACAATCGCCATTTCAATTTCACGCCCAAAAGCATCTTTACCTTCCAAACTCACAATGAAGTTCAGACTTTTATTGACCAAGCGCGGAAAGGGATGTGATGGGTCCAGACTGATTGGCGTCAATACAGGCTGGACTTGTTTGGCAAAATAGCTGGCAATCCACGCCTTATGCTTTTCCAAAATGTCTTGATATTGAATGAAATGAATCCCAAAGCCTTGTAGCTGCGGCAAAATGGAATGATTGAAAATCTCATACTGCTCTTGTACCGCCTGATGCACTATAGTCGAAAGTTCAGACAAAACCACATCGGTTGGAATACCGTCAGGCATTCGGGTAATGGCGTTTAAATCCTGTTGCTTCATTAACCCCGCAACTCGAATTTCAAAAAACTCATCCAGATTGCGGGAGAAAATAATCAGGAAGTTAAGGCGCTCTAAAATGGGTAAATCGGGATTTCTCGCTTGAGCCAGAACACGCCGATTAAATTCAATGAGTGCCAATTCGCGGTTGAAATACGTTGCTGATGAATGCTGAAAATTTTTCATTTTGACTCAATGTTGTTGATTTTTTAATCAACTCTTTACCCTCTGTGCCTGCATGTTATGCAGTGTTTATGACGTTTTTATTACAAGCCTGAACTCAACTTAAATATATGAACTTGCTGTTTGTTTTATCAACACTTGATCAAATTTTTATTAGAAAAATCCACTGATTTCATTCAAATTTTCGAGCATCTAACTCTGACTCAGCAACCGATTTATGCTGTCGACTTGCCCAATAGGTCGCCAAAATCGGCCCAGAAATATTATGCCATAAACTAAAAATTGCACTGGGTAAGGCAGTTAATGGCGCTGTTGCAAAATGAACTGCGGATAATGCCACACCTAGACCTGAGTTTTGCATCCCGACCTCAATCGCCACAGCCTTACTGTCTGCATAATTTAAATGGAATAAACGGCTGCACCCAAATCCCAACAAATATCCTAGGCCGTTGTGTAATGCCACCACCAGAAAAATCAGTAAACCTGAATGGAGTAGCTGTGCTTTGCTGCCACCAATAATTGCTGCCACAATCAACACGATAGCCAACACCGAAATCAGCGGCATCACAGTGATGTACTGCTGAATCTGTTGTTTCAATAAACGTCTTAAAATTAAGCCCACCACAATTGGCAATAGCACCACTTGTAAAATAGAACTCAACATGGACCACGCATTAATTTCAATCCATTGACTCGCAAGCAGATAGAAAATAAATGGGGTGAGTAGAGGGGCCAATAAGGTCGAAACCGCAGTGCAAGCAACGGACAGTGCGGTATTGCCCTTTGCCATATAAGTAATGACATTCGAAGCGGTTCCCCCGGGACAACAGCCCACTAAAATCACCCCGACGGCCAGCTCCGCAGGCAATTGAAAGATCAAACACAGAGCATAAGCCAACAATGGCATCACCACAAATTGTGCGATTACCCCAATACAGACCGCTTTCGGCGTTTGTGCTATGGCTTTAAAGTCCGCCAGCTGCATAGTCATTCCCATGCCCAGCATAATAATCCCCAGCATCCATGGGATATAGGCTTTTAACCAGACAAAGGCTTCGGGCAGAATCAATGCGATTCCAGCAAACAGTACCACCCAGAAAGCAAAAGTTTTCTGAATCAAATGGCTCAATTGCAATAATGCAGACATGATCAGTCCTCAATGGGGAGTCAAACTAGAGAAGGTAAAGCAAAATAAAAGAATTATGCGGTCGTGGTCGCAACAATATCTTTGATGTAGATTCGTTGTACCCCAGCAGCCAACATATCTTGCCAAGCATGTTGCAAAGAACCATTTAAATCAATTGCTTTGGTTGCATCGGCAATCACATAGGTTTTAAAGCCTAAATGACAGGCATCTATCGCGGTCCATGCCACGCAGAAATCCGTCGCAATGCCCACAATATAGACCGTATCTATACCACGTGCATTTAAATAACCTGCCAAACCAGTCGTGGTTTTTCGGTCTGCTTCCATAAATGCGGAATAACTGTCGATATTCACATGCGTACCTTTACGGATAATCAATTGAGCTTGGGGTAAGGCTAAATCAGGATGAAAGTCGGCATCATGGCTGCCTTGTACACAATGCGCGGGCCAGAGCACCTGTGTGCCATAAGGCAGTTCAATCTGCTCAAAGGCGTGTTTCCCAACATGATTCTCTGCAAAAGAAATATGCTGTGCAGGATGCCAGTCTTGGGTCAAAATAATTTGCTCAAAATAATCGCCCAATTGATTTATTTTAGGAATAATTTGCTCGGCATGGGCAACTGCAAGATTTCCGCCTGGGGTAAAACCATTTTGGACATCCACGACAATCAACGCTTTCTTGTTTTGCATCTGTTGCATGTCAATTTTGCTCGCTGTTCTTATTGATTGTTCGCTAGCATATAACAAAAGTTCGAGGATGTAGTGAGCGCGTCAGTCTCACTGACTTGATCTACAACAATTCCTGCTGTTCCCGATTGTTTATTGCCCATAAAAATAGCGCGTAAATACGGGCTATTTATAGACTACACGATGTTTAAACGCTGACTTTCTGTAAACGTTGTACCAGAATTAACATCAATACAGCAGAAATCACAATACAAGGAATCGCTGCGGAAACAACACCTGTCGCGCCAAAACCTGCTGCCAAAAGCTGTCCTGCAATGGTTGGACCCAACATCGCCCCAATACGCCCAACAGCCGAAGCCATTCCCACACCCGTGCCGCGTAGTTCAGTAGGATAGACAATACTCCCAAACGCATAGAGCACACCCTGACAACCAATCACAAAAGCCCCGACCAGTGCAGAAGCCAAATACATTTGCGTGAGTGAAGCCGCAGCATTTAAGGCAAATAAGCCTGCTAGAATTCCACCATACATCAACACAATTACATAGGTTTTTTTCCAGCGGTCTGTGAGCATACCCAAAATCACCGTTCCTACAGTTGCACTGAGCATGAAGTAGAATTGCGCGGTACTGCCCTCTTTACGCGAGAAACCCAGCTCCATAAATAACGAGGGCAACCAGCTCAGCATGATATAAACCACCATCAAGGTGAAAAAATAACTGAACCAAATTAAGCCTGTACGCATTAAATTATGGCGATTAAACAGATCCTGAAAAGAGACGTGCTGTGTGGTTTCGTTCGTCTCTACTCGTGTTTGTGCTTTTAAGAATTCCCGCGATTCAGGCAAGAACTTGATCATAATCGGGAGCACAATAATAGGTAACAAGCCGCCCAGATAAAAAATATTTTTCCAGTTCGAACCAAAATCTAAGCTGGCAATATAAGACAGAATGGCAGCTCCGACAGGCATACCACAATACATGAGCCCCACAGCTTGCCCACGCTTTGCAGGAGTAACCGCCTCCGATGCTAGCGTAATTAGCAACGGCATCGCAGCACCTAAGCCCGCGCCAGCCAAAAAGCGCACCAACAATAGACTGTAAAAACTATTCACCCAGACCGTACATAAAGTGAATACAGCAAATACGGCAACAGACCAAACCAAGACTGCTTTACGACCGATACGGTCTGCAAAACGTCCCCCCACCAATGCTCCAGGTAATAAGCCTAAAATTCCTGCGCTGAAAAACACACCCAGTTGAGAACTGTTCAGTTCAAAATGTTCTCGAATACCTGCGGCTGCAATACCCGCAGCCTGAATATCTAAACCTTCAATTACCGCAATCAAAAAACAAATGGCGACCGTAATCACGGAGTGCCTACGCGCTGACAATGTATTCATCTCAAATCCTTGTTTAAACCTCGTCCAAAATGAAGCTCATCATCCGTGAAGCAGAAATTTAAATTAACTCACCTTAAGTGGAAGATTTTGGGTGATTTTTTATAAATTATGAGATAAGTCACATTTTCGTTGCCGAGCATAAATAGTCCTAAAAACAATTAATCAAAAATAAATTTGACTAAAACAGTCAACAATTTGACTGAACTTTAAGTACTTAGCTGCTAGCCGAGTTAAACTTCCATAAATTCAATTATTGCTAAAATGAATCATTAACATGGTTTTCTGTAGTCAGACTTCATATTTTCTTAGATTTAACATAGAGCTATAAGCTCTTTATTGAGTCCTATAAGCTCTTAATCTTATTTATGTTTCTGACTCGAGTATGTAGATCTACGTCTTTTTCTGACCTTCTGAAGCGCGAGACACACCCTCTCGCTATGCATTATTTTTCACTTTTTTAAAGTTTTGAATTGCTTTGACTAAAGCATATTGTTCTTCATCGCTTGTTCAGTCATAATTTGCATAAGCATTATTCAATTCGACACACTCTAATTGAAACTGCTATAAATCAAAATGCGCACCCATCCAATCTCATGTTTTTCACTTCACTGGATGGACAAATAGGATATTTTTTTAAAATGACTCAGCAAGCACAGATCATTCAAGGCTCAATTGTCGCAATCGTCACCCCAATGTTTGAAGATGGCAGCGTAGATTGGAAGGGTCTTGAGAAGCTCGTTGAGTGGCACATACAACAGGGAACGAACAGTATTGTTGCAGTTGGAACAACTGGTGAAGCGTCTACATTAAGCATGGCTGAACATACACAAGTGATTAAAGAAGTTGTTCGTGTAGCCAACAAACGTATTCCAATTATTGCTGGTACTGGTGCAAACTCAACGCGCGAAGCAATTGAACTTACAAAAGAAGCAAAAAAACTCGGTGCTGATGCAGCCCTATTGGTCACACCATATTACAATAAACCGACACAAGAAGGCTTATATCAACATTATAAAGCGATTGCCGAAGCTGTTGATTTACCTCAAATTCTGTATAACGTACCAGGTCGTACAGGCGTAGATATGGCCAATGAAACGGTCATTCGTCTGGCTGATATTCCACAGATTATTGGCATTAAAGATGCAACTGGTGATGTTCCGCGTGGTCAAGCTTTACTTGAAGGCTTACGTGGTAAAGACATGGTGGTTTATTCAGGTGATGATGCAACCGCTTACCAGTTAATTGAACATGGTGCGAAAGGTAATATTTCGGTCACTGCGAACGTTGCGCCTAAGCAAATGAGTGAAGTATGTGCTGTTGCCATTGCAGGCGATGCTGCACGTGCAGAAGAATTAAATGCTCAAGTTGCAAATTTACACAATATTCTATTTTGTGAATCGAACCCAATTCCTGTGAAATGGGCGCTACACGAAATGGGCTTAATTGGTACTGGCGTTCGCTTACCATTAACACCTCTTGCAGAACAATACCGCGCACCGCTTCGTGAAGCGTTAGTTGCGGCAGGTATAATCAAATAAAGAGCACTATATTATGCAGTTACGTTTAGGTTTAACCCTTGCACTTTCAGTATTGAGTTTAGCAGGTTGCAGTTCACTGGCGGTGAGCAACAAATCTTTGAACTATAAAGAGACAGCAACCCTCGAACCACTACAATATCCTGAAGGGTCAATGGTTCGCCCTGCGACGCCACTGTATCCAGCACCAACGGTTGAACCTTTAGCGATTCAACATGCACCAAAGCTTGAAAATCGCAAAGGCAACCGTTTTGCTTTACCTCGCCCAGATGTTGCTGCACCCAACAGCGCAGCACCTGCTTCTTCTGAACAAAGCACTGTGGTAGGTCGCCCTCAATTACTAACTGATGGAAATCAAAATCCATTGCTCAAAATTGATGGAAATTCTGATACAATTTGGCAGTATACACTTGCCACGCTCAGCAGCCTGAACCAGAACATCGTGGGTCAAAGTAAAAACCG
Organism: Acinetobacter sp. ANC 4178; assembly: GCF_004331175.1. Classification (GTDB taxonomy): domain Bacteria; phylum Pseudomonadota; class Gammaproteobacteria; order Pseudomonadales; family Moraxellaceae; genus Acinetobacter. The sequence continues at coordinate 54,807 of NZ_SJOD01000008.1, forward strand.
TTACGAAGTAACGCTTAAAATTGATCAACAGATCTACCTACTCCGACTCACTTCTGTAGGTTCAAGTCATAATTTGGCAGTGTTTAATGTCGATAACAGCTTTGCAGATCAACAAAAAGCTGCAGAACTGTTAACCCAGATTTACCAAAACTGGCCGGCCTAGATCACACTAGGCATTTTTTTTTGCAAAAGGTTCCCCCATGTTAAAACAAACCTTGCTCTATACTGGTAAAGCGAAATCTGTGTATGAAACAGATAGTCAAGACCATCTGATTTTAGTCTTTCGTGATGATGCCTCTGCGTTCAATGGCGAAAAAATCGAACAACTAGATCGTAAAGGCAAGGTGAACAACCGTTTTAACGCCTTTATCATGGAGCAACTGGCTGCTGCTGGCATTGAAACTCACTTTGAAAAATTACTTTCTCCAACAGAAGTGTTGGTAAAGAAATTAGACATGATTCCTGTGGAATGTGTTATTCGTAACTACGCAGCGGGTTCACTCTGCCGTCGCTTAGGTGTTGAAGAAGGTAAAGAACTTACTCCTCCAACGTTCGAATTATTCTTCAAAGATGATGCGCTTGGCGATCCAATGGTGAATGAATCTCAAGCCATTGCTTTAGGTTGGGCAACTGCTGCACAACTTGAAAAAATGAAAGAACTCACTTACCAAGTGAATGATGTGCTTAAAGCATTATTCGACAAAGGCAACATGATTTTGGTTGACTTCAAACTTGAGTTTGGTGTGTTCCATGACCGTATCGTATTGGGTGACGAATTCTCTCCAGACGGTTGCCGTCTATGGGATAAAGACACCAAGAAAAAACTCGACAAAGACCGTTTCCGCCAAGGTTTAGGTGGTGTGGTTGAAGCTTACGAAGAAGTTGCTGCCCGTATTGGCATCAACCTTTCAGACATCTAATTCGGTCTGAAACTTCGAACTAAAAAACCGAGCCCCTAGGCTCGGTTTTTTTATATCGATATGAATTGCATGATGCTACGTTAAAAATTTCTTACAGAGCAAAAAATCTAAAACTCTGATCTTGCTTGCCTGTTATAAAAATTCATTCAAGTCATCAATTTATGGCTTTATCCCTACACACGTAAATCTTTGCTAATGTCTATCAGCAGTGAACTGGTAATCGAGGAAATAGAAGAATGCTATTTAAGACATCAGTCTGAAATTTTACTTCAATTCTTAAGACAAGCTAAATTTGCCTTTATTTTTAATCTCAGTATGGCAATTGCATTATTCATCACAGTTTTACCTGTATATTTTTTAATTCATCACCTTACCGCACGAATGCATCCCCTCCACTTTTATCAATAAAGAATTTCTTTAGAAAAACTGTAAAAAAAAGCAGCAATCGTGTAAGCCATAGCGCACAAAGCTTCCCGATTTTTTCCACTATGTGCTGTGCGCTGTTTTAAATATGATGAAAGATTGCGAATAGGATGTTGCAATACAAAATTATTCTGGCCCGTAAAAAGTACCAAATTTCCACCATTACAAAGGTGTAAAGCTGAATAAATCACCAATAAATGGAAATTTTGGTATATATGTTGCTTTTATTTCAAAGCAAAAGGTGGAGTAAATTTGTCTTCCTCTTATTTTTTGAAATTTGATTTTTTACGGATGCTAATATTTACGATGAAAAGCTGGCAAAAGAAAGTATTACTTTCAACGACGTTAATGCTGACAGCGCTTGGCAGCACGGTGCAGGCCAAAGAATGGAAAGTCATTCGTTTCGGTACAGAATCTGCCTATGCCCCTTTTGAATATAAAACTCCTGACAACAAGTTGGTGGGTTTTGACATCGACCTAGGTAATGCCATTTGCGCCAAATTAAAAGCCAAATGTGTCTGGGTGGAAAACTCTTTTGACGGGATGATTCCTGCACTCAAAGCGAAAAAGTTCGATGGTATTTTGTCTTCAATGACCGTTACGGCGGATCGCTCAAAACAAATTGCTTTCAGTAATAAAATTTACAACACCCCAACCCGCATGGTCGCGAAGAAGGGTTCTCCATTAGTGCCAAGCCCTGCATCTTTAAAAGGGAAGCGTGTGGGCGTGCAACAAGGCACCATTCAAGAAAGTTATGCAAAAGCCTATTGGGCACCTAAAGGTGTCAATGTAGTGCCTTATCCAAACCAAGACGTGCTTTACCAAGACATGGTGTCTGGGCGTCTAGATGCAACATTACAAGATGCCATTATGGTGGATGGTGGCTTCCTTAAATCACCAAAAGGCAAAGGATTTGGCTTTGCGGGTGGCAACGTGGTCGATGCCAAAACCCTTGGCGTAGGTGCAGCCATTGGCTTGCGTAAAGAAGATGCTGATCTGAAAAAAGCCATTGATGGTGCTTTAGCAGCCATTATTGCCGATGGAACATACAAAAAACTCGAGAAAAAATACTTCTCCTTCAGTATTTATTGATGACAAAAATGTCGGTTTTAAACCGACATTTTTTATATATGACTGAATTTCATCAATATTCTATTTATAGTTTTTGCTCGGAGTAGATGAGTATGTTTTTGTCTGGTTATGGTCCCGTGTTGCTTGAAGGCGCTTGGATGACCATACAGCTTGCATTGTTATCGCTATTACTATCCATCATGATTGGATTAGTGGGTGCAAGTTCTAAACTCTCTAGTCTTAAAATTGTCCGCTATGTTGCGACAGCCTACACCACGCTCATTCGAAGTGTTCCCGATCTGGTCATCATGCTGCTGCTATTTTATAGCCTGCAACTGGGACTAAACTCGATTACTGAATCACTGCAAATGGAACAAATTGATATTAATCCATTTGTTGCAGGCGTGATTACCTTGGCATTTATTTATGGCGCGTATTTCACCGAAACGTTTCGGGGTGCATTTCAAGCGGTACCCAAAGGACAAATTGAAGCTGCTTATGCCTATGGCATGACTTCATTTCAAGTCTTTCGTCGCGTTTTGTTTCCGCAAATGATGCGTTTTGCCTTACCCGGTATTGGCAATAACTGGCAAGTCCTGATTAAAGCCACCGCACTGGTCTCACTGATTGGCTTAACCGATATTGTGAAAATTACCCAAGATGCGGGTCGTAGCACCATGCAGGTGTTTTATTTCAGCGTGATTGCCGCGATGATTTATCTTGCGATCACCACCATTTCGAATTTAATTTTGATGTGGTTAGAACGTCGTTACTCGGTTGGCGTGAAAAAGGGGCAACTATGATTGAAATTCTTCAACAATATTGGCAGTCATACCTTTGGACCGATGGTTTTCAAATGACAGGCGTGGCCATGACCGCATGGTTATTGGTGCTTTCAATTGCGATTGGCTTTGTCTTGGCTGTTCCTCTGTCGATTGCCCGTGTATCAGAAAATCCTTTTTTACGCCTGCCTGTTTGGTTATACACCTATGTATTTCGAGGCACGCCACTCTATGTACAACTACTGATTATTTACACCGGGATTTATAGCTTCGATTATATTCATGCCCACGAGCATCTGGATGAATTCTTTCGCGAGGGACTCAACTGTACCATTCTGGCTTTTGCACTAAATACCGCAGCGTATACCACGGAAATTTTTGCAGGTGCGATTCGCTCTATTCCGTACGGCGAAATTGAAGCAGCCAAAGCCTTTGGCATGTCTCCGTGGAAACGTTATACCCGTATTATTATTCCATCCATGTTACGCCGTGCATTGCCATTTTATGGTAATGAAGTCATTTTAATGCTGCATGCCACCACCATTGCCTTTACTGCGACCGTGCCTGATATTTTGAAAATTGCACGAGATGTGAATGCGGCAACCTATGCCACGTTTGATGCTTTTGGCATCGCAGCCATCTTATATGCATGTTTGGCATTTATCTTGATTTGGATCTTTCGTAAATTGGAACAACGTTGGTTGGCATTCTTAAAACCGTCGAATCATTAGGAGAAACATAGATGGAAAACTCAGCAAAACTGGTGATTCGTGATTTACATAAAACCTTCGGGGACAATGAAGTCCTAAAAGGTGTATCCCTGAATGCTAACGCAGGCGATGTCATTAGTATTATTGGTTCTTCAGGTTCAGGAAAAAGTACCTTCCTCCGCTGCATCAACTTCTTAGAACAACCGAGTCAAGGTTCCATTCAACTGAATGGCGAGCAACTCAATACTGTGCTAGACAAATCAGGTAACTTAAAAGCGACCAGCCCAAAACAGTTACAGAAAATGCGCACCCAACTGATGATGGTGTTTCAACATTTTAATTTATGGTCACATATGACCGTACTGGAAAACATCATTGAAGGTCCCATTCATGTTTTGGGTTTAAAACGTGCCGAAGCTGAAGAGCGTGCGCGTAAATACTTAAGAAAAGTGGGGCTGGCTGAAAGTGTAGAAACTAAATATCCATCCTTCTTATCAGGTGGGCAACAACAACGGGTAGCGATTGCACGTGCATTGGCGATGGAACCCGAAGTGATGTTGTTTGATGAGCCGACCAGCGCTTTAGACCCTGAACTGGTGGGTGAAGTGTTAAAAGTGATGCAAAGTCTGGCAGAAGAAGGTCGAACCATGATTGTAGTGACCCATGAAATGGGCTTTGCTCGGCATGTCTCCAACCATGTGATTTTCTTGCATCAAGGCAAAATTGAAGAACAAGGTGACCCGAAAGAAGTCTTGATCAATCCCAAAAGTGAACGACTCAAACAGTTCCTTGAAGGCAATTTTAAATAAATGCTTTGTAGGTTACAGCTTACAAAGATTCAGGAAGATGTCTTCTAGATCAGGTTGAATATTTTTCATATGATGGGGACATAGAGAACAGGATGTTCCAAAACATAAAACAATAATGATAAGTGACACCATCAGGATGTGAGGTACGACAGGAGTTATACCTAAGCAGCGCATACGAAAAAGCCCGACAGGATGTCGGGCTTTTTTATTTTGACTAAACAGTATTATTGCTGCTGCTGTTCTTGCATCCAACGGCGCTGCTGTAAACGCTCACCTTCAACTTCACGTTTATTACGCGCAGATTCGTACAGCTTGGTACCTTTCAATTCTGGAGGCAAATATTCTTGCATTACAAAATGCTCAGGGTAATTATGCGGATATAAATAGTCCATCCCATAGCCTTGCTGTTTCATGAGTTTGGTTGGTGCATTACGTAAATGTAACGGCACAGGCAAATTTGCTGTTTTTTCCGCCAAATCCAGCGCTTTATTTATTGCCAGATAAGTACTGTTACTTTTGGCACTGGTCGCCAAATACACGGCACATTGTCCTAAAATAATTCGTGCTTCAGGCATGCCCACGGCTTGAACCGAACGGAAACACTCTCCAGCCAACAGCAAGGCATTCGGATTAGAATTGCCTATATCTTCCGAAGAGGCAATCAGCATGCGACGCGCAATAAATACGGGGTCTTCTCCGCCCTTCAGCATCCGTGCCATCCAATATAAAGCCGCATCGGGATCACTGCCACGAATCGACTTAATAAAGGCCGACACCAAGTCATAATGCTGTTCACCCGATTTGTCATATCGCGCAATATTTTGCTGTGCAACACGCACGACAATGGCATTGGTGATGATATTTTCAACATCTGCTTCAAAGGTACTGGCTATTAGATCGAGTAAATTCAGTGCCTTACGTGCATCTCCTGCGGCAAACTGCAACAAGGCATCAAATTCTTCAATTTGAATAAAGCGTTGTTTTAAAAAAGTATCTTGTTGTATCGCACGTCGAATCAGCTCCTGAATGGCCTCATTGCTGAGCGCATTTAAGGTATAGACCTGACAACGTGACAATAAGGCGCTATTGACTTCAAAGGAAGGATTTTCTGTGGTCGCACCAATCAACGTAATCTTGCCCTTTTCCACCGCATTCAATAAAGCGTCTTGCTGTGATTTATTGAAACGGTGAATTTCATCAATAAACACCACAGGGGTCAGCAAATCACCACTTTCTGCAATGATTTCTCGTAGTTCTTTTACACCCGTATTTAACGCCGACAGACTGACAAAGGGACGATCCACTGCTTGTGCCAACAGCAAGGCAATCGTGGTTTTTCCTACACCTGGTGGTCCCCAGAAAATAATCGACGGTAAATGCCCTTGATCAATCATCTGACGTAATGGTGCTTGCGCTCCCAATAAGTGATCTTGCCCAATAATTTCAGACAAATCACGAGGACGAAGACGTTCTGGAAGCGGAATCTGAGTGTCTGACATACGGTTATTTCAGCCAATGAAGGTGGTTCTAGTCTACACTGGAATGCCAAGCAGACAGAATAGCTGAATGCTGAAGATCCCATTAGAATAGACGGTAATTTAAAATATCCAACAATGATGCTGCAAACATTTGTCCATGACTGAAATTTGGATAAAGCAACAGTTTGCTTTGTACCCCTTGCTGTGCAAAATGGGCAATCACATCACGATTCTCTTGCACAGTTTTCGGATTAAAATTTGGGCTTGTTGTCGCAGGATGATGTTGTGCTAAATCCCCTTCCATAATCCATAAAGACTGAGTTTGACCACTCGGGGCTGCCTTAATTTGCATATTTTTCAGAATACGACCATCTGCCCACGACAAAGAGGGACTCGCGGCAAAATAATGGCTGAAGTATCGAGGGTGCATCAGACTATCCAATACAAATACCCCCCATAAGAATGTCCCCATAAAGCTTGGCGTTGAGGATCTAATTTGGCTTGTCCAGCCACCCAAGGCTGAATTTGGTTGAATAACACTTCACGAAAATGTGCACTGCCGCCACTTAAACGCTCAGGTTGGCGGGGATCTGCTGTAATTTTTCCAGTTTCATCCGCTGGCGTATAGTCCAAAGCACGTGCTGCTGTATAAAAAGGCAAGTTGGTGTCATAGCCAATAGCAACCAAAACGGGTGCTTCATGCGTTGCCAATTGCCGTAATAGATCTTCAGACAAATAAGACATCGCCGAATTACCATCGAGCATGAATAATGCAGGAGAGACTGCCGCTGCTTGGCGCGGAAGACCTAACCAGACTTTATAACGACGTTGCTGATCGGCCGATTGGAAATACTTCACCTGAAACTGATAGTAGGCGGAGCCTTGTTCAGCAATATTGGCTTTTAAGGGGGTCAAATTCGGTTTTGCCTGTACTTGTGCATGCATCATCAAGCTAAAGCCACATACCAGCAACAATGCAGACTTGCATGAGAAATGAAACATGACCAGACCTCAAAGACCCACAAAAGAGATCAAAGATTACATGTATTAAGAATCATTATCAATTAAAGCTTGTTATTTTATCTGTGGGTTAACGTACCCAACGCACAATATATTCATCAATCTGTTCTTCATCGACTTCTGTTTCAGAGATACAACGACCTGCTGCCGACTTTCTGGCTTTAATGACACTCTGCCGTGAACCTGTATTTAAATAATGCCATGAAGGTAAACTTTTCCCTTCATTTAAACGTCGATATGCACAACTCGCAGGCAACCAATGAATCTGTCTTAATTTCTCTGGCGTTAGTTGAATACAATCTGGGACATATTGCAAACGCTCAGGATAGTTACTACAACGCGCGGTTGTACAATCCAATAGCTTACAGGCCACTTTGGTATACGCGACTTCTTGCGTATCTTCATCCTCTAATTTCACCAAACAGCACAAACCACAACCATCGCATAAAGCCTCCCACTCTTGAGCATTTAGGGCTTCAAGCGGATATTTTTTCCAGAACTGTGATCTTAATTCACTAGACATATTTGGCAAAAAGTTAAAATAACCCGACCATTATATCAATAATTTTCGGTAACAATGCAGTAATCTCTTTTACGTTAAATCATAGACTTACTTTAATAGATGAACACTTTTTAGACAAAAGCGCAACATTTCCACGCACATTGCAGTTCTATACTGAACACAAGACAACAACAACATGGAGAATACTTATGTTCCGTTGGGCTATTATTTTTGCAGTGATTGCATTAATTGCGAGCTTACTCGGCTTTGGTGGTGTTGCAGGACTATCCAAAGACTTTGCAGTGATTTTATTGGTCGTTGCCGTCATTTTAGCCATTATCGGCTTTATTTCTCGAGGGAAAGCTTAGAATACGGTCATCAAATGTATCTCAAAAAAAGAAGGAATATTCCTTCTTTTTTTATGCCGTAATGTGCAATCTAAACCATCAAAATCCAGACTACTGTTCAGGTTTTTTATTTTCAACCCATCAAGACTCCTTATAAATAATATTTTAATTTCATTTACTTATTGTTTTAAACCTACATCTAAAGATGTTTTTTTACACTTCTTAACCGCCATGACGTCATTTTTTTAAAATCATGGATTATTTTATGCTTTAATCATTCAATTCTCGTACTCAATAATACTAAGGACAAAAGGATGACCACCAACATTCAAACCCGTGAAATCGAATATACTGCCGCAGATGGTACGCGCTTAATTGGATATTTTGCAGCACCAAACACTGCTGAACCTGTTGCAGGGATTTTGGTCGCACCTGAATGGTGGGGGCGCAATGAATATACAGAACAACGCGCACGTGAACTGGCAGAACATGGCTATGCGGCCTTCGCCATTGATATGTATGGCAATAAAAATGTGACCACGTCTGCGGCGCAAGCCAATGAATGGATGATGCAAACCTTTCAAGCGCCAGACACCATTGTGACTCGTGCGTCAGCAGGTTTAGCCACTTTGGCGGCACAAACTGAGGTAAATGCAGATAAACTAGCTGCAATTGGCTTCTGTTATGGGGGTAAAGTTATGCTCGATTTAGCACGTTCTGGTGCTGAACTGAAAGCTGTCGTGACCTTCCACGCCAACCTGTCTGCACAAACCCCAGCGCAAGCAGGTCAGGTCAAAGCTGAAGTTTTGGTCTTACATGGCGAACTCGACAGCATGGTTAGCTTAGATGATGTCGCGCATTTCCGTGAAGAAATGTATGCGGCTCAAGTTCCGCATGAAGTGATCGTGTTTGAAGATGCAAAACACGGGTTCAGTAACCCGCAAGCAGATGAAAGAGCCAAAGCCAATGGTGTAGACTTAGGCTATAATGCTGAAGCGGAACGACAAGGGCTTGAAGCCATGTATGAACTACTCCAACGTCGTTTGGCTGAATAAAAAATAGAACCGTGGATGTTGGCTTGATCCAATATCATTTTTTGAATTTGAATGCTTTTTTTAAGAGGATGAGATAATGACTGAGAACAACTGCCCCTACTGCAATTTCGATGAGTTTGATATCATTGATAAAAATGAGTTTGGTGTAATTCTACCTGAGCCAAATGCACTTTCTAAAGGACATTGCGTCATTATCCCTCTACGCCATGTCAGCTCATTCTTTGATGTTACCGACAAAGAACGTAAAAGCTTAATGACACTTTTAGAATTGGCGCGCAATGAACTCCAGCTTCGTCATCAACCCACAGGTTTTCATGTTGGCTTTAACGATGGCTCGGTATTTGGTGAAGCATCTGAACATTTGCACATCCACATTATCCCTCGTTACGATGACCAACCGCTAAAACTCGATGCACGTTGGGGGATGTTAAGCGAAGCTTAATCCTGTACTTTAAAAAAAAATGATGCGATGGCATCATTTTTTTATGCCGAAATTTGCTGCTCTCGCGACGCAAAAAACAGTACGGCTCCGCTATACTAAGTCGCTTGAAATTGTATAGAGTTCACATGTCTTCGTTTTCTTTCTCAGATGCCCTATTAGACTGGTTCGATCTGCATGGTCGACATGACCTGCCTTGGCAAGTAGCGGACAATCCCTACCAAGTTTGGGTTTCCGAGATTATGTTGCAACAGACACAGGTCAAAACCGTACTGCAATATTTTGAGCGCTTTGTACAACGCTTCCCTACTGTCGAAGATTTAGGCCGTGCCTCTTGGGATGATGTTGCGCCTTACTGGGCAGGTTTAGGCTACTATGCCCGTGCGCGTAACCTACACAAAGCCGCAGCAATTGTGGCACAGCAAGGTCATTTCCCTAGCAACTTAGAAGATTGGATCGCTTTGCCAGGTATTGGGCGCTCCACCGCGGGTGCATTAATGTCCTTGGGACTTCGCCAATATGGCGTGATTATGGATGGCAATGTAAAACGCGTGCTCGCCCGTTTCTTTGCCATTGAAGATGATCTTAGCAAACCTGTACATGAACGTGCCCTGTGGCAACTGGCAGAACAACTTTGCCCAGAACAACGCAATCATGACTATACCCAAGCCATCATGGACTTAGGGGCAACCATCTGTACCCCGAAAAAACCGTTGTGTTTGTATTGCCCGATGCAGCAACACTGTAAAGCCCATCAACAAGGTTTAGAAACAGAACTGCCCTATAAGAAACCCAAGAAAGCCGTTCCTGTGAAATCGGCACAAGTCATGGTATTGCAGTGCCAAGATCAATGGCTGTGGTTACAACGCCCAAATACTGGGTTGTGGGGCGGACTCTGGAGTCTACCCATCTATGAAGACAGTGCTGAATTGAGCCAAACCACACAAATGTTAGGTCTAAAACCAAACAGCAATAGTGCGCAAATCTCACATAGTTTTACTCATTTTACTTGGTTACTTGACGCGATTTGTTTCCACGTGGAACCAGAACAAAAAGAGCATATTGCAATTGAACTCTCAGGTACATGGTACACGCCACAAAAAGCTACACAAATGGGGCTGCCTACTGCCATGAAAAAATTGATCTCTGCCTTATAGATATGACATAGTCTGAAACTGAAAGTTTAGCTTCTTGAAAATCACAATAATCAAAAGGAAAAATTGTGCTTCGTCAGTTTGCGATTAGCAGTTTAACAATCAGTTTTTTGGTACTCACTGCCTGTACTTCGACACCCAAGAAAACAGGCTCTGGGCTGCCGCTCTCTACCGTTCAAGACCTACAACGCACACCGCTTAAATCGAACTTACCCATTCCTGTACAAAATATTAAAACTAAACAATTGACCGATACATGGGGTGCTTCACGCAGTCAGGGACGTCGACATGAAGGTATCGACATTATGGCTCCACGTGGAACCAAAGTGTATAGCACTACCGATGGATTAATTGCTGACTTACGTGATAACAATTTGGGTGGTAAAGTAATTTGGGTGTTGGGGCCAAGTGGCTCTTGGCATTATTATGCACACTTAAATGAGCATAAACGCGGACTGGCTATTGGAGATTATGTCAAAAAAGGCGATCTGATTGGCTATGTAGGCAACACCGGAAATGCTCGACATACTGCACCCCATCTGCATTATGGCATCTATTTAGAAGGCAAAGGTCGCGGTGCGGTCAATCCTTTTCCATATTTACGTTAATTTTTTTTAGGAAATACACATGTCTGAAGTGTTGATGAATCGTCTGGTTGAATTTGCAGAATCAGGCAATCAACAAAAAATTGTAGTTGCAGGACAAAGCTATCAGGGCTGGGTCATGGAAATTACCGAAGATGCCCTGTTGATTAGTACAGGTTTTGCAGACAAATCAGGCAAAGATTTCTGGATTTCATTTAACGAGCTACAACAAGCAAACTTATCCTACTGGGACAATAAAACGGATCAGTGGATAGACTTCACCTTATAAATCGACAACAACATAGAGAGGAACAATGAATAAACAACGCTGTGGCTGGTGTACCGAGGATCCTCTCTACATTGCCTATCATGATCATGAATGGGGACAACCTGTGCATGATGAGCAACATTTATTTGAAATGCTTTGTCTCGAAGGACAGCAAGCGGGTCTGTCTTGGATTACTGTACTGAAAAAACGGGAAAGCTATCGCCAACATTTTTTTCAGCATCCGATTCAACAGATTGCTGAGCTGAGCGATGCCGACCTAGAAGCCAAATTACAAGATGCTGGACTCATTCGACACATTGGCAAACTACAAGCCATTCGAGAGAATGCACGCGCTTGGCAAAGCCTAAAACAACAAGAAAATGTCGTGGATTGGTTATGGGGTTTTGTCAGCCATAAACCTATTTTGAATGCTGTACCGAACTATAAAACGGCACCTGCACAAACGGACATTAGCCAACAGATGTCTAAGGCCTTAAAGAAAAAAGGCTTCAAGTTTGTGGGGCCAACGACCTGTTATGCCTTTATGCAAGCCGTGGGTATGGTCGATGATCACGAAGATGATTGCCCCGCCAAAAATACAACAAAATAGTCCCCCATAAAAATAGAGGATGCCATCATGAGTAATAATCTGATCAATAGCTATGCCGCCCTCCACGCAGGCGAGGCACTGGTACCCTTTCAATTTGATGCGGGTGAACTTCAAGCCCATCAAGTTGAAATTAAAGTGGAATATTGTGGACTCTGTCATTCAGATGTTTCAGTAATTGACAACGAATGGCGTAATTCTGTTTACCCTGTGATCGCAGGACATGAAGTCATTGGCACCATCTTAAGAATGGGTTCAGAAGCCAAAGGACTACAGATCGGTCAACGTGTAGGTTTAGGTTGGACGGCGGAAAGCTGCCAATACTGTGATCAATGTGTGGCAGGACAGCCTGTATTATGCAGCAGTGGCAGTACCGCCACCATTGTGGGTCATGCGGGTGGCTTTGCAGATAAAGTGAGGGCGGCATGGCAATGGGTGATTCCGCTGTCTGAAGATTTAGACCCTGAAAGTGCGGGTCCTCTGCTCTGTGGCGGGATTACCGTATTTGACCCTTTACTCAAACATCATATCCAAGCCACTCATCATGTCGGTGTAATCGGTATTGGTGGTTTGGGACATATGGCAATTAAATTACTCAAAGCATGGGGCTGTGAAATAACAGCCTTTACCTCAAGTCTAGACAAGACCGATGAACTCAAAGCCATGGGCGCAGACCATGTGGTGAATAGTCGAGATAGTGCCGCGCTAAAACAACAACAAGGTAAATTTGATCTGTTGCTCAGCACCGTCAACGTTACACTAGACTGGCGTGCTTACCTCACAACTTTAGCACCGAATGGTACAGCACATATGCTGGGTGTGCCTCTGGAACCCATGCCAATTTCAGTCGGTTCCCTCATTGCAGGGGCAAAATCAGTGACTGGCTCACCGACAGGTTCACCTGCTGCATTACGTCAACTGCTCAAGTTCGCTGCACGTAAAAACATTGCGCCACAAATTGAATTGTACCCAATGTCACAACTGAATCAGGCGATAGAGCGTTTGCACTCAGGCCAAGCCCGTTATCGGATTGTGCTTCAAGCCGACTTCGAATCAAGCGCAACATAATCCAATTGTCGCCGAGTCCAACTCGCCAAGCATTCAATTGCTTGGCGGATCTCGGTGGATAATTCATGACCCGCATTTAAGCGTATGCAATTTTTATAACGCTGCTCTTCTCCAAACACAATGCCGGGCACAATACTGATACCTTGCTGTTGCGCATAATGGTACATATCCAAACTATGAATGGTTTCAGGCAACTGTAACCACAGGGCATAGCCTCCTTTGGGCTGATTCAAGCGAATCTCGATACCCGAAAAAGCCTGAATTAAAAATTGCCGATATTGCTCGACTTGCTGCATTAAACTCGGTTTTAACCGATTCAAATGCTCTCGATAGGCGCGGCTATAAATTAGATCAGCCAAGCCCAATTGCAAGGGAGTATTCACCGCAACATGTCGAGTCAGAAGTTGTACCCGTAAATAGTTTAAACGTGACGGCATGCAAAACCACCCCACCCGATAAGCAGTAGATAAGGATTTGGAAACCGAGCCACAGTAAATGACATAACCCTGTTGGTCCCAGTATTGAATTGGAAGTGGGCGTTTTAAATCAAAACTGCATTCGGCATAAATATCATCTTCAATGACATAACACTGATATTGGGCTGCTAACTGGGCAATTTTCTCTTTTTCTGTAGGGCTTAAACAAAAGCCTAAAGGGTTCTGAAAATTGGCTGTGAGTAAGCAGGCTTTGGCTCCCGAATCACGCATCGCCTGTTCAAATCGATTCAGGTCAAAGCCATTGGCATGCGCTGGAACTTCCACAATTTTACGATTCAGACTCGCCAAGAGTTGCAACTGCCCATTAAAGTTGGGTGTCGGTACAATAATGCTATCGCCTTCTTGGGTCAGGGTTTGAATCACCACCGACAAAGCGGGCATACAACCATTGCTGATATAAATATCTTCAGCTGCCATGTAAATGCCATCTTCTGCCCAATGTGCCGACAAAGCCTCTCTTAAACGTCGATGTCCCTGTTTATCACTATAGAGAAAATCTTCAGGTTTACTGTGTTTCAGCGCACGGTGAATGGAACGGCGGAGTGCCTCTACAGGCACTAAATTCGGTGACAGTTGAATAGCCCCCAAATGAATCATTTGATCATGAATGGAGGCCTCTTGAATTTCAATTTGCAGTTCTAAATTAGAAACGTCTCGCGCCGTCACCGCAAAATCGACATGCTGTGGCACGGCCACCGCCAAAGCTTGTGGTTGCACAAAGTAACCTGCTTGAGGTTTTGCCGTAATTAAACCTTGTGCTTCTAACAGCTCATAACAGCTTTTGGCGGTGTTGAGGCTGACCTGTTGCGACTGAGCAAACTGACGCAACGAACTCAAGCGCTGCCCTGCCCCCAATTCTCCCGCATAAATTTTCTGTGCTAACTGGTGTGCCAAATCACGATACTGGATGCCCATCACTGTACTCATTTTTTAATGTATTTTGTATCTGTAACCAAGAATACACCTTATCTATGCTAGGGGTACAGTTCATTTTTATTTGGGGAAATCAACATGTATCGTCTTAGTCTCGTCCTATTGACCCTATCTCTTGCGGCCTGCCAACCAAGTACATCCGTTTGGCAACAACAACATGATTTTATTTGTCAGTCTTTAATTGAAGGCTTTTTGAAAGCATCTGGACAGCAAAACTTTGAATTGAACCAGAAAAGCGATGTCATGGATAGCGTCATCCCGCAACGCCTGTTTAGCTATCAATCTGGCTCAACCCGCACTACCTTAATTGGTGAAACACAGCGTAAAGAGTTACGCTTTGTCTGTTGGAACGATGCACAACATTTTGCAATTGCACAACATGATCCGAACCATGCACCACGACAAGCCTTGCTCACCGTACAACTTCACTTACCCAAAACTACAGATACATGGCAAGTTTCTGCGCCAAAAACTCGATAAACAAGCGAACCCGTTTCGGTAAGTGTTCTTGTTGATAGTACACCGCATGGATTTTTTGATATTGCAGTTCAATCTGATCTTCAAACAGCGCCACCAAACGTCCTGCACGGAGATCATCTTGGACCAAAAAACGCGACAAACAGGTAATCCCAACACCGTTCAGCACCAACTGACGTACGGTTTCCCCATTCGATGCCTTGATTTTTGGATGAATATTAAGATGTTGTCCCTGTAACCTTAATGGCCAAGTATTTAAATGGGTGGGCTGGGTAAAGCCAAGCAAGGGGTGCTGCAACAACTGCTCAGGCTGGTTGGGCACGCCATGTTGGGCCAAATAATCAGGACTGGCCACAATATACAACCGGCTGCGACAAAGTAATTTGGCATGCAAACTGGAATCGTTTAACTCGCCAAAACGAATCGCCACATCGGTTTTATGTTCCAGCAAATCAATAATCTGATCATGATTATTCAATTCAATTTCAATCTTGGGATATTGCTGCATGAACTCTTGAATCAGCGGCACAATCACATGCAGTACGAAAGGCGTCGCAGAATCGATCCGAATGAGACCTGAAATATCATGATCAGATTTTAATAACGCATCTTCAGCTTCGGTCAAATCATTCAAAATCTTACGCGATTTTTCCAGAAACAACTGCCCTTCTTGCGTCAGTTTCAACTTACGCGTAGTCCGTTCTAGCAGAGTCACATTGAGTTTGCTTTCCAAACGCTGCAAGGCACGACTAACACCCGATGTGGTTTGTCCTAATTGCTCCGCAGCTTTCACAATCGAGCCACTTTCGACAATCTGGACAAAAGTATTTAATTCTTCAATGGTCGATTTCATCGTCATTTTATTGATTATTGGTCAACAATATTTTGCAAATTCCTAGATTTTTCCACAACAGTTATTTCAGCAAAATAACTCCATCTTTAAAAAAGTTCGGTTGAGAAAAACATGATTGTTCCAAAAATGGGAATGGGTACCTTTCGCTTGACGGGTGCAACAGTAATTGACGCGGTTCAGACTGCACTTGAGGTCGGCTATCGTGCCATTGATACGGCACAAATTTATGGCAATGAAGCTGAAATTGGTCAAGCCATTGCCAACAGTGGCGTACCACATCATGAATTATTTTTGACCACCAAAATCTGGACTGAAAATTACGCTCCAGAGCAACTGATTCAGAGCTTAAAACAGAGCTTGAAAAAGTTAGGTACGGATGCAGTAAATTTGACTTTAATCCACTGGCCTGCGCCACAACTGGGGGTTCAAATTGAGGAAGTCATGCAAGCCTTGCTGCATGCCAAGCAATTAGGATTGACTGAACATATCGGGATTTCTAATTTTAATATTGCCCTGACCGAGCAAGCAATTAACAGTATTGGACTGGAGCATATTGCCACCAATCAAATTGAACTGAGTCCTTATTTACAAAATCGTCGCTTGGTCAGTTATCTGCAACAGCAACAGATTGATGTGAGCTCTTACATGACTTTGGCCTATGGCAAAGTGCTGCAAGAGCCTGTCTTACAGGCTCTTGCCCAGCAAATCAATGCCAGTCCCGCACAAGTGGCATTGGCATGGGCGCTGCAACAAGGTTATGCCGTCATTCCATCTTCTACACAACGGACGCATTTGTTAGCAAATTTAAAAGCCCAAGATTTACAGCTCACTCCAGAACAGATACAGGCTATTGCTGAACTCGACAGAAACTCACGTGAGGTCAATCCTGAACAACTCGCTCCCGAGTGGGACTAGGGCAATCAAATGAAAGTGAATTACCCCTTATTGGCGCTGGCGATTGGCGCCTTTGCTATTGGAACCACTGAATTTTCCCCCATGGGCTTTTTACCTGAAATTGCCCGTGATCTGAGTATTTCTATTCCACAAGCAGGTATGCTCATCAGTGCCTACGCCATTGGAGTGATGTTGGGTGCTCCACTGATGACCCTATGGTTTAGCCGTTATTCCAAACGGCGTGCCCTGATCCTGCTCATGGTCATTTTCACACTAGGCAACCTGCTGGCTTATTTTGCCCACAGTTATTCCAGCTTAATGCTGGCACGCATCTTGACCAGCTTAAATCATGGTGCTTTCTTTGGGATTGGTTCTGTGGTCGCCGCCAGTGTGGTGCCCAAAGAGAAACAAACCAGTGCCGTCGCAGCCATGTTTATGGGACTGACTCTGGCCAATATTGGTGGTGTTCCCTTCGCCACTTGGGTGGGACAACATATTGGTTGGCGCATTGCTTTTCTGGGCATCACACTCCTGGGGGTAATCACCATGCTGTCTCTCTGGAAAGCACTACCCGAAGGTCAACCCAGTGCTCAGCCTAACATTACTCAAGAACTCAAAGTACTCAGTCGCTTACCTGTGGTTTTGGCTTTATCGACCACGGTCATGAGCTCAGGCGCAATGTTCACACTGTATACCTACATTGCCCCCAGTTTGCAAAACTTCACTCAAGCTACACCAAGCCTGATCACCTTGATGTTGGTTCTGGTTGGGATTGGCTTTTCAATTGGCAATCATTTTGGGGGCAAATTCGCAGATCGCTCACTGGATCGGACGCTATTGGGTTTTCTCAGCCTACTCAGCATCATGATGTTACTGTTTCCATGGTTGGCACAAACCACATTTGGCGCAGCCATTGCATTAATCCTCTGGGGTGCAGCAGCCTTTGCCGTTGTTCCACCCTTACAAATGCGCGTTATGTCGGTTGCACATGAAGCCTCTGGACTGGCCTCTTCGGTCAATATTGGCGCCTTTAATTTAGGCAATGCCTTGGGTGCACTGGCGGGTGCCAGCGTACTCAGTTTTGGACTCAGCTATACGGCGGTGTCTTGGATCGGTGCACTATTAAGTGGTCTAGCCTTGCTGTTGGTCGGCTTACAAAAAATGTTACTGAACCAACAGCTTGTACAAAGCCAAACACAAAAAATAGAGCCTCAATGTCTTGAACACTAAATCCATGTCGATTTTAACATCATATTGACTAGCGTAATGCGATTGGCAAAGCTGCATAATTCCGCGGTTTTGCCAATTCATCCTTCATCTTCAACAACATTTGATACGGCTGCTGTTCAACAAATAGATTCACAGCGCTTAACGGAATAGAGCCTTCAGGATCAGCATAGCCATAGGTCGAGACTTTCACTTTCTGCTTCCCCAGTTTCTGAAAAGTCCAGTCGCCTTCATAACGGGTTAAACGAACATAGTCGGGATTCAGCGGATAGCCTTGATTCACAGCCTTATTTTGAATATGAATCAGCCCTTGCGCATCTTTACTCATTTTCCCCTTTACCACCAAATCTCGGTCTTTTAAAGGAAAGGGAAAATCCAGCACCATATACAACAGAAACTCCCCTTTGCTGTCATCACGAGACAATACCTTGACACTGCCCATATAAGGCACCCATTTGGGCGCTTGTTCCACATCCAAAATCAGGGCAGTGGCCTTTTCAATCGGCACATCAAAATGGGTTTCGGCTTTATATAACACCACAGGGTTTGCATTGTCTTGGTAAGTCCAAACCTTAATATTCTGTTTGTTAATACTGAGTTTGGCATTGTCGATAGACTTGGCCTGTGCTGTAGCAAACAAGGCTACAGCACAGCAAGTGATCAGTTTTATTTTCATTTAATTCAGCTTCTTATTTTAATTTTATGCAAATGTTTTCGCAAATTCAGGCCGTGTTTTATACCTGAATATCGTTAAAACCTAGTACATCTTTCATGTCATATTTACGTGCGTCACGCCCAACCACCCATGCTGCGGCACGGACTGCACCCGAAGCAAAATTCATGCGGTTGGTGGCTTTGTGAGTAATTTCTACACGCTCACCTTCACCAATAAACATGGCAGTGTGTTCACCCACAATATCACCGCCACGAATGGTTTGAAAACCAATGCTTTGACGTTCACGTGGACCGGTATGACCTTCACGGCAATACACAGCATCTTGTTTCAAGTCACGACCTAAAGCATCTGCAATGGCTTCACCCATCATTAAAGCTGTACCCGATGGTGCATCAACTTTATGGCGGTGATGCGCTTCAATGATCTCAATATCGACTGTATCGCCAAAGACTTTTGATGCCAGTTCCAATAATTTAATCGATACATTCACGCCGACAGAATAGTTAGCTGCATAAACGACTGGCGTATGAGTTGATGTTTCATCAAGAAGAGCTTTCTGCTCATCATTCATGCCTGTGGTGCCAATGACCATAGCAACACCCGCGTCACGGCACAGTTTCAAGTGCTGTTCGGTGGCAACAGGCGCAGTAAAATCAATCACCACATCACATACAGGTAAGATTTCTTGCAGACTGCCCACAATCTTCACGCCAATGTTACCAATGCCTGCAAGCTCACCTGCATCTGAACCCACTAAACTGCTTTCTGGTCGCTCAACCGCAGCGGCCAATTGATAACCCGCTTGTTGTACCGCCTGAATCAGAATGCGACCCATACGACCGCCTGCACCCAATACCCCAATGCGTGGACTTGTAGACATAATCCGTTCCTAATTTCGAATTTAAAAATTGCCTTTACTATAACAAAACTCTGGAACACGACTAAGTTGTAATCTAAATTTTTCGCAAAAAACTTGGTCGAATCGATTTAAACTTCAAATTGCTCAATCTCAGCACATCGAGATAGTGAAGAATTAGATCATGGTGTGGGTTTATATCGAAAAAAATCTTTAAAAATGAAAATGAAGCCTCTGGTTTTTCACACAAGTTACATCTTGTTTAAGCAGACTAGCCGTCACGAATCATCAAGATAAAAATTGTCAGGAGACTTTCTATGCATTCGAAAAAAATAATACTCGCTTTACTGTGTACTGTTGCTGCTCATGTTTATGCTGAACCTGCTGCCCAATCTGGCGACAGTATTGACAGTTTGGCAGGGGTTAAAATTATGACCACCGTTAATGGTCAACCTGGAAGCCTTGCTGAACGCATGGCAACGAAAGCTACTCAAGCATCTGTGAGTACTACGCAACAACCCGCGGAAGAAACCGTGAGTGTCGAAGCGATTGATGCACCTATTGCACAATAACAATCGACATAAAAAAGGGCATGTTTTACATGCCCTTTTTTTCATTGGTTTAACGTGAATTAATCAAACAAACCAAAGAATGATTTCTTCTTCGGAGAAGAGTTATTTTCTTCACCATCTAAAGTCACTTGCAGTTCTTTCAACAGTTCACGTTGACGCGCTGTCAAGTTCACAGGCGTTTCTACCACAATACGGCAGAGTAAATCACCCTGCATGCTGGTACGGACAGGTTTAACCCCTTTACCACGCAAACGGAACATTTTTCCAGTTTGTGTGCCTTCAGGAATTTTCAAACTGACGCGACCTTCCAAGGTTGGAATCTCGATTTCTTTACCCAAAGCAGCATCTGCAATGCTCACAGGCACATCCATATACAGGTCTGCACCATCACGTTGGAAAATTTCGTGCTCACGTACCACAACTTCTACGTATAAGTCGCCAGATTGACCATCACGGATGGCTTCACCTTTACCACTTAAACGCACGCGATCGCCGTTGTCTACCCCAGCAGGGATGGTTACTTCTAGAGTTTGCTGACGGTCGGAAACACCTGAACCATGACATTTCTGGCAAGGATTTTTAATAATCTTGCCTTGTCCACGACAGGTACCACAAGTTTGCTGTACCGAGAAGAAACCTTGCTGCATACGCACTTGACCTGCACCATGACAGGTTTTACAGGTTTCTACATCATTCGGATTTTTAGACCCTTTACCATCACAACTTTCACATGGTGCTGGCGCTGTAAAAGTAATGGTCTTTTTCACCCCTTTTACCGCTTCTTCTAAGGTGAGTTCCATGACATAACGTAAGTCAGAACCACGGCGTTGGCGCTGCTGACCGCGACCGCCACCACCAAATGCTCCACCGAAAATATCACCAAACTGGCTGAAAATATCTTCTGCACTGAACCCGCCGAAGCCACCTCCACCTCCGCCACCGAAACCGCCTTCAAATGCACCATGACCCATACGGTCATACATGCTGCGCTTTTCGCTGTCGGAAAGAATTTCATACGCTTCTGAAGCTTCTTTAAACTTTTCTTCAGCTTCAGGGTTGTCTGGGTTGCGGTCCGGATGATATTTCATCGCCAACTTACGGTAGGCTTTTTTAATTTCATCATCACTAGCGGTTTTAGCGACACCTAAAACCTCATAATAATCACGTTTAGCCATGGCTGGCGATGCTCCTCACGGAATTTCATTTCATACTGAATAATGCTCTGAAATTGGGGGCGAAGCGTGATTTTACAAGGGCAAAATATTTAAAAAATTACAAATTTTAAAAAACTGCTTTATTTTTTATAAACTTAGAAAGGCCTTTAATCCAAGCATTCAGCAAATATAGAAAGGCAATCAGTCCGAATACCACACCAGCAACGGTACACCCTGTGACCCAAAGTGCACTATTCCAAGTGAAAAAACATAAAGGAATAAACCACAAGGCAGCAAATAAACTGAGTACAGTATAAATAATGATATTTCGCATGACCCAAAAGGCTTGGGCTTGTAACCAGACTTCAGTATCGACTTGGGTCACTTTACGGGCAAACCAATAAGCAAACAAACCGCTAATGACGGTAAATAATGCCAAAAACATGAAGACATAAGAAATCGCGATAGAGCGGCGAAACTTGGTTAAACTGTCTTGCTTCATGTGTGATTAAACCTCATTACTACATCTGTGATTTTTTTAATATGTAGCAAAATTCCTAAACTGAAATTTAATAAAAATATAAGGTGCTACTATATTGAAATTTTCAAACTTTCGCACCTGATATTACTAAAATATTTTGTACTAAACGGTCTTTTTCACCTTAAACCATTGCGCATACAAAGCAGGTAAAAAGAATAGTGTGAGCAAAGTCGCAACTATTAAGCCGCCCATAATCGCCACAGCCATCGGTCCAAAGAAAATACTGCGCGATAATGGAATCATGGCCAGAACTGCGGCCAGTGCCGTTAACAATATTGGACGGAAACGGCGTACAGTCGCTTCAATAATTGCCTCCCATGTGGCTTGTCCTGCTGCGCGGTCTTGTTCAATTTGATCAATCAAAATCAAGGAGTTCCGCATAATCATGCCTGAAAGGGCAATCGTGCCCAGCATGGCCACAAAACCAAAAGGTTTATTAAACATTAGTAAGAATAATACCACGCCAATTAAACCGAGCGGTGCCGTGAGTAAAACCATGGTGGCACGGGAAATACTTTTAAGTTGAATCATGAGCAAGGTCATGACCACGGCCAAGAACAGTGGCATCCCCGCATTCACTGACTTTTGCCCTCGCGCAGATTCTTCGACTGTGCCTCCGACTTCTAATAAATAGCCCGCAGGCAATTCTACACGGACTTGCTGCATGCGATCTGACAATTCAGCCACCACCGTTGCGGGTTGTAATTTCGTACGAATATCCGCGCGTACCGTAATGGTCGGTAAGCGATTACGATGCCAAATTAGACCCTCTTCAAAACGGTATTCAATTTTGGCAATCTGGGCCAGCGGTACGAAAGTCCCTCGCGTGGTCGGGACTGCCAAACTGGCCAGTGATTCAACACTCAAACGCTCAGCCTCATCACCACGTAACCGAATATCAATTAACTCGCGCTTTTCACGGTACGGATTCAATACGGCGCCCTGAATTGAACTATTCAGGAAATTGGCTAAATCTACGCTCGATACTCCCATTTGGCGGGCACGGTCTTGATCAATTTGCAATTGAATAATCTTGCTGGGTTCACCCCAATCTAAGTGCACATTTGTGGTATTCGGATTCTCTCCCACTACAGCAGCAACTTTTTGCGCCCATTGGCGAACCGAATTGAGATCCTCTCCTGAAATACGATATTGAATTGGATAACCTACAGGTGGGCCATTTTCCAATAAGGAAACCCGTGTCCGCACTTCAGGCAGTAATTGACGAATTTGCTGTTCCAGAGAATGGCGAATGTCATTGCGATCATCCAAAGAGGATGCCAGCACCACAAACTGAGCAAAGCTGGCTTGGGGTAATTGCTGATCTAAGGGTAAATAAAAACGTGGCGAACCTGTCCCGACATAAGCCACATAATTTTCAATCCCTTTTTGTTGAGAAAGGAAATGCTCGACCTTTTTCACGGCTGCTTCTGTGGCTTTGAGAGAAGCGCCTTCTTCAAGTTTTAAATCCACCAAAATTTCAGCACGATTCGATGATGGGAAAAATTGTTGTGGCACCAGTTTAAACATCAATACGGAAAGCACAAACATACCCAAGGTCGCAGCAATCACGGTTTTACGATAGGTCACACACCAGTTCACCCATGTGCGAAACCGTTGATAAAACTGAGTCTGATAAGGATCATGTTCTATGCCATGTGCCGAAACTGGCTGCGGCTCAGGCTGTTTTCTAAAACGTGCCCAAAGCCTTTGATACCAAGGTGCACGAAACGGTTGATGCTGAAAATCAGGCAATAACTTATCCCCCAAATAAGGGACAAACAGCACCGCAGCAAACCAAGACACAATTAAAGCAATGGTCACCACCTGAAAAATGGAACGGGTATATTCCCCAGTGCTCGAAGCCGCGGTGGCAATCGGCAAGAATCCTGCTGCGGTAATTAAAGTTCCCGTCAGCATTGGAAATGCTGTGGTCTTCCATGCAAACCCCGCGGCTTGCAAGCGGCTATAGCCTTGTTCCATGCGTATCGCCATCATTTCGATAGCAATAATGGCATCATCCACCAACAAACCGAGGGCTAAAATCAGTGCGCCTAAGGAAATTTTATGCAGCCCTACATCAAATAAATTCATGCCTGCAAAGGTCATGGCCAGTACCAGTGGAATGGAAAATGCCACCACCAAACCCGTACGGAAACCCAAAGAAAAGAAACTCACCAATAGCACAATAATCACGGCCTCGGCCAAGACTTTCATGAATTCATGCACACTACGTTCAACCGCAACGGGCTGATCCGAAACTTTTTGTAGCTTCATCCCCAAAGGTAAGCTTTTCTGTAAACTGGCGAACTCGGCTTGCAAGTTTTCACCCAAAGCCAGAATATCGCCCCCCTTACGCATCGAAACCGCAATACCAATGCCATTTTCACCCATAAAACGCATGCGTGGCTGGGCAGGTTCGCTAAAGCCACGATACACCTCCGCCACATCCCCCAGTTGAATGGTTTGACCATTCACCAACAAGGGCATTTTTTTCAGGTCTTCGACGTTATGCAACTGACCACTCACGCGAATTTGAATACGGTCGGTCTGGGTTTCAAAATAACCAGCACTGGCCATGGCATTTTGTTGCTGCAAAGTCTGTTGAATGGCGGTGAGTGGAATACCCAGTTGTGTGGCTTTGGTATTGGATAAATCAATCCAGATTTTCTGGTCTTGTAACCCAATCAAATCCACCTTGCCTACATCTTTAACCCGCTGTAATTGCAGTTGTAGTCGGTCGGCATATTCTTTTAAAACGGCGTAATCAAAGCCCTTTCCTGTCAACACATAGATGTTGCCGAAGGTATCGCCAAATTCATCATTAAAAAATGGACCTTGCACATCACTGGGCAGTTCATGCCGAATATCATTGACCTTTTTACGTACGTCATACCAGACATCAGGAATTTGTGCAGAGCGCAACGAATCCTTCGCGAAGAACGTCACCAACGATTCCCCCGGACGGGAGTACGCCATAATGCGCTCATAATTGCCTGTACTCATGAGTTCTTTTTCAATGCGATCGGTCACTTGTAAAGACACTTGCTTCGCTGTTGCACCCGGCCAATAGGTCTGCACCACCATGACTTTAAAGGTAAATGGTGGATCTTCGCTTTGCGACAACTTGGAATAGGACACCATACCCACAATGCCCAGCAAGATCATGAAATACAGCACTAAACCTTTGTTTTTCAGTGCCCATTCCGACAGGTTAAAATTCATGATTTTTCCCCTGTCGGTTTCTGTGCGGTAGACACGGCGACCGCGCGGTTTTCTCGATCAATCGGACGAATTTTTTGTTGCTCATGCAACAGATGTACGCCCCCAACCACCACATAATCCTCTGGTTTTAATCCTGACAATACAGGTACGCTGTCACGCCCATAAGCCCCTAAAGTGACGGGCAGTTTATGGACGCGCGAATCTGGATGAACCACCCAAACAAAGGCCTGTTGTTCATTCGCAGACACACTGGATAAAGGCACACTTAAAATATTGTGCTGCAAGCTACTAAAAAAGACTCGTGCACTCTGCCCTAACTGAATATCTTGACTCTGGGTCTTTAAAGCGACTTTTACACTAAAAGTGCGCGACTGATCTGCCGCAGGGGAAATCTCTCGTACATAGCTGGCAAATTTATCTTGTGGTTTTGACCACAAAGTCACCCATGCTTCCTGCCCAATCCGTAAATCATTAATGGCTTGTTCAGGTACACCAATGACCACCTCACGCTCGCCTGCAATCGCCAATTGATAAGCCGCTTGCCCTGCTGCAACCACCTGCCCCACTTCAATATTGCGTGTGGTAATCACGCCACTTTTGTCTGCAACAAGCTGATTGTAGCGAGTCTGGTTTTGACTGACTTCATAGTTGGATTGCGCCTGTTTCAGACTGGCCAATGCAGCTTGATACTGATTATTTATCGCATCGTATTGTGAACGGCTCACGGCGTTCATTGGCAACAATTGCTTAAAGCGTGTCAGCTCCTGTTCTGCCACTTTCGCTGCGGACTGAGCACTTTCCAATTGTGCGCGGGAAGCATTTAATTGTAATTGAGCATCTTTCACATCCAGCTTTGCCAAAACCTGCCCAACCCGAACCTGATCGCCAACATCGACAAAACGTTGCATAACCTGCCCAGACACTCGAAATGCCAAATCGGTTTGTTGTCGAGCTTTGACTTCACCCGCATAACTTTTTTGTTCAGTGAAAGAGGTTGTGGGTTGTGCGACCATAACAAAGGGGACTTGTTCCGTTGTCGCCTGTTCT
The DNA here is from genome assembly GCF_004331175.1 of Acinetobacter sp. ANC 4178. Classification (GTDB taxonomy): domain Bacteria; phylum Pseudomonadota; class Gammaproteobacteria; order Pseudomonadales; family Moraxellaceae; genus Acinetobacter. Next base: position 80,996 of record NZ_SJOD01000008.1, read on the forward strand.
CGACTACAGCCCCAAAGGGTCAAACTGGATAAAATTATAAGACTGGCAATCAAGGTCTTGGCAGGGTTCATGCGTTGTGCTCTTATCTAAATGTCATTTTTAGGGCAAAATACTATGCTGTTCTTTGAACAAATTTTAATTAATATACCACGCGGTACATTAATTAAAAGCCCTGTTTGAAGTAAATATCTTAATTAAGTGAAAGTGGAAAATTTTGTGCAAACGAATGTCGGTCGGCCCAAAAATTTAGAAAAGCATAAGCAAATTCTGCTGGCTGCTAAAAACCTGTTCCTAAAACAGGGCTATCATGGTTCGAGCATGAACCAAATTGCCCAAGAGGCTGGGGTCACCAAGCTGACGATTTATAATCATTTTCAGGACAAAGCCAGTCTATTTACCTGTGCGATTGAACTCACCTGCGAAAGTTTAATGGCAACACGTCCTTTTGAATTAAATGCAGACAGTGATTTTATTGAGGCTTTTGCTCAAGCTTGCCAAATCGCCTTGAGCATTGTGTACTTACCCGAAGCAGTGAAACTGGAACATTTGCTGATTGAACTGGCCGCCGAACAAAACCCCTTGGCTCAGCAGTTCTATAATGCGTCCCATCAAAAAATGTGTGATGGCTGGGAAGAGTTTTTTCAACAAGCCGCAGCATTCGGTTTTATTCAACATGGGGATGTCGAACAACAACGCCTATTGCTGCTGTCTTTATTGCTTGGACTGCGCCATTTAGAAATTTTGCTGGGGGTCCGTGCCATTCCAACGCCCCAACAGCAGCAGGAAATCATCCAACAAAGTATCGAACTGTTCATGCTGAAGTATGGGCCGAATAGCTAACAGCGATTGCATGATTCTCCAGCTTCATTCCATTATCCAATTGCTAGTTTTATCAGCAAAAGCTTGCGACTTTTGTAGCCCTGCTACTTGGCATTCGATTAAATCGGGGTATAGTCAAAAAGAATAAGAACTGGAGAATGGAAAATGATTCAACAAATTGATGCTCCACTACGCGAAGACGTACGGTTACTGGGTAATTTATTGGGTGAAACCCTAAAAGAACATGCCGGGCAAGATTTGTTTAATCAGATAGAACAGATTCGGGCACTTGCCAAAGGTGCGCGTGATGGACAAGTTGAAGCCGAAAAGCAACTAGAGCAGCTCTTTCTCAGTCTAGAAGATGATGAAATTCTTCCGCTCACCCGTGCCTTCACACACTTTTTGAACTTTGCCAATATTGCCGAACAATACCATGTGGTGCGTAGCCGTCGCCAAAGTGAATTTGATCCTGAAGCACCATCACCCAATCCTCTCGATCATCTGTTCCAAAAATTCAAAACCCATCAGGTCTCAGCCGAACAACTCTATCAACAACTGTGTGAACTTAAAATTGAACTGGTGTTGACCGCACACCCTACAGAGGTGAGCCGTCGTACCCTGATTCAGAAATATGATGGCATTAATGACTGTTTATTTAAATTCGATCAGCAAAAACTCACCCCGCGCGAACGCCAAGCAGTATTAGATGACTTAAAACAACTGATCTGTTCCGCATGGCAAACCGATGAAATTCGTCAACATCGTCCAACCCCTATCGATGAAGCCAAATGGGGTTTCACCACCATTGAGCAAACCTTATGGAATGCCGTACCTAAGTTCATGCGTGAACTGGATGGTATGGTGGAACAGCATTGTGGGCAGCGTTTACCGCTACATGTGGCTCCTGTGCGTTTTGCTTCTTGGATGGGCGGAGACCGTGATGGCAACCCGAATGTAACCCACAATGTGACCCAAGAAGTGCTGTGGTTGTCGCGCTGGAAAGCCGCCGATTTATATTTACGTGATATTGAAGACCTACGTTGGGAATTGTCGATTCAAAACTGTACCAATGAATTAATGCAGGCTTTGGGTGCGCCGCATCCTGAACCTTATCGTGAATATTTACGTGACACTCGCGAACGCTTAAAAATCACGCGTGAATGGTTGGCCCATAAGCTACAGGGACAAGATCAGGTTTTAGATGACAGTCGCGTGATCAAAAGCAAACAGGAACTGTTACAACCATTATTACTTTGCTATCGCTCTTTAATCTCCTGCAATCTGCCTGAAATTGCCAATGGTAAATTATTGGACTTCATCCATCGGGTCAATTGCTTCGGGATTGAATTATTAAAACTGGATATTCGTCAGGAATCGGGACGTCATCGCCAAGCCATTTCTGCCATTACCGAATATTTGGGTCTGGGTAATTTTGAAACGTGGACTGAACAAGCCCGTCAAAACTTTCTATTGCAAGAATTACAGAGCAAACGTCCGTTATTGCCAAAGCATTTAAATGAACCTGAGCAAAGCCTGATTCTGCACCCCGATGTGCAAGAAGTATTTGCTACCATGCGGACCTTGGCAGAACAGCCGACAGAAAGCTTGGGCGCCTATATTATTTCCATGGCGGAATACCCAAGTGATGTCTTGGCCGTTTTACTCTTACAAAAAGAAGCCGGCATTCAACAGCCTTTACGTGTAGTTCCCCTGTTTGAAACTTTAAAAGACTTGGATGGTGCAGCGACAACCATGCAAACCCTGTTCAGTATGCATTGGTATAAACAGCATATTCAGGGCAAACATGAAGTCATGATTGGTTATTCAGATTCGGCCAAAGACGCAGGCTTTATGTCTGCCAACTGGGCACAATACCGTGCGCAAGAAGAGTTGACTGCCATTGCTAAACAACATGCGGTACAACTGACCCTGTTTCATGGTCGCGGTGGTTCGATTAGTCGTGGTGGTGCTCCAACTCAACAGGCGTTATTTTCTCAGCCGCCAGGTTCCATTTCTGGTGCCATTCGCGTCACCGAACAAGGCGAAATGATCCGTTTTAAATTCGGACTGGAAGGCATTGCGCTACAAAATCTGGAAGTTTATACCGCTGCAACGCTCGAAGCGACCTTACTTCCCCCCCCAGAGCCTAAAGCAGAATGGCGTGAACTGATGCATCGCATGACTGATCTTTCGGTACAGGTCTATCGTCAAACGGTGCGTGAAAATCCACATTTTGTGAAGTATTTAAGAACCGTCACGCCTGAACTGGAATTACAAATGTTACCTTTGGGTTCACGCCCGGCCAAACGTAAAGTCAGTGGTGGAATTGAATCCTTACGTGCCATTCCTTGGGTATTTGCTTGGACACAAATTCGCTTAATGCTCCCTGCTTGGTTAGGCACGGGTGCGGCTATTAACCAAGTGATTGAACAAGGACATAAAGCGACCTTAGAAGAAATGTTGCAGCAATGGCCTTATTTCCAAACCCTGATTGATATGTTGGAAATGGTCTTGTCCAAAGCTGATGGGCATGTGGCTTTGTACTATGAAACCCACTTGACCCAAGATGAGGACTTAAAAGCCCTCGGTACAACCTTACGCCAACGTCTACAAGATGCGGTTGAAACCCTACTTACGTTAAAAGATGAATCGAAACTGCTCAGTAGCAACGAAGTGCTGGATCAGTCGATGCGGGTGCGTAAACCGTACCTCCTACCATTACATTTGCTGCAAGCAGAACTAATGAAACGACGTCGTTTATATCTGGCTGAACGTCAGGCTGAACATACTCCTGTCGATCATGCCTTAATGGTCAGTATTGCAGGCATTGCAGCAGGTCTGCGCAATACGGGTTGAGATAGATATTCACCATTGGCAACTCAGCAGTGTGCTGGGTTGCCAAAGCAGCATTTTGTTTGAAGCGATTGGCAAAATCTTTCTTGCTGCGTCCAATTTCCAGAAGTTTTTTTGCATTGTTAAAAAAAATTTGAAAGATTGATAAAAAAATTTATCGCTGAGTAAAGCGAATAAATCGGATTTATTGGCTATAATTTATAGAATAATATATTGATTTATTGTTAATTTAAAAACCCATATATTTTACCAATTGGTATAAAATTATTATAAATCAGACTTCTACCTAATCTAAAATTAAAAATCAATGATTAAATCACTCGAAAAGAAAGAGTATGATGTGCACAATTTATTTCTAAAGCGATCAATTTATGTCCAATTGGTTTCCCAAATGGCGTCCTTATACAGGTCATGTCGAGACACGTCCTGTAGGAACAAATGAGTATCTTCCGCCTGTACAAAGTGCTGTGCTGGGCATTCAACATGCCTTTGCCATGTTTGGTGCAACCGTCCTTGCCCCATTCTTGATGGGTTTTGACCCGAATCTCGCAATCTTCATGTCGGGTATCTGTACCATTCTGTTCTTTTTCATGACGGGTGGACGTGTTCCAAGTTACCTCGGTTCAAGCTTTGCTTTTATTGGAGTGGTTATTGCTGCCACTGGTTATGCGGCTTCAGGAACAGGGGCACCAAATGCCAATTTAGCCATTGCCGCTGGCGGGATTATGGCGTGTGGTGTGTTGTATGCCTTATTTGGTCTGATGGTGATGGCAACGGGCACCAAATGGATTGAAAAACTCATGCCACCTGTGGTGACGGGTGCTGTGGTCATGATTATTGGTTTAAATCTGGCACCTGTGACAGTAAAAGGCGTGGCGGGCAATCCCTTTAATATGTGGATGGCATTGGTAACAGTCCTTTGTATGGGTTCGATTGCTGTCTTCACCAAAGGCTTATTACAACGCTTACTGCTCTTAATCGGCTTATTATTGGCTTATCTCATTTATTTTATCGTTTCGAATGTCATGGGTTATGGCACAGCCATTAATTTTACCCCAATTCAGCAAGCGGCTTGGTTCGGTCTCCCAACGTTCCATTCACCTCAGTTTGATGTGAACGCGATGTTAATTATTGCACCAGTCGCTTTAATTTTAGTGGCTGAAAATTTGGGGCATATTAAAGCAGTTAGCGCCATGACGGGTGAAAATCTCGATCCGCAAATTGGTAAAGCCTTCTTGGCAGATGGGATTGCAACCACGCTTTCTGGCGGTGTCGGTGCACCAGGTATGACCACGTATGGTGAAAATATTGGCGTGATGGCAGTTACTCGCGTTTACTCCACCATCGTTTTTGTGATTGCGGGTGTGTTTGCTATTTTCTTGGGCCTATCTCCAAAGTTTGGTGCCATTATTCACACCATTCCCACTGCAATCCTTACGGGTGCTTCCATTGTGGTCTTTGGTTTAATTACCATTGCGGGTGCCAAAATCTGGATTGAAAACAAAGTCGATTTTTCTAAAAATAAAAACCTGATGGTTGCAGCAGTGACCATTATTTTAGGTACGGGTGACTTTGCTTTGCAGTTCGGCAATTTCAATTTGGGTGGCATTGGAACGGCAACCTTCGCAGCCTTGGTTTTAAACTGGTTCTTCAGCTTAAAAGATAAAAGCGAATAAATATTGCTCCATTTATAGCAGCCTACGGGCTGCTTTTTTTATATTTTCAGGCTTGAACATTGCGTCTTGGGTATCAAGTTTTTAAGATGGAAAGCTCAATACAAGATGAATTTATGGCTATGCGCCTCGATTTTTTTGACTTAACATTATTCCTGAATATTGTCGAAACGGGCAGCCTCACCAAAGGAGCAGAACGTTCTGCAATTTCCTTACAAGCCGCCAGTGAACGGATTAAAAAACTCGAACAACAGTTCTCTGTCTCACTGTTTACCCGCCATGCCACTGGCGTCAAACTTACGTTGGCAGGTCAAACGTTTAATCAACATGCCCAAAGTTTAATTCAGCAATCTCAGCAACTCGAACAAGCGATGTTGCCTTTTTCACAAAGGCAAAATAGTCGTATGACCCTGTGGTGTAATTCTTCAGCGCAAAGTGAATATTTACCCTTGGTTTTGCCTTCTTATATGATGGAAAATCCACATTTACACATTGAACTACAAGAAGCTGAAACCAATGACATTATTCAAGCCTTAAGTAAAGGTAGCGCACAACTGGGCTTAATTTCGAGTTTTTTTAATGCCCAAACCCTACAAACCTTAGAATTTGCAGATGATCCTCTGGTTTTGATTTGTCCACACCAGCATCCTTTAACACGCCACCCCGAACTAAGCTTGGTGGATACTCTGGAGCATGCCTTTGTCGGGTTAATGCAATATCACTCGCTACAACAATCGATTGAAACTCAAGCCCGACTACTGGGCTGCCGTATTCAATATCGCCTTCGCCTACCTAATTTTGGTGCAATTGCGCAAGTCGTTGCCAATGGTGTTGGCATTGCCATTATCCCGAAACGAGCGGCACAACGCTTACAACAGTTATATTCATTCCAGCAGATTCAATTAAAAGGCGCATGGGCCAACCGTAAATTACTTTTGGCTGCACAAAACTTTGATAAATTACCTATGGATTATCAACATTTTAGTCAATTTTTAATTCGACAACGTCCTCAACTCGACGCCATAGCTGACCAATTTAATGACTAAGCAGCATATATCCACCCAGAGCCATCAAACCACAGAAAAAGACTTTACGAAATTTCTGCTCTGCAATTTTATAGCGTATTCGCGTACCCAACCACATGCCGAGCAATGCAGGAATCAAGGCCATGACTGACCATAGATAATCAATCTCGAGGTGGGCCACAGGATTTTGCAGCAAAAAGATGGCCAAACACATGGTCGAAACGGTAAATGCCATGCCCAAAGATTGAACCAGATCATCACGCTGCAAATGTAGAGACTGTAAATAAGGCACCACGGGAATGACCACGACACCCGTCGCCACGGTCAATGCACCACCCAAATACCCAATCAATGGAGATAAGATTCCAGCATAACGAGACAAGTTCGGGATTTGTTTGGCAGCTAAACCATATAAGCCATACAGCAATAACATCCCGCCTAAAAGCGCTGCACTGTTAAATTCGCTTTGACCTAAACGAGGGAAAATACTCCAGATTGAACCAACAACAATCCCCAATAAAAGCGTCCAGAACCGAGCCAAGACACGCAACACCTGTCCCTCAGCAAACAGTTGCCAAATATTGGTCACCATGGATGGTACGATCAACAGTGCTGCCGCTTGATAAGGACTGATCAGCATGGTCAATAGCCCCATCGACACGGCAGGTAAACCTAAACCAATCATGCCTTTTACCATCCCTGCCAGCAGAAAAACTACCACAATAAAACTCAGCACCGTATCTTCCTCACATGATCTCAGTACTATGCTAAGTCGCTTCAGTGCAAAGAAAAATCAGGCTTTTTTGAAGTCAGCCTCAATTTTTACTTGAGGCTTGAGCTAAAATCATCATCACTCAGGTGCGGTCAACTGAAACAAAGCGGCATTTTTACCATCTTCTATTCCCCAAATTGAACCGTCCTGAGCTTCAACCAAACCACGAATCCGCTGTTTCATCGCTAATCGTTGCACTTCCTGTACTGGCACAGTGTGCGTATCTACCACAATAATCGCCTGTGAAGACAGTCCACTAATCAAGGCTTTATGGGTCCATTTCGGGAATTCAGAACCTCGATAAAAGATTAAACTCGATGGGGAAATGACAGGGGTCCAACTGATTTCAGGAGCTTGAAACTCGGGTCGGGTCGCATGATCAGGAATATCCCGCCCACTATAATGATCACCATTCGACACAATTGGGTAACCATAATTCGCAGCTTTGCGAATACGGTTCAATTCATCTCCACCACGGGGTCCCATTTCAGCAACCCAAAGCTGCCGTTGCGAATCAAAAGCCATACCCAAAGGGTTTCGATGGCCTAGGCTCCAAATTTGTGCCGCAATCGGACCTTGAGCCATAAATGGATTCCCTGCTGCAGGCGAACCATCTTCATTCAAGCGCAAAATTTTGCCCAAATTACTTTGTATATCTTGCGCGGGCTGAAATTTTTGCCGTTCACCGGAACTAATCCATAATTTACCTGCCGAATCAAAGGCCAAACGATGTGCATAATGACCTTGTCCCGAAACTTTAGGCACTTGTCGCCAAATCGGCTGTAAGTCCATTAATCGTGGTTGATTGGGCAGCTGTTCATCTAAAACAGCACGGGCAACCACTGCACCATAGCCACCTTGACCTTGTTCGGCGTAACTGAAATAAATGATATGATTCTGCTTAAAATCAGGATGTAGCACCACGTCACCCAAACCACCTTGGCCCCCATAGGCAACCTGTGGCACGCCTAGTACGGTTATTTTTTGCTGTGTTTTAGGATTAAACACCAGCAGCTTTCCTGATTTTTCAGTGATTAATAAGCGCTGATCGGGCAACACGGCTATCGACCAAGGTTCATTAAACTCTCCTATTTTTCTGATTTGATAAGGCTGAGAAAGCGTGGCTTTGGCGGCTTGTGAGTTTGGTTCATCCGCTGTCTGATCTTGTGCATGACAGGCTAAAATAGACACTGAGCTAAGGAATCCGAGCCACAAAAGTAAACAGTACTTTGAATAGTTCATTACACCCTCACGCTAGGTCTTATTTCTATTCAATCTAACCAAACCCTGTCCCGATAAATAGACTGATTATGTAGCTTTCCAACATAGCTAAGATAAAATTCATGTCAGCCAAAGCGTACAAGGAATGCAGCAAACACGCCTATCTCCGAATCAAATTTCGAGGTAAATTGAACTCATACAGAAACAGGATGTTTCTTAGAATAACAATAAAGAGTCGACAATAGGACGTTGAGGTATTACAGGAGTTTTACCTTTCATGAAATACGAAAAAGCCCTCGATAGGATATCGGGGGCTTTTTCATTTTGATCAGGTCTATATTTCAATAAAAAAGAGCCTCATCAAGAGGCTCTTATTAACATCACTACTTTAACTATATGAGCTTTGTTTGGTCACTTGCGATGTTACAGGAGCCTCAGCAACTTCTTCTGCCTGATTGGTTTTAATCAAAGAAACCGCAAATGCCGCAATAATTGCAGGAATCGCAACTGCAATAAAATTCATTTTATGCGGAAGTTCCATGCCTAATAACATACCAATCACGATTGGACCGACAATCGCCCCGACACGACCAATCCCAGATGCCCATCCCAAACCTGTAGAACGAACTGCCAGTGGGTAATATTGCGCGACATAGCTATACAGCAAAATACTACAACCAATCGAAGCTGCACCTGCCAATGCCACCAGTAAATAAATCACAGGTTGTGGCGAATTAAAGCCTAAACCTACAAGTGCCAATGCACCAACAATGAGCATACTGATAATCACTGGCTTTAAATGGAAGCGATCTGCCAAAATGCCCCCACCTGCTGTACCAATCACCGCACCAATATTCAAAGAAAGTAAGAACATTAAGCTACTGCCCAATGAATAACCGGCAGCCATCATGAGTTTTGGTAACCAGCTCCCTAATGCATAAACCATCAGCAAGCACATGAAGAAACAGCTCCAGAATAAAATGGTTCCCATCGCACGACCATTTTTAAATAACGCCGCGACAGAAGCATCTGGTACTTTAGCTTCATTGAGCACTAAAACTGTATCTGAAGTTACGGTTTCTGCAGGCACAAGACGTTGAATAATATCGCGTGCTTTTTCCGTTTGCTGAGCCTTGACCAAAAAAGTGACTGATTCTGGTAAGAATTTCCATAAAATTGGCACAAATAACAATGGGATACCAGCAATAAAGAACATAATCTGCCAACCAAATGTTGGGGTAAATGTTGCCCCCAATAAGGCCGCCATAATCCCACCCATGGCATAACCACTAAACATGGCCGTCACTAAAGTACTACGAAATTTTTGTGGTGCATATTCTGAAGTGAGTGCCACCAAGTTAGGTAAAACCCCCCCTATTCCTAAACCCGCAATAAAACGTAAAATACCAAATTCAGTTGGATTAGATGCAAAACCACCTGCAAAAGTAAAACTACTGAACAAGGTGACACAGATAATAATCACTTTTTTACGACCAATTTTATCTGCCAACATGCCAAATAACATGGCACCAAACATCATTCCCGCCAATGCTGTACTGGCGAGCATTCCCGCTTGTACTGCGGTCATTCCCCACTCTTTCATCAATAAGGGTAAGGCCACGCCATTAATCGCCAAATCATAGCCATCAAACAAAACTACAAATAAACACCACAAAACAACCGTTAAATGAAAAGGTTTAAATTTAGCCTGATCAATTACAGCATTTACATTCATTGTTGTCGCTGTCATTTTTACTCACCTCCAATTGTGAGATTTTTATTGTCAACATACAATGAATAGCGGTTCATTTTTTGTCTAAAACCTCAAGAGTATAAAAATATACCCATAAGGTATTTAAATAATTAAATGGAATATTCCGTCAGTAATCTCGGTGTTAAATAGATTCAAATATCGAGTAAAAACGTTACTTATATTGCAATGATTAATAATTATTATTTTAAAATCATAGGCTTAAATTAAAATCAACAAACAATAAGACCAAAGTTAACTTGCTTTGTAAATTGATCATTTTCTTCGGATAATTTTCATCTTTTATTTATTCAATACCATAAGAAAACACCCCCTGATCTGATGACCAGGGGGTGTTTGAATTAATGAGCTGGCGATGACTTACTCTCACATGGGTAACCCCACACTACCATCAGCGCTAAGAGGTTTCACTTCTGAGTTCGGGAAGGGATCAGGTGGTTCACTCTTGCTATTGTCGCCAGCACAACTGTTTATGACTATTGGTTATGGTCTTATTTACACATTGTGTATGCCTAACTTTCGTC
>NZ_SJOD01000009.1 GCF_004331175.1 Acinetobacter sp. ANC 4178
TCCATCTGAGCAGCACCAGTAATCATGTTTTTAACATAATCGGCGTGGCCCGGGCAGTCTACGTGCGCGTAGTGACGGATTGGAGAATCGTATTCTACGTGTGAAGTATTAATTGTAATACCACGTGCTTTTTCTTCAGGAGCAGAGTCGATTTGTGAGTAATCTTTCGCTTCACCGCCGTAAGTTTTTGCACAAATAGTTGCAATCGCAGCAGTTAAAGTAGTTTTACCATGGTCAACGTGACCGATTGTGCCCACGTTTACGTGTGGCTTATTACGTTCAAACTTAGCCTTAGCCATGTTTATATTCCTCGTTTACGTCGAACACAATTCTGAGAAATGCTCAGCATCGACATATCGCCTAAAAAAGCAGACACCCAATACTTGAAAAGCAGACTAATAAGCCTGCTTTTTAAAATCTTTGTAGAATATCTACTAAACTGTATCTGGAGCTCTTATCGAGATTTGAACTCGAGACCTCTCCCTTACCAAGGGAGTGCTCTACCACTGAGCTATAAGAGCAATCATCTTCGATGGAGCGGGAGACGAGGGTCGAACTCGCGACATGTAGCTTGGAAGGCTACCGCTCTACCAACTGAGCTACTCCCGCTTAATGTTGGTAATTAACCACTTCAATCGAAGTTAATGGTGGTGAGGGAAGGATTCGAACCTTCGAAACTTTCGTAGCGGAGTTACAGTCCGCCCCCTTTGACCGCTCGGGAACCTCACCATTTCACACTTATTTCAGTGTTGTTCTTCACTTAACTACTGCACACTTTTAAGATGGTGCCGGCACACGGATTCGAACTGTGGACCTACTGATTACAAGTCAGTTGCTCTACCAACTGAGCTATGCCGGCTCTTTCTTAGTGTTTCGTACGTTTCGTATCGGAACGGTGTGCAGTTTAGCAAAACTTAGAATCCTTGCAAGTGTTTTTTTCAAAAAAAACGTGAAAAACTCACAAAATCAATCCATTTGATGATAATTCAACCGCTTTGATCACTGCGCGAGCTTTTATTTGGGTTTCATTCCATTCAGATTCAGGATTTGAGTCCACAACCAGTCCCGCTCCAGCCTGAACAAAGACCTTATTTTCACGAATAACACAGGTTCGAATCGCAATCGACATGTCCATTTCGCCATGCCAGCCTAAATAACCAACAGCACCACCAAATACACCACGTTTTACAGGCTCAACTTCGTCAATAATTTCCATGGCACGAATTTTTGGCGCCCCAGACAAGGTTCCCGCAGGAAAAGTGGCTTTAAAAACATCCAAAGCATCCACATCATCACGAACTTCACCCTGTACATTAGAGACAATGTGCATCACATGCGAATAACGTTCGATCACCATTTGATCAGTGACTTGTACTTTACCAATTTTTGAGACACGACCAACATCATTACGCCCTAGATCAATCAACATTAAATGCTCGGCAATTTCTTTTTCATCGGAAAGTAGATCTTTTTCTAAGGCTAAGTCTTCTTCTTTGGTTTTACCGCGTGGACGTGTGCCTGCCAAAGGACGCACCGTGGCAATCCCATTTTCTAAACGAGATAAGATTTCAGGTGAAGAACCCACAATATGAAATGGCTTTTGGTCTGTCAGGGTCTGCCCTTGTACCAAGAATAAATAAGGCGATGGATTGAGATGACGCAACGCACGATAAACCTGTAAAGCTTCTCCATCAAAATCCGAGACCATACGATGTCCAGGGACCACCTGCATCACATCCCCTGCACGGATGTATTCCTTGACTGTCTCAATCGACTCTAGGAATTTTTGTTTGCCCGTTAACGACTCAAAATGTGGTGCGCTGTGCTTTTTCGCTTGTAGGCTCACAGGGGTCGCAAGCAACTGCTCTAAGGCATCCAACTGTGTTTGTGCTTTAAAATACGCCTCTGGATCACTCACATCAGCATGTACAATCAAAAATAGTGTGTCTTTTAAGTTATCAAATACAATAACCGTTTTAGACAGCATCATCCAGATATCAGGTAAGCCGACTGGATCCGCCTCAGGTACATTGTTTAAACGGGGCTCAATGTAACGCACCGCATCATAACCAAAATAACCGACCAATCCACCCGTAAAGCTTGGCAAATTTGGTAAATCAGCTTGTGTAGGCACTTTAAACTGTGCTTGAAAAGCACGAATATATTCGAAGGGATCAGCACAGTCTTGTTGTTCATGCGTGCCATCCGCATGTTGAATGGTGAGCTTGCCTGCATTGCAGGAAAACACGGTAGATTCACCTAAGCCAATAATAGAATAGCGTGCCCAGTTTTCTCCACCCTCAACCGATTCAAATAAATAGGCTTGTTGATGATCTTTCAGGCGCGCAAAAACAGATAATGGGGTTTCTGTGTCTGCCAAACGTTGGCGGTAAACAGGAATCAGGTTGTAGCCTTGGGCTTTTAATTGCTCGTATTGCACTTGAGTCGTCATGAGGTTCTCTCTAAATTCCGATTGGGGTCCATTCAATTTTTCGTTACATCAGACTGAGCGACGCCATCGAAAAGCTTTACAACGACTCATGTGTCATTATTCCTTATCTACAAATTACGTTTTGATTAATTCTCTTAAATCATCCACCACTTGCTGTGGCTGGCAATTCTGTATATCTTCACCATGATTATAACCATAGCTTACGACAATACAATCAATACCCGCACGCCGTGCAGCTTCGACATCATTACTCGAATCACCAACCATTAAGGTTTGAGATTTTTCAAGTTGATAGGCTTCAACGCAGTGTAACAATTGACGTGGATGCGGCTTCCGTTCTTCGAAACGATCTCCACCAATCACATCAACAAAGTATTTAGACATCCCCAAAGCCTCAACGATCATACGCGCAGGCAGTTCAGGTTTATTGGTGACACACACCATTTTCTTGTTCTGTTGCAAACCCCATTCTAAAAACTCCAGAATGCCATGAAATGGACGTGTTTCGACGCAAGGTTCTGCATTGTAAATTTTTAAAAAGGTATCGAGCAGCTGTTTATGCTGTGCAGGATCAACCTCACCCGTGAGATATTGCAAGGTACTGTAACAAAAGATAGATGTGCCTTTCCCCACCCAAACACGAACTTGCTGCTCAGTCACCAAAGGAAGCTGTAGTACGTTAAGACTCATATTCATCGCACGATATAAATCAGTCGCTGAATCGACCAAGGTTCCATCCAAATCAAATAAAATGAGTTCACGGCGATCTAATTGGGCAATATTCATAAGCAGCTCGAATGATTCAGATATAAAAAAGGCATGCCGCAGCATACCCTTATTGTAGGCAATTCCCAGATTATTTAAACATTACCCAAGCGAGGATGGCCAAAATCACCAAAACAATAATCGTGATTAAACCCAGTGAAGCATTCTTCTGTTCTGTGCGTTCTTCTTCTACACGTGAAACTGGCTGTTCAACTGGAACAGGCGCAGGCTCTGGTGTCACTTGAGATATATCTACACCTGCTGGAATTGGCGCAGGTTTTGGCACAGTCACATTCTGCGGCATACCATCACGACTTAACTGCACATTGCTATCACGTTCAGTCAGGCTCGGCATACCCTGTTCATTCATGTGTTGCGCTGCTGATTTCTCAGCTTCAGTTTCAGATGGTGCAACAGCTTCAGCAGGTTGTGACATATCTACCGCTTCTTGTACTGTTTCTTGCTCGACCACTTCAACGACTGATGTTGGTGCAAAGACTGAAAATTTAAAGCTTGCAAACTGAACAATATCTCCATCTTGCAACTGACTTTCATCTTCAATTTTTAGGTCATTCACAAACGTGCCATTCGATGAATTTAAATCCTGCACCCATAACGCCTGCTCTTTTAACAACAGTGCTGCGTGTTTACGTGACACCTCTGCCGATTGTAACAATACATCTGCATCTTGATGGCGCCCAACCAACATATCGCGGTCGATATTGATCTCTTGCCCCGTAAATTCGCCTGTAATTGCCTGTATCTTCCAAGTCATCACATTATCTCTTTATGATTTTGCTTCATCATACCATGCAAGTTATAGATTTCAATTTGGATCCCTTGGCATTACGACGCTGGGCGCACCCGGATAGTCGTTACCGTATTTTTGGTTTTTTCGACTTCCGATTTTGGTAAAGGTGTACTGGTGATTGGCGGCTCAATTGCCACAGGTGTCGTTACAGTCGTCGCGTTGGATGTCTGTGCACCCGATGGAACTGCCTGATAAGGGCTGGTGCGTGGTGCACCCGGTTTCACAGGTAAGCGCTGCATATAGACATCATCCACCTGTTCAGGCAGCTTGGCAAAGCCCCCATCTTTATCAAGCGCTAACTGCAAGCTATAAAGCTGACTATAACGTTGTTGAGATAGACGACGAACATCATCACCTCCACCCACAATGGTTGGGTGAATAAAGACCAATAAATTGCGTTTCTGATTCGATTTTGAGTCCGATCTAAATAAGCGCCCCACTCCAGGAATCGCACCCAGACCCGGAACAGATTGACGACTATAAACCGAGTTATCTGAAATTAAGCCACCCAAAACTACCGTCTGACCATGTTCTGCCAAAATTGACGTTTTAATGGCCCGTTTGCTGGTGACCAAATCCGAAGCCTGACCTTTGCTATTTTTCACCCCAGAAACTTCTTGTTCAACTTCCAAACGTACCGTGCCATCTTCCCCAATGTGCGGAATCACTTTGAGTGTCACACCAACATCTTTGCGTTCGATGGTGGTGTAGGGATTTACTGAGCCATTGTTGGTACTCACTGATCCTGTCACAAAAGGCACGTTCTCACCCACCACAATGTAAGCTTCTTCATTGTCCATCGTGACAATCGAAGGGGTTGAAAGTAGATTTGATTTGGTATTTTCTTTGAGTGCCTGAATCAGTGCGCCATAAAGTTGACGCGACCCATTGCTGCCCTCTTTATAGTCACCTAACACCAATGAACTGCCCGCACCAGTCAATGCTTGCCCCAACCCCGAAGCACCACCACTTAAATAGCCCGCAGCCAGACTGGCCAGACTTGAACCCACGTTATCAAAACTGATTAAGCCGACACCACTACTCAGGTCACCCAAAGCCCATTGCACACCCAATTGATCGGCATCGGAGCCTTCTACTTCAATAATGGCAGCTTCGATTAAGACTTGTTGGCGACGAACATCAAGTTGTTGAATCGCAGACTCAATTTCTCGCATCAATTGCGGATCTGCTTTGACCACTAATGCATTTTGCGAACCGTCAGCAATAATACTGATCCCGTTGGCATTAAAACTGGTGATGTTGTTCTGATTATTCCCAGCAGAACTGCCCCCCAAATTAATTGCTGGTGTCGAGATACTTGAGGATGAACCATTGTTTGTCGTCGTGTTGGCACTACCCATCATATTATTGTTGGCATTGGATGTACTGTTCGCACGACCATCAGACCCTGAAACTGCCTGCCCTGTGACCAGTCCTTGTAAAATTTCGGCCAAATTTTTGGCACTGGCATACTTTAAACGAAAGACCTTCAAGCCACCTAATCGGTCTGCCGCTGGCACATCCAACATTTCAATCAATTGACGTAAACGTTTGCGTGTTGCCGTATCACCTTTAATTAAAATACGATTGGTACGATTGTCCGCAATCACGCGCACTCGTGCACCTTTTAAATCTTTGGCTGCACCTGTTGCCGTCATGGAATCTAATAAGCCAATCATCTCCTCAGCTTGGCTGGATTGCAACGTAATCGCTTCTATATCATGTTGATCGGTGCCATCTAAATTACGAATGATGGTTTCCAGTTGATAAATATTACTGGCACGATCTGACACAATCAGCGCATTAGCCCCGGGTACTGCCGACAGATTTGCAAACTGTGGCATTAATGGACGTAAGGCAGGAATTAAATCATTGGCATTGGTATTTTCCAGCCAAATCACGCGTGTAACAATTTGATCACCTGTAGCGCGATTTTTAGCATCGTAGGGAATCCCCGAACTTTTCACATTGCTGTCTGGAACAATTTTTATGGTGTTCCCTGATGGAATAGCCACCACACCATTCACATTCAGTACACCCAAAAATAAATCGTAAACTTCACTTTTATTGAGTGGCTTATTGGAAATGACCGTCACATTGCCGCGTACGCGAGGATCAACCGCAAAATTTTTCCCTGTAATATCGGCCACTTCATTAATAAACGCCGTTAAGTCCGCATCACGTAAGTTGATTTTCCATGTTTGCGCATAGGCACTGCTACTGACGGCAGCAATAAGAGGTGCACTTGCGAGCAAAGCCCAAACTGGACGGTTATTATGAAATAAAGCCATATACTTCTGTGTTTCCTAACCCCTACGGGTGATTTTTCATCATTTAAAAATTTTGTTGTATGGTCATCACCTGATCACCACGTTTTATTTCTAGTTTGACTTGCCCTGCTTGTTTCGCTTGTTCAAGTAATTGCGCATCATTCTGCCCCTGTCCCACACTTTGACCATTTAAGGACAAAATTCGGTCTCCAGGTTGTAATCCAAGGGTATTGCGTAAAGCTGAAGGTGTTTTACTGGTGACTTCATAGCCATCACCTGTGGCTGCACCCACCCCCATATCTGCCAAAAATTGGTCACGATTTTGTTGCATTTGTTGCACGGCTTGCCCCAAAGCATTTTGGGTCGATTGTGGTGAATTTGCTGTGGGCAGCGATGCCGCAGCCGCAGGTGGAACAATCGGTTGATTTAAACCATTCGCAATTCGATTAAATGCAACTTCTTGACTTTGTCCTGCCGAGTCCCTTAATACCACATGATCCCAATACACTTCAGCCAACTGATAGGCTGTGCCTGCCAACGTTTCCCCAACTCGATAACGATCTGCTACTTCGTTGACTTTAATGACCGCTGACGAGTATTGACTTGGATAGGACACCACTACCCCTTGTAAAACAAAATTGGCAAGCGCTACACCACTCGAAACATTATTTTCCTGAAATAAAGAAAATGCCGAAATATTGGGAACTTGAGGTTGCTGTGAACCCAACTCTACACGTTCTAATTGCATCGGCATTGGCGGAGCAACCCATAACCAAAAGATACTGGCCAATTTCCAACTTAAATATGCCAATAATGCGGCCAAGAGCCACGGTGCAAACCGATTGAATTGTGTGCCATTCAAATGCTGTAACTTATCTTTGACCGATCTCATTACATCCCCCCTTTCAACAGGGGCTGACGAGAACTGACCACATAGGTATCTAAACCCGCTTTACCTTGATACGAGGGTACATTCATCAACATACGTTGCGTAATCTGCACATCAAGCATCAAATTTTTATCCAAGAGCAGATTTATCATTTTTTGGTCACGTTGATCTCGCACATCAATCATCAACACTTGATCTCGATCACTTAAACTCCCTTTTAAGGAAGGAATATTCATTTGCTCTTGACGCTGTGCAAAACTATACGTCAGCTCACCGCCAACCCACTGCACAGTACCTTCTGCTTGTTGAAAACCTTGATCTTTTTGATATTTTAGCTGTAGATCTTGAACTTGAATTGGATTGCTCGGCCATTGCCAATCGGCAACCCGCTTTAATGTTTCTGGGGCAATTTCACCTGATAATGCATTTACGGTCCAACGCTGCCCAAAACCATAGCCAACGGTACCTTGTAACTGGGTACGTCCGCTATGAATATCCACCTGAGCACCTAAACGAAGCAGCAATAAATCTAAAGGGCGTACTTTCCAACTCAAGGAGCCGTTTAAAGCACCTTGATGCCAATCCGCCTGCCCCTGCCAAATATTTCCACTCACATTCTGTAAAACTTGGTTATTTTTATAAAATTTAGAAATAAGCCATGCTGCCGGAATTTGCAGCACTACAAAAAATAAAAATGTACTTAACGCAAAAATCCACCATGCAAGGTGCTTATTTTTTTTTGTCATCCCAACACAACCAACATCGCTATTTTTCTTCCCTGGATATGTATTTTATCTTTGCCACCCATTATGCACACTTTTTTCACATCGCCAATTCATCACTATAAAAAAAACCAAGCAGTTTTGCTTGGTTTAAATAGTTTAATCAGATTGCATGACAATCTAATGAAGACTAGATGAGGAAATCCTCAAGTTTTGCGCCCTTTTCCAATTCAGCCACTAGCCAGCGAGGTTGTTTACCACGACCTGTCCAAGTTTCTGATGCATCTGATTTATTGCGATAACGTGGCTCTACAGATTTACGAGTACTTTTCTTACGTTTAGTTGCGCCAAACTCTAAGATTTGCTCAATACTCAAACCCACTTTATCAGCAATATCCATAATCTGAGTATATGCATCTTCAATTGCTTGATCTTTTTTAGAAACGATTAAGGCTTCCGCTTCTACTTGTAAACGCTTTAACTCTTCTACAGATAAATTACTAATGTCTGGCATCATATTAACTCCATTAAATACGATTTAATTTCTCTACACACGGGATTATCATATTTTTATTAATTCGATTATTCAACACTTATATTTAAATTCGCTACAAGATTCGAACAGTTAATATAGGTTTTAATAATAAAATATTAAAATAATGATCAAAAATTAAATTAAGTGGCCAACAGCCTGTTCAATTTTGAGAATCTTCTCACGAATATCATCAGGGATTGCGGTTTTTTGCATATTATCTTTATCAACACAAACAATGACTGCCTCTGCCATCGCGACCACTTCATTTTGCGCAGTACTGAATAATAGATAACTCATACGCATTGCACTATTCCGCAATTCATCAACGCGCACAGCAACTTTTAATTGATCTGGATAAAATACAGGTCGCAAATATTTGCACTGATTTGATGCAACAACCGTCAATACACTTTGCTCAAATATATTTAATGCATCAAAATATTGAATACGGGCACTTTCAATATATCGATAATACATCACATTATTTACATGCCCAAAAGCATCCATATCCCCCCATGCAACATTTTGCTCATACACGATTGGATATTCATTGAATAATGACATATATTCCCTTAAATCTTGATTTTCATAAAATTCGCATTATTTTCAAAGATCAAATTTAACTGCTGAATCAAATCTTCTCGATTTTTCAGCGTCGATTTAATCCTTAAATAATTCATGAGCACATTATCAGGATATAAGGTTAATAATGCATCTGCTTTATTTAACCGGTCAGTCGCTTCGTAGACATGCCATTTGGCAAAGGTTAAAACGGGTAAAGAGGGATATTTCAACTCCCAATCCTGAATATGCTGTTCTACATCGCTATAATTTGGCACCTGTTTCAGCAACTGTTGCTGGAACCACAAATAAAATACCTCGGCATTAAACTGTTGATCTAGCAAATGTAAGGCCAAGTTTTCATGCTGCTGACTTAAATCAGGTAAACGCGACAATAATTTTAGCCACAACATTTTAATGTGATAGCTACGGGTTTCGATTTCAGTCGATAAATCTAAATAACGTTGTTGCAAATCTTGTAAGTTTTCAGCACTGGCACGATCAAACTGTTGTAACAGCTGCTCTAGCCATGCCTGTTTGGTGGCTTCATCTAAATGGCCATATTGCATAGAACGCAAATACAGCCACGGAAACTGCACTGCAAAAACACCCCACAGCTCGGTTAAGCGTTGCTCATACGCCGCTTGTACATCCTCCAACCAAGGAGAGAGTTCATGCTGGGTTAAAAATTCAAGATGTGTCAGCGCCTGCTCGCCATCCTGCTGCGCCAGATAAACCTGAATGCGTTGAATCTCTGCCAATTCAAATGCCATAGCATGACTTTGATTTAAAACTGAAAATGCTTGTGGATATTCCTGCTGCATTATATACAGCCTTGAATCAATCACACCGCGTAATAAACCAGATTGAGTAAATGCATTTTGAATAAATTGCTGTTGTTCCCGACCTGCGTCTAACAACCAAATAACAGCCAACTGCTCATAAGGATGTAAGGTTTTGAAATCATAGATTTCTGTTTGCTGTCTTTGTGCACGCGTAAAATAGCGTTTCAGTAGCAGCCAAACCAACTGAAAGATAAAGCCCAGCACAGCCAAGAGCACAAACATGAACCAGACATTGCTCTGTAACTGCCAATCACGCCAATACACATAAACATAGCCTGCACCAAAACCGTAACTCAACACACTAATCACGGCGATCACAATCAGGCATATAAAAGCATAAGCCAATAGAATCTGCTTCATTATTAAGATCCTAGCAATGCACGTGTATTTAAAACTGGCATCGGAATAATACTAAACCCTTTAATTTTCTCGACTTGCTTACGCAGTTTTTGTGCTTGTGCATCGGGCAAAGTCGATAAAATCTGAATAATTTCGTTGAGGTCTTTTTGATATTCTAAGTACTGTCCCTGACTTAATGCCTCACGCGCAACCAAGAGGCGCAACTGTACTTCTTTCATAATGATCGCACGTTGCATCAGTTGTGTGGCTGGTTGCTTGGCTGGTTGTAATTCAAACCAACGCTGCCAAAAATGACGATCTTCCCCACTCACGGGTTTCATTTGAGCCTGTTTAATTTCTTGTGTTAATACCACATCCATCTGTTGCAACAGTTGCTGAATTTGTTGTTGCTGCTCAGTACGCGCTTGAACGGTTTGCTGTATCAGTTGTTGGTCTTTCGCCATCACCTGATGCAAGCTTTGCTTCAAACTCGGCGCCAAAGCATATTGCTCAATGTTGACATTGAGTTGTGCCAGCTTTTCCATAGCAAAATGGTATTGTTGTTGCTGCAAAGCAAAATCAACCAAGTCCAGTTGCTGGCGAATCAAAACCATGGGGTCGACTTGCAACGTTGCAGTAGGTGCCTGTGCGGATGTTCCAGTTGTAGCGGCTGAACCAGATGTAACTGGCTCAGATGATTTTGGGGTTTGACGCTGCAAAGCAACAATTTGATCATTCAGAGTGGCACTATTGGTTTCAAGCTGCTGTAAGGTACTCTGCATTACCGCTTGCGTTTGATTCAACTGAAAAATGTCATAGCTTAATTTGGCAATCCATGCCACACAGACCAAAATTAAAACAATTAAAAACTTTTTCATGCATTTCTCGGCATCGCTCGAAGGCATTGCAATATTGTTGCTGTATTTAAATCAGATAATTGATAGAGATGAAAGAGTAAATGCTGTTGTCGCTGTGTATTTAACAGCAATTGATAAAGTCGCTCACCTAACACCATAAAATGCCCTCGTGCCAGCAGCGCTGTATGGGCTTGCATCAACGCTAACCAGTTCAACCAACTGGCTTCACTGCTAATCAGCACACTATAATGCTGATGTTGTTGCAACTGTGCGACAACTTGATCAAAACTTTGAATGGTCTGTGCTGGGCAATGCCGTTGATACAAAATAAAATTTAAAACAGAGATTCCCTGCTGTTGCAAAGTCTCCATCATAAATTGGCGTCCGCCTTGTCCTCGCCAAAAAGCCACACAAGCAGATGAAGTCAGGTCTTGCAACAATGGAATCTGCAACATCCCCTCAGATGTTTCAACCTGAGGCACATAGCTAGATATGCCATATTGAGCCAATGCTTGTGCTGTTTTTTCACCCACCGCAATCCACTGCACATTACTCAAAGCTTGTAGTGACACACCACTTTGCTTTAAGCCCTGCATTCCAAATTCAACCGCCGAAGGACTGACCACCACAATACAGGTCGCCCTCGGCAACTGCTGATATAAGTCCTGCAACTCAGATGACCATGCACACGGCTCCAACACCAACAACGGAAGCTCCAAGACTTGAATACCTGCTTGTTGAAGGCTTAAGCTGAGTTCGGTCGCACGAGTATTCGGGCGGGTATTAATAAATAACATAATTTAGTGCAAAGCTTGAAGCAGCTCTCCTGCGCCTAACTCGAGTAACCGCTGAGCTAAAGTTTCACCCAACTGCTCCGCTTGCGCCACTGGTCCACGTAATTCAGCAACCAATAAAGTTGCACCATCGACACTGCCGACACGCCCTTCAATATGCAACTGGTCTGCATGTAAAGTGGCATAACCCGCAATCGGCACCTGACAACCACCTTCTAAATAAGCATTAAAGGCACGTTCAGCACGAACACAAGCCGAAGTTTCTATATGCAACAACGGTTGGATTAAATCTAAAACCTGTTGATCCTTTTCACGACATTCCAAGCCCAATGCGCCTTGTCCAACTGCTGGCAAACTAACACTGGCTGGCAAGGTATGACGAATGCGATCTGAAAGCCCTAAACGCTTAAGTCCTGCACTGGCTAAAATGATGGCATCGTATAAACCTGCATCTAATTTCGACAGACGAGTTCCGACATTACCGCGTAAATCAATAATTTCAAGATCTGGGCGCTGCTTCAGAATTTGGCATTTACGGCGCAAGCTTGATGTGCCGACCTTCGCCCCCTGTGGCAAATCGTTAAAATGTGCATAGTGGTTTGAAACAAAAGCATCAAATGGATCTTCACGTTCACAAATCACCGCCAAGCTTAAACCTTCGGGAAGCGCCATAGGCACATCCTTCATAGAATGTACCGCCAAATCCGCTCGACCATCCAACAGTGCAGCTTCCAGCTCTTTGACAAATAAACCTTTACCGCCAATTTTCGCTAACGGCGTATCTAAAATTTTATCGCCTTGAGTGACAAACGTCACCAATTCCACCTTCAAATCAGCATTGCGTTCTTCCAAACAGGAACGAATAAATTCTGCCTGCCATAAAGCAAGGGGACTTTGGCGTGTTGCAATCTTCAAGGTTTTCATAAATTTTAGATACATTGAATAAGGTCAGTTATTCTAAACTTAACTGGCTGACTTTAAAATGCAAGTAGAATTACACTGCACTGTATGAAATCATCCATTTGACTTCAAAGTTTATGAATTCGCTCGCGTAAATTCGGTAAATGTCGTCGACTCACCGATAAACGCTCATCCAGTTCACGGCAACGCACTTGATATTGCCCAGAGTTAATCACTTCTAGACCTTCAAGATAATGCACCGAAACCAAAGCATTACGATGAATACGAATAAACTGTTCACCAAATTCCAGCTCTAGATCCTTTAGCGTCTCATCAATCAGTACACTGCCATTTTTATGACGTACCGTGACATATTTTTGATCTGCTAAAAAATAATAAATATTTTCTACGGGGACCAGTTCTACCCCCCGATAAGTTTTCGCCGCGATTTGATGGCGTTGTGCTTGATTATCCATATCTTCTTTTTGTTTTAAGTTACTCATTTGCGCTTGCGTGAGTTTGGTCAGTTGATCTAAAACCTGTTGCAATTCCTGTTGCATAATCGGTTTTAGCAAGTAGCCCTCGGCATGTGATTTAAACGCATCCAAGGCATGTTGGTCGTACGCCGTACAAAATACAATAGCAGGCGAAGGCTCTAACTGACGCAAATATTGCGCACAGGTTAAACCATCCATTTCTGGCATTTGTATATCTAAAAGCACCACATCGGGTTGATAAAATTGCACCATTTCAATTGCTTGCTGACCATAAGCCGCTGTTGCAATAACCTGATGCCCCATTTGCGTGACCAATCTGGATAAACGCTCTACTGCAAGAGGCTCATCATCACAAATCAGGATGTCCATTCTTCCTCCTTCGTTCAGTTAACGTGGATTATTTTTATAAGTTAACCGCCACTGTTTTATTTATACGGGTATTGCACCACAGTGGTATACATTCCATCCCCTGCAAAAGTTCGGAAGATGACTGCGCGCCCATAATACGCCATGAGACGCTGTTTTACATTATCAATGGCAATACCGTGTCCTTGTCGTAAATTTATTTTATCCTGTGTGTACGGGTTTGTAATGACGATATTGACTTGATGTTGTGTAATTTCGACCAATACACTCACTATACTGGCGGATAATGTTTTCTCAACCCCATGAAAAATACTATTTTCTAGCAAAGGTTGCAAAGTGAGCAACGGAATTTGGACCTGTGAAAATAATTCAGGATGCACAAATTTCCACTCAACCTGTAACCGCTTTCCTAGGCGAATCTGCTCAATCGCCAAATAACGTTGGCACAATTCAATCTCATCTGGCAACTTCACCAACTTTAATTCTTGAAAACTGGCACGAAATAAACGCGATAAATCTAATAGCATTTGTTCAGCCTTATCAGGATCAACAACAATTAAACTAATGGCACTATTTAAACTATTGAATAAAAAATGCGGATGAATTCGGGCTTGCATCGCCTGAATCCGTGCATTCAATTCACTGTGTTGCTGCCGCATCCATTGTTCTCGGATATACAGATATCGAAAACAAAACGCCCCCAGTAACCCCCCATAACTTAAATGCAAGACCACGCCCTGTAATGCAGACGAAAGATCCAAACCTTTAAAGCTAAAGTTTTGCCCAAAAAAAATAAAAATATTGAGAATCAAGCTGGTACAAAAAATGGTGCTTTGTAAAATTACAAACCCCAACAGCAGCATTGAAGTTAATCTCCAATGTTCTAAGCGAGGTTGCAGGCGCTCAACAATGGCCGTAAAGCACAGCAAGACCCAATTGATATACAACATAAACAACAGCACTTGCGTTCCACTTAGGGCTTGCCATGAATGTGCTTCTGCCAAAGCCAATAAAATTGCTAAAATATTGCCTGCAATACACAGCTCGACTAAATTTTGCCACCGTCCCGCCGTACTAAAAAAATAAGAATAGGATGCTGGGACTTCGGCAACTGCTTTTGAATTTGCTATACTCTGTTTAATTTGCCGATTTTTTATTTTACTGAGCCGACATGACCACATCTTCTAATTCCTCTAATCCGTCACAAGCCCAGACTTCTGGCATGTGGGGCGGTCGTTTTACTGAAGCGACTGACGCTTTTGTTGCAGAATTTACCGCATCTGTGCAATTTGACCAACGCTTTTATAAACAAGATATTGCAGGTTCAATTGCCCATGCAACTATGTTAGCAAAAGTTGGGGTACTGACTGAATCTGAACGTGATGCCATTACCGAAGGTCTCCGCACCATTCAAGCTGAAATTGAAGCGGGTAATTTCGAATGGCGGATCGACTTAGAAGATGTGCATATGAACATTGAGTCGCGTCTGACTCAACGTATTGGCATTGCAGGTAAAAAATTACATACGGGTCGTAGCCGTAATGACCAAGTCGCAACCGACATTCGTCTGTATGTGCGTGATGAAATTGATGCGATTTTAGAACTCTTGGCAAAACTGCAAAAAGGCATTCTGTCTTTAGCCGTTAAAAATACTGACACCATTATGCCGGGCTTTACTCACCTACAAACAGCTCAACCTGTAACCTTTGGTCATCACTTACTGGCATGGTTTGAAATGCTGGTGCGTGACTCTGAACGTTTAATTGACTGTCGTAAACGTGTGAATCGTATGCCGTTGGGTTCGGCTGCACTTGCAGGGACCACCTACCCAATCGACCGTGCTTATACGGCTGAGCTTCTTGGTTTTGAAGCTGTTTCTGAAAACTCGCTCGATGCAGTATCAGATCGTGATTTCGGCATTGAATTCAACGCCGCAGCATCACTGATTATGATGCACCTCTCTCGTATGTCTGAAGAACTCATTCTATGGACATCTGCGCAGTTTAAGTTTGTGAATATTCCAGACCGTTTCTGCACAGGCTCTTCTATTATGCCGCAGAAGAAAAACCCAGACGTGCCTGAATTGGTTCGTGGTAAAACAGGTCGTGTTTATGGTGACTTAATGAGTTTACTAACCCTCATGAAAGGTCAACCCTTGGCGTACAACAAAGACAATCAAGAAGATAAAGAGCCTTTATTTGATGCGATTGATACCGTACGTGGTTCGCTCATGGCATTTGCCGACATGATTCCTGCCTTGGTTCCAAACATTGAAATTATGCGCGAAGCAGCACTACGTGGTTTCTCAACTGCGACTGACTTAGCAGATTATCTTGTGAAGAATGGCGTAGCATTCCGTGATGCACACGAAATTGTTGGTAAAGCTGTTGCACTTGGGGTTCAAGAAGGAAAAGATTTATCTGAACTAACACTTGAGCAACTTCAACAGTTCTCTGACTTGATTCAAGCCGATGTATTTGAAAAAGCACTTACTTTAGAAGCATCAGTGAATGCACGTAACCACATTGGCGGTACTGCACCTGCGCAAGTCGAAGCCGCGATTGCTCGCGCCTATGTTCGTTTAGAAAAACTTTACGCTTAAGGGGGTTCACCATGTCTCGACAAGTATTCTGCCGTAAATATCAAAAAGAGATGGAAGGCTTAGACTTTGCTCCATTCCCAGGTGCTAAAGGTGAAGAGTTCTTTAACAATATTTCCAAACAAGCTTGGCAAGAATGGTTAAAGCATCAAACTACGCTAATCAATGAAAAGCGTTTAAATGTGTTTGAACCTGAAGCCAAAAAGTTTTTAGAAGAGCAACGTGAGAAGTTCTTTAGCAATGACAACAGCATTGAAACTGCCGAAGGTTGGAAACCAGAAGCTTAAGTTTTTTTGAATGCTAAAAATGAAAAGACCAGCCAAACAGACTGGTCTTTTTTTATGTATGTTTTTGAATTTTATTCAACTAAATCTGGTTTACAACAAGCATTGGGGTGGTACATTCAATTTCAAGGTTAGAGATATAAAAAGCTACATATCCATAAATAAGGCTACATTTGCACACAATATCCTACATGAGTCATGTGCAGCATCTCACTATAATGACAATTAAGGAGATGGAGACATCTCTGAATATTAAAATAATATCCCCCTATTTATTTTATTCCCAGATTTCCCCCAAAATCTGGGATTTTTTTTAACTTGCTCTTCTGTACGCGTATTTTTACAACCCTTTCTATAAGACTTATTGCCAATAAAAAAGGCTTATGTCTGTTCAACATAAGCCTTGAGCGATTCGCAATAAATGGATTGAATTATTTCAATATGAAGTAAATCTTAACGCTCTTGAACTTTTTCTTCAATTTCAGCCACACTGGTGTGTCGAACATCTAAGCCTTTGACCATATAAATCACTTGCTCAGAAATATTGCGAGCATGATCACCAATACGCTCTAAAGAACGCAACACCCACATCACGTTAATCACACGAGAAATATGACGCGGATCTTCAATCATATAAGTCATTAAGGTACGCGTTGCCGACTGGTATTCACGGTCAATATCTGCATCCGCCAACATAACTCGTAACGCTTGATCCACATCTAAACGTGCAAAGGCATCCAAGGCATCATGAATCATGACACGGACTTGATTCCCGATATGACGGGTTTCCATATAGCCACGTGGGGAACCGCCTTCTTCACAAAGACTTTGTGCAATGCGAGCGATTTTAGCCGCTTCATCTCCAATACGCTCTAAATCAGTATTGGCTTTACTCATGGCAATCACCATACGTAAATCAATGGCCGCAGGATGACGACGCGCTAAAATTAAAGTGAGCGCTTCATCAATTTCACGTTCATAACGATTCACTGTATTATCTTGATATTGCACATCTATTGCTAAGTTCGCATCCGTATCCAGTAACGCGTGGATTGCATTCGCCACTTGCTGTTCAACCAAGCCACCCATGGTCATAAACTTGGTATTTACAGCCTGCAAATCTTCATTAAATTGCGAAGAAATATGATGGGTTAAAACGGGGTTACTTGGACTCAAAATGCACACTCCACAACAGCAGTTAAAGACAAACGCTTTCGCTCAATATTAAAGCATACCTATTATGAACATTTGATGACAACCAAAAATAAGCTGCGTGTTGCTCATTATTTTTCGACCAACCAGACATTCATCTGCTGTAATTCTTGTTCATTCAATTGCCCGACGGCTGCTTTTAAACGCAACACATTCAGCACATAATCATATTTAGCATTTACATAGTCTTGCTTGGTGGAAAATGCATTGCGTTGTGCCAACAGCACATCGACCATGGTTTTTAGACCTTCCTGATATTGTGCTTGAGAAGCCTCTGACACCACTTGGGAAGATTGCATAGCAGCCTGACGTGCTTCGAGTTTGGCTTGGTCAGTTTCAACCTGATAATACGCTTTCTTCACTTCGGTTTGCGTTTTACGAATAACCGCATCTAATTGCGCTTCAGATTTACGCACATTTACCGCTGCTTTTTGAATAGAGCGCTGAGTTCGCCCACCCGTAAAGGCATTCCAGTTCATTTCAATGCCAATCTGGTCAAATTGACCACCATTTGACAGCACACTTGAAGGCTGCTGCTGATTATAGCCATAGGTCCCGACCGCTTCGAGCTGCGGATAGCGTGCTGCTTTTTCCACCCGCTTTTGATCTTCCGCATAGCGTTGTTGTAAGCGTGCTTGCTGTATTTCTAAATTATGGCTACGGGCCAAATCTTCCCACGCAGTTAATTGAGCGGGTTGAGGCTTTTGATAAACAAAATCATCCCGAATGACTGCAAGCTTGTCTCGATACGGGCCAATCAGTTGCTGTAGCTGTTCTTGAGCCAACAGCAATTGTACTTGTGTCGAAATACGGTTGGCACGAGCATTCTGATACTGTGCATGTGCCTCACTCACATCACTTTTAGCCACCAAACCTTCACGCAATTTGGCATTCATCATATTCAATTGCTGCAACAGGGCTTGTTCTTCCTGTAAATAGGCTTGGGTTAAACTTTGCTGGCGTAACACATCAAAATAACTTTCTGCCACCGTTAAAATATGTTGTTGTTGCTGTAATTTTAAGGTCACTTCACTTAAGTTGACCGAAGTCTCAACCTGTTTAAAACCCTCCCAAGCATCCCAACGAAACAGCGGTTGCCGAGCTGTGACTGCAACCTGATGGGTGGTGGTTGCAGAAGGAATGAATAAGGAAGATTGCGATGTATCTGAATTCTGCTGTGATTTTCGAGTGCTACTGGCTGAAACCGTGATGGTCGGTAATAAGTTCCCTTTGGCAATGCCTAAATTGAGCTGATCTGCTTCGTATTGCAGCTTATTTGCTTGCCAATTTGGATCGGTCTGTTGCGCCCTTGCATATGCTTGCAGCAAATCCAAAGCATGTGCTTCGGCCGTGTAGAGGCTTAAAGACAAACCGAGCAACCACAGTTTCTTCATTCTTATCCCTGATTCAAACCTTTTCATATTGCATGTTGAGCCAAAAGCCCTACAAACTCTGCTAAATTAACGTGATCAATGCAATTTTGCACGGATTTTCAATATAATTGCACGATAAACAGCTCAAGTTCAGTAACCAAACTCCCTCACAATAGTACAAACCTAAAGCAATATTTCGGCTTAAAATAAGACTTTCTCCCCCTGCTTATCTTTTAGATTTACATTCTAACGGCTGTGAAATTCAAGTTTATGCTTTCATTAAAACCCTGTTTTGCCTTGTTGTGCGGCATCTTGCTTTTTGGTTGCCAGCAACCAGAATCTCAAGTTGCTCAAGAACAACCCCCTAAACAGCAGCAACAAGAAATTACCGTTGATTTAACTGAAATGTGTAAAAACCTGAAAAAGAACATGTTGGAAATTAATAATCAACGGACCACCTTTGCCCTCGAAGAAATTAATCAAGATTTAAAAGTCTGCCTTCCCCTATTAAAGTTGGCTGAACAGAAAAAATTACTAGAACTTTCGGGCACCATGTACGACAACTTTTTGCAAGTTGAACGCAGCCCACAACAACAATTGGCTTTTGAGCAATATGCATTTGATATGGCGCAACATCCCACCATTCAACAAAGCCATTTTGAACAATTCTCCTTGCGCGACCAATATCTGATTAAGCATCAGGGACAGGCCTATATTGAACTGATCGACCAAGGCGAAGGAATGCTCGCTTACCGTCGTAGCCCGCAATATCTCGCGATTGTATTTGCACCTTATATGCCCGAAGCAGAAAAAGCTTTTATGACTGAACTGGCCCAGCAAAACATACAAATGCCTTTTCTTGATGGTGCACTCACCATTGACCCTCAAGAAATCGTGATCCGTGCCTTATTCTGGGAAAACTATTTACAGCAATATCCACGTAGTAGCTATCGTCATGATGCAGAGTATCTTTTGCAGATGTACACGCATTTCTTGTTTAAAGGTATGAATAACTCTCCAGTCTCAGAAAGTTATAACAATCAAAATGCCATTAACAGTAGCAGTCTATTCGAGATTAAAAAACTGGCGAAATTAAAGCACTCCCATTTGGCATGGCAAGCACAACGTTTCCTGCAATTTCTAGAATTATCGGAACAACAGCGCAATGCTCAAATTCCTGTACAACTCAGTCCGGAGCAAAAACAATCTGGGCAAAGCAATTTACAAACCTTAAAACAATTGGATCAATTTCTTGAACTCCCCGAACTAAACACCCACTCACCGCGAGACTGTTTCAGGGATGCCATTTGTTTACCGTCAGCAAAATAATCTGCACCATTTTTTCATTCTTTTTAATACCGCCCACAAAAATAATCAGCATTTTCCTTGCTGACGAATGTCATGAAATATGCATGGGCATTTCTCAGATTGCGTGCTAACATTTGCCCTAGCTTGACGGAGCGCGAGTAATCCCTCGCTGAGATTGTGTAGTTCTAAACATGAGCACAAGTACCGTTGAACCTGATCAGGTTAACACCTGCGTAGGAATCAAGCGCTCCCTAAAAACTGCCGCCCTCCGTCTATCTGGTGAATTGATTCCTAAAATTTAAACCAGAAGACCAGCCAAGTTTTGGTCGTGCTTGATTCGTTGATGTCATTCATAAGGATCATGCTATGAACCAATTAACGAATCTTTCTCCTGCTGAAGTTTCAGCTCAACATGAGCAAGATGCAAAAGATTTAACTCGAATTTTACCTGCTTCAAACAAAGTCTATATTCAAGGCTCGCGCCCTGATATTCAGGTACCCTTCCGTGAAATTAGCCTGACCGACACCCCAACAGGTTTAGGTGGTGAACAAAATCTGCCTTTACGCGTGTATGACACCTCTGGCGTCTATACCGACCCGAATGTTTCAATTGATCTAAACAAAGGTTTGCCTTGGGTGCGTCAAACTTGGATTGAAGAACGTGACGATACCGAAGCCCTTACAAGTCTGACTTCAAAATTTGGGCAAGAACGCCTGAAAGACATTCGCACAGCTGATATTCGTTTTGCCCATATTCAAAACCCACGTCGTGCCAAAACAGGCAAAAATGTCACGCAAATGCATTATGCCAAGCAAGGCATGATTACGCCTGAAATGGAATATATTGCAATTCGGGAAAATCAGCGCCAACGTGAAGGCGTAGATATGCGTCAACATGCAGGACAAAATTTCGGGGCACAAAATCTACGTGAAATTACCCCTGAATTTGTCCGTCAAGAAATTGCGGCGGGTCGCGCGATTATTCCTGCCAATATTAACCACCCTGAAATTGAACCCATGATCATTGGTCGAAATTTCTTGGTTAAAATTAATGCCAATATTGGTAACTCCGCGTTGGGTTCTAGTATTGATGAAGAAGTGGCAAAAATGACGTGGGCCACTCGTTGGGGTGCCGATACCATCATGGACTTATCGACGGGTAAAAACATCCATGAAACCCGTGAATGGATTATTCGTAATTCACCTGTTCCAATCGGTACTGTTCCAATCTATCAAGCACTAGAAAAAGTCGATGGTGTTGCTGAAGATTTGACTTGGGAAATCTTTAAAGACACCTTAATTGAACAAGCTGAGCAAGGCGTAGACTATTTCACCATTCATGCGGGTGTGTTACTGCGTTATGTACCAATGACTGCTAATCGTTTAACCGGCATTGTGTCGCGTGGTGGTTCGATTATGGCGCAGTGGTGTTTAGCTCATCATCAAGAAAATTTCTTGTATACACACTTTGATGAAATCTGCGAAATCATGAAAGCCTATGACGTTTCATTCAGTTTAGGCGATGGTTTACGTCCGGGTTGTGTACAAGATGCCAATGATGAAGCACAGTTTAGTGAACTGAAAACCCTAGGTGAACTCACGCATCGCGCATGGGAACATGATGTACAGGTGATGATTGAAGGTCCGGGACATGTGCCGATGCATATGATCAAAGAAAATATGGATCTACAACTGGAAGTCTGTAAAGAAGCCCCTTTCTATACGCTTGGACCACTTACGACCGATATTGCACCGGGTTATGATCACATTACTTCTGCAATTGGTGCAGCCATGATTGGTTGGTACGGCACAGCCATGTTGTGCTATGTCACACCGAAAGAACATCTAGGCTTACCAAATAAGAAAGATGTTAAAGACGGTATTATCACGTATAAGATTGCGGCACATGCTGCGGACTTGGCCAAAGGTCACCCCGGTGCCCAAGCGCGTGACAATGCTTTGTCTAAAGCACGTTTTGAATTCCGCTGGGAAGATCAATTCAACTTGGCTTTAGACCCCGACACTGCGCGCAGCATGCACGATGAAACCATGCCCAAAGAAGCACATAAATCTGCCCACTTCTGCTCGATGTGTGGACCAAAATTCTGCTCCATGAAAATCACCCAGAATGTGCGAGATTATGCGCAAAATCAAAAAAATGCGTCAGCAGCAGAAGGAGTTGATTCAGAAATAGAATCAGGTCTGCAATCCATGAAAAATGCCTACCATGAGCATGGTCAAAAATTATACCACAAAGTGTAATTAGCTAAAAAAATATTGGTGTTCAGAAAAAACTCCGTTAGGATGAAATAGTCATTTTCATCCTGACCGAGCTTTATGACTATTATTAAACGAGCAACGTATAACAGCGACGAAGTAGACATTCTTTCTCGAGAATATTTATTTCGCGGCTTTATTCAGGTTGAAAAAGTCAGCCTCAAACATCGTTTATTTCAGCAAAGCCAATACACCTCTGTTATTCATCGGGAATTGATTCAACGTCCTGAAGCGGCAGGCGTTTTGATTTATAATGATCATCAACAAAAATTCGCTTTAATTGAACAATTTCGTATTGGTGCAATGGATGATCAAGATTCACCATGGCAACTTGAAATTATTGCAGGTGTACTAGACGGCGATGAATCGCCTGAAAGCTGCATACGACGTGAAAGTCTGGAAGAGTCAGGCTGTGAGTTGCAACAGTTACAGCACCTCTTCAGCTTTTACCCTTCTGCTGGAGCATGTGCCGAGCTTTTTCATCTTTATAGCGCAGAAGCAGAACTGCCCGAGCAAGGCGGAATTTTTGGCGTTCCAGATGAAGGCGAGAATATTCAATTACATATTATTGATTATGCCGACATACGGAACCTCCTAACCAACGGTCGGCTCAGAAATGCGCCTGTCATTATGGCATTGCAATGGTTAGAACAACATATTAAAACTACAAGGAATGTCTAAGGGGACGGACATGACTTTAAAACAACGGCATGACCAGCAGCAAAGCTGGACCATCATACAAATTTCAGATACACATTTAATGAATCAGGACGATTTAGAATTTGTGCATATGAATCCTGAGCAAAGTTTTCATCGCGTGATGGCTCAAATTCAACATGAATATCCACACGCGCACGCGCTGATTCATACAGGTGATTTGGCGCAGGTTCCCGTGCCTGAAACCTATCAACGCTACCTCGATTTTATGCAAACCACGGGGTTCCAATACTATCAAGTGCCTGGCAACCACGACAATGCCGATTTTTTCCCCTTTTATCAGCAGCAAAATAAAGTCCATGCCATTCCCATGGGCAATTGGTGTTTAGTACTGCTCAATAGTGCTGTGAAAGGCAAAATTGATGGCTGGATTGATACAGAACAACTCAAACAACTAGATCACATTCTCAGCCTCCATGCCGAGCAATATATTTTAATTGCCTGCCATCATCATCCCTTTGAAATGCAGTCCCGCTGGATTGATCAACATATTCTGAAAAATACCGAACACTTGACCGATGTCTTGGCTAAACACTCCAATGTCAAATTGGTATTATGTGGTCATGTCCATCAAGCTTCGGAAAATCAATGGCATGGCATCCACTTTTTATCTACTCCGTCTACCTGTGTACAATTTAAACCGCGCAGTGATGATTTTGCACTTGACGATGAAGCCCCTGGCTATCGTATCGTACAATTAAAAGCCAATGGCGAGTTTACAACTCAAGTTCATCGTACGCAGCCCATACAGAAAAAAATAAATATTGAAATTACAGGCTACTAACTTTTCATTTCATTTTATTTCCATTATGTTATGGCTGCTAAATAAAAGGTGATAGCTTAAATCGAAACATCAAAGACTATCCAGAATTGAAAAAAGTCTATATGATGACGACCCCTGTGGAACGATCTCTGCATGGGCGGTAGATAAAAACACTTGCATATCACCATATTTTTTGCGTATAGATGTACGTATATGATGAGGAATGCCCTATATGGCGAATGACAACCAAACCCAAGTCTTGGATGAACATACAGATGTTGTAGATGACAAATCTACCAAGCGCGTACGTAAAGCAAAGCCGAAGGCAACTGATGGTGGTTCTACTGCAAGCTTATTTGGTATTGAACCTTATCAGCCAAAAAAGAATGAAGAATACATGTCTGAAGGACAGCTTGAGCACTTCCGCCTGATTTTATTGGCATGGAAAAAAGAGCTCATGTCTGAAGTGGATCGTACCCTCAACACCATGCAAGATGAAAATACAGCATTGCCTGATGTCAATGACCGCGCAACGCAAGAAGAAGAATTTGCAATTGAATTAAGAACACGTGACCGTGAGCGCAAATTGATTCGTAAAATTGAGCAATCGATTGAAGCGATCAAGAATGATGATTACGGTTTCTGTGAAACATGTGGTATCGAAATTGGTTTACGCCGTTTAGAAGCACGCCCAACAGCGACATTGTGTATCGATTGCAAAACTTTGGCTGAAATCAAAGAGAAGCAAAACAACGGTTAAGTATGTTATTCAATAATCCTCCCCTAACCTCTCCCTTACAACAGGAGGGGGACAACAGGATGGCTTATGTGGGTCGGTTTGCGCCATCGCCAACCGGCCCTTTACATTTTGGCTCACTACTCACAGCCGTTGCCAGTTATTGCGATGCCAAGGCACAACAGGGACAGTGGTTGGTTCGTATCGAAGATACCGATATTCCTCGTATTTATCCTGGCAGTGAACAACATATTCTTGAATGCCTAGATGCCTTTCAGCTTTATCCTGATGCTGAGATTATTTTCCAGAAAGATCGCCTAGACCTTTATGAAACAGTGATTGAGCAGTTACACACTGCGGGTCAGGTCTATGCCTGCGCCTGTACCCGAAAAATGCTCGGTTCCAATCACATCTATGCGGGGACCTGCCGTGATTTAGCGCTGCCCTTTGAACAGCAAGCCATTCGCGTTAAAGTGGAAGATCAACGTATTTGCTTTCAAGATCGGTTGCAAGGGCTACACTGTTCTAATCTAAAAGATGATTTGGGGGACTTCGTCCTCAAACGTCGAGATGGCATTATCAATTATCAACTCGCCGTTGTCGTGGATGATTATTTGCAAGGGATCACTCATGTCGTTCGCGGTGCAGATTTACTGGATAATACCGAACGGCAAATTTGGCTCGGACAACTGCTGGGTTATCCGACATTGAGCTATATGCATCTGCCACTCGCCATGAATGATCAGGGTCAAAAACTCTCAAAGCAAAACCTTGCACAGGCCTTAGACTCGAAGCAAGCACCTGAATTATTACAACAGGCACTGTGCGCTTTGCATCAATCCAAAGTAGATATAGACCGACCTGAAATCATGCTGCAACAAGCCGTGGCACAGTGGAATACCGAACTCATTCCTCACTGCATCGAATTGCAAGGGCATTACCTCTAATTCTAGAGAAAATAAAAAACCTCTCATCTGCTTAGACAAGAGGTTTCAAAATTAAAAGATCTACTGCTTAATTTTGGACAAATCCAATAGGCTTAGAAGCTTGATTCTTCCTTACTCGGGTTAATGTCTTGTGTCGTCGCATCAATCTTCAGAATTAAACTGATCATCACCGCACACATAATTAAAGATGAACCACCATAACTAATAAAAGGCAACGTTAAACCCTTGGTCGGCAACATCCCCATATTCATGCCCGCATTTACTAAGATTTGCAGCAAGAAAATAATACTGATGCCGTAAGCCAAATAGCCTGCACGCAAGTATTGATTGCGTAGCGCACGATGACCAATTTTAATACAGCACACCAACATACCAAAAGATAAAAGCAAGACCACGGTAATGCCTAAAAAGCCGAATTCCTCCCCCAGTACCGCCAACATAAAGTCGGTATGCGCTTCCGGTAAATACGACATCTTTTGAATACTATGACCTAAGCCAACCCCTGCCCATTCACCACGACCAAAGGCCATTAGCGCATTAGACAGCTGATAACCCGCACCCAAAGGATCATTCCAAGGGTTAGAGAACGACATCAAGCGTTCAAAACGGTAAGGTTCAAATACAATGAGGAAGAAGAAGGCTGTTAGAATCGCACCAAGGGCAATACCAAACTGAATGACTGGAGCTCCTGCTAAAAAGAACACTCCCAACATCATCAGCACGATGACCACTGTTGCACCTAAATCAGGTTCTGCAATAATCAAACCAACCGTTAAAATCATAATTGCCGCAAGTCGTACCAAACCTTTAACGGTATTCCGAACTTCTGCCGCACGGCGCACCACATAGTCTGCCGTAAAGATGGCCATCATGACTTTGGCAACTTCCGTGGCTTGCAATGTAAAGCCTGCGATACGAATCCAACGTGTCGAACCATTCACCTCCGTCCCGATCACCAGTACAGCAGCGAGCAATACAATGGTGATGAGCCACAAGGGAAAGGTATTGTTGAACCATATATTCAAGGAAACCCGATAGGCCAAAAATGCTGCGATACCAGCTACCACAATTGAAATGGCATGCCGTACAACATAATGGAAAGGATTCTCCAGCATCCGATCGGCATAAGGCATGGAAGCCGATGCCACCATGATGGAACCTAAACACAGCAAAGCAATCACACAAAAAATCAGAACATTTCGTGCCGTAAATTCAGCAGGAATTCGCGGACTGAGACGTTCATAGACTTGCTGAACTTTATTGATCGTTGTCTGAGCTAAACCCGCCATACAACTCTCTCCTTATCATTCTTTTAAGTTAGAGCATTCACACAATCGACAAACTGATGACCACGATCACCATAACTTTTAAACATATCAAAACTTGCACATGCAGGAGACAATAACACTACATCGTGTGCCTGCGTATGCGCTTGGCATAATTCTACCGCCTGTTTGAGTGTTGCGGCATGCAAGATTGTTGTCGTTCCTGCAATTGCGTGTTCAATCAGATGAGCATCTTCACCAATTAGCACCGCCAGTTTAGCGTATTTTGCCAGTGAATCTTTCAACGCAGTAAAGTCTTGTCCTTTCCCTTGTCCACCCAAAATAATTGCCACCTTGCCTTGCTGAGCTTCAATCGCTGCGCCTAAACCATCAATAGCCGCCAAAGTTGCGCCAATATTGGTGCCTTTAGAATCATTATAGTAACGAACTTGGTTCACTTCTTTGACAAACTCACAGCGATGCTCCAAACCTTTAAAATGCTTCAAAGTATTCAGCATCGATTCGAGTGGTAAGCCAATCGCTTCGCCCAAGGCTAAACATGCAAGTGCATTGGCGACATTGTGCGTGCCTTGAATATACATGTCCGAACTTTTCAATAAGCGCTCACGACCACGTGCCAACCATATCGTACCGTCCGCATCTTTTAGAATGCCATATTGATTCAGGTCTGGTGCATTTAAACCAAAACTCTGTAATGGCGTTACATCGGGGACCAAAGGACGCGTCAATGAATCATCACGGTTGTACACCACTTTTTTCACGCCTTGGAAAATACGATGTTTGGCTTGATGATAGCCCCACATATCGCCATGACGGTCTAAATGGTCTTCACTCATATTTAGGACTACAGCCACCGCTGCATTTAAATTCGATGTGGTTTCGAGCTGAAAGCTAGACAATTCTAGAATATACAGTTCAGGATCATCCTTGGTTAAATCCAATGCTGGACGTCCTAAATTCCCCCCAACTGCGACTTTCTTGCCTGCTTCTTGGGCCATTAAACCGATTAAAGTCGTGACTGTACTTTTCGCATTCGAGCCAGTGATTGCCACAATTGGTTTATCGGTGCTACGACGTAACACCTGAATTTCACTCACTACGGGAATTTGCTGGGCAAAGGCAGCCTGAAGTTCAGGAAGCTGGAGATCCAAACCAGGGCTCACAATAATTTCTTCAGCTTGTAATAAGAGTTCTTGATCCAATTGACCAAAACTGGTCTGCACATCAGCAGGAATCTGATCATGTCCTGGAGGGGTTGCTCGTGAATCTGTTACTGCAACGCGGTAGCCCTTCTCATGTAAGAAATTTACTGCTGCAACACCTGAAATTCCAAGTCCTGCAACGACTTTTAATCCACCACGCTGTATTAACATTTTTGCCCCATGTTTTGGTTGATTGGTAAAACTGACAAAATGTTAGCACTTTGCTGTTTTGAATGCTTTTTCTGTTTTGACTTTCTCTCTGTTTTTTTGTGTCAGCGCGTAAAAAAGCCGTCAAATTTGACGGCTTTTTTGTGATTAGGGGAAATTTGCTTATTTCCACTTCACCGCTTGAATCTCAGCATTTTTATTTACACTCGGTGCATCGTCTTGGCTACAGCCACAACCGCCACCACAGCCTGCAACAGGTGCAGGCTTCAGCCATTTAGATACCGTGTTCCAACCCTGTTTTTCAGTAAATCCAGCCAATGCGCCAAAGGTTTTATTGGACGTTTTCGGAAACACTTTCTTAAACACCACCACGGTACTCCACAGTACCAAAGCAGCAACAATCAGAATTTCAACCATATTCAGAGTCTCCTTGCAGATTAACCGAAATAGTGTGACGCAATTTGATAAGTCAGGAATGACATCAAATACGCTAAGCCAAACAAATATGCGGTCATAAAGCTCACAGTTTTCCATGAACCTGTTTCACGACGTACAGTCGCCAAAGTTGCTAAACAATGTGGCGCATAAATAAACCAAACCAGTAAAGACAAACCAGTTGCTAAAGACCAACCTAAATCACTGTTGCCACCAATGATTGCCGCCAATCCTTGCGACATTGCATCATCATTCACCGCAGATAAAGCATAGACTGTGCCCAATGCAGCAACCACAACCTCACGTGCTGCCATCGCGGGAATCAAGGCGATACAAATCTGCCAGTTAAAGCCCAATGGTGCAAAAATCGGTTGCATGACATGGCCCAACATTCCTGCGAAGGAATAATCGATATCCGGCATGGTCGCGCCCACTGGCGGTTGAGGAAACGTACACAGGAACCACAACAAAATTGAAAGCGCGAAAATAATCCCACCCACGCGTTTCATAAAGATTTTGGTACGATCCAACAAACCAATTCCGACACTTTTTAAGTCAGGAAAACGGTAACTCGGTAGTTCCATCAGCAAAGCATGTTGCGATTTATCTTTTTGGAAAAATTTCAATACAAATGAAACGATCAATGCACTGACAATGCCCGCCATATACAAAGCAAACAGCACCAAACCTTGTAAATTAAAAATTCCCCACACGGTGTGCGCAGGAATAAACGCTGCAATTAACAAGGCGTATACAGGCAAACGTGCTGAACAGGTCATCAGAGGTGCCACAAAAATAGTGGTCAAACGATCCCGTGGGTCACTGATACTCCGGGTTGCCATAATTCCGGGTACCGCACAAGCAAAACTAGACAGCAAGGGAATAAATGCACGTCCACTCAAACCTGCTTTAAACATCAGTTTATCTAGCAAGAACGCTGCACGAGGTAAATAGCCCGATTCTTCCAAAACCAAAATAAAGAAGAACAGAATAATAATCTGGGGTAAAAACACCACCACACCGCCCGCACCGGCAATAATTCCGTCAACTACCAAACTATGTAATAAAGGTTGCGAAATGGATGCGCCAATCACTCCACCCAACCAGCCAAATAAACTTTCAATGCCATCCATAAATGGCGCAGCCCAAGCAAAAACGGCTTGGAAAACTACAAACATCATCACAGCCAGCGTGACTAAGCCAAATACGGGATGTAAAAAAATTCGATCAAGGAAATCAGAGCGTTTATCTTCTTGGTCTGCATACTGAACAACATCATGCAAAATCGTCGCAATTTTTTGGTGATGCGAACCTTTTAAGCCACTCAGTTCCGTATGGGGCACTGCATATTTGGCTTGATCTAAAGCATTCAACAAGTTTTCAATGCCTGCATTACGCACCGCAACGGTTTCAGCAACAGGAATGCCTAAACGTTCAGACAGTTTCTGGGTATTGATTTGCATCCCACGACGGCGTGCTTCATCCATCATGTTCAGAACCAACAGAATTGGACGTCCCAATTCAATCATTTCCAGAACTAAACCTAAATGCAGTTTTAAGTTGGTGGCATCCACCACACATAAAAATGCATCCTGATGCCCTTCTGCTACAATTTTGCCCTGTACCACATCACGGGTAATGGCTTCGTCAGGGCTGGTTGCATCTAAACTATAAGTTCCCGGCAAGTCCAAGACCCGAACAGCTTTTCCTGAAGGCAGGGAAAACTGCCCCATTTTGCGCTCGACCGTTACCCCAGCATAGTTGGCAACTTTCTGGCGGGTTCCTGTTAAATGGTTAAATAAAGAGGTTTTACCGCAGTTAGGGTTCCCGACAAGGGCAATACGCAACGCATCACTCATGCAGGTGCTCCTTCCATCTCAATTTCAATTTTTTCTGCTTCAGCTTTTCTTAGTGCGAAACGGGTAAATCCGACCTGAATTAAAATCGGATCACCACCAAAAATACCTTTTGTCACCACCTGAACGGACGTACCAGGCACAAAACCTAAAGTTTCCAAACGACTGGCTATTAGGTCAGTCTGAGCTGCATCATCATCCATATTTCGTTTTACGTTACGAATAATGGCTGTTTGCTTGACTTTCAAATCAGATAAAAGCACCGCACTAAACCCTAAAATATTTTCTGTAGTATACAAGCAAATGAGAATAATTACCAAATAAGGTTAGATTCCTATTCGCATTCACTTTATACCACAAGGTCAACCCAGAAAAATGTTGTAAAATTAGTTAAGATGAACGATCTAAATCGGTTTCCTGAATTCGAAGCAGTCATGTTAAATAAAAAACCTAGAATACCTACACCTGTCCAAATTCCAGAAAAACTCAGCTTTCTTCAGGGTTTCCGTGATTATTTAATTGCACAAACTGTCAGCCCCCACACCCGTAATGCCTATCTTTCTGACCTGATTCAATGCAGCGAATGCCACAGCAAAGCCCTAATCGATTGGCAAAGTGAAGATATTGCGGATGTACTTCTCCACTTAACTCAGCAAGGGAAAAGCCCGCGATCGATTGCACGTAGTCTGTCTGCCTTGCGTTCATTTTATAAATTTTTACGAGAACAAAAGCTTCGCAGTGATAATCCTGTGGCCAGTCATCGTACCCCTAAAATTGGACGTGCCTTACCTAAAGATCTTTCAGAACAAGATGTTGAAGCACTTATTCATGCACCAGATACCAGTACTGCATTGGGCTTACGCGACCGTGCCATGTTTGAGGTCTTATATGCCTGTGGTTTGCGTGTATCAGAATTGTTAAATTTACGCTTAGAACTGATCAATTTAAAACAAGGTTATCTACGGATTGTCGGTAAAGGCAATAAAGAACGTTTGGTGCCTTTAGGACAAGTGGCTTGTCAATGGATTGAAAACTACTTGGCACAAGCCAGACCCAGCCTCTATAAATCTGCAACCGACTATGTTTTTCTGACCCAACAAGGCGGCATTATGAGTCGGCAAAACTTCTGGTATGCGATTAAACGCTACGCGCTACAGGCAGGTATTCAAGCCGAACTTTCACCACATACCATGCGTCACGCTTTTGCGACCCATTTACTCAACCATGGTGCGGATTTACGTGTGGTGCAAGTATTGTTAGGACATAGTGATTTATCGACCACACAAATTTATACCCATGTGGCCCAAGTCCGTATGCAACAACTGCATGCCGAATTCCATCCAAGAGCCTAAAAAAGCCAAAAGCTAGATCTGCTTCACAGAGTCCACACCAAGAAACACCACGCTACAAAGATTTTTTTGCTATGCTAGCTTCCTGTTTTTATACCTAAAAGAAAGGGTTTTATATGTCATTTACCCGCACAAAATTATTTATTGCATGTACCTTGGCAGGCAGTTTAGCCCTCACGGCATGTTCCAATTCAAATAATGATGACAAAAAGCAAAATACGCTCACAGCAAGTGCACCTGCTACAGGAGAAGCATCTAACCTCTCTGAACGCAATGCACAGCAACGCCTGATGAAAACTTTAGAGCAACATTTTAAAACTGCGGGTATTAATGCCAAAATTGTCGATATCAAACCGACTGAAGTCCCTAATCTGTATTGGATTAACTTGGAAGGCATGAGTTCGGTCTATGCCACCAGCGATGGTAAATTCTTAATTCAGGGCGATGTCATTCGCTTAGGTGACAAGAAGCTACATAATGTCAGTGAGAACTTACAAGCCGCTGCCAATAAAAAGCATTTAGCCAGCTTAAAAACAGAAGACCTGTTGGTGTATCCAGCACAAGGCAAAACTAAACATGTGGTTTATGTGTTTACCGATGCAAGCTGCCCGTATTGCCACAAATTACATGAGCATATTCCTGAAATTACCGCCAAGGGCATCGAAGTTCGTTACATTGCTTGGCCACGTGGCGAACAGTTTATGCCTGCCATGGAAAGCGTATGGTGTAGTGCAGATCGCCAAGCCGCGTTTGATCAAGCCGTCGCAGGTGCTCAATTACCACCTGCCACCTGTAAAAACCCTGTCCGTGATCAATATCAATTGGGGCTAAACATGGGTGTGAATGGTACACCTGCGATCTATAATACCGAAGGCGTTTATTTAGGCGGATACCTCAGCCCTGAAGAATTAGAGCAGCGTTTAAATAACTAATTTTTATTTGTTATTTTACTATTAGTTATAGGTGGAGATTATCTTCGCTCCACCCTAGAGTCTGAGCGTTTTTTTAGCTATGATCTAAGGCTCGCGTAAAATTGAAGAAATAAATGGAGTGTGACGTGAAACCAGTTCGTCTGGCAATCCTCGGTCTTGGTACTGTGGGTGGTGGTGCCCTTAAACTACTAGAAGAAAACGCTGCGGAG
Source organism: Acinetobacter sp. ANC 4178 (assembly GCF_004331175.1). Classification (GTDB taxonomy): domain Bacteria; phylum Pseudomonadota; class Gammaproteobacteria; order Pseudomonadales; family Moraxellaceae; genus Acinetobacter. The sequence goes on from NZ_SJOD01000009.1 coordinate 33,257, forward strand.
ATTAAACGTCGCACCGGTCGAGGAATTGAAATTACCCACGTAGGTACTCGTCGTCCGCGTCCTGACCTTGATCTTCCAGCCTCTGTAAAACAAAGTGCAGACCTGATGGACATCGTACGTCAACCCGATGTCGATGTTGTCGTAGAGGTGATGGGTGGTATTCATCCTGCCTATGAAGTCATCATGGAAGCCATCAAGCATGGCAAACAAGTGGTTACTGCGAACAAAGCTTTATTGGCTGAACATGGCAATGAATTATTTAAAGCGGCAGAAGACAATGCCGTACAAATCGCCTATGAAGCTGCGGTTGCAGGAGGCATTCCCATCATTAAAGTGATGCGCGAAGGCCTAGCTGCCAATAAAATTGATTGGTTAGCAGGTATCATTAATGGCACAGGCAATTTCATCTTAACTGAAATGCGCGATAAAGGTCGTGCCTTCGAAGACGTGCTACAAGAAGCACAAGAATTAGGCTATGCCGAAGCTGACCCAACCTTTGACGTTGAAGGGATTGATGCTGCACATAAACTGACAATTTTAGCCTCTTGTGCATTTGGTATTCCATTACAGTTTGACAAAGTCTATACCGAAGGCATCAGCAAAATTACAGCACAAGATGTGAAGTATGCTGAAGAACTTGGTTTCCGAATCAAGCATTTGGGTATTGCACGTCGTGCAGAAAAAGGCATTGAACTACGTGTTCATCCAACGCTTATTCCCGCTGAAGAACTCCTTGCCAATGTCAATGGGGTAAAAAATGCCGTCTTGGTACAAGCACATGCTGTCGGCCCAACCTTGTATTACGGTGCAGGTGCAGGTGCAGGCCCAACAGCATCTGCGGTTGTTGCCGATGTAATTGATATCGTTCGCGATATTTCTTATACCGAAGATGGTGCAGGAACGATTCCTCAATTGGCTTTTGAAGCTTTAGCAGACTTACCAATTCTGCCACGTGAAGAAATGACCACAGGTTACTACATCCGTATTAATGCAGAAGATCAAACTGGTGTGCTCGCTGACGTCACCACGATTTTAAGCCGTGCAGGTATCAGTATTGATGCCATCATGCAGCAATCACGCCTAAAAGACCTGATTCCGATCGTGATTTTGACTGATCCAGTCAAAGAATCGAAAATGGATGAGGCTCTTGCTCAAATTCAAGCCTTACCCGTCATTCATGGCGAAATCGTGCGAATTCGTTTAGAATCGCTTGATAATTAATCGGGTTGAGGGAAAGACCCTTGTTTTCTCCCTCACCAAGCTCTACCCATAATTGGAACATCATCATGTCGAATGCCAATCGTTATACTGGTTTAGTTGACCGTTATCGTGACCGTTTACCAGTGTCTGCTACTACTCGTGGAATCTCTTTGGGCGAAGGGAATACTCCGCTCATTAAGTTGGAGAATATTCCACGTATTATTGGTAAAGATGTTGAAATTTATGTGAAGTACGAAGGCTTGAACCCGACAGGCTCATTCAAAGACCGCGGCATGACTATGGCTGTGACCAAAGCGGTTGAAGACGGTTCAAAAGCAATTATCTGTGCATCTACAGGCAATACTTCTGCTGCGGCTGCGGCATATGCAGCGCGTGCTGGCATCAAAGCCTTTGTACTCATTCCTGAAGGCAAAATTGCCATGGGTAAAATGGCGCAAGCCATGATGTATGGTGCAATCACCATGCAAATTCGCGGGAACTTTGACGATGGTATGCGCCTCGTGAAAGAAGTTGCCGATCAAGCACCTGTGACCATTGTTAACTCGATTAACCCGTACCGTTTACAAGGTCAAAAAACCATTGCTTACGAAATCGTTGAAGCTTTGGGTCGTGCACCAGATTATCACTGCTTACCTGTAGGTAACGCAGGGAATATCACAGCACACTGGATGGGTTATACTGAAGCGGTAGCAAACCAGCCAGCGGATCAGTTTGAATACGTGACTTATGATGCTGCAACAGACCAATTCACGGGTCCTAAACCTGAAGGCTTACCAACCATGGTCGGTTATCAAGCTGCAGGTGCTGCGCCATTCTTGCGTGGTGCACCAGTAGAACATCCTGAGACGGTTGCAACTGCCATTCGTATTGGCAACCCACAAAGCTGGAACCATGCCAAAGCCGTAGTACGTGACTCTCAAGGTTGGTTCGATGAACTACAAGATGCTGAAATCTTAGAAGCACAACGTTTGCTTTCTATGTATGAAGGTGTCTTTGTAGAGCCTGCTTCTGCTGCCTCTATCGGCGGTGCAATCCGTGACATTAAAGCAGGTAAAATCGCTGAAGGTTCTGTGATTGTATGTACTGTGACAGGTAATGGTCTAAAAGATCCAGACACCGCTATCAAACAATGTGCTGATGCGGTGATGTTGTCTATTGATGCAACCATGTCGCAAGTGAAAGACTCTATTCTTTCAAATATGTAAGTCCTGATTTGCTCTAAAAAAAACCAGTTGCTTGCAACTGGTTTTTTTAACCTCAAAGATTATTCCTCATCATATTCATAATCTTCATCATAACTATGCATTTTTGCGAGCTCTTGCTCCAAACGCTGAATTTCTGCTAACTCAATTTGCTTAATCTCAAATAAAGGTTGTTTGAGCAAAGCATTCACCGCGTATAAAGCCTCATTTTGCCAAAGACCGATGTTCAAAATTTGTTTATCTTCATCATAGCTCAAAGCATACTCCACCTGAATAAGCGCTTTTAATAAAATCGGCTGATCTGATAAAGACTCTAATGAACCTGCTAATTCAATATCCGAATAATCGTAATCTGCAAAGATCGATTCAATTTTGTCCTTGAGTAATTCTGGGCTTTCAGCATAAATCAGCCCTGCAAAAAACTCGTCATGCTCTTCAAGCCATTGCTGTTTCTTGGTCGACCACAAACCATAAAATTTAACTTCATGCTCAAAGCTAACCAATTGAAATTTTTGCATTTCAGCCATTTGAACAAAGCTAAAAGTATCCGCATCACTTAAGCTACTCGGTAGCACATCCCGAGAAACCTCCCCATCTTGGTAAATGTGCTCACCACAACGCGAAAAAATAAATTCATCCAATTGTTTCAACGTGGCTTCATCTGCATCAAATAAAGATTCTACCTCGTATAGTGCAAAATCTCGTGCACCTTCAGCTTCAAGCTTTTGATAGACCGCTTCGGCTTCAGCCTGATCTTGAAAAACATTGCTAATACGATTGCCTGTGACATAAAAAACTTCATCGTTATAGCCAAAGTATTTTGCACGAATAACATAGGTGGTCATATTCATCTCCTGTTTTTATAGCTCTGCTTATACAGCGCTTTGTTGTTTTCTTTGATGTAATGCTTGCGCACTTTGCGGAATTGCCATGCCATTATCCATCCACAGTTCAAATCGCATCGCGTGGAAGATGTCATCTGGACTATAGACAATATTCTGTAAATTCGGTAATACACCTATTCGCGGTAAAATTTCATAAATAAACCAACTATTATGCGTAAAAAGTAAAGAATGTAACTTCCCTGTTTGTGCCAAAGGTGAAAGCATTAATTGGGAGGCAATTGGGTTTTGGGCGTAGACTTGATGTAATTGTTCTAAATGTCGTTCTAAATTTTGAGGTAATCGACTGACATCGATTGCATGAACAAAATCACTTAACGTAGGAATAAATCGCTGCTGATAATCTACCAACAAATGGTCTCGTTCACATAGGTCTTTTATATCAATCGATTTGCCGGCGCTGTTTTGAAGACTATGTCCAAATATTGGGACCACGACTGAATTTATTCCCCAAAGGGTATGTAAAATTCGATGCCGAGCATCACTACATAAACTTTTGGTACTATCAATAAATGCATGTAATTCATAATAATCTTCTGGCTCCCCACCCCAACGTTTCGCTGAAATTCGAGCATGCTGCATCGCATTCATTGTCAGACCCAGTCGTTCTCTTGTTATGTTGCTATCATACGCATTCTGCACACAAAAAATAGTCAAAAAATCCGCTTTGAGACAAACTGTGTCGCAGCCGATAGACATAAAAAAACTCTTCCTTAAGAAGAGTTTTTTTAAAAGAAAAATTTAAATTCGTTTTGGTAACTGGCTCGCCCACGTCATTAAACGGGTGGCATCTTCAGTTCGACTTTGAGATGAACTCGCGCCTAAAATAACCACAACTGCTGGACGTGAATTCAGGGTAGTATGCATCACTACACAACGCCCTGCCTCATTGATATAACCTGTTTTAGACAGATTAATATTCCAACCACCATTACGAACTAAAGCATTGGTATTATTCGACTTTAACATCCGATAGCCGAGATTAAAATCATAACTGGCTGTGGTTGAAAACTGACGAATTAAACCGTATTGCGATGCGGTACTGACTAAAATACCCAAGTCACGTGCTGACGCAACGTTGTGTGGATCTAAGCCTGTAGATTCAACATAATGTGTCGAGCTCATGCCCAATGCACGTGCCTTCGCATTCATTGCAGAAATGAAAGCACTACGTCCTCCTGGATACGTTCGCGCTAACGCTGCTGCCGCTGGATTTTCCGATTTCATTAAAGCAAAAAGCAACGCCTCTGCACGGTTCATGCTATCCCCTGCACGTAGCGTTGAACTCGAGTTTTTACCGCCTGCTCCTGCAAAATCGACCGACTGTAAGGTAATTTCCTCAGACATGTCTAAACGAGCATCGGCAATCACTACCGCTGTCATTAATTTGGTAATAGAAGCAATTGGTAATGCTGTATTGGTATTTTTACTATAAAGCACCTCACCTGTTTGTGCATCCATGACCAGCGCGGCACGAGCACTTACAGAAGGCTGACTACTATAACCCGCAGAGGTATCAATAATATGAACCGTTTTCGGGGCAGAAGAGGAAGGTACCCCATTTGAACTGCGCACCGTCGTGGTGACTTTGGTTGATCCTTGCGGAGATACTTCCTCAACGAGTGAAGAAACATCACTATTTAATAATTGACTCGCTTCCTCTGAAGACCAGTTCATTGAAGCCTGACCAACACTCCCCGAGGAAGGATTAATGACGAGTTCAGCAAAGCTGGTTGAACTCAGGCTGAGTAGAATAGACATACTCAACACATGCATGAATGACTTCTTAGAATTTTTCACAATCGTTTACTCAACTCAGGGAGGTAAGATACATTTGCGTATTACCTCAAATATGCCTTACATTTACACAGCAACGGGAATTTTTCGTTCACGCTATTGTGCAAAACTTTTAATTTCGGAATAAGAATAGGATTGCTAATTTTGTCGTTTCATTGCAAGCTTATTTTGCTTTATGTAACAAAAATGATGTAATTTTTTTTAGCCAGAGGGAGAAATCGGTGATTACAGTTTTAGTGGTGGATGACCATGAATTAGTCCGTACTGGTATTTGCCGTATGCTAGAAGATCACGCAGATGTACAAGTCATTGGTCAGGCGGAATCTGGTGAAGAAGCGATTAACCTGGTTCGCCAACATCACCCCAATGTTGTTTTGCTGGATGTGAACATGCCGGGTATTGGTGGCGTAGAAACAACACGTCGCCTCTTACAAACTGCCCCTGAAACCAAAGTTCTCGCTGTGAGTGGTCTAGCGGAAGAACCGTATCCATCGTTATTACTGAAAGCTGGTGCCAAAGGTTATATCACCAAAGGTGCTCCAGTCAGTGAAATGGTTCGTGCCATTAATAAAGTCATGCAAGGTGGCAAATACTTTAGTGCCGATATTGCAGAACAACTCGCCAGCTCTTATTTATCCGACACGCAACAATCGCCATTTGATGCTCTGTCTGAGCGTGAAATGCAAGTGGCCATGATGGTGGTGAACTGTATCAGCGCGCAAGAAATTGCAGATAAACTTTTCGTGAGTGTAAAAACTGTCAATACCTATCGTTACCGTATTTTTGAAAAATTAAACCTTGATAGTGATGTCAAACTCACACATCTTGCGATTCGTTACGGTCTGATCAAACCTTAAAATAAAACTATAACTTTCAATCTCATAATCGGTTTGCAGCATGCAACATTCCCAATATTTCGAATTAAATCAATACTTTTTTGGGCTGTGGTATGCCGCTTATCGCTTATTAATCACCAGTTGTTTGGTGCTGATTTTTATTCTGACCCGAGATGAACTCTCAACCAACTACGAGTTTCCCCAACTGTATTTTTATGTGCTGTGGGGTTATTTTTTCATTAACTGCGTACAATTTTTTAATCTCAAACATTTTAAACAGCATATTCCTCAGCAGTTTGCATTCATTTTCATTGTCGATGTTATTGCATTAAGCCTACTTACCATCGCCACCAATGGTCCAAGTTTAAGTATCAGCATCCTGTTCTTAACCACCATCTTTGCCGCCTCTTTACTGCTTAGCTCGCAAAAAGCTTTAATTATTACCCTCATTGCGGTAATTGCGGTTATCTATCAACAATTCTTTATCAGCTTTCTAACCCAACACTCATTCCAGAATCTGGGGAATAGTGTGATCTTGGCGGTTTTATTTTTTGTCTTTTATGCCTGTGGGCAAATTGCAGTTCGTCGTTTTCAGTTACTCGATCATGTCAATTTTTCTCAATCACAAGAACTGAAACGCCTACAAAATATTAATCGCTATATCTTGGAACAAATTGAAACAGGCTATCTAGTCTTAGATGAAAACTGCCATATCGTTTTAAGTAACCCTGCCGCCTGTGCGTTATTGGGCATTGCGCCATTTTATGCCTTTGATAAATATCCACTATATAAATTACAACCTGATTTGTTTGAATTACTGGATTTTGATCAGGTACAAAATGGGGAAAAATTTCAGTTCGAATCTCAGCTTAGCCGCTACCATTTGCATATTGAGGTGCAGAAACTGATTGTCCCTCAGCAGGTTCTCACGCTTTTGGTGATCCAAGATGGGCAAAAGATGAATCAACAAGTACAACAATTAAAATTGGCTGCACTGGGGCAACTCTCCGCCAGTATTGCGCATGAAATTCGCAACCCTTTGGCAGCCATTGTTCAAGCCAATGAATTACTATCACACAGTACGGTTGAGCAGCAGCAGACGCTCAGTCAAATGATTAGCAAGCAAACCAAGCGAATTGACAAAATCGTGCAAGACACTTTAAGTATGGTCCGTAATCAAGGGACTCAACCGATTAGCATACAATTAGATCGTTTTATCCCCATTTTTATTCAAGAAGACCTGCCCGATCTTAAAACCAAAATTTTATGTCATATTGCACCGCATTTGAGCTTAGATTTTGATGAGGCACAATTTAGACAGGTATTAATTAACTTAATTCGCAATGCCATCCGACATAATTCACCAGAACGCAGTACAATAGAACTGCACTGCTATACGCAGGATAAAAACATTCACATTGATGTGTGTGATTTTGGGGAAGGCGTGGCGATTCAAGATCAAGCCCACCTGTTTCAACCGTTCTTCAGTACCGCGATTACAGGAACAGGTTTAGGATTATATCTATCACATAGCTTTTGCGAGGCCAATCAAGCACTCTTAAGCTATGTAGAACAACAACAGGGAGCTTGCTTTCGCATTCAATGCCGACAGCTGACTTAATAATTCAATTTTTACTGGGGTGTTATAGTGGCGCAACAACCACTCGTTTTATTTGTAGATGACGAAGAAGACCTATGTACGCTGATGCAAATGATGCTCAGCCGTATGGGGATCGAAACGCATGTGGCTTATCGTTTAGCACAGGCCAAAAAAATGTTGTCTGAACATCACTATGATGTTTGTTTTACGGATTTAAATCTCCCAGACGGGAGTGGTTTGGAATTGGTTGAGGAGATTTCTCAACGCTATCCACAGTTACCTGTCGCAGTGCTGACCGCCTATGGCAATATGGACATTGCGATTGCCGCACTCAAAGCGGGTGCGTTTGACTTTGTCAGTAAACCGATCAAACAAACCCACCTTGAACAACTGTTGCAAAAGGCTCTGAACAATCCTGTGCAACAACAGGCTTCTTGCGAAGATGCTCTTGAACAACGCATGCTAATTGGTCAATCCTTACCGATCCAACAACTTCGCGTGACATTAAAAAAGATCGCTCGTTCACAAGCGCCCGTCTTTATTACGGGTGAATCTGGCACAGGCAAAGAAGTGGTTGCGAACTTGGTCCATCGCCTCAGTAATCGCAATGAAGGCCCTTTTATTGCGATTAACTGTGGCGCGATTCCTTCCGACCTACTCGAAAGTGAGTTATTTGGGCACAAAAAAGGCAGCTTTACTGGCGCAACACAAGATAAGCAAGGTTTAATTCAATCGGCACATGGCGGTAGTTTATTTTTAGATGAAATTGCTGAACTGCCTCTGAATATGCAAGTCAAATTGCTCCGTGCAGTACAAGAAAAGGCCATCCGCCCCATTGGCTCAGATACTGAAATTGATGTCGATTTCCGTGTGATTAGTGCTAGCCACCAAGACTTAGAATCACTGGTTCAACAAGGTAAATTCCGACAAGACCTATTTTTCCGCATTCATGTGATGGATTTGGTTCTGCCACCACTCCGCGAACGTGGTCAGGATATTTTAATTCTTGCCCAACATTTTATTCACAAAGTCTGCCGTGAATGGGAAATTGAAGTCAAAATATTAACGACTCGTGCAAAAGATTTTTTATTGGCACAATACTATCCAGGTAATGTCCGTGAACTGCGTAACATCATCGAGCGCGCCATTACTTTAAGTGATGAGGATTATATTGATGTTCAGCATTTACAAAGTGCACCCTTGCGCCGCAGCATCCATGCACCAGTATCGTCGATCGAGCAAATGCTGACAACGCCTTCAGAATTAACGCTCGCACCTCGAAAATTGCCGGATGAAGGTCTGGAACTGTATTTAGAAAATATTGAAAAAGAGATTCTGCTGAATGCGTTGAATATTACGCATTGGAATCGTACTTTGGCCGCCAAAAAACTGGGGATGTCCTTCCGCTCTTTGCGTTATCGCCTGAAAAAATTTGGACTGGATACCGATGAATAATTAACGGCGATTCGCAATAACCTCTGCAACATGCTCTAGATAGGTCTCTTCTTTCATGTCATGTTGCAAGGGATATTGCTGATCGGGTTGAATGCCAATCCCTTCAATCATCTTCCCTGATGGGGTGTAATAATGGGATACCGTCATTTGTAGCGCAGCACCATTCGACAAAGGGAACAGTTTCTGTACCACTCCTTTGCCATAACTTTTTTCCCCAATCACCCACGCACGACGATGCTCTTTCATCGCAGCCGTAAAAACTTCTGCTGCAGATGCAGATCGAGCATTAATTAATACACCGACTTTAAGATTCTGAAACTCTGAGCTAGGTAGAGCTTGAAATTGCTGATTACCTTCAGAACGGCTTTTGGTAGTGACAATAATGCCCTGATTTAAAAACAGGTCTGCCGTTTCCACTGCTGCAGACAATAAACCACCGGGGTTATTTCGCAAATCAATCAGCACGGCCTTAAGACGAGATGGATTATTTTCTTCAATTAAACGCTTAATTTCATTGGCTGTATCTTGTTGAAACACGCGAACTTTAAGCAGCAGCACTTGGTTATGTAGCAGTTGTGCCTCAATGTCTGTTTCAATTTTCTTGGTCCGAACCAAACTGATGGGCTTGGTGGTCTGTCCCAATTGCACACTTAAAGTCGAGCCAATTGAACCATACAATAACGCATTGACCTGTTCGCGGTTCAGCTTTCTTAATTCTTGATCATCCATTTTGAAAACGGAAACACCATTGCGTAAGCCTTGCTTATAGGCGTCGGCTTCTGGCTTGAGTCCTTGAATGCTCCATTGACGCTGATTGTCATAACTTAAATTAAAATCGACCGAAGCCAAGTCGCCATCGGTATATTGCACCAACTGTTTATAATCTTCGGGCGATAAATAACGAGAATAGCGGTCTAAACCACTCACCAAGCCCTGAATGGCTTGCTGAAACAGTTGTTCATCATTTTTATTATCGACATAATTGTCTTTGACAATCCCATAGATCTGGACAAACTGCTGAATCGACTCCACAGGTACTTCAGGATAATTTTGTTCGACTTCGTCAAAATCTGGAGCGGTGTCAGTCTCATTCACCGCGCCTATCGCATGACCACAACACATGAATAACGCTGTTAAGGGAATAACAAATTTCAAGTGTTGTGTCATTGATTCACCTGTGAAAAACCGACTTAGGCTTGTAGGGTAATGAGATTGCGACCTTGCATTTCTGCGGGAACAGGCAATTGCATCAAATTTAATAAAGTTGGGGCAACATCCGCTAACACACCACCTTCTGCAATCGTGGCTTGCGTTGGACCCACATAAATAAATGGGACCAATTCTGTTGTATGTTGAGTATGAACTTGCCCGCTCACATAATCTTGCATTTGCTCCACATTACCATGATCGGCAGTGATCAGCATATGACCTTTATTTGCCATCACAGCATCGTAAACACGCCCCAAACAGGTATCCACCGCTTCTACAGCTTTTACTGCTGCTTGGAATACACCCGTATGCCCCACCATGTCACCATTGGCATAGTTCACCACCAAGAGGTCATATTCACCAGAATTAATTGCCGCAACCAATTCATCGGTCACTTCATAAGCACTCATTTCTGGTTTTAAATCATAAGTCGCAACATTTGGTGATGGGATTAAAATACGTTTTTCACCCGGATATTCGTCTTCACGACCGCCACTAAAGAAGAACGTCACATGCGCATATTTTTCTGTTTCCGCAATACGCAACTGAGTTTTACCTAAATTAGACAGGTATTCACCCAATGAATTATGCAACGCTTCAGGCATATAGGCTACAGGGGCTTCGATGGTCGCTTGATAACGCGTTAACATGACAAACATTGATAAATTCGGAACCACTTTACGCTCAAAGCCCGCAAAATCTTTTTCGACAAAAGCTTTGGTAATTTCACGTGCACGGTCCGCACGGAAATTCATAAATACAATGCTGTCACCATCTTGAACTTTAGCCACATCGCCAATACGTGTAGCTTTGACAAATTCATCAGATTCATCGGCTGCGTATGCTTGCTCCAATCCTTCAACTGCCGTTGCAGCCGTACGCACCGCCTCACCTTCTGTCAATAAACGATAGGCTTGTTCAACACGATCCCAACGGTTGTCACGATCCATGGCATAGTAACGACCAATCAGTGTGGCAATACGCCCTTGATTTGGATATTGTGCAAATAAAGCATCAAGTTTTTCTAATGAAGGCTGCGCACTTTTCGGTGGTGTGTCACGACCATCCAAGAACGCATGCAAATACACCTGAGCGCCACGCTTGAGTGCGAGCTCTGCCATGGCCACAATATGGTCTTCGTGTGAATGTACGCCGCCTTGTGAGAGCAAGCCCATAATGTGGACTGCACCTTGAGCGGCTTTGGCTTTTTCAACCGCATCAATCAATACTTGCTGTTCAAAGAAAGCACCAGTACGGATATCTTTGGTAATGCGCGTAAAGTCCTGATACAACACACGACCAGCACCCAAATTCATATGACCAACTTCTGAGTTGCCCATTTGTCCATCAGGCAAGCCAACATCTTCACCAGAACCCGAGATCAATCCATGCGGATGCTTTTGTTGCATAGCAGTCAAGTTTGGTCGTTGTGCTGCAAGGAAGGCATTATCTTTAACCGCTTCACGGTGTCCAATACCATCCATAATTACCAATACGTGGGGGACTTTGCCAGCAATTGCATCCGTCATGATTTACACTCTTGTCTATAAATTGGTCGCACTATCTTACCGAATTTTCGTGCAAGACTCCACGTATGCGACAGGGTTAAACTCACTTGTACAGATCGTTTTCTCTAATCTGTACAAATTCCTAGCGAGCACGGCGCAATAAATAACCACCGACCACAAACATAATGACAATCGGGACAAAGACGAACCAAGCAGGTGATGGACTATAGACCAAGCTGGCATAACCCAGAAAGTCCTGTAGATAAAAGAAACCTAGCCCAATAAATAAGGCAATCACCAAACGAAAGCCCATCGATTGTTGGCGTAATGGTCCAAAAATAAAAGAACAGGCAATCAGAACCAAGGCAATTAAAGCAAAGGGCGAACCCACTTTTTGCCAGAATGCCAACTGATAAGCTTTCGGCACTTGGCTATATTCCTGCATGTATCGCATAAAACTCACCAGTTGGCTTGGGGATAAATCTTCAGGATCAATAGTGACCATATGGACATATTTAGGTTGCAATGCCAAAGCCAAAGGTTGTTGAGCTGCATCGCGTTTGACCGCATTGCCGGCATCCTGAATTTCGACCTGTTCAGTGTCTTTTAAATTCCAACGCCCATCTTGAACAAATTGTCCTTGTTGGGCATCCAATACACTATTCAAACGATATTCTTGGTCAAAATCGACCACTTGAATATTCCGCAACTGGCCTTGTGAATTGGCATAATCAATATAAATAAAGCGCTGCCCTTCGCGAGTCCAATAGCCTTTTACTTCACCTAATGCCGCAGCACTCCGGTGACTTTTTACGCTCTTGGCCTGTTCATTGGTATAGGGAATCACCCACTCACTTAAGACAAAGGATAAAACCACCAGAATTAAAGCCGAGCGAATCACCCAACCCACGATACGCCATAGGCTAATCCCAATGGAACGCATCACAATCAATTCACTGTTGGATGCCATGGTGCCCAAACCCAATACAGCCCCAATTAAAGCAGCAATCGGTAAAATCTCATACAGATAGCGTGGTGCACCCCACAATACAAAAATGAGGGCCTGCCAAGCGGTATACGTATCATTCAGCTCACTCAATTCACCCAAATAGGTAAATAGAATCTGTAATACCGACAAGACCGCTGTCGCCCCCAACATGGCAAAGGCTGTGGTCTTAGTCACATGTTTTGCGACAATACGACGTGCAAACATTTTAAGACCTCACTCGCTGAATCTGTTTCTTAATTTTTGGAGCTAATTTTTGCTTACGTGAGAAAATCGCGGCGGCCATAGCATAGACAAAGAGCGCTAGCGGATAGGCCCAGATTCCCATTTCCTGTTTGCTGACACGGGTTTTAATCGCCATCATCGCGACAATTAAGCTGGCAAAAATTAATAATGCAGGAAACAGTTTTAAATAACGGCCCTGACGTGGACTCACTTCAGACAAAGCCACTGCCAATGCCAATGCCACAATCATCACCAATGGGACAAAAATACGCCAACCCAACTCACTCGCAACAACTGGATCATTGCGATTCTGCCACAATTTCCCCGTGGTTAAGGCTTCAACTTCACTACTTTCAAATTTGGCTTCTGCATTATTTTCTAAACGCAAACGATAACTTTGAAATTCGGCTTGGGTATATTTGGGTTGACCTGGATAAATTTCATACCGACGACCTTGTACCAAATCAACTACATTGGCAGTATCATTTGCCACTTCTACCCGTGTCGCTTCTTTGGCCAGAATCATCACATCAGGCTTACCTTCTTTTTCGGCACGCTGGTAGAAGAAAATATCTTTTAGGTTACGCCGATCTTCAGATAAATCCCCCGCATAAATGGTATAGGGTCCTGATGAAATAAACTCTTTCGGGCGCACTAAATCAAAACCTGTTCGCACCGCTTGAGTATTGGTTAACTGGTAGAACTGTCGCAAACCCCATGGTGACATCCACAGCATTAGACCGGCTTGCAACAACATGAAAACCACTGTCATCGGAATTAACAAACGTGCTAATCGGTGACGACTAATACCACTACCATTCAAGACCGCCATTTCATGATCGACATATAAACGACCAAAAACCAGCATTAAGCCCATGAAAAAACCCAAGGGAAGAATCAGCGTTAAAAATTCAGGCAAACGATAACCAATGATGCTAAATAAAATACCTGCATCTAAACGACCTTGAGCAGCAATGCCGAAGTATTTGATTAATCGGCCACCCATCATGATTAAGGTCAATAAGGCAATTACAACCAATGAGGTAGACACCACTTGCTTGACTAAATAACGCCGAATAATCAAATTGATTCTTCCAATTTCAAAAAGAGTAAAAACTACTGTTAGTTTACCCGAATGTTCAAAATATAAAACCTATTCCCCTGCTTCTGCATTGAAACTCGAACCATAAAAATGTTTCAATGGCTGAATGACTTAAAACTCTCAAAGGCGTGAAGACCCCCTATGAAACTCAGCTTGAATACCGCTCTACCTACTCCCACTACTGATCAGGCTTTATTCATTTTAGCCGACAATACTCAGCTTGCTCAGATCGCAGCAACATATCAAATCAATGACTTAGAGCAGATTGCGCAAGCCACGCAATTTAAAGCTGGATTGAACGAAACTTTACCACTCTTGGCAAAGATTCCTGGTTTTGCACATGCTGTTCTAATTGGACTCGACAAAGTTGAAGATTTACAGCCTGCAAAATTAGCAAAAATTGCACAAAGCATTATCAAATCTTCACAAAAAAAATATCAGCAGATTCAAGTTGATCTGAATGCTTTACCTGAAGCATTCCACTATTTATTTGCCTTAAGCCTGACTCAAGCCGCTTATGGCTATGATGAGTTTAAATCAAAAAAGAATGAATTTTTACTCAATGAAATTGGACTGATTGCTACGCAAAGTCCTTTAAATAATTCACAATTAAGCCTAATTCAAGCCATCCAATCAGGTCAGAATTATGCACGCGACTTGGGCAACCGTCCGGGCAATATCTGTTTTCCTGAATATTTAGCCGATCAAGCTTTGGCTTTGGCACAGCAATACCCAGAGCAACTCAAAGTTACCGTGATCAATGAACAGGAAATGGCAGATCTGGGTATGTTTGCCTTTTTAGCAGTCAGCCGTGGTTCAGACCGTCCGGGTCGAATTATTACCCTTGAATACAAAGGTCAGCCAGATCAAGCACCAATCGTTTTGGTGGGTAAAGGCGTCACTTTCGATACGGGCGGCATTTCACTCAAACCTGGTCTAGGTATGGACGAAATGAAATTCGACATGTGTGGTGCAGCCTCTGTACTCGGTACTTTACGTGCTTTATGTGAAGCGAAATTGCCGATTCATGTGGTAGGTGCAATTGCTGCTGCAGAAAATATGCCTTCAGGTCATGCAACTCGCCCTGGGGATATTGTCACCAGCATGAGCGGGCAAACGATTGAAATCTTAAATACCGATGCCGAAGGTCGTTTAGTACTCTGTGATACCCTAACCTACATCAAACGTTTTAACCCTGAATTGGTGATAGATATTGCGACCTTAACAGGTGCATGTGTGGTGGCTTTAGGTTCTGTTTTAACAGGCATGTTTACCCCAGATGATGAACTCGCTGCTGAATTAAATGCCGCAGGTCAGACCAGCTTTGACCGTGTATGGCGTATGCCTGTGATTGATGATTATCAAGAGCAGCTTGATTCACCTTTTGCTG
This sequence comes from Acinetobacter sp. ANC 4178, assembly GCF_004331175.1. Taxonomy (GTDB): domain Bacteria; phylum Pseudomonadota; class Gammaproteobacteria; order Pseudomonadales; family Moraxellaceae; genus Acinetobacter. The sequence continues at coordinate 48,710 of NZ_SJOD01000009.1, forward strand.
ATATTGGTAACATTGGTGGTCCAAAAGCAGGCGCAGTGACTGCTGCTTGCTTCTTGCAACGCTTTACCCGTGAATACCGTTGGGCACATTTGGATATTGCAGGCACTGCATGGCTTTCGGGCAGCAGCAAAGGTGCAACAGGCCGTCCAGTACCGTTGTTAATGCAATTCTTAGCCAACCGTGTTAATACGAATGGCTAAAGTTAGCTTTTATCTGTTTGAAAAAAGTCCAGAACGGCAAGTCGAAAGTACTTGCCGTTTGTGTCGTAAAATTCTGCGTCAACCAAAACGGATTTGGCTCTATTGCCCCGATGCTGCATTACAGCAGCAATTGGATGAACGCTTATGGAGTTTCGATGCAGCCAGCTTTATTGGACATGGTATTGACCAAGAACATGCAAATGTCTGCATCTCGGCACGCTTACCCACAGAAAATGATTGGATTGTGTTTAATTTTAACAATCAGGCACTTGATCAATTTCATGAATTTAGCCAAATTATAGAAATTATTGAGAATAATGATTCAGCCAAACAGCTCGGTCGTGAAAAATTTAAACAATATCGACGCTTAGGCATTGAACCTCAAACTTTCAAGCTTTAATTGTTCAACCTTAGGGAGAAATATGGTGGCATTAAATGTCGGTCCAGATTTTAAACAGCGCTGGCTAGAAGCGCCTGAAGCTGTACGTCAGACATTTATGGATGATCTGAATCATATTTGTGATTTATTACAGCCCGAGACACAAACACAGCTCTGGCTCGCAGCTGATCAGAAAGCACAAGCACAAGCGCAGCAAACTGTTGAACAAGCCTATGCCGATCTAAAAGCACGGCTGATTGAAGAAGCACGAGTTCGTCGTCAATTGGCTTTAGAGCAATCCTTGGCCAATAAACGTGCGGCGGCTGAACAATATGCACAACAACTCTTTGCGGATGAACAACGCCAATTTGCGGAGCAAACACAGACCTTAGACCACTTGCGCCAGCATATTGAACAAGAAACGCTGCACTATGCCGAGCGTTATCACGTCAATGATAGTCACCAAAATCTGAACTTTGCCCCAGGCATGGTGCATGTTTCAGATCAACAAATTTTGTCTGAATTAGAAACTGTACGCTTACGCTTAGAACTTGAAGCTGAAGCCCACATTGAACAAGCTGTAAGTAAATTCCGTAATAAATTACGTACCGCAGCACAAGAAGAAATTGAATACATATTACATAATTCTAATTTTTCTGATGTAAAACCAACTGTTTAATTTTTCTACTCCCAATTTGAGGAGTGTCATGAAAATGACACATAAATGTCACAACATGGTCATCACTTTAAAACAAAACTTTGAAGTGTTGACGCCAAAAATTGACATATCAATAAATTAGGAAGAAAAAATGGACCTGCTGAACCACGTTTCTCACCGCATTGCTGCTCTCGATTCAGGCGAACAATGGATTGTTTCTGCTCAAAAACTACTGCTTAGCCGCGCCGATTTTCAATCACTTTCGGTGTTTCTCTCGCGCGAGTCGGAAAAAGGACTTTTTAGCCTCTCCCCACAAGGATTCAGTGCAACTTGGCATGATGAACCTGTCGTGACCATTATTAAGCATTAACCTTTAAATATTCGCCCCGTAGAATTGAGTGACTTGTTTGAACGGGTCACTCGATGAACTCAAGGGTTGCAAAAAAGATATTACCCGCACCATAACCAATACTCAGTAGAATACCAATCCAGATTAAACTTCCAATGGTGTTGTACCACATGAAACGGGAAAGTTTCATCTCGCCTGCACCCGCAGCAAAAGGAGCAAACGAACGCACAAAGGGAATAAACCGCGCCAGAATAATGGTCTTGCCACCATGTTTAACAAAGTAATGATTGGTTTTACTCAAATACTCTGGCTTTATCCAACGGGAATGACGATGTAAATACTTAAAACCCAGCTTTTTTCCAGTGTAATAATTCACAGCATAGCCCAATATGGCAGCGGTCATGAGTAATATTCCCATACTATGCAGCTGAATAATGGCAGAGGATGAACACAAAGCACCTACGGCAATTAATAAACTATCGCCTGGCAGAAAAAACATAAAGACAAAGCCTGTTTCCGCAAAAATAATGAGAAACAAAATGGCATAAATCCATATGCCATACTGCGACAATAAAAGCGGCAGCATTTGTTCTAGATTTAGAAAAAAATCAAGCATTACATAAATCTACGCTAATCAATTTAAGTATCACGTGCTTTATTTCACTCGAATAGAAATGAAAACAGCCCTGTAGTTTAGGCTGTTTTCGCATCCGATATATACTTTTTATTTTAAAAAGCCATTTGCCGCCAAGAAATCCATACTGATTTTTGACTGTGCTTGGGTCTCTGCCGCTTTATCACCCAGCAATAAACGTTCGATATAACGCGCCAAGACATCGACTTCCAAATTCACTTTAGAACCCGTTTTCCACGTGCCAATATTGGTGCGTTCTGCCGTATGTGGAATTAAGTTCAGGCTAATAATATTACCGCGCAAATGGTTAATCGTTAAACTGATGCCATCTACTGTCACCGACCCTTTCTCGGCCAAATATTTGGCAATTTCTACAGGTGCCGTCACTTCAAAATAGAGTGAACGCGCATCTTCACGCACTAAGGTAATCTCACCCACGGCATCCACATGGCCACTGACAATGTGCCCACCAAAACGTGTGGTCGGCAACATGGCTTTTTCTACATTGACTGGTTGACCAACTTTCCAGTGACCCAAAGTTGTTCGATTCAAACTTTCACGTGACACATCTGCGGCATACCAATTGTCACCCCATTCAATCACCGTTAAGCAGATTCCATTGGTGGCAATCGAATCACCTAAGTGTACATCGGACATGTCCAAATTCGTTTGAATACGTAAACGTACATCACCACCGACACTTTGCAAGCTTTCGACTCGACCAAGGCTTTCAATAATTCCTGTAAACATAATCTTTCTCTTTTTTGAATTTGGACTTACCACAATGCCAATTGAGTACTCACACCCGAGGTATCAACCCCACCCAATTCCGCAAAATGATACAGTTGACCGAGCAATTGACGTAGTGGTGGGCCCGATTTAGCGTGGGTATCGGTAATCACAATAAATTCTAACACCCGTGCGCGCTCAGACTGACGTTGCTTACTCACGCGATAACGCGGCACATCTTGGGTTACTAGCGTGACGCGTCCACGCTCAAGATTGGCTTTGAGCAAATCGGCAGCTTCAATATTACCATCGGTTGAATAACTGGTCAGAATATAACGTGCATTGATGGTGGACAGTAATTTTTCATAGGCTTCTTTGGCATACTTAGATGAATTGTACGGACTTGGACGCTCTTTGCGCCACGCACGGTCAATACCACTCTTAAAGCCTTTGGTATCTGGAGTGGGTAAATCTACCTGATCCCATAAGGTCAAGGCATTTAACACATGATAATTACTGCTATAAGCATGCTGATTATAAGGTGGATCTAAATACGCCACATCGACTTCAAAACCACTCATCTGATTGGCTAAATGCTGCGCATCGACACACCACATTTCTGCGGCAGGGCGTTTTGGATCACCGATTTCACAAAAACGGCTTGGAGTCAGCCAGAGCAAGGATTCAATACGCTCCAAGGCAGTTTGGGTTTTACCGCCCCAACCATGATGAAAACTTTTGAAGACCCCACTGGTATTACTAACAAAACTGGCGGAATACAACAATGGCGCCAACAAAGCACTCATTTCCACATCATCAATCGCGCCTTGCGCTTGCCAAGTGGCAATTTGCTGACGAATCGCATCTATCCGCATGCCATTACGACGTTTAAAGAACAATCGGTCACGGGCAGGATCGTAAATTTCATCGTTGCGTGGGCAAAGGTTATGTGTCACCCAGCCTTTAACTTCTGGCAGACGGTTTAAATAGTCAATTGCCTTTTGATAGCCGCCCAATTCCTTAAATGCAGGTGCATCCGTACAGGCCAGAATGGCATGGTTTAAGGCATGGCTATAGGGTTCCCAGTCATTGGCAATCACACGATAACCATTCTGGCGTGCCAAACGGGAGACCACACCACTACCCGCAAAAAAGTCAGCAAAAATAGGCGAACGACCTTTGACATTCAAGGTTCCCGTCTGCTCAAGTGCCTCTAAAATCAGATGTAATAAACGACGCTTGTTTCCTAAGTAAGGAACCAATTGATGAAATAAGTATTCGTCTGTGGTCCGTGCCGCGTGACGTCGTTTATGATAAACCGTAGACTCTTGATTCATATAGACTCTTGAATGGGTGTTAGCCTTAAGCGCACATCATTGCCCACTTGGGAAACATTGATGAGCTTAAATCGAAGTTGCTCAGCCAAATGCTCAAACTCTGCATTAAACATTGCACGTGCGGATTGACCTAATAAGGTGGGTGCAACATAACTGATCAGTTCATCCACCAAACCCTGCTTGAGAAAAGCACTGGATAAGGTTGCACCCGCTTCGACCAACACATCGTAAATTTGAAAATCTTTTAGCGTTCTTAACAAACTTTCTAAAGATTGAATTTCTAACTGGATCACACCCAACTGCGCCAGTTCAGGACGGAAAGGTCCCATCACCATGACTGTATCGGGCTGTTGTAAAATCTGGGCATCTAAAGGTAAGCGACCTTGTCGATCTAAAATAACGCGTTTGGGTTGAACCACGGTATTGATATCTTCTACGTCTGGCAAGTGACGTACATTTAATAAACAATCATCTGCTAGCACTGTATCAATGCCTGTAATCACTGCTCCTGAAATGGCACGCCAGTGCTGAACATCCAATCGAGCCTCAGGTCCAGTAATCCATTTCGACTCCCCGGATGCCATTGCGGTTCGACCATCTAAACTGGAAGCCACTTTCAAGCGCACATAAGGCAAACCTGTTGCCATCGCCTTAAGAAAACCACGATTCAACACTGCAGCTTCAGCCTCACACACCCCAGTCCGGACTTGAATGCCTGCTTCCTGAAGAATATGAATACCTTTCCCTGCCACTAAGGGATTAGGATCGGAACAAGCAACGACAACGTGTCTAATTCCTGCTTCGACCAAGCCTTTAGCACAAGGCGGAGTTCGACCATAATGCGCACAAGGTTCCAAAGTGACATAAGCCGTTGCGCCATGTGTTGAATCCCCCGCTTGGCGAATTGCAAACACTTCTGCATGGGGTTGTCCCGCACGTGGATGAAAGCCTTCACCGACCAATTGTCCATCTTTGACAATCACGCAACCCACATTTGGATTCGGTTTGGTGGAGTATTGCCCCTGCTGTGCTAAGCGAATAGCGCGCTGCATCCAGACTTGGTCTTGGTTTAACTCAGACATGGGCATACTCATTCATGTTCACGATGTTGCATTTGTTCAATTTGCCGACGAAAAGCTTCCACATCCTGAAAGTCCTGATAAACCGAAGCAAAACGTACATAAGCCACATGATCCAAGGCAAATAAAGCTTGCATAACAATTTCCCCGATGGTGCGTGATTTCACATCACGTTCTCCTAAACGGCGAATATGCAGTTGAATATCGCTCAGTACAGATTCTATTTGTTCTTGTGTGACGGGACGCTTTTGTAATGCATGCATTAATGAACGGCGGAGCTTGGCTTCGTCAAAAGGCTCATTTTTACCGTCCGATTTAATCACGCGTGGCATCACCACTTCATAACTTTCAAATGTGGTAAAACGCTCACCGCAACTAATACATTCACGGCGACGTCTAATTTGACAGCCTTCAGCGGCTAAGCGCGAGTCGATGACTTTACTGTCTGCGGCGTTGCAAAAAGGACAATGCATGGCGGTTAAATTAAACAAAACATTTTTGAATTCTGAGTGTAGCAAAAATTATGGTTTTTGTAGAGCATTACGCTAGATATGGAAAAAAAACAGCCCTTTCGGGCTGTTTTACACAATATATTGATTATATCGTAAGAAAATTATTCAATGCGTTCGCCATGTTGACTTAAGTCGAGACCCATGCGCTCATCATCAGCTTCAACACGGATACCAATCACCACATCTATGACTTTCAAGATCACAAAAGTTAATACTGCAGAGTAAGCGATGGTCGCAAGTACACCTTCAACTTGAACCCATAATTGGCTCATCATATTTGCAGGAGCTTTATCCCCCATGATGAATTCACTGGCAAAGACTGCTGTGAGAATCGCACCCACAATACCGCCAACACCGTGTAAACCGAAAGCATCTAATGAATCATCTGCTTTAAGAGCACGTTTCAGACCAGTAATCCCCCAGAAGCAAACCACACCCCCAATCAGACCCATCGCCAAGGCACCACCTACAGTCACGAAACCAGCCGCAGGAGTAATCACAACCAGACCTGCTACCGCACCAGATGCACCACCCAGTACAGATGCTTTACCGCGTACCACTTTTTCAGTAATTAACCATGCAATTGCCGCTGCTGCTGCTGCAACTTGTGTGGTAACCAGTGCATAACCTGCGGAACCATTTGCACCTAGTGCTGAACCGCCGTTAAAACCAAACCAACCCACCCAAACAAGGCTTGCACCAATCACGGTTAATGTCAGGTTATGCGGTGCCATAGATTCACGACCTAGCCCCATACGTTTACCTAACATATATGCAGCCACTAGACCCGCAACACCTGAGTTAATATGTACGACTGTACCACCCGCAAAATCAAGTGCGCCATCGTTAAATAACCAACCACCACCCCAGACCCAGTGGGTAATTGGTGCATACACCACAACCACCCAGATCGCGATAAATGCCACAAACGCCCCAAATTTCATACGTTCTGCAATTGAACCACTGATAATGGCAACGGTAATAATGGCGAAAGTCATTTGGAAAATAACAAAGAGAATTTCAGGAATTGTGCCTGTTAATGCTGTTGTGGTAATCCCTGACAGCATGACCTTATCAAAACCACCGATAAAGGCATTTCCTTCAGTAAATGCAAGTGTATAACCCACAATTACCCAAGCAAGGCTCACTACTGCTGCGGCAACAAAACTATGTGCCATAGTGCTTAATACGTTTTTCTTACGAACCATACCGCCGTAGAAAAGCGCCAAACCCGGAATGGTCATTAACAAGACCAATGCGGTAGAAACTAAAATCCAAGCTGTGTCACCCGTATCGAGGGTTGGCTCTTTAGCCGCAGGAGCTGCAACTTCTTCAGCTGGAGCAGGTGTCGCAACTGCTTGTACATCTGGCGATGCTGCTGCAGCCGTTTCCACTGTTGTTGTGACTTCTTCTGATGGAGCAGATGCTGTTACTTCTTCAGCCCAAGCAACAGAACCACCTAAAAGTGCGCCTGATAGACTCAGCGCGAGTAGCATTTTTTTCATTCGTGTCCCCCAACCTAATTTTGCGAGTTACTCGATACTCTGCAAACTTTATGCCAAATTAAACAGCATCTGGACCTGTTTCACCTGTACGAATACGGATCACTTGCTCTAAGTTAGTCACAAAGATTTTCCCGTCACCAATTTTGCCAGTGCTCGCAACACGAGTGACTGATTCAATCACTGCATCAACCATTTCATCACTAATCGCGATTTCAATTTTAACTTTTGGAAGAAAATCAACGACATACTCAGCACCACGATACAGCTCAGTATGGCCTTTTTGACGACCAAAACCTTTGACTTCTGTTACAGTGATCCCTTGCACACCAATTTCTGACAATGCTTCACGCACATCATCTAATTTAAAGGGTTTTACAATTGCAGTTACTAGCTTCATGTTTGTTTTTCCTTCGGCTTTTTTCACCAGTAAGGTTTTATGTTCAATTTTCGTGCCAAGATTTCTAAGGTTGAGGGAAATAAAAATCTGATACACAACTCTATTTATACCTTATTTTTGTCTTTTAATCGAAGCTTAGGTCTTTAATATTCGAGATTTAGCCGAAAGTCGGCTATTTTCGCCAGATCGCGTCAAGGATTATTGCGATAGCACTATAGTCTCTTTCGAAGCAGTGCTACACTGCTCCCGCTCTTCTCCAGCAATATGGATAAAACAATGATTGAAACTTTATTACAAGCCATTCTAGAACAAGTAGAACAACCTAAAACTGATTTGGAACATAATTTAAGAGCCTTATTAAATGAGGCGGTTACTAAAATGGATTTGGTTTCTCGTGACGAAATTGAACGTCAGAAAACCGCGCTTAACAATGCCAATCAGCGTTTAACCGAATTACTACTGCAAGTCGAAGCACTCGAACAAAAAATTCAGAACAAAAAATAAGCACACTATTAGTGCAATAGAAGACCAATAACGATCAAAAATAACGCACCAAAATGGAACAACAACATGTCTTTTGCCAAAATAAATACGCGAGGGCTATTGGGTCTGCACGCCCCACTAATTGAAGTCGAAGTTCATTTAAGTCAAGGATTACCATCACTTACTATTGTAGGATTAGCAGAAGCTGCTGTTCGGGAAAGTAAAGATCGAGTCCGTTCAGCCATTATTAATAGTGGTTTTCAGTTTCCCAGTAAACGTCTCACGATTAATCTTGCGCCTGCAGATTTGCCCAAAGATGGTTCACGCCTAGATTTACCGATTGCCTTGGGCATTTTAATTGCTTCTGGACAACTCCCCGAACAAAACATCGATCATCTTGAATTCATTGGGGAATTGGCATTAGACGGTCAATTACGCCCAACCACAGGCACCTTGAGTATTGCGATCGCATGTCAGCAAGCCCAACACCAATTAATTTTGCCCGAACAAAATGCATTTGAAGCGGCACAACTGCCCCATTTTGATGTGTATGCGGCAAAACATCTCAAAGAAGTTTGTGAACACTTAAGCCAACACAAACCATTATCTCCTGTGCAAAAGCCTGTCGACTCACCATTACATCGCTATAAATTCGATCTGGCTGATGTGAAAGGGCAGCTTCGTCCACGGCGCGCTTTAGAAATTGCAGCGGCAGGAGGTCATTCCTTACTGTTTCGCGGTCCACCCGGCACAGGTAAAACCTTATTGGCATCGCGTTTGCCGAGTATTCTTCCACCGCTCAATTCCAGCGAAAATTTAGAAGTTGCCAGTATTTATTCTGTTGCCAATACGCAGCATCATTTTGGCCACCGTCCTTTTCGCGCGCCACATCATACCGCTTCGGCCATTGCCTTGGTCGGTGGAGGTTCGCAACCTAAACCAGGCGAAATTACTTTAGCCCATTTAGGCGTCCTGTTTTTAGATGAACTGCCTGAATTTGATCGTAAAGTCCTAGAAGTGCTTCGACAGCCTTTAGAATCGAAAGAAATTGTGATTTCTCGAGCATCTCGTCAAATGACTTATCCTGCCAATTTTCAGTTAATTGCGGCCATGAATCCGTGCCCATGTGGTTATGCCTTTAATCAAGATCAGCGTTGTCAATGTTCGACTGAAGCCATCAAACGTTATCAAAATCGAATTTCAGGTCCCCTGCTTGATCGCATAGATTTGCATATTGATGTGCCACCACTTACAGTGCATGAATTGCAAGCACATGCCCCCGCTGAAAATTCTGATCAAGTGCGCCAACGTGTGATTCAAGCTTATGAACAGCAAATTCAACGACAAAATTGTCTAAACCATGCTTTGAATCCGCAGCAACTGGAACAATTTGCAGAATTGAATGGGCAAACCAAACAAATGCTTGAATTGGCCCAACAGCGCTTAAATTTATCTGCACGGGCTTATCATCGGGTATTAAGAGTGGCTAGAACCATTGCTGACTTGGCAAATTCATCAGAAATTCAAACGACACATTTAAGTGAAGCTTTATCGTATCGACAGCAAAACCTTTAATAGGTTCTAATTCACATGCCAAACAAAAAACCTCTCATCCTAAGGACGAGAGGTTTTTTAACAAACTTAAGCTTAGAATGTTTTGGTTAAAGTAAAGACTGCACCTGTTTCTACGCCACGTGCTGTTGCATCATCCATAGCATCCGTATCAATGTTTGTACCCACTGCTGCTAATTCAGCCGTTGCACCAGAAATTGATTTAAATGCATAGTTAACGCCAACTTTCCAATCTACATAGTTATCGTCGCCACCGAATGAATATTTGTCTTCATCATCCACAACGGTATAGCCCACACTTGCAACACCGCCAAAACCTGTTGAACCAAATGGAATTGAGTAGCCCGCATTCACATTCCAGCTATTTGTATCTAGGCCTGCATAATCATTGGTAAAGTTCACATTGGTCAGAATGCTGTCCCCTTCAGCAAGTACACTTGCGAAAGTTAATTTGCCATAAAATTCGACCCAACTTGAGTCAGAAGCACTTGGATAGTTGTAATACACCACACCCACATCCAATAAAGGTTTACTGCTAAAACTGTCTAATGTAGTTGCGAAGCCCAGTGATGGATCTAATTCTAAACTTGGCGTCCCCGAACCAAAGTTTACATTTGAACCCCAAAGCCCAAAATACACACCTGAATCATGTGCAAGCGTGAACCCTGCTTGTACCGCTGGATCATTTTGAGTTTGCGACAATCCACGGAAACGATAGTCTGTTGTTACTGCTGCATTACCGCTAAAAGAGAGACCAAATGGTGATGCTGCTTGATCATTTGCAAATGTAAATGTTGAAGCCGCTGCAACAACCGCCATAGATAATACTTTTAATGTGAATTTCATTCTGAGGTTCCCCCACATCGAATTACGACGTTTTGCTGTAATTAATAAACTCAGGAATGTATTAGCAAGCGCTATGCCAACTTTCAGAAAAATGTTTACGGCATGCATGTTCTCAGTGGAATATCGAGCAACTTGATGCCGGGCTATAAATCTCAATGGTTATTGGTTTTATAAAAACCTACGCTGTGCCTAAAAGTTCCAAACTTGATGTGGCATAAAATAAAAGAACTCAATCTCACTGTAACGTAAAAAGATCGTAAATTTAAAATAAAGTGATAAATAACAAATATTTAATAATTAACCAATCCTTTAATCTCCATAAAAGATGCGCTATGACGCATCAAAATATGCAACCTTGCAATCACTCAGATCGTTTGGATCGTCACTCATCTGAAAGATTTCAGTACAGGAGATAAGCACATCACACCGCGCATGGCTCATTTTTATAGGGTTCATTTAAAAAACGGTTAATTGCTGAATAAAAACAGGTTTTATTTTGAGATGACCAATCATTACAATCGTATAAAACCCATACTTCTATGACATTCGTATGCTGTTCAACAGCCCCAGATTCGCTTTAATTCTTATTTTTCTGCTCGAGAACTAGACTTGATTGATCCATAACACACATTTCAGTTTGGCTTTTACCGCTCAGAGCACACTGGATTGGCAATATTTGAATCAATCTATTCTGACAATGCGCCTAAAATGCTTTATTTATGTTCAAAAATTGAGTTTCACACGATAAATTGTACAAAATACATGCACCATAACTGACCACACCCAAATTGAGGCTAGGATGCGAATTACAATTTATTCCAACATTGCAAGCTCAGCCTAATGATGAAATTGACCTGCACTTAAATGAAACATTTCTCATTTTCATTTAGAGATTGTATTGATTCATAAAAGCAAGACATAATTCGAATACAAAATAATCAATCAAGCCAATTTTGAAGAAAAAATAAACAAAAGAAACAGTGGTTTTTCAAGGTATGATCAGAGCAGAAAACAGAAAAATTTCCCATTAAGTAAAATATATTTTTATTATGAATTAAAGGCTTAAGTATAAATATTGGTTATCACTAAACAGATAGCAAGAAAACAATTTCGTCAAGTAGTCAGTAACAAGAATGAAATAAAATTAATAAAAATCTATCTTTTTTATAGATTAATTATACAATTTATTAAAATTTCGAAGTTATGCCAAAAAACGAAATTCTGAATCTATCTTTTTTGAGGTTGTTTCTTATGCCAAAGGCGCAAAAACTTACATTAGCAGTATTAATTCAGGCTGCCCTTATTACTACAGCTTATGCAAGCGAACAAAGTGAAGCAAAAGGATTTGTCGAAGATGCTGAAGGATCAGTGTTGTTCCGCACTGGTTATTTATCTCGTGACAAAAAACATGGCAAAGCAGATACAAGCTCAGCTGCTCAAACTGCCATGGTTAAAATTGAATCTGGTTATACCCAAGGCCTTGTTGGTTTTGGTGTAGGCGTGATTGGTGATGCATCATTCAAGCTTGGCGAAAATAACCACGCTGGGAATGGTATGATTCCATTACACAACGATGGTGCAAAAGATGCCAATGGTCATGTTGATGCTTATGACCACTGGGCTCGTGGTGGTGCTATCGTAAAAGCACGCATCTCTAATACTGAAGTCCGTTATGGTACTCAAGTACTCGACTTGCCTGTACTTGCAAGTAACACTGCACGTTTGGTTCCAGAATACTTTGATGGTGTATTGGCAACAAGCCGTGAAATTAAAGGCCTTGAATTAACCGCTGGTAAATTCACTAAAAACCAATATTCAGATCAAGTAACTACTGACGGCAATGAATTAGATAGCGCAGTGGTTTGGGGTGCAAAATATAAGTTTAATGATCAATTAAATGCATCTTACTATGGTACTGACATCAAAGACCGTTTAGAACGTCATTATATTAATACCAATTACAAGCAAGCGTTGGCAAACAATAGCTCATTAACTTATGACTTCAGCGGTTACCACACTAAATGGGATAAGGACGCGAATAAATATTTGTATTCTCAAATTGGTTCAGCGAACGATTCTTTTGACAACACCATTTTTGCATTGTCTACGACCTACAACACTGGTCCGCACAATGTAATGGTCGCTTACCAACAAAACAGCGGTAATACTGGTTATGACTATGGCTTAGGTAAAGGTGTTGGTGATGGTCATCAAACAGTTTACTTGCCGAACTCTTACCTTTCTGACTTCATTGGTAATGATGAAAAATCACTTCAACTTCAATATAGCCTAGATTTTGCAAATTATGGTGTACCTGGTTTAACGTGGACTACTGCATTTGTTTATGGTTGGGACATCAAAGCAACTGACACTAAAGGCACTATGATCAGTGATAATGAACAAGAGCGTGAATTCTTTAACCAAGTGAAATATACAGTTCAGTCTGGTTTTGCGAAAGATTCAAGCTTACGCTTACGTCACTCATACTACCGCGCAAGCGACAACTACCAAAGCAACTACATTGGTGACACCAATGAATGGCGTATTTGGTTAGATATCCCTGTTAAATTCTTCTAATTTGAAGTCATTTTTCAGAGATTAAAAAAACCTGCACATTGTGCAGGTTTTTTTAATAGGTTCAGAATAACAGATTCATCTCAACCCATATTTTATTGAGAAATTATTTTGCAGCTTCAATTGCTTTAAGCACTTCTTGCTTAGCAACTTCAGAACCTTCCCAACCTGTTAACTTGACCCATTTGCCTGGCTCTAAATCTTTGTAATGAGCAAAGAAATGTTCCACTTGTTGGATCAAAAGTGGAGGAAGATCAGTATATTCCTGAATGTCTTTATAGATTGGGGTTAACTTTTCGTGTGGCACAGCGATCAATTTCGCATCAATACCGCCATCATCTTCCATGTTCAATTTACCCACTGGACGGCAACGAATAACCGAACCTGGCTCAACTGGGTGTGGAGTCACGACAAGTACGTCAAGCGGGTCACCATCTTCAGACAATGTATTTGGTACATAACCGTAGTTCGCTGGGTAGAACATTGCTGTACCCATGAAGCGGTCTACAAATAAAGCGTCAGAATCTTTATCAATTTCATATTTGATTGGCGCTGCGTTTGCAGGAATTTCAATGATGACATAAATGTCATTTGGTGCATCTTTACCCGCAGGGATATTGCTGTAACTCATAGCATCACTCTTTAACGATTTAAATTATATTGAAACCGAAATTAAAGTCTTCGGTTTAATCACGGAGCGATTATACATCTGCCCCGCAAAAATAGGGAATATGCACGTTCATTAGCTGAGTTTGATCACCAAAATCAGCAGTGAAATTGGGCACAATAAAGATAGACACCAGACAATTGAACGCAATGTCGCCCAATTGGCCAAATAACACGCCCCATAGATGACACGTAAGACCAAATAAGCAATACCAAAAGTCATAATCACAGATTGTGACACAACCATATATTCCGCCATTAAAACAGCAGCAATAAATAAAGGTAATCCTTCAAAACTATTTTGTTGTGCCGCATTGGCACGTGCAGCAATGCCTGTTGAATTGTTCAAAAACTCACGCGGATATTGATTGTCTTTGACCTGAAAACCACTCGCAAGTCTAGCAATAAGACTAAAAACATAAGGTAATAAACATGCAATTAAGATGAGATAGACAATACCGCTAATACTGTGCATCAATTGAGTTCTCGTGAGAGTATGAATTAGCCTTATCATAGCATGGCAATTCTAGAATATTTTTTGTTAAATATAGTGTTTTGATTACCACGCCATTCGGGAATAGCTATGTCATTTAATGCGGAGCAGCACAAACTGTTCGATGAACTGGAAAAACAGCGCCAACATCAACGGCACATGGATCGTGTACTCGCTATTGTGTTCCCCATTGTTGCTTTTTTACTGACCGTCATTTGTGCCAACATGAATATCTGGTCAACTGTCTGTACTTTTATTTTGCTCTGGGTTGCATTCTGGGCTGTAGGCATTCGTCGCCTGCCCCTCTGGCATTGGGTGCTGATTACCCTGATTTACTGCTTGGTGGATAATTTCTTGAGCTACGGCACTTTTAATCGTTCTGGCTTTAGCCGTCAGTTCGGCACCATCTTCATTTTTATTGGGATTGCAGGCGTAGGTCGTCCTTATTTTGACCGCTGGCTGATGAAGAAAAAATAAGCCATAGCAAAAAAAAAAGCGCCCTGAGGCGCTTTTTTATACAAAATTCTATGCAGTCTTACGTAAATCTTTACGTAAAATCTTACCGACATTCGATTTTGGTAATTCTTCCATAAACTCTACATAACGTGGGCGTTTATAGCCTGTTAAGTTCTCTTTTGCAAATTCAAGAACTTCTTCAGTGGTTAAAGAGGCATCTTTTTTCACAACAAATAATTTTGGTACTTCGCCTGATTTCTCATCAGGTACACCAATTGCAGCAACTTCAAGCACTTTGGGATGCTTGGCAATCACTTCTTCAATTTCAGAAGGATACACATTGAAACCAGACACCAAAATCATGTCTTTCTTACGGTCTACAATTTTAGTGTAGCCGCGGTCATCCATCACACCAATATCACCAGTACGGAAGAAACCATTCACCATCACTTTGTCTGTTTCGTCTGGACGGTTCCAGTAACCTTTCATCACCTGAGGACCACGAATACAGATTTCACCTTGCTCACCCAATGCAACTGGATTGCCATCATCATCTAAAATTGCAATGTCAGTTAATGGTAATGGAATACCAATCGTGCCACTGAATTCATCCGAAGCAGGCGGATTTGCCGTTGCAACAGGTGAAGTTTCAGATAAACCATAACCTTCAATAATGTTTGTGCCTGTGACTTTCTTCCACGCTGCTGCGGTCGAAGGAAGT
Source organism: Acinetobacter sp. ANC 4178 (assembly GCF_004331175.1). Classification (GTDB taxonomy): domain Bacteria; phylum Pseudomonadota; class Gammaproteobacteria; order Pseudomonadales; family Moraxellaceae; genus Acinetobacter. Next base: position 64,300 of record NZ_SJOD01000009.1, read on the forward strand.
ACAGCCATACCACCGCCCATAGCCATTTTAAGTTTGCTGTGATCGAGCTGTTTAAATTCTTCATTATTGACCAAAGCATTGAATAAGGTGTTCACTGCTGGGAAGAACGTAGGTTGATACTTACGTAATTCTTTCATTACCGCAGGTAAATCACGCGGGTTCGGAATTAAAACATTGGCTTGACCTTTATACATCCCGTACATGGCACAAACCATAAACGCGAAAATATGATACAGCGGCAAAGCACAGAAAATACGGTCATCTGGCTGACCATCTTGAGCGCCAAATTTACTTTGGAAAATACCATCACACTGTAATAAGTTGGCCACAAGGTTACGATGGGTTAACTCCGCACCTTTAGAAACACCCGTAGTACCACCTGTGTACTGGAGAACAGCCGTATCGCTGAGGGTTAAATTTGGGCGTTTGTAGTTGCTTGGGCTTACTTTTGACATTGCCGCATTAAAACGGATATGACCAGGAATATTCCACGCAGGAATTTGCTTACGCACTGAACGCAGTACAAAGTTAACCAAAGTCCCTTTTAACGTCCCTAGCATGTCGCCAACTGAAGCAACAACCACATGCTTCACTGGTGTTTTACCAATAATGGTTTGATAAACCGAAGCAAAGTTTTCAATAATGACTAAAACTTCAGAACCTGAATCGTTTAATTGATGTTCAAGCTCACGCGCAGTGTATAGCGGGTTGACGTTCACGAGGACCAGACCCGCACGCAATACACCAAGGGCAACCACTGGATATTGGAGAACGTTTGGCATCATGACTGCGACACGAGAACCCTTTGCCAAACCTAAACTTTGTAGATAAACAGCAAATTTACGACTCGCTTCGTCAAGTTCACTAAAAGTTAGTGCTTTATCCATAAAGATAAAAGCATCACGTGAACCAAATTTTTGGAAATTACGCTCAAATACGTCAACCAAAGAAGTGTTCTCTGGGGGTAATTCTACAGTTTCAGGAATTCCTGTCTTGCGGTATTCAGCGAACCAAATCTTTTCCATAATCCCAATATCTCCAATCTATAGTCCTTAAAATATGCAGCTTTTTTTTCGGGTTTGTGTGTGTTTATTTAGCTTGTTAATGCACATTCCCGTATCCATTTTCACGAACACAGCCACATATATAACTTATTTCAACAAATACATGCTAGTTTTATCTCTGAACCAACAGTCTATTTGCTTTTTGATATCCACGTGGTAACAGTTGCCCTTTTGTCGCACGCTTGCCCATATATTTTTGTAAATCATCACCTTTTATTTTAAGTTGTTGTTGTCCTGCAACCACTTGAATTATTTCATCTAAATTTAAGGTTGTCATAGATATAATTTGATCTTTATCTTCAAGTTGTATCAATTTATTACCTTTGCCTTTATTCAGAATTGGCAATTCTGACAAATCGATAATCAGTAAACGCCCAGCAGAACTTAATAAAGCCAAATGGCTCGCTTGCTGTAAAGGATATAACGGTAAGGCTTTCGCATCTTCAGGCACAGTCAGGAAGGCTTTGCCTGCTTTGGCATTGGTATCGAGCTGTTTGGCTTGAGTTTTAAAGCCATAGCCTTTACTACTCAGAGCCAAAATCTCAGACTCATCCTCTTCAATGAGCACTTGAAGGAACCCAACCCCACTCACAGGCGCCAACTTAGAGCTTAAAGGTTCACCTAAACCACGAGCAGAAGGCAAACTATTAATTGCCAGTGCATAACTGCGTCCCGTCTGATCCAGAATATAAACTTTTTGATTCGATTTACCTTGTGCATGGCTACGGTACTGATCACCTGCGCGGAAATTCAGGTTCTCGGCATCAACATCGTGACCCTTAGCACTGCGAATCCACCCAGCTTCTGAAAGCACCACAGTGACAGGATCGGCAGGCATCAAATCTTGCTCGCTAATGGCGGTTGCTTCAGCACGTTGTACGATTGGCGAACGTCGATCATCACCGAAACGTTTCGCATCTTCTTTAAGTTCATTAATAATCAGTGATTTTAAAGATTCTGGATTGGCCAATTGTTCGCGAATAATGGCGGCTTTGGCTTCCAATTCTTCTTGTTCACGGCGAATTTCCATTTCTTCTAATTTCGCCAAGTGGCGTAATTTTAATTCTAAAATGGCTTCGGCTTGAATTTCATCAATGCCAAAATGCGAGATTAATTCCGCTTTGGGATGATCCTCTTCGCGAATAATCCGAATCACCGTATCAAGATCCAGATAAGCAATCAGTAAACCCGCCAAAATATGTAGGCGTTTTTCAATTTTATTTAAATGGTATTGCAGGCGACGCGTAACCGTTTCTTTACGAATTTCAATCCATTCCAGCAAAATGTGACGGATTGATTTCACTTGCGGACGACCATCTGCGCCAATCATATTCATATTGACGCGATAGCTGGACTCTAAATCAGTGGTGGCAAATAAATGGCTCATCACCGCTTCTGCATCAATGCGATTTGAACGCAGTACAATCACCAATCGGGTTGGATTTTGATGATCCGATTCATCACGGACATCACTGACCAACGGTAATTTTTTCGCTTGCATCTGGTCGGCAATTTGCGTGATCACTTTTGACCCTGACACTTGGTAGGGCAAGTCGGTAATCACAATTTCATTTTTTTCGATGCTGTACACCGCACGCATACGGTAACTACCACGACCTGTCGTCTGAATTTTAAGTAATTCATTTGGTGGGGTAATAATTTCAGCTTTGGTTGGCAAGTCTGGTGCAGGAATATATTCTGCGACTTTCTCATCGGTTAAATTTGGATTGCGAATTAGGGCAATGGTGCCTTTAATCACTTCACGCAAGTTATGTGGCGGAATGTCAGTCGCCATACCCACCGCAATACCCGTGGTGCCATTCAGAAGAATGTTGGGTACACGCGCAGGTAGGTTCACAGGTTCTTTCATTGAACCATCAAAGTTATCTTGCCAGTCACAAGTGCCCTGCCCCAATTCTGCCAACAAAACATCACTGTACTGCGACAACTTGGCTTCGGTATAACGCATGGCAGCAAAGGACTTAGGATCATCTGGTGAACCCCAGTTACCCTGACCTTCGATGAATGGATAACGGTAGCTAAACGGTTGTGCCATCAACACCATGGCTTCATAACATGCCGAATCACCATGGGGATGGTATTTGCCGAGCACATCACCCACTGTACGCGCAGATTTTTTCGGTTTACCACTGTGTTTTAACCCCAATTCACTCATGGCATACACAATACGGCGTTGAACAGGCTTCAAACCATCACTAATGTGAGGCAAAGCACGATCCATAATCACGTACATGGCATAATTGAGGTAAGCGCGTTCAGTAAATTCTGCGACGGAGCGGTTTTCTGTTGCGTGATGCGCAAGGTTCGTCATAACAACCTTTCATCCTAATCAAATCGTTTTTTTATCTAGGTTCTTATGCTAAGTCTCAGACTGTGACTGCACAAGGGTGTGCTATCTACTACCACGACAATTTGTGTCTTAATGGATCTCTGATGTCGTAAAATTATCCACTTTTAAATAAATGATCAACTTATAATTTTTTATTTTCACAGCAATAGGTTTAACACAAGTTCAGCCAATAAGCCAAAATATAGAAGGGCGACAATTTTGCCGCCCAAACTATCTACAAATTCTACATGCCAATTGATTCTAAGGTTTTGCCTTTGGTTTCTTCGCCTAAAACCAAAATCACCAATGCCACGGCAAGCAAGACTGCGGTAAACATCATAAACACATGATTAAAACCGTTGCTCTGCACCATCATTTGCGTCACCACCAACGGCGCCACGATGCCGCCCATACGCCCAACCGCAGAAGCCCAACCCGACCCAAAGGCACGAATATTGGTCGGATACTGTTCTGGGGTATAAGTATAAAGTACGCCCCATGCCCCTAAATTAAAGAAGGACATCAGACAGCCCCAAAACATAATGAGAGTGACGGTATTCGCCTGTCCAAAGAAATAAGCTGAAACAGCACAAAAACCAATAAAACCCGCCAATGTCCATTTACGTCCCAGTTTTTCGACTAACCATGCTGCGGCGATATAGCCTGGCAGTTGTGCCAAGATCATCACCAGTACATATTCAAAGGATTGCACAATGCTATAGCCTTGTTTGACCAACAGGCTGGGTAACCACGTAAAAATGCCGTAATACGAATAAACAATGCCAAACCAAATTAACCACAGCATCAGGGTGCGCTTTGCAAAAGGATTTGACCACAGTTGTGAAAAAGATACGCTTTGTTTGGCGGCGACAGGTTTCACTTCAATCTGCTGAATTACCTCAACGCCACATGCACGTTCCAGTTTTTGCACCAAAGCATGGGCTTCTTCAATCCGTCCACGGTTAATTAAATACGGTACCGATTCAGGCACTTTCTTTAAAATCATAAACACATACAGTGCAGGCAAACCACCAATCAAAAAGGCCATATGCCAGCCATAACTTGGAATCACAAAATAGGACACCAAAGCGGCCACTAACCAGCCCAGTCCCCAAAAACTTTCCAGCAATACAATAAATCGCCCACGCACCTGCGCAGGAATGTATTCACTGACCAAGGTCACGGCAACGGGCAACTGTCCTCCGAGTCCCAAACCCACAATAAAGCGAAATACCAACAACCAGGTCAAATTTGGGGCAAAGGCACATAAAGCGGTGGCAATACTATAAGTTACTAAAGTCACTGCAAAAACATTGCGTCGCCCCCAACGGTCAGCCAATGCTCCTGAACAGACCGCACCTATCGCCATACCCACAAAACCAATCGACACCACCCAACCTTTTTCTGCGGGACTCAAACTCCATTCAGTTGCCATTTTGGTCAGAATAAAGGAAATCAGTCCCGTATCCATCGCATCGAACATCCAGCCCAAGCCAATCACCCACAGCAAGGTATAGTGGAACTTTCCAACAGGTAAACGTTGTACACGTGAAACTAAATCCATAGCGATGACTCAAGCAAAGATGAGGAAAACAACAACTCTGAAAGTACTGCTTTGCAATTTTCATGTTGTTGCAGAAGAAAAAATACTGCGCACTCTATTTTAATAAATTCTGTTGCGAGATGGGGAAATGAAATTGATTTTATAGTTTAAGTCAGTACCCAAATTTGGCTTTGGGCACCGTCATTTTAAATTTTGGCGAAATTGCAATCGTTGATTAATGCGTGTCGGTTGAAGAGGCAGAATCGGCATCATCATCTTTATAAATAAATTTCGGCATTTCCAGACCAAAATAAATCGCAATTAGACGTAAAGAAAATCCAAAAATTAAGGTTGAAATCACCGTCAATTCTAAAGATAGTCCAATTTCCAAACAGACCCAATAACAAATCACCGCAACAAAAGAAATACTGGCATAGAGCTCACGACGGAACACTAACGGCACATCGTTACACAGGATGTCACGTAAAATCCCGCCTGATACACCCGTCATAATACCTGCAACAGCGGAAACCACAAAACCATGCCCCATCGACAAGGCAATTTGACAACCAATAATGGTAAAGCCAATCAAACCTAACGCATCTAACACCAAGAAAATATTGTGTAAATGGCGCATCCATTTAGCAATCAAAATGGTAAACAACGCGGCACAGCAGGTCAGTACCAAATATTCAGGATGCTTGACCCACGTTAAAGGATAATGTCCGAGTAATACATCGCGGACAGAGCCGCCGCCAAGTGCTGTGACACAGGCAATCAGAATCACCCCAAACCAATCCATACTACGTCGACCCGCAGACAGTGCTCCAGTCATGGCCTCAGCCGTAATCGCAATAATATAAATTATGGTCAGTAACATCGCCCTGCTCTTCCGTTGAAGGGTTAAGATGCGGGCTATTCTAAGCCAAATCTAAACTGAACGTTATAAAAATTGTGCACAACATTGCTTAAATTTTTTACCCGAACCACAAATACACGGTTGCTTCATGGTCAGCACTTGTTCCGTGGTCGGATCAAGGAAATACCAGTGCTGTGCCTGTTTCACAAAATGTGAAACTTCATGATGCGTTTGGGCTTGTTGCCCATCATGATAATGGGCTTTAAATTCCACTTGGGCATGGGTTTTGTCCAGTTTTTCCTGCGCTTGGACCACTTCTAAACCTAACCATTGGTTAGATTCACTCCACGCTTTAATGGCGGGGACATCCAAAGCCTGCTGTTGCCCCAATGCCGTGGTCTGCACAATATAATCGATCTGCTGTTTGGCAAATGCACTATAACGCGAACGCATCAACTGTTCCGCACTGAGCGCAGTCTGTTGCCCTAAATGCAAAGGCTGACAACACTCGGCATATAATCCTAAGCCGCAAGGGCATTGTTCTTCTGACATACATTTTCCCAATAAAATAGCCCGAACATTGCGGGCTATTTTAACTGAAGTTTAAACGCGGATTTCTACAGCGTTAATCATCTTTTTCCACGATGTGTTTTGGAATCACGTGGACTTTCTCAATTTTATGACCATCCATCGTCACCACTTCAAAAATAAAGCCATCAGCTTCAATACTGGAACCATTTTCAGGCAAGCGGCCTAAATGGAACAGTAAATAACCCGATAAAGTGGAATACTGTTCCGAGTCATCCACCAAATTTTTGCCCAATAACAGGGAAACATGACGAATATCGGTCGAGCCTTCCAACATCAAGCTACCATCTTCTAGGCTTTCTGTGGCAGTTTCCAATTCATCTTCATCTGGGAATTCACCTGCAATGGCTTCAAGAACATCAATTGGCGTGGCAATCCCTTCGATCGAACCATATTCATTCAACACAATCGCCAACTGTAAGGGCGCTTGACGGAGTTGTTCCATCACCATCAACACTTGTGCATTTTCATGGACGATCACTGGGTCGCGTAAATGCTTCTCGAAATTCAATACCCCAGTTTCGATGTATTCATTCATGACTTTATGCGTCAGCACTACACCTGCAATATTGTCCAGTTCGCCATGTGCCACAATCAAACGAGAATGGGTCATGCTCAGCAATTGCTGTTTGATCGCAGCTTCATCTTCATCCAAATCTAGCCATTCCAACTCAGGACGTGGGGTCATGACTGATTTGACTGGACGTTCGGAAAGCCCTAATACACCTTGCACCATGACACTGTGATACACCCCATTTTCCTGAGCAAAGACTTCATCAGCAAAAGCACGGGTGGCCAAGACATCTTCATTTTGATGTTCAGGCGCATCACTGGCATTTTTCCCCCCCAACATACGCAGCACCGCTGAAGCTGTGCGATAACGTAAATCATTGGTGGTGACCATTTTTTCCTGATTTTTCTTCACCGTTTGGTTCAAGAACTCGATCATGACCGAGAAACCAATCGCGGCATATAAGTAACCCTTCGGAATATGATAGCCAAAACCTTCGACCACCAAAGAGAAACCGATCATCATCAAGAAACACAGACACAGAATCACCACGGTCGGATGTCTGTTTACAAAATCCATGAGTGGCTTGGATGCCCACAACATAATGCCCACGGCAATAATGACCGCAATCATCATCACAGACAGATGTTTCACCATGCCCACAGCAGTAATTACGCTGTCTAGGGAGAACACTGCATCTAAAATCACAATTTGGACAATCACCATCCAGAAAGTCGCATGTACAGGATTTTCTTCCTTTAAAGCAGGCTTCCCTTCAATCCGCTCACGTAATTCCATGGTGCCTTTAAACAGCAAGAAAATCCCACCCAGTAACAAGATTAAGTCTCGTCCAGAAAATGGATGTTCAAAAATATGGAATAACGGATTGGTTAAAGTCACCACCCATGCAATGGACGCCAATAGAATCAAACGCATGCCTAAAGCTAAGATCAGCCCGAGAATACGCGCGGTATTGCGTTGTTCTGGTGGTAATTTTTCTGCCAAAATTGCAATAAAAACGAGGTTATCAATCCCCAATACAATTTCAAGCACCACTAAGGTGGCTAAGCCCACCCACGCAGAAGGATCAGACATCCACTCAAAAATCATTGAATGCTCTCCTTCATCATGATTTCAGGATGAATAAGGTGAGGTTTAAGTGCAGATTGGCTCTGCATCTTCTCTCTTATTATGGCAAAAATGTGTGTTCGTCTAATGCGGCAACAACCACGACTCATGTTGATTCATTTGTTGTAAAACAGAAGCTCAGTATAGGCAAGATCCACACTAAATTCATCTTTTTTTCAGACAGTTCATCCTTTGCTTCACGATGCAACAACATAAAGGCAGTCAGGCCAACACGACACAACATCGCTTTGTCATATTTCTTGCATAAGCTAGAGCAGCCAACAAGAAAGTGATAAGGTAAAACAGAGAATGATGAATAGCGTATTAAAAATGACTGTAGAACATGACAAAGTAACAACGAAAACTTCTCAAGCCCTCATTGCACTCTACTGTGGTTCACGTTCTGGTAATCATCCCATTTATAAAGAAAAGGCAATTGCACTGGCAACCGCAATTGCAGAACAAGGCTTTGGTCTGGTGTACGGTGGTGCCAGTATTGGGTTAATGGGTCAAGTCGCCGATACCGTGATGGGACATGGCGGTGATACCGTAGGCGTGATTCCTGAATTTATGTTGGATTATGAAATTGCACATAACCGACTGACGGAATTACATGTGGTCAAAACCATGCATGAACGTAAAGCGATGATGGCAGAGCGTGCCAGTGCATTTGTTGCATTGCCTGGTGGTTTAGGTACATTTGAAGAAATTTTAGAAATTGCCACGTGGGGGCAGCTCAATCAACATCAGAAACCCATGATGCTGTATAACGTCAACGGCTTTTATGATGCCTTGATTGCCCAGCTGGATCATGCCGTGCAAGAAGGCTTTCTACCTCCGCAGCATCGCGCCAAACTGATTGTGTGTAATCATGCCGATCAAATTTTAAATGCTTTAAAGAACTTGCAAGCACCTGCGCGTTTCGTTATTTAATCGAGTTTATGCACAAAAAAAAGCGAGCCATTCATGCTCGCTTTTTTCTGACTTAATCGAATGCTGACCCGAAATTTCAACCTGAAATGTGTTGATATAACCAAGGTAATCCTGTTGCCAACAGTACACTGATGGCCAAACCAAACATTAATTTCATGGCATCTTTACTGACATTACGCGAAGTCCGATATTTATTCACTTCAGCCAAATGCATGGACAACGCAAACTCACGACCAGCCAGTAAACCCAAGAATACCCATGTGGTACTCATTGGAATATTGCTCCACTCTTTAAACACCAGCAAAATGATGGCATACATAAAATCGATAATCGTGGCTGAGCGAATATCTGCAACCCCAGTTTTGGTATCGATAATGTTTTGAATGGCTCCACCGCGACGGTAAAAAATCCAACCGAGCAATACCACAAACACCAAAATGCCAAAAATTAAGAATTCAAATGGCACTTGACGTGGTACATAGACAAAAATATTGGCTAAATCCTGAATCAGCCACTGGCTCCACAAAAATGCGGTCGACACCCATTGCAAGCCAATCCAGATATGTGAAGGTTCTTTGTGACGGGTTTTACTTAAATAAATGCTAATCCCTTTCATCACAAAGCGATAAACCAAAATCGCAACCACAAATGCAACGGCATAACCCATCATCGATTTGGTCAACATAGCGCTTAAGCTACTCGGAGAAAAAATCGTGAGCACCAAAAAGGTGGTACTGACAGGAATTCCATATTTGGTCAGAATAATCAATAAAATCGGTGGAACAATATACAGCCAAGTAATACCTGTTTCGGGAAAAGGAATGGTTTCTAAACGCCCATAAGAGGCATCTCCAGTCCCTGAAGCAAACCAACCATATAACAACACCACAACCAGAATACTGCTGGTATACAGCCAAAGTACCCACCAAGGTCGGTGTGCATTGGAGGAAATAAAGGTCCCTAAAGTTTGTGGCACATCATTTCCGACAATTGAGTATGCTGCTAAACAGAAACCTACAATCATCAAAATTTCAATTGTCATAACACCTAAGCCTTTATCAAAAAAATCTACCCTTGTGGGGTGGTGCTTAAATTATGACATTTTTATTTCATTTTAATGACAATAGCGTGACAGACAGCACACTCCCCTCAATCAGCTATGTGTTTCTTGTTTAATTTCATCATATTAAAGTTTCCCATCCTCAAGCAATAAAACATACGCTGACCAATATTCAGATGCTTCAAGACATCATTTTTCCATCTAGAGACCTCAGGTTTGATTGCTAATTTATGTGATTTTTTGAGCACTGATTCTCTATGCTTTGCTATGATGAATTTCAATAGCATCTTGATCAATTCCATTTCCAATCTATGAGCCAAGCCATTTCACATCGCGCCTTACAACCCGAATACCGACTCTTGGTTTTCTTGGTGTCGATTGGCTTTTTTATGCAGGCTTTAGATACCACGATTGTCAACACCGCCATTCCTGCCATGGCCATACATTTAAATGAAGATCCGCTGAACATGCACAGTGTGGTGGTGGCGTATGTTTTGGCTGTCGCTGCGTGCATTCCTTTAAGTGGTTGGTTGGCTGATCGTTTTGGCGTACGCAATACCTATTTGGCAGCCATTGTCATTTTTACGCTGGCTTCACTGGGTTGTGGCCTATCGCAGAGCCTCAATCAACTGCTGCTATTTCGTATTATTCAAGGCATCGGGGGAGCATTGCTGTTGCCTGTCGGTCGCTTAGCCATGCTGAAATTGATTCCACGAGATCAATTTTTATCTGCCATGAGTTTAATGAGTCTGGCGGGGTTGATTGGACCCTTAATTGGACCAACTCTGGGTGGATGGCTGGTTGAAGTTGCCACTTGGCATTGGATTTTTTTGATTAATTTACCGATGGGTATTTTAGGCATTTTAGTGACCTTAAAAGCCTTACCAAATGCCACTGAACCTAGCGTACAAGCCTTCGATTTTAGTGGTTTCCTATGGTTAGTCGTTGCCATGGTCGGGCTGTCTTTAGGCATTGAAAGCTTTGCCAGTACAGCTCATAGTCATTGGCAAGGGCTGGCTTTGATTGGACTGGGACTATTCAGTTCAGCCATCTATGCCTATCATGCCCACACCCATCAAAATGCTCTGTTTCGAAGCCGATTATTTAAAAATAAAATCTATGCCATTGGTATTTTAGGCAATTTCTTTGCGCGACTGGGCGGCAACGCCTTCCCATTTTTACTGCCCTTAATGTTGCAAGTGGCTTTCCATTTTGAGCCCTTCATCACTGGATTGATGATGATTCCTTTGGTCTTGGGTTCATTGGTCTCCAAGCCGATTGTGCGGCCTGTGATTCAAAAATTTGGCTATCGAACGGTACTCATCGTTAATACCATACTGGTGGGGAGTGCCCTCGCCAGTTTCGCTTTGACCACGGCGGATACGCCGCTCTGGCTAAGAACACTGCACTTTTTTATTTGTGGCATGTTGAACTCAACCCAATTTGTCGCCATGAATACCTTTACCTTGAAAGATCTGTCTCAGCAAAATGCCAGTAGCGGGAACAGTTTCCTGTCCATGATCATGATGCTCTCTATGAGTATTGGGGTCGCACTTGCTGGTACCTTGATTAATCTCTTTACTGCACATTATGGGGTAGCACAAGTCACAACGGCTTTTCAAATGACCTTTATCTGTCTGGGTACCATCAATATCATCACTGCTGCAATTTTCTGGAAAATTCCCAAAAACAGCAGCATATAGTCCTTTTGCAAAACGCACATGGAGTCAATTTTATGATCGCGTTATCATAGCGCCACTTGATGAGATTAAAGCACGCATGACCAAATCAACACGCATCACAAAATCCAGCTCCTTTATTGCCTCCTGCATTGGCGTAGGAACATTTTTTCTTGCTGTGCTGCTCTACATTTTTATTTTTCATCAAAATTCCGCTTCCGCACAAGAATTTCCAGTACAGGGCTTCGATGTCTCCCATCATCAAGGTGAGATTAACTGGGCACAGATACCACATAAAAAATTCCAGTTTATCTATTTAAAAGCCACCGAAGGGGGGGATTTTAAAGACCGTAAATTTCAGGACAATTGGCTCCAAGCCCGTGAACATGGCTTTTTGGTTGGAGCCTATCATTTTTATCGTCTCTGCCGCGACGGTAAAATTCAGGCGCAGAATTTTATTGAAACCGTACCCAACAAACCCGATGCTTTGCCGCCAGTCATTGATTTGGAATATGACAGTAACTGTATCAATGCCTATACCAAAGAGCAGTTATTGGCTGAAATTCAAATTATGCACGATCAGCTACAACAGCATTATGGCAAACAACCGATTTTTTATATTTCAAAAACTTTCTATAACATCGTTTTAGCAGGTGAATTCAAAAATACACCGCTTTGGGTGCGTGAATATCAAGGGCAACCTGAACTTAAAGGCAATCCCCAATGGACCTTTTGGCAACATACCAATCAAGGCACAATTCAAGGCATCAGCAAACCCGTCGATATGAACGTCTTTCATGGTTCAGTGTATGACTGGAGTATCTTCTTACAAAAGAACGGCATTCAACCGCTTACCCCTACCACACCTTAAAGACTTTTTATGACTCCATTCATGGATTAGCCACCTTAGCCGTCATTTTCTGTCGCGCTGATGCAGGTCGAGCTACACAGCTTTGTTGGAGCATGCCATACTCACAAGTAGAGGTTAGTGAATTTTGGGCGATATGAGAAAAATCATACATATTGATATGGATGCGTTTTTTGCATCGGTAGAATTACGTGATCGTCCAGATCTACAACATTTGCCTGTGGTGATTTCATCGCATCATCCACGTGCGGTCATTGCAGCAGCCTCTTATCCCGCACGGAAATTTGGGCTGCGTTCCGCCATGTCGATGACTCAAGCGAAAAAACTTTGCCCTCAAGTCGTGGTGATTGAACCCAACTTTTATAAATATCGTGAAGTTTCCGCACAGATTCACCAAATTTTCCAACATTACACGCCACTGATTGAACCGCTATCTTTAGATGAAGCCTATCTGGATGTCACCGAAAATTTGTATGCTTTAGCCAGCGCAACCGAAGTGGCACAACGTATCCGTGCCGAAATTTTCCAAAGGACGGGTTTAACGGCTTCTGCTGGGGTGGCACCGAATAAATTTCTGGCAAAAATTGCCTCGGATTGGAATAAACCTGATGGGCTCTGTGTGATTAAACCCAGCCAAGTACAAAATTTTATTCAGCATTTGGCCCTCAAAAAAATTCCAGGCGTCGGTAAAGTTACTCAGGAAAAATTGAGACTACTGCAATTGGAAACCTTAGGTGATTTACAGAAAATTGAGGAAAGCACCCTGATTCATCACTTTGGGAAGTATGGTCACCAATTGTTTTTATATGCACAAGGCATTGATGAACGTCCTGTACAGGTTGAGCGGGAACGGCAGCAAATTTCCAAAGAAACCACGTTTGATGATGATTTTACCTTACAACAATGTCAGCCCTATTGGGCAAAACTCACGGCACAGGTCTGGGAAAGTTTAAATAAAAAGCAACTTATGGCGCGCGGAGTGACCGTCAAACTGAAATTAAAAAACTTTCAAGTACTTCAGCACAGTAAAAGTTTTAAAATTCCTCTCAATAATCTTGCCGAATTAACGCAAGTTTTAGAACTGTTACTTAGTGAAATGCATATTCCTGCCGAATATCAGTTCCGTCTGATCGGTGTGGGTGTTTACCAATTAAATCCTACCGATGATCTACCTCAACTCAGTCTCTGGTAAGCTATTCTTGTATTTTTTTTAAACGAAAGAATAAAAATACAACAATTAACCCTACACTTTTTTTATTTTTAGGTTAACCTATTTCACGCGATACATTATCCATGTAAACGCTAAAATGCTAAAAATCACCTTTACTTTTAGCATGTTGTCCTGTGGTGAACGCGACGATCCAATCCGAGTATTACAGGGCAATTCTGAACATATTACATGGGTTCTGATTCAAACAATAAAAAATTCAAACTGTATCAATATGATACTTTCTCTTGTTCTTCAAATTTCTGAACCCTATTTTCCAATTATTTCTCAAAGCAATTACCCTTTCTCTTGCTGTATGGGTCATACAAAACACCATTTGCAGATCACGCCCGATCACGTAAACTGATCGCTCTCTTTACATCATGGAAATCACATGACGGTTCAACGTTTACATGTCGAAAAGCGTTTTTCTGAAATTGCTATTTCAGGTAACTTGGTTCATCTCGCAGGTCAACTGGCAGCAGATACCAGTCTCGATATTAAAGGACAAACCCAACAGACTTTAGACATTATTGATCGTTTTCTTGCGGATGCTGGCACAGATAAACGCCATATTCTGTCGGTCATGATTTTTTTGAAAGATATTGAAAATGATTATGCAGGCATGAATGAAGTTTGGGATGCATGGTGCGCAGATATGCAAGCACTGCCTCGCACCTGCGTTGAAGCAAAAATGTACACACCTGATGTATTGGTTGAAATGACCGTGACCGCCGTCCGCCCAGAATAAACTGAGCTCAAATCAGCTTGAACAAGCATTCAGGCTGATTTTAACCCCATAGTTTTAACTTACGTTTTTCATGATTGTGATAAAAATTATACTTTTTCAATGACGTATCTAGCTCTTGCGTATCAGGTTCTTGCCACTCTTTACGCAGTTCACCTAAGAAATCCCGTCGAATTTGCTGATAACTAGGCACTTCGTCATAACGAATCACACGATAACCCGCCATCGCCAATAGCGCATCTTTATACTGTGTTTGCTGAAAACGCTTTAACGTATTCGGATCATCTAAACCAATAATCGCCACAATCTGATGCGATGCATCGAGTACCACAAAATCTGCCAATAAATTACGATACTTATTTCGGGTACGACTATATTTTGTCGTCATCAAGGCATCATAAGAAACCTGTGCCAAGATAGTATAGCTTGGAAGAATTTCTTTTAAGCGAGCAAAGGTCAACTGCTGATTTAAACTAAAAACTGCACGCCGCTTAAGCACACTATCCTGTTGTTTTGATTGATTATTAAAACTTTTAAAAATCATGCAACTGAACAACAATAGGAGTCCTATCAGTAAATACATACTCATAAATTTATTCCTTTAATCTATTTCTTATAATCCTGCGGCTTTATACCGATTTTTTATGCCGAAAAATCGATTATAGCGCCTCTATTTTTATTCAAGCGTTCAAGTTAAAAAACGATATTTATCTTGACGAAATTATTATAAAAACCGACCACACATCACTTGACGCGAGTCAATTAACTCGTGTGTTTTTTATACACACATAAATTGAATAAAATTACTTTAGCCTAATCCTCAAGCAAGATGCAATTCATCTTAAGTCTTGAACAAGACAATTCCGACGAACTGAAGCCAAAAAAAGACGCCGAAGCGTCTTTTTTATCTATCTCAAGCACGTGCTTTCGGGTTTTTTCTTTTCTTTGATGCAGTTGCATCAAAAGGACGTTTCTCACCTGTTTCACGCGGCGGCAAACCTGTATGCTGCGTTAAAATCTGACCACGTTCAGGACGTTTTTTCGTATTCGATGGGCGAGATTGATTTTTCGCTTGTTGATTACGACTCTCGCCATTACGTTTTTGTGAATCACCATCCACGGTTGAGTTTTTCTTACGAGCAGACTGATACTGACCTTCTGTCCCTTGCGGTTGATAGGTTGGAATCAAATGCTGTTTTGAATTACCAATCAAATCTTGGCGACCCATTTCTTTTAAAGCTTCACGTAATAATGGCCAGTTGTTTGGATCATGATAACGCAAGAATGCTTTGTGCAAACGACGTCGCTTCTCACCTTTCACAATATCAACATCTTCGGTATATCGCGCCACTTTGGCTAATGGGTTTTTACCCGTGTGGTACATGGTGGTCGCTGTCGCCATTGGTGATGGATAGAAGGTCTGCACCTGATCGGCACGGAAACCATTCTTTTTCAACCAAATCGCCAAATTCATCATGTCATATTCGGTTGTACCCGGATGCGCTGCAATAAAGTACGGAATGAGATACTGTTCTTTACCTGCTTCTTTACTGAAACGATCAAACATTTGTTTGAAACGATCATAGGTCCCGATGCCCGGTTTCATCATCTTCGACAATGGACCTTTTTCGGTATGTTCAGGGGCAATTTTTAAATAACCACCGACATGATGTTGTACCAATTCTTTAACATACTCAGGATTTAACACCGCCAAGTCATAGCGTAAACCTGAACCAATCAGAATCTTTTTGATACCTTTAAGGGCACGTGCTTTACGGTATAACTGCGTTAAAGGTGCATGATCGGTATGTAAGTTTTGACAAACACCCGGATACACACAGGATGGTTTACGACAGTTCTTTTCAATTTCAGGATCTTTACAATGCAAACGGTACATATTTGCAGTTGGGCCGCCTAAGTCAGAAATAATGCCGGTAAAACCTGGCGCAGTATCACGAATCTTTTCAACTTCACGTAAAATTGATTCTTCAGAACGGTTTTGAATAATACGCCCTTCATGTTCTGTAATCGAACAGAAGGTACAACCGCCAAAACAACCACGCATGATATTGACAGAGAATTTGATCATATCAAATGCAGGGAAACGTGCATCACCATAAGCAGGATGTGGCAGACGTGCATAAGGCAAATCAAACACATAGTCCATTTCTTCCGTCGTTAACGGAATCGGTGGGGCATTTAACCAAACATCACGCTCGCCATGCTTTTGTACCAAAGCACGTGCATTTCCCGGATTGGTTTCAAGGTGTAAAATACGGTTGGCATGGGCATATAAGACTGGATCATCTGCCACCGCTTCAAATGCTGGCAAACGGATTACAGCCAGTTCACGTGGCGGTAATTTATGTTTAATCGCCTTTGAAGACGGCTGTAATTGCACAATTTGTGTATCAGGATCGAGTTGATCCCCTTCACGGATAATTGGATTGGCAACAATTTCTTTTTGGAAATTTTGGTATTGGGTTAAAGAATTACCCTTATCTTTTTCAATTTCACAACCATCTAAATCTTCAGTCATCACATAAGGATTAATGATCGGATCAACACGACCTACGGTATCCACATCATTCGATGCAATTTCTACAAATTTAGCTTTAGATGGACGGTTTAACTTATTCACGATAAATGCCGTACCGCGAACATCGGTAATTTCGTGAATTTTTTCGCCGCGTGCTAAACGATGCATGACTTCAGTAATTGAACGCTCACCGTTACCGTACATCAAAAGGTCCGCTTTTGAGTCCATCAACACTGAACGACGAACTTTATCTGACCAATAGTCATAATGTGCAATACGACGTAAAGACGCTTCAATTCCACCTAACAATACAGGTACATCTGGAAATGCTTCACGCACACGTTGGCAATAGACGGTTGCTGCACGGTCTGGACGTTTATTGGGTAAATTATCTGGTGAATAGGCATCATCTGAACGAATCTTACGATCTGCCGTATAACGGTTAATCATCGAATCCATGTTCCCTGCGGTCACACCCCAAGCGATATTGGGCTTACCCAAAACGCGGAAGGCTTCAACATTGGTCCAATCGGGCTGTGCGATAATACCAACACGGAAACCTTGCGCCTCTAAAGTACGACCAATAATGCCCGAACAAAATGATGGATGATCGATATAAGCATCTCCACACACCAAAATAAAGTCGCAACTATCCCAACCGAGTTGATCCATTTCCTCGCGCGACATCGGCAAAAATGGCGCAGGTTCAAAGCATGACGCCCAATATTTGTCGTAATCAAACAACGCTATTGGCGCAGTCTGCATGGTATAAGCAGTAGACATGGCTAGCAATTCTCGGCTGGCAGATGGAAGATCCAAAATAGATCAAAGATGAAAGCCGATCATTTTACCATGAATTAGATTCATCTTGCTTGATTAAAATATATACAAAAACAAGCATCTAAAAATTTATGTTTATTGTGAAATCAAAATCATGCAGATTAAACCTCTGCATGTTGATGCGGCTGTCTGAGATCATTTAACCACCACCCTTTCTATCGCCTTGGCTTCAATCAGGTGGTGTTTAAAATCAACTTTTCTTTCACGCAGTTTAGATCATGAGCTTGCGATTGAACGCTTTGCTGTCTCTAAGTTTGGCTGCTCTTGTTGCGTACTACCATCCACAGAAACTTTTAAATTCACCATAAATACCGCTAAGGCAGCAATAATGCCGGGAATCGCAATCACCAAAAAATTCATTTGATGTGGCAACTGTAAGGTCAATAATGCACCAGTCAAAATAGGACCTACAATCGCGCCAATCCGCCCAATGCCTGATGCCCAGCCCATGCCTGTCGAACGAACTGCGGTTGGGTAAAACTGTGCCACGAAGGTGTAGAGTAAAATTTGTGAGCCAATAGTTGCCGCACCTGCCACTGCAATCAGCGTATACAACACCGCCTGTGGGCTATTAAAACCGAGTAAAATCAAAGCTAAAGCACCGACAGTAAACATAATACTCAGTACGGGTTTTAGGTGGAAACGATCTGCCAAAGCACCGCCACCAATCGCACCGACCATGCCACCAATATTCAAGGCAAACAAGAACAACATACTGGCACCCAGTGAATAGCCTGCTTGAATCATCAATTTTGGCAACCAACTACCCAGTGCATAAACCATCAGTAAGCACATGAAAAAGGCAACCCAGAACATCAGAGTACTGAACAGTCGTCCTTGCTGGAATAAGGCACGTAAAGGTGCTTCATCACCTGCGATGCCGTCATTCAACACAAATCGTGTTTCCGCATTTATGTGTTGTTCAGGGCTGATTTTTTGCACAATCTCAGCCACTTGCGCTGTTTCGCCTTTTTTGGTTAAGAACATTAAAGATTCGGGTAAAAACTTCCAAATGATGGGTAAAGCCACAAACGGAATCCCTGCAATAAAGAACATGATTTTCCAGCCGTAATCTGTTACCAGCCATGCCCCCAATAAAGCGGAAGTCATACCACCAATGGCGTATCCACTAAACATAACGGCAACCAAAGTGCTACGAATACGTTTCGGTGCATATTCGGTCATCAAGGCAACCACATTCGGCATCACTCCTCCAATGCCCAGTCCTGCCAGAAATCTTAAAATACCAAATTCAACAGGTGAGGAAGCAAAGGCACCTAAAAAAGTAAATCCACTAAAGATTGCTACACAAATCATAATGGTTTTTTTACGCCCTAATTTATCTGACAGCGTCCCAAAACTCATAGCACCAAACATCATGCCAAACAATGCCGTACTGGCGAGTAAACCTGCTTGTACCGCACTCAGCCCCCACTCTTGCATCAATAAAGGCAAGGCAACGCCATAAATGACTAAATCATAACCATCAAAAATAATAATCAATAAACACCAAATCAAAACACTCCAATGAAAAGGAGTAAATTTGGCTTCATCAACCAGCGTATTTATATTTAAAGTTTGTGTGCTCACGCTTCACCTCCAACTTGTGAAATCATCCCAAAATAGACTTACACAATGCGGTAAAGCTGCTTTATTGTCCAAAACCGATTGCATATATAGATATGCCACAAAGGTATACAATTACTTCATTATTCATGCTTTTATGATCTTTAAGATATAAGTATGCGAACCCGACACAAGGTCTTAACAAAGTTTGACTGGGAAAACATGCCATAAATGGTTAATTTAAATACAAGAATAAAAAATGGAACCCTCATGCTTATATATCTTATTATTGGTAGCATCCGAGAAGGCCGCACAGCCATTAAAGTTGCGCAGTGGAGCATGGATTGTATTTCTGATTTTGCCCTGCATGACATCCATATCGAACTGATTGATTTAAAACATTGGGATTTAGCTTTGTTTTCAGGTTCGCATCCGCCTGCCACGGGCATTTATGATCAACCCAAACAACAACAATGGGCAGATAAAATGGCCTTAGCCGATGCCTTTATTTTTATTAGCCCTGAATATAATCATGGTTATAGCCCTGCCCTTAAAAATGCCTTAGATTATCTAGGCAAAGAGTGGCAAGGCAAACCTGCTGCATTTATTGGTTATGGTACGACCAATGGCTCTCGCTCCATCAGCCAAATCCGTCAAGTGACATTAAGTTTAGGCATGGTTGATCCCAATGCAGTGTTGGAAATTCGGGATATTTTTAAACGCAATAAAGAAGAAACCTTTACAGCAAATGAGTTTGAAATCGATGGATTAAAGCAAATATTAAATAAACTGATCAAATATCAATGATAAAGCCAATTATGTATGATCATCTGTGTTCGATGATATTTTCCACTTCCAAGAAATCCTGCATCCAACAGAATTTCTTGGACACGACACTCACTAAATTCACGTACGTCTAAAACGTTCAAATGATGATAAAAACTCAATCAAGATGGGCACGGCATTGCCGAAACGCTTACATAATTTTTTTCAGATTCAATCACCGCAGCAGATCGCTCAAATGCTTTCGTTACAATCTCACCGATCAAACTCTCTTCTAATTGGGCTGTAGCCAACCTTGCAGCAAATCCTAGATGAAAATCTAACAGCCAATTTGGAGGGGGTTTAGGCAATGGTAGTCTTCGAAGATCAATCTGAGAGGTTAACCAAGGTATTTTTTTGGGCCACCTTGAATAAGTCGGACACCAATCATCCAGATCATCTAGAATAGAATTGGAATTCAATCCAAAACGGTTTGCAAACCAAGCCATCTGTATAAATTCAGAGGCAACCAGTGCACCCCATTCTGAAGGCGGTAATTGTTGTGAACTCACTACAACTGGCGAATGTTTACCAATGATCCAAGTTTCAGCAGACGGGCAAGTAAAACGCGGTATAACGATGTCATAAATGGTCGGATTTCGCTGTGCGATAATGGCGAGTAATCTTGAATTCAGTGTTAATGTCGTTGCCATGAGAATAGCCTCATCTTACTGACTTCAAAAATAAAAATCTTTAAAGAAAGTTCATATCGTCTCATAACCAACTCCTTAAGTTGATGTTTAAGAGGTCATGTTGTCATAACCTCTTTGAGAATAATGCGGTGCAATAATAAGGGACTCCTTTGTTAATTTTTTTAATTCTGAAAGATATAACGCTTTCGTTTAAATCGTTCTAGACCTCCTCGTTTTCTTGCGCATTATCATCGAATCTTAGATTTTTAATGTGATGACCTTCCCAAGTGATGTATTCCTCCGCAAATTAAACAAATAATGACTTATCCCGAATCTAAGTAAAATTACTGAACACGATAGATCTTTGCAAATTCATACGTTCCTTATATTGAAAAATTTTCCTGTTGAGTAACTTTATTGTGTACTGAAAGATTGAGGGTTTTTCCATACATCCAATCCAAGCATTTCATCTCAGTCTTTTTAAATTGTTTACCTTTCAATCAAGACAAAATTACTATAGAACGCAGGCATACCTGAGTCAAAGTTAGATCATGACTGGGTTTTAGAAATATCTGTGATCAACTTATATTAATACAGATGAAACATGCCATATAACCCAATAATTGACGGTATTATTTTAAATTTGTTTACATTTCAAACAATATTTTTTAAAACATTAGGTTTATAAAACCAAATCGCATTTTAAAAATATCCCAGACTGCATCGTTAGAAGCATCTCAAAATAGGCTTAACCTCTAGAGAGGCGGATTCAGACTCAGTACAACAATAAACTCTCAGCTTAAGCTTCAGCTACCAGCAAATCATTTTTACTAATTCATCTTCCTGCCCATTACGATGGTTTATCAGGGTCTGTGCGTGTGGAAATAAAGTATTATTTTCCAGATAGAGAAACACCCCCTGATCTGATGACCAGGGGGTGTTTGAATAATGAGCTGGCGATGACTTACTCTCACATGGGTAACCCCACACTACCATCAGCGCTAAGAGGTTTCACTTCTGAGTTCGGGAAGGGATCAGGTGGTTCACTCTTGCTATTGTCGCCAGCACAACTGT